>NZ_LNRZ01000004.1 GCF_001468265.1 Sphingopyxis sp. H050 | reverse complement strand
GATCTCGGGGTGTCTCGACTTCGCTCGACACGAACGGAAAGGGAGGGCGGGCTGGGACCCGCTCCGGCAGGTGCCGAAGGCTAATCCGCTTCGCACGTCTCGCAATTGACCACCTCGACGATCATGTCGCCGGGTTCGAGCGTCTGCACCTCGGGTTCCCAGAAGCCGTAGGGCCTGCCGGCGCGGTAGATGCGGAGGCCGCGGCCGCCGCTGGCCAGCTGGTCCAGGCCGCGGCCGACTTCCTCGCCGCTCACCGGCCGCTCGCGCAGTTGCACCTTGCCGCCCGTCGCGGCGAGGTCCGCCATATAGTCGGCGACATGCTCGCCCTGCGCCGAGCCAGCCAGAAGCAGGCCGGTGAAGCTGACGGGATTGATGACATTGTTCGCGCCCGCCTGCCGCGCCAGCAGTTCATTGTCCTTCGCGCGAATGACAACGCTGATCGGGACGTGGGGGGCAAGGTGACGGACGGTGAGGACGATCAGGATCGAGCTGTCGTCGCGGCCCGCCGAAACGAGGACGGTCTGCGCCCTTGCGATCTGGACGTCGATCAACGTGTCGTCGTTCGACGCGTCGCCCTGCAGCACGTTGCAGCCGGCGGCCTCGGCCGCCGCGATGCGAGGGCCCGATTGGTCGATCACGACGATGCAGGCGGGGTCGGTGCCGCGCGCGATGAGTTCGCGGACGGCTTCGGCGCCGCTGGTGCCGTAGCCGAGCACGACGCAATGATCGGTGAGCTTTGCCTGAATGCGGGCCATACGCCATTTTTCCCATGTGCGTTTGATGACGAAATTATAGGCGGTGCCGACGAAGATGAAGAGCACCGCAATACGGATCGGGGTGACGATCACCGCCTCGATCAGCCGCGATCGGTCGGAGACAGGGGCGATATCGCCGAAACCGGTGGTCGTGACCGAAATCATCGTGAAATAGACGACGTCGAGGAAGCTGATGTGGCCATCGTGGCTGTCCTTCAGCCCCGCGCGGTCGATCCAGTGGACGAGGACGACGATCGCGATCAGGAAGAAGGCGAGGCCAAGCCGTGCGAGCAGGTCGGCCCAGACCGGCCATTTCGCGGCTCGGCGCAGCAGGTGAAAGCCGCTCTGGATCTGGAGCTGGGGGTTCGGCCGCTTGCTCATTGCGGACCTTGTGCCAAAGCCGCCGCGCGAAGGCTAGCGGCTATAGGCGCTGCGCAGCGCGGCCAGCGAGGCGTCGTGTGTGAGGTCGAGCTGGAGCGGGGTGACCGAGATATATAGATCGTCGATCGCCTCGAGGTCGCTGTCGTGGCCCGGGCTGTGTTCGATGCCGTGAAGGCCGAACCAGTAATAGCGATAGCCGCGCGGGTCGGTGCCCTCGACGATCGAGCCGCGGCCATAATCGTGGAAGCCCTGCCGTGTGACGCGGATGCCCTTGACCTCCGCGGCCGGAATGGCCGGGAAGTTGACGTTGATCAGCGTGCGCGGCGGCATCGCCATGTCGAGCAGCGGGCGCAGCACCTTGGCGCCCCAGGCTTCGGCCGCTTCGAACGGCACGCTGTCGCCCATGCCTTCCTTGGCATAGACTTGGCTGAGCGCGATCGAGCGGATGCCTGCCAGCGCGCCCTCGATCGCCGCCGAGACGGTGCCCGAGTAAGTGATATCATCGCCGAGGTTGGCGCCGCGATTGACGCCCGACAGGATGAGGTCGGGCTTTTCGGGCATCAGCTTGCCGATCGCCATCATCACCGAATCGGTGGGCGTGCCGCTGCACGACCAGCGCCGCTCGCCGTGCTGGCGGATGCGCACGGGGCGCGACAGGGTGAGCGAGTGGCCGGCGCCCGACTGTTCCTCGGCGGGGGCGCAGACCCAGATGTCGTCGCTTAGCTGGCGCGCGATGGCTTCGAGGATTTCGAGGCCGGGCGCGTGATAGCCGTCGTCGTTGGTGAGGAGGATGCGCATTCTGCTCGTCTTTCTTAATCCCGTTCGCATCAAGCGAAGTCGAGATGCCTATCAGCACGGCGCCCGGCCGATGGGTGTCTCGACTTCGCTCGACACGAACGGAAAAATGGCGTCACCTTGACCCGTCAGCCTATGGGCGTCAGCTTCGTAATTCCGCCCATATAGGGCAGCAGCGCCGCCGGAATATCGACGCTCCCGTCGGCCTGCTGATAATTCTCGAGGATCGCCACGAGCGTCCGCCCCACGGCAAGCCCCGAGCCGTTCAGCGTATGCACGAACTCGTTGCCTTTCGCGTCTTCGCGGCGGAAGCGCGTGTTCATCCGGCGCGCCTGGAAGTCGCCGCAGTTCGAACAGCTCGAAATTTCGCGATAGCTGTCCTGTCCGGGCAGCCAGACTTCGAGGTCGTAGGTCTTGCGCGCGGCGAAGCCCATGTCGCCGGCACAGAGGAGCATCTTGCGATAGGGAAGTTCCAGTGCTTCCAATATTTTCTCGGCAGCTCTTGTCTTGCGTTCGAGTTCGGCATCGCTGTCCTCGGGCCGCACGATCGACACGAGCTCGACCTTCCAGAACTGGTGCTGGCGGATATAGCCGCGCGTGTCGCGGCCCGCCGAGCCCGCTTCGGAGCGGAAGCAGGGGGTGAGCGCGGTCATGCGGATCGGCAGCTCGGCCCCGGGCAGGATATCCTCGCGCACCGCGTTGGTCAGGCTCATCTCGGAGGTTGAGATCAGCCAGCGGCCGTCGGTGGTTTGGAACAGGTCCTCACGAAACTTGGGGAGCTGCGTCGTGCCGAATGCCGCCTCGTCGCGAACCATCAGCGGCGTCGCGCATTCGACATAGCCGGGTTCGCCGGTCTGCATGTCGAGCATGAACTGGCCGAGCGCGCGTTCGAGCCGCGCCATCTGACCCTTGAGAAACGCGAAGCGCGCGCCCGACATTTTTGCTGCCGTCTCGAAGTCGAGACCGAGCGCGGGGGCGAAATCGGCATGTTCCTGCGGCGCGAAGTCGAAGGTTCGCGGCGTGCCCCAGCGCGAAATCTCGACATTCCCGTCTTCGTCCTCGCCATCGGGGACGTCGTCGGCGGGAAGGTTCGGAAGCGCAGCGAGCAGGTCGTGCAAGGCGGCCAGCTGCTCGCGCTCGGCCTCTTCCTTCGCGGGCAAGCTGGTCTTGAGTTCGGCGACCTCGGCCTTCAGCGCCTCGGCCTTGTCCGTGTCGCCTTGCGCCATCGCCTGGCCGATCAGCTTCGACGCTTCGTTGCGGCGCGCCAGCGAAGCCTGGATTTCGGTCTGAAGCGCGCGCAGCGATGCGTCGGCGGCAAGGATTTGCGCGGACAGGGGTTCGAGACCGCGGCGCGCGAGGCCGGCGTCGAAGGCTGCGGGATTTTCCCGGATCAGGCGGATATCGTGCATGGGCCGCGCTATGGCGGGGCCATCCGCGCCGCGCAAGCCTTGATCCTTTCGATCCTCTTCGTGCCGACCGTCCGCGGCAAGGGTCCGCGCCAAGGCGGCACGAAAAGAGGGCCGCCCCGAAGGACGGCCCTCAGTAAGGTGGTCGGGTTAGCCCCCTCGACCGCCAGTGGATTGCTTATGCCGCGTCGGCGGTGTGTTTGTTGCGGTTCGCGGCGCGGCGGCGCGCGACGAGCGCGGCGGCGGCGGCGCCGAACAGCAGGACCATCGGGGGCGCGGGCACCGGCGTCGGGGTGCCCGACGAGCCGCTGCTGGTGCCGCCCGAGCTGGACGAGGACGAAGAAGAGGAGGACGAGCTGCTGCTCGACGACGAGGACGACGCGCCGCTGCTCGAGCTGGTGCTGGTGCCGCCGAAGCTGCTGCTGCTGCTCGTGGCGCCCGAAGACGTCGCGCCGGAAGAACCGCTGCTCGACGAGGACGACGAGGAACTGGACGAGCTGCTGCTCGACGACGAGGAACTGCTGCCCGAACCGCCCGAGCTGCTGCTGGAGCCGCCCGAACTGCCTGTCGAACCGCCCGAGCTGCTCGAACTGCCGCCCTTCGAGGAGCTGCCCCAGCCGGACGAACCGTGCGAGCTGCCATGCGACGAGCCGCCCTTGGACGAGCTGCCCCAGCCCGAGCTGCCCTTCGACGAGCTGCCGCCGCCCGACGAGGACGAGCTCGACGAGGAGGAAGACGACGAGGACGAGGAGCTCGACGACGAGCTGCTGCTCGACGAGGTCGAGCTGATGCCGCCGGTCGAGGTCGACACATTGCCCGACGAGGTGCTGACGTTACCCGACGAAGTCGAGACATTGCCCGACGACGTGCTCACGCCGCCGGTCGAGGTGCTGACGCCGCCCGTGGAGGTCGACACGCCGCCGGTCGAGGTGCTCACACCGCCGGTCGATGTCGAAACGCCGCCGGTCGAGGTCGACGTCGACACGCCGCCGGTCGATGTGGATACGCCGCCCGAGGTCGAGCTGGTGCTCGACGTGATGCCGCCGGTGGTGGTCGAGGTGACGACGATGCTGCCGCTGCTGCCGCCGCCCGAACTGCCGCCGAAGAAACCGCCGAAAAAGCCGCCGCCGAAACCGCCACCGAAGCCGCCGCCGATCACGGTCACGCCGCCGCTGCTGCCGCCGCCTTCCCAGCCGCGCTGCGGAATGGGGGCATAGGGGATCGGGGGCAGGGGGATCGTTTGGGTCACGACCTGCGTCTGCGGCGTCGCGCTGCGGATCACGCGCTTCGTGGTCACGACGCGGCGGATGCGCTTGACCGGCTTCTTGGCCGCGTGACGCTTGCGTACGACCTTCTTGGGACCGCAAGGCTTGCACGATTGAACCGTCGCCGCGCGCGCCTTGGGCACGTCGGTGATCTGCATCGCGCCGCTGCCGATAAGGGCGCCGCCGCAGGTGCAGGCACAAAGCTTGGCGAGGGCCATTCGGACGGACATAGGTATCTCTCTCTTTCCCGTTGCGGTGCGACAGGGCTCCTGTTGTACCTCCCGCTAAGGCGAAATGGCCAAAGCTTTGTGAACGCGTCCATTGCGTTAACCGCGTTTGCCTGTCCGAGAGCGGGAAAAGGGTCGCGGAATCAACCAAAATCCGCGTAACTGTCCCAAATCAATACGAATTTGCGCTCAAATCGGACCGATTGGTTAAATTGCAGCATCGCAAAACTGTGCCGATCCGGTTCCGTCAGTACAGCAGGACCGGCGGAAGGGTGGAGCCGGTTCAGCTTTGCTTCACCCCAATGCGACTAGCCGCTGCTTCGACGCTTGTGTCGGCCCCGGCGGCTGGTTATAGGCCCGGCGCATTCCACCGGCTTCCACGTTCCGGCGGCCCGGTGACAGGAAAGGACGCGAAAAGTCTTTTATGCCAACCCAGATTGCCGATGTTGGCGCCGACGCGCTCCTTGAAGCCAAATCAAACCTCGATTCGGACTATGTCCCGAGCGACGACGAAGAGTTTATGAACGAGCGGCAGCAGGAATATTTCCGCGGCCTGCTCCTAGCTTGGAAGAAGTCGATCCTGTCCGAATCGGAATCGACGCTGGCGCAGCTTCAGGACGGTCCGCTGCGCGAACCCGATCTGGCCGACCGCGCGTCGAGTGAAACCGACTGGGCGATCGAACTGCGCACCCGCGACCGCCAGCGCAAGCTGATCGCAAAGATCGACTCGGCGATCCGTCGCATCGACGAGGGCGAATATGGCTATTGCGCCGTCACCGGCGAACCGATTTCGCTCGCCCGGCTGCAGGCGCGCCCGATCGCGACAATGACGCTGGAAGCGCAGGAGCGCCATGAGCGCAACGAGCGGATCTCGCGCGAGGACTGAACCGTTTTCGCTAACTGCCCCGCACCGGGACAAAAGCATTTCCCCATTTACGTTTCCGCAAGGGCTGCGTCCTAGATTCGCGGGTCTGACATTGAACGCGGGGATAGGTCGCAATGGAATCGCGCGTACCGACATCGGTAGATGAAGAAGTAGCGGCGCTGTCGCGCAGCGCCGATCGCGACAGCCTGTTCATGCAGGCGAGCGTCGTGGTTCCCGGACAGCCCGCAGCTGTCACGGTGCGCGTACGCAATCTGTCGGTGGGCGGCATGCTTGCCGAGGCCAAGATTCGTGGGCTGGCGCAGGGCGCTGCTGTCGAGGTCGAACTGCGCAACGTCGGCGAGGTCCCCGGACGCGTCGTCTGGGTCGGCGACGGGAAATTCGGGATCGCCTTCGACCATCCGGTCGATCCGCAGGCGGTGCGCCGTCAGGTTGTTCAGAAGCTGGAAGTGCCGCCGCATATCTCGGCGCTGAACAATGGACCTCTCTACCGCCGGCGCTGATGCAGCCCCTGGGGGATGGGCATCGAGCGGGGGCGGTAGCGGTCAGGCGACGGTCAGGCGGTCGCGGCCATTTCTTCCTTGATACGCAGTTTCTGCTTTTTCATTTGCGCCACCAACCCGGTATCGGGGCAAGGGCGGCGCTCCTCATTCGCAATTTTCTCGTCGAGGTCCGCGTGGCGGGACTTCAGGGCGGAAAGATGCGAGGTGGTCATGGGCCATTCTCCTTTGCGACTCGTCTTGGGGGACACGGAGTAAAACATGAATCGGGCGCGATGTCGTGACGATTCGGCCAGCCGGTCCCCGTTGCGGACGGGCTGTGAACGTGGCAGGAGACAGGGCGTGAGCCCCGAAGAAATCTCCCAACGTCTGGAACTGCTTCGCCTCGAGCATCGCGATCTCGACGCTGCGATTATCGCGCTCGCCGACGCCACAATCCCCGACCAGTTGCAATTGGCGCGCATGAAAAAACGCAAGCTCCGCCTGCGCGACGAGATCGCCTGGTGCGAGGATCAGATCATCCCCGACATCATCGCCTGATTCGAAACGGCCCGGATTCAAATCGGGACGACCGGCGCGCAGGATTTCATGGTTACCGCCATTGCGGTGCGGGCCCCGCACGTGCCATTCCTTCGCCCATGATGACGGGGCAAACAGAGGATGCGGCGAGCGGGCTTCCGGTGCGGCGCGCGCAGGTCGAAAATCTCTACGTCGAGGCGATGGTGCTCGCCGACGAGGCGCATGCCGCCTTTGCCGCGCAGCGCGACCTTGGCAGTGTGCGCGGCGATGCCCTGCTCCAGGTCAGTCTCGCCTGCGAATCTCTGAAGACGACCACCCGGCTGATGCACATCATCGCCTGGCTGCTCCATCGCCGCGCGATGATCGCGGGCGACCCCTACGCCGGGCCGAATGACAGCGCGGCGCGGATCGGCGAGCCCGTCATTGCCGATTGGGACATCTGCGCGCGCTTCGAAGAGCCGCTCCGCCGTATCGTCGCCAACAGCGAGCGCCTGTTCGAACGCATCGCCAAGCTGGAGGCCGGATGGCAATCGCCCGCCGCCCCGCCGCCGGTACACGCACTACTCGCGCGACTGGAGGCGCGGTTTTAGGGCTGGAAACGACCGGAAGCTGCCGTTTGATCCTCCCCCGTAGGGGGAGGGGGACCACCCGAAGGGTGGTGGAGGGGACGGGAGGTTTGCGCTGTGCCAAATCGACAAGCCGCTCGTTTCTGACAACAAAGGTGTAATACGTCAGCTCGCCGGCAAGGTAATCCGCCTGTGCCCCTCCACCAGCTTCGCTGGTCCCCCTCCCCGTTCCGGGGAGGATCCGTTAGGTCCGCTCACCACCCCCAAACCGACACCGGCGTCGAAATCAGGGGAGCCACTCGACCCACGCGCCATGCGCGTGCGAACGGCCGATTATCTTCGACGACTCGCCGCCGGGCCAGTAGCGCACGGCCAGTTCATGGCTGTGCACGGTCCGGTTCGCCTCGAGCGCGATCCAGGCGAGCGGGCGGTCGGGCGTCGCTGCGGCGCCGGCGTCTTCCATCGCGCCGGCCACGCGGATCTGCTGGTCCTCCGGCACATATTGCCAGACGATCGAATGCATCAGCACGCGCGTCGTGCCCTTGGCTTGCGGCTTCTTCAGTTCGGCCTCGACGAAATCGGCGGCATTGGCGCGGATGATGTCGGGCTTCTTCTGCGTGGCGGCCGCGATCGCCGCTGCCATGCGCTCGAAGCGGATGATGTGCTCTGGCCAGATATAGGCTTTGAGACGAAGGGCCTGCGCTGGATCGGTCAAGTCGACGGGGCCGACGTCGCAACCCTTGAGACCCGCGAAGTCGATCTTGTGCTGCGGCGGATGATGGCCGCGCCACTCCGGCGTGAAAGCCATCACCCCGGGCTCGGGCCCGACCTGCACCCCGCCGAGATCATAATGATAACGGTCGAGCATCAGGTTGATCCCGGCGCTCGATCCGATCTCGAGGCAGTCGAAGTGCGGCGGCAGGCCCTGCTCGGTCAGCCACAGCATGGCGGCGATGAAGTTCGACGAGCGCCCGGCTTCGTTGGTCTGCGGCGGGCCGTCGAGCCATGGGAGCAGCGCCGCCTCGTGACCCGCGACGACGCCGGCGACGATCGCGGCGTCATTGATGTCGTCGGCATCGGCATAGATCGGCGCGAGCGCGGGCGACTTGCCCGCCAAATGTAGCGCATGAAGCCCACCAGCCGCGCGCAGCGGAAGAGCATCGGCAAGCGGCGGGCCCTGCCAGTCGGCGATTCGCCGGGCGAAAGCGGTCGCCGGCTTGTCGAGCAGGGTCGCCAGCGCGGCGACGATCCGCGCGGTCACCGGCGCGTCGTTCGCGCGGCAATAGGCGACCTGATTGGCAAAGGCGGCACGAACCGCGCCCGGGCCGGTGTCGCCCAACTCCATGGCTTGATAGCGCTCGCTCATTGCCCTTTCTCCCGTCGCCGCTTATGGGCGCGGTGCTTATGCCCGAACCGATCATCTTTGCCATCCCCAAGGGGCGCATCCTCGACGAGGCGCTGCCCTTGCTCGCGCGCGTCGGCATCGAACCGGCGGCGGACTTTTTCGACAAGAGCAGCCGCGCGCTCGTCTTTGCGACGAACCAGCCGCATATCTCGCTGATCCGCGTTCGCGCCTTCGACGTTGCGACCTTCGTGGCGCATGGCGCGGCGCAGCTCGGTATCGTCGGATCGGACGTCGTCGACGAGTTCGACTATTCGGAGCTTTACGCGCCCGTCGACCTCGGCGTCGGCCATTGCCGCCTGTCGCTTGCCGGACCCGAAGGGACGGAGCCGCCGGGGATCGGTGAAAGCCATATCCGCGTCGCGACAAAATATCCCGCGACGACGCGCCGCTGGTTCGAGGGGCAGGGCATCCAGGCGGAGTGCATCAAGCTCAACGGTGCGATGGAGATCGCGCCGAAGCTGGGGCTCGCCTCGCACATCGTCGACCTGGTTTCGACCGGGCGCACGCTGGTCGAAAATGCGCTCGCCGAGCAGCAGGTGATCAGCGAGGTTTCGGCGCGGCTGATCGTCAATCGCGCCGCGTTCAAGCTGCGGTCGGCCGACGTGCCGGCGCTGGTCGAGAAATTCCGGCAGGCGGTGGGCGATGCGGCGGCTTGACGCGTCCGCGCCCGGCTTCGCGGCCGAGTTCGACGCGCTGGTCAACGACCGGCGCGAAAGCACACCCGACGTCTCGGCCGACGTCGGCGCGATCATCGCGCGGGTAAGGGCGGAAGGCGACGCCGCGCTGGCCGATTATACCGCCAAGTTCGACCGCTTCGATCTCGAGACGAGCGGCTGGAGCATCTCGAAAGAGGAATGCGCCGCGGCCTATGAGGCGCTGGCGCCCGATCTTCGCGACGCGCTCGATCTCGCGGCGGAACGCATTCGCGCCTATCACGCCGCGCAGCTTCCCCAGGATCGCGACTATCGCGACGCCACCGGCGCCCGGCTCGGCGCGCGCTGGAGTGCGGTCGATGCCGCCGGTGTCTATGTGCCGGGCGGGCGCGCCGCCTACCCCTCATCGGTGCTGATGAACATTCTCCCGGCGAAGGTCGCGGGGGTCGAACGCATCGTGATGATGACCCCGACGCCGGGCGGCGAGACCAATCCCGTCGTGATGGCGGCGGCGCATATCGGCGGAGTCGATGAAATCTGGCGCGTCGGCGGCGCGCAGGCGGTTGCCGCGCTCGCCTATGGAACCGAGAAAATAGCTCCAGTCGATGTCGTTACCGGCCCCGGCAACGCCTGGGTCGCCGAGGCGAAGCGGCAGGTCTATGGCGTCGTCGGCATCGATATGGTCGCCGGGCCGAGCGAGATCGTCGTCGTGGCCGACGCGAAGAACGAGCCGCATATCATTGCTGCCGACCTGCTCAGTCAGGCCGAGCATGACCCGACGAGCCAGTCGATCCTGTTCACCGACGATGGCGATTTCGCCGATGCCGTTGCCGCGGCGGTCGCGCATGTCATCCCGACGCTGAACACCGCGCCGACGATGCAGGAGAGCTGGGCCGACAATGGCGCGGTGATCGTCGTGCCGACGCTGGCTGACGCGATCCCGCTCTGCGACCGGCTGGCGCCCGAACATCTCGAGCTCGCGGTCGATCCCGCCGAAGCCGATGCGCTCTTCGCCAAGGTCCGCCATGCGGGCTCGGTCTTCCTCGGCCGCCAGACCCCCGAAGCGATCGGCGACTATGTCGCCGGTCCGAACCATGTGCTGCCGACCGGCCGCCGCGCGCGTTTTTCGAGCGGACTGTCGGTCACCGACTTCATGAAGCGCACCAGCTTCCTCGCGCTCGACGAAGCGAGCCTTGCCGCCATCGGCCCGGCCGCGGTCGCGCTCGCCGGCGCCGAGGGGCTTCCGGCGCATGCTCTCAGCGTCCAGAACAGATTGGCAAAATAACCTTTGAACCGCCCGTCATTCCGGCGAAGGCCGGAATCTCACCCTGGCGTCATGACGCGCCGATGAGATCCCGGCCTTCGCCGGGATAACGATTTAAGCTAAAGCAGATCATATGAACAAACGCGCCCAATCCCGCTCCGCCGCCCGCCTTGCCGCCGTGCAGGCCCTCTATCAGCACGAGATGGAGGCGACCCCGGTTGCGCAGCTGATCCACGAATTTCACCAGCACCGCATCGGCGCGACGATCGAGGATGCCGAATATGCCGATGCCGACACGCCCTTCTTCGACGATCTGGTGAAAGGCGCGCTCGCGCGCTCGGAAGAGATCGATGCCGCGATCACGACGCGGCTGGCGAGCGGTTGGACGATGGACCGGCTCGACCGCACGATGAAGGCGATCCTGCGCGCCGGCACCTATGAACTGCTCGCGCGCGGCGATGTGCCGGTGGGGGCGGTCGTCAGCGAATATGTCGATGTCGCGAAGGCCTTTTTCGACGCGCGCGAGGCGGGGTTCGCCAACGGCCTGCTCGACGCGATCGGCAGGGATGTGCGGGCGAAAAGCTGAAACGCCCCTTTAGCCGTTCGGGCTGAGCTTGTCGAAGCCCTGTCCTTTTCTGCTATAGCGGGAAGTAAGAACCGCCCCCTTCGGTGAAGCTCAGGACAAGCTTCGACAAGCTCAGGGCAAACGGAATTTGTGAGATGCCCGAAGCCGATTTCATCGCCCGCCTGCGCGCCATCGCCACCGACCCCGCCGCGCGCGGGCTCGCCGATGACGTCGCGGTGCTCGGCGATGTCGTGCTCACGCACGACATGATCGTCGAGGGCATCCATTTCCTGCCCGACGAACGCCCGCAGGACGTCGCATGGAAGCTCGTCGCGGTGAACCTCTCCGACCTGGCCGCCAAGGGCGCGGCGCCGACGGGGGTGCTGCTCGGCTACAGCCTGACCGGCGACGGCGAGTGGGACGCGGCATTTGCGCAGGGGCTGGACGAGGTGCTTCGCCGCTATGATGTGCCGCTGCTCGGCGGCGATACGGTGGGGATACCCGCGGGCGCACCGCGCAGCTTCGGCCTCACCGCGATCGGCCAAGCGCCCGTGACCGGCGCGCCCGCGCGTTCGGGCGTTCGGCCGGGCGACCAGATTTGGGTCAGCGGCACCATCGGCAACGCCGGCGTCGGGCTGGCGATGCGGCTGGGCGAGATCGACCCGAACGAGACCTGCCTGGCCGCCTACAGCCGCCCGCAGCCGCAGCTCGCCTTCGGACAGGCGGCCGTGCCGCATGTCCATGCGATGATGGACGTTTCCGACGGCCTGCTGATCGACGCCGCGCGCATGGCGGCGGCGAGCGGCTGCGACATCACGCTGATGCTTGAGACCGTGCCGCTGTCGGCGGCGCTGCTCGCCGTGCGCCCCGACGTGCTCGACACGCGGCTCGCGGCCGCGACAGCGGGTGACGATTATCAACTGCTTCTCGCGGCCGATCCGGGCAAGGCGGCGACAATTCGCGAGATTGCGACGGGCTTGGGAGTCGCCGTTACGCCGATCGGCCATGCCGGGGTGGGCGACGGCCTCACCTTGATCCACAACGCACAGCGGATCGCGCTGCCCGAGCGTCTCGGTTTCACACATTAGGCCGCAAACGCGCGTAAAATTGCCGAAAGTGCGGGCTTGCCCTCGGCTTTCTTTCTTCCCATAACCCCGGCGTCCAAATTTGGGGCGGTCGCATCAGGGGAGAGAGCGAGCCGGCATCAATAAGTCGGACGTTCGACTGCTATCTGCGTTCGCCCTTCTCAATGGGGAAGGAAAAGACACGCATGAATCCGGTTTTGATCGCGATAGGGTGCGGCCTGCTGGCCGTGCTTTATGGGTTCATTACCTCGCGGCAGGTGCTCGGCGCCTCTGCGGGTAATGAGAAAATGCAGGAAATCGCTGCCGCCATCCAGGAAGGCGCGAAGGCCTATCTCGGCCGCCAATATCGCACCATCGCCATCGTCGGCGTCGTCGTTGCCGTTCTGGTCGGATGGTTTCTCGGCCCGATTTCGGCGACGGGTTTCGTCATCGGCGCAGTTCTGTCGGGCGTCGCCGGCTTCGTCGGCATGAACATTTCGGTCAAGGCCAACGTCCGCACCGCGGCTGCGGCGCAGACCGGGCTGCAGGCGGGCCTCACTATGGCGTTTCGCGCCGGCGCGATCACCGGCCTGCTGGTGGCGGGTCTCGCCTTGCTCGCGATCTCGGTCTTTTTCTGGTATCTGATCGGCCCCGGTGGTTACACCGTCGGCGGTGACGACCGCACTGTCGTCGACGCGCTCGTCGCGCTCGCCTTCGGCGCGTCGCTCATCTCGATCTTCGCGCGCCTCGGCGGCGGTATCTTCACCAAGGCCGCCGACGTCGGCGCCGATCTCGTCGGCAAGGTCGAGGCCGGCATTCCCGAGGACGATCCGCGCAACCCCGCGGTGATCGCCGATAACGTCGGCGACAATGTCGGCGACTGCGCCGGCATGGCCGCCGACCTGTTCGAAACCTATGTGGTCACCGTCGGCGCCACGATGGTGCTGATCGCGCTGCTGCTGAAGGGCGCGGGCGACCAGCTGCTGCCGCTGATGAGCCTGCCGCTGCTGATGGGCGGCGTGTGCATCATCACCTCGATCATCGGCACCTATTTCGTCCGTCTTGGCGGCGGGACGAACGTGATGGGCGCGATGTACAAGGGCTTCCTGGTCACCGCGGTCCTGTCGATCCCGGCGATCTGGTTCTCGACCCAATATGCACTCGGCGACATGGAAACGCTGATCACCGGAACCGACTATAATGGGCGCAGCCTCTTCTATTGCTCGCTGCTCGGTCTGGTCATCACCGGCCTGATCATCTGGATCACCGAATATTATACCGGCACCAATTACCGCCCGGTGCGGTCGATCGCCAAGGCGTCGGAAACGGGCCACGGCACCAACGTCATCCAGGGCCTTGCCATCAGCCTGGAAGCGACGGCACTGCCGACGCTCGTGATCTGCGCGGGCATCATCATTGCCTATCAGATTGCCGGTATCGTCGGCATCGCGTTCGCCGCGACCGCAATGCTCGCGCTCGCCGGCATGGTCGTTGCGCTCGACGCTTATGGTCCTGTCACCGACAACGCCGGCGGCATCGCCGAGATGGCGGGCCTCGACGATTCCGTTCGTGAAAAGACCGACCTGCTCGACGCTGTGGGCAACACGACCAAGGCGGTGACCAAGGGCTATGCGATCGGTTCGGCGGGCCTCGCGGCGCTGGTGCTGTTTGGCACCTACACCGCCGACATCACCGAATATTCGGCGAAGCTCGGCCTCAGCGAACCGCTGACCTTCTCGCTGTCGTCGCCGTATGTCATCGTCGGTCTGCTGCTCGGCGCGCTGCTGCCGTACCTGTTCGGTGCGTTCGGCATGACCGCC
Source organism: Sphingopyxis sp. H050 (assembly GCF_001468265.1). Lineage (GTDB taxonomy): Bacteria > Pseudomonadota > Alphaproteobacteria > Sphingomonadales > Sphingomonadaceae > Sphingopyxis. The sequence goes on along the minus strand of NZ_LNRZ01000004.1, from coordinate 386,368 downwards.
GTGGGCCGCGCGGCGGGCGAGGTCGTCAAGGATGTTCGCGAGCAGTTCAAGAACAACCCGGGCATCATGACCTATGAATCGAAGCCCGACTACGCGCGGACGGTCGACCTCGTCACCAAGGCGGCGATCAAGGAAATGATCATCCCGTCGCTGCTGCCGGTGCTAGCGCCGATTGTGGTGTTCCTCGTGATCCGCGCCGTGGCCGGTCCGGCCGCGGCGCTCGAGGCGCTCGGCGCGCTCCTGCTCGGCGTGATCGTCGGCGGGCTGTTCGTCGCTATCTCGATGACCTCGGGCGGCGGCGCATGGGATAATGCCAAGAAATATATCGAAGACGGCAACCACGGCGGCAAGGGCAGCGAGGCCCACAAGGCCGCGGTGACCGGCGACACCGTGGGCGATCCGTACAAGGATACGGCGGGTCCGGCAGTCAACCCGATGATCAAGATCACCAACATCGTGGCGATCCTGCTCCTCGCGGCGCTGGCGCACGGCGCGGCGTAAGCTGCGCGGCCCTGGCGGGCAAACGAAAGGCCCCGTCGGAGCGATCCGGCGGGGCCTTATTTTGTCTGATTCGGGGTGGGAGCGGACGTTAAAACGGTCTGTCGCCCCCGCGAAGGCGGGGGCCGTCGTCGGCCTTGCGCAACGGCTCCAGCGGCCCCCGCCTTTGCGGGGGCGACGGCAACTTCCGGTGGAAACCGGCCGCTCAGGACGCGCCCGTCGCCTTCATCTGCTGCGCATAGCCCGCCTGCACCATTGCGCTCATCCGGTCGAACAGCGCGTCGGGGTCGCCGCGGCGCAGGGCCGGGATCGCGGCCTCTGCGCCCTCGGCGACGATCAGCTCGCGCGTGCCCGACGCCACCGCATCCAAAATCTGCGCGGCGGCGAAGTCGGGCGACAGGCCGTTGTCGATCGCCTTGTCGCTCTCCCCGCGCGTGCTGCCGTCGGCGTTGAGCGCATTGCGGCTGACGTTGGTCTGCACCGATCCCGGCGCGACGACGAGCACCTTCAGCCCCAGATGCTCATTCTCGGCGCGCACGCTGTCGTGATAGCCGATCAGCCCGTGCTTGGCGGCGCAATAGGCGCTGCGCAGCGGGACGCCCGCGATGCCGGCGACGCTGGAAATCGCGACGATCTGCCCGCCCCCCGCCGCGATCATGCGCGGCAAGAGCTGCTGGGTGAGGGCGATCGGCGCGAGCAGGTCGACGTCGATGATCTTCTGATAGACCGAGAAATCGGTATCGACCGCCAGGCTGCGCTGCGAGATGCCGGCGTTGTTGACCAGCCCGTCGATCCGCCCGCACCACTCCCACGCCTCTTCGACCAGCGTCGGCAGCGCGGCATAGTCGGTCGCCTCGAAGGGCAGGATCATCGTGCCGGGGCCGCAGTCCTTGGCTACCTCCTCGAGTGCGGCGAGATTGCGCCCCGACAGGATCAGCCGCGCGCCGCGGCCCGCCAGCTCCCGCGCCAGCGCGGCGCCGATTCCCGACGACGCACCCGTAACCCACCAGACTTGATCCTGCATAACCGTTCCCTATCTGAGATTTCGTTGCAACCTGAAACGGGCTCAGCGAGCCGTCAAGGTGCCGACTCCACGCATTTCCGCGCGGGGGTGGCAATTTTGTTGCGAATCTGTTATATGAAATATCAACACGCCGACAGTTTGCCTCTTCCTGCCATGGCAGAGGTCTCTGCGGCGTTCCTATGGAGCCATATCCCTTGCCACTCTGACTGGCTAGCGCCGCCCAAAATCGCCGATCCACCTTTTCACAAGGGCAGGATGCAACCGGCTTTTTGCGCTTCCCAGTTCACCGGCAAGGCCAGGAAAGGAATTTGCATGTCTGCAACGCTCTTGTTCGAAGTCGGTGATTATGTCGTTTATCCGAAGCATGGCGTGGGGCGCGTCATCGAGCTTCAAAAATCGGAAATCGCCGGAATGCAGCTGGAACTCTATGTTCTGCGCTTCGAAAAGGAAAAGATGACGCTGCGCGTTCCCACCAACAAGGCCGAAGGCGTCGGCATGCGCAAGCTGTCGTCGGACAAGACGCTGAAGGAAGCGCTGCAGGTCCTGACCACCAAGCCGAAGGTCAAGCGCACCATGTGGTCGCGCCGCGCGCAGGAATATGAAGCCAAGATCAATTCGGGCGACCTCGTGTCGATCGCCGAAGTGACCCGCGACCTGTTCCGCGCCGACGACCAGCCCGAGCAGAGCTATTCGGAGCGTCAGATCTTCGAAGCGGCGTCAAGCCGCCTCGCGCGCGAACTCGGCGCGATGGAAGAAAGCGACGAAAAGACCGCGCAGGCGAAGATCCTCCAGATCCTCAACGAGCATGCGCCGAAATATTATCTGGAAAAGGCCGTCTGAGCCTTCGTTCCGGACGAACCAGGAAAGGGCGGTCCCGCGGGGCCGCCCTTTTTCATTCCCGCTTTCGTCATGCCGGACTTGATCCGGCATCCATTACAACGTCGAAGTCGTGGACCCCGGATCAAGCCTGTCCCGAGCGCCTGCAAGGCAGTCGAAGGGTCCGGGGTGACGAATGGAATATTGCTACGCTGGATATGTAGCTGAGACGAAATAGAGCCCGTCGGGCGGCGCATTCAGCCCCAGCGCCTGCCGATCGGCCGCATCGAGCGCGGCTTTCAAGTCGCGCGCCGACCATTTGCCATAGCCGACCAGCACCAGGCAGCCGACCATCGAGCGCACCTGATGGTGCAGGAAGCTGCGCGCCGCCGCCTCGACGATCAGCTCGTCGCCGTGGCGGCTGACCGACAGCTTGTCGAGCGTCTTCATCGGGCTTTGCGACTGGCAATGCGCCGAGCGGAAGGTGGTGAAATCGTGCATCCCGATCAGCTGCTGCGCCGCGGCGTGCATCGCGCCGGCGTCGAGCGGCTGGGGAACCTGCCACGACAGGCCCTTGTCCCACGTCAGCGGCGCGCGGCGGTTGACGATGCGATATTCGTAAGCGCGTCCGATGCAGGCGAAGCGCGCATGCCAGTCGTCGGGCACGATCTCGCACCCGACGATCGCGATGGGGGCAGGGCGTAGCTGCGCATTCAGCGCCTCGGTCAGCTTGAACGGGGTCAGCGGCTTTGCGATGTCGACATGCGCGCGCATCGCGATCGCATGAACCCCGGCGTCGGTCCGCCCGGCGCTGAACACCTGCACCTCCTCGGCGGTGAAACGGTGGATCGCTTCCTCGATCGTCTGCTGGACGCTGGGGCCATGCGCCTGCCGCTGCCAGCCCATATAGGGGCGGCCGTCATATTCGATGGTCAGGGCGAAGCGGGTCATGGCCGCCCTTTAGCCGTTCGTGTCGAGCAAAGTCGAGGGATGGCGCTACCGTTGCTCGCCCAGAGCTTGTCGAAGGGCCGTCCTTCTCTCACCGCCCAGGAAAGGACGGTGCTTCGACAAGCTCCGCACGAACGGAGTTGGTTGGCGGCCAGCTTCTAGGCCAGGCGCGTCCCAGCCGGGATCGCCCGCCCACGCAGCAGCTCGCCCGCGTCCATCGCGGGCTTTCCCGCGCGCTGAACGCGCGTCGCGCGGATCGCGCCGGGGTTGCACGCGATCGTCAGCGCATCGTCGAGCGTCACGCCCGGCGCCGCGCCCGCGACAGTCTCGGACGGATGCACGACCTCGGCCCCAAGGATCTTGTAACGCTCGCCCTCCAGCTCGAAAAACGCGCCCGGCACGGGGTTGAACGCGCGCACCTGCCGCTCGACCTGCACCGCGCTGGTCAGGAAATCGAGCCGCGCCTCGCTCTTGTCGATCTTCGCCGCATAAGTGACGCCCTCGTCGGGCTGCGGCACGGGCGAGAAGGCGTGGAGGTCGCTCAGCACCTTCACCATCATCAGCGCGCCCATTTCGGCGAGTTCGTCGGTGAGCAGTCCCGCTGTCTTGCGCCCGACGAGCGTCGTCTCGACCAGCCGCATCGCGCCGGTGTCGAGGCCCGCGTCCATCTGCATGATCGTCACGCCCGTCTCGGCATCGCCCGCCAGGATCGCACGCTGCACCGGCGCCGCGCCGCGCCAGCGCGGCAGGACCGAGCCATGGACGTTGAGGCAGCCCTCGCGCGGCGCATCGAGCACCGCCTGCGGCAGGATCAGGCCATAGGCCGCGACCACCGCGATATCGAGATTGAGCGCCGCGAACTCGGCCTGCGCCTCTTCGCCGCGCAGGCTCTTCGGGGTACGGACGGGCAGGCCATGTTCTTCGGCCCAGCCATGCACCGCGCTTTGCTGCACCTTCTTTCCGCGCTGCGCGGGGCGCGGCGGCTGGCTATAGACGCACGCGACCTCATGCCCAGCGGCATGAAGCGCGGCGAGCGTCGGCACCGCAAAGGGCGGCGTTCCCATGAAGGCGATGCGCATTGTCATTTCTTGCGCGCCGCTTAAGACCATCCGTCATGGCATCGCAAGAGATTGAAGCGCTCGTTCAGCAACTCGCCCGCCTGCCGGGCCTCGGCCCGCGCTCGGCGCGGCGCGCGGTGCTGCACCTGATGAAGAAGCGCGAGAGCAGCTTCGCCCCGCTGCTCGCGGCGCTCCAGACGGTGTCCGAACGGCTGGTGACGTGCGGCATCTGCGGCAATGTCGACACCAGTGACCCCTGCGCGATCTGCGCCGACCCGCGCCGCGATGCGCGCAGCCTGTGCGTCGTCGAGGAAGTTTCCGACCTCTGGGCGCTCGACAAGTCGCGCCTCTTCCCCGGTAAATATCACGTCCTCGGCGGCCGGCTGTCGGCCTTGGAAGGCGTGCGGCCGCAGGACCTCAGCATTGATGCATTGGTCGCGCGCGTCGCCGCGGGCGGGATTGATGAGGTGGTTCTGGCGATGAACGCGACGCTGGAAGGGCAGACGACGGCGCATTATCTCGCCGAGCGGCTGGAGGGCTATCCGGTGCGGCTGACGCAGCTGGCGCATGGCCTGCCGGTGGGGGGGGAGCTCGACTATCTCGATGAAGGGACGCTGGCGCAGGCGCTCAGGGCAAGACGGCCGGTGGGTTGACGGCGGCGCCGGGAATTCATACCTGCACCCCATGGCCATCCTACCCATCATAGAGACCCCCGATCCGCGGCTGCGCGTCATTTCTAAGCCCGTCGAGACCTTCGACGCCGAGCTGAAGACGCTGGTCGCCGATATGTTCGAGACGATGTACGACGCGCCCGGCATCGGGCTCGCTGCGATCCAGGTGGGGGTGCCGAAGCGCATCCTCGTGATCGACCTGCAAGAACCCGATCCCGAGGATGAAGAGGGCAAGAAGGTAATCCGGAGCCCACGCGTCTTCATCAACCCCGTCTTCTCCGAAGAGAGCGAGGAGCATAGCGTCTATCAGGAAGGCTGCCTGTCGGTCCCCGAGCAATATGCCGAAGTGACGCGCCCCGCCGAGGTGACCGTCGATTGGCAGGACGAGGACGGCAACAAGCACCGCGAACGCATGACCGGCCTGATGGCGACGTGCATCCAGCACGAGCATGACCATCTGGAGGGCATCCTGTTCATCGACCATCTGTCGCGGCTGAAGCGCGAGATGGTGCTGAAAAAGCTCGCGAAGCTGCGCAAGGCGGCGTGACCGCAGAATAAAGCCGTGTGCCCCCGCGAAGGCGGGGGCCCATCACCGTCCGTTTCGGAGTTGCACCATCGGGAGATGGACCCCCGCCTTCGCGGGGGAACGTAATTATGGGGCGGTGGGCCTACCCCGCCTTCGCCACGCCCACCATCGCGGGGCGCAGCAGCCGGTCCTTCATCATATAGCCCGCCTGCATTTCCTGCACGATCGTGCCGGGCGCCTTGTCGCTCGGGATTTCGAGCATCGCCTGGTGCTGGTTCGGGTCGAGCGGCAGGCCGATCGCGGCAATGCGCGTGATGCCGTTGCGTTCGAACACGCTCAGCAACTCGCGCTCGGTCGCTTCGAGCCCCGTGATCAGCGGCTTGATTGCCGCGTCCTCGCGCTGCTCGGGCGTCAGCGTCGCGAGCGCCCGGCCGAGGTTGTCGGCGACCGACAAAATGTCGCGTGCGAACTTGGTCGACGCATAGGCGTGCGCGTCCGCGATTTCCTTGTCCTTGCGGCGCGTGACATTCTGCGTCTCGGCGCGAGCATAGAGCAGGTCCTGCTGCAGCGCGGCGATCTGCTCGGCGAGCTTCGCGCTTTCGTCCTGCGCTTCGGGTGCTAAGGCCGCAGCCGTTTCTTCGGTAGCGCCGTCTTCGACGGGCGTGTCGTTTTCGATGTTCGTCATAAACCTATCGTATCAGTCTTGAGAGCGATTGTGCGGTGAAATCCACCATGGGAACGATGCGGGCATAGTTCAAGCGCGTCGGGCCGATTACGCCGACGACACCGACCACGCGCCCGTCCGATCCGCGGTAGGGCGCCGCTATCACGGACGAGCCCGAAAGCGAGAATAATTTATTCTCCGACCCGATGAAAATGCGCGTCGCGGCGCCTTCGCGCGCGCTGTCGAGCAGTCCGGCGATTTCCTGCTTGGTCTCGAGCTCGTCGAGCAGCTGGCGTACCCGGTCGAGGTCGCCGACCGCGCTCTCGTCGAGCAGATTCGCCTGGCCGCGGACGATCAACACCGGGCGATCGGCGCCGTCGGAGGACCAGACCGCGAGCCCGCGGCTGACCAGATCCTGCGCCGCGCGGTCGATCGCGATCCGCTCGGCCTCGATCTCGCGCCGGACGCGCGCCATCGCTTCGGTGAGTGTCAGCCCCGATAAGGTCGCGCTGATATAATTGCCCGCCTCGACGAGCGCCGACGGATTGAGCCCCGCCGGAATCTCGATCACGCGATTCTCGACCGTCCCGTCGCCCGCGACCAGCACGACGAGCGACTGGTTGGCCGACAGCGGGACGAAGGCGAGCTGTTTCAGCACCCGCTCGTGCTTGGGGACGAGGACGAGCCCGGCGCATGCCGACAGCCCCGACAGCGCTGCGGTCGCCTGCGCCAGCGCGCTTTCGATCGGGCCGCCTTCGACAAGGCTCGCCTCGATCTGCGCGCGGTCCTCGGCGCTGGGCTCGGCGACCTGCATCATGCCGTCGACGAACAGGCGCAGGCCCTGTTCGGTCGGCAGCCGCCCGGCACTGGTGTGCGGGCTGGCGAGCAGGCCGAACTCTTCCAGATCCTGCATGACATTGCGGATCGACGCCGGCGACAGGTTCAGCGCGGCAAGCTTCGACAGCGTGCGCGATCCGACCGGCTGCCCGGTTTCCAGATAGGCGTCGACGACCAGCCGGAACACGTCGCGCGCGCGTGTCGTCAGTTCGGTGATCGGCGGGGTGGTCATGGGCAGGATTTAGGGACGGAGACACTCAAGCGCAACAAAAGCCGCCCGCCGCGCCTCTCCACGTCACCCCGCGACGGCGGGGATCCAGCTTTTTTGTCATCTTTCCTTTGCGCCTTCGCGCCTTTGCGTGAGACCCGGAAAATCTCACGCAAAGGCGCAAAGGCACGAAGACGGAAAAAGTTGGAGCCCCCACCTGCGCGGGGATGACGAAAGAAGATGCAATTGGGCGGGCTTCTGCTTAGCCTCCCCGCCGGGGGAGGAAGCCATGACCAAACGCTCGCTCGACCAGGACGACACGCTCGACGATTTCGAGCATCGCGACATTGCGCTGCTTGGTCGCAAGCACCGCGTCTATACGATGGGCAGCGGTCCTGCAGTGATCGTCATGACCGAAATGCCCGGCATCAGCCCGCACGTCGCGCGCTTCGCCCGCTGGGTCCGCGATGCGGGCTTCACCGTCTATATGCCGCATATATTTGGGAAGGATGGCGCCGTGCCGCGGATGCCCGGCGCGTTGTTCACAATCCTCGGCGGCTGCATCAGCCGCCAGTTCCGCGCCTTCCAGGCCAACGAAAGCTCGCCCGCAACGCAGTGGCTGCGCGCACTCGCGGCGCTCGCGCATCAGGAATGCGGCGGCAAGGGGGTCGGGGCGATCGGCATGTGCTTCACCGGTAATTTTGCGTTGTCGATGATGCTCGAACCCGCCGTGCTCGCGCCGGTGCTGTCGCAGCCCTCGCTGCCGCTGAACGACGCGGCAGGGATGCATATCCATCCCGACGAGCTTGCTGCCGTAAAAGCGCGGATGGAGGCCGAGGATCTGACGGTGCTTGCCTATCGTTTCGAAGGCGACAAATATTGCAAGGCCGCCCGGTTCGAGGCGTTTGAGAATGTGCTCGGCGATCGCTTCATCGGCCGCGTTCTCCCCGACGCGGCGGCGAACCCCGACAGCCCGATGAAAAATCCGCACAGCGTCGTCACCATCCACCTGATCGACGAGCAAGGCCAGCCGACGGTGCAGGCGCGCGACGAAATCCTCGATTTCTTCAGGATGCGCTTGAGCGGTTGAAGGTGGCGGCCTAAGGGCGGCGCACCCATTACCTGAAAGGACAGACTATGCGCCCCTCCGGCCGCGCCCCCGACCAGATGCGTGCAATCGGCATCGAAACCAACTTCACCATCCATGCCGAGGGCAGCGTCCTCGTCAGCTTCGGGAACACCAAGGTGCTCGTAACCGCCAGCGTTGAGGAAAAGGTTCCGCCGTTCCTCCGTGGCAAGGGGCAGGGCTGGGTCACGGCCGAATATGGCATGCTGCCCCGCGCGACGCATACGCGCGGCAGCCGCGAGGCGGCGAAGGGCAAGCAATCGGGGCGGACTCAGGAAATCCAGCGCCTTATCGGCCGTAGCTTGCGCGCCGTTGTCGATATGGCGAAGCTCGGCGAGCGCCAGATCGTCATCGATTGCGACGTGATCCAGGCCGATGGCGGCACCCGCACCGCATCGATTTCGGGCGCGTGGGTTGCGCTGCGGATCGCGGTGGACAAGCTGATCGCGTCAGGCGCGCTCACCGCCGACCCGATCGAGGACAGCGTCGCCGCCATCTCGTGTGGCATCTACAAGGGCACGCCGGTGCTCGACCTCGACTATGACGAGGATTCGGTCGCCGAAGCCGATGGCAATTTCGTGCTGACCGGCAAGGGCCGGATCGTCGAGGTGCAGGCAAGCGCCGAGGGCGCGACCTATGACGAGGAAGGCCTGCTGCGCCTGCTCCGCCTCGCGCGCATCGGCTGCGCGGATATTTTTGCGGCGCAGGCGAAGGCGGTGGGGCGATAAGTCGGATTGATTTGGTTCACGCGAAGACGCGAAGAGGCGAAGAAGGTTTTGGGCCGGCAGGCCCTATTCTCCTTTCGACGAAGCGTCATGATGCGGCGAGGATGGAGAAAGCCGCTTAGCGGCAAACGCAACATCTTCGCGCCTTCGCGTCTTCGCGTAAAACTATTACAGACCCTCCTTCGCGGCCAGAAATGACGGAAGATCGACGTGCATGACCCACCGCAAACTGACCCCCGGCAAGCTCGTGATCGCGAGCCACAATGCGGGCAAGGTGCGCGAAATCCGCGCGTTGCTCTTGCCCTTTGGGATCGAGCCCGTGTCGGCGGGCGACCTTGGCCTGCCCGAGCCGGAGGAGACGGGCACGACCTTCGTCGAAAATGCGCTGCTGAAGGCGCATGCGAGCGCGTCGGCCGCGGGACTGCCCGCGCTCGCCGACGATAGCGGACTCGAGGTGGCGGCGCTTGGCGGCCGTCCCGGCGTCTACACCGCCGACTGGGCCGAACGGCAATGGTTCGAAGGTGCGGAGGGCCGCGACTGGTACATGGCGATGGGCAAGGTCGAAGGCCTGCTCGCCGAACAGGGCCCCGCGGTCGACCGCAGCGCACGTTTCGTCTGCACGCTCGCGCTGGCGTGGCCCGACGGTCATGCCGAGGTGTTTGAGGGCAAGGCCGAAGGCAGCCTGACCTGGCCGCCGCGCGGAACGCTGGGTTTCGGTTATGATCCGGTATTCGTTCCGGTCGGTAGCGCACTGACTTTCGCGGAGATTGATCCGGCGGAGAAACATGCGATTAGCCACCGCGCAGACGCCTTCGCCAAGCTGGTCGTGGGAGCTTTCTAGGCCGACGTTATGGCCGAACCGCTCGCCCTTTATGTCCACTGGCCCTTTTGCGTCAGCAAATGCCCCTATTGCGATTTCAACAGCCATGTCCGCGAGAGCGTCGATCAGGCGGTATGGCGCGAGGCGTTGCTTGCCGATCTGCGGCATGAGGCGGCTTTGTTGCCGGGACGCACGGTCGGGTCGATTTTCTTTGGTGGTGGTACGCCCAGCCTGATGCCGCCCGCCACGGTCGCTGCGGTGATTGCTGCGGCTGAAGCGGCGTGGGGCCTCTGCGACGATGTTGAGATTACACTGGAGGCGAACCCCAATTCGGTCGAGGTCGCTAATTTCGCCGACCTTGCCGCCGCGGGCGTCAACCGCGTTTCGATAGGGGTTCAGAGCTTCGATTCCGAAGTGCTTGAATTTCTTGGAAGGGCCCATAGCGAAGACGAAGCCCGGCGTGCAATTGCGACGGCGCAGGAGCATTTCGCGCGGGTCAGCTTCGACCTGATCTATGCGCGGCCGGGCCAGTCGATGGCGGCGTGGGAAGCCGAACTGGCGGGGGCACTCGCGTTCGGCACCGACCATCTTTCGCTCTACCAGCTCACCATAGAACCCGGCACTCGGTTCGCGACACTGGCGGCGAAGGGCGATCTTACCATCCCCGATGGCGATACCGCCGCCGACCTGTTCGACGCGACGCAGGCGATCACGCGCGCCGCCGGCCTGCCGCGCTACGAGGTGTCGAACCATGCGCGACCGGGCGAGGAGAGCCGGCACAATCTGACCTATTGGCGCTATGGCGACTATGCCGGGGTCGGGCCGGGCGCGCACGGTCGGCGACTCGGTCAGGCGACCGAGCGGCACAAGAAGCCGGAGAATTTTATCACCGCGGTGACGCGCAACGGCCACGGGCTGAAGGTCGAAACCGACCTCCCCGCGCATGAGCGCGCGACCGAGGCGATGCTGATGGGATTGCGGCTCACCGAAGGGGTCGACCTTGCCCGCGTCGAGACGCGGAGCGGACTGCCGCGCGAGGCCTTCGTCGATGCCGACGCGGTGGAGCGGCTGGCGGGGCAGGGGCTGTTGGTGCAGGATGACGATCGGCTCGCGGTGACCGACGACGGCATATTGCTCCTCGACTCGATCCTTTCCGAGGTGGTTCGCACAGGCTAAGCTCTCATAACGTCCGTTCGCCCTGAGCTTGTCGAGGGGCCGTTCTTCTTTTGCGAGGCTGGAAGGAAGGATGGGGCTTCGACAAGCTCAGCCCGAACGGAATTGATGTTGGCTGACGGATTGGTCCGCGACTGGGACGCCCATCTGGCGCATGAAAGGCGCCGGTCGGAGCATACGCGCCGCGCCTATATCGCGACGGCGGAACGCTTCTGCCTGTTCCTGTCACGCCATCGCGGCGGCGCCGTCGATGGGCGGTTGCTCAAGTCGCTCACTCCGAACGATCTTCGCGCCTACCTGGCCGCCCGCCGCGCCGAGGGTCTGGCCAATGCGTCGGCGGCGCGCGAGCTTTCGGCCTTGCGCGGTTTTCTGCGCTTTGTCGGCGGATCGAACGCCAGCGTCCCGCAAATGCGCGGGCCGCGCGTCAAGAAAGGCCTGCCGCGACCCGTCGCGCCCGCCGAGGCGCTGCAGCTGGCGCAGGATGTCGAGGATAATGCCCGCGAGGGCTGGGTCGGCGCGCGCGATTTCGCGTTGCTGCTGCTGCTTTATGGTGCGGGATTGCGTATTGGTGAGGCGCTGTCGCTGACCAGTGCGGTGTTGCCGCTCGGCGACACGCTGCGCGTGACGGGCAAGCGTAACAAGACGCGCATCGTCCCGATTCTTCCCGCCGTGGCAAACGCCGTGACCCGCTATGTCGAAGCCTGCCCCTGGCCGATCGCCAAGGACGCGCCACTGTTCCTCGGCGCGCGCGGTGGATCGCTCCAGCCCGGCGTCGTCCGCGCCAGCGTACGCTCGGCGCGGCGCGCGTTAGGGCTCCCCGAACGCACGACTCCGCACGCCTTGCGCCACAGTTTCGCGACGCATCTGCTGGCGGGCGGCGCCGATCTGCGCAGCCTGCAGGAATTGCTCGGTCACGCGAGCCTTGCCTCGACACAGGTCTACACGGCGGTCGATGCGGCGCATCTGCTCGACATCTATCGCAGCGCCCATCCGCGGGCCTAGGATCGGGCGCCTAGTCCGTCTGCCGCGGCTTCCAGGTGATGACGCGGTAAATATAGATGAGGACGAGCGACCCGATCGCGACCAGCGCGACCGGCCCGACAAAGGCGTCGAGATTGGCGAACTTGCCGCCGAACCAGTTGCCCGCGCCCGCTAGTGCGGAGATCCAGATTGTCGATCCGGCGGCGGTCCAGATCAGGAATTTCGCCTGGTTCATCTTCACCATGCCCGCGGGGAGCGACACCATCGTCCGCGCGACCGGCATGAAGCGCGCGACGAAAACGATCGCGGGACCATATTTCAGGAAGAAATTGTGCAGCCGCTCGACCTCGGCCCAGTCGAGCGTCAGCCAGCGGCCGTGGCGGTCAATGAAGGGCTTCAGCCGCTCATATCCGATCCAGCGGCCGATGCCGTACCAGACCCAGTTGCCTGCGGTGGTGCCCGCGACCGCCACCGCGATGAGCGTCCAGAAGTCGAAATGGCCCTTGGCAACCGCGATGCCGCCAAGGCCCATGATGACTTCCGACGGGATCGGCGGGAACACATTTTCGAGGAACATCAGCACGAAGATGCCGAGATAGCCCCAGCCCTGAATCAGATCGAGAATGAAGTCGGTCATAGGGGTAGAACGCGCGGGCGCGTCAGCCGATCCGCCGCAGAATTGCATCCCAGATCATGCCTGCCGTATCGCTGTTGTTGAAACGGTCGATCGCGACGATCCCGGTGGGCGAGGTGACGTTGATTTCGGTGAGCCATTCGCCGCCGATCACGTCGATCCCGACGAAGACGAGCCCGCGTTCGCGCAGCCGCGGGCCGAGCACATCGCAAATTTCCTGTTCGCGCGGGGTTAGCTCGGTCGCCTCGGCATAGCCGCCGACCGCCAGATTCGAGCGAAATTCGCCTTCGCCGGGCTTGCGGTTGATCGCGCCGGCGACCTCGCCGTCGACCAGGACGATGCGCTTGTCGCCCTGGCTCACGCTGGGCAGGAATTGTTGGACCATGAAGGGTTCGGGCCAGACCTGGCCGAACAATTCAACCAGCGCGCCGAGATTGCTGCCGTCGGCCTCGACGCGGAACACCGCCTTGCCGCCGTTGCCGTGCAGCGGCTTGATCACCACGGCGCCGTACCGTGCCTGGAAATCCTTCACCGCGTCCAGATCGCGGGTGACCATCGTCGGCGGCATGAACTCGGGGAAATCGAGTACGAACACCTTTTCGGGCGCGTTGCGGACCGAGACGGGGTCGTTGACGACCAAGGTCTGTCCGGCCAACCGCTCGAGCAGCCAGGTGCCGGTCAGATAGCCGAGGTCGAAGGGCGGGTCCTGCCGCATCAGCACGACGTCGATATCGCGGCCAAGGTCGAGCGTCACCAGATCGCCGAAGCTGTAATGGGCACCAGCCTCGCGCTTCGCGTCGAGAATTCGGTGCGCCTTGGTCGTCAGCCGCCCGGCCTCCCACGTCAACCCGCGCACGTCGTAATGATAGAGCTCATAGCCGCGCTCGAGCGCCTTCAGGATCAGGTGGAAACTGCTGTCCCCGTTGATGTTGATCCCGTCCATCGGGTCCATTTGCACGGCGGCGCGCAGGGTCATCTTCTTCTCCTTGGGCGCCGTTACGGCTGCCAGACGTGGACCAGATGGCGCGGCAGGCGCCTTGGCGCAAGCAGCATCACGTCGATCCGGATGTCGTCGCGCGGACCGGCGAAGCGTGGGCTCAGCATTTCGGCCGCGGCCGCGACGCGGCGCAGGCGGTACTGGTCGATGGCCAGGTCGAGATCGGCGGCGCGGTCGCGCCATTTGACCTCGATGAAGGCGACCGTGCGGCCGCGCCGCGCGACGAGGTCGACCTCGCCGACGGGCACGCGCAGCCGCTCGCCCAGAATGCGCCAGCCATGGAGGCGCAGCCACCAGGCGGCGCGCCGTTCGGCCCTGCGGCCGCGCGCTTCGGCGGCGGCGCGGTTCAAGCCTGCTCTTTCAGGCCAAGCGCACGGGCATAAAGGTCGTGCCGGTCGAGGCCATATTGCTTGGCAACGGCCTTTGCGGCCTGCGCAACAGGCTTGTCGGCCATCGCCTTGCGCAGCGCTGCGTCGATCGTCGCTTCGTCGGCGTCCTCGGCCACCGGCTCCCCGGGCGGCCCGACGATCACGACGATCTCCCCCTTGGGCGGTGCATCGGCATAGCGCGCGGAAAGCTCGCTGAGCGTGCCGGTCACGCATTCTTCGTACAGCTTGCTGATCTCGCGCGCGACGGCCGCCTCGCGATCGCCCAGACCTTCGGCCAGCGCGCCGAGCGCGGCGGAGAGGCGCGGGCCGCTTTCGTAGAAAACCAATGTCGCCCGCAGCCCTGCAAACTCGGCGATCGTGTCGGCGCGCGCCTTTGCCTTGTTCGGCAGGAAACCCGCGAAGAGGAAACGGTCGCTCGGCAAACCCGACAGGGTGATTCCCGCGATCGCCGCGCAGGGGCCGGGCAGGGTGGCGACATGCCGTCTCGCCGCGCGCGCATCGCGGACCAGCTTGTAGCCGGGATCCGAAATCAACGGCGTGCCGGCGTCCGACACCAAAACGACAACTTCGCTCGCCATGCGCGCAACCAGGGTAGCGCGGGTGCGTTCGTCGCTATGGTCATGATAGGGGGTCATCGGAACGCGCAAACCCAGGTGCGACAGAAGTTTCGCGGTCACGCGCGTGTCCTCCGCCGCGATGACATCGGCGGCGGCCAGCGTCGCGGCGGCCCTGGCGCTGATGTCGCCGAGGTTGCCGATCGGCGTCGCGACGATATAGAGTCCGGGTAAGGGAGATTTTGTGATGGTCGAATCCGGCATGAAGCCGAAAATGGCAGAAACTGCTGCCCAGCGCCAAGCGAATGCGTCGTCGCGGCGCCGAATGCTGCGCGGCATGGCGACGCTGGCGCTCGGCGGTCTGCTCGCGGCGTGCCAGATGGTGCCCAAAGCCAACGGCCCCGCGACCGCGCCGCCGCCCGAAACCCCGACCGACAATGTCGGCCCCGGCCTGCCCACCGACACCGACCGCCACCGCGTCGCGCTGCTGGTGCCGCAGACCGGTCCCAACGCCGACGTCGGCATGGCGATCGCCAATGCGACGACGCTCGCGCTGCTCGACTCGCGCACCGAAAAGGTTCGCATCACCACCTATGACACCGCGCTCGGCGCCGCCGCGGCGGCGCGGCAGGCGGTCGCCGACGGCAACAAGCTGATCCTGGGGCCGCTGCTCAGCGAGGATGTCGCCGCCGTCGCTCCCGTGGCGCGCGATGCGAAGGTGCCTGTCCTCAGCTTCTCGAACGACAGCAGCGTCGCCGGCAACGGCGTCTTCATCATGGGCTTCGTTCCTGGCCAGTCGGTCGAGCGCGTCGTCGCCTTCGCGCGCGCCAAGGGACATCAGCGCTTCGGCGCGCTCGTGCCCAAGACCGTTTATGGTGACCGCTCGGCCGCGGCCTTCCGCGCCGCGGTTGCCGAAGCCGGTGGCACCCTCGTCGCGGTCGAAAGCTACGACCGCAGCGCGACCGCGCTCACCGGCGCGGCGCGCCGCCTCGCCAACGCCGGCGCGATGGATGCGGTGTTGATCGCCGACTCGGGCGGCAACGCCGTGCGCGCGGTCCCGATCGTCAAGGGCACCGGCAACCGGCAGATCCTCGGCACCGAGCTGTGGAACACCGACGCCTCGCTCGGCGGCAACGCCGCGATGCGCGGCTCGTGGTTCGCTTCCGTTTCGGACGGCCTCTATGGCCAGCTCGCGTCCAAATACCGCGCCCGCTTCGGCAAGGCGCCATACCGGCTCGCCAGCCTTGGTTACGACTCGGTGCTGCTGACGGTGCGCATCGCGCGCGAGTGGAAGCCGGGGACGACCTTCCCAGCGTCGCGCCTGCTTGCCGCCGATGGCTTCGGCGGCATCGACGGCATTTTCCGCTTCAACAACCGCGGCATCGCCACGCGCGCGCTCGAGGTCAGCGAGATCGGGGCCGGCGGTTTCCGCGTCGTCGATCCTGCGCCGACCAAATGGTAGTGGCATAACCGCCACAGCGCGGCGAAAAGCGTCATCTTTGTGACCGGGGCAGCCTTTACGCAGCGCCCGCGTTCACTATATGGGCATGGCGCGCCGCGATTGCGTCGATTCCGCGCGCCTATCGTAAACGACCAGGAGATACAGCTATACCACCGCCCATGACCCGCCGCTCGATGGCGCCCGTGCCGCCCAAAAACGGCCCGCGATACAATGAGTTCATTTCCTCTCCGAAGGTCCGCGTGATCGACGAGGAAGGGGAAAATCTGGGCGTAATGCTGACTGCCGAAGCGATCGAACAGGCGGCTGAAGTCGGCCTCGACCTGGTCGAAGTCTCCCCCAACGCCGATCCGCCGGTGTGCAAATTCCTCGACGTGGGCAAGTTCAAATACGAAGCCCAGAAGAAAGCGAACCTCGCTCGCAAGAGCCAGAAGACGCAGGAAATCAAAGAGATCAAGATGCGTCCGAACATCGACGATCATGATTTCGACGTGAAGATGAAGAAGGTCTTCGACTTCCTGGGCGAAGGCGACAAGGTCAAGATGACCATGCGCTTCCGCGGCCGCGAAATGAGCCACACCCAGCTCGGTCTCAACGTGCTCCAGCGCGTCGCCGAGATGACCGCCGAAATCGCCAAGGTCGAGGCCCATCCGCGCACTGAAGGTCGCCAGATGGTCATGGTGATCGCGCCGAAGTAAGAGCTCGTCGCGCCCCGCCTCCGCGGGGGCGACGGATTGGCTTCAGCCGATCCGGAAATTCAGGGCGGTCGTTCCACCGGGACGGCCGCCCGCTTCACGTCTGCCCTCGATCATCGCGACCTCGCCGTCGAGCGCACGGCCACCAAGGTCGCGATCCTGCTGTATTGCGCGACTATATCACTTCGTTGATCGCCCGCGCAAAATCTGATAGCATGATCTGATCTTTCTGGAGGGGGAAAGCCTATGACCGATGCCGTCAAGACGCCGTGGCACCTTTGGGTGGTCGGGGTCGTCTCGCTATTGTGGAACGCCGTGGGCGCGTTCGACTATGTCATGACCAAAATAAAGGATCCCGGATATCTCGCGGCCTTCTCGGCAGAACAGCAGGCGTGGTTCGCCGGTTTTCCGCTCTGGGCGAACATCGGCTGGGCGCTCGGCGTCTGGGGTTCGATGCTGGGGTCCATCCTGCTTCTGATCCGCAGCCGTCATGCGGTTACTGCCTTCCTGATCTCGCTGGTCGGCCTGGCCATCAGCTGCATCTATCAGTTCGGCCTACATTACAGCGATCTGACGCGCCTGTTCGGCAACTTCCCGACGATCTTCACCGCGATCATCTGGGTAATTCTGATCGCCCTTTATCTCTACGCCCGTGCGCAAGCGTCGAGA
Organism: Sphingopyxis sp. H050; assembly: GCF_001468265.1. GTDB lineage: Bacteria > Pseudomonadota > Alphaproteobacteria > Sphingomonadales > Sphingomonadaceae > Sphingopyxis. The sequence goes on along the minus strand of NZ_LNRZ01000004.1, from coordinate 368,896 downwards.
GGCGTGCTGCGCTAAGCGCCTTTTTGGGTGGGGGAGCGACGTAAAGCTCTTCCATCCCCCTAGATCAGAAAACCGCCGCCCCCGCACGGCAGGGGCGGCGAGTTAAGGGTCAGGCGAGTGCCTCTTCGATCTGACCGAGCCTGTCCTTTCCGAAGAACATCTGATCGCCGACGAAAAAGGTCGGGATGCCGAACACGCCGCGCGCAACCGCGGCTTCGGTGTTGGCGACCAGCCTCGCCTTGATCTCCGGCTCCAGCGTACGCGCCAGCAGCGCGGCGCCGTCGAAGCCGTTGGCGGACAGGAAGCTAGCCGCCGCTTCGGGGTCGTCCATCTTGACCCCATCTTCCCACATCGCGCGGTTCACCGCGTCGACATAGTCGTCGAGCACGCCCTCATCCTCGGCGACGATCGCGCCGCGCATGATGGTGAGCGTGTTGACCGGGAAGTGCGGATTGATGCGGAATTTGGTCAGGCCGTGGCGTGCGATGAAACGGCGCATCTCGAGATTTTCGTATGCGAGCTTCGCCGGAGCATCGGCATATTGCACCATCGGCGCCTTGTTGCCCGTCGCCTTGAAGATGCCGCCGAGCAGGCATGGGGTGATGATCAGGTCGGCGCCGGTGCGGTCGAGCAGCTCGGGGAGCACCTTCAGCGTGAGATAGGCATTGGGGCTGCCGAAATCGAAGATCAGTTCGAGGGTTTTGCTCACCATTTCTCTCCCCAGGGACGGAGGTCGAGTTCGTGCGTCCACGCGCTTCTGGGCTGCTTGTGGAGCATCACATAATTGGCCGCGATGGCCCCCGGATTGAGGATCAGATCCTGCGCCTTCGCATTGTCGAAATCGGGATGACGGCCCTTGATGAATTCGGTGTCGATCGCGCCGTCGATGATCGTGTGTGCGACGTGGACGCCCTTGGGCCCCAATTCGCGCGCCATCGATTGCGCGAGCATGCGGAGCGCGCCCTTGGCGCCCGAGAAGGCCGAGAAGCCCGACCCGCCGCGCAAGCTGGCGGTCGCACCAGTGAAGAGGATCGTGCCGCGGCCGCGCGGGATCATCCGTTTGGCGGCTTCGCGGCCCGTCAGGAAGCCGCCGAGGCAGGCCATTTCCCAGACCTTGGTGTAAACGCGCACCGTCGTCTCGGCGATCGGGAAGTTCACATTGGCGCCGATGTTGAAAACCGCGACCTCGACCGGACCGACCTCGGCCTCGACCTGGTCGAACAGCGCGATCATCGCCGCTTCGTCGCGCGCGTCGCCAGGGAAGGCGCGCGCCTGATGACCGTCTTCGCGGATCGACTGGGCGAGCGCTTCCAACGCGTCGGCATTGCGTTCGCGGCGGTTGACGCAGGCGGTCAGGCCCTCGGCGGCAAAGGCGCGGGCAATGGCGCCGCCCGTGGCGTCGCCGGCTCCGATGATGACGGCTGCGGGGTTAGGCATCGGCGACTCTCCTCTTGCGCCCGATAGTAACTATGATAATCATAGTGACAAGCGATTTTTGCGCAATGTGATCCCCGGCGAAGGCCGGGGTCCCGTTGTGCCGCCAGAGGCCCCGACTTTCGCCGGGGAGCACGAGGAGTTGGCCACGCCTATGCCCAGACGCACCGATCTGTCGGATACTTTCTGCCCCGTCGGGCGCTCGGCCGAATTGCTCGGCGACCGCGCCGTGCTGCTGATCCTGCGTGACCTGTTTTTCGGGCGCCGCCGGTTCGAGGCGATCGCAACGAACACCGGCCTTGGCCCGCAACTCGTATCGGCGCGGCTCAAGCTCATGGAAGAGCAGGGGGTGGTCGAGCGCCACGCCTATCAGGAACGCCCGCCGCGCCACGAATATCGGCTGACCGCGAAGGGAAAGGACCTGTTCGACGTCCTCTATGCGATGCGTAACTGGGCCGAGCGCTGGGCTTATGAAGAGGGCGAGATTGTCGGACCGGCAGTGCGCTATACGCATCGCGCCTGCGGCGCCGACGTCGGGACGTCGACGGTCTGTCCGGGGTGCGGCGAACCGCTGCGCTATGGCGATCTGAAGGGGGAGCCGTCTGCGGCGCTCAAGGCCGAGCAGGCAGCGCGCGCAGGAGCATAGGCCAAACCCTATCCAATCGAGATCCCGGCCTCCGCCGGGATGACAGCTTAGATTACGCCTTTTCCAGCGTGCACTGCAACGGATGCTGGTTCTGCCGGGCGGCGTCCATCACCTGATTGACCTTGGTTTCGGCGACTTCATAGCTGAACACGCCGCAGACGCCGACGCCCTGCTGGTGGACGTGCAGCATCACCTGCGTCGCCTGTTCGATGTCCATGTTGAAGAAGCGCTGCAACACCATCACGACGAATTCCATCGGCGTGTAATCGTCGTTGAGGAGCAGCACCTTGTACATCGACGGCTTTTTGGGCTTCGCGCGCGTGCGCGTCGCGATGCCGACGCCCGGGGTGCCGGAAGCGTCGTCTTCCTTGCCCGCCATGGCGCGGACGATGTGAGGGATGGAAGCGGGAAGCATCATTATGGGGAATATCGCAAGCCGGGACAGAATCGCAAGAGGGTCGGGGGCCATTAACCCCCTTTTCATGGCGCGCGAAAAACAAGAACCGCCCGCTTCCGGTGGAAGCGAGCGGTCTTGGGGTGTCGGCGCAGGCGGGGAGGAGGGGGGATGCCCGCGCCAACGGGAAGATGAAGGCCTTAGGCTGCCTTCAGCTTCGAGGTGATGACCGAAACGCGGTTCGAGATCGGCGCGAAGCTGTCGTTCGTCAGCTTGACGACAAGCTCGCTGGTCTTCGAGGTCTGCGCAACAGCGGCGTCGAACGCCTTCTTGCTGTTTTCGGCATAGAGCTTGAAGAAGTCGGCCGGGGTCTTGACGGCGGTGTAGCCCTTCAGCGCGGCCGACGTGTCTTCAAAGCTCTTGCGAGCGAAGGCGACGCCTTCCTGGCCCAGCGTTTCGATGCCCTTGGCAGCGATCTTGCCGGCTTCGACGAGCGCTTCGACGTTCGCCTTGTTGAATTCGACGGCTTCCTCGGCAAGCTTGCTCGACTTGGCGAGAGCGTCCTTCGAACGCGCCTGGAAATCGGCGGTCAGGGTCTCGGCGCGGGTCTTGGCTTCGTCGGCGAACTTCTTGACGGTGTCGTTCATGGTCTTGATTCCTTTGGTAACGACGGCTGCCGGCTTCGGCGCAGCCTTCGTGGGCTTGGGGGCAATGGTCTTTGCGGCCGCCTTCTTGGGGGCGACCTTCTTGGCTGCCGGCTTTGCGGCTTTCTTTTGGACCGGCTTGGCCTTGGCCTTGACGATCTTGGTCTTTGCGGGCGCCGGGGCCTTCACTGCGGGAGCAGCTTCGACGACCGGGGCGGCAGGAGCGGCCGCCGGCTTGGCGGCGGTTTCCAGCGTCGCGGCTTCGAAAGCCTTTTCGGCACTATCCATCTTGGTAGCCATCGGGACAACTCCTTTATGTTGCACTGCACAATATAGGAGCGGATCGGCGATTTCAAGGAAAAAATTGTGCAGTGCACAAAAATTATCGGAGCGCCGTCCCGACCGCGATATGATCGCTAGATATTACCGCTGTTTGACATAGCGGCCGGGCGCGTCCTCGATCGCCTTTTTTGCGCCCTTTCCGGGGATGCGCGAGCCCTTGGCGGGCGTCTTTGCGCCATCCTGTGCCGAAATCCAGCCGATCCAGTGCGGCCACCAGCTACCCTTGGTCTCGCTGGCGCTCGCGATGAAGTCGTCGAGCGTCGCGGCGTCGTTGTCGCCGGTCCAATATTGATATTTGCCCGCCGCCGGGGGGTTGACCACGCCCGCAATATGACCCGAGCCCGCGAGCAGGAAGGTCTTCGGCCCCGACAAATGATCCATCAGCCGCCACACGCTCGCGAGCGGCGCGATATGATCCTCGCGGCCGGCCTGGATGTACGCCGGCGTCTTGATCTTCTTGAGGTCGATCGGGGTGCCCATCACCGACAGGCTATTCGGGATCACCAGACGATTGTCGCGATAGAGGTCGACCAGATATTGCCGGTGCCATTTGGCGGGCAGGTTGGTGGTGTCGCCGTTCCAATAGAGCAGGTCGAACGGCGGATAGTCATTGCCGAGCAGATAATTGCCGACGACATAGTTCCAGATGAGGTCGCGGCCGCGCAAGGAATTGAACGTCGCGGCCATATAACGCCCGTCGAGAAAACCGCCCGCCGACAATTGCTGCAACAGGGTAAGATAGCTGTCGTCGACGAACATCTTGAGGTCGCCCGCGAGTTCGAAATCGACCTGCGCGGTGAAGAAGGTCACCGATCGGACCTTGTCGGCTTCTTGCCGGGCCGCGAGCATCGCCAGCGTCGCGGCAAGCGTGGTGCCGGCGACGCAATAACCGATCGTGTGCACCGCGGGAACGTCGAGCAGCTCGCGCACCGTGTCGATCGCATCCACTTGGGCCGCGATATAATCGTCCCAGACGATCTCGCTCATCGACGCGTCAGCCGACTTCCACGACACCATGAAGACGGTCAGGCCCTGTTCGACCACCCATTTGACGAAGCTTTTGGCGGGGTTGAGGTCGAGGATGTAGAAGCGGTTGATCCACGGCGGGAAGATTACGAGCGGAACCGTGAAGACGTCCTTGGTCGCCGGCTCATATTGGATCAGCTGGTAAAGGTCGGTCTCGTGGATCACCTTCCCGGGGGTCGTCGCGATGTTCACGCCGACCTCGAAGGCGTCGGGATCGACGTGGCTGAGCTGTCCGCGCGACAGGTCGGTCAGCATATGCTTCAGGCCCTTGAGCAGACTCTCGCCGCGCGTTTCGACCGCGCGCTTGATCACCTGCGGATTGGTGATCGCGAGGTTCGAAGGCGACAATGCCTCGGCCATCGTCTTCGCGGCGAATTCCATTTTCGCGCGGGCGTTCTCGTCAAGCCCCTGCATCGTCCGCGTCGTGGTCAGCAACTGCTCGGTCAGCAGGCCATAGGTCTGCCGGATCAGCGCAAAAACGGGGTTCTGCGTCCAGTCGGGGTCGGCGAACCGCTTGTCCTGCGGCACGTCGGCAGCCGGCGCGAACGGCGGTTGCAGCGTCGCCATCGACGTCCAGAAGGTGACGCCTTGCTCCCACATTTTCGCCGACTGTTCGGCCCAGGCCTGCGTCGTCGGATTTTGCAGCCAGCTTGCGGGATCGAACAGGCCCGCCGCGGCGCTGTTGCCCTGGTTCGCTTGCCCCAGCGCATAATCGAGCATCATCTGCTGCGCGCGGCCCATGACGCTGGCCCAATGCTGCAGATCGTCGGGCGACGGCACGAAGGGATTCGGCGCTTCGGTCGTGTCGTTCTGGCCCGTATCGCTCATGCTGGTTCCTGCTGGTCAGTGCGGATATTATGCCTATAACGAGCCGCGATGCGGCTGGCGAGACTGCCGCTCGCGTCAACCTAGCGTCTGACCCTCGCATAACGAAAAGGAGTTGTTCTAGTTTCCCATGTCCGAAGATGAATTCTATCGCATCAAGCGCCTGCCGCCCTATGTCATCGCCGAAGTCAATGCGATGCGTGCGGCCGCCCGCGCCGCGGGAGAGGACATCATCGACCTGGGGATGGGCAACCCCGACCTGCCCCCGCCGCAGCATGTGATCGACAAATTGTGCGAAGTCGCGGCCAAGCCCGACGCGCACGGCTATTCGCAGTCGAAAGGCATTCCGGGTCTCCGCCGCGCGCAGGCCAATTATTACGCGCGTCGCTTCAACGTCGAACTCGACCCCGAAAGCGAGGTCGTGGTGACGATGGGGTCGAAGGAAGGCCTCGCCAGCCTCGCGACCGCGATCACCGGCCCCGGCGACGTCGTGCTGGCGCCGAACCCCAGCTATCCGATCCACACCTTCGGCTTCATCATCGCCGGCGCGACGATCCGCAGTGTGCCGACGACGCCCGACGAGAATTACTGGCGCGCGCTCGACCGCGCGATGGCCTTCACCGTGCCGCGCCCGTCGATCCTGGTCGTCAACTACCCGTCGAACCCTACCGCCGAAGCCGTCGATCTCGCCTTTTACGAGCGCCTCGTCGCCTGGGCGAAGGAGAACAAGGTCTGGGTGCTCAGCGACCTTGCCTATTCGGAACTTTATTACGACGGCAATCCGACGCCTTCGATCCTGCAGGTGCCGGGCGCGAAGGATGTCGCGATCGAATTCACCTCAATGTCGAAGACCTATTCGATGGCGGGCTGGCGCATGGGTTTCGCGGTCGGCAACAAGCGGCTGATCGCGGCGATGACGCGCGTGAAATCGTACCTCGACTATGGCGCCTTCACCCCGATCCAGGCCGCGGCCTGCGCGGCGCTCAACGGGCCGCAGGACATCGTCCAGAAGAACCGCGAGCTGTATCAGAAGCGCCGCGACGTGATGGTTGAGAGCTTCGCGCGCGCCGGCTGGGACATCCCCAGCCCGCCCGCGTCGATGTTCGCCTGGGCGCCGCTGCCGCCCGCGCTTAAGGAAATGGGCAGCCTCGAATTCTCGAAGCAGCTCCTGACCCACGCCAAGGTCGCCGTGGCGCCCGGCGTCGGCTATGGCGAGGACGGCGAGGGCTATGTCCGCATCGCGATGGTCGAGAATGAGCAGCGCATCCGCCAGGCCGCGCGCAACATTCGCAAATTCCTCCAGATGCACGGCGTGAACACGCCGTCGGTCGCGGCGGGCGGCTGATGGCGTCCGGGCTCGGCGCGATTGCCGAGACGATCCAGCTGTCGGTGACGCCGGTGTTCCTGCTGGTCGCGACCGGCAGCCTGCTCAACGTCTTCACCGGCCGGCTCGCGCGCGTCGTCGACCGCTCGCGCGCGCTGATCGCGCTGTGGGGCGAGACAGAGGGGCAGGAGCATGCGCGCGTCGTCGCCGAGCTGCGCGTCGTCGACCGGCGCATCGACGTGATCAACAATTCGATCGCGGCGGCCGTCGCGTGCGGGATCGTCGTCTGCCTGCTTGTCGCCCTGCTGTTCACGCAGGCGGTCGCGGGTTTCGACCTCGGCCTCGCGGCGGCATGGGTCTTTGCGGTGGCGATGCTGTTGCTGCTGCTGTCGCTCGCGCTGTTCCTGATCGAGGTGCGGCTCGCGATCCGCACGATCCATGTCCCCATGGAGCTGCTCGAACTCGAGGAAATGGGCTGGAAGAAGCGTCAGGGGCGGCGCTGACACGCCGATCCTCCCTGTCGCGCAGCGATGGGGAGGGGAACCGTCCGCGAAGCGGATGGTGGAGGGGCTTTGCGACGTCGCGTTATCTCCCCTCCATCAGCGCTTCGCGTTGCCACCTCCCCAGGCCTGCGGCACGGGGCGGATCATTGCGGCCTGTACGTCGGCGCTACCCGTTTCCGGCTGACCTGCTCATAGGCATAGCCGGCCGCCAGCACGTCGGCGTCGCTCCATTTGGTGCCGATGATCGACAGACCGATCGGCAGGTCCTCGACTGCGCCCATCGGCACGGTCAGGTGGGGATAGCCCGCGACCGCGGGCAACTGGCTGACGCTCGGTCCGGTATAATGGTCGCCATTGACCAAATCGGTCGTCCATGCCGGGCCGTTGGTCACCCCGACGAGGAAATCGACCTTATTCTCCTTGAGCAGCCGGTCGATTCCCTCCGGCCCGGCTAGCCGGCCCGCCTTGGCCTTGGCATCGAGATAGGGCTTGCTGTCGAGCCCGCCCTTGGTCTCGGCGAGTTCGAACAGCGACTGGTCGAACCAGCGCAGCTCTTCCGGATGCGCCTTGTTGAAAGCGATCAAATCGGCGAGCGTCTTGGGGCCGTCCTTCGCGGGCAGCGCAGCCAGATAGGCCGCCATGTCGGCCTTGAGCTCGGTCATCAAAATCTCGAACTCTGCATCGCCCAGACCATCGAGGCCGGCCCTGCTGTCCTTGATCTCGACGAGGGTCGCACCCGCGCCTTCCATCGTTTTCAGCGCTGCATCGAACAGCGCGGCGATATCGGCGCGGCCGCCGATCCGGTCGCGCAGCACGCCGATGCGCTTGCCCGTCAGGGCGTCGGGCGACAGCTTCGCGACATAGTCGGTCTTGCGCGCATCGGCCTCGGCGGTTGCAGGATCCGCCGGGTCGCTTCCGGCGATGACACCAAGCACGGCCGCGGCGTCGCGCACCGTCAGCGCCATCGGCCCGGCGGTGTCCTGGCTATGGCTGATCGGTACGATGAAGGTGCGGCTGACGAGGCCGACCGTCGGCTTGAAGCCGACGATGCCGTTGACCCCGGCAGGGCAGGTGATCGAGCCGTCGGTCTCCGTCCCGATCGCGATCGGGGCGAGGCTGGCGGCGACCGCCGCACCGCTGCCCGACGACGAGCCGCAGCTGTTGCGGTTCAGCGCGTGCGGATTTTTGGTCAGCCCGCCGACCGCGCTCCAGCCGCTCGTCGAATCGTTCGAGCGGATATTGGCCCACTCGCTGAGGTTGGTCTTGCCCAGGATCACTGCGCCCGCCTCGCGTAGTCTCGCTACGATCGGGGCATCGCGACCGGTCACATTGTCCTTCAGGGCCAGCGAGCCAGCCGTCGTCGGCCATGGCCCCGCGACCTCGATATTATCCTTGATCAGGATCGGGATGCCATGCAGCGGACCGCGCGCTTTCCCGGCCATGCGCTCATCATAAAGCCGCTTCCCCTCGGCACTCAGATCGGTTTGCGACGCGGTCGCGATGACGGCGTCGAGTTTCGGGCCATAATCGTCGATCCGCCCAATCCGGTTGAGATAGACGAGAGCGATCAGGCCTTCGTAAATCTGGCCATTGTCCATTTCGGCGCGCAGCGTTGCCGCGTCCTTGCCTTCGACCTCGGGCAGCGGCGGCGGCAACGCCGCAGCGGGCGCGAGAGCGAGAAGCGATATGGCGGCGGCGAGGAAAATTTTCTGCATGGCCGCAGGCTGGCAGCCGTAGCGGCAATTGCAAGTGCCTTGTTGCGCCGCGCCTTGGCGGCGTTGACAGGCTGCGCTGTGGTCTGCACCTTGGCCGTCTGGGAGAGAAAAATGACGGATAAACCTGCCCTTGCCGCCGGCATCGGCTCGCCGCCCTCCGACAGCGCCGCCGCGCACACGCGGACGATGCTGTGGATTCTGCTGATCGTCTACATCTTCAACTTTCTCGACCGGCAGATCGTCAACATCCTTGCCGAGCCGATCAAGGCCGATCTGGGACTCAGCGATACCGAACTCGGTCTGCTCGCGGGCCCGGCCTTCGCGGTCTTCTATGCGCTGCTCGGCATCCCGATCGCGCGCTATGCCGACAAGGACGGCACGAACCGCGTCCGCCTGATCGCTCTCGCGCTCGCTATCTGGTCGGCGATGACCGCGGTCTGCGGGCTTGCGCAGAATTTTGTGCAACTGCTGTTCGCGCGCATCGGTGTCGGCGTGGGTGAGGCCGGCTGCACGCCCGCCGCGCACTCACTGATTTCGGACAGCGTCGCGCCCGAGAAGCGCTCGTCGGCGATCGCCTTCTACGGGCTCGGCGTGCCGATCGGGTCGCTGCTCGGGCTGATTATCGGCGGAATCATCAACGATCTTTACGGCTGGCGCGTTGCGCTGATGCTCGTCGGCGCACCGGGGTTGCTGCTCGCGCTCGTCGTGCTGTTCGTGATGCGCGAGCCGCGGCACAGCCGCACCGCCGAAGCCGTCGCGACCGCCGCCGCAGTGACCCGGCTGTCGACGGGTGAGGCGATGCGCGAAATCTTCGCGTCGCGCGCGTTCGTTTACATATTGATCGCGTCGTCGGTCGTCGCCTTCCTCGGCTATGGCAAGGCGCTGTGGACGATCAGCTTCTTCATCCGCAGCCACGGGCTGTCGACGACCGAGGCGGGGCTCTCGATGGCGGTGGTCCTGGGCCTCGCCGGCGTGTTCGGCACCTGGCTTGGCGGCAAAATGGCCGACCGGTTCGGTGCGCGCGACAAGCGGCATATTCTGACCTTTCCCGCCTATGGCATGGCCGTCGCGGCGCCGATCCTGTTCCTCGGCTATTATATGGAGGACTGGCGCGTCGCCGTCGCGCTGCTGATCATCCCGACGATCCTCAACTCCGCCTATTACGGGCCTGCCTACGCGTGCGTTCAGGGACTGGTCCGCCCGCAAGCACGCGCGGTCGCGGCGTCGATCATGTTGTTCGGACAGAATCTCATCGGGCTGGGCTTCGGGCCGTTCCTGTTCGGCGTGCTGTCCGATCAGCTCGCCCCGACCTATGGGCAGGAGAGCGTCCGATACGTCCTCTACGGCGCGGCGTGGCTCGGGCTGATCCCGGCCTTCTTCTTCTGGCGCGCCAGCCTGCGGCTCGGCCGCGAGCTGAAGTCGGGTTAGTAAGGCGGGTCCTGGCGCGCGCGCTGGGCCTTGGCGGCGTCGATCCACCAGTTGAGGTCGTCGGCAAAGCGCGGGAAGCTCTTCGCCAGCCGCGCCCCGTCCTCGCCAGCCGGCTGGCCGCCCGCGTCGAAAGCGCCGCCGATCCGTCCCACGGGCAGGATCGAGCTGGTCACCGCCATGCCCATCTCGCCCAAAATGTCGCGCCAGCCCATCATCGATCGCACGCCTGCGAACGGTCCTGCGGAATAACAGGCGATCGCCGCGGGCCGCCAGAACCACTCTTCGAGGAAATGGTCGGTCAGATTCTTGAGCCCCGGCTGCGGCCCCCAATTATATTCGCCGGTGACGAACAGGAAGCCGTCGGCGGTGCGGATCTTGTCCGCCAGTTCTTCCATCGCGGGCGGTGCCTCGCCCTTCGGATATTCCTTGTACATGCGGTCGAGCATCGGCAGGTCGACCGCCTTGGCGTCGATCAGTTCGGCGCTGTCACCGCGCGCGGCGATTGCATCGACCAGCCAGCGCGCGAGCTTGATGCCCTGCCGGTCGCGGCGATAGCTGCCATAGAAGACGAGGATGTGGCGCGGCATCGGAATTCCTTCGGGGTGATCATGTCCCGCCATCTTAGTCGCGGCGCGCGCATGGACAAGGCCGCGCCGCGCGTTAAGCTGCCGACGGGAAGAGGGGGGACACTATGCGGATCTATCGCACGCCGGACGCGCGCTTCGAAGGGCTGCCCGACTGGCCGTACAAGCCGAACTATCGGGACATCGCGGGCGGGCTGCGCGTCCATTATATCGACGAAGGAACGGCAACCGCCCAGCCGGTGCTGATGCTGCACGGCGAGCCGACATGGTCCTATCTCTATCGCCATATGATCGGCCCGGTGGTCGAGGCCGGCTTTCGCGTCGTCGCCCCCGACCTTGTCGGTTTCGGCCGCTCGGACAAGCCGCTGGATCGCAAGGCCTATAGCTATGCCGGGCAGGTTGCGTGGATGCGGCAATGGATCGAGGCGCTGGACCTTCGGAACATCATCCTCGCCTGTCAGGACTGGGGCTCGCTGATCGGCCTGCGCCTCGTCGCCGAAATGCCCGGGCGGTTCGCGGGCGTCGCGCTGTCGAACGGCGGACTTCCCGAAGGGCAGCGGGCGCCGCGCGCCTTTGCGATCTGGCGCGCCTTTTCGCGCTACAGCCCCGTCTTCCCGATCGGCAGGATCGTCAATGCGGGGGCGAAACGGGACCTCAGTGCCGAAGAGATCGCGGCGTACGACGCGCCCTTTCCGACGCGCGCCTCGAAGGTCGCGGCGCGCGTCTATCCGTGCTTTGTGCCGCTTGGCGACAATGTCGCGGTGCCCGACCAGAAGCGCGCCTGGGCGGCGCTCGAGGCGTTCGACAAGCCCTTCCTCTGCTGCTTCTCCGACGGCGATCCGATCACCCGCGGCGGCGATGCGCTGTTCACCGGCCGGGTTTCGGGAACCGAGAGGATGGCGCATCGCACGCTGAGGGGCGGCCACTTCATCCAGGAGGACGACCCCGCGGGTTTCGTGGCGGCGATCCGCGACGTCGCGGCGGCGCGTTAGGCAGGCGTTCGCGCCCGCTTCCAGGAAAAGCGCAGCGCCGCGGCGGCGATCAGCAGCAGGACGGGCGGGATATATTCGGGCATGACGAGCGCGCGCTTGCCATAGCTCGTCATGAAGACGATCCAGACATACCAGACGCCGGTCTTGTGCAGCCGCTGCCAATTCTTCGCGCCCATCCAGCGCACCGCGCCGTCGAACGAGGTCGCCGCCATCGCCGCGATGAAGACATAGGCGATGCCGCCCCCGACGATCGTCGCCATCGGCGGCGCGGGGACTTGTCCGGCATAGTTTCCGAACAGCCACAGGATCGCGAGCAGATGGAGCAGATGCGACCAGGCGAAGCCGAGGCCGAACCAGCGGCGGTTGCGCACGAGCCACCGCGTCGTCTCGCCGGGCCACAGTCGGACGAGCGAGCTGGCGGTGAAGGCGATCATGAACATCGCGAAGGAGGTGCGGGCCGTGGCGCGGACAGCCAGGCGGATGCCCTCGACGCCGCTGTCCGTCGCGAGAATGATCGCGACCATCACGGTCACTCCGGCCGCCAGCAACAGCCACAATCGTCCGCCTTCGATCCCGCCTCTCGCTTTTGTTGCCATAATTCCCTCCATATACCTAGTGACGCTAGGTTATATCTTGACCCCTAGCAAGGCAAGGGGTAATTTCCCGGCATGAACGCTGAAATGCTCAAAGGTCACTTGGACAATGTGATTCTCGCGACGCTCGAGCAGGGTTCCGCGCACGGCTATGCGGTTATCGAAGAGATACGGCGCCGGAGCAGGGGAAGTTTCAACCTGCCCGAAGGGACCGTCTATCCGGCGCTCCATCGGCTCGAACTTGCCGGGCTGCTTGCGAGCGACTGGGTGACTCCGGACGCGGGACGGCGCAAACGGGTCTATACGCTGACCCCGACAGGTAAGAAGGCGCTGAAGGAACGCCGCGAGGGCTGGGCCGAATTTTCGCGCGCGGTCGGCGTGTTTCTGGAGCCCGACAAGCCATGGGCCGCGTGACGGGCGACTATGCCGGCGCGCTGGAGCGCGAACTCGGCTTCGACCGCCAGCTCGCCGACCGCGCGCGCGAAGACCTCGCCGAATATCTGGACGAGATGGCCGATGCGGGACTGGCCCGCGACGAGGCCGAACGGCGCTTCGGCGACGTGCAGGATATCGCGCGCTCCTATGCCAGCGCCGCGCTGCCGAAGCGGTTGCGGCAGACGTTGACCGTCGCGGGCTGGCTGGCGCTCGCGACCTTCCTGTTCATGCGCTGGCGTTCGATGCAGCTGGGGTTCGATCCGTTTGCTCGTCCGACGCTGCTGAGCCTGGCCGACGGGACAGGCTTTCTGATCGGCGCGGCGGCGCTGATTGTCGCGTGGCGGCGCGGGCGTTCGCAATCAGGGTCGGATATGCGCGCGCCGCTGGTTTTCGCCGCCATCGCGATCGGCGTCTCGACGACCGCCAGCCTGCTGCGCGCGCTACCGGCGCTCGGCGGACCCGACGGCACGCTGATCCTCGCTACCGGGCTGATCCAGCTCGCGCTGTTGCTGCTGCTGATCGGGCGGCTGCGGCTGATCGGCCGCTACCGCCGCCTCGCCTAGGTCCTGACCCTAATCGCTGAACGGATCGCGGATCAGGATCGTGTCTTCGCGTTCGGGGCTGGTCGAGACGAGCGCGATCGGGGTTTCGATCAGTTCCTGCACGCGCTGGATATATTTGATCGCCTGCGCGGGGAGGTCGGCATAGCTGCGCGCGCCCGCGGTCGATTCGTGCCAGCCGTCCATTTCCTCGTAGATCGGCTCGACCTCGGCCTGATCGGCCGAATGCGCCGGGAAATAGTCGAGGATCTTGCCGCGCAGGCGATAGCCGGTGCAGATGCGGATGGTGTCGAAGCCGTCGAGCACGTCGAGCTTGGTAAGCGCGATGCCGGTGACGCCCGACACCGCGCAGCTCTGGCGCACGAGCACTGCGTCGAACCAGCCGCAGCGCCGCTTGCGCCCGGTGACGGTGCCGAATTCATGGCCGCGCTCGCCGAGCCGCTGGCCGACCGCATCCTCGAGCTCGGTGGGAAAAGGCCCGCTGCCGACGCGCGTCGTGTAGGCTTTGGCGATGCCGAGCACGAATCCTACGGCGCTGGGGCCGAGCCCCGAGCCGCTGGCGGCGGTGCCGCTCACCGTGTTCGAGCTGGTGACGAAGGGATAGGTGCCGTGATCGACGTCGAGCAGCACCCCCTGCGCGCCCTCGAACAATATGCGCGCACCCGCCTTGCGGACCTTCTTCAGGCGCTTCCACACCGGCTGGGCATATTCGAGCACGAAATCGGCGATTTCGGAGAGATCGGCGACCAGCTTGTCGCGGTCGATCGGCGGCTGACCGAAACCGGCGCGGAGTGCATCGTGGTGCGCGGTCAGGCGGTCGAGTTGCGGACCCAGCTTGTCGAGGTGCGCAAGGTCGCAGACGCGGATCGCGCGGCGGCCGACCTTGTCCTCATAGGCGGGGCCGATGCCGCGGCCGGTGGTGCCGATCTTGCCCGCGCCCGCGGCGGTTTCACGCAGCGCGTCGAGATCGCGGTGGAAGGGCAGGATCAGCGCGCAATTGTCGGCGATCGCGAAATTGTCGGCGTTGATCTCGACGCCCTGGTCGCGCAGCTTCGCCATCTCGTCGCGGAGCGCCCACGGATCGAGGACGACGCCGTTGCCGATGATCGACAGCGTGCCGGTGACAATGCCCGACGGCAGCAGCGACAGCTTGTACACCTGCTCGCCGACGACGAGCGTATGGCCGGCGTTGTGACCGCCCTGAAAGCGGACGACCGCGTCGGCCCGGCTGGCGAGCCAGTCGACGATCTTGCCCTTGCCCTCGTCGCCCCATTGCGACCCGATGACGGTGACATTTGCCATGATGCTGTCCTGCAGAAACGGGCGCGAAAAAGCCCGGCGCGGCCTTAACCGATTTGGGCGGAGAGGCAAGTCAAGGCGGGATGATTTTGCGACAATTGCGGGCAAAAGCTGCACGGCCAGGACAGCGGAGAAGGGCGATGATGAAACGAAACTGGGTTGGATTTGCGGGGCTGTTGGCCTTTGCGGTCGTGAGCGTGACGGTGCCGGCGCCCTTTGCCGACGGGCGCGAGAAGATGCGCGATCGGCTGCGCGAGCGCCTTGCGGAGCGCATGGGCGCCGACGAGGGACCGAAGGCGCCGGGCGGCGAGACAATTTCCTATGGCAGCAATACACTGCAAAACCTCGATTTCTGGCGCGCGAAGGACGTCAAGGGGCCGGCGCCGCTCGTCCTGTTCGTCCATGGCGGCGGCTGGAAGCGCGGAAGCAAGGACAATGCGACGGGGCAGTATAAGCCGGCGCATTATCCGGGCGAGGGCTATGCCTTCGCGTCGATCAACTATCGGCTCGTTCCCGACGCGACGGTCGAACAGCAGGCCGCCGACGTCGCGGGCGCGGTGAAGGCGCTCATCGAGCGCGCGGGCAGCCTCGGCATCGACCGGCGACGGATTGTGATCATGGGCCACAGCGCGGGAGCGCATCTGGTGGCGCTGGTCGGCGGCGACGAACGCTATCTGAAGGGCGCCGGGCTGAGCTTTGCCGATATTGCGGGCGTGATCCCGATCGATGGCGCGGCCTATGATGTTCCGGCGCAGATGAAGGAGGGGCCGCAGATCATGCAGGCGACCTACAAGCAGGCGTTCGGAACCGATCCCGCGCGGCAGCGAGCGTTGTCGCCGACGCTGCAGGCGGGCGCTCCCAATGCGCCGCAATTCCTGCTGCTCTACGTCCAGCGCGCGGACGGCGTGCGGCAGGCGAAGGCGCTCGGCGCCGCGCTGGAGGCAGGCGGCAGCCGCGTCGAACATGGCAGCTTCCCCGGCGAGGGCCTGCAAGGCCATGCCGAGATAAACCGGCGATTGGGCGACCCCGCCTATGCGCCGACGGCGACCGTCGATGCGTGGCTCAAACGGGTGTTCGCGAGATAGCGCGTCGCCGCCAGACGGTCAGGCACCGATATTGAGACAGCGACGCAAGGACAGTGGATCCGCACCATGCCGCTATTCCGGTGATAGGGCCGGTATGGGTACGACATCGCGATGACGTCGCCTACTGCTGTTGTTGCGCCGCGGGGAGGGGAGCGGAAATTGGGCTTCCGACCGCTCGCCACTATCCTTATCGCGCGCGGATGAAGGCGCGGATATCGGCCGACAATTTATGGCGATCCTCATCGCGGATATACATCATGTGGCCCGCGCCATAATATCTATACTCGATCCGGTCCTGCGGGATGCCGGTGCGCGACAGCGCATATTCGGCCGCGAAAAACGGCGTTGCGAAGTCGTAATAGCCCTGGCCGACGAACACCCGCAGCCCTGAATTTTCGCGCATCGCCTGCCCAATGTAGGGCGTGACGTTCATATAGGCGTTGGTGTCGCGCCCGCCGATGCGCCAGTCCCATTGGCCCCCGATGCCGCCGATCGACTGATATTCGCGGTCGGTCTTGAAGCCCAGGACATCGCGGCTCCAGCTGTTGATCGCCGCGGTATAGCTCGCGTCAATGCCATAGAAGCTGGGATCGTTATCGGGCTCCTCGCCCGCGCTGTCATAATCCTTGCCCGTATAGCGGCTGTCGAGGCGCCCGACGGTCAGACCGCGGTCGCGCAGCAGTTCCTTGTAAAAGCGGCCGGGCGTCACGCGCAGGTCGGCGCTTTCGAGATAGGTTTCGGACAAGCCCGTGAAACGCGCGAGGTCGCGGCGGATCGCCGCACGCTCCTCGCCCTGCAGCTTCTGTCCCTTCAGCAGCGCCGACGCATAGGGGCCGATCGCCCACTGCCGCGCCTCCTCGACGAACGCCTCGGTCGACGATCCGCTTGCCTTGCCGTGGAACATCGCCGTCGCCGCCATCGAGGGCAGGTTGGTGATGTAGCTGAGCTCGTTGCCCGGCGTGTCGGCGCCCGCCGCGAAATCGAGCACGGTCGAAATCAGGATGATGCCGTTCAGCGCGACGTCGTTGTAGGTGACGTTCATCAGCTGGTTCGCGACCGCCGCCGAGCGCGTCGTGCCATAGCTTTCGCCGCCCAGAAATTTGGGGCTGTTCCAGCGGCCATTGTTGTTCAGCCACAGCCGGATCACCTCGGCGACCAGCTTCGCGTCCTGCGTCACCCCGTAATAATCCTTAGGGTCCGCCTTGCCGATCAGGTGCGAAAAGCCCGTGCCCGGCGGATCGATGAACACGACATCGGTGACGTCGAGCAGCGCATCAGGATTGTCGACGAGCGGGTAGGGCGGGGCGCCGTCGTCACGGGCATCGCTGGGGATGGCGACGCGCTTCGGCCCGAACGCCCCCATCATCAACCAGACGGTGCCCGACCCCGGGCCGCCGTTGAACAGGAAGGTCACCGGCCGGTTCGGATCGCGCGGCTCCTTGACGTAGGAGGTGGTAACGACCGCAACCTCTGGGACGCCGTCCTTGTTCTTGATGATCGTCTCGCCGATCGTCGCGGCATAGTTGATCCGCTGGCCGCCGAAAGTGCCGCTGAGCTTGGTGGTACGGACCTGCGGCTCGTATTCTACCGGCTTTTCGGCCTTCGCCTTGTCGGCGGACGCATCCTGCGCGTAAGTGATCGAAGGTGCAGCGACGGCAAGCGCCAGCGCGATCAGCGACAGACCCGATTTCATGATGTTCTCCCCGGTTGAGGCGTAAACCCTATGCAGCGCGCGGAGAGGGGACAAGGCTGCTTGTCGGTTACAGTCAGGGTTTCGTCGAAGGGAAGCTCACCGCCCCCACTTCGTCTTGCTCTGCTTTCCGAACCGCCCCTTCCTTGTCCCCGGCTTGCCCTCGTTCGAGCGCCCGACGCGGGGCGCGACCTGTTCGTCGGCGGGCAGGCCGAGTTCGTCGGCTTCGAGCCGGCGGATTTCGTCGCGCAGGCGGCCAGCTTCCTCGAATTCGAGGTCGACGGCGGCGTCGCGCATCTTCTTTTCGAGGTCGGCGATATAGGCGCGCAGATTGTGGCCCACCATATGCGCGGGCTTGTCTTCGCCGATGTCGATGACGACGCCGTCCTTCGACGCGACATGCGCGATGATGTCGCCGATGTTGCGCTTGATCGTTGTCGGCGTAATGCCGTGCTCCTCGTTATACGCCTTTTGCTTTTCGCGGCGGCGGTCGGTTTCGCGCATCGCGCGTTCCATGCTGCCGGTGATGCGGTCGGCGTAGAGGATGACGCGGCCGTCGACGTTGCGCGCCGCGCGGCCGATCGTCTGGACGAGGCTGGTTTCGCTACGTAAGAACCCTTCCTTGTCGGCATCGAGGATCGCAACAAGCCCGCATTCAGGGATGTCGAGCCCTTCGCGGAGCAGGTTGATCCCGACGAGCACGTCGAACACGCCCAAACGTAGATCGCGGATGATCTCGATGCGTTCGAGCGTCTCGACGTCCGAATGCATGTAGCGGACTTTGAGGCCCGCTTCGTGGAGGAATTCGGTAAGATCCTCGGCCATACGCTTGGTCAGCGTCGTGACGAGGGTGCGGTATCCTGCCGCCGCGGTCTTCTTGGCCTCGGCGATCAGGTCGTCGACCTGTTCCTCGACCGGCTTGATCTCGACCGGCGGGTCGATCAGCCCGGTGGGGCGGATCACCTGTTCGGCGAAGACACCTTGCGTGCGGTCCATTTCCCAGGTGCCCGGCGTCGCCGACACGCTGACGGTCTGCGGGCGCATCATGTCCCATTCGGCGAAGCGCAGCGGCCGGTTGTCGATGCAACTCGGCAGGCGGAAGCCATATTCGGCGAGGGTGATCTTGCGGCGATGGTCGCCCTTCGACATCGCGCCGATCTGCGGGATCGTCTGGTGGCTTTCGTCGACGAAGAGCAGCGCGTTGTCGGGCAGATATTCGAACAGGGTCGGCGGCGGCTCGCCGGGCAGGCGGCCGGTCAGGAAACGGCTGTAATTCTCGATCCCGGCACAGCTGCCCGTCGCGGCGATCATTTCGAGGTCGAAATTGGTGCGCTGTTCGAGCCGCTGCGCCTCGAGCAGCCGGCCCTCGGCCTCAAGTTCCTTCAGCCGCTCGGCAAGCTCATGCTTGATGGCTTCGGACGCCTGTTTCAGCGTCGGGCCGGGGGTCACATAGTGGCTGTTCGCATAGACGCGGACATAGTTGAGGTTGGCGATCTTCTTGCCGGTCAGCGGGTCGAACTCGGTAATCTCCTCGATCTCGTCGCCGAAGAAGCTGACGCGCCACGCCATATCCTCATAATGCGACGGAAAAATTTCCAGACTGTCGCCGCGCACGCGAAAATTGCCGCGCGCGAATGCCTGATCGTTGCGCTTATACTGGAGCGCGACGAGCTTGCGGATGATCTCGCGATTGTCGACGACCTGGCCCTTTTTGAGGTCGAAGATCATCGCCGAATAGGTCTCGACCGACCCGATACCGTAAAGGCACGACACCGACGCGACGATGATCACGTCGTCACGTTCGAGCAGCGCGCGCGTCGCCGAATGGCGCATCCGGTCGATCGCCTCGTTTACCGAGCTTTCTTTCTCGATATAGGTGTCGGACCGCGGGACATAGGCCTCGGGCTGGTAATAGTCGTAATAGCTGACGAAATATTCGACCGCGTTGTTTGGGAAGAAGCTCTTGAATTCGCCGTAAAGCTGCGCCGCGAGGATCTTGTTTGGGGCCAGGATCAGCGCGGGACGTTGCAGTTCGTCGATGACCTTCGCCATGGTGAAGGTCTTGCCCGATCCGGTGACGCCCAGCAGCACCTGATCGCGCTCGCCGGCCAGCGCGGTATCGACCAGCTCGCGGATCGCGGTCGGCTGGTCGCCGGCGGGCTCATAGTCGCTAACCAGTTCAAATCGCTTGCCGCCTTCGACCTTGTCGGGGCGCGCCGGGCGATGCGGGACATAGCCCTCCGCCGTGTCGATTTCATCGAGCGATGTACGAATCTGAATTGCCATCGCTGCCAATATGGTATCGATGGCGCGGGTCCACAATCGCAATGAATCCGAACGGAACACGATTGAGAGTCACTAAAAGTCACAGGAGACTGGGTATGAAGAAATTTATGACGATCGCCGCTCTCGGCGTGGCGTTGGCGGTGTCGGGCTGCGGCAAGAGCGAAAACGCGGGAGGCACCGTCAAACGCGAGGCCGGCAACTGGAAGACCGACGTCAAGCTGGTGAAATTCGACGTCCCCGGCATGCCGCCCGAAATGAAGGACGGCATGGCGAAGATGATGGAAGGCGCCAGCGGCATGGACCAGTGCTTCACGCAGGAACAGGTCGACAAGGAAGACATCGCGTCCGAACTGTCGAAGGGTCCCGGCAACGGCGGCGAGTGCAAATGGTCCAAGAAGGAAGTCGCTGGCGGCAAGATCGACGTCGCGGGCACTTGCACCGCGAACGGCCAGACCGTCGACATGACGATGGCCGGTACGATGGAGGCCAAGAAGACCGACGTCACGATCACGACCAAGGGCAAGATGCCGACCGGTCAGGGCGCGATGGAAATGGTGCTGCAGATGACCAGCACCCACACCGGCCCCTGCAAGACCGGCGCGACCACCTGATCCAAAAGGCTCGCATCGAACAGATCGGGGAGGGCGTCGGTGCGAACCGGCGCCCTTTTCCTTTGAGATGGCGCGCGACGACAAGGGGCTCTGCGCACAGTCGCATCGTGCCAGCATATTCGGGAAAGGGGAGAGCGGACTTGCCGGGCGGGGTGTAGGTGGGGCTACAATCCCGCCCGGCGAAGTCACTGTTTATGAGGTCGGAAGACGGATTGAAAAGCGCCAGGGACCAGCTCGCACTTTTCGATCTTTCGGCCTCATTCGTCCAACCCGGGCGGATGCCCAGCCCAGACCACGACGGCACGAGGCGCGTCGCGACAATTGGACATTCCCACGGGCGTGCGGAAGATGTCAGTTACAATAGGTGGCGTCGCGGTGTGTAGCCATCTGGCAACCATTTATTCATCATTTTGCTTTGTTTTCCGGGCTATTTGGTGCGGAGGCGCGAGTCTGCTACAAGGTCGCCGCCGCTTGTAACCGTTACATGGTAGCGAATTGGCTGGTCGTGCTGGTCGTTTCGCGTATCTACCGCCCAGCCTCGCAAGAGGGCTATAGAGGGTTGCATGGACCGTATCACAGCGAATGACGTACCGGATACGGCCGACACCGACCGGATTATTGCGGAAGAATATGAGCGGCTGATCGCGTCGCCGCTGTTCACGCGTTCTCCGGTGCTGTCGCGTTTGCTGCAGTTTCTGGTCGAGCATCGTCTGCGCGGCGGGCGCAGTGCGCCCAAGGCTTATGCGATCGCGACCGAGGCGCTCGGCCGGAGCGCCGATTTCGATCCCGCGGTCGACAGCTATCCGCGCGTGATGGTCGGCCGTCTCCGCACGCTGCTCGACCGCTATTATGCCGAAACCGCCTGGGTCCACCGGTTACGGGTGCCGCAGGGAAGTTACGAGATTGTCGTGCAGCATCGCGCCGCGCCGCCGGCGGCTCGCTCGGGCGAGGAGACGGTCGAAGCCGGTGACGTCATGCCATCGACGACGCCCGCCGGGGCGGTCGCGCCGCCGCCCGCGCGCGCTGGCGTTCAGGCGGCTCCCGGCGGGCGTCCCGTGTGGCGCTGGCTGACGCTTCTGCTCGTGGCGATATTGCTGATCGGTGCGGCCTGGTGGGTGTCGGACAATCGCGGCCGCTTGTTCGGAAGCGATCTGGTGCCGATGCCGCTGCTGGAAGTCAGCACGCCGTCGTCGGGAGAGACCGCGCCTTCGCGTGCGATCGCCCGTGGTCTCGACGGCCGTCTGCGCGATGGGCTGCGCCGCTTTGACCTCGTCGATCTGCGCAGTGCGCGAGCCCCCGCGAATACGCCGGCCGCCGACCGCGCCGACTATCGCCTCGACGTGTCGATCGTCCGTCAGCTTGAGGCCGAGCGGGCGGAGGTGACGCTTGTCCTCAATCGCGTCGCCGACCAGCGCACGATCTGGTCGCAGCAATTCGATCTCGTGGGCAACCAGATGCCCCGTTTCGAGGCCGTCGACACCGCCATTGCCCAGATCGCCGGCGACTACGGCGTGATCGTCCGCGACCAGTTGCAGCGCCATCCCGACAATTTTGCCCCGGGCTTCGCCTGCCTCGCGCAGTTCAACCGGATGCGCCAGATGCGCACGACGACCAATGCGCGCCAGATCGAGGCCTGCCTGCGCGCCACTCTCGACCGCAATCCGCACGATCCGGTCGCGCTCAACGCCCTGTCGCTGCTTCGCTTCGGCGACTGGCAGCAGCTGCGCGGTACGCCCGCGGGCGCCGCCGCATTTGCCGAGGCGCGGTCGCTCGCCGAGCGCGCTTATGAAAACGGATCGGGCAGCGCCGCGGGACAGTTCGCGATGGCGCGCGCCAATTTCTATTCCGGCAATTGCGCCGGCGGCGTCGCGATGGGCGAGGCGGCGGCGCGGCTCAATCCCTATGATTCCGATCTCGCCGGTTTTCTCGGGCTCTTCAAGCTCGCCTGCGACCAGCCCGAAGCGGGCGCGGCGCTGCTCCAGCGCTCGCTCGATCTCGACGCGTCCTATCCCGGCGTGCCGGCGGTGACGCTTGCCTTCATTCGCTCGCAGGGCGGCGACCAAGATGCGGCGATGGCGATTCTCGACCGCGTTCCATCGACCAGCACGCGCGAGCCGCAATTCGTCATGGTGCGCGCGATCGTCCTGGCGCGGCAGGGGCGGCTGCCCGAAGCGCGGGCGCTTTGGCGGCGGCTGGTCGCCTATACGAAACAGCCGAAGGACGCATCGCCCGAAAAAGTGCTGCAGCAGTTCGTCATCTCGCCCGTCGTGATCACGCGGTCGGCGGCGGCGCTGCGCGATTCCGGGGTCGTGACCGCGCTGGCCTCTTGACCTTCGGCGCATCGGCGGCGACGCTGATCTGATGTCGCTGGTCCTGTTCCTCCTGACGTCGATCGCACCGCCGCCCGCGGCGGTCGCGGTGCGGTTCGACCGCGCGGGCACGGTCGAAACCCGCGTCGCCGAGGGGCTCGCCGACGTTGGGCGCGGCCGGACCGTGACCGCCGACGACCCGGTTCGCATTGCCTCGGTCTCGAAACTCGTCGTCGCGCTGGGCGTCCTGCGCCTCGTCGAGGCGGGCAAGCTCGATCTCGATCGCGACGTGTCGGACTATCTCGGCTGGCGGCTGCGCCATCCGGCCTTCCCCAATCGCCCGGTCACGCTCGCCCAATTGCTCGGCCATCGCGCGGGACTGACCGACGACGTCAATTATGCGCTGCCGCTCGACGCCGATCTGGAAAAGACGCTCGCCGATACCGCCGCGTGGGACGGTGCCCGACCGCCCGGCGGCGATTTCGCTTATGCCAATATGAACTATCCCGTGATCGCCGCGGCGATCGAGGGCGCGACCGGCGAGCGGTTCGACGCGGCGATGCAGCGGCTGGTCTTCAAGCCGCTCGGCCTCGACGCTTGCTTCAACTGGCCGGCGTGCAGCGACGCCGCGCTCGCCCGCGCCGTGGTGCTTTACGGCGCGGACGGCATGGTTCAGCGCGACGATCTGGGCGGCAAGCGGCCCGAATGCCCCGTCGTCCCGGCTGCCGACGGCAGCTGCGACTTGTCGACCTACCGCCTCGCGCGCCATGGTGCGGGGTTCAGCCCGCAGGGCGGGCTGCGCATCTCGGCGAACGGCCTCGCGCGCATCGGCGTCATGCTGCTGCGCGGTGGCGACGGCTTTTTGAAGCCGCAGAGTCTGGCCCGGCTAGAGGCGATGGCGCGCGTCCATCCGGTGAGCGGCGAGGGGACCGGCGGCCTTTTCTGCGAATATGGCGCGGCGATGCACAGCACGGGCGGGCCGGCGCTCGCCGATCCGGCGTGCCGCGACGACCTGTTCGGCGACGGCCGTCTGCGGCTCGGCCATTCGGGCGATGCCTATGGCCTGCGCTCGGGATTATGGTTCGACCTTGAAGCGGGCAATGGCATTGCCTATTTCGTCACGCAGGTGCCGGAGGGGCAGAAAGGGGATCGTTCGGCCTACAGCGCCGCAGAAGAAAGACTGGTCGACAAAGCGCTCCGCCCACCGACTGACGCCAGCCCTCTTGCCAGCCCCGCCGACGGGCACTAGGGCAAATCCCAACATTCACGACATAGTCAGAAAAAGGAACTGTGCATGAGCGATTCGGCCGAAAAGGTTAAAAAGATCGTCGTCGAACATCTGGGCGTCGAAGCCGATAAGGTCACCGAAGAAGCGAGCTTCATCGACGATCTGGGCGCCGACAGCCTCGACATCGTCGAACTGGTGATGGCGTTCGAAGAAGAATTCGGCGTCGAAATTCCCGACGACGCGGCGGAAAAGATCGCCACCGTCAAGGATGCGATCGACTATATCGAAGCGAACAAGGGCTGACATGGCCCGTCCGGCATAGCCGGACGCGGCGGCGACGCCGCCCACGCGTTTCCGGCTTCCCGGTCCAGAGCTTTACGCGCTGTGACCGGGAAGCCTTTTTCTTGGGATCGCGTTGAGTGACACACGGACGCCTGCGGGGCAGGGCCGACGAAAGGAATGACTATGCGCCGGGTTGTGGTGACGGGTTTGGGTTTGGTGACGCCGCTGGGCGCCGACGTGGAAACCACGTGGAAAAATCTGATCGCCGGCAAATCGGGCGCGGGTCCGATCACCCATTTCGATGCCTCGGACCAGAAATGCACGATCGCGTGCGAGGTGAAGGGCCCGGACCATGAATATGGTTTCGACCCCGGCAAGCGCGTCGATCACAAGGTCCAGCGCCAGGTCGATCCCTTCATCATCTTCGGCATCGACGCCGCGGGCCAAGCGCTCGAGGACGCCGGCCTGACCGACCTCACCGAAGAACAGAAGGTGCGCGCCGGCTGCTCGATCGGGTCGGGCATCGGCGGCTTGCCGGGCATCGAGAGCGAGAGCCTGCTGCTTGCCGAAAAGGGTCCCGGCCGCGTCTCGCCGCACTTTGTTCACGGTCGCCTGATCAACCTGATCTCGGGCCAGGTCAGCATCAAATATGGCCTCAAGGGTCCCAACCACGCCGTCGTCACCGCTTGCTCGACTGGCGCGCACTCGATCGGCGACGCCGCGCGCATGATCAAGGACGACGACGCCGACATCATGCTCGCGGGCGGCGCCGAGGCGACGATCTGCCCGATCGGCATCGCCGGCTTCGCACAGGCGCGCGCGCTGAACATGAGCTATAACGATCGCCCCGAACAGGCGAGCCGCCCCTATGACAAGGACCGCGACGGTTTCGTGATGGGCGAGGGCGCGGGCGTCGTCGTGCTCGAGGAATATGAGCATGCCAAGGCGCGCGGCGCGAAGATCTACGCCGAGGTCGTCGGCTACGGCCTGTCGGGCGACGCCTATCACGTGACCGCGCCCGATCCCGAAATGGACGGCGCGTTCCGCTCGATGAGCGCGGCGCTGAAGAAGGCGGGCATGACCCCCGCCGACATCGACTATATCAACGCCCACGGCACCTCGACCATGGCCGACACGATCGAACTCGGCGCGGTGAAGCGCCTGTTCGGTGACGCGATGAGCAATGTCTCGATGAGCTCGACCAAATCGGCGATCGGCCACCTGCTCGGCGGCGCCGGCGCGGTCGAAACGATCTTCTGCATCCTCGCGATCCGCGATCAGGTCGTCCCGCCGACGCTCAACCTCGACAATCCCGATGAAGGCACGGAGGGCGCCGACCTGGTCCCCAAGGTCGCGAAAAAGCGCAAGGTGCGCGCCGCGCTCAACAACAGCTTCGGCTTCGGCGGCACCAACGCCAGCCTGATCGTCAAGGCGGTCGACTGACGCTCCAATCCTCCCTGTGGCCAAAGGCCATGGGGAGGGGACCGCTTGCGAAGCAAGTGGTGGAGGGGCCGGCGACGTCGGCGCAATCGCCCCTCCGTCAGCGCTGCGCGCTGGCACCTCTCCATGGCTTCGCCACAGGGAGGATAAAAGCCTTTCCTACATTATCCCGCCATGCTTTACCCCTCGGCTGAGCCTGCCGGGTGACTGGCGCTAAGGCGACAAAGGAGACAGTTTCGATGCGCCTGTGCGTATCTTTTGTCTCCTTAAGCGTCGATTGGAGAGATTAGGTTGCATCCGTTCCGCTGGCTGACGATCGCGATTATCGCATTGTCGCTCGCCGCCTGCTCGGGCAGCGCGCCGAACGATACCGAGGTCGTCATCCCGCCCGGCGCGAGCATCGCGAAGGCGGGGGAGATTCTCGAGGCGAAGGGTGTGGTTTCGGCATCCAGCTTCCGCAACGAGGCGCGCTTCTTCGGGTCGGACGATCCGATCAAGCCCGGCGAGTATAAGATCGAAAAGGGGATGGACGCGGGCGATATCCTCGAACTGTTCCAGTCGGGAAAGACGATCCAGCGGCTCGTGATGATCCCCGAGGGGATGCCCTCGATCATGGTCTGGGAGCGGCTGATGGCCGAACCGCGGCTGAAGGGCGAAATCCCGGTCCCGGCCGAAGGCAGCATCCTGCCCGACAGCTATGCCTTCACCACCGGCGAAAGCCGCGCCGCCGTCGTCAAGCGCATGCAGACGGCGATGAACAAGGCGTTCGCCGAACTCTGGGCGAAGCGCAGCCCGCGGACCGCCGCGAAGGACCGCAACGAAGCGATCACGCTCGCCTCCATCGTCGAGAAGGAAACCGGCGTCCCGTCCGAACGCCGCACCGTCGCGGGAGTCTACACCAACCGGCTCGCGGTCGGCATGCGGCTGCAGGCGGATCCGACGATCATCTATCCGATCACCAAGGGCAAACCGCTAGGTCGTCGTATCCTGCGCTCCGAGATTCTCGCGGTGAACGACTATAACACCTACAGCATGACCGGCCTGCCCAAGGGGCCGATCGCCAACCCCGGCAAGGCGTCGATCGCCGCGGTGCTCGACCCCGAGGCCAATGATTATCTCTTCTTCGTCGCCAAGGGCGACGGCGGCCACATCTTCGCGCGCACATTGTCCGAGCACAATGCGAACGTCCAGAAATGGTATGCGCTCCGCCGCGAGCGCGGCGAAATCGAATAGGCCGCGATGCACGCGGGGGCGACGGAGAGAGACATGACCGCAAAGCTTTTCCTCCACGGCGTTCCGGACAGCCCCGCGATCTGGCAGCCGCTGCTCGCCGCGCTCGATCTCGGTGACACGCCGGTGGCGGTCCCGGCGCTTCCGGGCTTTACCGCGCCGCTCACGGCCGGCTTTCCCGCCACCAAGGAGGCGTATGCCGACTGGGCGGTGGGGCAGGCCGAGGCGCTGTTCGCCGAGCATGGCCCGATCGACATCGCTGGCCACGACTGGGGCGCGCTCATCGCGCAGCGCGCTGCGATGCTGCGGCCGGACCTGTTCCGCAGCTGGGCGGTGTCCAACGCGGTGATCGATCCCGACTATCGCGGCCATCGCCTCGCGCGCATCTGGAACACCCCGATCCTCGGCGAGCTCTTCATGGCGCTCAGCAAACCGGCAAAGCTCGCGGAGGGTCTCGCGGCGCAAGGGGTGCCCGCCGACATCGCCGAGGAAGAGGCCGCGCAATGGGCGCTCAAGGACAAGCGCCGCGCGATCCTGAAACTCTATCGCTCGGCGAAGGGGCTTAGCTTCGAACATGACTGGGCGCGCGATATCGGCAAATTGCCGGCAAAGGGCATGCTCGTCTGGGGCGAGGGCGATCCCTATGTCGAACTGTCGGTCGCGCAGCGCTTCTCGTCGCGCACCGGAACGCCGCTGACCGTGATCGAAGGGGCAGGCCATTGGGCGATCGCCGAGCGACCGGATGCCGTCGCCGCCGCGCTGCACAGCTTCTGGAACGGCCTCTAACCACCGGAAATCGCGAAGTCATCGCCAAGGTCGATCATAGTGACCCGATTAATCGATTGGATCGTAATCAGCATGTCGGCCATATATGCGCGCGACGAGATGCATTGTTCGATCTTTCGCGGCATGTCCCCCTTGGCCGCTGTTTCGAACCCGTCTCGCCCATGGTGACCCGGGCCTTTCCCCCTCCCTACCGGGCCACTGGCGCCGCGCCTGTCATCCTTACCGCGATGATGGGTGCGGCAGACCAGCGCCACTTCGACGATCTGCGAACCAGGCATTTCCCGCCCGAACGCAATGTCCTGCGCGCGCACATCACGCTCTTCCACCACCTGCCGCCGTCGGCGCTGGACGAACTCGACGGGCTGCTGCGCGTCCTGACGGCCGCCCCGCCGCCCGCGGCGACGATCCGCGAGGTCTATTCGCTCGGCAAAGGGGTCGCCTACCGGATCGACAGTCCCGAACTGCTCGCCATCCGCGCGCGGATTGCCGGCCATTTCCACGGCCTGCTCACCGCGCAGGATCAGGGCGTCCCGCGGTTGCACATCACCGTGCAGAACAAGGTATCGGCGGGGGAGGCGAAGGCGGTACTCGCCGAACTCGCCGCCGATTTCCGACCGCGCCCGCTCGACATCGTCGGCCTTGCTGCCTGGCACTATCGCGGCGGCCCATGGGAACCCGCCTTCGCGCGCAAATTTCGCGCGCCGCGCAGATGATATTGACCGGCGCAGCAGCCATGCCTATAGGCGCTGCTCGCCCACCGGGGCGGCCTTTCGGGGCGGAGTAGCTCAGCAGGTTAGAGCAGCGGAATCATAATCCGCGTGTCGGGGGTTCGAGTCCCTCCTCCGCTACCAACCCGGATTGTCCACCAGTGACCCACTGAGGCCACTGGCAGACATTTTTCGAGGAAAATCAAATATTTTTCGCGTCCCGTTGCGTACGCCGGCGTCCCGGTGCGACCGGCTGCGGCCACCCACGGCGATTTGGATTGGGGGTATTTTGGGGGTATTTTTCGGCTGTCCCCAAAACAGGCGATACCCCCAGATGGCTTTGAAAGAACTTGAGGTCAAATACGCCACCAAGCGGCAGCGCCCCTACAAGCTGTCCGATGGAGAAGGCCTGCACCTGCTCGTCCAGCCGAACGGATCGAAGCTCTGGCGCCTGAAATACCGCTTCGACGGCAAGGAAAAACTGCTGAGCTTCGGCAAATATCCGACCGTCACGCTGGCGATCGCCCGCGAGAAGCGGACCGAAGCCAAGCGGCTGCTCGATCAGGGTGAGGACCCCGCCGAGGCCAGGAAGCGGGCGAAGAAGCAGAGGGCCGCGCTCAAGCTGTTCGAAGAGATTGCGCGGGCCTGGCACGCCAATCGTATTGAAGGGCTGGACTCGGCCCATGCCCTGCGCGTCATCAACCGGATGGAGCGCGACGTCTTTCCGGTCATCGGGAAGCGTCCGATCACGGAAATCGACCCGCCCGAGATTCTCGAGATGATCCGCGCGGTCGAAGCGCGCGGCGCCCTCGATATCGCCCGTCGCCTCAAGCAGAACGTCAGCCAGATCTATCGCTTCGCGATCGCGAGCGGCTGGGCGACCATCGATCCGACGCTCGGCCTCAACGATGCGCTCAAGCCCAAGCCGCCCGTCAGGCACATGGCGCGCGTGCCGCTCGCGGAGTTTCCGAAGCTGGTGCGAGCGATCTTCGCCTATGACGGCGAGGACACGCCGCGCCGCCGCGAGATCACCCGTGACGCGCTGCTGTTCACCTTGCTCACATGGGTCCGAACCAGCGAAACCCGCTTCGCGGCCAGGGACGAGTTCGAGGATCTCTATGGACCGAACCCGCTATGGCGTCTGTCGCCGGAGCGCATGAAGATGGAACGTGAGCATCTTGTTCCGCTGTCCCGCCAGGCCGCAATGATCGTTCAGCGCCGCTTGCAGGCGACGAACGATGCGTTCCTCTTTCCCGGAGCCAAGCCTGGAAAGTCTATTTCCGAGAACACCATGATCTATGCCTGTTATCGGATGGGGTATCTCCATCGGCAGACGGTACATGGGTTTAGGGGGCTCGGCTCGACCTGGGCGAACGAAGCCGAACGCTACAAGCCGGATTGGATCGAGATGGCGCTCGCTCACGAGGACGAGGATGAGGTGCGCGGCGCTTACAACAGTGCGCTCTATCTCACACCGCGAAGGCGGATGCTCCAAGACTGGGCCGACGTGATCGACGCGGCAACCGCAGTGTCGAATGTCGAGAAGAATCCTATCGAGTTCTCACAATTCATGCGCTGTTCCGCTCCCATCCAGCACCTGCCACCAAGCGACCAGAGACAGCCGTATTGGCAACGCCCCCTTCGGGCGGCTTCGCGATGAGCCTCAAAAGTCAGAACCGCCGATTTAGAGGCGCGGTTTTCTGCCATAGTTGTTAGAAATATCAGCTACTTAGATGCATCCGCGAATAGTAGAATGAACTCCAAGAAACCGTATCTCACTACATCTCATCATAGCTGATTCCCCTTGCAACTCGACAAGGGAAACCGCCGGGACCGCCAATTACGCCGATACATCGTCTGGAAGGGCTCGATTGGGGCGAGCAGAACGCGCGCATCCGTCCCGATGGACGCGCTCAGCGTGACTAATTCAATGAAATATATGGGGTTATTTGCGTCGCCACGAAGCGTCAGCGGTGCAGGCTCATCAGTCCTTAATCAATGAGTGGGAGGAATAGTTCGCCAACAAATTGAATTGGACGATGAGCCCCAAGGCGCGGCAAATGGCGCCAAATCAAAAAATGCCGTGGGGAGGACAGTCATGGTCACAGCCTTTAGGACAAATTTGCTTTGTGCCACCGCGCTATCGATCGCGTGTGCGCTTGCAGTGCCGGCACATGCCCAGGACGCTGCATCGCAGGGCGAAAAGCCCGAGGCGCAGGAAGGTGGCCTTGAGACAATCGTCGTCACGGCGCAGAAGCGCGAACAGAATTTGCAGGATGTTCCAGCCGCCGTTTCCGCCATAGGCGGCGAGACGCTGCGCACGCGCGGCATCACGGAGACCTCAGACTTGATGGGCGCGATCCCCAGCCTGCAAGTCACCACTCCCTATGGTCGCACCCAACCGAATTTCTCGCTGCGCGGGATTTCAGTGGCGAACGAATTTTCCGCCTCCACTGCGTCGCCGGTTGGCGTCTATGTCGATGAAGTCTATCAGAGCTTCCGGGCGAGCCATGGCCTGCAACTCTATGACATCGACCGGGTCGAGGTACTGCGCGGACCGCAAGGAACACTCTACGGTCGCAACACCACGGGTGGCGCGATCAGCTTCTTCACGCGCAAGCCGGATCTGGGAGAGGCCAATGGCTATCTGACCGCCGGCTATGCCAATTACGACACTTTCACGGTGCAGGGCGCCGCTGAAGCGACGCTGGTTCCCGACATCTTGGGCGTCCGCGTCGCCGGTACTTTTGCAAAAGGGGATGGTTGGCAGCGCAATGTACTGCCTGGGAATGAGCGCGACCTAGGGACCACCGATACGATCGGCGGTCGCATCTCGATCCGCTTCCGGCCCGATCCCGATCTCGACATCAATTTGAAGCTCTATGCCGCGAAGGACGATCCATGGGGCACCGCGCCCTATGCAGGTGGTCAACTCGCGGGCGGGCAGGATGCGCTCGGCTATTCGCGTTACGATCCGCAACCTTTCCTAGGCGGGCGGTTGCTGCGTGACAATGAGGTCGCAGTTGATCGGGTAGGTAAGAACATCAGCAAGTCGAAAGGGATAGCCCTCAACATCAAATGGGATGTCAGCGACCAATTCTCCGTCACCTCGATTACCGGCTACGACACCGGCGACTATATCAACAATCCTGATGATTGCGATGGCGGCCCAGCCGATCTCTGCTCGATCGGCCTCACGTCGACGAGCAAGAATTTCAACCAGGACCTGCGTTTCAGCTATTCGAACGACCGCCTCGATATCATTGCCGGCCTTTATTATGGCAGGGACAAGGTCAAGACGGTCAACTACCCGGACTTTTTCGGGGCGCTGAGGCCGCTGCTGCTTGGCGCCGGTCTTCCGGGCAGCTACAATAACGCCGCAATCGGAACGCCCGACGCGATCCGCTATATCCCAGCCTTTGCCGCCAATCCGGCGTTGGGGCCTGGCGATGCCGGATTCTGCGACGCGATCGAGATCAATCCCAACGGCTTCCTTGATGCACGCTCGCTGATTGCACTCCAGACCGACATCGCGATCAATAATACGGGCAATGGCGGCATGGGGGGTAGCTTTTCGGCGGGCTGCGCCGGGGCAGGCGCGCCTCCGTTCACCCCGATCCTCGGCGAACAGCGTTTTGACGTGTCGCGCCCCTCGAAGGCGATCTACGGCGACGTAACCTGGAAAGCGACCGAGCGGCTGACCGTGGCGGTGGGTGCACGCTACACCCAGGATAAGGTCAATTACCTTAACGGCAGCACTTTCCTCTATGCGCTCGACGGTACGACGCCGGTTGTCAACCTGATCCCCTACAGCAATCCATACAACCCCAATCTCGCGCCGCTTGAGCAGCGCGAAAAGGCAAACAGGCTAACCGGCCGTATCAATGTCAGCTATGAGTTCGCCGATGATATCATGGGCTATCTCCAGTACAGTCGCGGTTACCGCAGCGGCAGCTTCAACGGGCTTGCCTATCAGGGCGTCAATCAAGTCTATTATATCCAGCCTGAAAAGGTGAATGCATATGAGGCGGGGCTCAAAACCCGGCTGTTCGATCGCCGCGTCCAACTTAACCTCGCGGGCTTCTACTACGAGTATTCGAATCACCAAGTAACGCAGGTGGTCGGCGCTACAACCTTCACGCGCAGCGCCAATGGTCGCCTGTTCGGTGGCGAGGCCGAACTCGCCTGGCAGGTGGCCGATACGTTGCGTTTCGATGCTTCGCTGGGCTATCTCAACAGCAAGTACAAAGGCAATGTGATCGATCCGGCAAACCCGGCCGGCCCGACATTGAACGTCAACGGCAATCCCTTCCCGAACGCGCCGGAGGTTACGTTCCAGGCCGGATTCGACTGGGATATGATCGATGACGGCACCAACAAGCTGACCTTGCGCGGTGATGCGTCCTACATGGGCAAGTACTATTTTGATCCGTTCAAGAATTATGGGCAGACACCGTGCGATACACCCCCAGCGGGATCGAACATAACGCTCGCGGGTAAGGCGATTACATGCGCAAATCCGGGCTACTGGCTCGCCAATGCGCGATTAACCTATGCGCACGACAATATGTCGGTTAGCTTGTGGGCGAAGAATCTGTTCGACAAATATTACTACACCTACGGCCTCAACATCAACGTGTTCGGCTACGATTATCTGAACCGCGGCATGCCGCGCACTTATGGCGTCGAAGCGACAGTCAAGTTCTGATCGCTGCTGCGACGGGGGCGGCGGGCATCCTCTCCCGCCCGCTGCCCCCGATTTTTTCGACCTGACTTTCAGACCGAGGAGCATCCATGATACGTTCCACCGGCAACGGTCCCTCATTCATCGGCACGGCGTACAGAATCGAGCGCGCTGTGATCACTGAGATCGGCGCAGCTGAAAGCACCGCCCAGGCGAGCAGCGCCGAGCGGCCAGCGCGCCTCCGGACGATTTAACGTGGATGCGTCTCGGAACAGAACTGAGCTGGAACGAATTTTCGCGACCCAACGCGAAGGGACGCGTGAGCAGGTTTCGCGCAGCTACGAAGAACGCATGGACCTGCTCGGGCGCCTTGGCCGGATATTTGAGCAGCACAGAGACGAATTGGTCGATGCCGTTGCCGCCGATTTCGGCATTCGATCCCGCTACGAGACTATCCTGCTCGACCTGATGCTTGGCATATCGGAAATTAAATTTGCGCGCCGCAATCTGAAGACGTGGCTGAGGCCGCGGCGGGTGAAGACTGACATCTTCGGCCTTCCCGGTTCATCGCGCCTGGTCCCCCAGCCCCTAGGTGTGGTGGGCGTTCTCGGCACGTGGAACTATCCGCTCGGCACCATATTCGTTGGCGCGGCCGGTGCATTGGCGGCCGGCAACCGCGTGATCGCAAAGCCGAGCGAAGTTTCCGCCAACGCCGCCGAAGCCAGCGAGCGGCTTGTGCGCCGGTATTTCGCCGAAGAGGAATTCGCGATTGTCCAGGGCGGGCCCGACATGGCACAGGCGATGACGGCCCTACCTTTCGACCATATTCTCTTCACCGGTTCACCCGCGGTTGGCCGCAAAGTCTATGAAGCGGCGGCTGCCAACCTTACACCTGTTACTCTGGAACTTGGCGGCAAATGCCCTGCCATCGT
The DNA here is from genome assembly GCF_001468265.1 of Sphingopyxis sp. H050. GTDB lineage: Bacteria > Pseudomonadota > Alphaproteobacteria > Sphingomonadales > Sphingomonadaceae > Sphingopyxis. Next base: position 334,882 of record NZ_LNRZ01000004.1, on the reverse strand, counting down.
GGGCAAGGGTGCATCGCTTGCACAAGTCTGTGAAAGCTTAGTGTTCGGCAAGCTGCTCAACGCCGGCCAGACCTGCATCGCCGCTGACTATGCCTTCGTCCATGTCGATCAGATGGAAAGCTTCGTCGCCGCACTCCGCGCTCAGGTTGCCAAATGCTACCCCAACGCGGCAAGCAACCCCGATTTCACCAGTATCATCAATGACCGACAGTTCGCGCGGCTCCAAGGTTTGCTCGATGATGCCGAAGCCAAGGGCGCGACGGTGCTCAACCTCTCGGACAACGGCGATGGAACGCTTCCTGAACGGCATCGGATCGTGCCGTTGGCGGTTCTCGACGTTACCGATGACATGGCGATGATGCAGGAGGAGATTTTCGGACCGATCCTGCCGATCATGCCATATCGCTCCGAAGACGAGCTCATTCGCTACGTAAACCGGCATGAGCGCCCGCTGGCGCTCTATTATTTTGGCGACGAAAGTGAGGAACGGCGCAAGATCATTTCCGAAACGCACGCTGGCGGCGTGACTCTCAACGGCACGGTCATGCACGTCTTCCAGCGCCGGCTGCCTTTCGGTGGCATCGGACAGAGCGGCATCGGTGCCTATACCGGCGTCGCCAGTTTCGAGCGCTTCACTCATTACAAGCCGGTGTTCTCTCAGCCGAAACTCAGCCTGCTTGGTCAACTTCTGCCACCCTATTCGAGCAAGACCGAAGGACTACTCAACATCTTCGAAAAGATCCTCTGACGTGGCTGCGGCGGTTGATGCTGGCATGTTGCATGACGCCGGGTCGCCAGCATGGGTCGAATGACAAGGGAAGCAAATGGCTGACTATGTAATTATTGGAGGTGGGTCGTCGGGCGGCGTTATCGCCAGCCGGTTGTCCGAGGACCCCGATGTCACCGTTTGCCTGCTCGAGGCAGGCGGCCCAGGCACCTCGCCGCTTGTGTCCACGCCCGGCGCTTTTGGGGCGCTGATCCAAGACTATCGGATCAATACGCTCAACTGGCGGTTCAACACCGACCCTTCAAAGGCGCTCAACGACCGCCGCCTCTACAATCCGCGCGGGAAGATGCTGGGTGGATCGAGCGGTATGAACGGGATGGTCTATATCCGCGGCGACCGGTCGGATTTCGACCACTGGGCCGAACTCGGCAACGACGGCTGGGGTTACAACGATGTCCTGCCCTATTTCCGCAAGGCTGAGAATAATGAGCGCGGTGAGGATGAGTTTCACGGCTCGTCGGGACCGCTTCACGTATCCAACGGCAAGCGCGAATTCGATGTCTATGATGCTTTCATCGAGGCGGCGACTGGACTGGACCATCAAGCCAATCCGGACTTCAATGGTGCCAGCCAGGAAGGTGTCGGCATCTATCAGTTTACCGTGAAGGACGGGAAGCGCGCCAGCGTGAAGGCGTGTTACCTTGATCCGGTGATGGGCAGGCGCGGCAACCTCCGCGTCGAAGTACATGCCCGCGTCCATCGTATCAGGTTTGAGGGCAACCGCGCGGTGGCAGTCGAGTATTCCCAGGACGGGCAGTTGAAGACGATCCCGTGCGAAAAGGAAGTCATTGTCAGCGGCGGCGCCTATAATTCGCCCCAACTGTTGATGCTTTCCGGTATCGGACCGCGTGATGAGTTGGAGAAGCATGGAATCGAAGTGATTCATGATATTCCCGGTGTCGGCCAGAATCTTCACGACCATCCTGACCTGATGCTGATCTACCAGTCGAAGAAGCGGCTCGGGATCGCACTCAATGTCGTTGGCGCGCTCAAGACCGTGCGAGACCTATTCCAGTATCTCACGCAAAGGAAAAGCTGGCTGGCATCGCCGCCCACGGCTGCAGGCGGTTTCTTGCGATCCGCGCCGGGGCAGAACCGGGCGGACTGCCAGGTCCATGTCGTGCCGCTCGCCTATCGCGACCATGCGCGCGACTACAAGCTGATGACGAAATGGGGCTATACGATCATTCTCAATATTGGGCGCCCAAAGAGCCGCGGCTGGGTTGCCTTACATGACTCAAACCCCGAATCCGATCCCAAGATGGACCTCAATCTCTTGAGTCATCCCGACGACCTCAAGACGTTGCGCAATGCCTTCCGTGTCGTGCAGGAGATCCTGCATTCGGATCGCATGAAGGCGATGATGAAACGGCCTCTCTATCCTGACCGCTACCTTGAAACTGATGAAGAGATCGACGCCTATATCCGGGCAGAAGCCAATCATGCTTATCATCCGGTGGGAACATGCAAGATGGGCACCGACGAGATGGCGGTGGTCGACAACCGCCTGCGCGTTCACGGCCTCGCAAATATCCGCGTGGCCGATGCCTCGATCATGCCATCAGTCGTCAACGGCAACACCAATGCAACCTGCATCATGATCGGCGAGAAAGCCGCCGACATGATCCGGCACGATAATATGAGCAGCAAGAATAGCATCGCAGAATATTGAATTGGACGATTGGATCAATGCTGCAGACACAGATGCTTACGAAAAGAAGTCCGGAGAGGCCTATCGCATGTCAGTTTATTATGTGTCGACTGCGCCATTGTGGGCGAGCGCCTTAGAGGAGCGCGGCTGATGGACGTCCGTACGCAAATACGTCGCGCCGCACGTTATTTCGCCCAGCAAGAGGCTCTCGTTCACGGCCACAGGCGGTTGACTTTCTCGGAAGCCTGGTTGCGTGGCGTGAAGCTCGCAAATGCTCTTGCGGAGTGCGGCCTTCAACCGGGTGACCGGATTGCTACGCTGGAGAAGAACTCCATCGAGGCCGCCGACATCATACTGGCGGCTGCCATTGGAAACTATACGCGTGTTCCTCTCTATGCGCGCAACCGATGTGAAGCGCACGCCCATATGATCGCGAGTACCGGATCTCGGTTGGCGCTGGTCGATGAGGCATTGGCTTCGGAGTTGGCGGGGCTGGATGCCCAAGCTCCGACGCTTGAGCGGATCATTATCCGCGATCACAACTATGAGAATTGGTTGGCGACAGCCTCGGACCGGGATCCTGATCCCGTCGTCGCGCCGGAGGACTATTGTGTCATCCGCCACACCGGCGGCACGACGGGCAAACCCAAGGGCGTTGCCTATCGGCACCGTTCATGGATGACGATCTCCGCCGCATTTTTCAGCATCGGCCCCCAAGTGGCCCCAGGGGATGCCATTCTGCATGTCGGCCCGTTGTCCCATGCATCGGGCTTCCTGTTCGTGCCGGCCTGGTATTGCGGCGCCCGCAACGTGATGATGGACGGCTTCGATCCAGCGTCCTTTCTTGACACTCTCGAGCAGGAACGGATCAGCCATGCCTTTGTAGCCCCCACCATGCTCAATGCCATAGTGCATCACGACGGGGCATATGGCCGCCACTTTCCGAATTTGAAGTTTCTGCTGAGTGCTTCAGCGCCGATCTCCGAGCCGACGCTTCGCAAGTCGTGCCAGATATTCGGGAATCATGTTCTTCATTCGGGCTATGGACAGACCGAAATCCTGCCCATCGCGTCTATGGGGCCCAACGAGTGGTTCGGCGAATTTGAAGGTTCTGCCCCAATTCGGGCGGTCGGACGTCCCATGAGTGGCGCCGATATCGAAATCCGTAACGAGGACGGAAAGGTGCTGGGACCAAACGAGCCCGGCGAGATCGTCGCACGGTTCGAAAATGGCCAGATGGAGGAATTCTGGAACGATCCGGAGGAAACCGCCCGGCGCATGGAAGATGGCTGGGTCAAAACCGGCGATGTCGGCATGATCGACACAAACGGATTTTTGTATCTGCTCGATCGCAACAACGACATGATCGTGTCAGGCGGCTTCAATATCTATCCCACCGAAATCGAAAACGTAATTGCCGACCATCCCGGTGTACTCGAGGTCGCGGTCTTTGGCGTGCCCCATGAAAAATGGGGTGAAACGCCGCTTGCAATGGTGCGTGTCAAGCCCGGAGCACAAATCACGGAGACCGAGATAATAGATTTGGTGCGCCAGCGTCTGGGCTCCGCAAAAAAGCCAAGCAAGGTCGTTTTTACCGCCGAGCCACTGCCGTTGAGCAATGTCGGAAAGGTGCTTCGTTCAAAGCTTCGAGAGCCCTATTGGGCGGGCCAGGACCGGCGCATTTCGGGGGCATGACCGACGCAGCCATCCTAGCCACATCCTCTATTCCGGTGACCGCCTGCCGGCGCGCGGGAGACTGCAATGGACTATGAATACATCCTGGTTGAGCAACGCGGCCCAGCGCTTTGGGTGACCCTCAACCGGCCGGCAGCGTTGAACAGTCTGTCGTTGGCTTTGGCCGAGGAACTCGCCGCAGCGATCGAGGCAGCGGAAGCAGATGCGACGGTGCGCGCTTGCATTCTTACCGGCGCCGGACGGGCGTTTTGCGCTGGCGCGGATCTGCTCGCAATTGGCGATGGAACAGGCGGACAAACTCTCGCCGAACGCTTAAATCTGTTTCTGCCGCCGCTCGGTCAGGCTTTTAACAGGATCGAGACGTCGCGCCTTCCGATAATTGCGGCGGTCAACGGCCTTACGCTCGCCGGCGGCTTGGAACTGGTGTTGTGCTGTGATCTCGTCATTGCCGCGCACCCGGCCAGATTTGGCGACGCCCATGCAAATTACGGCCTGTTGCCCGGCGGTGGAGGGTCGGTTCGACTCCCTAGGAAGATCGGCGAAGCGCGTGCGAAACATCTGATGATGACCGGCGGGACCATCTCGGCTGCCGAGATGAAGGAAGCCGGACTCGTGACCCAACTGGTTGCTCCCGAGGATCTCATTGCGGCAGCGCAAGCGCTGGTAGAATCTCTTGCAGAAAAGAGCCGGCCAGGGCTCGCCTACATGAAGCAGCTAGTCCGCGCTGCGCAGGATAGCTCGCTCGAAGTCGGGCTGCGTCAGGAACTCGAAACCATGGCTGCTTACGCCTTGTCCAACGACATTGTCGAAGGACTGGCGGCATTCCGGGAGAAGCGGAAGCCCGATTTTTCCGACCGGTGAGACCTGATCGGATGCGGAACACATTGGAAGAATGGATCAACGAATGACCGACATATTCGTCATGGGGGTTGGGATGACCCCGTTCGGAAAACAGTTCGACAAGAGCCTGAAAATGCTCTGCGCCGAAGCTTCGTCGCAGGCCTTTTCCGACGCAGGATGCACCGCCGGCGATGTCGAAGCCATCTTCTTCGGCAATTGCGTCCAGGGGCATATGGAGGGCCAGGACATGATCCGCGGCGAAATCGTGGCGCGAGCGATGGGCATCTCAAGCGTTCCCGTGGTGAATGTCGAAAACGCATGTGCGACGGCTTCCACGGCCTTGCACATGGCCGCCGCCTATGTTCGATCGGGGGCAGCGGATGTCGTACTCGCGCTCGGCGCGGAGAAGATGTACTCGCCCGACAAGGCGCTCATGTTCAGTGCATTCGATGGCGCTTGGGACGTGCATGAAACCGAGTCGGGCCGCGCGCAGCTGCTGGCCATGGGCAATGGCGTCGATGTTCCGGAAGGAACGACATCGAGTCAGCCTTACAGCGTTTTCATGGATGTATACGCCGCGATGGCACGCGCGCACATGAAGACCTACGGCTCGACGCAAGCGCAAATCGCGGCCGTCTCGGCGAAAAATCACATGCATTCGACGCGCAATCTGCTTGCCCAGTATCGCCTCCCATATACCGTCGAAAGTGTACTCGCTGCGCCTCCGATCGTTTACCCGTTCACACTGCCGATGTGCTCCCCGATCAGCGACGGCGCCGCCGCTGCGATCATCTGCAGCGAAGCCGGTCGGCGCAAACTGTCGGCAGCCCCGGACAGGGCGCTAAGAATCCTGGCGTCTGTGCTGCAAACCGGCGCCGCGCGCGATCCCTTTGATTATGACCACCATGTCAGCCGCCTTGCGGCGAACCGGGCCTATGCGATGGCCGGCGTGGGGCCAGAAGATATTGGCGTCGCGGAGGTGCATGACGCCACGGCGGTTGGCGAGATCATTGAAATCGAGGCGCTCGGCCTGACGCCGCCTGGCGAGGGCGGACTCGCGGCAGAGCGCGGTGAGACGGCGCTGGGTGGGCGTATTCCGGTAAACACGTCGGGCGGGCTTGAATGCAAGGGACATCCGATCGGCGCCACCGGGCTCGGCCAAATCTACGAGCTTGCGCTGCAATTGCGCGGCGAGGCGGAAGATCGACAGGTTCCGAATGCCCGGTTCGCGATCGCGCAGAACGGCGGAGGTGTCATCGGGGTGGAAGAGGCGGTGGTCGCCGTCACGATCCTGGGCCGGTAGTTGTCAGAGCGCGCCTAGGGAAACACGGGGTCACGATATGAACTTTGAGCTGTCCGATGAACAACGCATGGCGGTGGAAACCGTCCGCCGCTTTCTCGACAACAAGCTTGAGCCGGAAATCCGCCGGCATGGGGAGCGATTCATCCCCAAACCGCTCATGAAGGAATGGACTCAAGCACTGACCGGCTATGGCCATATTACCGCACCGCATCAGGAGCAATGGGGCGGGCTTGATATGGGATGGCTCACTCATCTGCTCATTTTCGAGGAGATCGCCTATTCCTCGCTCGATGTGGCCATACCCGGCTTCATCAACGCGGTTGGCGCAGAACTCATCCGCCGCTTCGCCCCGGAGACGATCAAGCAACGCTATCTTGCCGACCTCGTCGCGGCCGAGAAGTTCGTTTCGCTCGGCATCTCGGAGCCCGATGTCGGCTCGGACGTCGCCGCCATCAAGACACGCGCCGTACGAGACGGCGATTTCTGGGTCATCAATGGCGAAAAGACCTGGATCACCAACGGAGCCTACTCGGACATCTTCATCTGTACGTGCAAGACTGGCGAAAATGAAGTCACTCACATCCTGGTCGATCGTGACGAGAGTGAGTATGAGGTGCGCGATATCCAGAAGATGGCGCTCAACGGCCAATCGACTGCACAGATATTCCTGTCCGATTGCCGCGTACCGGTGGCAAACACGATCGGCCGGGTCGGCGATGGATTGCGCAATACGTTGCAAGTGTTCGAGATTGCCCGCTGCCATATGGCGATGTGGAGTATCGGCATCGCACGGCGAGCAATGGATGAGGCGATCGCGTACGCTCGCGATCGCGCGCAGCATGGCAAGAAGATCGCCGGCCATCAGCTGATCGCCGACAAGATCGCCATCATGGCGACCAAGATCGACGCAGCCCGTCTGTTGACGCACCGGGCAATATCCCTCGTCCAGGCGGGCACGCGCGCAGAGACGGAATGCTCGATGGCCAAGTGGTACGCCACCGAAATGGCGATCGAAGCGACGCGCGATGCGCTTCAGATCCATGGCGGCAACGGCGTCACCCGCGAATTCATCGTTGAGCGGCTGGTGCGTGAGGCGATCATTTGCCCCATCCCCGATGGCACGACGGAGATTCAAAAGCTTGTTGTTTCGCGCGCCCTGACCGGCATTCAAGCCTTTCGGTAAGGCTCAGACGAAAACGACAGCGTCGACGGAAATGGAGCCGCGTGCCTGACTCGCACAGGATCAAATGCGCAGATGCGTCGCTCAGGTAAAAGAGGCAGACAAGCGATGGACGAAGAGCTTCGTTTCGATGGCAGGGTAGTGGTTGTGACCGGAGCCGGAGGCGGACTTGGGCGCCAGTACGCGCTGATGTTTGGCGGGCGCGGAGCCAAGGTGGTGGTGAATGATCTGGGTGGCGACGAGAAAGGGAGCGGCAGCTGCTCCACAGCCGCTGACAATGTGGTCGACGAAATTCGAGCCACGGGCGGTCAGGCGGTGGCAAATTATGCGTCGGTCGAGGAGGGCGCGCTGATCATCCAAGCCGCGGTTGACAACTTCGGAACCGTTGACGTCGTCATCAACAATGCCGGCATCCTGCGCGATGTGAGCTTCCACAAAATGACCGACGAAGACTGGACACTGCTTCAGCGGGTCCATCTGAATGGGACGCGGGCAGTGACGCAGGCAGCATGGCCGATACTGCGCGACAAGGGCTATGGCCGCATCGTCATGACCACGTCTGCAGCCGCAATCTACGGCAACTTCGGTCAGGCCAACTATGCCGCAGCCAAGCTCGGAATATTGGGGCTTGCGAACGCGCTGGCGGAGGAGGGGCGGTCCAGAAACATCCAGGTTAATACGATCGCCCCAATCGCCGCATCGCGTATGACCGCGACTGCCTTTCCACAAGAGTTTCTCGCCAATCTCAGAGCGGAAGCGATCAGTCCATTGGTCGGTTGGCTTGCGCACGAGAATTGCAGCGAAACCAAAGGGCTTTTTGAAGTTGGAGCCGGCTATATCGCCAAGCTTAGGTGGGAGCGCGCGCTTGGGCACGCCTTCGGAGCGGACAGGGCGTTCACGCTCGATGATGTCGCCCGGCACTGGGGTAGAATTGTCGACTTCACGGATGCCGAGCACCCGCTCGGGCTGAATGACAGCCTTGAGGCGGTAGAACGGGCGCTGAGAGCGTAATCAACCCGATGAATTACCATGATATTTTTGAGCGGCCGTCGGGCTGCCGATGGCGTCGTGCTGCCGCCAGATATCGATGAGCAGCAGGAATAGTTCTGCAGCGAATTGAATTGGACGACGGCCCTCAAATGCCGCCAAACGGCATGAACTACACAATATCTCCTGGGAAGAGAGGATCAGCCATGAGAGGATGTCTATTGGCTTCTGCCGCGTTGTTGTGCTCGGGAACAGCATTTGCCCAGGAAGCAACGCCCTGGGCGAACGACCAAACCGGGAGCGCCACGGAAGCGCTGGCTGAGGACATTGTCGTTACCGCCACCAAAAAGGGCTATGGCGAAAGCGTGCAGAAAGTACCGATGGCGGTCACGGCTTTTGGTGAAGCGCAGCTGGATGCCAAGTTCGTCCAGAATCTTCAAAGTCTGAGCTACGACGTTCCCAACGTCCAGCTCGAGGATGTGGGTACGGCACCGGGCTATGCCAATTTCACTATCCGGGGCCTCGGCATCAACAGCACGATCCCATCGATCGACCCCACCGTAGGCGTTTTCACTGACGGTATTTACCTCGGCATCAACGCTGGTGTCGTGCTGGACAACTTCGACCTTGAGGGGATCGAAGTTCTGCGTGGACCGCAAGGCTTGCTTTTCGGTCGCAACGTTACCGGCGGTGCCGTGGTTGTGCGGACCACGCGGCCCAGCTTCGATTTTGGAGCCAAAGCCAAGCTATCCATTGAAACGGGACTGAAAAAGACCGTAAGCGGCACGGTTACCGGACCTATCGTCGATGACGTTTTGGCTGCCAAATTGGCCGTCTACTACAGCGACGACAATGGCTGGTTTCGCAACCGCTTCGACAATCGCAGCTTCGGTAAATCACATGACCTTATCATTCGCCCGGCACTTTCGCTCAAGGGTGGCGACCGCTTCCGAATGGATCTCCGCTATGAGCATGGCGATGTCGAAAGCGATGGAGCCCCTGTCCAGAGTCACGCGCTGTTTCCCCGCGACAGCTTCAGGTTTTCGATCAATTTCCCAGGTTTCTATGATGCCAAATGGGACCAGGCGATCGTGGAAACCAACATCGATGTTGGTCTGGGCGAAGGCGTCTTCACCAACATCGCTGGCTATCGGAAATTCCGATCCTCCGCGGGCGCTGATATCGATGGAACACCACAGTCCTTCTTTCATGCCTTTTTCGAAATCGACCAGGATCAACTCAGCGACGAACTTCGTTATGCCGGAAGGTTCGGTGACGTCGAATTGACAACCGGTCTATACTATTTTTCCCAGGATCTTCGTTACGCCGAGCTGCGGAATCTTTTGGGCGGTGCTCGGATCGTTTCCGGTGGGGGTACGCAAGACCAGACAACATGGGGCATTTTTGCTTCGACCGACTGGCATTTCACCGATACGCTGACCTTGAATCTCGGCGCGCGGTATAGTTGGGAACGCAAAGCCGTTCGGGTCTCGGCCTTACGCGCAAATGGTTGCAATCTAGACACGCTGATCTGTGCAACCAATTTCGCCGACGCGGCAAAATGGCGAGGGTTTACGCCGAAAATCGGCCTTCAGTGGAAGCCGGATGACGACACGCAGATTTATGGCCTTTACACGCGCGGGTTCCGCAGCGGCGGATATAATTTGCGCAACACCGATCCCGCTGTGCCGCCGGGGCCATTCAATCAAGAGACCCAGGACAGTTTCGAACTCGGCGCCAAGAAGCAATTCGGGCGCCACCGGATCAACCTGGCGGCCTTCTACAATCGCATGAAGGACCTGCAGCGCGAGATCAACCTGCCCGGACCGCTTGGCCTCAGCCAGGTCATACGGAACACCGCCGACGCCACAATCAAAGGCGTCGAGGCCGAGGGGCAGTTTTTTCTTTTGTCCAACCTCGTGATTTCGGGTCAGCTCGGCTACGTGAATGGCCAGTATCGCAACGTCCAGTTCGACCTCAGCGGTGATGGCGTCATCAACGATGTGGATCGTGCGCTCAAATTGCCAAGGCTGTCGCCATGGACCTATGGCGTGGGGCTGACTTATGATCAGCAGCTTGGCGAATTGGGGACAGCAACGGCGCGTGTCAGCTTCACGCATCGCGACAAGGCGGCATTCACCGACAACAACGTCGGCTTCCTTCAGGGCGCCGATATGCTCGATGCGAGCCTCACATTGGCGACCGACAACAAGCACTGGCGCTTCTCCATCTATGGCCGAAACCTCCTGAATGAGGTGACGATTGGCGGCGATACACCTTTGCCGGCGGCCTTCGGGGGCACGGGTGCAAGCCTTTCACCGCTAAACAGGGGGCGCGTCATCGGCGGAGAAGTGGCGATTAGCTTCTAGGCCATTTTCGAGGCGAGTGGAATCACCCGCCAACTCGGAAAATGCCCAAGATCAATTTGCTAGAGCATTTCCTGCCGGAAAGCCGGTTCCCACTTCTGCGCGAAATGCTCTAGCTGATCGCGACGGATGCAGCGGATTTCCGATCGCACCCCGCCCCCTTGCCGTTAATCCGATGATGCGGTGCGCCATGCCTGACGAACAAGGCTGACGAGCGCACGGCCAGCCGGTTTTACCTGCCAGCGGCTACGCACAGCATAACAAAGCGTCAATGGATCGAATAAACCGATTCCCTCCAAGGCCACGAAATTGGCGCGAAACCATGAGTTCTCGGTGAACTGTTTTGCAACCATCCCGATAGCATCGGATGTGGCAACGATCCGTCGAACCAATTGAAAATAGTCTGTCATGTGGATCCAGTCAGCGGGACGCTTACCGCTTTTTTCGTACATCTGCTGAATGATCGATGTGTAGGGTTCGGAAGATGAGGGCACTACGAATTCGAACTGGACCAGCGGCTCCTTGCTGGTCGGGTTTATCCCCAGAATGGGATGATTGTTCCGCACAAAAGGCAGTATTTCGATCGAGGCGACCCGCTCGCACTTGAATTCCGGCCAGCGTGCAAAGGCCGCTTCAAGTCCAAAGGCGACATCGATATCGCCGCGCGACAGGAGTCGCACGCCCCTTTCGCTGTTGCCCGAAACGACTTCGACGCGCACTGCCGGATGGCGCCGCAGCAAAGAAACCAGAGGTTGGGTGAGCAACCAGTCGATTGACCCTGGGAACAGTCCGATTCGAAGCGGGCCCGCATAGGCGTCGGCGCGGCGGGCTGTATCTCCGAGTAGTTCAGCTGCGTCGGCAAGCAAGCGCGCTGCGCGATCAATAAATTCGCGTCCCTCCTCTGTCGGCATCGCGCCCCGTGAGGTCCGATGGAAAAGGGAATAGCCAAGATGCCGTTCGAGTTCAGCGACACTCTTGGTCACCGCCGACTGCGTGACACCAACCGCATCCGCTGCCCTGGAGAAGGAACGAAGCTGACCAACCGCGACGGCATGCTTGAGGCGAGAATCGAGCATGGACATGCCCCACAGGAATAATTGCTCCAGAGAATGAATTAGGCGAATCAAGGTCATTTTGCCAATCTTACTTTCGACACTGCCGCCCAGCACGACTGCAACCCGTCTCGAAATCTGGAGCGGCGAAACGGCCTGGATCAAAGCGCCAAGGTCTCAGACGCAGGTATGCCTGAATGACGAAAACTGGTCCGCTTGCAGGCCTCAAAATACTCGAAATTGCGGGCATCGGCCCGGCGCCGTTTTGCGGAATGCTGTTGGCCGACCTTGGCGCCGATGTCGTCGTCATTGAACGCGTAAGCCCTAACTCCGAAAATATCGATCTTGGCAGCGGCGCCATTGTGAACCGCGGGAAACGTGTAATTGCCTTGGATCTGAAGTCCCCCGAAGGCGTCGCGCATGTCCTGGATCTCGTCCAAAGGGGCGATGTACTGATCGAAGGCATGCGGCCTGGGGTGATGGAGAGGCTCGGCCTTGGTCCCGAGGTTTGCCTAGCGCGTAACCCCCGCCTTGTATTCGGTCGCATGACGGGTTGGGGGCAGCAGGGACCTCTCGCCCAAGCGGCCGGCCATGACATCAACTATATCGCGCTGTCAGGAGCCCTTTGGTATGCTGGGCATCCCGGTGAACCGCCAATGGCGCCGCCAAGCCTGGTAGGCGATATTGGGGGTGGAGCGCTCTATTTGGCCATCGGCGTCCTCGCAGCGGCAATGCACGCGCGGGATACCGGGAATGGGCAAGTGGTTGACGCCGCGATCGTCGATGGGAGCGCTCACATGATGAACTTGCTCCTGAGCCTGAAGGCCGCCGGCCAGGTTGCCAGCATACGCGGCTGCAGCATCCTTGACGGCCCTCACTGGTACTCGACCTATCGGTGCGCCGACGGGAATTTCATCTCAGTCGGATCACTCGAGCCCAAGTTCTATGCGCTGCTTTGCAAAAAGCTGGGGTTGGCCGGCGATAGCAGTTTTGACGACGGCTATGATCGTGATGCCTGGCCCGAGCTCAAGCAGCGTTTTAGCGAGATATTCGCCATGCGGACACGGGAAGAATGGCGCACACTGCTGGAAGGCAGCGATGCCTGCTTTGCCCCCGTGCTTGATCCGGACGAAGCGGCGCGCCATCCTCATATGGCAGCGCGAGGCGTCTATCGGGAGATCGACAATATCCTCCAGGCAATGCCGGCGCCACGTTTTTCGGGCTCGTCACTACCGATCCCCGGACCGATCCCGCTGCATCATGAAGATCCGAGTACAATTCGGCGGGGCTGGAGCAAACCGGACCGCTGCGGGATTACCGCCAGAACCGACTGTTGCGAGTAGTCGGTTGGCATGGTGGGCGGCCAGCGGCCCGACACGAACGGTGATTTCATAACTATGAACCAATGCGACGCTCCGCTTCGCTGCGCTGCATTCAAATCAAAGGAGACAACGACACACAGGCACGTCAAACTATCCGATGATTCCTGTACGCCACGCCGGAACGGCGATTGCGGACGTGTCCACGGGACGTTGTTCGCATCGTGATTCGCTCGGCGCTTGAAATCAATGCTCGCCCCGGATGTGACGACGCCGATGGGATTTCCACTGCGGCGTCCACGGCCAATGTCCTGGCGTGAGGGCTTCGGTCATCGACCGATTCGACCGTCCGAATGCGGTCTTTTGGCGCGCCTGAGAATCCGCATCAGAGTTGAGTGCGCGTTGTTCGGGAATCTCATTTAAATATTTGTAAAAACGTAATAATATAGATAATAACTCCAACCTGTATCCAGTGTGGAGTAATGGTCGCAGGGCGTGAACTTACGCCCTTATGGATGCGTCGAAGTCCTTCAGTTTGAATCTCAGGAAATTGCGGCTTGCGATGCGCATCACGCAAGAAGCGCTCGCCCATGATGCGGGCACGAGCAGCTCTTATCTGAGTGCGATCGAAAATGGCCGGTCGAGCCCGACGCTGAAAGCAATGGAGCGGCTCGCGAAGGCACTCGGCGTTAATGCCGTCTATCTCTTGTCCGGCCGGATATCGATCTCGATCGTTTCGGACGACGAACTGGAAATCGGCGCGATACTGGCGCGCCCGGCGGTGACGCTCCGGCGCCATCCGCACAAGCCGACGGGGCGGCCGAGCAAGACCAAGTAAATCATCGGGGGCTGCACGCGCGTGGGCTGGAACCACGCGCCCGATAGACGCGCCCGCAACGCGCGCGTCGAAAGGAGTGCCCCTCGGTGCCGTTTCGCGACCTCGATGCCTATATTAAGCAGGCCAGGCGCGCGAACAGTGATCGCGAGCTGTTCAGTTGCAGCGAGGCCGCCGCACGCCAGCTCGGCCTCCCATGGCTCGCGATCGTCCAGAGCATGGCCTTCTTTCAGCCCGGTGGGCGATATTTCCGCATGGACAATTTCCAGAGCTGGGGCGACGTTTTCGTCGCCGAAGGCTATTACCGCGACGATCCCGCCTTGCTCGCGGCGCGCTCGACAAGCCGGGCGTTCTGCTGGCACGAAATGGAGCGACTGCTGGGCGGCTTCACGCGGCGACAGGCGCGCATCGTGCGCGAAGCCGCGCGTCATGGCCTGCGCAACGGCCTCACCGTTCCGATTGGCGTCGCCGGCGAGCCGCCCGGATGCTGTACGTTCGCAACGCGCGACGGGCAATTGCCGCCATCGCATATCTGCCGGATCGCGACGCTGATGGCGAGCGAGGCGTTTACCGAGGCGCGGCGCTTGCACGGCTTTCCGGCGCGCCCGCTGAAATTACCCCATCTCAGCCCAAAGCGGCTCGAATGCTTTCGCTTGGCGGCGATGGGCAAGAGCGACGTCGAGATCGGGATCATGATGAACATCGCCCCGACGACAGTGCGCACCTACATGCGTGACCTGCGCGAACATTTCGGAATCTATTCCCGCGCGCAGCTCCCGGCGATCGCGCTCGCCTGCGGAATCGTCTGCATCGAGGAGATCGTCCCGCGGTTCTGAGCGGGATCGCCGCATCCTCAATATTGACGACTGTTTGAGCCCTTCATCTCTGCTCCCTTCGCGACTGTTCAATTTGAACGGGAGCTACTGCCATGATCCATATTGTCAAAGGGTGCTCGCTTACCGATGCGCGCGCCGCCTCGATGTTCGAGGACCGCAAGACCCTGTTCGTCGATCTGCTGGGCTGGGATGTTCCGGTCGTCGGCGGCCGCTATGAAATCGACAGCTATGACGGCGACAAGGCGGTCTATCTGATCGCCACCGACGATGGCTGCATTCACCAGGGGTCGATGCGGCTGCTATCGACAGAGGGCGCACATCTTCTCGCCGATCGTTTCGCGTCGCTCTGCGAGTGCGATGCGCCCCGGGGGGAGCAGGTTCGCGAGATTACGCGACTTTGCCTGCCGCAACGATTGGGCGCCCCCGGACGCCTGCGTGTCCGCAACCGGCTCATCTCGGCGATGGTCGATCATGCGCTCGGCAGCGGAATCACCATGCTAACCGGCGTCGTGACCGCTGCTTTTCGCGAGGAGGTTTTGGCGATGGGCTGGCGCGCAGCGCCGCTCGGCCCCGCGCGCCGCATCGATGGCGCGTTCCTTGGAGCGTTCCGCATCGAGATCTGCGCCGGTACGCCTGCGCTGCTGGCGTCGAACGGCATCTATGTACCGGGTGCGATCACTCCCGATGCGGCGGCAAGAGCCGCGTGAAGGGAATGGCGATGCACGACCCCGCCCGCCTCGCCGCGATGCTGCTCGCCGACGGTTATGTCATTGTCGATAACGCCGTGCCGACCGAGCTAATCACCGCGCTCGAAGCCGAACTCGCACCGCGCTTCGTCGCCACGCCCTTTTGCGAAGGCGGATTCTACGGAGCCCGCACCAAGCGCTTTGGCGCGTTGTTGCGGCGTTCACGGCATATCGCCGGCCTTGTGCTGCACCCGATCATCCGCGGTATCGCCGAAACGGTGCTCGGGGAATGGTGCGATCGTATCGTTCTCAACCTCACCCAGGCGATCGAAATCCATCCCGGCGCGCTCGCGCAGGTGCCGCACCGCGACCAGGATCTCTGGGGCGGCGTCAAGACCGGGATGCACTATCAGATCAACGTCATCTGGCCGATCGATCCGTTCACGCTGGAGAGTGGCGCGACGCTGGTCTGGCCGGGCAGCCATCACGATGCGGCATCGCAACCGGGCGATGCACGTCCGGTCGCCGCCGAAATGCCACCCGGCTCCGCGCTGCTGTTCCTCGGATCGATCCTGCATGGTGCCGGCGCTAACCAGTCCGATCATGTGCGCCGCGCGGTCATCACCTCCTATTGCCTCGGATGGCTGCGGACGTTCGAGAATCAGTATCTCGTCTATCCGCCCGCCATCGCTCGAGCGTTCGATCCCGATCTGGCCGCGCTCATCGGCTATGCCCAGCATCGCCCCAATCTCGGCAATGTCGAAGGCCAGTGCCCGTCCGTGCTGCTTCACCGGGACGATATCGACGGCCTCCCTGCGATCGACGCGCTGCTCCCCGGCCAGGCCGACATGCTGGATGCCTATGTCGCCGAACAGGAAGCCGCGCGTGCGGGCCTGATCGGCGGGTAACGCGGGTTCGTCGGACCGGGCGCTGCACTCATGACACACGATCCAAACCCCGAAGCAGGCGGCGGCGCGCGAACACGGATCGAGGCGGATTCATCCGCTGTGGACGGTGGAGCCACGGCGTCGTCGGCCGCGGAGCGCGCTCGGCGGGCACGCGAGCATTGCCCGTTTCTGACAACCAAGCAGGCCGCGTTCCATCTCGGTCTCGCGGGGGACACGCTCAAGAAGATGCGCCGGGAGCGGCGCGGCCCGCCGTGCCGAAAGCATGGCACCGTCTGGCGCTACCATATCGACGATATCGAGGCCTGGTCGCGCGCGAACATGCGGGAGGGAGGCAATGGCTAGGCTGCTACCCTCCCGTCTGCCGGCTAAACCCACCGCGCTGATCGGTCTCGGCGCGGCCGCGCTGGCGACCACGATCGCGCTGCCGCCAACGCCGTGGCTGGTCTGGAACGCATCGGCCAGCGCGCCGATCGGTCTCTATGCCGTCAGCGGACGGCAGGACATCGCATCGGGCGACATGGTGCTGGTCCGGGTGCCCGACCGCTGGCGCCGGCTCGCCGCCGAGCGGCGCTACATTCCGATCAATATCCCGCTGGTCAAGCGCGTCGCGGCCGCGCCCGGCGATCGCGTCTGTGCGCGCGGGCGGGAGATCTATGTCAACGGCCACCCGGTGGCCGAACGCCGCGAAGCCGATGGCCGCGACCGTCCGATGCCGTGGTGGAATGGCTGCGTGATGTTGCGTTCGGGCGCATTGTTCCTGCTGATGGACAGCCCGGATTCGTTCGATGGGCGTTATTTCGGACCGACATCGCGCGGCGACGTCATCGGCGAGGTGCGACTGCTGTGGCTGGGCTGAGGGTCGCCATCACCGCCCTGGCGCTGCTGGCGGCGGCACCGGCTGACGCGCAGTCGGTCGTTCACTGGCGGCCCTATATCGAGGCAGCCTCGGCGCGTTTCGGCGTGCCGGTAGAATGGATCGAGCGCGTCATGCGCGCCGAGAGCGGCGGGCGCACGGTGCTGGACGGGCGCCCGATTACCAGCCACGCCGGCGCGATGGGACTGATGCAGCTCATGCCCGGCACCTGGTCCGAAATGCGCGCGCGGCTCGGGCTCGGACGTGATCCCCATAGCCCGCGCGACAACATATTGGCGGGGACGCTCTATCTTCGTCTGATGTATGACCGCTTCGGTTATCCCGGACTGTTCGCAGCCTATAACGCGGGACCGGCACGCTATGCCGAGCACGTGCGGACCGGCCGCGCGCTGCCCGGTGAGACCCGCGCCTATCTCGCGAGCGTCGCCGGAGTGCCCGTCAATTCCCGGTCGGCTGTCACGGCCGCCAGTGCAACGCCGCGTACCGTCAATGCCATCTTCTTCGCGATCGGCGACCGGCCCCCTGCCGGCCGGAGCGAAGCCGGTGCGGCCACGCTGTTCGTCGCGCTGCGATCGACGTCGCCCGAGAAGAACGCGCCAGACCGCCCATAGTGCGAGCCGATCGGGGCTTCATGCCGAATCGTGTTTCTGCTATGTTCCGAGCCTATGGAGTTGGTCGTGATGTTGCTCGGTCTGATCCTGTCCGCCACCGGCATCGTCCTCTTCGCCTGGGCGATGTTCCGGCTCGCCGTCTTCGCACTCCCGGTCGGGCTCGGTGCGGCCGCATTTCTGTGGGCGGGGGGTGGCGAACTGGGGCCGTTGCTCGGTCTGCTTCTCGGCCTCGTCGTCGGCGTCGCGGTCTTGCTGATCGGACGCATGCTCATCGCGTCGCGGTTGCCCGTTCCGCTTCGCGGAGCGATCGCGCTTCTCTTCGCCGTGCCCGCCGGGATCGCCGGCGGCAGTGTCGTCTCCAGCCTGATGCAGCTCGGCGGTGCGGGGCCGACCGCGACCGGCATCGCCGCGGCGGTCGGCGCGATCATCATCGCCGGTGCCGCCATGATGAGCCTGTTGCCCGCGATGACCGCTTGCACCGGTTCGAACGGATCCCCGCTGCACGGTTGATCTGTTGGGGCCAGTGGGCCGAGTGCTCGCTCCTCGTGTCACCGCGCGCATGGCGACCACGACGAGAGTGCTTCAAGACGGCAGGGTCTGACCTGACGCATCCGGGTTTTCAGGCGCCTCGCGCCTGCGGCGCGACCGCCGCTCTATTCCGCTAGGCTCACATCCGTTCGCCAAGCTCCACCGGGCCACGCTTCGCGCGTCCCGGCCAAAGGTGACGATCGGACTGGCGGGATGCCGGAGCCTTGCTCCGGCCTGTCGTCGCCGCGCCTGACCGGCGCGGCGGCATTTTTCGTTGGGCCTTCCCCTCGTCGCGCGGGTGGGCGGCGCTCCCTTCTGGGCCCGGCCCGGCGTCCCGCAAGCCGGCCTTCGACTGCGCTCGGGTCCGGCTCCTCCATTGCATTTCGGCCCTGCGGGTGCGGACCGCCTCCTGGCCGCGCCCGGCAGGTCGCAATTCGCCGCCCACCCCCGCTCCGGGGGAGGCCCTGGGGTTTTTGGGGCGGCATTGGAGGATAGCCATGCACCAGACCGGCAGCCAACGCGCGCGCGCAGAGGGCAGCAAACGCCAGCCCCCGGCGGAGCGCGCCAATCTTTACGACGAGGTGACGGGCCGCATTGTTTCCGAACTTGAGGCGGGCCGCTTCCCTTGGGTCCAGCCTTGGGGCCGCCCCAATGGTCAAGGCTTCTCCGCCGCCCCCGGCCTCCCGCGCAACGGGCTCACCAGCCGCAATTACAGCGGCGTCAATGTCCTGATCCTGTGGGGAGCAGTGATCGAGAACGGCTATCCGTCGCAATCGTGGCTGACCTTCCGCCAAGCCTTGGAGGCGGGCGGCAATGTCAGGAAAGGCGAGCGCGGGACAAGGGTTGTCTATGCCGACCGCTTCACCCCCGAAGCCGAGAAGGAACGCGCGCGCCAGACCGGCGGCGAAGCCCGCGCGGTGCCGTTCCTCAAACGCTTCACCGTGTTCAACGTCGCACAGTGCGAAGGCTTGCGCCCCGGCCTTGCCACCGACCCCGCACCGCTTCCCGAACGCCAAGTCGTGCCGATCGCCGAAGCGGTCATTGCGGCATCGGGCGTCGATTTCCGCATCGGTGGGGACAAGGCCTACTATGTCCCGAGCGCCGACTATGTGCAGGTGCCCCCGCAACCGGCCTTCCACGAACAGATCAATTTCTACCGGACGGCGCTGCACGAACTCTGTCATGCCAGCGGCCACCCGTCGCGCCTCAATCGCAATCTGCGCAATGCGTTCGGCAGCAAGGACTATGCGCGCGAAGAATTGATCGCCGAGATGGGATCGGCCTTCCTTTGCGCCGCGCTCGGCATCGTGCCGACCGTTCGTCACGCCGATTATCTGGCATCATGGCTCGACGTGCTGCGCGAGGACAATCGCGCGATCTTTCGCGCGGCCAGTCAGGCGAGCAAGGCCGCCGATTGGCTGCTTGCCCGCTACGCCGAGACGCAGGACGAAGGGAGGGAAGCGGCATGATTACGCTCCCCCATGCGATCCTTTCGGCGCTGCGCGCGAATGCGCGCGCCAGCCGCCTCCACGAGCAGCGCGACGAACGGTTCGACCCGTTCCCGGTGGTCAAATTCTTCAATCCGGTCGGCGCGGCGACGTGGATCGCCACCGAGCTTTACGACGATGGAGACACGCTGTTCGGCCTCGCCGACTTGGGGTTCGGATGCCCGGAAATGGGCGTGTTCTCGCTTACCGAGATTGCGGGCGTCCGCTTGCCCTTCGGCCTGTTCATCGAGCGCGACGAGCATTTCGAGCCGCTGGCCCCGCTTTCGCTATGGTCCGATACCGCGCGGCGCATGGGTGCAATCGTTCTGGCCGAAGCCGAACTTCGCCGCATCACCGATAGCCGGAACGGCAACGAGCTTCCGCCGCCTCTTGATGATCGAGGGGCCGGATGACGCGCGGCGCGTTTCGCCGCATTGAGTGCCGGTCCCGCCCATCCAGCAAGACAAACGGGACCGGCGCTCCAGAAGGAGCAGACCAATGAAACTCGACTTTATCGACCATAGCAAGCTGGTTCCGTCCAAGGTGAACATGCGGCACGGACCCAAGCCCCCGGACGTGGGCGACATTCTGCCCTCGATCCGCAAGCGCGGTGTCATCGTGCCGCTGATCGTGCGCCCGCAGGCGGGCAACGATAATGGCGTCCACGAAATCGTCGCCGGGCGGCGGCGCTGGACGGCGAACGCCATCGCGCTTGTCGAGGGCATCGACCACGGCCCGCTTCCCGTCGCCATCCTCGACGCCGGGGACGACGCCGACGCCATCGAGGCATCGCTTCTCGAGAACACCCGGCTCGATCCCGACGAGGTGACGCGATGGGAAACCTTCGCACGGCTGGTCAAGGAGGGCCGCGACATTGCGGATATCTCCGCGACGTTCGGCATTCCCGAGCTTGGCGTGAAGCGTATCCTAGCGCTCGGCAACCTGCTTCCGCGCATCCGCGATCTTTACCGCAAGGAGAAGATCAACGCGGCGACCGTCCGGCATCTGACGCTGGCGAGCAAGCAGCAGCAGAAGGCATGGCTGGCGCTCTACGACGATGACGACGCCTATTGCCCGACCGGCCAGCAATTGAAGGCATGGCTGTTCGGCGGGCAGTCGATCAAGGTCGAACATGCCCTGTTCGACGTCGATGCGAGCGGCCTTGCGATCGTCGCCGATCTGTTCGGCGAAGACCGCTATTTTGCAGATGCCGACGCGTTCTGGACCGCGCAGAACGCCGTAATCGACGCGCGCAAGGAGGACTATCTGGATGCCGGATGGTTCGACGTGGTGATCGTCCCGCCCGGCGAATATTTCTACCGCTATGAGTTCGCCAAGGCACCCAAGCGCAAGGGCGGGCGCGTGTATATAGATGTGCGCGAAAGCGGCGAGGTCGAGGTCCACGAAGGCTATGTGACGAGCAAGGAGGCCAAGCGGCTCGAACGCGGCGAGGCAATCGAAACCGGCCCCAAAGTGCCGCGCCCCGAAGTGACGAGCACGATGCAGACCTATATCAACCTGCACCGTCATGCCGCTGTCCGCGCCTCGCTGACCCGTCATCCCAAGGTCGCGCTGCGCTTGATGGTCGCCCATGTCATCGTCGGGTCGCCACTGTGGACGGTCAAGCCCGAGCCGCAGACCGCGCGCAACGACGATGTGCGCGAAAGCGTCGAAACTTGCCGCGCGGAAACCGACTTCGACGCGAAGCGCCGCGCCGTATTGGACCTTCTCGGCTTCTCGCCCGAGGAACCGACCGTCACAGGCGGCAACGGCGACGACTTCGGACTGGTCGGCGTGTTCCTGCGCTTGCTCGACGTGCCCGACCGCGCCGTAATGGACGTGATCGTCATCGTCATGGGCGAAACGCTCGCCAGCGGCAGCGCCGCCATCGAGGCGGTCGGCGGCGAGATCGGCGTCGATATGGCCCGCTACTGGCAGGCCGACGACGCCTTTTTCGAGTGTGTCCGCGACAAGGAGGTGCTGACCCGCATCGTCGCCGAGGTGGCGGGCGAACCTGTCGCCGCCGCCAATGCGAAGGAACCGGGCAAGGTCTTGAAGCGCATCGTCCGCGACCATCTGGAGGGTGCGAACGGGCGGCCCAAGGTCGAGGGTTGGGTGCCGAAATGGATGGCGTTCCCGCCCGCTACCTATACGGCGCGCGGCGGCGTCGGCACCGTCGCGGCTCATGCCAAGGTGCTCGCGGCGCGCCCCGACCGCGAGCCGGAACCGACCGGCCCCGGCGCGGTGATTGCGCTTCCGGCCCCTGCCAAGGCCGAGCCGCAGGAACAGCCCGAGCGCGAAGCCGCATGAAACTGGACGGGCGGCGGCGCACCCGCCGCCCGTTCCGTCCCCCATAAAATCGCCGCGCCGCTCGGCCGCAAGCGGCCCTCGCGGCGCGGATTTCAGACAGGAGACTTGTCATGGCCGACCGTGTTTCGGCATCCATCACCATCGGCGGGACGCTCCCCGCCAGCCAGCTTCCCGCCTTCGCCGAGGCCATCGCGAACGAAGGGCTGTCCACCGAATGGGACGGCGAACCCTTCGCGCTCGGCGATCTGCCCGAGGGCGAGCCCTTGGCGCTCATGGCGCACGAGGTCGCCTGGGGGCGGTTCGAGGGACTCGAAGCCTTCTGCATCGCGCATGGGCTTTTCTTCGCGCGCTGGTCGGGCGCCTATGCCTGCCAGTGGGGTGCGGAACGCACCGTGTTCACCGGCAGCGGCGAACCGCAAAGCTACGCTGCCGACGAGGACGACTATATCCTCATGGGGCGCTGCACCGCCGAGCGATTGGGCAGCTATGCGGCGATCATCGCGCATTTCGATGCGGCCGACTTCGCGGTGCCCCCGCTTGTCATCACGCCCGAACGGGAGGAGGCGAGCAATGGCTGACATCTGGATTCAGGGCAGCTTCGCCTTTCGCTGCACCGCCGCCGAGTGCGCGCTGATCGAGGAAGTCGCAAACGCTGGCTACGCGCTAGCGAATGACGACGCGCCCGATCCGCCGAGCGCGGCGCTGCTCGCAGCCTTTCCGCCGGACGATGCGAACGCGCGGTGGAGCGGGTTTCGCGAGGCGTTCAACGATCCCGAATTTCCCACCATCGGAGCCGATTTCATCGCTGAAACCTGCCCCGACGATCCATCCGCGCGGATCGTGTGTTTCGCCAGCATGGACGATTTCGATGCCGCTGCCATCGCGGTGGTGATCCAGCGATGTTGCCCCGAAACGCTCGCCAAGGGGCCGATCGGCTTTGAATGGGCCATGACCTGTTCCAAGCCCCGCATCGGGGAGTTCGGTGGCGGCTGGTGCGCGATTTTCGCAGACCGCATCGAGATCGACGCGACCAACGAGGCGCTGTCGCGCGCGCTCGCGGGCGACGGCAACTAGCCCAAATCGCGCCGCACTGCGCGCTCGCGTGCCGAAAACCCCTGCCGCCTGACCTACCGGGCGGTGCGGCGGATCACCGTCCGGGCGCTTCCGCATAACGTGCATTCGTCCTTCTGCCGCTCGAATCCGCGCGTGCCGCCGAGCGCGCAGGTGACGACATTGGCCTGTGCGGTAACCGACAGGTTGAGCCGGTCAGTCACGCAGGCATCGCACACCGCCGCGCCGTCCAGCCGCACGATCAGCCGTTCGATCTGCCCCGCAATCGTCGTTCCTTCGTTCATCGCCGTGAGGCTATAGCCGCGGCCTCGTGGCCGCGAAAGCAATCATGGCTTCCCGGAAAGACGCCGGACTGGGCTTCCTGTCCGCGCGCGCATCTCGTCCTTTCGTGTCTCACCAACCCGTCGCCGGCTCCTTGGGCGCATGACCTGGGACGGCCGCGCGCCTCGCGAAACCATCGCGCGGAACTGATTTCCCCGCGCCGCTTTGGCGGCGCTCCTCGCGGCCGCTTCGCTCCAAATCAGCCCCGCGCTTCCGGTCCTCCGCTTCGCTTCGGCCTGCGGTTCGCAGCGCGCTCAAGGGCCGTCCCTTCGGTCCGCCCATCGCCCGGCATCGGGTCGGGCGAATGTGCAAGGAGACGAGAAATGCCCTCAATCGGTCATGTCCAGCGCCAGAACGACGGTTCGTTCCGGGGCGCCTTGAAGACGCTTTCGGTCAATGCCGAGATCGCCATCATCCCCAACCGCAGTAAGACCGGGGACCAGCCCGACTACCGCGTGCTGTCGAACGGCGTCGAACTGGGCGGCGGCTGGATCCGCACCGGCGAGGTGAGCCAGCGCGAATATGTCCGCCTCGCCATGTCGGCCCCCGAACTTGGCGGCCGCACCCTCTACGCCAATCTCGGCCGCGCCGCCGGGCAGGACGACGACGACGCGTTCGCCGTTATCTGGAACCCCGGCGACTGAGCCGGATCGGCCCCGCGCCGGTCACCCGGCGCGGGGCTTTCCTCATGCCTTGAGGGCTTGGCGTGGGCCTTTTCCTGCACCGGAACGCGCTTGCGGGCCTGCAGAGAGGAAGAAATCCGCTCAGCAAGCACCGAGTATCCGGCGGCGAACGGACCGCCTCAACCATCGACGGTTCCCCCAATTTTCACGCCACCTGCGTTCCGCTTCGCTCCACTCCGGCGACGAGAAAATCGGCTCCCCCGTCGCCCGCTTCGCGGCCGCTGCGCGGTGGTTGACCCCGCCCGCTCCCCGCCGGGCGATGGCTCATCTTTCGCTTGTATCAGGAGGATGAGATGTCGGTTGAACAACAGATCGAGGAGCTTCGCGCGGAGCTTTCATGGTGCGATGACGCGGGAGAACGGCGGCAGATCGAAGCCGAATTAAGGGCCGCTGAGAAGAGGCTGAAGCGGTGCAATCGGGCGCTGCGTCAGGCCGAACAGGCAGGCTGGCAATAAGGCGATGCGCTGTTGAAGGGGCAGGTTCGCGGGAGTGGTGCCGCATGGCGCCGCTCCCCTTTTTTGATCGGGAAGGCGGGAAGGCAAAGCGGGCGTCTGGGGCGGCAGGTGGCAGTCGGGCTCGATGGCAAGATAGAGGCAAAATCTCGCGATTTTGTAAGTGTTTGTCTGCACATCGTTTTTTGAAGGCTTTTGCGAGACTCGCCCTTTGAGTGCGAGACAGGGTTACCAGGAGTGGCGGTTTTCTGGGCTTTTCCGATCCCAATCGCGAGACTCCTTGCGCTCTGGCGAGGACGCGCCATTCTTATCGGCGGGGAGCGTCATTCCGGCATGGAAGGACGCCGCTATGCGCGATGATGAGTTCGAACCGCAGCTGGGCCGGATGCGCGGCCGGGGCAAGGAGCAGCGCTACCTGAGCCGCGTCGTGAAAGCGGCAAAGCGGGCCGGCATGAAAACGGGCAGGCGCGGCCGTTTCGACGGCAGCCGGATCGGGCGCGGCGCGAGTGTTGCGCGGGTGCTCAGATCGCGCGACCGATTGGGCGCGTTCCGGTCGCGCCGCGTGATCGTCAAGATACGGCCTGTCGGCCTTGGCGGGAAAGGCATGGGCGGTGCGAAGGCGCACCTTCGCTATATTCAGCGCGACGGCGTGACCCGTGAGGGCGAGGCTGGTGCGCTCTACTCGCCCGACAGCGACGTCGCCGATGGCAAGGCGTTCCTCGAACGGTGTGACGGCGACCGCCGCCAGTTCCGGTTCATCGTGTCGGCCGAGGACGCCGACCAGTATCCCGACTTGAAGCCGTTCGTGCGCCGGCTGATGACGCAGATGGAGCAGGATCTTGGGACAAAGCTCGATTGGGTGGCGGTCGACCATTTCAATACCGGCCATCCGCACACGCATATCGTGGTGCGCGGCGTAAACGATCGGGGTGAGAATCTGCTGATCGCGCGCGAGTATATCTCGCACGGGAGCCGGCAGCGGGCGATCGAGATCGTCAACCTCGACCTGGGGCCGCGCACCGACCTTGAAATCGAAGAGCGGCTTCGCAGCGATACGGGTGCCGAGCGGCTGACCGCGATCGACAGACGGCTGATCCGCGACATGGATACCGCGCGGCTGGTCAGCGCGAGCGATGGCGATCCCTTCCAGCAATCGCTTCGCGTCGGTCGCCTGCAGAAACTCGGGCGCATGGGACTCGCCTCGCATGTCGGCAACGGCACCTGGCGGCTTGAGCCCGACCTTGCGAACACACTGCGCCAGATCGGCGAGCGCGGCGACATCATCCGCACCATGCAGCGCGAGCTGACCGCGCGGAAGCTCGATCGTGCTGCGGTCGATCGCGTCATCTACGACCCGGTCGCGAAGGAGGCGACGCCGATCATCGGCCGCGTCGTGATGCGCGGGCTCGCCGACGAACATGAAGACCGTCATTATCTGCTGGTCGACGGCATCGACGGGCGCACCCATTATGCCGAGATCGGCAAGGGCGAGCTGGTCGACACGATCCCCGAAAATGCCATCGTCCGGATCGCGCCACGCGAGGGCGGCATTCGCGCCGTCGATCGGACGATCGACGAGATCGCGGCGGCGAACGGCGGGCGCTATTCGATCGACGCCCATCTGAAGCACGATCCGACCGCCAGCGAACGCTTCGCCGAAACGCATGTCCGGCGGCTTGAAGCGATGCGAAAAATCTCGGGCGTCGTCGAGCGCGAGCCCGACGGAAGCTGGATCATCGCGCCGGACCATCTCGCCAGGGTCGAGAGGTTCGAAGCCATGCAGTTCCGCGACCACCCCGTTGCCATTGAAACCCTGTCGGCGATCCCGCTCGACAAATTACCGGGAACCGATGCCGCGACCTGGCTCGATCGCGAGCTGGTCGCCGAAGCGCCGGTGCCAGTGCGCGATGCTGGGTTCGGGCACGAGGTTCGTTCAGCGCAGGCGATGCGACGGCAATGGCTGATCACCGAACAGCTTGCAGACGAACAGGATGGGCAGACGGTCTATCGGCGAGGGATGCTCGCCGCGCTCCAGCGGCGAGAATTGCTGCGTGTCGCCCGCCAGCTCTCCGACAAGTTAGGCGTTCCGTTCGCCGAGGCCAGAGAGGGGGAGGCTGTTCAAGGCAGGCTCGTGCGCGCAGTCGAGATGACGAGTGGTCGCCATGCGCTCATCGAACGGTCGCGCGATTTCACGCTGGTGCCGTGGCGCTCTGTTCTCGATCGCCATGTCGGTAAATCGGTCTCGGGCATCATGCGCGACGGCGGGATCAACTGGACACTCGGGCGGCAGCGCAGCGGGCCGAGCGTCTCCTGATCCGGAGGATTCGGGCTTTCTATTTTCATGAAATTATGTTTTCATGGATTCATGAAAAATATCGCAGCGCAAACCGATGTCGGCGACGAGCATCTTCAGGTGCAGATTCCTGCCGTTACGAAACGCGATCTCGGTCAACGGTCGCTCGATTCCCGCGAGCCGATCCGGATGATCGTACTGCGGGCACTTGAAGCCTATGGCGTGAGCGTCCCCGCAGACGCGATATCGGATCGCCGGAAGGGCAGGCGATGAGCGAGGATTTCGAAGCTCTCACTGTTGCGGATTATGCGAAGCAGGCCGCGCGGACTGATCAACGCAGCGGTGGCCGCGCACTGGGCTTCTCGATGCTTGGCCTTTTCGGCGAAGTCGGCAGCTTGCTCAGTGAGGCCAAGAAAAAGCAGCGCGACGATGCCTCCTACCTGGGTTACGCTCACGCCGTCGCGGAAGAGCTTGGTGACGTCCTTTGGTATCTGGCGGCGATCGCACGGCGCAGCCGCATGGCGCTCAGCGACATCGCTGCCGCCGCGGCGACAAACGGCGGACAATGGCAGACGGGCGGCAACGAAACGCTCAGTTTCCATGCGCTGCAGCCGCAGCACATTCCGCTTGCCAAGGCACCGATGCCGCAGTTCGAGCATAGCCTGCTCGCGCTGGCAGGCGACGTTGGGCTGCTCATCAACGATTTCCAGGCGGGCGGTCTTGCGAAGGACCGCGAAGCACTCGCGGGCCGGCTGGTCGCGGTCATGCGCCGGTTGATCCAGGCGGCAAACGAATCCGGTGTTACCATCGAGGCTGCCGCCGTGAAGAATCTTCACAAGATCTTCGATCGCTGGCCGCGCGAGCGCATCTATCCGGCGCCGACCGATGCGGCGCTCGACCCAGAAGAGCAATTGCCGCGGCGGATGGCGATCGACGTCTATGAACGCACCGTTCGCGGGCAGACATTCGTGTATCAACGCTCAAGCGGTGTGTATGTCGGCGACCGGCTCACCGACAACGCGCTCGAACCCGACGACTATCGTTTCCACGATGTCTTTCACTACGCTTATGTCGCGGTGCTTGGCTGGTCGCCAGTGCTGCGTGCGCTGCTCCGTCTCAAGCGCAAGAGCGATCCGAAACTCGACGACGCCGAAGACGGTGCTCGGGCGATTCTCATCGAAGAGGGCATAACTTCCTGGATTTTCGGACAAGCGCAGCAACTCCGGTACTTTGAAAACGTGAAGCGCGGTGGCCTTCCGCTGGACATGCTGAAGCATGTCCGCCAGTTCGTCGCCGGCTACGAATCAGAACGCTGTCCGCTGTGGCTTTGGGAGGAAGCGATCCTCCAGGGCTATACGGCTTTCCGCTTCCTTCAGGAGCATCGGCGCGGCCGCGTCCTGATCGACTTCGCCAATCGCCGCCTGCGTATCAAGGAATTGCCGTCATGACCCCGAAATCCTTTGTGTCCACCCTGGCGGCGACCGAACTTCCCTCAGTGTTCAATCCCTGGCGCGATCGCTGCACGGTCCATGACCGCAGCGACGCCGCCGCCCGGCGCCGCGACAATCTCGAAATGCTGCTCACCGCGGCGCTTGATCATCGCGTCGAAACGATCTGGATCGCGCGTGATCTCGGCTATCGCGGGGGGCGGCGTACGGGCGTACCGCTGACCGACGAAATTCACCTCGGACATGCCGGCACGCTGATGGGCGGCATCGCATTTGAACGTGCGACGCAGGGACCCGCCGTGGCGGAGCGCACCGCGGCGATCGTCTGGCGTGTGCTAGAGCGGATCGGTCAGCCTGTCATGCTCTGGAACGTTTTCCCGTTCCATCCCCATGAAGCGGATGATCCGATGTCGAACCGATGCCACACGCGAAGCGAGCGCGAGGCGACCTGGCCGATATTGCAAGCCCTCGTGTCAATGATCCGGCCCCGCCAGATCGTCGCGATCGGGCGCGACGCTCACCTGGCGCTGGACGGTCTCGACATTCCGACCACCGCGGTCCGCCATCCGAGCTACGGCGGGCAGCGCGAGTTCATCGAGGGCATGTTCAGCCTGTACGGTGTCGCGGATGACAACGATGAGCCGCTAGAACTGCCGTTGGGCGCGCCTCACGCCGCAGCACGGAGATGTGCGCTCGCCTGATCGCAGCGTTCAAAGAGTTGCTTAAGATCGCCGCGGTTCCAGTTGGCGGTGTCGACCGTGGCGTTGGTCGAGACGATCGTGAGCGGACCCAGCGCGACCCCGCCTTCCTTGGCGATGAATTCGAGCAGACGGCCGAGGCCGATCAGATTGCCGAGCAGTTTTTCGATATAGTAGTGATTGCGGTAGAGCGCGGTCATGCCGAGGCGACGATCGTCGCCCTTGCCGATCAGCTTGAGACTGGCAAAGCTCAGGCACTGACCGCCGTAGGGCGAGTCATTCACGTCGCGGGCGGGGTCGAAGATCAGCAGTTCGAATTTGTTGAGCGCTCGGACGTTCGGGTTGCGCAGGCGCTCGACGATGCCCCAGATTTGATTGATTGGCTGGCCGTCGGCGCGGGGCAATTCCATCATCCGTTCGAAATAATAGCCCGACCAAGCGCCCGACCTCCGGACCTTCGGCAGCACGTTGTCGCGAAACCGGTCGAAGAATTGCGGCGCGCCGTAGCGCCTGTACAGCGCTGCCGGAAAAATCGTGTTGGCGACCGTCTCGATGGGCTTCTTGCCATGGCCCGAAAGGAAGGCATCGACTTCCGCCACGACGGGATCGGCGAGTGTTGCGCGCGCAGTCGGCTCGGCCACGGAGATGACGACATTCTGCGCCTGGTGTCCGGTGGCGAGGTCGACGAGCCGGACCGCCTCGCGCCAGCCAGCAACGCAGTCAGGCTGCGGCGGTATGGGAAGATACATCGACTTCCTCCGTCAAATTTGCCGTGGCGAAAAGGCGCGGCGCTAGAAAGCGCTCAGTAAGCCAGGCGTGGCCTTCCAAGCCCCAACCTGGTCCCCAGCTGTTGCGGATGAGAATGGCCGGGGTGCCGTCCACGGTTCCATGCCCGACCGCGACGACCGCGTGCCGTTGCGCTGGCTCGGGGAGTTCGTCGTTCGCCGGATCGACGACGCCATCACCGCGCGGCTGGAAGAAAGACCGTGACAGCATCGTCAGCATGAGCACCGGCGTGTCACGATCCAGCGCGGCAAGGATGGATGACAGGTCGGTTCCATCCCTCTGTCCGTTGCGGCCATAGAGCGGGCCAACGGTCGCCGGCGGCGTCCACAGTCGATGATCGGCTGGAACCGCTGCCAGATACGGCCAGCCTTTCTCGTCGGGTTGGCCATCGAGCCGTAGCGCGTCCAGCATTGTGGATAGCAGTGCGCCGCTCGTCGGCGGTCTGCCCGCCCGTTTCTGCGCGGCATAAAAGGCGAATTCACACGACAGCGGTGCCCAGCCGTCGCGAAGCCCGGCGTGGGTGTCGCTCGCGGCGAATGCGAGGCATGTCGGCCGCGCGCCTTGATCGCGCGCAGGCCCGAACAGCGGCCGAAGGTCACGGACGATATCGATCATGGGGCGTCAGGCGGCCTCGAGCAGGTGCCGCCGTTCGGCGCGCGACAGGCCCGTCTGTTCCGGGCCGGTGAGGTCGAAATCGAGCGTCAGGCTGGTGAGGGCCGGCGCAGGCTGCCACGGCCGCCGCTCGTCGAGCGACATGCGGCCGCGCCGCGGCGCATCGGGCGCCGCGGTGACACGGCGGACAACGGGACCACCGATGCCATCGCCGTCGATTGCCTCACGCTCGTCTCGAACGACGGCGAAGCCGCTGGCGATCAGTTGGTCGAGATCCCAGAGATACCCACCGCCGCTATGTTCTTCGAGCTGCAGCACGAAAAGATCATTGCGACTGCCATCGATCCGCGAGCCGGCATCGCGCTCGGTCAGCAGCCAGACGTCGCCGCGATAGTTGTCGGGCCGATAGTCCTTGAGGAGATCGACCTTCAGGCTGCGCGGCTGCGTCCGGAGCAGGTCGGTCATCACCGATGGCGAAATCAGATTGTAGCGAACCAGGGTGCGGCACGTCGCCTCATAGCTGGCGCCGATCCGCAGCGAGAGCTGATAGACGACATTGGGGCGCCGGAAATGATCGATCTGCCATCCTTGTCGCGCGCTGTGCGCGAGCACCAGCCATTTCGGCATCATGAAGGCGATCGCAAAGGCGTCGGCTTCGGTTTCCTCGAAGTTGTTTCCCGGTTCGGGCGACATCGGCATCCGGCGCAGGATGCTCTCATCGTCGAGGCTCGGCTCGTGTCGCATCGAAAAATGCCCGAGTTCGTGCGCGGCCGTGAAGCGCTGGATGCTCATCGGTCGTTCCGTCGTGACGAGAACGCCAGGAGCAGGTGCGCTGAGATAGGCGCCGAGCAGGCCTTTCAGAGGACGAAGCAGCAAGGGTAGACCCACGGCATGGATCGCGCCGAAGACATCGACGCTGCCGCCTTGGGTCTCGATCAGTGCGCGCGTATCGAGTTCGCGATGCAGGCGGCCCGCTGCCATCGTACCAGCGCGAACCGCGCTCGCATAATCCGACGCCATCGATCAGCTCCGTTCGCCGCCAGACCGCGAGCGGAGATATTCGGCAAACCGGCTCAGCTCGGCCCGGTCCTCAGTCGACAAGGCCGCAACGCGTCGCGCCAGATGGGCGACATCGGCGGGAAGGCTCGCGGAGGCCTCGTCTTCGCCGGTAAAATAGGCCACCGACTGGCGGTAAAGACGGGCAAGCCGCGTCAGTTCGATCGCTTCAACGCGGCGCTGGCCATTCTCGATATCGGTAAGCGCGGTCCGGGGAATCTTGAGATAGGCAGCAACTTCTTCCTGCTTGAGGCCGAGATATTTCCGTGCTTCGCGCAGACG
Source organism: Sphingopyxis sp. H050 (assembly GCF_001468265.1). GTDB lineage: Bacteria > Pseudomonadota > Alphaproteobacteria > Sphingomonadales > Sphingomonadaceae > Sphingopyxis. The sequence goes on along the minus strand of NZ_LNRZ01000004.1, from coordinate 302,925 downwards.
GTCGCCCAAGCGCCGCCGCTCCTGCTCGTCGCCTTCCTGGCGGAGTGCGAGATTGGTCATGGCTTCGACCCTTTCTTCTTAACCCAGACGCGTTCGATCTTAGGGAGGAGGTCGTCAATCGCCTTCTCGATCGAATTGTAGCCGCCGGTGCGGACGATGCTGTCGCGAAGCTCGATGTCGAGGACCTGCTCCACCGCGCAAAGCGTGTCGACCACGGACAAGGAGTCGAGTGGCACGGGCGCCTGGATGATCTTCGGGTTTTCCGGAGGCAGGGCAATTCCGCGCACCTGTGCCTCAGCCCTGGCCACTTGCAGCAGTTCGTCGACCAACGCCCTAATGGCGTCGGCTTTGGGAAACGCGGTTGCCGCGGGCTGCGGAGGAGCGATTGTCGCCATGCATGCCTCGCACGATTTCACTACATTAAATGCGATATAATGTCTGATAATCCGACACGCAAGCCCGAATTTGCAGCTCGGATTTTTGCAGGGTGTAGCGGGTCATCGGCGGTGCGGTGTGGTGGTCAGTGCCACCTCGAGGGACAACGACAGGGCAGAATCATCAACTCGGGTCATAGCTCGATCAAAAGAACAGAGCTGGAATATTGAGTCAGTCGCCGACGAGTGATCTCCTTCGGTCACCCACCAGCCCCCAGCGGCTCCGTTCATTTCGGGCGGCCCATAGCCGAGTCTTGAAGCCGCGCCCCGACCGCATCCGGCGGTATGGGCGGGAGCTTCAACGTGACCCCGACCAAATTGCTCATCGGCCAGATCCTTGTCGTGTTCGCAATCGTGATCGCGGGCCTCTGGGCGGCGACCCAATGGGCGGCGGCGATGCTCGCCTACCAGCCCGAACTTGGTCCGGCCTGGTTCATGGCTGGAAGCACGCCGGTCTATCGTCCCTGGGCGCTCTTCCCCTGGTGGTATCACTACGATGCCTATGCGCCGCATGTTTTCGACAAGGCCGGCGCGCTCGCCGGCGCGAGCGGTTTCATCGGCTGCGGCGCGGCGATCGCAGGCTCGCTCTGGCGCGCGCGGCAGTCGCGTCACGTCACCACCTATGGTTCGGCGCGCTGGGCCAGGCCGAACGAGATCGAGCGGGCCGGCCTTTACGGTGATGCCGGCGTATTCCTGGGCCGCTCGCGCGGCCGCTATCTCCGGCATGACGGCCCCGAACATATCATGGCGTTCGCGCCAACCCGTTCGGGCAAGGGCGTCGGGCTGGTCATACCGACACTGCTTGGCTGGACCGGCAGCGCCGTGGTTCACGACATCAAGGGCGAGAACTGGCAGCTCACCGCCGGCTGGCGCGCGCGCTTCTCCCACGTCCTGCTGTTCAATCCGACCGATCCCGCTTCCGCCAAATACAACCCGCTGCTGGAGGTCCGGCGCGGCGAGCATGAGGTCCGCGACGTCCAGAACATCGCCGACATCCTGGTCGATCCCGAAGGCGCGCTCGAACGGCGCAACCACTGGGAGAAAACCTCCCATTCGCTCCTGGTCGGCGCGATCCTCCACGTCCTTTATGCGGAGGAAGAAAAGACGCTCGCACGGGTAGCCACATTCCTGTCGGACCCGCAGCGGCCGTTCACCGCCACGCTCCGGCGGATGATGACCACCAATCACCTCGGCACGAAGGATGCGCCGCAGATCCATCCCGTCGTCGCCTCGGCGGCGCGCGAGGTGCTCAACAAGAGCGAGAACGAGCGCAGCGGCGTCCTCTCCACCGCAATGTCGTTTCTCGGGCTCTATCGCGACCCGACCGTCGCCGCGGTGACATCGCGCTGCGACTGGCGGATCGCCGATCTCGTCGAGGCCGGCCATCCGGTCTCGCTCTACCTTGTCATCCCGCCATCGGACATCAGCCGCACCAAGCCGCTGGTGCGGTTGGTGCTCAACCAGATCGGCCGCCGCCTCACCGAAAAGCTCGATGCCGATCCCGCCAGGGCGGGCAAGCACAAGCTCCTGATGATGCTCGACGAGTTCCCGGCATTGGGGCGGCTCGACTTCTTCGAGACCAGTCTTGCCTTTCTCGCGGGCTATGGAGTGCGCGCCTTCCTGATCGCGCAGTCCTTGAACCAGATCGAGAAGGCTTATGGCGAGCACAACTCGATCCTCGACAACTGCCATGTCCGCGTCGCGTTTGCGACCAACGACGAGCGCACGGCGCGGCGGATTTCGGACGCGCTCGGCATCGCCACCGAACAGCGCGCGATGCGCAACTATGCCGGCCACCGGCTCGCGCCCTGGCTGGCGCACGTCATGGTCAGCCGGCAGGAGACCGCCCGGCCACTCCTGACCACCGGCGAGGTGATGCAGCTCCCGCCCAAGGATGAGCTTGTCCTTGTCTCCGGCATGGCCCCGATCCGCGCGAGGAAGCTGCGCTATTACGAGGACCGCAATTTCCGCGAGCGGATCGCACCGCCGCCGCAGCCCGCGCCCGGAGACTATCCCGACCGGCCGCAGGCACGCCCCAACGACTGGAGCGGACTGGTCCGCGCGCCCGATACCCGGCTCGGCAAGCCCGATGACGATGCGAAGGCGGATGAGGACGGCGGCTTGCAACAGCAGCGCCACCCCGGCCTCGGCGAAGAACCCGCCAAAAAACCCGAGCCGCCAAAGCAGCTCGACCTGCTCGGCCTGGACAGCGACGACACCGACACGATCGCCGACAAGCACGCGATGGACCGCGCCGGCGCCACCGGCACGCTGATCCGCGCTCACGCGATCAATCAGGGTCGCAGCGCCGACATGCTGCCGGACTTCTGACAATGGCCGCGATCAAACCCAACCGCGTCCGCTACCAGCTCTTCCTGCCCGAAGATCTGAGCCACCGCTTCGAGGCGCTGGCGAGCCAGCCCGGCGCGTCCAAATCGGCGATCCTCACCGACGCGCTCACCGCCTGGCTCAACCGGCAGGCGGCGAGCGAGCTGGAGAACAAGTTCAGCCAGCGGCTCGATCGCATGTCGCTCGCGCTGGGGCGTGTCGAGCGTGACGGGCATGTGCTGCTCGAGAGCCTGGCGCTGTTCATCCGCTATGAACTGATGGTGCAGGCCCCTTTGGCCGAAGCCGACGAAGCGGCGCGTGCGATCGGCCGAGACCGCTTCGAGGCGTTCATTGCCCGCGTCGGCGAAGCGCTCGCCAGCGGCCAGCGCACGCTTGCTGCCTCCGCGAAAGACAATGGAGGTGGGCGATGAGCGACACGCTTTTCGGCTCCGATAATTCCGCAGGGCGTCGGCGCGCGATGCTGCGCACCGCGATGGGGCCGACCATCGCCGCAGCGCTGGCCGATCCGGTGGTCATCGAGATCATGGTGAACCCGGACGGCGTGTTGCGCCTTGATCGACTCGGCGAAGGCCGGATCGATACCGGCACCAAATATGAGCCCGCGCAGGTCGAGCGGATCATCCGCCTGGTTGCCAGCCACGCACGGACAGAGGTTCATGGCAATGCGCCGATCGTGTCAGCCGAGCTGCCACCGCACGGCGAAGGCGCGGGCGAGCGGTTCGAGGGTATCCTGCCGCCGGTCAGCCTCGCGCCGTGCTTCTCGATCCGCAAGCCCGCGGCGCGCATCTACACTTTGCTCGACTATGTGCGGGACGGCATCATGCCCGCCGACACGGCGCGACTGCTGTCGATGGCCGTGGTCGAGCGCAAGAACATCCTGGTCGCGGGTGGCACCAGTTCGGGCAAGACGACGCTTGCCAACGCGCTGCTCGCCGAGATGGCGCACCTCGACGAACGCGTCATCATCATTGAAGACACGCGTGAGTTGCAATGCGCCGCGCCCGACGTGGTGGGGCTGCGCACGCGTACGATTGGCACTGCCGGAGCCGGCGGCGTCACGATGGCTGATCTTGTCCGCTCGACATTGCGGCTCCGCCCCGATCGCATCGTCGTTGGCGAGGTGCGCGGGCGCGAAGCGCTCGACATGCTCAAAGCCTGGAACACCGGGCATCCGGGCGGCATCGCAACCGTCCACGCCAATTCGGCAGTGTCGGCGCTCTACCGGCTCGAGCAGCTCGTGCAGGAAAGCGTCGTCACCGTTCCGCGCCGGCTGATCGCCGACGCCATCGACATGATCGTGTTCATCGCCGGGCGCGGCCTCGCGCGCCGCGTCGACACGATCGCGCGCGTCGCCGGCCTCGATCCCGACGGCGGCTACGCCGTCCTCGACCTTACTCCCGACCACGCCCTCGAACCCCAAGGAGAATGACCATGCGCTTGTCCCGTATTCCTGCCCGTATTCCCGATCGTCGGAGCATCTTCCTCACCGGCGCCGCCATCGGCCTCGGGCTTGCGCTCGCCGCCACCGCGCAGGCCGCCGGCTCGGGCATGCCGTGGGAGGAACCGCTTCAGCAGGTCCTCGAATCGGTCCAGGGTCCTGTCGCCAAGATCGTCGCGGTGATCATCATCATCGTCACCGGTTTGACGCTCGCGTTCGGCGAGACGGCAGGCGGGTTCCGGCGCCTCATCCAGATCATCTTCGGCCTGTCGATCGCGTTTGCGGCGTCGAGCTTCTTCCTCAGCTTCTTCAGCTTCGGCGGCGGGGCGCTCATCTCGTGAACGCGCCAAATTCCTATGGCGCCAGCCATATCGAGGGGTTCGAGGCGCCGATGCACCGCGCGCTTGCCGAGCCGATCCTGCTTGGCGGGGCGCCGCGAGCGATCGCGATCGTCAATGGTACGATCGCGGCCGCGCTCGGACTCGGTCTCCAGCAGTGGATCGCCGGGCTGGCCATGTGGGCGTTCGGGCACACTCTCGCGGTGTTCGCCGCCAAGCGCGATCCCGACTTCGCCCCGGTCCTTGTCCGCCACCTTCGCCAGAAGGGGCATCTGTCATGCTGAATCTGCGCGAATACCGTCAGAAGGCCGACCGGCTCGCCGATCATCTTCCATGGGCGGCGCTTGTCGCGCCCGGCGTGGTGCTCAACAAGGACGGCAGCTTTTTGCGCGTCCTCAGGTTCCGCGGCCCCGATCTAGAATCCGCCACCGAAGCCGAGCTTGTCGCCGCCTGCGCGCGGGCGAACAATGTCCTGAAGCGCTTCGGCTCGGGCTGGGCACTCCATTTCGAGGCCGAGCGGCGCGAAGCGCTGGGTTATCCCGACAGCAGCTTTCCCGATGCGGCGTCGTGGCTGGTCGATGAGGAACGGCGCGCGGCGTTCGAAAGCGCGGGCGCGCATTTCGAGAGCCGCTATTATCTGACGCTCACCCTCCTGCCTCCGCCCGATCAGGCGGACACGGCGGGCCGAGCGCTGATCGAGCGCAGCGACGACGCGAAGGGCCGCGACTGGCGACAAGCGCTTGCCGGCTTCATCGCCGAGACGGATCGTGCGCTTGACCTGTTCAGAGGCTTCATGCCCGAGGTGCGCGCGCTCGGCGACAGCGAAATGCTGACCTTTCTCCACGGTGCGATCTCCGCGCGCCGCCATGTCGTCGCCGTGCCCGAAACGCCCATCTATCTGGACGGGCTGCTCGCCGACACGCCGCTGACCGGCGGGCTCGAACCGATGCTCGGCGACGAGCATCTGCGGACGCTCACCATCCTCGGATTTCCGAACGCGAGCCGTCCCGGCATCCTCGACGGACTCAACCATGAGGATTTTGGCTATCGCTGGGTGACGCGCTTCATTGCGCTCGACAAGACCGACGCAACCAAAGCGCTCACTCGCCTGCGGCGGCAGTGGTTCAACAAGCGCAAGTCGATCACCGCGCTGCTGCGCGAAGTCATCTACAACCAGCCGGTCCAGCTTCTCGACAGCGATGCCGACAACAAGGTGGTCGATGCCGACCTCGCCTTGCAGGCGCTCGGCGGCGATCATGTCGCGTTCGGCTATCTGACGACGACGATCACCGTTGCCGATATCGACCGCGCCCGCGTCGAGGAAAAGGTCCGCGCGGTCGAGCGCATCGTCAACGGGCTCGGCTTCACCTGCATCCGCGAGGGCATGAATGTGGTCGAGGCGTGGCTGTCGAGCCTGCCGGGCCATGTCTATGCGAACGTCCGGCAACCGATCGTCCACACCCTGAATCTCGCGCATCTCATGCCGCTGTCCTCGGTATGGGCAGGACCGGCGCGTAATCCGCACCTCGACGGTCCGCCGCTGCTTTATGCGGAAACCAGCGGCTCGACGCCGTTCCGTCTCAGCACGCATGTCGGCGACGTCGGTCATATGCTGATCGTCGGACCCACCGGGGCCGGAAAGTCGGTGCTGCTCGCAATGCTCGCGCTTCAGTTCCGGCGATATCCAGACTCCCAGGTCTATGTCTTCGACAAGGGATTTTCGGCGCGCGCGGCCGTGCTGGCGATGGGCGGCGCGCATCACGCGCTCGGGCTTGGCGGTGAGAGCGGTCATGCCGATGACGTGGGCGGGCGAACGATCGCCTTCCAGCCGCTGCGCCACATCGATCGCTCCAACGCACGCGCCTGGGCGACCGAATGGATCGGCGCGCTGCTCGCCCATGAGAAAGTACTGGTCACACCCGAGATCAAGGAGGCCGTCTGGTCGGCGCTCACCAATCTCGCGACCGCCCCGATCGAGGAACGCACGCTCACCGGCCTGTCGCTGCTGCTGCAATCGGCACCGCTGCGATCGGCGCTCGCGCCCTATACGCTCGAAGGATCGTTCGGCCGCCTGCTCGACGCCGCCGAAGACGATCTAGCGATCGCCGACGTGCAGTGCTTCGAGACTGAAGCGCTGATGGGGCAGGCGGGCGTCGTTGCGCCCGTGCTGACCTACCTGTTCCATCGTCTCGAGGAGCGCTTCACCGGGCGGCCGACGCTTCTCGTACTGGATGAAGCCTGGGTGTTCCTCGACCACCCGCTGTTCGCCGCGCGCATCCGTGAGTGGCTGAAGGTGCTGCGCAAGAAGAACGTCAGCGTCGTGTTCGCGACACAGAGCCTAGCCGATATCGCCGACAGCACGATCGCGCCGGCCATCATCGAAAGCTGTCCGCAGCGCATCTTGCTGCCCAATGATCGGGCGATCGAGCCGCAGGGCCAGACGGTCTACGTCCGCTTCGGTCTCAACGCGCGCCAGATCGAACTGGTCAGCCGCGCGACGCCCAAGCGGCAATATTATCTGCAATCAGCGCGCGGCAACCGGCTGTTCGAGCTTGGGCTAGGCCCGATCGCGCTGGCGTTGTGCGGCGCGTCCGATCCCGACAGCCAGAAGCGCATAGACGCGGTGCTGGCCGAAAAGGGCCAGGCCGACTTCGCCGCGACCTTTCTCTCCCAAGCCGGCCTCGATTGGGCGGCCGACCTGCTTGGGCGTCACCCTGCCGCCCGCCCCCCAGAAGACAAGGAGTAATTTCCCGTGCCCCGTATCCCTATCCGCAAATATGCGTGCCTCTCCGCTCTCGCGCTCGGCGCCGTCGGCTCGCTCGGTATCGGCATCGCGTTGACCTCGACGCCCGTCGCGGCCCAGCTCAGTGTGTTCGATCCATCGAACTATTCGCAAAACCTGCTCACCGCCGCGCGCACGCTTGCCCAGATCAACAACCAGATCCAGAGTCTCCAGAACGAAGCGCAGATGCTGATCAACCAGGGCAAGAACCTGTCCCGGATCGATTTCCCGCAACTTCAGGAGCTTCGCCAGCGCCTCCAGCAGATCGACCAGCTCATGGGCCAGGCGCAGGGCGTCGACTTCCGCATCGATCAGCTCGACGAGCGCTTCCGCCAGCTCTACCCGCAGGAGTTCGATCAGGTGTTCCGCCGCGATCAGCGTGTGGCTCGCGCACGCGATCAACTCGATACCGCGATGTCCGCGTTTCGCCAGACGATGGGGGTCCAGAACCGCATCGTCGACAACGTACGGAGCGACACGCAGGCGCTCGCCGACATCGTCGCGCGCAGCCAGGGCGCGGAAGGCTCGCTTCAGGCGCAGCAGGCCACGAACCAGCTTCTCGCGCTCACCGCCAAGCAGCAGCTCCAGCTTCAGCAAATGATGGCGGCGCAGTTCCGGGCGGAATCGGTCGAGCAGGCGCAGCGGGGCCAGATCGCGCGCGAGGCACGCGAGTCGACGCGCCGCTTCCTCGGCGACGGCAAGGCTTACACGCCACGCCAATGAGCTGAGGCAGGCGAGGACCGCGCCCCCAGCTCCCCCCGGGTCCGAACCTGTCTCGTCGCGGGGGCCGTAGGGCTTGCCCCTCTCATGGCCGCCGGTCCCCGCGACACCTTTCAACTTCAAGCAGGAACCCGCCCATATGGATGACCTGAATGTCATCGATCAGTTCATGGAGGCCTTCGCCTCCTACATCGACAGCGGGTTCGGCCTGTTGGGCGGTGACGTCGGTTTCCTGACCACGATCCTGATCGGCATCGACATCACGCTCGCCGGGCTGTTCTGGGCGCTCGGCGGCGAAGACGACGTCATCGCCAAGTTCCTCAAAAAGATCCTCTATGTCGGCGTCTTCGCCCTGATCCTCAACAGCTTCTCGACACTGTCCGATATCATCTTTCGCAGCTTCGCCGGCCTCGGCCTCACCGCAGGGGGCAGCGCGATTACGGCTGACGATTTATTGCGACCCGGCAAGCTGGCCGGGACCGGCTTCGAGGCAGCATGGCCGCTCCTCGAGCAGGCGAAGGAGTTGGTTGGCCCGATCGCCTTCTTCGACAATTTCATCGAGATCGCCGTGCTGGTGATCGCCTGGGTCGTCGTCATCGCCGCCTTTTTCATCCTCGCGATCCAGCTTTTCATCACAATCCTCGAATTCAAGCTTACTTCGCTCGCCGGCTTCGTGCTCGTGCCCTTTGCGCTGTGGAACCGCACGTCGTTCCTCGCCGAACGGGTGCTCGGGAACGTCGTCAGTTCGGGCATCAAGGTCATGGTGCTCGCGGTCATCGTCGGCATCGGCTCTAACTATTTCGCCGACTTCACCAGTGCGATCACCGGCGACGAGGTGTCGATCGAACAGGCCGTGTCGCTGATGCTCGCGAGCCTCGCGATCTTTGGCCTCTCCATCTTCGGCCCGGGAATCGCATCCGGCCTCGTCGCCGGCGCGCCGCAGCTCGGCGCCGGATCGGTGATCGCCACTACCGTGCTTGCCGGCGGAGGTCTTGCGATGGCAGGCGCTGGCGCCGTCGGCGCGGCACGCGGTCTCGCGGGGGCCGGTCTCGGCGCGATCCGCGCCGGTACATCGATGGGGTCTGCCGCATCCACTGCCTACAAGCTCGGGCAGGAAACCTCGGGCTCGACCAGCGTCGGCGCGGGCCTCGGCGGCGTTGCGACCGCCATGCGCGGCGCGGCTGCCAACCGGATGAGCGGCGGTCTCGGCGTTAGCGCTGCCGCCGATCGTGGGCAGCGCGCCGCATGGGAAGCAGGAAGCACCCGTGCCGGCGGCGCCGCCCCCGCAGCCGCGCCGATAGGCGCAGCTGAAGGAACACCCGCCTGGGCGCAGAAGCTTCATGCCAGCCAGAATGCTCGCCACCGCCGCCAGATGGCGATCCACGCAATCCAGGGCGGCGACCGCGGCGGCGCTGGCGCCACTCCAGACATCAAGGAAAGGGACTGAGCGATGAAATTTCGACGCGCATTGCAGCGCTATGGGCGAACGCCCGAACCCGAGACACCCTACCAACGAGCGGGCCAGCTTTGGGATGAGCGTATCGGCTCGGCTCGCGCACAGGCGAAGAACTGGCGGCTGATGGCCTTCGGCGGCCTGTTCCTGACCACTGGTCTGTCGGGCGCGCTGGTCTGGCAATCGATGCAAAGCCGCGTCGTGCCCTATGTGGTCGAGGTCGATGCACTCGGGCAAGCACAGGCCGTCGCGCCTGCCGCCAAGGACTATCGGCCGACCGATCCGCAGATCGCATGGTTCCTCGGCCGGTTCATCACCGGCGTTCGAGCGCGCTCGCTCGATCCGGTATTGATGCGTGAAAACTGGCTATCAGCCTATGATTTCGCGACCGAACGTGCGTCACTGTTCCTCGGCGAATATGCCCGCACCTCCAATCCGTTCGCCGATGTCGGGCGCAAGACGGTTTCGGTGCAGGTGACGAGCGTCGTCCGCGCGTCGGATACGAGCTTCCAGGTCAAATGGACCGAGCAGCAATATGAGCGGGGAAGCCTCGCCAGCACGTCACGCTGGACGGCGATGCTCACGGTGAAGATCAAGCCGCCGCGCTTGGCCGATGTGCTCCGAAAAAACCCGCTCGGTCTCTATGTTGACGCGATCGACTGGAGCCGCGAACTGGAAACGCCTCAGGACCGGCCGCCTTCGCCGCAACCATCGGCCGTGCCCGATCCCGCACAATCACTCCCGGTCGCGCCGCCCACCGACATTCCGCTGGGCTCGCCGCTCGATCCGACCCTTGCTCAACCCGCAGCCGCACCATCCCCCGAAAGGACCGACCAATGATCCGTGCCCTCATCCTGGCGGCGAGCGCGATGGCGCTTGCCATGGGCGTCGCTGCGCAGAGCCGCGAACCCGCGTCACCCACCGCGCGCGTCACTGCCGCCAACCGGGCGGCACTGCGCGAGCCGTCGAGCGCGGGATATATATATGCCGTCCAGGTCTATCCCTGGGCGGAAGGCGTGCTCTACCGGCTCTATGCCGCGCCCGAGCGCATCACCGACATTGCCTTGCAGCCGGGCGAAACGATTGTGTCCGTCGCCGCCGGCGACACCGTGCGCTGGACTGTCGGCGATACCACCAGCGGCATCGGCGAAAGCAAGCGCGTGCACATCCTCGTCAAGCCGTTTTCGGCGGGCCTACGCACAAACCTTGTCATTGCTACCGATCGCCGGACCTACCATCTCCAGCTCGAAAGCACGCCCGCGACCGCGATGGCGGCGATCTCCTGGACCTATCCACATGACGAGCTGATCGCGCTCCGGCGTCAGCGCGATGCAGCCGTGGCGGCGACGCCGATCGCGTCGGGCCTCTCGGTCGAAAGCCTCAACTTCAACTATGCGATCTCGGGCGACAAGCCGGCCTGGCGGCCGCTGCGCGCGTTCGACGATGGGCGGCAGACCTACATCGAGTTCTCGCCTGCGATCGCCGTGGGTGAGGCGCCCCCGCTGTTCGTGATTGGCGAGGATGGCGAGGCCCAGCTCGTCAACTATCGCGTCGCCGGCCGCTATTATGTGGTCGACCGCCTGTTCGGTGTCGCCGAGCTGCGCCTTGGCGGCAAGAAACAGCAGATTGTCCGTATCACCGCCGCCCAGCCGAAGAGCCGGCAGCGCAAGGCCGGGAGGGGCGCGTGACCGATCCAACCGCTTCTTCCGCGCCGATCGCGGCGCCCAAAGCCGACCCCGAAACGCTCGTTCTGCGCGCGGCGCCGGGCCGCGTCACCCGTTTTCGCCGCGGTGCGATCGTCGCCATCGCTGCCGCCGGCTCGACCGCGATCATCGGCGTCGCCTGGCTGGCGCTCAAGCCCGCGACCCTGAGCCTGATCGCACGAAGCGATGAAAAGCTGGTTGGCGCGAAGGCGCCGCCTGATGCGCTCGCGGGCGCGCCGACGAGCTATGGCGACGTGCCGAAGCTCGGGCTACCGCTTCCCGGTGATCTCGGGCGGCCGATCCTCGAGCGCCAGCGGCAGCTTGGCGGGATGGTTCCCCCTGACCCCGCTGCCGATGCGGTGAGCCGGGCCGCGCAGGAAGCCGAAGCCGAGCGCCAGCGCATCGCCGCTGAGCAGAAGGCCGCACGCGAGTCTGGCGTCATGCTGCAATTGGCGGGCGGCGGTCGCGCCGCCGCCCCTGCACCGGTGACTACCGATGCAAGTGTTCCGCCAGCATCGGCCGAGACTGCCAAGCCGCTCCTCGACCCTGACCGAGATCCTAACGCCCAGGGGCGCAAGAACGAATTGGTCGGCCACGCCAATCGCGACGACGACATCAATCCGCACGCGCTGGCGCAGTCCGTATCGCCTTGGACCTTGCAGGCCGGCAGCATCATTGCCGCGAGCCTCATAACCGGGCTCAACTCGGATCTTCCCGGGCTCGTCACCGCGCAGATCACGGAGAACGTCTATGACAGTGTGACCGGGCGCGGTCTGCTCATTCCGCAAGGATCGCGGCTGATCGGCAGCTACGACAGCGTTGTAGCGTTTGGGCAGAGCCGTGCGCTGGTCGTCTGGCAGCGGATTATCCTGCCCGACGGCTCGTCGATTCGTATCGACAATGTGCCGGCGACCGATACGCAGGGCTATGCGGGTCTGTCCGACCGGATCGACCGGCATACTTGGCAACTTCTGAAGGGCGTCGCCCTGTCGACACTGCTGGGCGTCGGCACTGAATTGAGCTTCGGCAGCACCGAAAGCGACCTTGTCCGGGCGATCCGCGAGTCAGCGCAGCAGAGCGGCGCGCGCGCCGGCGATCAGCTCGTCACGCGCAATCTCAATATCCAGCCGACCTTGCGCGTGCGTCCCGGCTGGCCGCTACGGGTGGTCGTGCACAAAGACATCATATTGCCCGGACCCTGGGGAGGCCGTCATGGCTGATTTGAAGCTGCCAAGGCTGCCCGATCGGACGCCGGCTAAGATCACGATCAACGTCATGCCGGATCTCATCGAAGCGCTGAACGACTACGCCGAGGCCTATGAGGCGGCCTACGGCCGACGCGAGTCCGTACCGGACCTCATTCCATTCATGCTTAGCGGCTTCCTGGCGAGCGACCGCTCGTTCAGCCGGGCACGTAAGAAATAGTCCGATGTCGGCCCGGCAGCCTGCAACGAATGGCGACGACGCGCCCCCGATTGGGCCGATAAGCGTTCGCATTCCCGACGCAGTACGGATGACGGGGCTCAGCAAATCCAAGATCTACCAGCTCATCGCTTCCGGCGACATCGAGGCAGCCAAGGTCGGCCGTGCAACCGTGGTGTTTGTCGATAGTCTGCGGTCCTTTCTGCGATCACACTGTAAACAGCCGCGTTCTCGGGCGTAGCAGGGATCGCGCATGTCGGCCTGTCGATATTTCGGCACGGCCTGTCGCGAAGGGGTAAAATTGGGGGTGGATTGAGCGGAATTATCGGCACGACGATCAAGAACGTTGTTATAAATCAGTATCTTATGTTTTTCGTGTGAATCCCTCCTCCGCTACCATCGCGAATCACGTTCAAACCTCGAATTTCCGGCAGTTTTCTGCCATTCATTGAGGTCGTTCCCATCGTGATATATGCCTGTCCAGAAGTGAGTTATTTCGATCATTGAAGTGGGCGGTCTGGCTGATCTCGATACGATAATTTCGGTTCTTCGCGATGAAGTCGGGCACCCACTCCCGCTCGTGATTTGAGAACACCAAGCGCTCAGCACCTTGGACGAGCTTCCGATTTATATCGACAACTTCGTGTCGGCTTAGGTTGCGTCGCGATTGCGTAAACTGCCTAAACCGGGCCATGGTGGTGAAGGCTATCCTCCGGGTAAGCAGCGTGCAGTCGCAGGAAATTTTCGACCGGCTGCGCGAGGCTGCCGGCACAATCTACGGGGCCGACGACCGTATCGCGATCGTCGCTGAATCTACATTGCTGACGATGCAGATGCGCCGGCTGGACGCAAAGGCAGGCCTGGCGGCGTTCGCCGATATCGAAGAGGCGCGCGGCTGGTTGCTGTCGGTCTAGGCGATCGTCACCGACACGCTGCCGAGCCGGTCGACGTCGAGCGTCACCCAATTGCCCGGGCCAAGCGCCTCGGCCGCGGTCGCGCCGCCCGCCATCACGATATCGCCTGCCTTCAGCGGTTCGCCTGCCGCCGCTGCCAGCCGCGCGGCGCGGACGAGCGAACGGATCGGATCGCCGAGAATCGCAGCACTCGATCCGGTCTGCTTCGCTTCCCCGTCGATCGCCATAGTGAAGCCGAGATCGGCAAGGTCGGCGAAGGGCGTCTGCCACGGTCCGACGACGAAGGCCGACGAACTGCTGTTGTCGGCGACGACGTCGGAGAGCGAAAAGCGGAAATTCTCGTAACGGCTGTCGATCAGTTCGAGGGCGGGCGCGATACCCGCGAGCGCGGCATGCGCCTCGGTCTCGCTGATCTCGCCCGGCAGGTCGGCGGCGAGCAGAAAGGCGATTTCGGGCTCGATGCGCGGATGGACGAAGCGGTCGAACGGCACCGCGCCGCCGTCCGCAAGCTGCATCGCGTCGGTGAGCCGGCCCCAGATCACCTCGCTGATCCCCATCTGCTCCATCTTGGCAAGGCTGGTGAAGCCCATCTTGACGCCAACGCGGCGTTCGCCGCGCGCGTAGCGCCGCGCGAGCGAGGCGGCCTGCACCTGATAGGCCTGATCAAGGCTGAGCGGCTCGCTGAGCTGCGGGACAGCGCGCGCGTCGCGCATCGCGGTGTCGAGCTGTTCGGCGATGGCGGCGATATTCATGCGTCAGTCTCCGTCAAATTCGGGGTCGCCGTGGCAGAGATAGTGCCACATGCGTTCGAAGAGTCCGCCCGCGCGGACGGCGCGCGCAGCGACCTCTTCGGGCGTATATGCGCGCGCCGTCCGGCCCGCCGCGATCGCGGGAAGCAGCGCGAGTTCGATCCGCGCCGCGTCCTCGAGAAAGAAGGCGAGCGCGGCGGCGTCCTCGATCGTCGGGCCGGCGGTGACGGCGCCGTTGCCCGAAAGGACGATCGCCGCGGCATCGCCCATCAACGCCGCGACCGCGCGCGCGCGGTCGTCGTCGCGGACGAGTGCGACGCCGGGCCAGAGCGGCGGTTGCGGCGCGAAATAGGCGCCAAGGCCGTGGCGGACGCGCGGCGTCTCGCCGAGCGCCGACAGCGCGATCACCGCGGGCGACTGAAAGCGGCAGATGCCACCGACCTCGGGTCGGTTTCGGTAGATTTCGCGGTGGATGCGAACCTCGGGCAATGCGCCGGGCGGCAGATCGCCGTCGAGCGAAACCTCGACCCCCGCCTGCCCGCGCGCGAGCGTGCCGAGCGGCTGCGCAGCGCTGACGAGGAAATGCGTCGCCGACAGCCGCGTCGAGACATGGCCATAGGCATGCGCGAGCCCGTGCCGCGCCATCGCGCGCGCCGCAAGCCGCACTTGCAGCGCCGGATCAGCCACGCGTCGTATCGAATTCGGGAATGTCGGGCTTCGATCCCCACATGCAGAAGCTCGACGGTTCGAACGGAAAGGAGCGCGGGACGTAAGTCTTTTCATCCTCCGCCGTGATCGAACGGACTCCGCAGCTATATTCGTAGATGATGTCGTCGGGCCCCTGGAAATAGAGGAAGCGCGCGCCCGAGGTCGGGTGGCGGCCGGGGCCGAAGACGATGCGGACGTTGCGCGCTTGCAGGAAATAGAAGCTGCGCATGATGTCGTCGACCTCGTCGACCTGGAAATTGACGTGCTGGATCCCGGCATAGCTCGACGGGAAGAGCGCGACATTGTGATGGACTTCGTTGATGCGGATCAGCGCCGCGTCGCCGATCCAGTCGCTGACCTTCGCGCCCATATGGCCGGTCCAGAACGCCTCGTCGGCGGGGGCGTTGGTAGTGCGAAGGCCGACATGGCTAAACGCGTTGATGCCGGCATCGCGCGTCCCGTAATAGCGGCGGCCGCAGGCGTTGGGCCGCGCGACGAGTTCGATCGTGTTGCCCGTCGGGTCGGTGACGATCACGAGCCCGCGCACGCGGCGCTGGTCGCGTTCGACGCTGGTGCCCGCGCGGAGGCGGACGCTCTCGGCCTCGAGCGCGGCGGCGGCGGCATCGAGCGCGTCCATGCTCGCGACCTCCCAGCCCGTCGCCTGACCGCTCTCGCGGCCGCGCGTATAGCAGATATTATGGTCGCGATCGTCGCCGCGGAGGTAGGCCGAATTGGCGTCGCGCTCCATCAGTTCGAGGCCCAGGATGTCAGTCGCGAACGCAATGCTCGTGTCGAGATCCTCGCAGCCGATGCGGACGTAGCGGATATCGTGAAGGTCGGCGCCCATCGTTCGTCAGCCCGTCGTCGGCCGCGCATAGTCGCGCGCCATATGACCCTTGCCGGTCTGGTCGCCGCGCTCGAAACCCCAGCTGTATCCGCCCTCGGGGTTCGAGAGGATTTCCCAGATATTGCCGTCGAGATCGGTCAGGTAGAAGCAATAGGTGCCGTGCTGGACCATCGGCTTGGTCACCTTCTGAATGCCCCATTTCTCCTGATCGCGTTTGACGATCTCCCACGCGGCATCGACTTCGGCGTCGGTCGCGACGTCGAGGCCGTTGTGGTTGAGGAAGGGCATGTCGGCCTTCTTGCCGGTCGGGCTCTTCACGACGACAATCACCTGATCGCCGCCCATGCGCGCCCAGAAGGAGACGTCGGCCATCTGCACCGTGTCGAAGCCGAGGAACTCCTCGAAAAAGGCGCGCGTCTTCGCGATGTCGAAACATTCGAGCGTCGCGTGCGAATAGAAGCGCGTCTTGAGCGCGCCTTTGCCCGCCGCTTTTGCTTCCGTTGCTGCCTCGGCCATTGTGCCTCTCCTCGCCTATAATTTGATGCAGATATTCGTCGGTTCCGAATAGAAGTTGATCGAATGCGCACCGCCCTCGCGGCCGATTCCCGACAGTTTGGCGCCGCCGAACGGGGTCCGCAGGTCGCGCAGGAACCAGCTGTTCACCCACGAAATGCCGACCTCCATCGCCGCGGCGACGCGGTGGCCGCGCGACAGGTCGCGGGTCCAGGTCGATGCGGCGAGGCCATAGGGCGAGTCATTGGCAAGACGGATCGCTTCTTCCTCGTTGTCGAAGGGAATGATCGCGGCGCAGGGGCCGAAGATTTCCTCGCGGCAGACGCGCGCGTCGTGGGACAGGCCGGTCCAGAGCGTCGGTTCGACGAAGAAGCCGTTCGCGGCCTCGCCATCGAGCGCGGGCACGCCGCCGCCGGTGACGACGGTCGCGCCCTCCTGTTCGGCGAGGTGGTAATAATCGAGCACTTTGCCCTGATGTTCGGCCGAGATCAGCGGGCCGAAATCGACCCCAAGGTCGTTCGGCAGGCCGGGTTTCAACGCTTCCGCCTTCGCCTTCATGCCCGCGACGAAGGCGTCCAGAACAGGGCGTTCGACATAGATGCGCTCGGGCGCGAGGCAGACTTGGCCGGTGTTGAGGAAAACCGCGCGCGACAGGCCCGCGACCGCGGCGTCGATATCGGCGTCGGCGAAGACGATCGCGGCATTCTTGCCGCCGAGTTCGAACGACAGCGCCTTCACATGCGGCGCGGCGCTCTTCATGATCGCGGCACCGGTCCGCGTCTCGCCGGTGAAGGTGATCGCGCGGACGCCGGGGTGCGATACGAGCAGCTCGCCCGCTGAATTCGGCCCGAAGCCGTGAACGGCATTATAGACGCCCTCGGGCACCCCGGCCTCGGCCATCACTTCGCCGAGCAGGGTGGCCGTCGACGGCGTTTCCTCGGACGGCTTGACGATCACGGCATTCCCGCAGGCGAGCGCGGGCGCGACCTTCCATGTCATCAGCAGCAACGGCAGGTTCCACGGGCTGATGACCCCGACGACGCCGAGCGGGCGGCGGACGGCATAGTTGATCGCCTTTCCGCCGTCGGGGGTGTCGAATTCGAAACTCTCGGTCGGCAGCGCCGCGATCACATCGGCGAAGACGCGGAAGTTTGCCGCGCCGCGCGGGATGTCAAGGTGGGAGGCAAGGCTGTGCGGCTTGCCGGTGTCGGCGATCTCGGCGGCGAGGAAGTCGTCGAAGCGGGCCTCGATGCCGTCGGCGACCTTCATCAGCAGCGAGCGGCGTTTCGCCAGCGTCAGCGATCCCCACGGTCCTTCGAGCGCGGCGCGCGCCGCCGCGACCGCCGCGTCGACGATCGCCGCGTCGGCCTCGTAAGCCGTCGCATGCTGACGACCCGTCGCGGGATCGACGACAGGGAAGGGGCGACCACCCTCGACAAAGCTGTTGCCGACAAAATTGCGCAGGTGGCGTATCGTCGGCCCGGTTTCGCCGATCCGTTCGGAGGTCGCCGCTTCGCTCATCAGACGCCCTTCGCGCCGGCGCCGGCGAAACGGAGGCTGTCGCGGACGCGGCTCGAGTCATATTCGGGCGCCAGAGCTGCGAGCAGTTCGAGCGCGGTGCGTGCAAGGTGGCGCGCCGCGAGTTCTCCCGCCTGCGCGGCATCGCCGTTCGCGATCGCCTGAAACAGCTCGCGATGCTCGGCTTCGCCACGCTGCCACCAGCCGGGCAGGTGCGCGCCCTTGTACGCCGACTGATAGCGTTCGCTGCGCTTTTCCAGCTGTTCGAGGTCGGCGATCATCGTCGATCCTGCCTCGGCGACGATGCTGCGGTGGAACTGGCGGTGCAGGCGCTGCCATTCGGCAAAGTCCTCATGTGCCATCGGGCTTTCGAGCGATTTCACCACCGTTTCGAGACTTCGCAGGCCTTCCTTGTCGAGCCGCTTGACGGTCATCGCAACGCCCAAGGCTTCGAGCACGATCCGTTTGGCGTAGAGCGCATCGATGTCGACAGGGTCGAACTCAACGACCCGGCTGCGGTAATTGGGCTCGCCGGTGAGCAGTCCGCCTTCCTGCAGCATCCGCATCGCTTCGCGCACCGGGGTGCGGCTCACCTGCAGCGCGTCGGCGATCGCGACCTGCGATATGATCGTCCCCGGCTTCAGCGTGCCGTCGAGGATATAGGATTGCAGCACGTCGTACACATCGATCGCGGTGCGACGGCCCGCGCCGTCGGCTTCGCGATCGATGGGTTTCAGTATCTCGGCAAGCGTTTGCGTCATGACGTTCCTCGGCGGCGACGGGATGCCCCCATCATATGATAGGCGTGACAAGTTCGCCAAGCGGGCCGATCTCCATGCGGATTTCGTCGCCGGGCTTCAAATATTCGGGCGGCTTGCGGCCATGGCCGACGCCGGCGGGGGTGCCCGTCGCGATGATGTCGCCGGGCTGCAGCGTCATGATCGACGACAGATGGCGGATGATGGCTTTGAGGCCATAGATCATCCGGCCCGTGTTGCTGTCCTGCTTGACCGTCCCGTTGACGGTCAGGCGGATCGGCAGGTCTTGCGGATCGGCGATGAAACGCGCGGGGACGAAATAGGGGCCGATCGGCGCGAAGCCGTCGTGCGCCTTGTGGCGAACCCAATCGACACCGATCGGGGGCCGCGATGCGAGCCAATCGCGCGCCGACAGGTCGTTGAAATTGATATAGCCGGCGACGTGCGACAGCGCGCCGTCTTCGCTCGCATGCTTGGTGGGGATACCGATCACCGCCGCGAGTTCGGCTTCCCAGTCCATCATCGCGACGCCCTTCGGCGCTTCGACACTGTCGCCGCTGGCGCAGATGGTGTTGTGCGTCGGCTTGACGAAGGCATAGGGATATTCAGGCGTCATCGGCACCGGCATTTCGGCGACATGGTCGTGATAATTGGCACCGATGCACATCAGCGCGCCGGGGCTGGCGAAGGGCAGGGCGAAGGTCGCGCCCGCGGCGTCGATCCCGCCCGCGAAAGCCGCACCGCCCGCATCGACCGCCGCGTCGATCCGTGCCGACGTCGCCGGCCAATCCGCGAGAAGCGGACTCAGATCGGTGCGCGCTTCGGTCTCGCCGAGCAGCGCATGCAGCGGCGCCATGCGGCCGCCCTGTTCGGCGACGGCGAGCGGCCCGTCGGCGGTACGGATAACGGCGAGGCGGTAGAGGCTCGTCATGTTTGTCCTTCCAGATCGGCCTTGCTGATAGTGCCGACGCCCCAATGGTCGGGCGCGACTTCGGTGATGATCACGCGCACCTGGTCCTCGCGCACGCCCAGCGCGCGCTGCGCGCCCTCGGCGAGCTCGCGGATCAGCGCGCGCTTCTGCTCGCGCGTGCGGCCGGCGAGGATCGAGGCGTTGATGATCGGCATCAGACGCGCTCCGCTGCGCCCGCAGCGACATGTTCGGGGGTGAAGACGCGCGCCATTTGCGCCGCCAGCTCGGGCTCGGCCATGTCGAACAGGGCGTTGTTGCCCTCGACCCACTGGAAGTCGTGCTTGACGTAGCGCATCTTCCAAACGCTGTCCTGGCGGACAAAGCCGCCGTCGTACCAGCCATGCTGGTTATAGATGGACGACCCCATGTCGGTCGCCTTCCAGTGGCGCGCGGTGAAATACCAAACCGCCGAGGCGGCATCGCCGTCGACGTCGACGTGAAAGTTGAAATAGCTGTGGTGGCGCCGCACCGGGGTCAGGATCAGGTCGGCGAAGCGCGTCCATTCGTCGGCGTCGACGAGGATGCGGGGCGACCCGGTCAGCCGCTCGAAATCGACGAGCAGCCTGTCGGTGA
The DNA here is from genome assembly GCF_001468265.1 of Sphingopyxis sp. H050. Lineage (GTDB taxonomy): Bacteria > Pseudomonadota > Alphaproteobacteria > Sphingomonadales > Sphingomonadaceae > Sphingopyxis. The sequence continues at coordinate 282,736 of NZ_LNRZ01000004.1, read as the reverse complement.
AGCAGCTGCGATAACCGGGCCAGTCGCCGAGATCGAGCGAGCGGCCGAAGCGCAGGATGACCTTCTTCACCGCTTCCTCGTCGAGCAGGCGGTGCATTTCCCTTTCGAGGTCCATCACAGCAGCTCCGGTTCGGGGGCGAGGCCGAGCGCGGCGCGCGCGGCGGGGATGTCGTCGATCCACCGATCCTTGTGGAGGTGCTCGCCCGACGACAGGTCGGCGAAGATCGCGGTCTGGTCGAGATAGGCGCGCTGCTCGACCAGCTCGCGGCCGTTGTGTCGCACGATGTCGCAGCAGGGGACGAGCACGACCCTGCCGTCGAGCCGCTCATATTCGATCAGCGCCTCGACATAGACGATGTCGCCAGCCTCGCGGACGCGCCAGATATTGTGGCGCAGCCGCCCGATCATCGTCCAGAAATGGTTGACGATCGTCCTGGCGTCGGCCTTGCCGATCACCGGCGGGCGGGCGCCGAAGATGAAGCGGTGATCCTCGCTCAGCATGTCGATGAAGCCGCCGATGTCCTTGCGGTCGACGGCGGCAAAGCGGTCCAGCACCCAGGCGTTCTTCATCGTCGTTCCTCCCTCACCAGGCCCGCACGCCGCCATCGACCGCGATGTCGGCGCCGGTGACGTAAGAGGCGTCGTCGCTCGCGAGGAAGGCGACGACGTTCGCGACCTCCTCGGGCTGGCCCATGCGGTTCATCATCGCGCGGCCGAGCTGGACGCGGCACCATTCGGGGTCTTCGAGGATGAAGCGCGTCTGGTTGGTCTCGATCGTGCCCGGCGACACGCTGTTCGCGCGGACGCCGTGCAGGCGGCCCTCCATCGCGAGGTGGCGCGTCATCGCGAGGACGCCGCCCTTCGCCGCCGCATGCGCGAGGCCCGGAAGCCGCTCGATCCCCGCCCACGCCGACAGCGAGGCGGTGTTGACGATATTGCCCTGACGCTTCTTGAGTTCCTCCCACGCCGCCTGCGTCATGTGGAAGACGATATCGAGTTCTTCGTTGAGCGTTTTGCTCCAGGTCGCGGCGTCCATGTCCTCGATCCACGCGAAATAGGCCATCGCACCGTTGTTGAAGAGCATGTCGACGCCGCCGAACGCCTCGACCGTCGCCGCGACGACGCGGTCGCATTGGGCGCGGTCGGTGAGGTTCGCGGGATGGACCGAGATCATCGTTCCGCCCGCCGCCTGCACCTGCGCCAGCGTCTCTTCGGCGCTTGCGGCGATCAGGTCGGTGCCGACGACATGCGCGCCCTCGGCGGCGAGGCGGAGGCACGCGGCGCGCCCGATGCTGCCGCCCGCGCCGGTGACGATGCAGGCCTTGCCCTTGAGGCGCGTGGCGATCGGATTCTCAGCCGGCATAGAGCGGCCCCAGGTCGATGTAGATCCACAGGCGGTCGAGCGTGCCGCCTGCGTCGCGGCGCAGATGGCTCGCGACCGGCATTGTCACCTCGCCGCCGTCGGGGCGGGTGTACGTGACCTGGCTACCCTGAAACGCCGTATCGCCATCGACGACGAGCTGCTCGCGGACGTGGCGCATGCCTTTGATCCCCGACCAGAATTCGGCGAAGGTCGCCTCGACCGCTTCGCGCCCCGCGATCGGCGGGACATTGGCAAGGCGAAGGTCGATGTCGGGCCCGAACCAGCTCATCAACAGCGGCAGATCGAGCCGGTCGGCGTCGCGGAAGAAGGCGCCCGCCCAGTCGTCATGGCTACGCGCGGGTCCCGTCATGCAAGCTCTCCGTCGCGCACCATCTGCCGCACGCGATTGAGCGTCGCGGCGACGGCGCCGGTGTATGCGCCGCGCATATTGTCGCCCTGTGCCTGTTCCTCGGCCGTGCCCTCGGCGATGCCCGGAAAGGTGATGCCGAAGGTGAAGGTCAGGAGCAGCCCATCGGCGCTCTCGATGATGACATTGTCGATCCAGCCGGTGCCGTCGAGCCGCTCGAACTGCACCTTCACCGGGGCGAACAGAGTGATCTTCTCGCGGTGCTGCGTGCCGCGAAAGGTGATCGTGCGGGTCAGCGTGTTGCCGCTGCGCTCGTCCACGTCGCACTGGGTCATGCCGTCGACGAAAGGCATGGCGTTTTCGGCCTTGAGCTCGAGGCCGCGCCACACCTGCTCGCGGGTCAGCGCCGGTTCGGCGCCGGGCGGATTGACCGGAATGGCGTGAGAGAGGGCGTACATGGGGGAGTCCTTTCAGATCGAGAGATAACCGCCGTCGACCGCGACCGCGGCCCCGTTCATGAACGATGCGGCGTCGGAGAGCAGCCAGGCGACGGCTTCGCCGATTTCCGACGGCTGGCCGAAACGGCCGATCGGGTGGCGCGCGCGGATGCGGTCGAACATGTCCGAAAAGGCCGGGTCGCCGGACAGGCGCGAAATCATCGGCGTCTCGACGATCCCCGGCAGCACAGCGTTCACGCGCACGCCTTTCGCTGCATAGTCGGCGCCCGCAGCGCGCGTCAGCCCGACGACGCCATGCTTGGCGGCGACATATTCGGATGCGCCCGGTATCGCGACCTGACCGAGCGACGAGGCGGTGTTGACGATCGAGCCGCCGCCCGACGCCAGCATCGCGCGCACCTGATATTTGATGCACAGGAACACTGCGGTCAGGTCGATCGCGATCGCGCGGTTCCATTCGTCGAGGGTCAGCTCGCCCAGCGGCTTGTTCTTCTGTTCGACGCCGGCATTGTTGAAGGCGCCGTCGAGGCGGCCGTAATGCGCGACCGCCTTGTCGACGAGCGCTTCGATCTCGGCCTCGCTTGCGAGGTCGGCGGCGACGAAGATGGCATCGCCACCTTCGCCGCGCACCGCCGCCGCCGCCGCTTCGCCCCCTTCGGCGGCGACGTCGGTCAGGACGAGCCGGGCCCCGGCCAGCGCGAGCACGAGGCTTGCGTCATGGCCGATCCCCCCGGCGGCGCCCGTAACGATGATGGTCTTTCCCTCGAGCGGCCGGGTCATGGTCAGAAATTGAACCCCGCGCGCAGACCATAGGTACGCGGCGGCGACATATAGGCGGTTGCCGGGCCGGGAATCCCCGCCGCCGCGGTCGCCGCGATCACCGCCTTGTTGGTGAGGTTCTTGCCCCAGATGCCGATGTGCCAGCGCTCATCCTCGCTGTACCAGGTCAGCGAGGCGTTGACCTTGGCATAGGGCGACTGGCGGACGCCCGGATTGTGGATGAAGTCGGCGAACCACTCGCTTTCGTAGCGGGCATCGGCGGCTGCGCGCAGATAGCCGCCGCCGAAATGGAAATCCTGGCTGAAGCCGCCGCCGATCGTCCAGTCGGCGGCATAAGGGCCCGCGAGACCGTTGTAATTCTGCCCGGAGGGCGTGATGAAATCCTTGTTCCGCGCATGGACGTAGCTCACCGACAGGTTGAGCTTCGTATCCGGATGCGGCTGGAACAGGATGTCGAGCTGGTTGCCCGGAATCTCGACCTTTCCGGCGTTGAATATCTCGTTGTAGAGCTTGCTTGCGTCATAGGCCTGGATCGCGAGATCGGTGTAGACGTAGAAGAAGGCCTCGTTGTTGATCTGCAGCCGGTTATCGAGGAAGCGCGCCTTGAAGCCGCCCGAAATGCCTTTCATCTTGCCCGTCTTGACCAGGTTGTTGCGGCCGGGCAGGTCGACGACTTCGTTGAAGGTGCCCGGCTGATAGCCCGTCTGATAGGTCGCATAGAGCATCACCCGGTCGGCCGCGTCATATTCGATCCCGGCCTTGTAGTCGAAGCGGCGGAAGGTCTTGTCAAACGTGTAGTGCGAGACCTGATCGTCGAGCGCGATCCCGCGCGCCTTCTTGTTGTCGATGCCGTAGCGGCCGCCGAGCGTGACGCGGAAGCGGTCGGTGACGCTGTAGGTCGCCTGACCGAAGATCGCGCCGCCCTTCATCACGTTGCTCTGCACGTTCGACGAGAAGAAGGGGAAGGGCGTGCCCGGGATGGCGGGGCCGTTCGGTCCGTTGGCGGTGCCAACGATGCCTTGGCCGATGCCCTTGTTGCGATAGGCGAAGAGGCCGACGAGCCATTTGAGGCGGTCGGTGTCGCCGGTCAGCCGCAGTTCGTTGCTGAGCATGCGGTATTTGTCGAGCTTGTAGGCGGGCAGCACGCCGAGCCAGTAGATCTCGGTCTCGGCGTCGAGATAGACATAGCCGGTGATGTTGGTCAGCGACACGGTGTCGCTGAGGTCGGCGTCGATCTGCAATCCCGTCGCATAATTTTCGTAATTCTGCGTCGACGGTGTCGGCTGGCCGAAGGGTGCAGTCTCTGCGAGCACGCCGGGACGGAGGTCGTCCCACGGGCGTTTGCGCAGGAAGGCCTTCTCGTCATAGACGAACTGCAAATTGCCGTTCACGTCGCGGACCGGATTGCCGCTGGCGTCGACGACGAGTCGCGAGCCCTTGTTCACCAGGTTCGACGTGTTGCCGTTCTTCTGAGTCGTATAGCCCCACCAATAGAGGCTGAAGCCGTCATTGGGTTCGTAGAGAAGGCCGACACGCGCCGAGAAATCGTCCTGCGAGTCCGACCCGGTTTCCATATAGCCGTCGCGGTTGGCGTAATCGAGCCCGATACGCAGCGCGAGCTGGTCCGACAGCTTGGCATTGCCGATGACAGTGCCGTGGATCAGGTCGTAATTGCCGCCCTCGACAGTGATCTGGCCGCTATTTTCGAACTCGGGCCGCTTGAAGGCGACGTTGACCGTGCCGCCGATCGCGCTGCGGCCGTACAGCGTGCCCTGCGGTCCCGGCAGCACCTCGAACCGTTCGATATCGAACAGCGGTACGCTCGTCGCTTCGCGCGGGATGTTCACGCCGTTGAAGTTGAACGAGACCGACGGCTCGACGTTGGCGAAGTCGAGGTTCGAGCCGATGCCGCGCAGGAACACCTGCGTCGTGTTGCCTTCCTGGTGGAAGCGCGCGCCGGGAACGATTTCCTGCGCCGAGCTCAGATCCTTGATGCCTGACGCCACGAGCAGATCGCCGCTCACTGCGGTCACCGCCGCTGGAGTACGCTGCAGGTTCTCGTCGCGTTTTTGCGCGGTGACGATGATTTCGGCGATCCCGCTACTGGCCTCAGTATCGGCCTCCTGCGCTGCTAGCGCCGCCGGTGTCGCTAAGGCGAACACGCTTGTCGAAAGACAAAGAATTCGACCACCAAGTGCCATTGTACCCTCCCGTCCCCTGCATGCGACTCGCTGGTTGCATGCTAGTGTTTCAGAAAGAATGCCTAGAACCAGATTTGCGCTCTGTCAAACACACTGGATACACTTTTTTGGGGTGTCAACCTCACGGTGCCGCGAATCTGCCATTTTTGCGCAGAATTTTCAGTGAAATGCGTGACTGATTGAAAAAATGAATACATAATGGGTGCGTCCAGCGGGCGGGAGTCGATATTTGCGAATGATCGCTATCGCTGTGGGATGCGGCCAACGGCGCGCTTTTTCGAAGTGACGCAAGCGTTCCCAAGCGTGAAAGAGCTTCCAGTCGCGAGTTTTGAAGTGATTGATTTCAGTAGAACACTGAGGTAATCCGCTTTGAACGGCGCAAATCTCCCGTTTTCGCCGCGAGGCGTGAAGGTACTCTGCGACATCACAATCCGCGTGTCGGGGGTTCGAGTCCCTCCTCCGCTGCCATTGGCCAAATTTCCAACATCGACCGCATTCTTTTCCGATAGAAGAATAGCAATTTTTCTAGCCTGGACCGGCATCGGCCGCGCCCGCTCGGGCTGGGGCGCCGCTATCGTCGGCGACTCCGACCAAGTGTTCGCGAAGCTGAACCGCAATCAGGACATGGGCATCGCAGCGTTCATCTTGTCGGGCTATTCCCACGCCGCCGAAGCCGACCTCTTCGCGCGCCACGTGCTGCCGAAGATGATGCACGAGCCGCTGGTGCTTTGATCTGAATGGATTCCCCGCCTCTACGTTAGACGTAGGAGAGGGAGGCGGGGCGAGCGAGATTAAGCAGCCTGCAGCTTGCCCGTCGGTGAACAACACTCGGTTGTAAGTCTAGGAGAACAGGATCGTTTGCCGACTGACCTCAGGGAGACGGTAAATGTTCTGGAGACGAAAACAACTTGACGACGACAGTACGGCGGAGCCCGCGCCTTCCTTCGAGGAAGCAAAAGAAACTACACGCCGCGCTGCCTTCTGAGCGTAGCAAGAAATGACAACCGACGAATCCTATAAGCAGCAAATCTCGCAGTTGTTCGGAACATACCGATCGACGGCAATAAGATTGGGTGCAAGAATGGGCTATTTCGAGCTGCAGGTTGATGCGATGATCGGCGATCTCTACGATGCCGATGTTCTGAAGATGCAAAACGCTTCCGATGACGAGTGTCGTAACTTCGCGGCGGAATCGGGCGAAGTAGTCAAGCGCTTCGTCGCAAAACTTTAGCGATCACTTCCCACAGGATTTGACGTTTTCGCCTCAACCCGCCCAGACCTGCGCATAAAGCATCGCCATCTCCTCCGCATCCGGCACCCGCGGGTTGTTCGCGGGCGACCCCGACGCCGCCGCCTGCGCGCACATCGTCGGGACCAGCGCCTCCCAGCGCGTCGCGTCGATGCCCCATGCCGCCGGTCCCGGCACCTCAAGCTCGCGGTTCAATGCCGCCAGCTCATCGAGCAACCGCGCGACCGCCGCCTGGTCGCCCTCGGCCTCGTCCGCCACGCCCATCGCCCTTGCGCAATCGCCATATCGATGCAGCGCCGCGGGCGCTGACCAGGCGGTCACCGCGGGCAGCAGCATCGCGTTCGACAGCCCGTGCGGGACATGGAAATGCGCCCCGATCGGCCGGCTCATCCCGTGCACCAGCGCGACCGAGCTGTTGGAGAAGGCGATTCCCGCCTGCGTCGCGCCCAGCATCATCGCCTCGCGCGCCGCGGCGTCCGTCGGGTCGCTGCACACGCGGCGCAGATTCGGCGCCAGTGCGCGCATCGCGAGCAAGGCCATGCCGTCGCTGAACGGGTTCGCGCGCTTCGACACATAGGCCTCGATCGCATGGACCAGCGAGTCGATCCCGGTGTCGGCGGTCAGCCGCTTGGGCTTGGTGAAGGTCAGTTCGTAATCGACGAGCGCCGCGACGGGCAGATAGGCGAGCCCCGGGCACAGCATCTTCTCGTCGGTCGTCTCGTCGGTGATGATCGTGAAGCGCGTCGCCTCCGACCCCGTGCCCGCGGTGGTCGGGATCGCGATCACCGGCAGCCCCGGCGCGTCCTGCACATGGGGCGCCTTGTAATCGGCCATTGCGCCGCCGAACCGACCGAGCAGCGCAATCGCCTTCGCGCTGTCGAGCGGGCTGCCGCCGCCAAAGCCGACGACGCAGTCGTGGTCGCCTTCCAGCAGATACGCCACGCCCGCATCGACCGACGCCACCGTGGGGTCGGGCACCGTCTCGGCGAACACCCGCGCCGCGATCCCTGCCGCCGTCAATCCATCGACCAGCTCGGCGACGCGCCGGCTGTTCACCAGATATCCGTCCGTCACGATCAGCGGCCGCGCCAGCCCGAGCGTCGCCAGCACCTCGGGCAACTCTTTCGACGCCCCGCCGCCGATGCGCAGGATGCGGGGCAGGGCGATGCTGGCGGTACTCAACGGGCGATCTCCTCGCCGCAACCCTAAGCGGCGATTCAGACGGCGACAATCCCGTCGAACAGCGCCGCGTCGGCCGATCCGGCGCGGTAGAAGACGGGCGGCTGCCCGAACGGCGCCGCGACGGTCACGTCCGCACCCCCGGCGTGGCTTTGCCCCGACCACACATGCACCCAGTCGGCACCCGCGGGCAGGTAGGTCGTCCACTCATCTTGACCCGCCGCGATGACCGGCGCGACGAGCAGGTCCGGCCCGCGCAGATACGACGTCTCGATCGCATAGGTTTTCGGATCGTCCTCGAAATGCAGGAACAAGGGTCGCTGCACGGGTAACCGCGTCTCCGAAGCCGCCTGCGACAGCCGCCGCCGATAGGGCGCCAGATGCGCGTAGATCCGCGTCATCCTGGCAAAATGCGCGAGCAAATCCGGATCGTCGTCATATTGCACATTCTGCCGCGACCGGTTGCCCTCGTGCGTGCGCATCATCGATGTGAACGCCGCCATCTCGGCCCAGCGCATCGCGAGTTCGGCGTCGCGGATGGTGTCGAACAGGCTGGTATAGCCGCCGCCATCGCTGTGATGATGCGCGGGCGGCAGCCAGGTGACTTTCAGCTAGCGCCCTGACCCAAAGCCGGGATATCGCCTCCGCCAAGCTGTTGTAGATCGGCCATCGTGTTGACGTTCAGGATCGGCGGGCTTTCGACTGCGTCGATGCCGGCGATCGCCGCCCAGTGGCGCACCGCGCGCGGGCCTTCCTCAGCAAGATGCTGTTCCAGCGCTTCGGCGAGCGCAACCGGCCACAGGCCGATGACGGGGCAGGCGGCCGCGTAGACAGGCTTTTCCGATTCGACGAACTGGCGTAGCAGGCTGGCGGGCACTTCGGGCGTATCGCAGGGTATCGACAGCAGATGCCGGCATCCGAACTCGCGCGCCGCGAACAGGGCGCCGGCGATACCGCCCAGCGGCCCGAAGCCGGAATGCGGACGATCAAGAACAGACGCATGATCCCGATGCCGGCGCCCGGAGACGAAAATTGTCTCGCAATAGGGGGTCAGCGCGTCGATCGACCAGTCGATGAGGGGCCGGCCGCGATACAGCGCCTCCGCCTTGTCGGCGCCGAAACGCTGCGACAGCCCGCCGGCGAGCACGACCCCGGTGATCATCAGTCGATCGTGCGCGCCAGTTCGCGGTTCAACCACAACGCAATCAGCGTGCCGACGGCGCCAGACAGCAGATAGCCGCCCGCCGCGAGCAGGCCGAATTCGCTCGACAGCCACAACGCGACCATCGGCGCAAAGCCCGCACCGAACAGCCAGGCAAGGTCGGTGGTGAGGGCCGATCCGGTATAACGATGGCGCGGCGAGAAATTCGACGACAGCGCCCCCGACGACTGGCCGAACGACAGCCCCAGGATGATGAAGCCGAGGATCATGAACACCGCTTCGCCCGTCTGGCCCGCAGCCAGGAGCTGCGGCGCAAAGCCGCTGAACGCGGCGATTGCGGCGGCGGTCGCTCCCAGCAGGGTTCGGCGGCCGATACGGTCGGCGAGATAGCCCGAGGCGATGATCGCGACGACTCCGACCATCGCGGCGACCGCTTCGATCATCAGGAAGCGCACCGGCGTCTCCTCGGTGAACAGGAACACCCACGACAGCGGGAAAACGGTCACCATATGGAACATCGCGAAGCTGGCGAGCGGCGCGAAGGCGCCCATGATGATCACGCGCCATTCGAGGCGCAGCGTCTCGGTCAGCGGTGCCGGTTCAAGCGCGCGGTTCTCGAACAATTCGGCATATTCGGGCGTCACCACGATGCGCAGGCGCGCGAACAGCGCGACGACGTTGATCGCGAAGGCGACGAAGAAGGGGTAGCGCCAGCCCCAGTCGAGGAAATCCTGCGCGGGCAGCGCGGCAATCAGGAACATGAAGAGCAGGCTGGCGACTATCAGGCCGAGCGGCGCGCCCAATTGCGGGATCATCGCATACCAGCCGCGCTTGCCCTCGGGCGCGTTGATCGCAAGCAGCGAGGCGAGCCCGTCCCAAGAACCGCCGAGCGCGACGCCCTGGCCCATGCGGAAGAGCGCGAGCAGCAGCGCCGCGCCGATGCCGGCCGACTCATAGCTCGGCAGGAAGGCGATCGCCGCGGTCGATCCGCCGAGCAGGAAGAGGGCGACCGTCAGCTTCGCGCCCCGGCCATAGGCACGGTCGACGGAGGAAAAGATCAGCGTGCCGACCGGCCGGGCGGCGAAGGCGAGGGCGAAAATGGCAAAGGACCAGAGGGTTCCCTGCAGTGGATCGAGATGCGGGAACACCAGTTTGGGGAACACCAGCACCGACGCGATCGCGTATACGAAAAAGTCGAAAAATTCGGACGTTCGCCCTATAATTACGCCGATTGCGATTTCGGCAGGCGCGATCGGATGGCCGTCGTCGTGCAAGGCGCGGGCGTCGCGTTCGGCGCGTTCAGCCTCGTTGTTCGGCGCGGTTTCGGCAGACATGGTGCGAGTCCTGCTTCTGACGCCGGCATCTGCGGCGCGAGTCGATCATAGGGCAAAACCGCCCTTTATGAAAATGCCCCTGCGCGATCGGGGGCGCCAAGTGGATTGGACAAAATGTCCTATGTGCACTGCAACAAAGGAGGCCTAGGCGCGCACCATGCCAACGAAGCTCTCCCCTTTAATGGCCCGAGTCCGGTGGATGCCGGTGCTGGGCGCGCTGCCGCTGCTCGCCGGTTGCGACCTGGTCGTGCTCGATCCGGCGGGCGATGTCGCGCGCCAGCAGGGCGACCTGATCGTGATTTCAACCGTGCTGATGCTGCTGATCATCGTGCCGGTCATGGCGTTGACGATCTTTTTCGCATGGCGCTATCGCGCCGCCAACAAGGAAGCGACCTACAAGCCCGACTGGGACCATTCGACGCAGCTCGAACTCGTCATCTGGTCGGCGCCGCTGCTGATCATCATCTGCCTGGGTGCGCTGACCTGGGTCGCGACGCATCTGCTCGATCCCTACCGCCCGCTCGCGCGCACCGGGCCGGGGCAGACGATCGCCGCCGACGTCCAGCCGCTCGAGGTCAATGTCGTCGCGCTCGATTGGAAATGGCTGTTCATCTATCCCGAGCAGGGCGTTGCGACGGTCAACGAACTGGCCGTACCGGTGAACCGTCCGCTGCGTTTTCGCATCTCGTCCGCTTCGGTCATGAACAGCTTCTATGTGCCGGCGCTCGCCGGCCAGATCTATGCGATGCCGGGCATGGAGACGAAGCTTCACGGCGTGTTCGACCGGACCGGCACCTATCAGGGCTTTTCGGCCAATTATTCGGGCGCGGGCTTTTCGAACATGCGCTTCAAGGTAAAGAGCCTCCCCGCGGGCGAATTCGACACATGGGTTGCCGAGGCGAAGGCTTCGGCGGGGGGCGACCTCGACCGCATGGCCTATCTGAAACTCGAAAAGCCGAGCGAAAAGGAGCCCGTGCGCCGGTTCGCCGCGGTCGATCCGCAGTTGTTCGACGCGGTCGTCAACATGTGCGTCGAGCCCGGCAAGATGTGCATGCACGACATGATGTCGATCGACACCAAGGGCGGGGCGGGCATCGCCGGCATCGGCAATGTCCGTGCGATCGCCTATGACAAATATGCCGCGCGCGGCAGCGCCGATATGGCGAAGTGGAGTATCCGCTATGTCGCGGCGCTGTGCAGTTCACCGGTCATGTCGAACGACCGCCCCGACGCCAAGCGCGTCAACCCCGCGCCGCTGAAGGGCGAGGGGTTGCCGTATCCGAACCAGGCGCCTGCGCGTACCGCGCTGAACGCCATCACCCCCCGTCCGATGTCCTGATCGCAGGCGAGACCAGCATGACCCCGCACCCCGCACCCGAAGCCGGCCCCTTCCTCGGCAAGCTGTCGTTCGACGCGCTGCCGTTTCACGAGCCGATCCTGATCGTCACCTTCGCCGTCGTCGTGCTCGGCGCGATCGGCGTCGTCGGCGCTATCACCAAATTCCGCTTGTGGGGTTATTTGTGGAACGACTGGTTCACGACCGTCGACCACAAGCGGATCGGGATCATGTATATGATCCTCGGCCTGATCATGTTCCTGCGCGGTTTTGCCGATGCGATCATGATGCGTTTGCAGCAGGTGTGGGCCTTCAACGGGTCCGAAGGCTATCTGAACGCGCATCACTACGACCAGATCTTCACCGCGCACGGCGTGATCATGATCTTCTTCGTCGCGATGCCGTTCATCACCGGCCTGATGAACTATATCGTACCGCTTCAGATCGGCGCGCGCGACGTCAGCTTTCCCTTCCTTAACAATTTCAGCTTCTGGATGACGGCCGCGGGCGCCGCGCTGACGATGATCTCGCTGTTCGTCGGCGAATATGCGCAGACCGGCTGGCTCGCCTATCCGCCGCTATCCGGCATCGCCTACAGTCCAAGCGTCGGGGTCGATTATTATATCTGGGGACTCCAGATAGCCGGGGTCGGCACGACCTTGTCGGGCATCAACCTGATCGTGACGATCCTGAAGTTGCGCGCGCCGGGCATGGGCCTGATGAAGATGCCGGTCTTCACCTGGACCAGCCTCTGCTCGAACATCCTGATCGTCGCGAGCTTCCCGATCCTGACCGCGACGCTGACCTTGCTCGCGCTCGACCGGTATGTCGGAACGAACTTCTTCACCAACGACTTCGGCGGCTCGCCGATGATGTATGTGAACCTGATCTGGATCTGGGGGCACCCTGAGGTCTATATCCTGATCCTGCCGCTGTTCGGCGTGTTCAGCGAAGTCACCTCGACCTTTTCGGGCAAGAAGCTCTTCGGCTACACGTCGATGGTCTATGCGACGGTGTGCATCACGATCCTGTCGTATCTCGTCTGGCTGCACCATTTCTTCACCATGGGGTCGGGCGCCAGCGTCAACAGCTTCTTCGGGATCACCACCATGGTGATCTCGATCCCGACCGGGGCCAAGCTGTTCAACTGGCTCTTCACCATGTACCGCGGCCGCATCCGTTTCGAGCTGCCGATGATGTGGACGATTGCCTTCATGCTGACCTTCGTCGTCGGCGGCATGACCGGCGTGCTGCTCGCGGTGCCGCCCGCCGACTTCGTGCTGCACAATTCGCTGTTCCTGATCGCGCACTTCCACAATGTGATCATCGGCGGCGTGCTGTTTGGCCTGTTTGCCGCGATCAACTATTGGTGGCCGAAGGCGTTCGGGTTCAAGCTCGACGTCTTCTGGGGCAAGATCAGCTTCTGGTGCTGGGTCGTCGGCTTCTGGCTCGCCTTCATGCCGCTCTATGTCCTCGGCTTGATGGGCGTCACCCGCCGCATGCGCGTGTTCGACGATCCGAGCCTGCAAATATGGTTCGCGATCGCCGCCCTTGGCGCGCTCGTGATCGCCGCCGGCATCGGCGCGATGCTCGTCCAATTCGCGGTCAGCATCTGGAAGCGCAAGGAGCTGATCGACGAAAGCGGCGATCCGTGGAACGGCCGCACGCTCGAATGGGCGACCAGCTCGCCGCCGCCCGATTACAACTTCGCCTTCACGCCGGTGATCCACGATCTCGACGCGTGGTACGACATGAAGAAGCGCAACCACGACCGCCCGGTCGCGGGCTTTCGCGATATCCATATGCCGAGCAACACCGGCACGGGGATCATCCTGTCGGGGTTCTGCCTGGTGATGGGCTTCGCGCTCGTCTGGCATATCTGGTGGCTTGCCGCGCTGTCGTTCGCGGCGGCGATCTTCGGCGCGATCTGGCACACCTTCAACTACAAGCGCGATTTCCACATCCCCGCCGCGACGGTGATCGAGGTCGAAAGCGCGCGCACCCGCCAACTGGCGGCCGGAGCCTGATGCGATGAGCAGCAAAACGATCACCGCGGAAGAACCTGTCCAGTTCTACGACCTCGACGAGCATGCGCATCCCGAGGGACACAGCACGATGCTGGGCTTCTGGATCTATCTGATGAGCGACTGCCTGATCTTCGCGATCCTGTTCGCGTGCTTCGGCGTCCTCGGCGCCAACTATGCCGCAGGGCCTGCGCCGAAGGACCTGTTCGACCTCAAGCTGATCGCGCTCAATACCGCGATGCTGCTGTTCTCATCGATTACCTATGGCTTCGCCGTGCTGCAGATGCAGATGGGCAAGGTCCGCGGTACGCAGCTCTGGCTCGCAGTCACCGGGCTGTTCGGGCTCGGCTTCCTCGGGATCGAGCTCTATGAATTCTATCATCTGATCGAGATCGGCGCGACGCCGCAGCGCAGCGCCTTTCTGTCGAGCTTTTTCACGCTGGTCGGCACCCACGGGCTGCACGTCACCTTCGGCGTGATCTGGCTAGTCGTGCTGATGATCCAGCTGGGCAAGCATGGGCTGATCGCCGCGAACAAGCGCCGCGTGATGTGCCTCAGCATGTTCTGGCATTTTCTGGACGTCATCTGGATCGGCGTCTTCACCATTGTTTATTTGATGGGAGTGCTGCGATGAGCGCCGACCCGCACGCCGCGCATGGCCAAGTGCACGGCGAAATCGAGATGCCCCACGCGTCGATGCGCGACTATCTGGTCGGCTTTGTCCTGTCGGTGATCCTGACCGCCATCCCCTTCTGGCTGGTGATGGAAAGGCCGCTGTCGACCGGGGCGACCGCGGCGATCATTATGATCCTCGCCGCGGCGCAGATCGTCGTCCACATGGTCTATTTCCTGCACATGACGCCGAAGGCCGAGGATGGGTGGTCGCTGACCTCGCTCGTCTTCACGGTGATCGTCGTCGTCATCATGCTCGCCGGCTCGCTGTGGGTCATGCATCACCTCAACACCAACATGATGCCGCAGGTCCACGATACGAGCCAGCTGCCGTGACGCGCCGCCGCCGCGCCGCGGCGGTCCTTGCCGCGCTGATCGTAGCGATAACGACCGCGGCGCTCGGCATCTGGCAGCTCGAACGGCGCGTCTGGAAGCATGAGCTGATCGCGGCGGTTGAGACGCGCACGCATGCGGAGCCCGTCGCCGCGCCGGGGCCCGATCGCTGGGCGGCGATCAATGCGAAGGCCGATGCCTATCGCCGTGTCGGCGCAACCGGCCGCTTTCGCCACGACCGCGAGACGCTGGTGCAGGCGGTGACCGAGCGCGGTGCGGGCTATTGGGTGCTGACGCCGCTCGAGACGCCGGGCTTTACCCTGCTCGTCAATCGCGGCTTCGTACCAAAGGACAAAAGCGATTCGAGGACGCGCGTCGAGGGCAATATCGCCGGAACGGTGAAGATAACGGGCCTGCTCCGCATCACCGAGCCCGGCGGCGCCTTCCTCCGATCGAACGATCCGACCGCCAACCGCTGGTATTCGCGCGATGTCGCGGCGATCGCGAAGGCGAAGGGATTGGGCCGCGCCGCGCCCTATTTCGTCGATGCCGACGCGGCGCCCAACCCCGGCGGCTACCCCGTCGGCGGGCTGACCATCGTCCGGTTCAACGACAATCATATGGTCTATGCGCTGACCTGGTTCGCGCTGTGTGCGCTCAGCCTCTTTTTTGCGCGGCGGCTGTGGCGTATTCGGGATTGATGACCGCGCCCCAAATCCTGCCAGAGGCCGATGCCGGCCGCCGCAACATGGCGCTGCTGATCCAGTTGCGCTGGCTTGCGGTCGGGGGCCAGCTCGCGACGATCGGCGTCGTCACCGGGCTGATGGACATACCCCTGCCGCTCGCCCCGCTGATCGCGGCGGTGGCGGTGCTCATCGTGATCAATTTCGCCAGCCTCGCGCTGCTCCGCCGCGACCGCGCCGTGACCAATGCGGAACTGACCGCGGAGCTGCTCTGCGACGTCGCGGTGCTCTGCTGGCAGCTGCATCATAGCGGCGGCCTTGCGAACCCCTTCGCCTCGCTTTTTCTGCTGCAGGTGGTGATCGGCGCGATCCTGCTGACGTCGCGGTCGTCATGGGCAATCGTCGGCGCGGCGCTGCTGGCGGTCGCTGTGCTGACGATCAACCCGACGCCGCTGGTGTTGCCGCCCGCCTACGCCGACGATCCGATGGGGCTTTATCTTCAGGGCAGCCTCGTCTGCTTTCTGCTCATAGCGGTGTTGCTCGTGGCATTCGTGACGCGGATCAGCCGCAATTTGCGCGAACGCGACGCCGCGCTGGCCGCGAGCCGCCAGCGCGCCGCCGAGGAGGATCATATCGTTCGCATGGGCCTGCTCGCGTCGGGCGCAGCGCACGAGCTGGGGACGCCGCTTTCGACGCTTTCCGTGCTGATCGGCGACTGGAAGGGTGCGCCTGCGCTGGCGAACCAGGCCGAACTGCAGGAGGACCTGGCCGACATGGATGCCGCCGTCCGGCGCTGCAAGGCGATCGTCAGCGGTATCCTGATGTCGGCAGGGGAAGCGCGCGGCGAGGCGCCGCAACTCACGACCATGCGCGTCTTCCTGACCGCGCTCGTCGATGAAGCGCGGGCGGGCCGGATGCCGGGAACGGTCGAGTTCAACGATCGCTTCGGCCCCGACGTCGAGATCGTCTCGGACCCGGCGCTGCGTCAGGTGATCGGCAACGTCATGGACAATGCGTCCGAAGTGTCGCCCGACTGGATCGGCGTCACCGCATCGCGCGACGGGGGAATGGCGGTGATCGAGATTTCGGACCGTGGCCCGGGGTTCAGCGACGAAATGATCGCGCGCTTCGGCCAGCCCTACAGCTCGACCAAGGGACGCCCTGGCGGCGGGCTCGGCCTGTTCCTGCTCGTCAATGTTCTGCGCAAGCTGGGCGGCAGCGCGAGCGTCGCCAATCGCGCTGTCGGCGGCGCGCTGGTGCGCATCACGCTGCCGCTCGCTGCGGTAGCGGCCGAGGGTGCGGCGGCATGAGCGAACGGCGGCAATTGCTGATCGTCGAGGATGATGATGCCTTCGCGCGAACGCTGAAACGCTCGTTCGAGCGGCGCGACTATGACGTGCGTGTCGCGACCAACCCCGAAGAGGTCGAGGCGCTGCTTGCCGATTGGCGGCCGGGCTATGCGGTGGTTGACCTGAAGCTGGGCAATGCGTCGGGGCTCGCCTGCGTCCAGACCTTGCGCGACGCCCACGCGGCGATGCGGATCGTCGTGCTCACCGGCTTTGCGAGCATCGCAACCGCGGTGGAGGCGGTGAAGCTCGGCGCCTCCTACTATCTCGCCAAGCCGTCGAACACCGACGATATCGAGGCGGCATTCGAGCGCGCCGAAGGCAATGTCGATGCGCCGCTCGACGCGCGTCCCTCGTCGATCAAGACCGTCGAATGGGAGCATATCCACCAGACGCTGGTCGAGACGAATTTCAACATCTCGGAGGCCGCGCGCCGGCTGGGCATGCATCGCCGCACGCTCGCGCGGAAGCTCGAGAAACGGCAGGTCAAATAATGCGCAGGCTCGCCCGCTTCGATCTCAATTTGCTCCAGGTGTTCGACGCGATCCATGCGAAAGGCGGCGTCTCGGCGGCGGCGCGGCACCTCAACCTCTCGCAGCCCGCGATCAGCCATGCGCTCGCCAGGCTGCGTGATGCGTTCGACGACCCGCTGTTCGTCCGGCAGGGCAACAAGCTGGTGCCCACCCCGGCGGCGCGCGCGATTGCCGGGCCGGTGCGCGAGGCCCTGCGCGGGCTCGACGCCGCGCTGGATGCGGCGGCATCCTTCGATCCGGCGCAATCGACGCGCGAGTTCCGCATCGGCGTGCGCTTGTCGGGTGAAATGCCCCGCTTCTCGTCGCTTGTCGGCCGCGTCCGGCGCGAGGCGCCGCATGTCGCGCTCGCCAGCGTGACGTTTCGCCGCCGCGATCTGGTGATGGCCCTCGCGAACGGCGATATCGACCTGGCGCTCGACGTCGCGCTGCCGACCGATGAGCGGCTTTGCCGCCATTATCTCGGCACCGAGCCGCTCGTCGTCGTCGCGCGCAAGGGCCATCCGCGTGTCGACGGCGCGATCGACCTCGAAACCTATCTGGCGCTCGATCATGTCGTCGCGACGGCGCGTCCGCACGGACCGGGGATCGAGGACATGGCGCTGGAGCGGATGGGGCTCGGCCGCCGGGTGGCCGTGCGCTGCCAACATGCGATTACCGCGTGGCAGATCATCGCCGAATCCGACATGCTCTATGCGCTGCCGCGCTCGCATGCCGAGGTGCTCGAGGCGGTGTGGCCGATGCAACTTCTCGATCTGCCGCTGCCGGTCGATCGCGGCGGAACCTACCTCTACTGGCATCAGGCGGCGCAGGCCGATCCCGCGCTCGAATGGTTGAGGACGATCATCATTGACGACATGGCCAGACCGGACTGATCATTCGTTCTGCGAATATCGCATATTACACTGTATCATTATCGTCGATGACAGGCAGGGGCTAGCTTCGCGCCAAACTACAGCGGAGAGCCGTTCATGACCGAAATCGAACTTCAAGCCGAACTCAACGACCTGCGCATGTCGAAGGAAGCGCAACCGCTTTTTGACGCGGTGAAGCAGCACATCGCCGAGAATGTCGACCCGATCACCGAGGAATTCTTCCGGCTCGGCGAGAACCGCGCCGACCGCTGGAGCTGGGTCCCCGGCCAGCTCGAACTGCTCGAAGGCGCGAAGAACAAGGCGAAGGCCGCGGGCCTGTGGAATTTCTTCCTGCCCCACGGCGACACGGGGACGCCGCTCAGCAATCTCGACTATGCCTATATCGCCGCCGAACTCGGCAAGTCGCCGCTCGCATCGGAATCGCTGAACTGCTCGGCGCCCGACACGGGCAATATGGAAGTGCTCGAAATGGTCGGCACGCCCGAGCAGAAGGAGCGCTGGCTGAAGCCGCTGCTGAACGGCGAAATTCGCTCGGCCTATGTGATGACCGAACCCGGCGTCGCCTCTTCGGATGCCAGCAATCTGGAAACGAGCGCGCATCTCGAAGGCGACGAATGGGTCATCAATGGCGAGAAATATTTCATCAGCGGCGCCGGCGATCCGCGCTGCAAGATCCTGATCTGCATGCTCAAGACCAACCCGGAAGCATCGCGGAAGGGCCAGCATTCGCAAATCCTGGTGCCGATGGACACGCCGGGCGTGAAGGTGCTCGGCCCGATGCGGGTCTTTGGCGCCGATCATGCGCCGCAGGGCCATATGCATATGCGATTCGAGAATGTCCGCGTCCCGCGCGAGAATATCCTGCTCGGCGAGGGTAGGGGGTTCGAGATTTCGCAGATGCGGCTCGGGCCGGGGCGCATCCATCACTGCATGCGCACGATCGGCAAGGCCGAGGTCGCACTCGACCTGATGGTGAAGCGCGGCAATTCGCGCACCGCCTTCGGGCGTCCGCTGTCGCAGCTCGGCAAGAATCTGGAGGTCATTGCGCGGGCGCGCTGCGATATCGAGGCGATGCGCCTGATCGTGCTGAAGGCCGCGAAGGCGATGGACCTGCTCGGCAATCGCGAGGCGCGCGTCTGGGTCAGCATGGCGAAGGCGATGATCCCAGAGAAGGTGTGCCAGATCATCGATCAGGCGATCCAGATCCACGGTGCCACTGGCATCTCGCACTGGACGCCGCTGGCGGAGCTCTACGCCGACGTGCGCCACCTACGCTTCGCCGATGGTCCCGACGAGGTTCATTACATGGTCGTCGGCCGCGACGAACTCGCGCGGCACTAAGAGCGTCAGAAGCTTTTCGGGAGCTTCAGGACGTGCGTCGCGACGTGGCTCAATATCAGGTTCGTGCTGATCGGGGCGACCTGATAGAGCCGCGTTTCGCGAAACTTGCGTTCGATGTCATATTCCTCGGCAAAGCCGAAGCCGCCGTGCGTCTGGACGCACATGTCGGCGGCGTACCAGCTCGCTTCGGACGCGAGCATCTTCGCCATATTGGCCTCGGTGCCGCACGGCTCGCCTGCCTCGAACATCGCCGCCGCCTGATCGACCACCGCGGCTGCGGCCGATAGCTGGACATAGGCGCGGGCGATCGGGAACTGGATGCCCTGATTTTCACCGATCGGCCGCCCGAATACCTCGCGTTCCGCCGCATAGGCCGACGCCCGGTCGATGAAGAAGCGCCCGTCGCCTATGCATTCGCTGGCGATCAGGATGCGCTCGGCGTTCATTCCGTCGAGGATATATTTGAAGCCCTTGCCCTCTTCGCCGATCAGATTGGCCGCGGGGACGCGAAGATCGTCGAAGAACAGCTCGGTCGTCGCATGGTTGAGCATCGTGCGGACGGGGCGGATCGTCAGGCCGTTGCCGACCGCGTCGCGCATGTCCACCAGCAGTACGCTCATCCCGTCCGACGACTTGGCGACCTGATCGCGCGGGGTGGTACGGACGAGCAGGACCATCAGGTCGCTGTGCTCGGCGCGGCTGATCCAGATTTTCTGGCCGCTGACGACATAATCGTCGCCATCGCGGCGCGCAAAGGTCTTGATCCGCGTCGTGTCCGTGCCGCTCGTCGGCTCGGTGACGCCGAAGGCTTGCAACCGAAGGTCGCCGCTGGCGATGCCAGGCAGGTAGCGCGCCTTTTGCTCGGCCGATCCGTGCTTCAGGATCGTCCCCATGGTGTACATCTGCGCATGGCAGGCGCCGCCGTTGCAGCCCGAACGATGGATTTCCTCGAGGATCGCGGTCGCCGCCGACAGGCCGAGCCCCGCGCCGCCGAACCCCTCCGGCACAAGCACCGACAGAAACCCCGCCTCGGTCAGCGTCCTTACGAATTCGGTGGGATAGATGCGATCGCGATCGAGTGCCTGCCAATAGCTGCCGGGAAATTCTGCACAAAGCCGGCGTACCGATTCACGAATTTCGGGATGCGACTGTTCGGGCATGCGGCTTCGATCCCCATTTCAAACGATGGATGCCAGCGCCATGAACGGCGCCGGGCGGACCGGCAAGCAGCAAATATCACAGGGCGACGCGACTGGCGTTTGTGTGCGGATCAGAGGCGGCCGCGAAGATATTTCTCCATCGCGCTCCGCCCTTCGTCGGTCAGCGCGACGTAGACGACCCGATTGTCCTGCAGCGACGGCTCGCGCTTCATAAGCCCCGCGTCGACCAAGCGCCCGATCCAGCGCAGCGCCGTCGTCGGAGGGACTGCCGCGGCGATGCACAGGCTATGGATGCTTACCGAACGCTTTTGATGCTGTTGGACATAGAGGTCGAGCAACATGTCCCAGGCCGGCTCCGCGAAGATTCCGGGCGCGAAGGACGCGTCGCGGCGGCGACGATTGGCATATTCGCGCTCGGCGATCATCGCCAGATGGCTCGCTTCGGGGTCGGCGCCTTCGGTTATCGAAGGAGCTGGCGCGAAGGTGATCGCTCTCGTCTCGAATGCTTCGGACATTTGCTGAGAATTATGATGTCCCATTACAAAAGACCCCTTTGTCTCATACTCACGATCTCCTGACCGCCGACGATCAGATGATCGAGAAGTCGAATCCCGACCGATTTGGTGAGCTGTGCGATTGTTCGCGTCAGCTCGATATCTTCGACGCTCGGTTCGGCCGAAAGCGAAGGATGATTGTGGGCAAGGATGATCCCATGCGCTCCGACGTCGAAGGCGCGGCCCAATAAGCGGCGCATATTGGTCTCGACCTGGGCTGTGGTGCCGCTCGCGATCTGTTCGTCCGCGAGGTAGCCCCAGTTGCACGTCACAAAGGTCGCATGCAGGCATTCGGTAGAAGACTTGCCGATGATGAAACGCAGATATTCGTGAAAGGCGGGATCGCCGATCGATACCGGCGCATGCGAAATCCGTTCGCGCAGTCCTGCCTCGAACAGAGTGCGCGCGGCGACGATCGCTTCGGCGAGACGCCGGTCGCCCGCGAGCGCGCCGAGCAGTTGTTCGGGCGTTACGGCAAGCGCTCGGCCCAGACCGCCGAAGTGTCGGATCAGCCGATCGGCGGCGACTTCGGCAAGGCCTCCCGCGAAGGGTTCGAGGAGGTTCGCCACGATCGGTAGGGCCCGAAGCGCTTCACGCGCCTCGCGTGCGCCCAGATTCCTCCCGCCAGAATCAACAGGATGAAATTGTACGGTGCGTAGTTCAGGACCGCATATGTCAGATTCCCGACTTTTCCATCCACTTCGCGTACGAAATGGGAAACGACCGAGACCAGTTGGAAGGCGGAAAGCCATAGAGGATAGATCCGGTTCGCCCGTAACGCCACGCTGATAAAAAGAGCCGCGCTGGTCAGGTCGAGGAGGAGATGGCCGATGTCGACGGAGGCGTAGATCGTGTCGCGGGCCACCGCGGCATGATAGAGCCGATCGCCGACATTCATGAAAACGACCACCGTCGCGCAAAAGCGCTCGGGCCCGGCGCCCCATCGAAGCGCGGCTGCGAACAGCATCGCCATCGTGGCAATATTGAAGGCCCAGGTCCAACTCACGGGCGCGAGGTTGGCCTCGCGCGACGGGAAGGTCAATCGTCAGGCTGCGACGTCGTGCCCAGCGCGCTCGGTCTCGAAAAGCGGCGTGTCATCGTCATGATTGGGGCCGCCGGTTATCCGGGCTTTCGCTTCGACCAACGCGTTATGCGATCGGAAGACGTCGTTTGTCGAACTGATGTCTGACTGAATCGCGCGACCGAGCCGGACGATGGCGTCCTGTGCGATATGCGGCGCCGGCGCTTCCTCGACTTGTCGGGCACGCAGGATGGCGCTCATCACGTCGAGCTTTGCGAGCAGACTTTCATCGGCTTTCTCTTCGGCGGCTCGGATCTGGTTGCGGATACGGATCATGAAAGCAGGAACGGCGGTCGTCATGGCATTGCCCCCGCAGACCGGCACTCGCAGCCGGTCCTATCGTCGTCGATCAGGGCGGTTAGCGGCCGAGCGTCGCCGTAAGTGCGCCCGCCGCGGCAAGGCCGAGAACGAGGCTGGCGATAATCCCCACCAGGATAACCGCGATAGCTGCACCACGGGTCAGCACGGCGTCCTTACCGTCGAGAACCCTGGGGACAATTTGTGGCTCGCTTTGGCTCTTCCATGGCGGGTTGATCGACATCTCGAGCGAGTCCCGGAAAAGCAAAGACGCGCCGTCCTTGTCCTCGACCGATTTATCGTCGGGCAGGGGGGGGCAGCGCGAGACGTAACCTTTGCCTGTCAATTTCTACACCATGGATCGACGCGCCGTTTTCGGTTGCTAAGCCGGTCATCCAGTCACGATAGCGTCGCGCGAGTTCGAGACGGGTGATGCCGCCGAACCGGATGCGCAGCAATTCGATGCGCCGGTTAACCGCGGACTCGGAGAGATCGAGCGCGCTCGCAATCTCCTTCGACGTCCGGCCATTGGCGAGCAGCGCGAGGACGGTGCCCTGCTTGTCGGTCAGATCGCCGAATTCGTTGCCGTCATCCCGTTCCGTCGCGCCCATCGCTCTTTCTAATCATGTTTTGCCTGCGCTCAACAAGCGGAAAGCGGCGAGCGATTGCACCGGGCGGATGCTCGGGTAAACAGGCCGCCCCCCAACAGGAGAATCCCATGCGCCTTGCTCTCGCCCTTCTATTGACGTCCTCCTTGCCGTTCGCCGCCCATGCCTACGAACCGGTGGAGGCGCCCGCGGCCGCCGCGTCGACGGCGACAGCGGATGCGGCGCTGCTGCAATTCCTTGATGCTGCATTCGATGAACGCACGGCGCTGTCGCCGGAGAGCCAGACGCATCTGGGGCTGAAGACCAACTACGACCGGCTCGACGACTATACCGACGCGGCCGACGTGCGCGAGCAGGAGCTGGCCGAGCGCCAACTGAAGGACATGCGGGCGCGTTTCCGGCCCGCGCAGTTGGGCGAGCGCGCGCGGGTCAGCTATCGCTTGTTCGAATATGAGGTCGAGCGCGGACGCGAATCGCTGCGCTTCGAAAAGTTGCGCTTTCCGGTGACCACCAACGGCAGCCCGGCGGGCGCGATCCCGGTCCTGCTGATCAACAACCACCGCATCGATACCGTCGCCGATGCGGAGGCCTATATCGCGCGCCTGAAGGACACGAACCGCGTGATGACCGAGGTGGCCGCGGTGATGCGCACGCAGGCGGCGGCGGGGGTCGTCCCGAACAAGGTGAACTTCGCGCCCGCACGCGCCGATGCGCGCAAGATCCTGGTTGGGGCGCCGTTCGATGGCGGCGCGGATTCGACGCTGATGGCGGATTTCCGCAAAAAGGTCGGCGCGCTGGATGCGCCAGCTGCGGTGAAGGAAAAGCTGCTCGCCGATGCCGCGGCGGCGCTGAGTGGGCCGTTTCGCGACGGCTATGACACGCTCATTGCCGCGATAGACGAGATCGAGCCGCAGTCGAAAGGAAATTTCGGCGTCTGGAACCTTCCCGACGGGGCGGCCTATTATGCCGACCGCCTAAAGGGTTCGACCACAACCGACCTCACCGCCGACCAGATCAACGAGCTGGGATTGAAACAGGTCGCGGCGATCCGCGGGGAAATGGAGAAGATCAAGCAGGAGGTGGGCTTCAAAGGGACGCTCGAGCAATTCTTCGATCACATCCGCACCGATCCGCAGTTCAAATATTCGAACGACGATGCGGGGCGAGATCAATATCTGAGCGACGCGCGCGCGATCATCGCCTCCGCCATGGCGACGGCGCCGCGCTATTTCAGCGTGCTGCCGAAGGCCGGCCTCGAAGTGCGCGCGGTCGAGAAATGGCGCGAAGGCACCGCTTCGACCGCCTTCTACAACCCGCCGTCGGCCGACGGGTCGCGGCCTGGAATCTATTACGTCAACCTGGTCGACATGACGCAGACGCAGAAGGTGCAGGTCGCGGGCATCGCAGCGCACGAGGGCGCACCCGGACATCATTTCCAGATCGCGCGGCAGCAGGAGCTGGCCGGGATTCCGAAGTTCCGCAAGTTCGGCGGATATGGCGCCTACATCGAGGGCTGGGGGCTCTATTCCGAGCGGCTCGCGAACGAGATGGGCGTCTACAAGACACCCTATGATCGCTTCGGAATGCTGTCGCTGCAGGTCTGGCGCGCGATCCGGCTGGTGCTCGACACCGGCATTCATTCGAAGCGCTGGACGCGCGAGCAGGCGATCGCCTATTTTCGCGCGAACAGCTCGGTGTCGGACACCGACATTGCGCGCGAGGTCGATCGCTATTTCAACTGGCCGGGACAGGCGACGAGCTACATGGTCGGACAGCTCAAGATCAAGGAATTGCGCGAGCGCGCCGAACGCGAGCTGGGACCGCGCTTCGACATTCGTGAATTCCACGAAGCGGTCCTGAGCGAGGGCGCGCTGCCGCTCAGCATCCTGGAGGAGCAGGTCGACCGTTATATCGCGGCAAAGCGGCGCTGAGCTATGGGGCCGGCGCCGACGGGGGCCGGCCTTCCTGCTGGCGCAGCTCCGTCGGGGTCATCCCGAAGCGGCGTGCGAAGGCGCGCGTGAAGCTGGCGTTGCTGGTGTAGCCGCAGCGATAGCCGACGCTCGAGATCGGAAGATCGCTGGCTGATACGAGCTGGCGCGCGTGGCTGAGCCGGTGCTCGCTGACCGCCTCGGCCACAGTGCATCGGTAGAGTTCGCGAAAGCCGCGCGTCAGCTTGCTCTTGTTGAGCCCGCATCGCCGCGCGACGCTGCCCACCGTCAGCCGCTCCTGCCAATGCTCGTTGACGATCTGGTGCGCGGCCGCGACCAGCGCGACATCCTGTTCGCTGAGCGTGGTCGCGCCGCAAACCTCGACCATCCGCTCCTCGGTGAAAGCGGTGAAGAGGCGGTGGAGCAGCTCGATGCTGCGGGCCGCGCGCAGCATGTCGGCGGCCTCGCCATCGCCCTCGACCGCCACCACTTTGCGGCCGATAGCGCGCAGATCGGCGGGCAAATACCAGCTTCCCTGCGGGTTCGGGGTCAGGTCGAACAGCCGGATGCATGCGGCGCGGCCGACCGCAAAAACGACGAGATCATCGTTGGCGCGCTCGCGAAGATCCTCGCGCGTCAGGACGCTGACCGCGGGTTCGCCAATGTCGCCGAAGCCCAGCAGGATCGCCTCGGGGGGCAGGGCAGAGGCGTCGCACGCGCCGCGCCCGACGAAGCTCGTGAATTCGGGGGAGACGATGACGACGCGTTTATCGGCCATGACATGATCCCGTTCAAACGCGGACGATGGGCAAGCGCATAGTCCGCCCAAAGGTCGCCGCGCAAGCATGATCGGCCGGCAGCGCGAGGGGCGGCCCACGGGTCGACCTTTGACTTGGGACGGCATCCCGCTCAAACTCGGGCGATGGCAAATGCCGCCCTCATCGTCGGCCTGACCGCTGCGGGAATCCTTGTTCTGGCCGTGGCGTTCGTAATCGCCCGGCACCGGGACGATTTGTAGCGCCAAGCGGGCGATGTCCGCGCAGCGGCATCGCCCTTTCCCGCGTGCTCAAAGCGAAATCGGTAAAATCATACGCAAATACTATGCGGGGATAGTTTTCGGTCTCTCGAATTCAAATGCGCGCCTCGACTATCTGATGCTCCGCAGACCACCCGCGCCGCGCTCGGCGGCCAACGCTCTGCTGGAGCAAAAACAATGCAAGATCTTCTTTGGATCGGCCTTCTCCTCGGCCTGGTCGCTGCGAGCCTTGGCTACGCTCGCCTTTGCGACGACGCATAGGGACTGATCGCCATGACTCTCGATCTCTGGCTCGCGGGCCTCACCGCATTCGGCCTTCTTCTCTACCTCGTCGCCGTGCTGGCACGGCCCGAACGCTTTTAAGGAGGCTCGCCATGACCTTTCAGGGATGGCTTTTGATTGCTGCGTTCGTCGGCATCCTGCTCTTGCTCACCAAGCCGATGGGGCAATGGCTCTTCGCGCTTTACGAAGGCCGCTCCACGCCGCTGCACCGCCTGCTCGGTCCCGTCGAGACGGGCTTCTACCGCCTGTCGGGCATCGACCCAAACGAGGAACAGGGCTGGCGCCGCTACGCCGTGCATATGCTCATCTTCAACGTCGTGCTGCTGCTCTTCACCTATGGCGTGCTGCGCCTGCAGGGCGTGCTGCCGCTCAATCCGCTCGGCTTTGACGGCACCAGCGCGGACCTCGCGTTCAACACCGCGGTCAGCTTCACCACCAACACCAACTGGCAAAGCTATGCCGGCGAATCGACGCTGTCGAACCTCAGCCAGATGCTTGGCCTGACCATTCACAACTTCCTGTCGGCGGCGACCGGCATCGCGCTCGCTTTCGCGCTGTTCCGCGGTTTCGCCCGGCGCGAGACGAAGACGATCGGCAATTTCTGGGCCGATATGACGCGCGTCACCCTCTACCTGCTCTTCCCACTTTGCATGATCTATGCGGTTTTTCTGATCGCCAACGGCGTGCCGCAGACCCTTGCCGGTTCGGTCGATGTGTCGACGCTCGAAGGCGTCAAGCAGACGCTCGCGCTCGGCCCCGTCGCGAGCCAAGAAGCGATCAAGATGCTCGGCACCAACGGCGGCGGCTTCTTCAACGCCAACTCGGCGCACCCGTTCGAAAATCCGAACACGCTGACCAATTTCGTCCAGATGCTCTCGATCTTCACGATCAGTTTCGGCCTGACCTGGACCTTCGGCAAGGCCGTCGGCAATCCGCGCCAGGGCTGGGCGATCCTCGCCGCGATGCTGACGATCTTCCTCGCGGGCGTGACGGTCACCTATTGGCAGGAAGCCGCAGGCAACCCAATCCTTCACCAGCTTGGCGCGGGCGGCGGCAATATGGAGGGCAAGGAGGTCCGCTTCGGCATCGCCGCCTCGGCGCTCTTCTCGGTCGTTACCACCGCGGCATCGTGCGGCGCGGTCAACGCGATGCACGACAGCTTCACCGCACTCGGCGGCATGATCCCGCTGCTCAACATCCAGCTCGGTGAGGTCGTCGTCGGCGGCGTCGGCGCGGGTATCTATGGCTTCCTGCTCTTCGCGATCCTCGCGGTGTTCGTCGCGGGCCTCATGGTCGGGCGCACCCCCGAATATGTCGGCAAGAAGATCGAGGCGCGCGAGGTCAAGCTCGCGGTGCTCGCGATCGCGGTGCTGCCGCTGATGATCCTCGGCCTGACCGCCATTGCCTCGGTGACCGAGGCGGGGCTCGCCGGACCGCTCAACAAGGGGCCGCACGGCTTCTCCGAAATCCTCTACGCCTTCACCAGCGCGGTCGGGAACAACGGGTCGGCCTTTGCGGGCCTCACCGCCAACACCCCCTTCTACAACGGCTTGCTCGGCGTCGCGATGTGGGTCGGCCGCTTCTTCATCATCATTCCGATGCTGGCGATCGCGGGCGGCCTCGCGGCGAAGAAATATACGCCGGAGACTGCGGGCAGCTTCCCGACCACCGGGGTGCTGTGGACGGGCCTGCTCGTCGGAATTGTGTTGATCGTCGGCGGCCTGACCTTTCTGCCCAGCCTCGCGCTCGGTCCGATCGCCGATCATCTCGCGATGATGGGCGGCCAGCTTTTCTAAGGATATCCAAATGGCTCGGCCTGAAACCAAGTCCCTGTTCACGGCTGACCTGATCGTTCCGGCGATCGGCGACGCCTTCCGCAAACTCAACCCGAACGAACTGATCCGCAACCCGGTGATGTTCACCACTGCGGTCGTCGCAACCTTGCTGACGCTGCTTCTCGTCGTCGGCCAAGACGGGCTCGCGACCAGCTTCAAGCTGCAACTCGTGATCTGGCTCTGGCTGACGGTGCTCTTTGGCACTTTCGCCGAGGCGCTCGCCGAAGGGCGCGGCAAGGCGCAGGCGGCTTCGCTGCGCGCCACCAAGGCCGAACTCATGGCCAAGAAGCTGAAGGGCGAGGGGAATGCCTATGAAAGCGTCCCCGCCAGCGCGCTTCGGGTCGGTGACGTGGTGCTTGTCCAGACGGGCGATCTGATCCCCTCGGACGGTGAAGTCGTCGCGGGTGTCGCGTCGGTCAACGAAGCGGCGATCACCGGCGAAAGCGCGCCGGTGATCCGCGAGGCGGGCGGCGACCGTTCGGCGGTGACTGCGGGCACGCGCATCATTTCTGAAGAAATCCGTGTCCAGGTGACGGTCAATCCGGGGCAGGGCTTCCTCGACCGCATGATCGCGCTCGTCGAGGGCGCCGAGCGGCAGAAGACGCCGAACGAGATCGCGCTGACTTTGTTGCTCGTCGGGCTGACGATCATCTTCCTGATCGCGGTCGGCACGATCCCGAGCTTCGCTTCCTATGCGGGGGGCAGCATCCCGGTCGCGATCCTCGCGGCGCTGCTCATCACCCTCATTCCGACGACGATCGCGGCTTTGCTCTCCGCCATCGGTATTGCCGGCATGGACCGTCTCGTGCGCTTCAATGTGCTCGCGAAATCGGGCCGCGCGGTCGAGGCCGCGGGCGACATCGACGTCCTGTTGCTCGACAAGACCGGCACGATCACCGTCGGCGACCGGCAGGCCACCGAATTCCGCCCGGTCGGCGGCCAGTCGATGGCCGTCCTCTCGGAAGCGGCGCTGCTCGCCAGCCTCGCCGACGAAACCCCGGAAGGCCGTTCGATCGTCGCGCTGGCGCGCGATAAATTCGGCCAGACGCTGACCGCATTGCCTGCGGGCGCCGAGATCATCCCCTTCACCGCGCAGACGCGTATTTCGGGCATCAAGCTGGGTGATAGCGTGATCCAGAAGGGCGCGGTCGATTCGGTGCTCAAGGCCAACCCCGGGGCGGGCGCGACCGCCGCCGCCACCGAACTGCGCCGTATCACCGACGAGATCGCACGCGCCGGCGGCACCCCGCTGGCGGTGGCGAAGGACGGACAATTGCTCGGCGCGATCTTCCTCAAGGATATCGTTAAGGCGGGCATCCGCGAACGCTTCGGCGAGCTGCGCGCGATGGGCATCCGCACCGTGATGATCACCGGCGACAACCCGCTTACCGCCGCCGCGATCGCGGCCGAGGCCGGGGTCGACGACTTCCTCGCGCAGGCGACGCCCGAAGACAAGCTCGAGCTGATCCGCAACGAGCAGCAGGGCGGCCGCCTTGTCGCGATGTGCGGCGACGGCACGAACGACGCGCCGGCGCTTGCACAGGCCGACGTCGGGGTCGCGATGAACACGGGGACGCAGGCGGCGCGCGAGGCGGGCAATATGGTCGATCTCGACAGCGATCCGACCAAGCTGATCGAAGTCGTCGGGCTCGGCAAGCAACTGCTGATGACGCGCGGGGCGCTCACGACTTTTTCGGTCGCCAACGATGTCGCCAAATATTTCGCGATCATTCCTGCGATGTTCATCGCGCTCTATCCGGGGCTCGGCGTGCTCAACGTCATGGGGCTGACCAGCCCGGAAAGCGCGATCCTGTCGGCGATCATCTTCAACGCGCTGATCATCCCGCTGCTCGTGCCGTTCGCGCTGAAGGGCGTAACCTATCGTCCGATGGGCGCGGGGCCGCTGCTGGCGCGCAATCTCGCCGTCTATGGC
The DNA here is from genome assembly GCF_001468265.1 of Sphingopyxis sp. H050. Taxonomy (GTDB): domain Bacteria; phylum Pseudomonadota; class Alphaproteobacteria; order Sphingomonadales; family Sphingomonadaceae; genus Sphingopyxis. The sequence goes on along the minus strand of NZ_LNRZ01000004.1, from coordinate 252,789 downwards.
CTTGGCGGCCTGATCGCGCCCTTCGCAGGCATCAAGCTCATCGACCTTACCGTTGGCGGCCTGGGTCTGGTCTGAGGATAAGAACATGAACAAGGATATCATCAGCTCGCTGCGCCCAGCGCTCGTCATGACGCTGCTTTTCGCGTTGCTCCTCGGGATTGCGTACCCGCTTGCACTCACCGGCGTCGGGCAGGCGCTCTTCCCGGTCCAGGCGAACGGCAGCCTCGTTCGCGAGAATGGCAAAATCATCGGCTCGGCCGTCGTCGGGCAGGCCTTCACCAGCGAACGCTATTTCAACACGCGGCCGTCTGCGGCGGGCGACGGTTATGACGGGCTCGCCTCGTCGGGCTCGAACCTCGGACCGACGTCGCAGGCGCTCGCCGACCGCGTAAAAAATGATATCGCCCGGCTTTCCGAAACATCACCGGGCCACCCCGTTCCATCCGACCTGGTGACGACTTCCGCCTCGGGGCTCGATCCCCATATCAGCCCCGAGGCGGCCTTGTTTCAGGTCGCGCGCGTCGCGCGGGTCCGCGGGATCGATCCGGCGGCCGTCCGCAGGCTTGTCGAACAGAGCATCGATAGGCCCACCCTCGGCTTTCTTGGCGAACCGCGCGTCGATGTGTTCAAGCTCAATCGACGGCTCGATGCTTTTGGGGCTAAACCCGGCGCGTGACAGGAAATGATCGACCATCCCCCGAGGCCTTTCTGCGCCAAGCGGCGCAGGAAGGCCGCGGCCGTCTGAAAGTATTTCTCGGCGCTGCGCCCGGAGTCGGCAAGACGTGGGAGATGCTCACCGACGGGCGGCAACGGCGCGAGGCCGGGGTCGATGTCGTGATCGGGGTCGTCGAAACGCATGGTCGGCGCGAGACCGAGGCGCTGGTCGAGGGGCATGAGATTGTCGCGCGGCGTCAGGTTGACCATCAGGGGCACAGCCTTGGCGAAATGGACATCGACGCGATACTCGAACGCCGGCCGCAGCTGGTGCTCGTCGACGAGCTTGCCCACAGCAACGCGCCGGGCAGCCGGCACCCGAAGCGGTATCAGGACGTCGAGGAACTGCTGGATGCGGGAATCGACGTCTATTCGACGATCAATATCCAGCATGTCGAAAGCCTCAACGATGTGGTGGCGTCCTTCACCCGCGTCCGCGTGCGCGAGACGGTGCCGGACAGCATTCTCGAAAATGCCGAGATCGAGGTCGTGGACATCCCGCCCGACGAGCTGATCGAGCGGCTGCGCGACGGCAAGGTGTATATCCCGCAGGAAGCGACGCGCGCACTCGCCCATTTCTTTTCCAAATCGAATCTCACCGCGCTGCGCGAACTGGCGCTGCGCCGCGCGGCGCAGGCGGTCGATGCGCAGATGCTCGACCATGTGCGCAGCCACGCGCTCGCGGGCAGCTTTGCGGTCGGCGAGCGGATCGTCGTCGCGGTCAGCGAGTTGCCGGTCGCGGCCGAGCTGGTGCGCGCGGGCAAACGGCTCGCCGACGCGCTGAAGGCGCCGTGGAGCGCGGTCTATATCGAGACGCGGCGCAGCCAGTCGCTCACCGATGCTGACCGCAAGCAACTCGCCGACACGTTGGCGCTCGCCTCGCGGCTCGGCGCGTCGACCGCGACCGTGCCGGCAGCCAGCGTCGTCGAAGGGCTGCAGGCCTTCGCCCGCGATGCGCGCGCAACGCAGGTCGTCATCGGCAAATCGGCGCGTCCCTGGTGGTTCGAGATGCGCCACGGCTCGGTCGTCGACCAGCTCGTGCGGACGATCGACGATGTCGCGGTTCATGTCCTGCCCGGCGAGCCCGATGCGAAGGCGGCCCCCCGACCGGCGCTCGCCATCCCCGGCCGCTGGGGCAAACCAGCGGATTATCTCTGGTCGCTCGCCATGGTCGTCGTGATGACCGCGCTCGGGCGCCTGCTCATCGAGGTCATCGATCTCGGCAATATCTCGCTCCTCTATCTCGTGCCCGTCATGTTCGCCGCCGCGACCTTCGGCCTCCGTGCCGGGCTTTTCGCTGGGCTCGCGTCGAGCCTCGCCTATAATTTCTTTTTCCTGCCGCCGACGGGCACGCTGACCGTCAGCAATCCTGAGAATGTCATCAGCATCCTCGTGCTGCTCGGCGTCGCGATCGTCACCAGCCAGTTCGCGGCGCGCGTGCGTGCGCAGGCCGATCTGGCGCAGTCGAGCGCGCGGCAGAATGCGGCGCTCGCCAGCTTTTCGCGCCAGCTCACCGCCGCGCCCGATCAGGATGCGCTCATGCAGGCGATCTGCGCCGAGGTCGGCCGCCTGCTCGATGTCCGCACCGTGTTGCTGCTCCCCTCGACCGACGGGCCGACGCTTCGTGCGGCGGTGCCGCCCGAAGACCGGCTCGAACAGATCGAGCGCGCCGCGGCGCAGTGGGCGATGGACAATGAGCAGCCCGCCGGGCGCGGTTCGTCGACGCTTACCGCGTCGGACTGGCTGTTCCATCCCTTGCGCACGACGCGCGGGGTGCTGGGCGTGCTGGGGATGACGCGCGATGACGCGCGCGAGCCGGTGCGATCGGACCAGGTGCCGCTGTTGATGAGCCTGCTCGACCAGGCGTCGATCGCGCTCGATCGCATGGAACTGGAGGAGCAATCGCTGCGCGCGCGGCAGGTGGACGAGCGCGACCGGTTGCGTTCGGCTTTGCTCTCTTCGGTCAGCCATGACCTTCGGACCCCCCTCACGACGATCTTGTCGGCAGCGCAGGAAATGCAGCGCCATCCCTTCGCCGAGATGGCCGAGACGATCGAGACCGAGGCGCGGCGGCTGAACCGCTTCGTGTCGAACCTCCTCGATATGGTGCGCGTGGAGGCCGGCGCGCTGCCGATGAAGGTGGAGGCGACCGAGCTGTTCGACGCCGCAGCGAGCGCGGCGCACGATACCCGTGCCTCGCTCGCCGGGCATGACGTCCGTATCGACATCAATTCGAGCATCCCCCTCGTGCGTGTCGATCCGGTGCTGCTTCATCACTGCCTCATCAACCTGCTCGACAATGCCGGGCGCTACGCCGACCCCGATACGCCGATCACCATTCGCGCCAACCGCACCGCCGACGCGATCCTGCTGTCGGTCATCGACCAAGGACCCGGTATCGCGCCGGGCAATGAAAAACGCGTCTTCGAAACCTTCACCCGGCTGGAGGGCAGCGACCGCGCCAAGCATGGCACCGGGCTCGGCCTGGCGATCGTGAAGGGCTTTGCCGAGGCGATGGGGCTGACCGTCGAGGCGGCAAACGCCAGCGATCCGCACGGCGCGCGCTTCACGATCTGCATTCCCCAGGCGCTGATCATCACCCACCCCACCGGCGAGGATAATCCATGAAGGTGCGTCACAAGATATTGGTCATCGATGACGAACTCCACATCCGCCGGCTCATCCGCGCCGCGCTCGAACGCGCCGACTATGCGATCGTCGAAGCCGCCAATGCGCGCGAGGCGGTAGAGCGCCTCCGCGAGGAGCGGCCCGACATCGTCCTGCTCGATCTCGGACTGCCCGATCGTGACGGCCTTGAGCTTGTTCCGTTGTTCAAGCAGCAATCGGATACGACCCTGATCGTTGTTTCGGCGCGCGATGCGACCGAGGAAAAGGTTGCAGCCCTCGATCTCGGCGCCGACGATTATCTCACCAAGCCTTTCGATACCGACGAGTTGCTCGCGCGCGTCCGCGTCGCGCTCCGCAACCGGCTGACGCGCGACGGAGGCAACCTCAGCCTCTCGGTCGGCGATGTCACGATCGACCTGATTGCGCGCACCGTGACCAAGGGCGGCAGGGAAGTGCATCTGACGCCCAAGGAATATGCCGTGCTGGAACAGCTTGCGCGTTTCCCCGGCCGGGTCATCACGCACAAGCAGATCATGAACGAGGTCTGGCCGCACGAGCATGAGCATCATGTCGAGTATCTGCGCGTCCTGATCCGGACCTTGCGCCATAAGCTGGAGACGGACCCCCAGCAGCCGCGGATCATCAGCAACGAACTGGGGATCGGTTATCGTCTGCGGCTCGGCGTCGACAGCTTGCCCGCTGACGGCGGCGCAGGCTGATCGCCATATGGTCTTCGTGACCTGGGGCGGCGGAGACCCGATCATATGACATTTCAACGCGCGGCCGGGTTTCGCGATCTCGAATTCCTACGCGGCGCTGCGTAGATGGGAGGCCTTCTGCGGAGGCGCTCCATGAAAAACTGGCATCAAACTCTAGCTGCGAATGTCGGGTTGCGCGCCGGCGGCATGCTCTTGCTCGGCTTCGGCTGGGCGGTTGCCATGAGGCTTCACCACATGGCGCTCGGCGCGCCGGTCCGCGAAGCTGCTCCCCTGACGCTCGCCCTCTCTGCGGCCACCTTCCTCTGCGGCAGCGCAGGCAGCGCGCTTTTGCTGATTGGTCCGGGACTGTGGGAAACCGTCGAGGTTTCCGAACGCTGGCGGCGCTTACCGATGCCTGTCCCGGAATCCAGTTCTCAATTGCATCGATAGCGAGCGAAGGCGGCCAGCAGCCTTTGCGTCAATGGAGAGCAACCGATTGTGACGATGCGGCGGTAGCGATCCCTCGGGCCCTTATCCATGGCTCAAGGCGGCGTATCGCCTCTTCGACCAGATCGGTGGAGACCGCAAAGCTCAGGCGTATGAAGCTGTTGCCGTCGACCGGGTCGAAATCCAGTCCGGGCGCCACGGCGACGCCGGTCTCGCGGAGCAGCGCTTCGCAGAACGAAAGGCTGTCATTGGTGAGATGGCCGACATCGGCGTAGATGTAAAAGGCGCCATCGGGCGGGGCGATCCGGCGAAGGCCCATTTGCGGAAGCGCGTCGAGCAGCAGTTCGCGATTGCGCGCATAGGTCCGGATATGACCCTCGAGTTCGTCGCGGCAGTCGAACGCGACCAGTCCGGCGTGCTGCGCGAGCGAGGGCGGCGTCAGAAACAGATTGCCCATCCGGGCGCGCGCAGCGTCGATCAGCGTCTCTGGCACGACAAGCCATCCAAGGCGCCAGCCCGCCATGCTGAAATATTTGGAGAAGCTGTTGACGACGAGCGCATCCGGCGCGTGCTGCAACATCGTGTCGGCGGGCAGCGTATAGCTGAGCCCGTGATAGATTTCGTCCGAGATGAGGGCAATGCCGCGCCGCTGGCACACCTCCGCCAGCGCCCGGAGCTCTTCGGGCGGGATGATCGTGCCGGTGGGGTTCGCCGGGCTCGCGATGATCAGCCCATCGGGCGCGGGATCGAGGCGCGCGACCGCTTCCGCGGTGATCTGGAACCGTTCGGCTTCGCCGCAGGCGAGCTCGACGGGCACGAGATGGAGCGCCTTCAGCGTATTGCGATAGGCAACATAGCCGGGCCGCGCGAGAGCGACCCTGTCCCCGGGGGAAAAGAGGCACGAGAGGGCAAGCACAAAGGCGGGCGAGGCGCCGCAGGTGAGGATGATCTGTTCCGGATCGACCGCGACGCCATAGGTTTCGCCATAATGCGCGGCGATGCGCGCCTTGAGACCCGGACTTTCCCAATAACCCATGCCGTCGGCATCAAGGATGCGGTGCGCGGCCTCGATCGCCGCCGCGGGGGCACCGGTCGAGGGCTGGCCGAATTCCATATGGATCACCGAACGCCCCTCGGCGCGCATCCGATGCGCGAGACGGCTGATGGCGATGGCGTGAAAGGGATCAATGTCGATCGGCACGGCGAACGGGCTCCATAAGGTCGAAAGGATTTGTCGCTGCGCTTCCCTAGCCGAATAGCGGAAATGTCCAAATCGCCGAGCGGACGGGTCAGGCCGTCGTGCATGCGTGACGCAGAACCATACCGCTCCGCGACCCTGTCGGCTGTCCCTTGGCCAGCGCGACCACGCCGTTGACGATCAAGTCACCGATGCCTTCCGGCGCGGCGGTGGGGGCCTCATAGGTCGCGCGGTCCTTGATCGTCGCCAGATCGAAGACGACGATGTCGGCGCGCATGCCTTCGCGCAGCAGCCCGCGATCGGCGAGGCCCAGCCGCTGCGCGGGCCAGCCGGTCATCTTGCGGATTGCGTCGGGCAGGGTCAGCACCGGGCGTGCCTGGACATATTCGGCGATGATGCGCGGAAAGGTGCCATAGGAGCGCGGATGCGGCCGCCCCGCACTTTCGGGGTCCGCCGTGCTGTCAGTTGCCGAGGCGTCGGTGCCGACGCTGACCCACGGCTGTTTCATCGCGAGGTCGATGTCCTTGTCGTCCATCATGAAATAGAGCGCCGATGCGCGCGCGGGCAGCGCAGCGAGCCAGATGTCCCACGCGGCATCGGCAGGATCCTTGCCCAGCGCCTTGCCGATGTCGGCGAAATTCCGGCCGTTGAAGCGCTTATATTGTTCGGCCTGGCCGTTCGCGAGCACGACATTCTTCCAGCCGCCTGACGCGTGGACGAGGTTCGACCAGTCCGCCTGCGGTCCGGCGGCAAGCTCCTGCTTGAGCTGTTGGCGGACGGCTGGGTCGCGCAGCGCAGCATGCGCGGCCTCGCGGCCCTTGGCGAAGACATGCGTCGGTATCGTCACGTCGAGCCCGGTGCCGCCGGCGCGATAGGGATAGATGTTCGCGCCGATGTCGACACCGCGCGTCCGCGCCGCCTCGATCCGCGCGATCGCCTGCGGCATCAGCTTGCCCCACAGCGGCGCATAGGCGGCCTTGATGTGGAATACCTCGACCTTCGCGCCGCTGCGCTCGCCGATCGCCACCGCCTCGTCGATCGCCGCAAGCAATTTGTCGCTCTCGTCGCGCATATGGGTTGCATAAAAGCCGCCGCACTTGCCGGGGATCGCCGCGAGGCGGGCCAGATCGTCCGTCGCCTGAAAGCTGGCGGGCGAATAGATCAGCGCCGATGAAATGCCGAACGCGCCCGCCTTCATCGCGGTGCGCACCTCGTCTTCCATCGCGCGAAATTGCTCTTCGCTCGGGGCGCCCGCGCCGTCGCCCATCACCTTCACGCGCGCCTGGATCGCGCCATAATAGGTGCCGAAATTGACCGCGATGCCCTGCGTCTCGAGCATATTGAAATAGCCCGCAAGTTCGCCCGCGGGGACCGCGGTGCCGCCTTCGCCGGCGATCAGCGTGGTGACGCCCATGCGCAGCTTGTTCGCGGCCGATCCGTCGCGCGGCAGCACGCGCCCCGACTGGTCGAGCATGTCGATGAAGCCGGGCGAGACATAGCGACCGCTGGCGTCGATCTCCTGCTTGCCCTTGGCCTCGATCACGCCGACGCGCGCGATACGGCCGTCCTTGATCGCGACGTCGGCGGCGACCCACGGATTGCCTGCGCCGTCGAGCACGCGACCGCCGCGAATGACGATGTCATAGGCGGCGGGTGGCGGCGCGGCGGCGCCGACCAGCAGCACCGAGGCAAAGGCAAGCGCGAACGGCCGGGTCATACGGAAATCTCCCTGATGGTCAGTCCTCGACGTACAGATATTGCGTCTGCTGCCCGTCGCTGATCGCAAGCGTCCGCTTGCCGCCCTTGGTGCCGACCAGCGCGTCGACGCCGATGCTGCCCGGGCCGACCGAGACGATCGAGACGCTACCATCGGCATTCTTGCGGGTGGCGATCGGCCCCTCGACGAAGCCGGCCTTGATCCATTTCTGGCCGTTCTTCTCGCTGATCGTGATCTGTCCGACCGTCGGGTCGCGGTAATGACCGGCGAGATTGGCGAGTGTCGCGGGGTCGCCCGGATAGGTCAGCCGCTCGCGCTTGGCAGCGGCCTGCTCCTTGATCCGCGTGGCGGCCGCGGTGACATCGCGCGCCGCCTCGGGCTGGCCGTCGTATAATATTTCGAGCAGGCGGCGGAGCGTTGGCGCCAGCATCGAGGCGCCCGGATCGCTGTTGGTCAGGATCACCATGCCGACGCCCGATTCCGGAAGCGCAAACCAGGTGCTGTGATAGCCGACCAAGGTGCCGCCATGGGTGACGACCTGCACGCCCGAGGCGTCGCGTTGGAACAGGCCCATGCCATACCAGCTATCGGGCCCGACCTGCACGCCCTTCTCACGCCGCGCGAGCAGGTTCTTTTCGCTCACGATGCGCTTGCCGTCGAGCATGCCCTTGCCGAGTTCGAGCTGCACGTAGCGCACCATGTCGGCGGTGCTGGAGAAGGCGGCGCCCGCGGGACGATAGGGATAGGGCGACCAGTTGAAGTCGTTCGACATCAAGGTCACCTTGCCGTTGATGTCGAGCCCGTGCGGCGCCGCCCAATTGCCGGCCATGCCCTCGGCATAATCGAAGGTGCTGTCCTTCATGCCGAGCGGACCGAAGACCTTCTCTTCCATCGCCCGGTCATAGGCGGCCCCGAATTCCATCTTCGGATAGAGGATATGCCCGCCGACATAGCCGGCGGCCGAGGCGAGCTGGTTGTTATACTGGAACAGCTCGCCGAACTTGCTGGTCGGCATCGTCGCGGCAAGCTGTTTGAAGGTGTCCGCCGCGGGCTGTCCCTTGTCGGCGAGGATGAAACCGAAATCCTTGCGCGGCAGGCCGGTACAGGCGCAGATCAGATGTTTGACGAGCACCGAGTTGGTGACTTCGTCATTGCCGAGCCGGAACTCGGGATAAAGATCGACGACCTTTTCGTCCCAGCGCAGTTTGCCCTCGTCGGCAAGCTTTGAGAGCAGCAGCGTCGTCATCCCCTTGGTATTCGACGCGATCATGAATTTGGTATGCTCGTCGACCTTTTCAGGCGAGCCGAGCGCGCGGACGCCGAAGCCGCCCTGCCACAAGATCTTGCCATCGTCGATCAGCGCGAAGCCGACGCCAGGAACCTCGAGTTCCTGACGGCTTTGCTCGACGAAATCGGTGAGCAGCTTGATGCGTTCGGGGGTGAGTTCGTGCGCGGTCTTGCCCGCGAAGCTTTCCTTCTGGAAGCCGGCGGGGCGGAGTCCCTGTGCGACGACCGACATCGCGGCCGAGCGTTTGGCGGCGGTCCCCGCCGAACCGTCGACGATCAGCACGGTCCAGGCGGTGCCTTTGCGCAGCGCGCTTGCCGAGCGCGCGGCGCGCTCGGTTGGCAGCGTTTCATAGGCGAAGCTCACGCGCTCGTCCCAGCCGTCGGCGGGCGGCGCGGCGGTGCTGGTGCGCTGGGTCGGTACGGCGCCCGGGCGAATGATCGCCCACGCCTTGGCGGCGGCGTCGGCGGCATCGGTGGCGGTGCCGATTTCGGCGACGACGATACGCAGATCCCCCTCGGGCGAGGTGAAGACGAGCGCGGGGCCTTGCTTCGATGCGGTCCAGTCCTTCGGCTGCACATATTGCACGCCGCTGGCGAGGGTGCCGGGCGTGTCGGCCGGGACGGTCTGCGCAAGGGCGGCGACGGGCGCGCAGGAGAGCGCGAGGGCGATCAACAGCTTCATGATGGCTTCTCCTCAGGGCTGGACGAAATGATAAAGCACATGCGGCTGCGACGTGAAGGACAGGCGCCAGCGGCCCTCGGCGCCGTGGAACAGCAATTGCTCATAAGGGCCGCCGGCGCGGGCGCCGGTGGCCTGTTCGAAGCGCATCGGGCCGACGCGTTCCCAGTAGGTGGTTTTGCCGTCGGTGGTGACGGTGACCGCGTTCGGGCCCGCCGCTGCGATCTTCAGGTCGCGCTCGGGATTGGCGGCGCGCGTATAGTCGCGCCGGTTTACGCGATAGGCGCCGAGCGGCAGTGTCTCGCCGGCAGGCGCGGCGACGCGTGGGGCCGGGGCGACCGGGAAGAGCCGGCCGATCAGCGCCTCGGTCAGTTCGGTGCGTCCGCCATAGCTGCCTTGGCCGCCGGTTTCCGAAACGAAGAAGCCGAGCCCGGCCTCGGGCGCGAGGATCATGTTCGAATGGAAATCGCCGGTGTTGCCGCCGTGGCCGACCATGCGCGGGCCTTTTTCGCGGACGACGAAGAAGCCGTGCGCCATGCCGGGCAGGCCGGGCGCGTTCGCGACCGAGTCGGTCATCAGCAGCTTGACCGTCGCGGGTTTCAGGATGCGCGCCTTGCCCAGCGCGCCTCCGTTCATCATCGCCATCATGAAGCGCGCCATGTCGGGGCCGCTGCTCGTTCCCGATCCCGCGGGCATCACCGGGCTGAACAGTTCGAACGGCTCGGCGACCAGCCGCCCGTCCTTGACCTGATAACCCGACGCCATGCGCGGCGCGAGCGCGGCGGGCAGCGGTTCGCGAAAGGTGGTGGAGGTCATGCCGAGCGGCGTGAAGATATGCTTTTCGACATAGTCGGGAAACGCCTCGCCCGACACGCGCTCGACGATATAGCCCGCAAGCACCGAGCCATAGTTGGAATAGGAGGTTTCGGTTGCCGGGGCCCAGTGGCGCACCGGAATATGCGTCTTCGTCCACTCGACATAGGGGGTGATCTTGTCGGGCGTCGGCGCGGTCAGGCCGCCGACGTCGCTCATTCCCGGGGTGTGTGACAAGAGGTCGCGCACGCGGATCGGCTTGCCCTCGAATTCAGGAATTTTGAAATCGAGATATGTATTCACGTCGGCGTCGAGGTCGACGCGCCCCGCCTCGACCTGTTGCAGCAGCGCGCTCCAGGTGAACATCTTCGACACCGAGCCCGGCCGGAACAGGGTCTGCTGGCCGTCGACCTCGATGCCCTTGTCGATATCGGCAAAGCCGTAGCCGCGCGAGAAAAGCACTTTGTCGCGGTAGACGACGGTGACGAGCGCGCCCGCGACCTCGCGCGTCGCGATCTGCTGCGCCATCACGCCGTCGACGAAATCGGCAAGCCCGCCGATCCGGTCCGCCGGGATGCTATAGCTGGGTTCGGCGGCGGACTGCGCGGTGGCGACGGAGGACAGGGCGATCGAGGCCAGCAGCGCGGCGGCGAAGGCGGTGCGGCGCAGGGCCGGGAGTCGGGTCATGCAAGGTCTCCGAAAGCCAGGGGGTTCATGCGAGGCAACTGTCGACGAGCGCGTCGAATGCGGGCCCGCCGCGGATCGGATCGGCGACCGGCAAGCCGAGGCGGGCGCTCTCGCGCACCATCAGCTCGTGCGCCGTCGCTTCATCGAGCGACGAAGTGTTGAAGGCAAAGCCGCCGCAACGGATCGCGGGATTGGTCCGCCGGCCGAGCAACAGGGTGAGCTCGACGATTTCCTCGACGCTGGTCAGCTTATAGCCCGCGGTGCCTAGCATCTCGGTGCGGCCGGGCTCGTGGCAGACGACGAAAACGTCGGGCTGGCTGCCATGGAGCAGTCCCAGCGACACCGCGGCATAGGCGGGGTGCGTCAGCGCGCCTTGGCCCTCGATCACGTCCCAGTGATCGGCTGGCGCGTCGGGCGAGAGGAGTTCGGCCGCGCCGGCCTCGAAATCCGAGACGACCGCGTCCATAGCGATGCCGCCGCCAGCGATCATGATGCCGGTCTGGCCGCTCGCGCGGAAATCGGCGTCGATGCCGCGCTGCTCGAACGCGCGGGCGAGCGCCAGCGCGGTATATTTTTTGCCGAGCGCGCAATCGGTGCCGACAGTCAGCAGCCGCTTGCCGCTGCGCTTGCGGCCTGTGCCGATCGGGATCTGCGGCGGCGGTACGCGCACGTCGATCAACTGGCGACCGAGCCGGCGCGCAGCTTCGGCGAGTTCGGGGATGTCGGCCAGGCGCATATGCATGCCGGCGATCAGGTCGAGCCCAGCCTCCAGCGCTTCGACCAGCGACGCGCGCCAGCTGGCCGGGATCACGCCGCCCGCATTGGCGACGCCGATCACCAGCGCCCGTGCACCGCGCGCATGCGCCTCGGCGGCGGTGAGCGCGTCGAGCCCGGTGGTCACCGTGGCGCCGGGCAGCCGCAACTCCCCGACGCACTTCTCGGGCGCCCAGTCCTTCAGCCCAAAGGCGGTTTTCGCATAACCCGCGATCGTGGTGTCGCCGAGGAACAGCACATAAGGTTGCGGCAGCCCCAGCGCGCCGGAGAGGCGATCGGCGAGGGCGTTCATCAGCCGCCCCAGGTCGCGGTCAGCAGCCGCTGGAAATTGCCGCCGAGTATCGCGAGGATGTTTGCATCGGAATAATTGCGGCGCAGCAATTCTTCGGTCAGGTCGAACATCTTCCGCGGATGGTCGAACCCGTCGATGTCGATTTTCTCGCGAAAGGCGTAGCTGTCCTTATAGGCGCCGCGCAGCATCTTGTTCATCTCGGGCGAAGTGTCGTCATAGCCATAGAGGTCGGAATCGGTGCCGACGCCGACATGGTCGATCCCGACCAGCTTCACGACATGGTCGATATGATCGACATAGTTCACGATCGTCGTCGGGTCGGTCTTGCTGACGAAATTGCGCACCCCGGTGATGCCCATCACCCCGCCCTTGGCGGCGAGCGCCTTGATCGCTTCGTCGGTCTTCACGCGCGGGTGGTCGATCAGCGCGCGGCAATTGCTGTGCGTGATCGCGATCGGTTTCGGCGAAATCTCGATGGCGTCCAGCATCGTGCGGTCGCCGGAGTGCGACACGTCAACGAGCATCCCGACCTCGTTCATCGCCTTGATGATCTCGACGCCAAAATCGCTGATGCCGCCGTCGACGCGGTCGGTCGATCCCGATCCGATGCGGTTCTGCGAATTATAGGTCAGCTGCGCGCAGCGCTGGCCGATCTCGTAGAAGGTCTTGACGTCGGCCGGACGCAGGAAATGGTCGGCGTTCTGCAAGCCCATGATCACCGCGACCTTGCCGTCCTGCTTGGCGCGCAGGATGTCGGCGAATTTGTCGACGCCGGTGAACACATGGCTGTTGCGCGCGACGAAATTACCCCAGATCGCGAAGAAGCTGAGCGCTTGTTCCTTCGCCGTTGGGCCGCCGATGCCGACCGCATGATGGATGGCGTTGATGCCGCTGGCGCGGAAGTCCGCGGTTTCCTTTTCGCTGAGCGCTTTGGCATAATAGCTCGGCTCGAAGTCGATCTTGATCGGGGCGAGCATGTCGACGACCACCGCGCGCTGGACCAGCTCGATCGCGCGCTTCGAATAGGCGCGGTTGGTGAACGGGCTGATCTGGACATTGGCGCGCGCCACATAGGGCGCGGCGAGAGGAGCAGCGAGCGCCGCGCCCGCGGCGCAGATCGCTTGGCGTCGAGAAAATAGCATCGTCATCCCCATCCAATAATTTTCTAATCAGGACATTATTATCCCAGTAGGGCGTGGTCAATCCGTAGTTTCGAGTCCCTGGCGCTGACGGCCTTTACCGCACCATCGGCAGCTCGACATAGGAGAGCTGCCCCGGCGCGTGATGGATCATGTTGGTCGCGACGACGCCCTTGCTTTCGCGCTCGTTCGGGCCGCCGGTGTTGAGGTTGCGGACGAATTTCGGAAAGTTCGACGACGTGACCTCGATGCGGATGCGATGGCCGGCGCCGAAGCGGATGCTCGCAGCGATCGGCGATGGCTTGATCATGTACACGTCGCCTGGGCGCATCATCGCGGACTTGTCGAAGCCATCGCGATAGCGCGCGCGGAAAATCGTGTCTCCGATGATCCAGTCGGTGGCGAGCAAAAGCGCAAAATCGGCAAAGTCGTCTTCCCAGGCTCCGGGACCGATTCGACCCCTGACGCAACAGACCTGAACCCATACCCGATGTCAATTACGGGTCAAATTTCTCTTAAAAGAAATATATTGTCCGAAACAGGACATTATGGCAGCTTGATGGATGAGGAAGCAAAAAGGCCGCCATCGAGCGGCGCAGCACAAAAGGGGGCAAAGATATGCGTCAGGATAGCGGGAAACTCGATCGGATCGCGCGCGGCAGCAGCATTGCCGCCTTGGCCGCTGGATTATTGCTCGCGGTGCCGGCCGCGGCCCAGACCGCGCCCGATACAGAAACTGCGTCCGGCACGGACATCGCAGGCGATGAGGAGATTCTCGTAACAGGATCGCGCATCGCGCGCGCCGGCTTCGATCAGCCCACGCCTACGACGGTGGTCGGCGAAGAGGATTTGCGCCTCGGTGCGCGGCCGAACATCCAGCAGGTGCTGAACGATCTTCCGCAAATACGCCCGACGACAACGCCGACCGTATCCAACGGCAACACATCGACCGGCACCGCGCCCGTCGACATGCGCGGCCTTGGTTCGAACCGCACGCTCGTGCTGCTCGACGGCCGCCGTTTCGTCGGCGAGGGCAATCTGAATTTCATTCCGACGAACCTGGTCGAGCGGGTTGAGGTTGTAACCGGCGGCGCCTCGGCCGCGTGGGGCTCGGGGGCAGTCGCCGGCGTCGTGAACATCCTGCTCGACAAGGATTATGAGGGCGTGTCGATCGGCGGCAATGTCGGCACTTCGTCGCGCGGCGATGGCTTCCGCTATGGCTTCAACGCGAAATTCGGCACCGGCTTCGCCGACGGGCGCGGCCATTTCATCATCGGCGGCGAATATGTAAAAGACGACGGCGTGATCCAGCGGAGCACCCGCCCACAGCTCAACAGTCCCGATTTCATTCCCTCGGGCACGGGGTCCGAGCTCGTCCGCGATGTGAATTTCGGCAATGTGACGCTCGGCGGCCTGATCACCAGCGGGGTGCTCGCCGGACAGACCTTCAACTCCGACGGCACGCTGCGGCCTTTCGCGCGCGGTACGAACGTCGGGGCCGGCGCCTTCCCGCTGCGAATGGTCGGCGGCGCCGACGGCATCAATCTGTACGACACGATCCCCGTTTCCTCGCCGTTCGAGCGGCTGAGCACCTTTGCCCGGCTGAGCTATGAGGTCGGCGACGCGACCTTCTGGGTCGAGGGCAGCTATGCTCGCTCGCTGTCGAACGCGCCCTTCTTCGGCGACTATACGGTCGGCGGAGCGCTGGGCCTGCCTTATCTCACGATCCAGGCGACCAACCCTTATCTGTCGACCGCGGTCCGTGATCGTCTGGCCGCCGCCGGCGAGACGAGCTTTACCCTCGGCCGCTATTTCAACGACATTCTGCAACTGCAATTCCGCGGCGAGCGGACCAGCAAGGAAGGCGCGATCGGCGTCGATGGCACGTTCGGCAACGGCTTCCGCTACAAGGCCTGGTACAGCCATGGCGAGGTCGAAAGCGACCAGGCGATGAGCAACTCACGCCTCGTTCGGCAGTTCAACAATGCGATCAACGCGGTGTCGAGCGGCGGACAGATCGTCTGCGGCATCAACGCCGACGCAAACCCCGCCAATGACGATCCTGCTTGCCGGCCCTTGAATCCGTTCGGCGCCCTGAATGCATCGGCCGAAGCGCGCGCCTATGTCACCGGAACCCAGCGTGCGTTCAGCACTTCTAAACTCGATTCGGCGGGCGCCGAAATCCAAGGCGATCTCTTCTCCCTGTGGGCCGGGCCGGTGACCGTCGCGCTCGGCGCGGAAGCGCGCTGGGAAGAGCAAATATCGTCGCGCGATGCTTTCACGATCGCGAACGCCAGCAACTTCGGGATCCTCGTCTTTTCGACGCCGACGTCGGGCGGATTCAACGTCAAGGAAGCCTTCGGCGAAGTGCTGTTGCCGCTGCTCAAGCTTGAAAATGCGGTCGAGATCGACCTGAGCGGGGCGGCGCGCTATTCGGATTACAGCACCAGCGGCGGTATCTGGACGTGGAAGGCCGGCGGCACCGCCCGCCTGTTCAACGACCTGCTGCTACGCGCAACCCGGTCGCGCGATATCCGGTCGCCGGGCATCGGCGAATTGTTCGCCGTCCGCTCGATCAACATCGGTCCGCTCAACGACCAGGACAATCCGGTGGCGCGCAAGGCAGCCAACGCCGCCTATAACCCGACGCCGTCAACGGTCACGACCTTCACCGGCGGCAACCCCGACCTGGTGCCCGAGGTGAGCTACACGACCTCGATCGGTGCGACTTATTCGCCGTCCTATCTCCGCGGGTTCAGCGCATCGGTCGATTATTACAGGATCAAGATCAGCGGCGCGATCACCGCGCTGAACGGAACGAGCCTGACCCTTGCCTGCTTCCGCGGCAGCACCGCGGCCTGCGACCGCATTACCCGCGATTCGACGGGGACGGTCATTCAGGTCGCCGCAAACCAGCAGAACATAGCCAGCTTCGAAACGAGCGGCCTCGACATGGAGGCATCTTATGTCGCCAGGCTGGCGGCGGGGGGCAGCATCCGGCTCCGCGCGCTGGCGACCTATGTCGACAAGCTGGTGTTCGATACTGGCCTCACCCGCGTCGAGACCGCGGGCGATGTCGGCGATTCGGTGCTGCGTGCGACGCCGAAATGGCGCGGGACGCTCAGTGCGACCTACGACGACGCCAATGTCGGCTTCGACATCCGCGCGCGCTATATCGACGGCGGCAATTTCGACCGGACGCGCACGACGTTGATCAACAACAGAATCTCGTCGCGAACCTATGTCGACCTCGGCGTGCGCTTCAAAGTAGACGATCGCTTCGTGCTGTTCGGCAACGTGAACAATGTGTTCGACCGCGATCCGCCGCTGATCACCGTAAACAGCACTTTGTACGACGTCGTCGGCCGCTACGTCACCGTCGGCGCGCGGGTCGATTTCTAGCGCCGCTGCCGGGGCAGCGGTCAGGGTTTCAGATACTCGGCGGCACGCCGAAGGCGCGGCGGAACATCGCCGCGAAGCCGCTGGGGCTGTCGTAGCCGACGTCATAGGTCACCTGTGATCGACGCGCCCGCGGCGACCAGCGACAGCGCCTCCATCAGGCGGATCTGCTGGCGCCACACCGCGCGGAGTGGCGGGATGACGAAGCTCGTCTCGGGCGTGCGCACCGACATGGACAGCGGGCATCAGGGCAGCGCTGACCTCAAAAGCGAATCTGCGGAGAAAGCGCTGTTCTGGGCGTTCGCCGGACGCTGCCTCGGTTGACCCAGCCGTAGCGTACGGCCGCCGCGCCGCTATTTCTTCTCGACGAGTTCGCGCAGCAGGAAGGCGTGCAGCATCGCCGCGCGCACCGCGTCTTCGGCATGATCGGCGCCGACCGAATGGCCGCCCTCCAGATATTCGTGATAATAGACGTCGTTGCCATATTCCTGCAGCCGCGCCGCATATTTGCGGGCGTGGCCGGGGTGGACACGGTCGTCCTTGGTCGAGAGATAGAGGAAAATCGGCGGATATTTCACGCCTTTCTTCACATTCTGGTAGGGCGAGTATTTCGACAGGAAGGCCCAGTCCTCGGGCACGTCGGGATCGCCATATTCGGCGACCCATGACGCGCCGGCGAGCATCTTGTCATAGCGCCACATATCCTTGATCGGCGAACCTGAGATGACCGCGCCATAGAGGTCCGGCCGCTGCGTCATCGCAGCACCGACAAGGACGCCGCCGTTCGAGCGGCCGGAGATCGCGATCTTGCCTTTCGCGCTGACGCCGGTTTTCACCAAATCCTCGGCGACGGCGTGCAGGTCGTCGAAGCTGTTTTGGCGTTTCTCGCGCAGCGCCGCCTGATGCCAGGCTGGTCCATATTCGCCGCCGCCGCGAATATTGGCGAGAACATAGGCGTTGCCGTCCTCGACCCAGAACAGGCCGAGCGGTCCGGCGCGATAGGGTTGGCCGGTCAGATAGCCCGGCGTCTGTGCCGAGCGAAACCCGCCATAAGCGTGGACGAGCGCGGGGACGGGGCCGGTCGCGCCCTTCTTGCGGACGAGGAAATAAGGGACTTTGGTTCCGTCCTTGGATGTCGCGAAACGCTTCTCGACGCTCATGTCTTTGGCATCAAAGGTGGCGGGCAGGCTCTGGACGGTCTGCGGCGCCTTCCGCTCGGACACCGCATAGAGCGTCGGCGGCATCAGCATCGTTTCGGCGGTCACAAAGATGGCATCGCGCTTGCCGATCGTGCCTGCGATGGTGACCGTGGCATTGTCGGCGAGCGGCACTTCTTTCTGGCTCCACTTGCCGCTCTTGGCATCGCGGCGCAGCGCGAACAGCTTGCCCTCGACATCGTCGAGTGCCTTCACCCACAGGATATTCTCGGTGGCGGCGACATTCTCGATCGCCTGCGCCTGCGTCGGCGTCATCGCCGTGACGATCGGCACTTGGCGGGCGGCGGACATATCGGCGAGCGACAGCGACACGAGCGAGCCCGCGGGGACGCCGGCCCATTCCTTGTTGAGGAAGATGATCGCCTGTCCGTCGATGACGTCGCGAACGCTGGCGGTATCGGGGATGGTCGTCGAGATGTAGCGCGACGCATCACTGTTCGGCAGCAGATAGTCGGTAGTGTAGAAAGTCTTGCCGCGGCTGATCATCGGCCAGCGCTTGTCGCCGTCAACCAGCGCGAAAACGTTCATTCCGACATCTTCAGGCTCACCCTCGGCGACCGTCTCGGCGGAAGTCAGCGGCGTGCCGCGCTTCCAGCGCTTGACGATGCGCGGATAGCCCGATGCGGTCATGCTGTCCTTGCCATAGTCCGTTGCGACCAGCAGCGTGTCGGCATTTTCCCATGTGACGCTGCTCTTCGCCTGCGGCAAAGTGAAACCGCCATCGACGAAGCTCTTCGTCGTGCGGTCCCATTCGCGAACGATGTCGGCATCGGTGCCACCGGGGCTCAGCGAGACGAGGCAGCGCTTGTATTCGGGCGCGAGGCAATCGGCGCCGTGCCATACCCAGCTCTGCTTCTCCGCCTTGCCCAGCGCGTCGACGTCGATCAGCACCGTCCATTCGGGCTTGCCTGCCAGATAGGCGTCGAGCGGGCTCTGCCGCCATACGCCGCGCGGGTTTTTCGCATCGCGCCACAGGTTGGTGATGATATCGCCCATCACTTCGCCGGGCTCGGCGATCTGGCGGTCGTCGTCGAGGATCGCCTTGGCGCGCTGGCGGTCGCGCTCGAAACCGGGGCGGCCGACGATCAGTTTGTCGGTCGCGGCATTTTCCGTTTTGACCCATTCGAGCGCCTTCCCGCCTTCGATATCTTCGAGCCAGAGGTACGGGTCCTTGGCGTCCTGTGCGGCCGCCGCAACGGCGGCGATCGAACAGGTAAGGGCTAACGCGGCAAGGCTGGCGCGGATCATTCGGACATCTCCCTGGGGTGTGGAGGCGCTGTGCTAGCACCATCAGACACCGCAAGGGAAGGGGGCGGCGGCCCTATTGCTCGATGATGATCGTCCCCGGATGATGCTTGTCGAGGTGCTTTTTGATGATCTTCAGATTGCGCGTGTTCGATCGGAACAGGAAGTCGAACGCGTCGCCGACGAGCGGGATTGCGCCCAGCGCGGTATCGACGCCAAGATTTCCGACCATGCGCCAGATGTGCCATTTCGACATGCCCAGATTGCGCGCCTCCCAGATGATATAGGCGCCCATCGTCGCGGTGATCACGTCGCCGACCACCGGCACCAGCCCCACAATGGCATCGAGACCGATCGGGCGGTTGATGCCGGGAATGACGAAACTGCGTTCGAGCAGCAGCTCCAGCGTCTCGACGCGCTTGCGGAGCGCCGCGGGATCGCGGGGGTTCGGAATCAGGGCTTCGAAGATCGCATCGGGATTCGGGGACGAAGGGGCCATCGGGGTCCTTTCAAGCGGCACCATAATCGGCGCCACTGTATTACTTAGGTAAAGCGATCAGGCGATTCAATGGGTGGGCCGCCCGGGCGTTCGGGCGCAGTCCCGTCAGCCGCTGCGAGGCCACGGACCAGCGGAGCGGCGATGCCAAGGAGATGAACGGCGTGTAGCGCGCGAGGACCGCCTCGGTCTCGCCCACTTGGACAAGGCGCTGGCCGAGGTCGATATTCATCATCGTCCGCTCGATCAATTCCTGCGCTTCGCGGTTGCACAGCGTGTCGCGCTGGCACGACAGGCGGCGAAGCGCCCACAGCGGATCGTCGTTCGGCGCGACCTCGTCGATCAGGCGAAGGTCGGCTGTTGAGCCCATGTTCACGCGCCGGCTTTCGATCCCCAGCCGCGCGAAATCGGCAGCGACGTAGGCGAACAGGATCCGGCCGCCGGGCGAGTCCGGAACCGCGATGCGCAGCGGCCCGATCTCGCGCCCCGCCGCGCGCCACGCATCGACGACGCGCTTCGCCTGCACCAGGCGCGAATCGTCGTCATAGTCGGCCCACGGGGGGAGCAGCGGCTGAGGGCCGGCATCGCGGCGATAGACGGTCGGGCGCAGCGCAACCTGCGGCTGCCACTCGGTGAGGCCGAACGCATCGACCAGCCGCTCCCGGCGGATCGCGCGCGACAACGCATCGCGATTGATGTCGGTGGCGAGAAAGCCGTCTGCGTGGGTGAAGGACAGGCCGAACAGCCCCGGCGCCGGATCGACGACCAGCAGCGGGCGGCCGATGTTCGATGCCGCGAAATAGGGCAGGGTGGAAAAGCGCCCGCCGATCACGCCGTCAGCATAGCCATTCTTGAACCGGGCGAGGGCCCCTTGGGGGGACGTGCCTACCAGTTCGACCGAGGCGGCAGGGTCGGCCGCTGCCGCCTCGGCCGCCTCCTGATCCTCTGCAAGCGGGTCGGGAACGGGGGACAACAACATCGCCCGGCCGATCTTCTTGGCGCGCATCGGGCCCCAGCGCATCCCCTTGTTGACGACCGCCATCGATGGCTGTGCGAGCAATTCGAGCATTCCCGGCTGCGGCACGGACAGGCGGATCTCGATGACGCTGTCGGTCATCGCCTTGATCGTCTCGACCTCGGGAAAATCGTCGCGGAGTATATGGCGGCTCGCCGGCGCCAGATAGGTGCGCAGCACCGCGGCGACATCGTTCGCCGTGACCTTGCGGCCGTTCGTCCACTTTGCCTCGCGCAGGCGGAAGATATAGCTGCGCCCGTCGGCGGTGACCGTCCAGCGCTCGGCGAGCCCCGGTTCGATTTGGCCTTCGCCGTCGAAGCTGACGAGACCCTGCGATGTCGTATCGAGCAGCGCGGCGTTGGCGGCCGAAAGCTCGCCCGAAAGCGGGGTCGCGGCTGCGTTGAGTGGACCGACCGCGGCGATCTTCACCGGGCCGCGCACGCTGAACAGGCCGCAGCCGGTCAGCGCGAGCGCAAGGGTGGCGGTGAAGGTGAAGGCTGCGAAGGCGCGAACGGGCGGCATTGCGAAGCACCCTTAGGACGGCGGCGCGGGCATGGCCATGCCTTATCCGCCGCGGGCGCTTTGGATAGTGGCGCGCCGGGCGGCTTTTGCTTTAGCCACGGCGGGAGAGGAGATGGCGGTCATGGACACTACGCTACCCGCGCTCATGCTGGTCGATCGGCCCCGAGAGCGTGTCGCAAGGCTGACGCTCAATCGGCCGGACAAGCGCAACGCCATGTCGAACGCGTTGCGGACGCAGCTGTTCGCGGCGCTGGAGGTGGCAGATCGCGACCCCGACATATCGGTGATCGTGCTGCGCGGCGCGGGAAGTTGTTTCAGCGCTGGCTACGACCTGTCGTCGGAGGTCGGTGAAGAGCAGCCTTGGTACACTGCGGGCGGCATTGGCAACTGGCCACGCCATGTGACCGACGGCTGCTTCCGCATCTGGGACATGGCAAAGCCCGTGATCGGGCAGGTCCATGGCTATTGCCTCGCCGGTGGCACCGAGCTCGCCGCGGCCTGCGATCTGCTCTATGTCGCCGAGGATGCGATGATCGGCTATCCGGTCGTGCGCTCGATCAGCCCGCCGGACAATCAATTCTATCCCTGGTTCATCGGCATGCGCCGCGCGATGGAGATGATGCTGACCGGCGACACGATCAGCGGGATCGAGGCGGCGAACTATGGCTTTGCCAACCGCGCGGTCCCACTCGGGGATCTGGAGGCGACGGTGCTCGACATGGCGGCGCGCGTCGCGATGGTGCCGACCGACGTGCAGCAGATCAACAAACGCGCGGTGCATCGCCAGATGGAGGCGATGGGCATTCGCGCCGGCATCCGCGCGGGCACCGAACTGCAGGCGATGAGCGCGATGACCGACAGCGCGCGCGCCTTTTACGCATCGGTCCGGGAGGGCCGGTTGACGACGGCGCTCAGCGATCGCGACGGCAAGTTCGGCGATTATCGCACCAAGGCGGAATGATGGTGCGGACGGCGGGACTTGAACCCGCATGACACTAGGCCGGCAGATTTTAAGTCTGCTGCGTCTACCGATTTCGCCACGTCCGCACGGGTGCCCGGTCAAGCCGATGGCCGGGAGGAGGTCAAGTGATGTTTGGCGCTTCTCCCCGGCGGATCGCTCGGCTAGACCGCAGCGCATGACTCCAGTCCTCGAAATTTCCGGCCTCGGAAAGACTTACAAAAGCGGGCATCAAGCGCTTTCGGGCGTCGACCTGACCATCAACAAGGGCGAAATCTTCGCGCTGCTCGGGCCCAATGGCGCGGGTAAGACGACGATGATCAGTATCGTCTGCGGCATCGTGACGGCGAGCGCCGGGACGGTGACCGTCGGCGGCCACGACCATGCCCGCGACTATCGCGCCGCGCGCTCGATGATCGGGCTGGTGCCGCAGGAACTGCATACCGACGCGTTCGAGAAGGTGATCACGACGGTCACCTTTTCGCGCGGGCTGTTCGGCAAGCCCAAGGATCCGCGCTTCATCGAGCAGTTGCTCAAGGATCTGTCGCTCTGGGACAAGCGTAACGCAAAGATCATGGAGCTGTCGGGCGGTATGAAGCGCCGCGTGATGATCGCGAAGGCGCTCAGCCACGAGCCCGAGATTCTCTTCCTCGACGAGCCGACCGCGGGCGTCGATGTCGAGCTGCGCCGCGACATGTGGAACATGGTCCGCGGCCTGCGCGAGCGCGGGGTCACGATCATCCTGACCACCCACTATATCGAGGAGGCCGAGGAAATGGCCGACCGCGTTGGCGTGATCAGCAAGGGCAAGCTGATCCTGGTCGAGGAGAAGGACGAGCTGATCAAGAAGCTGGGGCGCAAGACGCTGACGCTGAACCTCGCCGAGCCGCTGGAGGTGGTGCCCGCGGAACTGGCGCAGTGGAATCTTCAGCTGGCAGACGAGGGCCACGAGCTCGTCTATGAATTCGACAGCCAGGCCGAAGCGACGGGCGTCCCATCGCTGCTGCGGCGGATGAGCGACATCGGGATCGCATTCAAGGATCTCAACACCCGGCAAAGCTCGCTGGAGGATATTTTCGTCGGGCTGGTGCACCAAACCAAGGCCGGCGAACAAGAATTGGGGCAACCCGCATGATCCAGAATGTCCGCGGTATCCGCTCGATCTACCTCTTCGAAATGGCGCGCTTCGGGCGCACCTTCTGGACCAGCCTGATGCTGCCCGTGATCACGACAACGCTTTATTTCGTCGTCTTCGGATCAGCGATCGGCAGCCGGATGAGCGACGTCAGCACGGTGCCCTATGGCGCCTTCATCGTGCCGGGGCTGATGATGCTGACGATGTTCACCGAAAGCATCAGCAACGCGAGCTTCGGCATCTACATGCCGAAATGGACGGGGACGATCTACGAGATGCTGTCGTCGCCGATGTCGCCGCTGGAATTGCTCATCGCCTATGTAGGCGCCGCCGCGACGAAGTCGGTGATCATCGGCGCCATCATCTTTGCGACCGCGCACCTGTTCGTCGATGTGCAGGTCGCGCATCCCTTGCTGATGGTCGCCTTCATGATTCTGATGGCGGTAACCTTCTGCCTGTTCGGCTTCATTATCGGCATCTGGGCGCAAAGCTTCGAGCAGTTGCAGGTTATCCCGCTGCTCGTCGTCTATCCGCTGACCTTCCTCGGCGGCGCCTTTTATTCGCTCGACATGCTGCCTGCGGCGTGGCGCACGCTGACGCTGTTCAACCCCGTCGTCTATCTGATCAGCGGCTTTCGCTGGACCTTCTTCGGACAGGGCGATGTCGGCATCGGCGTCAGCATGGGCGCGGTGGCGCTGTTTCTGGCGCTGTGCCTGGCGGTGATCTTCTGGATGTTCCGCACGGGCTACCGGCTCAAAAACTGACGGGTTCTTGATCCAGGTTATGGCGAAGCGGGGTCGTTCCCCGCTTCAGGGACAAGGGGCAGTGCGGATCAACCGTTCAGTCGCTCGCGCATTTCCTTACCCGGCTTGAAATAGGGAACGTTCTTGGCGTTCACCGCGACCGGGTCGCCGGTGCGCGGATTGCGGCCGGTGCGCGACTCGCGGCTGCGGGTGGAGAAGGCTCCGAATCCGCGCAATTCGACACGCCCGCCGGAGGCGAGCTGGTCCACGATCGAATCGAAGAAGGCGTCGACAATTCGTTCCACCTCTTCGAGGCGCAAATCACTGTTTTCGCTTGCGATTTTCTGCACCAGTTCCGACCGGATCATGGGCTTCCCCTATTATAGTCACGCGCATCCAACGGATGCTTCCATCCGGTCGTTGCCGGTTGCGATTTGCGTGAGGACCCCTCCCAACGCGTACCGCAGATTATCATGAATCACTGTTCGGTCAAAATATATCACTGAAATAAAAAGGCCCGCAGAGAGACACTCTGCGGGCCTTTTCTTTTGCCTGACGGCGGAAGGCTGAAATTATCAGTCCTTCTTGCCGGCCTTCAGCGCTTCGCCGAGGATGTCGCCGAGCGACGCACCCGAATCCGACGAACCGTACTGCGCGACGGCTTCCTTTTCTTCGGCGATCTGCATCGCCTTGACCGAGAAGCTGGGCTTCTTCGAACGGTCGAAACCGATGACCATCGCGTCGAACTTCTGGCCGACCTGATAGCGTTCGGCGCGCTGTTCGTCGCGGTCGCGGCCAAGGTCGGCGCGCTTGATGAAGCCGGTGGCGCCATCTTCGCCCGCCTGGACTTCGAGGCCGTTGTCGCGGACTTCGAGGACCGACACGGTGACCACGTCGTTCTTCTTCAGCGAACCGGAGCCGACAGCTGCGGCGCCGCCGCCGACGGCCGGAGCACCCTTTTCAAGCTGCTTGATGCCAAGGCTGATGCGTTCCTTCTCGACGTCGACGTCGAGAACGACGACCTGCACGGCCTCGCCCTTGCGGTGGAGGTGCAGTGCTTCTTCGCCCGAGATGCCCCATGCGATGTCCGACATGTGAACCATGCCGTCGACGTCGCCGGGAAGGCCGATGAACAGGCCGAACTCGGTCGCGTTCTTGACTTCGCCTTCGACGACCGAGCCGACCGGGTGAGCTTCGGCAAAAGCGCCCCAGGGGTTCGACTGGGCCTGCTTGAGGCCGAGCGAGATGCGGCGCTTGTCGCTGTCGACTTCGAGGACGATGACGTCGACTTCCTGGCTGGTCGAGACGATCTTGCCGGGGTGGACGTTCTTCTTGACCCACGACATCTCGCTGACGTGGACCAGGCCTTCGATGCCGGCTTCCAGTTCGACGAACGCACCATAATCGGTGATGTTCGTGACCGTGCCCGACAGCTTCGCGCCCACGGGGTACTTGGCGGCGACGCCTTCCCACGGATCGCTTTCGAGCTGCTTCATGCCCAGGCTGATGCGCTGCGTGTCGCGGTTGATGCGGATGATCTGGACGCGGACGGTGTCACCGATGTTGATGACTTCGCTCGGGTGGTTGACGCGCTTGTAGCTCATGTCGGTGACATGGAGCAGGCCGTCGATGCCGCCGAGGTCGACGAACGCACCATAATCGGTGATGTTCTTGACCGCGCCTTCGATGATCTGACCTTCTTCCAGGTTCTGGATCAGGCCCGAACGCTGTTCGGCGCGCGTTTCCTCGAGGATGGCGCGGCGCGACACGACGATGTTGCCGCGGCGGCGATCCATCTTGAGGATCTGGAAGGGCTGCGGCAGGTCCATGAGCGGGCCGACGTCGCGCACGGGGCGGATGTCGACCTGCGAACCCGGAAGGAACGCCACGGCGCCGCCGAGGTCGACGGTGAAGCCGCCCTTGACGCGGCCGAAGATGACACCTTCGACGCGGGCTTCCTTGTTGAATTCTTCTTCCAGGCGGTCCCAGGCGGCTTCGCGGCGAGCACGGTCGCGCGACAGCATGGTTTCGCCATTGGCGTTTTCGACGCGGTCGACATAGACTTCGACTTCGTCACCGACATTGATGTCGGCCTTCTGGCCCGGCATGGCGAATTCGCGAAGCGGCACGCGGCCTTCGCTCTTCAGGCCGATGTCGATCACTGCCAGGTCGTTTTCGATCGCGGTCACGGTGCCCTTGACGACGCGGCCTTCAAAGCCGCCATCAGCACCACCTAGCGATTCGTCGAGCATCGCGGCGAAATCGTCGCGCGACGGAAAAGCCGTAGAGGCCATATTGGGTTTCCTTACTTCATTTGTTCCGGCCAAGCGGTTGGTTCCGCTGGTCTTTTGGCCGATCTGTCCTGCCCGCCGGATGCGATGCAGAACGTCGTCGGGGCCTGCTTGGGTCGGGGCAGGGGCAAAGCAAAAAGGGCGCGGCAGGGAAGCCCCGTCACGCCCGACGCTCTTATATTGAGCGGCGGCTTGTCCTGCCTCGACCGGCTGAAAGCCCGTCGGACGAGCGGGCCTATATGGCGGAATGTCCCGAAAAGCAAGGCGAAAGGCCGGTAAACGCCATCGTAAGACCTGGGCTTGTAGATTCGCCCAATCGAGAGGGGTCTCCTATGCAGATGGTGTCGCACGGCAGGTTCGCCGACCCGGCGGTCGAGGCGCGTTTCCAGGAAACGGCGCGCACGCTGCGGCTGCCCTTCGTGCGCATCTATGGCGTGCTCTTCATGCTCGTCGCGCTGGCCTACACGATCGCGAACCCGATCTTTGTCCATCCGCACGATACGGCGCGGCTCGCGCTGCTGCTCGGCTGTACGCTGCTGCTCGCGGGCACCTACATCGGCTCGACCTTCTGGCCGCGCTATGTCGAGCAGCCTGCCATCGATTTCGCGGCGTTGCTGGGCATCGTCTTCCTCGTCGGGCATATCAACCTGATCCTGTTCGACGAGCTGATCGACATGCAGGAAAAAATGCATGCCGTCGGCGTCATCAACCGCCTGTCGGTCAGCGCCTTCGCGGCGGTTGCGCTCGCCGGCCGGCCGCGGCTTTTCCTGCTCTGGCTGGCCCTCGACTTCACTGTTTTCCTGGCGACGGTGATGCCGGTGCAGAGCCACAGCGCGGGACTGTCATACGCCTTGCTCAGCTATTTGAGCGGGGCGGTGATCATGGTCGCGATCAACGTCGCGATCGACCGGTCAAGCCGCGGCGCCTTTGCGCTCGCCGAGGCCCTCGAGGCCGAGCGTGCGAAGAATGAGGCGCTGGTTTACAATATGCTGCCCCAAGCGGCGGTCGAGCGCATCCGCGACGGGCGGGTGGTTGCCGACGCCTATGCCGACGCGAGCGTCATCTTCATCGACATGGTCGGCTTCACGGGGCTGACCAAGCGGGTGTCGCCGGGGCATCTGGTCGAGGTGCTCAACGCCTTCTTCAACCATGCGGACGCCTGCGCGGCGAAGCATGGGGTCGAGAAGGTCAAGACCATCGGCGATGCCTATCTCGCCATTGCAGGCGGCAATGTGACAAGCGGCAACAGCGCGGACGCCGCGATCGCCTTCGCGCGCGACGTTCTCGCAGGCGTCGCGGAGTTACGGGCAGTCGCGGGCACCGACGTCGGCCTTCGTGTCGGCATCCACAGCGGCCCGGTGGTCGGCGGCGTGATCGGGGCGACGCGCATGGCCTATGATTATTGGGGCGAGACGGTGAACATGGCGGCGCGCCTCGAAAGCACAGCGCCGGTCAACGGCATGGCCATTTCGGAGAGCACCTGGCTCCGCGCGAAGGATCGCGCCGCCTTCGGCCCGCCACATACCGAGATGCTGAAGGGCGTGGGTGAGACCTGCGTCTATCACGCCGGCCCGGCGCCCAAGCGCCGGACGCTGCCCGAGATCAGCTGGGTCGCCTGATCTTCGTTTCGACGAAGGCGATCGCCGCGGCAATCGCTTCCTTTGCATCCATCGCGCTGTTGTCGAGCAGAAGCGCGTCGTCCGCCTGCCGCAGCGGTGCGTCGGCGCGGCCGGTATCGCGCGCATCGCGTGCGTGAATGTCGGCGAGCACCGCGTCATAGGTGACGGCGACGCCGCGTGAGAGCATCTCGACGTGGCGGCGTCGCGCGCGCTCCTCGGGCGAGGCGGTCACGAACAGCTTGGCGTTAGCGTGCGGCGCAATGACGGTGCCGATGTCGCGCCCGTCGAGCACCGCGCCGCCAGGCTGGTTCGCGAAATCGACCTGGCGCTGGAAGAGGGCCCTGCGGACGGCGGGATGGACCGACACGCGGCTCGCGAGGCCGCCCGTGCTTTCGTAGCGAAGCGCAGGATCGTCCAGCAGGGCCTTCGGAAAGTCGCACGCCGCGAGCGCATCGTTGGCATCGTCGGCATCGCCATGATTGAGCTGCGTCTGATAGCCGACCGCGCGATAGAGCAAGCCGGTGTCGAGTACGGGCAGCCCGAAATGCGCGGCGATGGCGCGGGCGATGGTGCCCTTGCCCGATGCCGTGGGGCCATCGACAGCGACGATCATTCTTGCAGGCCCGTGAGCAGCGCCTCGAAATTGGGAAAGCTCGTCGCAACGGGCGCGATATCGTCCACCGTCACCGGCGCCGTGCTGACGAGGCCGGCAACCGCAAAGCTCATGCAGATGCGGTGATCTAGGTGGCCCGCGATCGTCGCGCCGCCGGGCAGCGCGTCGCCGCCGGTGCCGTCGATGATCAGGCCGTCCCCGCCTTCCTCGACGCGCGCGCCGATCGCCTTGAGTCCGGTCGCCATCACCGACAGACGGTCGCTCTCCTTGACGCGCAGTTCGTCGAGGCCCGTCGTCGTCGTGCGGCCCTCGGCGAGCGCCGCGGCGACAAAGAGGATCGGGAATTCGTCGATCATGCTCGGCGCGACCGCGGGATCGACGTCGATGCCTTTCAGCGCGCTGTGACGGACGCGGAGGTCGGCCACCGGCTCGCCGCCGACCTCGCGGGGGTCAATCAGTTCGATGTCGCCGCCCATCTGCCTGAGGACCTCGATAAGGCCGGCGCGCGTCGGGTTGAGGCCTACGTTGGCGATGGTGACATCACTGCCGGGCACGATCAGCGCAGCGACGATGAAGAAGGCGGCGGACGACGGATCGCCGGGAATGACGATGGTTTGCGGCTTCAGCTCGACCTCGCCGCGGATGCGGATATGGCGCGTGCCTTCGCTATCGGTCTCGACGGTGAGGTCTGCGCCGAAACCCTTGAGCATGCGTTCGCTATGGTCGCGCGTCGGGACAGGCTCGATGACTTCGGTGATGCCGGGCGTATTAAGGCCCGCAAGCAGCACCGCGCTCTTCACCTGCGCCGAGGCCATCGGCAGGCGATAGGAAAGGGGAATGGCCGGAGCGAGGCCGCGCACCATCAGCGGCAGGCGGCCTCCCGGCGACGCGTTGATGTCGGCGCCCATCTGCGACAGCGGATCGATCACGCGGCCCATCGGACGCCCCGACAGGCTGGCGTCGCCCACGAACGTCGCGGTGATCGGGTGGCTCGCGACAAGGCCCATGAGCAGGCGCGTCGAGGTGCCGCTGTTGCCCATGTCGAGCGCCTCGCGCGGCTGAAGCAGCCCGCCGACGCCGACACCGTCGATGACCCACTCGCCACTGTCCATATGTTCGATGGTTGCGCCCATCGCGCGCCCACCGCCGCCATCGGCGGCGGGCCTTTTCTCGATTTGCACGCCCATGGCGTGCAGGGCGGCGGCGGTGGCGAGGACGTCATGCCCTTCGAGCAGCCCGGTCACGCGGCTCGTTCCGACCGCGAGCGCCGACAGCATCAGCGATCGGTGCGAGATGCTCTTGTCACCCGGAATCGCGATCCTACCTTTAAGCGGAGCGGAGGCGGCAAAGCTGCGCGGTGTTGCGGTCTGGTCGGTCATGGCGTGCGGCTTTTGACAGCGGCCCGACAATCTGGCAAGGCGCACGCCGATTTGACGGGTAGCTATTCAGGTGCCGTCGCTTTTCCGATATTTCTATCCTGTTTCCAGAAGGTTACGAGGCAATATGATCAAGGCTGAATGGGGCACGAAGCGTAGCTGCCCAAAATGTGCGACCCGATTCTATGATTTGACCAAGGATGATCCGGTCAGCTGCATCAATTGCGGCTATAGCTGGATTCCGGAATCGGTGCTGAAGTCGAAGCAGCCGATGCCGTTCGAGCAGGTCGAGAAGCCTGGCAAGGTCGTCAAGGAAGAAGGCGTCGACGAGGATCTGGATCTGGACGTCGATGTCGACGAGGACAGCGATTCGCCCGATAACGACGTCGATCTCGGCGGCGACGACGATCTGGGCGTCGACACCGGCGACGACAACGAAGACGAAGTCTGATTATTCTGGTCGGGGCCCAAAAAAGCATCGCCCGATGCATTTGGCCCCTTGCATAACGGACGTGCGCTGGTAAAGGCGGCGTCCCGGTCGCACCACCCAGGGCGACCCGCAAAATGGCACGGGGCCTTAGCTCAGCTGGGAGAGCGCTACAATGGCATTGTAGAGGTCAGCGGTTCGATCCCGCTAGGCTCCACCATTTGCAAAAAAAAGGCCCGCGAAAGCGGGCCTTTTTTTGTTGCGCCGATGGCGACCGGCTATTCGGCCGCCTCGTCCTTCTCGAACAGGGGTTCCAGCTCGATCGGGTCGGCGAGGGTGATGCGGTCGAGGATCGACGCGGTCTCGTCGCGGACCTTCAGCATCAGGCTGCGCAGCCGGCATTCGGCCTCGGGCAGGCAATTCTTGCAATGCTCATGTGCGTTGCGCGCGGCGCAAGGCACCAGCGCCAGCGATCCGCGAGTCAGGCGGACGAGGTCGCCATAGCTGATGTCGATCGGCGGCAGCGCCAGCTGGTATCCGCCATCGCGGCCGCGCTGCGAGATCAGCAGGCCTTCGCGCGCCATTTCCGAGAGGATGACCGTCAGGAACTTGGGCGGAATATTCTGCGCATCGGCAATATCCGCGAGCTGGACCTGCCCCTTGCCCCAATGATCGGCAAGATGCTGAAAGGCACGGATCGTGTAGCGGGTCTTTTGCGACAGCATGATCCGGTTAGTGTTACATATTCAGTCCTAATTCAACCTATCTGGCCGAGATTATGCAGCGTTGTTGATGAAAATCACAGCGAGTGGCATGAATGGACCTTAGAGGGGTCGCGCAGCTGGCCGTTCCGGCAGCGACAAGGGTGGGATTTCGATATGCAGAGGATGTTGTGTGCACCGGCGGTCCTCGCGGCCTGCATGCTGGCGGTTTCGCCGGCGCAGGCGCAGTTCGGCAGCATTTTGCGCAAGGTGACGACCCCGACGCCCAAGCCCAGCGAAGACGATAATGGCGGCTGCCCCAAGGGCAAAAAGGGAAGCGGCGCAGGCCGCAAGATCATCGGCGGCGTGCTGGACGAGGCGATCGGCAGCGCGGCGAGCCGGGCAGGCGTTTACAGCTATGTGCCGATCGCCGAGGTCAGCGGGACGCTAACCAACGCCATCGCCTGCAAGCTCGATCCCGCCGAGCAGGTGCAGGCGGCCGCCGCGACCGAAGAGATCACGCGCGAGGGCGAGATCGGATCGACCGCCAACTGGACGAGCGAAACGCGCGAGAATGTCAGCGGGTCATCGACCGTCGCGTCGAAGAACCAGCTCGCCGACGGCTCGAGCTGCATGAATGTTACCGACATCGTCATCGTCGAGGGCGAGGAAACGCGCGTTTCCAAGAAGATGTGCCGTGGGCCGGGCCAGTCGCGCTATGTCCTTGCCGCGTAAACTCGTCCGTATCGCAGTTGCGGGTGCGGCGCTCGCCTGCCTGACCGGTGCCGCGAAGGTCCAGACGGACCCCGCGAATCCGACCTGTCCGCTCAATCCCGACTGGTCGGCGAACACCACCATGATCTTCACACCGGTGAAGAAGGGCAATACCAAAGTGCTGCTCGCCGAGGGACGGATCGATTCGGGTGCGCCGGATCGGCTCAAGAAGGCGCTCGAGGCCAATCCCGACGTTGCCGAAGTGTGGCTGCGCTCGCCCGGCGGCGACGCGCGCGCGGGCAATGCGGCGGGGCGGATCATCCGGTCGAACTTCGGGCTGACGACACGCATCCCGGCCGGCTGGGCCTGTTTCAGCGCCTGCAATTTCATCTTCATGGGCGGCCAGCCGCGCGTGATCGATCCCGGCGGGCTGTTCATCGTCCATATGTTCACACGCACGGGCGACCGCCAGTCGATCGACATGAGCGTCGCGATGGGGACCGAAGCAACCAAGGAACTGATCGGCGACATCGAACAGGACGCCGCGTTGCTGGCGAGCGAGGACAATGACTTCCTGATCCGCATGGGCGTGTCGCGCAAGTTGTTGACCGAGGTGATGTATCGGCAAAAGGCCTTGGCGAACGCCGAGGACAAATCGACGCGCCGCTGCCTGACGCAGGCCGAGGTCAAAACCTATAACGTTGCAAATAACAACGAATAGGGTAGGCTGATCTTCGTAAGAGGAGAGAGGCTGCCATGACCGATATGACGCATGACCATGCGACCTTCCGTTCGATGATCGACGGGACGCAGCAAGATTGGGACATTATCGCGCGCGAACAAAAAGAATTCGCGCCGCAAAATGGCAAGCGCATCCTCGATCATCTGAAATTGCTCGGCGGCGATTATGGCGGCTTTCCCGTCGACCGGCTCGAACATTGCCTGCAGACCGCGACGCGCGCGCACAGGGATGGCCGTGACGAGGAATATGTCGTGATGGCGCTGCTCCACGATATCGGCGACACGCTGGGTGCGTTCAACCATCCCGATGTCGCCGCCGCGATCCTCAAGCCCTTCCTGTCAGAGGAGAATCTCTGGATCGTGCAGCATCATGGCATCTTTCAGGGCCATTATTTCTTTCACTATCTCGGCCTCGACCGCGACATGCGCGACCAGTTCAAGGATAGTTCCTATTACGCCGCCTGCGCCGAATTCTGCGAAAAATATGACGCGCCGGCGTTCGACCCCGAATACGACAGCGAGCCGCTGGAATTCTTCGAACCGATGGTGATGCGGATCTGCTCGTATCCGAAAACGAGCATCTACAAGAAGATCATGGTCGCGGAAGCGGCGGAGTAACCAGTTGGTCGCCCCCGCGAAGGCGGGGGCCGCTATCGGCGTTGCGCTGACCCTCCAGCGGCCCCCGCCTTCGCGGGGGCGACGAGGTGCTACTTCCCCTTGAACTCGGTTTTGCGCTTCTGCTGGAACGCCATGATGCCCTCCATCGCATCGGCGGTGCCGCCCGCGATGAACTGGCCCTTCGCTTCGGCATCGAGCGTCGTCGCGAAATCCTGGGTCAGCCCGTCGCGCAGGACCTTGCGCATCGTGCCGAGCGCGATCGTTGGGCCGTTGGCGAGGCGCGTCGCCAGCGCCGTGGCTTCGGCCAAAAGGTCGGCGTCCTCGACGCTTTTGTAGATCATGCCCCAATCGGCCGCCTGATCGGCCGAAATCTTCTCGCCCAGCATCATCATCTGGAGCGCGCGCGGCACGCCGACCAGGCGCGGCAGCAGCCACGACGATCCGCCGTCGGGGACGAGGCCGATGTTGACGAAGGCCTGGAGGAAATAGGCGCTCTTGCCCGCAATCGTAAAATCGCCCGACAAGGCAAAGCTGCACCCAACGCCTGCTGCAGGGCCGTTGACCGCGACGACAACGGGGATGTCGAGATTGGATAGGGAAAGCAGCATTGGATTATAATGGCCGCGCAGCGCGTTACGGCTGCGTGCCCCGCCGCTGACCGCGCCGCCCGCCGATCGGTCGCCCGCAAGGTCGGCACCCGAACAGAAGCCGCGGCCTTCGCCGGTAATCAGCAACGCCCGCGCGCCGAGGCCCGGCAGATGGTCGAGCGCCTCGCGAATGTCGTCGGCCATCGCCGGCGGCATCGAATTGAGCCGGTCGGGGCGGTTGAGCGTAATCGTCGCGACATGGTCGGCGATTTCGAGCTTGATCGTGTCGAAGGTCGGAAGGGTCATGGGGAATTATCCTCTCGCAGGCGCTTTACCTTTACGTTCACGTAAAGTTGTGACTCATTTGGAGGGCGAGTGCAAGAGGGAAGGCGGGAGGCAGATAGCGACTGGTTGCGGCCTAACCTACCGCCGTTGGCATCGAGCCCTTCGACTGCCTTGCCAGGCGCTCAGGATAAACTTCCGGCTGCGCCGGAAGTCGAGATGCCCCTCGGCGTGGCGCGAGGTTGATGGGTGTCTCGACTGCGCTCGACACGAACGGAAAAGGGGGGTGACCGCTAACGACCTATAGCTTCGTCATCCTGAACTTGTTTCAGGATCCATGGTCTGCCGTTTCCTTCAGCGCGGCATTTCATTCGAGCTCAGCCCATGGATGCTGAAACAAGTTCAGCATGAGGAGAATTGAACGGCAGCTCCCCACCCCAAAGCCGCCGCTACTCTCTGCCCAGGCGTATAAACCGCATATCGCCCTCGGTGCGATGCAAGGTCAGCCCGCGCTCGGTTTTTTCTGCGCAGGCGCCCTCGAAATCGACGATGCCCATATCGTTGGGAACGATGATCACGCGCAGCTTGCCGCCATCGGTTTCGGTCAGTTCATAGCGCGGCGCGGTGACGCCATAGATCGGCTCGCGGACCTCGATCCAGCGCGGCACGCGCTTGTCGTCCTCGGGCATCGTCCAGCCATAATATTGAGTGTAGTCGTCGACCGGATCGCCGCTGGCGAAGCCGATAGTGAAATCGACGCCCGGCACGCCTTCGCCGTTCGGCCAGGTAACCAGTAGCGTCGGGATGGCGCCTTCGACCTCGATCAGCGGGCCTTTCTCAAACGCGGGCGGCACCGGCTTGGATTCGGTCGTCAGGCAGATCCTATCGCCACGCATCTCCCAGCGTCCCTCGGCGCGTTCATCGAGCGCGCCCGCGGCGAGCATATATTGGAAACGGCCGTCGTCCCGGATCAACAGGCCGCCGCCGACATCGGGCCCTTCGGCAAGACGATATTCGCCGATGAAGGAGGAGTCCTGCGCCGCGGCGGGCGCGGTGATCATGGCAGCTGCAAGGACGAAAGAGCGCATGCGCCGATCATGCGGCCACAGCGGCGCCGACGCCAGCCCCTTTCCACAACTCGCCCCACCTGCTAGGCGCCCGCGCCATGTCCCAGAACATCTCCCAGGCACATCCCGAACGCCGTACCTTCGCCATCATCTCGCATCCGGACGCGGGAAAGACGACGCTGACCGAGAAGCTGCTCGTTGCGGGCGGCGCCATCCATATGGCCGGCGAGGTCAAGGCGCGCGGGCAGGCGCGGCGCGCCCGCTCCGACTGGATGAAGATCGAACAGCAGCGCGGGATTTCGGTCACCTCGTCGGTGATGACCTTCGAACATGCGGGGCTCGTCTTCAACCTGCTCGACACCCCGGGGCACGAGGATTTCAGCGAGGATACCTACCGCACGCTCACCGCGGTCGACAGCGCGGTGATGGTGATCGACGCCGCGAAGGGCATCGAGCCGCAGACGCTGAAGCTGTTCGAGGTGTGCCGCCTGCGTTCGGTGCCGATCATCACCTTCGTGAACAAGGTCGACCGCGAGGGCCTGCCGCCGTTCGAGCTGCTCGACGAGGTCGCCGACCGCCTGGCGCTCGACGTCTGCCCGATGAACTGGCCCGCGGGCATGGGCGGGCAGTTCGAAGGCATTTACGATCTCGTCGACCCGGCGATCATGAAGCCCGGCGGCGACGCGTCGCGCATGTATGAGGGCGACCGCTTTAGCGTGTCGGGGCTGGACGATGCCGCGCTCGCGGCCGAGCTCAGCGCCGACGGGCTCGCGCACCTCAAGGAAGAGACCGAGCTCGCCTCCGCCTGCTACGCGCCTTTCGACGCCGCCGCGTATCGCAATGGCGACCTGACGCCGGTCTATTTCGGCTCGGCGCTCAAGGAGTTCGGCGTCGTCGACCTGCTGAACGCGCTCGCCAGCCATGCGCCGGGCCCGCAGCCGCAGCCCGCCGAGCCCGCGCCGGTGCAGCCGGGCGACGAGGCGGTGACCGGCTTCGTGTTCAAGGTGCAGGCGAACATGAACCCCGCGCATCGCGACCGCATCGCCTTCATGCGCCTCTGCTCGGGCAAGTTCGAGCGCGGGATGCGGCTGATGCAGGGCGGGACGGGCAAGGCGATCGCGATCAGCCGCCCGATGCTGTTCCTCGCGCAGGACCGCGAAATGGCCGAGGAAGCCTATCCGGGCGATATTATCGGCATCCCCAACCATGGCACGTTGCGCGTCGGCGACACCTTGTCGGAGCGCACCGATGTCACGATCACCGGCCTGCCGAATTTTGCGCCCGAGATCCTGCGCCGCGTTGCGCTGGTCGATCCGACGAAGACCAAGCAGCTTCGCAAGGCGCTCGACGACATGGCCGAAGAGGGGATCATCCAGGTCTTCTACCCCGAGATCGGGTCGAACATGATCGTCGGCGTCGTCGGCCAATTGCAACTCGAAGTGCTGATCAGCCGGCTCGAGGCCGAATATAAGGTCGAGGCGAAGCTGGAGGCGTCGCCTTGGGATACGGCGCGCTGGATCGCGAGCGACGATCCCGCCGCGCTAAAGGCGTTTCAGGCGGATCATCGCGGCGCCAGCGCGACCGACCGCGACGGCGCGCCGGTGTTCATGGCGAAGGACGCGTGGGAAGTGGGCTATGTCACCCAGCGACACCCCGCCATCCGCTTTACCGCCACGAAAGAGCGCGTGTTCGCCGACGCGGGTTGATCGCATCGGCGAACTCCGCCACCATGACGCCGGGTCGATCATGGTGGGGGAAATCGATGCGCGGATGGGTTTTGGCGCTCGCGGTGATCGCGGGCAGCGTGCCGGCAGCGGCGCAGACGATCAAGATGCCGATCGCCAAGGGCTTCTGGATCGCCGCGACCGCCAAATGCGCCACCGCGACCAACGGCTACGCCTATGACGGCGCGCGCTGGGGCGCGGTCTATTATTATGGTCCGAACGCCAGCATGGGCCCGGTCGCCGAGATGGAAAAGATCGGGCGCACGAACCCGGTTCCCGGCGGCTTCACCAACATGCAGCTCGGCGACTTTCAGGGCGCGGGCTATTTCCATCTGAAGCCGGTCGGCCCGGCCCGCGTTATCCTGCGCACCGGCGCGCCGGGACCCGAGGGCATTCAGGTGATGGACGACCAGCTGATCAAGTGCGACTATGCTGCCCTGTCGCCCAAGATGAAGCAGGCGCTCCAGAAACTCGCGCCCGCGCTCGCGGTCAAATAAGGCTGAGCAGATCGGTGGGCGCCGCGGCCGCGCCTTCGTCTTCATCCTCTTCGCCCTCGAACTTGCTCAATGTGATGCCGAGCAGGCGAATGCCCTGTTGGGTCGGCAGCAGCGGGCCAAGGATTGCATCGCCCGCCGCGAGCAGACTGGCGCCGTCGAGAATGGGGCGCGGGACGGTCCTTGCGCGCGTGATCGTCTGGAAATCGGCGTAGCGCAGCTTCAGTGTCACCGTCCGCCCGCGCGCCCCTTTCTTGGCCGCGCGGTCCCAGACAACGGTGCAGACATGCGCCAGCGCCTCGCGGATTTCGGTATCGGTGATCAGGTCGTTGAAGAAGGTCCGCTCGCCGCCCAGCGACTTCAGCGGTCGATTCGATTTGACGCGGCGATGGTCGATACCCTGGGCGAGGTTTTGCAGCCATTCGGCGCTGTTGCCGAAATGCTCGGCGAGCCACGCCATATCCTTTGCCGCCAGATCGGCGCCCGAAAAAATGCCGAGCCCCTCCATCTTGGCGGCCGTCACCGGACCGATGCCGTGGAAGCGGCGGATCGACAGCGTCTGGACGAAGCGGGCGCCCTCGCCGGGGCGGACGATGGTCAGGCCGTCGGGCTTGTTCTGGTCCGACGCGAGCTTGGCGATGAACTTGTTGTACGAGACGCCCGCCGACGCGGTGAGTCCCGTCTCCTGGCGGATGCGGCGGCGGATCAGCCTCGCGGCCGCGGTCGCGCTGCCGAGCCCGGCCTTGTCGCGGCTCACATCGAGATAGGCCTCGTCGAGCGACAGCGGCTCGACCTCGTCGGCATAGTCGCGGAAGATGGCCCGGATCTGGTGCGAGATGTCGCGATAGACCTCGAACCGCGGCCGCACGAAGATCAGCTCTGGGCACTGGCGCTTGGCGGTAACGCTCGGCATCGCCGACCGGACCCCGAACTTGCGCGCTTCATAGCTCGCCGCCGCGACGACGCCGCGCCGCGAGGAGCCGCCGACCGCGACCGGCTTGCCGCGCAGCGAGGGATCGTCGCGCTGCTCGACCGACGCGTAAAAGGCATCCATATCGACATGGATGATCTTGCGGACCGATGCGTCCGCGGCTTCTTCAAATATCGGGTCTTCGCCGTCTTCCACGCTACTGGCCTAGCATGTTGCTGAAATGTTCTCAACGGCGAGTGCAAGGGCGCGCTTGACGCCGCGTCGGCAAAATGGCAATCGCCGCCGCCTTGGCGATGCGGGTATAGCATAGTGGTAATGCTCTAGCCTTCCAAGCTAGCTAGGCGGGTTCGATTCCCGCTACCCGCTCCAAGGCCCCCTAAAATGTCATTAAATGCTGTATTTACACAGCCGCGGAAACCGCCTTATCTGCGGCGAATATGGCAAATCCAGACAAATGCCCTAAAATTGCATCTAGCCTCTTTTGGGGCCATGCGGTGGGGGCATGTCGATTTCGCCCGCAGAGAAGGCCCCCACGCTGGGGGCATCGGAGACCGTCATGGCGCTGACTGTAAAGGAAATAGACGCGCTGAAGCCGGGCGATAGGGCCTACAAGCGTAGCGACGCGCATGGGCTTTATATTCAGGTCGAACCGACCGGCGGGAAGCTGTGGCGACTCAAGTACCGATTCGATGGTCGGGAGAAGAAACTGGCGCTCGGGTCATATCCGATCGTATCGCTCGCCGATGCCCGGCAGCGCCGGGACGACGCCCGTCGCCTGATCGCCAACGGCGTCGATCCGTCGGCCGAGAAGCGCAAGAGCAAGCTTCGCTCCAAGATCGCGGCCGACAACACCTTCGGGGCCATCGCGGACGAGTACACCGCGAAGCAAAAGAAAGATGGAAGCTGGGCGCCGGCGACCTCAAAGCGGTCGGAATATCTGCTTTCGCTGCTACGCGGATCTTTATGGCCAATGCCGGTCGCGAGCATCGAGGCGATCGACGTCTATGCCGCGGTGAAGCGCATTCAGGATGCAGGGAACGTTGAAAGTGCGCATCGGACGATGCAGCTCGCCGGAGCCGTATTCCGGCACGCCATCTTGACCGGGCGGCTGGCATCGGACCCGACGCGCGATATTCGCGGCGGCCTCGCGAAGAGAAAAGTCACGAACTACGCTGCGATCGTGGACCCGGAGGGTGTCGGCCAGTTGATGCGCGCGATCGATTCCTTCGGGGGCCAGGCACTGACCAAGCTGGCGCTGCAGCTATCGCCGCATGTCTTTGTGCGCCCGGGCGAGCTTCGTTCGGCGGAATGGCGGGAGATCGACTTCGATAATGCGCTTTGGTCGATCAGCCCCGAAAAGACCAAGATGCGCAAGCCGCATCATGTGCCGCTATCGCGCCAGTCGATCGCCATATTGCGCGAAGCCCGCCAGATCACCGGCCCCAGCGGCTACGTTTTCACCGGCATACGCACGCGGGCGCGACCGCTGTCCGAAAACACTATCAACGCGGCCCTGCGGCGTCTTGGCTACGGTCCGGACGAGATGACCGCCCACGGCTTTCGGTCAATGGCGTCGACGCTGCTCAATGAATCGAAAAAATGGCACCCTGACGCAATTGAGCGGGCGCTGGCCCATGGTGAGCCGGATAAAGTGCGCGCGGCCTATGATCGGTCCCAATATTGGTCGGAGCGCGTCGAGATGGCGCAATGGTGGTCGGACTATCTCGATCAGCTGCGGAAGGGTGGCGACGTGGTTCCCATCGGGGGCGGGAGGGCAAACTCATCCGCCCCTCGGACATAAGGCAGACTTTATATGGCCCGCGCGGCCTTTGACTTAGTGACGCGGATCGCGTAAGAAAAAACCAATCCGATGCCACGGCGGTCGGTACACAGATGGTACATTAACCCATCGGGGCGGCGTTGGCCGCCCTTTGTGTATCTGGCAGGTGCTTATAGCCATATCCCTTGATCTTGCCGTTATATGGCGACCGATCATACTTCGCGTTCCAAAGGATATCACAGACCTGCTTACAGAAAGGGCCGCGGTTAACATCGTGGCCCATTTTATCCCTCACAAACATATGGCTGGGATGGGCAACGAGGTCGCAGAGCTGCAGACCGGCGATGTTGTCGGATTTCTTTCTGAATTTCAGCTTTTCGCCGCGTAGCTTGGAGGCGATTCTATCGGAATCGACGAATTGAGTTCCGCGTTTTCGCACGGCGAGGAATGCCGACTGCAGCAGCGCGTCTTTGCCCTGCCGGCTCTCCGGCATGATGTCGCCGATCGAGGTTTTACGCTCGAGAAACTGCACATATTTCTCGACCAGAATTTCCATCAACCAATGATAGGGATGGCGTTCCGACCAATGCGTTTGCCGGATCATCCAATTCTTGTCGATTAGCGCCGTGATCACGACGTACGGCGTATCCGAAAAGCAAGGTAGTATCCGCGCATCAAAGGCGCTGCGAAATTCGGCATCCTCCCGCACCTTCTGAAATAACCCATTGCCGCCCATGATCTCTTTTCGATGAAAGATCAGAGGGCTGTCCGGATCGTGCTTAAAGAGGTCCGCCTTGATCGAGTTAAATGCCGGCTCAAGCACATCGCGAGCATCTGAGATTTTCATGACCACACCGGTCAAGCTCAAGTATCTCGCCTTATCGTCGGTGAGGTTTGTGAGGTGGTCTGTGCCTACCTCGTCGACATAGAGTCTGTACATTCGCAGCGGCATCGCATTCGTGCGCCGATTCGGCAACCGGCGGACTGGCGGGCGGGTAGTCTCAAGCTCCCGCCCCGAGGCCGTGACGTCTCAAATCGCCCTGCCGACCAGCCTCGCGAAGCTCGGACGAACTTGCGCCCGTCACAATCTAAACTGCATCCGATTTGGATCTATTCGGAGCGCGTCGTTCCGATCGGGCGTGGCCAGTCGTCGGGAAAAACTCGATCATGCTTTAGCGCCCAGTCGTCCAGCGCCTCGCGCAGAATGTCCGACCTGCTACAGCTCGCGTGGCCTGCGAAATAATCGACGGCTGCCAGCATTTCCGGAGCGATGCGAACAGGAACGCGCGGGCTTTCTCCGGTCGCCGGACGACCGGGCTTGCGTTTCTGTGTGCCATTATTGCTTGACGTCATAGTTAACGTGTGCCAGAAACGGCGAACCGATGCAAGGGCTGGCACCCTCACATCGGCTCTGATCGCAACCCTGAGTAGAAGGGAATACGACTATGGATGCCGATAGCACCCGTGCGCCTGATGGCGCCACCGATTTAACCACGAAAAATGACGCCGCAATCCTCGCCGCTTGGGAGCGCTTCGCTGCCAATCGCAAAGCCGTCGGCGAATTGCGCGAAGAAACACCGGGCTACGAGGCGAAAGAGGAACGCCTGTGGGCTGCGGTTCACGCCGACGAGGTCTTTATCGGCGAAAGCACCGCCAAGACTCTGCTCGGCGTTGAAATCCAGCTCTGGTGCATCGTTTCACACGACGTCCCCCAATGGGAATGGGAGCTGGCAGTATTTCGCCGCGACATCTCCGCTTTCGATGGTCTCGATGAACATTTGGACTGGTCGACGCGGGTCGCCCTGCAAGCAATTCGATCGCTGCGCGCGATGGGAGGTGAAGCATGAGCATCACGCCATTCGCAATGAAGGCCTCGGCCTTTCGCATAGCAAAAGCAGCCTTTACCCGTTTCAGCAAGGACTTCGCTCCCAACAATGAAGCGCCGGACCACGAACAGCGCGCCTACGAGGCCGCGTATTTGCCGCTGGTAAGCGCTATGACAGATACCGGGCTGGCCGTCGTCAAATGCCCCGCGGCATCGATCCACGAGCTCGCCGAGAAGATCGAAATATTTCGTTCCGAAGAGATGTATGAATATCAGGACGTCGCTGATCTGCTCGACTTGGTGATAGACGACGCCCGGCGCTTAGAGGCGGTGGCATCATGACCCCGCCTCGCGATCCTTCCCGCGCTTGCGAGGCCGCCATCATCTTCGCGGCGGTGACTCTGGCAGTCGTAATGCTTGCCGTCGCCGACCTCGCGACACGGGTGCTGCGATGAGCGCGCTCGGGCATATCATGGAGTGAGGGGTGGCCGCTCGGCTGCCTCTCGACCTGGCGCTCGATATCATCCCGTCGCTGCCTCGTCCGCTACTCGCCCGCATGGTGGCGCGAATGATCGAAC
The DNA here is from genome assembly GCF_001468265.1 of Sphingopyxis sp. H050. Lineage (GTDB taxonomy): Bacteria > Pseudomonadota > Alphaproteobacteria > Sphingomonadales > Sphingomonadaceae > Sphingopyxis. Next base: position 210,618 of record NZ_LNRZ01000004.1, on the reverse strand, counting down.
GGCTCGACGAGCTGGACGGCGATCCCGACCTCGAGCCCAACGGCGACGAGCAGGACTGCAGCGGCGGCGAGGATGATCGCCACCCGTCACTCGATCGGCTGCGCGGGCATGCACCAGATGATCGATCGCGAACCATGACCCGGGAAGGCCGGGAGCGCCCATATCGGACTTGCCCTGCCGATTTTCGGCAGACGTACATCCGCATGGGCTGGGACGGGATCATGGAGCACTATGCGACCAACTGGCGGGTCGTGGCGAGGTGGATCGACGAAACCGGACGCACCGAGTTGCGGGAAGCGCGGGCGGCCTACATCCGCGAGCACGGCCGCCGACCCCTCCATAGCGCGCGCTGAGACCTTACAGGGAATCGAATAGATCTCGCCAATCGGTTTTCTGTGAGGATCACAGGCGGCCTTTAAGAAATTAGGCCCCCGATAACGGCCCCATCGGTGCGCACGGTTCCGCAATTTTTACATGACGCGGCCCGGAGGCCCTCTGTCATTCTCCACCTCGACCACCGCCCTCGCATTTGCCGGGCTCATGGAGACGAGAATGACGAACGACCCCGAGGTTAGCCTTCCCTCCGATGAAGCGCTCCCCATCACCGAAGATGAAAAGGCCCGCGTCGTCGCCGTCACGCACGCCTTGATGATGTGCGGCACGGATCTCGATGTTTCGCTCGCAATGACGCCGACCGAGATCCGCGCCGTTGCCTGCAAAGCCATGGGCTCCGACGTCACCGATCGCAGCGCCGATTACATCCACGGCATGTTCGATGCCCTCTTCGCCGAGGGCCGGCGCCTCCCGCGCCACGATCCCATCCCTATGCCCCGTCCGAAACGCTGAGGAGCCCTGATATGCAAATGACCTTCCATGACCGCGCGCCGCTCGAAAAAGTGCGCCGCCTCGCCGATGGCCGCATCGCCGCGGTCTGCAAATTCGCGCGCAGCGGGTGCTACGAATATGCCGGGCACGAAATGGGGCGGTCCGATCTTGCGACGGTGACGGTTTACCGTCCCGAAAGCGAGGTCTTTGACGAAGCCGCGATGGCCAGCTTTGCGCACAAGGCGATTACGGTCGACCATCCGCCTGGCGGCGTCACCGTCGACAACTGGAAACAGGTCGCGGCTGGCTGGACCGAGGGCAAGGTCGCGCGCGACGGCGATTTTGTCGAAATCCCGCTCATGCTCGCAGATGCGTCTGCCGTGAAGGCCTATGACAGCGGGGTGAATCAGCTCAGCGCCGGCTATTCGAGCACGATCACTTGGGGGGACGGGATTGCACCCGACGGAACCAAGTATCAGGCAACGATGTCGCGCATTCGGGGCGACCACATTGCTTTGGTGGCCAAGGGGCGCGCCGGTAGCGAATGCCGCATTGGCGATAGCGCTCCCGATGCGGGCGCTGCCGTCCGCGACTATGCGCGCGCGCACCACTACGGCTGAGGGGGCGATCATGGCCAAAACTATCGCAGAGCGCATCCTCAGCGCCCGCCAGAATGACGGAATTCGGATCACCGACCTTGAGCAGCTTATTGCGGACGCCACGGCTGAGCGCGACCGGCTTCTAGGATCGGCTCAGCATCACGATCGCGAAAGTATCGACTTTGCTTTGAGCGATGACGATCGGGCAGACGCTGCCCGCCTGACTGTCTACGTCGGATCAGCGTCGTCGGCCAATGGTGTAACCGGGGCTCTAGCCGATGGGTTGGCGCTGCTTGCCGATAATCTCGACGTCATCATCCCCGCGATCGCAACGATCTCAGCCCTCATGGGCACATCACTTGTCGTGAACGCCATAGCAGGCTCGCGTGCATTCTTCGCGCTCACCGCGGCAATGGGAGGCGCTGCGACGGCTGCGGAGGCAGCGACCTTTGCGTTCGGCGGACTTACCGGTGTCCTCAGCGGCCCGGGCGGCGTCGTGCTCGCCATCGCCGCGGTTGGCGCAGGTCTGTACTATCTCGTTGGCCAGAGCGACAACGCCAGCAAGTCGATCGACGAGTTGCGCGACGCGAACAGCCAGAATGCGGCCGAACTCGACGGCATGATCGCCAAGCTCAAGGCCGCGGGCGTCCAGACCGACGAATTGGCCGCTGCCGCCGATCGAGCAAAGGGATCGGTCGATGGCCTCGCCGATTCCTACAGGCAGGCTCTGATCGAGGCCCGCAAGTTCAGTCAGGGTACGGCGGGCGGCAAGCTTCAAACCCTGAATGACGATATCCGCGCGTCGCAGAATCGACAGGCCAATCTCGTCGAATACATCCGCGCTGCGCGTGCAGCCAACCCGGGCGCCGTCCGCGAGGGGCGTCGGTCTCCGCAGCTTCGACAGGCCGAAGAGAAGCTCGGTGCCGAGCGGCGGCTCGAGGCTGGCCTGCGCGTTCGGATTCAAGTGATTGCCGCCGCGAATGATGCTGGCGTTGACCTTGACCCAAGCTCGACGCCGAAAGCCAGCACGGCGCCTACCAAGCCCGTCCGCTCGCGCACGTCCGGAGGACCATCAGGGCCGACGCAGGCAGAAAAGGACGCCCGCGCCGCTGACGAGGAAGCAAACCTTCGCATCGAAAGGCTGCGCGCGGAGGAGCGGCTGACGGACGACGCAACCGCGCGCGCTGATTTGCAACGCCAAATTCTCGCCGAGGAACGCGCCATGCGCGAATCCGATATCGAAGCGAAGGTCAAGGCAAAGGCCTTGACGGCGGATCAGGCGGCGGAGCAGCGTAAGATCCTCGACGCCCTGTATGGCCAGCGCATCACCGAGGACGATACCGGCGATATCATCGTCGAAAAGCAGAAGTCATTCTATGGGCAGGCCATTGCGCGCGAGGAGCAGGAACGCCTCGCCCGGCAGCAGACCGATGCGATGCGCGATGAGCTTGCGGCCCTCGGCGCCGAGTCAGGCGTTACCGACGTGCGCAAGGCTCGCGTCGAGATCGAGCGCCGGATGCTCGAAATTCAGCAGGATATCGAGCGCAAGTTGCTCGACGAGGCGATTGCTCGCGGCGACGTTGCGGATGCCGCCGCCGCACGCGCCGCGCTTGCTCGCAAACAGGCCGCCGACACGGCTGGTTTCGATCGCGACAGCAAGGGACCGCTCGGGCAGTATCTCGACGATATCCGCAAGGTCGGCCTCAACATGGACGACGAATTCGAGAAGGTTGCCGTCAACGGGCTGCAGAGCTTGAACGACGGGCTCACCGACGCGATCATGAACTCGAAAAATCTCGGCGACGTCTTCAAGTCGGTCGCGAAGGCGATCATCGCGGATCTCATTCGGATCGCAATTCAACAGACGATCGTGAACTCGCTGGCATCCGCGTTCAACATGAGCGGCGGTGGCGGTGGAGGCAGTGAGGCCAGCGCGGCCGCGGGAATTGCCAAAGGCGTCGCAGGCTTTTTCGGCCGCGCCTCTGGCGGCTATGTCGCACCGGGCCAAACAGTGCGCGTCAATGAACAGCGGGGCGGGGCCGAATATCTGCGCATGGGCTCGCAGGGCGGGACCGTCATTCCGCTCGGCCAAATCAACCAGCGCGCTACCCAGCCCGCGGTGCAAGGTGGCGGGGTCACAACGGTGCGCCTCGCGCTCTCCGGTGACATCGACGCGCGCATCGATCAGCGCAGTGCCAGCGTGGCGGTTGAAGTCGTGCGCGCCACAGCGGGAGAAGTCAGCGACTTGGGCGCACAGAAGGCCTTGAACCAGCTTTCGACGCCGCGGCTGTAAGGTTATTGTTAGGAGTGAACATGAATATCGAACCGAAGCCCGACCAGCCGCAGCTAACGGGGAATGAGCAGTTGCAGGTTATTCGTGCCGCGCTGCAGGTTCTGGATCCGACAATCTTTGAACTGCGACCGCACCCAGGTGATACCTGGACTATCGCGCAGCACTTCGAAGAAGCAATCCTGCAGGCGACCGATGCGAGCAACGGCGTGCGAACCATTCCTGAGCTTTTCCATGATATGTCCGCCGCGGCACTCAGCAAGGTCGATGAAGTCATCGCCGGCCGAGCTAACGGCATCCCTCTATAGCGGATCTGCTTCGCATTGCGCGGATCCTTGCGCTGCGATAGCCCCATGCGAAAGGGGAGAGACTATGGCCGAAACGAAATCATGCCCGATGTGCGGAACCGATGCAGCCGCCGATGCGACAAAGTGCCAGTGCGGCTACAGCTTCGCCAGCGTCGCCGGTATCGGAGGTGAAGCCGTCGACTGGACGCCGGACATGGGCGGCACGTCATCGCCGGGCGACAACTGGAACGGCTGGGGCATGGCGCTCGTCGGGATCGGCGTAATCGGCTTTGCGCTGTCATTCTTCATGGAGATATCGGTTTCGTCCTACGATTCGGACGTCGTGAATCTCGATCTCATGTTCCAGAAGGGTGTTGCGCTCGCGGTGAGCCTATTCCTCGCTGCGATGGGTGTGCTGTCCATGGGCGTCGGCGCGATCGTCGCTGCGGTGGCTTCTTCTAAAGGGTCCGAATGAACGCGGACGTTCCGATCGCCAGCGACGCAAGGGCAATATATAGCGCCCACTTAGCCGGCGTTCTCCAAGCCTCGCGCTCGCGCATGATGCTGCGGCACAATTCCGCCTCACGGGTGTTCGGCTTGGCGACGATCAGCTCGGCGAGCTCTTCGTCTGAATGCTTTTTTAGATAGGCACGGCTCGGGTTCAAAATATCATCGAGTGAAGTCGTCAACCGGCCAGCCTCGCTATCGAGCCATTGAGCGATGCTCGCCGATTGCATTCGTTCAAGCAGGGTCGGTTTCTTAGCCATCCTTGCCCCCGTCGATCACGCCAAGCGACGGGCGATCGTCGCCTTCGATGTCGAGCGCAGCCAGGCGCATCAAATGCGCGATGTCCGACCAGTCCTCAAGCTCGGGTTCGTCACTTTCCCGGCCTTCGCGCTCCAATCTGGATGCCGCCGCCACCAATTCCTCTGGCGCAAGCCCGCCCGATCGGACCATTGCGAGCGCGAGGTGATAGATGGCAGCGCGCGCTGGTCGCTGCGGGTCGCTTTCGATCTCATCCAAGGGTTGACGCTCGTAGGGCATGACTAGAACGCGTGGGCGCCTGCTATGCCGAGACAAATCACGGAGACGGCGAGCAGGCTGACGGCTAGTCGATCGGCGACGTCAGCGAGCTTCTGAGCGGCTTGAGCGGCTGTCCCAATTTCCTTACTGCCCTCGATCTCCATGTGCATCTCTAAGCGCCATCTCTCAGCTAAGTAATTGTAGTGCACCATCCCGACCGCGCCTCCCGAAATGGTGCTTATGAGTCCAGCCAATAGCGCCAGCTTTACCTCAAAGGGGTTCGCAATCTTGTCCGCGTTATCGATCGCGGCCAAAAACCCGCCAGCGTGAAGTGTGGTCAGGACAGTTATTAGCCAAGTCGTGATCTTTCCGGCAGTTGCGGCATCAGCTTCATAGGCCCGGCCCGCCGCTTCGCGGGTGATCGCTGCCAAATGGCGGGCGATCGGCTCTGTTGGCGTCTTTGGGTCGGCCTGCATGGCGCGAGGGTATGGCGGCGCCAGTCGACGCGCTAGAGGGAAATTATGGGGGCATATCGCGGGGCCTGATTATCGCTGCTGCCCTTCAATGATCGCACAAAAGGCGATTATTGAGACTTTGAGATTCCCGCTACCCGCTCCAAGCTCTTTCCCCGAACATCGTCATTCCACCGCCCGGTCCATGGCGTCCATATGCGCCTCGGGCCGTTCGCACGGGGCCGGCGGATCGCCCGCGACGGTACTGAAGCGTGCGCCGCGTTCGAGCGTGCGGTGAACGGGGCAGCGTTCGGCGATCTCCAGGATGCGCGCACGCTGTTCGTCGTCGAGCGCGCCTTCCACCGCGATGCGGACATTGAACAGGTCGGGCTGGGGATGGCCGGCCTCCTTCTGGTGTCCGACCGCGGTGCGGATACGCGAAACCGGCCAGTTCTTGTTGTCGGCATAGAGGCGGAGCGTCATCGTCGTGCAGGCCGCAAGCGCCGCCGACAGCAGATCGAACGGACTTGGCCCCGAACCGAGACCGCCGACGCTGACGGGTTCGTCGGCGAGGAAGACATGGTCGCCGGACGTGATCGCGACCTGGAACTTGCCGTCGCGCGTTTCCTCCGCCTCGGCATCGACCGAGGGCTCGGGTGCGGATGCCGGCGCGGTGAGGTAGGGCGCGGCCCAGGCGGCGATCATCGATCCGACGCGCTCGACATCCTGCGGACGGCTGAGCAGATGATCGGCGTCGTCGAGCGATACGAAGCTCTTGGGATGACGCGCCGCGACATAGATTTTGGTCGCATTCTCGATCCCGACGGTGTCGTCGAGCGGCGCGTGCATGACCAGAAGCGGTCGGCGCAGCGCCGCGATCCGCGCGCCCTGGTCCTGCTCGCGCAGATCGTCGATCAGCCCGCGGCCAACGCGAAATCGCCGGCCGGCGAGCAACACGTCTGCCGCGCCCTCGGCATCGATGACCGCGAGCGAGGCCGGATCGAACTGATGCAGCGTATGCGAGACGTCGAAGGGCGAATTGACCGTGGCGACCGCGCGGATCGAGGGCAGGGTGGCCGCCGCCGCGATCGCCGCCGCACCGCCGAGGCTATGACCGATCAGCAGCGATGCCGTCCTGCCTTGCTGTTCCAGCGCCTCGGCCGCGGCTCGCAGATCCTGAACATCGAACGAGAAGCGGCTGTCGGCGAAATCGCCTTCGCTCTCGCCGAGCCCGGCAAAGTCGAAGCGGAGCACGCCGATCCCGTGCCGTGCGAGCAGGCGCGCGATGCGCACCGCGGCGCGATTGTCCTTCCCGCAGGTGAAGCAATGCGCGAAGATTGCCCAGCCGCGCACGCGGCCGCCGGGCATTTCCATGCGTCCCGACAAAGTTTGTCCGGTGGACCCTGTAAACTGAAACGGCTGCGTGACCATAAGCCCCCTCCTGGCGCGCATCGACTCTGGCGACGCCCGGTGGATCGTCCCGCGATCACGGCCGCTTGTCCAACGCGAATGCTGGCGGATCAAAAAATTGTGCGCGGAACCTGGAACCATATCTGCCGCCGGTCGCTTCAATTACCTGCTCGATCGAAAGAGACGGTAGAATTTGCTTCCTGTCCTCGGACGGAAGCTAGGGAGCCCCGCCGCAGAAATGCGACGGGGCTTATCTGGCTCAGGGGGCCTGCGGCTTGCGCCGATATGAACGGCCAGGCGATTTTGCGACATTTTGAGACAAATTTTCGTCCATCCGGCAACGGATTGGGACAAACAGGGCATAGAACAGCCTCATCGGAACCCCCGGTTCCCCATGAGGAGTTCGTTACGTGAAGAAGAAGCTCACTTTCCTGACCCTGGGCGCAGCGTTGATCGCCGTGCCTGTTCTTGCCGCCCCCGGCGCCGGCTCCAAGGGCGACGCCGACGGCAATGGCACGCTGACCCGCACCGAAGTGCAGGCGCACGCCGCCGAGAGATTCGCCAAGCTGGACGCCAACAAGGACGGAAAGCTCGACGCGGCCGATCGCGCCGTCAAGCGCAGCGAAATGCACGCGAAGGCCTTCGAGCGCTTCGACGCCGACAAGGATGGCAACATCAGCAAGGCCGAATGGGATCAGGCCGCCAGCGATCGCGCGGCGAAGCGCGGCGAGAGGCGCGCCGACGCCGGTGAAGGCAAGCGGGGAATGCGCGGCCATTACGGCAAGCGTGGAGGCCATCATGGCCTGATGGCAGGCCGTGCAGACATCGACGGCGACAAGGCGATCAGCCAAGCGGAGTTTCAGACCGCGGCGCTTGCACGCTTCGATGCGGCCGACGCAAACAAGGACGGCCAGGTGACCGCCGCCGAACGTCAGGCGCAGCGCGACGCGTGGAAGGCAAAGGCCGGGGAATGGCGCGCGAAACGCGCCGCGCCGCCGCCGGCTCCCGCCAGCGAATAAGACATGGCGCGGGGCGGTGGCGAAAGGCAGGCTATCCTTCCCCCTCCCGGCATTGCCTTTGCCGTCCGCCCCTGCCAGCATCGCCCGCCGGTCCCATTCGACCGGCGGGCGAACTAGTGATTTTTACGGACACATCATGACCGACACGCCGCGCATTTTGCTGATCGACGACGAACCCTCCATCCGTGAGCCGCTGTCCGAATATCTGGCGGCGCAGGGCTTCGCCGTGACCGACGCAGCGAGCGCGGCCGAGGCGCGGTCGGTGCTGCGCGCGCAGTCGGTCGACCTGGTCGTCAGCGACATCATGATGCCCGGCGAAGATGGCCTGTCGCTGACCCGCCACCTCCGCGAGACCAGCGGCATTCCCGTGATCCTGCTGACCGCGCGCGCGGAGGATACCGAACGGATCATCGGACTGGAAATCGGGGCCGACGACTATGTCGTCAAACCTTTTAATCCGCGCGAACTGGTCGCGCGCATTCGCACCGTGCTGCGCAGGACACAGGCGGGCGGGGTCGCGCTCGACAGTGCGGGGGCAAGCTATGCCTTCGGCCCTTGGGTGCTGCGCGAGGTCGAGCGCGTCCTCGTCGACACGCAAGGGCAGGAGGTCGCGCTGTCCTCCGGCGAATATCATCTGCTGCAGGCGCTTCTTCGCCATCCGCGGCAGGTCATGAGCCGCGACCGGCTGCTCGACCTGGTTCGCGGGCGCGAGGCCGACATCTTCGATCGGGCGATCGACAATCTTGTCAGCCGCCTCCGCAAGAAGATCGAGGACGACCCCGCACATCCGCAGATCGTCAAGACCGTCTGGGGTGGGGGGTATACGCTCGCTTGCGAGGTCAGGCGCATGGGCCCGTCGGCGTGAAAATCCGTCTTTGGCCCAAAAGTCTTGTCGGCCAGCTGGTCTTTGCGGTCGCAGTGATGTTGTTCGTCGCGCAGGCGATCAACTTCGCGATGCTCGTCCGCGGTCAGCGCCAGCAGACGCTGGCGCACGGCGGCGGGATGGCGGTCGCGCGGATCATCGACGCGATCGAGCGTGACCGCCGCGGTGACTTTCGGCCGCCGCGGAACGAGGAGGAGCGACATCTGGCCCGCCAACGTGCCGAGAAGATGAGCATCACGGCCACGCGCCCACCGCTTCCTGCCGGCGCGGTTCGGCTGCCCGATCTGTCCGCCTATGTAGGCGACCTGCTGAGCGAAACCAATATTCGTGCCGAGACGGTCGATGCATGGGCGCTGCCACCGCGCCAACGGCTCCGGCGCCCGGCTTTGCCCGATCGCGCCGTGATCGTCGTCGCCAAGGTCGACGACCGCTATTTTGCGGTGCGGACGCGTATAGCCGCCGGTGGCAGTCGCCTCAAAGGCTTCCTCGTCTGGCAGACGCTGACGCTGTACCTCCTGATCCTGGTGCCGATCATGGTGATCGCCTATCGGGCTGCAGGGCCGCTGCGCGATCTGACGCGCGCCGCGCGGGCGAACCCGGCGCTGCGCGACACGACCCCGCTGCCCGAAGAGGGACCGTCCGACGTCCGTGACTTGATCGCGGCGTTCAACGCCTATCGCACGCGGATCGCGACGATGCTCTCGGACAAGGATCGGATGCTCGGCGCCGTCGGCCATGACCTCCGCACGCCGCTTGCCAGCCTGCGGGTGCGCGTCGAGGGGGTGGCCGACGACAAGCTGCGCGAAAAGATGATCGCGAGCATCGATGAAATGACCGCGATGCTTGCCGACATATTGGCGCTCGCGCGGTCGGGCGCGGGGACCGAGGTTCAGGAACGGATCGATCTGAGCGCGCTCGTCGGCGAGCTTGCGGGGGATTACCGCGAGCAGGGCAAGGATGTCCGCATCGGGGAAACCGCGGAGGCCGCCGTTCTCGCGCGTCCGATGCTGCTCCGCCGCGCGCTCCGCAATCTGATCGACAATGCGCTGGCCTACGGCGTCCGCGCACGGCTGTCGGTCGCCCTAGAGCCGTCGGATCGCGAGGCGCGGATCGTTGTTTCGGACGACGGCCCGGGTCTCACCGACGATCAGATTCGCACGCTGATCGAACCCTTCGCCCGCGGCGAGCAATCGCGCAATCGCGCGACCGGTGGCGCCGGCTTAGGACTGTCGATCGCGCGCGAGATTGCGAACGGCGAGGGCGGCATGCTGACGCTCGCCAACCGGGCCGGGGGCGGTCTTGACGCCGTGATCAGATTGCCGCTTCAGGCGTAGATCGCGATCGCTTGGCTGCCGCTCAGTACCGGCTCGCCGGCGCGGTTCCACAGCATCATGTCCTGCACCGACAGCCCGCCGCGGGCATAGCCGGTCTTGGCTGACAGAAGCCACCAGCCGCCGTCGGTCGTCGGCGTGCCGCCGAGCATGTTCACCGTCCAGTTCATCGAGCTGATCGGGCCGAACTCGCTGAACAGCGCCATCGCGGCCGGCGGCAACGCATCACCGAGCGCAAGCAGCTGGATCGCCGGATGGCATTCGGGCTGCTCGACGAAGCGGACCCAGGTCAGATATTCGCCGACCTCGCTCTTCCAATTGAAGCGGGGGCCCGTGGTCGGACGCATGTCGAAATGGCGCGTGAAGGACGGACGCGCCCTGTGCTCGGGCACCGGCTGCAGCGTCTCCGGATCAGGCGCTTCGGGCATCGTCAGGCGGTTGTGATCGAGATGGCTCGCCCGCTCGCCGGAAAAGGCAAAGACCGCCGAGGTCCCGAAGCCCTGGTCGCTCGACACGCCGGCGTCGATGAACAGCGAGGATTTCGACTGGCGCAGCACCCGCGTGTTGACGGTGCAATCGCCGCCGACCGGGCCGACGAAGCTGATCTGCGCGTAGCGCAGCGGCGTCTCGGTGGGGTGGAGCGCCATCGTGCCGGCCAGTGCGACCGCCGAGCTGATCCCGCCATAGGCGGTGCGGCCCTGCATCCAGCCGTCATCGATATGCGCGGTCGCGGCATCGCCGTCGACGCGCAGCGTGGAGAGAAGCGCGTCGAGCGCGCTGGGAGAGGTGGAGGTCATTTCTGCCATTTCATTTTCAAACCCCGCTCGCCCTGAGCCTGTCGAAGGGCCGTTCTTTTTCCGCGGGAAGGAAAGGACGGTGCTTCGACAAGCTCAGCACGAACGGAAGTGGTTATTCTTCGATCTGGAACGTCAGGCCGGCGTTGGCGGTCAGCCGCTCGACCAGCGCATCGCCGAGCAGCGCTCCCGGTGTCCACACGCCGCCTTTGCCTTTGTTTTCGAGCAGCGCCATCCCCGTCTCGGCGAGCATCTTCGACGTCGAGCCGTAGCCGGGGTCACGGTCGCCCTGAACGCTGGCGCGCACGGTGGTGCCGTCCGGATATTCGCCGATGAAGAGAACATCGTAGAAGCCGTTTTCGCGTTCTTCCTTGCTCGGACCTTCACCGGGTTTGATGCTGGGGTCGAAGGGGTTCGCCTTCGCGATCGCTTCGGCCATCGCCTTTCCGGCTTCGCCGATCGTCGTCATCACCATCTCATCATAGATGAGGTCCTCGCCCCACGGATGGCCGAGCAGGAGGTTGGTGCGATGGACATTTTTGGTGTTGATCGGCGCCATCACGAACGGCGCGGTCCAAGTTCCGGTCGCGCTGTCATATTCGGGGATCAGCCCGGTCGGTTGCGACGGCCCCTCGAAGCCCGGGGTCAGCGCAAAGCTCGACTTGAGCAGCAGCGCGAGCGATGGTTTCTTCGCGATGGCTTTCAGCGTCTCGGTCAGGCTGGCAATCGTGCCGCCCGACGCGCCGCCCGCCATCTTGCGGACGCGGCCCTTGACGCGCGGAGCAGGCTTGCCGTGGCGCTTGACCGCCTCGGCCTGGAGGAAGGCGACGCCGAGGTCGAAGGGGATCGAGTCGAATCCACAGCTGAAGGTGATGCGCGCGCCCGATGCCTTGGCCGCCGCCTCATGCGCGTCGATCATCTCGCGCATCCAGCCGGGCTCGCCGCAGAGGTCGGCATAGGCGGTGCCCGCGCGGACACAGGCGGCGACGAGCTCGCTGCCATAAAGCTGGTAAGGGCCAACCGTTGTCAGCACGACCTTCGTGCTCGCCGCCATCGCGTCTAGGCTGGCGGGATCGCTCGCGTCGGCGAGGATCAGCGGCGTCTCCTCGTCGGCGCCGATCAGGTCCCGGACATCGGCCAGCTTGGCGAGGCTGCGCCCCGCCATCGCCCATTTCGGCGCGTCCTTGCGGCCCTTGTAATGGTGCGCGAAATATTCGGCGACGAGGCGACCGGTAAAGCCCGTCGCGCCGTAGACGATGATGTCGAGATCGCGGGACGCCATGGCAAACCCTCCCTTTACGTAAACGTTAAGTGGAGGCTAGCGCAGACCGCGGGCGATGCCAAGCGCGAAGCGTCAGCGGCGCCACCAAGGGCGCTTGACGACCACCGGCGCGTCGACGGCTTCGGCGCGGCCCTCGGCGCGTGCGGCGCGCAGCTCCGCCTCATGCGCGGCAATCTCGTCGCGGCGCTTGCGGCGCAGCGCATCGTAGCTCCAACGTGTGTTGCCATAGCCGAAGAGGCAAAGCAGCCCGCCCGCGATCGCCAGATTCTTCATCGCCGCCATCGCCTGCTCGGGATTGGTAAAATCGCGGTGGAAGAAAAGTATCGTCACCAGCACGAAGCCTGCGAGCAGGATCGAGAAGAGCCGAGTGTGAATGCCGAGCGCGATGCAGATGCCGGCGACCAGTTCGAACAGTCCCGTCGGCACGGCCAGCCAGCCCGGCAGTTCGGCGGCGTTGATCAGTGCGGTCGTATCGTTGACGTGGATCAGCTTGTTGATCCCCGATACGATGAAGATCAGGGCGATGAACAGGCGGCCGATGAAGACGGCGATCATGGACATAGGGAATCCTCCAGTCGCGCCCCGTCCGCTGTGCAAAGAGGACGCGCGGGGCGGCGATGGGTTCCCGCTGTCCGCATTCGGCGTTAGCGCGGCGTGAAGGTCAGACTCTCGATTGCACAGTCGCTGCACTCGATCGCGCGCAATATCGCCGAACCAGGACCGGCGGGCAAGTCGACGTCGGCAAGCTTGATCGATTGCCACGCGGTGCCGGCCGGAACGGCGACCCCGAGTTCGTCGATCCCGATGCGGCCGCCCTCGGCCGATCGCACGCGTACGGTGACGGTCCAGCGGCCGGCCTTCGCTACGTTGGCGCTGTAGCGCAGAAACTCCCCGGTCACGAAATCGGTGACATAGGGCCTGCCGTCGGTGTCGCGCGCAATGTCGACGCCGTCGTTGCGGTAGGTCGTGCCATTATTCCACGGCGTCCGCTCGCCGCCAGTCGCGACATGATAATTGGCGTCGACGTTGTCCTGATAGGCGACCCCGGCGGGGCCGAGGTCATAGTCGGCGGCTCGGATGACGAGCGGCGCGTTGTCGAGCGTCCGCTGTACGAACGGCCGGTAAATGGCGTCGTGCGGCTGGCGAAACATGGCGTCGATGACGTCGGGTTTCGGAATATTGCGGTCGAAGCGGCTGTTGCGCGCGAGGGTCATCATCGCCGCATATGCCTCGTCGGCATCGGGCTTCGGTCCCTTGTCGGTCGCCCAGTCGACGATCTTCGCCCAGCCGGGGCCGGGATCGATTTCGAGCGGCTGGTTGAACCCGATCTTCTTCAAGGGCCAGAAATTCCAGCCGATGCCTGCGCCTTCGACCAGCGCGATCGCGTCGCGATACCAGACGTTGCTGTTCTCGCCCGACTCGCCGAGCCAGATCGGGCGGTTGTAGCTTTGGCGCAGGGCGGTGATATCGGCGATGCTCGCTTCGTCGTTACGGTTCCAATATTTGTGGAAGCTGATCGCCAGATTGGCGTCCCACGCGGACGGCAGGCCTTTGTAATTATTGCCCCAGCAATTGCCCTCGATGATGACGATATGCCTGGTGTCGACCGCGCGGATCGCGGCGGTGATGCGCTGTTGCAGATCCCATACGCCCTTGTTCTGGGTCTCGTCGCAGCCATTGCCTTTGCCGGGGGTCGCGAAGCTCCAGTTGGGCTCGTTGATCATGTCATAGGCGCCGATCCACGGCTCGTCCTTGTAGCGCGCCGCGAGCTTCTTCCAAAGCGCGACCGTCTTGCGCTGATTCTCCTCGCTCTCCCACAGCGAGGCTTCGTGGGGTCGCGGTCGGAAATGGCGAGGTCGTTGCCCTGGCCGCCTGGCGCGGCGTGGAGGTCGAGGATCAGGTAGATGCGGTTCGCCTTGCTCCATGCGAGCAGGCGGTCGATGCGCCGGAAACCTTCCTCCAGCCAAGTGTCTTGGCCCGGGCTCGGTTCCTTGTCGACGGGCAGGGTGAGCTGGTCGAAGTGAATCGGCAGGCGCACCGAATTGAAGCCCCACTTCGCCATCTGGTCGATGTCGGCCTTGGTTGTGTGGTTGTCGAGCCAGGCGCGGTAGAATGCGGCGGTGCGCTCCTCGCCGACCAGTTCGACGAGCTTCGCGCGGATTTTGTGCTGCTGCTCCACCTCGCCGAGCTTCAGCATATAGCCCTCCTGCAGCATCCAGCCGCCGAGGCCCATACCGCGAAGGATGACGGGCTTGCCGCTTTCGTCGACGATCTGCGTGCCGTCGACTTTCAACCAGCCTTCGGCATGCGCCGGGGCGGAAGAAAGCAGAGCTGCGCCAGCCAGTGCAAGCGGAACGAATTTCATGACCTCATCCCCAATTTTTGATTTTTTGGGAACGTTATCAATTTTCGCGGCGAGGGCAAGCGCGTTGCCATATGCCGCGGTATCTAGAGCTTGGGGAGGGTGACGCCCTTCTGTCCCATATATTTGCCCGCGCGGTCGGCGTAGCTCGTCTCGCATGGCTCATTGCCCTGCAGGAACAGGAACTGGCACGCGCCTTCATTAGCGTAGATTTTGGCGGGCAGGGGAGTGGTGTTCGAGAACTCGAGCGTCACATGGCCTTCCCAGCCGGGCTCCAGCGGAGTGACGTTCACGATGATGCCGCAGCGCGCATAGGTCGACTTGCCGAGGCAGATGACGAGCACGTCGCGCGGGATACGGAAATATTCGACCGTGCGGGCGAGCGCGAAGCTGTTCGGCGGGATGATGCAGACGTCGGTTTCGCGATCGACGAAATTCTTCGGATCGAACGCCTTGGGATCGACGATCGTGCTGTCGACATTGGTGAAGATCTTGAACTCGGGCGCGACGCGGGCGTCATAGCCATAGGAGGAGAGGCCGTAGCTGATGCAGCCGTCGCGGCGCTGCGCCTCCACGAAGGGCTCGATCATGCCCTGCGTCCGGGCAGCTTCGCGAATCCATTTGTCGGAAAGAATGCTCATGCGATTGTCTTGTCGGTCCTGTCGGCCTTGCGCAAGCGGTCAGTCGATGAGGTCGAGATCCTTAGGCCCGAAGGCCGCGGGGAGTAGCTCGCTGAGCCGGTAGCTGTGCACCGACATGCCGTCACCCGATGCACAATGAATCAGGATGTCGGTCTTCGACCGCTCGGCCGCCTCGTTGAGGATCTGGCGACAACGTCCGCACGGGTTGACCGGGGCGCTGCCGATCAGGTCGTCGCCATCGGGCCGTCCGCCGACGATGGCTACCTCGGCGAGTTCGCCGATCCAGCCTTCGTTGGCGATCTTCGCCACCGCCGCCGTTTCGGCGCAAAGCGTGAGCCCGTAGCTGGCATTCTCGACATTGGCGCCGGTCACGACGTCGCCGTTCTTCAGCAACAGCGCCGCCCCGACATGGAAGCCCGAATAGGGTGCATAGGCCCGGCTCGCGGCATCGCGCGCGGCGGCGATCAGGGCGTCGCGGGTATCGCTCATGGCATGTCTCCTTGCGGGCGCAGTACGTTCCAGCCGACCGTCCCGTCGGCGCCGTTCAAACGGATATAGTCATTCGCCTGCCACATCGCCCAGGGGTGCGCGCCATAATCGGGCTCGAAAAAATCGCGGCGCAGCCATGTCGTTCGCGCGATCCCCTGCGTCACCTTGTAATCGGCCTCGAAAGCGGGGCCGGGAGCGATGAGGCTGCGCTTGCCGGTATGCGCCTCGATCTGCGCCAGAAAGGTGGCGAGTTCGGACAGCAGCAGTGCGCGTGTCGGCCGATCGGGGCAGCGGTCGTCATAGTCGAGCCAGACGACGGCGGGCAGCGCGTCGGCGCGGCGCGGGACGTGGCGGATGAAATTCGCGGCCTGATCGGTCGCAAGCTGGCACAGGCTGTACCGATGCATCGCGCCGACCTGCACGCCCATCGCGCGCGCGGCGGAAAGATTCTTCGCGAACCGGGGGTCAACCCCGCCCGCCCCATCGGTTGCGGCGACGTAAGCGAAATCTGCGCCTGCCGCCTTGATCGATCCCCAATGCACCTCGCCGTTGTCGGCGCTGATTGTCACGCCCTGGATCGGAAAGGCATCGCGCGTCGGCGTCCAGCGCGCCGCCCACCACATCGCCAGTCCCGCGAGCAAGACAAGGACGAGCAACCAGCCAAGGATGCGGCGGAGGAGGCGCATCGCCGCGCTTCGCCAGTCGCGAAGCGC
This sequence comes from Sphingopyxis sp. H050, assembly GCF_001468265.1. Taxonomy (GTDB): domain Bacteria; phylum Pseudomonadota; class Alphaproteobacteria; order Sphingomonadales; family Sphingomonadaceae; genus Sphingopyxis. The sequence goes on along the minus strand of NZ_LNRZ01000004.1, from coordinate 194,218 downwards.
GTTGCCCGCTCGATTGGCCAGCCCCGCCGCCATCGTCAGCCCTTGATGTGGAGCACGCAGATCAGCGTGAACAGCCTTCGCGCGGTGTCGAAATCGACCGCGATCTTGCCGTCCAGCCGGTCCATCAGCATTTCGGCGGCTTCATTGTGGAGCCCGCGGCGCGCCATGTCGACCGTCTCGATCTGCTGTGCGGTCGAGGTCTTGATCGCCTGATAATAGGAATCGCAGATCGCGAAATAATCGCGGATCGGGCGGCGGAAACGGCCGAGGCCAAGAATGATTGCTTCGAGGGGTGAGCCGTCCTCGCGGCTGATTTCAAAGACCAGTCGGCCCTCTTCGACGCGAAGTTTCAGGCGATAAGGCCCCGCATAGCTATCGGGGTGGCCGCGCTGCGGCACAAACTTGTTCTCCTCGAGCAGGTCGAAGATAGCGACGCGCCGTTCCTGTTCGACGTCGGGATTGCGCCAGACAATGGACCCTTCGTCGAGGTCGATTGAGATGATGCGCTGTTTGGAAGGATCGGCGTCGGTCATGCTGCTACGGCTTCTACTTGCCGCGCCGCGAAGGGCAAGAGGGCGACTTATTCACAGCATTCCACAGTTATGATATGCCGGGCGACATCGTCGATTGCGCCACGTCCGGCTTCGACGCATGAAGATCGCCATGGCTGAACTCGCACTCTTTCCGACCCCGGCCCCTGCCGGGGAAGAACGCCAATTACCCCGTAATATCGAGGCCGAGGCCGCGTTTTTGGGCGCGATCCTGATCGACAACCGAGTCGTCGAGGATCTGCCCGTTCAATTGAATGCCGCGCATTTCTTCGAGCCGCTCCACGGCCGCATCTTCCAGCAGACGATGGCGTTGATCGAGCGCAACAGCATTGCGACGCCGGTCACCCTAAAGCCATTCTTCGAGGCCGACGAGGCGATGAAGGCGGTCGGTGGGGTCGGTTATCTGGCGCAGCTCACCGGCAGCGGCGCGGGGCTGATCGGCGCGCGCGATTTTGCCCGGCAAATCTACGACCTCGCATTGCTCCGCGAACTCGTCGGTGTCGGCCGCACCCTCGTCGACAGCGCGCTCGACACGAGCGAGAGCGTCGATCCGCAGGCGCAGATCGAGGAAGCCGAAACCGCGCTCTATCGCGTTGCGGGCGGCGAGGCCGAGATGGGATCGGTCAAGAGCTTCAGCGCCGCCAGCCTGACCGCGTTGCAGGCGGCCGAGCGCGCGCTCAATTCGGGCGGACACCTGTCGGGTATCACCACGGGCATCGGCAGCATGAACGCCAAGATCGGCGGTATGCACAATTCGGACTTGATGATCCTCGCGGGTCGTCCCGGCATGGGCAAGACCTCGCTCGCGACCAACATCGCCTATAACGCCGCCGAACGCTTCCGCCGCGACGAGGAAGACGGCATCCCGCCTGAAAAGAATATGGGCGCGAAGGTTGCCTTCTTCAGCCTCGAAATGTCCGCCGATCAGCTCGCGACGCGCGTCCTCGCCGAACAGTCGGGAGTGTCGGGCGAGGCGCTGCGTATGGGCAAGATCAGCAAGGAGCAGTTTCAGCAGCTCAGCCGCGCCGCGCAGGCGCTCCAGACCCTGCCGCTGTTCATCGACGATACGCCGGGCCTGACGATCGCGAGCCTGCGTACCCGCGCGCGCCGCCTGCAGCGCCGCCACGGCATCGGCTTCATCATCGTCGACTATCTGCAACTGCTGCAGGGCTCGTCGAAGAGCGGCGACAATCGCGTTCAGGAAATTTCCGAAATCTCCCGCGGTTTGAAGACATTGGCGAAGGAACTTAACGTCCCCGTGATGGCACTGTCGCAGCTCAGCCGTCAGGTCGAAAGCCGCGAGGACAAGCGCCCGCAGCTCTCCGACCTTCGTGAATCGGGCTCGATCGAACAGGACGCCGACATGGTGCTGTTCGTGTTCCGTGAGGACTATTATGTCGCCGCGCGCGAACCCAAGCGCCCGGTCGAGGGTGACGATGTGAAGATCCACGCGCAGCACGAAGAGTGGGCGGCCGAGATGGAGCGCGTCTTCGGCCTCGCCGAGGTGATCGTCGCCAAATCACGCCACGGCTCGACGGGCAAGATTCGCATGCACTTCGAGGCGAAGACGACGAAGTTCAGCGATCTGGCCGACGAGAGTATGGCCTACGCCGATTATGAGTGAGGGCGCCTAAGCTATCTCGTCATCCCAGCGAAAGCTGGGATCGCTAGCGAGATTGATGAACGATAGCGGTCCCAGCATTCGCTGTGACGATGGCTATAAAATGTGTGCCGTCAAATCTTCCCAGCTCGGATTGGATGCCTCGACCAACTCGATCTTCCACTGGCGTTTCCAGGCCTTCATGGCCTTCTCGCGCGCGATGGCTTCCTCGATCGTCGGAAAGGTCTCGACAAGCACGAGCTTGTCCAACCCATATTTCTTGCAAAAGGCGGAACCCGTTCCGTTGCGATGCTGAAAGGTCCGGGCTTCGATCTGGCTCGTGACGCCGATGTATAACACACCGCGCGACTTGTTGGTCATGATGTAAACATACCCGCCCCGGTTCATGCCTACGGCTTAGCGCAAGATTGCCAGCGATCCCAGCTTTCGCTGGGATGACGAAAGAGGGTTCGGGAGGCGTTTCTCAGAACGCCGGGTCGTTCGCGGGATTATCGTCGATCGGGGTGACCGCCTCGTGGATGCCGCATTCGGTCTTGTCCCAGCCGCGCCAGCGGCCCGAGCGGGGGTCTTCGCCCGGCTGGACCTTCGACGTGCAGGGCGAGCAGCCGATCGAGGGATAGCCTTGCGATTCCAACGGATGGCGCGGCAGGTCGTGCGCGTCGAAATAGGCGTCGAGGTCGTCGCGGCTCCAGTTGGCGAGCGGGTTGAACTTCAGGCGGCCGGTGCTGCCGTCGAGTTCGAAGCGCGGCAGGCCGGTGCGGGTCGAGGACTGAAAGCCCTTGCGGCCGGTGATCGAGGTGTCGAAGTCGGTCAGCGCCTTTTCGAGCGGCTTCACCTTGCGGATTTCGCAGCAGCCGTCGGGGTCGTAAGACCAGCGCAGCTCGGTCGCGTCCTTGCTTGCCAGTTCTTCGGCATCGGGGGTCAGGTTGACGATGTTGAGGCCGAGCTTCGCGGCGAGTTCGTCGCGATAGGCGAGCGTCTCGGGAAAATGCTTGCCGGTGTCGAGGAAGAGCACGGGCATGTCGGGCGCAACGCGGCTGACCAGATGGAGCAGCACCGCGCTTTCGGCGCCGAAGCTGGAGACGATCGCGGTTTCGCCGAGCAGCCCTGCGCCGATCACGCTCGCGACCACCTCGGCGGCGTCCTGGCCTCGGAAGAGGTTGTTGAGGCGAATGACATCGGCCTGCGTGAAGCGCGGCGCGACGTCGATCCGGTCGCGGGTGCGGTCGGCGGCTTCAGGGGGAGAGGTTTTCACGTCAGCCATGCCTTAACTTCCATATCGGCACCGCGCCGTCGGCGGCGCCCTGATAATGTGCGGGCCAGCGGGTCAGCGCCGCCTCGACATCGTCGGGATTGAGGGGCTTTTCGGGCGCGAAGCTGTCGAAGCCGCACCGCTTCATATAGGCGATCTGATCGACGAGCACGTCGCCCTGCGCGCGCAGCTCGCCGGTGTAGCCCGCCTCGCGCAGGATGCGCGCCGACGAATAGCCGCGGCCGTCGCGGAACTTCGGGAACGCCACCTCGATCAGCGCGAGCCGGTCGAGAAAGGGGATCAGCGCGCGCGCATCCTCATCGGGTTCAAGCCGCACCGCGGTCGCGTTCGACTGCTCAAGAAAGGCGTCGAGGGTGACCGCGGGTTCTTCGCCGCCCGTTTGCAGATATTCAACCATAGATCGCCTCCTTGAAGGGGGCCATGCCGACGCGGCGGAAGGTGTCGACGAAACGCTCGCCTTCGCTGCGCTCGGCTAGATATTTGTCGGTGACGCGTTCGATCGCGTCGACGACGCCGTCTTCGTCGAAGCCGGGGCCGGTGATCGTACCGAGCGACACGTCCTCCGCGCCCGACCCGCCAAGCAGCAGCTGGTAATTCTCCGTGCCCTTGCGGTCGACGCCGAGGATGCCGATGTGGCCGGCATGGTGATGCCCGCAGGCGTTGATGCAGCCCGAAATCTTGAGCTTCAGCTCACCCAGTTCCTTCTGGCGGCCAAGGTCCGAGAAGCGCGTCGCAATCTTCTGCGCGACCGGGATCGAGCGCGCATTGGCAAGGCTGCAATAATCGAGCCCCGGGCAGGCGATGATATCGCTGATCAGGTCGAGGTTTGGCGTCGCGAGCCCCGCACCGTCGAGCGCCTGCCAGACGGCGTAAAGGTCGGCCTTGCGAACATGCGGCAGCACGATGTTCTGCGCATGGGTGACGCGGAGTTCGTCGTGGCTGTATTTTTCGGCCAAGTCGGCCATCAGGTCGATCTGCGCCGAGCTGGCGTCGCCGGGAATGCCGCCGATGGGTTTCAGGCTGATGTTGACGATGGCATGGCCCGGCACCTTGTGCGCGGCGACATTCTGGTCGACCCAGACCGCGAAATCGGGATCGCTGCGGTCGATGGCGTCGGGCGCCGATGCGTCGAGCGCAGGCGGTGCGAACTGCTCGGCGATGCGGTCGAACTCGGCCTTGGGCGGGTCGATGCCCAGCGACTTCACATGCGCGAATTCTTCCTCGACCTGGCGGCGGTATTCGTCCGCGCCGAGTTCGTGGATCAGGATCTTGATCCGCGCCTTGTAGATATTGTCGCGGCGGCCATAGCGGTTGTAGACGCGCAGGCACGCCTCGGCGTAGCTCAACATGTCGCCCAGCGGCACGAAATCCTTGATCAGCGGCGCGATCATCGGGGTGCGGCCCATACCGCCACCGACGTAGAAAGCGGCGCCATGCTCTCCGTCCTTCTCGACGATCTGGATGCCGATGTCGTGCAGGCGCATCGCGGCGCGGTCTTCGTTAGCGGCGATGACGGCGATCTTGAACTTGCGCGGCAAATAGCTGAATTCGGGGTGGAAACTCGACCATTGGCGGAGCAGTTCGGCCCAAGGGCGCGGATCGGTAATCTCGTCCGCGGCGGCGCCGGCCCACTGGTCCGAGCTGATGTTGCGGATGCAATTGCCGCTCGTCTGGATTGCATGCATCTCGACCGATGCCAGATCCTCGAGGATCGCGGGCGCATCCTCCAGCTTGATCCAGTTATACTGGATGTTCTGGCGCGTGGTGAAATGGCCGTAATCGCGGTCATATTTGCGCGCGATATGCGCGAGCATGCGCATCTGGCGGCTGTCGAGCGTGCCATAGGGCACCGCCACGCGCAGCATATAGGCGTGAAGCTGGAGATAGAGGCCGTTCATCAACCGCAGCGGCTTGAACTGGTCCTCAGTGATTTCGCCGGCGAGGCGGCGCTTCACCTGATCGCTGAACTCGGCAACGCGGGCGGCGACCATCGCATGGTCATATTCGTCATATTTATACATGTCAGATCACCCAGTCGCCGGCCGCAGGATCGGCGGGTTTCAGTGTCAGGTCGGGGCGCACGGTCGGACCCAACGCGCGGATGCGGTCCTTGATATGCGCGGGGCGCGGGCCGTCGGCCGTCTGCTCGCCCGCGATGATATAGGGCGCGTTGACCCGCCGCGCGGCTTCCTCGACGGCCAGGATTGCCTCGCCATGTTCGCCGACGTCGGCCGCATCCTCGATGTGCAGCGACCAGTCGGCGCCGGTCCACCAAGTGACAAATCCTGTCTTCAGGTCGTTGCCCGTGAGCAGTTTCATGTGAAGTCCCCAATTTTTTGCATGTTTTTGGCTGCGCCCGGCGCGCCGAGGCAGTCGAGCGCATCGGCGCGCGCCGCGACCTTGCCGACGATGATCAGCGCGGGGCTGGCGACCTGCTCGCGCGCGACGAGGTCGCCGAGGTCGGTAAGCAGCGTGCGAAGGACGCGCGAGTCCGCAGTCGTGCCGCGCTCGACGACCGCGACCGGCAGATCGGGCGAAACGCCGTCGGCAATCAGCTTATCGGTGATCGCGCCGGCCGTCGCGAGGCCCATGTAGATCACCAAAGTGCGGCCATGCCCTGCGAGGCCCGACCAGTCCTGATCGCTCAGATCCTTGCACTGGCCGGCGACGAAGCTGACAGCGCTCGCATCTTCGCGGTGGGTCAGCGGAAGGCCCGCCTGCGCGGCGCAGCCCGCTGCCGCTGTGATGCCTGGCACGACTTCGCACGCGACACCCGCTTCGCGTGCAGCCTCGAGTTCCTCGCCGCCGCGGCCGAAAATGAACGGATCGCCGCCCTTCAGCCGCACAACCTGCTTGCCCGCGAGCGTTTCGCGGACGAGGAGCTCGTTGATCAACTCCTGCCTCATCGTGTGACGACTGCGCTGCTTGGCGACCGAGATGCGTTCGACGCCGTCCGGAATCAGCGCGAGCACGCCGTCACCGACCAGCCCGTCGTGAACGACGAGGTCGGCCATCGACAGCAACCGCGCGGCGCGCACCGTCAGTAGGTCGGGATCGCCGGGACCGGCACCGACGAGCCATAATTTGCCCGCGGAGGGGAGGGACTTTTCCATCGGAGCATAGGTGGCCCCGCATGCCGCGAATGGCAAAGCAGGCTTTATTGACGCTGATGAAGGTAAATTTGGGCGCTGATTTCTTCTCGCTCTTCATCGCGAGCGGAGCGACGCGATCCAGAGCGGTTTAGGCGACTCTGGACTGGCGCGTCGCCTTCGGCTCCTCGCAATGCCGAAAATTACAGATACTTTTTCGTGATCAGCTGCGATCCCTCGGGATCGCGCAACCCCACCCCGATCGAGGCGCGGATCGCGTCGCTCTCGGCGCTTGCCACGGGGTAAGCGCAATAATCGGCGGCATAGAAGGCGCTGGGGCGGTGGTTGCCCGACAGGCCGATACCGCCGAAGGGCGCAGCTGAGGAGGCGCCATTGGTCGGCCGGTTCCAGTTGATAACGCCCGCGCGGGCATTTGCCCAGAACTGGTCGTAAAGCTTCGGTGTAGCCCCAATCAGCGAGGCCGACAGGCCAAAGCTGGTGTTGTTCGCCTCGGCGATCGCCGCCTCGAAGGTTTCGACACGGACGACCTGCAACAGCGGCCCGAACAGCTCAATGTCGGGACGTTCGGGCATCGACGTCACATCTATGATGCCGGGGGTCAGGAAAGGCCGCCCCGTTACCGGCCGCGACATATGACGGATCACCTGGCCGCCGTTCGACATCAGGATCAGGAAGCTCTCGGTCAGATGATCGGCCGCCTCATTGTCGATTACCGGCCCCATATAGGGCGCGGGGTCGGCATGCGGATGGTCGACGATCAGCCTACTCGCAAGGGTTCTGACCTCTTCGATCAACGCGTCGGCCATCGCATCCTTGACGATCAGGCGGCGCGCATTGCTGCACCGTTGCCCGGCGCTAAGAAACGCCGACTGAACGACCAGGATCGCAGCGGTCGCGATGTCGGCCGTGTCCCACACGACGATCGGATTGTTACCGCCCATCTCTAGCGCGAGGATTTTGCCGGGCTTGTCGGCGAATTGCCGATTGAGCGCGAGCCCCGTGCGCGCCGAGCCGGTGAAGAGCAGCCCGTCGAGGCCATCGTGCGCGGCCAACGCCTTGCCCACTTCGGGCCCGCCGATGACCAGGCGCAGCACCTCTTGCGGAACGCCTGCGCTGTGGAACAGTTCGACCAGCTTAGCGCCAACCGCCGGCGTCTTTTCGGACGGCTTGAACACCACCGAATTGCCAGCGAGCAATGCGGGGACGATATGGCCGTTCGGCAGGTGGGCCGGGAAATTATAGGGACCCAGCACGGCCAGCGCGCCGTGCGGCTTGTGGCGCACGGCGTTGCGAAGGCCCATCGCGCCTTCGATCCGCCGGTTGGGTGTGCGCTCGCCATAGGATTTGATCGAAATATCGACCTTGTTGGCAACCGATTCGACCTCGGTACGCGCTTCCCAAAGCGGCTTGCCGGTCTCCCGCGCGATGAGGTCGGCGAGTGTTTCGCTCTCGGCCTTCACCCGGTCGGCGAAGCGACGGAGCGTCTCGGAGCGGAAGGTGACAGCTTTCGCGGCCCATTCGGGCCAGGCGCGCCGCGCCACCTCGACCTCCTGATCGACGTCGCTCACCCGGCCGCGCCACAGCTCGTTGCCGGTCGCGGGTTCGAAGGAAATCAGCTCGTCGCTCATGGTCTTCCGCCTCATATCGGCGAAAGCCGATGGCGGCAACCGCTCCACCCCATTTCGGCGAAGCATGTCTTGCACCGCGCGCGCAGGTTGGCGATAGACGGGCGGGGGCCGTAATGAAGGGGACGCGCGATTTCGGCGAGGCAGGATATCAAGCGCGATTGGGACGACCATTATTGGTGGTCGCACGATGGCGTCCGCCTGCATGCGCGCATCTATGCTGGTCCAAAGGGCGGCGACGCCCTGCCGCCGATCCTCTGCATGCCCGGTCTTGCGCGCAACGCGCGGGATTTCGAGGGATTGGCGCCCGTCATGGCGGCAAAGCGCCGGGTGATCGTCGCAGAATTTCGCGGACGCGGCGAAAGCGCTTATGCCAAGGACCCGATGACCTATGTCCCGCTGACCTATGTGCAGGACATCGTCGCGTTGTTGGACGAGATGAAGATCAAGCGCTTTGCGACCGTAGGCACCTCGCTCGGCGGGCTCGTCTCGATGCTGCTCGCCGCGACCCAACCGGGTCGCATCGTCGGTGCTGTGCTCAATGACGTCGGGCCGGAGCTGGAAGCGGCGGGGCTCGAACGCATTCGCGACTATATCGGCGCTGGGGGCAGCCAGCCCACCTGGATCCACGCAGCGCGCGCCTATGCCGACCTTAATGCCGCCGTCTATCCCGGCTACGACATCCACGACTGGCTGCGCATCACCAAGCGCACGCACCGCCTGACGCAGGAGGGGCGGATCGTCACCGATTACGACAAGCAGATCGCGGCGCCGCTGCGGGTGCCGAACGGCGGCGATGCAGGCGTCGATCTGTGGCCCGCCTACCGGGCGCTCGGCGACGTGCCGGTGCTGGTGTTGCGGGGGGCGCTGTCCGACATCCTGTCGGGGGCGGCGGGCAAGAAAATGGCGAAAGCGCTGCCAAACGCCCGGCTAGTCGAGATTCCCGGCGTCGGCCATGCGCCGACGATGGACGAGGCCAAGGCGCGCACGGCGATCGGCGCCTGGATCGCGGAGCTGCCCGCCGCGTGACCGGCGCCCGCACTCCCGTGCGTATCCTGCACCTTCATTCCAGCTTTTCGCTGGGCGGCAAAGAAGCGCGCGCTGTCCGCCTGATGAATCTCATGGGGCCGCGAGCGCGGCACGTCATTATATCGGCGGTGCCCCAGGCGACGGGCGCACGCGATGCGATCGATCGGGGCATCGACGTGCGCTTTCCCGCCGACGCGCCGCCGCTCCACGGCAAGCCGGGCCTAGGGCGCTATCGCGCGCTGGCGCGCTACATGCGCCGCTTCGACCTTGTGCTCAGTTATAATTGGGGTTCGATGGACGGGGTGATGGCGCATCGCCTGTTCTCGCCCTTCCGGAACCTGCCGCCGATGATCCATCATGAAGATGGCTTCAACGAGGATGAGAGCGTTCGGCGTAACTGGAAGCGGAGCAGCTTTCGCCGCCTCGCGCTGCCTACGACCGAGGCGCTGGTGGTGCCGTCGACTTTGCTCGAACGGATCGCCGCCGACGAATGGGGCAAGCGGCGGCGCGTTCAGCTGATCCGCAACGGTATCGACGTCGCTTCCTATGCAAAGGGGCCGGCGGTTCCGATCCCCGGCTTCGAGCGGCGCGAGGGCGAGGTCGTCGTCGGGACCGTCGCAGGGCTCCGCAAGGTCAAGGATATGCCGCGGCTGGTGCGCGCGGTCGCGACGTTGCCGCCCAACGTCCGGCTGGTGATCGTGGGGGAGGGGCCCGAGCGTGAGGCGATCACGGCCGAAGCCGCGGCTTGCGGCATCGCCGACCGGCTCGTCATGCCCGGCTTCATGGCCCAGCCGCACAAGTGGATCGGCCACTTTGATCTGCTCGCGCTGTCATCGCAAAGCGAGCAGGCGCCGATCGCTGTGATCGAGGCGATGGCGGCTGGTCTCCCGGTCGTCAGCCCCGACGTCGGCGACGTCGCCGCGATGGTGTCGGGGCGGAACTGTCCCTTCATCGCCAGCGACGACGCGGCGTTCCGCAAGGCCTTGGCGTCGCTGGCCGAAGACGCCGAACTCCGCGCCCGCATCGGCCACGCAAACCGCGAAGTGGCCGCTGCCCGCTTCGACGAATCAACCATGGTCGCCGCTTACGAAAATCTCTATGGTCGCGCGCTTAAGGGTCGCCGCCTCTTCTGCGGGGAATAGCGCGCGGCCATTGACTTTCACGGCATGCTTCCGCTTACGGAAGCGGCAAACGGGGGCCTGCTGGCAAAGAGCCGCGGCTGGAGAGAAAGAGGTTTAACGTGTTCAAAGGTTTGAAGCCCATCGTTTACGGCGGCCGGGAAGTGTGGCCGCTGGTCGAGGGCGGCAAGGGCGTGTCGGCGACCAACCATATGTCGAGCGGCGCTTGGGCCGCGGCGGGCGGGATCGGCACCGTGTCGGCGGTCAACGCCGACAGCTACGACGCCGATGGCAAGATCATTCCGCAAATATACCGCGCGCTGACGCGCAAGGAACGCCACGAGGAGCTGATCCAGTACGCGATCGACGGCGCGGTCGAGCAGGTCAAGCGCGCCTATGACGTCGCGAGCGGCAAGGGCGCGATCAACATCAACGTGCTTTGGGAAATGGGTGGCGCTCAGCAGGTGCTGGAGGGCGTGCTCGAACGCACCAAAGGCCTTGTCACTGGCGTCACGTGCGGCGCCGGCATGCCGTATAAGCTTAGTGAGATCGCGGCGCGCCACAACGTCAATTATCTGCCGATCATCTCGTCGGCGCGTGCTTTTCGCGCGCTGTGGAAGCGCGCCTATTCGAAGGTCGCCGACCTGATGGGCGCGGTGGTCTATGAAGATCCCTGGCTCGCTGGCGGCCACAACGGTCTGTCGAACGCTGAAGATCCGCTGAAGCCCGAAGACCCCTATCCGCGCGTCAAGGCGCTGCGCGACACGATGCGCGCTGAGGGTATCTCGGACGATGTGCCGATCGTGATGGCGGGCGGCGTCTGGTATCTGCGCGACTGGGAGCATTGGATCGACAATCCCGAGCTCGGCCAGATTGTCTTCCAGTACGGCACGCGTCCGCTGCTGACCGAGGAAAGCCCGATTCCGCAGGAGTGGAAAGACCGCCTCCGGACCCTCGACGAGGGCGACGTGCTGCTTCACCGCTTCTCGCCGACGGGTTTTTATTCGAGCGCGGTGCGCAACCCGTTTCTCCGCGACCTCGAAGCGCGCTCGGAACGCCAGATTCCCTATTCGAAGCAGGAAGCGGGCGATCATGTGGTCCAGCTCGACGTCGGCGTGAAGGGCAAGAATTTCTGGGTCACCCCGCACGACCGCGACCGCGCGCGCGACTGGGTGGCCGAAGGCTATACCGAAGCGCTCAAGACGCCCGACAACACCGTCGTCTTCGTCACCGACACCGACAAGGCCGTGATCCGCAAGGATCAGGCCGACTGCATGGGCTGCCTGTCGCACTGCGGCTTTTCGGCATGGAAAGACCATGACGATTATTCGACCGGCTACCTCGCCGATCCGCGCAGCTTCTGCATCCAGAAGACGCTGCAGGACATCGCGCACGGCGGCGACGTCGAACAGAATCTGATGTTCGCGGGCCACGCAGCGTTCAACTTCAAGACCGATCCCTTTTATTCGAACAACTTCACCCCGACGGTGAAGCAGCTGGTGGATCGGATTCTGACGGGGGATTGAACAGCGTCGCCCCCGCGAAGGCGGGGGCCGCTGGCAGCTTGGCGCTATACCGACAACGGCCCCCGCCTTCGCGGGGGCGACGGATTGGTCAGGCCCACCCCTCCAGCACCTGATCGGGCGGCCTGTGCCCGTCGCACCAAGCGCGGATGTTGGCGATGACCTTCTCGCCCGAGGCTTCGCGCCCCTCGATCGTCGCCGAGCCGAGGTGCGGGAGCAGCACGACATTGTCGAGCGCGAGCAGCACGGGGTCGACCGCGGGCTCGTGCGTATATACGTCGAGGCCTGCGCCCGCGATGCGGCCGGTCTGCAGCGCCGCGATCAGCGCCTTTTCGTCGACGATTTCGCCGCGCGCGGTGTTGATCAGATAGGCGGTCGGCTTCATCGCCCCGATCCGCGCGGCGTTGACCATTTCGTGCGTTTCCGCCGTATGCGGGCAGTGGATCGAGACGATGTCGCTGATGCGCAGCAGCGTGTCGACGCTCGCGTGATAGCTAGCGCCCAGCTCCTCCTCGATCGCTTCGGGCAGGCGGCGGCGGTTGTGGTAGTGGATTGACAGACCGAACGCCCGCGCGCGGCGTGCGACCGCCAGCCCAATGCGCCCCATGCCGATGATGCCGAGCAGCTTGCCGCCGACGCGGTGGCCGAGCATCGCGCTCGGCGCCCAGCCTGCCCATTGGCCCGACCGCATCAGCTTTTCGCCTTCCGCGAGGCGACGCGGGACGCTGAGGATCAGCGCCATCGTCATGTCGGCGGTGTCTTCGGTGAAGACGCCCGGCGTGTTCGACACCATGATGCCCTTCGCGCGTGCGGCGGCGAGGTCGATATGATCGACCCCGGCGCCGAAATTGGCGATCAGCTTCAGCCGGTCGCCCGCCGCCGCAAGGACCTCCGCGTCGATCTCGTCGGTCACCGTCGGCACGAAGACGTCGCAATCAGCGACTGCGGCCTTCAGTTCGTCCTTGGTAAAGGCATGATCCTGCGCCGACAGCGCCACGTCGAACAGTTCGGCCATGCGCGCCTCGACATGCGGCATCAACTGGCGGGTGACGATGACGCGCGGGCGCTTCGGGCGGGATGAATCGGGCATGGCCGCCGATAGAGCGCGCCCACGGCGAAGGGTCAAGGGGGCGGGCGCCGAAAAGGCTGGGGACGAACGCAGCCTTTTGCGCGGCGAGCGGTTGTAAAGCCGGTGCGAGTTTGACAAGGCAGAGCGATGACCAGCCGCCAGATTCTATTGGGGATAGCGCTGATGGCCGCCATGGGACCGGCCGTCGCGCAATCCGACGTCGAGCTGCCCTATTGGGCGTCGATCAACGTCGATGAAGCCCGCATGCGTAAAGGGCCGTCGCCCGACGTGCCCGTGACATGGGAATATCGCCGCAAGGATCTGCCGGTAAAGGTCGTCGCGCGCTTCGAAACCTGGCGCAAGATCGAGGATCCCGACGGGACGACGGGCTGGATGGCGGCGCGGCTCCTCAGCCGCACGCGCACCGCGATCGTCACCGGCGGCATCCAGCCGATGCGCGAAGAGCCCAGCCTGTCATCCGCTGTCGCCTATCGCGCCCAGCCGGGCGTCGTCGGCCGCATCACCGACTGCAAGGACGGCTGGTGCCTGTTCGACGTCAAGGGTCGCAAGGGTTGGATCCAGACCGACCATATCTGGGGCGACTGACGTCGCCCCAGCGCCGGCGGAATTATTTCTTCTTCGGGGTGACCGTCACAACAGTGCCGTCGTCAGCCGTGGCAGTGAAACTGCCGTCGGCACCGGCTTTGCCCACCGCCCAGCACATGCCCGGCGCATCACCCTCGGGATCAAAGCAATCCTTGCCATCGTGGCTGGCGTAAAGGCCTTTAACCTCTTTGCCCTTGGGATCGGTGTCGACATAGGTGCCGTCGGCGTTGATCGTGGTCGTCGCCATCGTGCCATCGGCCATTTTGACGTCGTAAGTGCCCGGCTGAGTGCCCGAGTCGGCGGCTGGCGCCGGGGCTGCCTCCGCGGCGGGCTCGGCCGCAACTTCCTTTTTCTCTTCAGCCTTTTGCGAACAGGCCGCCAGCAGCGACAAGGCCGCAATCAACGCAAGCTTTTTCATGACTTCCCTCCCCATCAAAGAAAGGCAAAGTTACGCCGATCGAGGAGGGGCGGCAAAGGAAAAGGCGCACGAAAAAGGGCCGGGCGTTTCCGCCCGGCCCTTCACCATCCCCCTGGCTTAGCGCCAGCGGAAGTGGTTACGATAGACCTTCACCACCCGGCCGTTGCGCTCGTTGACGAGCAGCAGGTCGTTATAGTGACGGACGTAGGTCAGGTTGCGGCCAGCCCGCGGTACGCCCCAACGGCTATCCCATGTCGGGCGATAGCTGGGCGCATAATAGTTCGGGCGCAGCGTCGCGCCGACACTGAATTGCTGATATCGGAACGGGGCGCGATAATTCGAATAGCGCGTGTCGCGGCGCCAGTCGCGCTGGCTTTCGCGAAGGTCACGGCGCGCATCATTATACTCCCGGCGTTCCTCGCGGACGTCCTTGCGGTCACCATAGCGCTGGGCATCGCGAAGTTCACGACGTTCCTCGCGGACATCGCGGCGGTCTTCGCGAATATCGCGAGTCTGTGCCTGCGCGGCCGCTGGAACCATCATCGCGGCGATCAGGCCGGCGGTGAGAAATTGCATCTTCTTCATTGTGCCATTCCTTTTCAATCGGTCAGGGGGAGAGGATCTGCCCGATGACGAGGATTGGTCTACGCGAGTCGATTTGAATTGTTCCCGAATGGGTCGTTTATTTTCAGGTCATTAGTGTCGCAATTTGTCGCGGTCAAAACGACGAAACGGCGCCGTCTTGCGACGGCGCCGTGGAACGTTTTGAACATTGTGTCAGACGAGTTCGACCGCCACCGCCGTTGCCTCGCCGCCGCCGATGCACAGGCTCGCAATGCCGCGGGTCTTGCCATGGCGCTGGAGCGCGGCGATCAGCGTCGTGATGATACGCGTGCCGCTGGCGCCGATCGGATGGCCGAGCGCGGTCGCGCCGCCATGGACGTTGATCTTTTCGCGCGGGATGCCGAGGTCGTGCATCGCAAACATCGCTACGCACGCAAAGGCTTCGTTGACCTCGAACAGGTCGACGTCGCCGATCGACCAGCCGGTTTTGGCGAGCAATTTGTTGATCGCGCCCACGGGAGCGACGGTGAAATCCTTCGGCTCCTGCGCGTGCGCAGCATGCGCGACGAGGCGCGCGACCGGCTTCGCGCCCTTGGCGTCGGCTACCGACTGGCGCGTCAGCACCACCGCGGCGGCGCCGTCGGAGATCGAGCTGCTGGTCGCGGCGGTGATCGTGCCGTCCTTGGCGAAGGCGGGCTTCAGCGTCGGGATCTTGTCGGGCATCGCCTTGCCGGGCGCTTCGTCGGTGTCGACGATGACATCACCCTTGCGGCCGGCGATCGTCACCGGTGCGATTTCCGCAGCAAAGGCGCCGTCGGCGATCGCGGCCTTGGCGCGGCTCAGCGATTCGAGGGTATATTCGTCCTGCGCCTGGCGGCTGAGCTGGTAGGCGTCGGCCGTATCCTGCGCAAAGGTGCCCATCGCGCGGCCAGCCTCATAGGCGTCTTCGAGGCCGTCGAGGAACATATGGTCATAAGCGGTGTCGTGCCCGATGCGCGCGCCCGAACGGTGCTTCTTGAGCAGGTACGGCGCGTTGGTCATCGATTCCATGCCGCCCGCGACAACGACATCCACGCTGCCCGCGGCGAGCGCTTCGGCGCCCATGATCACGGTCTGCATACCCGAGCCACACACCTTGTTCACGGTCGTCGCCTGCACCGATTTTGGCAAGCCCGCCTTGATCGCGGCCTGACGCGCGGGCGCTTGACCGAGCCCGGCGGGCAGCACGCAGCCCATATAGATGCGCTCGATATCGTCGCCCGACACGCCCGCGCGTTCGACCGCCGCCTTGACCGCGGTCGCACCAAGATCGGTCGCGCTCGCGTCCGAAAGGGCTCCCTGCATGCCGCCCATCGGCGTGCGGGCATAGGAAAGGAAGACGACGGGATCGGTGGCGGTCATATCGAGAGACTCCGTGGGGAAACTGGATCGGTCGCCCGATTAGCCCAAATGCTGCAACTGCGAAAGGGGGAGGAAAGCCAAAGGCCGCCAAACCCCGCGGCGCGGTGTCAAAGTTCAGTAAAGTCCAGCCCTATGGCGAACCCATGGGCCTATCCGCCCGCGGCGATAGACGGCGGAGTCGCGGGCCGGAGCGGGAGGGTTGTGGTTCATCCTCGATCTTGAAGCATAGCGGGAATTATTAGGAAAGCGGTCTCTGCAACCGCGGTTCACGGGTAGTGTTAAGTAAGGCGTTACCGTAACTACCAAGCGCCTTCACATGAAGTTGGTCGCACAGTATCAGGTTGGCATGAGAGCTTCAGAACGAATGGATTTGCTAGAGAAGGTCGGCAGCGAACTTCAGAGCCGATACACGTATGCCGACATCGATGCGTTCTTTGCGGCGCTCGACATATCCACGATCAATGTGGACAGCACCAACACCAACAGCAAACGGGTCTACGCCAAAGCTGTTCTGTCGTGTGTAACCGAGGCGGTCTTATTGCAGGTCGCTAGCGAACTGGACATTATCCCACACACACCCATTGTTGCTCCAATCGGCCTTCCCAAGAACTGGGAAGGGACGAAAGATTTTCGCCTCTTTATCTCGCATATTAGCAAACACAAAGCGCGAGCGACTAAGCTCAAGCAGGCGCTTGCCCGCTACGGTATCTCGGGCTTCGTGGCCCACGAAGATATCCAGCCCACGCTATCTTGGCAGGACGAGATTGAGCGCGCACTCCAAACTATGGATGCCCTTGTCGCGGTCCGCACACCCGGATTTTCCGCATCAATATGGACGCAACAAGAAATCGGGTATGCTTTGGGAAGAGGCGCCATGGTCATTTCGTTTAAGATGGGCGAAGATCCCACCGGCTTTATAGGCAAACATCAGGCGCTGCCGCATCGTGACCGCTCCGCTGAAGAGATAGCAGAGGAGATCGACAAACTCCTCGCTGCAGACCCGCGAACGGAAGCTCGGCTGTTAGAAGCAAAAGCCTCCGCTTAGTCATACTGACGGGACGATGTCTTTGAGCGATGTCACGAGGGGCAACTAGCCGGTTTCATCTTGCAACTCGACGCGCGGCGTGATCAAACATCGCCTGCAAACTATAGGGGAGACGGGTCATGGCCACCGCGATCAAGCCGGATATTGCCGGCGAAACCGCGCGTATGCACGCAGTGCTCGCGGCGCAGAGAGCAAGCTTCACCGCGGCCATGCCCGAAAGCCTCGCCGTCCGCACCGACCGCATCGACCGCGCGGTCGCGATGCTCGTCGATCATGCCGAGGAGTTCGCGAAAGCGGTGAGCGAGGATTTCGGCCACCGCAGCCGCGAGCAGACGCTGATGACCGACATCATGCCCTCGGTCAGCGCCTTGAAGCATGCGAAGAAGCATCTGGCGGCCTGGTCGAAGGGCGAGAAAAGGAAGCCGACCTTCCCGCTCGGCCTGCTCGGCGCGAAGGCCGAGGTCGTCTATCAGCCCAAAGGCGTCGTCGGCGTCGTTGCCCCGTGGAACTTCCCCGTCGGCATGGTCTTCGTGCCGATGGCGGGTATCCTCGCTGCGGGCAACCGGGCGATGATCAAACCGAGCGAGTTTACCGAGCATGTCTCGGCGCTGATGGCGCGGCTCGTTCCCGACTATTTCGACGAGACCGAGATGGCGGTGTTCACCGGCGACGCCGAGGTTGGGATCTCCTTCTCGAAGCTTGCGTTCGACCATCTGATCTTCACCGGAGCGACGGGCGTCGGGCGGCACATCATGCGCGCCGCCGCGGATAACCTCGTGCCCGTGACGCTCGAACTCGGCGGCAAGTCTCCGACCTTCATCGGGCGCAGCGCGAACAAGGATCTGGTCGGCCAGCGCGTCGCGCTCGGCAAGATGATGAACGCGGGACAAATCTGCCTCGCCCCCGACTATCTGCTCGTCGCCGAGGACCAGGAGGGCGAGGTGATCGACAGCGTCACCAAGGGCGCGACCGCGCTCTATCCGACGCTGCTGGCGAACGACGACTATACATCGGTGGTGAACGGCCGGAACTATGACCGCCTGCAGGGCTACCTCGCCGACGCGCGCGAAAAGGGCGCCGAGGTGATCGAAGTCAATCCCGCCGGTGAGGATTTCGCGAGCGCTAACGGCCACAAGATGCCGCTCCACATCGTGCGCAACCCGACCGATGACATGAAGGTGATGCAGGAGGAAATTTTCGGCCCGATCCTTCCCGTGAAGACGTACAAGACGATCGACCAGGCGATCGACTATGTGAACGAGCATGACCGCCCGCTCGGCCTTTACTATTTCGGGCAGGACAAGAGCGAGGAGGAGCGGGTGCTGACGCGGACGATCTCGGGCGGTGTTACGGTCAACGACGTGCTGTTCCACAACGCGATGGAGGACCTGCCCTTCGGCGGGGTGGGTCCCTCGGGAATGGGCAATTATCATGGATTGGATGGCTTCAAGACCTTCAGTCATGCGCGCGCGGTCTATCGTCAGCCGAAGCTGGATGTGGCGGGTCTGGCGGGATTCAAGCCGCCCTATGGCAAAGCGACGGCAAAGACGCTTGCAAAAGAGCTGAAGAAATAGCTTGGCAAACCAGGGAAGGGGGCCTTATCGGGGCCACCGCCCGGATGCCCCTGTGGTGAAATTGGTAGACGCGCTCGACTCAAAATCGCCTTCTACCTATTTTTCTAAGCCAAAAACCACGCAAAACCAATGGTTTGAGCAAGGTCGAGACTCCGAAAAAGACTTACACAAGTCTTACACACTTTGGAGTTTTACACATGCCCGTAGAGAGCCATGTTTTGATGGATGGCGCGCTGCACGTTTATAAGCGCGAGGGCAGCCGCTTCTGGCAATGCGCGACCTACCTCGGCAGCCGCAATCACCGGCAGACGACCAAGGAGGAGAGCCTTGCCGCCGCCAAGGATTTTGCCCGCGACTGGTATATGGAACGGTGCGTCGAGGATCGTCAGCGCCGTCGCGGCGGCGTCCCCCTGATCAACAGCTCCGTCCAGCCTGTCGTTGCCGAACTCGGCCCTGTTGTCGATGGCCGCCGTCGGCCAAGGCCAACCGGCCCCAGCTTCGAGGATGCGGCAGCGGCCTTCACCAGCGAGTTCGAAGTCATCACAATGGGCGAGCGCAACGCCGGCTATGTGAAATCGAAGTCCGACATCATTCGCGTTCACCTCCTGCCGTTCTTCGGCGATACCGCGCTTGAGGACATCACGGCGGGCAAGGTTCAGGAATATCGCGCGCACCGCCAGACATCGCGGGTCGATGCCAAGACCGGCAAGGTGAAAAAACCGGCCCGCGCGACCTTGCATCACGAGATCGTCACGTTGCGTCAGATCTTAAAGACCGCCAATCGCAAGGGCTGGATCGCGGCGATCCCGGATATGTCCGCGCCCTACAAGACGTCCGGCAAGCTGGAGCATCGCGCCTGGTTCTCGCCCGAGGAATACAAGCTGCTCTACGAGGCGACGCGCGAGCGGGCGAAGAACCCGCCCAAGCCGCGCTGGCGCGAGGTCTGCGAGAATTTTCACGACTATGTTCTGTTCATGGGCAACACCGGCCTTCGTCCCGACGAGTCAGCCCGGCTCGAGCTGCGCGACGTCAAGATCGTGAAAGACGAATCGACCGGCGAGCGCATCCTGGAGATCGAGGTGCGCGGCAAGCGCGGCGTCGGCTTCTGCAAGTCGATGCCTGGTGCGATCCTGCCGTTCGAGCGGATTCGCAAGCGCAAGGGCTTGAAGCCGACCGACCGAGTGTTCGGCAAATCGCCGCGCGAATTGATGAACACCGTCCTCGACGAGCTGAACCTGAAATTCGACCGCGATGGTCATATCCGCACCTGTTACAGTCTGCGGCATACCTACATCTGCCTTCGCTTGCTCGAAGGGGCGGACATCTACCAAGTTGCCAAGAACTGTCGCACCAGCGTCGAGATGATCGAGAAATATTACGGGCGGCATTTGAAGAACAACATCGACGCATCCGCCGTCAATGTTCGCAAGGCGCGGCTCGGAACGGATTCGGCCGGAAAGAAGGTCGTGAAGTCAACGAAATAGGATGCTTTGTTTGGATTCTCCGTTGCGCAATTTGATCGTGGCGCTATAGGCGAGGCCCTGCGCGGGTGTGGTGAAACTGGTAGACGCGCGGGATTCAAAATCCCGTTCCGCAAGGAGTGTCGGTTCGAGCCCGACCACCCGCACCAGCCCCCTTTGGCATGATCCGGTTACGCCGCCGCACGGTGGCGGGATCATGCCCAAGCGGGGCAGAGCGGCCCATACGGGCCGCGCCCCGCGTCGGCGAAATGACGATCGAACGGCATTGTCATGCTGGCCATTGGAATCCCGGACTGGATTCGGCCATCGCCGCAAAAGACGCCGCGAAGCGGCCACTGATCCTATTTCAGCAGGCCCAGGGCAACTTTTTGGGGTTTAAGCGCTGGATATTCGAGCGACCACTCTTCGTTTAGGACTAAACCTGCCGAGTTGGCTTAGAGCAGATATGAATCCCGCCGACTCCGACAAAGCCGGCGCCAAGCTGTGTGGCAAGGACGATGTCATCGCCATGCCTCCCGAGCGGCACCGAAACTAGGCCCAGAAGCGTCGCGACCAACGACACGACGGCGGTCAGCGCGCCCGCGTCTCTCCACATCAAGCTATCGCAATGGTCATAGCAACCTTCGTATCGGTACCGATCAGCGACGATTTGCAGGGTTGTCCCCTTTCCGGCGTCCGCGATCTTTGCGACGCTTTGCCTGTTGAGCGCACGAGCGTCTTCGAGGGAATTGGGTGCCCGCAGACCGTGCGCTTCGGCGTCATAGAGTCCGCAGGCGTCGTGTTTGTCGAACGGCAGGCAAAGCAGATGAAGGGCGTGAAGACCTCCCGCCGCCGGAGCAGACCGACTTTCCCAAGCTCCAAATCTTCCGTCGAAGCGGCGTTGCCGCAGCAGCGTAGAGTGGCGCAGCAACGAAGCGAGGTCTTCCTCCTCTACACTTCCGCCGGTGCGGGAGCGCCGCGCATGAAGCGTCGAAAGAAAGTCGTGAGCGGGAGCGCGCACCTGGCGCGGCCAATTCGAGACCATCGGCCAATCGGGGACACGCCGCGCTACGGGCGCAGGTTCTAACCGCGGCATAGGCTCTTGATCAGTATGGATCGCCATAGACCTGCATCGTGACTTCGTAGTGTTTCACGCAACCGCGGCATGCACCGCAAGCGAGGGGGCCGATATGACATGAATGAGCCCAGGCCAGCAGTGAACGAGGAACGCCTGACCGTTCGACCAGCTCGGCTGTTGTCATGCCGAGTGCTGGTGCTTCAACCCGCATAGTCCCTTCTTGCAGCCCCATCAGTGCGTCGATCGCCGTATAGAACTCCTTGCGGCCATCGGTATGTACGCCGTCCGATGCAACGGATCCGACCATTAAGGTCCGCACACCAAGCGAAACCGCCCGCATTCCCGCCAACGTCAGTAGCAATTGATTTCTGAAGGGCCACCATTCGGGCACCGGCGCAATATCGAGAGGAGTCTTGTTCGCCATGTCGCCGGAACCGAGCGAGGAGCAGTCCGCCCGGACGACATGATGGTCAATGCCCAGCTCGTCACAAACCTGTCGTGCTGCTGCAATCTCTGCGGAAGCGGGCGCTTGTCCGTAGTCGATCGTGAAAGCCAATTCCGGCCGCTGCCAATAGGCGAGCGCGATCGAGTCCATACCGCCCGACAGAAGCAACGCCCTCATGGCAGTGACCAGACCGCCTGATAGATCGCGGTGACGAAGTCTCCGGCTATGTGGCAGCCCGTGCCCTCCGGCATTTTCAGATCTTCCGGCCTTACATTTTGCGCCAACGCGACCACCGGCTTTGAGCGTGCAATGGCGTAGCCGATCTCGAAAATTGTGCCGGTGTCACCACCGTTCAGAACGGCAAGGACAGCGTCGCAAGCGTCCAACCCCTCCAGGTCTTTGCGGGCAACTTCGCTGGCCGACCCGCGCCCGACATCGTGAAGCGGTGAGAACACGGCAACCCCCATGTCCAACAGCCGCTTGCGGACTTCCTCGACCATCCAGAGTTCGCCGAGGTTGAAGAAGGGCGCGGCGATGTAAACGCGGCCATTGCCTGGGCTCACCGGCTTGGCGTCCAGCGCCAGCAGCTCAGCCGCATTTGGAATTGGCAGCGCGCGGGTTCCAGAATATTGGGCGACCGCCCGAGAAGCGAGGTTCGCCGCTTCATCCGGCTGCCGTCCTTCAATCCCCCAAAACAACGTGAACGCGGCTGAGAAGACGTCGCCCGAGCCGATCTTCCAGACCGTTTCGCTTCTGTAGGCCGGTATCACCGTGCGGGCACTCTTGGTGGCGACCATGGCACCTTGACCGCCGAGCTTGAGAACCACGACTGCTGCGTTCTGCGAACCGATCAGAGCGTCGATTATTTGATGGGGCTCGACTTCACCCGTCAGCTTACGTCCTTCAAGCCTGTTGAGGATCAACGCGACCTCATCCGCAGCCGAGCCATTCTCTTGGAATGGACGTGGGTCGAATGCAGACTGCGGATCGTATACTGCTCGCCGCGCCTTCACCCGTGCCGTGCCCTCGAGCATCCCGAAGCGAAGCACAACATCATCGGTGACTGTCAGATCACTCTGCTTGAATATGGCGTCGGGCCGCGGTGTAATCCGCGGATCGGCGAGCGAATGCATGTAATCGAAGGTGACACCTTGTGGTGCATCGTTACCCGAAATGCTCAGGCCATAGACTGCGGCGAGGTTGTCGAGCCCATCGGCGATATCGGGACTCCTATAGGTCACCAGTTTTACATCGATCACTGCGGCGCTCATCGCCGCCGCGGCTCGGCCAGCGGAACCGTAAACGTCATCCCAAAAAGGTTCCAAGCATCGTTCGGCGTAAACGCCGCCAACAACGGTGGTCATACCCTCTCGATGCGGACGACGACCGCACCGCCGGTCATTTGGATCACCTCGGCCTGGTAGGCGTTGCCCGCCACGATGCAGTTGATCAGCGCGAGATGTCCCCGGTGCGTCAGCGAACCGACCGTCACGCCTGCCAGGGTTTGAACCCTTAGAATATGGCGCGGGGCGGTTCCCGTCAGGGCGACATCGAGACGGTCGCCGACTGACAAGCCCGCGACGGCGGCAGGATTGGGACTATTGATCGGCGCTGTCTGAACGATGGCGCAAGGATCATCGCCGCCGCCGCCGCCAGCTCCTCCGCCGCCGCCCTTGGGCGCACCCGTCGATCCGATCGCTGTAGATGTTCGATAGTCGTCCCGATCGCCGCCACTTCCCGACATAGCTGCCACAACTCCGTTATATTGATGGGCAACAGCTAATAGCCGCAACTCAGCGCGATTTCACCAAGATTAGCAAAGAAAGCAATCTGGTTGCGTGGGCGTTGCTCAGCTACTTATCCTGCGATGGCGAGACGGTCTGCCTGTGCCGATAGCCTGCGCGGCTTTGGGCCGGTTTGTCGAGCCTGATGAGCACGTATCGACCGCGCCCGGGGCAACTGCCGCATCGTCATCCACATAACCGAGTCAAGAATAGACGCCTTCACGCCGAGTGCTTCGGCGAAGTCCAGATAGGCTCTTTCCAACAGGTCGTAATGGCGCTCGACTCGCCAGTCTGCACGGAAAATTCCCAGGTCGACGCCTGCTCGGAGGATATGGATGTCTAGGATCGCAACTTCATCACTTGCCCGCCAATTGCGCACGACCCACGATGCTGTCTTCGGACCAAAGCCGCGCAGCCCCATCAATCGATCGCGCAACAAGCGATCGGGGAGGGCGTCATCGATGTCGGGAAGTTCGCGACAAGCTGCCGCAACATATCCCGCCTTCTGCCGCGCAAAACGATAGCGCACCTGCCGGTTCCCAACCGCCAGCGGTTCGCTCAGGAGCTCGTGTACCCGCCCTTCGTCAGTTAACGCGACAGGGTCGCTCAGCTTAGGTCTAAGTCGATCATATGCCGCGAGGCCCACCTCTGCCGGTATGCCGTATCCGCCCAATATGCATGCAATCAATTCCTCGGCCAGGCTGCGCCCGAGACGGAAATGCTCCGGCTCTTCCAGCGCCCACATCCACGATTGGGCGGCCCAGTAGGCTGGGGTCATAGGCATTTCCGCGGAACCCCAACGCAGCCGGCCTTCGCTCAGGCGCTCATCCACGCCCGGCATCGTGCACGTGACGATCTTGCCCGCCTTCAGGGCGGTGATCGTCTGCGTTGACGCTCTTGAGACATGCATATATGCATTCATAATATGCATGTTGCGGACTGGCAATGAGTAAAATTCTCGACGATATCGAAGATGTCCGGCTGCGCCTTGGGTTGACGCAATTGGCTGTCGCTCGCCCGCTCGGGATTACGCAGCCCCATTATAGTAAGGTCGTTGGCAGAGCCGCCGCTCTGCCGGACGACCTTGCGCAGCGCATGGCGCAATGGACGAAAGACCAAGCGTTTGAGACGCCTGCGAAGAGCGGGGACCGCGAAATGCTCGAATTGACCCGATCAATCGAGCGCCAGAGCAAAAGGCTGGCTACGTTGCTCGCGGCCCAAGGCCGGGCACCTACCAAGCGCCGCGTTGCCCGAACGCGATCG
This sequence comes from Sphingopyxis sp. H050, assembly GCF_001468265.1. Lineage (GTDB taxonomy): Bacteria > Pseudomonadota > Alphaproteobacteria > Sphingomonadales > Sphingomonadaceae > Sphingopyxis. The sequence continues at coordinate 169,661 of NZ_LNRZ01000004.1, read as the reverse complement.
AGATGAACTCGATTGCAGCTTCATTATGCAAGCATGGAAATGATCGGGCGTGAGTCCACCTCGCCCAGGTGGTTTTGGAAATTGCGCTACGCGACCTGCACGATCTGCACACCGGCCTTTTCAAGAAGGCCATAGAGTGTGGCGATCTTCGTCCGTCGCCCACGTTTTGAGCAATATGTGAACGCTACCCGCTGCTTTGCGCGGGTGAAACCCACGAAAAAGCCGGCAGTCGCCTCGATCTGGTCGCCGGCAAAGCTCCACCATGCGCCGTCGTCAAGCCCGACGAACATGACGCTATGGTATTCCAGCCCCTTGCTCTTGTGGATTGTCATCAACGGGATGGCATCAATGCCCTCATATACGTCGAGTGCTTCGCCCCAATCGGCTGCATCCTTTCCGGATGACGCCAGGTGTAACGCGATTGCCTCAATCACTTTTTCCAGCCAGCCGCCCTGTGCGTAGGCTGGATGGACAGCAACGAGCCTTTCCCGCCCGATGAAGTCGATCAACTTTTTTGCGATCGTAAGGCTTTCCGACGTTGAAGCTGGTGGCGCCGGATAGGTAGCGGCAATCTTTAGTGCGAAGGTATCGAGGTCGCGCGCAAGCCTTGCGTGCCCAGCCTCATCCTCGATGGAAATTCCCTGTAGCGCAGCAAGTGCATTCAGACCTGCCGACCAATACCGCCCGGCCCGCTTGGTCGTCGACAACCGCAAAAGCTGGACGGCCAGTTGCGACGCTTCCTCTGTCAGCAGTTCCTGCAACTTCACCGCGCCAACGGCCCCATCTTCATTGCGTAGCGGTATCTTGGCCGCTTCAAATGCAGGCTCCAGAACGGCTGCATATTCGGCTGCCTTCTGCCGCACCAAAATCGCAAAATCGCGCGGGCCGAGCCCGTGCGTTTTCATCTCGCTTGTAACAAAGGCCGCGAGACGGCTGGCTTCGACCTCGGGCGTCGAGAAATCCCAGATGGCGCAGCTTTCGCCCGAGATCGTTCCGGTCGTCTTCGAGACCGGCTCGACGGCATGCGCGTCCAGCGCCTGCGCGAGAATGTGCTGAATTCGCACCAGTTCAGGTGATGAGCGGTAATTGTTATAGAGCGGTGTGCATTGCGCGCCGAAGTCCGCGTCGAACGCCGCAAACGGGTCGTCCATCGCCATCGCCCAGCGCATGATCTGCTGCTTGTTGTCGCCGACGGCCGTGATCACCGTGCCGGTGTCCTTGAAGATCGTGCGGACAAGATCGTATTGAACCTGCGTCGTGTCTTGAAATTCGTCCATGAATAGATGCGAGTAGGTCAGTCTCAGCGCGTCGCGGGCCATCGGATTGACGCGCAGCAGGAGTTCGGCGAGCCGCCCGATCATCGGAAACGACAGTCGGGTCTTCATTCCCTCGTGCAACGAGGATTGCCAGAACCGGTCGGCGGCCCATTGCCCTACCGCCGGTATCGGCCAGCCGTCTTCGGGAATCGGTTTACCCAGCAACATCGAGCGCTCGAACGTCTTGGACGCAATGGCCTGAAGATCGGCATAGGAGCCGATGATTGGCGGTGGGGCACCGACGTCCTGGGAGAGGAAGCCACGATACAGTGCTTCGGTCGGAAACATGATTTCATAGTCCGGTCGGGGCCGCCAGCGCTCGGGCAGCGCTTGGCCGAACCGATCAACTAGCCCCTTTGCAAACGCATCGAACGTCATGGAATCCAGACGACCGGCGTGGCTGCGGTGGCATCGCTTGCCGACACGCGCGGCCAGATTGGTCGCCGCATCGCGCTTGAAGCTGATCGCCAGAATGCGGCGCGGCGGCGGCGATGTCCCGGTTTGCAGCAAGAAAGCAGCGCGCTGTGCGAGAAGTTCCGTCTTGCCCGCGCCCGGGCCGGCGATCACCGAGCGATTGTCGGTAGATTTCACGACCGCCATCGCATTGGATTCGAGCGCGTCGACTCCGATCGGTGCCCATTGATCGGCGCGCACACGCCGCGCCAATACCGCCACGGCTAGTCTCTCCGAAGATTCTTGGCGACGTGCTGCAAGACGTCGCTGAGAATCGTGGGCATGCCGTCGCGCAACGCCTTGGTCTTGATGTGGGTGAGTGCCGCCAGATGCGTCGCCGGCTTGCTCCGCGTCAGGAAATGATAGCGGTAAGCCGGCAGAAGATCGGGGTAGTCCTTGAACGCGCCGGTATAGAGGGCCAATCCCGGTCCCGCCGTGCCAAGAACAGCTTCGGCCGCTTTGTCGGCTGCCAACTTCGGCCCACCGCCGGCAGGGACGGTGGCTTCAAAGGCGTCCGGGAATGCCTTGAGCATAGCCAAATCGAGATCAAGCGGCGCGGAAAAGTACACGCCATGCGGCTTCAGGCAGTCGACCCATCCTTTAAGGATTTTGCGGTCTTCGGTATCCTGCCAAGTGTGCATCTTCGCGAAATCGCCATCGGACAGGATGCCGCCATCGACCTTTAGCAATGTTGCCTTGGAAACGCCGATCTCGATCAGGTTTTCGATCGCCGTTTTGACTCGACCGAACCCGCCGCCTGCCCGGCCCAGATCGAGATCTAGCAGCGTTGCGTAAGGAATGCCGAGATCGCTCAGCAGCCGCCAGAAATGCTGAACGTGTCGCCCGCCCAATGGGACGATCGCGACGAAGGCCGGATCGATCAGCAAGTCGAGCGCTTCAGCCAGTCGTGGCAAGACGATCCGCTCTGAATCGCCTTCGACCAGCAGCACGAAGCGCGCGAAATACAGTTCCGGGTAGGCCAGGACTGCCCCGCGAACGAACTTGGCATCTTCGCCCGTTCCGGTCGGCAGCTTGATCTTCTTGACCGTAGAAATGCGGGTCTTGGGATCGCAGCGGCAATAGCGCACTTCGCGCGGATTGACCCGGCTCAGAACCGCAGGCGAGTGACTGGTGACGATGGCCTGTGCGCCGCCCTCTTCGGTGAGCGATCGGACCTGCCGGATAATTCGCGCGAGGAAATACGGCGAAAGATGATTTTCCGGCTCTTCCAGCGCGAAGAGCGTGAGCGCCGGGATGCGCAGCTGATCGTCGAGAAATCCTTCGACATCGCCAGCAACCACCTTGCGTTCCAGATCGAACACGGCAGCGGCCAACGCGAAATAGAACAAGGATTGCTGGCCATCGCTTAGCGCATCCAATCCGCGTTCATGCCCATCCGGCCCTTGTTCGAAAACCACGGCGATCTTGTTGACCACCTCCTCGAACCGTCGGCTGACGAGGCTGAGCCTCGGTTTGGTATCGACAATTTCGTCATGCAAGCCGGACCACCGTGCTTGCAGCGCCTGGCCGATCGCCGCGATCGCCGTTTCCGCTTCGAACGCGGCGGCGAGGTTCTCGCTCGCTTCCTCGACGGCATCTTCGGTTTCCGATGACCATTCGATTGCGCGAAGCAGCCGCGCCGCGAGTGCGCCTGTCGTTGCGCGGACTTGCGCGGCTGCATCGCGGCTGGCCGGCGTATAGTATAGCTGGATGAGGCCACGTTCCGCCGCCGAAACGGGATGACATTTGTCTTCGGGCGGATCGTCGTCGAGCGTGTGGATCCAGAACAAGTCCTGGGACACTTCGCCATCAACCGTGCCGTCGTCCTCCCAGCGCGCTTCGAGCCGCATCCGGCAAACCGGAGCCTCGCCCTCGCGCTCGATCTGCATGTGGCGGAATGACGGGGCGACCGTCTCCGCCGTCGCTGTGCCATCTTCCAGTTCGGGCAAGCCGATCAGCACGTCGATAAACAAGTCCTTCGCCTTGCGATCGTCCGGATCGTCGTCCGCACCGAGATGAAAATCCGAGCGTTGCACGGTGCGCTGCGCACGCGAGACGCCGAACAACTTGGCCAACGCCTGAAGGAGAGCCGTCTTGCCCGCCGCGTTCGGGCCGACGACTGCGGTAATCTCCGCTGCGATCGGCACTGTGATCGCCTCGGGGCCGAAGCAGCGGAAGCCGGAAAGGGTGACACTTTCGATTAGCACAGGAATCCTTCTAACTACGCGTTCGCCGGGAGGGGATCGGTGCCCTCGCTTACAATGGCCAGATAGCGCCGATAACCAAACACGCGGCCTCGCCGCCGCCCGGTCACTTCCTCGACAATGCCAAGGCGCTCGAGATCGGCGAGCGCGGCATTGACCGTCGGCGCCGACAATCCGGTCCGGTCCACAAGCAGATTTGACGTCTGATAGGGGTTTTGCTGGAACAGGTCGTGGATGCGAAGTGCTGAGCCAGCTCGCTCGCTTTCGGCTGTAATGCGTTCACGGTCGGTCTTGAGCAGCTCGACGATGCGCGTCGCGGCGTCGAATGCCTGGTTTGCCGTATCGGCAACCCCCGTCAGGAAGAAATCGAGCCAAGCCTCCCAAGCGCCATGCTCGCGGACTTCCTGAAGGAGCCGATAATAGTCGGCGCGATGGGTTTTAAGGTAGAGGCTGAGATAGAGCAGCGGTTTCCGCAGCACGCCTTGAACACACAGATAGAGCGTGACGAGCAAGCGGCCGATACGCCCGTTGCCATCGAGAAATGGATGGATCGTCTCGAACTGAACGTGCAGCAGGCCGGCTTTGATTAGCGCCGGGAGCCGCGACTCGTCTTCGTGCATAAAGCGTTCCAGCGCATCCAAGCTGGCGTCCAGTTCGGTGGTCGGCGGCGGTACGAACAATGCGTTGCCGGGACGCGTTCCGCCGATCCAGTTCTGCGATCGCCTGAATTCCCCGGGACTTTTCGTGCCGCCGCGGCCGCTTTGCAGAAGCCGCTCGTGCATTTCGCGGACGAGGCGCAACGAAAGCGGCAGGACTTCCAGCCGCTCCAGGCCATACATCATAGCATCGACATAGTTTGACACCTCGCGGATGTCGTCGATCGGCTGGCCCGCCTGCGCCTCGGTCTCGAAACGGAGCAGGTCGGTGAGGGTCGATTGCGTTCCCTCGATTTGTGACGACAAGACCGCTTCCTTCCTCACATACATGTAGAGGAAGAGTTCCTGACGCGGCAGCAGCATGGTAATACCGTCGAGCCGCCCCAGCGCGCGCTCCGCCAAGCTCAAGCGATCGAGCAACGCGAGGACGTCGATCGGGGGAGTCGGTGGTAAGGGCGGCGGGACAAAGGCGCGAACAATTTCGCCTGCTACAGGCGTCTCGACAAAGCGGCCAAGCCGTTGATTGGGTTCTGCATCGGGCATGTCCGTAGCCTGTATCGGAATAGCATTATTTAAGCAATGGCGGTTTCACTTAATTAGCTGTGACGCTAAAATAGGCGTGCTTAAATAAGGGTGGTGGATGGCACTGGTTGCCATGAACCCAGCCTGTCGCGGCGGTTAAACCTCAAAAATTCGGCGATTTGGTTCCATAAGCCTCGAAAATTCGGTTGGATCACCGCTAAACTCTCGTTTTTTCCTCCTAGCAAATGAGGTGCAGGTTGACGCCTGCGGGCAAGCCCGCACCGCGCTCTACTCCGCATCCCGACTGCGCGGGATCGCTCCACCGAGCCGCCTGCGGCGTCTCGGCCTGTCGGTGACGATCGCTGGCGAAAAGGGGAAGGGCGGTCCTGGCGGTCCGCTGCAATTGAGCGGGATTCTTCAGTGACGCACTCTGTCCCGCGCTGCGCGCTCCTGAGGGTGCGGCCTCTTTGTGCTGACCCGCGGGCACTCTTACCTCTCTCCTGGCCGGACGCCCGCTGGCCCACAGGCCCGGGCGCAGGGCGCCCGGCTGGCGTCGCGCCGTGCAAGGGTGCCGTTTCCTGTTCGGCCGCTGCGCGGCGAACTTCGCTCGATGATCTTCGACTGATTGCGGACGGCGCGGGTGCGCCGGCGTGTCTGTGGCCGTCCCCGAAGAGGGGGATGGGCGGCGCTTCCGGCTAGGCCCGTCGCGCTCAGGCGCAACCCGGCAGGCCGGGTCTTTCACTCCGTTACAGCCTTGCAGGTGCGCCTGATCGCGGCGCGCCTCTCTGGTCGCTTTTTGCCGCCCACCCCCCTCTCCGGGGCCGGTGTGGTTTTTTGGGCAGGGAGGCGACGATGGCGGATTACGGCAGGACACGGCGGAGCTGCGGCAAGCGCGGGACAGGCAGGGCCAAGGCGCAGGGCGCGGCGCGGGCTTCGCTTTATGACGAGGTGACGGCCAAGATCATCGCCCAGCTTGAGGCCGGTTGTTTCCCTTGGGCGCAGCCGTGGAACTCGGCGGCGGCGGTGCCGGGCCTCCCCCGCAACGCGGTTTCGGGGCGGCCCTATTCGGGCGTCAATGTCCTGATCCTGTGGGGCGCGGTCATCGAAGGCTGTTACCCCTCGCAGGATTGGTTGACCTTCCGGCAGGCGCTGGCCGCTGGCGGGTGCGTCCGCAAGGGGGAGCGCGGGCATACGATCTTCTATGCCGACCGCTTCACCCCCGACGATGGGCGCGAGGGTGGCGAGGGTGCGGAGGGCGAACCCCGCTCGATTCCGTTTCTCAAACGCTTTGTGGTGTTCAATGCCGCGCAGTGCGACGGACTGCCGGAGCGGCTGACCGCCGACCCGGCGCCGTTGCCGCCCCGCGAGCAGCACGAGGGCGCGGAGGCGCTGATTGCCGCGACGGGTGCGGATTTCCGCATCGGCGGGGCGCGGGCCTTCTATGACATTGGCGGCGACTATGTGCAGATGCCGCCGCAACCGGCGTTCACCCATCAAATCGACTTCTACCGGACGGCGCTGCACGAACTTGGCCATTGGGCGGGCAGCAAGGAGCGGCTGGCGCGCGATCAGTCGGGGCGGTTCGGTTCGGCGCTTTACGCCCGCGAGGAATTGTGCGCCGAACTGACCTCGGCTTTCCTCTGCGCCGCGCTCGGGATCGTCCCCACCGTGCGCCATGCCGACTACCTCGGTTCGTGGCTGGCCGTGATGCGCGCCGATAATCGCGCCATCTTCAAGGCGGCGAGCCACGCCAGCAGGGCGGCGGATTTCCTGTTGTCGTTCGTTCGGGACAGCGAATCCAGCTTGGCGCGCGCGGCATGAGCGCGCCGCTGCCTCTGGAATCCGAACAGACGCCCATCGGCGAGCAGACGCTGGTTCACGGCGTTGCGCCGATCACACCGCGCGACCGCCTCGCCATGCGCGCCAACGCGCCGCTGGAGCCGAAGAAGCGGCAGCGCCCCGCCGATCACGGCCTGTTCGACACAAACGCCCGCAACCAGATCGAGATGTTTTGAAAGGACGTTCCCCATGCAGTTGCTCGCCCAAGACCAGCGCGCGCGGTTGATCGCCAACGGCCAGAGCCGTGGCGATCATGCGCCGGTCGTCAAATTCTTCAATCCGGTCGGGTCCGGCACTTGGCTGTTCTCCGAGCTGGACGAGGACGGCGACACGCTGTTCGGGCTGTGCGACCTTGGGTTCGGCTGCCCCGAAATGGGTTCGGCCAGTCTCTCCGAGATTGCGGCGGTCAAGCTGCCGTTCGGCCTCGCCATCGAGCGCGACCTTCATTTTGAAGGCAGCTTCCCGCTGACCATTTACGCGGATGCCGCCCGCCTGTGCGGCGGCATCACGGAGGACGCGGCGCGGCTTGAGGCCGCAGCCGCCGCCCGCGCCAAGGAAGATTCAGCCCTTCCGCCACCTTGACCCCCTCAAGGTGCGGCAGACCCCGCGCGGGATCGTCCTCGCGCGGACAACCGGCCCCATCCTCACCGCCCCCCAAGATGCCTCGAGGATGGGGCCACCCAACGGAGTAGATTCCATGCACATCGACCAAATCCCGCTCGACCGGCTTTCGGTTTCCAAGGCGAACATGCGCAGCGGAAAGAAGCCGCCCGATGTTTCGGACATTCTGCCGTCGATCATCAAGCGCGGCGTGATTTCGCCGCTGTTCGTCCGCCCCAATTGCAACACCGGTCATTTCGAGATCGTCGCGGGCAAGCGCCGCTATTTCGCCAGCCTCGAGGCCGCGCGGCAGGGCCAGGACGGCGTGACGCTGCCTTGCATCACCCTGGGCGAAGGCGACGATGCCGAGGCGCTCGAAGTGTCGATGATCGAGAACATGCTGCGGCAAAGCCCCGATCAGGTCACGCAATGGGAAAGCTACACCCGGCTGGTCAAGGAAGGCCGCAGCGTCGAGGACATTGCCGCGACTTTCGCGCTCACCGAATTGCAGGTGAAGCGCATCCTTGCGCTAGGCAATCTGTTGCCGCGCATCCGCGAGGCGTTCCGCGCCGAGGAAATCGACGCTGGCACGGTCAAGCACCTGACCTTGGCGACCAAGGCGCAGCAAAATGCGTGGCTGGCGCTGTTCGAGGATGCGGACGGCTATGCGCCGCGCGGGAGCCAGTTGAAGGCGTGGCTGTTCGGCGGCGCGTCGATTGCGACGAGCGCGGCGCTGTTCGATCTTGCCGCCTTCGACGGCCAGATCGTCAAAGACCTGTTCGGCGACGAAGGTTACTTCGCCGATGCCGACCAGTTCTGGGCCGCGCAGTCCGCCGAGATCGAGCGGCGCAAGGCCGCCTATCTCGAAGACGGGTGGAGCGCGGTCGAGATCGTCCCCGCCGGTGTCTATTTCCAGACGTGGGAGCACGAGAAGACTCCCAAGCGCAAAGGTGGGCGGGTCTATATTGACGTCAACGGCAAGGGTGAGGTCGCCTTCCACGAGGGCTATCTGACCCGCAAGGAGGCGCGGCGGCAGGGCGAGGGCGGGGAGGCGGCGAAGCCGTCCGCAACCGTCCGGCCGGAAATCACCGCAGCCATGACCGACTATATCGACCTGCACCGCCATGCGGCGGTGCGCTCGGCGCTGGCCGCGAATAGCGGTGTGGCGCTGCGCGTCATGGTCGCCCATGCGATTTGCGGTTCGCCCCTGTGGGGCGTGAGGGTGCAGGATCAGCGCAGCCGAAACGAGGCGATCACCGAGTCCATCGAAACCAGCGTCGCCGAAGCCCGCTTCGACGAGCGGCGTCGCGCGGTGCTTGCCGTGCTGGGCTTCGACCCTGACGAGGCCAGCGTCACCTTGGGCTACGAGCCGAGGATCGGCGTGAGCGGCTTGTTCCAGCGGTTGCTGGAACTGCCCGACGCGGTTGTCATGGAGGTGCTGGGCGTCGTCATGGCCGAAACGCTGGCGAGCGGCACCGGCCTTATCGAAATCATCGGGCTGCACCTTGGCGTCGATATGGCCGACTATTGGGTGGCAGACGATGCGTTCTATGGCCTGATCCGCGACCGCGAGGTGCTGACCGCGATTCTGTCCGAGGTCGGCGGGGCATCGGTGGCGGAGGCCCATGCCGCCGAGAAGGGCAAGACGATCAAGGGCGTGATCGGCGACTATCTGACCGGAGGCAATGGCCGCGAAAGGCGCGAGAATTGGGTGCCGCGCTGGATGGCGTTTCCGCCATCAGCCTACACCCAGCGCGGCGGGGTGGCGACGGTTGCCGCCGCCAACCGCGCCGCGTGGCTGGCCGAACCCGAAGCGCCGCTCGACCCCAACCCCGCCGCCGCTGGCGCGGCGGATGCGGTGGAGGATGGCGATGGCGAAACCGCCGATGCGCGGGACGAAGCCGAAGACCAGCGCCTTGCGGCGTAAGTGAGGGCGGGCGGCTGTGCCGCCCGCCTCCGTCCGCACCGTCAGCGCCACAAAGCCCCGTCCGTCAGCGCCGGACGGGGCTTGAGTGCTTGGTCATGCGGGGTTGCGGCGTGGATACCAACCCGACCGGATGATGCCGCTGCCAGTCTCCGCCTCTCAACAGGCGGTCGGATCGGAGCGGGGCGGGATCGGAGCAGACCGAGTCTATCGCCGCCTCCCTACGATCTGTGCCAGTGGCCCTGTCATCGTCAGCCACCAAAGCCCGGTGCGACCGGGCATTTTCATTCCTGGCCCTTTCATCGGAATGCCGCATCTTCATCCGGCAAGCCCATCAGTCGATTTCTCCGGCAGGTGCGCCAGCCGGACATTGAATGCGCCACCCGGTCCTTGCCAAGTCTCTTTGCGCGCGATTGCCGGAATCCGCGCTCACCCACGGCCTCGTCAATGGCTTTGGTTGCCAGCGGACGGCTGCGCCTCTTGCCCCTTGCTGCAACGGAGCAGCCCGAACTTTCTTCCCCTGGGCGTGCCGCCCATTCCTCGCGGGACAAGAAAGCCCGGTCTGCCCCGTCCTCCACTGCGTTCCGGCCCACCACCCATTCGCTTTGCGAATGGGACCCTGAGTGCGTGCAGCGGTGCAAGCCCCTGCCTCAAACCAGCCATCGAGGCCGCGAATGAGCGTGGGTTCGACCAACGCAAGGAGAAGCATCATGGCAAATATCGGCACCTTCAAGAAGTCCGGCGACAACAGCTACATCGGCGAGATCGTCACGATGAGCTTGCAGAAGAAGAACGTCACCATCGTCGCCGAGGACGCGAGCGAGAACGAAAACGCCCCGTCGCACCGGGTGTTCGTGGCCAAGGCCGAGATCGGTGCCTGCTGGCAGAAAACCTCCAAGGAAGGCCGCGACTACCTCTCGATCAAGCTCGACGATCCCAGCTTCACCGCCCCGATCTTCGCCAGCCTGTTCGCCGACGAAGACGGCAAGACCTTCAACCTGATCTGGTCGCGCGCCCGCACCTCGAACGGCAACTGACCCGACACGCCAGCCCCGCCCGGCACAGACGGGCGGGGCTTTGTCGTGTTTGCTGCGGTCACGACTTTAAAGTTGTGGGGAGCGGACTGTCGGTGGCAGATCGTTAGCTGCCATTCTACGCCAAATGCCCTTGAGCGCTACCAATTTGCTCTGAGTTTTTGGCCAGCCGCTTGGTTGCAGCGTTCAGAGATTTGGCTCGCTCAGCGCCGGCAAAGCGGGGAGATGATCGGGCTAGAATCTGCCAGACTGGCCTGGGCATGTCGCACAAGACCACCCTGGTGTTCGAAATTCTTGCCTGCCTCACAAATGCCTCAAGGACATGAACCCCAGAGGAATCGATGAAGGGTACCCGATCAAGACGCAGGATGACCGCAGCGGGAGACCGGCCAATTCGATGAAGAGTTTCCAGCATTTCGGCAGCCGCGCCAAAGAACATCGGTCCCGAAATCCGGAAAACCTCGACACCCGCCGGGAGCGCTGCCCACTGTTCCGGATCCTCGACGCTTTCATCGTCTGCAAGCACATCGGTTGCCTCACTCATTCTTGCCATGAACAACATCGAGGCCAATGTGACGCCAACGCCAATTGCGACGGTAAGGTCTACGAACACGGTCAGCCCGAAGGTGAGCAGCAGCAAAGCTCTCTCGCCGGCATCCATGCGAAACAGCGTCCTGAAGCGATCCGCTTCGCTCATCCCCCAGGCCACCACGAGCAGGATCGCGGCCAACGCCGACATTGGCACGTAGGCTACCCATCGTCCGGCAATGAGCAGGATAGCCAGCAGAATCAATGCATGCAGCATTCCCGAGACGGGAGATCGGGCTCCAGCCCTGATATTGGTGGCAGTCCGTGCGATGGCGCCCGTTGCGGGAAGCCCACCAAACAGTGCCGAGCCAATATTGGCAATTCCCTGTCCGACAAGCTCCTGTCCGGGCCGATGCTTGTAACCGGTCAAGCCATCGGCAACGACCGCCGAGAGCAGAGCTTCGATTCCCGCCAAGAAGGCAATGGTGAAGGCGGAGGGCAGAACGTCTTGCACCATTTGCACTGAAAAGGCCGGGACATGCGGCGCGGGCAAGGTTGAAGGCATGTTGGGAAAGCGCATGCCGACGGTTTCAACCGGGAGCTTCAGCAGAGCGACAACGCCCGATGCAAGTACGATGGCGATCAGGAATCCTGGAAGCTTCGGACTCAGCCGCTTCAAGACCAGGATTGTCGCCAGCGTTCCGGCCCCTATCGCAACGACAGTCCATTGAAAGGTGCCGATCGCACGGGAATAGGCAGTCCATTTCTCCACGAATTCAGCCGGAACCTTGCCCGCTTGCAGTCCGAGAAAATCACCCACCTGGCTTGATGCGATGATTACCGCAATGCCTGCGGTGAATCCCGTCACGACCGGCATCGGCACAAATTTCATCAACTTGCCGAGACCTGCATATCCGGCAACAGTCAGGATCATGCCCGCGAGACCTGTCGCCAGCACCAAGCCGGGATATCCATGCTCTGCAATTACGCCGGAAATGACGACGACGAAGGCGCCGGTCGGCCCGCCCACCTGGACACGCGAACCGCCCAAGGCCGAAATCAGGAAGCCCGCAACGACAGCCGTTACAATTCCCTTGTCGGGCGACGCCCCGCTCGCGATACCAAGTGCCATGGCCAAAGGCAGAGCTATGATGGCGACCGTCAAACCCGCGATGAAATCGGATTTGAACAAACCGAAGGTGTAACCCTCGCGCAGTGTCGAGACGAGTTTGGGCGTAAACGCCAGCGAAGAGTTTGGCAGCATCAGGTGGTCAGGGATGACACCCGAGCGCCATCCGATGTCTTGGATCTGCCATGCATCGGCCGTTTTTGATCCATGGGCTCGCGCAACCGCACTCCGCGCCCGCTGCCGGAACTGGATGCGTTCTCGCCGATGATTTCAATCCCGGCCACTTCGAGGGCGTCGATCACCCGGACTAACGTTTCGACAACTCCGCGAACCTGTCCGCCTGATGCTTCCATTCGCTGGATCGTTGGCAGGGACAGACCAGCCCGCTCGGCAAGCTGGCGTTGATCCAGACCCACAAGCGCTCTGGCCGCCTTCATTTGTTGAGACGTGATCATTCTCGCTCCTTGATGTTTGAGACATCAAATTTGCTGTTTATCAGATCTAAATTAAGGCGTATAGAGCGCTTATGAAGCAAGCAGCCCTGAGCAAGTGGGACGCCTGCGGCCCGGTTGCGGGGGTCCATGTTCGGTTTCTCCGCGACCGTCCGGGTGAACGCTTCGTTGTGCTGGACCTTTGGCACGAGGGCAAATTGGTCGAAGTCCAGTTCAGCGCGGCGGAAGCCGCCCTGCTCATGTTCGAGATCGGCCGCAAACTTGAAGAAGCCGACAAGCTCACCGCAGAATAGGACCAACCGCGTCAATGTGTGTTTCGTGATTTGGGCAGCATTGGCCAATAGGTCAGCCTTGGCCGACGTGGTTTGGGTCTCGAATGACCGAATCTCAGTCGTGAAATGCCTTCCCCTTCAACAGATTTACGCGCTGGACGCCAGTTCCAGCGTCTGCACCGGCTGCGGTCGCACAATCGGCGAGATCGCCGAATGGGGGAGCGCGACCACCAGCCGTCAACATGAAATCGTCCGGCGATCTTCGGCCCGCATGGGAAGCAGCACTTCCCACCCAGCCTGAAACCTCAAACCCCCAAGCGCACCCGAAGCCCCTTATTCTCTGAGATAGAAACCCGCTTTGGGTGCGCTTGTCTAAGGGGGTTTGTCTGATTTGTCTTGAATGCAGGATATGCCTAGCGGCGCGTGTTGTCTTACATTGCCCTTGTTTTACATGGGCATGTCTGATGGCGACAAATCAGGTTCCGAACACGGCGATGCTCAGCTTACGGCTCGACGCCGAAGCGCTCGCGGCGTTCGACAAACTGGCCGTCGGGCGGGGCGGACGCAGCGCGCTGGTGCGGCAGATGATCGAACGGGCGCTGCAAGAGAGTGATCAGCGGCCTCTCATCGACCGCCCCGAAGGCGCGGCGCGCAATCGCGTTTCGCTGCGGTTTACCGATGTCGAGATCGCCGTGATCGAGGTGCGGGCGGAGCAGCGTTCGACCGATCGCGCCGGTTGGATCAAAGCATTGGTGCGCCGCCACCTGGCCCTGAAATCGCGGGTCGATGACGGGCTGCTAGCCGAACTCGCCCCGATCCGGATGCAGTTGCTGCGCATCGGGCGCAATCTCAATCAGGCGATGAAGGCGGCGAACACCGCCATGCTCGAAACCGGCGACAAGAGAATCGAACCTGAGCTGCGCCGGATCGCCGACATGCGGATGGAAGTGTCCGAACAGGTGACAGCCGTTGGCGATGCCATGCGCGGCGATGTCAGCTACTGGGCAGTGCCGGATTGATGGAGCTGGAATCGGCCTTGTGGGAAGCGACGCGCCCCGCCTTCCGCGTGCGCTATATCCACGATCCGAATGGCCCTCAGCGCGTTCCGCTTTATGCCAGCTACGGTATTGCCACCGGCCCGACCGCACGGGCCAAGCTGGCACGGATCGTCCGCAAAGCGCCCGAGGTGGTGGTCAAGGTCACGGGGCGTCAGCGGGGCGGCACCCATGTCAAAGCCCATCTCGACTATATCGGGCGCAAGGGTGCCTTGGGTATCGAAACCCGTGATGGCGAAATCCTGACCAGCAAGGACGACATCGCCGAGCGCGCGGCAGAGTGGAGCGATACGCTTCAATGGCGGTCCCGCCCAACTGTGTCGTCGGTGTCCCTGATCTTTTCGATGCCCGAAGGCACCGACCCCGACAAAGTTTTGGGAGCCGTCCGCGCGCTCGCCCATGCCGAGCTGAGCGACAACCACGATTATGTCCTGGCCCTCCATACTGACACACCGCGCCCGCATGTGCATCTGACGGTGCAGGCCGAGGGCCTTGATCGCACCCGCTTCAATCCCCGTCCGGTTCAGCTCAATCGCTTCCGCGAACGCTTTGCCCGTGAACTGCGCGCGCGGGGCGTCGCCGCCGAAGCAACGCCGAGGCGGGCGCGTGGGCAGGGGATTGCGGGATCGAGCATGGCGCTGGTCAAACTGCGGGCGCGGCTGCGATCCGAAGGGAGCCGCCGGATCACGAACGCCGACCGGCGCACCAACGAACAGGCAATCGCCGTCGCGCGCGGTCAGGATCAGTTGCCGCCATTCATCGCCGCCGGCACTTTCCGCTGGCAAGAGATCCGCCGTGCCTATGAACAAACCGCCGCTGTCCTCGACGCCACCGGACAAGCCGATGACCGGGAGCTTGCAAGCGATGTTCGTAAATTCCTCGACAAGCATCAGGACATGAATGCCACTCCCGAAGTTTTTGCGGCATACCATGCGCGGAGGATGGTGCCCGATCAAAGCAAGGCACCGTTGCCTTCAACCAATCGACCGCCCAAGGATCAAGGACGAGGGCGCTAATTGATTGCGGCCGCGCACATGTCGTTGACAGCGAAGCGCGAAATTTGCTCTATAGAGGCATGGGGACCGCGATCACCCCATGAGGCGACATGCTGAAGTATCGCGTCCTACTCGATTCGAGGACGCCGCATGTCTGCTCTAAATACAATTCCTATTGAAAAACTTGTCCGGCTGATTGGCACTGCCAATGGGCCAGCCATTCTCGATGTGCGCACCAATGAGGATTTTGCCGCCGACCCGCGTTTGATTCCCGGTGCTGTTCGCAAGGCAGTCGATCATATTGCTGATTGGGCACCTTCCTTTGCCAGGCAGAATGTTATCGCTGTTTGCCGTGCGGGCCACAGCCTCAGCCAAGGGGCCGCTTCATGGCTGCGTCAGGCAGGGGCCGATGCCGACGCCCTCGACGGCGGAATGGCTGCGTGGGTGAAGGCTGGACACCCGCTGGTGCCGGAATCCGCGTTGCCGCCCCGCGATGCGCGAGGTCGGACGGTCTGGGTAACACGCGCACGGCCCAAGGTCGATCGTATCGCCTGCCCTTGGTTAATTCGGCGTTTTGTCGATCCCAACGCGGTGTTTCTGTTCGTCGCCCCCAACGAGGTCGCAGGCGTGGCAGAACGCTTTTGTGCGACGCCGTTCGATGTTGAGGGCGACGGCATAGTCTGGAGCCATGATGGAGAACGCTGCACATTCGACGTGATGGTTGAAGGGTTCGGTCTCGCGGGACTGCCGCCGCTGACGCATCTCGCGCTGATCGTGCGTGGGGCGGATACGGCGAGGCCTGACATTGTGCCCGAGGCCGCAGGCCTCGTTGCCCTGTCGCTTGGCCTGTCCCGGATGTTCGCCGATGACCTCGAACAGCTCGATGCCGGAATGCTGATCTATGACGCGCTTTATCGCTGGTGCCGCGATGCGACCGGCGAGACGCATGACTGGGTGTCTCACCAACCCAAGGGTTCGCGCGCTAAGGCGGTGACGCCATGAGCGCCGCGCCAATAGTGGACATGCCGCGCGTTACCAGCATTCCAGCTCCTGTTTCCTTGGGTGAAGCATTCTGGGTCTGGCTAAGAATCGCGGCGCTGTCGTTCGGCGGCCCCGCCGGACAAATCGCGGTGATGCACCGCATCCTTGTCGATGAGAAGCGGTGGATCGGCGAGCATCGCTTCCTCCATGCGCTCAACTACTGCATGTTGCTGCCTGGCCCCGAAGCCCAGCAGCTCGCCACCTATATCGGATGGCTCATGCACAAGACGCGCGGCGGCCTCGTTGCTGGCGGATTGTTTGTTCTGCCCGGTGCCATCGCGATCATGGCGTTGAGCTGGATCTATGCGCTCTATGGCCACGTTGGCATAATCTCCGGTTTGTTCTTCGGTCTCAAGTGCGCTGTGCTTGCGGTAGTGCTTCAGGCGGTCATCCGGATCGGCAGCCGCTCACTCAAGAACACGGTAATGCGGAGCCTCGCCGCGGCCGCATTCGTGCTGATCTTCTTCTTCAACGTGCCATTTCCGCTGATCGTGCTGGGCGCCGGCGTGATCGGCTTCTTTGGCGGACGCGCTGGCGTCGCCGCGTTCCAGGTCGGTGGCGGACACGGTGCGGCGAGCGGGAAAATCGTTGCCGACGCCGACACGCTCTTGGGCGAAGAGCTCCCTGCCCATGCCAACCCGACCATCGGGCACTCACTGCGCCAGGCGCTGGTATGGCTCGTCCTCTGGCTTGCCCCGGTCGCAGCCCTGTTCTTGGTGATGGGCGAGGGCAGCGTGTTCACGCAGATCGCCACCTTCTTCTCCAAGATGGCGGTGGTGACCTTCGGCGGCGCCTATGCCGTGCTGGCCTATGTCGCCCAGCAGGCGGTCGAGCAGTATCACTGGCTGTCCGCGCGCGAGATGCTCGACGGGCTCGGTATGGCGGAGACCACGCCGGGACCGCTTATCATGGTGCTGCAATTTGTTGGCTTCATGGGGGCCTTTCGCAATCCCGGGATGCTCTCGCCGCTTCTCGCCGGCACACTGGGTGGGCTGCTCGCTACCTGGGTCACGTTCATCCCCTGCTTCCTGTGGATTTTCCTCGGCGCGCCGTTCATTGAACGGATGCGCGGCAACAAGGCGCTATCGGGTGCGCTATCCGCGATCACCGCCGCCGTGGTCGGCGTGGTGCTCAATCTCGCCATCTGGTTTGCAATCCACACGATCTTCCGCGTGGTGCAGCCCTTCATCGCAGGCCCGATCCATTTCGACCTGCCGCAACTAGCCAGCGTCGATCTTTGGGCGCTGGCAATATCGGCGGTCGCAATAGTAGCCATGTTCCGCATGAAGGTGGGCATTTTTACCACGCTGTGCGGCGCTTCTGCTGCTGGCATTGCCCTCCACTTTGCCGGAGTGCTGGCATGACCAAATCCGCTCCATCCAACCAACCAAAGGAATCTGCCGTGACCCAGCGCACAATCGACCGCCGTGACCTGCTGGGCGCCAGCGCCTTGCTGACTGCGGGCGCAGCCATGCTCGGATCGACCGGAGCCGCCGCGCAGGCCGCCACTGCAACAGGCCCGGCACCGGCAAACGGTCGGGCCTTCGCCCCGCAGCCGCTACCTCTGCCGTTCGATCCCAAGGCGATTGCCGGCCTGTCGGAGAAGCTGCTCGTCAGCCATCACGACAACAACTACGGCGGCGCGGTCAAGCGGCTTGGTGCGATTGAAGGCCAGCTTGCCGGGCTCGATCCGGCGACCGCGCCGAGTTTCACTCTGAACGGCCTCAAGCGCGAAGAGCTCATCGCATGGAATTCGATGATCCTGCACGAGGTCTATTTCGCCGGGCTTGGCGCACCGACCAGGCCCGGCGGGCCATTGGCTTCGGCGATCGAGCATAGCTTCGGCAGCGAGGCCCGTTGGCGCAGTGAGTTCGTCGGAATGGGCAAGGCGCTTGGCGGCGGTTCGGGCTGGGTGGTTCTCAACTACAGCAGCCGCGATAGGCGTCTCGTCAATCAATGGGCGGCCGATCACACCATGACTCTGGCAGGCGCGACGCCGATCCTCGTGCTGGATATGTATGAACATGCCTATGCCATCGACTATGGTGCAAAGGCCGCTGCCTATGTGGATGCCTACATGGGAGCTGTGAACTGGACTTCGGCGGACACCAGATTTGCGAAGGCCTCGGCACCCTGACGCTGTTCTTGCTGCCTATCGGGATCGCCCGTCCCGCTGCAACACCTGTTCCTGCGTGATTTCGCGCGCTCTTTGAGCTTGCTGGTTCCGCACCTGGATCACGGCGATCCTGTCACCCTTGGCGATGCGGATGGCGACTTCCTGCCTTCTCGCCTCGACCTCCTTTGACGCCTTGACCGGATCGTCGGGATATTTCGCACGGGCAATCGAGATGGTCTGGGCCACCAGACTTTGCGCGCGGCGCAGGTCCGGATCACGCGCGTTTTCGGCGTGGGACTGGCTCAGAAACCGCTCGGAGAGGGCCTTGAACGTGCTCAGCGATTCCCCGGTCGGCAGTGTCTTTGTTCCAGCCTTCGGCCCCTCGCGGCGCTTTTCGCGTTCGGCGAGCCTTGTCCTTAGGCGCTCAGCTTCGGCCTCGACTACCTTGGACGGGCTGTAATTCTCGACCGCCAGCCCTTGCGCTGCGGCGGCGAGATAAGCCGCCTTTTTGAACTTGTCGCCGCCGCCAACCTTGATCGACGTCCAGCCGTTCGCCTTGGCGATCCGTATGATGTCGGGAAGGGCGTCGGTATTGCTGGTCTTGAGACGGTCGCCCACGATCCGCACGATCGGCGTCTTGTCATCCGAGGTGCGGTAGAGCTTGTTGCCGACGCGCAGAAATTTGCCCGTGAGATCGTCGGTGACGGTCGGCGGTTCGGATTTGCGCCTGGGCTTTTCCGGGGCAGCCTTCGCCGTGACCGGCTTGGGCCTTGCAGTCCGACTGCGCCCCGAAGGCGCGCTTCCTTCCTGTTCATCAGCCATGCTCGTCGCCTTCCTCTATGATGATGCTTGCCTGGCCGTTGCGATCCAACGTCAGCAGATCGGCAAAGAAGCTCGGATAGTCTTCGGTGCGGATGTCGTCCTGCGTCAGCGGATGGGCGGGGTTTCCCACCGCCTCATCGTCGGTCATGTCGCGGAACGGTGAAGGTGCGATATTCCGGCGTTTTTGCTTTTCGAGGGGCGGAACCACGATCGGCGGAAAAGCCCGTTTCTTGAAGAAGCGGCTTTTGAAGTAGAATATCTTGCTACCGATGATCGGCGGAATTCCACTGCGCAGCAGGATCAGCCTGTCCGTTGGAAACTGCATCAGCTCCTGCGGCAGCAACAATGCGCGGCGCTGTTCGGAAATAGACTTCGAGCGGTTGGCGAGCAGGCCGTTGATCGTGAGCGATCGAGTGACACTCTCCTGCCCGACATAGCCGATGCGATCCGACAGCTCGTTCGCGACCCGCAGTTCCTTGGGGGTGAAGGCCACTTCGACCCCGCAGTTGGCGACGATTTCGTCGGCGACATGCTCGCCGTAAACACCGCGCAATTGCGAGCGCGACTGGATCACCGGGAGCAGGCGGATACCGTAGCCCGCGACATAGGCAAAGGCGCTGGCAATGACCGAGGCGCGGCCAAGCCGGGCAAACTCATCGAGGATGACCAGCACGGGAACCGGCTTGGTGTAATCGGGCAATTCCCGGACATTCAGGTCAATGAGCTGCTGGAACAACAGATTATAGAGCGGGGCGATGCGGTCGAGTTCGTCGGGCGATACGCCGAGGTAGATCGAGATATGACGCTTACGCAGGTCGCGCAGGTCGAAATCGCTCGCCGAGGTTGCCGCATCGACCAGCGGATTGAGCCACAAGCCGAGGACATTGGTGATAGTCTTCTTGATGTCAGCAAAGCTGTTATCCGAACCACCGGCGAAATCGGCGAGCGCCGTCCGGCAGGCGGTCGAGAGGTTGAGGCCGGGATCGGCCAGCTCCTTTTTGAAGAAGCTGCGCGCGTCGCCTTCGGTCAGGTAACGGTAGATCGCGCCCATCGTCAGCGGTTCGTCGCTGGTTTCAGCGAGCCAGGCCCCGACACCGGCGAAGCCGGTGCGCGCGCCGTTCGCCCAAAAGGCTTCGCCGCGTTCGGGTGCGACGAACAGCATGGTCGCGATCTTTTGCAGCTCGATGATTACGTCGTCGGGGTCGCCGCGGTCGATATAGGCGAGCGGGTTGTAGCGCGCGGTGCGCGCCTGCCGGTCGGTCGGGTTGAACAGGAAAACCTGCTGCCCGTAGTGCGCGCGGAATCCCGCGCTCGCATCGAAATTTTCGCGCTTGACGTCGAGGACGACGACCGAGCCTTGCCATGTCAGCAGATTGGGAATGACGACGCCAGTGCCTTTGCCCGAACGGGTCGGCGCTTCGACCAGGACATGCTCGCTGCCGCCGAAGGTCAGGAAACGCCCGCCCTTGCGCCCGACGACGATGCCAGCGGCCGAGCGGAAGCCGTGCCGCTTGAGTTCGCGTTCGCTGGCAAACCGTGCAGCCCCGTGGAGCGGCGCGCCGCGCGCCCATAGCGCATAGACCAGTCCGGCGAGCAGGGTGAGTCCACCCGCCAATCCGCCCGCCATCGCCTTCACGACGCGCGGGTCGCCGCGATAATACCAGACGAATTGCGGCATTTTGAGCGGGTCATAAGCTGCCACCGGAAGCCCCAGGATCACCCATCCGATCATGCTGGCGATGGCGAGCGCGATCAGCAGCCCGAGCGGCACGCCGATCAGCAGCCGTGCCGCCCCGCCGTCAGGTGAGGTGCCTGCTCTCTGGATCATAATAGATCTCCGTCACGCGAAATTCGCCGCCCTCTTTCTTGGTCTGGACGACGACATCGACGAGCATCTTGAGCAGCGCGTGAATGTCGCCGCGCGCCAGATCGGAGCCGCCTTCGCTTTCCTTGACCAGTAGAGTCAGTTGCTCGAACGCCAGCTCCGCCGAGTCCGCATGAATGGTGGTGATCGAGCCCGGATGCCCCGAGTTGACGTTGCGCAGGTAAAAGAACGCAGTTCCGTCGCGCAGTTCCTGGAGCAAGATGCGGTCGGGCCGCATCCTGAGCGCGCTTTCCAGCAAATGTTTTGCCGTCACGTTCGCGGTGCCCTGGCCGTCCTTGGCGTAAAGCATGTGGACGACATTCTTATGCGGGACGATCAGCTCGCGCGTGTCCTCGATCGTCAGCAGCCGTTCTTCGGGCGGGATGAGTTGGATCAGTCCCTTGGACAGCGTGGTCTTGCCCGAGCCGGTGGCACCGGAGATCAGGATGTTGAGCCGGGCTTTCACGGCGCGGTCGAAAAACTCGACATGCCGGCCCGCCTTGAGCAGCGCGAGCAAATCCAGCTCTTGGGCCGACACCTGCTTTTCGGCGATCCGCGTTTCCTTGAACAGCCCCGTCGCCTCGAAATCGGCCAGCGTCATCGTCACGGTCGAGGGCTTACGCACGGTGATCGACACCGTTTCATCGGGGACAACCGGTGGCACAATGATTTGCACCCGCTCGCCGGTCGGGAAGATAGTCGAGACAATCGGGTTTTCGCGGGTGATGTCCTGGCTGGTGAATGCCGCAGCCGCGGTTGCCAGCGCCGTCAGGTTCCTGAAATCGAGGCTGGGCTCGCTCTCCCATGTCCAGCCGCCGCGCCGTTCGATCCCGACCTCGCCGGGGCGGTTGATGACCAGTTCGGTCACACCCTCGTCATCGAGATATTTGCGCAACGGGGCCGTCACGCTGTCGAGGACAGCGGTATTTTTTCCCGGTGCCGCCATTATTTGAGGCTGAGGCCGTAAACGGTCGAGAAATCGAAATCCTGGGCCACGGTGATGCCGACGTCCTCGCCCTGATTTTTGCGCAGCACCGGCTTGATCTGACCGTTCTGTTGCAGAATCGTCGAAGCCGCGTCGGAGGGGACGCGGGTGGTATTGGAGGCGCTGTTGCCGACTGCTTCCGCGCCAACGGTGGTTGCGTCTTCGACAAGGCTGAACAGCAGGGCCGTGCCGAACCGCTGCCAGAAGAAGTTGTTGACGCGCCCGTCCATCCCGCCGCGACCCAGCGCGTCGGTTGCCGGCGAAGCGACATCAATCGCGATCCCGCGCGGGGTGACGGCGCGCGTCCACAGCACGAACAGCCGGTATTGGCCGCGATCGAGGCCGCCCTGATATTCGCCGAGGATCTTCGTGCCTTTTTCCATCAACACGACCCGGCCATTGTCCGAATAGACGTTGCGGGGGACGATGCAGCTCACATAGCCCGGCTGGCTTGAGTCCATCGCGGATTGCAGCACGCAGGGAATGAAGCTGCCTGCCGTGATCAGGAAATTGCGGTCGGGAAGCGTTCGGGCTTGCGCCTGTCCGATTGCCGATGCCTGGCGCAAATTGTCGAGATTGGTGGCGGGAACCGAGGGCTGACGACCGGCAATCGGCGCGCCGCCGTAGTCACCCGTGCGAACGCCCGCGCCGCCGCTGTCGCGTTCGCCGCCATAGGCAATCAGCGAAGACCGCCTTGCGGCTTCGCGTAGCACTTCGGCTTGCGACGGCTGGCGGACCTGCTGCGCCCCCGGTGGAGGTGCCGGTTGGGTGCCAATCGCCGGAACGACTGGTTCGCCTACGGAAATCGGCGCGTTGGGGTCGGTTGCCGCGCCCGCCAGCGTCGGTGCGATCACCGTTGCCGGATCGTATTGTGCAGGTTCGAGCGCAGGTCTGGGCTTGGCCGGGGGAAGGGTGGAGTTCCCGGTCAATCCCGTTCCAAGCGCCAGCACGGTGAACATGATGGCGCCGGCAGCAGCCGCAAACCCGATCATCTTTTTCGGGTCCATTGCCGTTCCCGGCATCGACGGCATCTTGCTGGCGCGCTCGACTGCGGGCGTGCGGTCGATGTCTTCGGGGTCCGGCGTTTGATCGACGGTCGCGCGTTCGCCCATAGGATGGTCGGCCATCATTTTCTCTCCTGCGTCCGTTCGACGATGCTCGATGCCGTGCCGGTTTTCGGGTCGCGCCCGTAAAAATCCGGAGCTTCGTTGAACACGCACAGCACTTCCCTGCCGCGCCGGAGGCGAAGCTGGGCGAACACGCCGTGGATCACGACAAATTCGTCGCGGACATCGAAAGGAACGATGCTCTCGCTGCCATCGGGATTGACCGCGAAGAAGGCCGGAAGTTCGCGCTGGTTGGGGAAGCGCAGCGCAGTGAACTGGCCGTTATCGGTGATTTCGGAGGGTTGGATCGCCGACGAACCCTGCACTGAGTAGCTCAGGTTTCGCTTTCCTTCGAGGACCGCGAGATCGAGGGCCGAGCGGATCGCTCCCGCTTGCAGCGCGACGGCGCGGGAGTAGGCGGCCTGGGTTGCCGCTGCCTGCGCGGCAGCCGCTTCCTCGCGCGGATAGCGGAACACCACCTTGAAGAAGGTATCGGGGGAGCGAGCACCGATGGCCCCGCGCCGTGCCGACAGCTCGAAAGTGTAGGTGCGATTGCCCGTGCTGGACCGCGTGATGACGATCAGGTTGGTCGATCCGGCCAATTCGCGCGGCTTGATGAACAGCGAGTTTTCGGCCGGGGCGACTTCCCATGATACCGTATCGCCGAGCGCGACATGCTCGACGCGCTCACCGGGGGAGAACACAATTTGCGTTGCGGAGCGGAAAACGCCGACAATCCGGAAAACCTGGGTGTCGCTATAGATCACCTCGCGGATGCGATTGTCCTGCGCCGTCGGGCGCGGGGTTTCGCTTGGGCTTGCCGGGGTGCTGGCCAGCAGCATCGCGATTGCCGTCAGGCAGCTCGTTCGTTTCATTGCGTCACCTCCAGGTCGGCGCGGTAGGTCTGCACTTCCAGCCCGAGAGGGTTCTTGAACCGCTGCTGTTCGGTGGTGGGCGTATCGGTGGTGTCGTAGGTCACGGTCGCGATGGCGGGCGTGTCGGTGACAGTCGCCCCGCGCTGAAGCGTCTTGACGAAGCGTATCTGCGCGACCTTCGCGGAAACGAAGGTGACGGACTTGACCGCGACGAACACCGTGTCGAGATCGGTGAAGGTCGATTGCGGCGACTTGGGATTGTCCTTGCTGTAGAAAGCAGTCCAGCGCGCTTGCTCATCGCGCGACGACATCGCCAGCACGCCCTCGAAGAACTCCTGGCGTGCCTGCGGTATCCAGCCCTCGCGGTTGCGGACATAATCGGCGAGAAAATATTTAGCGACGGCCTCGTTGTAGGTGATTTGCCGGTCGCCCGACATCGGCGATGTGATCTCGCTCGCGCCGGTCGCTTTATCGACTGTGATTACATAGGGCGCGACGGTCTTGAGCGGCGTCAGCATCGCTATGGCTGCAACCCCGGTAATCGCAAGGCCGCTGGCCACTCCCGCGACCGTCCAGGCCAGCCGTTTCGAGCGGTTGGCGGCGATCAGCCGGTCGTGATCCCAACTTGCGGCTTCCGCAAAATAGGCTTTGAGATCGTCTCTGTCGGTAACGCCGCCGGCCATGACGTTCAGCAACTCGGGTTGGAAATTTGCGCAGACAAGCTGCTGATAGGCGGCACTCTGTTTTCGGGCCTGCCATTCGGCTCTTCGCGCTTCGGTGCAGCCGGGTCTTTCTTGGGAAAGACCTCGACACCTCCGCGCCCCTGTTCCTGGCCCTGTGCCGGTGCTGCCGGGGTTGACGTTCCGGCGAGCGGATCGACGCTGGGCAGGATCGAGCCATAAGGATTGGCCGGACGACGCTGGTTGCCATCGCACTTGGCCAGCTTCGGCGATTTTGGCGCTGCGTTTGCTGCATAGCCCGGCGCTATCAACGCCAATGCCATCGCCATGCCCAAAATACGCTTACCCATGACCTGTTCCCTTCTACTGTGTCCCGCGGCTCACCGAGCCTGTCGTCCGCATCCGCGCGATCCCGCGCGCGAAGCCGCGTTCGATCGCGCGGCTGGTTGCCTGTGTGGCGGTCGCGCCGCGTCCGGCGACAAAGCCGCCCGCCGCTGCGATCGCCGATGCAAACTGGTTGGCGAGTGCAGGCCCGCCGCCGCCGAGCGAGGCTGCCAGCATCGGAATTTGCAGGAAGAAGAAGAATCCGAGCGCGTAGAAGGCCAAAGCCTTGATCGCGGCCATGCCAATCTCGTCGTTCTCGGAGATCGTGGCGATGACAGCATCGCCGGTCTGCGTCAGGAACAATGTCAGCACGAGTGCGAACACGATCAGCATCAGATAGTTGATGCAGGCGCCGAGCCAGGCGAAGAAATAGCCGCGCGTGGACTCGAACAGCAGCCCGGCCACGAACAGCGGCCCGACCACCGACAGCAGCGCAAGTGCAAACAGCCCGAAGGCGCTGATCACGAAGCCGATGGCGGCGCAGAGCAGGGTGGCGATGATCACCATCACCACTAGGAAGCCGGAAAAGACTGCATAGCCGATGTCGGGAATCGTTCCCTGGGTTTGCTGGTAGTCGGCGGCGATCTTCCGCATTGTGTTCGCGGTCTCGAAGCCGGTGCCTGCGAGCTTGTCATAATATCCGCCAAGCCCGCCGACGTCCGAGCCGCCAAGCGCGCTGGCGAACTGGCCGGGGAGGCCGCCCAGCGCGAACATGCCGATCTGGCTTCCGTAGAGCGAGGTTACGGCGAAATAGAGAAACGCGAGCTGGCACCCGCGATAGGCATACTCGCGGAAAGGGTATTGAACCGCGCCGCGCATGATCGCGTAGCCGAGCAGTGAAATATAGATCACGATCCCGATCCGCAGCGCCGGAGCCACGATGCCGATCACGGCTGCATATTTGCCGACGATGCCCGCCAGCGCATTGTTGAGCGCCTCGAACATCGTGGTGAAAACATGATCGCTGAAATCCATGCTCGTTGCTCAATCCTTGGGCGTGATGGCCAGTTGCGATTTTGCGAACGCGGCTGCCCGGCAGTTGGTCGTGACGACGGCTGGCTGCGTGTCCGAGGGGGCACTCGATCCCGCCCATTCGCGGCAAATCTTCTGCATCGGTTCGATCTCGCCGGGATTGGCGACATAGTATCGCCAATTCCGCGCGGGCATGTCGGCGTGGGGCGTAGACGGCGTTTGCCTTTGGCCACACCCCGTCAGCAGCAGTGCCATGCAGACGATCGTCGTCCGCAACTCATTGCCCTCGATAGTAGCGGCTCGCCTCGTCGAGCTTCTGGGCGAGGGCGGCTTGCCCGGCAGCAGCGCGATGGCGTTCCTGCGCCTGCTGCTGCAACGCGATGGCCTGCAAACGGAGCTGGTCGTTCTGCATCGCGGCGGATTCGAGTTGCAGCCGTGCCGTCAGGTCGGCCACTTCCTTCGCGGTGCCCGCGCTGGCCAAGCGGCTGCGCAATTGGTCGAGCCCTTCCGTCCGCGAGGTCACAGCTGCGCCCATATTCTCGGCGAGGCCGGCGTTGATGCCGATATTGCGGGCGTTGAGGTCATAGGCGGCGCGGGACTGTTCCGAACCGGCGAGACCCAACCGCCCCAGCAAGTCGCGATAGACTGCATCTGCCTTGGCGCGGCCCGCGCCGACGACATCGAGATTGCCGTTGCCGAAGCCTTCGAGCGAGCCGCCCGATAGGTCGAGTTCGCGCAAGGCATCGGATTTGAGCTCCTGGGCCAATTGCGGAATGTCGGTGAGCTTGTTCAAATCCTGATAGAGCTTTTGGGCTTCCGCGATTTGCTGTTTGCCCTGCGCCACCACCTGGATCGCCTGTCTGACCGCATTGATCTGCTGGATCAGATTGGCGCTGTCATGGACCGCGATCCCCTGCGCGAACGCGGGCATCGGGGCTGCGAACAGCAGAGTTGCACAAAGTGCCCCAACTTGGGCTTTGGTCAGTTTCGTCATCGGATTTCCTTTCTCTTGGCCTTCCTCTCGGTTCAGCTGGGACGCCTCCGTTGATGGAAGAGGGGGAGCCAGATGGCGGGATCGCTTCCCGCTTCGGCAATCACGTCGTCGGCAACGGCAGTGGTTTCCGCACGGCCCGACAGCACCGCCAGTTCGTCATCGAGTCCGGCGAGATCGAGTTCGACCACCACGCTGTCATGGCCCTGCTTGACCAGGAACTTATGGCTTTCAGGTGCAAGCTCCTCGCGCACCAGTTTGAATTCGGCTTCGGACAGCGCGAAGCCTTCGACATAATCGCGCCGCGCGCCGAACGGATTGGGCAGCATGATTTTGGTGGCGACCTGTTCGAGGATTGAATGGCTGATGTCGCTTTTGAGCGCGTCGGCAGGTGACTGCGTGGCGAACACCAGCACCGCGTTACGCTTGCGGTAGGTCTTGAGCCCGTCCTGGGCGAAGCGGCGGAAGGCATCGTCGCCAAGCGCCTTCCAGAACTCGTCGATGCAGATCACCATCCGCTCGCCGGTCAGCAGCCGGTCGATGCGGTGGAACAGATAGAGCATGACCGGCGTGCGAATGTCGGCATTGTCGAGAAAGTCGGTCATGTCGAAGCCGATGAACCGGGCGTCGAGCGTCATCGAGTCCGCCGGATTGTCGAACACCCAGCCGAGCGATCCTTCTTGCGTCCATTTTTCGAGCCGCGCGCCGACGCCGCTGGCATCTTTCATGCCGAGCATCGAGCGTAGAGCGCTCAGCGATCGATCGGCGACATCGAGCTTCATCACGGCACTGATGCCGTCCTCGATCAGCCGTTCCTCCTGCACGGAAATCGGTCTTCCGTCGGCTCGAACGAGCTGGCGGATGAACAGCGACAGGAATGTCTTGTCTTCGGCCTTGTCGGCGAGTGCTTTGAGCGGCGAAAATCCGGTCGGCTCGCCATTGTGCAGCGCCAAGTAAGTTCCGCCGCTTGCCTGCACAAAGATTTGCCCGCCGCGATCCTTGTCGATGAATATCTGCCGCGCGCCGGTCTTCTCGGTCTGTGCCATCAGGAAGTTGAGCAGCACGGTCTTGCCGCCGCCCGATGGCCCGATGATGAGGGTATGGCCGAGATCGCCCTTGTGGAAATTGAAGAAATAGGGGCTGCGGGCATTGGTCTTGAGCAAAGCTATCGCATCGCCCCAATGATTGCCCGTCGCGCTTCCGGCGGGGAAGGTGTGGAACGGCGAGAAGGCGGCAAAGTTGAGCGATGTGATCGGCGCAGGCCGGGCGCGCCACGCGAAATTGCCGACGAGCTGCGACCAATAGGCCGCTTCGAGCGCCGCGCCTTCGCGCGCTGCCACCATGCCGGTATCGGCAAGCGCGGCTCTCGCGACCGACATATGATCGCGCAGGCCCTTCATGCTGGCGGCATAGACCGCGAGCGTGAAATGGTGATCGCCCAGCACAAAGCGGTTCGACATCAGATCGTCGCTCGCATCGAGCAGCGCGTCGGCCTGGCTCACAGCCCTGTCGCCCGCGTTTTCCATCTGCGTCATCCGCAGCCGGAATTTCTCGGTTGCGGCGGCCCGTCCGAGGAAGGTGAAACTTTGCGTCAGCACGAACCCGAAATCGACCGACAGCAATGCCTCGAACTGGCGCGGCGTGGTTTGCGCGGGATATTCGCGGATGCCGAAGATCCCGCCGAATGCGGAGGCATCGGCATCGCGTACTTCGATGGTTTCCGCGCCGAAGATCGTTCGCGAGCGGTAGAGCGCGCCGCCAAGATGGCCGCGCACGACGGGGACGCGGCGATGGCGGCCGGTCATCACCATGTCGGCCACTTCCATCGTTTCGGAAAACATCAGGCCGCGATGCTCGTAGATGGCGCAGCGGCGCGGCTCGCAGCGCGCCATCAGTTTCTCGAAATCGCGCGCCTTGTCGTCGAGCAGCTCGACCAGCGCCTCGTCGAGTATCGGCCCTTGCGGCGCATCCTTGGACACGCGGCGCTTGAACAACTGGATGATCTTGTCGCCGCCCGTGGCGCTTGGGCGGATTACAAGGCTGACGAAAAAGCGGTTGATGAACATCCGTTCCCGGTTGATGCGCCCGAAATAGGCGCGGTCGAGATCGGCCGCGAAACCCGACTTGAACTTGCCACCGAGATTTTGATCGACCCGCATCCTGATCAGATGCGTCCAGATCGACAGCCGCTCATCGTGTAGGTTGCGGAGCAGGCCGTTGAGCTTAGTGTGCCAGTCGTTCAGATCGCGAACATCGGCGGTCTCGAAGGCGCGACCCTGCAACTCGAAGGTCAGCATGATGTCGCCGGAATCGAGCGCCACCATGTTCTCGTTGATATGCCGCGCGTAGGGCAGGAATTTGGCTGGATCAGCCTCGCGTCGCGCCACTTTCAGCGGCACGGCGTTTGTCGAGGCCAGCATCTTAGCCATGACGGCCAAAGCCTTTGCGGCGTAGTCCTGCCAGCGGCAGCGGCGAATAGCTGCTTCCGCCCCAGAAATTGCGGTTGCGGTTGCCGAGCTTGGTGCGGCCCCACAGGAAAAGCAGCCGGAAGGCGTTTACGTCGTGACGGACAATCAGCCGCGAGATCGAATAGCCGAAGGCAACGACGAGCGCCGCATAGACCGGGCTGTTGGTCCAGATCAGCACCGATGCGCTCGAAATGAGCAGCAACACCGCCGCCTCAATCGGAATTCCCGCCCATAGTGCCGGGCGCGTTACGGCGAGGAACAGCGTGTTTTTGATCGGAGGCTCGGTGTCGTCGGTCATGGCGCTATCCGGCGATCGCGCCGACGATTGCATCCGCCGAAAAAACGATGGCAATGCCGATGATGACCGTAACCAGCACAGCGGTGGAAGCCCGGCCGGTGAACCAGAGCAGGCCTGTCACGATCACGGCGATGACGGCGAGCGTGCGCAGCAGCGTCGAAGAGAGCAGGCCGCGCACCTTGCTGGCGAAACTCTCCAGATTTTGCGCGTAGGCCGGATCGGGGATTGCGAACGAGATAATCGTCGCCGCAGTCAGCGCCGCGCCCCACAATATTGCGCTTTGCCGCCCGTTTGGCATTGCCTGGAACTTGGCGGCCAGGTTTGCCCGCCAGGCTCCGATACCGCGTCCAAGTTTCAGGATTACATTCATATGCTGGTCCTCTCGTTTTCGGCGAGAATTTGGGTTTCGCGGTCGTAAGCAGCCCGCTCAAAGACGTTCCACTTCGGCGGCGCCAGCGGGCGAGGCTTGGCCATGAGGGCCGTGTTTTCCGAGGCCAGCAGTCCGCGCAGGTCGCCGCTTGCCGGTGCAGCAACGGCAGCAGCGGGTGGGGTGAAGGCGTATAACGTCGGCGCGTCTGCAACACTCGCATTGCCAATGACCTTGGCAACATAGCCATTGCGAAATCCGCGCGTCTGGCTTCCCGTGTTATACATCGAGAGGGCGACCCGAAGGGCGGCTTGCGGATCGCGTCCGGCTCTTACCGCATTGTAGTTGGTGGTGAGGACACGGCCCAACGCAGCAACATTGGTGCAGGGGTCGAATACGGTCTCCCAGGTCAAGCCAAGCCAGCGCATGTTGCGCGAGTTGATTTGACCGAGTCCGAGATCGACCGAGTAGCCCGCCGCTACGAAACGCTGCGCGGTCGCAGCGGCGTCGGCGGCGTTGTTCTGGCGTGCAGGTTGCCGCCCGCCGTTGACATTGAGGGCGAAGGGATCGCCGCTGCTTTCCGTCTGAACGATGGCCAGCACCGTTTCAGGTGCGACACTTGGTGCGCACTGCGACGCCAAGGCAAGAATGGCTGCCGCAGAATAGGCCATCAGTCGTGCATCCCGACAAAGTGGCCGACTGTTCTTGGATGCGTCTTGTCCTTCATTTGCCGCCTCTCCTAAATTGCCGATTTCAGGAGAGAATATCCTGTCCGACTATCAAGCTATTGATAGCTAATGGACAAATGGATCAGCTATGGATTCAGAAAGGCGTTTCGGTCGTTTCGACTTGCCAATCGAAGCCGCTAACGGCCTTTGACCTTCAATCTTGATCCTGCGGACCGGGTTCATCGCGTCGCAGAGTGGGTTCGCCGATAGTCGATTCTTCGGGCAAGTTCACGGAAATAAGGCGAAATCGAACATTTGCCTTCGCAATCACAAGGCCCCGCTGGTGTCATCCAGCTAGGGGCGAATTATGAACCGAAGCCGTTATGTAACCCGGCGCCTCGATGCTATTGATCGGGAAATTATCGCGGCATTGACCGAAGATGGCCGCATGACCATTCGCGACCTTGCCGACAAGATCGGCATGTCCAGCCCCAGCGTAACCGAACGGATTCACAAGCTGGAGGATGCCGGCGCGATCCGGGGCTATACCGTGTTGGTCGAGCCCAAGGTCTTCGGCCTCGGCATCGCCGCGCACGTTCGAATGCGCGCAAGACCCGGCGAAGCAAAACGAGTGGCGCAGATGCTGCTCGACACGCCAGAAGTTGTCGAAGCGGATCACGTGACCGGCGAAGATTGCTTTCTGGCGAAAGTGGTCGTTTGCGACGTGCAAGCACTTGAAACCGTGGTTGATCGCTTCGTGCCATTCGCATCGACCGACACGGCCATCATCCAATCCACAACCGTCGTCCGGCGATTGCCAAGACTCTAGGCGTTTGCATCGGACGACGGCCTGATATGATCGTCGTTGTCAGTGCTTGCTGATAGCCGTCACTTCCCCGGCGCTGCCGGTGACGACCAGGTCAAAATCTACCTTGTCGCCAACGGCTATTCCAGTGAGCACATCGGGCTTGGCCGAGAAGCCCATTTTCATCGCGGGCCAGCCGACGGCGGCAATGGCTTCGTGGTCGAGCGTGATCTTGCCGGCCGCCGCGTCGATGGCCGTGACCGTGCCGGTGCCTTTGCCCATCTTGCTGCCTTCAGGCATCGCCATGCCCGGCATGGCATCGGCGGACGCGGCGGCCTTGGGGGCTTCAGCTTGTGGCGCGTCGGGTTTCTTGTCGCAGCCTGCGAGGGCTATCGGCAGCGCGATCAGTGCAGCGACGATGAGGGGTCTATTCACGTTGGTTCTCCTTGGTGTTGAACGGGTCCGCGCCGCCGCATCAGCAGATAGGCGGCGGGTATGATGAGCATCGAAAGCAGCGGTGCGGTCAGCATCCCGCCGACCATCGGCGCGGCGATGCGGCTCATTACTTCCGCGCCGGTGCCGGTGCCGATCAGGATCGGGAACAGGCCGGCGAGGATCACCGCCACCGTCATCGCCTTGGGCCGAACGCGCAGCAGCGCGCCCGCCCGGACGGCCTTTTCGACATCGCCATTCTCGGCCAGCGCCGATTTGAGGTAGATCAGCATCACCACGCCGAACTCAGCGGAGACGCCCGCCAGCGCGATGAACCCGACGCCGGTGGCAACCGATTGATTGTAGCCGAGCCAATAGAGCAGCCACACCCCGCCGGTCAGCGCGAACGGCAACGTCGCCATGATCAGCGCGGCCTCATCCCAGCGCCGGAAGGTCGCGTAAAGCAATGCGAAGATGATCAGCAGCGTTGCCGGAACGACAATCTTCAATCGCTGTGTTGCGCGTTCGAGAAACTCGAACTGGCCCGTGTAGGCGACGCTGATGCCGGGCGGCAGCTTGACCTGCTGCGCCGCCGCGCGTTGCAGATCGCCGACGATTTCGGTGAGGGCGCGGCCGCGACCATCGACATAAACCCAGGTTGCAGGGCGGCCGTTTTCGCTGCGCAGCATCGGCGGGCCATTGTGGATCGTGACGTCAGCGACCGTCCCCAGGGTGATTTGCTGACGCGAGGGCGTCAGCACGGGGAGGTTGACAATGTCGTCCACGCTGTCGCGGATTTCGCGAGGGTAGCGCACGCTGATCGGATAGCGGGCAAGCCCTTCGACGGTTTGCCCGACAGCCTCGCCGCCGATCGCGCCCGATACCACCGCCTGCACATCGGCGACGTTGAGGCCGTAGCGGGCTGCTGCCGCACGGTTGATCGACACGTCGATGTAGCGCCCGCCCGAAAGCCGCTCGGCCAGCGCGGAAGTGATCCCAGGCACGGTCTTCGCCACGGCTTCGATCTCGCGCGCGGTTCGATCTATTTCGTCGAGGTTCGCGCCGGAGACCTTGATGCCGATCGGGCTCTTGATCCCGGTCGCCAGCATGTCGATCCGGTTACGGATCGGCGGAATCCAGAAATTGGCGAGGCCGGGGACTTTGACGGTCTTGTCCAGTTCGTCGATCAGCTTGGCTTGGGTCATGCCAGGCCGCCACTCACTCTTGGGCTTGAACCGGATCGTGGTCTCGAACATTTCGAGCGGGGCCGGGTCGGTCGCGGTGTCGGCGCGGCCCGCCTTGCCGAACACGCTCTCCACTTCGGGAACGGTCTTGATCAGCCGGTCGGTTTGCTGGAGCAGCATCGACGCATTCGCCGTCGAGATGCCGGGCAGCGCCGAAGGCATGTAGAGCAGGTCGCCCTCGTTCATCTGCGGCATGAACTCGCCGCCGGTCTGGCTGATCGGCCACACGCTGGAGGCAAACACGAGCAGCGCTATCAGGAGTGCTTTCTTGGGCCGCGCCAGCACCCAGTCGAGCGCGGGGCGATAGATGCGCGTGAGGAAGCGGTTGATCGGGTTGCTGTCCTCGCTCGGAATACGTCCCCGGATCAGCCAACCCATCAGCACCGGGATCAGGGTGATCGACAGCAGGGCCGCGCCCGCCATCGCATAGGTCTTGGTGAAGGCCAGCGGGGCGAACAAACGCCCCTCCTGACCCTGCAAGGAGAAGACCGGCACGAACGAAAAGGTGATGATCAGCAGGCTGAGGAACAGCGCCGGGCCGACTTCGGCGGCAGCGTCGGTGATGACCCGCCAGCGGGCTTCGCCGGTCAGTTCCTCGCCGGGATTGTCGTGCGTCCAGCGTTCGAGATGCTTGTGGGCATTCTCGATCATCACCACCGCCGCATCGACCATCGCGCCGATGGCGATTGCGATGCCGCCCAATGAGAGGATGTTGGCGTTGAGACCCTGCACGCGCATCACGATGAAAGCGAGTAGGATGCCGAGCGGCAGCGTCAGGATCGCCACCAGCGCCGAGCGCGCATGCCACAGGAACAGGCCGCAGACGAGCGCGACGATGGCAAATTCCTCGAACAGCTTGCCGGTCAGGTTCTCGACCGCGCGGTCGATCAGGCCCGAGCGGTCATAGGTGGTGACGATCTCGACACCGGGCGGCAGGCTGGCCTTGAGTTCGGCGAGCTTGGTGCGGACGCCCTCGATCACCTCGCGGGCATTCTTGCCCTGGCGCATGACGATCACGCCGCCCGCGACTTCGCCCTCGCCGTTGAGTTCGGCGATCCCGCGCCGCATGTCCGGCCCGACCTGCACCGTGGCGACATCGCCGAGCGTCACCGGAATACCGCCTGCCGCCGTGCGGATCGGCACGGAGCGAAAATCGTCGAGCGTCTTGAGGTAGCCCGAAGCGCGGACGATGTATTCGGCTTCGGCCATTTCGACGACCGCGCCGCCGGCCTCCTGATTGGCGCGTTTGAGCGCGTCGCTGACATCGCCTGCCGTCACCCCGTAGGAGGCCAGCTTCTGCGGATCGACAACGACCTGATATTGCCTGACCATGCCGCCGATGCTGGCGACTTCGGCGACGCCGGGAACGGACTTCAATTCGTAGCGCAGAAACCAGTCCTGCAAGCTGCGGAGCTGGGCGAGGTCGTGCCGCCCACTCTTGTCGACCAGCGCATATTCGTAAATCCAGCCCACGCCGGTCGCATCGGGGCCGAGCGAAGCGGTCGCGCCCGCAGGCAAGCGGCCCTGGACCTGGCTGAGATATTCCAGCACCCGGCTGCGCGCCCAATAGAGGTCGGTGCCGTCCTCGAACAGCACATAGACGAAGCTGTCGCCGACGAACGAATAGCCTCGCACCACCCGCGCGCCGGGGACCGAAAGCATGGTCGTCGTGAGCGGATAAGTGACCTGGTTTTCGACAATCTGCGGTGCCTGCCCCGGATAGGTGGTGCGGATAATCACCTGAACGTCGGAAAGATCGGGCAGCGCATCGACCGGCGTGGTCCGCACCGCGCCGATGCCGATGACCGCCAGCACGAGCGCCGCTACGACGATGAGGCCGCGCGCCTTGACCGAGGCGCGGATGATCCATTCGATCATTGTGCGGCCCCCAGCTTGCGCGCTTCGATGCCGGTCAGGCTCGCTTCGGAATCGAGCAGGAACTGCCCCGAGGCGACGACTTTTTCACCCGCGGCCAAACCTTCCAATATCTCGGTCTGCCCGCCGCCTTCGCGGCCTGTGCGCACTTCGGCGGGACGGAAACGTCCATTGCCGGTTGCCAGCATCACCAGCGTTCGCGTTCCGGTGCGGATCACGGCCTCGCTTGGCACCAGCAGCGCCGTGCGGGGCGTGCCCCCAAGCGCGACATTGGCGAACATCCCTGGACGCAGGCGTCC
Organism: Sphingopyxis sp. H050; assembly: GCF_001468265.1. Taxonomy (GTDB): domain Bacteria; phylum Pseudomonadota; class Alphaproteobacteria; order Sphingomonadales; family Sphingomonadaceae; genus Sphingopyxis. The sequence goes on along the minus strand of NZ_LNRZ01000004.1, from coordinate 134,390 downwards.
GCTGCGGTTGGTCAGCTCGATCCGCACGGTTATCGTCCGGCTGTCGACTTGCGCGCTGGGCAGCACGGCGAGGATGCGTCCGCCGAATGTCTCGCCTGGAAAGGCGGACAGCGATGCCGTGGCACTCTGGCCGATACGGACACTTCCAGCCTGCGCTTCAGGGACAGCCGCATTGAGCCATACCGTGCCAATTCCCGTTACTTGTGCCAGCGTTTGCCCCTGGCCAAGCGTGACGCCCGCGCGGGCGTCGAGCGTCTGGATGACACCCGAAATCGGCGATGTGATCGTGATCGTGCCGTTGGTTCGCCCGCTGCGCTCGACTCCGGCGATCACGCCTTCGGGCATACCCATCAGCCGCAACCGCTGGCGCGCGGCGGCGGTCAGCTCAGGCTTGCCCAGCCGTTTGACCGCAAGGAACTCGGTCTGCGCGCCGCCCCATTCGGGAAGTTGCACATCGGCGATCGGCGCACCGGCGCGGATGACGTCGCCGGGTGCGCGGGCATAGACCCGCGAGACAAAGCCGCCCGACCGCGCCTGAATAATCGCAACATCGCGCTGATTGAACTCGATACTGCCGGTGACGTTGAGCGTCGCGGCGAGACTGCCCAATTTCGCCTCGACCACACGGATTCCGAGATTCTGCATCGCGGCGGGATCGACCGTCACGCCAGGTGCAGTGCCGACGGTGGCACCTTCATCGGCATATTTGGGGATGGTCTTCATCCCCATCGACGAGAGCGAATTGGGATTGTCGTAGTGCTCGGCCGGCACCATCGGATCGTACCAGTAGAGGATTTTCCTCTCGCTCGCGGAGGGCGTGCCATCCTCGCCGCCGCGCTGTCCCAGCCAGTAACCGCCGCCGCCCGCGACCAGCACCGCCGCCAGTATCCCCGCGCGCCAACGCGCAGCCGTCGTCGCGTCCGTCATGGCCGCATCTCCCCATAAGTGAAATTGATCCGCACGGCGCTGCGCGCCACGTCCGCCTCGCGCGCCAGCGCGTCGACTTCCGCCTCCGCCAGCGACAACGAGGACAGCAACGCGCTGCCGAGATCGAGCTTCCCGGCGCCGTAGCTTGCTCTGTCGAGTTCCGCCCGCCGCTTGGCGAGCGGCACAAGCACGCCGCGCGCGTTTTCGAGCCGCTGGCGCTGCATCGCAAGAACCGCCAGATCGGCGTCGAGACCTGCCAGCAGCTCGCGTTCGCCTGCCTCGCGTAGCAGCCGCGCCTGTGTCGCTTCGCTCGCGCGCGCCGCGATCATCGGATCTTGGCGCTGCCGCGAGAACAGCGGCAGATCGAAGCTGACCCCGACCGACACCATATCGCCGTAAGCCGGATCACGGCGGCCGTAGGAAGTGCTGACCCTCCAGTCGGGCCGCTTTTCGGCCTGCGCAAGATGGACATCCGCCTCGGCGGCGAATGTCGCGGCATCGAGCGCCCGCAGCCGGGGATGCGCCGGAAAGCCGGCGATCAGGCGCGCGCGATTCACCTCCAGCAAGGGCGGGTCGCCGGCTACATCGGCCTCGGGATCGCCGGTGAACCGGATCAGCCGAGCGCGCGCTGCGGCAACCTCGGCGGTCAGTTCGCTGCGCCGGTCATTGATCGCTGCGCGTAATTGTTCGGGCTCCAGCGCTCCGCTGGGCCGTGCCGAACCCGATGCAAGCCGCGCGGTGACGGTCGCCTGGAGGTCGCCAAGGCTGTCGTCGAGCAAGTCGAGCTGGGCGAGCCGCCGCTTGGCGTAGAAGAGATCGATCCAGGCAAGCGCGGTTTCGAGCCGAACGGCCTGCGCCTCGACCGCCAGCCCCGCTTCGGCGACGCCGATCTCGGCCTGCGCGCGGCCGCGCTGGGCGCGGCGCTTGGCGGGATTGGGAAATGCCTGTTCGATGCCGACCCGCGTCATTGTCATGTCGTCGCGATTGAAGGTGAACGCGGGCGGCCCCGAGACCGGGAAATTGTCCACGCCGACCGACAAGGTTGGATCGGGGAGGCGGCCCGCTGCGATCGAGGCTGAGCGGGTCGCATCGACTCCGGCCTCCTCCGCCCGGATCGAAGGCGCATTGGCCGCCGCCCGCGCAAGTGCGGCATCGAACGTCATTGGCTCGGCCAGGGCCGCACCGGGGATCATGGCGAGTAGCGGTGCCAGAACAATTATTCGCATGGGAGACTCCTGATCGGGAGAGCCATGGCCAATGCCGAAACGGAAACTTGACAAACGGGCGCCGGCGAAGGGGGCTTTCTCCGCCGGCGCCACGCGCCCGGCCATGTTTGTTATCGGCTATCGGCCAGGCAATCGCCTCAGCCGGCCGACGGCGTTTCAGCCTTGCCATGCATGTCCATCATGCAGCCGGAAGCATCCGCCTTCATCATGGAACAATCGCAATTGGCGACGGTGGGCGCGTCCTTGACCCAGACGCGGACCCGCGAAGGCAGGTTCGACTTGCTGGGGCCAGGAGCGGGCCGCGACTGCCATTCCCAATGGCCCGGTCCGCGGGTCTGCGCGGATGCGGCGGAAACGGAGGTGAAAGCCGCAAGGGCAGCGGCGATTAAGAGCAGAGTTTTCATGTCGAAAATCCTTGGTTGAACGGAGCGGAGACGCACGGCGGACACGAGGGTCCGTCATGCGCCGCGAGGGTTCAGCCAAGGATCGTGGGAGGGTCCGGTTCCGGGCCGGTATTACGCCCGACGAGCCGCACGACCGGCGATGGCGGCGGTGTCGATGTGTGAAGCTGGATGGGCGGGGCGATCATCGCCGGGGGGATCAGCGCCACCGGCACCGCGCAGCCCATCTTGGCAATGCAATCGGGCGTCATACCCTTGCAGGGCTGCTTCTCGGGTTGGGGCTGCGGCTTGGTCAGCCCCAACATTTCTGCGCATTCCGCACTCATTTCGGGCGCAGCCACAGTCTGTTCGGCCTGTTCAACCGGCATGGCACGCGCAAAAGCTGCTTCCTGGCCAATAAGGCCAAGCAATGCCGCCAAAAGCAGGGCCAGGGAAAACCAGCGCTTCATACGCCTTCTTTCGGCCCGGGACCGGGTGCTGTCAATTTATTGTGCGCGCGCTGGTCATGATGATGTCCGCCGTGAAAGAAATACAGCAGCGGGCACGCGAACAGGAAGGCATAGGGGATCAGGCCGAACAGATGCGTCCGGTGTTCGGGATAGAACAGATAGGCCGCGACTAGCGCGGCCGATGCGAGCGCCAATATCCAGGCGCGCCTGTTCGAGAGGTTCATAGCGCAATCCTCCTGAGCCGCAGCGAGTTGCCGATGACGCTGACCGAAGACAGCGCCATCGCCGCCGCCGCGATGATCGGCGACAGCATTAGGCCGAACAGCGGGTAGAGCGCCCCTGCCGCAACTGGAATGCCAGCGACATTGTAGGCGAAGGCGAAGAACAGGTTCTGGCGGATGTTCGCCATTGTCGCATGGCTGAGATGCCGGGCGCGGACGATCCCGGTGAGATCGCCCTTGAGCAAGGTGACACCCGCGCTCTCGATGGCGACGTCGGTCCCCGAACCCATGGCAATGCCGACATCTGCTGCGGCGAGCGCCGGGGCGTCGTTCACCCCGTCCCCGGCCATCGCGACAACCTTGCCCTGATCGCGCAGGCGCTTGACGATTGCGCCCTTCTGGTCGGGCAGGACATCGGCCTCGACATCGCCGATGCCGAGACGCCGCGCAATGGCATCGGCGGTGACGCGGTTGTCGCCGGTCAGCATGATGACATGGATGCCAACCTCTGCCAGCGCCTTGAGCGCGGCGGGGGTGGTTTGCTTGACCGGGTCGGCGATGCCGATAGCGCCCGCCGCCTTGCCGTCGATGCCGAGGAAGATCGCGGTTGCGCCTTCGCCGCGCAAACGGTCGGCGCGTTCGGCAAGCGCCGCGGTCGAAATCCCCATTTCGTCAAGGAAGCGGGCATTGCCGGCGACAAGCCGCTTTCCATCGACCGTGCCGGTGATGCCCTTGCCAACCGGTTGATCGACATCGCCCGGCTGGCCGATGGCGAGGCCTCGCGCTTCGGCCGCCTTGACCACGGCCAGGGCAAGCGGATGTTCGCTGCTGCGCTCCAGGCTGGCGGCGAGCCGCAGCACTTCGTTTTCCTCGAACCCTTCCGCCAGTTCGACGGCGACGACGGCGGGTTTGCCTTCGGTAAGCGTGCCAGTCTTATCGACGACGAGCGTGTCGACCTTCTCCATGCGCTCCAGCGCCTCGGCGTTCTTGATCAGAATTCCGGCCTGCGCGCCGCGCCCGACCCCGACCATTATCGACATCGGCGTGGCGAGACCCAGCGCGCATGGGCAGGCAATGATCAGCACCGCGACCGCCGCGATCAGGCCATAGCTCATCGCAGGGGATGGGCCGACCAGCGACCAGACGATGAAGGCAATTGCTGCAACCGCAATCACCGCCGGCACGAACCAGCCCGACACCCTATCGGCGAGCCGCTGGATCGGGGCGCGGCTGCGCTGGGCATCGGCGACCATCTGGACGATGCGCGCGAGCATGGTGTCGCGCCCGATTTTTTCCGCCCGCATGACGAGGCCGCCGGTCTGGTTGATCGTTCCGCCGATCAGCTTCGACGCCGCCTCCTTGGTGACAGGCATGGATTCGCCGGTCACCATCGACTCATCAACCGTCCCGCGACCTTCCAGCACCACACCATCGACCGGCACCTTTTCGCCAGGACGGACGCGCAGCGTGTCACCGACCAAAACCTGATCCAGCGGGATTTCCTCGTCGCTGCCATCGGTGCGAACCCGTCGCGCGAGCTTTGGCGAGAGATCGAGCAGGGCGCGGATCGCGCCGCTTGTCGTTTCGCGGGCGCGCAGTTCAAGTAACTGGCCGAGCAGGACAAGGACGGTAATGACTGCGGCCGCCTCGAAATAGACCGCGACCGAGCCATCCGGCGCACGAAACGTCGCAGGAAAGATGCGGGGCGCCAGCGTTGCCGCCATGCTGTATGCCCAGGCCACCCCGGTGCCCATCGCTATCAGGGTGAACATATTGAGGTGGCGGCTCTTTACCGAGGCCCAGCCTCGCTCAAAGAACGGCCAGCCCGCCCACAGAACGACAGGAGTCGCAAGCGTCATCTGGACGAGATTGGCGATTCTGCCATCGAGCATATGGCGCAGGCCGGTGAGATGTCCGCCCATTTCGAGCGCCACCACCGGCACGGCGAGAATGAGGCCGATGACGAACCGCCGCTTCATGTCGGCATATTCGGGCGACGGGCCGTCGCTGAGCGTCGGGGTCATCGGCTCCAAAGCCATCCCGCAGATTGGGCAGCTTCCTGGCCCCGCTTGCTGCACCTCCGGGTGCATCGGACACGTCCAGATCGCGCCTTCCGGAACTGGTTCGGTCCTCGGCGGTGCTTCACTCGTATGACGCGCTGGATCGGCATCGAACTTTGCGAGGCAACCTGCGCTGCAAAAATAGTGATGCACTCCGGCGTGGGTTGCCACATGAGGCGTGGTTGCCGGATCGACCTTCATGCCGCAAACCGGGTCGGTTGCCGTTCCCGTAGCCATCGATCCGGCATGGTCGTGATGCGGTCCGTTCATGTCGTCGTTCCCAACGGTTCCAATGTTCCGAGCCATGCGACCAAGGGGAGGATCGCGAGCGCCGCACTGCCTTCCGCAAGCAAGCTCCGCCGCAGGGCAGCAACCGCTTTGGCTGGGTTGTCGTCGCGGATCGCAGTGCCGAGCGCCGGAGTCAGCCGCCAGCGATTGAGCGCGGCGAGCGCCAGCATCGCGCCGAACAACAGCAGCTTGACGATCAGCAGTTTGCCGTAGTCGGTGAGCGGCAGTCGCGAGAAATGCGGGAAACCGACAACCGCGAGGCAATTGATGATGCCGGTTGCGATGATCGCGGCTACCGCGAGCGTCCCGACCCATGAAAATCGGTCGAGCGCGCGGTGGACCACGGGGAGGTGTTCGGACCGCAGTGCTGTCAGGGGCCGGAACAGAATCCAGGCGAAGGCGGCAATCCCGCCGATCCACACGGCCGCCGCCAGCATGTGAACGATGTCGCTCAGCCGATGCGCGGTTCCGGTCCAGCCTTCGGTCGCGCCGGCATGGCCGGTCCAGACCAGCGTGGCGATTGCAACCGAAGTCGAAATCAGCAAGATGATGTGCGCCGCTTCACTGCGGCTGATTGCCAACGCGGCAACCACGGCAAAGGCCATCGCCACCATCCGCACCAACCACGCCGTGCCGATGGCGCTTTCGCCAACCACGTCGCGCATAACCTGGGGATCGACCGCCCAGACACTCGAACCCGTCATCGCGGCAACGAGTGCGAGCATTCCGACGCCGGACAACATGAGTCCGACCGCAGCGAGAATGATCGATAGCCGCCTCAGCGGCAAAATGTCCGAAGCCCGCTCATCGGCCGAAAGGGCATAGAACGAAAAGGCGACCATGCCCGCCAGCGCCATCAAGTCGGCGTAGAGCGCGAACCGGATGACGATGACGGGCATGTTGTCCATTGATCCTACCGCACGGTGAAGCTGAAATTGCTGCCCATCCGGTGCGTATCCGCGCCAGCCGCAGACCAAGTGACACGGTAGGTGCCGCGCACCAGCGCGCGCTTGGGCGTCAAGGTCATCGACTTGCCATCGCGCGCCATCTGCGCGGAGTGCGCAACTGGCATGGGAGCGTGATTGGCCATGCCGGGCATCCCCGTCATGGCGATTTCTGTTTTGACCGTTGAGCCGATCAAACGCTCGTTGAAGCTCAGCACGATCCGGGCGGGAGCGGCCACGGTTGAATTGGCGGCAGGCGTCGAACCGGTCAGCGAAGCGTGAGCAAGGGCGGCACCTGGAATGGCGACCAGAGCGGCGAGAATTAGGGGCATGAAAGTGCGGCGCATCGGGAAATCTCCATGAAGCTGGGCTCGGTGGTGATACGCACGGCCGCCTCACACCCCTCAAAAATTGTGAGGGGGATGGCTGCTGCTTGCGTATAGAATCCTGCAAACACCGAATGAATCGAGAATGACTATGGACGACGTGCTCAAACGGCTGCGCGAAGCACCGCTCCCGACGGCATTGGGGCAAATCGACGATGCGATCATTGCCGCCTGGTCCGCCGAACAGCGCGAGCGCGCCGCCAATTCGCGCATCCTGTGGGCGGCGGCGCTTGTCGCGCTGGGCCTTGGCTTTGCCGGTGGCAGTCTGTCGAGCGCGCCCGCGCAGGCCGCGCCGTCGCTCTCGCCCTTCGCCATGACGGCGCTGGCGCCATCCGATCTGCTGGACCCGCGCTGATGGGCTCGACGATGGGATCAAGGGGGCGCCTGCTGCTGATTGCAGTCATTGCGTTCGCTGCCGCGGCCGCTGGCGTCTTCGTCGCCCGCACGGTCATGGACACACCGCGCAAGAGCGAAAGCGAAGTCCATGCCCTGCTGCATGACCAGTTGAAGCTCGATGCCGCGCAATCGGCTAAGATCGAAGCGTTGGAAGCGCGCCATGCCATGCGCAAAAAGGCACTCGAACTCGAAATGCGCGCGGCGAACGCGCGGCTCGCCGAAGCGATCCAGGCCGAGCATGGCTATGGCCCGAAAGTCACCGAGGCAGTCGATCATGTCCATCACGTCATGGGCGAGATGCAGAAGGAGGTGCTCGAACATCTGTTCGCGATGCGCGCCGTCCTCGATCCGGAGCAGGCGAGCATCTTCGACAGAACCGTGGTCAAGGCGCTGACCGCCGAAGCGCGGTGAGCCTCGATCTTGCCCAATGCAGCGACGGCGAGCTGGCCGCGCTCGCGCTCGGCGGGCAGCAAGCCGCCTATCGGGAGTTCCTGCACCGCTACAAGGAGCCGGTCTATCGACTGATCCGTAGCAGCATCGGCGATGCCGACGAAGCGCTCGACCTGACGCAAGAGAGCTTCGTTTCCGCTTTCGCGGCGCTCAAATCTTACGATCCGGCGCGGTCCTTTCAGGCATGGATTTCGCGCATTGCGCTCAACAAATGCCGCGATTGGGCACGTCGCCGCGCAGTGCGAAGTTTCTTCACACGCGCAGACCCTATCGAGGACGGGTTTACGGTGGCAGCGGAATTGCCTTTGCCTGACGCTGAGGCTTTCGACCGGGCCGAACTCGCCCGCGTCGAACGGGCAATGGCCTGCCTTCCGCACCGGTTACGCGAAGTGCTGGTGCTGCGCGCAATCGAGGGGCGCAGTCAGGCCGAAGCAGCGGAAATACTCGATGTCAGCGAAAAGGCGATCGAAACACGGCTCTACCGTGCGCGCCTCCAATTGAGCGCGATCGTGTCGAACAAAAGTTGCAATGAGGGATAGGCGCGCGAGCCGCGTATGACTTAATCGAATGTAGACAATTTTTGGGGACCATTACCATGACAATCGGCAGCCGACGCAGTGTTCGTTTCGCGGTCGTCGGTGGTTTGGGTGTCGTGCTGTCAGGGTGCGCGACGATAGATCCGCAGCGTGATCGTATTGCTGTCGAGCAGCTTCTTACAGATCGCGGCGCGCCCGGCTTGCAGTGGGATGAAAATGGAGCGGCGGCGTCCAATGAGACGGTGAGCGCGCTATTGGCGAACCCGCTGGATCGGGAGACTGCGATCCGGATAGCGATGCTCAAAAGCCCCAAACTGCAACTTGTCTATGGCAATCTTGGGCTGGCGCGCGCCGATGTGCTGGATGCTGTCGAGATCGGCAATCCGCGCGTAGGCGCCTCATCGCTGGCGCTGGCCGGGGGGCCGGGCTCGCAGTTCGTCATCGGTATTGCGCAGCCGCTCATCGACCTGCTCACACTGCCCGCCAAGGCCCGGCTGGCGCGCGTAGATTACCAGCGGGCGCGCTATGAGACGGCGGCGGCCATCCTTGGCGTTTCGCTGGACGTCGAAGCTGCGTGGTATCGCGATATCGGCGCGGCACAGGTGGCCGAGATGCGCGCGGCGGTCGCGGAAGCGCTCGGCGCATCCGCCGACCTCGCACAACGCTTTTACGATGCCGGCAACATCACCGAACTTCAGCTCAACCGCGAAAAGGCGGCGGCAAGCGATGCGCGAATTGCCGCCGCCCACGCCAAGGTCGAGGCGCGGTTGGCGCGACTGGAACTCAACACTTTGCTCGGGCTTTCGGGCGATGAGACCAATTGGACGGGGGCGGCCACGCTGCCGCTGCCGCTGGAGCAAGAAGACGATCCGCAACAGCTCCAGCAAATTGCAAGCGCCAACAGCCTTGAGTTGCTCGCGGCGCGCGAAGGGGTGAAAGTCGCGGCGGGTGCCAAAGGGGTCGCGAGTGTTTTCGGACTGCTCGGTTCGACCACAATCGGCTATGACCGCGAGCGAGAGATCGACGGGTCGGTGATCCGGGGGCCGACTATCGATGTGGAGGTGCCAATCTTCAATCAGCAGGGCGCGCGCCGCGCGCGTGCCCTGGGGCAGCTGCGGCTGGCCAAGGCGAAACTGGCAATGCTCGATCTTCAGACTGTCAACGGAGTGCCGCTCGCCGCCGAGCGCGTTGCCGTGCTGAGTGAGGTCGTCAAAATTTACCGCGAGGCACTGGTGCCCGAACGTGAAACGGTCGCGCGGCAGAGCCAGCTCGAACAAAATTTCGCGCTGATCGGCCAGTTCGAGGTCTTGCAGGCGCGCGCGCAGCAATATGAGGCCTATCAGGGACTTCTCGAAGCGGTCCGCGACTATTGGCTGGCGCGCGTAGACCTGGCGCGGCTGGTCGGCAGCCGGTTGCCGAGCGAATCTACGGCAACGCAGAACACGCTCTCGCCCAGCGACTATCTGAAACCGCCCGGCGCAGCGACAACGTCGGGCCATCAACATCATGGTGGCGCGGCATCGTCTGCGCCAACGGGGCACGAAGGCCATGCCATGCCCGGCGAAGCTGCAGCGGATACGCACGAGCATCAACCCGGCAGCCCTTCGACACCTCCCACAGAATCCCCCCCGCATCATAATCCCGACGCCGCGTTGCCGCCAACGCCCCCTGAGCTGGAGCCGTCCGGACACGAACATCATGGAGACCCGAAATGACGACCCGCCGCGAGATCATAAAAGGGGCAGCCGCCGTTATTGTCGGCGCTACGGTCTCCGGTGCTGCCGCCGCGCAAGAACATAAGCACCAGATGGAGGGGATGTCGGACATGCCAATGCCGCCCCCTTCGGAGCCTTCGACCAATATAGCGACACCTGAAATGGCAGCACCGTCAGCCCCTCGCACTGGCGGTTTTGGTCGCGTCCGCACACTTAACGGCTGGAGCCTGCCGTGGCGGATGGTCGGCGGCGTAAAAGAGTTCCACCTTGTCGCCGAGGAGGTCGACCATGAATTCTCGCCGGGATCGAAAGCCAAATGCTGGGGCTATAATGGCTCAACGCCGGGGCCGACAATCGAAGCGGTCGAGGGCGACCGGGTGCGGATTCTGGTGACGAACCGGCTCGGCGAACATACCTCGGTCCACTGGCACGGTTTGATCCTGCCCTCGGGCATGGACGGTGTGGGCGGCATGACCCAGCCGCATATTCGCCCTGGGGAAACCTATGCGTATGAATTCACACTGCGCCAGCACGGCACGCATATGTATCATCCCCATGCCGACGAAATGACCCAGATGGCTTATGGGATGATGGGACTGTTCATCATCCATCCGCGCGTCCGCGAGGCCGTGGACCGTGATTTCGCCCTCCTTCTCCACAATTGGGCGCTCAAGCCCGGAACGTGGCGGCCCGACCCGTCGATCATGGTCGAGTTCGACCAGTGGACGTTCAATTCCAAGATGTTCCCGGCGATCGAGCCGTTGGTTGCGCGCACGGGCGACCGGGTGCGCATCCGCATCGGCAACCTGTCAATGTGGAACCATCCCATTCACCTTCACGGCGTCCAGTTCGATGTCACCGGGTCGGATGGCGGCCGTTGGCCGCGCGAACGCTGGCGGCGCGAAGTGACCGAAATCGTCGGCGTCGGGCAGATGCGTGACATCGAGTTTACCGCCGTGGCGGGCGACTGGGCCTTCCATTGCCATATGGCGCACCATACGATGAACGCGATGGGACATGGCATCCCTAACCAGACCGGCGTCGACCAATCGGGCGTGGACGCGCGCATCCGCAAGATATCACCCGGCTTTCTGCCGATGATGAAGAACGGCATGGCCGAACATCAGGAACATACCGATGGCGGACATCAGGGGCCGGTCAATACGGCACCGATGATGCAGGGCAAGGGCCAGTTCGGCAATATGGAGATGGGTGGCATGTTCACCGTCGTGAAGGTGCGCGACAATATTGCGCCGGGTGATTTCGGCGACCCCGGCTGGTATCGTCATCCGCCGGGCACGGTGGCGCACCGCGTGAGCGATAAAGCCGATTTCGGCGCACCAGTCAGGCGTGGGGCGTGATACAACACCGCACACGCCTTCACCTTGCTGCAAGCCGTATCCACAAGTGGCTGGCGCTGGTCATTGGCGCGCAGCTTCTGATCTGGTTCGCCAGCGGCACATTGATGAGCTTCCTGCCGATCGACAAGGTGCGCGGCGAGCATTTGGTGGACCGCGAGGCAGTCGCCACCATTCCGCCCGGCACGCCGATGATCGCCCCGGCAAGGTTGCTTGCCCAAGCCGACGCGCCGGTCGAGGCGATTGCCTGGCGAATGCTCGACGGGCGGCCGATTGCGGAGGTTACGACCGGGAAGGGGGTGCGCCTGTTCGATGCCCGCACCGGCGCGGCCTTGTCTCCGGTCGATGCTGTCCAAGCGACCCGGATTGCCCGATCTGCCTGGAAGAGCGCTGACAAGCCCGCATCGCAGCCAAGCCGCGTTTCTGCCGAAAGTCCCGAATATCGCGGCGCGCTGCCAGCATGGCGCATCGCCTTCGCCGATCCCGACCGCACAAGCGTCTTCGTCGCGGCGGAAACCGGCAAGATTACCGCCGTCCGCACCGGGACGTGGCGGCTCTACGACTTCTTCTGGAGCCTGCACATCATGGACTGGAAGAACCACGAGGATTTCAACACCTGGTGGCTTCTGGCTTTCGCAATCGGCGGGTTGGCGCTGGGGATTGCCGGGACGGTCCTGCTGTTCATGCGCTGGCCTTTCCGAAGGGCGCGGCGCGTTGCCTGAAACGCAATTCACCCCCGCCGCCGGACGGTTCTTGCCGACCAGCGCCTACGACCGCCTGCTCGCTCTATTGACCCGCGAGGCGACATGGCGGGCCAAACTGCTCGAAGCACTCGCGCCCCAACCGGGCGAATGCATCCTCGATGTCGGGTGCGGCACCGGTTCGTTCGCGATCCGGGTCAAGCAGTCGGAGCCAAATGCGCGGATCGTCGGCATCGATCCCGATCCCGAGGCGCGCAGCATAGCCGCGGCCAAGGCGCAAGCTGCCGGGGTGGAGATTGAGTGGCTGCCGGGCTTCGCACACGATGCGGCCAACTTCGGTCAGTTCGACAAGGTTGTCTCCAGTCTCGTCTTCCACCAAGTCCCGATTGAGGAAAAGCGCGCCGGTCTTGCGGCGATGTTCAAGGCGACTAAGCTTGGCGGGCTGGTGCTGGTTGCGGACTATGCCGAGCAGCGAAGCTGGCTGATGCGGCAGGCGTTCAAGATCGTCCAATCCGCCGACGGGCGGACCAACACTCAGCCCAATGCCGATGGATTTATGGAGCGAGAGTTGATGCGAATTTGCGGTAAGCCGCTCGACGCTGTGTGGGGGTTGGACACGCCTACAGGTAGGATTTCGATATTCAGCGCGATCCGGGCAAATCGATGATCTTCAAATCGGCAAACGGGCTGTCATAGCTGCGATCAGGAATGCCGAAACCCACCGTTGCTTCTGGACAGCGGAATCCAAGTCTGCGAAGGGAAAACCACAGCGTCAGGCGCGTCCGATTTTTTGTCGGAAAGCCTTACACAAGTCTTACACACTTACACAAAACCTTACACAAAAATTGAAAAAATTTCAAAATATCGTTCAATAACAAACACTTAACATAGTCTCGGCCCACTCAAAATCGAGTTCCGCAAGGAGTGCTGGTTCGAGTCCGGCCAGGGGCACCATCTGATAACCGGCGTCTGGCGGGCTCTTAGCGCCGGATAACATCACCCGACATCGGCGCCAGCTTGCTCAGGAACCGGTTCTGCGCGGCGAAAGCGATCTTCTCTTCACGCATCGCGGTTTGCAGATTTTCCACCAGCGCGTTCATGTCGCGCATCCGAATGCCCAAATCCTTGTGCGACGCCGCCATGTCGCGGCCGCTGTAGTCGCACCCGGCATTCAGGATGTAGCAGAATTGCTCGAACAGGGTGCGCTTCAGGCGGACCATGTCGTGCGACACGAAGATGGCGGCGATGCGCGGATCGGCCTCCGACAATTCGACGGTGCGGCTGGCGATGCGGCGGATCCCGTCCTGTCCGCCGAAAGCCTCGGCCATCGCGGTGCCCGTAAAGGGCGTCGTGCCGGCGTTGCGATTGTCCTGGACATAGGGATCGACCGGCAGCTCGCCGGTGACCGGATCGCGCTGCTTCTCCTCGACGCCGAACTCCTTGTCCCAATCGGTGGGCGGCTCGACGGCGGGTTGCAGGAGCAGGGCGGCGGCGATCAGGAACATGGCGAACCCCTTAAAAGGTGAGCTGAGCGGACAGGAATCCGCCGCGCTGCTTGTCGAAGGTGGCGATCGAGCCGAGATCGACATAGGCCGCGGTGACGGTAAGATTTCTTGTCAGTGCATAGGCTGCAAACAGATCCCACCAATCATCCTCGCGCGCGATCGCCAGATTGTCGGGCTTGGTGCGATATTCGCCGCCGATTACCGCGCGGCGCGACAGTTGATAGGCGACCGACCCTTCGAACTGCAGCGAATGCTTGTCGTTGCCTGCGGTTCCGAAACCGAGCAGACCGGTCTGGTTTGCCTTGGTCAGCCGCGCGGTCGCGTTGACCAGCACGCTGTGCGACAGGAACAGCTTGGTGGCGCTGAGCGTCACATCGGTGCCGCGGCCTTGCGCCGCGCCGACTGCCAGCGCGACCGGCGTGTCGCGGTTGCGCTTATGCTCGACCCCGACGCTGATCTGGGGAAGCAGCGGGTCGCCATAGACGACGTCGCCCACCAGGAGCAGCTTGGCGCCGAAAACATCCTGGTTCAGCGTATAGCCCTTACCAAGACCCAGCGCGGTGCCGACGTCGCGCGTATCGAAATTCTGCCGCGCGTAACTGAGCTCGAGGCGGTTCGCGATGCCGACGGCGAAACCATGGCTCTGCCAGCCATAGTCGGGAAGCTCGATAAGTGTGACATGCCCCGAAAAGCCGATGCCGCGATCGGTTTCTCTGCCGGCGATCGTGGCCCAGGTGGCGACGCCGCCGCCGCTGGTGCCTTCGATCGTTGACACGCCATTGGTCAGCAGCAGCTTGCCGCCGTCGATCACCGGCGTGTCTTCGGCATGCGCCGGCGTCGAGACACAGGCGAAGAGGAGCGGAAGCGCCATCGAAAAGCGAAGAAGCGGTTGGTCCATAACGGCACAATCGCAGCGAAAGGTGAGAATTGCGTTAACCACACCTTTGAAAACTTGAGGGATTGTTAATTTCTGTCCCGTAGCCGGACAGCATGAGGGGACCAATTCTCATTGTGACCGCGTTCGCGTTGGCCGTGCCGCTGGCTGCCTCCCGGGCGGCCGCCCCGGCGGCCGTGCAGGTGCAGATCGTTGACGAAAGCGGCGTGCCCGTGCGCGACGCCGTGGTCGAACTCACGCCCAACGGCGGCTGGCGCGGCGGCGCGATCCGCTTTGGCTGGAAACCAGCCATGGCCCAGAAAAATGTCGCATTCGTGCCCGGGACGCTGGTCGTCGCCAAGGGGACTGCGGTCGCCTTTCCCAATCTGGATAGCGTGCGGCACAGCGTTTACAGTTTCTCGAAGCCGGCGCGGTTCGAAATCGATCTCTACGGCCGCGACCAGTCGCGCACGCAAAGCTTTCCGGTCACCGGCACGGTCGCGCTCGGCTGCAACATCCACGATCAAATGCGGGGCTATATTCGCGTCGTCGACACGCCATTTGCCGGCAAAACCGACCAAAATGGCCTCGTCCGCCTGACGGGCATGGCGGCGGGCGGCTATCAGCTGACCGTCTGGCATCCGCGCGCTCGAACGCCGGGCGGCGAGCTCAAGCGCGCGCTTGCAGTGGGCGCGGGCCCACTCAATCAGAAAATTGCGCTGAAACTGCGATGATCCGGATCGCCGCCTTGCCAGCGAGATTTCGCTTCCGGTCGCTGAAGCTGCGGATCGCCGTGGTCTATGCGACGCTGTTCGCCGCGATCCTTGCCGCGGTACTCTTGCTGGCCGGCAACGGCATTGCGCGCTTCGGCGAGGACAGCGCCTCGCGCGACCTGGCCGCCAATGCGCGCGTGTTTGACGAGATCATCCAGCTTCGCGCGCAGCAGATGCGCGGGTCGGCCGATGTGCTGTCGCGCGACTTCGGATTTCGCGAGGCGGTGGCGACCGAGAACGAACCGACGATCGAAAGCGCGCTTGTCAGCCTGCGCCAACGCTCGCGCAGCGCCGCTGCGTTTGTCGTCGGGCTCGATGGCAGCGTCGTTGGCTCCTCGGAAGACGCGCTGCCGCCGGCCACCGAATTGTGGGACGCACTCGATAGCGGGCGGGATCACGGCATCATCCAGATCGGCAACAAGCTGGCGCTGGCGGCGGCGTCCCCGATCGAGGTGCCCGACACGATCGGCTGGCTTGTCCTCGCGCAGCCGCTGGACGCCGGAGAGATGCAGCGGCTGAGTAAATTGGCGGCGGTCGACATCGATGCGCGCGTCCTGCGCGCAGCGCGGCTGCCCGCCCGGCTGACGGATGCGCCGCTTGGCCAAGTGGTCGAAAGCGACGACAGCGAGCGTATCCTGCATCATGTGACGGCGCTGCCCGCGCTGCAGCAGGGGGTCCGTCCCCGGCTCGTCCTCAATCACTCGCTCAGCAAGGCGCTCGACGAATATTCGGGCCTGCAACTGTTGCTTGCCGCACTGGCGGCCGCCGGCCTGTCGCTGGTCCTCATCCTTAGCTGGCGCGTCGCGCGGACGATCACGCGCCCATTGAGCGCGCTCGACGACGCGACGCGGCTGCTGAGCGAGGGCAAGGATGCCAAGGTGGAGGTCACGTCGGACGACGAGATCGGCCGCCTTGGCGCCAGCTTCAACGCCATGGTCGCCGCCATCGAAGAACGCGAGCGCCAGATCACGCATGTGGCGCTCCACGACGGCCTCACCAACCTGCCCAACCGCAAGCTGTTCGTCGAACAGCTGGACCAGGCGCTGGCCCGACGGCGCGACGGTACGCAGCTGATGGTCGTTTATGTCGATCTGGACGATTTCAAGGTCGTCAACGACACGCTGGGGCATCCGGCCGGCGACGCGTTGCTCCGCAATGTCGCGGCGCATCTGCACAGCGTGTTGGGCGGGGCGATCGTCGCGCGGCTGGGCGGTGACGAATTTGCCATCCTGATCGGCGATCTGCCCGCGAACGAAAATCTTGCTGCGCTCGCCGACCGGCTCCAAAATTGTTTCGGCCGTCCGGTCATGATCGACGGGCAACAGGCAGATGCGTCGGCCAGCATGGGCATTGCGGTCGCGCCAGGCGACGGCATCGACGGCACCACCTTGATGAAGAACGCCGACCTGGCGCTCTATCGTGCGAAGCGCGACGGAAAGGCGACCTATCATTTCTTCGAACAGTCGCTCGACGAGCAGGCGCGGCACCGGCGCCAGATGGAACTCGACCTGCGCCTCGCCATTCGCGACGGCGGATTCGAGCTTTATTTCCAGCCGCTGTACAGCATGCACGAAGAACGGCTGAAAGCCTTCGAGGCGCTGATCCGCTGGCCGCATGCCGATGGCATGATCAGCCCGGTCGATTTCGTCCCGCTTGCCGAAGAAACAGGGCTGATCGTTCAGATCGGCGAATGGGTGATCCGCGAGGCGTGCCGACAGGCGGCGTCGTGGCCCGACGACCTGTCGGTCGCGGTCAATATCTCGCCCCGGCAATTCCAGAGCCCGAACCTCGCCACGATCGTGCTGTCGGCGCTGGCTTCATCGGGCCTATCCGCCAACCGGCTCGAGCTGGAGATCACCGAGAGCATCTTCATCTCGAACGTCGACAAGACGCTCGAAGCCTTGCACAGCCTGCGCGCGCTGGGCGTCCGCATCGCGCTCGACGATTTCGGCACCGGCTATTCGTCGCTCAGCTACTTGCGATCCTTCCCCTTCGACAAGCTCAAGATCGACCAGAGTTTCGTTCGCGATCTGTCGCAGGGCGGCAACGCGAATGCCATGATCCGCGCGATCACGACGCTTGCCGACGCACTGGGCATGGAAACGCTGGCTGAGGGCGTCGAGGACCAGGAGCAGGCGGAAATCCTGCGAAAGGAAGGATGTCATCAGATTCAGGGCTATCTGCTGAGCAAGCCTATCGACGCCCATGCAGTCCATTCCTTTATCGCGGATATGGCCGGCGACACGGACGCCCGGCGGCTGAGAGCCTGAGGCCCGCCCGCCCATTCGCGCGCCGTCGGACGTTGTCGCCGCCGCCGATCGCTGCCGCGCGCGATCTGATCGAATTGTCATTGGAATGGCGGGCCACGCCCGATGAGGATGGGCACTATACCTACGCTATCGCACTATGATTGGGCCACCGTGTAGCGTCTTTCTCCGCCGATTGTCGCCGTAGAGGGCAGCGGCCTGTTCGCCTAGGTGGTCCCCATTTCTAGTGTTTTGAAATGAGCCGCTGCACAATGCCATGAGCAGGGCTGGCGAAACCTGCGCGTCAGGCACCCCACGCATCGATGACCTGCGACAGCGGGAACGGATTCTGTTCCTTGCGCCACTCATGATAGGGCGCGGCCGTCTGACTATAAGGGCCGGGTTGAGGCCGGTCGAATTGAACCCGCGTCGGAATATGAAAGGCGCTACCGAATACGATTGCCTCGCCTGACGACAGGATAGTCACCTGATCGAGCAGCCGTCTCGCCTGCATTGGAATGATGCGCCGGAAATGGTCGATATCGTCAGGATTTTGTAGGCGATGGCTGATAAAGTTGGCGCACTGGCTGATGATCGTCTGGCTGATCTCGCTCGGCCGCTGGCTGGCGATGATGAGTGAAAGGCCGAATTTGCGCCCCTCTTTGGCGATGCGCTCGTATGTCAACCGCGCTAGGCGATGACCGCGATCCTCGTCTGAGCGGGCCGGGCGGGCATAGTTGTGCGCCTCTTCGAGAACAAGCACCCACGGATGCTTATAGCGCGAGGCTGCGGGCAGGCGCTCACGCGCCTCCAGCAACACCCGCCCGATCACCGCGCAAGCATAGGGAAGAACCTCGTTGCTCAACATTGACAGGTCGAGCACCGAGACTTTCGGTCCCGTTGCAGCACCAAGCCCGAAGCGTGCGAACCATGAGGACAGCTTCTCGATCTTCGTATCGGTCTCCTCATAGTTGAGGAAGGCGCGCCATCGCTTGTCGTCGAGGCGGGTTTTCAGCCGCAGCTTCAACGTCGTCAGGTGGGCATCGACGCGAAACGTATCCTCCTTGGATACGGCCCGATTGATAAGCGATGGATCGGTCAGGGTTGCGCGGGCGATCGGCAACGGAGAGTCCGCAGTGCGTGCACCGGCCTCCGCCGTGCCGCTACCACCGACGATCTTGGCGCGAATCGCGTCTTTCAGCTTCTCCGCCTCCGCAGCTATGGCGGCCTGATTGTTCATGACCTCGGTGTTGAAATCGTTAGCTGACCTATGAGCGGTAAACAGGCCAGCGAACGGGTCTGTATCAATGTCTGTATCGGCGAGGTGGCCGACCACGGCATCGCAATAGGAGCCGGCTGCCTTCTTCTTGATCTTCGTCAGTTCGCTCAAGAGCTGGTCGAGCGCGCTCATGCCATTCTGAAACGCTCCCATGCTGGCGGCGGCGGTGGCACTGCCGCCCTTGGCAATCGCCCACCAGTCTTTCAGCACGGGCTCCTGCGTTTGCTCCGACGCGCTCAGCCACGCACAGATTTCTTCGGCGTTCAGAAACCAGAGCGGAAGGCTGAACTCCTTGCCATTGAGGTAGATGCGATCCGGCAAGCGTTGCGCCGCTTCAGCCGTCGGGAAGGCCTTGGCATACTCGCCATTGATGTCGAGGATGAAGACGTGCGGCTCCTCGGCCGCGCCATCGAGCGCAGCCATCGCCTTCTGGATCAGGCTCGACACCGAGAAGGATTTGCCCGAGCCGGTATTGCCCACGATCGCGAGCGGCCGCGAGAACAGGTCGTTATAGGAGGCCCGCACGACGTTGCGGTCTTGGCCGGTCGGGAATCCGATCTTCAGATCGCAATCGAAATCCTTCGCGTCATAGTCCTCTGGCTTGTTGCGCCGCGGTGGTATCTCGAACACCGCGCGAAGGATGTCCGGCGATCCGATCTCCGCGGGAGTGTCGAGTGTTGGCAGCACCGAGATGCCTGGACTGAAGGTAGGCTCCTCGTCCTTGTGCTCGATCGTGCCCAGCAGCTGTACGCTGGCAACGCGGCGTGGTTTCATCAGTTCGAGGTTTAGATCGTCCCCGCTACCGGGATCGAAGGTCTCGCGAGCTTCCAGATCGGTGATGATGCCGATGACCGTTTCCCCCGCACCGAGCGAGAAGGTCAGATAGGCGTTGATTGCGATGGCCGCCTGCACGCCGTCTAGCGTGGCGCGTAACGCCGACCGAGTTTCGGGCAGCAATTCGACCTTCACTCGGAAGCCTTGAACCGACACGATGTGCCCGACGAGGCGCGGATTATCCATCCGCGCCCTCCGTGTCCGCTCCGGCTGATGTTGCGGACGAAGCGATCTGCTTTTCGAAGCGGCGCAAGCGAAGGAAGTCGTCGAGCCACTGCACGTCGGGCATCACCGTTCGCGCAAAGTCGTCGAAGGTCGCGAGCTTGAATGGTGTTGCTGAGAAGGCATCCGTCGTCGGACATAGGACGAAGGCGCGCTTACCGAGATCCTTGTATCGCCGGATGCGTGCGATCACCGGACTGTTCGGATTTGGTTCGACTACCAGCATCACAAGCGACGGATTCATGAGCGCATTCTCGATGATCCGGCTGACATGATCGTCGCCGAAGCCATAGCCCAGCACGAGGAGGAAGGTCTGGGGGATGCCGAGCCGCACCTGAAAGGACCGGAAGAGGTGAGCGTAGGGCATCGCAAGCGTCTGAGCGAATTTGTTCGCGGTCGGTAGAATCCCGACCGAAGGCGTCCCTCCGACCAGAGACAGAAGCGACGCGGCTTTCTGCTCGGCCGTCATGGCGGCGTAGGTCTGAAAAGGGGTCAGATCAGGATGACGCGCGCGCATCTCGGTGCCCTGCTCGAACCAGTGGATCGAGCCGTGGAGCTTGTAGAAATGCAGGAACTTGTCGAAGCGCCGTACACGGCCCTCCGCCACCTCGCCCGGATAGTAGATGTCCAAACCATAAACGGAAGGGTCGAACCGGCCGGCTGCGCGGCCGGTGAAACCGTCAAAATACTGGACGCCGAGCAGCTCCAATGCCTGCTCGAAAAGCGTGTCGTAATTGAGCGTGAAGAGATGGGTGCGTCCGAGGTTGCTATCGCGAGCCACGAGTTTGGATAGAAATGCAAGATGCGGCACGATGCCATCAGCGGACGCGGCCAGCCCCGTATCAGGGAGCGAAAGCGCGCACTCGGCGAAAATCGCCATGCGAAGGCGATCGACGAGCCAACGCAGATCGGCGACGCTGGGCGCCGGCGTACTGGGCCACGTCACGGCGGAAAATGGTCCGCCCGTAGACTCCGCGACGACCAGAGCATTGGCGACGAACGAAAGCCATGCCTCGAAACCGATCGGGTCATCATCGTCGAAGGCGGCGAGAAGGACAGCGTTCTTGCGGGCTTCGATGATAGCAGCGACCGAGGCGGGGATGTCGGGCAGCGCCTGGATCGTGGCGAATACAGCCGTTTCGAGATTGGCCATCGTCTTACCGCCGACGGAAACCGACGTGCCCGATCCCGTCAGAACGACGAGATTCTCCATTCGTAGCCATTCGGATATGAGCGCTTGAAGGCGGACACGCCCCTGCTTCTGATCGAGACCCGCCAGTAGGTTCCCGATGCCGCCGTCTTCAGCGAGGCCAATGAGCTGATATTCGATAGGTGCCGGCGGCACGGTCGTCATAATATTCCCCCAGTCAGTCCCCGCGATCGTGACTGGCCTTAGCCGAATACCTCCGAGCCTGCACCACGCATATCCATCACGAGCTTTTCGGCGAACCGGCTCGCTATTCGATGAGGAGCATGATTTGCTATTCCCGAGCTGATGCCGGGGCACGATTCTTGATAGCGATCTTCACACCATCGGCGCACATTGTCGCGGAGCGCCCGGTCGCTAAGTATGAACGCTGCGACGCTGACACCGATCACCATCCGTCGAATGGCGGTAAACGGATAGCGGCTTGAAAGCTCCAATCCGTAATCGCGCGCGCTCAGCATGGTGTGAGCTTGCCAACGTGTCTCTGGGCGGTGTCTGAAAAACTGCTCCACAGCTTCGATTTGGCGATCTGATGGAAGATCGGAGTTCAGACTACCAACGACCGGGAACGTCTGCTGGACCGTAAAGGTCTCGACGTCGCCCTCACGTCCAACGAAGCGGACAATCTTCTGCCGGCGGCGATTAGCGGGCCGGTTCTTTCGGCGATAACATTTGCCCGCTGCTGCAAGGTCGAGCGTGAATTCTTGCCTGGCCGTTAGATCGTGAGATTCTATCGTCATGTCGCCATGCCTCCGGCGAAATATGGAAAGCGGGTTGCTTACAACGCGGCCGTGGTGTCGCTGGGTACATCGTCGCGACCGACACGCGCTGGCATAGATCTCGGTGATTTACCGCAGGGCGCGTCTCCTGGCTGCAATCCAGTTCAAGTGACATCGGCGGATGCCGACAAACTCATTGCGCTACTCGGCACGGAGTATTTGAGACGGTCATGCATTTACCGAACTAAGCCGCCAGAAGATCAATCGAGGCGGATCGCCGAGCGCAGCCGCATGTTGAGACGATCCACCATCCAGACAAGACTTCCGCGCCAAAAACCGTACAACCGTGCCTGATGGCTGCGGTACAGCATTGCATGGCTCAACTGGGCCAGTCTTCCTCTTATCGTCGTTCCCTTGAATAATCCGTATTTTCCGAGTGAGCCAAAAGCATCATATTCGGCAAGCGATACGAGAGAACCGAAATCCCGATAGTTAAAATCAGGCGGCCGCTTTCCACGCGAGATGACGGCGGGAAGATGACGAATCAAATGCTGCGCCTGCTGGTGGGCGACCTGCGCCGTTGGCGGCAGGGGACGTTCCCCTTGGGACAAGGTAAGGCTTGAGCAATCTCCGAGTGAAAAAATGTTTGGGTCCTGTGTCGTCTGCAGTGACGGCAGCACGACAAGTTGGTTGCCTCGGGTGCTCTCGAGTCCATCGAGATTGGTCAGAAAAGCGGGCGCTTTCACGCCGGCAGCCCATACTTTGAGAGACGCGGTGACCGTTGGGCCATCGTCAAGCTCGAAGCCTTCCGTCGTTGCCGCACTGACCTTAGAGTTAGTCATCACCCTGATGCCGATACTCTCAAGCCTCTCCTCCGTTGCCTGCGAGATGTCGTCTGGAAAGGCCGGCAACAAGCGTGGCCCACTCTCGATCAGGGTGATCCTGATCCGGGATGATAGTGCTGGGGCGCCGTAGGCCTCCGCGATCTGCGTGAGTTGCATTAGTTCGGCCGCGAGTTCGACGCCGGTCGCGCCACCGCCTACTATTGCGATGGATAAGTCCTGTTCCTGCGCGACGGATTGCAGCATCCGAATACGGACTTCACGGTTGAATGCGTCAGCCTGCAAGCGGGAATCAATTTTGAAGCAATATTCCTGTACACCAGGTGTTCCGAAGTCATTGGCCTCGCTTCCAACCGATATGACGAGAGTGTCGTAGGCGATTTCCCTTGCAGGAACGAGCAACCGACCATCTGGAGCATGGAGCGGAGCGAGGCCTATCGTGCGATTGGCCCGATTGAGACTGCACATCTCGCCAGGCTGATATTCGAAGCCAGCATCTCGGGCTTGTGCGAGATAAGGCGTCTGCTGTTGAGATATATCACGTGTACCTGCCGCGATCGTGTGAAGCATCGGCTTCCAGATATGGGCGGAATCACGATCGACCAATATGACAGCCGGCATACTCTGATCGTTCTTCGACCGGCGTCCGAGCGAGGTGGCAATTTCGACCCCTGCTACTCCACCACCCACCACAACGATCCTTCTGCGCCGCCTGTCGACATTCATAAACGATCTCCAGATTGACATTAGGTTAGTGATAGCTCACATAAATCGAATGTCCAAATCGAATATCGCTGCACGCCGTGGCCGACCGGCCGATCCTCAGGCACGTGCTAAGCGTCGCTCACAGATTCTGGAGGCTGCGCATCGATGCTTTGCGCGGAAAGGGTTTCACCTTACGACCGCCGCGGAGATCAGTGCTGAAGCCGAGATAAGTGTTGCCGGCCTCTATCAGTATTTTCCGAGCAAAGACGATCTCATTCTAGCTCTGATCGAGTTAGATCTCGCCGAAAGCGTTGGCCTCATCGAAGTTCTGATGGCCAGTGAGAACTTTTTTGATGGTGCTGAAAGCATACTCCTCTTGGCTATGCAGGACGAACGGCAGCAAGCCATGTCGCGCCTTCGGCTAGAAATTATAGCTGAAGCGAGCCGCAAACCGGAAATTGCTGAGATTGCGATCTCCTGCGACCAGCGTTTTACCACGGCGATGGTTCGAGCCGTCACTTTGGCACAAGCAAAAGGCCAGATCGCAAGTTCAGTCGATCCGTATGAGCTAACGATCGCATTTAACTGTATAATGGATGGGCTGTTCGGGCGCATTTGTTTACCCGGTTACGCTCGCGCTCAGTTAGTGACTGCTTGCGTCGATATGATGCGCCGCGCCGCCGTACCAATCTGATTTCTAAGGACTAACACATGTCAAACACGGCCATAGATTGCGTGCCATATATTAGTAAGGCCTCAGTTATATCAGTTCGCCGCTGGCTGATGATAGGGTCAGTTGTGCTGGCATCAGGGCAACTCGCCGGGTGTGGATCATCCCAGCCAGAACCTGCGCCGCTCAGGACGGCTCTCACGGCGACGGTGCAGCAAGCTAGTTCAAGCGACACCCAGATCACTGGCATCGTCCGATCATTGGGGTCTTATGATATTGCCCCCGAGAATCCTGGGCGGCTTGTTCGGCTAAGAGCAAACATCGGCGATAGGGTCGCGCAGGGTCAAATTCTTGCAGAATTCGACGCGGAGCCATTCCGACTTCAGGCGTCCCAGTCCCGAGCGCAGATGCAGGCCGCGAATGTTGATCTGGATGCTGCCCGCCGTGAGGCAAAACGTCTTGAAGGGCTTGTTGAGGCTGGCGCGGCGGCGCGGCAGGATCTTGATGCCGCAAGGACAAACGTCAGCCGTGCGGAAGCACAGCAGCGGGCTACCTCCGACCAAGCTGCGCTGAATGCCCGTGCCTTGGCAAAAACCCAATTACGCGCGCCCGTGGCCGGGGTGATTACGGCTCGTCAAGGCGAGCTTGGCGCCATACTTCCGGCTGGGGCCCCCGTGTTCTCGCTGGAAGGTGCGGGTGAACGCGAGATCGTTGCTTCGGTCTCCAGCGCGACGGCCGAACAGCTACGCATCGGAACGATCGTGCGTTTCAATATCGGTGGTTCGGGCGGGCAAGCTCGATTGTCCGGCCTTTCTCCGCGATCTGCCGGTGTGGATGCACAGACAGCGCGGTTCACCATCGTTTCAGGCACCGCAGCACCCGGAGCGGCCGTCGAAGTTCGCTTGCCAGCCGGAGGAGCCACCAACGGCGATTTGATGCTGCCTTTGTCGGCCGTCATCGCTGACCGCTCCGGTGCCCGCCGGGTTGTCGTTGTCGGTCAGGACGGTCGAACGACGGCAGAACCGGTTCAGATCATCAGCGTCTCCTCTGCGGGCGCGCTGGTGCGGGGACGGTTATCTCCTGGCCAGCGCGTCATTGCCACTGGCGCTGAACTCATCAAGGCTGGCGAACGTGTTCGCCCGCTCACCTTCACGCCTTGAACGCGGTAGGCATCATGTCCCTCACTGAAATCGCCATGAAGCGGTCACGCTTCACTCTGACCGGCGCCGTCGCCTTGCTCATCGCAGGCTTGGTGATCCTGATCGGATTCCCCGCCACCGAGGAGCCGACCGTCCCGTTTCGGGCTGCCACAATTGAAGCCTATCTTCCGGGCGCAACACCTGAGCGTCTGGAGAGCCTAGTGGCCAAGCCGCTCGAAGAGCGTGTGCGAACCGTTGCCGAAGTCAAAAAAATGGAAACGACTCTGCGCCCTGGCGTGGTGATCATGACCATTGCGCTTCACAGCAATGTCAGTCCTCAGCGCGTAAACCAGGTCTGGCAGACCTTGCGCGCTCGAAGCCAGGAGGCCGCAGCGCTCTTCCCGGCAGGCACGATCGGCCCAGTCCTCAACGATTCCTGGGGCCGGGTATCAGTTATGACCCTTGCGCTTACTGGCGAAAGTTACAGCCAGGGTCAGCTACAGGAAGCTGCGCGCGCGGCACGATTGCGGTTGCAAGGCGTGACCGGCGTTGAGCAGGTCTCGCTTCACGGTGTGCGTGAAGAACAAATTTACATTGAAATATTGCCAGCGCGCCTCGCTGCGGCTGGCATCAGCCTGGAAGCCGTCGCCAAGGCGATCGGTGATCGGAACATGGTGGTGTCGGCCGGCGAGCTCGATGTGTCCGGACGCACTCTGATGCTTGATGCCTCCGGTCAGCTCAAGACAGCCTCTGCGGTCGGGGCTGTACCCGTCGCCCTTCCAGGCGGAGGTTCCGTCCCGCTTTCCACGATCGCCAAGATCGAACAACGCCCCCAGGACCCTCCGACGGCTGCTGCCGTTTTCGACGGCAAACCGGCGATCGTACTCGGCGTCTCGATGCGCACGGGCCTGAACGTCGTCGATTTCGCTGACGCGCTCCGCGCGGGAGTCGCCTCCGCACAAGCAGACCTCCCGATCGGGATGACCCTTTCCCCGATCACCGATCAGGCGGAGGTCGTGGGCCACAATCTGCAGAAGGTCGGCAAGATTTTCGCGGAGACGGTCGTCATCGTCATGGGTGTCGTCGTCGTGTTTCTCGGTTGGCGTGCTGGATTGGTCACCAGTGTGATTGTGCCGCTAACGGTCCTCGGCACTCTTCTGGTGATGAGCGTGCTTGGGATCGAACTGCACCAGATCTCAATCGCCGCCATCATCATCGCGCTTGGTATCTTCGTCGACAATGCCATCGTGGTAGTCGAGGATTATCAGCGACGTATTGGAGATGGCGAAGCCGCCGAATCCGCTGCTATCCATGCGGGCAAGACTATGGCCGCGCCGCTGCTGGTTTCGTCTCTGGCTATCATCCTGGCCTTTACCCCGCTGGTGGCCGGGTCGAGTGAAACTGCCGAATACATGCGCAGCCTCGCTATTGTTCTCGGCGTCACATTACTCCTGTCGTTGTTTCTCGCCCTGACGGTCGTGGCACTACTCTGCAAGATGTACATCAAAGCCCCTCACGAGGAGCATGAGAAGGACGACTGGATCGGGCGGCTCAGGCGCTGGTACGGGCGCAAAGTACTAATCATTGTCGGCCGTCCAGCAACTGTAGCTGTCGCAATGGTTGCGCTCCTCGCAGGGGCGACCGTCCTCAATGGCCTCCTGCCTCAAGGGCTGCTGGGTCCGTCTGACCGTGCCCAGGTACAGATTCCGATTGAGATCGCCCCCGGAGGCGCCACTCGGGAAAGCCTGAGGGTGGCTCAGGAAATCTCGGCAAGGATAAGCGATCGGAAGGCGCATCCGGAAGTCGTCAGCAACGTGGTTTATGTCGGCGACGGTGGACCGCGGTTCATTCTTGGCCTCAACCCGCCTCTGCCGGCTGGCAACCGCGCCTACGCCGTCGTCAATCTTGCCAAGGGCGCTGATAGCGATGCTGTCGTGCGCGAACTGCGCGACGATCTCACCACCCGTTTTCCGCAGGCGCGTATCGAGCCCAAGCGCTTTTCCCTGGGGATGTCGGAAGCCGGCAAGGCGGTGTTCATTCTTACAGGGCCCGATCGCGACACATTGAGCAAGGCTGCCGAGAAGCTCAAATCGGCACTGCGTACAGTGCCGGGGACGCTCGACGTCCGAGATGATGCTGAAACGGTGATCCCGCGCCTTGTCGTAGATATCGATCGCGCACGCGCGGAAGCCGCCAGCGTCACGCCGGCCGACACGGCGCGTGCCCTGCAAGCGGCTTACTCGGGGGTAACGGTCACCACATTGACCCGTGGCGAACTCACGACCCCGGTCGTATTGCGCGCCGATGCGACGCTGCGCCTTTCGCCCGACGCAATCTCGGCGACGCTGGTCAAGCCGGGCGTTACGCTTGGCGATATCGCGACAGTGCGCCTGGCCGATCAGGACAGCGTTTTAAATCGCCGCAATCAATACCCCACGATTATGGTTAGTGCGCGCCACCCCACTCTGACGGCCCAGGCACTGACCAGCAAGGTCGCCGACGCGGTCGCCAGCCTCGACCTGCCAGCCGGGCATTCGGTGATCCCGGGGGGTGAGATCGAAGAATCTGCCGAAGCCAATGGCGGCCTGATCCAGTATTTGCCGATAGCACTCTTCGGCATGGCCGGACTGTTCCTGTGGCAGTTTGGTAGCGTCAGGAAGACGATGATCGTCATGGCCTCGATCCCATTCGTCATCATTGGGGCGACCTTGGGTCTGTTCCTCGCCCGTCAGGAGATGAACTACACCGCCACGCTCGGTCTGCTGGCGCTGGCTGGAATCATCGTCAACAATGCGGTTCTACTGCTCGAACGAGTAGTCGAGGAGCGGGCCAACGGTGCCGGTCATGTCGATGCCATCGTCCGTGCAGCGGAGGTCCGTTTGCGCCCGATCATCATGACCAAGCTTACCTGCATTGTCGGTCTTCTGCCGCTGTTCGCCTTCGGCGGCGATCTTTGGCGACCGATGGCAGCCGCGATGATCGGAGGCCTGGCGCTCGGCACGCTTATCACTTTGGTCCTGATCCCGGCGCTCTATTCGCTGTTGTTCCACCGCCTGCCGGCTTTGCGAACCCGTTCTGCCCCGCCTCAGGAGGCTTTGTCATGAGATCGCAAGTTGTCTTACTCGCTTCGGCTGCGCTCGCGCTAAGCGGTTGTGTCAGTCTCTCTGAGCGAACACCAGTTCCCCCGGTGATGCCGACCTGGACGGTGATTGCAGAAGGACAGAGTGCCCAGCCGGTCGTTCTGGACTGGTGGCGGGCATTTAATGACCCGGTGCTCGATACATTGGTCAGCGATGCGTTGGCGCGCAATGCCGATCTCGCCGCCGCTGCCGCAAACCTCAAAGCGGCTCAGGCACTGGTTGGCGAAGCGAAGGCCAGCGCTCTGCCAGGTGGATCGGTTGAAGCTGGCGTCTCCAGCAGGCGCGTTGCGGGATTAGCCCAGCCCCCATTTCCGGGGGCGCCTGATCGCTATCCGGACCAGAATCTGGCAAATGTCGGAGTCACGCTCGGGTGGGAAGTCGATCTGTTTGGACGCATCTCCGCGAACCTCGCAGCAGCACGCGCTCAGGAAGGTGAAGCTCTATGGCTGCGCCGGCAGACAGAGGCTGCGGTAGCGGCGTCGGTTGTCCGCGCTTATGTGGAGAATCGCTACGCTGCCGAGCAAGAGCTGCTGGTGCAGAAGCGCATCGCCGCGCTGGAGGCAATTTCACTGAGTGTCGATAAAGCGGAAGCGCTCGGTGCCGCTTCACGCATAGATCGCGAGGCGGCAACTAGTGCGCTTGCCCTGGCGCGAGGTCAGTTACCTGACCTTGTCGCTTCACGCCGCAATAGCGCACGACGTCTGTCGATCCTTGGCGGGCGCGTGCCTGACCCCAATCTGGCGCCAGGCAGTCTACCCATCGCTCCCAGCGTGCTTGATGCCGGCGATCCGGCAGCCATGCTGCGCCGACGACCCGATGTCGGCGCAGCCGAGCAGCGGCTTGCTGGCACTGTGGCACAAGCGCGTATTGCGGTCACAGATCTCTATCCACGTATTTCGCTAGCCGGAAATATCGCGCTTTCAGCTCGGCCTGACCGGCTCGGCGATGATGGCGCCGTAGGATTTGCGGTTGGGCCGAGCCTGATCTGGGGTTTGTTTGATATGCCCCGGCTACTACGCCGGGTGAAATCTGCTGATGCTAGATCGGAAGCCGCGCTTGCACAGTGGCAGGCCGTGGTTCTGGCCGCACTCGAAGAGTCCGATAGCGCCTTGGAGGCTTGGAACTCAAGTCGG
The DNA here is from genome assembly GCF_001468265.1 of Sphingopyxis sp. H050. Classification (GTDB taxonomy): domain Bacteria; phylum Pseudomonadota; class Alphaproteobacteria; order Sphingomonadales; family Sphingomonadaceae; genus Sphingopyxis. Next base: position 105,044 of record NZ_LNRZ01000004.1, on the reverse strand, counting down.
TGGGCCGCCAATGAGGCAGAAATTGCCGCGCGCTCTGCCGAGCAAAGCGCTGAATTGGCGACAGTTCGGGAAAATGCGGGTCAGATTTCTGCTCGTGCACGGTTGGGCGCGCAAGTCGAAGCACTGGATGCAAAGTCGACCGCCTTGGCCCGGCGAGTTCAGAAAACGCAAGGCTGGATAGCCGCGCAGCTCGCGTTGGGAGCAGGCTGGCGCGACATCCGCCCTTAAGTTCAATAATCAAAATCCCGTGGTGCAATGAACCATCATTCAACGACGTCATTTAATAAGGGAACTAAAAATGCATCCTTTCTTTCCCTATGCTGCGTTGACGGCTGCTATTATATGCGAAGTGACCGGCTCGACTTTCATGGCAAAATCTGAGCAGTTTACTCGGCCAATTCCGACACTTTTGATGGCATTATTCTTTGGGATGTCATTTTACTGTTTGACGCAAGCGCTCCGCGTTATCCCTCTTGGCATAACATATGCAATTTGGGCTGGATGCGGCATCGTTCTCACTGCCATCGTGGGGGTTGTTGTGCTCCGCCAGGCTTTGGATGTGGCCGCGATCATTGGCATCGGCCTGATCGTTTCAGGCGTGGTCGTTATGCAGGTCTTCTCAACCTCGTCCGGGCATTAATTTGCCGTTCAATATCCGGCAACTTCGCTACGCTATCGCGGCAGCAGATCACGGTTCCTTCTATCGTGCGGCACGTGCCCTAGATGTCGAGCAATCGACTCTGAGCCGGGCTATCCTGAAGCTGGAACACTCTATCGGCATGTCTATTTTTGAGCGCTCGCGTTCAGGTGTCACAACAACGCTGGCTGGAAGCACCTTCATCCGCAGCGCTAAGCCGATGGTAGACACAGCCGATAAGTTGGTAAAAATGATGCGTGCAGCAGGTCAGGGCCGTGCTGGTGGCCTGATGATCGGACACAACAGTTCCGTTTCTGCCGGCAATTTGCGTGCAACGATATTGAATTGGATCGAAACTCACCCGGATGTTGATGTGGAGTGCGTTGAATCCGACAGAAGTCTACTTCTGGCCGGACTGAATACTGGAGAAATTGACATCGCAATCTTGATGGGCGTTGCGGGGCAGAACGGATTTCGCTGCGAACCGGTGTGGAGCGAGCGAATGCTCGTTGCATTACCCGAGTCGCATCCACTCGCGAACCAAGATGTCGTGCACTGGACTGATCTTCGGGAAGAGCGCTTCCTATTACCAATCACCGACCCTGGCCCAGCTATTCGCGATATGCTGCTTGGCCGTCTGGCGTTGTCCGGCAGTAAGCCCGATATTCGAGTATTGCGGTCGAGCCGAGAGACTGTGTTGAGCATGCTAGGCGTTAGCTCTGGCGTGAGCATCGTTTGCGAAGGTTCGACCGGCGCACTGTACCCTGATGTTGTGTATCGGCCAATACACGGGGAACAAGGGCCGGCACTAACTGGCTTTTCCGCCTATTGGTGCGAAGACAATATCAATCCGACTATTCACCGTTTCCTCGGATTCATCAAGAGTCGCTACGCGCTAACCTTTGATTTCTCGACAAAAATACAGTAATTTACACAGAATTTTCTGGAGATATCTACTATGTCTCACAGCAAGACAATCATTATCGTGTTAGTCAACTTGGCCATCGGTTTTGCGGGAGGCTTTGCCTTACGACCGCTGATTGCGCCGATCCCTCAAGCGAGGATTACCGCCACCGGGGCAGCGGTGGCCAAGGCATCGGACGACGCACGCGGCACACAGTATTTCGTCGCTCATATCGACGAGGCTCGACAGTTGGTGGCCGGATGTCGTGACGGCTCGGTCCGTGGCGGCGAATGCGCCACGGCCGAAGAAGCGATCATCAAGGTGGATGCTCAGGATCGCCGCCGACGCTTCCTGGGTAACTGATGGCAGCGAGGCGGTCAGCTCTTCGAGGTATCCCGTCGCCGCGAGAATCCTCGGTCGCTCGCCATGAACTTCGCCAGCATTGGCGAGACGAGCTTCTCAGGAACGATAGCATCCCCGCCGGTCTCGGCCGCAAGCGCGGCGGCGTAGGCCGTGAGATCGCGGTGAACAGCGGCAGGCAACTCCACCGTGAGCTTGACGGGGCGATCGTCGGCCAGCGGCCCGAGCTTCAACTTCGTCATCGCGTTACTCCGATGGGTTCGAGCACCAAGTCGCGGGTCAGCACCACGCGCAGCGGATGCCCCGGCCGGATGGTGAGCGTGGGCGGCACATTGAGCTGCCGACGCACGATCTGCTGGCCGGTCTGGTTGATGGTGTCCTGCGAGCCGCGTCGCAGTGCGCGGGTCAGGTCGTCCTCGCTGTCTGCGCCCAGCTCAGCACCGACCCCCAAAAGCGTCGAAACGGCCGCCGCCTTCAGGAGATTGCCCCAATGCTGGTTGACGCGGTCCTGTAGGCCCGCAAACCCTGCGCCATCGGTGCCGGGCTGGCGCTCGAGAACGATCGAACGTCCGTCCGGCAGGATGAGCCGGTCCCAGGCCAGCAGCACGCGTGTCTGACCCGCGGCGACCTCACTGTCATACTCGCCAATCAGCCGCGCGCCCTGCGGGATGAGGAGGATGCGCCCCGTAGGGCTGTCATAGACGTTGGCCGTTACCTGCGCGGTGATCTGGCCGGGAAGGTCGGAGCGGATGCCGGTGATGAGGGCAGCCGGTATCAAGCTGCCGGCCTGCACGATGTTGGGTGATGACGGCGTGGTCAGCCTCTCGACACTGACCGTGCGCTGGTTCGGCGCCTGCGCCATGAAGGTGCGCCTTCCCGCTTGATCGCTTTGCGCCGACGCATCGCCCGTCGCCGCAGGCGCTGGAGTCGGCGCTGCGAGAACCGGCGTAACCGGGGTGTCCGGTGATGCGGCGCTTCCGCTGCCGCCGAGGAAGACCGAGCTGGTGCGGGCCGCGTCGCGCTCCTGAGCGGCACGCTGCCGAGCCGCCTCCGCCGCCTGAGCGCGCGGATCGGGCGGACCTGGCTGCGCGCCGACCGGCGGCACGGTGACATCCTCGCCGCGCTGCTGTGCCGATACGATCGGTCGGCCGAGGTCGCCGGGCAGCGGCGGGCCGAGCCGGGGCGCTTGGGCATAGTCGCGGGGCCCCGACGTGATAGTCTCGGCCGTGGCGCGGCTATCGGTGTTGTAGAGTTCCTGCGCGGCCCGATCGCTCGGCGGTCGTAGCGCATAGATCAGCGAACCACCTATGCCGAGGCCGGCGGCGACGCCGACGACGGCGAGCGCTTTACGGGAAAGCCGCATGACGCGGGGCGGATCGCCGCGAAGCTGGAACGCCGCCGGATCAGGGCGGGCCGACTGTGCGGCGGGCCGATCCTCGACGGACGGATCGTGGCTGTCGGTCACGGCCGCCCCCTCCGTCCATCGTCCCGCACGATGCGGACACGCTGCTCGGTGCGCCGGTCGCCCAGGCGCAGCTCGGCGGCAGCGAACAGGCGATCGACCACCATGTAGCGGCTTTGCACGCGGTAATTGACCAGCTCGGCGTCGCCGGCCACGCCGGTCACGAAAAGCGGTGGCATCTCGCCCTGCGAGATCCCGGCGGGAAACTCGATGAAGACCTGCCTTCCGTCGTCGAACGCGCGGGCCGGACGCCACGGCGCTCTATCGCCGTCGATGCGATAGCGGAAGTTGAGCGCCGCCACGTCCACGCCGGTCGCTACCGGTGCAGCCGCAGCAGCAGCCGCGTTGCGGCCTTGCAAGGCGATGAGCTGGTCGTGCGGATAGGTCCAGGACACTGACGCCATGTAGGTCACGGGGGTGGCGCGCAGCTCCAGATGGTAGGTGCGCCGATCCGTATTGATAATGAGGTTGGTGGCGAGGTCGGGTCGGGTGGGCTTTACCAAGATATGCACGCGGGCAGCTGCTCCGCTGCCGCTCACCGTATCGCCGATGATCCACCGCACCGTGTCGCCCGCCGCGACCGGCCCCGGCCCGACAAGCTGCTCGCCTTGCTGCAAGGCGATGTCTGTCACCTGACCGGGCGCGGTATAGACCTGATAGAGCGCGCCTTCGGTCCACGGGTATTGCTGGATGGCGTTGAGGAAGCCGTCGCGCACCGGCTGGACGCGCGCGGCATCGTTGGCGTCGCCGACACGGCGGCGCGGATCGGCGGGCTCCGGCGGTCGCGCGCGCTCCGTCACCGGCTTCAATTGACCGGGGAGCGGCAACGGCTCGGGGATCGTGACGATCTCGACCGCGCGGGGCGGCTCGGCCGCGGGCGTCGCGGCGATCGCCGGGGGCGGATCGTCCAACGCGATCACGGGCGGCCTGGCCGACGTGGTGGCGCAGCCGGCGAGCGCGGATGCGGAGACGAAGAGCGCGGCCGTGGCCACGCGGCGGATGAGTATGCCGGTCATTGCGACAGCTCCTTCGACCAATTGAGGGCGTTGACGAAGACGCCGAGCGGATTCTTGCGCAGGGCGTCGGGGGTGCGCGGCGGCTGCACGACGATGGTGAGGATCGCCGACCAGCGTTCGGTGGCGGCAAGGCTGCCGTCCTGATAATGGCGCTCGATCCAGGCGACGCGGAAGCTGTCGGGTGAGGCGCGGATGACGCTCGACACTTCCACCGCGACCTGCCCCCGACCGACATTGGCGAACGGGTCGTTGGCCCTCGCGTAATCGTTGAGCGCGAGCGCGCCGCGATCGGTGGTGAAATCGTATGCTCGAAGCCAGTTCTGACGGACGATGACCGGATCGGCCGGTATCGCGCGGACCTGCTCGATGAAGCGGGCGAGATGGAACGCGACCTGCGGGTCGGTGGGACGGTAGCCGGCCTCGGCCGGCGCGACCGCTTGGGCCTCGCCGAGCCGATCGACCTGCACGACCCAGGGGACGATATGGCCGCGCGTCGATTGCCAGACCAGACCGCCGGCCAGAACGCCTGAGAGGGACAGCGTCCCGAAGAAGGCGAGCCGCCAGTTCTTCGCCTGCACGCGCGCCGAGCCCATGCGGTCGTCCCATGCCTGCGCCGCGCGCTGATAAGGGGTGGTCGGCGCGGGCGTCTGGCCGTAGCGGATGCTCGGTCGCTTGAACATGGGTCAATCCTTCTGGCTGGTGTCGACGGACGCGCCGCTGCCGCCGCCATCGCCGGAGCGCAGCGTGTGGGCAGCGATGGTCGCGCCGTGGGTCATGGTCTGGCGGTTCTTCATCGCGGACGCCCAGGCGGGCGCGCCGGCCGGTGCGTCCGGCGACGGCGTGGAGCTGCCGCCCGAAATGGTCCCGCCGGTCGCGGTGACGGCGGCACGTCCGCCGGAACGGTAGCTATCCTTGAGCGAGGCTGCCGCCTTGCGCAGCGGCGACATGGCTGCGCCGACGGCGGCTTGTCCGACGCCGCCTGCGCCGCCAGCGACTGCGGCCGCGCCGGACTTGCCAGCCGAACCAAGCGCATAGGCGCTGTTTGCGGCCCCGGACGTGAAGGCGGCGCCTCGCGCGGCGCCACCGGCCGCGCCCACCGCAGCGCCGACGCCGAGCCGGGCCGCAGCGGCGCCACCGGCCAGCGCACCGCCGGCCGCGAGCACGGTCCCCGCTGCGGCCCCTGCGCCAAGCGCCGGGCCGCCGGAGACAATGCCATTGGCGATCGACGGGCCGAAGATGCCAAGGCCGAGAAGGCACAGCGAGGCGAGCGCGACGGCCAGCGCGTCCTCGATGCTGGGCTGCGCGCCGCCGAAGCCGGCGCGGAACTCGTCGAACAGGGTCGAACCGATGCCGACGATGACGGCGAGCACCAGCACCTTAATGCCTGACGAGATCACCAGCCCCAGCACGCGCTCGGCCATGAACGCGGTCTTGCCAAACAGGCCGAACGGGATGAGCACGAATCCGGCGAGCGTCGCCAGCTTGAACTCGATCAGCGTCACGAAAAGCTGGATCGCCAGAATGAAGAAGGCGAGGATGACCAGCAGCCAGGCGATCAGCAGCACCGCGATCTGGATGAAGTTCTCGAAGAACGCGACCCAGCCCATAAGGTCGGAGATGGATTCGAGAATAGGCTGGCCCGCTTCCAAGCCAACCTGCGCGACGCGGCCCGGCTGGAGCAGTTCGGCCGCCGTAAAGCCGGTGCCCGACGCTTTGAGGCCGAGCCCGGCGAAACTCTCGAAGACGATGCGTGCCAGGCTGTTCCAGTTGCCGATGATGTAGGCGAAGACGCCGACGAACAGCGTCTTCTTGACAAGGCGCGCAATGATGTCGTCGCCCTCTCCCCACGTCCAGAACAGGGCGGCCAGGGTCACGTCGATGACGATCAGGGTGGTGGCGATGAACGCCACTTCGCCGCCGAGCAGGCCGAACCCACTGTCGATGTAGCGGGTGAAGACATCCAGAAAGCGATCGACGACGCCGGTGCCGCCCATGTCAGTTCTCCTGTGGGGTCGCGCCATCGGCGATGCGGGCAGCGGGAAGCGCACCGGGCGCGAGGAACCGGCGACGGTTCTCGGCCCAGGCACGCAGGCAATCCGGGTCACTCGCCCCGGCCGCGCCGATCGACTGGCAGCGGCGCAGCTCGATCAGCAGCGGGTCCGTCGCCGATGTCTCGGCGACGGCCGCCGGCCCCGCGCGCGGTGGCTCTGGCGCACGGCTCATCTCGATCGCCGTCATGGTGATGGCGATGGCGACGAAGATGACCGCGCCGATGCGCGCGAGGAGCTTGCTGTCCACGGGCGTTAGTCGTGGAACATGCGGGCGTTGCCCGGCTGATAGCCGGTGGACCGCGTCAGGAAGCGGCGCAGACGTTCGCGGCTCTCGGCTTCAACGGCCGCGTTGCGCGCCGAATCCAGCGCCTGCGCCCGGCCCTGCGCGGCGAGCAGCGCCGTCAGGTCCGCGAGCTGCTGCGATTGCAGCGCGAGAAGCTGGTTGCCCGCCTGCGCGGCTTGGAGCGCGCCGGTCGCCGACTGACTAGACGTGACCACGCCGTCCATCGTCGTCCGCGCGCCGTCGATATTGCCGACGACGCCAGCCTGCACACGCAGCGCATCCTCGAACGCGCCGACGCTATCCTCCCAGCGCGCATTGGCGTTAGCGACCATCTGCGCGTGGGTGCCGGTGAGCGCCGCGCCCTTGTAGCGGCCGTTGAAGACCTGTTGGACGTTCTGCACGTCGTAGGCGATGCGCTGGGCTTCGCCGAGAAGCTGCTGGGTGCGCTGCACCTGCTGCTGCAACTGCTGGAGCGAGTTGAACGGCAGCGACGCCAGATTGCGCGCCTCGTTGATGAGGCTGGTCGCCTGCTGCTGGATTTGCTGGATCTGGTTGTTGATCTGCTGGAGCGACCGCGCGGCCGTCAGCACGTTCTGCGCGTAATTGGTCGGGTCATAGACGATCCCGCCGAACTGAGCGTGCGCCGGCGTGGCGGCGGTGATGCCGATCATGCTCGACGTGGCGATGGCGCCGGCCAGCATGGCGCGGCGCAGGATATTGGGCTTCATGGGGTCATGTCCTTCAAGGCAAGGGGAAGCTGGCCGGCATCTTCCCGGCGACCGGCCAGCGGATCAGGTTGGGGGTCGGGAAGGAGATCGACCGCCCAGGCCAAGCCGCGATGGCGCAACCACTCGGCGGCGAAGTGCTCGCGACCGTGTGTCTCGACGAGTTCGGTGATGCGGAGCTGATCGGTCTTGGAAGAAGCGGCGGCGAAGGCCAGCGCGACCTCGCCAAGCCCCAGCTCAAACAGCCGGTTGCCGCGCCGCGACTGGCAGTAATAGTCGCGCTTGGGCGTCGCCCGGCTGAGGATTTCGATCTGTCGGGCGTTGAGCCCGAACCGCTCGTAGATGGCAGCGATCTGCGGCTCGGCCGCGCGCTCGTTCGGCAGGAAGATGCGCGTCGGGCAGCTTTCGATGATGGCCGGCGCGATGTTCGAGGTTTCAATATCGGCGAGGCTCTGCGTGGCGAACACAACGCTGGCGTTCTTCTTGCGCAGCGTTTTCAGCCATTCGCGGAGTTGCGCGGCGAACTGCGGGCTGTCGAGAACTAGCCAACCCTCGTCGATGATGATGAGCGTCGGCGAGCCGTTCAGCCGGCCTTCGATCCGGTGGAACAGATAGGACAGGACAGCGGCGGCCGATCCGGCGCCAACCAAGCCCTCGGTCTCGAACACCTGGACAGACGCCTCGCCGAGACGCTCGACCTCTGCGTCGAGCAGCCGACCCCACGGCCCGCCGAGGCAATAGGAAGCGAGCGCCTGCTTGAGCTGCTGGCTCTGGAGCAGCACGGCCAGCCCGGTCAGCGTGCGTTCCGGCGCGGGCGCACTGGCAAGCGACCCGAGCGCCGACCACAAATGCTCTTTCGCCTGCGGATCGACCGCGACGCCTTCGGAGACGAGGATCGCCGCGAGCCATTCCGCCGCCCACGCACGCTCGGACGGATCGTCGATCCGGGCGAGAGGCTGGAGCTGCACGCCGTCACCCGCCTCGTCGGCGAGCATCCCGCCCAAGTCCTGCCAATCGCCGCCCATGCCGATCGCGGCGGCGCGGATGCTGCCGCCGAAGTCGAAGGCGAAGACCTGGCCGTTCTCGTAGCGGCGGAACTGCATCGCCATCAGCGCGAGCAGCACCGACTTGCCGGCGCCGGTCGGGCCGACGATCAGCGTGTGGCCGACGTCGCCGACGTGAAGGGAAAACCGGAACGGAGTCGAGCCTTCGGTCTTGCCATAGAGCAAGGGGGGCGCACCGAAATGCTCGTCCCGTTCCGGCCCCGCCCATACTGCTGACAGGGGGATCAGGTGGGCGAGATTGATGGTGGAGATCGGGGGCTGGCGGACATTGGCGTAGATGTGGCCGGGCAGGCTTCCCAGCCACGCCTCGATCGCGTTCATGCCCTCGGGAATGACGGTGAAGTCGCGGCCCTGGATGACCTTCTCGACCAGCCGCAGCTTCTCGGCGGCGATGGCGGGATCGCGGTCCCACACCGTCACCGTGGCGGTGACGTAGGCCATGCCGGCATAATCGGCACCCAGTTCCTGCAGGGCGGTGTCGGCGTCGGCGGCCTTGTTCGAGGCGTCGCTGTCCATCAGGACCGACGCCTCGTTGGTCATCACCTCCTTCAAGATCGCCACGACGCTCTTGCGCTTGGCGAACCACTGGCGGCGGATGCGGCTCAGCAGCTTGGTCGCGTCGGTCTTGTCGAGCATGATCGCCCGCGTCGCCCAGCGATACTCGAAGGCGAGCCGGTTCAGCTCGTCGAGCAAGCCGGGGAACGTCACGCTCGGAAAGCCGACGATGGTGAGCGTGCGGAGGTGATGGTCGCCCAGGCGCGGTTCCAGCCCGCCGGTCAGCGGCTCGTCCGCCAAGAGGGCGTCGAGGTGCATCGGCGTTTCCGGCACGCGCACGCGCTGGCGGCGGGTCGAGACCGTGCTGTGCAGGTAGGTCAGCGTCTCGGCGTCATTGAGCCAGCGGACCTCGGGCACGAATCCCTCGACCAGATTGAGGACGCGGTCGCTGCGATCGGTAAAGCCCTTGAGCAGTTCCCACGGATCGACGCCGGTCGTGGCCCGGCCCTCGTAAAGCCAGCCTTCGGCGCGCGCCGCTTCCTCTGCGGGCGGCATCCACAGCAGCGTCAGGAAATAGCGGCTCTCGAAGTGTGCGCCTTCCTCGCGGAATTGTTCGCGGCGCTCGAACTCGACCAGCGACGACACAGGATCGGGAAAGTGGCCTTCCGGATAGTCGAGCGCAGGCGTGCGCTGCGCCTCAACGAAGATCGCCCAGCCTGAGCCAAGCCGACGCAGCGAATTGTTCAATCGCGCAGTCGTGGCGACCAGCTCGGCCGGCGTCGCGCTGTCGAGATCGGGGCCGCGAAACCTCGCAGTGCGCTGGAACGAGCCGTCCTTGTTCAACACGACCCCTTCGCCGACCAGCGCGGCCCAGGGCAGGAAGTCTGGCAGGTTTGCAGCTTTGCTACGATATTCGCGCAAGCTCATCATGGCCGCATCCAAACAGGCAAGCGGAGGTGGCGGCGGGCCACGTCCACGAATTGCGGGTCGCGGCGGGCGGCCCAGACGGACAGCCCGTGGCCGATGGCCCAGATGACCAGGCCTGCGATCCACAGCCGCAGGCCGAGGCCGATCGCGCCCGCCAGCGTTCCGTTGACGATGGCGAGCGCCCGCGGGGCACCGCCGAGCAGTATCGGCTCGGTCAGCGCCCGGTGAACGGGAGCATGGAAACCCGCGATCGGTTCGGCCACGTCGAGCATCAGACCAGCGCCCCGCCGCCGAAGCTGAAGAAGCTCAGGAAGAAGGAGCTGGCTGCGAACGCGATCGACAGGCCGAACACGATCTGGATCAGCCGGCGGAACCCGCCGCTGGTGTCGCCGAACGCCAAAGTCAGGCCGGTCACGATGATGATGATGACCGCCACGATCTTCGCCACCGGCCCCTCGATGCTTTCGAGGATCGACTGGAGCGGCGCTTCCCAGGGCATCGACGATCCACCGGCACGGGCCGGAACGGCGAAGGTCAGCGCGACCACGCCGGCGGTGGTGGTAAGCATGGCGCGGCGTGCGCCATGCCGAATGGCATGGATCATGGCAGGTCTCCCGATTGGGTGGTGGAAAGGGATGCGAGGCGGTAATCGCCGGTCGTGGGATCGAGCCCTTCAACGCGGGCCAGCTCGGTCAGCCGACGCCCGTGCGCGTCGCGCACCAGCACGGCGATCAGGTCGATCGTCTCGGCGATCAGCGCGCGCGGGACCGTGACGACGGCCTCCTGGATGAGCTGCTCCATGCGGCGCAGCGCGCCTAGCCCGGTGCCGGCGTGGATCGTGCCGACCCCGCCGGGATGGCCGGTGCCCCACGCCTTGATGAGGTCGAGCGCCTCGGCACCGCGCACCTCGCCGATCGGGATGCGGTCGGGACGCAGGCGCAGTGATGAGCGGACCAGCTCGGCGAGAGACACCACGCCATCCTTGGTGCGCATGGCGACGAGGTTGGGCGCGGCGCATTGCAGTTCGCGCGTGTCTTCGATCAGGACGATGCGATCGGCGGTCTTTGCCACCTCGGCGAGCAGCGCGTTGACCAGCGTTGTCTTGCCCGCGCCGGTCCCACCAGCGACGAGAATATTGGCGCGGGTCTCGACGCCGTGGCGCAACGCCTCGGCCTCAACTGCCGACATGATCCCGGCGCGTGCGTAATCGTCGAGCGTGAATACGGCGACGGCGGGCTTGCGTATAGCGAAGGCCGGCGCCGCGACGACGGGTGGCAGCAATCCCTCGAACCGTTCGCCCCCCTCGGGCAGTTCGGCCGAGACGCGGGGGCTGCGAGCATGACCCTCGACACCGACATGGTGCGCGACCAGCCGGACGATGCGTTCGCCGTCTGCGGCGGACAGCATCTCGCCGGTATCGCTAATCCCCTCGCCGAGCCGATCGAGCCAAAGTCGGCCGTCCGGGTTCAGCATCACCTCGATGACGGCGGGGTCGTCGAGCCAGGCTGTGATCGACGGTCCCAGCGCCGTGCGCAGCATCCGCGCGCCGCGTGATTTCGCCTCGGATCGGATTGGCTGGACGGTCAACGACTGGCCCCTCGATTGGGCCGGGCGAACCGCCGCCCGGCGTCAGGGGCACATCAAGAGACGCAGCAATGCTCGCGTCGCAACAGCTAGTTATCGGCGTAGTAGAGGGGGCGGTAGATACGGTGCCGGAGGCGAAGTCTCTTGCAGACTACATCAAGGTCGGCGCGCTTCTGCTACTCCGACTCGGGCGATGTTGACCGCGGCCAGACATCCTCCGGTATTTCGTCCATGAGGGTCTTGCCGCTGGCGAAGCGCCGACCAAGCGTCTCGATAAAACCCTCGTAGCGTTTACGACCTTTGACCTGCGCCGCTGCCTGATCTTCGTCGGGCAGCGGCGGGGTCACGGACAGCCAGAAACGGACGAACAGGCTCAGTGCCTCGGTGCTCAGTCCGGTATTGCGCTCCAGCCGCTGCACCTGCCGCGACAGGCGATCGAGCCGGCGCGCGAACGCCGCCTCCATCCGGTCGGTGCCGTCCGGCGACAGGTAGGACGCCACCGCCGCCTCCACGATCGCCGAGCGTGATATGCGTCGCCGGATCGCCAGCTCGTCAACCTGTTTGGCGAGCGCGGGCGGGAAATAGACGTTGAGCCGGGTCCGCATGATCGCCTCCTACAGCTCGATGCCGTCGCCGGGGTCGAGCGACGCTTGCCGCGCAAGTCCCTGCATCCGGCGCCGCACGGCCGCCTGCCGCGCCGCGTCGTCCCGTTCGTCATCGACGATGGCGAACTCCTGGGCTGGCGGTGCTGCCGTTTCGGGCGCGATGGCGACATGCTCGGGCAGTTCGGGCTCCCGGCGCAGACCGGCATTGGCCGCGTCTTCCGCATCGCGGACAATCCGCGCGACCTGCTTTGGATCGGCGGCCGCCTGCCGCCCGGTCCAATCGTCGGGACGGATCGTGGCAGCCACGGACGCCGGCGCCGCCATGATCCGCTCGGACAGCCGCCGGTCCTGATAGTAGCGCGCCTTCTTCGCGCGGATCGGGTGGACGCCCGCCACCATCACGATCTCGTCGTCGGGCGGGAGCTGCATCACCTCACCCGGCGTGAGGAGCTGGCGGGCGGTCTCCGACCGCGACACCATCAAGTGCCCCAGCCACGGCGACAGCCGGTGCCCGGCATAGTTCTTCATCGCCCGCATCTCGGTCGCGGTGCCGAGGGCGTCCGACACACGCTTGGCGGTCCGCTCGTCGTTCGTGGCGAAGCTCACGCGGACATGGCAGTTGTCGAGGATCGCGTTGTTCGGGCCGTAAGCCTTTTCGATCTGGTTGAGAGACTGCGCGATGAGGAACGCCTTGAGTCCATAGCCGGCCATGAACGCCAGGGCGGATTCGAAGAAGTCGAGCCGGCCGAGCGCGGGAAACTCGTCGAGCATCAGCAACACCCGATGCCGGTTGCCCTTCGGGGTCAGCTCCTCGGTCAGCCGGCGCCCGATCTGGTTGAGGATGAGGCGGATCAGCGGCTTGGTGCGGGATATGTCGCTGGGCGGCACGACCAGATAGAGCGTTGCCGGCCGATCGCCCTCGACCAGATCCGATATGCGCCATTGGCAAGCGCGCGTGACCTGCGCGACGACGGGATCGCGATACAGGCCAAGGAACGACATCGCCGTGCTGAGCACGCCCGATCGCTCGTTGTCGGACTTGTTCAGCAGCTCGCGCGCGGCGGAAGCAACGACAGGATGCACGCCGGCTTTGCCCAGGTGCGGCGTCGCCATCATCGCGGCCAGAGTCTGCTCGATCGTGCGACCGGGATCGGACAGGAACCCGGCGACGCCCGCCAAGGTCTTGTCCGGCTCGGCATAGAGGACATGGAGGATCGCGCCGACCAGCAGCGAGTGCGAGGTCTTCTCCCAGTGGTTCCGACGCTCGAGGCTGCCTTCGGGATCGACCAGCACGTCGGCGACATTCTGCACGTCGCGCACCTCCCACTGGCCGCGCCGCACCTCCAGCAGCGGGTTGTAGGCAGCGGACGCCGCGTTGGTCGGATCGAACAGCAGCACCCGGCCGTGGCGCGATCGAAAGCCGGCGGTCAGCGTCCAGTTCTCCCCCTTAATGTCATGCACGATCGCCGAGGCCGGCCAGGTCAGCAGTGACGGCACGACAAGGCCGACGCCCTTGCCGCTGCGCGTGGGCGCGAAGCACAGCACATGCTCGGGACCGTCGTGGCGCAGATAATCGGCGGCGAGCTTGCCAAGCACCACGCCGTTCGGCCCTAGCAACCCGGCTGCGCGCACCTCCCGCTCGGTCGCCCAGCGAGCCGAGCCATAGGTCTCGGCGTTCTTTAATTCGCGCGCCCGCCACACCGACATGCCGATCGCGACCGCGATCGACACGAAGCCGCCCGACGCGGCGATGAAGGCGCCGGTCTGGAAGATCGCGGGCGCATAGGCGTCGAACGAGAACCACCACCAGAAGAAGGCCGGGGGCGGATAGACGCGCCAGCCGAACGCAGCGAACCAGGGCGGCCCCAGCTCGGGCTGATAGGCGAGCGCGGCGGCCGTCCACTGCGTCGCACCCCACACCCCGGCGAGCACGATCAGGAAGACGGCGAAGACCTGGCCCCAAAGAATCTTGGTGGCGGACATTGAGGACTCCTTTTCGGGGTTACAGACCGAGGCCGCGTTTGCGGCCCAGCGCGAGGTCGAGGCCGCCGCCATCGCGGATCACGCCCGCGACTTGTCGGCCAAGCTGCTGTTCGAGGGCGCTGGCCCAGGGCACGAGGCGGAAGCCGAGACCGTCGTCGATCATGGCGAAGCGGCCGGAGGCGAGCACGAGACGCTGCCGCACGACACCGGCGATCTTCTCGCCGGCCTGCGTCGGCCGATAGGCCAGCCCGGTTTCGCTGGCGATCTTCGCGCCAACGGCGTCCAGCTCGCGGCGGCGCAGCGTGTCGATCAGTCCGCGCTCGAACACGGTCCGCTCGCCGTAGCGGCGCGCCAGTCCTTCGCGGACAAGATGATCGGTGCGCGCGTCCATCGCGCGGCGCGCCTCGGCGCCGAACCCTCTGTCCGCGACGCTCGCGCCGCGCTCGATCAGCCGATGGTCGAGCCACGTCGCGCCGGGCGCCTTGATCTGCGCGGTGAGGTCGAGGTCCGACCGCGTGGCAAGGATCAGGGTCGGTTTCGGCTCACCGGGCTTGCCGATTGCGCGCAGCTCGACGATACCGCCGATCGCCGGGCTATGCTCTAGCGCCTCGATGCCGGGGAGCCGAACATGATGCGTGCGGCCGTCTGTGCCGTCGATCACCGCATAGGCCGTGCCGGTCAGCTCGTCGTGCAACCCCTTGTCGATCAACCGGCCGGCGATCGGCTTGTCGGGCGCGCCGCTGAGGACCGCGTAGCTGTCGAGCGACCGGTCCTGCCCGCGGTCCTTGAGCGCCGCGCCGATCGTGCGGATGATGTCGCCGCGCGCGCCCAACTCGCGGAGCTTCGCCTGCGCGCCCTCGGCGACGGCCCATTGGCCGGGCTCGCCCTCGGCAGTGAGGCCCATCGTTTCCAGATGCTGCAACCTGCCGACCATCAACCGGCGGAGGCGCGGATCGTCCGGGCCGGGCCGCTCGGCGCGCAGGTCGATCACGCCCAGCTCGTCGGCAGAACGCTGGATCTCGGCATCGAGCCGGGTCCAGCGTTCTGCCGTCACCTCGCGGTCGAGCGCGCGCTGCACCTCATGTTCGGGTTTCGGCCCCAGCTCGGCGAAAGCCAAGTCTTGCGCGCGCGACCGGAGATTGTGGCTGATGTAGTCGCGGGAGATGACGAGATCGGCACCCTGGTCGGTCTGCCCGCGCACAAGCAGATGGACGTGCGGATTGTCGGTGTTCCAATGATCGACCGCGACCCAATCGAGCCGCGTGCCCAGGTCCGTCTCCATTTGGCGCATGAGGTCGCGCGTGTATTCGCGCAGGTCCGTCAGCTCGGCCGCATCCTCTGGCGATACAATGATGCGGAAGTGATGACGATCGTCCTTGCAACGGTCAGTGAAGGCGCGATCGTCTGCGTTGTCGCCGGCCGCGTCGAACATCCGGGTCGGCGAGCCATCGCGGGTCACGCCCTCGCGCTTTAGATAGGCGACGTGCGCGGACAGCGGCGCCATGCGCCGCCCGCCTCGACTGCGCGTGGTGACGGGCAGCATCTTGACCATCACTCGCCGGCCCGAGCCGAACAGGCGACTGCGCGCGAACGCCGTGCGGCCCCGGCCGAAACTCGACTGGCCGCCACGGCGCGGCCCGCCCCCGGTGCGCCTGCCGCTGCTGTGGATCGCCGCGACGCGCAGCACCTCAGCCACCAGACCGCGCGCATTGCGCCCCTGCGCCTTGCTACGCTTGGCCTTGCCCGGCCGGACGCAGAACTCGCTGTCCTCGCTCACGGCCGGGGCGCTTTCCGCCGAAAACGGCCCTTGGTGCCGTTCGGCGCATTGATATTGCTGCCTTTTTCCTTCCGCGCGGCACGCGTGCCGACCGACGCCCCCGCGTGAAGCCACGGAAAAGCCTTGGCTTTTCGACGACACGGGGTGCGGCTTATATCTTGCCCTCGTCTGTCCCTGCCGTTTTCCTCCTCCCCAGCCCCCTTACTGCTTCGGACGGATGAGGGGGGCGACAGGCCGATCATTGCGGTCGGCCCGCGCGGGCGCGGGACACGAACAGCGTTTCGCGCGGCTCATTGGCGGACGGATCGGCAGCGCGAACGCCGCCAGATGTCGGCCGGTCGGTTGGCAGCTCGGACGCGGCTTCTTCTCCGTCCGACTGCCCGACGACAGCTTCCGAAGCGGCGCTAGCGGTGCGGACGAACAGCGCTGCACGACGCCATGCGAACGGATCAGGCGTAGCAGTGGTCGCCGCCTCCACCGCGCTCGATGCGCCCGTGATCGGCGCGAGCTGGGCCAGATAGCCGACCGTCTCGGGCGGCAGCGGACGGCCGCGCGACACGAAGTCGTCGTAGCGGCCCGGTCCCGCATTATAGGCCGCCAGCATAGCGCTGGCGTTGCCGTAGCGGTCGTGCATCTCGCGCAGATAGGCCGCGCCCGCCATGATGTTATCGCGCACGTCGAACGGATCGGAGCCGAGGCCGTAGCGGGTGCGAAGCCCCGCCCAGGTCGCGGGCATGATCTGCATCAAGCCCATCGCCCCGGCGCGCGATACGGCGCGGGCATTGCCGCCGCTCTCGACGCGCATCACCGCCCATATCCACGCTTCCGGGATGCCGAACCGCCGCGCGGCCCCGGCGACATGACCGGCATAGGGATGGACGGCCGCCGATCGCGCCGCCGGCACTTCCTGCGCCACCGCCGGGACAGACGCGACGCCGCCGGACAGCAGCATGACGGCAGGCGCCACTGCCGATCCCACTCCACTCCGCCGCCAGCCTGCCAGCGTGCTCGCTACGCTCAAGGGTGCGCGCGGAGCGCCGGCCTTTGGCCGCCCTTGACCTTCGCTGCGCGCGCCGGCCGGCCTGCGACCGAGCGGGACGGAGGGATGAGACGGTTTTCCCGCGAACAAAGGGATTATGGGGAAGCGCACCGGATCAATCCTGCTCGCGCGACTTCGGCTGACGGTTCCAGCGCAGCGACCAAGCCGACTTGTCGGCGGTGCTCTGGAACAGCGCGGCGCGAAGCGGCTGCGCGAAGGCGGGGTCGTCGATGCGCAGCGAGACGTAATCCCCGGCGCGTTCGCCGGTCTCATTCCAGCCGGCGCCGATCTCCGGGCCTTCGCCGTCATCGCCGCGATGGACGCGCCAGTCCGGCGCCTTGTCGGCGTCGCTCTGCTCGGCCGGAACGATCGAGATACGGATGTCGAGCGTCGCCGTCTCGATGATGCCTTCGTAGCCTTTGGCGGTGCGGAAGAAGCTGCCGATCTGCATGGGAATCTCCTTTGGGTTGGCGGGCGGGAAAGCGGGTCAGCGCCAGGTGAGCGGCGCGTCGGGCGTGTTGCGGGTGAGGATCGGCGTGGCGCGGCCGAGCACCGTCGAGGCCGGCAGCGGCCCGAAATAGCGGCCGTCCATGCTGTCGGCGTGGTCGGGGTTGAGCATCAGCAGCTCACCGGCGCGCAGCGTGCGGCAGCCTTGCCAGACCGGCAGCGTGCGGCCCCGGCCGTCACGCTGCTGGGCGACGACGACGGGCCGCCCATCGACGCTTACCACCGCGTCGATGCGGCACACGATCTGTCCCGGCCGCGCCGCGACATGCTTCAACAGCGGCACACGCTCGCCGAGATAGCCGCGCTCCGCCAGCCATCGCGCCAGCGCTGGTGGCGGCTTCACGGCGACCAATGCACCGTGCGGCGGATCGGGCAGCGGCTCGATCCGGTATAGTCCGATCGGCGCGCTGGCGCTGGCGTTCCAGACGACGCGCGGGAACGGGTCGAACACCGCCACGGCGAGGAACGACGCGGCGAACAGCGACGCGGCGGATGCTGTCGCAATGGCCCATCCACGGCGCGTCATCCTTCGATCTCCCGGCGCTTAAGCCAGGCGCGATGACGCTCAATCGTGTAGGGGCGCGGCTGCTGTCCGGCCGCGATCCGGTTGGCGACATGCCGCCAGTGATCGGGCGCGGCGTCGCATGGATCGACGCCGGCCGCCTCGGTAGCGTCGATCGCGGCGAGCACTTGGCTGACCTTGGGCCAGCCTTCGATCTTGAGCAGGATGTCGCCGCCCGGCCGCACGAACGGGAGCGTCGTGAACGGCTCGTTCGCGCCGACCGCGCGCACGATGTCAATGCGCGAGCTGACCGTGCCGTAGTCGTTCGCCGCCCATCGGACGAACGCGAAGATCGCGCCGGGACGGAACTGGACGATGCGGCGGCGGCGATCAACGATTTCGTCCACCGCGACGCGGCCGAACCTGATCCAGTGCTCGATCCGCTTCTCGATCCAGGTCAGTTCAACGCGGGTCATGCCGTCATCGGACGGCTGGCGGTGGCGCATGGGCGACGGTGGGACGGTCATCGCCGGCTCCGAGCGATGGCCGAATCCGCACGCGGCATGAGGTCGTCCTGCCCCGGATCGGAGGTCGAGTGCTTGATGCCGATGTCGGCCCAGGCGCGCAGGTCATCGACCGAATAGACCACCCGCCCGCCGATCCGGCGGTAGGCAGGGCCGGTCCCGAAATAGCGGTGCTTTTCGAGGGTCCGGCCGGAGAGGCCGAGAAACCGCGCGGCTTCCGGCGTGCGCAGGAAGCGGGGCGGCAGATTGGGAGGCGTATCGGACAAGTGACTGCTCCTGCGGGCGGTGGCGGCAGGAGGCGTAATTGTCAGAACTGAGGCGGCCGGGTGGGGTATGAAGATGTGCGGCTGCACGGACGCGACCACCCCGCGAGGGCGATCGGCCTCAGCCGGAAGCGGAATGAACTATGTCTTCCTTGCGTCCCAGCCGCTATATGCAATCACAGGTTTACTGGCTTATCCAGAATCACTTGGGGGCAGAGATGGCTGACAAGAAAGTGGTGTTCATCGCGTTCGCAATCGAAGACGAACGCCAGCGGGATTTCTTGAAGGGGCAGTCGCTTCATCCCCGCGCTCCGTATGAGTTCATCGACATGTCGGTGAAGCAGGCTTACGACAATGATTGGAAGACGAAGGTGCGCACTCGCATCCGTCGTTCAGACGGTGTGATCGTCCTCGTAAGCAAAAACTCGCTGACTTCGAGCGGCCAAAAATGGGAGATTCAGTGCGCTCAGGAAGAGGGTAAGCCTATTCGAGGCATCTACGCCTACTCCAATGACCGGACCAGTCTGGCGGGCGTGACCACGTACGTCTGGAGCGACACGAATATCAGCGGCTTCATCGACTCGCTTTGATGAGGTGCATTTGTGCGTAAGGCTCTCATTGTCGGTATCGACCACTACGACCACATTGGCGGCCTGAGTGGTTGCGTAAATGACGCTCACTCGGTGAAAAGCGTGCTCGAACGGCATGCCGACGGCACTGTCAATTTCGCCACGCCGATGTTGCTGACTGGAACCAGCGCGACGGATCGAGTCGAAAAGGGGCGGCTCAAGGACGCGGTTAGAGAACTATTTGCTGACGATTCGGAAATCGCGCTCTTCTATTTTGCCGGTCATGGCTACATTGAAGATACTGGCGGTTTTCTGTGTGGCACGGAATGCAAGTCTGGCGACGATGGTCTCTCGCTCTCCGAGTTGATGACTCTCGCAGGGAAGTCTCCCGCAAAGAACAAGATCGTCATTCTCGATAGTTGCCACAGTGGCGTTGCAGGCACGCGGCCGGAGCAGATGATTGCCGAAGTGAAGGAAGGCATGACCATTCTGACGGCTTCAACCGCAGAGCAATATGCGATGGAAGTTCCCGGAGGTGGGGCCGGTGTCTTCACGAGCCTATTCGTCGATGCACTCGGCGGTGCGGCTGCAAATCTACTTGGCGACGTAACGCCCGGCAGCGTCTATGCGCATATCGATCAATCTCTTGGCCCTTGGGCACAACGCCCTATGTTCAAGACCAATGTGAAGACCTTCGTGTCATTGCGTAAGGCTGCAGCACCGATCCCGCTTGCGGATTTGCAAGTGCTGGCGACATATTTCCCCCGCCCGGACTATGATTTTCCCCTAGATCCCAGCTACGAGCCGGAACGCACGGAGGAACAGAAGGCTGACCCAAATCTACCGCCACCAGACCCCCAAAAGAACGCGGTCTTTGCGGTGTTACAGCGCTATGTGAAGGTAAATTTGGTTCGTCCGGTCGGGGAAGCCCACATGTGGCACGCAGCGATGAACAGCAAGTCCTGCGAGTTGACGGTTCTCGGACAGCATTATCGGCAGCTTGTCGCTGACGGGCTCATCTAACCGATGGGCGATCCGATCGACGTCGATGCCGTCTTGTACGGTCTCATGGACGAACTGGCTGCGATCGAGCATGAGCGCTGGTCACATTGGCAGCGATACATGCATTCAAAGGGCGTCAGGCAAGCAGACGGCTCGCTCGTCTTGCCTGCCGAACTGGTGGAACGATGGGATCGGCAAGCGGCGACGGACTACCATGATCTCAGCGCCAAAGAGAAGCAAAGCGACCGCGATCAAGTTAGTCGCTACCTGCCCCTAATAGCCACCGCTCTCAATGCTCGTTCTTGATGTTAGGTCGTTACTTTGCTGCCGCAACGCCGCCGCGCCGGAAACTGCGCGACCTTATATTGCGTGAAAGTCCTATAATCCAATTTCGAGGGGCCGTTTAGGACGATCAACGAATGCGGAGCAGCTTGCGATAGTCGCCATTCATCATGGCGATGCCGTCGCGGACCAGGCGCACGACGAATGACCGCGAGGCCGACATTTTCCAGTCGCTCGCGGAAAGACGGGCAGCGTCATCGCGTCCCAGCGCTGTCGCGATTTCGCGGTAGGTTGCGCCGTTCTGACGGAGGTCTATCGCGCGGAGCATCAGGTCGAGCCGTGCGAGCCGATAGGCCGTCAGCGGCCAGCCGCGCGGCAGCGGCCCGGCTGTCCGGCCGAGCAGACGCCGGTGAAAGCGCAGCAGGCTCGCGATCCGGGTGATGAAGTCCTTGTCGAGCGGAATGATCGCGGCGAGCGGCTTGCCCGGTGCAGGATCGCGCAGCCACAGCCGATGCTCGCCGGCCGCGTCGGCGACGACGACATGGCGGCCGTCGATCCCGGCCAGGTCGGCGAGCAGCGCGCCCAGCGCGCGCGGAGGGACCGGGGCGGCGGTCTCAAATCCCTCCGGCGCGGCGTCGAGAATGACCGTGACGGCGGTCAGCTCCGGGCGCCAGATGACCGACTCTAAAAGCTCATCCGGCGCCGTGGCGAAAGGACAACCCCCAGCGCCGCGCGAACGCCGTCTCGGCGGCGTTCTTCGCGACGGCGCCGCTCGCGATGCGCTGCTGCATCTGCGTGTGTTCGGCGCGATAGGTGCGGTTTCGGCGTAGGAACTCAGCTGCTAAATCGGCGCGCCCGAGGGCGTCGGACAGTCCGCCGGCGCGCCGCTGGCGACGCCCAGGTGGCGTCGGCATTGCATCCTCCCCGCCGCGCTCTGCGCGGATTTCGGAGAACGCAACATCGTCGCCGCCTTACCTACAGGATAGAGCGAAGATCGCGCACAACCATGTCGCGCGGGCGGGACCATAACAACCGAACTCGATCCAAATTGGAGTTCAATTTTAACGGTTTAGCGGGGGCTGACAGCCGAGCAGATGAGCATATCCCACCTCTGTTATCCACCGCGCGCGAGCTAGATGAGTGTCATGCATCGTCTTCGCACGATCCGGCTCCACGGCGGCGTCGATGCCGAAAATCAGTCCCGCTGCCTCGCGCCAATCGGTTCCATCTGCGTTAGCATCTAACAAGCGCAGATAGTCCGCCAAATGACCCTCGTCATAGCTGGTGAGCTGCTGCGAATCAGGCGCGCATTCATCGAATCCCATCTTGACCATGATGCCCCCGACTTCCCGCCCGCGTTAACCAATAAGCCAATGTCGGAGCATTTTCGATGCGCTCGTTCTGCATGACTGCGCGCGGAATCTGCAATGCCTCGACAATTCACAGGGCTGCTGATTTGCGGTGCGCCCCCGCAAACAGCTCCTGAACCCGTGATCGGGGAGTTGGAAAACCGGATTAACTCGGTTCCTACGACCTTTAGCACCGAGGCACCTGGACATACGTCGCAGGCTCCCCGACCGCATGGTCAAGGATCGCGACGCCGTCACGGCCGGCGCCGAACCGGTTAATCCGGGGTTTCCACACCCCAGGCCGCCGCGTAGCGGCCCGAGGACTTCATAGAACAGCACTGCCGAAATGACTACCCAAAGCGAGCCGGGCGGCAGCCCGGCGAGCGAACCTTTGCGGCCGCGCGGACCTTGGGGACGCGCGGCCGCCGCCGATCCGCCGCAGCGGATCGGCGCGGAAATGGCGAAGCCGCAGGGCCGAGCTCGGCCCTGCGGCGGCGATAGTTAGGCTTTGAGGCGCTGCATCCCTTCGGCCAGTGTCCAAAGCGCGCGATTGAGCGTCACGTTCTGGTCGATGCCGTTGATGGCGCGGGTCTGGCTGCGGCGGATACGGCCCTCGGCATTGCGCTTGCGGCCCTGTAATCCGCCCCGAACGACATTCTCCTGAATGACGTTGAACGTGGTCCACAGGCTGTCACCCATGTCCTCGCGGCGGCGCGGCTCGATGATCTGCTCGGGCCGCAACGGGCTTTCGTCCTCTCCGTAGCGCGCGACCAGGCTGACCTCGCCGAGTAAGCGGCGCTCTTCCTCGGAAAGCCGAACCTCCTTCATGGTCTCGCTGGCGTCGATCAGCCGGGGGAAGTCCTCCGCCACGGTGTAAACACCCTCGATTATATCGTGCTGGATGTTGCCCTTGTGCGGCACGCGGACCTCCTCGAACCGCTCGCCCGCGATCATGCTATTGGTGCAGACGAACCGCAGCATCCCGGCGAACATCTGATAGGCGCTGGTCCCGTCATGGCTGTTGACGATGATGACTTCGGCCGCCTCGGGCTTGCCGATACCGTCGTCCCGGCGCAGGCGCAGCATGTGCTTGGCGTGGCCGTGGCGGCTGCCGTCGCGCGGAACCGACTGAACCGCGAAGAAAGGGAACCATCCTTCCCGGCGCAGCCCCTCCACGATGTCGATGGTCGGAACATAGACATAGCGCTCCGAACGGCTGTCGTGCGCCTCGCGGGCGAAGATGGACGGCACGTGCCGATACAGCGCCTCGTTGTCGAGCGCCTCACGGCCGCTGATCTGATGGGCGTTGCGGCCGAACCGGGTGGCAAGCTGATGACACATGGCTGAACTCCTTGGGCTTGGGTTTCCGCGCAGCGGAACGCCGCGCTGAAACCCTGCCCGTCGGCGAGACCGGGGGTGCAACCGGAGTGGGCGGCTTCGCGGGGAACCGGCTGCACGGAACGCGCTCGCGCGTGAAGGAAGCTGGGCGGAAGCCGCTCCGAAGGGCGCTGGGGGCGGCGCCCCAAGCACCTCACAACATGCCGGGCCGATGGCCCGTCCATATTATGAACTGGCGAACCAACACACGAAGGCGCCCCGCTCAGAGGGAGCGGGGCGCCGTGTCGAGGTCAGCGCGACCAGATGAGAGCGTATTCGCCGGGGGTCTCGGTTTCGACCAGAGTGGCGTAGATCGGAGCCGCGAAGGTCGGATCGTCCAGCTTGACCGAGATGTAGTCGCGGTTCTCGCGGCTGGTCTTCTTCCATCCCGCGCCGCACTCGACCGTGCCGACCACGAGACGAAAATCGGGGGCCTTATCGCTCTCCTTCTCGATCGGACGGAGGGTGGCCTTTGCGTTGAGGGTGAGCGTCTTGATGGTTCCGCTGAAGGAGCCGTTGCCCGCCTGGGTGAAGGTGCCGATGGTGGCCATGTCGAAGTTCCTTTTGCTTCGGGCCACGACCGCCGCGGCCTCGATGGCGATCGGTGAAGCGGGGATGATCGGACGCGCACCGCTTGCGGCCGAAGCACAGCGGAGGATGGCGACGCGCGGCTTTTTTGTTTCGCGATGCAAAGCCGAAGGCGGCGGAAAAAAGCCGCGCGGCGCCGTTGCGCCAGGCCGATCAAGGCGAAGCCGGCCCCGGTTAGATCAAGCCAATCGAGAGGCCGCGCGGTTGTCGCCGAGCCGGAAATTCTACGCCGTGGCTATGATGGGCATCGTCAGTCGGAGGGCATTCGCTTCTTTGCTGGACCGCGCCAGGCTCACCTCGCAAGTAATCCTTCGCAAAGACTACAGGAGAGCGAACGCCGCTGACGCTCCCTATGTGTTCGCCGAGATCCCGCGCGAGGCTGGCATAGACCGTCGCTCATCGCCCGCATCATAGTCGCCGAGCGGTCCCGCCGCGTGGGTCTGCAACTTTACTCGACGAACCCACCTCCAGAAATGCAACGGTCGATCCGCTATCAGCACGCCGCCCCGCGTCCTCGGAGCGGGGCGCCTGTGCAATGGGAAAGCGGCCGCGCCCCAACGGGCGCGGCCGCGATTTTTCGCCGGTCACAAAAAGAAGCCGGGACCGCTCGCGCGGTCCCGGCCCCGTGCCGCTATTCGGCGGCGACAGCAAAGGATGCTTCGCTGTCCTCCACTTCGGGCGGCTGCTCCACGCTATCCGCGTCCTCCGGCTCCGCAGGCGCGGGGTCCGCTCCCTCCGGTTCGGGCGTCCGCAGCACGGCAGGAAGCCAGCCGGTCCCGGAAAGAAGCTGCTCGGCGGCTTGCGCCATGTCCGGCTTCTTCATGTCCGCGATGCGGCGAGCGGCGTCCTCGGACACGCCTTCGGTCACAGCGTCCACGATATGCGCCTTGGTGACGCGGCCAAGGTAGCTGTCCACGGTCGGCGTCCAGTCCTTCGCCACGTCCAGCGCCAGCGCGTCCGCCAGCCTGTCCGCCGTTTGCAGCGACCGGGGCTTGCGGTCCCACGGCAACCGCAGAGCGTTGACGGTGCGAGCCGCGCAATGCGCCAGCAACGCAATCCGCTTCGCCTCGTCCAGCCCGACGATGAAGCCCCACAGGTCCGCCACGTCGCGCGGCATCCGCTCGGCCCATGCCTCGTGCTGCTCGCTCGCCCGTGCCGCCAATGGCGTGTCCTCGATCCCGTCCGCATGGCTCCCCAAGGGGGTCACGGTCGGACGAACCTCAAGGCAACCGGCCTCCGCATAGCTGTAGAAAAGTTGCGCGGTCAGCGTGTGGGTCAGCGCGATCAGGGCCATATCGGGCTGCTCGGCCAGCGCCACGCGAAGCGCCAGCGTCCGATAGGCGGACAGGTCACGGGTGAGGCTGTCGGAAATCGGCTTGCCCGGGTCTTCGTCCTCGTCGGCATCCTGCACGTCCTCGTCGCCGTCCTCCGGCTGCTCGTCGTCGCCCATCTGCGGCTCGGTCGCATCGCCTTCTTCCGGCTCCGGCTGGGGGTCCGCCAACGCCTCGTCCTCGGCCCGCACGAAACCGCGCTCGACCCTGACCGTGCCGTCATGTTGAAGTACGACGAACGCACCGCCATTGGCGATCACATTGGGGTCGTAGGCGGAACGCTTGGCGGACAGGGCGTCCATTTCGGCGTCCAGCGCACGGGCTTTCGCCGCCAAATCCTCGGGCATTTCATCCAGCGAGTCATAGCCGTCGACGATCTGGTCGTACTCGGCCCATGCCTCATCGACCCGCGCCTCCTCCTCGTCGGACAGGGCGACGGTCTGCGGATAGAAGCGCCGCATCCCGTGGGCGTGGGGATAGTCGATATGCGCCTCGGCCCATTTCCAGCCCTCGGCCTGAACGCGCTCGGCAACTTCGCGCAATTTCTCGACGGCGAGCGTATCGAGCAAACCCGCATCCTCGAAGAACCCGCCACGATCCTCGCTGAACAGGTCGCGGATGATGTTGCCGCCCGCTTCCGCGTAAGCTTCGGCTCCGACGAATATCGCGCGCCGGTCCTCTGCCACGACATTGCTTGCGGTCATGTCGCGCCGGATGATCCACGGTTCGCGGTTGTGATGCAGGTTGGCGAAAACCTGCTCCTGCCGGTCATGGTCCTCGGTGATAGCGAAGGCCATAAGCTGATCCAGCGTAAGACCGTCCTCCCGATAGACCTGCAACAGCTTGGGCGAGACAGCGCCAAGGCGAAGCCGCTGCTTCACCACGCCAGCCGACACGCCAAACCGCGCGCCGATTTCTTCCACGCCATAGCCCTTGCTTTCGGACAGTTCGCGGAACCGCTCGAACTGGTCGGCGGGGTGCATAGGGGTCCGGGTCACGTTCTCGTCCAGACTGATTTCGGACGGATCGTTGGCGGTATCGAGCCAGCAGCGCACGACTTCCGACTTCTTGATCTGCTTGCGCTTGGCGCGCAGCAACATCGCCAGCCTGCGGCCTTCACCAGCGGTAACGAGATAGTTGCCGGTCGGCGTCCCGTCCTCCTTGGTTTCCGGCTCTACGACAAGGTTCTGGATCAGCCCCTTGTGCTGGATCGAAGCGGCCAGCGCCTCGATAGCGGCTTCCCCATGCGGCACCTTGCGGGCATTGCGCGGGGACTTCTTGAGCTTGGCGAGCGGCACGAAAATCTCGACGCCCGACACAGGCTCGGCGGCTAGGATTTCGGTAACAGCGTTCATCACACTTCTCCTAAAAACCACACTCACCCCGGAATGGGGTGGGCGGCGAAGAAGCTTGCCGTTGGCCCGCTGGCGGAGCCGGGCAGCATCCGCAGGACCGGAACGCAGTGGAGGACGCGCCAACAGCGCGTTGCGGCCCGGCGCGGCGGGCCTAAAGGGAAGCGTCGCCCACCCCATCGACGGGGAGAGAAACGACCAGATGCGATCGGGCTGGCGCAGCCCTGGCTCGATCTCCGCAGATCGGAAAGACAACAATCCGCGCAGCGGATTGCCGAACGGCGCAGCAGCGCCACCCCGCCATGCTGATCGTCACCCGGCAGGGACGAGACCCGTCAGGGGCTCGGTCGGAGCGCAGCGGAGATAGAGCGGCGGTCCCGTAGGGAGGCGCCAAGCCATTCTGCTGACCTTGCTTTTCCAGCCTATTTCGATTATATTTTAATCGGGTTGATAGCAGGTGATGAACATGGCGACTGAGACAAAAGTGTTGACCGCACACGTCCCGCTGCACCTCGCGGAGAAGGTTGAAGCAATGGCCTCGCGGCTCGAACGCTCGCGTGGCTGGGTGATGAAACAGGCGCTCGCCGCCTGGGTTGATCAGGAGGAGGAGCGTCACCGCATGACGCTCGAAGCAATGGAAGATGTCGATGCCGGGCGCGTGATCGACCATCAGGCCGTGCGCGCTTGGGCGGACAGCCTCGGCACTGACACCCCGCTGCCGCCGCCTTCGGCATGAGGATCAAGTGGACCGGCAAGGCGTCCTCGGATTTGGTGCGGCTGCACGAGCATCTGCGTCCGGTTGCCCCGGAGGCGGCGGCGCGGGTCGTGCAGCAGCTCTCGCGCGCGCCGGATCGGCTGCTCGACTATCCCCGGATCGGCGAGAAGCTGGACGCCTACGAGCCGCGCGAGGTTCGGCGCATCATCGTCGGCAATTACGAGCTGCGCTACGAGATTGCGGATGCGACGATCTTCATCCTGCGCCTGTGGCATTGCCGCGAGGAGCGCAGCTTCGAGTCGGACGACTGACGATGAGGCCGGCCGCATCGAACGCTACGATGCAGCGCGCCGCCCTTCGCCCCTATCTGCGCTTCGCCGCGACAGAGGCTTTGCATGAGGCGCGAGCGCGAAGCAGCCTGTCGGGATGGCCCTTGCCCGCAAAGTCCATCGTCGCCCCCATCGTCGCCGGGCCGAATGCCCGGACGACCTGTTCGACTATGCCACGCTGCCGGTCGGCAGCCTCCGTCCTTGCGCGGGGAAAAGCCCGAAGGACGATCTTTCGACCTGGACCGTCACCGACGACTGGCCCGAGCGCGTGCCGGTCACGAGTGCGGAAGTGGATGTGTTCGAGGCATGGTTCGGCGACGTTTTCGACGAGCTGTTCGGGCCGTGCCAATGATGTGAGGAGTTCGCTACCATGACCGTGCCGCTGCGCGCCGCCCTTTACCTGCGCGTTTCAACGGCGCGGCAGGCCGAGCATGACGTGTCGATCCCCGATCAGCGCAAGCAGGGCGAAGCCTATTGCCTGTCGCGGGGACTGGAGCTGGTCGATACCTTCGTCGAGGCCGGCGCATCGGCGACGAACGACCGGCGGCCCGAGTTCCAGCGCATGATCGAGGCCGGGACCAGCAAGCCCGCGTCGTTCGACGTAGTGGTGGTCCACAGCTTCTCGCGCTTCTTCCGCGATCACTTCGAACTGGAGTTCTACGTTCGCAAGCTCGCCAAGAACGGCGTCAAGCTGTTGTCGATCACGCAGGAAATGGGCGACGATCCGATGCACGTCATGATGCGTCAGATCATGGCGCTGTTCGACGAATATCAGTCGAAGGAGAATGCGAAGCACGTCCTTCGCGCGCTCAAGGAAAATGCCCGGCAAGGCTTCTGGAACGGCTCGCTGCCGCCGATCGGATATCGCGTGGTCGATGCCGAGCAACGCGGCGCGAAGATGAAGAAGAAGCTGGAGATCGACCCGATCCACGCCGACACGGTGCGGCTGGCGTTCAAGCTGGCGCTGGAAGGCGACGGCACATCCGGCCCGATGGGCGTGAAGTCGATCACCAAGCATCTCAACGAGCGCCGTATCTTCACGCGCGACGGCGGCCGCTGGGGCATCGGCACGGTTCATCGGATGCTGACCCGGCCGACCTATATCGGCCGCCACGAGTTCAACAAGCGCGGCAAGAGCAAGGAATTGAAGCCCTCCGAGGAAGTGATCGCGGTCGAGGTTCCGGCGATCATCGACCAGGCCACGTTCGATGCGGTGCAGGCACATTTCAAGGCGCGCAACCCGAAGGTCGCCCATCCGCAGGTCGTCGGTGGCCCGACGCTGCTGACGGGCCTGATCCATTGCGGGAAGTGCGGCGGCGCGATGACGATTCGCACCGGGAAGGGTGGGCGCTATCGCTATTACACCTGTTCGATGAAGGCGCGGCAGGGCGCGACCGCCTGCGAGGGCATGACGGTTTCGATGGAGCGGCTGGACGATCTGGTCGCAAACTATCTGGCCGACCGGCTGCTCGATCCCGACCGGCTGGAGGATGTACTAGCCGAGG
Organism: Sphingopyxis sp. H050; assembly: GCF_001468265.1. Classification (GTDB taxonomy): domain Bacteria; phylum Pseudomonadota; class Alphaproteobacteria; order Sphingomonadales; family Sphingomonadaceae; genus Sphingopyxis. The sequence goes on along the minus strand of NZ_LNRZ01000004.1, from coordinate 75,937 downwards.
TTCTGGATCGTCGACAGGAGCGCAGCGACCGGCGCCGCGAGCATATCGCGGAATTGAACCGGCGATCCGCCGAGACCGAGCTGCGCCTGAAACGGCTCTACGACGCGATCGAAAGCGGCGTCGCCGATTTGGACGATCCGGCGCTCAGGGATCGCATCGTCGCCTTGAAGGCGACTCGCGATCAGGCGCGGGCGGATGCCGAGCGGGCCTCGGCCCTCCTGCTCAACTCGACGCAGCAGGCCATCACGCCGGCCACGTTGCGAAAGTTCGCGTCAACGGCGCGGCGGCGCATCCGCACGGAAGGCGGCGGCTATCGCCGCGACCATCTTCGCGCCTTGGCGCAGCGGGTCGAGGTCGATCGCGGCGAGGTCCGCATCATGGGATCGAAGAGCAACCTGCTCCGCGTGCTGGCCGCCAATGGCGTAGCCACGGCGGCGGGCGGAGTGCCCATCGTTGTTCCGAAGTGGCGGAGCGGGAGGGATTCGAACCCTCGATGGGCTTTTGACCCATACTCACTTTCCAGGCGAGCGCCTTCGACCACTCGGCCACCGCTCCGCATGCTTGGAACGGGCGCCCTAATCGCTTGGCAGGGCTTTCGCAAGCCGATTGGGCGTGGCAGACAGACGCCCATGAAACATCTGCTCCTGGCCGCGGCTGCGGCGTCGCTTTTTCTTCCCGTCCATGCCCAGGAGCCCGCTCCGATCCCGTCGCCCGGCGAAATCGCGGCGGCGGCGCCCGCGGCCGACTGGGTCGCGATCGCGCCGTCGGCCCTGCTCGTCATGGACCTTGCGCCCGATGCAAAGGGCAAGCCGCGCCGCGTCGTCATCCAGCTGATGCCCGCGCCTTTCAGCCAGGGCTGGATCGCCAACATCCGCAAGCTCGCCGCCGCGCATTGGTGGGACGGGACGAGCGTCAACCGGGTGCAGGACAATTATGTCGCCCAGTGGGGCGATGCGACCGAAAAGAAGCCGCTGCCCGAAGGCTTAGCGACGATATCCGAGAACGATTATGTGACAGTGGGAGATGCGCCGGGCTGGCAGCGCTTTGCAAAGCTGCTGATCCCGAACGGCGACGTCAGCCGCTATGCTTCTTTCGAAAAGGGATGGCCCGTGGCGGCCGAAGGTACTCCCGATTCGGTGCGCCGTTGGCCGCTGCACTGCTACGGCATGGTCGGCGTCGGCCGTAACATGTCGCCGGACACCGGGTCCGGCGCCGAGCTTTATACCGTGATCGGTCACGCGCCGCGGCACCTCGATCGCAATATAGCGCTCGTCGGCCGGGTGATCAGCGGGATCGAGCATTTGTCGAGCCTGCCGCGCGGAACTGGCGCGCTGGGATTCTATGAGAGCAAAGCCGAACGCATCCCGATCAGGTCGATCCGGCTGGCGAGCGAGCTGCCCGTCGCGAAGCAGCCGAAATTCGAATATCTCTCGACCGACAGCAACAGCTTCGGACGCTATGCAGACGCGCGTGCCAACCGCCGCGACCCCTTCTTCATTCGTCCGGCCGGCGGCGCCGACATCTGCAACATTCCCGTACCCATTCGCCCCGTCGCCGCGAAGTAAGTGGAGGATTTCACCGTCACGACGCCGCTCTGGCGCTGGCAGTCGGCGACCGCGCCTGCGGCATGGTTCTTCGTCACCATTTCGGGAGAAGTCGCCGACGGGATCCGGCTCGCCGCCATCGGCGGCCAATGGCTCGACGGGCGCAAGGGCTTCGGATCGGCGAAGGTGCGCGCGACGATCGGCGATACGAGCTGGAGCACTTCGGTCTTTCCGCATCGCGAAAGCGACGGCTGGCTGCTCCCGGTCAAGGCCGCGGTGCGCAAGGCCGAAGGGATATCCGAGGGCGATGCCGTGACGGTGACCGTCAGACTTTGACCGGGGTGTCGGTCTTTGGCTCGCGCGCTTGCGCCTTCCGCTTGCGCAGATTTTCACGCAGCGCCTCGGCGAGGCGTCGCTCGCGTTCGAGGTCGGCGGGGGAGGGAGGCTTGCTCACCGGTGCCCAATCTCGCGAAATTCGCGCCCCGTCAAGCCTGCGACCTTGACAGGCGAAGGTCGCCCCGCCATAGGCCGCGCCTGCCCGGCGAACATGCGTTTGCGGGCGCCCCGGTTGCTGCTGTAGCTCAGTGGTAGAGCGCGTCATTGGTAATGACGAGGTCGACAGTTCAATCCTGTCCAGCAGCACCATTTCCCACCCAAAGCGAAGACATGATGTCTGAGTGCCACGGCGTGCGGAGCGCAGCGGCAGCCCCCGAAAAGCGCGGATTCAGTCCGCGCGACCGCCCGGCTCAGATCTTCGCGCCCAGCAACCAGTCGTGGAACAGCTTGACCGCCGGCTGACGCAGCGCGCGCGGGCGGCAGACGAACCAATAGCTGTACGGGCTTTCGACATCGAAATCGAAGAGGCGGATGAGCCGCGGGTCGTGCGCGTCGTCGAAATGATGACCGTGCATGAAGGCGACACCGATGCCCTGCGCGGCCGCTTCGAGCATCAGCGGGCCCGAATCGAAGAAATCGATCCCTGCGGGTTCGAGATAAGGCATGCCGATCGCCTTTTTCCACTCGGTGAAGGTCTCGGGCATTTCCCGATGCAGCAGGATCGGAAGCCGCTGGAGCTGTTCCGGGACCGCGATCGCGCGGCCGTCGTCGGTGAGGGTTCGCGCAGCGATCGGGAAGACATGATCCTGGTCGAGGCGCGCCGCGTAGAGCGCGGGATCGATCGAGCGTGCGAGTGCGATCGCCGCGTCGATGCCTTCGCCCAGGCGCGCTTCGGCATGCGACATGGTGTCGATGTCGATGTGCAGTTCGGGATGCTCGCGCCGCAGTTCGGGCAGGCGCGGAAACAGCCGCTGCTGGGCGAAGAGCGGCAGGACGTTGAGATGAAGGCGCAGCGACGCGTCCGGCCCGCCGATGCGCCCGATGACGCCGCGAAGCTCGTCGAGGATCGGCGACAATTGTTCCTGCAGCGCCCGGCCCGATTCGGTCAGGCGCAGGCCGTGATGGTGGCGATCGAAGAGCGGGCGGCCGACAGCATGTTCGAGCGTCTGGATCCTGCGCGACAGCGCGGGCATCGACAGGCCAAGCTCGCTCGCGGCCGCCTTGACGGTGCCGTGGCGGGCGACCTCCAGAAAGGCCTCCATGCTGCTGAGGGGAGGAAGGCGTGCCATGATCGTCTTGACGGCGATGATGGCATGGCGCTTGCTGACATTCCAGAAAATTTGTGCAGTGCGGTATAGAGGCGATCATTTGGTGGCCCTCGCAGGGGTCGAAAATCCGGAACGACCATCCTATCTACCGCATTCTGACCTTTTTGCGGGAGAATGACGTTGGCCGATGCAGCGCTAAAAGAAAGAACGGTCAAACTGCAGGTGGCCAATGCCCGCGCTGAAGAGAGCGGCGGCGGCATTGCCCGCATTCCGCGCTCGGCGATGGCCGCGCTTGGCGTGACTGAAGGCGATGTGATCCAGATCAGCGGCAAGCGCGAGACCGCGTCGCGGGTCGTCGGCCCCTATGCCGAAGACGAGGGGCTGGAGGTTATCCGCCTCGACGGGCTGCAACGCGCCAATGCCGGGGCGGGGGCGGGCGACATGGTCGTGCTCAGCCGCGTCGAGACGCGCCCGGCCACTCGCGTCGTGTTCGCGCCCGCGCAGGAAAATCTGCGGCTGCAGGGCTCGGCCAACGCGCTGAAGCGCAGTTTCTTCGGCCGCCCGCTCGTCGCCGGCGACACGGTCGCGACCGCGGGGCAGCAGCGGCTGCCCTCGGGCGACATGCCGCCGCAGCTTCGCCAGATGCTCAATGCGCCGGCCTATGCGCTCGCCGAGGTGCGCCTGCTCGTCGTCTCTGCGAATCCCAAGGGCGTCGTGACGATCGACGAAAATACCGAAGTCGAGCTGCTCCCCGAATATCAGGAGCCACAGGACGCGCGCCGCACCGACGTCACCTACGACGATCTTGGCGGACTGGGGGAAACGATCGACCAGCTGCGCGAGATGGTCGAGCTGCCGCTGCGCTATCCCGAGCTGTTCCAGCGGCTTGGCGTCGATCCGCCGCGCGGCGTTCTGCTGCATGGACCGCCGGGAACGGGCAAGACGCGGCTCGCGCGCGCGGTCGCGAACGAAAGCGACGCGCAATTCTTTCTGATCAACGGACCGGAGATCATGGGCAGCGCCTATGGCGAGTCCGAAAAGCGGCTGCGCGACGTGTTCGAACAGGCCGCAAAGGCGGCGCCGTCGATCCTGTTCATCGACGAGATCGATTCGATCGCGCCGAAGCGGGGCCAAGTGCAGGGCGAAGCCGAGAAGCGCCTCGTCGCACAGCTGCTGACCCTGATGGATGGCCTTGAGCCGCGCACCAATCTGGTCGTGATCGCCGCCACCAACCGCCCCGATGCGATCGACGAAGCGCTGCGTCGTCCGGGCCGTTTCGACCGCGAGATCGTGATCGGCGTGCCCGACGAGACCGGGCGGCGCGAAATCCTGGGTATCCACACGCGCGGTATGCCGCTGTCCGACGATGTCGATCTGGCCGAACTGGCGCGCACGACCTTTGGCTTTGTCGGCGCCGACATGGCGGCTTTGACCCGCGAGGCGGCGATCGAGGCGGTGCGGCGGATCATGCCGAAACTCGACCTTGCGGAGGGGACCATCCCGCCCGAGGTGCTCGAGGAATTGCGGGTGACCCGCGAGGATTTCAACAATGCCCTGAAGCGTGTGCAGCCTTCGGCGATGCGCGAAGTCATGGTGCAGGCGCCGAAAACGCGCTGGAGCGACATCGGCGGCCTCGACCCGGCGCGCGACAAGCTGATCGAGGGAATCGAGCTGCCGCTGAAGAACCCTGAGGCTTTCCGGCGGTTGGGGATCCGCCCCGCCAAGGGCTTTCTGCTCTATGGCCCGCCCGGGACCGGCAAGACCTTGCTAGCAAAGGCGGCGGCGCGCGAATCCGACGCCAATTTCATCTCGATCAAATCGTCCGACCTGCTCTCCAAATGGTATGGCGAAAGCGAGCAACAGATTGCACGGCTGTTCGCGCGGGCCCGGGCGGTCGCGCCGACGATCATCTTCATCGACGAGCTCGACAGCCTGGTCCCCGCGCGTGGCAGCGGCACGTCGGGCGAGCCGCAGGTGACCGAACGCGTCGTCAACACGATCCTCGCCGAAATGGACGGGATCGAGGAGATGCAGTCGGTGGTCGTCATCGGCGCGACCAACCGCCCGAATTTGATCGATCCCGCCCTGCTGCGGCCCGGGCGGCTCGACGAGCTGATCTATGTGTCGGTTCCCAATGCCGAGGGGCGGCAGCGCATCCTCGAAATCCAGACGGGCAAGATGCCGCTCGGCAGCGACGTCGACCTGAAAGTGCTTGCCGAGCGGAGCGATCGCTTCACCGGCGCCGATCTCGAGGATCTGACCCGCCGCGCAGGGCTTGCTGCGCTCAAGCGGTCGATCGCCAGCGATACGGTGACGATGGACGATTTCGAGACTGCGCTGAAGGACACCCGCGCCTCGGTCACCGAAGCGATGGAAAAGGACTATGAAAAGATCCAGGGCGAGATCAAGCAGGCCGCAATGAGCGTCGATCCGATCGGCTTCTTCGCGCCGGGCATGCTCAAACCCGTCCGCGAGCGCAAGCACGACGACGAGACGAAAGACTAGGCCGAGCGGGGCTGGTCCTGCCGCAGCGCGCGCCAGCCCCACGCCACCAGCCAGGCGCAAAAGCCGGCCATCAGGCCGTAGGCAAGCATTGGGTGCCAGTTGTAGAGCAACACGCCGATCGCGGGCGAAACAATATACGCCGAGCCGTTGATCGAGGCCGTCATGCCCGCCACCGCGCCCTGATCGCGGCGCGGCACCGATAGCGATGCGCCTGCCGCAAAGCCGGGACGAAACAGGCCGAAGCCCAAGGAGCCGGTCGCGAAGCCGATGACGATCGCGTGCAAATCCTGTGCGAGGCCGGTCATTAGGATGCCTAGGATGGCAAGGATCGATCCGGCGAGCACGGTGGAGCGCGGCGTCAGCTTCAATAGCGGAATCAGCCCCCATTGCGCCAGCAGCGTCGCGAACGCGCCGCCCATCAGCACGATGCCGGTGATCGCGGCGCCTTCGTCGGGCCGGAGGCGCAGGTGGAGCCGGTCGAGGATCAGAAAGCCGATGACGCCGAGCATCATCGCCTGCGCCTGCCCGCCGAAGAAGCCCGCGAGCAGCCAGGGGCGAACCCGGCTGTCGCGCCAGCTCAGCGGTTCCTGGTCGGGCGCATCGGGATCATTCTCCTCCTCGCCGGTCGGCTCGGCGGGACCGGCCGAAAGCGGGTAGGAGGCGATGGCGCCGCGCGCCGCGAAGCGCGGCGTATCGTTCGGCAGGCGCCAGCGCAACATCACGAGCACTGCCAGCCCGATCAGCGCGAAAACGAGCAAGGGACCGGCAAGACCGACGATCGGCAGGATGAAGAAGGGCGCGATCGCGGGACCGATCACCGTACCGAGGCCAAAGGACGAGGACACCAGCGACAGCGCCTGCGTTCGATGCTCGGGATCGGTGCGCGAGGCGACATAGGCCTGCACCGCGGGCGGCGACGCCGACCCGAGGCCGCCGTAAAGGCTGCGGAATATCGCGAAGACGATGAAGGTGAAGCCCGCGCCGAGCAGCCCCTCCAGCCCCGCCCACAGCGTCAGCCCACACAGCGCCATCGACGTAAAGAAGCCGACGACGCCGAGCGCCATCAACGCCTTCCGCCCATGCTTGTCCGACTTGCGCGCCCAGTGCGGCGCGGTGAGCACCCAGAGCAGCGCCGACCAGCTGAAGGCCAGGCTGACCCAAACATCGGGAATGTGAAGCTTGGCGCCGATTGCGGGCAGGATAGACTGCATCGCGGTATTGCCCGCTGCGGCGACGAGCATGATCGCGAACAGCACGGCCATCCGATCGGCGGCAATGGAATTCGATGGTTTCGCCATTTCCTTCGCTTTAACCCTGAAGCTGGCCGCCGACCCGCGCTTCCCTACACGCGAGCGGGCTTCTGTCCAGTGTCAAGACTGACTCTTTCCTTGCGCGGGCGCGCCGATTTTGCCACGCATTCGGCCAACCGCAACAACGCGAAAGCCATCATGACCAATCCGCGGGCCCAGGCCCAACCGACCATCTCGCCGATCCGCAAGGCCCGCGAGAAGCTGAAGCGCTTTTTCGGACCTTGGGGTATGTTCGTAAAAGGCTTCATCAAGCATCCGGTGATGGTGGGATCGATCGTGCCGTCGTCGCCGACGCTGATCCGCCACATGCTGCGCCCGGTCGACTGGAAAAATACCAAGCTGTTCGTCGAATATGGCCCGGGCGTCGGCACTTTCTGCCGCCCGATTCTGGAGAATATGGCTGGCGACGCGACGCTGATTGCGATCGATACCAACCCCGACTTCATCGACTATCTTCGCAAGGATATTCGCGACAGCCGCTTTATCGCGGTGCATGGATCGGCGTCCGACGTCGAAGAGATTGTCCGCGCGCACGGCTTCGATCATGCGGATTATGTGCTTTCGGGGTTACCCTTCTCGACGCTGCCCGCGGGCGTCGGCCCGGCGATCGCCGCCGCGACGCACCGGGTGCTGCGCCCTGGCGGCGCATTCCTGGTCTATCAGTTCCGCGCCCGGGCGCGCGATTTCCTCGCGGTGCATTTCAACCGCATCGACAACGCGTTCGAATGGGTCAACGTCCCGCCTTGCTTCCTCTTTTGGGGTTGGAAGGACTAGATCTCGGTTTCGGGATCGACTTCGCCGAGCCCGAAGTTCAATCGCCGGGTGACGGTGTAATCAGCAAGGCCGACAACGAACCAGGCGAGCGTCCAGCGCAGCCGGGTGAGCCAGTTGGCGCGCGCCTTGTGCGACGTTTTCGTCACCATCTCGCAATCGGGCGCCATCCGCGCGATGAAATCGCGCATTGTCGCGGCAAAGGGCGCATCGGCGATCCGCACCATCAACTCGACGTTCACGAACAGGCTGCGCATGTCGAAATTGGCGGTGCCGATGTAGACGATTTCGTCGATGACGATCAGTTTCATATGCAGCCTGCATGGCTGATACTCCCAGATCGTCGCCCCTTTGCGTAGCAGATAGCCATAAAGCAGCCGCGAGGCGCCGATCGTTGCGGCGTTGTCCGACTTGCCGGCCATAACGAAGCGCGCGCGGCCGCGCCGCGCCACGCGGCCCAGCCGCCGCAGCATGCCCTGGCCGGGTGAGAAATAGGCGATCGCCATGTCGAGTTGGCGCGCATGCTCCAGATCGGTGCGGACGGCGCGCGCCCAGGGCGACAGGCGCTGCGTCGGGCCGCCGACCAGCCACGAGACCGGGCCGGTATCAACCGGCCATTCGCGGATCAGGCGGCGCAGCGTCAGCACCTTGCCGTCGTCGTTGAGCGTGTAATCGTGGATCTCCTCGAACCATTCGATCATCCGCGCCACCGAGGGGCCGCGGACAAGAAAGGCGAGGTCGAACCAGCAATGCGCGTCTTGCCGGCTCAGATAGGGCGCCGCGATGTTGAAGCCGCCGGTGACCGCGATGCTTTCGTCGATCAGCAACAGCTTCTGGTGATTGCGGATCAGGTAGGTCGACCGCCAGCGCCGCGAGAAAAAGGTCACCGTGCCGCCCTCAGCGCGCAGCGGATCGAAGACGGCATCGGCAATGTCGCCCGATCCGAAGCTGTCGATCACCGCGCGCACGCGCACGCCGCGCCTGGCGGCTGCCGTCATCGCATCGAGGACGCGGCGGCCGGCGGCATCGTCCTCAAAGATGTACATGATCAGGTCGATGCTGCGAATTGCGCCGGCAAGCAGCGCGAGGACGCGATCGAGCCGTTCGTCGCCGTCGACGATGACCTCCAGCCGGTGCCCGGCAACCTCCGCCTTGATGGTCTCGGTTTCGGCGGCGGGGACGTCGACGTCGGTCATACGTCGATCATAGGCCGTCGCTAGCGAGACCTGCAAGGGCAGGGGTTTGATTGACATTCGCCCGGCCGCCTGCTAGCGCGCAGCGCTTGCCGCCATGCCTTTGGCTGGCCTCTCCTATCTACAAGGAATTCACATGGCCCGCGTTACCGTCGAAGATTGCGTCGACAAAGTTTCCAACCGCTTCGACCTGGTCCTGATGTCCGCGCACCGCGCCCGCGAAATCTCGGGCGGTTCGGAGTTAACCATCGATCGCGACCGCGACAAGAACCCGGTCGTGGCGCTCCGCGAAATCGCCGAGCAGACCGTCCACCCGAAAGATTTGCAGGACGCGCTCGTCGGTACGCTGCAAAAGGTCGTCGTCGACGATGACGATACGCCCGATGAAATCAGCTCGATCGCGCGCTCGGCCGAAGCACTGCGTCTCACCGCTGCTGCGCCGCCGCGCAGCCCGGCTGGCGGCGGTGGCGACTTCGAATAAGTCGCCTCGACAATCGATCATCGGGGAGGGGCCGCGGGAGACCGCGGCCCTTTCTGCATCAAGGCAGCCGCGTTAGCTCCGCGATGCGAATGGCGCGCGACTTGAGCAGCGGATCGAGGATCGTACCAATGCGGTGCGCGCGGGGCGAGCCGATTTCGATATTGAACAGGCTGTTCGCGATGACGTCGGCGATCTGCACGCCGTCGGACCGGCGGCTGTCGGCAAGCGAAGCGCGGCCCCATCCGGCAAGACCTGCCTGGATGCTCTCACGGACATGGCCGAGAATGGCGGGGTCGTAACGGCCGTCGTCGATGACCACATCAGTGCAGACGCCGCCGGTCTCGGGCAGCCAGCTGCTGACGGCCAGATCGAGCAGGGCGGCATAGAGCGCCAGGTCGCTGACGGCTTTGCCATCGGCTGACGGCGCAAGCCGGTCGCGCGTTGCGACGGCAACCCAGGCGCGGCCGCCGGCGCGGTCGAACAGTTCGAGCAAATAGGCGCGCTCGGTCACGCTGATCCGGCTGCCTTTCAATTCGCCGCGCAGGCCGGTGACCGACCGAAAGCGGGCGTGGATGGCGGCAGCAGCCTCGGGCGTGAGCATCGCGGCCGCGAAGGTCATCGCCCCCGCGTTGAGCCCGCCCGATTCGTCGCAATAGATCGTCATCGGCACGCGTCCGGGCGCATCATTTCACCTTGGCGAAAAAAGTGACCGTGCGGGTTTGTCCCGGCGCGATCGCATCGCTCCACACCCAGCGGACATTCGTCACGTCGGCGTTGGTCGCCGCGCGACGATCTGCGCCTTCGACCGGCACGGTCAGCGTTGCCAGCGGAGCAAAGCTCGCGCCCTGGTCGGTGGAGACATCGAAGCCGGCAAGATCGGGCGTGCCATCGAAAATCAGTCCGTCCTGAATCGGATTCTTGATCGCAACGCCCGTCGCAGGCTCGGCGCCATCGTTCCTGAACGTCAGGGTGAAACGGAGGCGGTCGCCCGGGACGACAACATCGCTCGGGGAATAGCTTGTGATCGGCGGCTTGCCGTCGGCTGCCGGCGTGGATCGTTCGACCTCGACGGTCGAAGTCAGCGCGCTCTGCGCCGACGCGGACTGTGTCACGACAAGCAGCGAAAGGGCCAGGGCAGCGGCGCGAAGCTGTGTCATCATGGCCATCTCCTTTGATCCTGACGGGGCGGTCCTACGCCGGGCAAGGGTATCGTTTGCGCATCAAGCCGTCGAATGCCGAATAGACCGAAATCGACCTGCGCCGCTCGGCCGGATAGCTGCGCAGATGCGCCATCCATTGTTCGGGGGTCAGCGTGCCGCTTTCCGGCGGGCAGCTGGTCGTCTTGCGGCCCGCCTTGCGCTCGGCGTCGATCCGCGCCTTGTAGCGTTTGCCGGCGGCGATGACCTCACCCTTCAAAAGCTGGGCGTCGGGCGTCGCGAGCGCGAGGGGGCCGAGCCGTTCGAGCGACGTCGCGCGCGCGAGGAAGGCGGCGACGCTCATATCGCCGGGCGCCATGCCGCACAGCATGACGCCGGCGCCTAATGCCATGATTGCTGGCAGAAATCGGCTGCGCTGGTGCCGCATGCGATGGAAATCGCGCCGAACGGGTGAACGGCGCGTGAATCCTGCGTCAGGCACCTTGCGGATTGACGTCGCCGAACGGGCGCGGCTTGCGCTTGATCTGGGGCAGCGAGCCGGCGTGGCCCGATGCGTGGGTGCCCGACTTGTCCTGATCATTGTCGCGGCCGATGTCTTCGCCCTTGATTGCGCGCTTCGCCTCCTCGCCGGACAGCGTCTCATATTCGAGCAGCGCACCGGCGAGCAGATGCAACTCGTCGATATTGTCGGTCAGCACTTTGCGCGCGACCTTCTCGCCTTCCTCGACGAGGCGGCGGACTTCGGCGTCGATCAGCTTCGCGGTCTCTTCGGACATGTTCTGCGCGCGCGATACGCTGTGGCCGAGGAACACCTCGTCCTGATTGTCGCGGTAGCGCAGCCAGCCGAGCTTTTCGGACATGCCATATTCCATCACCATGGCGCGGGCCATGTCGGTTGCCTGCTGGATGTCGTTCGACGCGCCGGTGTTCAGCTCGTCATTGCCATAGATCAGCTGCTCGGCAATGCGGCCGCCGAAGCAGAGTGCGAGGCGCGCCTTCATCTGTTTCATATTCTGCGAATAGCGGTCGCGTTCGGGTAGGTTCCAGGTGACGCCCAGCGCGCGGCCACGCGGGATGATCGTGACCTTGTGGAGCGGATCATTATGCTCGACGTGCAGCGACACGAGCGCATGGCCGGCTTCATGATAGGCGGTCGCCTTCTTCTCGTCCTCGGTCATCACCATCGACCGGCGCTCGGCGCCCATCATGACCTTGTCCTTGGCTTCCTCGAACTCGTTCGAGGCGATCAGGCGCTTGCCCTTGCGGGCTGCAAGCAGCGCCGCTTCGTTGCAGAGGTTAGCAAGATCGGCGCCCGAGAAGCCGGGCGTGCCGCGCGCGATCCGGCGCAGGTCGACGTCGGGGGCGAGGGGCTTCTTGCGGGTGTGAACCTCGAGGATCTTCTGGCGGCCCTCGATGTCGGGGCGCGGTACGACGACCTGGCGGTCGAAGCGGCCCGGACGCAGCAGCGCGGGGTCGAGAACGTCGGGGCGGTTGGTCGCGGCGACGATGATGATGCCTTCGTTCGCCTCGAAGCCGTCCATCTCGACGAGCAACTGGTTCAGCGTCTGCTCGCGCTCGTCATTGCCGTTGCCGAGACCCGCGCCGCGATGGCGGCCGACGGCGTCGATTTCGTCGATGAAGACGATGCAGGGCGCATTGCGCTTGGCCTGCTCGAACATGTCGCGGACGCGAGACGCGCCGACACCGACGAACATCTCGACGAAATCCGAACCCGAAATGGTGAAGAAGGGCACGCCCGCCTCTCCCGCGATCGCGCGGGCGAGCAGGGTCTTACCTGTACCCGGCGAACCGACGAGCAGCGCACCCTTCGGAATCTGACCGCCGAGCTTCGAGAATTTCGTGGGATCCTTCAGGAACTCGACGATCTCTTCGAGCTCCTCGCGCGCCTCGTCGATGCCCGCGACATCGTCGAAGGTCACGCGGCCCTGCTTTTCGGTCAGCATCTTGGCGCGCGACTTGCCAAATCCCATCGCGCCCGAGCCGTTGTTTTTCTGGACCTGACGGAAAACGAAGAAGGCGATGCCGAGGATCAAGAGGAAAGGCAGCGACTGGATCAGCAGATAGAGCCAAATATTGCCCGTTTCCGTCGGCTTGCCGTCATATTTGACGCCGTTGTCGTTGAGCATCTTGAGCAGATCGGGGTCGCGGACCACGTTTGCCGAGAATTTGTCGCCGTTCGACAGGGTGCCGGTGACGCGGTCCTCGGAAAGAACGACGTCCTTTACGGCGCCTTCCTCGACCTTCTGGCGGAATTCCGAATAGGCGAGGGGATTCCCGGTCGGCTGGGCCGCGCCGCCGAACATCGAGGCGACGAGGAGCATGGCGAGCAGGATGCCGCTCCAGATCATCACGCTCTTCATCCAGGGGTTGCCCTGCGGTTCCTTGTCGTCCTGCATCGGAATCTTTCCAAATTTCGCGCATATCGCGCGGATCAATCCCGACAATGTAGGATATTTGGGTTAAATGACAATGAGCCAGATTGTCCTATTTTGCCGCTTTTCGGCGCGGCGCGGGCGAAATGCGCCAGATCGTGCCCTCGAGGCCCGGCACCGCGTCGATCAGCAGCGCGCCCACCATCGCGCGGCGGCCGCCCTTCATCGCCGCGATCACCCCGTCGAGCGAGACGCCGCGGATGCGGAGCTGGCCGTCGTTGGCGGAGAGGCGCTGCGCGACCACTCGGCGAAAGATTTCAGGGGGATAGCCTTCGTCGCGGATCACCGCGATGTCCGAAGCGTCGGGCCACGCGGCGATCAGCCGCTCGACCGCCCAATCGATCGCATCGTCGGCCTCGGCAAGCCAGCCCGCCGATTTCGCCGCCGCCTCGACGTCGAGGATCGTCTGCGACTGGAGCGCGTGCCGCAGCCGGGCACGGTCGAAACGATGATCGTCGTTCGAGGGATCGTCGACAAAGGGGAGATCGCGGTCGAGCGCGAGCTTGACGAGATCGTCCCGGCGCCAGGACAGGAGCGGACGCAGGATCGCGCGATTCTTTGCCCGGATCGCCGCGAGCCCGCCGACGCCGCTGCTGCGGTTGAGGCGCATCACGATCGTTTCGAGCTGGTCGTCGGCGTGATGCGCGGTCAGGATATGGGCAAGCTCGCCCTCCTGCCGCCAGGCCTCGAGCAGCCGATATCGCTCGGCGCGCGCCGCGGCCTGCTGCGATCCCTTGATCGGCGTCGGCGGCGTCAGGATGACGTGCGGAATATGCTCGCGCGCGCAATAGCTCGCCACCATGCGCGCTTCCTCGTCGGAGCCCTTGCGCAGACCATGGTCGACCGTCGCCGCGCGCACCTGCCCGGGCAGCAGCGTCGCCATCAACCATAGCAATGCCATGCTGTCGGGCCCGCCCGACACCGCGACGCCATAATGGCGCCGCTGCCAGTCCGCGCCGGCCAGGGCGGCGAGATCGCGCCCCAGCCGTTCTACGGCGTCGGTATCAACAACCTGCTTTTGTTTTGGCGGCGGCTGCATCGGCGCGGACATCCTGTGGGGCCTTGTCACCATAGACTTCTTCGAGTTCGCGGAACGCCTTGCAGGCGTCGGCCTTGCGGCCGAGCTTGTCGAGCGCGACGCCCATATACATCAGGCTCTGCGGCGCCCGCGGGCCGCTGGGGCGATCCTTGTAATTATTGTAGAAGGCGACCGCCGCGAGGCTGGGCTTGCCCTCGTCGAGATAGGCGCGGCCGAGAAGATTCTGCGCATAGCTCGCCTGATTGCTCTTCGGCCATTTGGTGACGACCTGTTTCAGCTGGGTCTGCGCCTCGGGATAGAGTTTGGCCGACCAAAGGCGGAAGCCATAGTCATAGGCGTCTTGCTGTTCGTTGCCGCTCGACGGGATCTCGACCTTCTTGACGAGCGCCAGCCGGGCTGCGTCGGGCTTGCCGGCGGCCGCCGCCGGGGTCGTCGTCGGCTTTTTCGTCGTCGATGCTGCCGCCACAGCGGGCGTTGGCGTCGGCGTCGGCGTCGGCGTCGGGGCGGGCTTCGTCGTCGCGACGGCCGGCAGGCTTGCCGGGGTGGCGACGGGATCGACCGCAGGCGGCGCGAGGCGCTTGTCGATTTCGGCCTTATAAGCCGCGAACTGCTTCTCGAGCTCGCGCAGCTGATAGGCGTTCTGCTCGGTCTGGCCGGTCAGCGTCTGCAACTGCGATTCCAGCGCATCGACGCGCGCGGTCAGGTCGGCGACCGGCGCGCTGCTGCTGCCCACGCGTTCGCCGGGGGTGTTGTCGGGGGCGATTTCGCCTTCGAAAAAGGCCGGGGCGCCGCCAGGAAAGACCTGACGCTGAACCGCGCGCATTTCCTTTTCGAGGCGATCGACGCGCTTGGCGACGGTGGCGTCCTGCGCCTGAACCGGCGCGGCGGCGGCGATTGCCATCGCAGCCGCGCCCAAAAGGGTGACTTGCTTCATCATGTGCCGATAGGCCCCCGCATATTAACCAATTTTGTGCCGGCCTTCATAACGCCGCAAAGGGCGCGCGCGCAAACCCATTTCGGCGCGCCGCCGCTTGCCGTCGCCGGAACGAGGCGATCAGCCCTTGGTCTTGGGTGCCGGCGTTGCCGCTCCCGGCGTCGTTCCGGCGTTGCCCTCGGCGCGCGCGATCAGGTCGGCGGGTTTCAGCGAGACGCCTTTGGTCAGCGTGTCGGCAGGGCCGATCGACCCCACGTCGCGGCCGCCGACGGTGACCTTCAGGGCCTGCGGGATGCTTGTGCGCAGCGTGAACTTCTCGATATAGTCGGCCGGCACCTGATATGTTTCGCCCGGATCGAGGGTGCGCCAGTTTTCGGTCTTGCCGGCGGCGTCGTCGAAGCCGATCCAAACCTCCGAAATGCCGGTCAGCACGACGGGGGCGTCAGCGGCGACCGCGGGGCCGGCCTTTGCGGCGGGCGTCGCGGCTGCGGGGGCTTCCGACGCTTCGGCCGCCTGATTCTGGGCCGCGATCAGCGCTTCGTCGGGTTCGACCGACAGGAAACGCCAGACGCCATAGGCCGAGACGAGCAGCAGCGCGACGATGACCAGCGTCCAGGTCAGGCGCGCGGTCGGCAGGCGAGCGGGATCGGTCGGCTCATAGGCTTCGTACAGTGGGCGGCTGCCATAGGCATCCTCTTCGAGTTCGCGGCGCACCGAGGCCGCGACCTCGGCCTCCGGCACATCGACGGCGCGGGCGTAGGCGCGCGCGAAGCCGGTGACATATGTGCGGCCCGGAAGTCCGGAAAAGTCGGACTTCTCAATCGCTTCAAGGTGTCTTTGGGTAATGCGCGTCCGCGTCGCGATATCGGCCAACGACAGACCCGCGGCCTCGCGCGCCAGCCGCAGCTTGTCGCCGGTGCGCGTGATCGCCAACTCACCCTGCTGCGGGGCGGTTTCCTCGTCTGCCATCAGTGTCTCCGTGCCGGCCGCGTGACCCATAAGCCGTGTCGCAGCGTTCATCGCATTGACGACGCGCGAAAGTCAAATGAAGTTCGGCGAACGGCCGGTTGAAAAGATGCGGATTTGGGATCGTTGGACGGGGCATCGATCGGCAACCGTCCTTACCGGGCAGAAGTCGGCTTTGCGGTGCGGAGGCGCCCCTCAAGGCCCGTCCTGCATGTCGCGGTCCGATCGACACCAACCCGCCGCCCTCCGTGCTTGCATTTCCGCCGCTTCCCCGCTATGCGCCCGCGCTTCCGTCCATGGTCATCCCTGGAGGCGTGGCGGAACTGTGTAACCGTACTCGGAGAAAAATAATGAGCGATCAGCTGACGCTGACGGCCGAGACGCGCGAACGCGGAGGCAAGGGAGCCTCGCGTGGTCTGCGTCGTGAAGGCCGTGTCCCCGCCGTCGTCTATGGCGGCAAGGAAGAACCCCTGATGATCCACGTCGAAGAGAAGCTGCTGATGAAGCAGCTGATGACGGGTCACTTCATGAACTCGGTCGTGATGATCGAAGTCGGCGGCAAGCAGATCCGCACCCTGCCCAAGGACGTCGCCTTCCATCCCGTGAAGGATCGTCCGATCCACGCCGATTTCCTGCGCATTACCAAGGACGCCAAGGTCCATGTCGCAGTGCCCGTCGTGTTCGCAAACGAAGACGCCTCGCCGGGCCTGAAGCGCGGCGGCGTGCTGAACATCGTCCGTCACGATCTGGAACTCGTCTGCGACGCGGACAAGATCCCCGACGAGATCGCGATTGACGTCACCGGTTTCGATGT
Organism: Sphingopyxis sp. H050; assembly: GCF_001468265.1. Classification (GTDB taxonomy): domain Bacteria; phylum Pseudomonadota; class Alphaproteobacteria; order Sphingomonadales; family Sphingomonadaceae; genus Sphingopyxis. The sequence goes on along the minus strand of NZ_LNRZ01000004.1, from coordinate 59,166 downwards.
GGGCGATTCGATCCATATCAGCGCCGTCACCCTGCCCAAGGGCGTCGAAAGCGCGATCACCGATCGCGACTTCACCATCGCCACCATCGTCGCCCCGTCGGCGCTCAAGTCGAGCGACGGCGACACGACGAAGGACGAGGGCGAAGCCGCCGAAGGCGAAGCCTAAGCATTTCGGGCCGCCCCTCTCCATGCGGAGAGGGGCGTTCCACCTGGACCCGGGAAAGGCACCGCCATGCAGCTCTGGGTCGGCCTCGGCAATCCCGGGCCCCAATATGCGATGCACCGTCACAATGTCGGCTTCATGGCCGCCGACGTCATTGCCGACATCCACGGTTTCCCGCCTCCGGCGAAGAAATTCCAGGGATGGGTCCAGGAAGGTCGCATCGGATCGCAGCGCATCCTGCTGCTCAAACCCGGCACCTTCATGAACGAAAGCGGCCGCAGCGTGCGCGCGGCGCTCGATTTCTACAAGCTGACGCCGCAGGACGTCACCGTCTTCTACGACGAGCTCGACCTCGTCCCGATGCAGGTGAAGGTGAAGCGGGGCGGCGGCGCCGCGGGCCACAACGGCATCCGCAGCATGATCCAGCACATCGGCGAGGATTTCCGCCGCGTGCGCATCGGCATCGGCCATCCGGGGCACAAGGACCGCGTCACCGGCCATGTCCTCGGCAATTATCACAAGAGCGAGATCGAACCGCTAACCGACCTGCTCGGCGCAATCGCTGCCGAGTCGAAATGGCTGGCCGATGGCGACGACGTGCGGTTTCAGAACGACCTGGCGCTGCGATTGAACGGCTGAGGCGGGACGTCGCCCGATTTCGATCGGACCACGACATTCCCAGCATCGTCAGCCCGAACTTGTTCGGGATTCATGGCCCGCCGTTTCCTTCGTCACCGCGTCGAACTCTGGCTTAGTCCATGGATGCTGAAACAGGTTCAGCATGATGAGGTTCAAGGTGCACTCCCGCACCCCAAAGCCGCCGCTACTTGTAAATGCACCCGTCCAATCCATCCCGGCCAACCACCCCGATCCGCGCCCGGATCGAGTTCCCGTACCGCCGCGTGAAGCCCGACGGGCTGATGGCCTCGCGCTTCTTGGGTAGCGGCAGGATCGCCGCGATGCGCGCCGCCTCCTGCGGGGTCAGTTTGCTGGCGCCGTGTTTGAAATAGCGCTGCGCCCCCGCCTCGACCCCATAGGTGCCGAGGCCCGTTTCGGCGACGTTGAGGTACACCTCCATGATCCGCCGTTTCCCCCAGATTTTCTCGATCAGGAAGGTGAACCATACCTCGGGCACCTTGCGGATATAGCGCGTCCAGCCGCTGCCCTGCCACAGGAAGACATTCTTCGCGGTCTGCTGGCTGATCGTCGACCCGCCGCGCATCCGCTTGCCTTTCGCGTTGCGCTCGATCGCCTGTTCGATCGCTTCGCGGTCGAAGCCGTCGTGACTGCAGAATTTGCCGTCCTCGGCGGCGATCGCGGCGCGCACCATGTTGCGGTCGATGTTGGACAGGCTCGTCCAATCCTTGGTGATGCCGTTGCCGTCCGTCAGCATGGTGATCGTTACCGGCGGCGGCACGACCGCGTAGATCAGCACCCACACGACCGAGATCGCGATGAACCACAGCAGCCATTTGAACGGCCGCAGATACCAGGGGAGCTTGCGCTTGGTCGCGCGGGGTCGGGTTGTCATGCGGGCAAACTAGCCGCTGATGCGAAGGTGACAAGCGGGCAGGGTGACGAATAAGGAAAAACGGCCTCAGTCGACGATGATCTCGCCCGTCATGCCCAGCGCCGAATGGCCGAAGTGCGAGCAATGCATCTTGTAGGTGCCGGCTTTCGGAATCAGCGTCACGTCCGCACTCTCGCCCTTGCCGAGCGACACACGGCCCTTCGGGCCGACACGGGCGCGGTTGGCGGCGTCCATCGTCGCGGCGGCGAAGAAGGCCGGCGCGGTGAAATCATGACCGCCCGATCCGTCGTTGACGAAATGGAGCGTCACCGCATGCCCCGAGTGGAGGCGGAGCGCCGCGGGCGTGTAGCTGAAATTCTCCATCGTCACCGTCACCTTCGCCGGCAATTCGGCGGCGGTGACAGGGACGGAGAGGGCAAAGGCCGCGATCGCGAGGGGCAGGAAACGCATGGCACAGACTCCTTTTGCGCGCGTAAAATCCCGGCAGAGGTCCGCCCCTGATTTATCCGCCGCGAGCAGGCCCCAAGTCCCGCTTCGCGCGGAATCGCGTCAGGCGCCGACCAGCCGCCGGTCGCCCGCCAGCTTGAGCATCGCCTTCTGCAACTTCTCGAAAGCGCGCACCTCGATCTGGCGCACACGTTCGCGGCTGACGTCGTAAATCTGGCTCAGATCCTCGAGCGTCTTCGGATCGTCGGTCAAACGCCGTTCGGTCAGGATGTGGCGTTCGCGCTCGTTCAGCGTTTCCAGCGCCTCGCTGAGCAGCGAATGGCGCACGTCGCGCTCCTGCGCCTCGGCCACGCGTTCGTCCTGCAGCGGCCCCTCGTCGCCGAGCAGGTCCTGCCACTGGCTGTCGCCATCCTCGCCCATCGGGACGTTCAGCGAGGTGTCGCCGCCCATCGCCATGCGGCGGTTCATGCTGACCACCTCGTCCTCGGTGACGCCCAGATCGGTGGCGATCTTCGCGACATGCTCGGGGCTGAGATCGCCGTCCTCGAAGGCTTCGAGGTTGTTCTTCATCCGGCGCAGGTTGAAGAACAGTTTCTTCTGCGCCGCGGTGGTCCCCATTTTCACGAGGCTCCACGAGCGCAGGATGAATTCCTGGATCGAGGCGCGGATCCACCACATCGCATAGGTCGCGAGGCGGAAGCCGCGTTCGGGGTCGAATTTCTTCACGCCCTGCATCAGGCCGATATTGCCTTCGCTGATCAACTCGCTGACGGGCAGGCCATAGCCGCGATAGCCCATAGCGATCTTCGCGACGAGGCGGAGGTGGCTGGTGACGAGCTGCGCGGCGGCTTCATTGTCGCCATGCTCCTGAAAGCGTTTGGCGAGCATATATTCCTGCTCGGGGGTGAGCAGGGGGAATTTGCGGATCTCGGCCAAATAGCGGTTCAGGCTCGCCTCACCGCCGAGCGCGGGCACCACTGCCGGAACATTGCTTCTGTTAGCCATTTTTCGAGTTTTCCCTTATTTTCAAGAGGAGACTATGCCGCGGTTGGCGCCCGCGGTCGAAATAGATTTTCATTCGAAACCTAAACGCGCAGTTCATCGATCAGTTCCCGCATGTCCTGGGGGAGTTCGCTGTCGAGCGCGATGCTGTTACCGGTCACCGGATGAATAAAGCCCAAATGGGCCGCGTGCAACGCCTGACGTACGAAATTACGCGCTTTTAATGTGTCCGCCAGCGGCTTTTTGGCGCGGCCATAGACCGGGTCGCCGACCAGCGGATGGCCGATATGCGCCATATGGACGCGGACCTGATGCGTCCGCCCGGTTTCGAGCCGGCATTCGACCAGCGTCGCGCCGTTGAGCGGCTCGATCGTCCGGTAGTGCGTGATCGCATGCTTGCCGCGGCTTGTCGCGACCACCGCCATCTTCTTGCGGTTCGTGCTCGAGCGGCCGAGCGCCGCGTCGATGGTGCCGTTCGCGGGCATCGGGCGCCCGGCTGCGATGGCGATGTAGCGGCGGTCGATGCTGTGCGCCGCGAACTGCTTCGCGAGGCCTTCATGCGCCTTGTCATGCTTGGCCGCGACGATCAGCCCGCTCGTATCCTTGTCGATCCGGTGGACGATGCCGGGGCGCGCGACGCCGCCGATCCCCGACAATTGCCCCGCGCAATGGTGGAGCAGGGCATTCACCAACGTCCCGTCGAGGTTGCCCGCGGCGGGATGAACGACCATCCCCGCCGGCTTGTCGACGACGATCAGATGCTCGTCTTCATAGGCGATGACGAGGCCCATGTCCTGCGCGACATTGTGCGCCGGGGTCGGGGCGGGCAGGCGGACCGCGAGCGTCGCCGCTGCGGCCGCCTTCGCCGCCGGGTCCCACAGGATCGCGCCCCTGGCGTCGGCGACACGGCCGCCCTTGATCAGGGTCTTCAACCGCTCGCGGGAAAGCTCGGGGAGCGCTTCGGCCAGCGCCCGGTCGAGCCGCAGCCCGGCCGCGCTGTCCGCCAGCGTCACGGTCAGTATTTCGTCGTCCCCCAACATCGTCGGCGATATGGGTGGGAGGCCCCGAATTTCAAGGGACTGCGCCTCGACGCTTGCCCTTAACCATATTGCTGCCGTAGGAGCAGCGCGAGCCGGAAACTGCCGGCCTCGCGGGAGCCCAAGATCCATGTCCGACGATCGCGTCGATTTCGCGTCCATGCTGGCATCGCGCCTGTGCCACGACCTGCTCAGCCCGGTCGGCGCGTTCGCGAACGGCCTCGAGCTGCTGGCCGACGAAAAAGACCCCGAAATGCGTGCGCGCTGCATCGACCTGCTCGAACAAAGCGCCAGGACGTCGGCGAACAAGCTCAAATTCTTCCGCCTCGCCTTCGGTTCGGCGGGCGGCTTCGGCGAGCTGGTTCCGGCCGACGAGGCAAAATCGGCGATCGAGGGCATCATCGGCGACCGCGCGATCGACCTCAACTGGATGATCGGCCCCGAGCCGCTGCCGAAGCCCGCGGTGAAGATCATCCTGAACCTCTCGCTTCTCCTCGTCGATGCGCTGGTGCGCGGCGGCCGGCTCGATGTCGGCTGCGAGAACCAAGGCGAGGGCATCGAGATCGCGCTGCACGTCGAGGCCGAGCGCATCTTCCTCGACGCCGACGTCGAACGCATTCTTGCAGAAGGCGAGGGCGCGGCGGCGATGACCTCGCGCACCGCACCGGCGGTGCTCGTTCAGGCGGTCGCGAAGCAGAATGGCGGCACGGTGATGCTCGCCCGCGAGACGCCGACCTCGCTCCTTGTCGGCGCCATCCTCAAAGGCCGCTGATTTCGCTGCAAATCCTCGCGGTATTTTTCTTGTCGCGCGGCGCTGAGCAAACCCTCCATTAACCATTGTCCGCCATGGTGGAGCCTCGATTTTTGGGGCGCACCGGTACTTTGATGGACGATCTGCTGAACGATTTCCTCGCCGAAACGGCGGAAATCCTTGCCGAGGCCGGCGGGGCGCTCGTCGCGTGGGAGGCCGACCCCGCCGATCGCGCGCAGCTCGACGCGATTTTCCGCCTCGTCCACACGATCAAGGGCAGCTCGGGTTTCCTCGCGCTGCCGCGCGTTACCGCGCTCTCCCACGCCGCCGAGGATGCGCTCGATCAGGTCCGCCGCGGCAAACGCACCGCCGACGCCGCGCTCGTCACCGGCGTCCTCGCGATCATCGACCGCCTGGGCCAGCTTTGCGAGATTCTCGGCAAGAAGGGCGTCGAGCCCGCGGGCGACGACGGCGACGTCATCGCCGCGCTGGCTGTTGCCGACACTGTGCCCAAGGCGCCCACCGAAACCGGAGAGGTCCAGCTTCGCCGCGAAGACGACATCGCGACCGACCTGCAGGGATGGCGCTCGATCCGCGTGCCGCTGCCGCTGCTCGACAGCGTGATGACCGGGGTTACCGACATCGTTCTTGCGCGCAACGAATTTGCCCGGATGCTGCGCGAATCTGGCGCCAATCCGTCGCTGATCGCCTCGTTCGACCGCCTCTCCGACTCGATCGCCGGGATGCGCCAGTCGGTCAGCCAGATGCGCATGCAGCGTATCGACAAGCTGTTCTCGCCGCTTCCCCGCATCGTCCGCGACCTGGCGCAGGACCTCGGCAAGAAGGTCCGTTTCGCCACCAGCGGCGGCGAAGTCGAACTCGACCGCGAGATGATGGAGAATATCCGCGATCCGCTGATCCACATCGTCCGCAACGCGATCGATCACGGCATCGAGGGCCTCGACGAGCGCGTCGCCGCGGGCAAGGACGTCACCGCGACCATCGCGGTGTCGGCGCGCCAGTCGGGCAACCAGATCGAGATCGAGGTGCGCGACGACGGCCGAGGCCTGTCGCCCGACGCGCTCGTCGCCAAGGCGATGGCGTCGCGTATCCTCTCGGCCACCGACGCCCGTGCGCTGACACCGAAGGAGAAGCTCGACCTGATCTTCCGCCCCGGCTTTTCGACCGCGGCCAAGATCACCGCCATCTCGGGCCGCGGCGTCGGCATGGATATCGTCAAGGCCAATGTCGAAAAGATCGGCGGCATCGTCGAACTGCGCAGCGAAGAAGGGCGGGGGCTCTCGATCCTGCTTCGCGTGCCGATGACGCTGACGATCATTTCGGGGCTGATGGTCCGTGCCGCGGGGCAATATTTCGCGATTCCGCGCGGCTCGGTCCGCGAAATCCTGCTCGAAACCAGCGACAGCGTCCGCATCGAACGCGTCGGTGGCGGCGAACTCGCAATCGTGCGCGGCGAGCATTATCCGCTACTTCGCCTCGAAACCGTCCTCGGCCGCAACCGCGACCACCGTGACGATGTCGAAGACCGCGCACTGGTCATCGTCCGCCCCGGACAGGGCCAGAGCTACGCGCTCAGCGTCGCCGCGATTCATGACCATGAAGAGCTGGTGATCAAGCCTGCCGCGCCGATGATCATGGCGACCGGGCTCTACGCCGGCACGACGCTTCCGGACAACGGCCGCCCGGTGCTGCTGCTCGATGTCCAGGGCATTCTCGCCGTTTCCGCGATCGACGCCTCGGAGGCCGGCCGCCGGATGGAGGAGGCCGTCGAGGCCGAAGCCGCCGCAGCTGCCGAGCGCCACGCCGCACAGCTCCTGCTGTTCCGCGACACGAACGGCCGCAGCCGCGGCGTTCGCCTGTCGGTGATCGAGCGCGTCGAAGAAGTCCCCGCGCTCGCCCTATTCGAAAGCGCCGGCCGCATCCAGGCGCAGATCGGCGCCGACATCTTCCCCGTCCATGCCGCGACGCTGCCGGAAGGCGACGGCACGCTCAAGCTGCTCCGCCTCCACGACGGCCACATGGTGCTGTGCTATCCGATCGATGCGGTTATCGACATCGTCCGCCTGCCCGACATGGTGCAGCCCGCGCTCGCCCCCGGCCTGATCGCGGGCGTCGTCCTCGTCGGCGGCGAGCCGGTCGAGCTGATCGATCCCTTCTGGCTGATGGAGCAATATGCGGGTGGCGCCGCCGCGCCGGTTCTGCGTCCGCCGGTGTGCCGCATTGCCGACGATCCCGATGGCTGGGGCGACAATTTCCTCGCCCCGATCCTCCAGAACGCCGGCTATCGCGTCGTGTCGGGGGCGTCGACCGAGGCCGCCGACGTGCTGCTCTGCCTGACCGACGACGGTGCCGCTGCCCATCCCGGCGACGTCCCCGTGATCCGCCTTCGCGCGTCGGCCGCCGCCGCCAGCCCCGACGACGACACCGTCTATCGCTACGACCGCGGCGCGCTGCTCGAGGCGCTGCGCCGCCGCGTCGGAGGAACCCGCGCATGATGGACAAGCTCTACCTCGTCGCACGGATTGCCGACACGCGCGTTGCGCTGCGCAGCCGTGCGATCCACTCGGTCGTCACCGTCGGTGCGGTCGTCGAAGTGCCGGCCGCGCCGCCGCATGTCGCGGGGCTGTTCGCGCTGCGCAGCCGCGTCTTCACGCTGATCGACCCGCATGTCGTCGTCGGTCTGTCGTCGGTGCCAGTCGCGCCGGGCCAGCGCGTCGTGGTGGTCGATGTCGCCGACCATGGCTATGCCCTGCTCGCCGACGAGATCGAGGATGTGTGCTTCATCGAGGCGCCCGAAACGCGCGTCACCGGCAAGCTGCTGCCCGGCTGGGCCCGCGTCGCCGAGGCGATGATCGAGCATGAGGGGCATTCTCTCCTCGTCGTCGATCCGTCGCATTTCATCAATTTACCGGCCTTAAAGGCTGCCTGAATTAACGAGCTGAATACCCATTCGGATTAGCATTACGCGAAACGGGGTTGCGGAGGTACCAATGTCGAAGTCTTGTCTGGTCGTCGATGACAGCAAAGTCATCCGCAAGGTCGCGCGGCATATCCTTGAAGGAATGGACTTTTCTGTCGAGGAAGCCGCCGACGGGCAGGAAGCGCTGACCTATTGCCGCGCCAACCGCCCCGACGTGATTCTGCTCGATTGGAACATGCCGGTGATGAGCGGCATGGAGTTCCTTACCGTGTTCAACGACCTCGATTTCGGCTTCGACGAGCGCCCTCGCGTCGTCTTCTGTACGACCGAGAACAGCATCGACCATATCCGTGCCGCGATCGAGGCGGGCGCCGACGAATATGTGATGAAGCCGTTCGACCGCGAAACGCTCGAAGGAAAGCTGCAACTCGTCGGCGTCGCCTGAGAGGGGCGACGATGGCGACGCCCCAACCCCTGATATCCAGCCCCCCCGGGGACGAGATGCCGGCGGGCCGTCCGGTCCGCGTGATGCTCGTCGACGACAGTCTCGTCGTCCGCAGCATTCTCGAGCGCATCGTCGACCAGAATGCCGGTCTGCAGGTGTGCGCCTCGGTCGCCTCGGCGAGCGAAGCGCTAGCGGTGCTGGCGCGCGAGCCGATCGACGTCGTTGTGCTCGATATCGAAATGCCGGGAATGAACGGCATCGACGCATTGCCGCATATTCTGGAACGCGCGACCAGCGCCCGCGTCCTCATCCTGTCGTCCAACTGCGTCGAGGGCGGCCCCGCCGCGATCGAGGCGCTTGCGCTCGGCGCCAGCGACACGCTCGCCAAGCCTGGCCGCGGCAGCTTTTCGGGCCGCTTTGCGGAGATTCTTACCGACCGCATCCGCTCGCTTGGTCAGCAGCGCGAGATTCCGGCGGTCGCGCGCGTCGCCTACCGCCCTCCGGTGCCGCCAACCCCGGTTGCGATCGACCCCGATCAGGGCCTCGAATGCATCGCCGTCGCGGCCTCGACCGGCGGCATTCCGGCGTTCACCAATTTCATCACCCACCTCGATCCGCGCGTCACCGCGCCGATCCTGCTTACCCAGCATCTGCCCGACGCCTTCATGGAGTTTTACGCCAAGCAGATCGCGACGATGACCAAGCGGACCGTCCGGGTCGCCGCCGCGGGGATGAAGGTCGAGGCGAACCATATCTATCTCGCGCCGGGCGACGCGCATCTGACCGTCGTCGCCATCGGCCGGCATCGCGAAATTGCACTCGACCGGCGGCCGGTGGAGAATGGCTGCTGCCCGTCGGCCGATCCGATGCTGGCGTCGGTCGCCGACGCCTACGGCGCGGGGGGCGTGGGGGTGGTGCTCAGCGGTATGGGCCGCGACGGCGCGAGCGGCGCCGGGAAATTGAAGGCGGCGGGCGGCACGATCTTCGCGCAGGCGCCCGAAAGCTGCGTCATCTGGGGCATGCCGGGCGCGGTTGCGAAAGCGGGGCTGGCCGCGGCGACGCTGAACCCCGATGCGATCGCCCTGATGCTCGGCAGCTATATCGCGGGACGGACGCGGCCATGATGGGCGGCAGCGCGAGCGAGTCGGCCTATCGCGTGTTGATGGGCGTACTCGAGTCGCGCACCGGTCAGACGCTGTCGCCGAACCGCATCTGGCGCATCGAAATGTCGCTGAAGCCGGTGATGCAGCGCCACGGTATCGCCGATCTCGACGCGCTCGTCGCGGGTCTCGTCACCTCGAACAGCCGCCAGCTCCTCGACGACACCGTTGACGCCATGCTCAACAACGAGACATTTTTCTATCGTGAACACAGTGTATTCGACGACATCGCGAACAATGCGCTTGAACATATCCGCACCATCAACGCGCGCACCCGCCGCCTGACTATCTGGCATTGCGGCGTTTCGACGGGGCAGGAGGCCTATTCGCTCGCGATGCTCCTCGCCGAGCAGGAAGCCAAATGGGCGGGGTGGCAGATCGATATCGTCGGCACCGACGTCAGCTATCACGCGATCGCCCGCGCGCGCGTCGGCCTCTACACCCAGTTCGAGATCCAGCGCGGCCTGCCCGTGCAGCGCATGGTGCGCTGGTTCGACCAGACCGAGGCGGGCTGGCTCGCCAAGGCCGATCTGCGTCGCCGGATCGACTTTTCGGTGCAGAATATGCTCACCGACCGGCCGCCGCTCGCCTCGTCGGCCGACTTGATCTTCTGCCGCAACCTTCTGCTCTATTTCTCGCTGCCGATGCGGCAAAAGGCGTTCGCGCGCCTCCGCGCGATGGCGGCGCCGCAAAGCTTCCTCGTGCTGGGCGCGGGCGAGACCGTGCTCGGCCAGACGGACCAGTTCGTCGCCAGCCCGCGGCTCCGCGGTCTCTACGAGCCGGCCGACCAGCAGGTGCGCCGGCCGGACCTCACACGCCCGCTCGCCGCCTGACCTTGCTTTTTGCGCCCCGCTGGCGCAATCGAAGCCGGGGCAAGCACAGAATGGGCCGAACAAGCGCATGAGCGATTTCATCGAACGCTGGTCTCCGAATTTCGACGAGCGCGCGCTGCCCATATCGATGATCGTGCTTCATTATACCGGCATGAAGAGCGGGGCCGAAGCCATTGAATGGCTTGCCAATCCCGAATCGAAGGTCTCCGCTCACTACGTCGTCAGCGAAGACGGGCAGATCACCGTCATGGTTCCCGAGGACAAGCGCGCCTGGCACGCGGGCAAATCGCACTGGCGCGGCACGAGCGACATCAATTCGGCCAGCGTCGGGATCGAGATCGTCAATCCGGGCCACGAATGGGGATATGTCCCCTTTCCCGATCCGCAAGTCGCCTCGGTCGTCCGCCTCGTTCATATGATCAAGGACCGCCACGCGATCACGCGCGGGAATGTCGTCGGCCATTCGGACATCGCGCCGACGCGCAAGCAGGACCCCGGCGAGCTTTTTCCGTGGGAAGAACTCGCGCGCCGCCGCCTCGCGCTGCCGCGCCCGACGAAGAAACTCACCGATCCGCTATGGACCGACGCGGGCTTCCTGCTCGCGCTCGAACGCTTCGGCTATGACGTGACCGACGGGTTCGCCGCGACCGTCGCCTTCCAGCGCCGCTTCCGCCCCGAACTCATCGACGGCACAATCTGCGGCGAATGCCGCGCGATCCTGCTCGCGCTGCTGCTGCCGCAGCCCGAGGGTAATTGATCGGCGGGTTTCGAGCGAAGCAGGACATTTATGGCTTCGTCATCCCGAACTTGTTTCAGCACGACGTGAAGCGAGGGGCAGCTCCCCCACGCCGAAGCCATCGTCCACGATTCACTTTATTGGACTCGCGTCACCCTATAGCCCTCGGCCGTCAGCATCGCCGGTACGGCGTCGGCGCCGACCAGATGTCCTGCGCCGACCGCCATCAGCACCGTGCCGGGCTGCTCCATCCGGGTCGTGATCCAGGCGCTCCAGCGGCGGTTGCGGTCGGTGATGATCGCCTTGCGCGCCGCGGGGACGCGGTCGACATCCTCGTTGATGATCTTCGCGAGCGCATCGGTGTCGCCGCGCGACCATGCCGCCGCCATCGCCCGCACGTCCTGGACCGCACCCGCTGAATTTTCGGCCGCCCGGGTCAGCAGCAGGCGCTGGGTGGACGCGTCGAGCGTCTCGAACGTCATCAATTGGGTCTGGGCGCTCTCCAAGCCGGAGATCGGTTTGCCGGCTTTCCGGAACGCCGCCGTCAGCCGGCTCTCTACCCCGTCGGCGGGTGTCAGGTCGGCCTGCTCCGCGACCCGCTGGCCCATCAGCACGAGCACGGCCCAGTCGTCGAGCCTGTCGCCGCCGAAATCGCCACCTGCCTCGATCGCGCGATAGCCTGCCAGCGCCCGCGGCGGCAGGCGCTTGGCCATCGCCAGCGGCGCGCTGCGCGGTGCGAGGGTCCGGAACACGTCACCGGCCCCGGCGAGCTGTTGCGGCGACAGTTCGAGCATCAGCTCGTCCGCCGAGGCGACCACGGCGGCAACCTTGCCCTTGTTCCAGTCGGTGCCGGCGGGCAGCGCGTGCATGCTGCCCAGCATATAGATGCGCGTGTCGGCATCCTCGACCAGCCACATCGCGGGGCGCGCGTCGGTCGCGGGCTGCGACGGACATCCGGCGAGCAGCAACGCCGAAAGGGCCGCCCGCAAGGGACGGCCCCGGCGCCGGGGAAGGGCGCCTTTTGCGGTCAATTGGCGATTCGCCTGGCGGTCAGCCCGCGCAGTTTCAGATATTCCTGCACGCTGTGATCCCCCGCGAGATGGCCGGCGCCGACCGCGACGAACACCGTGCCCGGCTGGCGCAGGCGTTCCTTGATCTTGTCGGCCCAGCGCGCGTTGCGATCCCACAGCAGCACCTTCGCAAGTTCGGGGGTCGCCGCCAAACTCTCGTTCATCGTCACCGCCAGCGCGTCGGGATCGCCCTTGCCCCACAGCACGACCATCTTGTCGAGCATCGGGCCGAGCTGGTCGAGTTCCTTCACGGTCGAATTGAGGAATGCGACCTGCTGCGCCTCGGGCAGCGCGTCGAAGAAGCCGAGCTGTTCCTCCAGCGTCTCGAAGCCCGAAACCGGCTTGTTCGCGGTCTTGGCGAAGCCGGTCAGCTGCTTTTCGACGCCGCTGTTCGGATCGTACCCCAGCTTGGTGAGCGGCAACACCGACAGGGTCACGGCGGCGAACCAGGGTTCGAAGGCGTCGAACTGCGCCGGGGGCAGGCCGACGCTAACCATCGCCGCCTGATAGGCTTTCAGCTCGTCGGGGGTGAGCCGCGACGGGATGGTCTTGCCGGTCTGGTCCAGCGCCAGCGGCATCATGACGCCCGCGGTTTCGGCCGGGTCGTCGGGCAGGACGAGTTCGAGGATCAGCTCGTCCGACTTGTCGAAGGCCTGCTTCACCGCGCCGTCGAACCAGCTGAGGCCGGGCTTCAGCACATGCACCGACCCGAACAGATAGATGGTGGTGTCGGCGTCCGACACCGACCAGATCGCGGGCTTGGCGGTGGTGACCGCCGCGGTCGCGGCCCCCGCGGGCTCCTTGGCCATCGCGGTGGGGCTGGGCGTCAGCGCGCAGGCGGCGAAGGGAATGATCGCGCAGGTCGAGACGAGCGACTTGAACCAGGTCTTCATGGGAGAATATCCTTTCTTATTTGGCCGTTATGGCCGGATCGGCGGGGGAAGGGGAGAGGGAAAGTCAGCGATACTTGAGCCAGAGCCATACCAGCAGGTTGACCGCGAGGGCGCCGACGAAGACGAGCATCAGGTCGGGGGTCGGGGCCAAGCTTGCGCGGTGGAGCACCCACCAGGTCGGACCGGCGAGAGTGATCGTGTACCAGGCAGCGGTTCCCGCCCAGAGATAGGCGCGTTCCTCATGGTCGTCGACCGAGCGGTGATAGAGGATGAGCGATAGGATCATGCCGACCACCCAGATGATCGACGCGCCGATCGCGAAGTTTGTTGGCAGTGGCCCGTTGCTCAGCATCGCGAGGTCGGAGGCGGATCCGCCGCTTTGCGCGACCTGCATCCAAGCGCCCAAAATGCCGCCGAACAGGCCGGCGAGGCCGAGTGCGGTCAGATAGCATTTGCGGCGCCGCGACATGGGCCGCTTTGCAGGCTTGTCGACATCAGTCATCGCTGCTCCCCTGGAAACCATCGTCGAAAATCTCCTCGATCGGCATGTCGAAAAGCCGCGCCAGCTTGAAGGCGAGCGGAAGCGAGGGGTCATATTTGCCCGTCTCGATCGCATTGACCGCCTGCCGCGATACATCGAGCCGGTCGGCCAGTTCGGCCTGGCTCCAGTTCCGCATCGCGCGCAGCACCTTCAACTGGTTGTTCATCGGCATTCCGTCAAGCGACCCTGACCGAATGTCAGGTGTTGTTGACTAAATGACATGATTCGCTGACCTTGTCAACAAGACCTGATATTTTGTAATGCGAGGGTGACATTGCCCCGCTCCCGGACGCGCCGTCCCTTGACCCTGCGGTCCTGCTGCGCCAAGGGCGACGGATATTGTTGCACCTGCGAAAGACGGGAAAAAGGTGACCGAAGGGGCGGAAAAGAAAGTCCTGAGCTTTCAGGATATGATCCTGACGCTGCACGCCTATTGGAGCGCGCGCGGCTGCGCGATCCTGCAGCCCTATGACATGCGCGTGGGGGCGGGGACCTTCCACCCCGCGACGACCTTGCGCAGTCTTGGGCCGGAGCCGTGGAACGTCGCCTATGTCCAGCCTAGCCGCCGCCCGACCGACGGCCGCTATGGCGAGAACCCGAACCGCCTTCAGCATTATTACCAGTATCAGGTGATCCTGAAGCCGTCGCCCGCCGACCTGCAGGAACAATATCTGGGCTCGCTCGCCGCGATCGGCATCGACCCGCTGCTCCACGACATCCGCTTCGTCGAGGACGACTGGGAGTCGCCCACACTCGGCGCGTGGGGTCTGGGCTGGGAAGTCTGGTGCGACGGGATGGAAGTCACCCAGTTCACTTACTTTCAGCAGATGGGCGGCTTCGACTGCAAGCCCGTCGCGGGCGAGCTGACCTACGGGCTCGAACGCCTCGCCATGTATATCCAGAATGTCGACAATGTGTACGACCTGCGCTTTTCGGACGCGGTCGGCGATGTTGCGGCGGTGAGCTATGGCGACGTGTTTCTCGAGAATGAGCGGCAATTCTCGAAGTGGAATTTCGAGGTCGCCGACACCGATACTTTGTTCGCGGGGTTCAAGGCGGCCGAGGAAGAGTGCAAGCGCGCGATCGACGCGGGCGTGCCGCTCGCCGCCTATGACCAGGCGATCGAGGCGAGCCACCTCTTCAACCTGCTCCAGGCGCGCGGCGTGATCAGTGTGCAGGAACGCGCCAATTATATGGCGCGCGTTCGCGATCTCGCGAAAGGCAGCTGCAAGGCGTGGATCGACAGCCAGTCGGAGCGCTGGACCGCAAAATATCCGGGGTGGACGCTGTGACCGCTCTGCAAAATCCTCGCGCCGCTCTCAGCTCCGTTCGTGTCGAGCGAAATCGAGACACCCATCAGGCAAGCGCTCTCCATCACGGCATCTCGACTTCGCTCGATGCGAACGGGGTTTGGGATTCGGAGGATTTGCTGTGACCGACTTTCTTCTCGAACTGCGCTCGGAAGAGATTCCCGCCCGCATGCAGGCCGGCGCGCGCGCCGAGCTGGAGAAATTGTTCCGCGCGCAGTTAAGCGCCGCGGGGCTTGAAGCGGGCGATCTTACCGTCTGGTCGACGCCGCGGCGCCTCGCGCTGATCGCACGCGATCTTCCGCAAGCGACCGCCGCCGTCAGCGAGGAACTGAAAGGTCCGCGCAGCAGCGCGCCGCCGCAGGCGCTCGAAGGGTTTTTGCGCAAGACCGGGCTGACGCAGGATCAGCTGGAAGACCGCGACGGCGTGTATTTCGCGGTGATCGACAAGCCCGGCCGCGCGACCGCCGAGGTTCTGGCCGAGGCGATCCCCGCGATCGTCCGCGCCTTTGCCTGGCCCAAGTCGATGCGCTGGGGCAAGGACAGCGCGAGCAGCGAAAGCCTGCGCTGGGTCCGCCCGCTGTCGGGGATCGTTGCGATCTTCGGCGAGGAACTGGTGCCGTGCGAAATCGGCGGGATTGCGTCGGGCTTCGCGACGCGCGGCCACCGCTTTCACTGCCCGGGCGAGATCACCATCGGTTCGGCGGCGGACTATGCCGAAAAGCTGCGCGCCTGCCACGTCATCGTCGACCATGAGGAGCGACAGGCGATTATCCGCGACGGCGCCGCCAAGGCCGCGGCTGACGCCGGGCTGAGCTTAGTAGAGGACGAGGGGCTGGTGATCGAGAATGCCGGGCTGACCGAATGGCCGGTGCCTTTGCTCGGGCGGTTCGACGAAGCGTTTCTGGAGGTGCCGCCCGAGGTCATCCAGCTCACCGCGCGCGTAAACCAGAAATATTTCGTCGTGAACGGCGCCGACGGCAAGCTCGCCAACGGCTTCGTCTGCACCGCGAACATCGACGCGAAGGACGGCGGCGCGGAGATCGTCGCGGGCAACCGTAAGGTGCTCGCGGCGCGGCTGTCGGATGCGCGGTTCTTCTGGGAGCAGGATCGCAAGACCAAGCTGGCAGATCACGCGAAAAAGCTGGATCGCATCACCTTCCACGAAAAGCTAGGCACGGTTGCGGATAAGGTCGAGCGCGTCGCGAAGCTCGCCGAATGGCTGGCGAGCGAAGGCATCGTCCCGAACTGCGACCCCGCGCTCGCGCGGCAGGCGGCCGAACTGGCAAAGGCCGACCTCGTCACCGAAATGGTCGGCGAATTCCCCGAATTGCAGGGCCTGATGGGCGGCTATTACGCCCGCGCCGAAGGCCTGCCCGATGCGGTGGCCGACGCGATCCGCGATCATTACAAGCCGGTCGGGCAGGGTGATGACGTGCCGACTGCGCCGGTGACGGTGGCTGTGGCGTTGGCGGACAAGCTGGATACGCTGACCAGCTTCTTTGCTATTCGGCTACCCCCAACAGGCTCAAAGGATCCTTTTGCGCTGCGACGTGCTGCGCTGGCTTCGCTCTCAACGATACAGAGCAGCAACCTCCGGCTGCCTTTGACGAAGCTTCTTTCGATCGCGGTTAGACTGGCGAAGGAGTCTTCCCAGGTGACGGCGTCAAACAGGCATGCTCTTGAAAGCGGAGCGCCAGTGCTGGGTAGCCCAAGCCTAACAGTTTTGGTGGCGAGAAACGGCTTTGACGAGGAACTGGCGCAGGAGGTTTGGGACGTTCTCGACTTCTTCGCTGACCGCCTCAAGGTCCAGCAGCGCGAAGCGGGCGTTCGCCACGACCTGATCGACGCGGTGTTCGCGCTCGGCGGCGAGGATGATCTCGTCCGCCTGCTCGCGCGCGTGAAGGCGTTGCAGGCCTTCATGGCGACCGAGGACGGCGCCAACCTGCTCGCGGGCTACAAGCGCGCGGCGAATATCCTGAAGCAGGCGGATATTGCTGTCGCCCCCGCGGAGGCGGGGGCCGGTGGAGGTAGTGCTCCCACGACAACGGCCCCCGCCTTCGCGGGGGCGACCGATGTGGATCGTGTGCTGCTCGCTGCGCTCGACGCCGCCGAGCCCGCCGCCGCCGCTGCCGTCACCGAAGAACGCTTCACCGATGCCATGGCTGCGCTCGCTTCGCTGCGCGCGCCGATCGACGCCTTTTTCGAGGGTGTGATGGTCAACGATCCGGACGAAGCGGTCCGCGCTTATCGCCTCGGTCTGCTCGCGCGCTTTACCGGCGCGGTGCACGGGGTCGCCGATTTCTCGAAGATCGAGGGGTAGGGGCCGGCACAGAAATTCCGTTCGTGTCGAGCGAAGTCGAGACACGCTGAAGGCACGAACGACCGATGGGCATCTCGACTTCGCGCGATGCGAACGGGGTAAGAATACCGGTTAGCTTATAACGAACGAAGTAAAATTGAATCGACGAAGTGCGATTGCATACCTACCCAGCCGCAACCTCCTCCCCGGGGCAGCAGGAGTAAGACATGACGACGATGGTGCATTTGTTCGGCGGCGACGCGACCACGCGCGAGCGGTCGAAGGAATTGCTGGGCGGCAAGGGATCGAACCTCGCCGAAATGGCCTCGATCGGCCTGCCGGTGCCCCCGGGCTTTACGATCACCACCGACGTCTGCACCCAATATTATGCGAATGGCGAGCAATTCCCGGCAGGTCTGGTCGAGGAAGTGGCCGCGGGAATCGCGCATATCGAGGGCATCACGGGCAAGACATTCGGCGACGCGGCCGATCCCTTGCTCGTCTCGGTCCGTTCGGGCGCGCGCGTGTCGATGCCGGGGATGATGGACACCGTCCTCAACCTCGGCCTCAACGACCGCACCGTCGTCGGCCTGTCCGAAGCGTCGGGTGACCCGCGTTTCGCATGGGACAGTTATCGCCGCTTCGTCCAGATGTACGCCGACGTCGTCATGGGGCTCGACCATGCCGAGTTCGAGGAAGCACTGGAAATCGCCAAGGAGGACCGCGGCTTCTATCTCGACACCGAAATGGCGGCCGAGGACTGGCAGGCGCTGGTCAAGGAGTATCAGGCGATCGTTGCGCGCGAGACCGGCGCGCCGTTCCCGCAGGAGCCGAAGGACCAGCTGTGGGGCGCAATCGGCGCCGTCTTTGCAAGCTGGGAAAGCGACCGCGCGAAAGTCTATCGCCGCCTGAACTCGATCCCCGGCGAATGGGGGACCGCGGTCAATGTGCAGGCGATGGTGTTCGGCAATATGGGCGACACCTCGGCCACCGGCGTTGCGTTCACCCGCGACCCCGCGACGGGCGAGCGCGCCTGGTACGGCGAATGGCTGATCAACGCGCAGGGCGAGGACGTCGTCGCGGGCATCCGCACGCCGCAATATCTGACGAAAATCGCGCGCGAAAAGGCCGGCGCCAAGCCGCTGTCGATGGAAGAGGCGATGCCCGAGACCTTCGCCGAGCTCGGCCGCGTCTTCGATACGCTCGAAACGCACTATCGCGACATGCAGGACATCGAGTTCACCGTCGAACGCGGGACGCTGTGGATGCTGCAGACGCGTTCGGGCAAGCGCACCGCCAAGGCAGCGCTGAAGATCGCGGTCGACATGGCGGCCGAAGGGCTGATCAGCGAAGAGGAAGCCGTGGGCCGCGTCGATCCCGGCGCACTCGACCAGCTGCTCCACCCGACGCTCGACCCGAAGGCGCCGCGCGACGTGCTGACCAAGGGGCTGCCCGCCAGCCCCGGCGCGGCATCGGGCAAGATCATGTTCGACGCCGACAGCGCCGAAAAGGCCGCAGGCATGGGCGAGGCGGTGATCCTCGTCCGTGTCGAAACGAGCCCCGAGGATATTCACGGCATGCACGCCGCAAAGGGCATTCTGACCGCGCGCGGCGGGATGACCAGCCATGCGGCGGTCGTCGCACGCGGCATGGGGCGTCCGTGCGTCTCGGGCGCCGGGGGCCTCTCGATCGACGGCGCGGCGCGCGTGCTGCGCGTTGGCGGGCGCGAACTGCGCGAAGGCGATATCCTGACCCTCGACGGTTCGACCGGCGAGGTGATGGCAGGCGAGGTTCCGACCTTGCTGCCCGAACTGGTCGGCGATTTCGGCACGCTGATGGCTTGGGCCGACAAGGTGCGCCGCATGAAGGTGCGCACCAACGCCGAGACGCCGCAGGACGCGCAGGTCGCGCGCGACTTCGGCGCCGAAGGCATCGGGCTCTGCCGCACCGAGCATATGTTCTTCGACGCCGCGCGCATCACCGCGGTGCGCGAGATGATCCTGGCGGACAGCGAGGACGGCCGCCGCGCTGCGCTCGCCAAGCTGCTCCCTGAACAGCGCGGCGACTTTGCCGCGATCTTCCGGGTGATGGCGGGGTTGCCGGTGACGATCCGCCTGCTCGATCCGCCGCTCCACGAATTCCTGCCGACGCGCGAAGAGGATTTCGCCGACGTCGCCGAGGCGGCGGGCGTCGGGATCGAGGCGCTCAAGGCACGCGCCAATGAACTCCACGAGTTCAACCCGATGCTTGGCCATCGCGGCTGCCGCCTCGGCGTCACCTATCCCGAAATATACGAGATGCAGGCGCGCGCGATCTTCGAGGCGGCGTGCGACGTCGCCGCCGACACCGGAGCCGCGCCGATCCCCGAGGTGATGATCCCGCTGGTGGCGACGCGCCGCGAATTCGACCTGATGAAGGCGGTCGTCGATAGCCAAGCCAAGGCGGTGTTTGCCGAAAAGGGCCGCGAGATCGCGTACCTTGTCGGCACGATGATCGAATTGCCGCGCGCCGCGCTGATGGCGGGCGAGATTGCCGAGAGCGCCGAATTCTTCAGCTTCGGCACCAACGACCTGACGCAGACGACGATCGGGATAAGCCGCGACGATGCGGGCCGCTTCCTGACGCAATATGTCGACAAGGGCATCTTCCTGACCGACCCGTTCGTCAGCCTCGACGTCGAGGGGGTGGGCCAGCTGATCGAGCTTGCCGCCGAGCGCGGCCGCGGCACGCGCGCGGGCATCAAACTCGGCATCTGCGGCGAGCATGGCGGCGACGCGCCGAGCATCCATTTCTGCGAGAAAACCAGCCTCGATTACGTCAGCGCTTCGCCGTATCGCGTGCCGATCGCCCGGCTGGCGGCGGCGCAGGCGGCCCTGAAAAAGGGATAAGCGCGAGGGGGGGGGAGACGCCATGAAGAGCTGGCACCGTTATGCGATCGCTGTGGCGGGCGGATTGGCGGTGGGTCTTGGCGCCGCCTGGGCGCTGACCGGCAACGGCTTCGGCGACGGCGGGATCCACAATGGCCCATGGTCGACCTCGCTCGGTTACGGGACAAAGGCGACCGACGCGTTGACCCGCGCCCGAGTGGCGCGCGGCGGGCTGCTCGCGCTGCCGGCCAAGGAAACCGTCTATTGGTCGGCGAAGACCGACGCGAGCGGTGCGCCGCTCGATGGCGATTGCCGATACAGCCTGTCGGGGACCGCGCTCGACGCGCGCTGGTGGAGCGTCACCATCTATGACGCCGCGGGCTATCTGGTCGCCAATCCGGCAAACCGCTGGTCGGTGAACGGCGCCAATGTCGCGCTCGACGCCAAGGGCGAGTGGCGCGTCACGGTCGCGCCCGACAAACCGGCCGACGGTGCATGGCTGCCGGGAACGAAGGGGCAGCCCTTTCATCTGACGCTGCGCATGTATAATCCCGGCCAAGACTTCCGCGCCGACCCGGCGAAGGCGGCGCTGCCGCGCATCGTCAAGAAGGGGTGTTGAGATGCGGCGCTGGCTCGGTCCCGTTCTCGCCGGCCTGATCGTCGCTGCGGCGACCACCGCGGCCGTCATTCATTTCCTGCCGTACAGCCTGATGAATGTCGCGATCGAGCGACTGGGGCAGGGCGGGATCAACCGCATGTCCTATGGCAATCTGGCGACCCCGGCGCGCCAGCCGGTGGTGCGGCCGAGCCCCGACCTAGCCTATTCAAGCTGTCCCTATGACCTGTCGGCAGGGCCGCTGGCGATCGACGTGACGCCGGTGCCGGGGCGCTATAGTTCCTTGAGCGTCTTCGACGCCGCCACCGACGTCATTTTCGTCCGCAACGATGTCGAGGCAGGCGGCAAGCCCTACCGAATCATCGTTGCGCGTGAGGGGCAGGCGGTGCCGGCGGGCGCTGAGGTCATCCGCACCGGGCATGACAAGGGCATCGCGCTGATCCGGCTTTTGCTGAAGGATCCGGCGGAAATCGGGGCTCTCGACGCTGCGCGCCGCCAATCGTCGTGCCGCGTGGTCACAAATCCGAAATAGGGGGTTGCGCGCCCGCGAACTGCCCCCTAAAGGCTCCCCTCCACGCACCCGTAGCTCAGCTGGATAGAGCACCAGACTACGAATCTGGGGGTCGGACGTTCGAATCGTTCCGGGTGCGCCATTTCCCGAAAATTGCGGATTTTTGGCGCGGCGCGCGGGCTTCGGCATCCGTCGGCTTCCCGGGCTGATGCCGGGTGCGACGGGGAGCCGCGCATAGCTATGCCCTGTTGCATCGGCGACGGCGCTGGGACATTCCGAACACGTCCGGAACCACTATCCGGCGAGGGAGAGTCATGAGCGAAGCCATCGTCACGGTCGATATCGGCGGCACCCACGCGCGATTTGCGATCGCCGAGGTCGCGGGCGGGCGCGTTACCTCGCTCGGCCCGGAGACCACCCTCCATACGAAGGACCATGCGAGTTTTCAGACCGCGTGGCAGGATTTCGAGCAGCAACAAGGCGGTGCGTTGCCGCGCGCGGTCGCCATTGCGATTGCAGGGCCGACCCGCGGCGAGATCATTCGTTTCACCAACAACCCCTGGATCATCCGTCCCGCGCTGATCGGCGAGAAGCTGAACGTCGATCGGCATGTGCTGGTCAATGACTTCGAGGCGGTCGGTCATGCGGTCGCGCAGGCGGACGCCGGATATTTCGAGCATCTGGCGGGCCCGGACGCGCCGCTGCCTGCGGAGGGCACGATCAGCATCATCGGTCCCGGCACGGGCCTGGGTGTCGCGCATATCTGGCGCGACGGCGGGCAGTATCGGGTGCAGGCGACCGAGGGCGGGCATATCGACTTCGCGCCGCTCGACAGCATCGAGGACGCGATCCTCGCGCGGCTGCGCAAGCGCCACCGGCGCGTGTCGATCGAACGGATCGTCTCGGGACCGGGCATCGTCGACATCTATGAGACGCTGGCGAGCATGGAGGGCCGCGCGATCACGCCGCTCGACGACCGGACGATCTGGGCGCAGGCGATGAGCGGCGAGGACGCGCTCGCAGCGGCCGCCGCCGACCGCTTCTGCCTGTCGCTCGGCAGCGTCGCCGGCGATCTCGCGCTGGCGCAGGGCGCGTCGGGGGTT
The DNA here is from genome assembly GCF_001468265.1 of Sphingopyxis sp. H050. Classification (GTDB taxonomy): domain Bacteria; phylum Pseudomonadota; class Alphaproteobacteria; order Sphingomonadales; family Sphingomonadaceae; genus Sphingopyxis. Next base: position 36,910 of record NZ_LNRZ01000004.1, on the reverse strand, counting down.
GTCATCGCGGGCGGTCTTGGCCTTCGCATCCGCGACCAGCTCGTCCGCTCGGGCTTTCCCGAGCGCTTCGTCGCCAAGGGGCGGTTCGAGAATTTCATGGCGGCGATCCCGGTCAAGCTGATCACCCACCCGCAGCCGGGGTTGTTCGGCGCGGCGGCGGCCTTCGCGCGGCAGTACGCCTAAGATTCCGCTGGCGCAGCGGCGGTAAAATCGGCAGCAAGGACGCATGCCCGCACGCCCCGTCCTCGGCATCATCGCCTGCAACCGCTCCGTCGGGACCGAGATCGCGCAAACGGTGATCAACCGCTATGCGACCGCGGCGATGCGCCATGCCGACTGCGCGGCGCTGATCATCCCGTCGCTGCCCGATTATATGCGGGCCGACGAAATCGTCGGACGGCTCGATGGCGTCCTGCTGACCGGGACGCCCTCCAATGTCGCGCCCGCCCTGTACGGCGATCCGGCCGAGGGCGAGGGGCCGTTCGATCCCGACCGCGATCGGATGATGACCGAACTCGTCGAGGCGGTCATCGCGGCGCAGCGGCCGCTCTTCGGCATCTGTCGGGGGTTTCAGGAGATCAATGTTGCCCTGGGTGGCACGCTGCGGCGGGATACGTCGGCGAGCGCGCAATTGTTGCACCACCATGCGCCCGACGGCGTCGCGTTCGACGCGATGTTCGATCATCATCACAAGGTCGACCTAGTCGAGGGCGGCTTGCTCGCGGCGGCTTATGAAACGCCGTCGCTGGACGTGAACTCGGTCCATTATCAGGGCATCGGCGAATTGGCCGACGGGCTGACGGTCGAGGCACGAGCGCCCGATGGGCTGGTCGAGGCGTACAGCGCGCGGCCGAACGGCGCGCCGTTGCTTGCGGTGCAATGGCATCCCGAATGGGCGACCGATGCGAACGGCCAGAGCCAGACCTATTTCCACCTTCTCGGGCGCGCGTTAAGAGGCGAATTATGAACCGCCGCGTCACCCGTTATGACCGCTATCTCGCGCGGATCAGCTTTTCGCCCTGATTGTCCGGAAGCCGGTTTCTTTCCGTTTTCCGACAATCAGGAGTTTTGACATGCCCCGCAATCACGACATCGCCGAACTGCGCCGCCTCGACGTCGCGCACCATCTTCCCGCGCAGGCCGACTGGGCCGAGATCGAGCGGCTGGGCGGCAGCCGCATCATCACGCATGCCGAGGGCTGCTATATCCACGACGGTGACGGTCACCGCATCCTCGACGGGATGGCGGGCCTGTGGTGCGTCAACGTCGGTTACGGCCGCGAGGAGCTGGTCGAAGCGGCGGCGGCGCAGATGCGCGAGCTGCCCTTCTACAACACCTTCTTCAAGACCGCGACGCCGCCGACGGTGACGCTGGCGGCGAAAATCGCCTCGCTCACCGGCAATCGCCTGCCGCATGTCTTCTTCAACGCCTCGGGCAGCGAGGCGAACGATACGGTGTTCCGTATGGTGCGCCATTATTGGAAGCTGAAGGGCGAGCCGAAGCGCACCGTCTTCATCAGCCGCTGGAACGCCTATCATGGTTCGACCGTCGCAGGCGTCTCGCTCGGCGGGATGAAAGCGATGCACGCGCAGGGCGATCTGCCGATCCCCGGCGTCGAACATGTCCGCCAGCCCTATGCCTTTAACGAGGGGCAGGGGATGACCGAGGAGGAATTTTGCGATGCCTGCGTGCAGGCGATCGAGGACAAGATTCTGGAGGTCGGTCCCGAAAATTGCGCCGCCTTCATCGGCGAGCCGGTGCAGGGCGCGGGCGGCGTGATCATTCCGCCCAAGGGATATTGGCCCAAGGTCGAGGCGGTGGCGCGCAAATATGGCCTGCTGGTCGTCGCCGACGAGGTGATCTGCGGCTTCGGGCGGACGGGCAGGATGTGGGGGCACGAGACGATGGGCTTTACCCCCGACCTGATGCCGATGGCGAAGGGGCTGTCGTCGGGTTATCTGCCGATCTCGGCGACTGCGGTCGCCAGCCATGTCGTGGATGCGCTGAAGACCGGCGGCGATTTCGTCCACGGCTTTACCTATTCGGGGCATCCGGTCGCGGCGGCGGTCGCGCTCAGGAATATCGAGATCATCGAGCGCGAGGGCCTCGTCGAACGCACCGGCAGCGTCAGCGGGCCGCATCTGGCGACGGCGCTCGCGACGCTGAACGATCATCCGCTCGTCGGCGAGACGCGCTCGGTCGGGCTGCTCGGCGCGGTCGAGATCGTCGCCGACAAGGAAACGCGGGCGCGCTTCGGCGGCGCCGAGGGAACCGCGGGGCCAATGGCGCGCGACGCGTGCATCGCGAACGGGCTGATGGTGCGCGGGATCCGCGACAGTCTGGTCATGTGCCCGCCGTTGATCATCACCACCGAACAGATCGACGAGATGGTTGCCATCATCCGCAAATCGCTCGATGAGGTGATGCCGAAACTCCGCGCCTTCTGAACCTTTGGTTCGTCATCCCGGCGAAGGCCGGGATCTCGCCGGTGCGACAGGCGGCCGGGGTGAGATCCCGGCCTTCGCCGGGATGACAAAAAGGGAGCAAACGACCTTCGACAAGCTCAGGGCGAGCGGTTAGAGGGGAAGCTCAATCACTTAGAGGAAACGTTTAACCCCATGCCATCCGGCCTTTTTGCCCTGCTCGACGACATCGCCACCATCGCCAAGGTCGCCGCCGCGAGCATCGACGATATCGGCGCCGCGGCGTCGAAGGCCGGGGTCAAGGCGGCGGGGGTCGTGGTCGACGATACCGCGGTGACGCCGCGCTATGTCACCGGCTTCACCCCCGACCGCGAACTGCCGATCATCTGGCGGATCACCAAGGGGTCGATCTTCAACAAGCTGGTGCTGATCCTGCCGGCGCTGCTGATCCTGTCGACCTTCGTGCCGTGGGCGATCACGCCGCTGTTGATGCTGGGCGGCGCTTATCTGTGTTTCGAGGGGGCGGAGAAGGTGCTGCACTCGCTGCAGAAGGACGAGACGAGCCTGGAGGAAGACGCCGGGATCGTCGCCGACAAGGATCATGAAGAGGCGATGGTGAAGGGGGCGGTGCGCACCGACTTCATCCTGTCGGCCGAGATCATGGTGATCGCGCTCAACGAGGTGCTCGACGAGCATTTCGCGATGCGCGCCGCGACGCTTGCCGTGGTGGCGATCGTGATCACGGTCGCGGTCTATGGCGTCGTCGGGCTGATCGTGAAGATGGACGATATCGGCCTGCACATGGCCCGGGAGGGCAATGCGGCGCGCAAGGCGATCGGCCGCGGGCTGGTCGCCTTCATGCCGAAGCTGTTGGCGGCGCTCGCGCTGATCGGGACCGCCGCGATGCTGTGGGTCGGTGGCCAGATCGTGCTGCACGGGCTCGACGAATATGACATCGGCAATATCGGCCACGGCCTCCATGATTTCGCGCATTCGGTCGCGGGCGGCCTGCCCGGCGCGGGCGTGTGGGAATGGCTGATCAATGCGGGCGGGGCGGGCATTTTCGGGCTGCTGCTCGGCGGCGTGATTGCCGGCGTCCTGCACTTTCTGCCGGGGAAGAAGGCGGCGCATTAACTCGTCACCCCGGACTTGATCCGGGGTCCAAGACTTCAAAGCTGCTATGGATCCCGGATCAAGTCCGGGATGACGAAAGGGGAATGTCGCGAGGCTATCCCAGCAGCACCACCGGGCTGTCGGCGCGCCAGTGCATGCTGACCTTGTCGTCCCAAGTGAAATCCTCCTGGTCGTGGCGCGACAGGTTCGGGCGCGAGACGCGCAGGCGAGCGCCCGATTCAAGCAATATGTCGTAAAGTGTGATGTCGCCGAGATAGGACATGCCCTTGATGCAGCCGCGCGCGAAATTATGCTCTTCGGGCGCGTCCTGCGCCGCCGCGCGCACCGCCTTGCCCTCGCCGGGAACGTGGAGATAGATTTTCTCGGGGCGTAGCGCGACCCAGACGTCGGCGCCGTGCGGGCCGGTGACCCCGTGATTGAGATAGACCTTGCCGAGCCCCGGGCAGTCGACCGCCGCCTTGTCGGGCTCGTCGAGGGTCAGCTTGCCCTCGAAGATGTTCACCGACCCCACGAAGTCGGCGACGAAGCGGTTTGCGGGATATTCGTAGAGGTCCGCCGGCCCTGCAAGCTGCGAAACCTCGCCCTTGTTGATCACCGCGATCCGGCTCGCCATCGACAGCGCTTCGTCCTGGTCGTGCGTCACGGTGACGAAGGTGATGCCGACCTGATCCTGCAATTCGGCGAGCTCGAACTGCATCTGCGCGCGCAGCTTGGCGTCGAGCGCCGACAGCGGCTCGTCGAGCAGCAGCACCTTCGGACGCATGATCAGGCTGCGTGCAAGCGCGACGCGCTGGCGCTGGCCGCCCGACATCTGGTCGGGCATCCGATCCTCGAACCCGCCAAGCTTGACCAGCTCGAGCGCCTCGGCGACGCGGTCCCTGACCTCGCCGCCCTTCACGCCGGCGATCTTCAGGCCATAGGCGACATTGTCGGCGACGCTCATGTGCGGGAAAACGGCATAGCTCTGGAACACCATGTTCACCGGCCGCTTGTTCGGCGGAATGCCCGCCATGTCCTGCCCGTCGATCACTATCTTGCCTTCGGTCGGCAGCTCGAACCCCGCGATCATGCGCAGCAGCGTCGTCTTGCCGCAGCCCGAGGGGCCGAGCAGCACGAAGAATTCACCGGCCAGGATGTCCAGGCTGACATTGTCGACCGCCGCGACCTTGCCGAACCGCTTGGTGACATTCTGGATCTGGATGATCGGCTTTTTCGGCGCGTCGGTCATAAAATGTCCTAAATCCGTTCGTGTCGAGCTAAGTCGAGACACCGTGAAGGCGGGCACGACCGATGGGCATCTCGACTTCGCTCGATGCGAACGGAGAAGGGGATGCAGACGGGGAGAATGAAACGACCGGCCATCAGTGGGTTTCCGCGATGGCCTTCACGCCCTGAAGCTTCAGCGCGACGGCGGTCAGGACGACCGTCAGGATGATGAGCAGGGTCGAGGCGGCATTGACCTCGGGCGTCACCGAGAAGCGCACCATCGAATAGACCTTGACCGGGAAGGTGATCGTGTCGGGCCCGCTGGTGAAATAGGTGATGACGAAATCGTCGAGGCTCAAGGTGAAGGACAGCAGCGCGCCCGCGACGAGTGCGGGCTTCATGTGCGGGATCAGCACGTCGCGGAACACCGCCCATTCGCCCGCGCTAAGATCCTTTGCGGCCTCCTCCTGCTCGCGGTTGAAGCTCGCGAGCCGCGAGCGCACAACCATCGTCACGAAGGGAAAACAGAAGGTGATGTGCGCGATGATGATCGCGCCGAGATTGAACGGCCAGATCAGGTCGGTTGGCCATTCGAGCCACTTCGCGAAGAAGATCAGGAAGGCGACACCCATGCAGATTTCGGGGACGATGATCGGCAGCGAGATCGTCCCGTCGACGGCGCCCTTCAGCGGGAAGCGAAAGCGCCACAGCATCACCGCCGCGACCGCGCCCAGCATCAGGCTGACGATCGTTGCGAGCGCCGCGATGGTCAGCGAGTTGACGAGCGCCTCGACCAGCTGGTCGTTGCCGAGCGCCTTTTCATAATATTTGGTGGTGAAGCCGCGCCACACGACGTTGCGCTTGCTGTCGTTGAAGCTGAAGATCATCAGCACGAAGAGCGGCGCATAGAGGAACAGCATCACCAGCCCGACCCACAGCCGCATCCACAGTGTGCGGCTATATTCGAGCGGAGCAATCGGGGTGCGGGCGAAGAGGGCCATCAGCGAACCTCCGGCACTTTCTTGCGCATCGCCTGCAGCGCGATGAGGATGAACATGGCGTAGATCAGCAGGAAGGAGAGCGCGGCGCCGAAAGGCCAGTCGTTCGCCTTCTTGAACTGGCGTTCGATCACGTTGGCGATCATCTGGCTGTCGGTGCCGCCCATCAGATCGGGCGTGAGATACGCGCCGAGCGCGGGGATCAGCGTGATCATCACCCCCGCGACGATGCCGGGCGCGGCAAGCGGGACGACGATGCGCATGATCGTGCGGAAATGGCCGGCGCCAAGGTCGAGGCTCGCCTCAATCAGGCTGCGGTCGAGGCGGTCGAGCGCGGCGTAGAGCGGGAGCACCATGAAGGGCAGGTGGACATAGACCAACCCGAAAACGACGGCGAAATTGTTGAAGAGCAGCTGCACCGGCTCCCAGGTCGGCAGCGGCTGCAGGCCGACGAGGGTCCGAAACCAGCTCGCGCCACCCCACAGGCTTTCCAGCCCCTTGTTCGCATAGCCCTGCGTCCCGAGCAGCATCATCAGCGCATAGGTGCGGATGAGCAGGTTGGTCCAGAAGGGCAGCATGATACCCAGCAGCAGCCAGGGCCGCCATTTCTCGCTGGCGAAGGTGATCGCCATCGCCACCGGAAAGCCGATGATCAGGCAGATCAGCGTGACGAGCGCCGCGACCGCGAAGCTCTTGCCGAAGATGGTCACATAAAGCCACTCGGTCGCGCGCTTGTAATTTTCGAGGGTGCCCGAAAATTCGATGTCGGTCAGACCGCGATTCTCGCCGAAGCTGTAGACCCAGACGATCGCCATCGGCACGAGGAAGAAGAGCAGAACCCACAGGATCGTCGGCAGCGACACCGCCGCGAACACCCGTTTGTTCGATTTCCAGTCCTGCTCGGCCATCCCCCCGATGCCTCCAGTTGACCTATGAATAAAAGGCTGTGTGCTCCCGCGCAGACGGGAGCCCATCACCGGACGGTGCTATTTCGGACCGACCGGAGATGGGTCCCCGCCTTCGCGGGGACACAGGTACTTTTCCAATGCCTGACATCAAGAAGCCCGCACCTTGGTGAAGGCTTCTTCATAGAGCGGCTGCAGCGTCTCGTTGAACTTCGCATATTCGCATTTCGCGAGAACATCCGCGGGCGGGAAGATGACCGGGTTGTTCTTGTACGTATCGGGCATCAGCGCCTTCGCCGCGAGGTTCGGGGTCGGGTAGAGGATGGTTTCGGTGATCTTCTTGCCGACCTCGGCATCGAGCAGATAGTTGATGAAGGCGTGGGCATTTTTCGGATGCGGCGCGCCCTTCGGAATGCACAGCGTGTCGGAATTGAGCTGGCTGCCTTCCTTGGGCACGACGAAATCGAGATCGTCGTCCTCGACCATCGCCTGCGCGATGTCGCCATTATATTCGAGCACCAGATCGACGTCGCCCTTCAGCAGCAAATCCTGCCCGTCGTCCTCGTGGAATTTTTTCACGTTCGGCTTCTGCTTGATCATCATCGCCGAGATGGTTTCGACATCGGCGGGCGTCAGCGAATTGACCGACTTGCCGAGATATTTGCCGTAAAGGCGGAACATATCGCCGGCCTCCGACAGCCAGGCGATGCGGCCGGCATATTCGGGGCTGTCGAACAGCACTTTCCAGCTGTCGGGCTTGGCCTTCACCTTCGACTTGCGATAGCCGATGCCGAGGACGAGCCAAGTGTAGGGCATCGAGAATTTGCGGCCCGGATCATAATCCACGTTGATGAAGGCCGGATCGACATTCTTGATGTTCGGGATCAACGCGTGATCGAGCGGCTGGAGCATGTCGGCGCGGACCATGCGCTCGACGAAGTCGTTCGACGGCACGATGACGTCATAACCGGGATTGCCCGCCTTGAACTTCGCGAACAGCGTGTCGTTGCTGTCGAAGAGGTCCATCGTGACATCGACGCCGTTGCTTTCCTTGAAATCGTCGAGCGTCGTCTCGCCGATGTAAGTATCCCAGTTGTAGAAGTTGAGCTTGACCTCTTCGCCGTTCGCAAGCTTCTTGCCTTCGCCCTTGCTGCAGGCGGCGAGGCCTCCAAAGCTGATGCCGATGGCGGCGACGCCCATGGCCTGGAGCAGCGAGCGACGGTTGCGGCCCTGCGCGAGCAGTTCGTTCAGATCCATGATTGCCTCCCTGATTGTGACGTCAAGCTGACTCAATAATGGCACCTTGGGAAGAGGCTTTTTTGCGCTGCACCAATAAATTGTGGAACATTCATGCGTTGCCTTGCCGCAAGGCTGTGTTTGTCTTTCGTCATGCTGAACTTGTTTCAGCATCCATGGTCGGCCCTGTTCGTATTCGCAGCGCAAATCGAAAGATCGCGCCATGGACCCTGAAACAAGTTCAGGGTGACGAGCGGGGGGTCATGCGTTGCGCAGATACCAGTCGTAATCGAGCGTCGGGACGACGCTGAAATAGTTGTTCTGTTCGACGCGCTTCACGATGCTGAACATGTCGACGAAGCGGTTGCCGAGATAGTCGCGCATCAGCGGTGACGCTTGGAAGCGGTCGACGGCGGCGAACCAGTTCGACGGTGGCTTGTCGTCGCCGCTGTTGTCGCGGTCGTAGCCGTTGCCGACGACGGCGGCGCCGGGGTCGGTCTGGTTCGTCATGCCGTGATGCATTCCGGCGAGGACGGCCGCGACGGCGAGATAGGGATTGGCGTCGGCGCCGCACGCGCGATGCTCGACATGGCGGCTCGGCGGCGGGCCGGCGGGGATGCGGAAGGAGACGGTGCGGTTGTTGACGCCCCAGGTCGGCGCGACGGGGGCATAGCTGTTCGCCTTGAACCGGCGATAGCTGTTCGCGTGCGGGGCGAAGAGCGCGAAGCCGTCGCCGACGGTGCCGATCATGCCGCCGATCGCGTGGCGAAGCGCGGGGGTGCCTTCGGGGTCTTCGCTGGCGAAGATGTTGCTGCCTTTGTCATCGTTGACCGAGACGTGGATGTGCATGCCGCTGCCCGCCTGATCGGCGAACGGCTTGGCCATGAAGGTCGCCTCGAGGCCCTGTTGCTGTGCGATCGCCTTGACGAGGCGCTTGTACATGATCGCATCGTCGCAAGCGCGGAGCGCATCGGGCTTGTGGCGCAGGGTCAGTTCGAACTGGCCGGGTGCGAATTCCGAAATCGCGCTTTCGAGCGGAATGCCCTGCACGTCGGTCGCCGCATAAAGCGCGTCGAAGAAGGGCCGGAAATCGTCAAGCTCGCGCAGGCCATAGACCTCGACATTGCGCGGCTTGTCACGGCTGTAGGCGGGGCGGGCGGGGCGGACCCGTCCGTCGCGGGCGCGGCGCGGGTCGACGAGGTAGAATTCGAGCTCGACCGCCAGCACCGGGGTCAGGCCGTCGGCGGTGAAGCGGTCGATGACGCGGCCGAGGACGTGGCGCGGGTCGAGGTCGTGCGGGGTGCCGTCGAGTTCGTAAAAATCCACGAGGAATTGCGCCGCATTGTCGCCGCCCCACGGGGTGCGGACGAGGGTGCCGGGGATCGGCTTCATCGAGCGGTCGGCGTCGCCATCCTCCCAGACGAGGCCGGTCTCGACTGTATCCTGCCCGGTGATGTCGACGACGGTGATCGAGCCGGGGAACATGCGGCCGCTTTCATAGACCGCGAGCACTTCGTGCTGGCGGAGGCGCTTGCCGCGCGGGACGCCGCCCATGTCGGTATAGATCATCTCGATCGAATCGACGTCGGGATTGGCGCGGAAAAATTCCTCGGCCTCCGACCGCGGCGCGATCGCGCCCGATGATTTCGACATCGCCCCTCTACTCCTTCAACGCTCTTGTACAGTCGGCGAAAGCGCCGACGAGCCGGTCGATCTGGTCGTCCGACGTAACCGGGCTCACCAACATCATATTGTGGAACGGCGCCAGCAAAATCCCGCGGTTCGCAAGGAAGAGGTGGATCGCGGCCTCGAGGGCGGGGTGCATCGCGGCCTTCGCCTCGCCGCCATTGCGGGGCGGGGTGGGACAGGTCAGGAACTCGACCCGGGCGCCGACCTGGGCAACGCGCCATTCGAGACCGACGCCCGCGATTTCCGCTTCGAGCCCGGCGAGGAGCCGCGCCGCGCCGCGCAGCATATGATCGTAGGCGGCGGGCGTGATGACGTCGCCCAGCATCGTGTCCATCGCGGTGATCGCGAGCGCGTTGGCCGAGAGCGTCGTGCCGATGCCGCTGTGCCCGGCCGGGCGCGCGGCGTTGAGTGCGGCCATGCGTTCGGCAACTTCGGCGCTGAAGCCATAGACCGCGCAGGGCACGCCGCCGCCGATCGACTTGCCGATCACCATCAGGTCGGGCCGCGGGCCGTGGGTGACGCCATGGCCGCCATAGCCCGAGGAGATGGTGTGCGTTTCGTCGAACACCAGCAGGGTGGCGGTCTCGTCGCAAAGCTTGCGGAGCGCCGCGAGAAAGCCCGGCGCGTCGCGCACCATGCCGACATTGGTCATGACCGGTTCGGCAAGGACGCAGGCGATGTCGCCGCTGCGCAGTGCGGCGGCGACCGCGTCCTGGTCGTTGAACTCGATGACGGTCGTGGTGTCGCGAAGGTCGTGGACTTGCCCGATCAGGCTCGCGCGCATCGCCGGATCGCCGCCCTTCAGATCCACGAACGCGTCGTCGACCGCGCCGTGATAGGCACCGTTGAAGATCAGGATCTTGCGCCGCCCGCTGATCCCGCGGCACCAACGGATGACGGCGCGGTTGGCTTCGCTGGCGGTCGTCGTGACCTGCCATTGTGGCAGGCCGAACATCGCCGCGAGGCGTTGCGACAATGCCGCGCCGCGTTCGGTCGGGAGCATATAGCTCAGCCCTTCTCCCGCCTGCCTTGCTAGCGCCGCGGCAAGCGCAGGGGGCGAGTGGCCGAACAGGCTCGCCGTGTCGCCGAGGCAGAAATCGTCATAGGTGTGGCCGTCGATGCTGGTGAGCGTGGCGTCTCGTGCCGACGCCGCGACGATGGGCACCGGACTTGGCCAGTCCTTCATCCAGTGGAAGGGCACCGACTGGAACCAGCCCGTCGCGACGGCCCGATGCGCAAAGGCGCGCGGGTTGGCGGCGCGGAAGCGTTCGGCCTCGCGTTCAGCAACGCGCGCGATGGCGGCCTCGGCAATCATCCGAGTTTGTCCTTCATCGCATAGTAGAGCAGCCCCAGCGTCGCGAGCGGTCGGCGCAGCCATTTGCCGCCGGGGAAGGGCCGAGACGGCAGGTTGGCCAAGACGTCGAAGCGTTCGGCGGTTCCCGCCATCGCCTCGGCGATCAGCTCGCCCGCGAGCGTTGTGACCAGCGCGCCATGCCCCGAAAAACCATGCGCGAAGAAGACGTTCCCGCGCCGGCCGATGTGCGGCAGCCGGTTCATCGTCACCGCCACCGCGCCGCCCCAGCCATAGTCGATCTTTGCGTTGGCGATCTGCGGGAACACCTCGGCCATGAACGGCCGCACGAACGCCGCGATATCGCGCGGCGGCGTCTGCGAATAACGCTCGCCGCCGCCGAAGATCAGGCGCTTGTCGGCAGAGAGGCGGAAATAGTTGAGCACGAAGCGGCTGTCGGCGACCGCGGCGTCGCTGGGAAGCAAATCGTCAGCATTCGCGAGCGGAGCGGTTGCGATATTATAGTTCATGATCGGCACGGTGTAGCGGCCGAGGTCGGGTTCGACCTGGCCGATCCAGCTGTCGGTCGCGTCGATCACGAAGCGTGCGCCGACATGCGTGCGGTCGGTCATCACCCCCGGCCCCTCCGGGTCGTCGGTGATGCGATAGGCGCGCTCATTTTCCCAGATGCGAACGCCGGCCGCTTCGGCGGCCTGCGCGAGGCCGATCGCATAGCTCAGCGGATGGAAATGCCCGCCTTGCGGGTCGTGGACGCCGCCGTGGTAGAGCGGGCTGGCGATATGCACGCCCATATCGGGCTTCGCGACGACGTCGGTCCGGTAGCTGAACCGGTCCGCCAGATAGTCGGCCTCGCGCCGCATCGCGTCGAAATCCTTTGGCGTCCATGCAGCCTCCAGATGCCCAGCCTTGAGGTCGCAGACGAGGCCGTGCTTTTCGATCCGCGCCTTCACGCGATTATCCCGCCAACAGAGGTCGAACAGTGCATCGGCGCGGTCGCGTCCGAACTCCTCTTCCAGCTCCGATGCCGTCCAGCGCAGCCCTGGAATCAACTGACCACCGTTGCGTCCCGATGCCCCGAAGCCGATATGTTCGCGCTCGATCAGGATGACCGAAAAGCCGCGCTCGGCGCAGGCGAGGGCGGCGGACAGGCCCGTGAAGCCGCCGCCGATCACCGCGACGTCGCAGCTACAATTGTCGCCGTCGAACGCGCGTGGGCGCCATGCATGCGCGGTCGCGGCATAATGGCTGTGGTTGAGCGGATCGGTCATTCAGACACCAACCCTAATTCCGCTCGACGCGAACGGGAGAGGGTAGGGCATGCTCACGGTCAGACCCGCATCAGCAGATGTTCGCGCTCCCAGCTCGACACCACCGACTGATAGTTGAACAGCTCATAATCCTTCACCGCGAAGAAGATTTCGAAGAAATCGTCGCCGAGCAGATTGCGGACCTTCTTGCACGAGCTGAACCGGTCGAGCGCGGCCTCCAGCGTGCGCGGCAGGGTGCGCGCGCGGTTGTAGGCGCTGCCGGTGATCGGCTGCGGCGGGACCATCCGGTCGACCATGCCGATATAGCCGCAGACGAGCGACGCCGCGATCGCCAGATAGGGGTTGCTGTCGGCGCCGGGCAGGCGGTTTTCGACGCGGCGATTGGCCTTGTCCGACACCGGCACGCGGAAGCCGCAGCTCCGGTTGTCGACGCCCCACTGAACATTGATCGGCGCCGCGCTGTCAGGGCGCATCCGGCGGAAACTGTTCACATTGGGCGCCCACATCGGCGAGATTTGCGGCATGAAGCGGATCAGGCCCGCGACATAGGAGCGGAAGGCGGCGCTGTCGCGGCCGTTCGCGGTCGAGAAGAGATTCTTGCCGCTCGCGACATCGACGACCGACTGGTGGATATGCATGGCGCTGCCCGGCTGGCCCGCCATCGGATTGGCCATGAAGGTCGCATAGACGTCGTGCTGCTTCGCGACGTTGCGCACGACGCGCTTGAACAGGAAGACCTCGTCGGCGAGCCGCAGCGGGTCGCCATGCTCGAAATTGACCTCGAGCTGCGCGGCGCCCATTTCGTGGATCATCGTGTCGATATCGAGCCCCATCAGCTCGCAATCGTCATAGATATGATCGATGATATCCTCATATTCGTTCATCGCCTCCAGCCCATAGGGCTGGCTCGCGCTTTCGCTGCGCCCCGACCGACCAATGGGCGGGGTCAGCGGGAAATCGGGGTCGGCGTTCTGCGAGACGAGGTAGAATTCGACCTCGGGCGCGATGATCGGTTTCCAGCCCTTGTCGGCATAGAGCCCGAGCACTTTCTTGAGGATGGTGCGCGGCGCAATGTCGACCTCGGTCCCGTCGCCGTTGAAGGCGTCGGCGATGACGAAGGCGGTCGGCGAGGTGAAGCCGGGCGCGACGCAGATGGTGCTCGGGTCGGCGATCAATATCTTGTCGGGATCCTTGTCCCAGATATCGTCGATATCCTCGGGATAATGGCCGTCGATCGTGCAGATGAAGACGCTGCCCGGGATGCGGAGCGACTTGTCCTTGACCGAGGAGAGGAACTTCTTGGCGGGCAGAACCTTGCCGCGCTGCACCCCGTTGATGTCGGGGACGATACATTCGACTTCGTCGATTTTATGGTCGCTGATCCATTGTTCCAGATTGACTGACATGAGCCCCCGATTGGGCCGAGGAGCCGGCCCGTTTGTGGAAGGCCAGCCTATCGCAAGCTTGAACGAAGCGCCAGAGGGGCCGTTATCGGCCATTTTTCGCGGTGTAGTTGCGCGAGCGGGGCGTCTGGATTCGACCGGTTGCCGCCTGATGCCTCGGCGCGATGTGAGGTCGATGGGTGTCTCGACTTCGCTCGACATGAACGGATAAGGGAACGACCGAAAGCGACGGGTAGTTGCCGTCGCCCCCGCGAAGGCGGGGGCCGCTGGAGCCGTTGCGCAAGGCCGACGACGGCCCCCGCCTTCGCGGGGGCGACGGACTATGTTAACGTCCGCTCCCCACCCCCCAATTTTTCGCTGTCCTACATTGTTGGGGCGCGATAGCGTCGCAGGATGTCGACGTCCTGTTCCGCGATATATGTTGCGCCGCCAAGCCGGCGGGGAGCGGGAAGCCGCACGAGGCTGAACTTTGGCGAACTTTGGGGCGGACAAGCCAATATCCCGCCACCGCATGGAGATGATCGATGAGGGGCGACAACGACCAGCTGGCGAGTTTCTGGATGCCGTTCACCGCCAACCGGTCTTACAAAGCGCACCCGCGCCAGCTCGTCTCGGCGAGCGGTATGTATTATCGGTCGAGCGACGGGCGCACGATCCTCGACGGCACCGCGGGCCTGTGGTGCAGCAACGCCGGCCATTGCCGCCCCGAGATTGCCGAGGCGATCGCAAACGCCGCGGCGACGCTCGATTTTGCGCCGACCTTCCAGCTTGGCCACCCGCTGCCCTTCGAACTGGCGCAGCGCGTCGCGGCGCTGATGCCCGAGGGGCTCGACCGTATCTTCTTCACCAACAGCGGGTCGGAATCGGTCGATACCGCGCTCAAGATCGCGCTCGCGATCCAGCGCGCGAAGGGGCAGGGGACGCGGACGCGGCTGATCGGGCGCGAGCGCGGCTATCATGGCACCGGCTTCGGCGGGATCAGCGTCGGCGGCCTCGTCAACAACCGCCGCGCCTTCGGCGGCGGGCTGCCCGGCGTCGACCATCTCCGCCACACGCACGACATCGAGCGCAATGCCTTCACGCGCGGCTTTCCGCAGCACGGCGCCGAGCTCGCCGATGACCTACAGCGGCTCGTCGACCTGCACGGCGCCGAGACGATCGCTGCGGTGATCGTCGAGCCGATGGCGGGCTCGACCGGCGTCCTCGTGCCGCCGGTGGGTTATCTCCAGCGGCTGCGCGAGATTTGCGACAGGCATGGCATCATCCTGATCTTCGACGAGGTGATCACCGCCTTCGGCCGCGTCGGCGCGGCGACCGCCGCGGAGGCGTGGGGCGTGACGCCCGACATCATCACGATGGCGAAGGGGCTGACCAACGCCGCGGTGCCGATGGGCGCGGTGGCGGTGAAGCGCGAACTTCACGACGCGGTGATCGACAGCGTGCCGGGCGGGATCGAGCTGTTCCACGGCTACACCTATTCGGGCCATCCGCTGGCGAGCGCCGCGGGTCTCGCGACGCTGGACCTCTATGCGCGCGAGGGGCTGTTCGACCGGGCGAACGATCTCGCCGCCTATTGGGAGGATGCCGCGCACAGCCTGAAGGGGCGGCGGCATGTGATCGACATCCGCACCATCGGCCTCGTCGCCGGGATCGAGCTCGAACCGCGCGCCGGCGCGCCGACGGCGCGCGCGATGGAGCTGTTCCACGCCTGCTTCGACAATGGTCTGCTCGTCCGCGCGACCGGCGATATCATTGCGCTGTCGCCGCCGCTGATCGTCGAGAAGGCGCAGATCGACGAGATGTTCGGGAAGCTGGCGGAGCTGATCGAGACGATCGACTAGGCGCTCGCAAGCGGGAAGGTCACCGAGACCGTCGTCCCCTTGCCCAGCTCGCTTTCGATGTCGAGCTGGCCCTGGTGGCGCTCGCTGATGTGTTTGACGATCGCAAGGCCGAGCCCGGTGCCGCCGACCGAACGGCTGCGGGCTTCGTCGACGCGGTAGAAGCGCTCGGTCAGGCGGGGCAGGTGATCGGGGGCGATCCCGTCGCCCTCGTCGCTGACCGACAGGCGGACGCGTTGGCCCGTGCGCAACAGCTCCACCGTCACCGGTGTGCCGGCGCGGCCATATTTCATCGCGTTCGAGATGATATTGTGCGCGAGTTGGCCCAGCTGTGCTTCGTCGCCGAGGATCGGGAGCTTTTCGTCGCCAAGCCTCGCGACGATATCGGTCGGGCGTGCGGCCTCGCTGTCCTTGAGCTGAGAAATGGTGCTGCGGAGGATCGCCGCCAGGTCGACCGGCGTCGTCGGGCGGCGAAAGCGGTCGGCCTCGACGCGCGAGATCGAGAGCAGGTCGATGACGAGCTGCTGCATCCTTCCGGCCTCGCGTTCGATGATCGACAGGAACCGGTGCCGGGTCGCCGCGTCGGCGTCGCCGTTCATATCCTGCAGCGTCTCGACATAGCCGAGGATCGCGGCGAGCGGCGTGCGCAGCTCGTGGCTGGCGTTGGCGACGAAATCGGATCGCATCCGGTCGGCGGCATCGAGCGCCGAGCGGTCGGAAAGGAAGATGATCCGCTCGCCGTCCGACAAGGCGGCGATCCGCATCGTCCACCGCTGGCCCGGCCGAGGAAAATCGGCGAGATCGAACGTATCGAGGACGGCGTCCTGGTTGATCCGTGACAGCCATTCGGTCGCCGCGGGATGGCGTATCGCGGTGCGGATGTCGGCGCCGACGATGTGGCGCCCGAGCAGGCGCACCGCGGGGTCGTTGACGATCGTCACGACATTGCCGGCGACGCCGATCAGCGGTTCCTTTTCCTGATCGACCCACAGCGCGAAGTCGGGATGGCGAAGAAGGGAGACGGGCGCGGCCGCCGCAGGCTGCGAATGCGGCTGGGCAGGCAGCGAGGGAAGGGCGTTATGGACGATAGCGGCGCCGACGCCTCCGGCGAGCGCGAGAAGGATGATCGAAAGCGCATCGCCGCCCGCCAGCGCGGCAAAGATCGCCGCGACCGCGATCAGGGTCAGCGCGGCGACAAGGCTCGAGAGGCGATCGAACATCGCCTGCGCGCCTCGCATGAAGCGGCGGCGGGCGCAAGGCGCTTCGCCGCGATTAACGGCTGGCGCGCGAATGTCCCAAAGCGGGAAGCGATGGCGGGCGGGCGGTCTTTCGCTTTTCCTAAACGCTTCATTGGTTTATGCGCCCGGTGATGGAAAACAGCGACAACCCGACCGAAAACAGCCCTGACGCCGACGAAGCGGTGCCGTCGCGGCGCAAGATGCTGGCGCTAGGCGCGCTCGGCGTTTCGGCGGCGCTGACGATCCGTCCGGCCTTTGCGCAGACCGCGGTGTCGGTGATGAATTGCCAGATTCCGGTGCCCGGCCCCGCGGCGGCGGGGCAATATATCGACCCGAACGGTAAGCCCGTCGCACCCGGTACGAAGGGCGCTTTTCCGGGGTTCGCAAGGCCGTTTACCGGCGAAGAAGTGAAGCGCGCCTTCCGTGGCCAGACGCTCCCCGGCACGACCTACAACCAGTCGCAGGCCTATCTTCAATATATCCGGCGCTTGCAGGCGGGGCAGAGCGGCTTTACCTGTTTCGCATCGATCCAGATGCCGCGCTGATCATCGCTCCCCCGATCTGCGATGCGCGGCATCGCAGCCAAAGGGAATTTCGTGAAACTAGCTTCGCTCAAGTCCGGCCGCGACGGCCGGCTGGTGGTCGTCTCCGACGATCTTGCCTGGTACGCCGATGCGGGCGCGATCGCGACGACGATGCAGGCCGCGCTCGACAATTGGGCCTATGCTGCGCCGCGGCTTGCTGCGCTGGCCGAAGATTTGAACCATGATGCGATCCCGAAGGATCGCTTTCACGAGCGCGAAGCCGCATCGCCGTTGCCGCGTGCATATCAGTGGGCAGACGGCAGTGCCTATGTGAACCACGTCGCACTCGTCCGCCAGGCGCGCGGCGCCGAAATGCCCGACAGCTTTTGGCACGATCCGCTGATGTATCAGGGCGGCAGCGACGCCTTCCTCGCGCCGCGCGATCCGATCCCGCTCGGCGATCCCGCATGGGGCTGCGACATGGAGGCCGAGGTCGTGGTTGTGACCGGCGACGTTCCGGCAGGTGTGAGCGCCGCGGAAGCCCGCGGGCTGATCCTGCTGGTTGGGCTGACCAACGACGTGTCGCTGCGCGGCCTGATCCCCGCCGAACTTGCCAAGGGGTTCGGCTTTTTCCAGTCGAAGCCGTCGAGCGCGATGTCGCCGGTGTTCGTGACCCCCGACGCGCTGGGCGACCGGTGGAAGGACGGCAAGCTCCACGGCACGCTGTCGGTCGATCTCAACGGCCAGCCGCTCGGCCGCGCCGATGCCGGCGTCGACATGACCTTCGATTTCGGCCAGCTGATCGCGCATGCCGCGAAGACGCGCCATCTGGGCGCCGGCACGATCATCGGATCGGGGACGGTGTCGAATCGCGATTCCGACGGCGGGCCCGGCAAGCCGATCAGCGAGGGCGGGCTCGGCTACAGCTGCCTGGCCGAGGTCCGGACGGTCGAAACGATCCTGCAGGGCGAGCCCAAGACCCCGTTTATGAAAGCGGGCGACACCGTTCGCATCTGGATGGACGATGAGCGGCATCACAGTATCTTCGGAGCGATCGAACAAAGCGTCGCTTGAGCGGGCAGAAAAAAGGGAAGGAGAAATCCCGCCCTTTTTCCGTTTTCCTGGCGGGTGGCTCAGCCGCTCTTGCCGAAGCTGCCGCCACTCATTGCGTCGCTGAGCGCGCAGGCTGCGGGGCCCAGAATGACGATGAACAGCACCGGCAGAATGAACAGGATCAGCGGCACGGTCATGATCGCGGGCAGACGCGCGGCCTTTTCTTCGGCGCGCATCATGCGTTCGTTGCGGAACTCGGCCGACAGAACGCGCAGGGCGCTGGCGAGCGGCGTCCCGTATTTCTCGGTCTGGATCATGGTGGTGACGACGCCCTTCACCGACTCCAGATTGACGCGATAGGCCAGATTCTCGAAGGCCTGGCGGCGCTCGGTCAGGAAGCCGAGTTCGATCGACGTCAGCGCGAATTCTTCCCCGAGTTCGGGGTAGGCGCGGCCCAGTTCCTTGGACACGCGCGAGAAGGCGCTATCGACGGTCAGGCCGGCTTCGGCGCAGATCACCAGCAGGTCGAGCGCGTCGGGAAGGCCTTTGCGGATCTTGTCCGTGC
This sequence comes from Sphingopyxis sp. H050, assembly GCF_001468265.1. GTDB lineage: Bacteria > Pseudomonadota > Alphaproteobacteria > Sphingomonadales > Sphingomonadaceae > Sphingopyxis. Next base: position 18,118 of record NZ_LNRZ01000004.1, on the reverse strand, counting down.
GCTTCTGGCGCATGTTATCGACGAACAGGTCGGGCGCCTTGTAGCCGAGCAGCAGCGCGGCCATCGTCGAACCCGAGCGCTTCATGGTCGACAGATCGGGCCACATATCGACCCAATAGATGAGAAACGCCGCGACGCCGCCGAAGATGATCGGCAGGACGAGACGGCCAAAGATCACCGCGACGGCCAGATCCTTCGAACGGATGCCCGCCTGCGCCAGCTTTTGCTGCACTTCCTTGATCTGGCTTTCCTGCAGAACCTGCAACTTGCCGAGGAAGGTGCGCATCTTGTCGGCATGCTGGTTCTTGCGGACCAGCTTGGCGCGACGCTTGGCGGTCGAGGCGGTGATGCCGGCCTTGAGCTGCTCGCGGCGCTCGTTCAGCGCCTTGACGCGCTTTGTCATCGGATTGCGGACGGTCAGCGCGTTGTAGATGGCGAAGAGAACCGCCCCGACGCCGACCGCGGCCAGCATCGTCGCGACCCAGATCACGTCGACGCCCATCAGTTTCGGGCCCGACGCAGCGCCGTTGAAGGCGGAGAGGAGGAGGTTGCTGTTCATCTGTCTTGCGCCCTCAGATCTCGAAATTGACCATTTTGGCCATGATGCCGCCGCCAATGCTCATCCAGATGAGGCCGCCGACCCCAGCGATCATCAGCCGTTCTTCGACAAAGAAGCCGGCAAGATACTCGGGGTTCATCATCCAAACGATGCCGAACACGAAGAAAGGCAGCGCGCCGACGATATAGGCCGAAGCCTTTGCTTCCGACGACATCGCCTTGATCTTGAGCTTCATTTGCGCGCGCTTGCGCAGCACGTCGGAGAGGTTGGCGAGCGTTTCAGCAAGGTTGCCGCCCGTCTCGCGCTGGATCTGGATCGTGATGCAGAAGAACTGGAACTCGGGCGTGCCCAGCATTTCGGCCGATTCTTGAAGCGCAGCCTCCATCGTATTGCCGATGCGTATGCGTTCCACGACGCCCCGGAATTCTTCGCCGACCGGACCGGGGAGCTCGTGGCTCACCACCTGAAAGGTTTCGGTCACGGGCAGGCCGGATTTGAGGCCGCGCACGAGCAGGTCGATCGCGTCGGGGAAGCGCGCGTTGAACGCGTTGACGCGCTTCTTGATCAGGCGTCCGGTCCAGAAATAGGGCAGGCCGATCCCGAAGAACAGGCCGCCGAGCGCGCCGAGGAGCAGCGGGGTGCGGATCAGGAACAGGCCGGCGGTCACGAGGACGAACAAGCCCATCGACGTAAAAAGATATTGGTTGAGATTCCAGTTTTTGCCGGTGCGCTTCAGCCGCTTTTCCATCAGCTCGCGGCGCGGCATCAGGTTCGACAGGCTACCGTTGCTCCCGCTCGCCGCGATCGTCTTGCGCATCTGCGCGGCAACGACAGCCTCGGTCGAATTGGCGTGACGATCGCGCACCGATGCCAGGCGGCGCCCCTTGGCCTTGGCTGCCGACGGGCCGGCGAATGCCAGCACGAGCATGCCGATAGCCACGACGGCGGCAGCGATGATAAGGATCATTGGCAGGTTCATGATCGCCCTTTGCCTCACTTAACCCGAGGAAATGGCGATGACCGACGAGCCGGCCATCGCGATTTTCTTACTTTGCGCCCTTTTTCGACACCATCGCGCCGAGCCCGCCCAGCTTGCCGAGCAGCGAGCCGCCCGATTTGCCCTTGCCAGCGGCCACAGGCGTTTCGTCGGCGCTTTCGTCGGCGCCGTCGATGACGAGGCGCATCAGGCTGGTCCACACGGCCGCGGCCTTGGTGCCCTTGCAGATTTCGGCATAGGATTTGCCGAGCTTCGCCGCCTGGCTCACCAGCTTCGGGTCGAACGGGATGACGATGTCGATCGGGCGTTCGATGGACGATTCGAATTCCTTGCGCGACAGTTCGCCGATCGCGCTCTGGAACTTGTTCGCGACCAGGATGACGCGCGCGCCGGGGACATTCTGCTTGAACCACGACAGCAGGCGGATGGTGTCGCGCGCCGAGGCGAGCGTCACGTCGCTGACGAGCAGGATCGTGCCCGCTTCCGACACAAGATGCGGGAAGGGGATCAGGACCTGACGCGGAATGTCGACGATCGTCATCTCGAACGCGTTGCGCAGTTCTTCCTCCAGCTGGAAGAAGGCCGAGCCGTCGGTCATCACCGGCTGGTGGATCGGCGCCTCGGCCGACAGCAGGCTGAGCTTGTCCGAGGCGCGCACCATGGCGCGCTCGATGAACAGGCCGTCGATGCGGCTCGGGTTGTCGATCGCATCGATCAGGCCGCGGCCGGGCTCGAGGTCGAGCGTCAGCGCGCCGGTGCCGAAGTGGACATCGAGATCGAGCAGGGCCGTCTGGCGATCGGCCTGTTCGCTGATGGCCCAGGCGAGCGAGGTCGACACCAAGGAGGCGCCGACGCCGCCGCGCACGCCCACGACAGCCATCATATGATGCGGCTTGTCGTCGTGCATGTCGGCATGTTTCGGCGCCGATAGCAACGCTTGCGCCATGGTCAGCGATTCACGGACCTGATCGAGCGACAAAGGCTTGAGCAGATAATCCTGAATGCCGCTCGACAACAGGTCGCGGTAGAGCCGGACGTCGTTTACCTGACCCGCCGCGATCACGACGGTGCCGGGTTCGCATACTTCGGCCAGCGCGTTGATATCGTTGATCGGATCGCCCGATTCCGACATGTCGACGAACAGGATGTTCGGGCTTGCCGAGACCGAAAGCGACTGGACCGCATTGCGGAGGCCGCCCTTGTTGCACTTTTCGATCGGCCAGCCCATGTCGGCGGCGGCAAGACGGATCAGCTCCAAAGTATCGTCGTCGCAGACGAAGGCGTTGAAGGGATCGCGCAGCCCGGCTGCTTTGATAGGAGCGTTCACTGGCTGCCTCCACCCTGGTTGCTGGTCGCCGAACCGCGCAGGTCGCCTGCACCGGTCTGCGGTTTTTCACGATAGGTCTTGATCGCGCGCGTCGCCGCGCTGGGATCGGTCGTCTGGTTGGTCGAGCCCTTGATCAGATCATTGGCGTCGGCGACCATCGAAGCGAGGTTGCTGTTGACGGCGCAGCCATAGTTGGACGAGGTCGCATTGTTGAGGTTGATCGACGACTTGCTGCTCCAGTTGGGGCAGCCCGGCACAAAGGCCGTCGCGCGCGTCACCACGATGCGGATATGGCCGTCCGGGACGGTGCCGGTGGTGACCGGAACGTCGTTGACCAGCATCAGACCGCGGCGCTCGATCATCGTGCGGACGGTCGCTTGCGCGGCGCTCGAGCCGTAAACCGAAGGATCTTCGATCGCGATGCGGTCGCCGTAGCGGACGCCCATCGCGTCGAGCCAGCCCTGCAGGCGGCCCTGTTCGCTGGGCGCCAGGTCACCGCCGGCCGCGGCAACGTCGAACTGATAGACATTGTTGCGGACCAGCGGTTGGTGAACCGAGTCGAGACTGCGATTGGCCTGCGAGGCGCCCGTGCATCCTGCCAGCGACGCTGCCAGTGCCAGGGCGGTAAAAGTTGCGATTTTCTTCATCACATGTGCTCCTGAATACCAGCGTGTCACTTTTTGAGGCTGAAGCCGGGCGCCGGATCCGCGCCGCCGCCGCGTGGGCGGTCGGCATCGCCGACGCTCGTGTCGAGCCGCGGCTTCGGACGCTCGCCGCCGCTTACGCCATCGGTCGTCTGGTTGAGCAGCAGACGCTGAAGATCGTTGGCGTCGTTGAACGCGTCGGTCGGCAGCTTGATGTCGTTCGCCGAGACCGGGTTGACCAGATAGGGCGTAACCACGATCACCAGCTCGGTCTCGCCGCGACGGAAGCTGTCCGACTTGAACAGCATGCCGAGCAGCGGAACGTCGCCGAGGCCGGGGATCTTGTCGATCGCGCCGATCGAACGGTTGTTCATGAGGCCGGCGATCATGAAGCTTTCACCCGAACCCAGCTCGACGGTGGTTTCCGCGCGGCGGATCGTCAGGGCGGGGATCTGGAAGCCGTCGAGCTCGATCGCGCCTTCGGTCGACAGTTCCGACACTTCGGGACGAACGCGCAGGCTGATGCGGCCGTTGGACAGCACCGTCGGCGTGTAGGCGAGGCTGACGCCATATTTGCGATATTCGATCGTCGTGCCGGCAAAGTTGCCGGGGATCGGGATCGGGAATTCGCCGCCCGCGAGGAAGTCCGCGGTTTCACCGGAGAGCGCGGTCAGGTTCGGCTGCGCCAGCGTGACGACCATGCCCGAGCGCTCGCCGAGATCGAGCGACGCGATCACGTCGAGGCCGAAGAGACGGCCCGCCGCGGCGAGGCTGTTCGTGCCCGAGGGATTGGTGATGTTGTAAGTCGTCGAACCGTCGGGGTTCTGCGTGATGGTCCCGGCCTGGCGGCCACGGAAGACGCCGCCCAGGAAGCCGCCGCTGCGGTCCTGCGTCAGCACGTTGCCGCTGATTTCCTTGAGCAAGGTGCGGTTCACTTCGGCGATGCGGACCTGCAGATTGACCTGCAGCGGGGTCGCGGTGCGGAGGCGCGAGAGCACCTTCGTGCCTTCGCCCACGAAAGCCTGGACCAGGCGTTCGGCCTCGGCTGCGTCGTCGGGCGACTGGACGGTGCCGGTCAGCAGGACGAAGCCGTTCATCGTGTTCGACGAAATGGTCGCATCGGGCATCGCGAGCGAGAGCATCTGATCGATCGTCTCGATATTGTTGCCGACGCGGGCGACGGTCGAATAGACAACCCGGCCGCTGGCGTCGGTCGCATAGATGCTCGTTTCGCCGGGCTTCTTGCCGAAGACATAGAGCTGGCGGGCCGAGCGGACCTGAACGTCGGCGACCTTGTCGTCGGCGACGAAGACGTCGGTCATCGGCGCCGAGAGGCTGATCAGGCGACCGCGGCCGACCGACAGGTCGATGCTGCTGTTCGCATTCTGCGTCGCCTGGGCCGAGGCCTGTTGCGCCGGGGCCGACACCAGGGTCGCTGCCACCAGGCCTATGGCCAGGGTGCGAGCGAGTGCCACGGCCTTGAGTTTGGCTTTGCTGTTCATCTTACTTACCCCCAACCGAAACTTCGGTCACCGTTTCGCCGCGCGTAACGCGGACCACCGGGCCCCGCGGCGCCGCGGGAGCGCCGACGGTCACTGCGCCGCCGCCGCCGCCGTTGTTCGAAGGCTGCTGGCTGCGCTGCGACACGCGGCCGCGAACCGGAATCCAGAAGCGCGAGACATCGCCGCCGGTTGTCGCCGAATCCCGGGCCGACGACGGCCGGGCAGCGGCTTCCGCCAGCATTTTCTTTTCGGCAACCGTGCCGCCTTTGGTCGGCACGCTGACTTCGCCCGATGCGATCGCCGATTCCAGCTCGCCCGTGCTTTCGGCCAAGGGACGCAGCGACAGCGACAGCTTGCCCATATTCTGGGCGACCGCGATCTTCTCAGCGATTTCAGGCGTGGCCTCGAGCGTCACGGAGCCGAAAGTGAGGACGGGCGTCTTGCCGGTTTCATCCTCGGCATCGAAGCGCTGGTCGGTGGCGAGCACGCGAACATTGCGGACGATGGTTTCGGCGGTGAAAAGCTGCTTGTCGGGATAGCTGCCGCCTTCCTCGATCGCAATTTCCTGAGCGAGCACGACATCGACGCGATCGCCCGGGAAGACGAAACCGGCGACGCCCTGTTCCTGGCTGACCTTGACGGTCACAGCCCGCATGCCCGGGCCAAGCGCCGCGGCGAGGAAGCCGCGGTCGTCGGGATGGACAAGGGCCCCCTGCGTCAGCGGCTGGCCCGCCGTGATCGGATAGCGCACGACCGTGCCGACCAGCGTGTTCACGTCGGTCTTTTCTTTCAGGAAGTAGGCCTTTTCGACCAGTTCCTGCGGCCAGGGCTGGAAGCGGAAGCTGTCCGGTCCGATGATCGTGCCCACCGGCAGCTGCCGGGTCGCCACAAGGATCATGGGACCGTTGATTTCCGGCGCCGCTGCGGCGCGTGCCTGCGGGGCGGCTGCGCCCCGCATCATCTGGTTGACCCCGAACGCCGCGCCAATGGCAATCACCAGCGCGCCGACGATCAGCATAATCTTTCGCGTATCCATGACGATTTTTCGCCTCCTGCGCCAACCAGAAGCGGTGGCGCTTGCCCTCAACTCAATGCGATAGACTGAAAGTGGTTAAGATATTGTTGGTGAAGCGCCCAAAGTCCTGCCGCCGCGATCGCAACCCCGTAAGGAACTTCTATCGGCTTGTCAGAAGGGCGAATTTTCGAATGTGCCAGCATCGCTGCCGACAGGATTCCACCGCCGATCGCCATGACCATCAACATCGGCATGAACAGTTTCAGCGGAATCCACAGCATGACCGCGCCGATCATCTTCACATCGCCGCCCCCCATCGCCCCGATGGCGAACAGGCCGGCGAAGACCATGAAGACGGCAAAGGCAGCGGCGAACTGGATTAGAATATCGGGCCACAACGGCAGTCCGCCGGCGATCCAATAAGGGATCACGAGCAGCGCCATCGCGGCGTTGAGACCGTTCGAAATCGATCGCGAGCGCAGATCGCTGACCGCGGCGGCAATCATCAGGATGCCGAGCACGGCCGCCAGGCCAAGGGAGATCGAACCGCTTTCCATCGGGTTTCTCCTACCGATCATGGCTTACCAAAAAGTAACCACGTTGCGCGGCGGCGCGGCTTGCATTCCGCGAACCAGCCGATATGCGCCGCGACATGACCGAAGCGCCGCCTTCCTCGATCGACGTGCTGATTGTCGGCGCGGGCATCGCGGGCGCCAGCCTTGCGGCGGCGCTGGCGCCGCACCGGTCGGTGATGATGATCGAGGCCGAGGGGGCGCCGGGCTATCATGCGACGGGGCGATCGGCGGCGTTCTGGCATGAAACCTATGGTGGAGCGCAGGTGCAGCCGCTGTCGGCGGCGTCGTTCGACTTTCTGCGCGATCCGCCGGCCGACTTTTCCGGACGCGGCTTCCTGTCTCCGCGCGCCGCGCTGAACCTGGGGCATCGCGACGAGGCGGCGGCGGTCGATGCCTTCACTGCCGGCTTCGCCGCGAAAGGCGTCGACATACAGCGTGTTTCGAGCGCCGAGGTCGCTCGCCTCGTCCCGGGTATCCGGCCCGCATGGAGCGAAGCCGCCTATGAGGGCGCATGCAGCGATATCGACGTCGGCGCGCTGCATGCCGCCTATCTGCGCGCGGCGAAACAAGCCGGAGCAAGACTTGCCACCGGCGCGCGCCTGACCGGCGCGCGCCGCACCGCGGGGGGATGGGACGTGGGAATTGGCGCGGACAGCCTCCACGCCCATGTGATCGTCAACGCGGCGGGGGCCTGGGCTGACGCGGTTGCAGGGCTTTGTGGCGTCGCGCCGCTCGCCATCCAGCCCTATCGCCGTACCGTCATCCAGCTTCGCCTCGGCGTTCCGGTTCCGGCGTCGCTGCCGCTGGTGATCCACATCGGCGGCGATTTCTATTTCAAAGGCGAAGGCGAGGGCCGCATCTGGCTGAGCCCGCACGACGAGACCCCGTCCGAGCCGTGCGACGCCGCGCCCGAGGAGTTCGACGTGGCGCTGGCGATCGACCGGCTGCAACAGGTCGTCGACTGGCCGATTGCCGCGGTCGAGCGGAAATGGGCCGGGCTGCGCAGCTTTGCGCCCGATCGCATCCCGATATTCGGCGCCGACCCGCATGCGGACGGCTTTTATTGGTGCGCGGGGCAGGGCGGGTCCGGTATCCAGACCTCGCCGGCGATCGCGGCGTTGCTGGCGGCGCAACTCGGCGCCCCGGCTCCAAAAGGTGCGATCGGCCGCGTCGATCCAGCGCCTTTTGCGGCGTCGCGCTTCGCCTGACCGTCATCTAGCTGCTTGCGCCGGGAAACGGTGGGCTTAACATAGGTTTGGCCGCGCCACCCCCGACGCGGCCCGACCCGTGGAGGATGGCATGGCCCATTATTTCGAGATCAAGAAGAACAAGGCCGGCGAATTTGTCGCCTATTTCAAATATAATAGCGAAGCGATCTTCTGGACCGAGGGCTACAGCAGCAAGGCCTCCGCTGTGAACGCGATCGAGTCGATCAAGAAGAACGGCCCCGGCGCCGAAACCCGCGAAGCCGAATGATGCGAGCGGGCGCCTAGCGCGCCCGCGCCACTTCCAACGCGGCATCGCTGGCGAGCTTGTCGGCAAGCTCGTTGTCGCCATGCCCTGCATGGCCCTTGACCCACAGCCACTCGATCTTGTGGCGCTTCGCTTCGGCGACCAGCCGCTGCCAAAGGTCGGCGTTGGCGACGGGCTTCTTCGCCGCGGTCTTCCAGCCGTTCTTCTGCCAGCCGAAGACCCATTTCGTAATGCCGTCGCGGACATAGACGCTGTCGGTCGACAGCTCGACGTTGCAACTGCGCTTGAGAGCGGCGAGCGCCTCGATCGCGGCCAGCAATTCCATGCGGTTGTTCGTCGTGTCGGGCTCGCCCCCGGAAATGGTCTTCACGACATCGCCCCAGCGCAGGACCGCGCCCCAGCCGCCCGGACCGGGATTGCCCTTGCACGCGCCATCGGTGGCGACGATCACCGTCCTGCCTTCGCTCATGCGGCGGCGAACAGGCTGACGGCGTCGTCCGCCTGATAGCGGCGGAGGCGGTTCAGAAAGGGCGTCGGGTCCTTGCGCGTCACCAGTGCGTCGGCAGGCGTATGAACCCAGTCGTGCGCGCGCGTCAGCAGAAACCGCAACGAGGCGCCGCGAGCGAGCAGGGGAAGGGCGGCGACCTCGGCCTCGGTCAGCGCGATCTGGCCGGCATATCCCCGCATCAGCGCCTTGGCGCGGCCGCTGTCGCACCGCGTGCCGTCGGCCGAGAAGACCCAGGACGCATGGGTTACGGCGACGTCGTAGGCGCGATAGTCGGTGGCAGCGAAATAGAAGTCGATCAGCCCGGTTACCGTCTCGCCAAGCATCAGCACATTGTCGGGAAAAAGGTCGGCGTGAATGACGTGGGCCGGAAGATCGGTCGGCCAGTGGGCATCGAGCCACGCGAGTTCCGTATCCGCGATCGCCTGAAGTCCCGGAACCACGATGTCGAGGTCGCCGGCCGACGCGGCAATGTCGCGCCAGTGGCGATGGCCCATGCTGTTCTCACGCGCGCCGGGAAAGTCGGCGACGGCGCGGTGCATCGCGCCGAGCGCTGCGCCGGCCGCCTCGCATTGGCCCGTCGTCGGTTTCGTCAGCGAGATGCCAGGCAGGAATTGGATGATGCACGCGGCACGATCGGCAATCCGCTGAATAGCGTTACCATCGCGGTCGCAGATCATCGCCGGCACCCGGCAGTTTTTAGCCGCAAGATGGCCGAGCAGGTCGACGAAGAACGGCAGGTCGCTCTCGCGCACGCGCTTTTCATACAGCGTCAGGATGAAGCGCCCGCCGGTCGTTTCGAGCAGGAAATTGCTGTTTTCGACGCCTTCGGCGATCCCCTTGCACGAAATGACCGTGCCGATGTCATAGCGCGCGACAAGTGCTGCGAGGTCGTCGGGATCGACGAGGGTGTAGACGGCCATCAGGCGGCTTCGAGGCCGCGCGGCAGTTTGAACACCATATTTTCCTCGGCGGTGATCACAACCTCCTCGACGATCGAGCGGCGCGCCGCGACAGCATCGATCACCTCGCGAACCAGCGTCTCGGGCGCACTGGCGCCCGCGGTGATCCCCAGCGTGCTGATGCCGTCGAGCCACGCCGGGTCGACGTCGACGCCGCGCTGGACGAGGTGCGCCGGTGTGCCGAGCCGCTCGGCGACCTCGACAAGGCGCAGGCTGTTCGAGCTGTTCGGCGCGCCGATCACGATGATCCGGTCGCACTTTCCCGCGATCGCCTTGACGGCGTCCTGGCGGTTCGACGTGGCGTAGCAGATATCCTCGCCGCGCGGACCGCTGATCGCAGGAAAACGGTGCTGGAGCGCGGTGACGATGTCGCGCGTATCGTCGACCGACAGCGTGGTCTGCGTCAGGAACGACAGCATTTCGGGGTTGGACGGCGACAGCCCGGCAACGTCGTCGACCGATTCGACGAGCGTCATGGCGCCCTCCGGCAGCTGGCCGAGCGTGCCGATGACTTCGGGATGGCCGGCGTGGCCGACGAAAATGATGTGGCGCCCTGCTTCATGGGCGCGTTCCGCCTGACGGTGGACCTTCGACACCAGCGGACAGGTGGCGTCGATATAGTCGAGCCCGCGCGCCTCGGCCTTCGCGGGCACGGCCTTGGGGACGCCGTGGGCGCTGAAAACGACCGGAACGCCGTCGGGAACCTGTCCGAGCGATTCGACGAAAATCGCGCCCCCGGCCTTCAGCGATTCAACGACGTAGCGGTTGTGGACGATCTCGTGGCGGACATAGACCGGCGCGCCGAAACGCTCGATCGCGAGCTCGACGATACGGATCGCGCGGTCGACCCCGGCACAAAAGCCGCGCGGCGCGGCCACCAAAACCTTCAGTTCTCGCGTTTCGCCGCCCTCTGGGCGTGTGATCGGATCGGGCGTGGTCATGATGCGCGCGCTCTAGCGCAGCAAGGCGTAGCGGGTAAAGGCGCTTCGTCCTGTTGCGCCTCGTTCATCGCACCGATAAGAAGCGGCGCGCATGGAGCGTCGAACAGACGTTTTCGCCGCGCCCTGCAGAAGTTTTGGAAAGCCTGACCTTTATGATGTTCACCTCGTCCTCGCCCCGCAAGCTCATCGCCGTGCTGTGCGGAACCGCGGCCATGGCGACCGCCGCCGGCTGCGCGAAGGACAATGACATCGAAGTGTCGGGCGGCGTCGGCATTACCGCGACGCGCAGCGCCTGCCCGGCGGTCGCCGTGCCGATGCACACCGGCGACATCACGCTGTTCGATCCCGCAACGAGCCGCGACGCGAGCGCGATCGACGTCGTCGCGACGGTGACCAATGTGAAGCCGACCTGCAACGATACCGGCGAGAAGGTCTATCAGCTCGTCGATTTCGACGTGATGGCGACGCGCCGTGACGCCGGCCCGGCGCGGACGCTGACCTTGCCCTATTTTTCGACGGTGGTGCAGGGCGGCACCGCGGTCGTTGCGAAGCGGATCGGGCAGGTTTCGGTCACGTTCCCCGAGGGCCAGGTGCGCGGCACCGGCCATGGTCAGGCGTCGGCCTATGTCGATCGCGCCGCCGCGACGCTGCCCGCCGACATCCAGGAACGCATAACCCGCAAGCGCAAGGCGGGCGAGGAAGACGCCGCGATCGACCCGCTTAGCATCCCCGAAGTCCGCGCCGCGGTGCAGCGGGCGAGCTTTGAACTGCTCGTCGGCTTTCAGCTGACGCAGGAACAGCTCGAATATAACGTCCGACGATAAGGCGTGCGGCGGCGCCGTTCGCGCCGTTCGCTTCGAGCCGTCCCTGCGTGGCCTTTCCGGCGGCGCAGGGCTTTTCGCGTTGTCGAAGCTGGGCTAGGCCCGCGGCAACGCTATTTGACCCAAGCTAGGATCCGCCGTGACCCTGTTCAGCCGTTTTACCGACCATATCAACGCCGCGCTCGATGCGCTCGTCGCGCGTGACGCGTTGCCCGCGGGGCTCGACCGCAGTGCGATCAGCGTCGAACCGCCGCGTGATCCCGCGCACGGCGACGTCGCGACCAACGCCGCAATGGTGCTCGCGAAGCCCGCCGCCACCAATCCGCGAGCGCTGGCCGAGGCACTTGTCGCCGAGCTCGGCGCCTTGGGCGAAGTGACCGAAGCGAGCGTCGCCGGGCCGGGCTTCATCAACATGCGCCTCGCCGATGACAGCTGGCGGGACGAGCTGGCCTTGATCCATGCCGAGGCGGCCGATTACGGTCGCTCGAATATGGGTGAAGGTCGGCGCGTAAACGTCGAATATGTATCCGCCAACCCGACCGGTCCCATGCACGTCGGGCATTGCCGGGGCGCGGTTGTCGGCGACGCGCTCGCCGCGCTGCTCGAATATGCAGGACATGCCGTCACCCGCGAATATTATGTCAACGATGCCGGCGCGCAGGTCGACGTGCTCGCGCGCTCGGTGCACATGCGTTACCGCGAGGCGCTGGGCGAAGATATCGGCGCGATCCCGGAGGGGCTGTATCCCGGCGACTATCTGAAGCCCGTCGCGGCGAAGCTCGCGGCCGAATATGGCGATCGCTATGTTGGCGCGCCCGAAGAGGCTTGGCTCGGCCTGTTCCGTGCCGAGGCGGTCAGCGCGATGATGGACATGATCCGGGGCGATCTCGCCAAGCTTGGCATCCACCACGACCTCTTCTCGTCCGAAGCCCAGCTGCAGGCCGAGGGGAAGCCGGCCGATGCCGAAAAATGGCTGCGCGATCATGGGCTTGTCTATGACGGCGTGCTCGAAGCGCCGAAGGGCGAGACGCCGGAGGATTGGGAGCCGGTCGAGCTGCCGCTGTTCCGCTCGACGCAGTTCGGCGACGATCAGGACCGCCCGATCAAGAAGTCGGACGGCAGCTGGACCTATTTCGGCGCGGATCTCGCATATCATTTCCAGAAGAGCCAGGACGCCGACGAGCTGATCGATATCTGGGGCGCGGACCATGCCGGCACGGTGAAGCGGATCAAGGCCGCGGTCGCCGCACTGACCGGCGGCACGAAGAAATTCGACGTCAAACTGGTGCAGATGGTGCGGCTGCTCAAAAATGGCGAGCCGTTCAAGATGTCGAAGCGCGCGGGCAATTTCGTCACGCTTGCCGACATCGTCGACGAGGTGGGCAAGGATGCGGTGCGTTTCACCATGCTGACGCGCAAAGCCGATGCGCAGATGGATTTCGACTTTGCCAAGGTGGTCGAGGCCTCGCGCGACAATCCGGTGTTTTACGTCCAATATGCCCATGCGCGGATCGCGTCGCTGAAGCGCAAGCTCGCCGAGGCGGGCGTTGCCGAGGCGGCCCCGATCCCGGCGCGGCTCGCCGATTACGAACTCGCGATCGTCAAATTGCTCGCGCAGTTCCCGCGGATCGTCGAATCGGCGGCGTCGGCGCGCGAGCCGCACCGGATCGCCTTTTTCCTCGGCGAAGTCGCCGCCGCGTTCCACGCCTGGTGGAACATGGGTAATGATCGTCCCGAGGCTCGTGTCATTTTGGCAAATGACCCCGAACTGACCGCAACCCGCCTTTATTTGGCGGACGGAATCGGGCAGGTTATCCGCAACGGGCTCCACCTGATGGGGGTAGAGGCGCTCGAGGAGCTGAATTGATGGCGGAGGACAAAGAGGCGGGCCTGGGTCTGGAAGGCGAGGAACGCCTGCCCTGGCTCGAGGCGGCGGATGAATTTGAGGACGATGGCGAGGTTTCGCCGGCGCGGCTGCTGATCATGGTGTTCGGCGGCTTGCTGCTGATCGGCGCGGTTCTGGGCGGCCTGTGGTGGATGCAAAATGGCGGTGCGCGCGGCAAGGGCGAGCTGATTGTCGCCGAAAAGGGCGATTACAAGGTCGCCCCCAAGACCGACGGCGCCAAGACCTTCGAGGGCGAGGGCGACGCGAGCTTCGCTGCGACCGAAGGCGCCGAACCATCGGGCAGGGTCGATGCGAGCCGCCTGCCCGAGGAGCCGGCGGTGACCCCCGAAGAGCGCGAGGCCGCTGCAAAGGCTACCGCCGCGAAGGCGAAAGCCGATGCGGCCGCCAAAGCCGAAACGGCGCGGATCGCCGCCGCCGACAAAAGCAAGGCCAAGCCAGCCGCCTCCTCGGCGAAGACCGGCGAGGCGGCCGCCAAGGGACCGGGCGCGGCCCCCGGTTCGGGCACGATACAGCTGGGCGCGTTCAGCAGCGAAGCGGCCGCGAACAAGGCGTGGACCAATCTTTCGAAGCGTTTCCCGTATCTTGCCGATCTCGGAAAATCGATTTCGCCGACCGAGGCGGGCGAAAAGACCGTCTATCGCCTGAGGGCTTCGGCGGGATCGGCCGCCGGAGCCCAGTCATTGTGCGCAAAAATGCGCGTTGCGGGCGAAAATTGTGTCGTCGTTCGCTGATTTGGCTCCTCTGGCCGCACTGGACATTGGTTGATAACCATCGTCATGGCATATTGCGGAAAGAGGGGGCGCCGACCTATGGAGGTTGACGCACGATGATACCTGCAATTTTTGGCCTTTCGGGCCTGACCCTGACCGACGACGAGCGCGCCTTTTTTCGCGACAGCGATCCCGCGGGCTATATTCTGTTCGGCCGCAACATCGAGAATCGCGAGCAATTGCGGCGGCTGACCGACGATCTGCGGAGCCTCGACGGGCGAACAAACTTGCCGATCCTGATCGATCAGGAGGGCGGACGCGTCGCGCGCATGAAGGCGCCCGAATGGCCCGATTTCCCGAGCGGCGCGGCGTTCGACGAGCTGTATGAGCGCGCGCCCGCCAGTGCGATCGAGGCGGCGCGGCTCAACGCGATGGCGCTTGCCGCGATGCTGGCCGAGGTCGGTATAACCGTCGATTGCCTGCCGTTGCTGGACGTGCGTCAGCCCGGCGCGAGCGACGTGATCGGCGACCGTGCGCTGGGCAGCGAACCGATGCGCGTCGCGGCACTCGGCCGCGCGATTCTGAGCGGCCTGCAGGACGGCGGCGTTGTCGGGATCGTCAAGCACATCCCGGGCCACGGCCGCGCCTTGTTCGACTCGCACGAGAAATTGTCGCGCGTATCCGCGTCGGACCACGACCTGCTGACCGATCTCGCACCCTTCGCGGCGCTGCGCGACGCGGCGATGGCGATGACCTGCCATGTGGTGTTCGAGGCATGGGACGAGCATCTGCCGGCGACGCTGTCGCCGACGATCATCGACGGCATCATCCGTCAGCGGGTGGGCTTTCACGGGCTGTTGATGACCGACGATCTGGATATGAAAGCGCTGTCGGGCGACGTACCCTCGCGCGCCGCCGATGCGATTGCCGCCGGCTGCGATATCGCGCTCAACTGTTGGGCGAAGATGGACGACATGGTCGGGATCGCCAAGGCCCTCGATCCGATCAGCACCGTATCGCGCGCGCGGCTGGAAGGCGCGATGGACCGCATTTCGGGCAAGCACGACCCACGCGAATTCGGGGTGCTCGTCGACCAGCGCGATGCGCTGCTTGCGGTCGCCTGAGATCCTGATGGAAGAGCTGCCGCTCGATTTCGAACTGGCTCCGGCGGCGGCAGCGGAGCGCGAGGACGCGCTGCAACTCAGCCTGGACAGCTGGGAAGGCCCGCTCGACCTGCTGTTGACGCTGGCGCGCAGCCAGAAGGTCGATCTGCGGCAGATTTCGATCCTTCAGCTTGTCGAGCAATATCTGGGCTTCATCGCCGAGATGCGCGCGAAGCTGGAAGTGGCGGCCGATTATCTCGTAATGGCGGCGTGGCTCGCCTATCTCAAGTCGGCGCTCTTGCTTCCGAAGGATCCGCTCGAAGAGCCGTCGCCCGACGAACTGGCGCTCCGTCTGCAACTGCGTCTTCAGCGGCTTGCGGCGATGCGCGAGGCGGCGGCGCGGCTGCTCGCGCGCGATTGCGTCGGCCGGGACGTGTTCCTGCGCGCGCGGCCCGAGGGACTGCGCGATGTGAAGCTGCGGCGCTGGGATGCCAGCCTCTATGATCTCCTGTCGGCCTATGGGCAGGTGAAGCTGCGTACCGAGCCGGTCGTACATATGGTGTCGCGGCGTCCCGTGATTACGCTCGACGCCGCGTTGCACCATCTGGAACGGCTGATCGGCATTCAGCTCGACTGGGCGGAGCTGTCGGCTTTCCTGCCGGCGGACTATGACGGGCCCTTGCGCCGCTCGGCGATTGCGTCGAGTTTCGTCGCGGCGCTCGAGCTTGCGCGGCAAGGGCGCGTCGACCTGAAACAGGAGGGGGCGTTCGAACCCCTGTATCTGAAAGCGGCCCAGATGGGACAACAACCGGCATGATCGACGATCTGGAACGCGCCATCGAGGCGATGCTGTTCGCGAGCGACGAGCCGCTCGACGCCCGGCAAGTCGCGGGTCGGCTCGGCGATGAAATGACGGCCGGCGAGGTGCGCGCGATCATCGCAAGGATCGCCGAACGACATGACGGCAGCGGGATCGAGCTCGTCGAGCGCGGCGGCCATTGGCACTTCCAGACGCCGGCCGATCTGGCGCACCTGCTGCGCCGCGAACGCGACGATCCGCGCAAGCTGTCGCGCGCGGCGGCCGAGGTGCTGGCGATCGTCGCGTATCACGAACCGGTCAGCCGCGCCGAGATCGAGGCGATCCGCGGGGTCCAGACCTCGAAGGGCACGCTCGACGTGCTGATGGAAGCCGAGTGGATCGCGCCCGCCGGGCGCCGCGAAGTTCCGGGGCGGCCGCTGATCTACAAGACCACCGACGCCTTCCTGCAGCATTTCGGCCTCACGAGCCGCAAGGACCTGCCGGGAATCGAGGATTTGCGCGCGGCCGGCTTGCTCGATCCCGTCGATCTTGCTTTCGAGGAGGCGATGGGCGAGCTGGATCTAGTAAAAGACGGCGAAGAAGCCTAGATGAGCCCTTCAAGGAGAATTTGAGATGGGTAGCTTCAGCATCTGGCACTGGCTCGTGGTCGGTATCCTAGTCCTCTTGCTGTTCGGCAAGGGCCGCTTTTCCGACATGATGGGCGACGTCGCCAAGGGCATCAAGAGTTTCAAGAAGGGCATGGCGGACGACGACACGCCCCCTGCGCCGAAGCAGATCGAAGGCCAGCGCGCCCCTGATGTGACGCCGACGCCGACCGCCGAAACTGAAAGCCGCTGACCGCGCATTTCTGCCTGCGGGGGAAGCCTTAATTCATGTTCGACGTCGCGCCGACCGAGTTGCTGCTCGTCATCGTGGTGGCCCTGGTCGTCATCGGCCCCAAGGATCTGCCCAAGGCGATGCGTTTTGTCGGCAAATGGGTCGGCAAGGCGCGCGGCATGGCGCGCCATTTCCGCTCGGGCCTGGATACCATGATGCGCGAGGCCGAACTCGAAGAGCTCGAAAAGCAGTGGCGCGCGCAGAATGACGCGATCATGCGCGAATTTCCCCGCCTGGACGATGTAGCGGCGGGCACGCCGCCGTCCGCTCCGGCCGTGGCCGACGATGGCCAGTCCGAAACGCCTGGTGATGCGCCCGCGGCGAACCAGCCCGAGACGCATGACATGCCGCCGCGCGGCGGACCGCTGCCATGACCGCGGAAAGCCCGGTCACCATCGATGAGGATGGCAGCGGCGGCAAGATGCCGCTGCTCGACCATCTGATCGAGCTGCGCTCGCGGCTGTTGAAGTCGTTGGTGGCGATCGGCCTCGCTTTCGGGGTCTGTCTTTATTTTGCGCGGCCGATCTTCGGCATCCTGGTTCACCCGCTGGTCGTCGCCGGGCAGGGGAGGCTGATCTATACCCAGCTGTTCGAGGCCTTCTTCGTCGAGATCAAGGTCGCGTTGTTCGCGGCGATGATGATCGCCTTTCCGGTGATCGCGAACCAGCTGTGGAAATTCGTGGCGCCCGGGCTCTACCGCAAGGAAAAGCGGGCGTTGCTGCCGTTCCTGTTTGCGACGCCGGTGCTGTTCACCATCGGCGCCTGCTTCGCCTATTTCATCACCATCCCCATCGCGCTCAAATTCCTGCTCGGCTATCAGGGCGAAGTGGGTGGGGTGACGCAGGAAGCGCTGCCATCGGTCGGCAACTACCTCAGCTTCGTGATGCAATTCATCATGGCGTTCGGCATCGCCTTCCTGCTCCCGATCCTGTTGATGCTGATCGAGCGTGCGGGGCTGGTGACGCGTCAGCAACTCATTGGGGCGCGCCGCTATATGATCGTCGGCGCCTTTGCGATCGCTGCCGTGTTCACCCCGCCCGACATCCTGAGCCAGCTGCTGCTCGCGATCCCGCTTTGCTTCCTGTACGAGATGTCGATCGTCGCGATCTGGTTTACCCAGCGCCGACGCAAAACAGGCGCCGAAGAGGCGCCTGTCGAGCCTCTCGAAGAGGCTGGTGGGTAAGTCGTCTTCCCGATCAGTCGATCGCGTCGCTGCCCGCCTGACCGACCGACTCGATATCGCGACCAACCCCTTTCACCGTATTGCAGCCAGCGACCAGAAAGCTTGCCATCAGGGCGAGAAGGATCGCACGAAACGTCATAAGTCACCTCTTTACGGGTTGGGAATGCAAAATGGCCCGGCACGCTTCGAGGGGGGGGGG
>NZ_LNRZ01000003.1 GCF_001468265.1 Sphingopyxis sp. H050 | reverse complement strand
GGATCGGCGGCGAGCAGCGCCAGCGCATCGGCGAGGCGGGCCTCGAGCCAGCCGATGTCGCCCAGCCAGCGACCGAGGCTGGCCACAGCAGCCGGCGGCGGCAGGGTCGCGGCGGCGTCGAGCGCGGCGCTCAGCCCGCCGGCCGCGCGGTCTTCGGCGTGCCAGCGGGCCTCGGCGGCATCGGCGGCGGCGCGCATCCGCGCGCGGCGGGGCGCATCGCGGCGCGGGAAATGGTCGTGGCGGGAGGCAGGGGTCATCGCAGCGGCGGCTCGCAAAATGGCGCGCGGACGAAGGGCCGTCCGCGCGCGCCGGGTTTCAGTCGTAGATGATCATGATGACGGTGACGCCGGCCTCGAACACCGAGGCGCTGGGCGCGAGGCCCTCTGCGGCGAGCGCCCCGAAGAGCCCGACCGCAGTGTCGAGCAGCGGCACGGCGTCGATATCGATGGCGGGTAATTCCATAAACGCTCCTGTCGGTTGCGGCGGCGGATGCGCCGCCGCGGGCAGGGCTAAGCCGCCGGGCGCGCGGCGCCGAGTTAACTTAACGTAATGCGGCCCCGCCGGTCGTCGAAGCGCGGTTGCGCCGCGACGCGGGAGCGGCGACGGTGCGCCGAACCAGGGAGATCGCGGCGGGGAAACAGGGCGACGGGCTGGCGAATCGCGCCTCAGAGCGCGGCGCGGAAGGCGGCGAGGCGCTGCACCGCTTCGTCGAGCGTGGCGCGGTCCTTGGCGAAGCAGAGGCGCAGGATGTGCTGCGGCCCCGCCCCCTCGAACAGCGCCGACACCGGGATCGACGCCACGCTCGCTTCGCGGACGGCGCGCTCGCTGAATTCGCGGTCGGAAAGCGCGATGCCCGAGGCGGCGAGATCGATGCAGAGAAACCAGGTCGCGGCGTTCGGCAGGACGACGAAGCCGGCGCGCTCGAGCGCATCGGCGAGATGCCGCCGCGACGCGGCCCACTCCGCGCGCTGGTCGGCGAACCAGGCATCGGGCTTGGAAAGCCCCTCGGCGACCGCCCATTGCAGCGCGGGGGGCGTGGTGAAGGTCAGGAACTGGTGCGCGCGGCCGAGCGCCTGCGCGAGATCGGGCGCGGCGCAGAACCAGCCGACCTTCCAGCCGGTGAGGCCGAAGATCTTGCCGGCCGATCCGATCTTGATCGCGCGCTCCGCCATGCCGGGGAATGACAGCAAGGAGCGGTGGCGGACGCCGTCGAAGCGGACATCCTCCCACACCTCGTCGCAGATCGCGATCAGATCGTGACGAACGCACGCGTCGGCGATCGTCGCGAGGTCGGCCTCGCTGGCGACCGTGCCCGCCGGGTTGAGCGGGTCGTTCAGCATCAACAGCCGCGTGCGCGGGGTGATCGCGGCGGCCAGCGCTTCGGCGTCGTAGCGCCAGTCGGGCGGGCTGAGCGGCACCGACACCGCGACGCCGCCGGCGCGGCGCACCATCGGGGCGTAGCTGTCATAGGCGGGCTGGAAGAGGATGACTTCGTCGCCGGGATGAACGAGCGCGAGGAGCGCCGCGGCCAGCGCCTCGGTCGCGCCCGAGGTGACGGTGATCTGATCGCCGGTCAGCGCCAGCCCCTGCCGCCGCGCATAGAAACCGGCAATCGCCGCACGCAGTTCGGGGAGGCCGGGGGCCGGGGGATATTGGTGCGATGTTTCGGCGAGCGCGCGCGTGGCGGCCGCGACCATGTCGGGATGCGGCGGGCCGTCGGGGAATCCCTGCCCCAGGTTGATCGCGTCGTGGGCGCGGGCGAGCGCCGACATATGCTCGAAGATCGTCGGCGCCATCGCGGCGTAAAGCGGATGGATTCGGGTCACGCGGCGGGCGGCGCGAGCCAGAGCGACAGGCCGGGCGGCGGATCGGCGGGCGGCGCCTCCGCCGGGTGGCGTACGGCGTCGGCGCGGGCGCGGTCGAGGATCGCGGCGGGAATGCGCGCGGGGTGGAAGATATGGTCGGCCTCGCCGAGCAGGCGTGCGGCGCGCAGGGTGAGGTCGTCGGGGTCGGCGCTGGTCAGGCGGATGGTCTCGAGGCGGCCCGGCCGGGTCGCGCCATCGGCGGCCAGCCACGCGTCCACCCTGTCCGCGGCGTCATCGTCGAGCGGATCGAGCGCGCCGCCGGAGGCCAGCGCCGCATCGATCGCGCGGCGGCGGTCGGCGGCCGCGGGCCAGCGCGCCTTCATCGCGGCGCGCGCGGCATAGAGCGCCGACGCCAGCGCGCCGAGGCGCGCGGGCAGCAGCGCCTCGATCCGCTGACGGATCGCTTTCGCAAGCCCGGCCGAGGCGCCGCCGGTGCCGATCGCGATCGTCACCGGCGCGCGGTCGACGATCGCGGGGGTGGTGAAATCGCACAGCTCGGGGCGGTCGACGACATTGACGAGCAGGCCGCGGGCGCGGAGGTCGGTCGCCGCCGCTTCGGCGCCGTCATCGAGCGCGACGAAGGCGATGGTCGCGCCCTGTTCCCACGCCGGGACGACGCGGCCGCCGGCGCGCTCGATCAGGCGCGCCTTGGCGTCGGCGGCTTCCCCCTCCCCGATCAGCACGACCGTGCGGCCGTTGAGGTTCAGGAAGATGGGGAGTTGGTGCATGGGGTAGTCCTAGCAGAAATGCGGCCAAAATCCTCCCCGCTTGCGGGGAGGTGGCAGGCCGCAGGCCTGACGGAGGGGGGCGGCGTCTCACGCCACCTCGCCTGAGGGCGCGAACCCCCTCCACCACCCTTCGGGCGGTCCCCCTCCCCGTCCCGGGGAGGATCTAGTCAATCCAATCCGGCACCCGCTCGGCGGCCATGATCGTGCCCGCGGCGATGCGGTCGGCGACGACGACATAGCGGTCGCCGTCGACGAGCACTTCGGGAACCAGGCTGCGGCTGTTGTAGGTCGACGCCATCGTCGCGCCATAGGCGCCGGCGGTGCGGAACACGGCGAGGTCGCCGGGCTCGACCTTGTCGGTCGTGCGGTCGCGCGCGAAGGTATCGCCGGTTTCGCACACCGGGCCGACGATCGAGGCGGTCATCGTCTCGCCCGTCGGGGTCACCGACACGAAGTCGTGATAGGCGTCGTAGAGCGCCGGACGCGCCAGGTCATTCATCGCGGCGTCGACGATCACGAAGGGATGGGTGACGCCAGGCTTCACCCACAGCACTTCGGTCAGCAGCACGCCGGTGTTGCCCGCGATCACGCGGCCGGGTTCGAACATCAGGGTGACGTCCCAGTCCTTCGTCACGCGCGCGACCATCGCGCCATATTCGGCGGGGCTCGGGGGATTATCCCCGGCCTTGTACGGCACGCCGAGACCGCCGCCCAGATCGACATGGGTGATGCTGTGCCCGGCGGCGCGCAGGTCGGCGACGAGCTGGCCGACGCGGACGAACGCCGCCTCGAGCGGGGCGAGGCTGGTCAGCTGGCTGCCGATATGCACCGCGACGCCGCGCATCTGCAGGCCGGGCAACGCCGCGAGGCGGGCGAAGATGTCGGGCGCGACGTCGATGCCGACGCCGAACTTGTTCTCGGCCTTGCCGGTCGAAATCTTGGCGTGGGTGCCCGCGTCGACGTCGGGATTGACGCGCAGCACCGCGGGCGCCGTCATGTCCTTGGCGAGCGCGATCTCCGACAGCGCGACGCCTTCGGGTTCATGCTCGATGTTGAACTGGCCGATGCCGCGGTCGAGGCCCAGCGCCAGCTCGGCGCGCGTCTTGCCCACGCCCGAAAACACGATGTCCTCGGCCGCCATGCCCGCCGCGAGCGCGCGTTCGAGCTCGCCGCCCGACACGACGTCGGCGCCATAGCCCTGCCGCGCGAGGACACGCAGCACGCCAAGGTTCGGGTTGCACTTGATCGCAAAGGCAAGATGCTTCTTCGGCACATCCTTCAGCCCGTCGGCGAAGGCCTGGGCGTGGCGTTCGAGCGTCGCGCGCGAATAGACATAGACGGGGGTGCCGATTTCCTCGGCGATGCGCGGCAGCGGAATGTCTTCGGCGTGCATCACGCCGTCACGAATTTCAAAATGGTTCATCGAAGGAAGTCCTGATCATCTTGCCCCGGTCGCATCGAGCCCTTCGACCGCCTTGCAGGCGCTCAGGGCTCGACACGAACGGGCTAGGTATGTTCGGTTTGCATCAGCCCGGAGGCGGCAAGTCGAAATCATTGGGTTGGCGTTGTTCGGAGCGTTTGAGAAGTTCGTCGCTGCGCGCCGGCTTGGCCTGCGCGTCGGGCGTCGTAAGCTCCTCCGTCGTCGGGGCGCGCTTCGCGCCCACGGGTATCGCCGCCGCAGGCTGGCCTGCCGCGGGCTTCAAATCTTCCTTGCTGCCGCATGCGCCGAGCAGCGACGTTGCGACGACTATGGCTATGATCGGGCGGCTGTTCGCCATCACTCTTGTCCTTCCAGCGCGGCACGGGCCGCGGCGATGGCCTGCCTTACCCGTTCGGGCGCGGTGCCGCCATAGCTCATCCGGCTGGCGACCGACGCCTCGACGGTGAGCGCGGCGAGCGCCCCCGGGGTCACCGCCGGATGGATCGCCGAAGCCTCGCCCGGGTCCAGCGCCGACAGTTCGACGCCAAGCTCCTCGGCGCGCTTCACGCACGAGCCGACGATATGATGCGCCTCGCGGAACGGCACCCCGGCCTCGCGCACCAGCCAGTCGGCAAGGTCGGTCGCGGTCGAAAAGCCCGAGGCGGCGAGCGCGCGCATGCGGTCGGTGCGGAACGTCAGCGTTTCGACCATCCCGGTCATCGCGGCGAGCGACAGCGCGAGCGCGTCGAAGGCGCCGAACACCGTCTCCTTGTCGTCCTGCAGATCCTTCGAATAGGTCAGCGGCAGCCCCTTCACGATGACGCTGAGGCGCTGGAAGGCGCCGAGCAGCAGGCCCGCGCGGCCACGCACCAGCTCGGCGGCATCGGGGTTGCGCTTTTGCGGCATGATCGAGCTGCCGGTCGACCAGGCGTCGGGCAATTGCACGAAGCCGAAGGGCTGGCTCGCCCAGATCACGACTTCCTCGGCGAGGCGCGACAGGTGGATCGCGGCGATCGAAGCCGAGGCACAGAATTCCAGCGCGAAGTCGCGGTCGGATACGGCATCGATGCTGTTCGCCATCGGGCGGTCGAAGCCGAGCGCCGATGCGGTGGCGGCGCGGTCGAGCGGAAAGCTGGTCCCGGCGAGCGCCGCGGCGCCGAGGGGCGATTCGTTGAGGCGGCGGCGCGCATCGGCGAAGCGCCCGCGGTCGCGGCCGAACATCTCGACATAGGCGAGCAGGTGATGGCCGAGCGTCACCGGCTGCGCCACCTGCAGGTGGGTGAAGCCCGGCATGATGCTGTCCGCATGGTCTTCGGCGCGCGCGAGCAGCGCCGACTGGAGCGCGGTCAGTCCCGCGTCGATGCGGGTGCAGGCGGTGCGGACCCAGAGGCGGAAGTCGGTCGCGACCTGATCGTTGCGCGAGCGCGCGGTGTGCAGGCGTCCGGCCGCCTCGCCGACCAATTCCTTCAGCCGCGATTCGACGGTCATGTGGATGTCTTCGAGGCTGAGATCGACCGGCACGCCCTGCTCGGCGAATTCGTCGGCGATCAGCGCGAGGCCGCGGTCGATGACGACGGCGTCTTCCGCCGCGATAATCCCGGTCGCTCCCAGCATCGCGGCGTGCGCGCGGCTGGCGGCGATATCCTCTTCCCACAGGCGCTTGTCGACGGGGATCGAGGCGTTAATCTCTTGCATGATCGCCGCGGGTCCGCCACCGAAGCGGCCGCCCCACATGCTGCTCTTTTCCGGAGTATCCGCCATTCGCCGCAATCCAAACCTGTATTCCGCGATCCTCGCCCTCATGCTGGCCGGATCGGTCGCGGGCTGCGATAGGCAAAAGGCCGCCGGGGAGCAAGCGGGAGCACCGCAAGCAAATATTTCGCCCGGTGAAGCGAAGGCTGGCCGCGGCGTCGAGACGTTCGAGCACATCGTCGATCGCGCCAATGCCGGCAAGGCCGCGCCCACGGCCGCGTTTCGCGGTCCCGACGATGCGCCGGTGACGCTCGCGGCGTTCCGCGGCAAGCCGCTGCTCGTCAACCTGTGGGCGACCTGGTGCGCGCCGTGCGTCGCCGAAATGCCGACGCTCGATGCGCTGGCGGCGAAGGAAGGCAAGCGGATGAGCGTGGTCGCGGTCGCGCAGGATTTGCAGGGCGCCGAAATCGTCGATCCCTGGTTCCAGAAGGCGGGTCTGAAAGCGCTGCAGCCCTATATCGACCCCGACAATGCCCTGCTCGACGCCGCGAACAGCGCGCTGCCGACGAGCATCTTCTACGACGCCGACGGGCGCGAGCTGTGGCGCGTGGTCGGCGCGATCGACTGGCAGGGCGCGGAGGCGAAGGCGTTGTTGGCGGAGGGTGGTGTCTGATCAATCCTCCCTGTGCCGCAGGCATGGGGAGGTGGCAGCGCGAAGCGCTGACGGAGGGGCCATGGCGCGACGTTGCGGCCCCTCCACCGCCTTCGGCGGTTCCCCTCCCCACGGCTTCGCCGCAGGGAGGATTTTGAACAAGCCCCCTACCGCCCGGGCAAGGCTGGGTCAGCCGCCGACCGTCACGCGGCCGGTGCGATAGCCCTTCTTGCGCATTTCCTTCACATAATCCTTGTCGGCATCGACGACTTCGGTGGTCCATTCGTCCCACGCGTCCCAGCGGTCCTCGCGGTCGGTGGCGTGGCGAAGGTCGCTGATCAGCTCCTTCTCGGCCTCCAGAATGTCGGCTTTATAGTTGTACCAATATTGGTTGTAGACGCCCGCGATCGGCACCGCGCGGATTTCGGGGCGCTCGAAGCCTGCGGGCATCGCGCCATAGGGAACCGCCGCGATCGCGGCGCTGGCGGGAAGAGCCATGGCGACGGCCAAAATCGTCCATTTTTTCATCGTCTTTCTCCTGGTGGACCCGTTGGTCAGGAGAAAGAACGAAGCAGGGCGGCGTTTTCTTCCCGGCTCGACCGCGATTCCGCACGGCTGGCGGTGAATCCGCTAACCCGGATGCGCCTCGTCGCCGACGCTCGATCGCAGGAGGCCGCGGAACACCTCCTGCGCGTCGCGTTTGCCCTGCGTCACGTCGTACACGTCGCGCGCGATCGGCATCGCGAGATCATATCTGTCGGCGAGCGCCATCACCGTCGGCGCGCTCTTCACCCCCTCGGCGACCATGTTCATGCCCGCGATGATCTCGTCGATATGCCGCCCCTTGCCCAGTTCGACCCCGACATGGCGGTTGCGGCTCAAGGGGCTGGTGCAGGTCGCGATCAGATCGCCCATGCCGGTCAGCCCCGCGAACGTCTCCGGCCGTCCCCCCATCGCGACGCCGAGCCGCGTGATCTCCGCCAGCCCGCGCGTCATCAGCCCGGCGCGCGTATTGTCGCCCGCCCCCAGCCCGTCGCCCATGCCGACCGCGATCGCGATGATATTCTTGAGCACCCCGCCAAGCTCGCAGCCGAGGAGGTCGGTGTTGGTGTAGACGCGAAACAGCCCCGAGTGGAACACCGGCTGGAGCGCGCGGACGACGATCTCGTCCGCCATCGACAGCACGCTCGCCGCCGCCTGCCCCGTCATGATCTCGCGCGCCAGATTGGGCCCGGTCAGGACGCCGACGGGATGGCCGGGCAGGATTTCCTCGATCAGCTCGGTCATCCGCTTGCCCGACGCGAGTTCGAGGCCCTTGGTCAGGCTGATGACGGGCACCCACGGGCGAAGGTGCCGCTTCGCCTCTTCGAGCACGCCGCGGAAGCTGTGCGAGGGCACGCCCATCACCAGCACGTCGGCGCCCGCGACGACTTCGGCCATGTCGCTCGTCGCGCGCAGCGCCGCGGGCAGCCTGATGCCGGGCAGATATTTGCGGTTCTCGTGATGGCTGTTGATGCCGTCGACGGTCTCGGCATCGCGCGCCCACAGCGTGATCGGCGCGTTGCGCGACACCACCGACGCGACCGTCGTTCCCCAGCTGCCCCCGCCGAGCAGGCCGACCTTCAACCGCATGCGCCTCTCCCTGTTCTCAGGCGAGACTGGCGCGCAATTCAAAGCTTGGCAAGAAAGCCCTTCATCACCGCCGCGGTCGCCTTCGGATCCTCGACCATCGGGACGTGGCCGACATGCTCGAAGATATGGCTGCGGCTGCCCGGGATGCCCGCTTCGAGCACCGGCACGCAGCTGACGTCGAGCAGCCGGTCGTGGCGGCCCCAGATGATCAGCGTCGGCGCCCGCACCTCGCCCAGCCGGTCGTTCAGCGGATGGTCGCGGCCCTCGTTGGCGATGATCCAGAAAATATGGTCGAGCTGGTCGCGATATTTGAGCCCGTCGGCATAGAGCACCGGCTTGAGCCGCGCGGGGATGTACGGCGGCTTGTGGACGACCATCGCCACCAGCCGGTCGGCGTCCTCCAGATTGGCGAGGACGAGCGGGTTGTAATCCTCGTTCGCGGCCTGTTTCTGGAGGTCGCTTTCATGCTCGCCGAGCACGCCCGCATTGTTGAGCAACGTCAGGCTGGCGAGGCCATCGGGATAGTCGAGCGCGTAGCGCAGCGCGATCCAGCCGCCCATGCTGTTGCCCGCGACATGCGGGCGCGAAAGGCCGAGCGCGTCGGCGAAGGCTTTCAGCCGCGCGGTCTGCGCCGCGATGTCATAGGCAAGGTCGGGGTTGCGCTCATTCTCGCCAAAGCCGGGCAGGTCGGGCGCGATGACATGATAGTCGCGCGTCAGATAGGGCGCGATCATCGACCAATTATCCTTGTCGCCGGCAAAGCCGTGGACGAGCAGCAAGGTCGGCTTCGCCGGATCGCCGCCCTCGAGATAGGGCCAGGCGCGGCCCTCGACGGTCACGCTCTTCTGCACCGTGCCGCCGCGCTTGCGGAGCAGCCAGCGCGCGATCGCGACGAGGCGGCCGGGGAAGAGGAAATAGAACAGCGCAAGGCTGATCAGCGGTGCGAAGATAAGGATGAGGAGGATTTTCATATCGTTTTAACGCCAGCCTCTCACTTCCGTTCGCCCTGAGCTTGTCGAAGCCTGTCCCGAGCGACGCCGCAGGCGGCGTCGAAGGGGGCCGTTCTTTCTTTGGGCGCAGCAAGAAGAAGGACGGTGCTTCGACAAGCTCAGCACGAACGGATGCTGGTAGCTATCGCACATGCGCGTCGAACCAGCCGATCAAATCATCGAGCACCGCATCCTGTTCCGGTTCGTTGTAGATTTCGTGGAACAGGCCGGGATAGATCTTCAGCGTCCTGTCGGCCGACGACACATGATCGAACAGATATTGCGAGCCCGCGACCGACGCGAGGCTGTCCTCCTCGCCGTGCTGGAACAGAATGGGCAGCGTAATTTTGGACGCACCGGCTTGCGCCGCGGCCATCGCGTCCATGAATTCCTTGCCGAGCCGCGCGCCGATCTTGCCGGTATGGACGAGCGGGTCGGCGAGATAGGCGGCGACCACCGCGGGATCGCGGCTGACGCCGTTGGCGTCGAGCGACAGCACGCCGAGGCGCGGAAAGAAGCGCGAGAGGAAGCGGCTGATCCAGACGGTGAAGCGCGACGGCGGCGCGCCGGGCACGATCGCGGGGCCCGAGAGCGCGGCGGCGACGAAGGCCGACTGGCGCTCGATCAGGAACAGCGTCGCGATCAGCCCGCCCATGCTGTGGCCGAGGAGCAGGCGCGGCACGTCGCCGTGATTGACCTCGACCAGCGTCAGCAACTCGGCCATGCCGTCGGTGAAGGCCGAGAAGCGCGGCACATAGCCCCCCTCGCCATCGGATTGGCCGTGCCCCCAATGGTCGATGGCGTAAACCGCATAGCCCGAATCGGTCAGCCGCCTGGCGACATGCTGGTAGCGGCCGGCGTGCTCGGCATAACCATGCGCGAGCAGTACCACCGCCTTGGGCAGGCCATCGGGGAGCCAATGGGTGACGTGCAGCCTGGTGCCGGCGCCGGCCGACCCGGCCGGCAGCGTCAGCGCCGGCATGTCAGCGGACCGCCTTCTTCAGCGCCGAGCTGCGGTGGCCGGGGCCGTCGTCGCCGCCCTTGTCGATCTTTGCCAGGATCGCGTCGAGCGCGCGGCTGATCGCGGTTTGCGTCCGCACCATCTCGACCTTCGGCCAGGCGGTGCGCTGGCCGGTGTCGATCAGTTCGTCGATGTCTTCCTGCGCGAGGTCGCTCAGGATCTTGGTCGGCGACCAGAATTTCGGCGGGCGGATGATATTGATGTCGCCGGTATATTCCTGGTTGATCACCGAACGCGCCATGTTCGCGAGGCTGTTCAAGGGCGGCACCCATTCGAGCGGCTTCTGGAAAATGATCATATTGGCGTTGAGCCACGCCTTGAAGGTCGCGATCGACGCATGTTGAATGGCCTCGATCGGCGCCATCTGCTTGCGCGTATCGGTCGCGAAGGGCAGCGCGAGCGGGTTCGCCTGGCTCACGATATGGTGGTTTACCCCGTACAGGCGTTCGAGCCGCTTGGTCGGAATGTCGTGCGTCACCGATCCGTCGACCCAGCGCCGGTCGGGCTGATAGGGAACGCGGTTGCCGTCCTCGTCGCGCGCCATCAGCATGACGGGCGGAAAGACGCCGGGGACCGCGCACGACGCCAGCACCGCCTCGCGGATCAGCACGTTCGGCGCGGTGATCGCGTTCAGGAGGCGGCCGTTCTGATATTTTTCCGCGGGGGCAACCGAGACGTTGAGATGGCGGCCGCTGATCTCATAAGCCTCCTGAAAGGTCAGGTCGGGGATCAACTCGGCCAGCCGGTCGCGCACTTCGCCGGGGGCGAGGCGCTTCATCTCGGGATCGCGCGCCGGGTTGGCGAGGCGCTTGCTGTCGAGAAAGGGGCCGATATCGGCATCCTTGCGCGTGCAGACGATCGCCGCGACGATCGACCCGCCGCTCGACCCGGCGAGGATGTTCGGCAGCACACCCTCGTCCCACAGCGCTTTGACGACCCCGACATGGAAGAAGAGGAAGCTGCCCGAGCCCGAGAGCAACAGCGCCGAGCGGCCATAGCAATGCTGCGCGCGGCGGAAAAAGTCGCGCTTCTCTTCCTTGCCAATGCTGCGCGATGCGGCGATCTTGCCCAGCGCCGCGACGACTTCGGCGACATAGGCCTCGATCAGCTTTTTCGTGCCGAAACGCGCCTTTTGATACAGGCGCTCGTGCCCCATGCCGTCGATATTGCCGTGAATGCCCTCGTTGAGCACGAACAGCAGGCCCTTGACGTCGCCCGCCGCCGACAGCTTGCGGAGCTTTTCGAGCCGCGCCCGGATCGCCTTGTGGTCGAAATGCCGGCTTTCGTCGGCGTCGCGCCACGCCTGCATCCCCGATTTGACGTCAGCGGCACGCGCCGCTTTCGACCAGGCGGCATAGTCGGACGCGCGGACAAGCTCGGCGTCGGCGCTGAGCGTCGGGGCTAAAATCATTCAGTGTTCCTGCGAGACATGGCTATTTTTTGCGATTCTTGCCGGTTGCGTTGCCTTTGGCAACTGTTTTGACACGATCGTCGCCCCCGCGCAGGCGGGGGCCGTTGTCGGCCTTGCCCTTCGGTGCCGCGGAAACATCCAGCGGCCCCCGCCTGCGCGGGGGCGACGATAAGGGGGTCGTCTTTTTTCCCTTGGCCGCCCTTTTCGGTTTCGCTTTCGCCGCCGGTTTCGGCGTTGCCGTAGCGGCTTTCGCCTTCTCGGGCTTCGGCGTCGCGGCCATCAGATCGGCGAAACTTTCGTCGATACACTCCCTGAAAAACGCAATGTCGGGCATGATCGCGCGTTCGCTGATGATCGAGAAGGCGATGCGGCCGTTGTAGCTGGGGGTCGCGACGAACAGCCCCATATTGTTCGCGAGCGGCGCCATGCCGTGCTGCTGCACGAGCTGCGCGCCCGCCAGATAGAGCGGCACCTGCGCGCCGGGCACGTTCGAGATGAACAGATTGGTGCCGCGCACCGCAAAGCGTTCGCTGGTCAGGATGCGCGCGACCGCGGCCATCGTCGCGCCCGGGATATGCTGCGACAGGTCGGTCATGATCCGTGCGCTGACGCCTGCCTTCGCTTCCTTCGCCTCGACCGTATAGTCGCGGATCGCCGCGAGCCGTGCCAGCGGATCGGCGATGTCGGTGCGCACCGGCACGCTCATCGCCGACACCTGATTGCCCGGCGTGCTCGCTTTCCCCGCGCCCTTTTCCTTGCCGCGAAGATTGATCGGTGCGACCGCGACCAGGCTCTCCTTCGGCAGCTCCTTGTGCTTCGCCAGATATTTGCGCAGCGCGCCGCCGACAGTCGTCAGCACGACGTCATTGACCGTCGCGCCCGGCACCTTCTTGCGGATTTCGGCGACGTCGGCGAGCGCGACGGTGGTCGCGTCGAACATCTTGTGCGGGCCGACCGGGACGTTGAAGCGCGTTTCGGGGACCCCCGCGGTCATCCCGCCCTCGGCCATCGACTTGCGCGCCGAGGCGACGATCGCGGGCGAGACCTTGAGCAGCGCGTTCATGAACTTGACCGGCGACTGCATCGACGCCGACCAGGCGCGCGTCACCGTCTCGGCGCTCGACGGCGGGCGGCCAAGTTCTTCGAGCGGCGGCGGTTCGGGAATCGCGGGCGTCCCCCTGGCGTCGATGTCGCTCATCGCGATGAAGGCATGCGCGCCCGACGCGCCGTCGACCGCGGCATGATGGACGCGGTGGAGCATCGCGAAGCTGCCCTTGGGAATCCCCGGAATGCGGTCGAGCCCCTCGATGATATAGATGTCCCAGAGCGGCCGGTTCATGTCCATCGGCTTCGAGAAATAGCGCGCGACCGCGATGCAGAACTGCCGCCAGTCGCCCGGCTCGGGCAGGCGCGCGTGGCTCATATGCGCCTCGATGTCGAAATGCTCGTCCTCGACCCAATAGGGGTGGTCGAGGTCGAAGGGCAGCCGGTGCAGCCGGCGCTTGAACAAGGGCGAGGTGTGCACGCGGCTTTCGACGTGGCGGATGATGTCCTTGAAGCGCACGAAGCCGCCCGGCGCGGTCGAGGGGTCGTAGATATAGACCCCCATGATGTGCGTCAGATTGTTCGCGGTCTGCGTGTAGAGGAACTGGGCGTCCTGCGCGCTGAGCTGTTTAAGCATGTCGTTTTCCTCTCTCGGTGATCCTCCCCCACCGGGGGAGGGGGACCACCCGAAGGGTGGTGGAGGGGTACAGGAGGTCATAAGCCGCGCCAGACTGCCCGTACCCCTCCACCATGCTTCGCATGGTCCCCCTCCCCGTACCGGGGAGGATCCAGAAATCGCTGAACCGCTTAGGCATCCGAGGCTCCCGGCAACCGATCGGCCAGCGCCGTCGTCGACAGGCGCATCGATTCCATGACGTTAGCGAGCCCGCGAAGTTCCGCGAGCAGCGCGCGCCGTGCGGCGAGGCTGTCGGGGGTCGCGGTTTCGGCGAGCCCCATGTGCCGCATCAGCGACAAGCCGTTTTCGAACAGCAATTTGCCGATCGCGGCCTCGCTGCTGATGCGGCGGAGGAGATAGGCCTGCCGCCCCTCGACCAGCGCAGTGTCGAGCAGCGCCTTCGCATCGACCGCGTCGCCGGGCTTCGCGCGCGTCAGCAGTTCGGCAACGACCGAATAGGCTTCGGCAAAGGGCAACAGGATCGCGTGGCCGACGACCGGCTGGCAGCGGTGGATGAGCTGCGCGACGCCGCGGTCGCCGCTCGCGAGGCGGCGGTCCCAGACGGGGTCGATGCGCGCGAGCTCGGCCTCGAGCGCGGCGCGATGCTCGTCGCGGGGCGGATAGAAGAATTCGAACTTGAACAGGTCGCGCAGGCGATCGATCTTGGTCCAGAAGGCGGTCGTCCTATCGCCCTCGCCGCTTTCGCGAAGCTGGAACAGCGCCAGCTCGATCATCGCGCGGTCGAGGAAATGATGCGCGATGATGTTGCGGTAATAGCTCGCCATCGGATGCTTGGCGGGGTCGATCGAATAGACATTCTCGCTGCCCGCCTCGTAGCGCGTCAGCAGCCCGCTTTCGACGAGCGTGTCGACGGTGGCGGACAGCGCGCTGTCGTCGCGGCTTTCGAGCTCGCTGCTGAGGCGGATGCCGCGCTCGCGCGCCCAGTCGGTGACCGCCGCGATCGCCGCGAGCAGTTCGGCCGCGGTCGCGCCGCGCGGCGCGAGGCCGAGGAGGATCAGGCACATCACCGAGGTGACGGTGAGCGGCGTCACCCGATTGGCCTCGACCGCCACCGCGAAGGCGATCTTCTCGAGCGCGCGCTTGTCGTCGGGACCGGGGGCTTCATCGATGATCACCGGATTGCCGATATCGAGGCGGATGCGGCCCGAGGGCTCTTTCAGGCTCTTCATATAGCCGAGGAACCACGACAGGCTCTCGGGCTTCTTGTTGCGCCCGGTCTGTTCGGCGGCATATTCCTCGACGTCGCGGATCAGGTCGAAGCTGGTCACGAAGGGCACGAAATGGACGTCGCGCGTTCCCGTCGCGTGCGCCGCGTCGAGGACATATTTCATCAGGCCATATTTGGGCGGCATCAGCTTGCCGAGCCGCGAGCGCGTCCCCTCGAACGCCCAGCTCAAGGGGAAGCGCTTGGCGAGCAGCCAGGCGATGTAATGGCGCAGCACCAGCTTGTAGACCGGCTGGTCCTGGAAGCTCCGCCGGATGAAGATCATCCCCGATCGCCGGAAAAATTCGCCCATGACCGCGAAGTCCAGGTTTGCGCCGCCGAAGCTGTGCAGCATCGGCATGTCGTTTTCATAGGTCAGCCGGCTCGGCGTCGCGCCGTCGATATAGGTCTTGTGGGTGAACAGGATCGCGGTCGGATGTTCACGCAATATAGTGCGTAACCTTGCCAGTTCGGCGGCATCCACCTCCATCTCGGGCGCATACCCCCCGAACATCATCCGGTCGAGACGGGCGCGAAGATCGAGAAAAAGCGCCGAAGGCCGCGCAATGACCTCCTTCATCAACGGCCGCGCCTCGCGATAGAGATCGCCGACCGGACGCCCCGTCCTCTCGGCCAGATCGGCAAGCGCGGCGCGGAATTTGGGGCTGGTGCGCAGACCATCGGCGACGAAGCGCGGCACCTTGTACCGTGTGCCCCGAATACCGCGCTCGGCGACATCGAGCGCGAGCGCCGCCTGCCGCGCGACGAAGCCCGCGAACTCGGGACTGTCGGCGCCCTCGCCGTCGCCGCCGCCGGTCTGGGCGCGGAAACGGTCGCGCAGCGCATCGAGCGTCGCCGCCTCGCCGACGAGGATCTGTGCGCGGCGTCGGTCGCGAAGCAGGATCAGCCGCGCGCGCAGCGACCCCGGATGGCGTGGGTCGCCGAAGATCAGGTGGCGGAGCTTGAGCGCGCGATCGCGGTCGAACCCGGGGATGCGCCACGCGACGCGAAGCGGCACGACCTGCCGCGACGCCGCCCCGCCGAGCCGCGCTCGGAGCACGTCGACGGGGAGCGCATGATCGCCGTCCTCGATGTCGAGGCTGGCCCATTGCGGCTCCTGATCACCCGACGTCGCATGGATCCAGTCGAGCAATATGCGCCGCTCGACCCCGTTGCGCGCGTCGATGATATAGAGCCGGTCGGCCGCCTCCTCCGCCACGATTCCGGTGCGGGGCGTTCCATCGGCCACCGCTTAGCGAAACCCTGCCAACAACCCGTTCATGTCGAGCGAAGTCGAGACACCCCGATGGCAAGCGCCTGACCGATGGGCATCTCGACTTCGCTCGATGCGAACGGGTTTGGGAAGGGCAGTCATCCCTTCGGCGCCTTCTTTGCCGTCGCCTTTTTGGCGGCCGTCTTTTTCTTGGGCGGCGCCTTCTTCGGCTCGGGCTTTTTCGCTGCAGCCTTCTTGGCCGCGGGCTTTGCGGCCGACGCTTTCTCGACCGGTACAGCCTCTTCCTTCGCCAACGCCTCGGCGGCGCTTTCCTCCGGCTGGCCGAGCGTGCGCAGGAACATGTTCCGCACGTCGCGGACATGATCGTTCAGCGTCGCGACCATCCACCCCGACGTATCGACCGGCGGCAGTACGGTGACGCGCACCGTCGCGGGGCGCATCACGAACTCGTTCTTCGGCGCGACGTCGGTCGCATTATGGATCACGATCGGGACGATCGGCACGCCCGCCTGCATGGCGAGATGGAAAGCGCCTTTCTTGAACGGCGCGAGCTTGGGGGTCAGCGTCCGCGTGCCCTCGGGCGAGATGCAGATCGACTTGCCTTCCTCGCGGATCGCGTCGACCAGCGGCTCCATCGCCTTGATCGCGCTCTTGCCGTCGGCGCGGTCGACGAAGACGGTGCCGCCCCATTCCATCAGCTTGCCGAGGATGGGGATGTCCTTGATCTCCTTCTTGCCCACCCCGCCCATGTCGCGGCGGATGAGCTTGGCGAGGATCATGACGTCCGCCTTGCTCTGATGGTTGAAGATGAAGACGCAGGGGCGCGACGACCAGAGATGTTTCTCGCCCTCGACCTCCAGCTCGACGCCGGTGATCGCGGTCGCGAAATCGCCGAACAGACCCATCGAGAAATTTACCGCCTCGCGCTGCGAGCGGGTCAGCGCCCAGATCGGCAGCCCCGCGGCAAAGGCGCCGACGAGCGAGCCGGTCGCATAGATGGTGCGCGTGTAGTCGATCCACGACGGCGTGCCGCGGCTCGCGAAACGCTGCACCGGCCAGCCCCGTTCGTCTGCGATGCCCTTAAGCTTCATGTTCGGGTTGAGCGGGCGCGGCTTGCCGACGCGTTCGAGCAGTTCGATATCGTCGTCGCTGTCCGAGTAGAAAAAGCTCTGGTCGAGATCGAGGCCATAGTCTGCGGCAAGCTCTTCGGCGGCAAGCACCTTGCCCTCGCCGAAGCAGAGCGGCCGGATGATCTCGCCGGTGAAGACGCCGTCCTCGATTTCATAGGCCGAACATTTGATGTCGGTAATGCCGAGGTCGCGCGCGGTCGGTTCGATCTGGTAGATCGTCGCCGACGAGATGATCGCGACGCGGTGACCCTTCGCCTGATGCGCCTCGATGATCGCGCGCGTCTCGGGATAGATTTTGCGCGCGATATGCTTCTTGTAGAGTTCCTCGCCGAATTCGATGAAGCTTTGCTCGTCGACGCCCTTCATGAATTTGGCGGCGCCCGACATCAGGCCGGAAAAGCCGATGGTGCCAAGGCTGTGCTGCGCGATGACCTGCGCGGTCTCAGCGATTTCCTCGACCGACATTTCGCGGCGCTGAAATTTTTCGCGCAGCATTGCGGTGGCGGAGTAGCCCGAGATGATGGTGCCGTCGAAATCGAACAATGCGGCGATATGCGATCCGGGTTCGGACGCGAGTACTTCTTCCAAATGCGGCTGCGGTCTTGGCACGCGCATCTCCCCACGGGCGGCTATATTGCCGCCTTTCCCTGCACGATGGCAGTAAAGATGGCGTTTATCAATGGCGGGGAAGTGCAGCAGCCTCGCGCGCCAGCGCCTCGATTTTCACCTGATCGAGCGGCCCCGACGGGACCACCCAGCTGCCGCCGACGCAGCGCACCGCATCGAGCGCGAGCCAGTCGGGCGCGGTCGCCAGAGTGATGCCGCCGGTCGGGCAGAAGCGCGCCTGGCCGAATGGCCCGGCAAGCGCCTTCAGCGCCGGGATGCCGCCGCTGGTCGCGGCGGGGAAGAATTTGAAACGGTCGAGGCCAAGGTCCATGCCGCGCATGATGTCGCCGGCGTTGGCGGTGCCGGGCAGGAAGGGAATGCCGCTCGCGACCGCCGCCTTGCCGAGATTGTCGGTGAGGCCCGGCGAGACGATAAACTCGGCGCCCGCATGGATTGCCGCGGTCAGCATGGCGAGATCGAGCACGGTCCCCGCGCCGACGACCGCGCCCTTGACGCTCTTCATCGCGGTAAGCGCGTCGAGCGCGGCGGGAGTGCGGAGCGTGACTTCGAGCACGGGCAGCCCGCCCGCGACAAGCGCCTCGGCCATCGGCACCGCATCCTCGACGCGGTCGATGACGATCACGGGGATGACCGGCGCGAGCGCCATGATCTGGTCGATGGATTGGTCTGCCATAAAAACTCCGTTCGAAACTCTACACTCCGTTCACCCTGAGCTTGTCGAAGGGCCGTTCTTTCGCTGCGACATCGACACAAAAGGACGGTGCTTCGACAAGCTCAGCACGAACGGATGAGGGGTTAGCCCGTAACCGCCTCCATCGCCGCCAGCACCGCCGACCCGCCCTTTTCGGCTTCGTCGGCGTGATGACGGAACAGCGCGAACAATTCGCGGCCCACGCCCAGCGCGGGCGGCGGGGCGACGGCGGGCGACCGTGCGGCCCAGATCGCGGGATCGACGAGTGCGAGCACTTCGCCCTTGCGCGCGCAGACGCGGACGATGTCGCCATCGACCAAATAGGCGAGCGGACCGCTCACCCCGTCCGCGCCGGGCAAGGCTTCGGGCGAGAGGTGGATGACCGCGGGAACCTTGCCGCTCGCGCCTGACATGCGGCCGTCGGTGAGCAAAGCAACGCGGAAACCCTTGTCCTGCAGCACGCCAAGCGC
The DNA here is from genome assembly GCF_001468265.1 of Sphingopyxis sp. H050. Classification (GTDB taxonomy): domain Bacteria; phylum Pseudomonadota; class Alphaproteobacteria; order Sphingomonadales; family Sphingomonadaceae; genus Sphingopyxis. The sequence goes on along the minus strand of NZ_LNRZ01000003.1, from coordinate 581,030 downwards.
GGGTGTGAGCTTGTGCAGCTCGGGCATGCCGTTGGCGCGCGGGCCCTGGAAGCGGACGACGACGACGACGTCGCGCTCGAGTTCGCCCGCCTTGAACGCTGCCAGCACTTGATTCTGGTCGTCGAAGATCCGGCAGGGCGCCTCGATCGTCCAGCGATCCTCGGCGACGGCGCTTGTCTTGATGATCGCGCGGCCGAGGTTGCCCGCGAGCAGCCGCATCCCGCCGTCGGGCGAGAAGGGTGCGGCGACCGGGCGCAGCATCGTATCGTCGCGGCTTTCTTCGGGAGCGGCCTGCCAATGGAGTTCCTCGTCCACCAGCACGGGTTCGGCGGCATAGTCGGCCATCGTCCCACCGACGGTGAGCACATCGCCGTGCAGCAACCCCGCGCCCAGCAATTCGCGCACGACATAACCGATCCCGCCGGCTGCGTGGAAATTGTTCACGTCGCCAGAGCCGTTCGGATAGACGCGCGCGAGCAATGGCACCGCGTGGCTCAATTCGTCGAAATCCTGCCAGTCGATGATAATCCCCGCCGCGCGCGCGATCGCGGGCAGATGGATCGCATGATTGGTCGAACCGCCGGTGGCGAGCAGGCCGATCGCGGCGTTGACGATCGCCTTTTCGTCGACGCAGCGCGCCAGCGGGCGATAATCGTCGCCGTCCCAGCCGATCTGGGCAATCCGGTGCGTCGCGGCGCGGGTCAGTTCCTGCCGCAGCTTGGTGCCGGGGTTGATGAAGGCGCTGCCGGGGATGTGCAGCCCCATCAGCTCCATCATCATCTGGTTCGAGTTCGCGGTGCCGTAGAAGGTGCAGGTGCCCGCGCCATGATAGCTTGCCGCCTCGGCCTCGAGCAGTTCGTCGCGGGTCGCCTTGCCTTCGGCATAAAGCTGGCGGATGCGCTGCTTTTCCTTGTTCGCGAGGCCCGAGGGCATCGGGCCTGCAGGGACCAATATTTGCGGCAAATGGCCGAAACGCAGCGCGCCGATCAGGAGGCCGGGGACGATCTTGTCGCAGATTCCGAGCAGCAGCGCGCTTTCGAACATCGCGTGGCTGAGCGCGATCACCGTGCCCTGCGCGATAGTGTCGCGGCTGAACAGCGACAGGTCCATACCCGCCTGCCCCTGCGTCACGCCATCACACATGGCCGGAACACCGCCCGCGACCTGCGCGGTGACGCCGACCTCGCGCGCGAACAATTTGATCTGTTCGGGGTAGCGGCCGTACGGCTGATGCGCCGAGAGCATGTCGTTGTAGCTGGTGACGATGCCGATGTTCATCGCCGAGCCAGTGCGGATCACCGGCTTGTCGTCGCCCGCCGCCGCGAAGCCGTGCGCGAGATTGCCGCACGACAGGCTGCCGCGGTTGGTCCCGGCCTCGCGCTGGCGCTCCATTAGCTCGAGATAGGCGGCGCGGCGCGGGGCGCTGCGCGCGATGATGCGGTCGGTGACGGCGGCGATGGTGGGGTGGAGAGTGGTCATATTATTTCCTCGTCGCCCCCGCGAAGGCGGGGGCCGCTGGCAACCTTGCGCTTCGTCGATAGCGGCCCCCGCCTTCGCGGGGGCGACGGATATTCCTCAGTCATGCCAGCTCGCTCCGTCGCGTTCGATCAGCGCGATGGCGCTCGACGGGCCCCAGCTGCCCGCGGTGTAACTTTGCGGCGCCATGTCGACCGCCGCCCACGCGTCGCGGATCGAATCGATCCAGTCCCACTGCGCCTCGACCTCGTCGCGACGCACGAACAGGGTCTGGTCGCCCTCGATGAAATCGAGCAGCAGCCGTTCATAGGCGATCCGCCGCCGCTCGCCCGCAAAGCTGTGTGAGAGCGAGACGTCCATCGTCACTTCTTTGAGCTTCACCCCGTCGCGGTCGAGCCCCGGTTGCTTCGCCATCACCTTGACCCGGATATTCTCTTCGGGCTGGAGGTTGATGATCATGCTGTTGGCGTCGAGCTTGCCCGCGCCGACGCGCGCGAAGATGTTGTGCGGCACCGGCTTGAACTGGATCAGCACTTCCGATTTGCGCTCGGGCATGCGTTTGCCGGTGCGCAGGTAAAAGGGCACGCCCTTCCAGCGCCAGTTGTCGATGAAGGCCTTGATCGCGACGAACGTCTCGGTGTTCGACGGGTTGCCAAGTTCGTCGGCATAGCCCGCGACCGCGCCGCCGTTGACCGCGCCGCTGTTGTACTGCCCCTTGACGCTGTGCGCCTTCACATCCTCGGCGGTCATCTTGCGGAGCGAGCGGAGCAGCTTGACCTTTTCGTCGCGCACCGCGGTCGACGAGACGCTGGCGGGCGGCTCCATCGCGATGATCGCGAGCAATTGCAGCATATGGTTCTGAACCATATCCCTGAGCGCGCCGACCCCGTCATAATAGGAAACGCGGCCTTCAAGCCCGACGGTTTCCGCCACCGTGATCTGGACATGGTCGATCGCCTGCGCGTTCCACAGCGGCTCGAAGAGCATATTGGCAAAGCGCAGCGCGAGCAGGTTCTGGACCGTTTCCTTGCCAAGATAATGGTCGATGCGGAAGACGCGATCCTCAGCAAAGGCATCGCCGACTTGTGCGTTGACCTCGCGCGAGGAGGCGAGATCGTGGCCGATCGGCTTTTCCATCGCGATGCGGCACTCGGCGCAGGCGATGCCCGCGGCTTTCAGCCCCTGCGCGATGGGGCCGAACATCGATGGCGGGGTAGAGAGATAGGCGCCGATCGGACGGCCGAGCCGGTCGCCGAGCTGCGCCGCGAGATCGTCGTATCCCGTGCCAGCGCCCGCATCGACCGGGCAATAATCGACGCGTTCGAGAAAGCCCGCGATCTCAGCGTCGTCGAGGCGGTCGGCGGGGAGGTGTTCGGTCAGCGCCTTCCGCACCAACTCGTGGCTCGCGGGGCGGTCCATCTTCGACCGGCCCGACGCGATGATCGTCAGCTCGTCCGCAAGCAATCCGTCGACATGCAGATTATAGAGCGAGGGAAAGAGCATCCGCTGCGCCAGGTCGCCCGTCGCGCCGAACAGGATCAGGGTCTCTACTTTCACGCTCACTTGGGTCCCCTTGGATAGCTTTTCAGAATTGGCGGATGCCCCCACCGAATGCAACGCGCATACGTAGGCCGCATACGATGTCCGCGCTTGGCAAAATCGCCATGGGTGCCATAGGGAACGGCCATGCCCGACAGCGCCCTTCCCTATGATGTCATCGTCGTCGGCGGCGGTGTCAATGGCGCGGGCGTCGCGCGCGATGCCGCGGGGCGCGGTGCGCGGGTGCTGCTGCTCGAGCAGGGCGACCTTGCGCACGGCACCTCGTCGGCGTCGACCAAGCTGATTCACGGCGGGCTGCGCTACCTCGAACATTATGAATTCGGCCTGGTGCGCGAGGCGCTGAAGGAACGCGAAACCCTCTGGAGCATCGCGCCGCACATCATCTGGCCGCTGCGCTTCGTGCTCCCCTATCGCGACGGCCTGCGTCCGCGCTGGCTGCTGAGGCTCGGCCTCTTCCTTTATGACCATATCGGCGGGCGCAGGAAGTTGCCCGCGACGCGCTCGATCGACCTGACGCGCCATGTCGCGGGCGAACCGTTGCAGCCGCAATATGTCAAAGCCTTCGAATATTCGGACGGCTGGGTCGACGATGCGCGGCTGGTGGTGCTCAACGCGCGCGACGCGGCCGACAAGGGCGCCCGCGTCAGAACGCATACGCGCGCCGAAAGTCTGCGCGTCGAGAACGGGCTGTGGGTGGTCGAGGGCAGCGACGACCGCGGCCATAGCTATCGCTTTACCGGCAAGAGCCTGGTCAACGCCGCGGGGCCCGCGGTGCTCGACCTGCTCGCCCGCGCGTCGGCGCCGCCCGACTACAAGATGCGGCTGGTGCGCGGGTCGCACATCGTCGTGCGGCGGAAGTTCCAGCATAACTACGCCTATTTCTTTCAGCTTCCCGACGGGCGCATCTTCTTCGGCATTCCATATGAGCGCGACTTCACGCTGATCGGGACGACCGATCTCGACCATGACGGACCGCTGACCGACGTCCATGCGAGCGCCGACGAGATCGCCTATCTGTGCGAGGGGGCAAGCCTCTATTTCCGCGAGCCGGTGATCCCCGCCGACGTCGTCTGGACCTATTCGGGGGTGCGCCCTTTGATCGAGGATGGATCGGGCCGGCCGGAGGCGGCGACGCGCGGCTACCGCATCGACCTCGACCTGGAGGAAGGCGCGCCGCTGCTCACCATCTATGGCGGCAAGATCACCAGTTATCGCCACGTTGCCGAACATGCGGTCGACGATCTGGCCAGACATATCCCGGCGCTGTCGGGCAAGCGCTGGACCGCGAAGGCACCGCTGCCGGGTGGGGATTTTCCGACGAGCAGCGCCGCGGTGCTGAAGGCCGAATACAAGCTTGCCCACCCCTTCCTGACCGCCGCGACGGTCGACCGCATCGTCAAGGCGTATGGCACCGACGCGCGCCAGTGGCTTGGGAAGGCCGAGGACTGGGACGCGCTGGGCGGCGAAATCGCGCACGGGCTTTCTGCGGCCGAGGTCGCGTGGATGATCGAACGCGAATGGGCGCGCGATAGCGAGGACATCCTCTGGCGCCGCAGCAAGCTGGGGCTGCTGTTCGGCGACGAGGATGTCGCGAAGCTGGCGGCGTGGCTGGAGGCGAAACCTCCCGTGGCGCTGCCGGACTGATCGGGCTCACGCAGAGGCTTCGCCGGTTGGCGTGCGGCCTTGCGCCGCCAATGGATGCCCGATCAAGTCCGGCATGAGGCAATGAAACATCCTCCCTGTGGCGAAGCCATGGGGAGGGGGACCGCCGAAGGCGGTGGAGGGGCCGCGACAATGCGCCATGGCCCCTCCGTCAGCGGCTGCGCCGCTGCCACCTCCCCACGGCTTTGCCCCGCAGGGAGGAAGTACGGCTTACGCCGCTTCGGCTTCCACGTCGGCCGGCAGGCGGATCATATAGTCGAACGCCGACAGCGCCGCCTTTGACCCTTCGCCCATCGCGATGACGATCTGCTTGTACGGCACGGTCGTGCAATCGCCCGCGGCGAAGATGCCGGCCTGGCTCGTCTCGCCGCGATGGTCGACCTCGATCTCGCCGTGGCGCGACAGCGTCACGTTGCCCTTCAACCATTCGGTGTTGGGGACGAGGCCGATCTGGACGAACACGCCTTCGAGTTCGATCTGGTGCAGTTCGTCCTTGTTGCGGTCCTTGTAAGCGAGGCCGGTCACCTTCTCCCCGTCGCCGAGCACTTCGGTGGTCAGCGCCGAAGTGATGATCTTGACGTTCGGCAGGCTGGCGAGCTTGCGCTGCAACACTGCGTCGGCGCGCAATTCGCTGTCGAACTCGATCAGGGTGACATGCGCGACGAGGCCCGCGAGGTCGATCGCCGCCTCGACGCCGCTGTTGCCGCCGCCGATCACCGCAACGCGCTTGCCCTTGTAAAGCGGGCCGTCGCAGTGCGGGCAGTATGCCACGCCCTTGTTGCGATACTGGTCCTCGCCCGGCACTCCGAGTTGGCGCCAGCGCGCGCCGGTCGAGAGGATCACGGTGCGCGCCTTCAGCGACGCGCCGCTCGCGAGCTTCACTTCGTGGAGGCCGCCTGCGGTCTTGGCGGGGATCAGCGTCTCGGCGCGCTGCAGGTTCATGATGTCGACGTCATAGTCTTTCACATGCTGCTCGAGCTGCGCGACGAGCTTCGGCCCTTCGGTGTGCTGGACTGAGATAAAATTTTCGATCGCCATCGTGTCGAGCACCTGCCCGCCGAAGCGTTCGGCGGCTAGCCCCACGCGGATACCCTTGCGCGCAGCGTAGATCGCAGCCGCGGCGCCTGCGGGGCCCCCGCCGACGACGAGCACCTCGAACGCATCCTTCGCCGCAATCTTTTCCGCGGCCTTGGCTTCGGCGCCGCTGTCGAGTTTGGCGAGGATCTGTTCGAGTTCCATCCGGCCCTGGCCGAACGTCTCGCCATTGAGGAAGATCGTCGGCACCGCCATGATTTTGCGGTCCTCGACCTCGGCCTGGAACAGCCCGCCGTCGATCGCGGTGTGGGTGATGCGCGGGTTGACGACGCTCATCAGGTTCAAGGCCTGCACGATGTCAGGGCAATTCTGGCACGACAGCGAGAAATAGGTTTCGAAGTGATAGTCGCCGTCGAGCGCGGCCACTTGCTCCAGCACCTCGGGCGCGACCTTCGGCGGATGGCCGCCGACCTGAAGCAGCGCGAGGACGAGCGAGGTGAATTCATGCCCCATCGGGATGCCGGCGAAGCGCACCGCGACGTTCGCGTCGCTCGCGCGGCGGATCAGGAAGCTGGGGCGGCGCGCGTCATCGTCGGCCTGGGTCACGCTGACATTGTCCGAGAGCGCGGCGATGTCGTCGAGCAGGGTCGCCAGCTCGGCCGATTTGGCGTCGTCGCCGAGCGACGAGACGAGTTCGATCGGTTCACGAAGATTCGTGAGGAGGCCTTGAAGCTGCTGCTTCAGATTGGCGTCGAGCATGGGGAGAGTTCCTGCGAGAGGGGGAGAGAAAAAAGCGTGTATCCCCGCGAAGGCGGGGATCCATCTCCTGCCGGCTCGAAATTGCGCCGCACGGTGATGGGCCCCCGCCTGCGCGGGGGCACACCGCCTTTAATTATGCGTCAGCTTAGATCTTGCCGACGAGGTCGAGCGAGGGAGCGAGCGTTTCGGCGCCCTCTTCCCACTTCGCGGGGCAGACTTCGCCCGGGTGGCTGACCCAATATTGCAGCGCCTTGATCTTGCGGAGCAGTTCGGCGGCGTTGCGGCCCACACCCTCGGGGGTGATTTCGAGCAGCTGGATTTCGCCGTTGGGGTCGAGGACGAAGGTGCCGCGGTCGGCCAAGCCAACGCCTTCACGCAGGACTTCGAAATTCTTCGAGAGCGCGTGGTTCTGGTCGCCGACCATGTAATAGTTGATCTTGCCGATCGCCGGCGAGGTGTCGTGCCAGGCCTTGTGGCTGAAATGCGTGTCGGTCGACACGGCATAAACCTCGACGTCCATCTTCTGGAGCGTCGGGTAGATATCGGCGAGATCTTCGAGCTCGGTCGGGCAGACGAAGGTGAAGTCGGCGGGGTAGAAGAAGAAGACCGCCCACTTGCCCTTGACGCTTTCGTCGCTGATGTCGACGAACTTGCCGTCCTTGTAAGCGGTGGCGTTGAAAGGCTTCAGGGTCGTGTTCAAAACGGACATTGGGGAGAGCTCCTTTGTTGTTGGAGCGTTCCCCTAGTCATAATTGTTGCAGTGCGAAAAGCGAAAATATCGCAAGTTTTGATCGGAAATATCGATCAATGGCAATCGACGCCAATCTGCCCCGATTCGGGAAAAATCGCCGGAAATGCGTTTTCCCCTTTAGGACGGCATCGTGATACCTGTCCCCGAATGGACCAGATTCGCGACTCCATCTATTATGAGCAGCTCGCGCGCGTGGCACGGCTGAAGGCGAACGCGTCCGACGATCCGTTTCTTGCGCGCCGTCTGCGCGAGGCCGCGGTCAAGCATGAACAAAAGGCGCGCAAGCTGAAGCGCGCCGAGCAGGCGGCGGCCGACCGACCGCAATGACGGGAAAATGGCGCGCCCGGCAGGATTCGAACCTGCGACCACCCGCTTAGAAGGCGGGTGCTCTATCCAGCTGAGCTACGGGCGCGTGCGCGAGGCTGTGGACCGCGCGAATAGCGTGGTTTGCGCGGGCTGCAAAGCGCGTTAAGCAGCGGCTGCGATGACCGAAACCTCCGCCCCCTCCGCCGCGCCCACGCACGTCAATGCGTCGGCCGTCCGGCATTTCCGCTATTACGACCTCGTCATGGCCGCGTTCGTCGCGATCCTGTTGCTCAGCAACATCATCGGCGCGTCGAAGCCGAGCTATATCGCGCTGCCGAATGGCACCCAGTGGGCGTTCGGCGCGGGGGTTCTCTTCTTCCCGATCAGCTACATCATCGGCGACGTGCTGACCGAGGTGTACGGCTATGCACGCGCGCGCCGGGTGATCTGGACCGGGTTCGCCGCATTGGCCTTCATGGCCTTCATGGCATGGGTGGTCGTGTCGCTGCCGCCCGCCGAGGGATGGCCCGGCCAGGCTTCCTACGAGTTCGTATTCGGCAACAGCTGGCGTATCGTCCTAGCGTCGATGACCGCCTTCTGGGTCGGCGAGTTCGCGAACAGCTATGTTCTCGCGCGGATGAAGCTGTGGACGAGCGGGCGTCATTTGTGGATGCGTACGATCGGCTCCACCGTCGTCGGCCAGGGTCTCGACAGCCTGATTTTCTATCCGCTCGCCTTTTACGGGCTTGCCGGATGGCCGCCCGAACAGCTTTATCAGGTCGTGCTGTCGCAATGGCTGATCAAGACGGCATGGGAAGCTGCGTTGACGCCGGTAACCTATGCGGTGGTTGGTGCGTTGAAGCGCCGCGAAGGTGTCGACGTGTTCGACGAAGACACCGACTTCAACCCCTTCGGCGCCAAAGCCTGACCTCCCCGGGATTCGAATTTCATGACGTTGATTGAGCTGGCTTCGCTGTTCGAGGCACGGAAACTTTCGGTCATCGAAGCGACCGGCCTCGATAAGGACGCGTTGCACATCTATTTCGGGATGGCGCTTTTTCTGACCATACGCCTGCTCTGGCGCTGGCGCGGCGGCTGGTTTGTCGCTTGGCTGGGGGTGCTGGCGATGGCCTGCGGTGGCGAATGGCTGGACATCACCGCCGAAATCAACCGGTCTTCGATCCAGCCCGATCCGGCGCACTGGCACGACATCTGGAACACGATGTTCTGGCCGACCGTACTGCTGCTCGTCGGGCGCTGGTTGCAGCCGAAGCCGCGGCCTAAGGCGCCGACCGAGGCGGCCGAGGACGTATCAGGCGAGGACGCCGAGCGCCGCCTCGAACAGGCGTAGCCCGTCGGTGCCGCCATGCGCGCGGTCGATCGCGCGTTCGGGGTGCGGCATCATGCCCAGCACATTGCCCGCATCGTTGAGGACGCCCGCGATATTGCGCGCCGAGCCGTTGACGTGGTCGGCATAGCGGAACGCGACGCGACCCTCGCCCTCGATCCGGTCGAGCGTCGCAGTGTCGGCGAAATAATTGCCGTCATGATGGGCGACCGGGATGTTGATCGACTCCCCCGCGCCATAGGCCGCGGTGAACAGCGACTGGCTGTTCTCGACCGTCAGCGGCACCGTGCGGCAGACGAAATTGAGCCCTGCGTTGCGCATCAGCGCGCCGGGCAGCAGCTGCGCCTCGGTCAGCACCTGAAAGCCGTTGCACACGCCGAGCACCGGGACACCGCGGCCCGCGGCATCGGACACCGCGCGCAGGATCGGCGAGCGCGCGGCCATCGCGCCCGAGCGGAGATAGTCGCCATAGGAGAAGCCGCCGGGCAGCGCGATGAAGTCGACGCCGTCGGGAAGCTCGGTCTCGCGGTGCCACACCATCGCGGGCGCCTTGCCGGTCACCCGTTCCAGCGCAACGGCCATATCGCGGTCGCAATTGGAGCCGGGAAAGACGATGACGGCGGTCTTCATGGCGGCGGTTCCCTTTATGGACGTTCGATGCGGTAGTTTTCGATCACCGTGTTGGCGAGCAACTTCGCGCACATCGCGTCGAGATCGGCATCGCTGGTGCCGTCGGCGACGTCGAGTTCGATAAACCGGCCGGCGCGGACATCGGCGACGCCGCCGAAGCCCAGCCCCTCGAGCGCATGATGGATCGCCTTGCCCTGCGGGTCGAGAACCCCCGGCTTGAGCGTCACATAGACATTCACTTTCATGGGGCGGACCTTTGCTCGTGCGGGCTTGGGAAGATGGGCGCGCCTATGCCCGCGAATCACATTTCGGGCAAGGGGCGCGGTCACGAAAAATGGCGCTTTTCGGACTGCGAGTCAGTCGCAACTTTCCTGTTGCGAATCCGTCGCACTATCCCTAGATCATGCTTGTTGAGAAGGATTCGCACATGGTCGTCTGTGTCTGCAACGCAATAAGGGAACGCGATCTGCGCGATGTCGCGCGGGACGGCCAATTGCGGTGCGCCAAGGCGGCCTATGCGCAACTGGGTCGCAAACCCAAGTGCGGCCAGTGCCTGCCTTTCGCTCGCAATATCATCAAAGACGCCGCGGCGACCGCCTGATTTTCGTTGAAAATCCGCCGTTTTTGACCTTGGCCTGATTCGGCCGGGAGGGTATGATGCCGGCCATCATTCCCATCCCGACAAGAACAGGACATCTTCATGAAGGGCGACGCAAAGGTCATCGATTTTCTCAACGAGGCGCTCAAGAACGAACTGACCGCGATCAACCAGTACTGGCTGCATTATCGCTTGCTCGACAATTGGGGCGTCGCGCGCCTCGCCGCATTCGAGCGCGAAGAATCGATCGACGAGATGAAGCATGCCGACAAGCTGGCCGACCGCGTCCTCTTCCTCGGCGGCCTCCCCAACTTCCAGCTGCTGGGCCGCCTGCGCGTCGGCGAGACGGTCGAGGAAATCCTGAAGGCCGACCTTGCGGTCGAGGAAGAGGCGATCCCGCTGCTCAAGGACGCCATCGCGCATTGCGAGAGCGTGCGCGACTATGTCAGCCGCGACCTCTTTTCGGACATTCTCGAAAGCGAGGAGCACCATGTCGACGAGCTCGAAAAGCAGTTCGAGATGATCGAGCGCATGGGAATCGAGAACTATATCCAGCTGCAGTCGAAGCCGGTCAGCGAAGATTGATCCGAATCTGTCATCCCGGCGAAGGGTGACCGCAGGCACGTGATCCCGGTTACCTTTCGCCGGGATGAAGAGTTTGAAAATCCGCCATTTTCAGGGGCGCCTTCGGGGCGCCTCTTTTTTCGCTTGTATTTGCGAATAATTCTCAATAGCACAGTCGGGCAGTCCCCTCCTGCCGGCCGCTGCAACATAAGGCGATGCTTTATAGCGGCCGGCATCTTTTTCGGCCCCGGAGCGGGATCAAGCCAATGGGCCGCCATGCGGGAGGCTTCATGCAGAGCAGCGAACTGGTCCGGAAATTCGCCGAGCAGCCATTGGTTCGCGACCTGCCCATCGACGCCGCGCCGAGCGCGACCCGATGCCCGAACTCGAACGCCGCTGGGGCAACATCCTCGCGGCGCGGCGCTACCGCCTGGTCGTCGAGGCGATCGGCCATGTCTGGCCCGACCCCTTCGCGGTCGCCCCGCCCTGCTGCCCGCGCGTCAGCTTCGACGAGGCGCTGCTCGCCGGCGTCGTCATCGCCGCGGGGGCACGCGACCGGGTGCAGTTCGACTGGCTGACCGCCGAGATGCTGGGCAGCGACGCGCGCGAGATGCTTTACGGCGCGCTCGAGAATTTCGTCCGCGCAAGGGCGCCGGGGCGGGTTTGACGAGGAGGCGGCTGTCCAGCGGCATGAATGGCTGGCTTGAGGTGGTTAGCTGCCCCTCAATTCTCGTCATGCTGAACTTGTTTCAGCATCCATGGGCTGAGCTCGAATGAAATGCTGCGCCGAAGGAAACGGTAGGCCGTGGATCCTGAAACAAGTTCAGGATGACGAAGCTATAAATGTCGCCTTCCGGTCGATTCCGGTCATTGCATCCAGATCGACGGCGAAGTGAAGGGACCCACGGGCGGGACTCGAACCCGCCGCAACGCAAGAGTGAACTATCGCGCCCACGCCGACCGTGTCAGGGCCACCGCACATATCATCGTTGCCAGCGTCTGCAACCGTCCGCAACCGGCCCTACTTCGCCTTGTCGCTCACCGCCTTGATCACCAGCGCCTTGTCGTCGACGAGATAGCGTTTCGCCAGCGCCTGCAACGCGGCGGGGGTGACAGATTCGACGATCGCGATGCTCTTGCGGCTGCGGTCGAGCCGGTCTTCGCGCGTCGTCGCCTCCGCCACATAAGGCAGCCAATAGCTGTTCTCGCGCCGCGCCTTGATCATCGCCTCCAGCATCGGCTTGCGCGCGCGCTCGATCAGGTCGGCGTCGACCGGCGCGTCGCGCAGCTCCTTCGCGATGGTGAAGATCGCGCCGCGCGTCGTCGCGATATCCTTATAGTCGATGTTACTTGCCGCGAAGAGGAGCCCATAGCCGGGGAACTCGTCGGACAGGCTGGCGCCCGCGCCGGGGCTGTAGCTCTCGCCCAGCTTCTCGCGCAGCTCTTCGGTCAGCTTCAGCTGCATCACCCGCGACAACAGGCCCAGCTGCATCGTCTCGGCAAGGTCGCTGTCGTCGCGCGCCGGCCAGTAGACGCGGAGCTCGGCCTGCTCGGCCGGTCCCTTGTGGATCAGCGTCCGCTCGCTGCGGTCGGCGGCATAGTGGCGCACGCGCGCTGCGTCGCGCGGGTCGAAGGCGGCGCGCCGCTCGGGCAGCGCCCCGAAGGTCGCGGCGATCGCATCGATCGCGGCCTGCTCGTCGATGTCGCCGACGACGCCGATCTCGATCGCGCCATGATCGAAGCTGTCGGCGATCGCTGGCTTCAGCCCGTTCCAGTCGAGCGTCATCATCTTGTCGAGCGGCGGCGTCTGCGAACGCGGATCGTCGTTGGCCAGGATGCCGCCGGCATCGCGCGCCAGCACCGCGCCCGGGGTCGCGTCGTTCGCGGCATATTGCTGCGGCAGGACGCGGCGCAGCAGCGCCAGCCCGTCGGGGCGATAGCCGGGGTGGATCAGATAGGCGGTCATCAGCTTCGCCTGCAGCGCGAAGTCCTCGGGCGAGGTCAGCGCCGTGCCGCCGAAGGCGTCGGCAGCCGAGCCGAAGCTGGGGCTGACCGTCTTGCCCGCCAGGATCGTACGCAGCTCGTCGAAGCTGTGCGCTTCGAGTCCGCCGACGACGATCGACCCCGCGAGCGCGACCCGCGTCGGATCTTCGCGCGTCGCAAGCAAGGTGCCGCCGTCGACACGCATCGACAGCGAGACGCGGTCCTTCTGGAAATCGGTCTTCTTGATGTTGAGCATCACATTGTTCGCGAAGCGGACGCGGCGGATGCCCAGGTCCTCGATCCGCGTGTCGCTGACCACCTTCCCCGGCGCGCCGAAATCATTGTAGGCGAAGGCCGCGCTTTCGGCCGCCGTCGGCGCAGCGACCGCGACCTGCTGCGACGCTTTCAGCGCCGCGAGGATGGCGTCGGCGCCGCCCTCGACGGGCTTCTTGACCGCAATCCGCGCGAGCGGCGGGCTGAAGCCTTCCAGCCGCTTGCGGAAGGCGGCGGTCACCGTCTCCGCGTTGAGCTTCGGCGCTTCGGCCTCGAACAGCGCCTGCCCGGTTTCGGGGCGGGTGACGACGAAATCCCCGTCCGACGCCTCGATCAGCGTGTCGGCGAGACCGTCGCTGCGCCGCGTCGTCACGCCCGCGACGGCATTCTTGAAGGCCGTGCGGCGGTTGGCGATCTGCTCGTCGACCTCGGCCTGCGTGAACCCATGCTCGGCGGCGCGGCGCCACTCCTGCTCGACAAGCGCGAGCGCTTCCTTCCACGCGCCTTCCTTGGCGGTGGCGCCGATCGTCAGCTGCTCGAAGACCTTCCAGCCCTCGGCATCGGCGAAATAGCCGCCGAGGATCGGCGAATCCTCGGCGAGCGCGATCTTCGACAGGCGGCGGCTGACGATCGCCTCGCCGACTTCCTCGGCCAGGTTGCGCGCGCGCTTCGCCTTGCTGTCGGGTTCGAGCACCCACGGACGGAAAGCGGCGATCGTCACCGAATCCTGGATCGCGGGATCGGTGAAATCGTCGGCGGCCGCGGCGCGCCTGTAATCGAGATTGCCGATGTCGGGGTCGGCGCCCCCGGGGCCCCGGCCTTTCCAGTCGCCGAAACGCGCCTTGATCTTCGCCTCGATCGCGGCGGGATCGAAATCGCCGACCATGACCAGCGTCGCGCGTTCGGGGCGATAATAACGGTCGTAGAGATCGCGCAACCGGGCAACCGGCGCGGTCTTGATCACCTCCTCGGTGCCGATGGGAATGCGGTTTGCGACCTTCATCCCCTGCATCTGGAAGTCGAGCTGGTCGATCAGGCTGCGCAGCTGATAGGTGTCGCGCGCGCGCCGTTCGGACAGGATGATCCCGCGCTCGCGATCGACCGCCGCGGGATCGATCGTCAGTTCGCTCGCGGTCTCGCGCATCAGCATCAGACCGGTGTCGATCAGGTCGTCCGACGCATTGGGCAGGTCGAGCTTGTACACCGTCTGGTCGAAGCCGGTCGAGGCGTTGGTGTCGGCGCCGAAGGCGAGCCCCTTGCGCTCGAGCAGCTTGATCATCTCGCCCTCGGGCACGTTGGTCGACCCGTTGAACGCCATATGTTCGAGGAAATGCGCCAGGCCGCGCTGGTCGTCGGCCTCGGCGAAGCTGCCGACGTCGAAGCGCATGCGCAGGATCACGCTGTCCTTTGGCGTGCTGTTCTTTAGCAGCGCATATTTCATCCCGTTCGGCAGGACGCCGAAGACGATGTTGGGATCGACGGGGATGTCGCTGGCGGCGAAGCCCCACGCCCTGGCCGCGGCGCTTTGCGGGTTGACCGTCGCCGTGGCCGCAGGCTGAGCCGCCTTTTCCTTGGCATAGACGGGCGCGGCGCCGACGGCGAGGAGGACGAGGGGCGACAGCGCGATCGGGACGCGCCGGAGCAGGTTGGTCTTCATGTCCTTGATGTGGCGGCCATCCTGGCAAGGGTCAAGCGATGCCCCGCCTAGCCGGCCCGAGCTTTCGACCGACGACATGTCGCCCCGATCAGCCGCCGGGGCGGCAGCGAGCGCGGTCTGCCCGATGCCGGCGGGGACGCGGCCGGCGTCGGCGCCGGCATCCGGGGGTCAGCTCTTTTTCTTGCGGTGGCTTTCGAGGTCGAGAACGGCGTTGTCGCCGCCCTCGGGCAGCAGGCCCAGCCGGCGCGCGACTTCCTGATAGGCCTCGACCTCACCGCCGAGGTCGCGGCGGAAGCGATCCTTGTCGAGCTTTTCGTTGGTCGTCATGTCCCACAGGCGGCAGCCGTCGGGGCTGATCTCGTCGGCCAGGATGATGCGGCTGAAATCGCCGTCGTACAGCCGGCCGAATTCGAGCTTGAAGTCGACGAGGCGGATGCCGACCGCGGCGAACATGCCCGACATGAAGTCGTTGATGCGGATCGCCATGTCCTGGATATCGTGGAGTTCTTCCTGGCTGCACCAGTTGAAGCAGGCGATATGCTCCTCGGCGACGAGCGGATCGCCCAGCGCATCGTCCTTGTAGCAATATTCGATGAGGGTGCGCGGAAGCTGCGTCCCTTCCTCGATGCCGAGACGCTTCGACAGCGTGCCCGCGGCGACATTGCGCACGATCACCTCGATCGGCACGATCTCGACCTGGCGGATCAGCTGCTCGCGCATGTTGAGGCGGCGGATGAAGTGGGTCGGCACGCCGATATTGCCGAGCAGCGTGAAGACATGCTCCGAAATCCGGTTATTGAGCACGCCCTTGCCGCTGATCGTGCCCTTTTTCTGGGCGTTGAACGCGGTCGCATCGTCCTTGAAATACTGGATCAGCGTGCCGGGTTCGGGACCCTCGTACAGGATCTTCGCTTTGCCTTCGTAGATCTGACGGCGACGGGACATGGGCTGGCACTTTCTGTCGGAACCAAATGAATGGCCCCGGCAGGCGACTCACGGGGGAGACGCGGCACCGGGGCGGTCGGGGCGCCTATAGCGGCAAAGAAACCGCGCGTCATCCCCGGGGTTGCAAGCCAATCCTCCCTGTCGCGTGGCGATGGCGAGGGGGCAGCGCGTAGCGCGTGGTCCCCCTCCCCACGGCTGCGCCGCAGGGAGGATATGTCTTTACGCTTACGTAAACTAGAGCTTGCCTTCGCCCGTGCCGCTTGCAACGATGGCCGTAACGGCAAGGAGAGAGACATGAGCTACGACCAGATTCGCCTCGACAAGCATGAGGGGATCGCCCTCCTGACCCTCTATCGCCCCGAGAAGATGAACGCCTTCACCGCCGACATGATGGCCGAGATCATCGCCGCGCTCGACGATTGCGACGCCGACGACGGCGTGCGCGCGGTGATCTTCACCGGGCATGGAGAGAAGGCCTATTGCGCCGGCGCCGACCTTGGCGGCGGCGGCGACACGTTCGATTACGACAAGCGCGCCGACAAGCTGGGGCAATTGCCCCCCGGCGTCTCGAAAAGCCCGGTGGCCGAGGACGGCACGATCAACTGGTCGCATCCGCTGGTGCAGGACGGCGGCGGGCGCGTCACGATGCGCATCTTCGCCGCGAAGAAGCCGGTGCTCGGCGCGATCAACGGCGCCGCGGTCGGGATCGGCGCGACGATGACGCTGCCGATGGACGCGCGGCTCGCCAGCGAGACCGCACGCTATGGCTTCGTCTTCGCGCGCCGCGGCATCGTGCCCGAAGCGGCGTCAAGCTGGTTCCTGCCGCGCCTGATCGGCATCGCGAACGCGGTCGACCTCTGCTATTCGGGCCGCCTCATCTCGGCCGCCGAGGCGCATGAAAAGGGCCTCGTCCAGTCGGTCCACGCGCCGGGCGCGCTGATCGACGCGGCGATCGCCAAGGCGCGCGAGATGACCGCCGACAGCGCGCCTGTCTCGGTCGCGCTGACCCGCCACATGCTGTGGCGGATGCTTGGTGCGCCGCACCCGATCCACGCGCACCGCTGGGACAGCCGGGTGATCTTCTCGCGCGGGCGCAGCCCCGACGCCGTCGAGGGCGTGATGAGCTTCCTCGAAAAGCGGCCGCCCAATTTCACCGCGAGCGTCGCCAACGACTATCCGTGGTTCGACGAGTTCGAGGACACGCCGCCCTACAGCTAAGCGGCGTCGTACTTCCGCGTGCCGCGCATCGTGGTCATGCGGTGCGAGCCCGACAGTTTCAGGTCGTGCTCGCGCACCGACGCGACACTGTGCCAGTCGGCGGTGACGCGATCGGGGGTCAGCGCCACGGTCACATAGCCGCGATCCTGCGTGTTTGCCCATTTGAGCTGCGGCGACGAGCCGCGCAGCGCGGCGACGCGGACCGCGTCCGAAATGCCGCGCGTATAGCTTTCGAAGCCCGGCGAGGTGACGCTGTGCCCGCCGACCTCGATCCCTGCGGGGCGGTCGTCGTGCGTCAGGTCGAACGCCCAGGCGTTGTGGCTGTCGCCCGACAGGGTGACGAGATCGGCGTCGGCGCGCTGCGCCGCAGCGAGCAGCCGGTCGCGCGCCGCGGGATAGCCGTCCCAGCTGTCCATGTTGAGCGGCAGCCCCGCCCTTGCCGCGAGCTGCGAGATTTCGACGCGCCGCTTCACATAATCGGGCTGGTCGGCGCCGAACCAGTTGCGCGATTCGGGCGGGGTGAACAGCGAGCCCATGACGATCTGCTGCGCGCAGACCTGCCAGCGCGTCCCGCCCCTCACCGACTTGGCGAAGCCGTCGAACAGCCATTGCTCCTGCACCTCGCCCATCAGCTGGCGTGCGGGGTCGCGGTAGCCGGTTTCGGCGAATTGCTTCAGCGTCGCGGGGACGTCGCGCTTGCCCTTCAACAGGTCGCCCAGATCGAAGGGCTTGTCGCGCGCCGTGACGCGCGTTTCGGGGAGGAAGATCGTCGCGAGGTCGCCGACCTGATAATCGCGCCAGCGCGTATCGGCGACGGGCATCCACTCGCTGTGCGCGCGTTCGGCGGCGGCGGCGCGATCGGTCCAGCTGCCCTCGCCCTCATTGTGGTTTTCGGCGCCGCCCTTCCAGACGTCGTTCGCGAATTCGTGATCGTCCCACTGCGCGATCATCGGAAACAGCTGGTGCAGCCGCTGCAGGTCGGGATCGGCGCGGTACGAGGCGTAGCGGAGGCGATAGTCGGCGAGCGCAACGATCTCGTGCGTCGGTTGCACCAGCCGTCCGGGGACGATGTCCTTCGCCGCGGGATAGTCGCCGGCCTTGTACTCGTAGAGATAGTCGCCGACATGGACGCAGAGGTCGATGTCCTGCCGCGCCGCGGCGTGGCCATAGGCGTTGAACCAGCCAAAGGGCAGGTTCGAACAGGAAAAGAGCGCCAGCGTGAAGGCGCGCGTCCGCCCCTGCGGCAACGTACGCGTCCGGCCGGTCGGCGACTGCGTGCCGTCAGGCGCGATGAAGCGATAATAATACCAGCGCCCCGGCTGGAGTCCGCTCACCGTCAGCTTGGCGGTATGATCCCGGTCGCCCGCGGCGGTCACGCTGCCGCCAGCGACGACGCGCGCAAAGTCCGACGTTTCGGACAGCTCGACCGTCAGCCGCGTATCCGACGGCGCGGCGTAGCGCGTCCAGAGCAGCACGCTGTCCGGCCCGGGCTCGCCGCTCGCGACGCTGTGCGTGAAGCCCTGCGCCGCCATCGCCTGCGCCGCGCCCGGCAGGGCGAGCGCGGCAAGCCCCGCGCTGCTGAGCTTGATGAGCAGGCGGCGATCCATCTCGCCCCAAAGCTGGTGCATTGCACGTCTCCCGTTTCGCCGGATCTTTGCCCGACTTTTGTGACAGCTATCCGCTGATCCCGAGGGCGAGCAGCAGCAGCATGAACATGATTACCGAAAACAGGCTGAAAAAGACGAGCAGCGTCGCGCGGACGAGCGCACCGAAGCGCGACGAACGATAGGCGCCGCGCAGCTGGCGATACATGTGGAAGGGCACATAGAGCATCGCGAAGAAGGTCATCACGTCGCCGAAAACCGTCAGGTTGAGCAGCCGCACGACGACGAACAGCAGCAGCATGAAACTGATCGAATAGGTCACGAAGACGAAATGGTCGTAGGTGTGAAAGCGCCGGCTGAACGGATAGAGCAGCCACATGAAGGGCAGCGACAGCGGGATCAGCGCCCAGGCGAATTTATAGGCGTTCGCCTGCAATTTGTAGAGAATCAACGCCGGGTTCGCGAAGGCCTTCTCGAGCCCGTGATCGATGAACTCCACCCCCGTCTTGATTCGGCTCTGCGAAATGAAATTGGCGCTGGTGATCACCTGGTCCTTCGGATTTTCGAGCACCGGCGGCCCCGCGTCGCGGTCGCTCGCGCGCTCGTCCCGGCTGCGGCTGCGCGACACGCCGAGATAGTCGGCGCTCTTCTGCAATGTGTCGCGCTCGCTCACCAGTTCCCGGCGCGATGCGGCGGGCAGATCCTGCTTCGCCAGCTCGGTGTCGATCCGGTCGACCTCGGCCTGCATGCTGTCCTTGATCGCCGCGGTGCGCGTCTGCTCTGCCGCCGCCTTGTTGAGGCCCTCGCCCAGACCGCCCCCGGCGCCGACCATCGCCAGCACGGCATAGGTGAGGAAGACCGCGAAGAGGAACAGCGCGAGCGGCGAGATGAAACTCGCGCGCTCGCCGTGAATATAGCGGCGCGTCAGGTCGCCCGGCCGCCACGCGAGCAGCGGCAAGGTGTTCCAGAGCTTGCCCTCGAAATGGAAGATCGCATGCACCAGGTCGTGCCCGATCGCGCCGACGCTGCGATGCACATCGGCTTTCTGGCCGCAGCGGTGGCAGTGCGAGCCGACCAGCGTCGTGCCGCAGTTGAGGCAACGCGATCCGCCATGGCCACCCGCGCCGCCATGTTTGGGTTCGACCGCCGACCCCGCCAGCCCCGCCGTAATCGCCGCCCCGATGCTTTCGATGTCCCCGCTCATGCGCCCTGACTAGTGAGGCATATGACCTCGCGCAACGGGGCTTTCGGGAATCGCGTCAAAAGTGATATTGCCCCGTCGCATGAACGCCGAAGCCCTCACTCCGCCGCGCCTTACGGACCCCGATGCGCTGATCGCCGACATGGGCGCCCGCGCGCGCGCCGCGGCGAAAGCGCTGGCCGTCGCCAGCACCGCCGACAAGGCGGCGGCGCTGCGCGCGGCAGCGACGCAATTGCGCGCGCGGGCCACGGCGATCCTCGCGGCGAACGCGCGCGACATGGAGGGCGGAAAGGCGTCGGGGCTGAGCGCGGCGATGCTCGACCGGTTGCGGCTCGACGACGTGCGGCTGGGCGGCATTGCCGATGCGGTCGAGACGGTCGCGGCGTTGCCCGATCCCGTCGGGCTGGAAATCGACCGGAGCACTCGACCGAACGGCATCGAACTGAGCCGCGTCCGCGTCCCGCTCGGCGTCGTGGGCATCGTCTACGAGAGCCGCCCCAATGTCACCGCCGACGCGGCGGCGCTGGGCCTGATGTCGGGCAATGCGGTGATCCTGCGCGGCGGCAGCGAGGCGGTGCACAGCAACCGTGCCATACACGCGGCGCTGGTCGCAGGACTCGCCGAAGCCGGCCTGCCCGCCGACGCGGTGCAGCTGGTGCCCGTACAGGACCGCGCCGCGGTCGGCGCGCTGCTGCGCGCGCAGGGCCTGATCGACATCATCATTCCGCGCGGCGGCAAGAGCCTGGTCGCGCGGGTTCAGGACGAGGCGCGCGTCCCCGTGCTCGCGCATCTCGACGGGATCAACCATCTCTATATCGACGGCGCGGCCGATCCGGCGGAAGCGGTCGCATTGGCCGTGAATGCCAAGATGCGTCGCACCGGCGTCTGCGGCGCGACCGAGACGATCCTGATCGACCACGCTTACCCCGGGCCGCTTGGCGTTATCGACGCGCTGGTCCAGGCGGGCTGCGAAGTGCGCGGCGACAAGGGCATTGCGGCGCTCAGCCCGCATGTCGACCCGGCATCGGCGGGCGACTGGGACACCGAATATCTCGACGCGATCGTCTCGGTCGCGCTCGTCGACGGCCTGACCGGCGCGCTCGCGCATATCGACGCGCATTCGAGCCGCCACACCGACGCGATCGTCACCGAGGACGCTGCGATCGCCGAACGCTTCCTCGCCGAAGTCGACAGCGCGATCGTCATGCACAACGCCTCGACGCAATTCGCCGACGGCGGCGAGTTCGGCCTCGGCGCCGAAATCGGCATCGCCACCGGCCGGCTCCACGCGCGCGGCCCCGTCGCACTCGAGGGGCTGACGACGTACAAATGGCTGGTGCGCGGGAGCGGTCAGACGCGTCCTTGAATCATTTGTATACAAGTGGTATACTTCGAAACATGGATACTAGCTCACCTATTTCCGCCCGGATCGACGCCGGCGTTTTAAACGGCTTGGATCAGCTGGCCGAACGATATGACCGGTCGCGGTCATGGCTGGTGGCACAAGCCGTGCGCGAATATGTCGAGCGCGAAACCGAGTTTTTGGCGTTCATCAAGGTTGGCGAAGACGATATCGCAGCGGGACGTGTCCACACGCAGGAAGAGATGGAAGCGTGGATTGAAGAGCGGATCGCAAGACGAAGCGCGCCATCGTCATAGCCGTGACAGCAGCGATCATCTGGACAACCAGCGCCCGGATCGACTTGGCGCGCATCGATGATTATTACAGCGCCCTCGACTTGGAGTTTGCTGACAGGGCTGCTAGAAATGCTGTGGCTGCGGCGCACTTTCTGGTCGAAAATCCTTTCGCCGGACCCATCGTAGACGGGACTTCCTATCGCAAATGGCGGGTGACGAATTCGCCCTTTCTTCTTTTCTATCGAATTGAAAAGGCCGCGATCCGGATCGTCAGGATCCGCCACTATCGCGAGGATTGGCAGACGCTCCCGTGATCCCCACCGGCCTCCTCGGCGGCAGCTTCAATCCTGCGCATGGCGGGCATCGCGCGATCAGCCTCAATGCGATCGAGGCGCTCGGGCTCGACGAGCTGTGGTGGCTTGTTTCGCCGGGCAATCCCTTAAAGCCCAAGGCGGGCATGGCCTCGCTGCCTGCGCGCCTGGGTTCCGCGCAGCGCATGGCGCGGCGTTCGCCGATCCGGGCGACCGCGATCGAGGCCGCGCTTGGCACGCGCTACACGGTCGATACGCTGCGGAAACTCGTCCGCCGTTATCCCAATCGGCAGTTCATCTGGATCATGGGCGCCGACAATCTCGTCCAGCTGCCCCAATGGCGCGACTGGCGGGGGATCGCCCGACTCATGCCGATTGCGATTGTCGCGCGTCCGGGCTATAATGGCCGGACTCACGCCGCCCAGGCGATGGGTTGGCTTCGGCGCTTCGTCCGGCCCGCGGACCAGAAACTCCATTGGACGAACTGGAGACCGCCTGCCCTCGTGTTCCTGCGTTTTTCGCCCGATGTGCGATCCGCAACTGCAATACGGCAGGCCAACCCCCGCTGGTTCGAACGCTATGCAGGCCGCGCAATGCGCGACCCTGTGACGCATTCGTGCGTGGCCATGGATGAAAGGAATGAAAAAGCTTGATCGCCGCCAGTAAGGATGCAGGCACTGCATCCGCCAATGACAATGTGGACGCGCTCCACGCACTGATCCTTCACCAGCTGGATGAGGATCAGGCCCAGGAAACCATCTCCATCCCGCTTGCCGGCAAGAGCAGCATCGCCGATCATATGGTGATCGCGAGCGGCCGGTCGACGCGCCATGTCTCGGCGATCGCCGACAAGCTGGCGCAGCGCATCAAGCAGGAAGCGGGCCGCCACGTCCGCGTCGAGGGCCTGCCCAATGCCGACTGGGTGCTGATCGATGCCGGCGACGTCATCGTCCACCTGTTCCGTCCCGAGGTTCGCAGCTTCTACAACCTCGAGCGCATGTGGTCGTTCGGGGACGCGCCGCCGGTTGCCGCGGTAAATTGACGCCTTTGCCTCGCTAACGTAGGCGAGGCGTCATGTTGCTGCACATCATCGCGCGCGGGCGCATCGGGCGCGGGCCCGAGGCCGAGCTGGTCGAGCGCTATATGAAGCGCGTGACCTGGGCGCAGAAGATTTCGGAGCTTCCCGATACGGGCGGGCGTACCCCTGCCCCCGGCGATAACAGCCGCACGATATTGCTCGACGAGGGCGGCGATCAGATGTCGTCGCTCGAATTTGCCAAGCTTCTCGAAAAATGGCGCGATGGCGGCGTGCGCGAAGCGCGTTTTTGCCTGGGCGCCGCCGACGGGTTCACCCCCGAAGAACGCGAGGGCGCCGACAAGGTCATCGCCTTCGGCCGCGCGACCTGGCCGCATCTGATGGCGCGCGCGATGCTGGCCGAACAATTGTGGCGCGCCACCAGCATCATCGCGAACCACCCCTATCACCGCGAGGGCCGGCAATGAGGCGTTGGGCGGCGGCGCTGGCGCTGGGCCTGACCGTCATCGGCGGCGCGATTGCCGTCGCGCAGAGCGACGTCTTCGATCCGCAGGCGATCGCCGACCGCGAGCGCCAGCAGCTCGTCTCGGCCAAGCAGCAATCGGCCGACGCGATGGCGCGCAGCGCCGCTTTGGAGGCACAGGCGGCCGCCGCGCGCGACGAGGCCGACCGTCTCAAGAAACGCAGCGCCGCCCTCGCCGCGCGCATCCAGTCGGCCGAGGCCGACATCAACGCCGGCGAGGCGCGCGTCGCGCTCGTCACGCGGCGGGTGAAGGGCCAGGAGGCGCGGCTTGCCGAGCAGCAGCAGCCGCTGCTCGAACTCACCGCCGCGCTCCAGCAACTCAGCCGCCAGCCGCCGGTCAGCGTCCTCGCGCAGCCCGGCTCGCTGACCGACATGGTCCATGCGCGCGCGGTGATCGACGCCGCGATGCCGGTGATCGAGAAGCGCACCGCAGGCGTGCGGCGCGAACTCGCGCAGCTGCGCAGCGTGCGCCAGCAACAGGCGGTGGCGCTGAAGGCGCTCGCCGCGAGCCGGACTCAGCTCGCCCAGCGCCGCGACGCGCTGACCCGGCTCGAGAATGAGGGCCGCCTGAGGTCGCGCGAGCTGATGAGCAGCGCGCAGCTCGAATCGGACCGGGCGCTGGGACTGGGCGAAAAGGCGCGCGATATCGTCGAGCTGATGGACACGCTCGAGGCCGACGGCGCGACGCGCCGCGAGCTCGCCCAATTGTCGGGCCCGCTGCCGCGCCCGCGCGATCCGACCAGCGCGGTGATGCGCCCCGCGCCGCCGGCCGAAGCCGAAAACGAGCTGACGCGCGGCGCCTATCGCCTGCCGGTCGTCGGGCGGATCGTTGCGGGGCTGGGCGAGGTCAACGACAGCGGTGTGCGGTCGCGCGGCATCACCATCGCGGCGCGGCCCGGCGGCCAGGTCGTCGCTCCTGCGCCCGGCCGCGTCAGCTTTGCCGGCGATTATCGCGGCTATGGCAAGATTTTGATCATCGACCATGGCGGCGGCTGGACCTCGCTCGTCACCGGGCTGATCGGGCTGTCGGTCGGCGTCGGCGACACGCTCGACGCCGGGACGCCGGTGGGCCGTGCGGGGTCGAACGACAGCCGCATCACCATCGAGCTGCGCCGCGCCGGGCGCCCGGTCGATATCGCGCAGATGCTGGGGTGAGCGGAGCCGTTAATCCCCCATTCGCACGCTGACCCGTATCGGGATCGACCGCTTGACGCCCGTATAAATGCGTAGGAGGATGGACGGCCGGGGATTATAAGGCGGGACTTGTCCTGCGTGAGTGAAAGACGCCCATGACCGAATCGACCAAGACCCCTTCGTCCCCGCGCCGCCGCTTCGCGCTGTGGCAGGGCGCCGCCGCGCTTTCGACGCTGGCGCTCGTCCCGCTGGCGACCGGCGCGATGGCGACCGTCGACAGCAAGACGCAGGAAGAGATTGCGCGCTTCATGGACGTCTATCTCGAGGTCAAATCCAACTATGTCGAACCGGTCGACGATTCGAAGCTGATCGAGGGCGCGATCAACGGCATGCTCGCCAGCCTCGACCCGCATTCGGGCTATCTCGACGCGCGCGACTATTCGAACCTGCGCACGCAAACCGATGGTGAATATGGCGGCCTGGGCCTGTCGGTCACGATGGAGGACGGCGTCGTCAAGGTGATCACACCGACCGCCGACACCCCCGCCGACCGCGCGGGGATCAAGGCGGGCGACTATATCACCCACATCAACAAGGAGCTCATTTTTGGGCTGACGCTGGACGAGGCGGTCGAACAGATGCGCGGCCGTCCGGGCACCACGATCGACATCACCGTCGTGCGCGAAGGCCAGGACAAGCCGCTGGAAATGACGCTGACGCGCGAGGTCATCGACCTGAAGCCCGTCAAATGGGAAGTCTCGGGCGACGTCGGCGTGCTGACCGTCACCAGCTTCTCGGCCGATGCGACGCGCGATCTCAAGGCCGCGATGCTCTCGGTCGAAAAATCGCTCGGCCGCAAGCCGCGCGGCTGGGTGCTCGACCTCCGCTCGAACCCCGGCGGGCTGCTCGACGAAGCCGTCGGGATCAGCGACCTGTTCCTCGAACGCGGTGAAATCGTCTCGCAGCGCGGCCGCAAGAAGGGCGACATCGAACGCTATTTCGCCGAACCCGGCGACCTGGCGGGCGGCGCCCCGGTGATCGTGCTGATCGACGCCGGATCGGCCTCCGCGTCCGAAATCGTGGCGGGCGCGCTGCAGGACCAGCGCCGCGCGGTGATCATGGGCGAGCGCAGCTTCGGCAAGGGCTCGGTCCAGACCGTGCTGCCGCTGACCGACACCACGGCGCTCCGCCTGACCACCGCACGCTATTACACGCCGTCGGGCCGCAGCGTGCAGGAAGGCGGGATCGATCCCGACATCCGCGTGCCGCAACTGTCTGACGCCGACTACAAGGACCGCCCGCGCTTCCGCGAGAGCGACCTGCGCCGGCACCTGATCAACGAAAAGAAGGTCGACAACAGCCTGCTCGAAAAGGACGAAAAGGAGGATCCGCGCTTCACCGCGACCGCCGCCGACCTGAAGGCGAAGGGCATCGAGGATTATCAGCTCTATTATGCGTTGCAGACGATCGGGCGGATCAACCCCGGCGCGCCGCGCATGGCGCAGGGCGGCAAGCCCGCCGCCAAGCCGACCGCGCGCAACTGATATAATTGAAGCGATCGATTCATTTCTCTTCGTCCCGGCTCAGGCCGGGATCTCATCGTCGCATCATGACCAGCGGCGAGATCCCGGCCTTCGCCGGATGACGATATTCCAAGGTAGGTATTGATGTCTCAATCCCGTCTCGCCGCGCCGCTGCTGGCGCTTGTCGTCCCACTCGCCCTCTATGGCGGCGCGCTGGTCTCGCAATATGGCTTTGGCCTGCACCCGTGCGAGATGTGCTATTGGCAGCGCTGGCCGCATCAGGCAGCGATCGTTCTGGCCGCGCTTGCGCTGCTGCTGCGCGGCAACGAGACGGCGATGCGCGCGCTGACCGCGCTCGCGGCGGTCGCGATCGCGATCAGCGGCCTGATCGGCATCTTCCACGCCGGGGTCGAATATGGCTGGTGGGAGGGGCTGACGACCTGCAGCAGCGGCGTCAGCGGCCCGGTCTCCCTGAACGACATCATGGCGGCGCCGATCACCCGCTGCGACGTGCCGCAATGGACGCTCGGCCCGGTCTCGCTCGCCGGGTTCAACGCGATCTTTTCGCTCGCCGGCGCCGCGCTCGTCTTGACCAAGCTCCGCCGGCGGCCCACATCGGCGGTATGAGCAAGGCGCCCAAAAACGCTGCGATGATCCGCGTCGACCAGGCGGGCGAATATGGCGCGACGCGCATCTACGCCGGCCAGCTCGCGGTGATGGGCGACCGCCACCCGATGGCGCGCGAGATCGCGCATATGGCCGAGCAGGAAGAGCGCCACCGCAAATTCTTCGATACGATGGTCGCCCGCCGCGGCGTGCGTCCGACGGCATTGCAACCGGTGTGGAACGTCGCGGGCTTTGCGCTCGGCGCGGTGACCGCCGCGATGGGGCCGCGCGCCGCGATGGCGTGCACCGCCGCGGTCGAGACCGAAATCGACCGCCATTACAGCGATCAGCTCGACGAACTCGGCGACAGCGACCCCGAACTCAGCGCTGCGGTCGCCGATTTCCGTGCCGAGGAACTGGAGCATAAGGACGCCGCGCTCGCCGCGGGCGCCGAAAGCACACCCGGCTATCCGCTGCTCAGCCTCGCGATCCGCGCCGGCTGCCGTGCAGCCATCGCGCTCTCGAAACGTATCTGATAAGACTCCCCGCAGATCGGCTCCGTTCAGCGCGGATGCAGACAAGGGCTGTCATGCCGCCCGACAACAGGATGAAGGATAAAGTGATGACCCGCCTGCCGCTCGCCGCGCTGTTTCTCGCCAGCAGCTTCGCTGCGTTTCCCGCCGCGGCGCAGGATTCGGCCAATGCCGAAAAGATCAACCAGGTCATCGTCTATGGCAGCGACAAGTGCGAGCCGTCGAGCGCCGACGAGATCGTCGTCTGTAACCGCCTGCCCGAACAGGACCGCTATCGCGTGCCGCAGATCTTTCGCGGCGGCGACCCGCTCGACCCGCGCAACCAGGCCTGGCTCAACCGCGTGACCGCGATGGAGCGCGTCGGCCGCTTCGGCACCGACAGCTGCTCGCCGGTCGGCCTCGGCGGCTTCACCGGCTGTACGCAGCAGCTCGTCTCGGGCGCGAAGGCCGAGCAGAAGGCGGCCGACAAGACCGACTGGCAGGCGATGATCGCCGACGAGCGCGCCAGACGCATCGCCGGCATCGATGCCGCGGCCGCCGAAGTCGAAGCCGCGGTGGTCGCCGAAGAGAAAGCGCTCGCCGAACGCCAGAAGGCGGCCGAGGATCTGGAGCGTCAGGCCAACGGCATGGCGCCCGTTCCGGCGACCCCCGATGCCGACGCGGGCGAGCTTCCGGTTCCGCCGAAGAGCTAAAAATAGCCGCCGCCCCCGCGAAGGCGGGGCCGCCTGCATCCTTGCTGAACGCCGATAGCGGCCCCCGCCTTCGCGGGGGCGACGCCCGGCGTCAGTTCAGCAGATACTGCTTCCAGAAAAGCAGCGACGCCCAGAAATTATAATCGGCGTTTTCCTTCTTCGCAAAGCCATGCCCCTCGTTCGTGCCGACGAGGTGCCACGCCGTACCGCCGTTCTTGCGCACCGCCGCGACGATCTGATCCGCTTCCGATGCGGGCACGCGCGGGTCGTTCGCCCCGGTGACGATGAACAGCGGCTTCTTGATGTCGGCGACGCGGGTCAGCGGCGAAATCTCGATCAGCTTGGCGCGCTGTTCGGGCACGCGCTCGTCGCCATATTCGACGCGGCGGAGGTCGCGGCGATATTCCTGCGTGTTTTCGAGGAAGGTCACGAAGTTCGAGATCGCGACGACGCAGAGGTTCGCGCGCAGCTTGTCGGCATAGTGCGTCGCCGCCGCATAGCACATATAGCCGCCATAGCTGCCCCCGGTCAGGCCGAAGCGCCCCGCGTCGAGGCTCTTGTCCTTCGCGAGCGTATCGAGGAAGGCGCCCATGTCCTTCACGCTGTCCTCGCGCTTGAACGGCCCGTTGTCGAGGCTGACGAAGGTCTTGCCATAGCCGGTCGAGCCGCGGACGTTGGGATAGAAGAGCGCGATGCCCATTTCGTTCAGCAGATAATTGCTGCGGCCCATGAAGCCGGGGCGCGACTGCCCCTCGGGGCCGCCGTGGACGCTCATGATCAGCGGGCGCTTGCCGGGGAATTTTTTGGGATCGGGGCGATAGAGGAAGCCCGACACTTCGAGCCCGTCGAAGCTCTTGACCTTGACCAGCTCGGGCTCGACATTCTGCGTCACGTCGAGGCCGCCGGTCTCGCTCTCGGTCCAGCGGGTGACCTTCAGCGTTTTCGGATCGACGCTGTACGCATCGGCCGCAGCGCGCGCCGAGGTGAAGCTGAAGCCGATGTCGCCCCACGGGGCAATGTCGATCCCGCCGATGATCCCGGCGGGCAGCTCGACCGTGCGGACATTGCCGCTGGCGACGTCCATCACGCGCAGCTTCGCTATCCCCGCCTCGTTGACGACATAGGCGATGAGGCTGCCGTCGTCCGAAATGTCGAACGTGTCGACGTCCCACTTTTCGGCCGGCCCCTTGGGCGTGAACTTCCCCGTCGCCGCATCGAGCGTCCCGAGCCGCTGGAAATCGCTGCCCTCGTCGCTGGTGATCCAGATGGTGCCGTCGGGGGCAAAGGAGCCGCCGCCGAGCGCCACCGTCTTGCTGTGGTCGCCGATCGGCGTCATCGCGCCGGTCGCGAGGTCGAGGCGGTAGAGATCGGTCTTCTGCACCGAGACATATTTGCCGACCAGCGCCCAGCTCTTGTCCGGCGCGATGTCGCTGACGCCCCAGCCGCCGCCCGAGACCTGCGCGATCATCTTGCTCGATGCCGCGTCGCGCGGGTTCATCAGATAGATATCGCTGTCGCGGCCGTTGCGGCGCGTCGAGGTGAAGGCAAGCAGGCTGCCGTCCTTGCTCCACGCGTTGTAGCTGTTGCGGCTCTTGCCATCGGTCAGCAGTTCGAGCCGGCCATTCTTCATCGCATAGATCTGAAAGAATTCATTGCCGCCGACGTCCTTCTGGAGGAGCATGATGTCGGCGCTCTTCGGCGACCAGGCGGCCGAGCCGACGGGTTCGGCCTCGAAGGTCAGCTGCTTGCGCGCGCCCATCGGCATCGCGACGCGGTGGATCTGGTTGGTGTTGCCGAAGCGCGTCGAGATCAGCATCGATCGGTCGACCGGGTTCCAGCCGACGAAGCCCGCGCCGCGATTTTCCATATAGGGCCGCGTTGCGGCGGCAAGCTCGGCCGGCACTTCCGGCAAGCCGTCGGCGACCAGCGCCGCGGGCTTGGGCTCGACCGCCGGCGTGGCGGCCTCCTGCGCCAGAGCGGGCGCGAACGGCAAAGTGAGGGCGGCGACGAAAGTCAGGTAACGCATCGATATTCCCCGGTTGCATGGTTGCAGATGGATGTCTGCAATCGGACAAGGGCTAGACGCTATCGACATGCGCTTTGGATGCAAGTCGACCAACGACGTCTCGCGCTCGACGACTGGCAGCAGTTTTGAGCCGTCTGAGCGACGAATAGCGCCTATTTTGCAGCGATTTCGGCACTCCGACGCGATTTTGTTACGATTCCGGGATGAATTGAATGCAAAAATTAACGAATCGCGGGCAGAGTGTCTTGACTTGGGATTATTTGGGGCAAAACGTGCGGTTTCTGGGAATCGCCGGCCGGGGAGGCTGAAAACATGGCATCGACGTTCGAACCGCGCCTCTGGCGCCGAGCGACTGCAAGCGTGCCGCCGGCACGCAGCCTGGGGCGCCGGATGACGGTCCACGCCGCCGCGGCGCTGATCGCCTTTGCCGCCCTCCAGATCTGGCTTGTCATGAGCGCCGTCGCGGCCGGGGCGCCGTCCGCCCTCATCGTCGTCGCGCTAATCATGCTTGTCGCGCTCGCCTTGCCGATCGCACGCTCGACCGAACGCCGCTGGTATCACCTCAGCCGTCAGGCGCTCGCCAGCCGCGGGCTCCACCAGCGCTTCCGCCGCGACACGCGTCGCCTGTGGGCGGCTGCGCTGACGCTGCCCTTCCTGTGGGTCAGCGGCGCGATGGCCGCGACGGACGCCATCGCCGCGATCGCGAAGTAATCACCGACTTTAGATTTTGACGCTGACCCGCGCGCCGTATAGGGCGCGGCCATGCTGACCGTTGCCGAAGCCCTCGACCGCGCCCAGATGCTGTGCGACGCCGCGACCAAAGCCGGCGCCGACGCCGCCGACGCGCTTTATTATTGCAACGCCGCGACCTCGGTGTCGATGCGGCTCGGCGCGCTCGAGGATGTCGAACGCTCCGAAGGACAGGACATCAGCCTGCGCGTCTTCGTCGGCCAGCGCAGCGCCAGCGTCTCGACCGCCGACATGGACGCGGGCGAACTCGCCAAGCTGGTCGAGCGCTGCATTGCGATGGCGCGCGAGGCGCCCGAGGATCCCTATTCGGGGCTGGCACCGCAGGACCGCCTCTTCCGCGGCACCGCCCCCGACTTCGATCTCGACGACGGCAGCGAGGCCGATCCGCAGGCGCTGCGCGCCGCCGCGCTTGCGGTCGAAGAGGCCGCCCGCGCCGTCGCCGGCGTCACCAACAGCGAGGGCGGCAGCGCCAGCCACAGCCGCACCCGCTTTGCGCTCGCGACCAGCCATGGCTTCCTGGGCGGTTATGGGTCGAGCGGCCACAGCCTGTCCGCGAGCGTCATCGCGGGCGAAGGCGCGAGCATGCAGCGCGACTATGGCTGGCACAGCGCGCACCACCTGTCGGACCTCGAAAGCGCCGAAGAGATCGGCGTCCGCGCCGGCAGCCGCGCGGTCAAGCGCCTCAATCCCGGCAAGGCGCCGACCGGCAAGCTGCCCGTCATCCTCGATCCGCGCATCGGCGCGAGCATCGTCGGCCACCTGCTGAGCGCGATCGCGGGCCCCGCGATCGCCCGCGGCACCAGCTTCCTGCTCGGCAAGGAAGACCAGGCGCTGTTCGACAGCAGCATCATCGTCCGCGACGACCCACACCGCCGGCGCGGGCTGCGCAGCCGCGCCTTCGACGGCGAGGGCCTGCCGACCGCACCGCGCGACATCGTGACCGGGGGCAAGATCACCGGCTGGCTGCTCGACACCGCATCGGCGAAGCAGCTCGGTCTCGAACCGACGGGTCATGCCAGCCGCGGCGGCGGCGCGTCGGGGGTCAGCGCGAGCAACCTGCATCTCGCCGCGGGCAGCGTCACGCCCGACGCGCTGATGGCCGACATCAAGGAGGGGATCTACGTCACCGAGCTGATCGGCCAGGGCGTCAACCCGGTCACCGGCGACTACAGCCGCGGCGCGTCGGGCTTCGTGATCCGCGATGGACAGATCGCCGGGCCGATCGCCGAATTCACCGTCGCTAGCAACCTCATCGACATGTTCGCGGCGCTGATCCCCGCGAACGACCTGGAATTCCGTCACGGCACCAATGTGCCGACCTTGCGCATCGACGGCATGACCGTCGCGTCGGGCTAGACCCCGATGCCGGGTCGCAACCTCGAAGCCGTGATCGCCGCCACCCGCGAGGTCGGCGACATGGCGATGGCGCGCTGGCGCGGCGAAGGGCGCGCCATCGACGTGTGGAACAAGTCGCACGACAATCCGGTCAGCGACGTCGATCTGGCGGTCGACGCGCGCCTCAAGGCCGTGCTCGGCGCGATGGTGCCCGAGGCTGGCTGGCTGTCCGAAGAGACGGCCGACAATGAGGACCGGCTGACGTGCCGCGCCATGTGGTGCGTCGATCCGATCGACGGCACGCGCGATTTCATTCGCGGGCGGCCCGGCTGGTGCGTGTCGGTCGCGCTCGTCATCGACGGCGAACCCGAACTGGGCGTGCTATACGCGCCCGCGCTCGACGAGCTGTGGGTCGCGCAAAAGGGCAAGGGCGCGACATTGAACGGCGAAACGCTGCGCGCCAGCCGCCGGATGATCTTCGACGGATCGCGTGTCCCCGCCGACAGCCTGCCCAAGATCGACCGCGACCTGATCATGGTGACGAAGCCCAACAGCATCGCGCTGCGCATGGCGCTGGTCGCCGACGACCGCGCCGATCTGGTCGCGACCCTGCGCTGGGGGTTCGAGTGGGACGTCGCCGCCGCGGCGCTGATCGCGACCGAGGCCGGGGCCGTCGTCACCGACGCCTTCGGCGAACCGCTCGTCTTCAACACCCCGCGCGCGCAAGCCTTCGGCGTCATCGCCTGCGCCCCCGGCATCCACCGGGCCGTCGTCAGCCGCTTGCACGAGCGCGCGGTGGCGCTTACCTCGCAACCATAAGCTTCCTTCCCATGGCCTCGCCACCGGGAGGACCTGGCGCAATCTGCCGCGCTTCGCTTGACTTTGCGCGCGACTCACCCTAATTGCGCACCATTCCGACAGCCTGACCGGACGGCGAAACGCTCCAAGCGTATTCGTGGTCCGTTTTTTGCGTTGGAAATCAGACGCTTTGAGATGGGGTCGTTGCCAGCGACCCTGTGGAGCAGGAGAAAGTACCCAATGGCACGTATCGCGGGCGTCAACCTGCCCACCAACAAGCGCGTTATCATTGCGCTCACCTACATCCACGGCATCGGCCGCAAGACCGCCGTCGACATCGCCGACAAGCTGGGCATCGACCACAGCCGCCGCGTTCAGGACCTGTCGGACGCCGAAGTCCTCCAGATCCGCGAAACGCTGGACGCCGACCACACGGTCGAGGGTGATCTTCGCCGCAACACGGCGATGAACATCAAGCGCCTGATGGACCTCGCCTGCTATCGCGGCCTGCGTCATCGCAAGGGCCTTCCCGTCCGCGGCCAGCGCACGCACACCAATGCGCGCACCCGCAAGGGCAAGGCGAAGCCGATCGCCGGCAAGAAGAAGTAAGCCGGTTTTTCGCGCCGGCGGCCGCCTTCTGGCTGCGCCCCGGCCGCTTTACGGATTTAGGTAGGATACAGCACAATGGCTCGTGAACCGCAGCGCCTTCGTCGGCGCGAACGCAAGAATATCTCGTCGGGCGTCGCGCACGTCAACGCGACCTTCAACAACACCATGATCACCATCACCGACGCGCAGGGCAATGCGATTGCCTGGTCGAGCGCCGGCATGATGGGCTTCAAGGGCAGCCGCAAGTCGACCCCTTATGCCGCGCAGGTTTGCGCCGAAGACGCCGGCAAGAAGGCCGCCGAACACGGCGTCCGCACGCTGGAAGTCGAGGTCAAGGGACCGGGCGCCGGCCGTGAATCGGCCCTGCGCGCGTTGCAGGCCGTGGGTTTCCACATCACGTCGATCCGCGACGTGACGCCGATCCCGCACAATGGTGTCCGCCCGGCCAAGCGCCGCCGCGTCTGACGCCTTTTCGGGCGCGCCCCGCCGGGGCGCCGCCCGCACCAAATCCTCGCTGGACGCGCAGCCGACCCCTGCCCGCCCCGCCACTAGCAAAGGGAAGTCCATGACTGTCAATATCCGGAACTGGCAGGAATTGAAGAAGCCCAGCAACCTGGAAATCAAGGCCGGCACCGACGGCAAGCGCAAGGCGACCTTCGTCGCCGAGCCGCTTGAGCGCGGTTTTGGCCTGACGCTCGGCAACGCGCTGCGCCGCGTTCTGCTGTCGTCGCTCCAGGGTGCGGCCATCACGTCGATCAAGATCGAGAACGTCCTGCACGAATTCTCGAGCCTGGCCGGCGTGCGTGAAGACGTGACCGACATCGTCCTCAACGTGAAGCAGATCGCGCTCAAGATGGAAGGCGAAGGCCCGAAGCGGCTCCAGCTTTCGGCCACCGGTCCCGCGACCGTCAAGGCCGGCGACATCATGGTCTCGGGCGACATCAAGGTGATGAACCCGAACCATGTCATCTGCCACCTCGACGATGGCGCGACGCTGAACATGGAACTCGTCGCCGACACCGGCAAGGGCTATGTCCCCGCGACCGCCAACCGTCCGGCCGACGCGCCGATCGGTCTGATCCCGGTCGACTCGCTCTATTCGCCCGTCCGCCAGGTCGCCTACAAGGTCGACAATGCGCGTATCGGCCAGGAGTTGGACTTCGACAAGCTGAGCCTGACCGTCGAAACCGACGGCACGGTCACCCCGGAAGACGCCGTCGCTTACGCTGCGCGCATCCTTCAGGACCAGCTGCAGGTCTTCGTCCACTTCGAGGAAGCGATGAACGACAGCGGCATGATCGGCATGGCGGCGTCGCCGACCACCGCCGACGAGAGCGACGTCAACCAGCTCAACCGCTTCCTGCTCAAGAAAGTCGACGAGCTCGAACTGTCGGTCCGCTCGGCCAACTGCCTCAAGAACGACAACATCATCTATATCGGTGATCTCGTTCAGAAGACCGAAGCCGAAATGCTCCGTACCCCGAACTTCGGCCGCAAGTCCTTGAACGAAATCAAGGAAGTGCTGTCGTCGATGGGCCTGCGCCTCGGCATGGACATCCCCGGCTGGCCGCCCGAGAATATCGAGGAAATGGCCAAGAAGCTCGAACAGGAGCTGCTGGGTTAAAAGCACGTCGCCCCCGCGAAAGCGGGGGCCGCCTGCAAGCTTGCGCGCTATGCCTCCAGCGGCCCCCGCCTTCGCGGGGGCGACGGGGTGGGGAATGGGTCGACCCGCCAATCGACCTGGTCTGGGCTACCTCACACGGGCCCTTAACGAACGAAGGACTATATCATGCGTCATAAATCGGGTGGCCGGAAGCTTCAGCGCACGAGCGCGCATCGCACGGCCCTGTTCCGCAACATGTCGGCTTCGCTCATCAAGCATGAGCAGATCACGACGACCGTCGCCAAGGCGAAGGAACTGCGCCCCTATATCGAAAAGCTGGTCACGCTGGCCAAGCGTGGCGGCCTTGCCAATCGCCGCCTTGCGAACAGCCGCCTGATGGACGACACGCAGCTCGTGAAGCTGTTCGACGTCCTCGCCGAACGCTACAAGGACCGCAACGGCGGCTACACCCGCATCATCAAGGCCGGCATCCGCGCCTCGGACGCCGCCCCGATCGCGATCATCGAATTCGTCGACCGCGACGTTGACGCCAAGGGCCAGGATTCGGGTCCGGTCTTCACCGACGAGGAACTGGAAGACGCGTAAGCCGCGCTTTCAGCCACAAGAGATCAAGGGCGGCGTCCGAAGGGATGGCCGCCCTTTTTCATGCGCAAAAGCGTGGCATCTCGGCATCAAATCCGCTTGCCCGGCTCCGTTCGATCCTTACATTGGCACATACGATAATATCTCTTGCGATGAGGATCGCCTTGCCATGCCCCCCAAAAATTTCTGCGCCCCGCTTGCGCTGGTCGCGCTGATGATGACGCCCGCTGCCGCCCAGGCGGCCGATGCCGCGGCATCCGCTGCCAGCGTGAAGCCCGCCTATCCCGCGACCGAGCGCGGCAACACCGTCGATCCGCAGTTCGGCGTCGAGGTCGCCGACCCCTATCGCTGGCTGGAGGACGACGTCCGCGTCAATCCGAAGGTCGCGGCGTGGGTCGCCGATCAGAACAAGGTCACCGACGCCTATCTCGCGACGCTGCCCGGCCGCGATGCGTTCAAGAAGCGGATGACCGAGCTGTATAATTACGAGCGCTTCGGCCTGCCGACCAAGGCGGGGACGCGCTATTTCTACACGCGAAACGACGGTCTCCAGCCGCAAGCGGTGCTCTTCGTTCGCGAAGGGCTGAAGGGGGAGGGCCGCGTCCTCATCGACCCCAACACGTGGGCCAAGGACGGCGCGACCGCGCTCGGCGGGTGGAGCCCGTCGGAGGACGGCAAATATCTCCTCTATTCGGTGCAGGACGGCGGCACCGACTGGCGCATCGTCCGGGTCAAGGACGTCGCGACCGGACAGGATACCGGCGACGAGATTCGCTGGGTGAAATTTTCGGGGCTGGAATGGGCCAAGGACGGCAGCGGCTTTTATTATTCGCGCTTTCCCGAACCGAAGGAAGGCGAAGCCTTTCAGTCGCTCAACGAGAATCACGCGGTCTATTTCCATAAGCTCGGTACGCCGCAGAGCGCCGACGTGCTGATCCACGCGACGCCCGACCGCCCGAAGCTCAACCATGCCGCGACGGTCACCGACGACGGCAAATATGTGCTGATTACCTCGTCGGAGGGCACCGACGAGCGCTATGGCCTGACGCTCCACCCGGTGAAGGGCGGCAAGGCGATCCCGCTGGTCGACGATTATGCGAACAACTGGGAATATGTGACCAACACCGGCTCGCGCTTCACCTTTGTCACCAACAAGGATGCGCCGCGTGCGCGCCTCGTCTCGCTCGACATCCGGAAGCCGAAGGCGCTGACCCAGCTGGTGGCCGAGGAGGCGGACACGCTTGTTGGCGCATCGCGCGTCGGCGACCGCATCATCCTGTCCTACCTCGGCGACGCCAAGTCGGAAGCGCGGCTGGTCGCGCTCGACGGCAAGCCGATCTCCAACATCCGGCTCGCCGACATCGGCGCGGCCTCGGGCTTCGGCGGCAAGTCAAGCGACCCCGAAACCTTTTACAGCTTCGCGAGCTATGCGACCCCGACGACCATCTTCCGGCTCGACACGGTCACGGGCAAGAGCGAGATTTTCGCGCAGCCCAAGCTGACTTTCGATCCCAAGCAGTTCTCGGTCGAACAGCGTTTCTTCAAATCGAAGGACGGCACCGAAGTGCCGATGTTCATCGTGATGAAAAAGGGCCTCGACCGCAGCAAGGGTTCGCCGACATTGCTCTATGGCTATGGCGGCTTCAACCTGTCGCAGATCCCTGCCTTCTCGCCGACCAAGCTCGCCTGGGTCGACAAGGGCGGCGTGTTCGTCGTCGCGAACATCCGTGGCGGCGGCGAATATGGCAAGGCGTGGCATGACGCCGGCCGCCTCGACAAGAAGCAGAATGTCTTCGACGACTTCATCGCCGCGGGCGAATATCTGATCGCGCAGGGGATCACCGGCAAGGGCCAGCTCGCGATCGAGGGCGGGTCGAACGGCGGGCTGCTCGTCGGCGCGGTGGTCAACCAGCGCCCCGACCTGTTCGCCGCGGCGCTGCCCGCGGTCGGCGTGATGGACATGCTGCGCTTCGACCGCTTCACCGCGGGGCGCTATTGGGTCGACGATTATGGCTATCCGTCGAAGGAGGCGGATTTCCGCAATCTCCTCGCCTACTCGCCCTATCATAACATCAAGGCGGGCAAGACGTATCCGGCGGTGCTGGTGACGACCGCCGACACCGACGACCGCGTCGTGCCGGGCCACAGCTTCAAATATACCGCCGAGTTGCAGCACGCCCAGGTCGGCGACAAGCCGCACCTGATCCGCGTCGAAACCCGCGCCGGCCACGGACAGGGCAAGCCGACCGACAAGATCATCGCCGAGGCGGCCGACAAATATGCCTTTGCGGCCAAATGGACCGGCCTGGCCGTCGAATAGGCGGCGGGCTCGCGATCACCGCCACCATCCTGCTCGGACTGGTGGCGGCGATCTGGGCCATGCTCCCCGATGGCAGGGCGGCGCGCGTCGAGCGGATCGCCGACTGCTATGACTCCGCCGCACTGCCCAAGGTCGCAACGCTGCCCGACGGGCGCAAAGCGATGCGGCTTCGTGTCCTGTTCTGGAATGTCGAGGGTCTGCCCTGGCCGATCCGCAGCGGCCGCGAGGCGAAGCTGGCGCGCATGGCCGGCTGGATCGCGCAGCGGCGCGCGGCGGGGCGCGGCCCCGACATATTGATCCTGCACAAGGCGTTCACGCCCGAGGCGTCGCGCATCGCGACGCTCGCCGGCTTCCGCTCGATCGTGCCGGGTCCGGCGCTGGGGCAGGAGCGCAACATTCCCCCCGCGGCGCCGCCCGCCGGCTATGCGGAGGGATCGCGGTGGGCAAAGGGCGAAGGTCTCGGCAAATGGCTCGACGGCGGGCTTTATATCTCGACCGACCTGCCCGTCATGGCCGCGCGCAGCGAGGCCTTCGGCGCCGACAGCTGTGCGGGCTTCGATTGCCTGGCGAACAAGGGCGCCGAACTGCTGACGCTCCAGCTGCCTGGCGCGCCCGCACCGCTTTATCTCTTCAACACGCATCGCAATTCGCGCGAGCCCGCCAAGGTCGGCATCGCACGCGCCGAGGCATCGCATATCCTGCAGACGCGCGAGAATGACGCCTTCCTGGCCTCGATGCCCGCCGACGCGGCGCTGATCGCGGCAGGCGATTTCAACAATTACCGCGCGGGCGACAAAAGCGGCCGCTTCGCCGCCGACCCGGCTTTCCAGCTCGCGGGCAAGAGCGACGCCTTCACCGCTCGCCCTGCGCCGATGACCGACGCCGCGGCATGGAAACAGGCCTACGACCTCCTCGGCTATCGCAGCAGCGATAGGCTCCGCATCGAGCCGCTCGCCGTCGCGACTTTGTTCGATGGAAAAAATGGCCCTCGTCTTTCGGACCATGACGCCCAATATGTGATCTTCCGCGTGAGCTGGCGCGCCGATACGACGCCTGCGCCCGCTCCGTTCAAGACCTGCCCAGCCTGAAAGAAATCCATGTCCTACGCCCTCGCCTTTTCCGCCACCGATCCCGCCGAACTCTGGGCCGAAGCCGCCGATGCGGCCGAAGCGCTCGTCGCCGGCGAGCCCGACGGCATCGCGAACATGGCGAACCTTGCCGCGCTGATCTGGCAGGCAGTTCCCGACCTCAACTGGGCGGGCTTCTACCGCTTCGACGGCACCGAACTCGTCCTCGGGCCGTTTCAGGGCAAGGCCGCGTGCATCCGCATCCCGCTGGGCAAGGGCGTCTGCGGCGCCGCGGCGCAGACCCGCGAAACGCAGCGCGTCGAGGACGTTCACGCCTTCCCCGGCCATATCGCCTGCGACGCCGACAGCCGCAGCGAGTTGGTCGTGCCGATCGTCGCCGACGGCCGCCTGATCGGCGTCCTCGACCTCGACAGCCCGAAGCCCGCGCGCTTTTCACCCGCCGATCAGGCGGGCGCCGAAGCGCTCGTCGCGCGCGTCGCGGCCAGCCTTCTGCCCTGACCCAATTTGGGACGCATAAGTCAGGGTTAACGGATTCGCGGGAATCGGCTGAATTTGATAACACACTGTTAACCAATCGCCGGACGCCGTAACAACGGCGTTACTTTGGATAACAGGGAGTTAGTCATGCGCACCGTCCTGCTTCTGGGCCTCGCCGCCGGAACGCTGCTGCTCGCAGGCCGCGCCAACGCCGAACCGGCGCCCGCGCCGAAGCTCGAATATGGCGCGCCGACCGCGCCCGACGTGCGCGTCTACACCGGCTCGCCCGACCGTGTGCCGAGCGAGGTCGACTATCGCCGCGTCAGCGGCGCCTATGAGGCCGATGGCCGCTGGACCGGCACCTGGGACGGCACCTACGAGGCCCCCGACGGCGGCCGTTACGAAGGCCGCTATGAAGGCAGCGTCGAGGGCCCCGGCGCGGGCTATCCGCCGCCGCCCGAATATGGCGCGCCTTATGGCTATGATCCCCGCGACGCCGAGATGGCGCACCGCTGCGGCCCTGATGGCGGTGGAGACGGCAAGGTCGGCGGCGCCGTGGTCGGCGCGGTCGTCGGCGGAGTCGTCGGCAACCAAGTCGCGGGCAAGGGCGACCGCACCGCCGGCACCCTGATCGGCGGCGGCGTCGGCGCGCTCGCCGGCTCGGCGATCGGCGGCGAGATCGACAGGAAAAAGTGCGACGAATATTGGGCCGGCCGCAAGCGGCACCATGGCGGCGGCCACCACGGCTATAGCTATGGCTATGGGTACGGCCACCCCGGCACGACCGTCTATCAGCACGGCGGCTATGGTTATTCGAGCTATGGCTACGGCTATGGCTGGTACTCGCCGGGCGTCGTCGTGGTGACGACGATCACCACCCCCGCGATCACCGAAACGGTCGAGACGACCACCAGGACCTATTACGAGAATGCGCCGGTGCGGAAGCGCTATGCGCCCAAGAAGAAGTGGAAGCCGCGGCCCAAGCCGCGCTGCGCCTGCTGATCTACCCGGACAGGTCTGGTCACCATGTCCCGATGAGCCCGCCATCGCACCGATGGCGGGCTTTTCCTTTCGTCGCGCTGCGGCCCCGGTTCAGCGGCGCGAAAGCATGGGCGGCGTAGTCAGACAGCATTGCGGGCGGGACCGTCCCTTGCCTGCCTCGGGGAGTGTCGCTTCGATGCGCAAATTCACCACGCTTGCCACCGCCAGCGCGATCGTCCTGACCTCGCTCGCCGCCGTCCCCGCCGAAGCGCGCGGCCGCCATCATGGCGGCTGGGGCTATCGCGACCGCGACCATATCAGCGCCGGCGAGGTCATCGGCGGGCTGCTGATCCTCGGCACCATCGCCGCGATCGCCAGCTCGGCGAGCAAGGACAAGGCCGAGCGTCGCAGCGACCGCTACGACCCGCCCTACCCCGAGCCGCAGCAGGATGCGCCGAACTACGAGCCGCAGGGCGACGAGGCCGAACCTTATGGCAGCGCCACCACCGAAGTCCGCCCCTATGGCAATGGCGAGGCCGAAGCGCGCGCCGCCGACGCGTGCAGCTGGGCGGCCGAGGCCGAACTCGGCGACGACGCGCGCGTCGACAGCATCACCGAAACCCGCCCCAACGACGGCGGCTGGTATGTCACCGGCACCGCCTCGCGCGCCGGCGGCGAAGTCCGCAGCTTCGGCTGCAGCTATACCAACGGCCGCGTCGTCGACGTCCGGTTCAATTAATTCGATCCTCCCTGTGCCGCAGGCATGGGGAGGTGGCAGCGCCGTTCGACTGCCTTGCCGGCGCTCAGGATAAATTGCGCCTTTGGCGCAGCGCTGGCGGAGGGGCCCTTGCACAGCGCAAGCGGCCCCTCCACCGCCTTTGGCGGTCCCCCTCCCCACCGCCGTGCGGCAGGGAGGATCCTGAAGATGAACGCCAGCAAAACCCATACTGAACCTCAGATAAGCACGGGGTTCAGCACGCCGTCACAGCCGAATCGGTAGAATAATCCCAACAGGCAGCAAACGGGCCGCCTGCGCTTTTTGGAGACCGAACCATGGCTATGAACAAGCTTACCAAAGCCGCGATTGGTGCGGCCACCGCCGGCGCGGTGGTGATGAGTGCGACCCCCGCGATGGCGCGCGACCGCTACGACCGCGACGGGATCAGCGCGGGCGAGGTGATCGCCGGCGCCGTGGTGCTCGGCGGCCTCGCCGCGATCCTGTCGAGCGGCAACGATCGCGACCGCTATGACGACCGTTACGGGCGTTACGACGACCGCTATGACCGCGGCCGCTACGACAACGACCCGCGCTACGGCTATGGCTATGACTATAACCGGTACGGCAACAGCCGCGCCGCGGTCAGCCAGTGCGTCAGCGCGGTCGAACGCGGCACCAGCCGCTATGGCCGCACCGATGTCACCCAGGTGACGAGCATCGACCGCAAGCGCGACGGCTACCGCGTCAAGGGCCGTGTCGTCGTCACCGACGGCTATGGCGGCCGCTGGGGCCGCGGCGGGTCGTATGACAAGGGCAAGTTCAGCTGCGACATCCGCTATGGCCGCGTGCAGGACATCAGCTATTCGGGCCTGCGCTAAGCCGCTGACCCGCTGAAATGAAACGAGAGGCCCGTCCGTGGAGACCCCACGCGGCGGGCCTCTTGCATCCGTCGGGGCCGCGCCGCATGAAGCGGCATGATCAGAACCGCCCTCGCCGCCGCGCTGCTGCTCGCCGCGCCCGCCCCCGCCCTCGCCAAGGACGACACCCCCGCCGCCGATCCCGCGCGGCTGAAAGCGCTCGTCGAAAAGCTCGTCGCCTTCGGCACGCGCCACACCCTCTCCTCGGCGACCGATCCCAAGCGCGGCATCGGCGCCGCGCGCAATTGGGGCGCGGGCGAATTCGCGCGGATCTCGAAAGCCTGCGGCGGCTGCCTGACCGTCGAACGCATCAGCGACCGTTTCGAGGGGCCGCGCGCGCCGTCGGGCGTAGTCGTCGAGAATGTCCTTGCGATCCAGAAGGGTAGCGACCTCAATCGCGTGATCATCATCGCCGGTCATATCGACAGCCGCGTCACCGATCCGATGGATTACACCAGCGACGCACCGGGCGCGAACGATGACGGATCGGGCACCGCGCTGGTGCTGGAGGCCGCGCGCCTGCTCTCGA
Organism: Sphingopyxis sp. H050; assembly: GCF_001468265.1. GTDB lineage: Bacteria > Pseudomonadota > Alphaproteobacteria > Sphingomonadales > Sphingomonadaceae > Sphingopyxis. Next base: position 538,710 of record NZ_LNRZ01000003.1, on the reverse strand, counting down.
AGGACAAGCATCGCGCAACGATCGTCTATGCGCTGCTCTCGGGCGAGGAACAGGGCCTGTGGGGGGGCAAGCTGATCGCACGCCACGCCAAGGACAAGGGCTGGCAGGTCGTCGCAATGCTCAACAACGACATCGTCGGCGGGACGCACGGCACCGACGGCACGATCGTCGACAATCGGGTCAGGGTTTTCAGCGAGGGCATTCGCGCGTCCGAGGACCTGGCCGCGCAACTCGCGCGCCGCGGCATCGGCGGCGAGGACGACGGCCCGTCGCGAGCGCTCGCCAAAGCCGCGGTTCGCGCCGGCGAAGCCAATCCCGCCATCGGCCTCGAAGTGCTCGCGGTGCGCCGTCCCGACCGCTTCCGCCGCGGCGGTGACCATCTCCCCTCGCTCGAACTCGGCTATCCTGCGATCCGCTTCACCGTCGGGATCGAGGATTACGACCATCAGCATCAGGATCTGCGCACCGAAAACGGCCGCAAATATGGCGACACCATCGACGAGATGGATTTTCCCTATCTGGCGCGCGTGACCGCGCTCAACGTCGCCCTTGCGCGCGAACTCGCGGCGGCTCCTCCTGCGCCGGCGAATGTCAGCATCGACGGTGCAGTCAGCTCGGACACGAAAATCAGCTGGACCCAGGTGGACGGCGCCGCCGCCTACCGCATTTACTGGCGGCGCGCGGATGGCGGCGACTGGACCCACAGCCAGCTCGTGCCGGCCGATACCGCCGCGGCCGGACGGACGCTGAAAGGCGTTATCGTCGATGATAATTTCTTCGGCGTTTCAGCGGTTTCGGCGACAGGCGAGGAAAGTATCGTGACCTTCGGCGGCCTTCCGCCAGCGCAATAATTATCAAAGACGACAAACGAAAATTTACCTTCGCGCGTTATGGCATCGATGGGACCAAAATGACCGCCGGACGTGGGTGACCGGGCGGAGAGTAATTGGTCGCGCCCATGTCGAATCCCGAGGCTTCCGCCTCAACCGCACCGGACGAAAAACGCCAGCCGCGGCAGTCGCGTCTGGTGAAGGGGTCGCTCGGCTGCCAACGGCTCGGCCGCTTCGACATCACGATTCGCAACGTGTCCGAAACCGGCCTTGGCGGACAGGGCCCGCATATCCTGCAAATCGGCGAACGCATGACCGTCTTCCTGCCGGGTCACGAGGCGATGCTCGGCACGGTACGCTGGGTTGCGGGGACGCGCTTCGGCATCGAGACCGACAAGGCGGTCGAAACGATGCGCCTCCGCGCCTCGTCGCACGTCGATGATCTCCGCACGGCCGACAGCACCGCCGATTTCCAGATCGTCCCGCCACCCAAGATGGACACCTGGCGCCCAGGGCTGACGCGCGGGACGACGGTGCCGGGGCATTTCGGGCGGAAACGGTAGGGCGACCGATCGACGGCTCTGGGGTGGTTAGCTGCCCCTCAATTCTCGTCATGCTGAACTTGTTTCAGCATCCATGGGCTGAGCTCGAATGAAATGCCGCGCCGAAGGAAACGGTAGGCCGTGGATCCTGAAACAAGTTCAGGATGACGAAGCTATAAATGTCTTGTTTCGGTCGTTTTCAGACCGTCCCCTATCTCCGTTCGTGTCGAGCGAAGTCGAGACACCCCGAAGGTATGCACGACTGAGGGGCATCTCGACTTCGCTCGATGCGAACGGGTTAAGGGTAACCTTAGTGTCCGCAACCGGTCGCGTTCGGATGTCGCGCCGCCCGCAAGGAAAAACCGGCGCGGATTGCTCCGCGCCGGTGTCCCCCGTTTAAAACTCTCCGTTGAAGCGGCTCAGGCGACCCGGCGCACTTCATTCCCTTCTTCGTCGATGTCCCGCAGGACATAACCGCGGCCCCAGACCGTCTCGATATAATTTTCGCCGCCGCAGGCGAGCGCGAGTTTCTTGCGCAGCTTGCAGATGAAGACGTCGATGATCTTCAGTTCGGGCTCGTCCATGCCGCCATAGAGGTGGTTCAGGAACATTTCCTTGGTCAGCGTCGTGCCCTTGCGGAGCGAAAGCAGCTCCAGCATCTGATATTCCTTGCCGGTCAGATGCACGCGGACGCTGTCGACCTCGACCGTCTTGGTGTCGAGATTGACCGCCAGCTTGCCCGTCTTGATGACGCTCTGGCTGTGGCCCTTTGACCGGCGGACGACCGCATGGATGCGGGCGACCAGCTCGTCGCGGTGGAAGGGCTTGGTGACATAATCGTCGGCGCCGAAGCCGAACGAGCGCACCTTCGAATCCATTTCCGAAATGCCCGACAGGATCAGCACCGGCGTCTGCACCTTGGCGGTGCGCAGCTTTTTCAGCACGTCGTAGCCGTGCATGTCGGGCAGGTTCAGGTCGAGCAGAATGATGTCGTAGTCATAGAGCTTACCCAGGTCCAAGCCTTCTTCCCCCAGATCGGTGGTATAGACATTGAAGCCTTCGGTCGTGAGCATCGTGTCGATCGCTTTCGCGGTCGTCGGCTCGTCCTCGATCAGCAGTACGCGCATTGGGCACCCCTTGATTGTTCCCACGATGGACCCGCAACCCGTCCGCGGCCCCCTTCGCAGTGCCACCGACCACCCCCGTTGCAGGGCTGCCGGAACATTAACCATGAAAGCAATGAAGGGAAAAGGTTAATTTTGGTTTAACCCGCAGGAATCCACGAGTCGCGGCTTATCGGCAACAGTTTCGGGATCGATTTTCACGGCCGGCCGAGCGCCAGGTGATGCGCGTGCGCGCCGGTGCACGACTGCTTCAGCCCCTGGACCAGATAGTCCGAAAGCGCCCTTACGCGCGCCGGGCGGAGCCGCGACGGCGGCGACAGCAGGTGCAGGAACGACGACGGCAGCGACCAGTCGGCGAGGATGCGGACAAGCGCCCCCGAGGCGAGTTCCGCTTCCGCGATGAAGTCGGGCAGAACCGCGATGCCGCTTCCCGCGAGCAGCAGGGGCACCACGATGTCGCCATTGTTCGCGAACAGCGGCCCGGTCGGGACGACCGTCGCCTCCTCGCCCGCACGGTGGAAGCGGATCGGGAACACCTTGTCGCGGTGACCATAGCCGACGAGCCGGTGATCCGAGAGGTCGAGCGGGTGGCGCGGCGTGCCATAGCGATCGAGATAGGCGGGGCTCGTCAGCACCGAGGTGGCGACCGGCGCGATCGTCCGTGCCAGCAGGCTGGAATCCTCCATGCTGGAGATGCGCAGCGCAAGATCGATCCCCTCGGCGAGCAGGTCGCTCCGCGCATCGCTGAGCGCCACCTCGATCTGCACCGCCGGATGCTGCTCCAGAAAAGCGGCGAGCGGCGGGCCCAGCACCTTGATCCCGAAGCTCATCGGCGCGGCGAGGCGGATCGGGCCTGCGAGATCGACGCGGTCGCCGCGCGCCGCTTCGGTCGCCGCAGTCGCCGCCGCGACCATCGCGCGCGCCTCGTCGAGCAGCCCCGCCCCCGCGGTCGACACGGCGACGACGCGCGAGCTTCGGTGGAGCAAGGTGATTCCCAATGACGCCTCGAGCCGCGTCACCGCCTTCGACACGCTCGCCTTCGACAGCCCGAGCGCGGCCGCCGCGGCGGTGAAGCTGCCGCCATCGGCGACGGCGACGAAACAGGCCCAGCCTTCATAATCGGGAAGCGCCACGCAATTACTCCTGAATGGAAACGATGATTTTCCATCTAGGCTATTTTAGAAACGATCGAAACGCCTATTTTGTCCTCAACAGATGCACCGCCCGGCACCGATGCCGAGAGGGCGGCGCCAAGAGAAAGGACAAGCCCGATGATCGACATTCGCAAATTCGACACGCTGGGCCACGCCAACCACGGCTGGCTCGATGCCCGTCATCACTTCTCGTTCGCCAATTATTACGCGCCCGATCGGATGGGCTGGGGCGCGCTGCGCGTCTGGAACGACGATGCGATCGCCTCGCAGTCGGGCTTTCCGCCGCACCCGCACCGCGACATGGAGATCATCACCTATGTCCGCAGCGGCGCGATCACGCACCGTGACAGCATGGGCAACACCGGCCGCACCGCGGCGGGCGACGTCCAGGTGATGAGCGCCGGCACCGGCGTGACGCACAGCGAATTCAACCTCGAGGATGAGGAAACGACGCTGTTCCAGATCTGGATCATGCCCGACCGCGACGGCGGCAATCCCGGCTGGGGCGCGCGCCAGTTTCCGAAAGCCGACCGGTCGGGCCAGTTCGTGACGCTGGCGAGCGGGATCGAGGGCGATGAAGCGCTGCCGATCCGCGCCAACGCCCGCGTCGCCGCGGCAACGGTCAATGCCGGCGAGAGCGTGTCCTACGACCTCGAAGGCGGGCGCCACGCCTATCTGGTCGCCGCCAAGGGCCGCATCCGCGTCAACGGTCAGGATGCCGACCCCCGCGACGGTATCGCGCTCCGCGATGTCGGCACGATCGAGGTCGAAGCGATCGACGACGCCGAGCTGGTCCTCGTCGACAGCCTCTGACCAGCCCCCCCGGGCCGCCGCTCCTCCCCCTCCCTGTCGGCGGCGGCCCACCCCTTCCACCTGATCCAGTCCAAAGGAGTTACGCCATGACCAATATTCTTCGCATCGACGCCAGCGCCCGCCACACGGGCTCGACCACCCGCACCCTGGCCGACCGCCTCGTCGAGCGCCTGCTCGGCCAGAGCTATGGCGCCACAGTCGTCCACCGCGACCTCGCGGCGACGCCGCCGGCGCTGCTCGACGAAAGCTGGGTGTTCGCCAACTTCACCGACGACGCCGACCGCAGCGCCGAGCAGAAGGCCGCGCTCGCGACCTCGGACGAGTTGATCGCCGAACTCGAAGCCGCCGACACGATCGTCATCGGCGTGCCGCTGTACAATTTCGGCATTCCCGCCGCGCTCAAGGCATGGATCGACCTGATCGCCCGCGCCCGCCGTACCTTCCGCTACACCGAAGCCGGCCCCGAAGGCCTGCTGAAGGACAAGAAGGCTTATCTGGTCGTCGCGTCGGGCGGCGTGCCGGTCGGCAGTGACTATGATTTCGCGACCGGCTATCTTCGTCATGTTCTCGGCTTCGTCGGCATCACCGACGTCACCGTAATCGACGCCGGTCAGCAGATGATGGATGGCGATGTCGTGAACCGCGCAACCGCCGCAATCGACGACCTCAAGCAGGCCGCTTGATCCCAAAGCCGCCGCCGCACGCCTCCTCCCGCGTGGCGGCGGCCTCTCTGCAAGGAAAGGACTGAAAGATGGCCAAGGTACTGGTGCTTTATTATTCGAGCTATGGTCATGTCGAACAGATGGCCGATGCCGTCGCCGAGGGCGCGCGCGCCGCTGGCGCCGAGGTCGACATCCGCCGCGTCGCCGAAACCGCCCCGCAGGCGGTGATCGAGGCCGCGGGGTTCAAGACCGACACCGCGCACCCGCTGCTGAGCGATCCGAACGAGCTTGCGACCTATGACGCGATCGTCGTCGGCACCCCGACGCGCTTCGGCCGCATGGCGAGCCAGATGGCGAGCTTCTGGGACGCCGCCGGCGGCGTGTGGGCGCAGGGCAAGCTCAACGGCAAGGTCGGCGCGGCCTTCACCTCGACCGCGACGCAGCATGGCGGGCAGGAAACGACGCTCTTCTCGGTGCTGACCAATCTGCTCCACTTCGGCCTGACGATCGTCGGGCTCGACTATGGCTATGCCGGCCAGATGGGCGTTGGCGAGGTCAAGGGCGGCGCGCCCTATGGCGCGACGACAGTCGCCGACGGCGACGGGTCGCGCCAGCCGAGCGAAGCCGATCTCGGCGGCGCCCGCTATCTGGGCGAGCGCGTCGCAAAGACCGCCGCCAAGCTGATCGCCTGATCCGATGCGCCGTCTCCCGAGCCTTTTCCTTTCGCATGGCTCGCCGATGATGGCGCTCGAGCCCAGCCCGGCGCGGGATTTCCTCGCCGGGCTGGGCAACTCGCTGCCGCGCCCCCGCGCGATCCTCGTCGTGTCGGCGCATCATGACGCGGCGGATCAGGGCGGACGCGCGACCGTGACCGCTTCGCCAGCGCCGCCGACGATCCACGACTTCGGCGGCTTTCCCGACGAGCTGTTCGCGATGCGCTATCCCGCGCCCGGCGATCCGGCACTGGCGGCGCGCCTCATCGATCTGCTTGCCGGCCACGGGCTGACCGTCATCGCCGATCCCGAACGCGGGCTCGACCACGGCGCCTGGGTGCCGCTGTCGGTCATCTACCCGAACGCGGACGTTCCCGTCGTCCAGCTCTCGATCGCCTCGAACGCGCCGCCCGAATGGCATTATGCGCTGGGCCAGGCGCTCGCCCCGCTGCGCGACGAGGGCGTGCTGATCATCGGGTCGGGCAGCATCACCCACAATCTCCGCGCCTTCTTCACGACCCGCCCCGCGATCGGCGCGCCCGCGCCGGCCTGGGTCACCGATTTCACCGCCTGGGTCGCCGGCCGCATGGAGGCCAACGCCATCGACGATGTACTGCACGCGGTCGACCGCGCGCCGCACGGCAAGGACAATCACCCGACCCCCGATCATATCCTGCCGCTGTTCGTCGCGATGGGCGCCGGCGCCGACGGGAATCGTCTGCACGCGAAGCGCCTCCACGCCAGCACCACCTATGCCGTGCTTGCGATGGACGTTTACGCTTTCGGCGAGGAGAGCGTCGCCGTATAGCGCGGCATGCTTCTTTCAGACCGTGTTCTCTTCCTCGACGGCGAGGCCCTCGTCATCGACAAGCCCGAAGGCCTGCCCGTCGACGCGCCGCGCGACGGCAGCCTCAGCCTCGAAAATCATCTCGACCTCCTGAAGTTCGGCTTCAAACGCTGGCCGCTGCCCGTTCACCGGCTCGACCGCGACACTTCGGGCTGCCTGCTGCTCGCGCGCAATCCCAAGGCGCACGGCCGCTTTACCCGCGCGTTCGAGGGGCGCGAGGTCGAGAAGCAATATCTCGCGATCCTCGATGGCATTCCCCCCGGCGACGGCGGCACGATCGACCTGCCGCTCGGCAAGACCTCGACCGCCGAAGAGGGCTGGCGGATGATCGCCGATCCGAACGGCAAGCCCTCGGTCTCGCACTGGGAAAAGCTTGCCGAAGCGAATGGCCGCGCGCTGCTGCGCTTCCGCCCCGAGACCGGCCGCACGCACCAGCTGCGCGTCCACGCGCTCGCAGGGCTGGGTTTCCCGATCGTCGGCGATCCCGTTTACGGCACCGGCGGCAAGCGCGACCGCACGATGCTCCACGCCGAACGGCTGGTCGTGAAACGTGACGTCAAGCCGTCAATAATCGCCGAGGCGCCTTTCCCCGATCGCTTCGCCGCGCTCGGCTTCGCGGCGCCCGAGGGCGCCGCGCCGACCCGTGGCTGACATCCCCGAAAGCGCGATCCGCGAGAAGTTTCTCGCGGGCACGGGACCGGGTGGGCAGAATGTCAACAAGGTCGCGACCGCGTGCCAGCTGCGCGTCGATGTCTATGCCTTGGGGCTCGATCCCGACAGCTTTCGGCGGCTAAAAACTCTGGCGGGCAGCCGGATGACGACCGAGGGGGAGCTCGTCATTCTCGCACGGCGCTTCCGGACCCAGGAGGCCAACCGCGCCGACGCCCGGCAGCGGCTGAGCGAGCTGATCGACGCCGCGCTCGTCCGCCCCGAACGGAGGGTCAAGACGAAGCCGAGCAAGGCAGCCAAGGCGAGGCGCGTCGATACCAAGAAAGCGCGCAGCTCGGTGAAGGCCGGGCGCGGCCGCGTCCGCCTCGACTAGCCATGCAGCTCTACCGGCTCGACGCCAGTGCAGCGCAGATTTCCGGTATTTTTGGCGTCGATGCAGGCGACGATCCGTGGACCGGCGACTATGTCACGCCCGGCCGTCCGGCGCCGGTGATCGCCCCCGACAGCCGCGGCGGACCACGCCTTCATCTGCGCCCGAAACTGTGGGGTGTGCCGCCGCCGCCGCAGGGCACGCAGCCCGTCGCGACCGTCCGCAACCTCGCAAGTCCGTTCTGGATCGGGACACTTCGCCATCCCGAGCTCCGCTGCCTGATCCCTGCGACGAGCTTTGCCTTGTGGTCGGGCGCGGCCGGCGCGAAGCGCCGGCGCTGGGCCTCGGTTGCCGGGCGCCCGATCTTCGCCTTCGCCGGAATCCAGCGCCAATATGAGGATTGGCCGGGCTTTGCGATCGTCACCACCGATCCCAACAGCCTGATCGAACGCCACAGCGCTGCCGCGATGCCGCTGATCCTTCATCCCGAGGATCATGCGCGCTGGCTGACCGCCGATTGGCGCGAAGCCAGCCAGTTGGTGACGCCCTATCCGGGCCATCTGATGGGGATCGAAGATACCCCGCCGCTGACCTGAATTTTCACCATATATCTTCACTTTGCGATAACCACCGCTGCGCTAGATCCTGCGAATCGAACAGACCATGTGGGATTCGCAAACAGTGCAGACGAGGACGAAAATCGCTTCGCAGGGACGACGCGCCGTACGCGCACCGGTGCAGGCCCGCGCACGCTTCCGCGAGCCTGGCTTCAACCCGTTCGATGTCGAACTCTACGACCTCTCATCGACCGGCTTTCGCATGGTCACGTTCGCGCGGCCGGCAATCGGCAAGAATATCTGGGTGAGCCTGCCCGGCCTTCAGCCGCTCGAGGCGGTGATCCGCCGCGCCGATGGCAATAATTACGGCTGCGAGTTCACCCACCCGCTCCATCCCTCGGTGGCGGCGCACCTGCAGGTCAAGCTGCGCTAGAGCGCGTCCGTTTCACCTGAAACCGCTCCAGGCTTGGTCAGCCCTCCGGCTTTTCCGACTTTTTCAGGATATGCTTCCACTCGTCGGGCGTGACGCGCCCGACCGAAAGGCGTGACTGGCGGATCAGGTCCATGTCGGCAAGCTTCGGGTCGGCCTTGATCGCCGCCAGCGTCACCGGATATTTCAGCGCGCGCACCGGGGCGACGCGCACGATCACCCAAGGCGAACCTTCCTCGGCGGTCGGATCGGGCGAGGCGGTCTCGGTGATCTTCATGATCCCGACGCATTCCTTGCCGATATTGCTGTGGTAAAAGAGCGCTTCGTCGCCCACCTTCATCGCCATCAGGTTCAGCTTCGCGCTGTGGTTGCGCACCCCGTCCCACATCCCCGTGCCTTCCCGCACGAGCTGCTCCCACGCATAGGCGTCGGGTTCGGATTTCATCAGCCAATATTGCTTTGCCATGGCCGCGGGCTTAGCCGAGCGATGCGCGCGACGAAACCGCCTTTTTCCCTTTAATCGCCGCCGCCCAGCGCCTAGATCGCGACTCATCCCGCGCCCCAGCAGGCGCCGCCCCTGATCAGATGGACAAACTACACATGACTGCTGCCGTTCCCGTCATTTCCATGTCGCTCCCCGCCGACCGGTTCGCGCATGATTTCGGCGCCTCCTTCGAGCGCTTCGGCTTCGCGATGATCACCGACCATGGCATCGACCCCGACCTGATCGACGAAGCCTGGACGAAGGCGAAGGACTTCTTTGCGCTGCCCGAAGAGGTGAAGCGCACCTATCACATCCCCGGCGGCGGCGGCGCGCGGGGTTATACGCCGTTCGGGACCGAAATCGCCAAGGGGGCGAAAGAGGTCGATCTCAAGGAATTCTGGCACGTCGGCCGCGACCTTCCCGCGGGGCACCGCCTCGCCGCGCAGCAGCCGAACAATGTCTGGCCCGCCGAAGTCGAGGGCTTTCGCGCCGTGTATGACAAGCTGTTCGCCGAATTCGACCGCGTCGGCGGCCAATTGCTGGCGGGGATCGCCCGCTATCTCGGCCTTGCCCCCGATTTCTTCGACGACACGGTCAAGGACGGCAACAGCGTGATGCGTCTGCTCCACTATCCGCCGGTCGAGGCCCCCGCCAAGGGCATCCGCGCCGAGGCGCACGAGGACATCAACACGATCACGCTGCTGCTCGGCGCCGAGGAAGCCGGGCTCGAAATCCTCGACAAGGACGGCAGCTGGCTCCCGGTCAGCCCGCCGCCGGGCGCGATGGCGGTCAATGTCGGCGACATGCTCCAGCGGCTGACCAACAACAAGCTGCCCTCGACGACGCACCGCGTCCGCAACCCCGACGAAGGCCGCGCGAGCGTTGCGCGCTATTCGATGCCCTTCTTCCTCCACTTCCGCTCGGACTATCCGATCGAGACACTGGAAAGCTGCATCGATGACGCGCATCCCGACCTCTATCCGACGCCGATCACCGCCGACGAATATCTGCAGGAACGGCTGCGCGAGATCGGGTTGAAGAAATAAGCCAATTTCCGCTTTGGGGTGGGAACAAGACGATCCTCCCCACTTGTGGGGAGGTGGCAGCGCGAAGCGCTGACGGAGGGGGGTGGCGTCCTCAAGCGGCGCTTCAGGCCGACAGCCCCCTCCACCACCCGCTTCGCGGGCGGTCCCCCTCCCCGCAAGCGGGGAGGACCTTTATGTCCGCGTCCGCCCGTTTTCAGACCTTCGTCATGCTGAACTTGTTTCAGCATCCATGGCCGGACCTTGCATCCGGCGCCGCGCCAAAGGGAACGGCGGACCATGGACCCTGAAACAAGTTCAGGGTGACGATAAAAGATAGGTCTGCTTTCGACCGCTAGCGGTCTACCGCCCTTCCCAATAATCGAACACCGCCTGCTGCTGCTCGCGGATGAAGCGCGCCGCCGCGGCGCCTTCCCACGGTCCGTCATAGCCGAGCAGCAGCGCGGTCCCGCCGACCCACCAGCCCTGCCCCGGCAGCCGGTCGCTCTCGCGCACGACCAGCACCGCAAGATCGGGCTCTCCGTCGATCGCGCACAGCCGGTCGACTTCGGCCAGCGTCTTGCACACCGCGCGCATCTTCGGCCGCGTGAAACGAAAGCCGAGATCGCCTAGCAGTTCGGAATAGCTGACGCTGCGCCCCTCGCGCGCGGCCGCGGTCAGGATCGCGCGGATGCGCGGCGCATCGCCCAGCGCCGATACGTCGGCGGGGCTCTCATCGCCCCCCAGCCCCCCATCTAACGCGCCTTTGGCGGCCATGGAACGAAGCCCGAGGTCCGCTGGACATAGGCGGCATAGTCGGGCCGCGTCTTGTGCAGCCCCTTTTCGAGGAGCGCCTTGCCCGACCATTTGGTCAGCGTGAAGGTCAGGAAGGCCGGCCCGATCACGCTCGCGAGCGCGACCCACGGCCCGAGGTCGGCGGCGATCAGCCACAGGCCCCACCAGGTCAGCGCGTCGCCGAAATAATTGGGATGCCGCGTATAGCGCCACAGGCCGGTGTCGAGCACCTGGCCCTTGTTCGCGGGATCCTTGCGAAAAGCGTTCAGCTGCGCATCACCGATCGTCTCGAACGCAATCCCCACCAGCGCCGCGCCCCCGCCCGCCCAACCGAGCAGCCCGAACGGCTGCGCGTCGGCCGCGCTGGCCCATATACCGATCTGCGCGGGCAGGCTGGTCAGGAACAGCAAGGGCGCCTGCGTCAGAAAGACGGTGAGCAGCGCGACCTTCGCCCAGCTCCATTTCTTGGCCGCCATCGTTCGCGCCATGATCTTGGCATAGCGCGGGTCCTCGCCGTGCGCGCGCCAGCGAACGAATAAGTGAAGCGCAAGCCGGAGCCCCCAAAGACTGGTCAGGCCGAGCAGCAGGCGGCCGTGCAGACCGTCGATCCCGGCCTGCGCCGCGCTGCCCCAGGCGAGCAGGACCATGCCGAAGGCCCAGAAAGCGTCGATGAAGGACACGTCGCGGATCCGCACCGAAATCGCCCACAGAATCAGGATTACCGCGATCAATCCGGCGAAATTCAGCCCCAGCAGGGTCACCACATCGCTCATCGGCGCGCTCCTCAGCTTTCGTCCGTTCCCAATATATCGTCGATCGACCGCACGGCGCGCTCCGGGAATTTCGGGATACAGCTTTTATAGACGTCGAACACTTTCATCATGTCGGCGCGGAAATCGCCCGTCGGCCAGATGAGCGGGCCGAGCCCGCCGGTCTTGGTGCCATAGTCCATGAGGCCGACGACCATCGGCACTTTGGCCGCCATCGCGATCTGGTAAAAGCCGGTGCGCCACTTCTTCGCCTTGCCGCGCGTCCCCTCGGGCGCGACGGTCAGCATGAATTCGGCGCGGCGCGCAAATTCGTCGACCATCTGCTGCACCGCATTGCTGGCATTGCGGCGGTCGACCGGCACCCCGCCCATCTGGCGCATGAAGCCGCCGATCGGCCATTTGAACAGCGACAATTTGCCCATGAAATGCGGCCGCACGCCGAGGTCCGCGGTCAGCCCCAGATAGTTGACGAAATCCCAGTTGCTGGTGTGCGGCGCGGCGATGATGATGAAGCGTTTCGGCTCGGGAACCACGCCGGCCGCCTTCCACCCGCGCATGCGATAGAGCAGCAGCAACAGCCGCCGCACGGCACGCGCCACCACGCCCGGTGGGTCGTCTTCGATCCGCGTCACGCACTCTCCCCTTCTCTCGCCTCCGATTGCGCGAAAGCGTGCCGCCGCGCAAGCGGCTTGCGAGCCGGGACGCTTTCTGCTCCTTTCAGCCGACAGGGGAGATGATCGCATGAAGAAACCGACTGCGCTGCTGACGTCCGCGCTCCTGATCGCCATGCCCGCCGCCGCGCAGGAGGCGCAGCCGCGGCCCGACCAGCTCGCCTTTCGCGATCTCTACAAGGAACTGGTGGAAACCAACACGACGCTGTCGTCGGGCAGCTGCACGCTCGCCGCCGAACGCATGGCGGCGCGGATGAAGGCCGCGGGCTTTACCGACGACCAGCTCACGCTGTTCGCCGCGCCCGAACATCCGAAGGAGGGCGGGCTCGTCGCGGTCTATCCGGGGACGTCGAACAAGGCGAAACCGATTCTGCTCGTCGCACATATCGACGTCGTCGAGGCGAAGCGCGAGGATTGGGAGCGCGATCCGTTCAAGATGATCGAGGAGAACGGCTATTTCTACGGCCGCGGCACGCTCGACGACAAGGCGCAGGCGGCGGTCTGGACCGACACGCTGATCCGCTTCAAGCACCAGGGCTACAAACCCAAGCGCACGATCAAGCTCGCGCTCACCTGCGGCGAAGAGACCAACGGCGCGTTCAACGGCGTCGAATGGCTCGCCGCGAACAAACGCGACCTGATCGACGCCGAATTCGCGCTCAACGAAGGCGGCGGCGGCGACAGCGACGGCAAGGGCAAGGTTCTGGGCCAGTCGGTGCAGGTCGGCGAAAAGACCTTCGCCAACTTCCGCCTCGAAACCCGAAACCCCGGCGGCCACAGTTCGGTGCCGGTGCGCGACAATGCGATCTACCAGCTCGCCCGCGCGCTCACAAAGATCGACGAATATGAGTTTCCGGTCGAGATGACCGACACGACGCGGCGCTTCTTCGCCGAAGCGGGCGCGGCGCGGGGCGACGGGGTTGGCAAGGCGATGGTTGCGCTGGCGAAGAACCCCGCCGACAGGGCGGCGGAGGCAGTCGTCAATACCGATCGTTTCCTGCACGGCAATATCCGCACGACCTGCGTCGCGACCCTGCTCGACGGCGGCCATGCGCCCAACGCGCTGCCGCAGCGCGCGGGCGCCAACGTCAATTGCCGCATCTTCCCCGGCCACAGCATCGAGAGCATCAAGGATGAGCTGGCAAAGGTGATCGGCGATCCCGGCGTCGCGATCACGCAGCTGCCGCCGAAACGCCCTTCCCCGCCCGCGCCGCCGCTCGACCCCAAGATCCTCGGCCCGATGCAGAAGCTGGTGAGCAAATATTGGCCGGGGCTGAAGGTCATTCCGTCGATGGCGAACGGCTATACCGACGCGACATTCCTGGGCGCCGCAGGCATCCCGACTTATGGCATTCCGGGCATCTGGGGCGACCCCGACGGCAACGGCGTCCACGGCCTCAACGAACGCGTCGAGGTGAAGGCGGTCTATGTCGGGCGCGATTATATGTTCGATCTGGTGAAGGCCTATGCCGACCAGCCTTAGGGTCCGGGCCCTAAGCCCTTTGCCTTGTAACGCGAGGATTGCTATCGGCGCCCGATAATGGCCAGTACCACCGACGACCTTCCTCCTTCCGAGCCCGGCAATATCGACACCCCGTTCGACAGCGCGCTGTCCGAGCGCTACCTTGTCTATGCGCTGTCGACGATCACCGCGCGCTCGCTGCCCGACCTTCGCGACGGCCTGAAACCGGTTCACCGCCGCCTGCTGTGGGCGATGCGCGCGATGCGGCTCGATCCGAGCCAGGGCTACAAGAAGTCGGCGCGCGTCGTCGGCGATGTCATCGGCAAATTCCACCCGCACGGCGACACCGCGGTCTATGACGCGATGGTGCGCCTCGCGCAGGACTTCTCGCTCCGCTATCCGCTGGTCGACGGGCAAGGCAATTTCGGCAATATCGACGGCGATAATGCCGCGGCGTACCGCTACACTGAGGCGCGGCTGACGCGCGTCGCGATCGACCTGATGCAGGGGCTCGACGAGGGCACGGTCGATTTCAAGCCGACGTACAACGGCGAGGACGAAGAGCCCGAGATCATGCCGGGGCTGTTCCCGAACCTGCTCGCCAATGGCGCGAGCGGGATTGCGGTGGGCATGGCGACGAATATTCCGCCGCACAATGCCGCCGAGGTGATCGATGCGGCGCTGGTGTTGATCGAGAATCCGAAGGCAGAACTTCACGAACTTCTCGCACATGTGACCGGTCCGGACTTCCCGACCGGGGGCATCATCGTCGATGGGCCCGAGACGATCCGGCACGCCTATGAGACCGGGCGCGGCGGCTTTCGGGTTCGGGCGCGTTTTTCGACCGGAAAACAAGCGGATGGCACCTGGGAGGAGACGGGGATCGAGAAGCAGCCGGGCGGCACCTGGCAGATCGTCGTCAGCGAGATCCCCTATGGGGTCGCCAAGGGCAAGCTGATCGAGCAGATCGCGCAGCTGATCGCCGACAAGAAGCTGCCGATCCTGGAGGACGTCCGCGACGAGAGCGCCGAGGATCTGCGGATCGTCATCGTTCCGAAGAGCCGCAACGTCGATCCCGAGATATTGAAGGAAAGCCTCTACCGGCTGACCGAGCTCGAAAACCGCTTCGCGCTCAACCTCAACGTCCTCGACGCAACGCGCACGCCCAAGGTGATGGGGCTGCACCAGCTGCTGAGCGAATGGCTGGAGCACCAGATCGTCGTGCTCGTGCGCCGGTCGAAGCATCGTATCGCCAAGATCGACGACCGGCTGGAGCTGGTCGCGGGCTATATCATTGCCTTTCTGAACCTCGACCGGATCATCGAGATCATCCGCACCGAGGATGAACCCAAGCCGGTGATGATTGAAGAATTCGTCCTGACCGACCGCCAGGCCGAGGCGATCCTGAACATGCGCCTGCGGTCCCTTCGCAAGCTCGAGGAAATGGAGTTGAAGCGCGAGCAGGAGGCGCTGACCGCCGAGCGCGAGGATCTGGTCAAGCTGGTCGAGAGCCCGGCGCGCCAGCGCACCCGGCTGAAGCGCGACCTTGCCGCGCTGCGTGCCGTCTATGGCCCCGAGACCGCACTCGGCGCGCGCCGCACTACGCTGGCCGAGGCCGCCCCCGCGCGCGACATCCCGCTCGACGCGATGATCGAGAAGGAGCCGGTGACGGTCATCCTGTCGAAACGCGGCTGGATCCGCGCCCAGCGCGGCCATGTCGCGCCCGAAGGGTGGGCCGAGTTCAAGTTCAAGGACGGCGACGAGCTGGCCTTCGCCACGCGCGCGCAGACGACCGACAAGCTGCTGATCGCGGCGAGCGACGGGCGTTTCTATACCGTCGGCGCCGACAAGCTGCCCGGCGGGCGCGGCTTTGGTGAGCCGCTGCGCCTGATGGTCGACATCGATCCCGACGCGCGTATCGTCGCGCTGATCCCGGCGAGCGCCGAAGGCCGCCTGCTGCTCGCCTCGTCGAGCGGGCACGGCTTCGTCGCGCAGATGAGCGAGGTCATCGCCGAAACGCGCAAGGGCCGCAACGTCGTGAACCTGAAGCCCAAGGCGCATCTGGGCGTCGTCCGTCCGATCGCAGCGGACCACGACAGCGTCGCGGTGATCGGCGAGAACCGCAAGCTCGTCGTCTTCCCGCTGGCCGAAGTGCCGGTGATGACGCGCGGCCAGGGCGTGACGCTGCAGAAATATCGCGACGGGGGACTGTCCGACGCGACGACCTTCGTTTTCGCCGAAGGGCTGAGCTGGGCGATGGGCGGCGACACCGGGCGCACGCGCACCGAAACCGACCTTGGCCCCTGGCGCGTCGCGCGCAGCGCATCCGGGCGGATGCCGCCGACCGGTTTCCCGCGCAACAATCGCTTCGACTGATTATATTTCGATGTTGCCGTAAATAGCTTCTTTACTCTCGGTCCCCTAGGCAACGGCCAATGGGGAAAGGTCGCACAAAACCCAATATTATGCCTATTGATCGAACCGGCGAAGACCGGCCCTCGCTGTTCGTCGGCTGGATCGACGCTTTGCCGGTGCCGGCTGCGCTGATCCGACCGCTTTCGCGCGGCAATTTCAGCCTGCACGCCAGCAACGCCGCGTTCGACCGGCTGGGCCTGGCGCCCGCGGGGGTTGATGCGCCGATCGAGCTGCGCCGCGCCATCGAACGCGCCGCGTCGGGCGGCGACGCCAATCAGGAATTCTCGTGCCGGCTCGGCGTCGGGGTCGCGGCGCGCGACCTGCGCGGATCGATCGGCCCCTTGTCGGAGGAGTGCGGCGACGCGTCGCTGTTCCTGCTGACGCTGATCGACCGCACGCAGGAGATGATGACCGAGCGCAACCTGCGCCGCGAGCTCGTCTCCGACAGCCTGACCGGCCTGCCCAACCGCGCCGGCTTCGAGGAGCTGGTCGAACATCGCGGCGACCCCGAAGGCAGCGGCGACCATGCGATCCTGCTGCTCGACCTGGCGCGCTTCAGCCGCATCAACGAACATATCGGCCCGATGGCGGGCGACGAGCTGATCATCACCGTCGCGCGCCGGCTGAAATCGAGCCTGCGCAGCGGCGACATTCTGGCGCGCACCGGCGGCGACGAATTCGCCATCTCGTCGCGCGTCGCGGGCGGCAAGGCCGATGTGCGCGAAATGGCGCGGCGCATCCGCGGCTGTTTCGACCACCCCTTTCGCATCGGCGAACTGAAGGTTAGCGTCGATTGCGCGCTCGGCTGCGCGATCCAGCCCGAGATCGACACCGAAATCGGCGATCAGATCCGCCACGCGCAGATCGCGCTGAAGCGCGCCAAGCGCACCGACCGCATCGAAATCTATGAACCCGAGGCGGCGCTGATTTCCGACAATCGGTTCGGGCTGGAAACCGAGCTGCGCAATGCGATCGAGCAGGATCTGCTGTACCTCGATTTCCAGCCGCTGATCGAGCTGTCGACGGGTGTCGTCGCCGGCTTCGAGGCGCTGGCGCGGTGGAACAGCAGCGCCGGCCATTCGATATCGCCGACCGAATTCATCCCGATCGCCGAGGATTCGGGCCTGATCGTGCCGCTGGGCCAATGGGCGATCGGCAAGGCCGCGGCGACGCTGGCCGACTGGGACCGCAGAAATGCGGACAAGCCGGTCGATTGTTACATCTCGGTCAATGTGTCGGCGATCCAGCTGGTCCGCGACGATGTGGCCGCGGTCGTCCGCGAGGCGCTGGCCGCCAATGGAATCGGCGGCGAGCGGCTGATGATCGAATTGACCGAAAGCGCGATTATCGGCGATCCCGATCTGGCGCTGTCGGTGCTTCGCGAACTGAAAGCGCTGGATGCCCGCGTCGCGATGGACGATTTCGGCACCGGCTATTCAAACCTCGCCTATCTGCAGCGGCTGCCGCTCGACGTGCTCAAGATCGATCGCAGCTTCGTCGATCATATGGTCGAGGACCGCGACAAGGCGGCGATCGTCCGCACGATCCAGAGCCTGGCCGAAGTGCTGGGGATGCGGACCACCGCCGAAGGCGTCGAGACCGCCGACCAGGCACGGCTGCTGTCGGCCTTGGGCTGCGACTTCGGGCAGGGTTTTCTGTTCGCGCATCCGATGGAGGCGGACGCGGCGCTTGCCTATTGGCGTCAGTCGCTGCTGCGCCCGATCATCTGATCGACCAGTTCCCCGACGCGGGCCGCATCGGGATAATCCTCCGCCACCCATGCCGCCTCGACCGCGCGCAGGATGCGCGCGACTTCGGGGCCGGCGCCGATGCCGCGCGCGATGATGTCGCCGCCCTTCATGGGGAGAATCGGGACCGCCCAATTTTCGAGCGCCGCCGCCGCCGCCGTGGCCGACGCGGGGTTTCCGCCCAGCAGACAGGCATCCCGCGCGGCATCGACGCCGACGGCGTGCGCCAGTTGCCGCGCCGGCCGAAGGTCGCCGCGATGACCCGCCAGCGCCGACAGATGCTTGCGCTGGCGGGTCGACAGCCGGAGGCGGCTCGCGACCTGTTCGGCCGTCGCGGGCTCAGCGGGGAGCAGCGCCGACAGGCGGCGCAGCGGCGAAGGCGGGGCGCCAGCGGCCGCTTCGTTGGCGAGCAGCCGGTCGAGGATCGCGGCGAAATCGGGCACGAGTTCGGGCAGGATCACCTCGAAAATCCCGTCGGTCGCCATCTGGTTCACGATCGCGCGCGGGTCGGCGATCGACAGAATCTTGAGCAGTTCGTCGGCGACGCGCTCGCGCGACAGGCTTTTGAGCGACTGGCGCGCGGCGATGACCGCGGCGTGGCCGACGGGCTCCAGATCGCCCCGCCCGAAGCGGGCGGCGAAGCGGTAGAAGCGCAGGATGCGCAAATGATCCTCGGCAATGCGCGTCGCCGCATCGCCGATGAACCGCACGCAGCCCGACCGTAGATCGTCGATGCCGCCGAACCAGTCGTCGACGTCGCCGCTGTCGGGATCGGCGTAGAGCGCATTGATCGTGAAATCGCGCCGCGCGGCATCCTCGCGCCAGTCGTCGGCAAAGGCGATCGTCGCGCGGCGGCCGTCGGTTTCGACATCGCGGCGCAGCGTGGTGATCTCGTGATGATCGCCGCTGGCGATCGCGGTGACGGTGCCATGCGCGATGCCCGTCGGGATGATCTTGATATCGGCGGCTGCGAGGCGCTGCGTCACCTCGTCGGGCAGCAAGGGCGTCGCAAGGTCGATGTCGGTTACCGGCAGCCCGAGCAGCGTGTCGCGCACCGCGCCGCCGACGATCCTGACCTGGTCGGCCCCCAGCGCTGCGACGATCCGGCGCAGTCCCGGCGCGTGCCGCCATTTGGCCGCGGGCAGCGCGGTCACCGGTGCCAGCCCGCGGGCAAGCGCCGCGCCAGATTGATGATGATGTCCGCCGTCACGCCCCAGATCCGCCGTCCCTGCCAGTCCATATCGAAATAATGGCGATCCTGCCCCTGCCAGTTCGCATGGCGGCGCGCATAATTGCCGGGGTCGAACAGGATGTCGAGCGGCACCTCGAACCAGTCCTCGACCTCGTCGGGATTGGGATCGAGCGGCAGGTCGGGGGGGATCACGCCGAGCACGGGGGTGATGTGATAGCCGCTGCCCGAGCGATAGGGCGTCGTCGTCCCGGCGATCGCCACGTCGCGGCGATGGAGGCCGATTTCCTCCTCCGCCTCGCGCAGCGCCGCATCGATGGCATCGCGGTCACCCGGATCGATCTTGCCGCCGGGAAAGGCGACCTGCCCCGCGTGGCTGCGCAGCCATTGCGGGCGCTGGGTCAGGATGACGCCGGGTTCGGGCCGGTCGGTGAAGGCGACCAGCACCGCGGCGTCGCGGAGGCGCTCGCCATGGAGCAGATAGGATTCATCCTCGCCGTCGTCGGGGAGGAGATTGTCGAGCGCGGTGCGCAGCCTGTCCGACAGCATCAAGCGTCCACCAGCGGGAAGCGGGCGCCGTTCGACCAGATTGCGGGCGCCTCGGCGCTCTCGGCGAGCGCCAACTCGACAATCTCGTAATAGAGCGCGCGGTCGATGCGCGCCTCGAGGCCGTTGCCGATGGCGCCGCGGACGTGGAGACGCGGATCGGGATTGTCCGGATCGCCGCCGAAACGCAGCGGATGATCGGGGCCGGCGATGACGAGATCGTCGGTGTCGAGACGGAAGACGAGCTTGCGGGCGTCGCCCTGCCCTTCGCTCTTCATTTCGACGGCGCGGAAGGGCGTGTCCTCGACCGCGATGCTCAGTTTCTCTGCGGGGGTCACGAGGACGTGGCTGCCGTCGGGCTCGCGGCGGAGGATCGTCGAGAAGAGTTTGACCATTGCGGGGCGGTTGATGCGGCCCCCCTCGTGAAACCAGCTGCCGTCGGCGCGGATCTCCATCGCGCTGTCGCCTTCGCGTGCCGGATGCCAGCTGTCGACCGGCGGCAGCTTGCGCGCCGCGAGCAGCTCGGCCGCCTCGGCGAGCGAGAGCCGGGCGAAGTCCTTTGGGAGCGAGGGCGCGGGGCTGACCATGGGACCGACATAGGGGGACGGGCGGACGGCGCAAGTCGGCTTTGCCTGGACAGGGGGCGCAAATCCGGTGGGACGGGGCGGATTTGGTTCGCGCGAAGACGCGAAGACGCGAAGACGCGAAGAAGAGGCCTTTGGCCGATAGGCCCTATATTCCTGGGACGGGTCGGCGTTCGGCGAAGTTTTGATGGCAAAGACCGCTTCGCGGCGGGCGTAACCTCTTCGCGTCTTCGCGTCTTCGCGCGAACAAATTTCAGCGCGGCCCGATCATCCCAGCACCCGTCGGCAGGCCGTGACCGTTCACCGCCCGCGCGAGCAGGCGGTGCGTCTCATAGGGGCCGGGCAGGTCCCAGGCGCCGGTCGCGTCGGCGGCGAAGTCGAAGAAGCGGCCATAATATTCGGGATCGCCGATCATCATCAGCGCGCTGTCGGCTTCCGTTTCCGCCGCTTTGAGCATGCGCGCCATGAGGGCGCGGCCGTGGCCGCCGCGCTGGACGTCTGGGCGGACCGCCACGGGTCCGACCATCACCAGCGGGGTCGCCGTGCCATCCGGTGCATGGTGCGCGACGGGCCAGCACTGGATCGTGCCGATCAGCGCGCCATTCTCGATCGCCGCGAAGCTCAAGGCCGGGACCGCATCCATGCCCTGACGGATACGGTAGGCGGTTCGTCCAAAGCGGTCCGTCCCGAAAGCGAGGTCGAGCAGATGCTCGACCGCCTGCGGCTCGATATCGGACAATGGAAGTAACTCGACCAACGCGCACCCTTTCGCTAATGCGGCGGCGCTTTAGGGGCGCGGCGCGGCGATGCAAAGCCGAATGTCGGTCCCGCCTGACAGGAATATCTTGTGACCGATACATTGTGGCTGGAGGTGGACGGGCTGACCGTCGACGTTTTGACCGGCATCTATTCCGAGGAAACGCACCTGCCGCAGCCGCTGCGCATTTCGGTGCGCGCGAAGCTGGCGATGGCCGATCATTATGATCCGACGACGCCGCTCAGCCGTTCGAAAAACTATATGCACCTCAAATTCGCGGCGACCGAGGGCATCCCCAAGGACGTCCATTTCGTGCTGATCGAAAGCGTCGCCGACCATATCATCGATACTTTGTTCCTGCAGGACGACAAGGTCGAAGAGGTCGAGGTGAAGATCGTCAAGCTGGCGATCGCCGAGGATGGCGAGCAGATCGGCATCACGATGCGGCGCGCGCGGAAGTGACGCAGAGGCTCGCTCTCGTCACGGGCGGGCTCCACCGCGTCGGCGCCGCGATTTCGGCGCGGCTGGCGCGCGAGGGCTATGCGCTGGCGATCCACAAGCGCAGCCCCGGCGAGGCCGATGCGGTGCTGGCCGAGGCGCTGGTGGAGACGGGGGCGGTGAGCCATCGGTTTGCGGCGGACCTGGCCGATCCGGCGGAGGTCGAGGCGCTGATCCCGGCGGTGATCGAGAAATTCGGGCGCGCGCCCGACCTGCTCGTCAACAATGCGGCGCTGTTCGCCGAGGGCGAGTGGGGCGACCTGTCCGCCGCGGCGCTCGCCGAGATGATGCAGGTCAATTTGTCGGCGCCGGTGATGCTGGCAAAGGCGCTCGTCGCGGCAAGCGAGGGCACGCGCCCGGCGATCGTCAATATCGTCGACCAGCGGGTCATCCATCCGGTGCCCGACCAGATCGCCTACAGCCTGTCGAAATCGGCGCTGTGGCAGGCGACGCAGACGCTGGCGGTGGCGTTCGGCGGGCGGGCGCGGGTCAATGCCGTGGCGCCGGGGCTGACGATGGCGACCGAGGATTATTCGGCGGCGCAGGTCGCGCGGCTGGCGAAGCGCATGCCGCTGGGGGCGCTGCCGACGCCGGGGCAGATCGCCGATGCCGTCGTGTATCTGGCGCGCGCCGAGGCGGTGACGGGGCAGACGATCTTCGTCGACGGCGGCGCGCATCTGGCGCCGCTGGGGCGCGATTTCGTGGCGTTGGAGCGGGATTAAATCCTCCCTGTCGCATAGCGATGGGGAGGTGGCAGCGCGAAGCGCTGACGGAGGGGCACTAGCGCGACGTCGCGGCCCCTCCACCACCCGCTTCGCGGGCGGTCCCCCTCCCCATGGCTGCGCCGCAGGGAGGATTTACCTCAATAGATATGGACCGCCTTCGTCACCAGATAGCCGTCGAGACCCTCGGGCCCGCTCTCGCTGCCGAAGCCCGATTCCTTGATCCCGCCGAACGGCATGTCGAGCGTCGAGATGACGAAGCTGTTCACGCCGACCATGCCGCTTTCGATCGTGTCGACGATGCGGTTGATGCGGCGGCCGTTCTCGGTGAAGGCGAAGGCCGCGAGGCCGTAGGGCAAGCGGTTCGCCTGTTCGAGCGCCTCGTCCTCGCTGCCGAACGGGCGGATCAGCGCCATCGGGCCGAAGGGTTCGTGGTTCATCGCGTCGGCCTCGACCGGCACGTCGGCGATCGCGGTCGGCTGGAAGAAATAGCCGTTGCCCGTGGCCTCGCCGCCCGCGATCACGCGCGCGCCCTTCGCCTTCGCGTCAGCAACAAGCGCTTCGAGCGCGGGGATGCGGCGCGCGTTGGCGAGCGGGCCCATCTGCGTGTCGGCGTCGAGGCCGCTGCCGATCTTCACCTTTTGGGTGCGCTCGGCAAAGCCCTTCACGAAGGCGTCGTAGATGCCCTGCTGGACGTAGAAGCGCGTCGGCGAGATGCAGACCTGGCCGGCGTTGCGGAACTTTTGCGTCACGACCTTGTCGAGCGTCGCCTCGAGATCGCAATCGTCGAACACGAGCACCGGGGCGTGGCCGCCCAGCTCCATCGTGATGCGCTTCACGCCGTCGGCGGCGAGCCGCATCAGATGCTTGCCGACCGCGGTCGAGCCGGTGAAGCTGACCTTGCGGATCACCGGGCTCGCCAGCAAATGGCGGCTGATCATGTCGGGATCGCCGTAGACGAGCTGGACGACGTCGCCCGGGATGCCGGCGTCGGCGATGCAGCGCATGATCGCGCTGGTGCAGCCAGGCGTCTCCTCGGGCGCTTTCGCGATCACGACGCAGCCCGCGGCGAGCGCGGGGGCGATCTTCTTCACCATCAGATTGACCGGGAAGTTCCACGGGCTGAAACCCGCGACGGGACCGACCGGATGCTTGGTGACCATCGCGCGCTGGCCGAGCGGACGCTGGAGCACGCGGCCTTCGATGCGCTTGCCCTGTTCGGCGAAATAGTCGAACAGCCCCGCCGCCGACAGCACCTCGCCGCGCGCTTCGCCGATCGGCTTGCCCTGTTCGAGCGTCAGCAGCGTCGCGATATGCTCGACGCGCTCGCGAATCAGCCCCGCGGCCTTGTGCATCAGCGCAGCGCGCTCTTCGGGGGTCTTGGCGCGCCAGACAGGCCAGCCGCGTGTCGCGGCGGCGAGCGCTTCATCGAGGTCGGCGGCGGTCGCGACCGGCAGTTCGGCGATCGTGCCGGCGGTTGCCGGATTATAGACCGGCCGCTCGTCGCGCCCCTCGCCGCTCCGCCAGGCGCCGTTGATGAAGAGCTGGAGGTCGGCGTCGTAGGTCGCGGTCATATGCATTTCCTGCCTGATCCGTTCGCATCGAGCGAAGTCGAGATGCCCCTCGATCTTGCTCCAGGCCGATGGGTGTCTCGACTTCGCTCGACACGAACGGGAATGGGGGTGTTGTCAGATGGCGCCGATATAGGATCGGCTCAGCGATAATTGAAGCTGATGCTGATGCGATCCTTCTTGCCGGCGTTAGGCATCACCTCGTGCCGCAGCCAGCTTTCCCACAGGAACACGCGGCCCGCGGCGGGTTCGGCATAGACGAAGGGCAGCAGATGTTCGGGCGCATCGTCGGCGCGGCCCGGCGCGGCCATCAGCATCGGCAGGCGCGGGTCTTCGAGTTTCAGCGCGCCCGATCCCGGCGGGACGGCGACGTAGAAGGTGCCCGAAACGATGCTGTGCGGGTGGATATGGCCGCTGTGGGTGCCGCCGGGTTTCAGGACATTGACCCACAGGCTGTCGAGTTTCAGCGGCTTGGCGAGGTCGAAATGGCACGCCTTGGCGAAGGCCTTGACCTCCTTGTCGAGTAGCTTCTTGAGATCATAGAACGCCGGGTCGCGCTCGGGTAGGTCGCCGAGGCTGGCGTAGCTCGTATAGCCCTTATAGCCATGCTCGCGGCTCCACGCTTTCCCCGCGCCATCCTCTTCGGCGAACAGGCGGCAGCTTGCCTCCAGCTCTGCGAGCAGGTCGGGCGTGCCGATGTCGGCCTCGTAAAAATGGGTGGCGAAGAGCGTGCGAACGGGCATGATGGCCGCAAAGCACAGCAAGTGCGCACACGCAAGGGAGATGGGGATGGCCGAGTTTGAACTGATCGCCGACGGATTGCGCTTCCCCGAGGGGCCGGTCGTGATGGACGATGGCAGCGTCATCGTCACCGAGATCGCCCCCGGGCGGATCACGCGGTGCTGGCCGGGCGGACGGAGAGAGGTCATCGCCACCCCCGGCGGCGGCCCCAACGGCCTGGCGATCGGTCCCGACGGCAAGCTGTATTGCTGCAACAACGGCGGGTTCAACTATGTCGAATCGAACGGCTACCTCGCCCCGCACGGCATCGCCGACGATTATTCGGGCGGGCGGATCGAGCGCATCGACATCGAGACGGGCGCGGTTGAGCTGCTGTATCAGACCGGCGATCATGGTGTCGTGCTGCGCGGGCCGAACGACATCATGTTCGACGCGCACGGCGGCTTCTGGTTCACCGATCATGGCAAGGTCGATTATGAAAAGCGGTGTCACGATATCGTCGGCATCTTCTATGCCAAGGCCGACGGCAGCTTTATCGAGGAAGTGATCTTCCCGAGCTATAACCCCAACGGTATCGGCCTCTCGCCCGACGGTACGAAGCTTTACGCGGCCGAAACCTACACCTGCCGCCTGACCCAGTTCAACATCATCGCCCCCGGCAAGGTCGACGATGCCGCCGGCCCGGGCGGCCCCGGCATCCCGCTCTATCGCCCTGCGGGCTATAAATTCTTCGACAGCCTGGCGATGGAGGCGAGCGGCAATATCTGCGTCGCCACGATCGGCGAGTGCGGGATCAGCGTGGTGTCGCCGCAGGGCGAGTTGGTCGAGTTCGTCGCGACCGACGATATCTTCACCACCAATATCGCCTTTGGTGGCGCCGATATGCAGGACGCCTATATCACCCTGTCGGGCAGCGGGCGGCTGGTGAAGACGCGCTGGGCGCGGCCGGGACTGCGACTGCAATATTGACTTAGCTAACCGGCTTAGCTAATTTAGCTGACATGACGATCGTGACGATCCATGAAGCGAAGACCAATCTGTCGCGCCTGATTGCCCGCGTCCTCGCGGGCGAAGAGGTCACGATCGCGCGCGGGAAGGAGCCGGTGGTCAAGCTGATGCCGGTGAAGGAACCGCCCAAGGCGAAGCGCGTCCTGGGGACGCTGAAAGGGAAGATTGATCTCGACAAGGGGTTTTGGGACCCGCTTCCCGAGGAGGACCTGGTGCTTTGGAACGGCGAAAGCGGCAACTGACGCGCGATGAACCTGTTGCTCGATACGCACGCGCTGATCTGGGCTGCCAATGAACCCGCACGGCTGCCGGAAACCGTGCGCGTCGCTATCGAGGACCCGGATAATCATGTCTGGATCAGCGCGGTGTCCGCGATCGAGGTGGCGATCAAATTCCGGATCGGCAAGCTGGAAGGCGCTAATGAACTCGCCGAACGATTCGAGGAAGTCATCACGGGCTTCGGCTTCAAGCAACTGCCCATTTCGGTCGCACACGCCAGCTTGGCAGGCCTTTTGCCTTTCGAGCATCGTGATCCCTTCGATCGCATATTGATCGCCCAATCGCAGATCGAGCAATATTCGCTGGTATCCAACGAGAAGCTGTTCGACCAGTTCGGCGTCATCCGCTTTTGGTAGGAATGCCGCGATGCATGAAGAGACCCATGCCGTCACCCGCATCGGATGGCTGCGCGCCGCGATCCTCGGCGCCAACGACGGGATCGTTTCGACCGCGAGCCTGATCGCGGGGGTCGCCGCGGCGGGGACGTCGCAGTCGGCGATTCTCGTCACCGGCACCGCCGGCCTCGTCGCGGGAGCCATGTCGATGGCGGCGGGCGAATATGTGTCGGTAAGCTCGCAGCTCGACGCCGAGAAATCGGACGTCGAGCTGGAGAAGCGCCACCTTGCCGCCGATCCCGAATTCGAGCTGGAAGAGCTGACGCAGATTTACGAGCAGCGCGGACTCGACCGCGCGCTCGCCGAGCAGGTCGCGGTGCAACTGACCGAACACGACGCACTCGACACGCACCTGCGCGACGAGTTGGGGATGACCGATGCGGCGGCGGCACGACCGATTCAGGCGGCCGCGGCTTCGGCCGCAAGCTTTACCATGGGCGCGGCGTTGCCGCTGGCGACGGTGTTCCTCGATAGCGGCCCCTCCTTGCCGTGGACGGTGTCGGCGGCGTCGCTGCTCTTCCTTGCGCTGCTCGGTGCGTTCGGCGCATGGGCGGGCAACGCGCCGATGCTGCGCCCGGTCGTGCGCGTGACCTTCTGGGGCGCGATGGCGATGGCGGCGACGATCGCGATCGGGTCGCTGCTGGGAACGACGGTGGGTTGACCCAACACCCTCTCTGTCATTCCGTCCTTTCGACCGCCCTGGCAGGCGCTCAGGATAGACTTCAGCCTTGGCTGAAGGCCGGAATCCCGACCTTGCACCCTGACGCACCGGCGAGATCGCGGCCTTCGCCGGGATGACGGTCAAAGGGACCGCCGCGCCAGCCATTCGCGCAGCGCGAGCGCATTGTTCCGCTCCTCGCTCTTCGCCGCATAGAGCAAGGTCACCGGCCCCGCGCCTGCTGCAGCGTCGAGAACGAACAGCGCCGCCTTCACCTCCTCGCCGCCGGTGTCGAGTTCGGCGAAATAGTCGAGGCGGAAGGCGTCCCAGGCGGCATCCGATTCGGCGGTTTCGCCATGGTATCGTTTGCGCAAGGCGTCGCTCGGCGACAGCGGCTTCAGCCACGCCGCGAGCGCGGCCTTTTCCTTCGACACGCCGCGCGGCCACAGCCGGTCGACCAGGAAGCGCGCGCCGTCGCCGGGACCGGGCGGTTCGTGAATGCGCTTGACCGCGATTGTCAGGGGCGACGCCATCTGTATGAGTATCGGCCATCCCGCACTCGCGGGCAAGACAGCCGGAGGGGTCCGCACATGAATGCAAGCAGCTGGGCGATCGACATCGATCGCGACGATATCACGCAAGCCCATTTGATCGAAGACACCGATGCGCCGCTCGCGGCGGGGGAGGTGCGCGTGCGCGTCGACAGCTATGCGATGACCGCCAACAACATCACCTATGCGGTGTTCGGCAAGCCCGCCGGCCTCTTCGGCCCGGATAAGGATGGCAACGACCAAGGCTATTGGGATTTCTTTGCCGAGCGGGGCGCGCCGGGACGCCTGCCGGTCTGGGGCTTCGCGACGGTGACCGGGAGCGCGGCCGAGGGCATCGCGCCGGGCGACCGCTTCTATGGCTATTATCCCATGGCAAGCGATGCGGTGCTGACCGCGGGCAAGGTCGGACCCGGCGGTTTCACCGACGTGACGCCGCGGCGCACCACGCTGCCGCCCATCTACAACAATTACCAGCGGATCGACGCGCTGCACGACTATCGCGCCGCCGACCACGATTATTGGCCCGTTTTCCGTCCGCTGTTCCTGACCGGCTGGCTGATCGCCGACCAGTTCGAGGACGAAGGCGATTATGGCGCCGACCAGATCCTGATCGCAAGCGCATCGAGCAAGACCGCGATCGGCCTTGGCTTTTCGCTGAAACAGCGGCCCGAGCCGCGGCCCGAAATCGTCGGCCTCACCAGCGCCGCCAATGTCGACGCGCTCGCCGCGCAAAATATCTACGACCGCGTCATCAGCTATGATCAGATCATGACGCTGAGCGCCGGGACGCCCTCGGCGCTGGTCGACATGGCGGGCAATGGCGCGGTGACGCGCAGCGTCCACAGCCATTTCGGCGGCCAGCTCAAGGCGTCGATCATCGTCGGCAAATCGCACTGGGATGCGCAGGCCGATGTCGAAGGGCTGCCCGGCCCCGCACGGCAGGGCTTCTTCGCCCCCGGCCGCAGCCAGAAGCGGATCGCCGACTGGGGCGGCGCCGCATTCGGGCAGAAGATCGCCGAGGCGTGGCTGGGCTTCATGGAGGTCGCGCCGCGCCTGGCGCGGATCGACAAACGTAGCGGCGGCAAGGCCGCGCTGGATGCTTACAAGGAAATGCTGTCGGGTCGCGCCGATCCCAAGGCAGGGATCATTGTCGAACCCTGACCAGCCCCGAAAGGACCAGATATGTTTCGTTCGCTTTCCTTTGCCGTCGCGGCCGCGCTGCTGTTGCCCGCCGCCGCTTATGCCGAAACCAAACCCGCGACCGCGCCGCGCAAGGCCGACCTCGCGGACCGCGTGGCCGGGACCTACAAGGGCGACGTCATCTCCGACGCCCGCGGATCGTCGAAGAACGGCGTGACGATCACGGTGACGCGCGTCGGGCCGAACAAGGTGGAAGTGAAGTCGAGCTATGCGCGCCTTCCGACCGTGACCATTCCCCTGGAAAAGGCGATGGACGCGATCCTCGCCGCGAGCGGGCCCCATGTCTTCCTGATCGACACGGTGCGCTCGCCCGACCGGCTCGACCTGACGATCGACGACGCGAGCTGGTCGGGCAACCGCGTCGCGACGCCGCCCTCGAAATAGGATTTCCTTCTCCACCATGACTTACACGACCGTTATCTTCGACTTCGGCGGCGTCATCACGGCGTCGCCGTTCGAGGCCTTCAATCGCCTCGAGGAGGAGCGCGGGCTGCCGCGCGATTTCGTGCGCCGCGTCAATGCCGCCGACCCCGACAACAACGCCTGGGCGAAGTTCGAGCGCGCCGAGATCGACGCCGCCGCCTTCGACAGCCTGTTCGCCGAGGAGGCGCGTGCGCTGGGGCATGAGCTGGAAGGCGAGGCGGTGCTGGCGGTGATCGCGGGCGCGGTCCGCCCGGCGATGGTCGCGGCGCTCGACACGCTGAAGGAGCGCGGCGTCACCATCGCGTGCATCACGAACAATGTCCCCGGCGGCAAGATGGGCATCCGCGGCGCC
This sequence comes from Sphingopyxis sp. H050, assembly GCF_001468265.1. GTDB lineage: Bacteria > Pseudomonadota > Alphaproteobacteria > Sphingomonadales > Sphingomonadaceae > Sphingopyxis. Next base: position 509,158 of record NZ_LNRZ01000003.1, on the reverse strand, counting down.
GGGATGAAGCGCAGCCCGGAGGCCGCAATCGAGGTCGCCGACATCATGGCGCGCTTTGCGCACGTCATCGAATCGAGCAAGGCGGGGGTGCGCAAGCCCGACCCGCGAATTTACGAAATGATGTGCGAGGCGCTGGGCGTCGAACCGGCCGAGTGCATCTATCTCGACGACCTCGGCATCAACTGCAAACCCGCGAGCCAGCTCGGCATGCACGCGATCAAGGTTACGAGCGGCGACCAGGCGCTCGCCGATCTGTCGGCGGCGCTGAAAATCGCCCTGCCCTGACGCCGGGGGGCGGGGTCGCGGTTGACCCCTTCGAGCCCATTCACTATCGCGCAGACGCACTCTCCTGCCGTTACGGCAGCCCAAGCGAAAAGGGCCCGCGGACATGAAGAAAACCTACCCCGACGCCGCCGCCGCGCTGGACGGCCTCCTGTTCGACGGCATGCATATCTGCGCCGGCGGGTTCGGCCTGTGCGGCATTCCCGAACGGCTGATCGACGCGATCCGCGACGCGGGCACCAAGGACCTGACCATCGCCAGCAACAACGCCGGGATCGACGGCGAGGGCCTTGGCAAGCTGCTCCGCACGCGGCAGGTCAAGAAGATGATCAGCTCCTATGTCGGCGAGAACAAGGAGTTCGAGCGGCAATATCTGGCGGGCGAGCTCGAGGTCGAATTCTGTCCGCAGGGCACGCTCGCCGAACGCTGCCGCGCGGGCGGCGCGGGCATTCCGGGCTTCTACACCAAGACCGGCGTCGGCACGCTGGTCGCCGAGGGCAAGGAAGTGAAGACTTTCAACGGGCAGGATTATATCCTGGAGCGCGGCATCTTTGCCGACCTGGCGATCATCAAGGGGTGGAAGGCCGACGAGAGCGGCAACCTCATCTTCCGCAAGACCGCGCGCAACTTCAACCAGCCGATGGCGACCGCGGCGAAGATCTGCGTCGCCGAGGTCGAGGAAATCGTGCCGACCGGCAGCCTCGACCCCGACAGCATCCACCTGCCCGGCATCTATGTGAAGCGGATGATCGTCGGCGCGCCCTACGACAAGAAGATCGAGTTCCGCACGACGCGCCCGCGCGAGGCGGCGTGATGCGTCGCTTCGCTATCGGAGCGACCGCGCTGCTGGCAGGCTGCGCGAGCGCGCCGGCTGAGGTCGCGTCAACGCCGCCGCTTCCAGCTGCTGCGCCCGAAGCCGCCAAGCCGCCCGTCGCACTGCAATATCTTTACGGCTCGCCCGAAGCCGCCGTGGCCGTTCGCGCGACCAATGCGCGGATCGCCGACTATGGCGTCTGGCGGGTCAAGCAGCGGCCGCAGGACAGCGTCGTCCTCGCCCCGGGCGCGGGCGTGGATGCGCCCGCATTCGAGCCGTGCGGGACCAAGCCCTACGCGGCCGTCTTCGATGCGGACGAGACGCTGATCTGGAACCTCGGCCCGATGCGTTACTTCGCCGAAAAGGGCACGGCCTTCGATCCCAAAATCTGGGACCAGTGGGAAAAGACCGGCGCGGGCAAGGCGGTCGCAATGCCCGGCACGGTCGAGATGGTGGCGCGGCTCCGCGCCGCGGGGATCACCGTCATCGCCAACACCAACCGCAGCGCCGCCAATGCCAAGGGCAGCGAGGATACGCTGCGCGCCGCGGGGCTCGGCGAGTTCAAGCATGGCGAGACCTTGTTCCTGATGGGCGACGACGCCGGCGGATCGAGCAAGGACGGACGCCGCGCCGCCATCGCGTCGAAATATTGCGTGATCATCCTGGCGGGCGACCAGCTCGGCGATTTCAGCCAGCAGTTCAACGTCAAGGATCTGCCCGCGGCGCAGCGCATGGCGCTCGCAACGAGCGCGGGCGCAGCTGCGCTTTGGGACAAGGGTTGGTTCCTGTTCCCCAACCCCGTCTATGGCCCATGGGAAAAGATGGGCTGGGGCGACATTTTCCCCTCCGACAAAAATTGGGAGCCGAAATAATGGCCTGGACGCGTGATGACATGGCGGCGCGCGCCGCGAAGGAACTGCAGGACGGCTATTACGTCAATCTGGGCATCGGTATCCCGACGCTGGTCGCGAACCATATCCCCGCGGGGATGACGGTGACGCTCCAGTCGGAGAATGGCATGCTCGGCATCGGCCCCTTCCCCTTCGAGGGCGAAGAAGACGCCGACCTGATCAATGCGGGCAAGCAGACGATCAGCGAAGTGCCGCAGTCGGCCTATTTCAGTTCGTCGGACAGCTTTGCGATGATTCGCGGCGGGCATATCGACCTGACCGTGCTTGGGGCGATGGAGATTGCCGAGAATGGCGACATCGCCAACTGGATGATCCCCGGCAAGATGATCAAGGGCATGGGCGGCGCGATGGACCTGGTCGCCGGGGTCAAGAAGATCATCGTCGTGATGGAGCATGTCGCCAAGGACGGCAGCCCGAAATTCATCCCCGAATGCACGTTGCCGCTGACCGGCAAGAATGTGGTCGACATGATCATCACCGACCTGGCGGTGTTCAAGCGCGACGATCACGACAGCCCGTTTCGGCTGATCGAGCTCGCACCGGGGGTGACGGCGGAGGAAGTCGCGGCTAAGACGACGGCCAATTATGAGGTCGCCATCTAAACCAAGGTCGATGAAGCGGGTTGTCGTCTGCCTCGTCGCGGGTATCGCGCTGGGGCTTGCCGGCTGGTTCGGTTTCCATGCGCTGGGGGAAGGCCGCACGCTGGCCAGCGTCACGATCCCGTTCAAGCCGCCCGAAAACCTGCCCGACAAGCCGGGCGAATGGCGCGGGCGGATCGACTATCGCGCGCTCGACCAGCAGCTGACGGCCTTGGCAGAGCGGCCCGAGATGGCGGGGCTGGCGGTCGCGGTGGTCGAGGATGGCGAGCTGCGCTTTGTCCGCACCTATGGCGTCGCCGACAAGGCGAGCGGCGCGCCGGTGACGTTGCAGACGCTGTTTCGTTGGGCCTCGGTCTCCAAGACCGCAACGGGCACGCTGGCCGCCGCGCTGGCGACCGACGGGGCGGTCGATCTGAAGCGGCCGATCGGCCAGTCGAGGACGACGCTTCGCCTGCCCGGCGGGGCCGAGGAGCGCGTCACGCTGGAGGATGTGCTCGCGCAGCGCACCGGCCTCACCAAGAATGCCTATGACGAGAGGCTGGAGGATGGGCAGAGCCCGCAGCTGCTGCGCGCCAGCCTGGCGCTCGCGCCGCTGCAATGCGAGCCCGGCACCTGTCACACCTATCAGAATATCGCCTTCGACGCCGCGAGCGAGATATTGGCGATCGCGGCGAACGAGCCGTTCGCCGACGCAGTCGAGGATCGCTTTTTCCGCCCGCTCGGCATGGTCAGCGCGGGCTATGGGATGGCGCATCTGACGGATGCGAAGGATTGGGCGAAGCCGCACCGCGGCACGCAGGTCCGCCCGCTCAAGGAGGCCTATTGGCGCGTTCCGGCCGCGGCGGGGGTCGAAAGCGACATCGTGGATTTCGCGAAATGGATGCAGGCGATGATGGGGAAGCGCCCCGATGTGGTGCCCGCCGCGGTGTTGCGACTGGCGCATCAGCCGCGCGTGCGCACCGAACGCCTCTATGGCAGCAGCCTGCGACAGGCGAACAGCGACGCCTCCTATGCGCTCGGGTGGCGCAATTTCACCTATGACGGACGCCGGCTCGCCGGCCATTCGGGCGCGGTGTCGGGCTATCGCGCGACGATGATTTTCGAGCCTGCGACCCGGACGGGCGTCGTCGCGCTGTGGAACAGCGACTGGGGCTTTCCCTTCCGCATCCCGTTCGCGGCGATCGACAGCTATCACGGGCGCGCCGACACACGCTGGCTCGACCTGGGCGAGTTGCCGCCGGTGACGGGCGGCGCGGCGGGACCTGCGGTGGCCCTGAAAGAATAGCGGCGCTTGCCGCCCGATCCGCGGCCTGTGTATCAGGCGCGCGCCGAAGGCCGAGAGGAGAATCACCGATGCGCGTGCTGCTGACCGGATCGTCGGGCTGGCTGGGGCGCTATCTGGCGCCACTGCTCGCCGAGAGCGGCCACCACGTCACCGGGCTGGACGTCGTTCCGGGGACGCATACGCAGGTCATCGGGACGGTCGCAGACCGCGCGCTGGTCGACCGGACGATGGGCGAGCACGGCATCGAGGCGATCATCCATGGCGGCGCGCTGCACAAGCCCGACATTGCGCGTTATCCGCGGCAGGCGTTCGTCGACACGAATGTGACGGGCACGCTCAACCTGATCGAGGCGGCGGTCGCGGCGGGGAACGACCGCTTCCTCTTCACCTCGACCACCTCGCTGATGGTGCGCGCCGACGTCCGGGCGGGCGCGGGCGAGGCGGGCGCGTGGTGGATGGACGAGGATTTCTCGCCCGTAGAGCCGCGCAACATCTATGGCATCACCAAGCTGGCCGCCGAGCAGGCGTGCCGGCTGGTTCACCGCGAGCATGGGATCAACGTCGCGATCCTGCGCACGGGGCGCTTCTTTCCCGAGGACGACGACACGCATGCGGCGCCGAGCGGCCCGAACCTGAAAGCGAACGAACTGCTGGGCCGCCGCCTGACCGTCGAGGATGCCGCGGCGGCGCATCTGGCCGCGCTGGACGCCGCGCCGCAGATCGGCTGCGACACCTTCATCCTCTCGGCCCCGCCGCCCTTCGCGAGGGAGGAGGCCGGGGAGCTGGCGCGCGACGCCCGCGCGGTGATCGCGCGGCACCATCCGGATGCGGCCGAGCTTTACGCTGCGGCCGGCTGGGTGCTGCCGGAGACCATCGACCGCGTCTACGACCCGTCGCGCGCCGAGCGCTGCTTCGGCTGGCGGGCGAAGACCGATTTCGGGAGCGTCTTGGCGGCGCTCCGCGAGGGCAGCCCCCTGCCCTTCGCGCACGACCCGGACTACACCTCCCCCATCATCGCCCAGGAGCGCGAAGCATGTATGTGCTGATCACCGCCAACCGCAATTATTCGAGCTGGTCGCTGCGGCCGTGGGTGCTGATGCGCGCGCTGGGCCTGGCATTCGAGGACCGGATCGAGCCCTTCGCCAAGCCGGTGAATTACGAGGCGTTCCGCAGCTTCTCCCCCACGGGCCAAGTTCCGGCGTTGCTGCACGAAGGGCGCACCATCTACGATTCGCTCGGCATCACGCTCTATCTCGCCGACCGGCACGCGGGCGTGTGGCCAAAGGATGTCGATGCGCGCGCCTGGGCGCAGTGTGCCACCGCCGAAATGCACAGCGGCTTTTCCGCGCTGCGCAATGATTGCACGATGAATGTCGGGGTGCGCGTGACGCCGAAGCCGATGTCCGATGCGCTGCGCACCAACGTCACGCGCATCCGCGAGCTGTTCGAGGAAGGGCTGACGAAGTTCGGGGGACCGTGGCTGGCGGGCGCGGACTTTTCGGCGGTCGACGCCTTTTACGCGCCGGTCGCCTTCCGCATCCGCACCTATGGCCTCGATGTCGGCGCCGGGCAGGCGTGGGTCGACCATATCCTGTCGCATCCCGCGATGCAGGAATGGGAGCGGCAGGCGCTGCTCGAAGAATGGCGCGAGGAGAGCCATGAAGCCGAACTCGCTGCGGCCGGGATGATTACGGCGGATTACCGGACGGCCTAGTCGGCGAGCGCCTCGCGAACTACCGCGATCCCCGCCTCGCGCTGCGCCTTCAATTCGGCCTTCAGCTTCGCGGGATCGCGCGCGAAGACGAAGCCGAAGCTCACCCCGCCCTCCTTGCCGATCGTCGCATGGTGGAGCTTGTGCGCCTGTACCAGCCGCTTGGCATAGCCGCGCCGCGGGACCCAGCGGAAATAGCGCTGATGGACCAGCCCGTCGTGCACCAGCGTGTAGATGATGCCGTAGAACAGGATGCCGAGCCCGATCCACGTCCCCGGCTCCCACCCCGACGCGCCGAGGATCATCGGGCTGCCGATCGCGAACATCGCAATGCTCATCGCGGCGCCGACGATGGCGAACAGGTCGTTTTTTTCGAGCAGGTGCCCGTGCGGTTCGTGATGGTCGCGGTGCCAGGCCCAGCCGAAGCCGTGCATGATATATTTGTGGCTCGCCCAGGCGACGAACTCCATCGCGACGACGGTGGCGAGGATCAGCAGGATGATGGCGGGCGTCGACATGGGGGGGATTATAGGCCGGTTGTTTGCGCGAGGCCACCTCCCTTCCTTTGTCATGCCGGACCCTTCGACACGCCCAGGACGGGCTTGATCCCGGACCTATTCCTGCCGTCGATGCCGTGGACCCCGGATCAAGTCCCAGGGTGACGAGCGAAGCATGAGGCGTTCCGCGACCGAAAATTGCGTTTTTGTGTCCCACTCGCTTGCATTGTTATGCGGGCAGCGTAAGTGAACCGCATGACTCGCCCCCGCACCCTGTATGAGAAAATCTGGGACGCGCATGTCGTCGAACAGCGCCCCGATGGCACCTGCCTGATCTTCATCGACCGCCACCTCGTCCATGAAGTCACCAGCCCGCAGGCGTTCGCGGGGCTTCGCGCAAGCGGGCGGACGGTGCGCCGTCCCGACCTGACCCTGGCGGTGCCCGACCATAATCTGCCGACCACGGCGCGCAAGGATGCGGCCGGAAACAAGCTGCCGATCGCCGACGCCGACAGCGCGGCGCAGCTGGCGGCGCTCGAGAAGAACGCGCCCGACTTCGGCATCCGCTATATCGACGCGGTCGCGCCCGAGCAGGGGATCGTCCATGTGGTCGGGCCCGAACAGGGTTTCTCTTTGCCCGGCACGACGATCGTCTGCGGCGACAGTCACACCGCCTGCCACGGCGGCATCGGCGCGCTCGCCTTCGGCATCGGGACGAGCGAGGTCGAGCATGTGCTGGCGACGCAGACGCTGCTGCTGCAACCCGCGAGGACGATGGAGGTGCGCGTCGAGGGCCAGGTCGGTCCCGGCGTCACCGCGAAGGACATCATCCTCCACATCACCGGCACCATCGGCGCCGCGGGCGGCACCGGTCATGTCATCGAATATACCGGCAGCGCGATCCGCGCGCTCAGCATCGAGGGCCGCCTGACCGTCAGCAACATGGCGATCGAGGGCGGCGCGCGCGCCGGGCTGATCGCGCCCGACGAGACGACCTTCGCCTATCTGAAGGGCCGCCCCTATGCGCCGAAGGGCGCCGACTGGGATGCCGCGGTCGACTATTGGCGGGGCCTCGCGACCGATCCGGGCGCGTCGTACGACAAGGTCGTGATCATCGACGCCGCCGACATCGCGCCAAGCGTGACCTGGGGCACCAGCCCCGAGGATGTCGTGCCGATCACCGGCACCGTCCCCGACCCCGCGAGCTTCGCCGATCCGTCGAAGCAGGCCGCGGCGGCCAAGTCGCTCGCGTACATGGGCCTCGAACCCGGCACGCGGATGCAGGATGTCGCAATCGAGAATATCTTCATCGGCAGCTGCACCAACAGCCGCATCGAGGACATGCGCGCCGCCGCCGCGATCGTGAAGGGCCGCAAGAAGGCCGCCAATGTCAAATGGGCGATCGTCGTCCCCGGCTCGGGCCTCGTGAAGGCGCAGGCCGAGGCCGAAGGGCTCGACCGCATCTTCACCGATGCGGGGCTGGAGTGGCGCGAACCCGGCTGTTCGGCGTGCCTCGCGATGAACCCCGACAAGGTGCCGGCGGGCGAACGCTGCGCCAGCACCAGCAACCGCAATTTCGTCGGCCGTCAGGGACCGGGCGCACGCACCCACCTCGTCAGCCCCGCGATGGCGGCGGCGGCGGCCGTGACGGGGAAGCTCACCGATGTGCGGGAGTTGATGGGATGACCCCGCTGGACAAGGTCGAAGGCCGCGCGATTCCGTTCGGGCTCAAGAATATCGACACCGACGTCATCATTCCCGCGCACTGGCTGAAGACCACCAGCCGCGAGGGTATGGGCAAGGGGGCGTTCGAGACGCTGCGCGCCGATCCCGGCAATCTGTTCGACAGCCCCGAATATAAGGGCGCGCCGATCCTGATCGCGGGCGACAATTTCGGGTGCGGGTCGAGCCGCGAGCACGCCGCCTGGGCGCTCGGCGACCTGGGCATCCGCGTCGTGATCGCGCCCAGCTATTCGGACATTTTTTCGGGCAATGCGGTGAAGAACGGCATATTGCCCGTCGTGCTGCCACAGGCGGCGATCGACCGGCTGATGGAGGTCGCGCAGACCGATCCGGTGCATGTCGACCTCGACACACAGACGGTGACGACGCCGTTCCAGGACCGCTTCATCTTCGAGATCGATCCCTTCCGCAAGATGTGCCTGCTCGAAGGGCTGGACGAGATTTCGCTCACCGAAAAGAGCGACGCGGCGATCGGCGCCTATGAAGCGAAGCTCGACGCCGAGCGTCCGTGGCTGCGCCCCGCCGCGGCATGAAATTCCAATAAGAGGAGACGATGATGAAGGCCCTTTTGTCGACCGCAACCGGCGGCCCCGAAACGCTGACCCTTGGCGAGCTGCCGCGCCCCACCGCGGGCAAGGGCCAGATCGTGATCGATGTGAAGGCCTGTGCGGTCAACTTCCCCGACGTGCTGATCATCGAGGATAAATACCAGTTCAAGCCCGAACGGCCCTTCGCGCCCGGCGGCGAGGTCGCGGGGCTGGTCGCCGAAGTTGGCGAAGGGGTAACCGAGTTCAAGGTCGGCGACCGCGTGATCGCGGGCTGCGGTAATGGCGGGATGACCGAGGCGGTCGCGGTGTCGGTGCACAATGTCTATCACCTGCCCGCGGCGCATGATTTCGCCGAGGGCGCCTCGCTGCTGATGACCTATGGCACCAGCATCCACGCGCTCGTCGACCGCGGGCATATCGCGGAGGGCGACACGCTGCTCGTGCTCGGCGCATCGGGCGGCGTCGGGATCGCCGCGGTCGAGCTGGGCAAGGCGTTCGGCGCGCGCGTCGTCGCGGGCGTGTCGAGCGAGGAAAAGGCCGGGATCGCGCGCGAAGCCGGCGCCGACGCGGTGGTCGTCTATGGCCGCCAGCCGTTCGACAAGGACCAGTCGAAGGAGTTGGCCAACAAGTTCAAGGAAGCGGTCGGCCCGAATGGCGCGAACGTCATCTATGACGCGGTCGGCGGCGATTATGCCGAGCCGGCGCTGCGCTCGATCGCGTGGGAGGGCCGCTATCTGGTCGTCGGCTTCCCCGCGGGCATCCCGCGCCTGCCACTCAATCTGACGCTGCTGAAGAGCTGCGACGTCGCGGGGGTCTTCTGGGGCGCCTTCGTGATGCGCGAGCCGCAGCGCAATCGCGCCAATATCGCGCGGCTGTTCCAGCTGTGGGAGCAGGGCAAGATCAAGCCGCGCGTCACCGGCACCTATGCGCTGGAGGATGGCGGCCAGGCGATCGCCAAGCTGGGCGACCGCAGCGCGGTCGGCAAGCTGGTCGTGACGATCTGAACGAACGCCCGCAACTCGCCGCATTCCGAGCAGGCGGTTAACCCTTTATCAGCCCCTCCCCCTTATGGCGGGATGACCGATATAGGGACCGCAGGTGCAGCTATGGCGAATCGCCAAACGGACAGTGATGGGCAGGCGGCGAGTCTCGCGAACATTTCGCGTACCCGCCGCGCGCAGCTCGTTGCCGAGTTCGAGGGCGAGCTGGGCATCGACCATAAGGCGCGGGCCTTGGCCGCCTATGAGGCGAAACGCTGGCAGATCATCAAGACCGCTATCGTCTGGGGCATCGCGCTGATGTTCTTCGCGATCGCCTGTCACCGCCTGTGGATCATGGGCAATGCGGTCGAGGAACCCTTTTCGAACCTCAACCCGATCGAGAATCTGTTCGGCGACAAGTGACGCCCCGGCCGCAGCCGGAATCGCCAGACCTCCGCGCCCGGACCAGCGCGCTTAGTAAACGCGCGCCTTCGGCTTGATATATTCGGCGTCGTCCGACAGCGTATATTCGTGGACCGGGCGGTAATCGAGGCGGACGCCGCCGCCCTTGCCGCCCCAGCCGTCGAACCAGCTGATCGTGTGCTTCATCCACGTCTTGTCGTCGCGGTTCGGGAAATCCTCGTGCGCGTGCGCCCCGCGGCTTTCCTTGCGGTTGTACGCCGAATGCATCGTGACGGTCGCCTGGCTGATCAGATTGTCGAGCTCGAGCGTTTCGACGAGGTCGGTGTTCCAGATCAGGCTGCGGTCGGTGACATGGACGTCGTTCATCCGCTGGTAGGTCTTGGTGAGCTTTTCCTTGCCCTCGGCCATCAGTTCGTCGGTGCGGAACACGGCGGCATGCTGCGACATCGCGCGCTGCATCTCGGTGCGGATTTCCGCGGTCGGCGAGCCGCCGGCGGCATTGCGGAAATGGTCGAGACGGCCGAGCGCGAGGTCGGCGCTGTCCTTGGGCAGCGCGGGCTGCGCGGCGCCAGGGGTCAGGATTTCCTTGAGGCGATGGCCAGTGGCGCGGCCGAAGACGACGAGGTCGATCAGGCTGTTCGAGCCCAGGCGGTTCGCGCCATGCACCGACACGCAGGCGGCCTCGCCGACCGCGAACAGGCCGGGGACGACGGTATCGGGGTTGCCGTCCTTCAGCGTGACGACTTCGCCATGATAGTTACAGGGGATGCCGCCCATATTGTAATGGACCGTCGGCACGACCGGCAGCGGCTGGCGCGTCAGGTCTACCCCTGCGAAAATCTTCCCGCTCTCGGTGATCCCCGGCAGGCGTTCCGCCAGCACCGCGGGATCGATATGGTCGAGGTGCAGATAGATATGGTCCTTGTGCGGGCCGACGCCGCGGCCTTCGCGGATTTCGAGCGCCATCGAACGCGACACGACGTCGCGCGACGCGAGATCCTTCGCCGACGGGGCATAGCGTTCCATGAAACGCTCGCCCTCGGAGTTGGTCAGATATCCGCCCTCGCCGCGCGCACCCTCGGTGATGAGAACGCCGGCGCCATAGATTCCGGTCGGGTGGAACTGGACGAATTCCATGTCCTGCAGCGGCAGGCCGGCGCGCAGCACCATGCCGCCGCCGTCGCCGGTGCAGGTGTGCGCCGAGGTCGCGGTGAAATAGCAGCGGCCATAGCCGCCGGTCGCCAGCACGACGGCCTGCGAGCGGAAACGGTGGATGCTGCCATCCTCCATGCACAGCGCGATCACGCCGCGGCACACGCCGTTTTCCATGATCAGGTCGAGCGCGAAATATTCGATGAAGAAGTCCGCGTCATATTTCAGCGACTGCTGATAGAGCGCATGGAGCATCGCGTGGCCGGTGCGGTCGGCCGCGGCGCAGGTGCGCTGAACCGGCGGGCCTTCGCCCATATTCTGCATATGGCCGCCGAAGGGGCGCTGGTAGATGGTGCCGTCGGCGTTGCGGCTGAAGGGCACGCCGGCATGTTCGAGTTCGTAGACCGCGGCGGGCGCCTCGCGCACCATATATTCGATCGCGTCCTGGTCGCCGAGCCAGTCGGAGCCCTTGACGGTGTCGTACATATGCCACTGCCAGTGGTCGGGGCTGTTGTTGCCGAGCGAGGCCGCAATGCCGCCCTGCGCCGCGACGGTGTGGCTGCGCGTCGGGAACACCTTGGTGATGCACGCGGTCTTGAGGCCCGCCTCGGCGCTGCCCATCGTGGCGCGCAGGCCCGATCCGCCGGCGCCGACGACGACGGTGTCATAGATATGGTCGATGATCTTATAGGCTTCGGTCATCTTACATGCCCCCCGGGGCGATACCGGCGGCGGGCGCCAGCGCGATGCGGACAATGGCGAAGATGCCGTAAGCGGCGCCGCCGATCGCGTAGAAGTTCAGCAGGACGAGCGCCAGCAGGCGCGTCGCTTCGCCGTGCACATAATCCTCAATCAGCACCTGAAGGCCGAGGCGCAGGTGCCAGAAGACGCTGATCACGAGCAGGATGAGCGCAAAGCCGACCGTCGGGTTCGACGCCCAGCGATGAACCTCGGCATAGCCGGTCGGCTGCAGCCGGAACATCGAGACGACGAACCAGGTGACGAGCAGGATGTTGCCGAGCGCGGTCAGCCGCTGTTGCAGCCAATGCTGCGAGCCATGCTGTGCGGACCCGAGTCCGCGGACCCGGCCGAGGCGCGTACCATTACCCATTGAGGGCCTCCGCGAAAATGTAGAGCCAGATCGCCGCCGTCGCGGCGATGCCGCCGATGATCACGAGCGCCGACCACAGCTTGTTGGTCTTGAGCTCGTAACCCGCGCCGGTGTCGAGGACGAGATGGCGCAGGCCCGAGAAGAGATGCTGGAAAAAGGCCCAGGTCAGACCGATCACGACGACCTTGCCGAGGATATTGGTCACCTGGTGAAAGGTGCTGATTTCGGGGCTGGGATCGCGCCACACGCAGGCGATGAAGGCGGCATAGGCCTCGGGCCCCGAAGCGATCGCGCCGAGCCACCAGAGGAACATCAGCGCCCCGACGATCGCGAGCCCGTCGCCGCTCGCGCGGTGCAGGATCGATACCGCCATCGATGGCGCCCATTTATACACCTGAAGGTGCGGCGAGAGCGGCCGTGCGCTCGGTTCCTTGCCAGCCATATCAGCCCCGTTTAGTGACTCTGTCGGTCGATGGGCGTCGGTTTAGCGCGGTCGCCGCGATATGCAATTGCTTAGGGGGCGTATGGGCAAGAATATCTTTGGGCCATGTTGAGCCGCCGCGATCATCTTGCCGCGCTGGCGGCGATGGCGGCCGCCCTGCTGCCCGCCCCGAAACTCCGTGCATTGGAGAGCATCATGGAAGAAGCCGATCCGCAATATGGCCTCATCGGCCAGATGCTGGCGCAGCCCGGACAGCGCGCCGCGCTGATCGCGATCCTGTCCGAGGGAACGGGCGCGATGCCCGGCAACATCGCCTATCTGATCGGCGAGGACAGCGCGAACCCCGACGCGATCTGGATCGTCGAGCTGTGGGACAGCAAGGAGTCGCACGCCGCATCGCTGCAATTGCCGGGGGTGCAGGAGGCGATCCGCAAGGGCCGCCCGCTGATCGCCGGATTCGGCACTCGCGCCGAGTTCAAGCCGGTGGGGCGATCATGAATAAGCCCCTCCTGAAGAGGAGGGGCGGAGTGGTTTCCCGGCCGGAAATGCTATCCAGGGCTGCGCGGATGCGGAGGGAACCGACCGCCCGAAAAATGGCTTTGGCGCCATCTGTCGGGATCCAAACTCGGTGGGCTAAAATTTCGCCGGCAAGCGATCATAGATTTCCGCATCGTCGATTTCCTCTGCCCATCCAAGGGTTTGGTTATCGAAATCGACGGCAGCACCCATGATCGTGAAGCCGACGAGGCGCTGGACCGCGCCATGGCCGAGCAATATGGCTATGCAACCATTCGCATCACCAACGAGGATGTTCGAAACAATATGGACGGCGTGTTGCAGCATATCGAAGCCGAAGCGTTGAAGTTGGCCGACCGCTGGCCCCAACCCAGACCCTCCCCTGACCGGGAAGGGCTTTCTAAATGACCGACATTGAATCGCTGACCGAAGCCGATGCCGCCAACGAACTGATGCGGCTCGCGAAGACGATCGCGCATCACAACAAGCGCTATCACGCCGAGGATGCGCCGGAGATTTCGGACGCGGAGTATGACGCGCTCGTCCGGCGCAACAATGCGCTGGAGGCCGCCTTCCCGGCCCTGATCCGGGCCGACAGCCCGAACGCGCAGGTCGGCGCCGCGGTCGAAGGCTCGCCGCTCGCCAAGGTGGCGCATGCGCAGCGGATGATGAGCCTCGACAATGCGTTCGCCGCCGAGGATGTCGAGGAATTCGTCGCGCGCGTGCGCCGGTTCCTCAATCTGGGCGAGAGCGAGACGGTCGCGCTGACCGCCGAGGACAAGATCGACGGGCTGTCCTGTTCGCTGCGCTACGAACAGGGCCGGCTGGTGCAGGCGGCCACACGCGGCGACGGCAGCGTCGGCGAGGATGTGACCGCCAATGTCCGGACGATTTCGGACATTCCGCAGGCGCTGAAGGGCGACGCGCCCGACGTCTTCGAGGTCCGGGGCGAGGTCTATATGGCCAAGTCCGATTTTTCGGCGCTGAACGCGCGCCTGCTCGCCGTGGCCGACGATCCCGAAAAGGCGCGCCAGTTCGCCAACCCGCGCAACGCCGCGGCGGGATCGCTGCGCCAGAAGGACGCCGGCGTCACCGCATCGCGGCCGCTGCGCTTCCTCGCGCACGGTTGGGGCGAGGCGAGCGCGCTGCCTGCCGATACCCATTATGCGATGATGAAGCAGATCGCGGCGTGGGGCGTTCCCGTCTCACCGCTGCTGAAGCGCTTCGAGAGCGTCGCCGAGGTGCTCGCGCATTACCGGACGATCGAGGCCGAGCGCGCCGAGATGCCGTACGACATCGACGGCGTCGTCTACAAGGTCGACCGGCTCGACTGGCAGCAGCGGCTGGGCTTCGTCGCGAAGGCGCCGCGCTGGGCGATCGCGCATAAATTTCCCGCCGAACGCGCGCAGACCACTTTGGAAGCCATCGACATCCAGGTCGGACGCACCGGCAAGCTGACCCCGGTCGGGCGGCTGACCCCCGTCACCGTCGGCGGCGTCGTCGTCTCGAACGTCACGCTCCACAACCGCGACGAGATCGGGCGGCTGGGGGTGCGGCCGGGCGACCGCGTCGTCATCCAGCGCGCAGGCGACGTGATCCCGCAGGTGGTGGAGAATCTGACCCGCGACGAGGAACGCGCCGCTTATGTGTTCCCCGACCATTGCCCCGTGTGCGGCAGCGAGGCGGTCGCCGAGGAGGGCGAGGTCGACGTCCGCTGCACCGGCGGCCTGATCTGCAACGCGCAGAAGTTCGAGCGCCTGCGCCATTTCGTCAGCCGCGGCGCGCTCGACATCGAGGGGTTGGGCGAGAAGAGCATCCAGGAATTTCTCGACCTCGGCTGGCTCGACAAGGGACCGGCGGACATCTTCCGCCTGAAGAACCACCGCGACGAGCTGCTCGGACGCGAGGGGTGGAAGGAAAAGTCGGTCAACAATCTGTTCGCCGCGATCGAGGCGAAGCGCGCGCCCGACGCAGCGCGGCTGCTGTTCGGGCTGGGTATTCGGCACGTGGGCGCCGTGACGGCGCGCGATCTGCTCAAAGGGCTTGGTGACATTGCGCTGCTGCCCGCCAAGGCGGCGGAGATTCAGGCCTGGCTCGACGCCAACCCGCAAGCCGAGGGCGAATCCGACGGCAAATATCAGACGCGCAAGATGGACGCGATCAAGGCGATCCTCGAAGTGCGCGCCGACGGCATCGGGCCGGCGGTGGCCGAAGCGCTGGGCGATTTCTTCCACGAGCCGCACAATCGCGCGCTGTGGGACGATCTGCTGAGCGAAGTCTCGCCGCCGCCCTATGTGGTCGAGACGCGGACAAGCGAGGTGTCGGGGATGACGGTCGTCTTCACCGGCAAGCTCGAAACGATGAGCCGCGACGAGGCGAAGGCGCAGGCCGAGGCATTGGGCGCCAAGGCCGCGGGCAGCGTGAGCGCGAAGACCGATCTGGTGGTCGCGGGGCCGGGTGCGGGGTCGAAGCTGAAGCAGGCGAGCGCGCTCGGGATCAAGGTGATCGACGAAGCCGAATGGGCGGCGATCGTCGAGGCGGCGGGATGATGATCCTCCCCGGCACGGGGAGGGGGACCACGAAGTGGTGGAGGGGCACCATCGGGAAACGCAGCGTGTGACACCGCGTGCCCCTCCACCATCCTTCGGATGGTCCCCCTCCCCCGGTGGGGGAGGATCGGCTATTGTCGCGTGCGCGCCATCACAGACGGCGCGCATAAAATGCTGTGAAGGGGCGGACATGGCAAAGAATGACTATCTCGAAACGCTGATGCACGACCTCGAATCGCACACCGAGGTGCGGCGGTTCGGGAGCGGGTGGCTGTCGGGTTTCTTCGGGCTGCTCTTCGCGATCAGCGGCTTCTTCATGGTGATCGCGCTGCGCTTTCCCGACTGGTTCGCAACCCCCGAGCTGGAGGTCGTCAAGAGCTGGACGGGCTTTCGCGGTGCCGTCCACATCGTCCTGCTGGTCAGCTACGCGTTGTCGCTGCTCAGCCTGCTGCTCCGCCCGCGCAAGGTGCTGGGGCTCACCGCGCTGATGATCGGGCTCGGCGCGGCGCTGCTCGGCGGGTCGAACGTCCAGCCGCAGGAGACGCGCGACTGGGGGATTTTCTTCGGGCTCGACTTCTTTGTCGTCAACCTGCTCGTCACCGGTTTCATGTTCGCGCCGCTGGAGCGCGCCTTCCCGCACCGCCGCGCGCAGCGCCTGTTCCGCACCGAATGGCGCGAGGATCTGTTCTATTATCTCGTCAGCACGATGTTCGTGCAGGTGCTGGGCTTCCTCGCGCTGGCGCCGCAGCAGTTCGTCAACGCGCACACGAACAGCTGGGACGCGTTCCGCGCCGGGGTGGCGTCGCTGCCGTGGATCGTCCAGTTCGTGATCGTGCTCGTCGCGTCGGACCTTGCGCAATATTGGTATCACCGGCTGTTCCACAAGGTGCCGTTCCTGTGGGGCTTTCACGCGGTGCATCACAGCGCCAAGTTGATGGACTGGCTCGCCGGATCGCGGATGCATTTCGTCGAGATCATCCTGCTCCGCGCGATCACGTCGCTGCCGCTCTTCACGCTCGGCTTCTCGCCGTCGGTGATGCAGGCCTATATCGGCTTCGTCTATGTCTGGTCGTCGCTGCTCCACGCCAATGTCGGGGGCAATTTCAACCGGCTGGGCCACTGGATCGCGACCCCGCGCTTCCACCACTGGCACCATGGGCTGGAGCGCGAGGCGTTCGACGTCAATTTCGCGATCCACTTTCCGTGGCTCGACAAGATTTTCGGAACCTTCCACCTGCCAAAGGACCGCTGGCCCGAAAATTACGGCATCCCCGAGGATGTGCCGAAAAGCTATTGGGGCCAGTTCCTCTATCCCTGGACGCGGACGGGCAAGAAGATCGAAGAGACACCGGCGGAATAGGACAAACTGTCCGCTTGCCAGCATCGCGGGCGCACCATAAGGCGCCGGCCGTGGGCATCCTCGCCGTCTTTCGCCGTCCGGGCATCCTGCTGCTGTTGCCGCTGATCCTCGCGCTCGCCGCGCGGGTGCTCGTTGCGCCGGGCTGGATGATCGAGAGCGACGCCGCGGGATCGATCACCGTCCGGGTCTGTTCCGATCCGTCGAATCCGGGCGCGACACTGACGATCCCGCTCCAGAAGGCGGGCGATCACCAGCCCGGCGAGGGCCAGCAGCATTGCCCGTGGGGCGCGCTGGCCGCGGCGCCGATCGTCCCCGACCTGCCGGCGCTGCCCGAAAAGCTCGCCGCAGTCGAACCCGCGCCCGTCGCGGTCCCGTCGCTCGGCTATGCACCGGGCGCCGCCTCGCCGCTCCCGCCGAGTACCGGACCCCCCTACTTCGCCTGATCCAGCCTGAATTGCCGCCCGCGCCCAACAGCGCGGCGCGGCCCCATGCCTGTATCCGGGGAAGATTCTTTCGATGAAGACCATTGCCAATCGCGCGGCGCCCTTGCTGGCGCTTACCGCCTGTCTTGCCGGCTCGCCCGCCCATGCCGACGAGGCCGACGCCACCATCATCGTCACCGCACCGACGGCGACCGACGCCGCCGAAGAACGCGCCGCGCGCACGCCGGGCGGCACCGATGTCGTCTCCTACCAGGATTATGCCGACAAGTCGGTCGTCAGCCTGCGCGACACGCTCGCCTTCTCGCCGGGCGTCTATCTCCAGCCGCGCTACGGGCAGGAGGTGCGCATCTCGATCCGCGGTTCGGGCCTGTCGCGCGGGTTCCATATGCGCGGGCTGACGCTGCTGCAGGACGGGGTGCCGATCAACCTCGCCGACGACAATGGCGATTTCCAGGAGCTCGAGCCGATCTTCTTCGACCATCTCGAAGTCTATCGCGGCGCCAACGCGCTGCGCTTCGGGGCGGGGACGCTGGGCGGCGCGGTCAATGGCGTGACGCCGACCGGACGCACGGCGCGAGGTTTCTACCTGCGCGGCGACGTCGGCAGCTTCGACAGCTATCGCGGGCTCGTCTCGGCCGGCGTCGCCGGCGAGCGCGTCGATGCGTGGGGTGCGGTCAGCGCCGACACGTCCGACGGCGACCGCGACCATGTGCAGCGCCGCAGCTTTCGCTTCCACGGCAATGTCGGGCTGAAACTCGGCGACGTCGTGTCGACGCGATTCTACGCCAGCTACGCCGACATCAAGCAGGAGATTCCCGGCGCGCTGACCTATAATCAGGCGCTCACCACCCCGCGCGCGGCGAGCGCAGCGGCGGTGGCGGGCGACCAGGCGCGCGACATCGTGTCGCTGCGGCTGCAGAATCGTACGACGTTCGATTGGGGGGCGTTCAAGCTCGATGTCGGGGGCTTCGTCAACGCGAAGTCGCTCTATCATCCGATCTTTCAGCTGATCGACCAGGATTCGCTCGATCTCGGCGGCTTCTTCCGCGCCGATTATGCCGCGGGTCCGGTCGAGGTGACGCTGGGCGGCGAATGGCGGCGCGGGACGACCGACGCCCTGCAGTTCGTGAACATCGCCGGCCGCCGCGGCGCGCTGACCTTCGACGCCGACCAGACCGCGCGCACCGCCAATATCTATGGCGAGGTGCGGGTGCGGCCGGTCGAAAGGCTGACCCTGATCGCCGGCGGCGTCTATGCCGATGGTTTCCGCAAGCGGCGGGTCAATGTGTCGACGTCGCGCGATGGCCGGATCGATTTCGACGCCTTTTCGCCCAAGCTCGGCTTGCTGTTCGAACCGGGTGAAAATGTGCAATTCTTCGCCAACTACAGCCGCTCGGCGGAGTTTCCGGGCTTCGGCGAAGTGTTTCAGACGATCGGGACGCCGCCGGTCAGCCAGCTCGTGTCGACGATCCGCCCCCAGCGCGCCTGGACGGCCGAGGCCGGCACGCGCGGCAAGGCGGGCATCGCCAGCTGGGATCTGGCGCTGTATCGCTCGACGCTGAAGGGCGAATTGCTGCAATTCACCACCAACGCCAGCATCCCGGCGGCGACCTTCAACGCCGACCGCACGCGGCATCAGGGGGTCGAGGCGGCGCTGGAGATCGCCCCAACCGAGTGGTTGCGGCTGCGGCAAGTCTATACCTACAGCGACTTCCGTTTCCGGGGGGACAGCCAGTTCGGCGACAATCGCCTGCCCGTGGTGCCGCGCCACGTCTATCGCGCCGAGGTGCGGATCGGGAGCGACGCGCTGCATGTCGCACCCAATGTCGAGTGGGTGCCCGACGGTCCCTACGCCGATTACCGCAATCGGGTGCAAACGCCGGGCTATGCCTTGCTCGGCGTAACCGGCGGCGCGCGGATTGCCGCGGGGATCGACGCTTTTGTCGATGTCCGCAACATCACGGGCAAGAAGGCGATCGGCGACATCAGCGCGGTGATTGCCGCGACGACGCCGTCGGTGGTCACGCCCGCGGCATCGGCGATCTATTATCCGGTCGAGCGCCGCGCGGTCTCCGCCGGCTTGCGCGCGCGCTTTTGAGGCAGGAGGAGGGGGATGACCGACACCAATCCGATTCCGCTCTATCGCACGATCTGGCGCTGGCATTTCTATGCCGGGCTGTTCGTTATCCCCTTCGTGCTCATGCTGTCGCTGACGGGCGCGGCCTATCTGTTCAAGCCGCAGATCGACCGCTGGGAGGAGCGCGCCTGGCGCGGCCTGCCCACCGCGGGTGCGGTCGACGCCGATGCACAGGTCGCCGCGGCGCTCGCCGCCAATCCCGGCGCGAGCTTCCACCATTATCGCATTCCCGAGGCGGCAGGCGACGCCGCGATCGTCCATGTCGGCCTGGCCGGCGGCACAATGCGCGACATTGCGGTGTCGCCGCAGGGGCGCGTGATCGGCTCGGCCGATCCCGATGCGCGCTGGTCGGCGTGGCTGGCGCGCCTGCACGGCAGCCTGCTCGCCGGGCGCATCGGCGGCCTGCTCGTCGAGCTGGCGGCGAGCTGGGCGATCGTGATGATCGTGACCGGCGTCTATCTCTGGTGGCCGCGCGGGCGGGGGCTGGCGGGGGTCGTCTGGCCGCGGCTGTCGCTCGGCGGCCGCGCGGCGCTGCGCGATCTTCATGCCGTCACCGGCTTCTGGGTGTCGGGCCTCGCGCTCGTCCTGCTCCTGACCGCGCTGCCGTGGACCGACATCTGGGCCAGCGGCTTTCGCATGGTGCGCGCCGAGATGGGCTGGGTAGCGGGCGTGCCCGACTGGAAGGGGGGCGCCGACCCGCACGCGGCGCACGACCATCATGCGATGGCGGCGGCACCCGCTCCGCAAACGCCGGCGCACCGCGCGCCGCTCGCCTATATCGTCATGCGCGCCCGCAATGAACATATGCCAGCGCCCGCGATCATCCAGCCGCCGGGCGCGCCCAACCTGTTCGGGCCGCCGAACGGCGATGTGTGGACGCTCACGACGCTGACCCAGAACCGGCCGCTGGTGCGCAAGGTCGGCTACGATCCCGAAACGAGCCTCGAGGTTTCGCGCAGCGGCTTTTCCGACAAGCATCCGATCGACCGGGTCGTCGGCTATGGCATCGCGTGGCACGAGGGGCAGCTCTTCGGCCTTGCCAACCAGCTGGCCGGCGTCGCCACCGCGCTGGCGATGATGACGCTCGCCATCTCGGGCTTTCTGATGTGGCGCCGCCGCAAGCCGGCCGACGCGCTCGGCGCGCCGCAGCCCTCGCGCGATCCGGCGCGGCTGAAAGGCGTCGCGGCGATCATGCTGTTGCTCGCGGCGTTCCTGCCGCTGCTCGCCGCGTCGCTGGTCTTGCTGTGGATCGTCGATCGGTTCATCTTGCCGCGCCTTCCCCGCGCGGCGCGATGGCTTGGAGTCGCTCGCGCGTGAAGGTTTCATTTGAAACCAGTTCATGTTAGGCTTCCGCCGATGAAAGACGGCTTTACCCATGTCCACGAAGTGCCGCCGCCGGGCGCCGCGGCCGACTGGACGATTGCGCAGAATTGGGACGCCTTCACCGCCGACGAGCATGCGATGTGGGACCGGCTGTTTGCGCGCCAGTCGGCGATGCTGCCGGGCCGCGCGTCGGAGGCGTTCCTGCGCGGCATCGACGTGCTGAAGCTCGAAAAGCCGGGTATTCCGGATTACCGCGAGCTCAACGCGCGGCTGATGGACGCGACGGGGTGGCAGGTCGTGGCGGTGCCGGGGCTCGTTCCCGACGACGTCTTCTTCGACCATCTCGCGAACCGGCGCTTTCCCGCGGGCAATTTCATCCGCACCCCCGAACAGCTCGACTATCTGCAGGAACCCGACGTCTTTCACGACGTCTTCGGCCATGTCCCGATGCTCGCCGATCCGGTGTTCGCCGACTATATGGTCGCCTATGGCGAAGGCGGTCTGCGCAGCCTGAAATTCGATGCGCTGAAACAGCTGGCGCGGCTTTACTGGTACACGGTCGAATTCGGCTTGATCCGCGAGGCCGGGGGGCTGCGTATCTATGGCGCGGGGATCGTGTCCTCCTATGCCGAAAGCGTTTTCGCGCTCGATTCGGACAGCCCGAACCGCATCGGCTTCGACCTCGCGCGCGTGATGCGGACCGATTACCGGATCGACGATTTCCAGCAGAATTATTTCGTCATCGACAGCCTCGACCAGTTGCTCGACACCACGGTGAACACCGACTTCGCGCCGCTCTACGCCGCCAATGCCGCGCTGCCGCCGATTCCGATCGCCGACATTTTGCCCGGCGATGAGGTGATCACCCGCGGCACGCAGGATTATGCGCTGGGGAAAGTCTAAGCGCTTCCTTCATTTCCGTTCGTCCTGAGCTTGTCGAAGCCTGTCCTGAGCGACTGACAAGTCAGTCGAAGGGGGCTGTCTTCTCTTGACGCCGAAAAAAGAGCGGTCCTTCGACAAGCTCAGGACGAACGGAGGAAGGGCGCTTTGCTTACCAGCTCCCGAAACTGGCATCCGACGGGCTTGCCCGGTGGAAGGCGCGCTCCTTGCGGCGCCAGCCATAACGCCGCCGTTTGACGAGCAGCAGGCACGGCCATTCGGCGCTGCCGCCCCGCGCCGCGAGGCGAAAGCCCTGCGCGCGATAGGCGGCAAGCACCGGCTCCATCTGCCGCGCGATCAGCCCGGCGAGGATGGCATGGCCGCCGGGCGCGGTCGCCGCGCCGATGTCGGGCGCGAGCGTGATCAGCGGCCCGGCGAGAATGTTCGCGATGACGAGGTCGTAAGGCGCGCGGTGGCGGATCGCGGGATGATCCGTCCCCGGCGCGACCGCGAGCGCGAGCCGCCCGCCGCCGCGGCCGAGCGGCACGCCATTGATCGTCGC
The DNA here is from genome assembly GCF_001468265.1 of Sphingopyxis sp. H050. Classification (GTDB taxonomy): domain Bacteria; phylum Pseudomonadota; class Alphaproteobacteria; order Sphingomonadales; family Sphingomonadaceae; genus Sphingopyxis. Next base: position 486,891 of record NZ_LNRZ01000003.1, on the reverse strand, counting down.
ATTGTCGCGGGTCACGATGATGCTCGCGGGATCGATGTCCGACGCGATCACCTTGGCGCGCGGCCATAGGTGCATCGCCGCGAATGCGAGCAACCCGGTGCCGGTGCCGATATCGGCGATGTTGCGCGGGCTCGCGCCCTGCCGCGCCAGCCGGTCGAGCATGGCGAGGCAGCCCGCGGTGGTGTCGTGGCCGCCGGTCCCGAACGCCTGGCTCGCATCGATCAGGAAGGGCACCGTGCCGGCCGGCACGCGGTCGGCGTAGCTGCTGGTGTGGACGAAGAAGCGGCCGGCCTGCACGGGATCGAGCCCCTGCTGCGACAGGGTGACCCAATCCTCTTCGGGCAGCTCCTCGACGCTTGCCTTCGCGCCCTTCGCGCTCGGGACCAGCGCCTGCAACAGTTTGAGCAAGGCGGCGCTCGGCTTCAGATCGACATAGGCGTCGAGCTGCCACAGCCCGGCATCCTCATCGATCTCGCGCGTGACGACGACGGGGGCCTCCGCCAGCACATCCAGTTCGGGAATTTCGCCCGACAGCGCCTCGGCCTCGTCGCGGGTACAGGGGAGCGAGACGAGCCAGCTCATCTCAGCGGACGTAGCTCGCGCCGTTGACGTCCAGCACCGCGCCGGTCATCGACGCGGGCGCGTCGAGCGCGCACCAGCGCGCCATCTCGCCGACCTCATCGGGCATCGCGACGCGGCCGAGCGGGATGTCGGCGAGCAATTTGTCGCCGCCGCGGCTCGCCAGATATTCGTCGGCCATGCCGGTCATCGTGAAGCCCGGACAGATGGCGAAGGCGAGGATGCCGTCCTTCGCATAGCCGCGCGCGATCGTCTTGGTCATTGCGACCATGCCGGCTTTCGACGCCGCATAATGCCAGTGCGCGGGGCTGTCGCCGCGGTAGGCGGCGCGGCTCGCGATGTTGACGATGCGGCCGCCCGATTGGCGGCCGTGCCAATGCTGCACGGCGCGGCGGCAGAAAAGCGCGCTCGCGGTGAGATTCACCTGCATCGTGCGCTCCCAGCCGGCGAGCCAGTCGGCGTCGTCGGCATCGACCGGGTTCGCCTCGAAGATGCCGGCGTTGTTGATCAGCACGTCGATGCGGCCATCGAGCCGGTCGAGGCTGGTCTGCCAGAGCGTGCCGGGAGCCGCGGGGTCGGCGAGGTCGCCATCGGCGCTCGACAGCGCGACGATTTTCGTCGCGTCGGCGGTCAGCGCTTCGGCGATCGCGGCGCCGATACCGCGGCTCGCGCCGGTGATCAGGATATGGGTCGTCATCCCCCCGCCTTAGGGCAGGGGCACGGCACTTGCCAAGGTCAGGCGACCCGGCGGCTGAACTCGCTCGCGGCCTTTTCCAGCGACTGGAGGCGGTCGCCCATCTTGGCGAATTCCTGGCTGAGCGTGCTGATCTCGCCCGCGACCATGCCCGAATCATTTCTGATCGACGCGATTGTCGAGGACATCGAATCGGCGGCGAGGGCGGTTTCGTCGACCGCGGCGGTGATCGAGGTGACGGTCTGCGCCTGCGCGTCCATCGCGTCGCGAATGCGCTGCGCCGACTGCTGGACTTCGAGCACGGTATGCTGGATCGACTGGTTCGCGGCGACCGAACCGCGGGTCGCCTGCTGGATCGCGGTGATCTTGCCCGCGATGTCGTCGGTCGCACGCGCGGTTTCGTTGGCGAGGCTCTTCACCTCCTGCGCGACGACCGCGAAGCCGCGGCCCGATTCGCCCGCGCGCGCGGCCTCGATGGTGGCGTTCAGGGCGAGGAGGTTGGTCTGGCCCGCGATCTCGCGGATCAGGCCCAGGATCGATTCGATCGATTCGGCGTGGCGCGACAAGGCTTCGGACATGGCGACGGCTTCGCCCGCCTGTTCGGAGGCGCGCGTCGCGACGCTGGCCGAGGCTTCGACTTCGCTGCGCGCGTCCTCGATAGCGCGGATCAGGCCCGCGGCGGTCGAGGCGGCCTCGCGCATGGCGATCGCAGATTGTTCGGACGCGGCGGCGACTTCGCTGGTCTTGGCGATCATGCCCTTCGCGGCCTGATCGGCCGAGGCGGCCTGCTTCGACAGCTGTTCGCGCGCCAGATCGGTATCCTGCACCAGCGAGGCGATCGAGCGGTCGAAGTCGCCCGCGAGCGACTGGCGCTCGGTCGAGATGACCGCCCGGTCGAGCTTGGTGGCATAGCGCTGCATGATGTCGAACTCGAGCAGCGCAAGCCGGTTGATCGCGCTCGTCAGCCGCGCCTGACGCTGCGTGTCACCCGAACAGGCGTCGATGACGAATTCGATCGTCAGGCGCAGACTCTCGGCGATGCACGACATGACCGAGGCGAGCGGCAGCTTCACGCGGCGCGCCATATGCGTGTTCTGACAGGCGATCGTCGCAACCTCCTGCCCGGCGGCGTCGCGATATTTGGTTTCGGTGTGGCGCGCGCTGCCCTTCACATAGGATGCGAGCAGCTCGCCCTCGACCTTGCGCTCGATGCCGGGCAGCGCGTTGAAGGCGTCCCAATAGGCGCGCGCGATATGCTCTTCGCGGCCCGCGATGATGCCATAGATTTCGGCGGCGTCGGCGGCGAGGCGACCGTCGAGATCGTAGAAGGGGAAGCGATCGGCCATCAGCACCGGATCGATCTGCTGCTTATGAATCGGATTTTCCTTCGCCATGATCCTGCTTCCCTGACCCATCTTCGGACGTATGGAATCTGCCGTCCCAGATCGTCCGCGAAACTTGTCACCGGGATATGCGGGGAAGATGGTAAAAGGGGCGTTAACCGGCGCCCGGGATTCTGGGGCGTTCAGCGGCGCTCTTCGTGCTGGATCGGGTAGCCTTCGAACGCCTTGATCGTGCGCAGCGCGAAGGCGCTGTGCATCGACGCGACGCCGGGCAGGCGTGACAGGCAGTGGCGGTGCAGCCGGTCGAAGTCGGCGACGTTGCGCGCCGCGACGCGCAGGCGATAGTCCGACGCCCCCGACAGCAGCTGGCATTCGAGGATTTCGTCGAAGCTTTTGACGGCCGCCTCGAACGCGGTCAGCGCTTCCTCGCTCTGCGAGGTCAGGCTGATATCGACGAAGACGTCGAGGCCGAGGCCGATCCGTTCGGGGTTCAGCCGCGCAGTATAGCCGGTGATATAGCCGCCGGTCTCGAGCGCGCGGATCCGTCGGTGGCACGCCGACGCCGACAGGCCGACGATCTCGCCGAGTTCGGCGGTCGGGCGCGGCCCGTCGCGCTGCAGCAACTCAAGCAATTTACTGTCAATTCGATCAAGCATCGTGCGCCATTTACCTGATTGGTGCAAAATATGTGCATCTGTATCGATCGAGCGGCGAGCATATGCAAGCACCTCGCGCGCGCTTTCTGCTATAAGCCCGCGGCATCGGCCCCGGCCTGTGACGGCCCGGTCCCGCGATGGAGAGCGAAGATGATCATCGGCACCCCCAAGGAAATCAAGAATCACGAATATCGCGTCGGCCTGACGCCCGAAAGCGCGCGCGAGCTCGTGGTCCACGGCCATCGCGTCCTGGTCCAGACCGGCGCCGGCGAAGGCATCGGCGCTCATGACCGCTATTATGTCGAAGCCGGTGCCGAGATCGTGCAGACCGCCGAGGAAATCTTCGCGACCTGCGAGATGGTGGTGAAGGTCAAGGAGCCCCAGCCCGTCGAGCGCGCGATGCTGCGCCCGGGGCAGATTCTCTACACCTATCTCCACCTCGCGCCCGATCCCGAACAGACGCTCGACCTCATGAAATCGGGCGCGATCTGTATCGCCTATGAAACCGTGACCTCCCCGCATGGCGGCCTGCCGCTGCTGAAGCCGATGAGCCAGGTCGCAGGCCGCATGTCGATCCAGGCCGGCGCCACCGCGCTCGAAAAGGCGCATGGCGGCCGCGGGGTGCTCCTGGGCGGCGTCCCCGGCGTCGCGCCCGGCAAGGTGTGCGTGATCGGCGGCGGCGTCGTCGGCTTCAACGCGGCGCAGATGGCGGCGGGCCTCGGCGCCGACGTCACCATCCTCGACCGCGACCCCGAAGTGCTCGAGCGCGTCGGCACCTTCTTCGAGGCGCGCGCGAAGACGCGCTTTTCCAACCGCGCGAACCTCGCCGAATGCGTTGCCGAGGCCGATCTCGTCATCGGCGCGGTGCTGATCCCCGGCGCCGAGGCGCCGAAGCTGGTGAGCCGTGACATGCTGAAGACGATGCGCCCCGGATCGGTGCTGGTCGACGTCGCGATCGACCAGGGCGGCTGCTTCGAGACGAGCCATGCGACCACGCACGCCGACCCGACCTATGTCGTCGACGGCATCGTCCATTATGCGGTCGCCAACATGCCGGGCGCGGTCGCGCGCACCAGCACCTATGCGCTCAACAACGTCACCCTGCCCCACGCGCTGCGTATCGCCGACCTGGGGTGGAAAGAGGCGCTGAAACGCGACGAGCATCTTGCGCAGGGACTCAACGTCTGGAATGGTAAGGTGACGTTCGAAGCCGTCGCCGAAGCGGTCGGAACGGACTATGTGCCTGTCGATCAGGCGCTCGCCGGATAACAAGGACTTAGTGTGATGACCGACCAAGCTCCCCCGCCGCCTCAGGACGAAGAGGAAAATGAAGTGTTGCGCGCTGCGCGTGAGCTTCAGGCGCAGAAGGCGGCCGCCGAAGCGACCGAAGCAGCCGACCGGGAAGCCGCGGCAAAGAGCGGCAAGAAGATCGGCTGGAAGGCTGCGGCGGGGATCGGCGTCGGGTCGGCGGCGGTGCTGGCGGCGTTGCTCTACGCGAACCGCGACAAGCTGCGCTGATCAGGCGGCGGGCCGGGCGAGGCGCTCGACGGCCAGCACATGCACCTCGCGCCGGATACGGAAGCCGAGCGATTCATAAAGCGCAATCGCGCCGGCGTTGTCGGCATAGCTGTGAAGAAAGGGCTGCTCGCCGCGCGACACCATCGCGCGCATGACATGGCCGATAAGCGCGCGCGCATAGCCGCGCCCGCGGCAGTCCTCCCACGTCGATACCCCGCTCACCTCGGCCATGCCGGGAACGAGGATGCGCTGCCCCGCCATCGCGAGCAGGCGGCCCTTGTCGCGGATTCCGAAGAAAGGACCGTAGCGATGCGTCGTCGGGCCCCATGGTCCCGGCCTGGCATGATCGGCGAGCGCCGCCATGTCAGCCGCGTCGGCGTCGCCGAGCGCGATCATGTCGGGCTCGCCGGGGTTCGCTTCGGGCGGGGGTCCTTCGGCAACCATCTGCGCCAGGACGGCGCGCTTCACCTCGCGCGTACCGGGCGGCAACGGCCAAGGTTCGTCCTCGACCATCCACAGTTCGCCCTGCTCGGGAACGAGCGCCGCCAGCGCCGCCTGCGCCGCTGCACCGGTATCGGCGGCGACGCCGAACACGCCATAGCCGCGATCGATGCGCAGCGCGCGGTAATCGCCCTCGGCAAGATGCGCCTGCCGCCCGGTCAGCATGCTCCAGATCGGCCGGTCGAGCGGGTGCGCCATCGGTGGGTCAGGCCTGTTCCATCGCCAGCATTTCGGTCGCGGGGATATTGACCCCCTCCATCGCATGCTCGGCATAGGGCCCGGCGGGATCGACCCAGTGCAGGAAAAGATGCGCCGACCAGCGGTTGGGGTTCGGCTGGGTGCGACCGTGCAGCCGATGGACGCCCTGATAGAGCACCGCATCGCCCGGAAGCATCGGCACCGAGCCATAGGCCTCGTCGCCGAAATCGGGATCGGCGCGCTCGCGCGGGGTTTCGATATGCTGCGACCCGACCTCGAGCGGCCAGGCCTTGTCGTCGCTCGCGGCGAGCAACAGCGACAGGCTGTGCTCGCAGGCGTAGCGGTCCGAATGGACGCGGCAGACGTCGCCCGCACGGTACATGCGGAAATAGCAATAGGAGGGCTTGAGCTGCGTGCCGACGAGCGCGCTGACCGCAGGGGTCATGCCCCAAAGAAAGGTCGAGAGCGGCAGATATTGCCGGCCGTATATCTCGACCGCCTCGGCCGCGAGCAAAGCATGCTTGCGCTTCAGCCGGTCGAACGACACGCCGCCACGCATCAGATCGCCCTTCATCATGCCGAGCAGTGCGTGTGTCACGTCGGTGGGCACGAAGCCCGGCAGCGCGAGATAGCCCTCATCCCGATAGCGTTCCGCCTGCCCTGTCATATCGTTTCCAGCAATCTTTCGGCCTGCGCGCGGGCTTCTTCCGTGACCTCGGCGCCCGACAGCATGCGCGCGATTTCTTCGCGGCGGCCGGCTTCGTCCAGCGCGTGGACGCTGGTGCGCGTGACAATGCCTTCGCTCGATTTGGCGATGATGAAGTGCGACACGCCTTTTGCCGCAACCTGCGGGCTGTGCGTGACCGCAAGCAATTGCTTGTTCCCACCCCGTCCCGCTCCCCGCGACAGGCGCGCGAGGCGTTCGCCGATCGCCGAAGCCACCGCGCCGCCGACGCCGCGATCGATCTCGTCGAAGATGATCGTCTCGGCGCCCCCCTCCTCCGCGAGCGCGACCTTCAGCGCGAGGATGAAGCGCGACAGTTCGCCGCCCGAGGCGATCTTTGCGAGCGGCGCGAAGGGCGCGCCGGGGTTGGTGGCGATCAGGAATTCGACGCGGTCGATCCCGTCGGCGCCCCAGCGCTCGGCCGGGAGCCGCTCGACGGCCGTTTGGAAGCGCGCGGCGTCGAGCTTGAGCGGAACGAGCTCGCCCGCCACCGCCGCGTCGAGCCGCGTCGCCGCCTTGGCGCGCAGGTCGGAGAGCGCGGTCGCGGCGTGGGTATAGGCGGCCGCCGTCTCAGCCACCGCCGCTTCGAGCTTGGCGATCCCCGCGCTGCCACCCTCGATCGCGTCGAGCCGCGCGGCGAGGTCGCCCACCAGTGCGGCGAGTTCGTCGGGCTGACAGCCATGCTTTCGGGCCATCGCGCGCAGCTCGAACAGCCGCGTCTCGGTCGCCTCCAGCCGCTCGGGATCATATTCCATTGCGCGCGCGGCTTCGTTTAGCTTGGTCTCCGCCTCGTCGGCCTCGATGATCGCGCGGTCGAGGCTGGCGAGCGCTTCGGCGAGCAGCGGATGGTCGCCGGCAAGCCGGTCGAGCCGCCGCGCCGCGCCGCGGAGCAGCGCCGGGCCGCCGTCGCTGCCGTCGAACGCCTCCATGATCGTGCCGAGGTCGCCGGCGATCTTCTCGCCCTTCTGCATCGCGGCGCGCGCCTCGGCGAGTTCGGCCTCTTCGCCCGGCTGCGGGTTCAGCGCCTGCAGTTCGGCGACGCAATGCTCGAGCCATTCGCGGTCGCGCTCTGCTTCCGATATTGCGGCCCGCGCGGCAGCGAGCCTGTCTTCGGCGGCGCGCCACGCGGCATGCGCCGCCGCGACCGCGCCGGTGTCGGCGCGCGCATAGGCATCGAGCAGCGCGCGGTGCCCCGCGGGCGCGAGCAGACCGCGATCGTCGTGCTGGCCGTGGATCTCGACCAGATGGCTGCCGACCTCGCGCAGCAGCGCCGCCGAACAGGGCTGGTCGTTGAGGAAGGCGCGGCTGCCGCCATCGGCCTTCAGCATGCGGCGGATCAGCAGCGGCTCGCCCGCTTCCAGCCCGATCTCATTTTCGGCAAGCAGCGCCGCGAGCGCGGTTCCGGCGGCGGGCGGCGTGAAGCTGGCCGTCACTTGCGCCTTGTCGGTCCCCTGCCGCACCAGCGCGCTGTCGGCGCGCATCCCGAGCGCGAGGCCCAGCGCGTCGAGCAGGATCGACTTGCCCGCGCCCGTCTCGCCCGTGAGCACGCCCAGCCCGGCCTCGAAATCGAGGTCGAGCCGTTCGATCAGAACGATATTGGCGATGGACAGGGCCGTCAGCATGTCCCGCTCTTACCGCAGAACAAAATGCGAATCTACGCGCAGCGCAATCAGGCGGTCGGCGCGTTCTTCTGCATCAGCTTGTACGCGCGCTCGTACCATTTGCTGCCCGGATAGTTGGCGCCGAGCACGGCCGCCGACTTCTTCGCTTCCTCGGGAATGCCGAGTGCGAGATAGCATTCGGTCAGGCGATACAGCGCCTCGGGCGTGTGGCTGGTGGTCTGGAAATTCTGCGTCACTTCGCGGAACCGGATCGACGCCGCCAGCCAGTTCGAGCTGCGCTGATAGAAACGGCCGATCTCCATTTCCTTGCCCGCAAGATGATCCTGCACCAGGTCGACCTTGAGGCGCGCGTCGGCGGCGTAGCGGCTGTCGGGATAGCGGCGGATCACCTCGCCGAGCGCGGCTAGCGCCTGCTGCGTGATCTTCTGGTCGCGGGTGACGTCGCTGATCTGCTCATAATAGCTGAGCCCGATCAGATAATAGGCGTAAGGCGCGTCCTTGTTGCCCGGATGGATCGCGAGGAAGCGCTGCGCCGCCTCGATCGCCGGGGTATATTCGCGGTCCATATAATAGCTGAAGCTGCTCATCAGCTGCGCGCGGCGCGCCCAGGGCGAATAGGGATGCTGGCGCTCGACCTCGTCGAACAGCGCCGCCGCGACCTGATAATTGCCGCGGTCGAGGCGATCCTGCGCCGCGCGGTACAGCGTGTTGACGTCGCGCGCGACGTAGCGCGTGTCCTTCTTGACCCCGCTGCCGCCGGCACAGGCCGCGAGCAGGGGTGAAATCACGAGAGCGGCGGCGAGCAGGCGCGTCGTCGCGCGCAAGGGGGAACGCTGAGTCATGCGCGCGGTATAGCCACAGCGCGGATGAACGCAAAATAAATGATCGGGGGCAATGCCCGGTTTATAGCGCTTTTACCGCGCAGCCTTTCGGCGCGTCGGCGGGGGCCGGAACGCGGCGCGCCGAGATGATCTTGAACGGCGGCGCCAGCATCTGGCCCTTCATCGCTCCTTCACCGGCGGTTTCGGATACCGGCGCAGCATAGATTGCCTCGGCAACCTCTTCGCCCGAGACCATTTCGCCGAACACAGCAAAGCCTGCATTGTCGCCGCTCATCGCCGGGTCGGCATCGAACCCCGGAATCGCCGACAAGAGCAGGAAGAAGTCGGTCGTCGCATCGCCCGGCACGAGGCGCGCCATCGCAAGCGCGCCCTTGCAGCTGGTGAGCCCGGTGACGTTTGTCGGTTCGTGCGCGATCGGCGGAAAATTCTGCCGCGCATCGCCCCGATTGCCGGCCTGAATGATCTTGCTGCGGGGGCCCCAGCTGCGCGAGGTGCGATAGAAGGTGAAGCCGTCCATCCGCTTCGAATCGACATAGCGCAGGAAATTGGCGGTGGTGATCGGCGCGCGCTTGTTTTCGAGCCGGACGACGATCGTTCCGGCATCGGTGACAAGCGCGACATGGGGCCGCGTGTCGGGGCCGCTGTCGTTCTGCGGCACCGGCAGCGGCGGCGGGGGCGGCGGCGGCGCCATGCTTGGCGGCTGTGCAGCGGCGGCGGCGGTCGCGGCAAGCGACAGGATCAGCGTTTTGATCATCATGGGCTCACTCTGAATCGGGCAAATCGGTCGCGGCCAAGCTATACGCTGTCGGCCGCCGCGCCAAGATGTCGGCGATCGGCCGTCGCCCCGCCGGGCGCCCCGCCGGATCAGGGGATCAGGCGGCCCATTCGGCGGGATCGGGCTCCGCGCCGATCAGCGCGAGCCCGTGCGCGATCGACGTGAGCTCGCCGCCCGACGCGATCCGTTCGGCGCCGAAGCGGCGGTCGAAGATCGCGCGGATCGCGGGGATCAGCGACGATCCGCCGGTCAGGAAGATGCGGTCGATGGCCGCCGCCTCGAGGCCCGCCTTGGCGAGCGCGGCCTCCATCGCGGCTTCGATGCGGCGCAGGTCGTCGGCGATCCACGCCTCGAAGTCGGCGCGGCGCACTTCGGCGGAAATCTCGACCCCTCCGCCGGCAAAGCGGAACGCGGCCACCTCGCTTTCGGAGAGCGCGCGCTTCACACGGCCGACGGCGTCGTAGAGCGGAAAGCCCTGCTCATGCTCGATCAGCGCGATCATGCGGCCGATCGGTTCGGGATCGACGGCATCGCGTTGCAGCCGCTTCAGTTCGTCGATCGTGCGGCGGTTGCGCATCATCGCGAGCCGCGACCAGTCGGCGAAGTCGGAGAAATATCCCCCCGGAATCTCCAATATCTTGTCGAACGAGCGATAGCGCCCGCCCTTGCCGAGCAGCGGCAGGACGAGCTTGTCGACGATGCGCTGGTCGAAACGGTCGCCCGCGATCGCCACGCCCGACGAGGCGAGGGGCACGCAGCGGCGCGCGGTGCCCGGCGCGGCGATGCGGACGATCGAGAAGTCGGTGGTGCCGCCGCCGAAGTCGGCGACGAGGATCGTCGCGGGTTCGGCCAGCCGCGATGCATAGCTGTGCGCGGCGCCGAGCGGTTCGTGAACATAGACGATCTCGACCCCGAAGCGGTCGAACATCGCATCGTAGCGCTGGCGCGCAAGCGCCGGATCGGCGCGTGCGCCCGCATATTCGACGGGGCGGCCGACGACGATGCGGCGCGGCGGCGCATCGAGCCGCCCGCCGGCATGCGCGACGAGGCGCTGGAGGAACAGCCGCCCCATATCCTCGAAGCGGAACGGCCTGCCGAAGATCGACGCGCGCTCGAACAGCGGGCTCGCCGCGACGCTTTTGAACGATTGGACGAAACGGCTGTCGAGCGGCGACTGGAGATATTCGGCGATCGCCCATGGGCCAGCGTCGGAGGCGACCCCCTGCCACGCGCGCTCCTCTTCCCAGAAGCAGAGCGCCGAGCGGAAGACGGGGCCGGTCGCCTCGTCGCCGACAAAATCGACAAGCTGCGATCCCCCCAGCCCGTCGGCAAGCGCGGCGACCGTGTTGGTCGTCCCGAAGTCGAGGCCGAGCGCGCTCGCGGCCGAATGATTGTCCATGATCTGTCCTGTGCGGCCCGGTATGCGGAGGGGCGGCGCCTATTGCACGGGCCTTGGGACGGAGCAAGAGCGGACCAGGCAAGAAAAAGGGGCGAAGGATCGCCTTCGCCCCAAGAAGAGGGTGTGGGCCATGCCCACGCCGCAAGCCTTAGAGGCCGTCGACGGCCTTGCTGACCATGATATTCACCGCGACGCGGCGGTTCTGCGCCTTGCCTTCGGGGGTGCTGTTGTCCGCCGCCGGGTCGGCTTCGGCCATGCCGGTGGGCGTCAGCATGCGATACGGCTTCCAGCCGCAGGCCTGCTGCAGATGGTTGACGACGCGCGTGGCGCGCTTTTCGCTCAGTTCCTGATTGAACTCCTCGCTGCCGGTCGAGTCGGTGTAGCCGACCACGAGCAGCAGGGCATTGTCGGTGGTGCTGGCCTGGTTCGCGACCTGGCAAAGCTCGGCCTTCGCCTGCTCCGACAGCACGGCCTTGCCGGTGTCGAAATTCACGTTGGTCGTGCCCTTGATATTATACTGGTCGATATCGCCGACGCGGCCGCGCAGCGCCTCGGTCGCCGCGGTCTGCTCGGCGAACCGCTGGTCGGTGCCGGTGCGGATCATCGTCGCGGTGCGCAGGTCCTTGGTCTTGAGCGCCACCGAACCCGCGGCGAGGCCGCCGCTATACTGGAGCGTGTCGACGGTCACCGGCAAGCCGTTGAGAAGCGAATCGGAAGCGAGCTTGCTGCTGGCCAGACCCAGGAAACCGCCGCTGCCCTTCACCCGCGTTTCGGGGATGAGCGCGATGATCTGGGTGTTGCCGTCGGCCGTGGTGACCTGCATCCGGTTTTCGGTGCGCGCGGAAATGATACCCTCGACCTTGGGACCCTTGGTCATTTCGGACGCGGGCGGGATCGTGCCGTACACGGTCGCCATGACTTCGCCGCCCGACGTATCCTGATCCTGTTCCTGGGCAGCGAGGCTGCCGGTCGCCGGCACGGCCAGCAGCGCCAGAGTCAAAAATAGTCCGGAGGTCTTGGAAACGTTACCCATATGCTACTCCTTCAATGGGGTCATCAGGGTCCCGCGCATTCACTGGCCCTGTCAGCGAGATGGACTCCCGATACGCTCCAAAGTTGCTCGGATCGTCGAGCCTAATGCACGGCGTATCGACAAAATTCCGCCAAAAAAGCACGGTTTTCCGCGGTCCAGAATCGCGTTCCTAACCCAGGTTAAGCCGCGGCCAGAGCGAAGTCATTCGATTCCAACGAAAAAGGGGCCGCCCTTCGGCAGCCCCTTCTCATTCCGTTGCCGGAAAGATTCAGTCCTTCAGAAAGTCGGGCACATGGCCCTGATCTTCCGGACCGTCTTCCGAGCGCTCGCGGCGCGGACCGCGATCGCCGCGGTCGCCACGGCCTTCGCCGTCGCGGCGCGGGCCACGGTCGCGGTCACGACCGCCGCCGCCACGCGGGCCGCGATCGCCACGGTCGCCGCCGTCACGGCGCGGACCACGATCGCCACGGTCACCACGTTCGCGCGGTTCGCGGGCCGGACGGGTGTCTTCCAGCTCTTCGCCGGTTTCCTGATCAACGACGCGCATCGACAGGCGAACCTTGCCGCGCTGGTCGATCTCGAGGACCTTGACCTTGACTTCCTGGCCTTCGCTGAGGACGTCCGAGACCTTCTCGACGCGCTCGTTCTTGATTTCGCTGACGTGGACGAGACCGTCCTTGCCGCCCATGAAATTCACGAACGCACCGAAATCGACGAGGTTGACGACCTTGCCGTCGTAGATCTTGCCGACTTCGGCTTCCTCGACGATGCCGCTGATCCACTTGCGCGCCGCCTCGATCTGGTCGAGGTCGCTCGACGAGATCTTGATCAGGCCTTCGTCGTCGATGTCGACCTTGGCGCCGGTGGTCGCGACGATCTCGCGGATCACCTTGCCGCCGGTGCCGATGACGTCGCGGATCTTCGCCTTGTCGATCTGCATCGTCTCGATGCGCGGCGCGTGCGCCGACAATTCGCTGCGGGTTTCGCCGAGCGCCTTGTTCATCTCGCCGAGGATATGCGCGCGGCCTTCCTTGGCCTGGTTCAATGCAGCTTCAAAGATCTCGCGCGTGATGCCCGCGATCTTGATGTCCATCTGCATCGTGGTGATGCCTTCGGACGTGCCCGCCACCTTGAAATCCATGTCGCCGAGGTGATCCTCGTCGCCGAGGATGTCCGACAGGATCGCATAATCCTTGCCTTCGAGGATCAGGCCCATCGCGATGCCCGAAACGGGACGCTTGATCGGCACGCCGGCGTCCATCATCGCGAGGCTGCCGCCGCAGACCGACGCCATCGACGACGAGCCGTTCGACTCGGTGATGTCGCTGGTCAGGCGGATCGTGTAGGGGAACTCGTCCTTCGTCGGCAGCACGGGGTGCAGCGCACGCCATGCGAGCTTGCCGTGACCGACTTCGCGGCGGCCCGGCGCGCCGAAGCGGCCGACTTCGCCGACCGAATAGGGCGGGAAGTTATAGTGCAGCATGAAGTTCTGGTACGACAGGCCGTTGAGGCCATCGACCATCTGTTCGCTTTCCTTGGTGCCGAGGGTAGCCGTCGCAATCGTCTGCGTTTCACCGCGGGTGAACAGCGCCGATCCGTGCGCGCGGGGCAGGAAGTGCGTTTCGGCGACGATCGGACGGATCTGCGTCGTCGTGCGGCCGTCGATACGCTTGCCGTCCTTCAGGATGGCGGTGCGGACGATTTCGGCTTCCAGCTTCTTGGTCAGCTTGATGCCGGCCATGACGTCCTGCGGGCTGAGGCCGTCGGCGGTGAAGCTTTCCTTCGCCTTCGCGCGCGCTTCGTTGAGTGCGTTCGAGCGGGCCGACTTGTCGGTCAGCTTGTAGGCGGCGGCGATGTCCTTGCCGATCAGCTTCTTGAGCTTGTCCTTGATCGCGGCATTGTCGTCGCCGTCGGCGACTTCCCACGGATCCTTGGCGGCCTGTTCGGCGAGCTTGACGATCGCCTTGACGACGTCCTTGCACGCGTCGTGCGCGAACAGGACCGCGCCGAGCATGACCTCTTCCGACAGCTCATTGGCTTCGGATTCGACCATCATCACCGCATCGTAGGTCGCGGCGACGACCAGATCGAGGTCGCCTTCGGCGACCTGCTCGTCGGTCGGGTTCAGGATATATTCGCCGTCGATGTAGCCGACGCGCGCGGCGCCGATCGGGCCCATGAAGGGCACGCCCGAGATGGTGAGCGCGGCCGACGCGGCGACCATCGCGAGGATGTCGGGCTCGTTGTGGCCGTCATAGCTCAGCACCTGAGCGATGGCGTTGATCTCGTTATAGAACCCCTCGGGGAACAGCGGACGGATCGGACGGTCGATCAGGCGGCTGACGAGCGTTTCCTTTTCGGTCGCGCCGCGCTCGCGCTTGAAGAAGCCGCCCGGGATGCGGCCGGCGGCCGAATATTTTTCCTGATAGTGGACGGTGAGCGGGAAGAAATCCTGCCCGTCCTTCACCGACTTCGCGGCGGTCACGGCGCACAGGACGACCGTTTCGCCCAGCGTCGCCATCACGGCGCCGTCGGCCTGGCGGGCAACCTTGCCCGTTTCGAGGGTCAGCGTTTCACCGCCCCACTCGATCGATACTTTTTTCACGTCAAACATGGTGTTTCCTTCGCCCGCCGGGCCCTATGCCGGGCGGGGCCTCTGATTCCGGGCAATCCGGCCCGGGGCGGTACGGGGCCGTTTCTTGACCCCTTGCGTGCGAAACCGTCGCCGGATTGCGACTGTTCCTCCAACTCCGTTCGCCCTGAGCTTGTCGAAGGGCCGTTCTTCCTTCTCGAAGAAAAGGACGGGGCTTCGACAAGCTCAGCCCGAACGGATAAAATGAAAGCGGCCCCGGAACCCGGAGCCGCCCTCGAATTCTTACTTGCGAAGACCCAGCTTCGCGATCAGCGCCTGATAGCGGCCCTCGTCCTTCTTGCGGAGATAGTCGAGGAGGCTGCGACGCTTGTTGACCATCATCAGCAGCCCGCGGCGGCTGTGGTTGTCCTTGTGATGCGCCTTGAAGTGAGCGGTCAGCGTGTTGATGCGGTCGGTCAGGATCGCAACCTGGACTTCCGGCGAACCGGTATCGCCCTTTTCGCGGGCATTGTCCTTGATGACTTCGGCTTTGCGCTCTGCGGTAATCGACATATTTCTTCCTTCGAACATCGTGTCATAGGTTGAAGCCCCGCACGACTTTCAGCGTTCCCGCCAAAGCCTCTATCAACGCGACTGGACGCATTTCGCTGTCCCGTCCCCAATAGAGCCCGTCGTGCGTGCTTTCCCCGGTCCAGACGCGACCCTGACGGATCGCCCCTGCCGCTTCCGGGGATAGGTTCAGAGCCGGGATGTCGACCAGCCCTGCCTCCAGCGGCAGAATGACGTCTGATTGGGCGGCGCCTTGGCCGAATGCGTTCAATTTGTCCAGCGAAATCGCGTGGGACAGGTCGAACGGCCCTGCTTTGGTGC
This sequence comes from Sphingopyxis sp. H050, assembly GCF_001468265.1. Lineage (GTDB taxonomy): Bacteria > Pseudomonadota > Alphaproteobacteria > Sphingomonadales > Sphingomonadaceae > Sphingopyxis. The sequence continues at coordinate 471,544 of NZ_LNRZ01000003.1, read as the reverse complement.
GGCGGAGCATGGTCACATGGCCGAAGGTGCCGACGGCACGCGCGATGTCGCGCGCGAGGCTGCGGATATAGGTGCCCTTCGAGACATGGGCGGTGAGGGTGAGCGATTCGAGTATTGCCGCTTCCTCCCCCGCCCGCCCCGAGCTTGTCGAAGGACCGCTCTTCCTTTCGACGTCCGAAGAAAAGAACGGCCCTTCGACAAGCTCAGGGCGAACGGAAAGAGAGTGAACCGTCACCCCCCGCGCCTTCATCTCGACCGCCTCGCCCTTGCGCGCGCGGTCATAGGCGCGCTCGCCGTCGATCTTGATCGCGGAATAGGCCGGCGGCACCTGCTCGATCGGCCCGGTGAAGCGTGGCAGCACCGCCTCGACCTCGGTCCGTGTCGGCCGGATATCGCTCGTCGCAACCACCGCCCCTTCGGCGTCGAGACCCGCAGTCTCGGTCCCGAACTGCACGGTGAAGTCGTAGATCTTGCTCGCGTCGAGCATCCGCCCGCACAGCTTCGTCGCCTCGCCGAGCGCGATCGGCAGCACGCCCGACGCCAGCGGGTCGAGCGTCCCGCCATGGCCGACCTTGACCTTGCCGAGGCCGGCCTCGCGGCACACGCGCTTGACCGCGCCGACCGCCTGGGTCGAGCCGAGGCCCACGGGTTTGTCTAGGATGATCCAGCCGTTCATCCCGCGCCGCTACGGCGCGGGGTGCGGGCTGTCAATTTGCGTCGGCCGCGGCCTTCTTGTCCTTCTTGGACGGCGGCGCTTCCGACGTCACGAACGAGGAGAGCAGGCAGCGTTCGCCGCGCAAGAGGATCGCCGAGAAACGGTCGAGCCGTGCGGTGCCGCGGGTTTCGACGCCGATGGCCTGCGCAAAATCGAGGTCGCGGCAGAGGCCGGCGAAACTGCCGTAATACCAGTCCCCCTTGCGATCCTGAATCCAGATGCCGCGCTCCCGATCGGCGCGCCAGTTGCGGATCGAGCTGTCGCTGGGGAAGGTGATACTCGATTCAACGCCGAGCGCGCGCGATTCCGTTGCGGGCTCGGCGGCCGCCGCTGCCGAAAGGGGAAGCAGCAAGGCGGCCAGGGAGAGTGCGAGTTTCTGTTTCATGTCGAGTCTTTCAGCCGAAGTGACCCTACCCGAACCGCGCCAATAGCAGGCCGAGTCTGAACCAGTGCTGACCCTTTCCTGCCTGCCGCACGGCGATGGGGAAGATCAGTTTTTCCACTCGCGCGGGAGCAGCGACCAGAGGCCGGTGTCGCGGTCATGGCCGGTCCAGGTGATCCGCTCGGAGCGCAGCACGCCCTCCTTGCTGGCGCCGAGTTTCGCGACCGCGGCCTGGCTGCGCTTGTTGCGCTCGTCGATGCGGAATTCGATGCGGCGGATGCCCGACGCGAAGGCGTGGTCGATCATCAGCCGCTTCACCCGGCCGTTGAAGCCGGTGCCGCGCGCGCCGGGGTGAATATAGGAGTTGCCGATCTCGACCGTCTGCGCCGACCAGTCGGGGCGCAGCCAGGCGGTCATGCCGACGAGGCGGTCGCCGTCGAGGATTGCATAGGGCATCCGGGCCGCGCCGCCGATCAGCGCGTCGAAACTCTTGTCGAAATGGCCGGGGCCGAAGCTCGACGAATAAATGGGCCAGATGTCGGGATCGGCGGCGCACACCCCGCGCAGCGCCTCGCGATGCGCCTCGGTCAGCTTGACGAGGCGGAGATCGCCGTCGGCCAGATCGACGTAGAGCGCGTCCTGCATCATTGCACCCCGGCGGTCGCGAGCAAGATGCCGAGGCCGACCTTGGCGCCGCTCAGGCTCTTCGTCTTTTCGACGTCGATCCATTCGTCGAGCGCATGCGCGCGCCCGCCCTCGCCGCCCGATCCGATCGTCACCGCCGGAATACCGAGGCTCATCGGCAGGTTGGAATCGGTCGAGGAAAAGGACGATATGGGTTTGAGTCCGTTCGCGCGGATGATGGCCTGGGCGTTCTGCACGATCGGCTGTGTCGCGGCAGTCTCGCCCGCGGGGCGGTCGCCGATCAGCTTGATATCGGCGGTGATCGGCCCTTCCTTCACCGACCGTGCGGTGTTTTCGCTCTCGACGCTCTTCCGGACGACGCCAAGAAACGCCTGTTCCAGCTTCGCGAGTTCGGCGGGACTTTCGGACCGCATGTCGAATTCCATATACGCCTCGTTCGGGATCGAATTGACCGAGGTGCCGCCGCCGGTGACGCTGGCGGCATAGGTGGTCCTGGGCTGCGCGGGGACTTGTATCTTGTAGAGATCGACGACCGCCTGGCTCATCGCCGTCATCGGATTGACGAGGCCGAAGGCGCTGAAGCTGTGGCCGCCCGGCCCCTTCCAGGTGATGCGATAGCGTTTCGACCCGACGCCGCCGGTGACAAGACGCGACGGATCGAGCCCGTCCATCGAGAAAAAGGCCTTCACCCGGTCCTTGTACTTCCCCTTGGTGAGCAGGTGGCGGACGCCGCGGAGGTCGCCCGGGCCCTCCTCGCCGACATTGCCGACGAAGATGATGTCCTGCTTCACCTTGACGCCGCTTTCCTTCATCGCGCGGGCATAGGCGAGCAGCACCGCAAGGCCGCGCGTATCGTCGCCGATACCGGGCGCATGGAGGCGCGTGCCTTCGCGGCGGACCTTGACCGGCGTGCCTTCGGGAAAAACGGTATCAAGGTGCGCGGCGATCATCACCGCGGAGCCGCCCGCGGGTCCGGTGCCGCGATAGACGCCGATCGCATTGCCTTCCGCGTCGATCTCGACGTCCGCGAGGCCTGCCTCCTTCAGCATGTCGCGGTACGCCGCGGCGCGCGCCGCTTCCTTGAAGGGCGGTGCGGGGATTTCGGTCAGCGTGATGATCTCGGCGACCATCCGGTCGTGATCGCGGTCGAGGATCTTCGCCGCCGCCCGATAGGCCTTGCTCTCCAGCACCGCTTGCGGCTTCGGCGCCGGGGCCGCCTGTAGGGGTGAGACGGCGAGCGCCGCCGCGGCGAGGCTCAGCGACACGATCTTACGCATGACAATCCTTTCGCAAAAAGCGGGAACAGCGGCAGCCGGTCAGGAGGCCGACGCCAGCGCCGCGGCGGCCGCGCGCCGCTTTTCCATGAAATGGCGGCGGCACATCGCGACATAGCGGTCGTTGCCGCCGATCTCGGTCTGGGCGCCTTCGACGACGGCGCGGCCGCTTTCATCGACACGCAGGTTCATCGTCGCCTTGCGCCCGCATTCGCACACCGCCTTCAATTCGACGAGCGCGTCGGCGATGCCGAGCAGCGCGGCAGAACCCGGAAACAGCTCGGCCGAGAAATCGGTGCGCAGGCCATAGCAGAGCACCGGGATGCCTATTTCGTCAGCCAGCCGCGCGAGATCGAGCACCTGCGCCCGCGTCAAGAACTGCGCCTCGTCGACGAGGACGCAAGCGAGCGGGCGTTCCATATGCTCGGCGGTGACCGCGGCGAACATGTCGCTGTCGGGATCGAATTTATGCGCCTCGGCCATCAGCCCGATGCGGCTCGTCACCTGTCCGGCGCCGTAGCGGTCGTCGAGCGCGGCGGTCCACAGCATCGTCTCCATCCCGCGCTCGCGATAGTTGAAATCCGCCTGCAGCAGCGTCGTCGATTTGCCGGCGTTCATGCTGGCGTAGTAGAAATAGAGCTTGGCCATGGGGGGTGCGATAACGCGTCGCTACATCCTCGTCACCCCGGACTTGATCCGGGGCCCGCCTAATCTTGAAGAAAAAAGGCGGGTGCGGGGTCGAGCCCGGCATGACGCTGAGTGTTGACTCGCCCGCACCCCCTGCCATGCTGCGCAACAAAGATGCAGCATAAGAGTGGGGAGAGCTGCCATGCGGCTGATGCCGGTGACCGACGCGATGTTCCTGGTCGCGGAGACGCGCGAGACGCCGATGCATGTCGGCGGGGTCAATCTCTACACGCTCCCCGACAAGGTCGACGAGACCGAATGGCTGAACGAGATGCTCGCGCTGCTGCGCCAGCAGGAAGGGCTGCGGCGGCCGTTCAGCGAAGTGCTGAAGCTCACCCCGCTTGGCCAGTACGGCCCGATCCGGCTGGTGCCCGACAAGGACATCGACATGCATTACCATGTCCGCGCGGCGGCGCTGCCCAAGCCGGGCCGCTATCGCGAGATGTTCGAACTCGCCTCGCGCCTCCACGGCACCTTGCTCGACCGCACCCGCCCGATGTGGGAAATCACGCTGATCTCGGGGCTGCCGAACCGGCAGATCGCCACCTATTTCAAGATCCATCATGCTTTCATGGATGGCGCGAGCTCGATGCATTTCACCAATGCGATGCTGAGCAACGACAAGAGTTACAAGCCCACCGCATCGCCGATGTCGGTCGAGGTCTATGAAGCCTATAAGCGCAAATTCCCGACCGCGAAAAAGGCGCCGACGCCCAGCATCACCGACATAAAGGCCATCGGCGCTTTCCTGAAGGAGCAGTGGGGCAACAGCGTCGGGGTGAGCAAGGCGCTGAACCAATATGCCGCGGCGATGTTCGGGCTCGGCGGCGGCGACCTGACGACGCCATGGGCCGGGCTGCCGCGCACCAGCTTCAACCGCAACATCACCGGCGCGCGGCGCTTCGTCGCGCAAAGCTGGTCGCTCGAGCGCGTGCGCGCGATGGGCAAGGCCTATGACGGGACGATCAACGACGCGGTGCTCGCGATGTGTTCGGGGGCGATGCGCAAATATCTGCAATCGCTGAACGAGCTGCCCGACAAGCCCTTGAAGGCGATGGCGCCGGTGTCGATCCGCGCCAAGGACGATATCGATTCGGGCAATTCGGTCGCGGCGGTGACCGCCAACCTCGCGACGCATATCGACGATCCGGCCGAGCGCATGCGGACGATTCAGGCGTCGATGAACGCCGCCAAGGCACAGCTGCGCGAAATGACCGCGCAGCAGATCCAGATCTATACCGCGATCACGCAAATGCCGCAGATGCTGACCGCGCTGACGCGCACCGCCGACAAATTCCCCGCGTACAGCGTCACCATCTCGAACGTTCCGGGTCCGCGCGAGCAGCTCTACTGGAACGGCGCGCGGCTCGACGGCATGTATCCGGCGAGCATCCCGGTCGACGGCATGGCGATGAACATCACGCAGGTGTCGAACAACAAGAATATCGATTTCGGGATTACCGCGTGTCGGCGCAGCGTGCCGCATGTCCAGCGGCTGATCGACTATCTGGAGGATGCCCTGGTCGAGCTGGAGGAAGCGGCGGGGATCAAGGGGAAATAGCCCCTTAGCCACCCTATCAATCCGTTGTCCCGGCCTTCACCGGGATGACGACAGTTTTTGGGGTCAGTCCGGGGCTTTGTCCTCGCCGCTCTCAAGATCGCGCAGCACCTTCGGGTCGCGCAGCAATTTTTCGATATGGCTCGCTTCGTCGAAGCTTTCGTCGGGCAGGAATTTGAGCTTCGCGGCATATTTCATCCGCACCTTCGCCGCGACGCTCTTCTGCAGATAGGCGGTGTTGGTGCGCAGCGCCTTGATCACCGCTTCCTCGTCCTTGCCGAGCAGAGGCTTCACGAACACGGTCGCGTGGCGCAGGTCGGGCGACATGCGGACTTCGGTGATGCTGACCGGATGCGTGGCGAGGACGTCGTCGTGGACGTCACCGCGCGCCAGGATTTCCGACAACAGATGCCGCACCTGCTCGCCGACGCGCAGCACCCGCACCGAGGGGCCTTTATCCTTTTCCTGCTTCATGCCGTTTTTGCTTCTTCGTCCAGTTTCGCAATGATCCGCGCGATCGAACGGATGTTGCGCGCGGTGCCCTTGTGCCCCAGTCGCCGTTCGATCAGCCGCGCGTGCAATTTGCTGTCGGCCGCGCCGTCGCCGAAGTCGATATAGAGCGCCCGGTCGCCGAGCGCGAGGCGTTCGATCGGCCGGACCCGGTGGTCGGTCGCCAGCGCCTCGAACTGCTCCGCGGTCGGCTGGCCGTCGAGGAACATCGTGTGGACGATCCGGTCCTCGTTCGTGCCAGCGAACGGATTGTCGGCGATGGCGGCCGCGAGTTCATCGCGGCTGCGCACCAAGGCGGCGGTTTCCATGTCGAAGCGGTCGCCAACCATGATCGCCAGCTTCTCCTCGAGCCCGCGCGTCGGCCGCTCGTCATGGTCGAACAGCACATTGCCGCTCGCCACCACGGTTTCGACATTCTCGAACCCTTCGGCCTCGAACGCCGAACGCAGGTCGGCCATCGTCAGCCGGTTGCCGCCGACGTTGATGCTGCCGAATAGGGCCACATAGCGGGGCATGCCGGCGCCTCCTGATCCGCGCGGAGCGGACGCCTGTTACAGCGTCCGTTCGCGCAGCTCGACCTCGAAGACTTCGAGATTGTCGCCCGGCTTGATGTCGTTGGTATCGGCCAGCACAACACCGCATTCCAGGCCCGCGCGCACTTCGGCGACATCGTCCTTGAACCGGCGGAGCGAGGCGATCGTCGTTGCCGAGACGATGACGTCGTCGCGGGTGAGACGCGCATGGAGCCCCTTGCGGATGACGCCTTCGAGCACCAGCAGACCCGCGGCCTTGTCGCGCTTGCCGGCCGGGAACACGTCCTTGACCTCGGCGCGGCCGACGACGTTTTCGATGCGCTCCGGACCCAGCTCGCCCGCCATTTCCTTCCGGACCTCGTCGGTCAGGTGATAGATGACGTCATGATACATGAAGCGCACTTTTTCGCGCTTCGCGATCTCGCGCGCCTTCGCGTTCGGGCGGACATTGAAGCCGATGATCGGCGCGCCGGTGGCGGCGGCCAAGGTCACGTCGCTTTCGGTGATCGCGCCGGCGCCCGACTGGAGCACGCGGACGCGGATCTCGTCGGTCGAGATCCGGTTGAGCGCATTGACGATCGCTTCGACCGAACCCTGCACATCGCCCTTGATGACCACCGGATATTCGATGACCTTCGCCTTGTCGGCGAGCGCCTCGAACATGCCCTCGAGGCTGACCGGCGCCTGCACCGTCCGCTTCTTGAGCGCTTCGCTCTGGCGATAGGCGGCGACTTCGCGGGCGCGGGCTTCGTTCTCGACGACGGTGAGCGTATCGCCCGCCATCGGCACGCCGCCGAGGCCGAGGACCTCGACCGGCATCGATGGGCCGGCTTCCTTCACCTGCTTGCCCTGATCGTCGATCAGCGCGCGGACGCGGCCGCTTTCGGCGCCGCAGACGAAGATGTCGCCAACGCGCAGCGTGCCGCGGCGGACGAGGATCGTCGCAACGGGGCCGCGGCCCTTGTCGAGCTTCGCCTCGACCACCGTGCCTTCGGCGGCGCGGTCGGGGTTCGCCTTCAGTTCCATGATCTCCGCCTGCACGGCGATCGCGTCGAGCAGCTTGTCGAGGCCGGTCTTCTTCAGTGCCGAGACTTCGACATTCTGGACGTCGCCGCCCATTTCCTCGACCACCAGCTCATGCTCGAGCAGGCGTTCGCGGACGCGCTGCGGGTTGGCGCCTTCCTTGTCGACCTTGTTGATCGCGACGATGATCGGCACGCCGGCCGCCTTCGCATGGGCGATAGCCTCGATCGACTGCGGCTTCAGGCCGTCGTCGGCGGCGACCACCAGGATGACGATGTCGGTGACGTTCGCGCCGCGCTGTCGCATCTCGGTAAAGGCTTCGTGGCCCGGCGTATCGAGGAAGGTGACTTGGCTGCCGTCGGGGGTCTTCACCTGATAGGCGCCGATATGCTGGGTGATGCCGCCGGCTTCGCCCGCCTGCACATTCGCGCCGCGCAGCGCGTCGAGCAGGCTGGTCTTGCCGTGGTCGACATGGCCCATGATCGTGACCACCGGCGCGCGCGGCTTCAGGTGCGCGGCGTCGTCGACATCCTCGTCGTGGCGAATGTCGACATCGGCTTCGCTGACGCGCTTGATCTCGTGACCGAATTCGGTGACGAGCAGTTCGGCGGTGTCCTGGTCGATCGTCTGGTTGACGGTCACGGGCATGCCCATCTTGAACAGCGCCTTCACCAGGTCCGCGCCCTTTTCGGCCATGCGGTTGGCGAGTTCCTGCACCGTGATGCTGTCGGGCACGACGACTTCGCGGACCTGCTTCTCGCGCGGTCCGCTCGACACCATGTGCGAGCGCTTTTCCTTTTCGCGGGCGCGCTTCAGCGCCGCGAGGCTGCGCGCGCGGGCGCCCTCGTCGTCGTTGAGCGCGCGCGTGACGGTCAGCTTGCCCGACTGGCGGCGGTTGTCGGCGCCGCGGGTCGCCTTGGGTTCGGGGCGCTTCGGTTCGGGGCGCTTCGGCGCCTCGACCGGCGTGAAACGGCGCGGCGCGGGCGCGGCACTCGTCGTGCTGCGCGGCGCGGCTTCGCTCGTCTCGGCGGCGGGAGCCTCGGCGGCCGGCGCTTCGACTTCGGCGGCGGGGGCCGGCGCGGCTTCGGAAGCCTTCGCCTTGTCCTCGCGCGCTTCGGCGACGCGGTTCTTTTCTTCCTCGGCGGCGCGGGCGCGCGCGGCTTCCTCGCGGCGACGGTTTTCCTCGAGCGCGTTCATGCGCGCTTCCTCGGCCTCACGCAGCAGCTGCGCCTGACGCTCCTGACGCGACATCAGGCTGTCGGCGGCGGGCTTCGGCGCAGCGGGCTTTTCCGCGACAGGCGCGGGGGCGGCGGCAGGCGCCGGAGCGGGCGCCGCGACCTCTTCGACCTCGGCCGCAGGGGCGGCTTCGCCCGGGCGGCCGAGCACGCGGCGGCGCTTCACCTCGACCACCACCGTATTGCGGCGGCCATGGCTGAATTGCTGCTGCACCTGGCCGGCCTCGACCGTCCGCTTCAGCCCCAGCGGCTTGCGGGTAAGGGTCGGCTTGTCCTGTTCGTCGCTCATCTAAACTCTATTTTCCTTCATAACGCGTCCGAAGCGTCGGAAACCGTGCCGGTATCCGTGGACGCCATCCGATTAGCCGCGTCGCGGGGAACTGTGCCCCCCGCGCTGCGGGAATCCTCAAGGGAAACGCGGTCGGCCGCGTCCCTACTCCATCCGGAGAAAAACTGCCAGCGGCCAAGATGCGCGAGCACCCGGTCGGCGGCACGGGCGTCTGTGACGGCCAAATGCACCGCATTTTCACGCCCCAATGCCATAGATAGGGACTGCCGGTCCACCGGCAAGATGGTCCCTTCGCGGCCCGATCCCTCGTCGTCCTCGCCGACGCGCCATGCCTGCGCGAGTTTCTTGCGGCCGTCCTCGCCCGCATCGCTCGCGTGAAGCAGCAGGCGAACCTGCCCCTTGCGCGCCGCCTGCTCGACCTTTTCGTTGCCGCTGATCAGCGTCCCCGAACGCGATTCGAGCCCGAGCCGGTCCAGCGTCGCGCGCTTCAGTTGCGCCTCGATCCGCGCGCCGAGGTCGTCGGGGATCGTGATATTGCCTTCGTGCAGCGCCCGCGCGAGCCCGCCCTTGAGCTTGCCCTTCGCCTGCGCCGCTTCGAGCGTGGCGCGGGTCACGCCGATCCATGCGCCGCGTCCGGGCGCCTTGCCCAGAACGTCGGGCGCGATCGCGCCGTCGGGCCCGAGCGCCAGGCGCACGAGCCGTTCGGCCGGCGAAACCTCGCCGGTGATGACGCAGCGCCGCTCGGGCACATGCTGGCCGCGCCGACCAGCGCGGTCTGGTTCGCTCAGCTGATCATTGTGCGGGGTCCGCATCGGCGGCCTCCCCGTTTTGCGGCTCCGCCGCGGACTCGGCTTGCGGTGCAGCGTCCGCCGGTTCGTCTGCGAACCAGTGCGCACGCGCCGCCATGATGATCTCGTTGCCCTGCTCTTCGGTCAGGCCATATTCGCCCAGCACGCCGCCCTTGTCCTCGGCGCGTTCGGCGCGCGCCGGACCGCGGCGGTTGTCCTGGCGCTTCTTCGCGATCAGTTCGTCGGTCGCGAGGTCGGCGAGGTCGTCGAGCGTCTTGATCCCCGCCTTGCCGAGGACGACGAGCATCGCTTCGGTGAGGTGCGGAATCTCGGCCAGATCATCCTCGACGCCGAGCGCGCGGCGTTCCTGCCGCGAAGCTTCCTCGCGGCGTTCGAGCGCTTCGGCGGCGCGGCTCTGCAGCTCCTGCGCCAGTTCGTCGTCGAAGCCTTCGATGCTCGCCAGTTCGTCGATGCCGACATAAGCGACCTCTTCGAGTTCGCTGAAGCCTTCGGCAACGAGCAGCTGCGCGAGCGTTTCGTCGACGTCGAGTTCTTCCTGGAACATCGTCGAGCGTTCGACGAATTCGCGCTGGCGCTTCTCGCTCGCGTCGGCCTCGGTCATGATGTCGATCTGGCTGCCGGTGAGCTGGCTGGCGAGACGGACATTCTGGCCGCGGCGGCCGATGGCGAGCGACAGCTGGTCGTCGGGAACGACGACTTCGATGCGGCTGTCATCCTCGTCGATGACGACGCGCTGCACCGTTGCCGGCTGGAGCGCGTTGACCACGAAGGTCGCGGTGTCCTCGGACCAGGGGATGATGTCGATCTTTTCGCCCTGCATTTCCTGGACGACCGCCTGGACGCGGCTGCCCTTCATGCCGACGCAGGCGCCGACGGGGTCGATGCTGCCGTCATAGCTGATCACGCCGATCTTGGCGCGCGAGCCCGGGTCGCGCGCGGCGGCCTTGATCTCGATGATGCCGTCGTAGATTTCGGGGACTTCCTGCGCGAACAGCTTCTTCATGAAGTCGGGGTGCGCGCGGCTCAGGAAAATCTGGGGCCCGCGCGTTTCGCTGCGCACCGACAGGATCAGCGCGCGGACGCGGTCGCCGACGCGCATCAGTTCGCGCGGGATCTGCTGGTCGCGGCGGATGACGCCCTCGGCGCGGCCGAGGTTGACGACGATGTGGCCGAATTCGACCGATTTCACGACGCCGGTGATGATCTCGCCCGCGCGGTCCTTGAATTCCTGATACTGGCGTTCGCGATCGGCTTCGCGGACCTTCTGGAAGATCACCTGCTTCGCCGACTGCGCGTCGATGCGGCCGAGGTCGACCGCGGGCAGCGGGTCGACGATGAAGTCGCCGATCTTGGCGTCCTTCTGCAGCTTCTGGCCGGCGGCGAGGTCGACCTGCTTGAAATAATCCTCGACCTGCTCGACGACCTCGACGACGCGCCACAGGCGAAGATCGCCGGTCTGCGGATCGAGCTTCGCACGAATGTCGTTCTCGGCGCCGTAGCGCGCGCGCGCCGCGCGCTGGATCGCTTCCTCGATCGCCTCGATGACGATTCCCTTGTCGATCATCTTCTCGCTGGCGACCGAATTGGCAATCGCGAGCAGTTCGGCCTTGTTGGCGGAAATGGCAGTGGCCATCAGTCCTGTCCTTCTTCTTCCATTTCGTCGGCGCCCTCGATCGAGAGCGGGACGGTTGCGGCAATCAATTTGTCGGTGAGAACCAGCTTCGCCGTATCGATCGCGTCGAACGGCAGCTTATGCTCCACCCCTTCCTTGTCCGAAATCGTGACGGTATCGCCGTCGATGCCGACGAGCTCGCCGTTGAAGCGCTGGCGGCCATTCAGCTTTTCCTTGAGCGCGACCTTCGCCTCGTGCCCCGCCCAGTCGGCGAAGTCGGCGCGACGCGTCAGCGGCCGGTCGATGCCGGGCGACGACACCTCCAGCCGGTACGCGACCTCGATCGGGTCCTTGCCCGCCTCTTCGAGCGCGTCGAGCTGGGCCGAAATGCGGCGCGACAGGTCGGCGCAATCGTCGATCGTCAGCTGGCGCGTGTCGGGGCGTTCAGCCATCACCTGCAGCGTGGGGTCGCTCTCGCCGCCGAAGAAAGCGACGCGCACGAGCCCCAGGCCCATCGCCTCGGCTTCGGGCGCGATGATCGCATTGAGGGCGTCGAGATCGACCAAATATCTTTCCTTATCACAAGACCGGAAACCCATGCGGGAACGGCCGCCGCGGCCCGCGGCCCCGACGTCCCATCTGGCTAGCCATGTCTAGGAGTGAGGCGCATATAGGCTCCCACGCGAGAGTCGGCAAGTGGGAAGTAGGGAGGCGATCACGATGGCTGGATTTGCACCGCAGCGCGAAGGCATCTTCTATCTGACCGAAGGCGGTCAGGAGACCGAAATCCAGTATCGGCACGGGCACGACCTGCCCGAGTTCGCGATGTATCCGCTGCTCGACAAGCCCGAGGGGATGGCCGATCTGAAAGCGATGTACAGCCGTGTGCTCGACGTCGCGGCCGAGCATGGCTTCGCCGCGATGATCAGCGGCCTCGACTATCGCGGCAGCCCCGATTGGGCCGCGAAGCTCGGCTATTCGCGCGAAGGGCTCGCGGATGCCCTGACGCAGGCCATCGCCTTCCTGCGCGAGGTCGCGCAGCCTTATGAAGGCCAGATCAAGGATATATTGATCGGCGGCCAGGTCGGCCCGCGCGGCGACGCCTATTCGCTCAACCGGACGATCACCGCCGACGAGGCCGAGGAGTATCACAGCTTCCAGCTGGAGGTGCACAAACGCAACGAGGTCGATTATGTATGGGCCGCGACCTTCAACAATGTCCCCGAGGCGGTCGGCGTCGCGCGCGCGGCGGCGCGAATCGACCTGCCGCTCCAGATATCGTTCACGCTCGACAGCAACCATTGCCTGAAATCGGGTCCGAGCCTGAAGGAGGCGATCGAGGCGGTCGATGCCGAGGCCGGCGACGCGCGTCCCGATTTTTACGGTATCAACTGTTCGCACCCGCTCGAATTCGAGCCGGCGCTCGAACCCGGCGACTGGATCAAGCGGATTCGCAGCCTGCGCCCGAACGCCAGCGCCAAGGACAAGATCGATCTTTGCAAGCTCGGCCATATCGAGGACGGCGACCCGGTCGACCTTGGCCAGCGCATGGGTGCGCTGGCGCGGCGATATCCGCACCTCGACATCTTCGGCGGCTGCTGCGGCACCTGGGCGCCGCATCTCGACCAGATCGCGCGCAACTTGACGGCGAGCAGTCTCAGGGGTTGAGCAGCCACCCTGCGGCGCCCGCCGCGACGACGAGCAGCGGTGCGACCCATTTGCCCTTGAGCAGAAACACCGCCGCCACCGCGCCTGCGAAGATCGCGAGCCCGGCGATCGGCGTCGCCACGCGCAGCGCCGTCACCCAGCCTAGCTGGAGCAATGTCGCGGCGATCACCCCGACGACCGCCGCCGCGACCCCGGCAAGCGCGCGATGCAGCGCCGGATTCTCGACCACCGCCTCCAGCCGTTCGTAGAAGATCATCGAAAAGGCGAAGGCGGGCAGGAACATGCCCGCCGTGATGGCCAGCGCGCCTGGAAATCCGCCTGCGACATAGCCCGCGAAGGTCGCGAAGATGACCAGCGGCGCGGGCAGCATTCCCGCCAGCGCGACGCCGTCGAGGAAGCTGGCGTCGGACACCCAGCCGCGTCCGACGGTGTCCGCGCGCACGTAGGGGATTGCCGTGTAAGCGCCGCCGAAGGTCAGCAGCCCGCCCTTCAGCCCGGCGATGAACAGCGCGATGACGTCCGCCCTGCTCGCGGCGACGCTGGCCTGGATGACGGGGGCGTCGCCCGAGATGAGCAACGCCAGTGCGACCGCCACCACGACCACCGCCGCTGCCACGGCCGGGCGCGCCGCAAAGCTGTAGATCAGTCCCGCCGCGACGAGCGGAATCCAGAACGGCACGCCCGCCAGGGTCGCAGCGAGCGACGCCGCAGCAAGCCCCCAAAGCAGCCGGTCCTCCAGGATATGCGTCCCGATCCGCTGCACCGCGCGCAGGATGATCGCCAGCACCGCGATCTGCACCCCGAGGAAGATCGGCGCCATCGCGGGGTTGCCGACGAACCAATCCTTGTAGAGCCAGGCCGCGCCCAGCATCAGCACGAAACCCGGCAGCATGAAGCCCACCCCCGCGAGCAGGCCGCCGATCCGGCCGCGCGCGACCATGCCCAAGTGGACGCAAAGTTCATGCGCCTCGGGCCCGGGCAGAACCTGCATCACCGCGAGCAGCCGGTTGAAGCGCGCGGGCGAAATCCAGCGCTCCTCCTCGACCAGCGCCTGCTTCACCATCGCAATCTGCGCCACCGGCCCCCCGAAGGCGAGCAAGCCGAAGCGCAGGAAGCGCAGAAAAAGTTGGAGGAGGGAAAGCCGCGGCGGCGAATAGCTGTCGGTCGTCATTGCAAGCACGCTCCTTGCCGCAAGCGCGGCTCATGGAGCGGAGCTTGGACGGCGCATCGTCTGAACGGGCGTCCGCGTTGCCCGGGGCGCAAGGGATAGCATGGCCGCCACGCGATGAAAGATAGTTTGCCTTTCAGCGCCCTTGCCCTTTCTTCGATTATGGGATAGGGGGGTATCCTATGTCACATGCCCACGCCAACAAGGACCAACTACTCGCCCGCACCCGGCGTATCGCCGGGCAGGTCGCGGCGATCGAGCGGGCGATTGCCGATGAGGCCGGCTGTGCCGCGATCCTGCATCAGGTGGCGGGAGTACGCGGCGCGGTGGCGGGATTGATGGACGAACTCGTCGCCGAGCATCTGCAATCGCATGTCGTCGCGCCCGGCCTGTCGGATGCTGCCCGCGCGCAGGGCGGCGACGAATTGCTTGCGGCGATCCGCCGCTACGCCAAATAGGGGGAAGAATGTCGCTCGACAGCGAAATCGATGCGTTGACGCACCGCCATGTCTATCTGGGCAAGCGGCACGACGAGAATGCGCGCCGCACGCTCTGGGTCGTGGTGCTGACGGCTGTCATGATGGTCGGCGAGATCGCCGCGGGGTTGATGTTCAATTCGATGGCGCTGCTCGCCGACGGCTTTCATATGGCAACGCACGCCGGCGCGCTTGGCATCGCGGCCCTCGCCTATCGTTATGCCAAGCGTCATGCGGAAAGCGGGCGGTACACCTTCGGCACCGGCAAGGTTGGCGACCTCGCGGGCTTTGCCTCGGCGCTGGTGCTGGGCATCGTGGCGATCGGCATCGCGTATGAATCGCTGATCCGCCTGGTGAATCCCAGCCCCGTCGAGTTCGGCGAAGCGACCATCGTCGCGATCGTCGGCCTGGGGGTGAATATCGTCAGCGCGCTGCTGCTGGGGCACGGTCACGATCATGGGCACGGTCATGAGCATGGGCATGACCATCATCACGATCATGACGATGCACACGGTCCTTCCCACGGGCACGAGAAAGACAATAATCTTCGCTCGGCCTATCTGCACGTCCTTGCCGACGCGCTGACCTCGGTGCTCGCGATCGCGGCGCTGCTCGGCGGGCGCTATCTCGGCTGGACCTGGCTCGACCCGGCGATGGGCGTCGTCGGTGCGATCGTCATCGCAGTCTGGTCCTGGTCGCTGATGCGCGACACCGGCGCGGTGCTGCTCGATGCGACGGACGCCAAGCTCGAAGCAGAAATCCGCGCGCTGGTCGAAGGGCCCGGCGATGCGCGGATTTGCGACCTCCACGTCTGGCGCGTCGGCCCCGGCGCGCATTCTGCGATCGTCAGCGCGGTCGGCGTGGCTCGCGAGACGATCTGCCAGCGCCTGCGTCCGGTGCGCGAGATCGAACATCTGACGGTCGAGATACGCTAGCTTGTATCGACCACGACCTCGATCTGCGGCGCAAGTCGCTTGAGCCTTTCGGCCCAGCGCTCGTAGGGCCAGGGGATCACCTCCTGATCGAACCAGAAGAGGCGATTGCCCTCGCGGTCGTAGAGATGGACCTCGTCGTCGCTTTCGTCGCCGCGCACGATCCGCAGCTTGCCGATCTGCGACACATGGATGCGCCCCTCGTCGCCGCCTGCGCTGCCGATCCGCGCCTGCCACCAGACAAGATCGCCGGTCGCCGGATCGAACAGGCTGCCGCGCCGCGGATTGGCGAGCATGTTGAGACCCGCCCCCAATGCGACGATCGCACCCAGTCCTTGCGCCAACGGCACCAGCCAAGGCGCGCATTCGCGTCCGTCCTCGCTGCAATTGTCCTCGGGACGAATCGTCGATCCGGCCCAGAAGAAAATCAGCCCGACGGAGAGCAGCAACCACATCCGGTAATCGGTTCGCGCGCTGCGGCGATAGATCGGAAGGCCGGCGTCGGTCATGGCCGCCCCTTATCACGGACAGCCTCAACAGAGCCCTAATGCGGCCCTGTTTCGACCGGCCTCGGCGATTAACCGCGTCCCGGCCCGCTGTCCCCCTGCGGCACATGGCGCACGCGGTGAAACATTTTGTTGGCGTTTCAGGGCATAAGGCAGGGTGAGAGCAGCCGTCCGAATCGGCTGCGGAGATTCGACGCATCGCATGAAGCCCGAACTGACCCTTTCCGCCCGCTCGACGTGGCGCGATCCGGTGCCGGAAAAGCCGGCGGGGCCGGGCCGCGAATATTGGGGCCTGCTGGTCGCGATCGTCGTCGTCGCATGCGCGGCGCTGATGCTGTCGAGCGGGCAATATCGCCCGCGCGGGTTCGGCGCCTACAGCGTTTCGGTGCCGCTTGCCTTCAAGACATATGACCCGGCGCGCTGGGCGGTGATGAATGCCGACACCTATGAGGATGCGCTGAAAATCGACCCGACGCTGCCGAGCCCCGACAGCATCGGGTTCGCCGATGCCACCGCGAACGCACCGCTGACCCCGGCGCAGCTCCAGCAGGAAGCGCTTGTCGGTCCGCCGGCGAAGCCTTACATCTTTCGCGGCCTGACCGCGCTCGATCGCGAACGCGCGCATTATTGCCTGACCTCGGCCATCTATTACGAAGCCGCGTCGGAGAGCGACGACGGGATGCGCGGCGTCGCGCAGGTCATCATCAACCGCGCCCGCCACCCGAGCTTTCCGAACACGATCTGCGGCGTCGTGTTCCAAGGGTCGCAGCGCGCGGGCGTCTGCCAGTTTACCTTCTCTTGCGACGGCGCGATGGCGCGCGCGCCGAGCAAGCCCCAGTGGCTGCGCGCGAGCCGCGTCGCCTCGGCGGCGCTGGGCGGCTATGTCTTTCCCGGCGTCGGCCTCGCCACCCATTATCACACGACCGCGATCTGGCCGCGCTGGGGCAAGAGCCTGGTGATGACCAACATCGTCGGCGCGCATATCTTCCACCGCTGGCGCGGCCGCTGGGGCATGCCCGATGCGTTCCGCGCGCCGTATCTCGGCCGCGAGCCGGTGCCCGGCCCCTATCTGCCGGTCGCGCAGCAACTCGCCATCCTGAAGGGTCAGGGCATTGCGCCGGGCGCCGGCCCGGTGCCCGCGCTGACCGGCGCCGCGGCGGTACTGCCCGACGTTGCGCCAGCGCCGATGCCGGCGCAGATGGCGACGCCGGTTGCTCCGATTCCCGCAGCGCCCGTTGCGCCCGCACCGACCTACACCGATCCGCGGCTCAACCAATCGGGCCAGATCAAGGAAGAATTCCGCAAGAGCGGGGAATGGATTCGCTGACCAAAGCCGCCTAGTCTCTCCGGCATCGAAATGAGGGAGAGATGCATGGGACATGTCAAAGGCATCGGTGGGTTGTTTTTCCGCGCCCAGGATCCCGCGGCGCTCAGCGCATGGTATCGCGACCGTCTCGGCATCGGGGGCGGGTGCAGCGCCGACGACAGCGTGCCGCCGAACGAGTGGGTATGGAATGTCACGGCGGGCCCGCTGGTCTTCTCGCCCTTCAAGGCCGACACCGACTATTTCGCTGCCGACCGCCAGTTCATGATCAACCTGCGCGTCGACGATCTCGACGCGGTGCTGGCGCCCTTTCGCGAGGCGGGCGACGAGATCATCACCAAGCCCGAATGGGACGACCCCGCGGTCGGCCGCTTCGCGCGCGTCCACGATCCCGAGGGCAATCCGATCGAGCTGTGGGAACCGCCTGTTTCCAAATAGCAGAACGGCGCCGGTCCTTTGGACCGGCGCCGCTTCCTGTTCGGCTTGCGAGGCTTAGCGCCCCTGGCTGCGCCAGCGCTTGACGACGCGTTCCAGGATTTCGGTTTCGCCGCCGGTCTCGCGCCACAGCTTCGAGAACAGAGGATCGCTGGAGGCGGGACGCTTGTCCTCCTCGAGCGTGTCGAGATAGACGCGGATCGGGATCGACACGCCTTCGCCGCAGACGATGCATTCGCGGTTGCGCAGCGCCGGGATCGAGTCGATGAACCCGCGCGCGCCTTCGGGCATCGCCGCCTTCACGAACTGCTGATCGCGCTCGTTGTTGAGGCGCATCGAGATGATCGTGCCGCACTGCGACAGCACGCCTTCGGCAAGGTCCGACGGGCGCTGGGTGATCAGGCCCAGCGACACGCCGTATTTGCGGCCTTCCTTGGCGATACGCTCGAGGATCTTGCGGACCGCCTGGCCGCCGCCGACATCCTTCGACGGGATGTAGCGGTGCGCTTCTTCGCAGACCAGCAGGATCGGCCGCTGCGGCTCGCCGCGCGACCAGATCGCATAGTCGAAGGTCAGGCGCGAGAGCACCGCGACGACGACGCCGGTGATGTCCGACGGAACCCCCGAGACATCGATGATCGAGATCGGCCGGCCGTCCGAGGGCAGCCGGAAAATCTTGCCGAGGAAGCCCGCCATCGTGTCGGCGACGAGCATGCCCGAGAACATGAAATTATAGCGCGGGTCGGCGCGCATTTCCTCGATCTTGCCCTTGATGCGCATGAAGGGCGCCGAGGAGGTCGCCTTGTCGAGCTTGCCCATCTCGTTCTGCAGGATGTTGAGCAGGTCGGACAGCAGATAGGGAATCGGCGAGTCGACCGTGAGTTTGGTCATACCCTCGGCCATGCGGTTCTTCTGCCGCGCCTGCAGCAGGCATTTGGCGAGAACGTCGCAGTCGGCCTGACGGTCGCGGCCTTGGCTGGTGACGAAGACTTCGCAATGCTCCTCGAAGTTCATCAGCCAATAGGGCATCGCCAGATTGTCGACGTCGAACAGGGCCCCGGTGCCCTTGAACGCGGCCGAATATTCGCCGTGCGGGTCGATCATCACGATATGGCCCTGCGGCGCGAGCTCGCAAATCTTGTGCAGGATCAGCGCGGCGCTGGTCGATTTGCCCGTACCGGTCGACCCGAGCAGCGCGAAATGCTTGCCGAGCATCGCATCGACGTAGAGCGAGCCGCGAATATCCTTGGTCGGATAGACGGTGCCGACTTCGACGTGCGCGCGCTCGTCGGCGGCGTAGATCTGCTTGAGATCGTGGCTCGTCGCGGCGAACACCTGGCTGCCCGGGATCGGGTAGCGCGTCACACCGCGGCGGAAATTGTGGATGCGGCCGGTGATCTTTTCCTCTTCGCCTTCGCCGAGGAAGTCGATCGTCGCGACGATCAGCCCTTCGCCGCGCTCGTGCAGCCGCTGGTCGCGAATGCTGGCGACAAGCCAGATATTGCCGACGCGAACCTTGACCTGCGCCCCGACCTGACCCGCCATCGCCACCGACGCGTCGCTCGACGACGACAATTGGCCGATCGTCGCGGCGTCGATCAGGATACGCGAATCCGAGCCCGAAACATCGATGACTTCACCGATCAACAGATCGTCGCGGTGGTGCGTCGCAACGGGCGCCACGGCCGCCGCCGTTCCCCCGCCGGCAAGCCGGACATGTTGTGCAGCCGTCGAATCCCCGGCGCCAAACCCGCCGCCATGCATATCCATAAAGAGCCCCGCCTTTTTTGTGTCCCGGCGAGGGTATCGCAGACGAGGGTAAACAAAGCGCTTATACGCGCGATTCATCATCCCTACCGGCGACGGAAAACCGCCGACGCGCCGTATCCGAGGATCAGCGACAGCGCGACGGCGCTGAGGCCGTAGAGGAAGCCGTGCCGCTGGGCCGCGAGCGCGACGAAACGCTCGAACCCGGCCTTGCGGATCTGGACGTCGCGCGAGGCGACCGCGAGTACGCGGCCGCGGCTGATGAGATAGGTTTCGGCGCGATAGGTACCGACGGGCACGCGCGCCGGCACCGGAATGCGCGCGCGGTAGAGCACGCCCTCGGTAATCTCGACCGCCTTGGGGTTCTCGTAAAAGAGGCCGCTGCGGCGATAGAGGTCGATCAGCCCCTGTTCGAAGCGCTCGAGCTTCCGCGCCTCCGAAAAGCCGGTCGGAGACATTGACAGATTGGCGAGGCCGAGCTCGAAGATCGCCGCGGTCCGCTCGTCGACCAGCTTGTCGATCGGGCGCGACGAGCCGATCGCGTAAAAGCCGGGCGAGGTGCGCAGGCGAATGCTGTTCGCATTGACCCACATGCCCGCGACGCGGCGCTTTTCGCGCAGGATGATCGGCCGCACCGGTCCCTTCAGGACGACAACGATGTCGGCGCGCTGGTCGGGCAGGCGCTGGTCGGGATAGAGGATCGCGCCGAACAGCAGCAATTCCTCGCCGGTGAAACTGTACTGGATGTCGATCGCGCGGCTCGACACATCGGGCACGAGCCGCGGGTCGGCAGCCTGGGCGCAGCTTGCGAACAGCAGCCCCAGCCCGATCATCGAGGGGCGGAGCAGCCTCATTGGACCGTGTAGATCTCGTCGGGGCGGATGAAGAGGCCGACCCCCATGCGCAGCGCGACGAGCAGTACGATCGCCGCGAGCGCCAGGCGAAGATACTCGGGCTTCACCCTCTGCGCAAAGCGCGCGCCGAACTGCGCGCCGGTGACGCTGCCCAGCAGCAGCAGCCCGGCGAGCACGATGTCGACCGCGCCGGTCGTCATCGCGTGGACCATCGTCGTGGCGATCGTCACGAACAGGATCTGGAACAGCGACGTGCCGACCACGACCTGCGTGCCCATGCCGAGCAGATAAAGCATCGCCGGCACCATGATGAACCCGCCGCCGACGCCGAGCAGCATCGTCAGCACGCCGACCGCCATGCCGAGCAGCAGCGGCGCGAGCGGCGAGATATAGAGGCCCGAGCGATAGAAGCGCCAGCGCAGCGGCAGGCTGGCGACCATCGGGTGATGACGGCGTTTGCGCGCCGGGGCGGGCAGTCCGGCGCGCACGGCGCGCAGCGCGAGCGCCGCCTCGCGCGCCATCATGGTGCCCACCGAACCGAGCAACACCACATACAGCACGTTGATCGTCGTATCGATCTGGCCCCAGGCAGTGAGCAGCTCGAACAGCCCGGCGC
This sequence comes from Sphingopyxis sp. H050, assembly GCF_001468265.1. GTDB lineage: Bacteria > Pseudomonadota > Alphaproteobacteria > Sphingomonadales > Sphingomonadaceae > Sphingopyxis. Next base: position 450,526 of record NZ_LNRZ01000003.1, on the reverse strand, counting down.
CGATCAGCGAGCCGAGCAGCCCCCCGGCGATCAGCACAGCGCCCATGCGCACATCGACCCCGTCGCGCTCGAAATGCGCGAGCGCGCCCGAGACGCTGGCGCCGGTGACCTGCGTCGCGGCCGACGCCGCCGCGACCGTCGGCGGAATACCATAGAAGATCAGCAGCGGCGTCGTCAGGAAGCCGCCGCCGACCCCGAACATGCCCGACAGGAAACCGACCCCGCCGCCGAGCAGGATGATGACCAGCGCGTTGACCGACAGATTGGCGACTGGAAGGTAAAGGTCCATGAGCCCCGAAACATGCGTCTGCGGCGCAAAACTGCGCCGAGTCCCATGACCCTAGAGTATTTTTGCGGGTCGGGGAATCGGCTGAGGCACCTAAATTTCCCGGCGTCAGAAATCGGCCGCCAGGGTCAACGCAACGCCGCTTTCGGGGCGCGCGTTGCCGGCCACCCGTTGCCGCCAGTCGAGCGCGATCCGCGCGCCCTGTCCGACTTCGGGAAGCTTCACGGTCAACCGCGGCCCGATATCGACGCGCGACGCGCCGGGCTGGATCGCTCCGGCCGCCAGCGCGCCAAGGCGCAGCGGCGACCGTTCGTCCTTGCCCAACCGGCGATCAATCACGACGGCCCCGTCGGCAAAGCCGTCACGGCGGTGGAGGCCGACCACGCCCATTTGGGCGTAGGCCTCGAGCCGGAACGCCGCCACTACCGGAACATCGCCCACGCCGCCGCTCGCCAGCGCGGCGAGCGCGGTCCGCCCTTGGTCGCCGAGCGCAACGCGTTGCTCCACCGCAATGTCGACCGGCCAGCGCCGGACCGGCGCGAAAGCGACGCCGAACGCGGCCTCGCGCTGGCGCGGCTGCTCGATCGCTACCGTCGCCCGGCCATAGGCCCGCACGCGCCCGGCGTCCCCGAAGCCGTAGGCCAGCCGCATTCCAGCCTGTGAGCCTCCCAGTTGACCGCCCGCCACGATATTGCCCGGCGTCCGATTGGATCCCTGGCGCAGATAGAGCCAGCTTCCCAGCGACCAGCCACCGAGCCGCCGGTTCATCCAGAAGGGCTCCGCATAGCCGGGCGCTGCCGCAGCGGCGGGCATGCCGGCCGCCCAGACGCTTTCACGGCCGGAAAAGGCCCCGCTCGACTGACTGGCGGCCGGGAACAGGCGTGCCATCAAAGCCAAGCGCAAGCTGTGCCGACTACCGCCACCGGCCATCGAGGGCTCCCCGCCAATCCGGCCATCGTCGCCGGCGGCGACGGCTGGGCGCGCGCCGCGACGGTTTGCCGGCATGGAGGGAGGCGCCGACATGGCAAAGGCTTGGCGCGCCAGCGGCCCGTCTCCGGCGCGGGCGGAGGTCACCAAAGGAGGTGGCGGCGCTGCGAAGGCCCGCGGTGGAGGCGCCCACACCGACGCTACACCCGCGGGCGCAGCCATCAGCGCCGCAGAATCCCACAGCGCCAAAGCGCGCACGCCGATCCATCCGACCAGACACAGCGCCAAAAAGCGAAACGCCCGCGCTTCGGTTCCGGCCGGCAGCAAGACGCGTACGCCGATGATCACTCGGTCGCCCGCGATGGCAGCGGCTCGGTCAGCGGCGCGCGATGGAAATGCTCGGTCTTGTCCCACACGACCTTGCCCGATCGGAGCATGGTCCAATAGAGCGAAGCCGCCCGGCGCGCGGCGAGTATCGCGATGACATTGCCGAGAAAGGCGCGCGGCAGCGCCTGCAGCGCCTGCCGAGGCCCGTACCAGCGGGCGGTGAAATATCCGCGCATGCCGAGCCGCCAGAGCAGAACCACCGCGTTGACCAGGAACAGCGTACGGATCGCCTCTCCCGGCGTTGGCATCGCCCATCCCAGCCACTGCGTCCCCGCAACGCCCAGCATCGTCAGAACCAACGCGACATAGGCGGTCAGCAGCACGATCGCAGCCAAGGGTGCGCGTCGGTCGCGCCAGAGCATCCAGCGCGTCAGCCAGATATTGGGACGACCGCCATCCTGTATGCTGCGTATCCGGTCGATCCAACCGAGCGAATCCCAGGCCGCAAGCGCGATACCCGCAATCCACCGCGACTTTTGTCGCACCGCGGTTTCCACCGTGATCGGGAACGCCCCGCGCGATGCTATTCGATCCCCATCGGGTCCGATCGCATCGACGAACCGGGCCGACAGGCCATAGGCGCCGATCAACATGCCCAACTCATAATCCTCGGTCAGGCTGTCTGGCCGAAAGGGATCGCCACCGCGTTCGATCGCCAGCAGGGCGACGGTGCTGCGGGCCAGCGCGCAGCCGACGCCTGCCGATGGGATCGGCAGGCCCAGCCGCGAGCGAAGCACGACCTCCTTGCCATGGGCTTCGGCAAACTCATCGCAATAATGACCCCCGATCCAGGTGGCACCCTGATCGACAAAGGGGACGACCGGGATCTGGACCATCGCATGGCCGTCGAGGGTGCGGCGATAGAGAGCGAGTTCGTAAGGATGCACATGGTCTTCGGCATCATGGAGGATGACGCCCAAGGCGCGAAACCCCTCGGCGCGCTCGTCAGCGCACAGCGCCGCCCACATCTGGTTGAGATTGTCGCCCTTCGTCGTGGGGCCGTCCGCGGCGCCGATCACCAGGCGGAGCCGCGGGTCGGATGCTGCCAGCGGCGATATCGCGAGCAACGTCGCGGCGTCGTTGGGATAACAGCCGATATAGATGCGAAAATCATCGTCATCCCAGGCCGCCAGCGAGCGCAACAGCGTCGTTGGCAGAACGGCCGCCTCCTTCCACGCCGGAATGAAGATCGCCAACTTTCCAGCCAGCGGTTGCTCCTTGTTCAGACCAAGATCGACCAGTCGGTCGCGGCCGTTCGTCGCGATCCACAGACCATCGAAGAGCAGATCGTCGATTCCGAACAGCAGGATGCCGACCGATGCAAACAGCATCAGTTCGCGACCGGCGCCCAGCACCAGCCACTCCAGCGATGCGATCGACAGCTCCACCCCGCGCGTCGCCCCCTCTCGATGGCGCCCCGCCATCGGTCGGGGTCATTCGGTAATATCGACACAATTTTTGTAAAGGGTGACGGCGCGAGCAGTGAAGGCTAGTAAGATCCCGAAAGCCTGACCCAAAACGGACGAAAATCTTTTCTATGCCCAGCGTTTCTGCGCCCCGATCCGCCCTGCGCGACTTTTTCGAGAGCGAAAGCGCAGGCGGGCTGCTGCTGATTTTCGCAGCCATATTGGCGATGATTGTCGCGAACAGCATGTTTGGCGAAACCTATCAGCATGTAATTCATGCGGCGACCGGTCCGACACTGTCCGACAAGCTCGGCCCGATGACTGTCCATCTGTGGATCAACGACGGGCTGATGGCGGTCTTCTTCCTGCTCGTCGGGCTGGAGATCAAGCGCGAGTTCGTCGATGGCGAGCTGGCAAGCTGGGACCGGCGGCGCCTGCCGATGATCGCCGCGGCGGCGGGGATGGCGGTGCCCGCGATCCTCTACATGGCGATCGCCGGCGGTACGCCCGGCCTCGCGCAAGGCTGGGCGATCCCGGCCGCGACCGACATTGCCTTCGCCATGGGCGTGCTGGCGTTGCTCGGGAAGCGCGCGCCGGCATCGCTCAAGCTGTTCCTCGTCACGGTCGCGATCGTCGACGACATGGGTGCGGTCGCGATCATCGCACTCTTCTACACGGCCAAGATCGACGTCGCGGCGCTCGCGGCTGCGACGGCGCTGTTCGGCGTCATGCTGCTCCTGGGCCGGCGCGGCGTCAAAAGCCTGACCGTCTATCTGCTGCTGTTCGCCGCGCTCTGGTACGCGACCTTGCTGTCGGGCGTTCATGCGACGATCGCCGGCGTGGTCGCAGCGATGGCGATCCCCGTCGAACGCACGCCGGGCGCGCCCGACAGCCCCACGTCGCCGCTTCACCGGCTCGAGCATGGTCTGCACCCGTGGGTCGCCTTTGCGATCGTGCCGTTGTTCGGTTTCGCCAATGCCGGCGTCGACTTGCGCGGTCTCGGCATCGACCAGCTTTTCGCGCCGCTGCCGCTCGGCATCGCCGCGGGACTGTTCTTCGGCAAGCAGATCGGCATCTTCGGCAGCATCTGGCTGGCGGTGAAGTTCGGCATCGCTGACAAGCTGCGCGGGGCGACCTGGCTGCAAATCTATGCCGTCGCCGTTCTCTGCGGCATCGGCTTTACGATGAGCCTGTTCATCGGGGGGCTTGCGTTCCCGGGCTCGCCCGAATTGATCGACGAGGCAAAGATCGGCGTTCTGATGGGATCGCTCGCCGCCGCGCTGACGGGATTTGCGATGTTGCGATTCGCTCCGCCATATCGCGTCCCCGGGGTCGACGAGACGAATGAGGATGAGGTGATCGCATGACCCGGACCGGTGCTGTCCTGATCGCGCTGGCGCTGGCAGGCTGCGCCACGACCGAGACGAAGCGGCCCAATGCAGCCACCGGCATCGCCTCGGTCGAGGTCCGCCGTACTCCCGTTTCGGCGGAAGCGCTGAACGCCATCGCCGCCGACTATGTGCGCCTCAGCCTCGAAATCGGGACGCACGAGGACGGCTATATCGATGCCTATTACGGCTCCGCCGCAGCGAAAACTGCGGCGGAGGCGGCGCCGCGCGACAAGGCGGCGCTGCTCGCCGCGACGCGCGACCTGATGGCGCGCACCGATGGCGCGGCGCGGCGACTCTCCGATCCGCTCGATCGCCGCCGCGCCGCCTTCCTTCGCGCGCAGCTCCGCGCCGCCGAGACGCGCCTGCTGATGATGCAGGGCACGCGCTTCGCCTTCGCCGACGAGGCCGAGCGATTGTTCGGCATCCGCCCACGGCTGAAGCCGCTGGCAAGCTATGACGAAGGCTTGGCCGCGATCGAGGCGCTGGTCCCCGGCGACGGTCCGCTCGCGACGCGCGTCGAGGCCTATCTCGACGGCTTTACCATCCCCAAGCACCGGCTGCAGAAGGTCTTCGACGTCGCGATCGCGCGCTGCCGCGGCCGCAGCGCGGCGCAGATTGCGATGCCCGCGGACGAAAGCTTCCGGCTGGAGTTCGTGACGGGCAAGAGCTGGAGCGGCTATAATTACTACCAGGGGGCCTATCACAGCCTGATCCAGGTCAACACCGATCTGCCGATCCGGCTGTCGCGCGCGCTCGACCTCGGGTGTCACGAGGGCTATCCGGGGCATCATCTGCTCAACATGAAGCTCGAGGAAAAGCTGGTGCGCGAGCGCGGGTGGAGCGAGTTCAGCGTCTATCCGCTCTACAGCCCGCAAAGCCTGATCGCCGAGGGCAGCGCGAATTACGGGATCGACCTCGCCTTCCCAGGCAACAGCAAGGCCGACACAGAGCGCGATATCTTGATCCCGCTCGCCGGAATCGCGCCGCCGACCGACGACCGCTACTGGCAGCTTTTGAAAGCCATCAAGGCGATCTCGGGCGCCCGGCTGACGATCGCGCAGCAATATCTCGACGGCGCGATCGACCGGCCGACCGCGGTCGCCCTGACCGAGAAATATCTGCTCGTGTCGCCCCAGCGCGCCGACCAGTCGGTGCGCTTCACCGAACAATATCGCAGCTATGTGATCAACTACGGCCTCGGCGAGCAGCTGGTGCGCGCCGCCATCGAACGCGGCAAGCCGAGCCGCGAGGAAATGTGGCGCCGCATGGCGAAGATCGTCAGCGAGCCGACGCTGCCTTCGGATTTGCTCGGGCGTTGAGCGGCTAGATATCGACGACGATCTTGCCGAAATGCGCGCTCGCGGCCTGATGGCGGAACGCGTCGGCGAGATTTTCCAACGGGAAATGGTCGCTGATGATCGGGCGAATGCCGTTCGCCTCGATCCCAGCGATCATGGCGAGCTGTTGCTGGCGGCTGCCGACCGTGAGCCCCTGCACGCGCAGATTCTTGGCCATGAGCAGCGCGGTCTGCACCGGCCCGGCAAAGCCCGTCAGGACACCGATCAGCGAGACATGGCCGCCGACGCGCGTTGCGATCATCGACTGGTCGAGCGTGCCCGCGCCGCCGATTTCGACGACGGTATCGACCCCGACGCCGCCGGTCAGTTCCAGCGCCTTCGCGCCCCACGCGGGCACCTCCTTGTAGTTGATCGTCTCATCGGCGCCGAGCGCCTTCAGCCGTTCGAGCTTGGCATCGGACGAGCTGGTCGCGATCACCCGCGCGCCCGCCGCCTTGGCGAATTGCAGCGCGAACACCGACACCCCGCCGCTGCCCTGCACCAGCACGGTCGATCCCGGCCGGGTATCGCCGTCGACGAACAGCGCGCGCCATGCGGTCAGCCCGGCGCAGGTCAGGGTTGCGGCCTCGGCGGCATCATAGCCCGTCGGAGCCTGGGTAAACCAATGCTGCGGCGTCACCACCGCTTCGCGCGCATAGCCGTCGATCCCGTCGCCCGGCACGCCGCGAAACGCCGTCGCCGGCGGCGCGCCGTCGATCCAGTCGGGAAAGAATATCGACACCACCGTATCGCCGGGTTTGAACTGAGTGACGCCCTCGCCCACCGCCTCGACCGTCCCCGCGCCGTCGGACATCGGGATCCGCCCGTCCGCAGCGGGGAGTATCCCCGTCACGACCGCATAGTCGTGAAAGTTGAGCGAAGAGGCTGCAAGCCGTACCCGGATTTCGCCCGGCCCCGGATCGCCGGGGTCGGGAAGATCGGTGCGCGTCAGATTGTCGAGCGAGGCGGGGGCGCGAAGCTGGATGGCTTTCAAATATTCTCTCCCGAGCGAATGACGGTTCGAGGTTCGACCAGGTCCCGTTCGTGTCGAACGGACGATAGGGCCGACCCGCCTATTCCGCCGCCATCGCCAGTTCGACGCGCTGGGGCCCGCGGATCACACCGCCGGGGGTCGGGCCCTGCATTTCGCCATCCTTGAAGGTGACGACGCCCGACTTGACCGTCGCGACATAGCCGTCGGCCTTTTGCAGCAGGCGCTTGCCGCCCGCGGGCAGGTCGAAGGCGAGCCACGGCTTGCCGAGCTTAAGCTGATCCATGTCGATGACATTGAGGTCGGCGAGATAGCCCGGCGCGAGGACGCCGCGATCTTCCAGCCCATAGAGCAAGGCGGTATCGCGGCACTGGCGCTTCACCGCATGTTCGAGCGCGATGCGCTTGCCGGCGCGGTCGCGTACCCAGTGCTGAAGCATGAAGGTCGGGCTGGCCGCGTCGCAGATCGTCCCGCAATGCGCGCCGCCGTCGGACAGGCTGTTCACGGTGTCGTCGGCCGCCTGCAAATCCTCGAGGAAGTTGAGGTTGCCGTCGCGGTAGTTCAAAATCGGGAAATAGATGAAGCCCTTGCCATCGTCCTTCATGAGGAGGTCATAGGCATATTCGGCCGGCGACACGCCCGCCGCGGCGGCGCGCGCCATGATGCTTTCGTCCATCTTCGGCTCGTAATTGAAGTCGGGGTCCATTTCGAAATGGACCGGCCAGCCCTCGGCGACGACCATCAGGAAGTCGAGGATATCGCTTTCGGGCCAGACATTCGCCTCTTCGATCATGCGCTGCTTGAACGCCGGATCCTTCAACTTCGCGAGCTGCTGCGCCCACGGCAGGTCCATGATCTCTTCCCACGCGGGCTTGAAGCGGAAGGGATGCACCGTCCCCTGCCACGCCATGATGATGCCGTTGCCGCGCAGCGCGATCTGCGCGACGATGTTGGCGCCGCTCGCATTCTGGCGGCGCATTTCCTCGATCTGCTCTTCCAGCGGCAGTTCCTTGGCGATCGACTGCAATGCAGCGAAGGTCACCGGCAGCCCGGTTTCACGGCTCAAATCGCCCATCCACTGAAACTCGTTCCACTCGCGCTTCAGGTCGCTCGCCATTTCGAACACGCCGTAACCGACGCGCCCCATCGCGCGGCCGATCGCGATCAGTTCCTCAGGCGTCGCCGTGGTGCCGGGGACGAGTTCGCCGTCGATCGACTTGTGGAGCACGGTGCGGCTGGTCGAGAAGCCGAGCGCGCCGGCGCGAACGCCTTCCTCGACGATGCGCGACATCTCCGCGATGTCGGCCTCGGTCGGGATCGCGCCGGGCTTCTCGCGGTCACCGAGCACATAGGCGCGCACCGCGCCGTGCGGCACATGGCACGCGACATCGACGGTGCGCGGCAGCTTTTCGAGCGCGTCCATATATTCGGGGAAGGTTTCCCAGTCCCACGACATGCCCTCGGCCAGCGCGGTGCCGGGGATGTCCTCGACCCCCTCCATCAGCGAGATCAGCCATTCGTGGCGGTCGGGCTTGGCGGGCGCGAAGCCGACGCCGCAATTGCCCATCACGACGGTGGTGACGCCGTGCCAGCTCGACGGCGCCATCTCGGCGTCCCAGGTCGCCTGCCCGTCATAATGGGTGTGGACGTCGACGAAGCCGGGAGTGACGATCTTGCCGCCGGCGTCGATCTCCTCGCGCCCGGCGCCGAGATTTTCGCCCACCGCGACGATGCGATCGCCATCGATCGCGACATCCGCCACAAAGGGCGCGCCGCCCGACCCATCGACGACGGTGCCGCCGCGTATCACCAGATCATGCATGCCGACTCTCCCGAATCTTGTTCTGTATTTTTAGTTTCACGAAGAAACCTATCATCAAAATCGCGATATGCAAATAAAGGGGCGCGGCGGCGGCGATGCTGTTATAGCGGTGCGACACACCAAGGGAGTCGATGCCATGATCCGTCCGCTTGCCCTCGCCCTGCTCCTCGCCGTTTCGGCGACCCCGCTGGTCGCCAAGGACGCCGCCCCGAACTATGCCGCGGCGCTCGCCGATCCGGCGCGCCCCGCCGCCGACCGCGACCGCGACGCAGCGCGCAAACCCGCCGAGCTGCTTGCCTTTGCCGAGATCGCGCCCGGCGAACGGGTCGGCGATTTCGTCATGGGCGGCGGCTATGTGACCCGGCTGCTCGCGGCCGCGGTCGGACCAACGGGCACGGTGTATGCTTTCCAACCCGCAGAATTCATCCAGTTCAAGGCGCAATATGGCACCGACCAGGCCGCGGTCGACGCGGCCTATGCCAATGTCGACGCGGTCGCGGGGCCGTTCGCGGCCCCCGCCTTCCCCGCGCCGCTCGACGCCATCATCACGGTCCAGAATTTCCATGACCTCTATCTGAAACCGTTCCCCGAAGGCACCGGCGACAAGGCGAGCGCGGCGCTGTTCGCGGCGCTCAAGCCTGGCGGCACGCTGGTGATCGTCGATCACAGCGCCGCCGACGGCACCGGCACGACGCTGGCCGACAGCCTGCACCGCATCGACAAGGCGGCGGTGGTCGCGGCGTTGACCAAGGCGGGATTCAAGCTGGAGGCCGAAAGCGACCTCTACCGCCGCGCCGACGACCCGCGCACCGCAAACGTCTTCGACCCCGCGATCCGCGGCAAGACCGACCAGTTCGCGCTGCGTTTTCGCAAGCCGGGCTGAGCGGTTTCGACCGGTTGCAGATATGGATCCTCCCGGTGGCGCAGCCATGGGGAGAATGTCTTCTTCGTCATCCCGGACTTGATCCGGGATCCATAACCGCGCCGTCGTCGTGGATCCCGGATCAAGTCCGGGATGACGAAGGTGGCAACCGTCCGTTCCCCACCCCAAAGCAGAGCTTCGGCGTCAGATCCTGCCCAGTGTCTCGCGCCGCGGCCCCAGATAGCCGAACAGATACGCCCCGACCTTCCGCATCTGGATCTCCTCCGCGCCCTCGGTGATGCGGTAGCGGCGGTGGTGGCGGTAAATATGTTCGAAGGGCTTGTGCCGCGAATAGCCGATGCCGCCATGCACCTGCATCGCGCGGTCGGCGGCTTCACAGCAGAGGCGGTTCGCCCAGTAATTGCACATGCTGACCTTGTCGGAGAGCGTGCGCTCGATCTCCTTGTGCGGCGTGTTGTCCATGTCCCACGCGGTTTTCCGGATCAGCAGTCGGAGCATTTCGGCCTGGGTCGCGAGTTCGACGAGCGGGAACTGGATCGCCTGGTTCCTGGCCAGCGCCTCGCCGAACGGCTTGCGTTCCCTCGCGTAGCGCACGCTTTCCTCGATACAGAAGACCGCCGCACCGAGCGACGACGCCGCCTGCCTTATGCGGTTCTGGTGGACGAAGCTCTGCGCGATCGACAGGCCGCCGCCTTCGGGGCCCAATCGCGCGCTGTCGGGCACCCAGACATTGTCGAAGGTCATGCGCGGATGGTCGGTCGGCATGTTGAAGGTCCACATATATTCGTCGACCGTCATACCCGGCGTCCCCGTCGGCACGAGCAGGCAGGTGATGCCCCTGGCATCGCCGTCCTTGCCGTCGGTGCGGCAGAAGGTGGCGCAGTGGGTCGCGACGTGCATGCCGGTGATCCACATCTTGCGGCCGTTGATCAGCCAGCCGTCGACGCCGTCGCGGGTCTCGCGGACGGCGCGCGTTTCCATATGCGTCGCGTCGCTGCCATGGTCGGGTTCGGTGAGGCCGAAGGCGGTGCGCCGCTTGCCTTCGAAGCCGCCGAGGATGAATTCCTGCTTCTGTTCCTCGCTCGTCGCGAACTGTTCGAACATCTCGACGAAGGGGAAGTTGCCGACGATGCTGTGCTCGTTCTGGAGGTCGTTGTGGAGGCCGAGGCCCTTCGCCGCGAAATGCTCGCGGATCACGGCCATCCACAGATTGCTGCCGTCCTTGCCGCCATATTTCTTCGGCGCCGAAAAGCGCCAGTGGCCCGCGGCATCGGCCTTGCGCGTAGCCTGACGGAGCAACTGTTCCCATTCGTGCCGCGGCAGGCCCTGATTGTCCCAGTCGGTGCGCGCATGCTCGCGGCGATGATCGAAGAAGCGGATATTGTCGTCGGCCTCTTCCAGCGGCTTGATCTCGGCTTCGATAAAGGCGTCGAGCTCGTCCAGATAGGCCTGCAAATCGGCCGGAACCGCAAAATCCATGATCGTCTCTCCCGCTGGTCTTATCCGTTCCACTCCGCGCGCGCCTCGGCGAGCGCCGCATATTTGGGACTGTCAACGGCGCATTTGTCGAGCACCGCGCGGCGCAGCCTCGCGAGCAGTCCGGGCTCGGCGAGGGTCGTCTCACCCGACATCAGGGCGGCCGACAGCGCTTGGTCCTCGGCGCGCACGCCCGCGTCGAGATCGCGCATGACGATGCCCAGCGCGTTCATCGCGACCACCGCCTCGAACTTGGCGTGTCCCTCGGCTTTTGGCTTGATCGCGCCCTCGATCCAGTCGCGTACCGCCTGCACCATCTCGCGGTTGGTTGGCTCGCCTGTCAGATCGGAACCCGGTGGCGGCGAGGGCGGCAAGCCTCGTGCACGCTCGGCTGCGGGCGCTTCTTCGCCGAGCAGGCGAATCAAATCGAGCTCCTGCTCCGCGGTGCGGCGGCCGACGACGACCCGTTCGACGGTGCGGTCGGCGCCGCTGCGCCACGCCTGACCCATCTGCAGGCAGCCAAGCGCCCACCAGAGCGTGCGGTAGATCAGCCAGAAGCGGAAACGGTCGCGGTCGACCCTGGCCCCCCCAGCTGTTTCATAGGCCGCGAAATAGTCTTCGAGGCTCCCGATTCCGAAGGCAGGCCGGTCCAGCCGGCCGAAACGCCACACCGTCATACAGCCGAAGGCGAGATCCTCGTGCGCGTCGCCGCGATGCGCAAGTTCCCAGTCGAGCACCACCGCGAGGCCGTCCGCATCGACCATGATGTTGCCCATGCGATAATCGCCATGCACGAGCACGGGATCGGCGGGCGCGGGCAGATGGTCCTCGCACCATTTGACCGCCAGCGCGATCGCGGGGCGGTCGCCGCCATAGGAAAGGAAACGCGCCTTCAGTTCGGCAAGCGCCTGGGCCGTGTCCATCAGCGGGATCGCAGCAGGAATCGTCTCGCGCGGGATCGCATGGATGCGCGCGAGTTCGCGGCCCAGGTCGGCAAGCAGGGAGGGCGGCGGGTTGGCCAGTATCTTCGCCGGGCTGACTTCGGCGACGACGCGGCGCATGACATAGCCGGTGCCCATGCCGTCGTCAGCGGCCAGCACGCCCACCACCTCGGGCGCCTTCACCCCCGCCGCATGCGCGGCCATGACCAGCGCCGCCTCGTCGGCGTGGCCATAGGGCCGCTCCGCCATATAATCGGCCGAGGGCGCGCGGCGCAGCACATAGCCGCGGCCCGCCCAATCGAAGGCCCAGCTTTCCATATTGGCGCCGCCCGACAGCCGGCCGAGCCCGGACAGCGCGCCGGGTCCCGCGACGCGGGTCATGACGCTCGCCAAGGCCTGGGGCAGATCGGTCATGCCGCGATATTGCTTGCAGTTTACGTAAACGGCAAGCCACCAAAAGCGTCAGGGTCGGGCGCGCCAACCGGCACCCAGTCGACGCTCCTCCTATCGCGGTCCCGAATGCTCGCGCCCGCGCGCGATCACGGCGAGACGCCGCGCCTCGACCTCCTCGGCCGTAACCCGACGATTCGCGGCGCCCGAGACGCGCTGCTCGAGCGCCAGCGCTTCGCCGAGGGGCAGCGCATAGCCATCGTCAATCAGCCTTTTATAGGTTCGCACGGTGGCGGGATCGATGCTCGCGATGTCGCGCGCGAGGGCCTGCGCCGCCGGCAAAAGTTCGGCGGGCGCCACAACGCGGTTGACGAGTCCCCAGTCGCGCGCAGCCTCCGCATCCAGGAAATTGCCCGTCAGCGACAATTCCTTCGCGCGGCTGATCCCGACGACGCGCGACAATTTCTGCGACAGGCCCCAACCGGGCAGGATGCCGACGCGCGCGTGGGTGTCGGCAAAGCACGCATGGGTCGAGGCGATCAATATGTCGCACGCCAGCGCGACCTCGAACCCCCCGGTGATCGCGACGCCGTTGATCGCGCCGATCACCGGCTGCGGGCACAGCTCGATCGCCCTCACCGGATTCTCTTCGGCGCCCTCGGCATTGGCTGCGCCGAGGTTGCTCGTGTCGGCACCCAGTTCCTTAAGGTCCAGCCCGGCGGTGAACGCCCGCTCGCCCGCGCCGGTCAGCACGATCGCGCGGACGCTGTGATCGGCGGCGAGTTCGCGCATGGCGGCGGCCAGTTCGGCGCGGAGCGCGCGCGACAGGGCGTTCATCGCCTCGGGACGGTTCAACGTGACGGTCGCAACGCCGTCTCCGCGGGTAACGAGAAGAAGCGACATGGACGATCCTAGATCAGGAAGATGACGGTGCTGATATAATAAGAGGCGAGCGGCTTGCCTTCTGCATCGAGCGCCGGCTCGAAGCTCGCGCGTTTCATCAGCCCCTTGCACACCGCCTCGTCGAAGCCTTTGGGGCGCGTCGATTGCTGGATGTTGCAGTCGGTGGGCTTGCCGGTTTCGTCGACGGTCAGGCGGAAATGGACGATCGCGCGCTTGCCCTCGGCGAGCAGTCGTATCGGATAGTCCGCCGACCGCAGCCAGCGACTGGGCTTCTCCTTCGGCACCACCGTCCGGCTGCGCGTCGCGTGGCGGGCGACGTCGATGCCCCAATGCGCCAGCAGTTCATCGTTGCATTTGCGCAGCGCCGCGAAGGGCGCGCCCATGCTGCCCGTTTCGAGGATGAACGGCCGCCGCACCGCCCGCTTCACTTCGACGAAGGTCACCGCCGCCTCCCGTTCGGGGCTGATCGTCGACCAGGTGAAGCTGTCGTCGGTGCCGGCCTCGACCGCCGCCTGATAGGCATCGACTTCCGCCTCGGCGCGCGGCGCGATGCGGAGGGTGTTGCGCAGGATCAGCGTCGGCGTCTTGTCGGCAAGCGTCGCCGGAAAAAAGGGCACGCCCTGCCATTCCTCGTTGGGACCGAAGCGGAGCTGTGCCTCGCTTTGGACCGCATAGGCGTCGGCGGGCTTGCCGATAAAGCTCACTTTCAGATCATCGCCCGGCTGATAGCGGTCGATGATCATCGTGACCTTCTGGTCGCCCTCGCCGAAGCTGCGTCCCATGCGGCAACTGTCCTCGGCATAATGGACGTTCCATTTCGAGCTGGGCTTCAGCCGCAGCGGCTCCTTGGCCGCAGCGGGCGCAGGCAGCATCAGCACGGCAATGACGGCCGCGACCGACCAATGGTAAATCTCTCTCCCCATGGGGATATTTTGCCGCTGGACGCGGCGAAGCGCAAGAGCGCGGAAATGCTTACCCGCACCGACAGGTCGAGCGCTTCGCCCTGCCCCCCCAGGACCGGCAATCAGTCGCCGGGCGGTCCCGTATAGGTCGCGCCATAGACCGCGGCGCGGAAATCGCGGTGGAGCGTCCCGTCGAAGGGCATGCTCTGAACGAAGAAGACCGCGGTCAGCTTGTTCGCCGGGTCGACCCAGAACAGCGTCGAGGCGGCGCCGTCCCAGAAAAATTCGCCGACGGCGCCGCGATTCTCCTGCGGCGTCTGCGGCGCAGCCTTGCGGACCGCGACGTCGAAACCGAACCCGACCGACCCCTTGCCGGGCAGCCAGGCGCGTTCGGTGATCGCGGGGTCGAGCTGGTCGGTCGCCATCAGTCGCACGGTGGAGGGCTGCAGGATGCGGACGCCGTCAAGCTCGCCCTGATTGACCAGCATCCGCGCGAAACGCTGGTAATCATCGAGCGTCGAGGCGAGGCCAAAGCCGCCGGGGGTGAGCGCATGATCCTGGAAATTCAGCGTCCGCGCCTCGGCATCGCTCTGCTGGACGAGCCTGCCGTCCTTCTTCACGTTCATCGCAGCGAAGCGCGGTAGCCGGTCATCCGGCTGCCGCCAGGCCGTCTCGGTCATCCTGAGCGGCTCGAAGATATGCCCGCGTACATAGTCGGCAAAGCGCTCGCCGGACAATTTCTCGACCAGCGCGGCCTGCACGTCGACCGCAATGCTATACTCCCACTGCGTTCCCGGCTGATAGAGCAGCGGCACCTTCGCCAGCCGCCGGCTCGACTCGGACAGAGGGATCGCCAGCGCGAGCGGGTTCGCCGCGACATAGGCGTCGTGCGCGGGGGTCGGCCCCGCACCATAAGCAAAGCCCGCGGTGTGGCGCAGGATGTCCCGCACGGTGATCGGCCGTTCGGCAGGCACATAGCGCGGCTGCCCCGCCGCATCCTTGCCCGCATAGACGCGCATATCGGCATATTCGGGCAGATATTTGGAGAGCGGATCGTCGAGATGGAACTTGCCGGCTTCCCACAGCTGCATCAGCGCGACGCCGGTCACCGGCTTGGTCATCGAATAGATTTGCGCGATCGTATCCCGGCGCATCGGGCGCTTCGCGTCGCGGTCGGCCATGCCCGCACTGCCGAAATAGACCTCGCGCCCATCCTGCCAGATCAGCGCCGAGGCGCCCGCGGCGCGTCCGTCGGCGATCATCGCCTTCAGCGCGGCATCGATCCGCGCCTTGTCGATCGTCAGCTTTTCGGAAGGCGCCGTCTGCGCATAGCTTGGCAGAGCAATCGGGCCCGATCCCGCACACGCCATCATCATCGCCAGCGCCAACCGCTTGCCGCGCATATCGTCTCTCCCCTGCCCCCGGCCGTTCACCGCGGATCATGGTGCATCACATGCGATCGGGCGCGACAGGTCAACCCGAATAGGTCTGCGAAAGCTGTTCAGCGCCCCGCCGGTTCCGTCGCGGGCTCCACCGCGGTCAGCGCGCCATTCTGGATCAGCCACTGCGGATGCGTCGCCTGCACCGACGCCATGATGCGGTCGATCGCGGCGGCGACCTGCTCACCCTCGGTCTCCTGGTCGCGCTGGACGATCACGCGGCGGGCCTGTGCGTCGATCAGCACGCGATCGCGCGGCAGCAGGTCGCCGACGGTCAGCCCGGCTAGGATCGCGCGGCTGTCGTCGTCGCGCTGCTCGAGCGTCGCGATACGCTGGTTCAGCCGCTCCTCGAACTGAACCGCGGCGTTGGTCTGCTGCCGCAACTGCACGATATTGACTCGGCCCGCGCGGTCGAGCTCGCTGCGCACCTTGGCCGCCAGATCGTCATTGAGCCGCGCGGCATATTGATCGACGAGCACGACGCCGTCGACCGCCACCTCGTCATTCTCGGTCCGTACATTCAGGCTGTCGACGCGGTCGCCGTCGCCGAGCAGGCGGTTCAGTTCGGACTGCACGATGCTGCGCGCCCGCACCTCGCGCGCTATGCCGTTGAGCGACAGCGCGAGCGGGATCGACAATATGCCGAGCGCGACGACGATCCCCGCGACTTGCATCGCGGTATGCTGCCGCGTCAGCGACGGGCCGAAATGGTTGAACCGCGCGACGATAGTTGCAGCAAAGGCGATGGCGAGCGTGTTGGTCAGGAACAGCAGCGCGGCGCCGAGCGCGAAATCCAACCGTCCGGTGACCAGTCCGAAGGCGACGGTCGACAGCGGCGGCACCAGCGCGGTCGCGATCGCGACGCCGACCATGACCCCCGACAGCTTGCGCATGATCGCATAGACGCCCGCGATCCCGCCAACGACCGCGACGCCCAGGTCGAGCAGGGTCGGCTGGGTCCGCGCGCGGAGTTCGGGGGTGACGTCCTTGATCGGCGACAGCCAGATGATCAGCATCGCAACGAGGATCGCGACCGCCATCCCGGCGGCGAGCGTCACCAGCGAACGCTTGATCAGATTGCTTTCGATCGTCGCAAGGCCGAAGCCGAGTCCCATGATCGGCCCCATCAGCGGCGACACGAGCATCGCACCGATGACGACTGCGGTCGAGCTTTGCAGCAGGCCGAGCGTCGCGATCATCGCCGCCAAGATGATCAGCAGCAGGAATTTCCTGTCGAGCCGCGCATCGCGCGCGACGCTCGCCAGAATCAACGAGCGGCCGTGGGCGTCGCCCCCGGCCGCTTCGTCATCGGCTTCGCCCGGCTTGCCGCGCGTCGCGCGGCGCCCCCCGGCACTGAAAGAGTCGGACCCGATACCGGGCACGCCGGGATGGTCGCCCGCCACGATCAGATCTTGCCGGTCAGCTCCGGAACGACGGTGAACAGATCGCCCACCAGACCGAAGTCGGCGACCTGAAAGATCGGGGCGTCTTCGTCCTTGTTGATCGCGACGATCGTCTTCGAATCCTTCATGCCCGCGAGATGCTGGATCGCGCCCGAGATGCCGATCGCGAAATAGACCTGCGGCGCGACGATCTTGCCGGTCTGGCCGACCTGATAGTCGTTGGGGACATAGCCCGCATCGACCGCGGCGCGCGAAGCACCGAGCGCGGCGCCGAGCTTGTCGGCGAGCGGCACGATCACTTCCTGATATTTCTCGGACGAGCCGAGCGCACGGCCACCCGAGACAATGATCTTCGCCGAGGTCAGCTCGGGTCGCTCCGACTTGACGATTTCGGCGCCGACGAAGCTGGAGATGCCGGCGTCACCGCCGGCCGAAACGGCTTCGACCGTACCCGAACCGCCCGAGGTGGCGGCCTTGTCGAACGCGGTGCCGCGAACGGTCAGGACCAGCTTGGCGTCCGACGATTCAACGGTCGCGATCGCGTTGCCGGCATAGATCGGGCGGGTGAAGGTCTTCGGACCCTCGACCGACAAGATTTCCGAAATCTGCATCACGTCGAGCAAAGCGGCAACGCGCGGCGCGATATTCTTGCCGGTCGTCGTGGCGGGCGCAACGAACGCGTCGTGGCTCGCCATCAGTTCGGCGACCAGCGGCGCGATATTTTCGGGCAGGTTGTGACCGAAGGCGGCGTTGTCGGCGACATGCACCTTGCCGACGCCGGCGATCTGCGCGGCTTCCTTGGCGACCGCATCGACGCCCGAACCGGCGACGAGCAGATGGACTTCGCCAAGCTTGGACGCGGCGGTTACCGCAGCGAGCGTGGCGTCCTTGACGGCGCTGCCGTCATGTTCGACCCAAACCAGAGTTTTCATGAGTGCACTCCCAGCGCTTTCAGCTTGGCAACCAGTTCATCGACGTCGGCGACCTTGACGCCGGCCGAGCGGACGGGCGGTTCCGAAACCTTGACCGTCTTGACGCGCGGCGCGGTGTCGACGCCGTAATCGGCGGGGGTCTTGGTATCGAGCGGCTTCGACTTCGCCTTCATGATGTTCGGCAGCGAGGCGTAGCGCGGCTCGTTCAGACGCAGGTCGGTGGTGACGATCGCGGGAAGCTTGAGCTTCACCGTTTCGAGGCCGCCGTCGACTTCGCGGGTCACGCTGACATGGTCGCCCTCGACATTCACCGCGCTGGCGAAGGTGCCCTGCGCCCAGCCGGTGAGCGCGGCGAGCATCTGGCCGGTCTGGTTGTTGTCGCCGTCGATCGCCTGCTTGCCGAGGATGACAAGGCCCGGCTGTTCGGCATCGGCGATCGCCTTGAAGATCTTGGCGAGCGCCAGCGGTTCGACCTCATCGTCGGTCTGCACCAGGATCGCGCGGTCGGCGCCCATCGCGAGCGCGGTGCGCAGCGTTTCCTGCGCCTTCGCGGGGCCGACGGACACGGCGACGATCTCGGTCGCGACGCCCTTTTCCTTGAGGCGGATCGCTTCTTCGACGCCGATCTCGTCGAACGGGTTCATCGACATCTTCACATTGGCCAGGTCAACGCCCGTGCCGTCGGCCTTGACCCGCGGCTTCACGTTGTAATCGAGCACCCGCTTCACGGGGACGAGGATTTTCATGGGCTAAAAGCTCCTCTCAGTAAATTGTGCACCGCGCCATAATTGGCGTTTACGTAAACGTCAACCTTGACCCTCTCCCCTTGGGGGAGAGGGATGCGCAGCCTTGGCAGCTTGCTGCCTAGTCGGAGCTGGGTGAGGGTAAGAAACGTTACGGACCCTCGCCAAGTCCGACTAGGGCCTGACGGCCCAAGTCTCCCTATCCTCTCCCCGAGGGGAGAGGATTCAGCTATCACGCGACCTTGCGAACCTCGGCGACGATCTTCTTCGCCGCGTCGCCCAGATCGTTGGCGGCGACGATCGGCAGGCCCGAATTGGCGAGGATGTCCTTGCCCTGCTGGACATTGGTGCCCTCAAGGCGGACGACCAGCGGCACGCCCAGATTCACTTCCTTCGCCGCCGCAACGATGCCTTCGGCGATGATGTCGCACTTCATGATGCCGCCGAAGATATTGACGAGGATGCCCTTCACGGCGGGGTCCTTGAGGATGATCTTGAACGCCGCGGTGACCTTTTCCTTGCTCGCGCCGCCGCCGACGTCGAGGAAGTTGGCGGGGAATTCGCCGTTCAGCTTGATAATGTCCATCGTCGACATCGCGAGGCCCGCGCCATTGACCATGCAGCCGATGTTGCCGTCGAGCTTGATGTAGGCGAGGTCATATTCCGACGCCTCGACCTCGGCCGGGTCTTCCTCGGTCAGGTCGCGCAGGTCGGCGAGGTCCTTGTGGCGGAACATCGCATTGCCGTCGAACGCGACCTTGGCGTCGAGCACGAGCAGTTCGTCGCCGTCCTTGCCTTCGCAGACGGCGAGCGGGTTGATCTCGATCTGCTCGGCATCGGTGCCGAGGAACGCGGCATACAGGCCGGCGAGCGTCTTGGCAGCCTGTTTGGCGAGGTCGCCTTCCAGCCCGAGCGCCGCGGCGACGCTGCGGCCGTGGTGCGGCTGCAGGCCGGTGGCGGGGTCGATGGTGATCGTGTGGATCTTTTCCGGCGTGTCGTGCGCGACGGTTTCGATGTCCATGCCGCCCTCGGTCGAGGCGACGACCGCGATGCGGCTCGACCCGCGGTCGACGAGCAGCGCGAGATAGAATTCCTGCTTAATGTCGGCGCCGTCGGTGATGTAGAGGCGGTTCACCTGCTTGCCATGCTCACCCGTCTGGATCGTCACCAGCGTGTTGCCGAGCATCTCGCGGGCGTGGCTTTCGACTTCCTCGATGGTCTTAGCGAGGCGGACGCCGCCCTTCGCATCGGGGCCGAGTTCCTTGAACTTGCCCTTGCCGCGGCCGCCCGCGTGGATCTGCGACTTCACGACATAGAGCGGCCCGGGGAGCTGCTTCGCCGCGGCGACGGCTTCCTCGACGCTCATCGCGGCGATGCCCTTGGGCACGGCGACGCCAAATTTCGCGAGCAATTCTTTCGCCTGATATTCGTGGATGTTCATGAGGTCTGCCGGGCCTTTCGACTCTGGGAGCGGGAGAAGTTTGGCGCCGCATAAGCACAAGTTGCGCGG
The DNA here is from genome assembly GCF_001468265.1 of Sphingopyxis sp. H050. Classification (GTDB taxonomy): domain Bacteria; phylum Pseudomonadota; class Alphaproteobacteria; order Sphingomonadales; family Sphingomonadaceae; genus Sphingopyxis. The sequence continues at coordinate 430,457 of NZ_LNRZ01000003.1, read as the reverse complement.
CAAGGCTACCCCTGCGACGACAAGAGATTCTATCAGCTGAGACCGACCGCCTTGCCACTCCGTCATCCCGGCGAAGGCGGGGATCGCGCCGGTGCATCAGGACGCGAGGATGAGATCCCGGCCTTCGCCGGGATGACGAATGGCCGACGTGCAGGCTAAGTCGTCAGCGCAGCGCGCAAAGCGCCGCCGAGCTGGTCGACACGGTCAGTATCTCCGGATCCTTGAGCGCGCGGACCTTGTGGAAGAACTGGTCGAGCGTCAGATCGGTGACGCGCTTGTCCTTCAGGCTGCCGAGCGCCGAAAGGCGGCGGAGCTGGAGCAGCGACAGACGATCGACCATGCGCTCGGCCATGCAGGCCGACATCGCCTTCGACAGGCCGGCATTGTTGAGCCCGGTGCGCAGCCGCGCCTCGGGGGTCGCGCAGCCGGCCAGCATCAGCGCGGCGGCGATCAGGGGAAGGGCGGCTATCCGCATCGTCTATCGTCCATGAAATTCGGCAACGGCGCCCGACACCGCCTGCATCAACTGCATGCGCGCCGGAATCGAAGAGGTGGTGCTACCCATCATCACGACGATTGCATAGCGCGTTCCGTCCGGCGCCGTCGCGATGCCGATGTCGTTATAGCCCGCCGTCATGCCATTGAGATCTTGCCCGGTGCCGGTCTTGTGGACGAAGGTCCAGCCCGGCGGCAGGCCCGCCTTGAGCCGCTTCGGACCGCTCTTGGTCCGGCTCATCACGCCGATCAGATAGTCGGTCGATTGCGGCGACAGCAAGGTCCCGCGCGCGAGCCGGGTCAGTGCGCTGGCGATCGCCGAGGGGCTGGCGCCATCGACCGGGTCGGCGAGATATTTGTTCATCGCGGCCTGACGCGTCGCCATCGGCAGCGCGGCGCGCGCCGCCTGGAAATTGCGGCCGTTGGCATAGCTTTGCTGCCAGGTGAGCCCCGCCGTACCGGCTTGAAGCAGCCGCTCGCCCGGGCCGAAGCGGATCGATCCCAGATCCTTTCTGGACACAAAGGCGCGCACGGCATGGGGTCCGCCGACGGTGCGGAGCAGGCTGTCGTTCGCCAGATTGTCGCTTTGGGTGATCGCGGTTTCGATGAGGTCGCGCACGCTCATGCTCACCGACCCTTGGGCCTGGACGCGGCTTGCGAGCGGCTGGTGGAAAACGACCAGATCCTCGGGGCCGATGCGCACACGCTGGTCCAGGGTCATCCGGCCGTTGTCGACCGCATCGAGCACGGCCATCGCGACCCACAGCTTCGAGACGCTCTGCTGCGGGAACAGGTCGCCGCCGCGCTGGGCGAGCGCCCATTCGCCGTCGATACGCTGCACCGCGATGCCGGTCTTGCCGGGAAAGGAACGCCACAGCGCGTAGAGCCGGTCGTTGAGGCCCGCAGGCGCACGGCGGAAACCGGCGTCGAGCGTCCCGCGCGGCGCGGGGACCGCAGCCGAAGCGCGTACCGGCGCGCCGATCGGGACCGTCACCGAAGTTTTGCCGCTATAGGCCGGTTGCGCTTGGCGTGGCGGCGGCACGACCGCGGCGCTGCTGACGCATCCGGCGAGCAATCCGCCACCCAAAACCATGCCGAGCAGAGGTCTGCCCGAAAATCTCAATCTCATTCGAACCCCGCGGTTGCGACCGACGCCTTGATCCCAGACCCCTCTGGTGCGGCAACCGTCCTGTACGCAGGCTGACGGAACCAGCGATTTGCGACGAACGATTCATCAGCCGCGACAAAGCGCGGAACCCGCCGGTCAGGGGGCAGGCGTCCTCCGGACGAGGTCGGGGAACAGCCGCTTCAGCGCCGCGAGCTTCGGCGCGTCCCAGCGGAGGATATAGCCGTTGGTCGGGTTGCGGCGCATGAAATCCTGATGGTTCGCCTCGGCGCGATAGAAGGCCTTGTAGGTCTCGACCGGCACGACGATCGGCTTGGCGAAATATTTGCCGCGCGCGATCTGGGCCAGATAGGCGGTCGCGACCTGCCGCTGCGTCGCATCCATCGGGACGATCGCAGCGCGATATTGCGGGCCGCTATCGGGGCCCTGGCGATTCTTCAGCGTGGGATCGGCAACCACCGAAAAGAGGATGCGGAGCAGCGTGCCATAGCTGACCTGGCTCGGATCATAGACGATCCGCACCGCCTCGGCATGGCCCGAAGTGCCGTCGTGGGTCAGCTCATATTTGGCGGTCGCCTGGCTGCCGCCATGGTAGCCGGATTCGACCGAGATGACGCCCTTGACGTTGGAAAACACGCCCTCAACGCCCCAGAAACAGCCGCCCGCGAGCACCGCGGTGGCGCGCTTCGCCTTGACAGCGGGGTCGACCTGCGCGGCGGGCAGCTTGACGACGCTTTCGGCCTGCGCGGGGGCGCATTGCGATAGTATCGCCGCCGCAAGCAGTGCGGCGAGCGAACGCCGGAGCGTGGTCACGCCGGAATCGGCAGACCCGGCTGGTTCAGCACGACGAGCGTCGCGCCGATCGCAAAGCCGGCGAGCATGGTCAAAAACCAGTCGGAGCGGAGCATGGACAGCATAGAAGCCTCTTCTCATATCATCTGTTTCGCGGCTGGTGCCGCTGTGGTTACACCGACGATATGGAGCGCCCCGACCAGCCGTGCAGTGATGACGGTCACCCTTACGCAAAAGGGCTTACTATCCGGTGAACCGGGTTGTTGTGCGACATTCAGGAATGCGGTCGCCCAGCATGCATCAGCTCAGCTCAGCGCCGCGCACGCCTGCTGGATGCGAACGCACGCTTCCTTGAGCACCGCTTCCGATGTCGCATAGGACACGCGGAACGCCGGCGAGAGGCCAAAGGCCCCGCCGTGCACCGCGGCAACCCGCGCGCTGTCGAGGAAATAGTCGATCAGCGCCTCGTCGGTGTCGATCAGCTTGCCGTCGGGAGTCTTCTTGCCAATGCAACCGCTGGCGTCGGGATAGACATAGAAGGCGCCGTCGGGGGTCGGGCACGACAGGCCGGGCGCATCGTTGAGCATCGCGACGACCATGTCGCGGCGCTTCTTGAACGCGGCGTTGCGATCGTCGAGAAACTGCTGCGGCCCGCCGAGCGCTGCGGCCGCCGCCGCCTGCGCGATCGAGCAGGGGTTCGAGGTCGACTGCGACTGCAGCTTGCCCATCGCCTTGATCAGCCACGCCGGACCGCCGGCATAGCCGATGCGCCAGCCGGTCATCGCATAGGCCTTTGAACAGCCGTTCACGGTCAGGATGCGGTCGATGAGGTCGGGGCAGCGCTGCGCCAGCGTCGAGAAGGCGAAATCGGCGTACCAGACATGCTCGTACATGTCGTCGGTCATCACCATGACATGCGGATGGCGGCGGATCACGTCGCCGATCGCGTCGAGCTCCTCCGGCGAATAGGCCGCGCCCGACGGGTTCGACGGCGAGTTGAAGATCACCCAGCGCGTCTTTTCGGTGATCGCTGCGTCGAGCTGGGCGGGCGTGATCTTGTAATTCTGCGCCGCCGACGCCTCGATCACCACCGGCTTGCCGCCCGCAAAGGCGACGATGTCGGGGTAGCTCACCCAATAGGGCGCGGGGATAATCACCTCGTCGCCCTTGTCGACCGTCGCGACGAGCGCGTTGAACAAGGTGTGCTTGCCGCCGACGTTGACCGTGATCTGGTCGAGCCCATAGTCGAGCCCGTTGTCGCGGCGGAACTTGCCGCGGATCGCTTCCTTGAGGGCAACCGTGCCGTCGACGAGCGTATATTTGGTCTGCCCGTTGCGAATGGCCTCGATCGCGGCTTCCTTGACGAAATCGGGGGTGTCGAAATCGGGCTCGCCCGCCGACAGGCCGATCACATCGACCCCGTCCGCTTTCAGCTTGGCCACCCGCGCGGTCATCGCGAGCGTCGCCGAGGGCTGGATGCGATTGAGCGCGGCGGAGATATGCGGCTTCAGCGACATGGACAGGCTTTCCTTCGCAGGCAAATTGACAGGAAATTGCGCGGCCGCGCCTAGAGCCTTCGCCCGCGTTTCGCAAGCGCAGCATCGGATAAATTAGCTATGCAGCATCCATCAATCGCGCCGGCACCAGGCCGCGAAGCGAATTGCCGATGAAAAAGCCATCCTGCAGGTCGGCGAGGCGCAAGTGCGATTCGACCGCCCGGCCCTTTTCGATCAGCTCGGCGCGAAGCACGCCGGGCAGCAGTCCGAGCGACAGCGGCGGGGTAAGCAGCTGCCCGTCGCGCTCGACGAAGATGTTGCTCCAGCTGCCCTCGGTGACGAACCCCGGCTCGTCGATGAAGACCACCTCGACCGCGCCGCTGTCCTTGCGGACCTCGTCATAGGCGGCGCGCAGGCTGGTCTTGTGGACGAGGCGGAAGTCGTCGGCCGCCATCGGCGCGGGCCGCACGGCGACGGGCACCGGCAGTTCGGCGAGCCGGGGCAGCGGCGACACCTCGACCGCGAGCGCGCCCGACGGCGCCAGCCGCATCCGCACCCGCGCGGCGGTGCGCAGGCGGAAGGTCGCCGACTGCAGGCTGTTGCGCGCGCCGTGCCGGTCGAAGGCGAAGCCCAGCGCCGCGGCGCTCGCCTTCATCCGCGCCAGATGGCCCTCGAGCCGCTGGACGCCTTCGACCGGGTCGAAAAACATCGTTTCAATGAGGTCGAAGCTCTCGCCCGCTGCGCCCACAAATTCCCCCTTGGCCAGACATTCGCGCCATTCCTCAGCCGGTTGGCTGTCGGCGACGATTCCCGAACCGAGACCCAGCGTGGCGCACATCGGCGCATCCTGCAAGCCGGTCTGCGACGGAAAGATCGTCGGAAAGACCAGGGTTCGGATCGCGACGTTGAACGCCGCGTCGCCGCCGGCCTCGATAAAGCCGATCGAGCCGGTGTAGACGCCGCGGGCATCGGCCTCGCGCTCGTCGATGATCTCCATCGCGCGCACCTTGGGCGCGCCGGTGATCGAACCGCAGGGAAAGGCGGCGCGCAAGATGTCGATCGCCCCTGCCCATGCCGGCAAGGTCGCCGCGACATCGGAGACCAGCTGATGGATCGTCGGAAAGCTCTCGACCCGAAACAGATCGGGCACGGCGACGCTTCCCGGCACCGCGACGCGCGACAGGTCGTTGCGGATCAGGTCGACGATCATCAGATTCTCGGCGCGCTGCTTGGGATCGACGGCGAGGTCGCGCGCGGTGGCGGCATCGCTTTCGGCGTCGCCCCCCCGCGCAGCGGTGCCTTTCATCGGCCGCGCCATCACCTGCCGCCCGCGCAGCGCGAAAAAGAGTTCGGGCGACAGCGACGCGATCGCCTGGCTGCCCGTCCAGATAAATCCGCCATAGCCCGCACGCGACGTCCGCCGCAGCCGCGCATAGACGGCAAGCGGATTGCCCGCGACGGGCACGTCGGCACGGAAGGTGTAGTTCGCCTGATAGATGTCCCCGGCGCGGATCAGCCCCAACACCGCCTCGATCGCGGCGATATAGTCGGTGCGCGCCACGCGCGGCCTGACCTTGCCGACCCAGCCGCTCGCGGGATCGGGTAGCGCCGCGGGAACAGCGTCCGCCGCGATCCGCTCGACCCGCTCGAACAGCCCGAACCAGCCGAGCGGCGCCCCCCCGCCGTTCGCCTCGACCGCACCGCGCCATGCCGGGGCAAGGCCCTTGCCCGCCTCATAGGCGAGATAGCCGGCCGCATGCAGCCCCCGCGCCTGCGCCGCCTCCAGCTTCGCGAGCAGCGCCGGCACTTCGGCCGCCGATGCCGCGACAAGGATGTCGGCGGGATTCAGGAACAGCCGCGCCGCCGCGGCGCCATCGGTGCGCGCGTCGTCGAGCAGCACAAACGGCGGGCAATCGGGACCCGGTACGGGAATCACCGCATCACCCGCCATCGTCAATTCGCAGAGCTAAGGCGGCGATGTCAGCGGTCGCGCTTCAGGCGGATCGCGCGGCCGCCTTCGATCGTCGCGAAATAGCTGCCCATCGTCGCGGTCTTGATATGGATTTTCTGCCCCGGCTTCGGCTGGCGCGGCAGCTTGGTGGTGTCGATCTGCGTCCACACCGCATCATCTTCCATGACGAGCGTATATTTGCCCGAGCGGTCGATGCTGACCGAGCGGATCACCGTGTCGATCTCGCTGATCTCTTCGTCGTCGCCGCCGAAAATTCCGCCCAGCTTGGGGAAGGAGAATCCGAACAGCCCTCGCCGCGTCTTCTTGGCGGTTTCCTTGTCGGTGAAGACGATCTCGCGCGCCTGATCGGCGGCCGACAGTTCGCCGACCTCGCGGTCGAAACAGGCGAGCCGCGCGGCCGGATCGGCGAGGTCGCGGCACGCATAGAGCTCCTTGATCTGCGCGGGCGTCGCGGGGGGCGCCTTGTCCTTGGCGGCCGCGGGCGTCGCCATGGCGACAAGAAGGACGAACGGCGCGGCGAAACGCGAAATCGGCTGCAGCATGGAAAACCCCTGGCGAGAATGACGTCCCTGACTAGCCGCCGCATTGCTGCGCCGCAAGATTGCGGAGGCGTCCCGGCTTGCTTAGAGTGATGTCAATAACGCGCACAAAGGGTCCCCCACCTCGATGAACAGCCCCCACGACTGGTCGCACGATTATCGCCATCCGACCCCGTGGGACCAGCCGTTCGCGCCGCTGTCGCTTCCCGCGATGCTCGCCGCCAGCGTCGCGAAGCGCGGCGATGCACCGATGCTCGATTTTCTGGGGCGGCGCTTTTCCTATGCCGAGGTCGCCAACGGTGTCGCGCGCGTTGCCCGCGGGCTGCAACTGCAGGGCGTCGGCAAGGGCAGCCGCGTCGGGCTGTTCCTGCCCAATGTCCCGCACTATGTCGCGGCCTATTATGGCGCGCTCGCCGCCGGGGCGACGGTGGTCAATTTCTCGCCGCTCTATACCGTCGCCGAGCTCGAAGCGCAGGTCGAGGATTCGGGGACAGACACGCTGGTCACGATCAGCGCCGCCGCGCTGCTGCCGACCGCGCTCAAGGTGCTCGATGGGTCCAGCCTCAAGCGCCTGATCGTGGGATCGGTCGCGGGCGGCCTCCCCGCCGCCAAGTCGATCCTCTACCGCCTGTTCAAGAAAAGCGAGGTCACGGCGCTTCCCGCCGATCCGCGCGTCATCCGTTTTTCGGCGCTCGCCGACAATGACGGGAAGCCGGAAGCCGTCGCGATCGATCCCGAAACCGACATCGCCCTGATCCAATATACCGGCGGCACGACCGGCACGCCGAAGGGTGCCAAGCTCACGCACCAGAATCTGACCGCCAACGCGCGGCAGGTGAATGCGATCGATCCCGATCATGGCGCCGACGACCGCATCCTCGGCGTGCTGCCCTTCTTCCATGTCTTCGCCAACACCTGCGTCCTCAACCGCACCGTCCTCAACGGCGGGATGATCGCGATGCTGCCGCGCTTCGACGCCAAGGCGGCGCTGCAGACGATCACGCGGACAAAGGCCACCGCGCTGCCCGGTGTGCCGACGATGTATCAGGCGCTGCTCGACCATCCCGATATTGCGAAGACCGATTTCTCGTCGCTGCGCGTCTGCATCTCGGGCGGCGCGCCGATGCCCGCCGAGCTGCGCGAGAAATTCGTCGCCCTCACCGGCGCCTCGCTGGTCGAGGGCTATGGCCTGACCGAAAGCTCGGGCGTCGTCGCGACCAACCCCTATGACGGTCCGGTCAAGCCCGGCACGATCGGCCAGCCGCTGCCCGCGACGCACATTCGCTTGCTCGACAAGGAAGACCCGTCGAAGGCCGCGCCCGTGGGCGAACCCGGCGAGCTGGCGGTCAAAGGCCCGCAGATCATGCAGGGCTATTGGAACCGCCCCGACGCCGACCTCGACAGCTTCACCGCGGACGGGTGGCTGCGCACCGGCGACGTCGCGGCGATCGACGAAGAGGGTTATATCCGCATCGTCGACCGGCTGAAGGACATGATCGCCGTCGGCGGGTTCAAGGTCTATCCGAGCGTGATCGAGGCGCATCTGCACCAGCATCCGGCGGTCAAGGAAGCGATCGTGCTCGGGGTGCCCGACTCCTATCGCGGTGAAGTACCGAAGGCGTTCGTGACGCTGGAGGAGGGCTTTCAGGTGTCGGGCGAAGCGCTCGCGGCGTGGCTCAACCCACAGCTTGGCAAGCATGAGCGGGTGAGCGCGGTCGAGGTGCGCCTGAACCTGCCCAAGACGATGATCGGCAAACTCGATCGGAAGGCGCTGCGGGCGGAGGCGACGACGTGACCCCGCTTTCTTAAACCCGCCTGCGTGGGTGGGGGGTGACGGCAAAGCCGAGCAGCGACGATATTTTGTTACAATGAGATATTGTAACCTCGGTCATGTTATGCCATATCAAGGCTCGTAGTTGGACCAACGGAGAATCGGGTGACCCAAGTCGCCAGTCACAGCCATGCATGGCCGCGCCTCGGCGCGCTGGTCCGGGCTGCGCGCGATTCGCGGCCGCTGACGTCGCTCAGCGGCGACCAGCTCGCAATGGGCCTGTCGGGGCTCTGCCTCGTCCATTGCCTTGCAACGACGATCTTTTTCGCCTCGATCGCGTCGGTCGGCGGCGTCTTCCTCGAAAGCCACCTGTTCCACGAGATCGGGCTCGTCATCGCGATCGGCTTCGCGCTCATCACCCTCGTCTCGGGCGTGCTGAGCCATGGCTATATGATGCCGTTCGGCGTCGGCTGCTTCGGGCTCGGCATGATGGCGGGCGCGCTGTCGCGGCCGCACGACGGCAGCGAAGTGCTCGCGACGATGATCGGCGTCGCGGTCGTCGCGCTTGGCCACGACCTCAACCGCCGCGCGCGCAGTTAACGCGCGGATAGGTAGCGCCCGCAACTTGCGGGTGCCCCTCAAACAACATACATTGTGCTGAACAGGGGCAAGGACGCGCGAAGTATCCGCGCATAAGGAAAAGCCATGGGCAAGCATGAACATCCGCATGTCGAGGCGACCGGCGCCTCGCTCGCCAGGGCGGCGCAGACCGCGCTCGAAAAGGGCGGCGAAGCCTGGACCGACATGCGCGCCGAGATTTTCGACGCCGTCGCCGAGATCGGCAAGCCCGCGAGCGCCTATGAGATCGCCGACATCGTGTCGCAAAGGCGCGGCAAGCGGGTCGCGCCGAACAGCGTCTATCGCATCCTCGACCTGTTCGTCGCGAACAACCTGGTCCGCCGCGTCGAGAGCGCCAACGCCTTCGTTGCGAACAGCCATCCCGGCTGCCTCCACGACTGCATCTTCCTGATCTGCGACAGCTGCGGCAGTGCGGTCCATGTCGATAACGACAAGCTGGCGGGCGGCGTCCGCGCGGCGGCCGAGGCGACGGGCTTCGCCGCCGAGCGCCCGGTGATCGAGGTGCGCGGCAAATGCGCCGAGTGCCAATAAGTTGATGTCGCCCGCGCTGCCGGCGGCACGCTGGTGGCTTGCGACGCTGCTGTTCGGGATCGCCGTGCTGGTCGCGGGGTCGGCGCTCGGATTTCCCGAAACGAGCCATTCCGCCCATCCCGGCTATGGCGCCCCGGTGTTCGCGTTCGAATTTGTGCGCGGGCAGCAGGATCTGCTCGCGGTGTTCGGCCCCGACAGCGATCCGATGCAGGTCGCGCGGCTCGCCGCGATGCGCACCGGGAACGAGCGCGACTATCTCTACATGCTGCTCTACGCCGGGTTCCTGGCCTCGGGGCTGGTCGCGTTCGCCCGCGAACTGAGGTCGCGGCCGCTGCTCGCCGCCGCCGGGCTGCCGGTCCTGGCGGCGCTTGCCGACGCCTATGAGAATTGGCTGCTCTTCGACATCCAGACCGCCTTCACCGCGGGAGACTATTCGCCGGCGATGGCGAGCCTGCCCTGGCCCGTCGCGGTCAAGTTCCTGCTGCTGGCGCTCGCCAATGTCGCCATCGGCCTCGCGCTGGCGCAGGTCGGCCGCTGGGGGCTGCTCTTCGGCTCGCTCGCGATCGTCGCCACGGTTCCGACCGTCATGGGCCTCGTCGCGCCCGAAAGCTTCGGATGGACGCTGGTGGCGGCGATCGGCGGCGGCTGGGCGGTGCTGCTGATCTCCGCGGCGATCGCGTGCTGGCGCGCGCTCGTCCGCAAGCGCCCGTTCGTCGATTTCGGCGCGCCGGTGCCTCGGCCCCGCGTCGCGGCGGCCGCTCCGGCGGCGCGCAAGCTGTTCGGCCGCCGCCGGCGCTAACCCCTTCCCACCCCGGCCCGCCGGGTCTAGGGAAACCCGAATCCTGAAATCAGGCAGAGGGGGCTGCACCCATGAATAGCGTCACCATCCGCGAGGACGATCTGATCGAGACGATCGCCGATGCGCTCCAGTACATCAGCTATTTCCATCCGATGGACTATATCCGCGCGCTTGCCGCCGCCTATGAGCGCGAGGTCTCGCCCGCCGCGAAGGATGCGATGGCGCAGATCCTCTCGAACAGCCGCATGTGCGCCGAGGGGCACCGCCCGATCTGCCAGGACACCGGCATCGTCACCGTCTTCATCAAATGGGGCATGGACTGCCGCCTCGACAGCCCGCGCAGCCTGCAGCAGGTCGTAGACGAGGGCGTGCGCAAGGCCTATCTCCACCCCGACAACAAGCTCCGCGCCTCGATCCTCGCCGACCCCGCCTTCAGCCGCGTGAATACCAAGGACAACACGCCCTCGGTGCTCAACGTCGAGATGGTCCCCGGCAACAAGGTCGTGATCGACGTCGCGGCCAAGGGCGGTGGCAGCGAGAACAAGTCGAAGTTCAAGATGATGAACCCGTCGGATTCGATCGTCGATTGGGTGCTCGAAATGGTGCCGCAGATGGGCGCCGGCTGGTGCCCGCCCGGCATGCTCGGCATCGGCATCGGCGGCACCGCGGAAAAGGCGATGCTGCTCGCGAAGCAGTCGCTGATGGATCCGATCGACATGACCGAGCTGCTCGCGCGCGGTCCGTCGAACCCGACCGAGGAGCTGCGCATCGAGCTCTATGAAAAGGTCAATGCGCTCGGCATCGGCGCGCAGGGGCTCGGCGGCCTTGCCACCGTGCTCGACGTCAAGATCGCCGATTGGCCGACGCACGCCGCGTCGAAGCCCGTCGCGATGATCCCCAACTGCGCCGCGACGCGCCACGCGCATGTGACGCTCGACGGCAGCGGCCCGGTCTTCCTCGAACCACCGGTGCTGGCGGACTATCCGCAAATCGACTGGAAGCCCGATCAGGCCGCGATCCGCGTTGACCTCGACACGCTGACCCCCGAAGTGGTCGCAAGCTGGAAGCAGGGCGACCGGCTGCTCCTCAACGGCAAGATGCTCACCGGCCGCGACGCCGCGCACAAGCGCATCGCCGATATGCTGGCCAAGGGCGAGCAGCTGCCCGTCGAGTTCAAAGGCCGCGTCATCTATTATGTCGGCCCGGTCGATCCGGTGGGCGAAGAAATCGTCGGCCCGGCGGGACCGACGACCGCGACGCGCATGGACAAGTTCATGGACATGATGCTGGAGCAAGGCCTGCTCGCCTGCGTCGGCAAGGCCGAACGCGGCCCCGCCGCGACGCAGGCGATCGCCAAGCACAAGAGCGCCTATCTGATGGCGGTCGGCGGTGCGGCGTACCTCGTGGCGCGCGCCATTAAGGGAAGCAAGGTCGTGGGCTTCGCCGACCTCGGCATGGAAGCGATCTACGAATTCGAGGTCAAGGACTTCCCCGTCACCGTCGCGGTCGACAGCGAGGGCCAGAACGTCCACGTCAACGCGCCGAAGCTCTGGCAGAAGCGGATCGCCGACGAGGGGTTGCTGGAGAAGGCTTGATAGCTGGGTTATTGCGCCGCCTTCAAGGGCGAGGCACCACGTTTCTCTTCGGTCATCCCGGCGCAGGCCGGGATCTCGTCGGTGCCGCCTTGCTATGCCGCTCAATTTGAAGAACACTCCCCGCGACACAGACACTGCAGGGGACAAGCCATGGATTTCCGTAACGTCGACCGACCGAACCGCCGCGACCTGATTCGCGGCGCCGCCATGCTCGGCGCGGGCGCTACGGTCATGGCGCCCTTCTCCGCGCTCGCCGCGAGCAGCCAGAGCGCCGCGATCCGCAAGGCCGCCGAGGCCGGCAAGGACGCTGCGGTCAAGCGGCTGCGCGACTGGATCGCCCTGCCCTCGATCGCCGCCGAGAACCGCAACATGGCCGAAGGCGCGGCCTATATGGCCGAGCTGGCGAAGGACGCGGGCTTCACCAATGTCGAGATCGTCCCCACCGACGGCCATCCCGGCGTGTTCGGGACGATCGACGTCGGCGCGAAGCGCACGATCGGCATCTATTTCATGTACGACGTGAAGCAGTTCGACCCCGCCGAATGGTCGTCGCCGCCGCTCGAAGGCAAGATGGTCGACAAGCCCGGTTTCGGCCTGTCGATCGTCGGCCGCGGCGCGGTGAACCAGAAGGGGCCGGAGTCGGCCTTTCTCGCCGCGCTTCATGCGATCCGCGCCGCCAAGGCAAAGCTCCCCGTCAACATCGTCCTCGTCTGCGAGGGCGAGGAGGAGATCGGCTCGCCGCACTTCCGCCAGGTCGCGACCAAGCCCAACGTCCTCGCCGCGCTCAGGAAATGCGACGGCATCTTCATCCCCTTCGCCTCGCAGGACAAGGCCGGCACGGTCGACGTCAATCTGGGGTCGAAGGGAATCATCGAACTCGAACTGATCGCCAGCGGCGAGAAATGGGGCCGCGGGCCAAAGGGCGACGTGCACAGCAGCCTGAAGGCGATGATCGATTCGCCCGCCTGGCGGCTGGTCCAGGCGCTCCAGACGCTCGTCACCCCCGACGGCAACACCCCGGCGATCGAGGGCTGGTTTGAAAATGTCCGTCCGCTCACCGACCGCGAAAAGGCGCTGATCCGCGAAGGCGCAAAGGGCGGCGGCGAAGCCGCGATGAAGCAGGCGCTGGGCGTGAACGTCTGGATCGACGACCTCAAATATGACGACGCGCTGATCCGCCTCGCGCAGGAGCCGACGGTCAATATCGAAGGGCTGGTCGCGGGCTATACCGGCCCCGGCGGCAAGACCGTGCTGCCCGGCCGCGCGGTCGCGAAGCTCGACCTCCGCCTCGTCCCCAACCAGACCCGCGCCGAGGCCGAGAAGAAGCTGCGCGCGCATCTCGACAAACATGGGTTCAAGGATGTCGAGATGAACGTCTCGGGCGGCTACGACCCGACCGAAGCGGCCGAGGACAGCCTGCTGATCCGCACCGAACTCGCGACCTACAAGAAGCTTGGGGTCCCCGCGAACGTCAATGCAAGGCTGGCTGGCAGCTGGCCGGGCGCGACCTTCACTGCGCCGCCGGTGTCGATCGCCGCAGGCCACTTCGGCATCGGACACGGCTCGGGCGCGCACGCGCCGAACGAATATTTCCTGATCGATTCGACCAATCCGAAGGTCGCGGGGCTCGTCGACGCGACGATGGGCTACGCCGAATTCCTCTATACACTCGCCGCGATGAAATAGGCAGATCGGGGGAGGCATCATGAACGGAAAAATGTTCACGCGCGGCGCCATGCTCGCGGCCATCGCGCTTCTCGCTGCCGCTCCGGGCCCCGCGACGGCGGGCGACCCGATCGCCGACATGCTCGCGGGCAAGTCGGCGACGAAGGGCAAGAAGCTCGACAAGGCGATCGAGAAGGCCGAGGCGCACCCGCTCGGCAGTCAGGAAAATCCGGTCCGCGTCGAAATGCCGCAGGGCCAGTTCGCCTATCTCGCGACGCTGCGCTGCGCCAATGGCCAGCCGCCGCAGTTCAACCGGATCGGCAATTACGGGATCGGCGTCTTCGGCAACATCATCGACGGCTACGACGTGCGCTGCGAAGGCAGCGAGCCCGCGAAGACGACGGTCTTCATGGACATGTATCACGCCGGCCATGTCGAGACGCGGCCAGTGCCGGGGTTCACAATCGGCGCCAACTGATGGCGGGCGATCTCAACGGCGTCGCGCATGTCATCCTGACCGCGGGTGATTTCGCGCGCTCGACGGCTTTCTGGCGCGATGTCATCGCCTATCTCGGGCTCAAGAAGGTGCTCGACAGCGACCATATGCTCTACGGCGTCGGCGGTCGCACCGCGATCGGCATCCGCACGCCCAGCCCCGAAAATGCCGGCAAGCGTTTCGATCAGGGCGCGCCGGGGCTGCATCATGCCTGCTTCCGCATGCGCGACCGCGCCGCTGTCGATGCGATCCACGATTTTCTGAAGGGCCGCACCGACATCCATATCGTCCACGGCCCGCAGGAAGAGCCATGGGCGCCCGGCTATTATTCCATCCTCTTCGAAGACCCCGACGGCATCCGCATCGAATTCAATCATGTCCCGGGCGCAGGCTTGCTCGCGGATGGCGAAGAGATCGGCGGCGCCGACGCCTTCGACGGCAGCTAAAACCCGTAAACCAGCGTGAAGCGCGTCAGCGTATCGACCTTTTCGATCCCCGCCGGCGGGTTGGTGTCGATCTCGGCCGAATAGGCGATGCGCGCCGACAGCGCGCCGGTCAGCTTGGCGCTGAGCGCGGTCAGCGAGCTGGTCGAGGTGTTGCGTTCGCCGACGATGGTCGAGGCGACCTGCGTCAGCCGCAACGTCGGCGACAATTGCCAGCCGAAGTCGAGCCCGGCGAGCGCGGTGAGTTCGCTTTCCTCGCGCCCGCTGATAAAATCGGTCGCACGCCAGCTTGGCCCGCCCTTCAGGCTCAGCGAGACATTCTTGGCGTCGACGACCTTGTACCCCAGCCCGCCCGACAGGTTCCAGCGCGCGTCATAGCCGAGGATGCGGTCCTGCTCCCAGCGCACGAGGCCATAGGCAAAGCCGCGGTCGCTGACCTTGTACTGCGGCTCGCCCTCGGCGACGAACCGCTCGACCGAGGTCCGGCCATTGGTGCGCTGGTAATCCGCCTGCGCGCGGACCTTGTAATTCCAGTCGAGCCCGTTCCGCGCCGCCGCGAGCCCCGCGCTCAGGCCCTTCGAGCGCGCGTTGCCGGTGCTCAGCGTCGCACCGATCTGCCCCTCGCCCTTCCAGTTTTCCCAGATCTTCGCCTTCGCCAGCTTGATGCGCGCCGCCTCGGCCGCCTCGGCCTTCAGCCGCTGGCGTTCGGCGCGGTACGCGGCGAGCCGCGCGTCGATCTCGGCCGCCTGTTCGGGGTCGGTCGCCTTCGCCAGCGCCCCGACCGCCTCGACATCGGCATCCTTGCCGCTCGCGATCGCCGCCGCCAGCATCTCGGCCACGGGGTCGGGCGGCAGCGCCGGAGGGTTCGCGCTCCGATAATAAGCGAGCAGCGCATCGATTTCGCTGAGGCTGCGCGGATTGGTCGTCCGCGAAAGCCGGATCACCGCCTCGACATCGGCATCGTCGCCGCCGGCAAAGGCGGCCTCGATCATCGCGCGCACGGCGTCGGGCAGCGGCGGGTCGGGGTCCATCAGCGCGACGGGAAGCGGGGCCATCAACACCGGATCGACGAGCGCCGGGTTCGGCTGCAACGGATCGACGGGCTCCTGCGCCAGCGCCGACTGCGCGGCAAGCGCAACCAGGCCAAGGGCCGCGAAGCGGGGGAGAGCGGTCATCGAAGGTCCTTCTTCGGCGGATCGGGTTCGTTCGATCGGCGCGGGCGCGCGGCGCCGCATCCGGGACGGTCATAGCCTGAAAGAGGCTGGCATTTCCACCCCGCCTGCCCCATCTGCAAACCTATGTTGATCGCGATCGTCGCCATTTTCTGCGCCGGCATCGGTAATTTCGCGATGCACCGCGCTTTCATGGAAAGCGACGATCCGCTGATCCAGCAGATGGTGAAGCCGCTCGCCGACAAGGTCGGGCCGAACATCACCTATATCTTCGAATTCCTGCTGCTGGTCGGCGCGATGGCGATCGCGACGCGCAACTGGTTCACCGCGTTGCTGCTCTACGGCCTCTACACCGTCTTCAACGCCATGGCGTTCAGCTGGATCATGCAGCGGCCGCGTTAGGCCGGAGGGCAGAGATACACCGGCAGTGGATATTTCCATCCTCCCGGTGGCGCAGCCATGGGAAGGGAAACCGTCGCAAAGCGATGGTGTAGGGGCGGCGACAGCGATGCCACCGCCCGCCGTCAGCGCTTCGCACTGCCAGCTCTCCATGCCTGCGGCACAAGAAGGATTTTTTTCTCATCATCCCGGCGAAGGTCGGGATCTCGCTGGTGGGCAAATCCTGGAGGGTGTGATCCCGGCCTTCGCCGGGATGACGGATACGCGGAGGTCCTTTCCTCACCCAACGCAGCCCCTACCCCCAGAACCGCAACCTCCCGTTAACCATAAAGCAACACTGTCAGAGCAATTTCACACGGGCCTCCGCTTTTCCCTTGCGGTGGGGCGGCGGCATCGCCACCTTATGTTCCTAAGGGGGCCGCTCTCCCCGGCCTGGTCCCCGCAAGGAGATGAAGACCATGCCGTCCTTTTCGGAAAGCCTCGAAAAGACATTACACAACGCGCTGAAGGCCGCGTCGGAGCGCCACCACGAATATGCGACGCTCGAGCATCTGCTGTATGCGCTGATCGATGACGATCATGCTGCCGAAGTGATGCGCGCTTGCGGCGTTGCACTCGACGACCTGCAATCGGCGGTCGTCCACTATCTCGACACCGAACTCGACAGCCTGAAGGTCGAGGGGCACAGCGACCCGTCGCCCACGTCGGGCTTCCAGCGCGTCGTCCAGCGCGCCATCCTGCACGTCCAGTCGTCGGGCAAGGATGAGGTGACGGGCGCCAACGTCCTCGTCGCGCTCTTCTCCGAACGCGAGAGCTATGCGGTCTATTTCCTGCAGCAGCAGGATCTGACCCGCCTCGATGCGGTCTCCTATTTGAGCCACGGCGTCGGCAAGGGCGGCAAGCCCTCGCCGCAGGCCGAGCCCGAGGAGAAGGAAGAGACGAAGGACAAGAGCGAGGGCAAGTCCAAGAAGGAAACCGCGCTCGACCAGTTCACCGTCAACCTCAATGAAAAGGCGAAGGGTGGCAAGGTCGATCCGCTGATCGGCCGCACCGCCGAAGTCGATCGCACGATCCAGATCCTCTGCCGCCGCAGCAAGAACAACCCGCTCTATGTCGGCGATCCCGGCGTCGGCAAGACCGCGATCGCCGAGGGCCTGGCGCGTAAGATCATCGAGGGCGACGTACCCGAGGTGCTGCTGCCCGCGGTCATCTATTCGCTCGACATGGGCGCCCTGCTCGCCGGAACCCGCTACCGCGGCGATTTCGAGGAGCGGCTGAAACAAGTCGTGACCGAGCTCGAAGGCCTGCCGCACGCGATCCTGTTCATCGACGAGATCCACACGGTGATCGGCGCCGGCGCCACATCGGGCGGCGCGATGGATGCGTCGAACCTGCTCAAGCCCGCGCTGTCGGGCGGCGTGATCCGCTGCATCGGTTCGACGACCTACAAGGAGTTCCGCAATCACTTCGAGAAGGACCGCGCGCTGCTCCGCCGGTTCCAGAAGATCGACGTGATCGAGCCGACGCTCGAGGATACCAAGAAGATCCTGGCGGGCCTGCGCAGCGCATTCGAGGCGCATCACCAGGTGCGCTATACGCAGGATGCGATCAACGCCGCGGTCGACCTGTCGGCGCGTTACATCAACGACCGCAAATTGCCCGACAAGGCGATCGACGTGATCGACGAAGTCGGCGCGATGCAGATGCTGGTCGCCCCGTCGAAGCGCAAGAAGACGATCACCGCCAGGGAGATCGAGGCCGTCATCGCGACGATGGCGCGCATCCCCCCCAAGTCGGTGTCGACCGACGACAAGGCGACGCTCGCCAGCCTCGAAACCGACCTCAAGCGCGTCGTGTTCGGCCAGAACACCGCGATCGAGGTGCTGTCGTCGGCGATCAAGCTCAGCCGTGCGGGCCTGCGCGATCCCGAAAAGCCGATCGGCAACTATCTGTTCAGCGGCCCGACCGGCGTCGGCAAGACCGAGGTCGCCAAGCAGCTCGCGTCGATCATGGGCATCCCGCTTCAGCGTTTCGACATGTCCGAATATATGGAGCGCCATTCGGTCAGCCGCCTGATCGGCGCGCCCCCGGGCTATGTCGGTTACGATCAGGGCGGCCTGCTCACCGATGCGATCGATCAGAACCCGCACTGCGTGCTGCTGCTCGACGAGATCGAGAAGGCGCATCCCGACCTGTTCAACATCCTGTTGCAGGTGATGGACAACGGCCGCCTGACCGACCATCACGGCAAGACCGTCGACTTCCGCAACGTCATCCTGATCATGACGACCAATGCGGGCGCCAGCGACATGGCGCGCGAGTCGATCGGTTTCGGCCAGTTGACGCGCGAGGATGTGCAGGAAGAGGCGGTGAAGCGCATGTTCACCCCCGAATTCCGCAACCGCCTCGATGCCATCGTGCCCTTCGGCTATCTGCCGCCCGAGGTTGTCGCGCGCGTCGTCGACAAGTTCATCCTCGAGCTCGAACTGCAGCTCGCCGACCGCAACGTCCATATCCAGCTCGACGATGCGGCGCGCGAATGGCTGACCGGCAAGGGCTATGACAAGCTCTATGGCGCGCGTCCGATGGGCCGCCTGATCCAGGAAAAGATCAAGCAGCCGCTCGCCGAGGAATTGCTCTTCGGCAAGCTGGTGCATGGCGGCGAGGTCAAGGTGAAGATGAAGACCGGCGAGGACGCCCATGTCGGCAACCCGCTGACCTTCGAAATCACCCCCGCCGCGCCCAAGGCCGCCAAGGGCAAGGCGAAGGCCGACAAGGCGAAGAAGGCGGCGGAGTAAGCCCGGTTGAAATTCTTGAGCGGCGGCGTTATAACAATCGTATGAACACGCCGCTCAAGATCACTAAAGTCGGCAACAGCGCCGCCGTCATCCTGCCTAAGGAGCTTTTGGCGCGGCTACGTGTGTCGTTGGGCGACACGCTCTATGCGACCGAAGCGCCCGATGGAATTCGCCTGACGGCGGCTGACCCGGACTTCGAAGAGAAAATGGCCGCGGCCGAAGCGATCATGCGAGAAGATCGCGATATTCTCCGCGTTCTTGCCAAGTGACCGACGACGCGAGGGCCGAGCCGCGATGGCTCGGCATCGATGTTGCGCTGGCCGTTCACGACCGGCAACTAGCTGAACATGGCGGCATAGCCGGGGTCCGCGATCCCGGCATGCTAGAATCGGCGTTGGCAAGGCCCGTCAACCAATGGGCTTATGGCGAAGACGATCCGGCGAAACTGGCTGCAGCCTTCGCTTTCGGTATCGCCCGAAACCATCCTTTTGGCGATGGCAATAAGCGAACAGCATGGGTTCTTGCCCGACTTTTCCTCGCGATCAACGGACACAACCTCCGTTTCGAGGCGCAAGATGCCATCGACGCGATGCTGGCACTCGCTGCCGGCACACTCTCTGAGGCAGCCTTGGCTGATTGGTTTCGGGACCGTCTCGCTTTTTGAGGCCCTCTCCCCTATATGGAAACCATGTACGACTATGTCTCCATAACCGCCGACGACGCATCGGCGCCCGCCCGCGTTCGCGACGGCACGATCAAGCTGCATGACGAGGCGGGCTTTGCCGGGATGCGCAAGGCGGGGCGGCTGTCGGCCGAGATCCTCGACGCGCTCGTTCCCTTTGTCCAGCCCGGCGTGACCACCGGCGCGATCGACGACCTTGTCCGCACGATGATGCTCGACGGCGGCGGCATTCCCGCGACGCTTGGTTACCGCGGCTTCACGCACAGCTGCTGCACCAGCATCAACCATGTCGTCTGCCACGGCATCCCCGATGACAAGCCGCTGCGCGACGGCGACATCGTCAACATCGACGTCACCACGATCATCGACGGGTGGCACGGCGACACCAGCCGCATGTATCTGGTCGGCGATGTGCCGATCAAGGCGAAGCGCCTCGTCGATGTCACGTATGAATGCCTGATGCTCGGCATCGAGCAGGCGAAGCCCGGCAACCGCATGGGCGACGTCGCGCACGCGATCCAGAGCCATGCCGAGAAGCATCGCTATTCGGTGGTCCGCGATTTCTGCGGCCACGGGCTCGGCCAGATGTTCCACGACGCGCCCGAGGTCGTCCACGCCGGCCGCCCCGGCACCGGCCCCGAACTGCGCCCCGGCATGTTCTTCACGATCGAACCGATGATCAACACCGGCAAATATGCGGTGAAGATGCTGCCCGACGGCTGGACCGCGGTGACCCGCGACCGTTCGCTGTCGGCGCAGTTCGAGCACAGCATCGGCATCACCGAGACCGGCTGCGAGATTTTCACCGCCAGCCCCAAGGGCCTGAACGCGCCGCCCTGGAACTGACCGGCGCCCTTTGAATATCGTCATCCCGGACTTGATCCGGGATCCATGACTTTCAGTGCAGCGTTTGCCTTCGTGGCCCCCGGATCAAGCCTGTCCTGAGCGCGTCGAAGGGTCCGGGGTGACGAATAGGGCGCAAAGCCCCCTCCCCCGCCCCCCATTTTCCCGCTTGCGCGTCCGATACTTCCAGCGCAGTCTTGACGTTAACGTCAAGCATAGGCGTGGGGAGAGAATGGGATGGCGAAACGGATGTTTCCGGCCGCGCTGATCGGCAGCGCGCTACTGGCATTATCGGCATGCAACGCATCGAAGAACGACAGCCTCTCGGGCGGCCAGCTCGACGACGCCGAAAAGGCCAGCGAGGCCCTGCTCAAGACCGGGGGCAACGGCGACGACTGGGCCGGCATCGGCTACAGCTACGACGAACAGCGCTTCAGCCCGCTCACCGACATCAACGACAAGAATGTCGGTCAGCTCGGCCTCGCCTGGTACGCTGACCTCGAAGACGCCCGCGGACAGGAAGCCACGCCCGTTGTCGTCGACGGCGTGATGTATGTGACCCATGCCTGGTCGAAGGTCAGCGCCTGGGACGCCGCGACCGGCAAATCCTTGTGGAAGTTCGACCCCAAGGTTCCCGGCGAACGCGCGGTCAGCGCGTGCTGCGACGTCGTCAACCGCGGCGTCGCCGTGTGGGGCGACAAGGTCATCTTCGCGACGCTCGACGGCCGCCTGATCGCGCTCGATAAAAAGAGCGGCAAGGAGCTGTGGTCGACGCAGACCTTCGACACGTCGAAACCTTACACGATCACCGGCGCCCCGCGCGTCGTGAAGGATATGGTGCTGATCGGCAATGGCGGCGCCGAATTCGGGGTGCGCGGCTATGTCACCGCTTATGACGCCGACACCGGCAAGGAGCGCTGGCGTTTCTACACCGCACCCAATCCTAAGAAGGAAAAGGACGGCGCGGTCAGCGACGACATCTTCGCCTCGAAAGCCAACGCCACCTGGTCCGATAAAGGCGAATGGCAGACCTCGGGCGGCGGCGGCACCGTGTGGGACGCGATCGTCTACGACAAGGATCTCGACCAGATCTACCTCGGCGTCGGCAACGGCAATCCCTGGAACCACGGCACGCGCTCGAACGGCGAGGGCGACAACTGGTTCCTCTCCTCGGTCGTCGCGCTCGACGCCACGACGGGCAAGTACAAGTGGCACTATCAGGAGACACCCGGCGAGACCTGGGACTATACCGCGACCCAGCCGATCATCCTCGCCGAGCAGGCGGTGAACGGCAAGCCGACCAAGGTGCTGTACCACGCCCCGAAGAACGGCTTCTTCTTCACCATCGACCGCACCAATGGCAAGCTGTTGGGCGCCAAGCCCTTCGTCGACGGGATCAACTGGGCGACGGGCTACGACATGGCGACCGGCCGCCCGATGGAAAATCCCGACGCGCGTTTCTACAAGACCGGCAAGCCCTTCATTGCCGTGCCCGGCGCGCTCGGCGCGCATAACTGGCACCCGATGAGCTACAATCCCGTCACGGGGCTCGTCTATATTCCGGCGCAGCAGATCCCGCAGGGCTATCTCGCCGACATGGACGAACTCGACAAGCGCAAGGTGCTCGGCTTCAACATCGGCGCCTCTCTCAACAAGACGATGCTGCCCGACGACAAGGCGGCCTTCAAGGCCGCGGTCGCCGCGACCACCGGGCGGCTCGTCGCCTTCGATCCGCGCACCGGCAAGGTCGCGTGGGGCGTCGACTATCCCGCCGCATGGAACGGCGGCACGATGACCACCGCGGGCAATCTCGTCTTTCAGGGGACCAGCACCGGCCGCTTTCGCGCCTATGCCGCCGACACCGGCAAGCAGCTCCTTGACCTCGACATGCAGTCGGGGATCGTCAGCGCGCCGTCGACCTTCCGCGTCGGCGGAGTGCAATATGTGGCGTTCCAGACCGGCAAGGGCGGCGCCTTCCCGCTCGTTGCCGGGGTTGCGGGCGGGGTGACGCGCAAGGTGCCCAACCTGCCGCGCCTCGTCGTGCTCAAGATCGGCGGCACGGTGAAGCTCCCCGCCCCGCCCGCGACGACCGCGCTCGCGTGGAACCCGCCGCCGCAGTTCGGAACCCCTCAGCAGGTCGCGGCGGGCAAGGCGCATTACGGGCGCTATTGCCAAGTCTGCCACGGCGACAGCGCGATCGGCAACGGCTTCACCCCCGACCTCCGCGTTTCGGCCACGCTGACCAATGCCGATGCGTGGAAATCGGTGATCCTGGGCGGCGCGCTCAAGGACCGCGGCATGGTCAGCTTCGCGCGCGTGCTGACCCCCGCCGATGCCGAGGCGATCCGCGCCTATGTCATCGACCGGTCGAACTGGACGAAGGCAAATCTGGCCGACAGCGCGGCGCCGATGGGGAGATAGGGCGGAATAGAATTATCTCACGCGAAGACGCGAAGGCGCGAAGAGGGGAGCGCGCCGCGGCGAGGGTTGGCCGCTCATCGCGCGACGCGCCTTTCGATCGCCTGCGGCGAGGCACGCCCGTGGCAACCGCGCGACCTCTTCGCGTCTTCGCGTGAAACCAATATCGCCGCCCCGACCACATCTGCCGTTTTTTTAGGCATCGAGTCCGCATCAATGCCCGCCGCTTGGGCAGCGGCGCAATTTGCTTTCAAAATTCTTACCGAAAGCTTGCGATTCGCCGATTGGCACGGCTTTTGATTGGTGCAAGATGATGGGGCCTCAGCGACTCAAGGTGCGAACCGGATGGGGAGCGAACCGGACCAGGCGGGCCCTGATCCGGCTTTGGCTGCAGGCCGACACATACCCAGTGGGGGACAAGACGCGTGAAGAAGATTGAGGCGATCATCAAGCCGTTCAAGCTCGACGAAGTGAAGGAGGCGCTCCACGAAGTCGGCGTCAGCGGCATCACCGTGACCGAGGCCAAGGGCTTCGGACGGCAAAAGGGCCACACCGAACTGTATCGCGGCGCCGAATATGTCGTCGACTTCCTGCCCAAGGTGAAGCTGGAAGTGATCGTCGAGGACGGGCTCGCCGAGCGCGTCGTCGAGGCGATCGCCGCGGCTGCCCAGACCGGCCGCATCGGCGATGGCAAGATTTTCGTGATCCCGGTCGAGACCGCGCTCCGCATCCGCACCGGCGAACGCAACGAGGACGCGCTCTAGGCGCCTCCCGCTCCCCGATTCTGTTCAACAAGACCCGGCCAAGCCGGTCATCATCGCAAGAAGGAAGTTCAGACCATGGCGACCAAGCCCAAGGAAATCATCGCGCGGATCAAGGACAACGACATCGAGTGGGTCGACCTGCGCTTCACCGACCCCAAGGGCAAGTGGCAGCACCTGACCATGTGCGCCGGCGTGATCGACGAGGACGCGCTCGAGGACGGCCTGATGTTCGACGGCTCGTCGATCGAGGGCTGGAAGGCGATCAACGAGTCGGACATGATCCTGAAGCCCGACCTCGACGCCGTCTATGACGATCCCTTCTCGGCGACGCCGATGCTCGTCATCTTCTGCGACATCGTCGAACCCGCCACCGGCGAGGGCTATGCCCGCGACCCGCGCACGACCGCGAAGCGCGCCGAGGCCTATGTCACCTCGACCGGTATCGGCGACACCGTCTATGTCGGCCCCGAAGCCGAATTCTTCATGTTCGACGATGTCCGCTTCGAAACCGGCTATAACAAGTCGGGCTTCGAGATCGACGATATCGAGCTGCCGACCAACACCGGCCGCGCGTATGAAGGCGGCAACCTCGGCCACCGTCCGCGCGCCAAGGGCGGTTACTTCCCCGTCGCGCCGGTCGACAGCGCCGTCGACATCCGCGCCGAAATGGTATCGACCATGCTCGAAATGGGCCTGCCCTGCGACAAGCATCACCATGAAGTCGCCGCCGCGCAGCACGAGCTTGGCCTGACCTTCGGCACGCTGACCGAAACCGCCGACCGCATGCAGATCTACAAATATGTCGTGCACCAGGTCGCGCATGCCTATGGCAAGACCGCGACCTTCATGCCGAAACCGATCCGCCAGGACAACGGCTCGGGCATGCACACGCACATCTCGATCTGGGAAAAGGGCAAGCCGCTCTTCGCGGGCAACGGCTATGCCGGCCTCAGCGACATGTGCCTCTATTTCATCGGCGGCGTCATCAAGCATGCCAAGGCGCTCAACGCCTTCACCAACCCGACGACGAACAGCTACAAGCGCCTCGTCCCGGGCTTCGAAGCGCCCGTGCTGCTCGCTTATTCGTCGCGCAACCGTTCGGCCTCGTGCCGCATCCCTTACGGTGCGGGCGCCAAGGCGAAGCGCGTCGAGTTCCGCTTCCCCGACGCGATGGCCAACCCCTATCTCTGCTATTCGGCGCTGCTGATGGCGGGCCTCGACGGCATCCAGAACAAGATCCACCCCGGCGACGCGATGGACAAGAATCTGTACGATCTGCCGCCCGAGGAACTGGCCGAAGTCCCGACCGTCTGCGGCTCGCTTCGCGAAGCGCTCGACAGCCTGATGGCCGACCACGACTTCCTGCTCAAGGGCGACGTCTTCTCGAAGGACCAGATCGAAGCCTATGTCGAGCTCAAGTGGGCCGAAGTTCACAACTTCGAACAGACCCCGAGCCCGGTCGAATTCGACATGTACTACAGCGCCTGAGATCACTCGGCGCTACAAGGGGGGGCGTCCGGTCTGGGGGGATCGGACGCCTTTTCTTTTGCCTAGCGGCTCATCATGCCGCGTCGGCCGATCGCGATGAACGACCCGAGCAACATCATCGCGGACAGCGTGGTCACGACATCGATCGCGGTCAGTGCGAGCCCGAACCCCAGAAAGTCTGCGGCCGCCCATAGGCTGAGCAGCACCCAGCTAAGGCAAAAGGCCCAGAAACAGCCTTCGAGGCCGAGCTGGCGGTTGAGCTCGTCATACCGGTTGCGCCACGCCCAGCTGGCGACGATGCCGCCGGCGACCGCGACCACCAGCGCCGTCATCGCGGCGTGCGCCGATACGAGGCCGGCTTCGAAGCCCGGTGCCCGCGCAACCGCGAGCAACAGCAGGACCAGCCCCATCGTGCCCGTCGTGATGACCGAGGTCATCATGCCCGCCCGCTCCTCGCGCAATTCATCCGCATCGCCGACATTGAGCAATTGCGCGCCGGCACGCGGCATCGCGAGCCCGAAGCCGACCAGCATCGCCATCATCGCATAGACAAGGCCGACGGCCGCGAGCGCAACGCGCGACGGCCCCATGGCGTCGAGCAGCGACGTCCCCGCGATCCCGAGCGCCGCCGCTGACACCCCACCACCGACGATCGCGCCAGCAATCAGCTTCACGGCCGTCTTCTTCCACTTCTGCGCGTCGTCCTGCGTCATCGCCTTCATCCTTCGTCCTCCGGCAACCAATGGTCGATAAACAGCTCGCGGACCTCCAGCCCGAACAGCCGCGCCAGGCGCAGCGCGAGCGGCAGGCTCGGATCATATTTGTCGGTCTCGACCGCGTTGATCGTCTGGCGCGACACGCCGAGCCGGCGCGCCAGCTCGCCTTGGCTCCACCCCGCCCGCTCGCGGCAATCGCGCACCCTGTTTTCCAATGCCCACCTCGCAACCTGTCAAACACTCTTTACAGCGCCGGATACACCCTGTCAAGAACTCTTGACACCCACTGCCCGTCGCGGCGCCACGTGGAGGGGTCGAGGGCGCCGACCGGCAGATGCGGTTAACGCGCCGGTGACGACCGGCTTGCGCGCCTTCGCCGCCGATGGCAGGTTGGCGGTGGGGGATTTGCGAAAGGTGGCACCGCATGCGGTTGTTACGCGTCTCCTGTGCCCTGCTCCCCCTCATGCTCGCCTCCTGCGGCGGTGGCGGCGGTGGCGGCGGCAATCCGCCCCCCGCGAATAATTCCCCGCCCAGCTTCACCTCGGCGCAGACCGCCAGCATCGCCGAAAACACGACCGCCGCCTATCAGGCGACGGCGAGCGATCCCGATGGCGGCACGCTGACCTTTTCGATCGACGGCGGCGCCGACGCCGGGCTCTTTTCGATCACCTCGGCGGGCGCGCTGCGTTTTACCGCCGCGCCCGACTATGACCTGCCCGGGGATGCCAATGGCGACAATGTCTATGCGGTAACGCTCCGCGTCAGCGACGGCAGCGCCAGCGCCACCCAGCCGGTGAACATCACGGTCACCAACAGCCGCGAGGGCATAGCGGTCGTGCGCGTCGGCACCGGCTTCAGCCAGCCGCTCTATGTCGCGCCGATCCCCGGCAGCACCAATGTCTATGTCGTCGAGAAGGGCGGCGACGTCTATCGTTTCGACCCCGCGAACGGCAGCCGCACGCGCGTGCTCGACATCACCGACATTTCGACGAGCGGCGAGCGTGGGCTGCTCGGCCTCGCCGCCTATCCCGACCATGCGACGTCGCAGCGGCTGCTCGCGGTTGCAACCGCCGCGAATGGCGATGTCCAGGTCCGCCGCTACACGCTCGGCCAGCCGAACAGCTCGACCGTCTACGACACGGTGCTGAGCGTGCCGCATCCCGGCGCCGACAATCACAATGGCGGCTGGATCGGCTTCGGTCCCGACGGGCTCGTCTATGTCGGCGTCGGCGACGGCGGCGGTGGCGGCGACCCCGGCAACAACGCGCAGAACACCAATGTCCGTCTCGGCAAGATCCTGCGCCTGACCGTCGGAGCGAACGGCAGCAGCTATGCGCCCGCGCCGGGCAACCCGTTCCTGTCGGGCGGCGGCGATCCCTATGTCTATGCCTATGGCCTCCGCAATCCGTTTCGCGCCTCGTTCAGCGGCTCGACGCTGGTGATCGGTGACGTCGGCCAGGGTGCGGTCGAGGAGGTCGATATCGTCACCACGACCCAGCCCGGCCTCAACTTCGGCTGGCGTTTCAAGGAAGGCACCCAGCCCTACACCGGAACCGCGCCCGGCGGCCTCACCGATCCGGTCGTCGAATATGGCCATGGCAGCGGGCCGCGGCAGGGCAATTCGATCACCGGCGGCTACGTCTACCGCGGCCCGGTGACCTCGCTCGTCGGCCAATATGTCTTCGCCGACTTCGTCAGCGGCAATATCTGGTCGATCCCTTTCTCTAGCTTCGTCGCCGGCCAGACACAGCCATCGTCGCGTCTCGCGCGGCGCAACGAGGATTTCGCCCCCGACGCCGGAACGCTGAACTCGATCGCATCGTTCGGCGAAGACAGCGCGGGCAATCTGTTCATCGTCGGTATCGGCGGCGACATCTTCATGGTGCGCCCCGGCTGACGGCTTGCGGCAACAGGCCGACCGCGCCACAAGGGGACATCCGGAGGAGTCCCCCATGAAATCGCTGCCTTTTGCCGCCCTGATCGCCCTTCAACTCGCCCTCGCGCCTGCGGCGGCGGCGAAACTCAGCCCGGCGGAAGCCAGGATGGCGAGAACGGTCGAGGCGGAGCTCGACCGCAGCCTTGCGCTGCTCGAAAAGCTCGTGAACCAGAACAGCGGCTCGCTGAACCTCGAAGGCGTCGAGAAGGTCGGGGCGATGATGCGCGCCGAGCTCGAAGCGCTGGGTTTCAAGGTCGAGTGGAAGCCGATGCGCGACACGGGCCGCGCCGGCCACCTGATCGCAACGCACACCGGCAAGCCCGGCGCCAAGCGCCTGCTGCTGATCGCGCATCTCGACACGGTGTTCGAACCCGACTCGCCGTTCCAGACATTCGTCCGCAAGGGCGAGCGCGGTGAATGGGGCGAAGGCCCCGGCGCGGGTGACGACAAGGGCGGCATGGTCGTGATCGTCGCGGCGCTGCGCGCGATGCAGGCGGCGGGCACGCTGAAGAACGCCAATATCGAAATCCATATGACCGGCGACGAGGAGGATTCGGGGAGCCCGATCGAGAAGGCGCGCGCCGATCTGATCGCAGCGGGCAAGCGCAGCGACGTCGCGCTCGATTTCGAGGGCTTGGTGCGCGACGGCGGTGCCGACATGGGATCGGTCGCGCGGCGCTCGTCGGACAGCTGGACCGTCACCGCGACGGGCAGAAGCGCGCACAGTTCGGGGATTTTCAGTGCCGCGGCCGGTGACGGTGCGATCTACGAACTCGCGCGCATCCTTTACCGGTTCCGCACCGAACTGCCCGAACCCAATCTGACCTTCAACGTCGGGCTGATCGCGGGCGGACAGCAGGCCGAGCTTGATGCGGGCGGCATCCGCGCGACCGCGAATGGCAAGACGAACATCATCGCGCCGATCGCGATCGCCCGCGGCGACCTCCGCGCGCTCTCGCCCGAGCAGATCGAGCGGGTGAAGGCCAAGATGACCGCGATCGTCGCCGAGCATGCCCCCGGCACCAGCGCGACGATCGCCTTCGATCCCGGCGGCTATCCTTCGATGGCCCCGACCGACGGCAACCGCGCGCTCCTCGCCAAGCTCAACGGCGTGAACCGCGACCTCGGCCTCGCCGAGATGGCGCCGCTCGACCCGCTGAAACGCGGCGCGGGCGACATCAGCTTCGTCGCCGCCGACGTCGACGGCCTCGCGGGCCTCGGGCCGTACAGCACCGGCGACCATGCGCCCGGCGAGGCGGTCGATATCCCGAGCATCAGTCGTCAGGCGACCCGCGCCGCCATCCTGATGTCACGCCTTTCTGCCGAAAAGCGCTGAACCGATATCGCCCTCTCGCTGTCGTCATCCGACGAAAAGAGGGAGTGTCGCTTGATTCATTCGCTGCCATCATTAGGTAGCAATGAGAGACGTATTCTAGACGCCGATGGGAGAAGAACGATGAGCGACACCGAAACGCACCTGAAGCAGCATTACATCGGCGGCAAATGGGTCGACAGCCAGGGCGGCAAACTCCACGATGTCATCAATCCCGCGACCGAAGAAGCGGCCTCGACCGTCGTGCTCGGCACCGCCGCCGACGTCGATGCCGCGGTCGCCGCCGCCAAGGAAGCGTTCAAGACCTTCTCGCAGACCACCCGCGAAGAACGCCTCGACCTGCTGAACCGCATCGTCGAGGAATATAAGAAGCGCGGCGCCGACCTCGCGAAGTCGATGGCCAGCGAAATGGGCGCGCCGGTCAGCTTCGCGGGCACCGCGCAGGTCGGCGCGGGCATCGGCGGCTTCGTCGGCACGATCGCCGCGCTCAAGGATTTCCAGTTCGCCGAACAGCATGGCGCCAACAAGGTCGTCTATGAGCCGATCGGCGTCGTCGGCATGATCACGCCGTGGAACTGGCCGCTCAACCAGATCGCGCTGAAGGTCGCCCCCGCGCTCGCCGCCGGCAACACGATGATCCTGAAGCCGTCGGAGGAATGCCCCGGCAACGCGGTGATCTTCGCCGAAATCCTCGACGCCGCAGGCGTCCCCCCTGGCGTGTTCAACCTCGTCCAGGGTGACGGCCCGACCGTCGGCAACGCGATCAGCGCGCACCCCGGCATCGAAATGGTGAGCTTCACCGGTTCGACCCGCGCCGGCATTCTCGTCGCCAAGGCGGCCGCCGACACCGTCAAGCGCGTCCATCAGGAACTCGGCGGCAAGTCGCCGAACATCGTCCTGCCCGACGCCGATCTGGAGACGGTGCTGCCCCCGACCGTGCAGGGCGTCCTGGTCAACACCGGTCAGAGCTGCATCGCGCCGACGCGCATCCTCGTCCACAAGGACCGCGAAGCCGAAGCCGTCGGCGTCATCAAGGCGATGTTCGACGGAACGCAAGTCGGCGACCCGCTGCAGGAAGGCGGCCATCTCGGCCCCGTCGTCAACAAGGCGCAGTACGACAAGATCCAGGGCCTGATTCAGTCGGCGATCGACGAAGGCGCGACGCTGGAGACCGGCGGCACCGGCCTGCCCAGCAACGTCAATCGCGGCTATTATATCAAGCCGACCGTCTTCTCGGGCGTGACGCGCGACATGCGCATCGCCAACGAGGAAATCTTCGGCCCCGTCGCGACGGTCATGGCCTATGATGATCTCGACCAGGCGGTCGATATCGCCAACGACACCGAATATGGCCTGTCGGCGGTGATTTCGGGCGATCCGGCCAAGGCCGCCGACGTCGCACCGAAGCTGCGCGCCGGCATGGTCGCGGTGAACAGCTGGGGCCCCGGCCCCGGCGCACCGTTCGGCGGCTACAAGGCGTCGGGCAACGGCCGCGAAGGCGGTTTGTTCGGCCTCAAGGACTTCATGGAAATCAAGGCGATCAGCGGCATTCCGGCGTAAGCCAATCCCCCCTCCCGCTTGCGGGAGGGGTTGGGGGAGGGCCTGTCGCGTAGCGAAACCCTCCCCGCTGCGACGAGCGAGCAAGCTCGCAAGTCTCGCTGCCCCTCCCTTGCAGGGAGGGGTTTTGCTTTGGGCCGATAGCGATTATGCGCCCCCCATGACCACCCGCTCGCCGCTCGCCCCCGCTGCCTTCCCCGCGCTCCCCGACATCGCCGGGGTCACGCGCCGCGTCGCGCGCGCACACTACAAGAATTGGGACCGCTGCGACCTCACCTATGTCGAGCTCGCGCCCGGCACCACCGTCGCGGGCGTCTTCACGCGCAATGTCTGCTGCTCGTCCGAAGTCGAGCTCGGCCGCGAACAGGTGAAGGGCGGCAAGGGCCGCGCGCTGATCGTCAACGCCGGCAACAGCAACGCCTTCACCGGCTATCGCGGCCGCGAGGCGGTCGAACAGATCATGGGCCAGGTCGCGGGCCATCTCGGCTGCGCGCCAAGCGAAGTCTTTGTCAGCTCGACCGGCGTCATCGGCGTGCCCTTGCCCAAGGACAAGGCCCGCGCCGGGGTTGCAGCCGCCCTCACCGCCGCGCCCTGCTCGTGGGAAGCCGCCGCCGAAACCATCTGCACCACCGACACCTTCGCCAAGGGTTCGGCCGCGAGCGCGATCGTCGGCGGCACGACCGTCCACGTAGCGGGAATCGTCAAGGGATCGGGCATGATCGCGCCCGATATGGCGACGATGCTCGGCTATATCTTCACCGACGCCGCGGTCGCGCCCGCGCTGCTGCAGGACATGTTGGCCGAAGCGACGGGCGGCAGCTTCAACAGCATTACGGTCGACAGCGACACCTCGACGAGCGACACGGTGCTTCTGTTCGCGACCGGGCAGACCGGCAATACGCCGCTGACCACGCGCGACGACCCCGGCGCCGACGCGCTGTATGCGGCGATCCGCCAAGTCGCCCTCGACCTCGCGCATCAGGTCGTGCGCGACGGCGAAGGCGCGTCGAAGTTCATCGAGGTGCAGGTCACCGGCGCGACCAGCGACGCCAGCGCGAAGCGCGTCGCGCTCGCCATCGCCAACTCGCCGCTCGTGAAGACCGCAATCGCAGGCGAGGATGCGAACTGGGGCCGCGTCGTCATGGCGGTGGGGAAAGCGGGCGAACCCGCCGACCGCGACCGGCTCGCGATCCGCTTCGGCGATCATTGGGTGGCGAAGGACGGCCTGCCCGTCGACGGCTATGACGAAGCGCCCGTCGCGGCGCATCTCAAGGGCCAGGACATCCGCATCGGCGCCGACTTGGGCCTTGGCGACGGCCGCGCCACCGTGTGGACCTGCGACCTGACGCACGGCTATATCAGCATCAACGCCGATTACCGGAGTTGACCTGTGTGAACCCCGGCGAAAGCCGGGGCCCATGTGGCGCGGTGAAATGGGCCCCGGCTTTCGCCGGGGTTCACATCCCTTAAAGCGCGCTTTCGAGCCAGCCCTTGAGCGCGCTCTTCGGCGCCGCGCCGACCTTGGTGTCGGCGATCTCGCCATTCTTGAACAGGATCATCGTCGGGATGCCGCGCACGCCATATTTGCTCGGCGCGTCGGGGTTTTCGTCGATGTTGATCTTTGCGATCACGACCTTTTCGCCGAGTTCGTCGGCGATTTCCTCGAGCGACGGACCGATCATCTTGCACGGGCCGCACCATTCGGCCCAGAAATCGACCAGCACAGGCGTGTCGCTGTCAATGACGTCGGCCTGAAAGCTGGCGTCGGTAATGGCCTTGGTACCCATAGTCTGAACTCCTGAAACGCTGTTGCCGCCAAGCTAAGACGTCGGCGCGTCCGGCTCAAGGGCTGAACCCGGCAAATTCGCCTTGGTTGCCAGCAAGCCGGGCTTGTGCGCGTCGAGCAGCGCGTCGTCGAGCATGATCAGCCGCGGCGCGGCGGTGTAGAGCAATGCCGCCTCGACCCGCTTGCCCGGAAAGATCACGCTGAGCGCATCGCGATAGGCCGCCATCTGGCGCAGATAGGCCGGCTGCACCGCCCCGACGTGTTCGGGCACCTGCCGCCCGGTCTTGTAATCGATCACCGTCACCGCGTCGTCGGAGACGCGCAGCCGGTCGACGATCCCCGCCACCACCGCGCCGTCGACCACCGCCGACAGCGGCACCTCGGCCAGGCTGCCGGGGCCGAAAAGCGCCGCGTGCGCGGGATCGTCGAGTATCGCGAGCACTTCGCCGACCATCGCCGACCGCGCCGCATCACCCAGCGTCGGCGCCTGCAAGCCGAGCCAGCGCAGCGCCGCCTCGCGCCGCTTGCCCGCCGCCACCGGCGGCAGCCGCTCGAACAGCGCATGGAGCAGCAAGCCGCGCTCGACCGCCGCCACGCGCGCGGTCCCCTGCGGCGGCACCGCGACATCGTCCTCGCCGAGCGCCGACGGCGCCAGCGGGCGCGGCGGGCGCGCTTCCTCGGGGGCTTGCCGATGCGCCCATTCGGGAAGCACCAGCGCGGGGGCCGCCACCTTCGCCGCCTTTTCCTTCCTCGCCCATTTGCCCGCATTGGCACGGTGGACGCGGCGCCGGCCCCATAGCGGCCCGGCATCCTCCCATTCGGCGCCCATGTCCGGCAGCACCGATTCGACCGCCGCGTGCCAGCTGCCTTCGGGGATCGTCCGGTCGGCCTTCTTCGTCACCCCCGCCACGACCAGGATTTCCTCGGCGCGCGTCATCGCGACATAGAAAAGCCGCCAATGCTCCTCCTCTGCCGCGCGCGCCGCCGCCGCATGGGCGTCGGCCAGCGCCCCGTGCCGTTCGTCGGCGGGCAGCGCGAACACGGGCAGTTTCTCCCACGCGGCGACATCGACGCTGAACGGACGATGCCCGATTCCCGCATCGTCGGTCGCATCGGCCAGGATCACGATCGGCGCCTGCAACCCCTTCGACCCGTGCACCGTCATCACGCGTACGACGTCGCTGCGCGCCTCGGTCTGGCGCTTGATGTCGGCCGCGCTCGCCGACACCTGCGTCAGGAAGCCGAGCAGCGACACCGTCTCGCGGCTCTCGAAGGCGAGCGCCTGATTCAGCAGCTCGTCGATGGGATCGCGCGCCTCGCGCCCCAGTCGCGCGTAAAGTTTGCGCCGCCCGTCGATCGGCCCCGACAGCACCGTTTCCAGGAAACGGAACGGCGTCGTGAAATCGGCCATGCCGAGCAGATGCCGCAGCGCCGCCATCGTCGCTGGCGGCACATCGCCCTCGCTCGCCCGCAGATGCTCCCACAGCGCCGCGCGGCCGCGTTTGTGGCCGCGCGCATACAGTTCGTCCTGCGTCCAGCCGATCAGCGGCGACACGAGCAGCGACGCCAGATTGAGATCGTCGAGCGGCTGCACTGCAAAGCGCATCGCCGCGATCAGGTCCTGCACCGCGAGCGGCTGGGTCAGCGCGAAGCGGTCGACCCCCGCGACGGGCACGTGCAGCGCCTGCAACCGCGCGACGATCCGCGCCGCAAGGTCGCGCCGCCGCCGGACAAGGATCATGATGTCGCCGGGCGCGACCGGCCGCCCGTCCTTGCCGTGCGCGATCCAGTCCTGCACCTCGCCCGCGATCGCCTTCGCCAGCCGCATCGAGGCGGGGTCCGAGGCGGGCGCGCTGCCGTCGCCATCGCCGCCGTCGCCGCCTTCATCGCCCTCGTCGGCCTCGGCATCGAGCGCCTTGCCCACGGGCAGCGGCTGCCACAACTCGACCTGCCCCGCATGCCCCGACCGGAAGGGGCGGTGCGGCGGCTCGGCGCCATCGAGCCCCATCGCGCCGGTGCCCCCGGCTGCGAGCCAGGCATCGACCACCTCGAGCACCGCAGGCGTCGAGCGATAGTTGGAGACGAGATCGACGTTGCGGAAATCCTGGCCCGCGCGTTCGCCGAGGATGTGGAACATCTCGCGCGCGGTGGCGAACGCCTTTGGCTCGGTGCCCTGAAAGCCGAAAATTGCCTGCTTGCGGTCGCCGACCGTGAACAGCGTGCGCATCCGCCCGTCATCGCCTGGCGCCACAGCGAAAAATTCCTCGGCGAGCGACAGCACAATGCCCCACTGGCGCATGTTCGTATCCTGCGCCTCGTCGACGAGGATATGGTCGGTGCGCTGGTCGAGCTTGAAGCGCACCCATTCGCCGAAGCTGCTGACGCGCAGCAGCGACCCCGCGAGCGTGATCAGATCGTCGAAATCGGCGAGCCCCTGCTGGCGCTTGGCGAGCGCATAGGCTTCGGCAAACCGGCTCCCGAGCTTCCACGCTGCAGCGAGATCGTCGGCGACGCGCATCGCGGTCGCGGTGCCGAGCAGGCGCTGCACCGCCTCGACGATCCGCACCGCGCCGTCGACGCAGCCGGTCATCTTGCCCTTGTCGCCCGCGAAGTCGGCGCGCAATTCGCCCTTGCCGGTGAGGAAGCGGCCGAGCAGATCACCGAGCATCGCCGCGCGTGCGGGCGCATCGGCGATCAGCCAGCCGACCATCGCGTCGGAGCAAGCTTCGCCCGTCTTCGTTCCCCACGCCGCGCCGCTCGTCGCGACCGCCTTGATATCGTCGTCGCGGATCGCCCCGCCCGCGATCTCGCCCGCGATCCACGCATCCGGATCGCCGCCCGGCAGGTCGAAGGCCGCGCGCAGGTCGTGCGCCGATGGCGGCAGGGCGGCGCGCGGCCCGCCGAACGCCGCGGCACAGCTCGACAGGAAGGACAAAGCCGCCTCCTGCCCCAGCCGCCGCGACAGCATCGCCGCCGCGTCGCGCAGCGCGGCGCGCTCGTCATCCTCTTCGAGCAGGCGGCTCAGCACCGCCCGTTGCAACGCCCCCGCTTCATCCTCCTCGATCGCGCGAAACCCCGGCAGCAGCTTCGCCTCGAGCGGGAAGCTCGCGAGCAATGTCTGGCAAAAGGCATGGATCGTCTGCACCCGGATCGCGCCGCCCGGGCTGTCGATCACCGTCGCGAACAGCGACCGCGCGCGCGTCATCAGCCCCGGCCGGTCCCAGTCGAGCCCCAGCGCGCGGAGGTCGAGCCGCAAATCGCCGTCGTCCATCCGCACCCACGCCGCGAGCCGTTCGTGGATGCGGTGCGCCATCTCGGCCGCGCCCGCCTTGGTGAAGGTGATGCAGAGGATCGCTTCCGGCGACACCCCGTCGAGCATCAGCCGCAGCACGCGCGCCGACAGCACCTGCGTCTTCCCCGTCCCCGCCGACGCACCCAGCCAGACATGGCTTTCGGGATCGGCGGCAGCGCCCTGCCGCGGGTCGAGCGTCGCGAGGCCGGCGGGCTTGCTCAAGCGCCCTCCTCCCCGCGCCCGAACCATTCGTCGCGCCGCATCAGCTGGTCATACTCGCCATAGCCCGCCACCTCGCCCGGCACGAAGGGCGCGTCGCCGAACAGGTAGAGCGCCGCCAGCTCGGACAGCGCATCGGCGGCATGGTCGATCGCCATCTCGGCAGTCTTAAGGTCGCTGCGCGGCCCGTAAGTGTTCGAAATCTTCCCCGCGCCGCCCGCGCGCCGGTCGGGCCGCAGGCTCCAATATTCAAGCGCGTCGACCGGCGCCGCGGCGATGTCTGTCATCCCGCCCTCGCGCGCGATCAGCCCCAGCAGGCCGAGCTGGTTGTCCAGCTTGTCGAACGCCGCCTTCGCGCTCGGCGCGCCGCCCGATTTATAATCGACGATCGCCAGCCGCCCCCGATCATCCCGGTCGATCCGGTCAGCCTTGCCGTGCAGCGTCAGGCCGCCGACGCTGATCTCGCCCCTCACCTCGACCCCAAGCGGCGCGCGATCGTCGCGGTCCCAAACTTGCGCCGCCGCCCAGCGCAGCGCCGGCTCGATCCGCGGCAGCCAGAAAGCGCGCGCAATCGCATCGAGCGCGGCATCCTCCCGCAGCGCCGCCAGCTCGCGCTCGAACCCTTCGCGCGTCGCGCCGCCGCGCACCCAATCCTCGAACAGCCGGTGCACGCGCGTGCCGCGCCAGCGCGGATCAGGCGCGGCGCTCAGCGGATCGAGCGCCGACAGGCCGAGCATCTGGTTCGCATAATAAGCGAAAGGATCGCGCGCGAGCCGGTCGACCGCGGTGACGCTGATCTTGCGCGGGCGGTCGTCGCCCGGCGGCCGCGGCGCGGGCCGGGCTGCCGGCTGCGTGCCGCCCACCGGCACATCGAGTTCGGCCGCGAGCCGCGTCAGCGCCACCCCGCCCGGCGCCGGTTCGGGCAGGTCGCCGGCCAGCGCCGCGAGCCGCAACCAGAAGCGCGACGCCACCGCCGGATCGCCGCCGCTCCGCTCGGCGCGCGTGACGACGATCTCGCGCGCCGCGAGCGCGCTCGCGAAATCATGCGCCGCCATCCCCTGCTGCCGCTCGGGCGCGGGCAGGCCGAGCAGGCGACGGATACCCGGCGCGAGCCACGGGTCGGGCTGCGTCGCCGCGGGCCAGCGCCCCTCGTCGAGCCCGCCCAAAATCATCAGATCGGCGCGCTGCAATCGCGCTTCGAGCAAGCCCCAGATGAACAGGCGCGGGTGCCCGCCATAGGGCGGCCGCACGCTTGCCTGCACAAGCAATTGCCCAAGCATATCGGGAAAGTCGGCGGGGTCGACCAGCGCCGGGCCATCGCCGCGCGCGAGCGCCCATTGATCGAACAGTTCGGCGAGCATCCGCCCCGCCGGTCCCGCCCACATCGCATCGCCGGTGAGCCATTCGGCCGCCTGCTGCAGCGCCGCCAGCAAGGTCGCGGGGGGGGCGGGTGCGGCAAAGGGCGCGAGTGCTACGCCTAGGCCT
Organism: Sphingopyxis sp. H050; assembly: GCF_001468265.1. Lineage (GTDB taxonomy): Bacteria > Pseudomonadota > Alphaproteobacteria > Sphingomonadales > Sphingomonadaceae > Sphingopyxis. Next base: position 393,210 of record NZ_LNRZ01000003.1, on the reverse strand, counting down.
TCCACGAGCGATTCCCACCAATCCTGCAGCGTGTCGGTGTCAATCCGTCGCCCCCGCGCAGGCGGGGGCCGCTGGATGTCTTCGCCTGTATGGCCGGACGAGGCCGCCAACGGCCCCCGCCTGCGCGGGGGCGACGATGCAATCCGCACACTCACCCCGTCCCATCCCGGCAGCAGCCCCGGCTCGCGCAGCACCAGGTCGAGCCGCCGCAGCTGATCGAGCCATACCGTCCGTCCCTCGCCCCTCCGCACCAGCGGATGCCCCAGCAGCGACACCAGCGCCACCGGATCGAACTCCGCCGCGAGCTTGGCCAGCAACAGCAGCAACGCCCCCGGCGGCGTCCGCGACAAGGGCTGGCCCGCGCTGTCGTCGACCGAAATCCCCCAGCGCGCCAGCGCCGCCGCAACGCGCTCGGCGAGGCCGCGGTCGGGCGTCACCAGCGCCGCGGTGCGCCCCGGCGTCTCGATCGCCTCGCGCAGCAGCAGCGCGATCCCCTGCGCCTCCTGCCCGTCGTCGGCGAACACCGCCCCCGAAATCCCCTCGGTCGCCGCCGATAAATCGCCCGCCGCCTGCCACTGCGCGCTATAGTCGGCGGGCGCGAAGAGCAGCGAGACGAAGGGCCTGCGCGCCTCGGGTCCGTCAAACCCGGAGGTCGCGTCCCATTCGACCACCGCGTCGCGGCTGACTCCCATGCGGTCGAGCAACAGCTTCAAATGATATTGCGGATGCGTCTCCAGCGGCCGCGCCGGATTTTCGGGATCGGGCCGCGTCGGCCCGAGCGCGTCCCATTCCTCGGCCGCCATCGCCTGATCGAGGCCGGGCAGCACGACCATTCCGCGCTCCAGATCGGCCGCGGTGCGCAGCAACCGCGCGATCGCGGGCGCGGCGGTCGTGATGCCCGCCGCGACGACGAACCGCGCCGGCGGCGCCGCGCGCCATGCCGCGGTCACGCGCCCCAGCAACCGGTTGCGCCGCTCGGCCCGGTCGATGCTGCCGGTCTTGGCCAGGACCGCGGGCCAATGATCGACGAGCAGCTTGAGCCGCCCGAGCGACGCCTGCCAATGTTCGGCAAAGGCGCCGAGGTCGAGGTCGACCAGGTCGCCGACGCGGACCTCTTCATAATGGAGCTGATCGATTACCCGCGCCAGCCCGTCGGCAAGCTGGAACGCCGCGGCGCCCGCGATCGGCGTCTCGCCCGGCGGCGTATATCGCTCGATCAGTTCGGCAAGCAGCAGGCGCCGCCGCAGCGCGTCGATCGCGGGCGGCATCGGCTCGTCGTCGATGGCATCGAGCGCCAGCGCCACCGACTCGTCAAGGTCCGCATCGCCAATCACCGCCAGCCGCGGCATGAGCAGTCCCTGCCCGCCCGCGCGCACGAAGGCGGCCTGCACCGCGCTCCGCGCGCGGTTGCTGGGCAACAGGATCAGCCCCTCGGCAAGCCCGAGCGCGCCGTCGGCATATCGCGCGATGATTCCGGCGGCGAGCGCGTCGGCGAACGCCCGGTGAACGGGGATCGAGAAGATGGTGGGCTGATCAATCGCAGCCATCAGCTTCCTTCGCCGGGATGACGATCCGTGTCAAACCTCGCCCAGCGCGGCTTCGGTCGGCGCGATGCTTGCCGGCGTCCCGACGTCGAACCACTGCCCCATATGCGACAGCCCATAGAGCCGCCCCGCCGCGATCGCGCGGTCCCACAATATGTTGGTCGAAAACGGCCCCTCGGGCGCATCGACGAGCAGACGCCGCGACACCAGCTGGATGCCGGTATAGACGAACGGCGCGATCCGCCCCGGCTTGCGGCGCGACAGCTTGCCCGCCGGGTCCATGTGAAAATCGCCCTTGCCGCCATGCCCCGTCGCGCTCGCCTGCCGGATCACGAGCAGCAGCGCGTCCATCTTCGCATCGTCCCAGTGGCGCGCGAGGTTGGCGATGCTGTCCTGCGGCCCGTCGGTCCAGATATTGTCGCTGTTGACGATCAGGATCGGATCGCCGGTGAGCAAGGGCAGCGCCTTCATCATCCCGCCGCCGGTTTCGAGCAATTGTGCCCGCTCGTCGGACACCGCGATCGTGAAGCGGCGCTTCTGCGCCGCCAGATGCGCTTCCAGCGCGTCCGCGAGATAATGGACGTTGACCACGACATGGCCGATCCCCGCCGCCTCGATCCGGTCGAGGCTGTGGTCGATCAGCGCCTTGCCGGCCACGCGCACCAGCGGCTTGGGCCGCGTCGCGGTCAGCGGGCGCATCCGCTTGCCGATCCCCGCCGCCATCACCATCGCGCTTTCGATCCTTGCCGTCACGACCAGGCCTCCGCCCGCTTCGAGGCGGGGACATTGGCGTCGAACCATTGCCGGACGGGAACAAGCGCCGGATGCGCGAGGTCGCGTTCGAGCAGCCCCCACATGCGCGGCTGGAACTGGCGGTATCCGGGCTTGCCGTCGCGCTTCCACAGCCGGACGAAGACGCCAAGGATGCGCGTGTTGCGCTGCGCCGCGAGCGCCCAATAGGCATTGCGATACGCCTCGCCCTGCCCCGTTGCTGCGACATAGCGATCGAGCATCGCCGCCTCGACCGCGGGCGTCACATCGCGCCGCGCATCCTCGAGCACCGAGGCGAGATCATAGGCCGGGTGCCCGACCAGCGCGTCCTGGAAATCGAGCAGCCCGAAATGCGCGACGCCGTCCTGCCCCTGCACCAGCATGATATTCTCGGCATGAAAGTCGCGCAGCACGGTGACGCGCGGCAGCCCGTCGGCCTCGACCGGCGCCAGCACCGCTTGCCATGCGGCGCGGAACCCGTCGCGGTCGACCTCCAGATCGAGCGCCGGGCAATACCAGTCGGTGAACAGCATCACCTCGTCCAGCCATTGTTCGAGCCCATGCACCGGCAGCCCGTCCATCGCGGGACGCGCATGAAGGTGCACGAGCAGGTCGGTCACGCCCGCGTAATAATCGCTTTCGCGGTGCAGCTGTTCGTCGACCGTCTCGCGCAGCCGCACATCGCCGAAATCCTCGATCAGCAGCAGCCCCTGCGCCAGATCGCGCGCCAGGATCGTCGGCGCGTTCAGCCCCAGCCCGCACAGATATTCGGCGACCGCGATGAACGGCCGCGGGTCCTCGTGCGGCGGCGGCGCGTCCATCAGCACCGCCTGCCGGCCCTTGTCGACGACGCGAAAATAGCGGCGGAAGGAGGCGTCCCCCGCGAGCGGCAAAATCTGGGCGTCGCCCCAGCCATGCGCGGCGAGAAAGGCCGGGGCATGCGCGGGCGGAATCATCGGAGCGGCCATCGGCTCCCCCAAGACGTCGGCACCGCCGCTGTCAAGACGCGCGCGCCGCCCTGTCCTGAAATGCTCAGGCGTAGCGCCGCGGCCCAGCCCTGCGACCCCAGCCGCTCGGGCCATTCGATCAGCAGCGCGCCGTCATAGAGATAATCGTCGAGGCCGAGCTCGATCAGTTCGTCCTCTTCCTCGATCCGGTACAGGTCGACATGCGCGATGGGCAGATCGACCTCGGGCGGCGCATAGGGCTGAACGATCGCGAACGTCGGGCTCGGCGCCTCGCCCGCCAGCCCGCGCGCCTTCAGCATCGCGCGCGCCAGCGTCGTCTTCCCCGCGCCGAGATCGCCCGACAGCAGCACGACGTCGCCCGGCATCAACGCCGCACCGATTGCCGCACCGATGCGGTCTGCTTCGGCGAGATCATAGGCGCCGCTATATTCCATGGCGGCCCTGAAACGGATTCGCACAGAACCGCCGGAATTGCGGCGATTCCCGGTTCACGCGAAGACGCGAAGACGCAAAGATGTCGCGTTTGCCGCAAAGCGGCCTGCTATCCGCTGCGTCGCGTTGGGGCGGGGCCTTCGAAATAAGACGGGGCCTGGCGGCCCGGCGCGCCTTCTTCGCGTCTTCGCGTCTTCGCGCGAATCCAGTCTTCTTCTCCGCGCCTCCGCCCAAATCCTTCATCGGCGCAGGAAAAGCCATCCTCACGCTCCCCGCGGCAGGCTCACGCGCACCAGCGTCCCCTGCCCCTTCTCGCTCATCACCTGCATCGTCCCGCCGTGCGCCGCGACGAGCTGGCGGGCGAGCGAAAGGCCGATACCGCCGCTCTGCGTCGCCGCTTGCGTACCCTCGGTGATCGCGGCGATCGCGTCGGGCATGCCGGGACCATTGTCGGACACGACGATCTCGACACCCGTGTCGTCGCCGTCGGCATGGAGCAGCACCCGGCCGCCGCTGCGCCTGACCGGAGCGGTGAAACGGATCGCATTGTCGAGCAGCCCCGCGACGAGACGCGACAGACGCGGCGCGTCGCCCGCGATCGTGCCGAGGTTCGCCGACAATTGCCCGACCAGCTCCATCTTCTCGGCGTCGGCGAATATCGTCGCATCGGCCAGCGCCTTGCCGAGCAGCGCCTTCACATCGACCGGCGCGCGCTCGATCGCCAGCGTCCCCGCCTCGCCCTGCGCCAGGTCGAGCACGTCGTCGATCTGCCGCCCCAGCACCCCGACCGAATCCATGATCGCATCGACATAGGCCTTCGCGGAGGCCGGCAGCTCGCCGGCATAGCCCGCCTGCAGCATCTCGCCGAAGCCGCCGATCGAGGTCAGCGGCGTGCGCAGCTCATAGCTCATCCGCGACAGGAACGCCGTCTTGACCTTGTCCGCGGCCTCCAGCGCCTCGTTGCGCTCGCGCAGCGCGCCTTCCATCTTCCGGCTCGCGGTGATGTCGAGCATGATCAACAGCGCATTGCCGTCGGGCAGCGGGATCGAGGAAAAATCGAAATGGCGCCCGTCGGCGAAACGCACCTCGCCGACGCGCTGCGTCCGCTCCAGCGTTGCGGCGCGGATCACCTCCTGCATGACGCTGATCTGGCTCGGCTTGGCGAGCCGGTCCGCCAATCCGCCCATCAGCGCATCGACCCGCGGGTGCCCGGCAAGGATATGCTCGTCGATATTCCAGAGGCGCCGGAAGCGCTGGTTCCACAGGTGCAGGCGCCCGTCGGGCGCGAACACTGCGATCGCCTCGAACAGATTGTCGAACGTCGCGGTGCGCACGCGGAGCAGCGTGTCGCGCGCGCCGGCGAGCTGGACCTGCTCGGTCCGGTCCTCGGCGATCAGCAACAGCCCGCCATCGGGGGTCGGCTGCGCGACGACGTGCAGGTGGGTGCCGTCGCGCAGCAACCAGTCTTCCTCGCTCGCTTCGGGCTTGGCGAACCAGTCGACATGCGCCTGCCGCCATTCGGGAAAGTCGCGCACCTCGGGCGTGCGCCCGCCCTCGCGCCACAGGTCGAGCAGCCGCGCAAAGGAGCGTCCTTCGGACACATCGTCGGCGGAGAGCGCGAACAGGCGGCGGAAGGGCTGATTCGCAAACACCAGCCCCTGATCCTGGCCGAACTGCGCGACCGCGGCCGACAGCCGGTCGAGCAGCTCGCGCTGGGTATCGACGAACCGGCGGTGCGCGCCGCGCTCGCTCTCCAGCTCCTGCATGTCGATCGCATAGCCGGCGATGCCGATCACGCGCCCGCCCTCGGGCGCCAGCGGCACGTCGACGACGCGCATGATCCGCCGTTCGCCCTCGATCGTCACCGGCACGGTGCGCTGCTGCGCCGAGCCCGCGGTTCGCGCCGCCTCGGCCGCATCGCTGGCGCTGACCCCCGCGACCGGCTCGCACAGCTCGATCCCGGCCTCGATCACCGCGCTCGCGCTCTTCGCCTCGACCGCGCGGACATAGGCGCCGTTGACCAGCGCCAGCCGCATGTCGGTTTCGCGGAACCACATCGGAAAGGGCGCGGCCTCGATCAGCCCCGACAAGGCCTCGAAGGCCGCCATCGCCTCGTCGCGCTCGTGGCGCGCCTGCGCCAGCGACTGCTGCCCGTCGGTCGCGTCGCTGATCCAGAGCAGCACGCTGCCCGGCCCGGCGACCGCTTGCGGCGCCGCGGCGCCGTGGATGACGATGGTCCGGCTGCTACCCTGCGGCTTCACGCTGAGAACGAAAGCCTTCGCCCCGCGCTGCGCGCCGAGGATCGCCTGGCGTAACTGCTCATGCCCCGCGGCATCGAGCCCGGCATCGAGCCCGCGCAGTTCGTCGAAGCTGCGTGGCCCCTGCTCCAACCCCAGCCAGCGCCCCAGCCGCTCGCTCGCCTCGATCCGCCAGTCGGCGCGGACGACGACGGGCAGCTGCGGCGACGCCTCGACCAGGCTCGCCAGCCGCTCGGTCTGCCCCGCGACAAAGGCCGAGCGCCGCTGCATCGCGATTCCGCGCAAGGTCGCCCACAGCCCGGCAAGCAGCCACAGGGCTGCGAACAGGCCGACAGCGAAAACTGCCCCCGACGACAGGGTCATGGTTGGGCCGGTCTCGGATGTGAAAAAGGAAAGTAAGGGCGCGTTGCCATCCGACTGCCCTATCGACTGTAACAATGGGTTTCAATCGTTCGGCGTGGGGCAATATGTCGTCGGACGTCCGCCGCGCCCTTCTTGCCGCACGTGCGCGCGGCTGGATAGCCCATAATCCTTTTGCAGGCGTCGCGGGCGTCGCGTAGCGAAGATCGAAACGCCGAACCCCGGATTCGGAGGCGCGGCCGGCAAAGCCGGTTGAGGAGGATGCGTGGAAGGGAAATTGTCAGCTCTGGCGGCCACGATCACCGACCCCGCCGCCCATGATCCGGGCGATGCGCCGATTGCCATTTCGGCCGGGTTGGCCGACTGGATGCTGGCCGAACGGATTTCGCTCGCATTCACCTCTTACCAGACCGGCCAGCTGATCGTCGCGGGTGTCGGGCCGGACATGCGCATGTCCTTCAACCAGCAGAATTACGCGCGCGCGACCGGGCTTTGCTACGATCGCGGAAGATTGCTCGTCGGCTCCATGTTCCAGATCTGGCGACTCGAAAACATGCTGCGCCCCGGCCAATATGCCAACAACGCATTCGACATGGCCCTCGTCCCGCGCACCGCCCACACCGTCGGCTATGTCGACACGCATGAGTTGGCGTTCGATGCCGACGACCGGATCGTCTTCGTCAACTCCCGCTATTCATGTCTCGCGACGATCGACGAGGTCCACAGCTTCCGGCCAATATGGAAACCCAGATTTATTTCGGCCCTTGCTCCAGAAGATCGTTGTCACCTCAATGGAATGGCGATGCACCACGGGCGTCCCCGCTTCGTCACGATGGCGGCCTTGGCGGATGAAAAGGACGGCTGGCGTACAGCGCGCATGGGCGGCGGCGTGGTCATGGATGTTGCAAGCGGTGAAGTGGTGGTGCGCGGTTTGACGATGCCGCACAGTCCGCGGCTGCACGACGGTGCGCTGTGGTTCCTCGATTCCGGACGGGGCTTTATTGTCCGGACCGATCTGGCCGGTGGGCATCAGGAAGATGTCGCCTTCTGCCCCGGCTTTCTGCGCGGACTTGTCTTTCACGAGGACTTCGCAGTCGTCACTGTCTCGCTGGGGCGCGAAGGCAAGTTCAAAGATCTCGCGGTCCAGACCGGCTTGGAGGACCGCAAGCTCGATGCGCAATGCGGCGTCCTGATCATAGATACGCGAACCGGGCAAACCGTTCACTCGATACTTCTGGGCGGCGCCTTTACCGAAATGTTCGATGTCGCGATTCTTCCGGGCGTCCGGAATCCAATGACGGTTGGCCCAGCAACGGTCGAGATGATCGGAGCGGTAAGCATCGGCGACGAAGCTTGAAGCAAAGGAAAGGGCCGCTCCGTTTCCGGCGCGGCCCCTTCTTTTTCGTCCCGGTCGCTATCAGAAGCCGACGCTGGCCCCGACGCGGAAATACCGACCGAGCACTCCCGGGAAATAGGTAATCGTGCCGCCACCGGTCGGCGACGGGAACGGCGGCTTGCGATCGAACAAATTGTCGACGACAAACCGGATCGAGAAGGACTTGTCGATCCGATAGGTCATGCCGGCGTTGAAATAGAGAAAGCTGCCTACACCGTCAGGGTCTTGGAACGTGTCGGTGGCGTCCGCATCGAACACAGCAGGGCCGGTGTAGTTCGCCTGCAGGAACGTGCTGAAGCCCTTGTTGTTATAGTCGATCGTCGCCACCGCCTGATGCCGTGAATATCCGACCTCGCCATTGTTGGTCGCCGGCGCCGAATTTGCATCTGCGCGCGACGTCAGCGTGTCCAGATACTGATAGCTGGCATTGAGGCCGACGTTCGATTCGGCACCGAGGAACGGCGTTGCGACGCGATAGTCGAGCGCCGCCAAGATGCCCTTGTACCGCAACTCGGCCGCGTTGAAATAACCCGTCGAGATAAAGTCGAGCTGGTTGGTCGCATCACGCGTGAACCGGTCGCAGAAATCCGAATTGGGGAAGTCGGCGGAATCGTAGCAATTGGCGACGATTTCATTCGCGCCAAGCTGCGTGATCACGTCCCTTACCTTGATATCGACATAGTCGACCGAGAGCGAGAGGCGCGGAATGAAGCTCGGACGCAGAACCGCACCGATGGTGAAAGCGCTCGATTTCTCGTTTCGGAGGTTCGGGTTCCCCACGACCGCCTGGAGGAAGCTGGCGTCGTCCGAGGTCGCATCGAAGTTGGCCGGGATTCCGTCTGCCGCGCAGTTGGCGGCACGCGTTGCCGGCGCCGGACCTTCGTCCTGGAGGAACTGATCGCACGGATCGTCCGCGAAATCGAAGAAGCTGCTCGACGGGTTGAACGCTTCGGTGATGAACGGCGCACGAATCGCCCGGGTGTAATTGCCGCGGATCGTGATATCGCGGATCGGCTGCCAGCTGGCGCCCGCCGTCCAGGTTAGATCGCCGCCAGCCGTCGAGTGATCGACATAGCGTGCCGCGCCTTGCAGCTCGAGCGAGTAGATGAGCGGAACATTGTTCGACGGGCCGACAAGCGCAGCGCGAAGTTCGCCGAAGACCTCGTCAGTATTATATTTTCCGCTGAGCGGCTGGATGATGACCGACTGGCCAAAAGGAACGCGGTCGTTGGTGGGATCGCCGTCACCGTCCGCGTCGGTCAGCGGATCGGGATCGTCGCCGCCGCGGTTGAATGCGCCCGGATCAAAGTCCTGCGATTCCGCGCGATGCTCATACCCAATCGCGAACGAGAAATCGCCGCCGGGAAGCGAGAATAACGGCCCCGTCAGGGAAGCGGTGAATATTTTCTGCTTGTTGACAGACACGGGCCGGGTGATCGCCGTGACATAGTCGCGCGCTGCCTGCGACGTCTGTGCGCCGAACAGGTTCAACGGAGCGCAGGTCGAACTGATCGTCTCGGCCGCCGAATTCACCGAACCCGGGCGGCAGATGATGTTCCCGTTCGCCGGCCCCCCGTTGAACAGGCCCTGATCGACCGCATCAACCGCATTCAGGAAGTTCTGCGTGACAATCGCCGGGACCTTGCCGTTGGTTTCCGACCGGCCGTAATTGCCGACAATCTCGAACGCCCATTCGCGTCCGCCGATGCCGTTGAACTTCCCATCGACGCCCAGGACGTAGCGCTGGATTTCGACGTTGCCGGTGGCGCGGCCCGAAATCACGTCGGTGTTGGCGCGCTGCAGCAGGAAGGTGTCGCCGATTGCCTGTGCTTGGATGATCGCGCGGGCCTGAGGCGTCAGGAACGGATTGTCCGTGCTCAAGATGATTGCGCCGGCTGGGTCACCCGCATAGCCGAACAGATAGCTGTTATATTCCGGCTGGTCGCGCAGGTTGACGCCCTTGCTGCGGCTGTACCAGCCTTCACCGAATAGCCGGATATTGTCCGAAAGATCGAAGCTCAGCAGCAGGTTGGCACTATAGCGTTCGGTATCAGTCAGCAGGTTGGAAAGCGGCACAAGGCTGAAGCCGTTGCCGCCCGAAGAGTTGATATCGAAAGACAGCGGGTCGCCATTCGCGTCGAGCGGACCGAACGAGGTACCGAAATCGATCGGAATCAGGTTACCCGTCGCATCGAAGCGCAATGCATTACCTTGCGCGTCGACAAAGCCGCCCTGCGGGAAGCCGAGATTATTTTGCTGCCCCTGACTGACCGGAATGAAATCGAACACCGTAGGGATGCCGAACTCCGAAATCGTCGGGATGCGACGATCACGGAAGATCACATTATCGAACGGTGAATTGGGGTCGTTGGGACGACCATAGAACCCGCCGTCATAGAGGCGGGGGCGGTCCGTCTGCAGAAGGCCCTCGCCCCTGTTGTACTCGCCGGAAATCGTAACATTGGCTCGGCCATCGAGGAAGTTTTTGCCGGCAAGCGCGCGGAAGCGATAATTGGCCGCGTCGCCGCGGCTGGAAATGCCGTACTGGCCGTCTAGTTCAAGGCCCTCATAGTCGCGTTTCAGGATGACGTTGACGGTGCCCGCGATCGCATCCGAACCGTAAATCGGCGCACCGCCAATGACGATTGTCTCCACACGGTCGATCAGCTTGGTGGGAATGACGTTGAGGTCGACCTGATTGCCGCCCTGTCCGGTCGGGCCAAAGATCGACGCGGTGTTGGAGCCGACGAAGCGTCGACCGTTGACCAACGTCAGGGTGCGTTCCGATCCGAGGCCCAGAAAGTTGACGAAACTCTGACCGGGACCGAAGGCCGATTGAGCCGCGCCGACCGGGCTGCTTCCGGGGACGCCAAAGGCCGGAAGCTCGTTCAGCGCCTGACCAAGCGTTTCGAAACCGCGCGACTCAATCTGGTCGCCGCTGATGACGACCGACGGTTCGACCGTATCGAAATTGGGACGCGAAATACGCGATCCGGTAACGATGATCTCGTCGCCGCTTCGCTCTTCAGGCGGTGCCGCGGTATCACTCACCTGATCTTCGGGCGTCGCATCCTGTGCATGAGCCGGCGCCGCGGAAGCTAATAGTGCAACGGCTGAAATGCCTGCATAGAGACAGGCGCGCATATCGCGAGAGGTCATAATCCCCGGAACTCCTTCGGTATGCCCCCCGGCTGCACGAATTCAGAGGAAAACACGGGATGAAGTCAATGCGATAACGCAAAAGGGCCACACCGCGTCCCATTTTTGGAGAGCGTTGTGGCCCTAAAGCAACAAGTTATGAACGATCAGTAACGATAATGGTCGGGCTTGAACGGCCCTTCGACCGGCACGCCGATGTAATCGGCCTGCTTCTGGGTCAGCTTCGACAGCTGCACGCCCAGCTTTTCGAGGTGCAGCGCCGCGACCTTTTCGTCGAGGTGCTTCGGCAGGACATAGACGTCGTTCTTGTACTGCTCGCTGCGCGTCCAGAGCTCGATCTGCGCCAGCGTCTGGTTGGTGAAGCTCGCCGACATCACGAAGCTCGGGTGGCCCGTCGCGTTGCCGAGATTGACCAGGCGGCCCTTCGACAGGATGATGATCTGCTTGCCGTCGGGGAACTCGACTAGGTCGACCTGCGGCTTCACTTCGGTCCACTTGTAGTTGGCGAGCGCCGCGATTTGGATCTCGCTGTCGAAATGGCCGATGTTGCAGACGATCGCCATATTCTTCATCGCCGCCATATGGTCGGCGGTGATCACGTCGGCGTTGCCGGTCGCGGTGACGAAGATGTCCGAACGCTTGACGGCTTCGTCCATCGTCACGACCTCGAAGCCTTCCATCGCCGCCTGCAGCGCGCAGATCGGGTCGATTTCGGTGACGAGGACGCGCGCGCCGCCGTTGCGGAGGCTCTGCGCCGAGCCCTTGCCGACGTCGCCGAAGCCGGCGACGGTCGCGACCTTGCCCGCCAGCATCACGTCGGTGCCGCGGCGGATCGCGTCGACGAGCGATTCCTTGCAGCCATAAAGATTGTCGAACTTCGACTTGGTGACGCTGTCGTTGACGTTGATCGCGGGGAAGGGCAGCTCGCCCTTCTTGGCGATGTGGTACAGGCGGTGGACGCCGGTCGTCGTTTCTTCCGACACGCCCTTGATCGCCTTGACGGTCTTGGTGAGGTAGCCGGGGTTCGCGGCAACGAACGCCTTCAGCGCGCGCTGCATCTCGATCTCTTCCTCATTCTCGGGCGCCGGCATCGTTTCGCCGGCCTCGAGCTTCGCGCCCCACAGCGCGAACATCGTGGCGTCGCCGCCGTCGTCGAGGATCAGGTTCGCGGTCGTGCCATCCTCGACCCCCCAGTCGAAGATGCGGCCGACATAGTCCCAATAATCGGCCAGGCTCTCGCCCTTCACCGCGAACACCGGCACGCCCGACGCGGCGATCGCGGCGGCGGCATGGTCCTGGGTCGAGAAGATGTTGCACGTCGCCCACCGCACTTCGGCGCCGAGCGCGGTCAGCGTCTCGATCAGCACCGCGGTCTGGATCGTCATGTGCAGCGAACCGGTGATGCGCGCGCCTTTGAGCGGCTGCGCCGCGCCATATTCGGCGCGCAGCGCCATCAGGCCCGGCATTTCGGTTTCGGCAATGTTGATTTCCTTGCGGCCGAAGTCGGCAAGGCTGATGTCGGCAACGACATAATCGCGGGTGTCGGCGGCGAGAGTGGCCACGGGGAATTCTCCATTTGGCAAGGTCGACCGCAGGCGAGCGGTCACGTAATTTTCGTGCGCGCCCTAGCCGAAAGCGCGTCCGCGATCAAATATAAAGTTTTCTTTATATGATCAAGATCGGCGCGGTGCTCCGCAGCGCTTCGGGCACGACTCAACCGCCCGAAAAGCGGGACCGCCCGAAAATAAATTTTTGCGCGATCGGATTGTGACAGCCCGCGCTGCGGAACTGTGACATCGAGTCTCGAAAGCCAAGATCATGAAAATCCTGACTTATAATGCGCCTTGGCGAATAGCCTAATTCCTCTTTGTGACATGAGTGTTACAAAGCCCCGGAAATATTGACTTTCCGGGGCATGAGCGAGAAAATCCTCTCAAGTTTTCGGGGAGATACACCAGATGAAAAAAATCCTGCTGCCGCTCGTCGCTCTTGCTTTCGCGACCCCTGCCGCGGCGCAATCGATCGTCGTGACGGGCGCTGAAGAAAATGATTCGGCGCCGCTGTCGGTCGCCTATGAGGAACTCAAGGCCGGCCAGAACGCGATGGCGGTCGACAAGCTGACGCATAGTTCGCTCGATCGTGACGACCCGTCGCGCCTGATCAACCTCGGCACCGCCTACGCCCGCCTCGGCCAGACCGCCGACGCGCAGACCGCGTACAAGGCCGCGATCACCAGCGACATCCGCTACGACGTCGAGCTCGCGAACGGCACCTATATGGATTCGCGCTGGGCCGCGCGCACCGCGCTGGCCAACCTCAACCAGGGCAAGCCGCTGCTCGCCCTCGCGCGCTGAAGATTACGCCTCACCGCCTTCGGTGGTGAGCAGGCGGGCGTCCACTCCCGCTTCCGCGAACGCCGCCTGCCAGCGCTTGGTGGGCGGCGTGTCGAACAAGATGGCGTCGCTCCCCGGCGTCACATGCCAGCCGTGTCGCACCATTTCCTCTTCGAGCTGCCCCGGCGACCAGCCGGCATAGCCCAGCGCCACCATCCACTGCTTCGGCCCGCGCCCGGCGCCGATCGCGCGCAAAATGTCGTGCGAGCTCGACACCAGCCAGCGGTCGGCGACCTGCAGCGCCTCGGCGCCAGCCCAGTCGCGGCTGTGGATCACGAAGCCGCGCGTCTGCTCGACCGGCCCGCCCAGATAGACCGGCTGCTCCAGCGGCGCGTCATGCTCGATGTCGAGCTGGTCGAGAACCGCGCCGACGGTCATGCCGTCGATCGGGTCGGCGATGCCGATGCCCATCGCGCCGTCCTCGTCATGGCTGACCATCGCGATCACCGCATGTTCGAAGCGGGGATCGCCGATGCCGGGCAGTGCGAGCAGCAGCTGGCCGGTGAACCAGGTCGGCGTCGTGTCCATGCTCCTGTAATGCCCCGCGGGGCGAAAAGGGTCCAGCGGCTTTGACGAATTGATCCGGCAAGCTTGACTCGCCGCCGCCGTGCCCCAATGTCGCGCCCGAACCAATCCCCTCGAGTGAAAGGATGCCTTCCATGACGATCCAGCCCGGCGACAAGCTCCCCGACGCCACCTTCGTAAAGGTCACCGAAAACGGCCCCGAGCAGGTCACCACCGCCGATTATTTCAAGGGCCGCAAGGTCGCGCTCTTCTCGGTCCCCGGCGCCTTCACCCCGACCTGCTCGGCCAAGCATCTGCCGGGCTTCGTCGACAAGGCCGACGAGCTGAAGGCCAAGGGCGTCGACGAGATCGTCTGCACCGCGGTCAACGACGCCTTCGTGATGGGCGCGTGGGGCAAGAGCGCCGGCGCGGGCAAGAGCGTCACCATGCTCGCCGACGGCAACGGCGCCTTCGCCGACGCGGTCGGCCTGACCATGGACGGCACCGCTTTCGGCATGGGCAAGCGCGGCCAGCGCTTCTCGATGATCGTCAACGACGGCGTCGTCGAACAGCTCAACGTCGAAGCCCCCGGCGAATTCAAGGTGTCGAGCGCCGACCATATGCTCGAGCAGCTGTAAGGAAATCGGGGGCGGCGCCGTATCGGGCCGCCCCCTTCCCTTTTGTCACATTTTCGTGCAACAGCGCCCTGATGACATCCAACTCATCGCCAGAAACCACCGATCACACCACCCTCGTCGAGGGGATCATCACCGAGCTTCAGGACAAGTTCCGCACCTCGGTCACCAATCTCAAATCCGCCATCGCCGCCTATGTGCACGATCGCACCCTGCCGCCGGCCGACGCCGCTGCGACAGGGCTGTTCGACTATCCCGCGATCCGCCTCGTCACGACGGGCGAGCAGCGCGAAGGCCAGACGGGCCACAACCTCGCTTTCGGCCGCTTCGAGCGCGCGGGAGAGTTCGTCACCACGGTAACGCGCCCCGACCTCTTCGCCGATTATCTCCGCGAACAGCTCACCCTCCTCGCGCGCCATTACGACATCAGCCTCGAAGTCACGCGCACCGGGCAGCAGATCCCCTTTCCTTACGTCCTCGACGCGAGCGACGGATCGGACATGGGCGGCGTCACCCCGCTCGAACTTGCGCGGCACTTTCCGACCACCGAGCTTGCCGACATCGGCGACGAGCTCGCCGACGGCCTGTTCGGGCAGGATCCCGCCGCGTCGCAGCCGCTCGCGCTGTTCGACGCGCTGCGCACCGACTTCTCCCTCGCGCGCCTCCGCCACTACACCGGCACCGCGCCCGAGCATTTCCAGCGCTACATCCTCTTCACCAACTATCACCGCTACGTCGACGAATTCGTCGCCTGGGCGGGGGCGCAGGTCGGACAGGGCCGCTACACCGCGCTCGCGGGCGCTGCGGGCCTCTATGTCGACCAGCCCGGCGTCAACGCCAGCGCGCTCGTCGCCGACAGCGCCTGGCGGCGGCACCAGATGCCCGCCTATCACCTCATCGCCCCCGACGGCGGCGGCATCACGCTCGTCAACATCGGCGTCGGCCCGTCGAACGCCAAGACGATCTGCGACCATCTCGCGGTGCTGCGCCCCGAGGCGTGGCTGATGATCGGCCACTGCGGGGGCCTTCGTCCCAGCCAGCGCATCGGCGACTATGTGCTCGCCCACGCCTATCTCCGCGACGATCATATCCTCGACGCGGTGCTGCCGGTCGAAATCCCGATCCCGCCGATCGCCGAGGTGCAACAGGCGCTGGCCAGCGCCGCCGAAGCGGTGTCGGGCGCCAGCGGCGCCGACCTCAAGAAACGCATGCGCACCGGCACCGTCGTCACCACCGACGACCGCAATTGGGAGCTGCGCTACACCGACAGCGCGCTGCGCTTCTCGCAGTCGCGCGCGATCGGCATCGACATGGAGTCGGCGACGATCGCCGCGCAGGGTTACCGTTTCCGCGTCCCATACGGCACCCTGCTTTGCGTCAGCGACAAGCCGCTCCACGGCGAACTCAAGCTGCCCGGACAGGCGAACCGCTTCTACGAGGAAGCGATCGCCGCGCACCTCCAGATCGGCATCCGCGCGTGCGAAACGATGCGCGACGAAGGCGCCAAGCTCCACAGCCGCAAACTGCGCGCGTTCAACGAGCCGCCGTTCCGTTGACGGATTGGGACTCGTCCACGCGACATTCCCACGCCCGTTCGCCCTGAGCTTGTCGAAGGGCCGTTCTTCCCTTTAACGTCGAAGAAAGGACAGCCTTTCGACAAGCTCAAGGCGAACGGGAAAAGGAAAGCGAATGGCGAATGCACGTCGAACCCGACCCCTCTCCCGCTCCATCGCCGGCCGCGTCGCGATCGTCACCGGCGCCGCGAGCGGCATGGGCCGCGCGACCGCGCTGCTTCTCGCGAGCGAAGGCGCAAAGGTCGCGGTCACCGACCTGGACCTGACAGCCTGCCAGGCTGTCGCCGCCGAAGCCGGCCCGAACGTCAAAGCCTTCGCCCTCGACGTCGCCGACGGCGAGGCGATCAAGCGCGTTGTGAGCGAAATCGCCGCGCATTTCGGCGGCATCGACATCCTCATCAACAACGCCGGCGTCTCCAGCTTCGCCCCGCTCGACGCCGAGGATGAATATGAAGCCATCTGGCACCGCGCGCTCGCGGTGATGCTGACCGCGCACCAACGCATGGTCCGCGCCGCACTGCCCCACCTGCGCCAAAGCGACGCCGCACGCATCGTCAACATCGCCTCGACCGAAGGCCTCGGCGCGACCCCCGGCGATACGCCTTACGTCGCCGCCAAGACCGGCGTCACCGGGCTGACGAGGGGCCTCGCGGTCGATCTCGGCAAGGACGGCATCACCGTCAACTGCATCTGCCCCGGCCCGATCCGCACCGGCATGACCGACAAGGTGCCCGAAGAGGACAAGGCCGTCTTCGCCAAACGCCGCACCGCGCTCCGCCGCTATGGCGAACCCGAGGAAGTCGCGCATGTGACGCTGAGCCTGGTGCTGCCCGCGGCAAGCTATATCACCGGCGCTGTGATCCCGGTCGACGGCGGGCTGATGGCGCGGAATGCGTGAGGGGCTGCTTTGGAGTGGGGAGCGGACGTTCAATTCTCGTCATGCTGAACTTGTTTCAGCATCCATGGTCTGAGCTCGAATGAAATGCCGCGCCGAAGGAAACGGCAGACCATGGATCCTGAAACAAGTTCAGGATGACGAAGCTATAAATGTCGTGTTCCGATCGCTTCCTACCTTCGTCATCCCGGGCTTGACCCGGGATCCGCCTTCCCTCTTCCCGGCACTAACGGTGCGAACCCGAAATCCTCCGCCAGATCGCGCCACGTCGGGTTCATCGCGCCCACCAGCTCATATTTCCACGCCCGCAGCCATCGCTTGATGCGCTTCTCGCGCAGGATCGCCGCATCCATCGTGGCGTGCTGCTCGAACCAGACGAGGCGCTTGATCGCATAATCCTTGGTGAAGCCGTCGAACGTCCCTTCGCGATGCTGATAGATGCGCTGGACGAGGTTCGACGTGACCCCGGTGTAGAGCGTGCCGTGCGACGACCGCGCGAGAATATAGACGCAGGGCTGGCGCTCCATGCGGGCATGGAAAGGCAAGGCGGCCCCCGGGTCAAGCCCGGGGTGACGATGGTGATGATCCTCCCTGTCGCGTAGCGATGGGAGGTGGCAGCGCGGAGCGCTGACGGAGGGGCCTTTGGCGCGACCGTTGCGGCCCCTCCACCATCGCCTGCGGCGACAATCCCCCTCCCCACGGCTATGCCGCAGGGAGGATCAGGGCTTGAACCCCATCAACCCCGCACAATCCTCCCAAAGCTTCGCGCACGCGGCATCGTCGCGCGCCAGCGCCGACGGCTCGATCCGCACCAGCGCCGGATTGCGCACCGACCAGTAATCGCCCTGCGCCGCGGCATGGGCCGGCGCCGCCGCCAGCGCGGCGAGATATTCGCCCGACTGCGCGACCGTGCTCTTGCGGTCGCGCTTCATCGTCAGCGGCAGGATCAGGCTGACCAGCGACGACACGATCTTCCCGCTCGACCGCGCGAGGCCGGTCCACGGCACATAGCCGGGGTCGAAGCTCATCGCGGCGAGATCGGGGCGGCGGCGCGCCAGTTCGCGCGCGGTCATGATATTCGCGAGCTTCGACGAACTATAGGCGCGGAACGCCTGCGCCCGATCCGTCTTCGGCAGCGTCGGGTCGCGATCGGGGTACGCCAGCCATCCGGCATTGGCATGCGCGGGCGGCGTCACCGGCGTCTTTTCCTCGGGATCATGCGTTCCACTGCCCGTCAGGATCACGCGCGCGCCGGTCGCAAGGTGCGGCAACAGGCGGTGGAGCAGCCGGAAATGCGCAAGCTGGTTGACCGCAAAGGTCCGCTCGAACCCCTCAGCGCCCACCTCCAGCTTCGACGTCTGCAATCCCGCATTAAGCACCAGCGCCTCGATCGCCGGCCCCTTCGCCACCGCCTCGGCAAAGCGGTCGACCGAAGCAAAATCGTCGAGGTCGAGCGGCAACGCCTCGGCGCCCCACGCCGCGTCGACCGCCGCAGGACGCCGCGCGCCGATCGTCAGCTTGTGCCCGCTCGCCGCCAGCCGCTCGGCCGCGTTGGCCCCGAAACCCGATGTCGCGCCCGTCATTACGATATGCATAGTCAGCGATCTTCTTATTTGGTTGGTTGACCAACCAAATAACGATGCCGAAGCCGATATTCAACACTCTTTGTGATCGCCGGCGCAAGCCGGGGCCCAGACGACACCATGGGCCCCGGCTTGCGCCGGGGATCACAAATCCTCACGGAAAATCGCCTATCGGGCGGCGACAGCGGGCGGATCAGCCCTCGCCCAGCCCCGGACGCATCGCCGCGGCCCATTCAGCAAGCGCTTCCTGCATCGGGAAATCGGGCCGCGTCAGCCACGACAGCATCATCCCCTCGAACGCCGCCTTGGTCATCCGCGCGCGCAGCCGGTCGCTCTCGTCGGGCACGGCGCGGCCGGCCCCTGCGGCGAATATGGTCGCCAGCCGGCCGCGGACGGCGGCATTGCCCGTCTCCAGCCAATCGGCGAGCCGCGCATCGTTCATCGCGCGCGCGCCGAGCGCCAGCCGGACGCGGAAGAGGTCGCGATTGGCCGCCAGCGTCTCGGCGGCGAAGCGGACATAGGCGTCGAACAGCCCGGCGCGCGGGGTCGCCGCGATCAGCGCGTCGATCGCGGCCAGATAGCGCGCGGTCGCGCTTTCGACCGCGGCCTCGATCAGCGCATCCTTGCTCGCGAAATGATAGTGGAGAAGCCCCGGGTTGACCCCCGCCTCGGCGGCGATCGACTTGACATTGGTGTCGGCCAGCCCGTCGCGCGCGACCGCGCGGAACGCCGCGTCGATCAGCTTGTCGCGCGTGCTTTGTCCGGGGTTGGTCTTCGTCGCCATGCTCGCGCGATACGGCATGGGGGCAGGTTTGGGCAAGCGGGGCAGCAATCCCCATTCGTCATCCCGGGCTTGACCCGGGATCCGCCTTTTCCTTCAGCAAGGCAGGCCCCGGATCAAGCCCGTACTGAGCTTGTCGAAGGGTACGGGGTGACGATGAATGAGGGGGCGGCCTGAGAAAATGCCGCCCCTCCCGAAACCTCAAACCGCCTCGCTCACCCGATACCGCTCGGCCACATCGCGCCGCGACAGGTTCGGCCCCATCGCGAGCCGCGCGGCCAGATAAGCCTTCCACTGCCCTTCGTCGGCGAGCGGCGGGATCGTCACTTCCTCGCCGCGATCGAGCCCCAGCAGCGCCGCGTCGACCAGATCGCCCGCGCTCATCACCATTTCGGCCGGGAACGCATCGACATCCTTGCCCGACCGCTCCCAGATTTCGGTGCGCGTCGCGCCCGGCAGCACCGCCTGGACATGGACGCCCTTGTCACGGCCGCTCGCGGCGAGCGCGTGGCTGAGATTGAGCAGGAACGCCTTCGACCCGCTGTACACGCCCTCGAACGTCTCGGGCGCCAGCGCGAGGACCGAGGCGATGTTGACGATCGCGCCCTTCCCGCGCGCGCCGAACGCCTTGCCCGCGGCAATCGCAAGCCGCGCCGCGGCGGTGATGTTCAGCGCGATGATCCGCTCGATATCGGCCGCGCTATTCTCCAGCGTCCCGCCATTCAGCGACATGCCGGCATTGTTGACGAACAGGGCGATGTTCGCATCGTCGATCAGCCGTTGCTCGATGCGCGTCACATCGTCGCTCTTGGTGAGGTCGGCAGCGATCACATCGACCGCGACACCATGCGCCGCACGCAACTTTGCAGCCAGCTCCTCCATCTGCGCGCTGTTGCGCGCGACGAGGATCAGGTCGTGCCCGCGCTTTGCGAGCCGGTCGGCATAAACGGCGCCAAGGCCGGTCGAAGCGCCCGTGATCAGGGCCGTTCCAGTGGGAATCGTCATCGTCATTCTCCTTTGCAGGCGGCCCTCCATCGGGTCACTTGCAAAATGATAGTGACTGTCCCATATGACTTCAATGACTGGCGATGAAAATAATTTGGGTAGCTGTCCCGTCGACCGCGGACTGATGCGCGTCGGCGACCGCTGGAGCATCCTCATCCTGCGCGACCTCGACCGCGGGCTGACCCGCTACGAACAGCTCCGCACCAGCCTCGGCATCGCGCCGAACATCCTGTCGCGGCGTCTGGCGACGCTCACCGAAGCGGGGCTGATCGCGAAGCGCCGTTACAGCCAGCGCCCGCCGCGCGACGAATATCTGCTCACCGAAGCCGGGCGCGACTTCCTCCCCATCCTCGCCGCGATCGGCGCGTGGGGGCGCAAGCACAATGGCGCGGGCGCGCTGACGCGCCAGATCGATGTCGAGACGGGCGCAGCGATCCGCCCGGTGGTGGTCGACGCGAACACCGGCGCGCCCCTCGGATCGCGCCCGCTGAAATTCGAATATCCGGAATAAGCCCCTCGCCCCTTGGGGGGACGCGAGGATTGATTGTCCCCGGCAATCAAAGTTCGTGCCGGGGGCACGAACGACCTCGCGTCGGCAGCGAGACTTGCGAGCTTGCTCGCCAGTCGCAGCGGGTGAGGGCAGCCAGGCCATTACCTGTACATGTCCTCGCGCAAATTGATCCCGTGCTCGATCCAGACCTTGAGCGCGCACAGCATCTGCGACCAGCCCTGGCAATTGCCATAGGACGCGCCGAGCGCGCCCTGATTCTCGCGCCAGCCCTCCTCGGCGATCTCGACCAGCGTGCGCCCGTCGTCGAGGCCCGTGAAGCGCATCGTCACGCGGGTGCGATAGTCCGCATCCTTGGGCTCGCTGCCTTCGATATTGTGCGCCTCACCCTCGCTCGCCTGCCATTCGAGCACGATCTTCTCGTCCGGCACCACCTCGATCACATAGACTGGAAAGGCGCCCGGGAAATCATGGAAATCCCATGTCACCGTCGCCCCCGTCTCCAGACGGCCCTCGGCGCCGCCCGTCGTGAAATAATGCGACAGCTGCGCGGGGTCGGCGACCGCCTCGAACACTTCGTGCACCGGCTTCGCGATCCGCGCCGCGACCCGAAACTTCAGCTCCATATCCACGCTCCGCTTGATTCTCGTCCCATTATGTTATATATTTATAACATGTCAATCCACGAAGAATATGATAAGGTTTTCAAGGCCCTGGCATCGCACGTCCGCCGCCAGATGCTCGACACCCTCAAGGACCAGCCCCTGACCACCGGCACGCTGTGCGGCAACTTCGCCAACATCGACCGCTGCACCGTGATGCAGCATCTGAAGGTGCTCGAGGATGCCGGCCTCGTGATCCCCGAACGCCGCGGTCGCGAACGCTGGAACCATCTCAACGCGATGCCGATCCAGGACATCCACGACCGCTGGATCGGTCCGCATGCCGCCGCCGCGACCGCGCGGCTGGCACGTTTCAAACAATCGATCGAGGTGCAATGAAAAAGGCCGGGGTGATGCCACCCCGGCCCTTCGGTTTCAGTCTGCCGGTCCGGCTCACCAGCCCGACGGCTTGCCCTTGTTCTGCTGGTCAAGCCATTTCTTCAGCGGCGCGAAATAGTCGGCCATCGCCTTGCCAGACATTTCGCGGCTGCCGGTGAACGCCTGCAGCGCGTCGGGCCACGGCTTCGACGCGCCCATTTCGAGCATCGCGTTCAGCTTCGCGCCGACCTCCTTGTTGCCATAAAAGGAACAGCGGTGGAGCGGACCCTTCCAGCCCGCCTGCTTGCACGCCGCCTGATAGAATTGGAACTGCAGCACGCGCGCCAGGAAATAGCGGGTGTAGGGCGTGTTGCCCGGGATATGGAACTTCGCGCCCGCGTCGAACGCGTTCGCCGGCCGTTCGCCCGGCGGGACGATGCCCTGATACTGCTTGCGCAGGTCGGTCCACGCCTTGTTATAGTCGGCGGGCTTGATCGAGCCGTCGAACACGCCCCAGCGCCAGCGGTCGACGAGCAGGCCGAAGGGCAGGAATGCGACCTTGTCCATCGCCTGCCGCAGCAGCAGGCCGATGTCCTTGTCCGCGCTCGGCACTTTCGATTTATCGAGCAGACCGATGTCGACGAGATATTGCGGGGTGATCGACAGCGCGACGAAATCGCCGATCGCCTCGTGGAAGCCGTCGTTCGCGCCGTTCAGATAGAGGAACGGCTGCTTGTTATAGGCGCGCTGGTAATAATTGTGCCCGAGCTCGTGGTGGATCGTGATGAAGTCGTCGGCGTTCACCTTGATGCACATCTTGATGCGGATATCGTCCTTGTTGTCGATATCCCACGCCGAGGCGTGGCAGACGACCTCGCGGTCGGCGGGCTTCAGGAACTGGCTGCGCTTCCAGAAGGTCTCGGGCAGCGGCGCCATGCCGAGCGACGAATAGAAATTCTCCCCCGCCTTGACCATGTCGAACGGCCCCTTGCCCTGCTCGGTCAGGAGGTCGCCGATATCATAGCCAAGGTCGCCGGTGCCCGGGGGCGCGACGAGCGGGTAAATGTTGCCCCATTCCTGTGCCCACATATTGCCGAGCAGGTCGGCACGGATCGGGCCGGTCTTGGGCTGCACCGCGTCGCCATATTTCTCGTTGAGCTTCCAGCGGACATAGGTGTGAAGCGCGACGTACAGCGGCTTCATGTCGGTCCAGATCTTCTCGGTCAGCTTGGCGAATTCCTCGGGCGGCATGTCGTAGCCCGAGCGCCACATCGCGCCCGTGTCTGCGAAACCCAGCTCCTTCGCGCCGGCGTTCGCGATGCCGACCATCTTGGCATAATCGTCCTTCATCGGCGCGCCGACCTTGTCGTGCCAGCTCGTCCACATCTCGGCGAATTGCGCCGGCGTGTTCTTCAGATTGCCCATCTCGGCCTCGATGTCCGAGCCCGAGATTTCCTTGCCGTTCAGCGTCCCGCGGCCCTTGCCGTACTGCGACTGCAGGTCGGTCGCGATCGTGTTGAGCTCGGTCGCGGCGCCCGGCGTCGTCGGCGCGGGCAGCACGATGCCGGTGCGGAGAATTTCGAGCTTGCGCTTCGTATCGGCGCTGAGCCCTGCGACCCCTGCATATTTTGCAGCTTCGAGTGCATATTTGACCGATTTTTCGGTGCCGACCGCGTTGATTCGCGCCGCCATCGCGTCGGTGTCCTCGGTGATATAGGTCGCGTTGACCCAATTCACCTGGCTGGCTTCGACCGTATAGTCGAAGAGGTCCTTCTCGACTGACGCGATGAAGGCGTCGGCGTCGGCGGCGGTGGGGGTAGCTTGCGCAAGCGCGGGGGTCGCGACCGCGAGCGACAGGGCAAGCGACAGCGTCGATATCATGGCTTTCATGGGGGTATCCTCTGGACTTGGGGCACGCTCTGGAGGCGCGATGGCGCGCAATCTGGACCGCGGCGCGGGCCCGGTCAAGCGGTCAGGAAGGCCGCGATCGCCTTACCCATTTCGGGCTGGGTGACGCTCGACATATGCGTGCCGGGGATCGTCGCCAGCACGGCATCGGGCAAGACCGCCGCCAACTCCTCCGCCGATCCATTGTCCTGATCCTGCTCGCCGCAGACCAGCAACGTCGGCATCGTCAGCGCGGCGAGCATGTCGGGGGTCGTATCGGTAAAGCTGTCGAGGAGCAGGCCCGCCGCAACGCGGTCGATCTTCATCGTCTTCATGAACTGGATCGACAGCCAAGTGTCGTCGCCGCGCTTTGCGGTCTCATAGTCGGCGATCACGCGCTGGAAGAATTGCCCGCGCTTCGCCCAGCCGGCGAGGCCGGCAAGCCCCATGCCGCCGAGGATGAGCCGCTTCGGCTTCATGCCAGCGACGACCGCGCGCGTGCTCGTCCGCGCACCCAGCGAAAAACCGCCGAGATCGAAATCGGTGAGGTCGAGATGCGCGATCAGGTCCTCAAGGTCATGCACTAGCACATCGGGCGGATAATGGTCGGGCTCATGTGGCGCCTCGCTCGATCCATGAACGCGCAGATCGGGCATGATCACACGAAAGCCGGCGTCGGCGACGCGCGCCGCCGTGCCGAACTTGATCCAGTTGACCTCGGCATTCGAAAACAGCCCGTGAAGCAGGACAACCGAACGCCCTTCCCCGATCTCGCGCCACGCCAGCCGCACACCATCACGCGCTTCGAATAATTGCGGTTCGATCATCATGCACGGGCTATGCGCTCGCGAAGCGCCGTTCGGCAAGGCCGATCAGCGCGCCTGCAAGCCCTTCTGCTCCATGCGCCATTTCGCCATCTCGATCCGGTCCTGCCCGAAAAAGGGTTCGCCGTCGAAGACGAGCGTCGGCACGCCCCAATGCCCCGCTATCTCGAGCGCGACCTGGTTCGCCGCAATCTCGTTGTCGAGCGTCTCGGCGTCGGCCTCGGCCTCGGCGTCGAGTTCGGCGAGGCTCAGCCCGGCGCGCCGTGCGGCGCCCGCCAGGTGATCGCCAAGATGCCAGTCCTGCGCCCCGCCCCAGATGAGCTGCGCGACCTCGTGGCAGAAGCCAAGACTCTTGCCCCGCCGCGAAGCCGCCTGCCCCAGTCGCGTCAGGCGATAGATATAGGGTTGTTCGGCCGCGATCTCGCGCGTCATCACATTCTGGACGATCGGATCGGGCCGCGGTGGGCCGAAGGGGATGCCGTGAAACTGCGCGACGCGGATCATGTCGCGCATCGTGTAGCTCAGCCAGTTGGGGTGGTTGCGCTCGAAGAAATCGGGCTGGCGGATCGCCAGCGGATAGACCGGGCGCAGGTTGATCGCGAGATCATGGCTCGCCGCCAGCGCGCGATAGCGGCCGATGCAGAGATAGGAATAGGGTGAGCGAAAGGACCAGAAGAGGTCGGCGGTCAGAGTCATGCCGCCATCCTGCCCCACGGGACGGCAACCGGCAAGGGTAGGGCAAGGGATTGAACCGAATTGGATTTTGTCGATCTTCGCGCATATCGCGCATGGGCAGTTGATATAGTAGCAATAGCTATTATATGGCATGCCATGAGCGAATCGATCGGGTATTTGCTGAACGACAGCGCGCGGCTGTTCCGCCGCGCCTTCAACGCGCGCACGCGCGACACCGGGATCACCGCGCTGCAATGGCGGTTGATCACCTATTTGAAGCGGCACGAGGGGATCCGGCAGGGGCCGCTCGCCGAGCTGATCGAGGTCGAGCCGATCACCCTGTCGCGCATGGTCGACCGGCTGGAGGAGGCCGGTCTGGTCGAGCGGCGCGCCGATCCCGCCGACCGCCGCGCCCGGCGGCTCTATCTGACCGCCCATGCCGGTGACATGCTCGGCGCGATGCGGCCGATCGCCGAGAAGCTCATCGACGAAGCCACCGAGGGCCTCAGCGTTGCCGAGCGCGAACAGCTGGTGGCGCTCGTCGAGAAGGTCCGCGCCAACCTCTCCCGCCGCGAATGCCAAAAAGAAACAGAGACCGCCTGATGGATCAGCTCTCCCCCTCCGCTCCGAAAGCCGAAAGCGCCCCGCCGAAGGTCGCGCCCAAAGCCGATCCGCTGCCCCCGCCGGTCGAGAATTCGGCCCCCAAAGCCGCGCCCGCGCCGAGCTGGCGCACCCGCCTGCTGATGTTCGGCCTGCCCGCGCTGCTGATCGCCGGCGGCGCCGGCTGGTGGCTGACCAGCGGCGGGTCGGTCTCCACCGACAATGCCTATGTCCAGATGGACAAGGTCTCGATCGCCGCCGAAGTCGGTGGCCGCATCACCGAGGTCGCGGTCAAGGACGGCCAGATGGTGCAGCGGGGCCAATTGCTTTTCCGCATCGACGGCGAGCCCTATGCACTGACCGTCGCGCAGGCGAACGCCGCGATCGACGCCGCCCAGGTCGATGTCGGCAATCTGTCGGCGAGCTATGCCGCGACGGGCGTCGATATCCATGCGGCCGAAGAGAGCCTGGCGTTCGCACAGTCCAATTTCGCGCGGCAGGCGGCGCTGATGGACAAGGGCTTCACCACCAAGGCCGCCTATGACGCCGCGAAGCATTCGGTCGAACTCGCGCGCGCGCAGCTCGCCGCGGCGAAGGCCGACGCCGCCGAGGCGCGCGCGAAGCTCGCGACCGGCGGCGGCGGCATCAATCCGCAGGTCGAGGCCGCCAAGGTCCAGCGGGCGCAGGCCGAGGTCAATCTGGGCCGCACCGAAGTGCGGGCGCCGAGCGCGGGACGCATCGCGCAGTCCGATCGTCTGCTGATCGGCCAGATGATGGTTCAAGGCCTGCCCGCGGTGACGATCGTCGACACCGGGCATCCGTGGGTCGAGGCCAATTTCAAGGAAACCGACCTTGCCGACATGCGCGTCGGCCAGCGCGCCGAAATCCGCTTCGACGCCTATCCGGGGCTGAAAGTCCGCGGCCATGTGCTGACGATCGGCGCGGGCACGGGCAGCGAATTTTCGGTGCTGCCGGCGCAGAATGCGACAGGCAACTGGGTCAAGGTGACGCAGCGCGTCCCCGCGCGCATCGCCTTCGACGAAAAGCCGTCGCGCGACATGATCGCCGGCCTGTCCGCCGAGGTGCGGGTCTTCACCGGCCGCTAGCGGTGGCAAGCAACGCCTTTCGCGGCCAGCCCGCCACAGCCGCGCCGGTCGACGACAGCGTCCCCCTGCACGAGCGCGTCCGCTATCGCGGCCTCCTGACCATCGCGGTGATGGGCGCGTCGATCATGCAGATCCTCGACACGACGATCGCCAACGTCGCCATCCCGCACATGCAGTCGGCGCTCGGCGCGACGAACGAGACCGTCACCTGGGTTCTCACCAGCTATATCCTGGCAAGCGCGGTCGCGATGCCGATCACCGGCTGGCTTGCCGACCGCATCGGGCGCCGCGAACTGTTCCTTGTCGCCGTCGCGGGCTTCATCGTCGCGTCGATGGCGTGCGGCGCCGCGCAGTCGCTCGAGCAGATGGTCGTGTTCCGTTTCCTTCAGGGCATTTTCGCGGCCTTCATCGGCCCGCTGTCGCAATCGGTCATGCTCGACATCAACCCGCCCGCGCGGCACGCGCGCGCGATGTCGATCTGGGCGATGGGGATCATGATCGGCCCGATTCTGGGCCCCATCTTCGGTGGCTGGCTGACCGAAAGCGCGAACTGGCGCTGGGTCTTCTACGTCAACCTGCCGGTCGGCCTGCTGACGCTCGCGATGATGTGGGCGCTGCTGCCCGCGACGCGCAGGACCGACCGCCGGTTCGACCTGTTCGGCTTCTCGATGCTCGCGCTCGGCCTCGCCGCGCTGCAGCTGATGCTCGACCGCGGCGCGCATGAGGACTGGTTCGACAGCATCGAAATCTGGATCGAGTTCGGCGTGGCCCTGTCCTGCCTGTGGATGTTCGGGGTCCATCTGGCGACGTCGCACGGCGACACGCTGTTCAACCGCAAGATGCTCGCCGACCGTAACCTCATCACCGCCATGTTCTTCATGGTCGTGATCGGCGTCGTGATGTTCGCCTCGATGGCGCTGCTGCCGCCGATGCTGCAGAATCTGTTCGGCTGGCCGGTGATCGATACCGGCGTCGTGCTGGCGATCCGCGGGATCGGCATTCTCGTCAGCATGTGGGTGGCAGGGCAATTGCTGGGCAAGGTCGATGCGCGCTGGATGGTCGGCACCGGCCTCGCCATCGCCTCTTATTCGCTCTGGCAGATGAGCCACTGGTCGCTGGAGATGGGGATGCGGCCCGTGATCGTCAGCGGGCTGATCCAGGGGCTCGGCATGGGGCTGGTGTTCATTCCGCTCAACACCATGGCGTTCGCGACGATCGCACCGCAATATCGCACCGACGGGTCGAGCCTGCTCAACCTGTTCCGCAGCATCGGCGCCTCGGTCGGCATTTCGGTCGTGACCACGCTGCTCGGCGCGAATATCCAGACCAGCCACGAAGACCTTGCGGCGCATGTCACCAACAGCTCGACGAGCCTGCTCGACGCGTCGACCGCCGATCGCTTCGGCATCGTCGGCGACACCGCGATGGCGATGATCAATGCCGAAATCAACCGGCAGGCGGCGATGGTCGCCTATGTCGACAATTTCTGGGTGATGATGTGGGTGACGCTGGCGTCGGTGCCGCTGGTACTGCTGCTGCGCTCGCCAAAGGCGGGTGGGCCGAAGGCGTCAGCGGCCGATATGGGACATTAGGGGGGCGTCGGCTTTGGGGTGAGGAGCGGACGAGCCGCTCAGGCTCCTGCGATCAACCGTCGACCCAACAAGAATATGCCGAACGCCACCCAGCAAGCGGCATATGACCATAGCAGGAAGGGAAAGCTGCCCCATGCGTAAACGCCCGCAGCAAGCCAGATGCCATGCAAGGTCAACGCGGAACTATGCCTGCTTGCCCATGAAAGAGTCGACTTGCTTTGATTCTTCCCCATTACAAACTCCAGCAACGCCTCAAACCTTTTGCACCGACTAGTTAACGCCCGCTATCGGTCGTTTGCGGTCATTGCATCCATATCGGTGGCCAACGACGCAAATGGGTTGGGAAGCGGACATCAGCCGCGTAATTTTTGACGCTGCCAACTCTCTCGACGAGCTAGGTGAGAGATCGAATTCACGTAACTCGCCCCAGCCCAAAGATAATAGAGCAGAATGGGCCCAAGGATGAACGCAACTGCCCAGAAATTGTCTGGCAAGAGATTGTAGCCGCCGCGTCCTAAGAGGACAGCCGCAGCGCCGAAACAACCTAGATAGCAGCATCGGAACAATGCCCCGCGTGGGCTGTATACCCGGCGTTCGACTTCGTCGCTGTCCTGATCAAAATACATTGCTCCAATTTGTGCTGCTGTCTGAGATGTCGACGCTTCGACCCCCACAGCAAATGCAATGACGATCTGTGCCCATGCCACCGGCGTTTCGCCTAGTAGAAGCCAAGCGCCAATACTCAGCGTGAGCGCTATTCCGGCCATAAGCCACAGAAGATTTGGAGAACGGTAGCTAAGCATGATGAGACTGTGCCCCGTAACGCCAACGTCCGCAATCGGTCGATTCCGGTCACCCTTCTTTTCCGTTCGTGTCGAGCGCAGTCGAGACACCCATCGACCTTGCGCCACGCCGAGGGGCATCTCGACTTCCGGCGCGGCCGGAAGTTTATCCTGGGCGCCTGGCAAGGCAGTCGAAGGGCTCGATGCGAACGGTAGTAGGTTAGGCAGCTTCCGGTCGTTTCCCGACATTGCCGCCAGATCGGCAACGAACGGCCATATTGGGGTGGGAAGTGGACATGGATATAACCCGCCTATCGTCATTATTGCTGTCTGCGAATGATCCAGCCAGTTAGCTGTATGACGACGCACGCTACGGCACTCGATATAAGCATCAATCCCGCGACGACGCCGGAGAGATAGAGCGTCTCCCCTTTGCCGAGATCTAGGGCGCCCAATGCAAGAATAATCGCCCACGCTATTGCCGCAGCCAACAAGGTGAGCCTAGCCCATCTCAAAACTTGCACGGCCATTCTCCTGATTTCGCCAAGCAACTATGATGGCAATAGCTACCGCCCGCAATCGGTCGTATCCGGCCATTGCTCCTTTCGCGAAGCCCCTGGCCTAGGAGCCGCCGAATTCATCACCGAAAGAAGCAATTCACTCCCGCGAACAGCGCGTCGATCTTCGCCGCATCGCCCGGTTCGGCGAACATGCCGCCGACGCCGTTCGCGCCGCCGCCGATGCTGAACTCCTCGCCCAGCGTACTGTCCTCGATATCGACGATGGCGACCGATTGCTTCGCCTGGGCGCGCGTCGTGCCGATCGCGATCCCGCTGACGGTCGAATAGGCGCTTGCGCCGGGTTCGTTGCCGAGGAACCAGCCGACGAATTTTCCGTCCTGGAAATTGAGCGTCATCGCGTCGAAGCGCGTGAAGTCGAGCGGCCCCGCCCCGCATTCCTCGTTGGTGCTGCGATCGTCGGCCTGGCCCGCGACGTTGGCGAGCGCGGTTTCGGCCTGCGCCCGCGGGACGCCGAAGGCGAGCAGGCTGGTCTTGCCGCTGGTCTTGTCGACGAAGCGCAGCCCCTCGCCGTCGAGGCTGACCGCGGTGCTCGCCGCGTTCGGTCCGTCGGCCTTCGCCTCGGGCATCGGCGGCGCTGTGGGAACGCTCCTGTCTTCGCCGGCGGGATCAGCCGCAGGCTTGCAGGCGGCCAGCAGGGCAACAAGGGTGAGGATTGCCAGTTTCCGCATCGTCTATCTCCTGCCTGCGACCGGCAGCAGCAATACCGCACCGAGCGCCGCGAGCGCCATATCCTTTTGGGCGTCCCACAGGTCGCCCTGTTGCCCATTGTAGCGATCGGCGGTCTCACCGGCGGCGGCGATCGTCAGCAGCCATTCGAAGATTTCGTAGAGGCAGGATATCGCCAAAACCCATGCAAGCACGGTTAACGCCGCGCCGCGCGGACCGACGCCGCCCCAGCGCCTTGCGATTTCGGCGACGGGAACGACCGACAGCGCGCCGAAGGCGAAATGGACGAGGCGGTCGTAATGGTTGCGCGTCCAGCCGAACGCATCGGACACCGTCGATCCCGTCAGCGCCTCCGCCCACACGTCATAGGGGATGTTGCTGTAGGCATAGCGCCCGCCAAGCGTATGCAGCGCAAGGAAGGCGACGATGCACGCCAGCGCCGGTGTCGACAGCGGCCAGCGCCGCAGCAGCCATGGCGCGGCCACGATCAGCAGCATCGTGGGGATATGTTGGAGCAGCGCGATCTCGGGATAGGGCTGGTCGATCTGAGCGAGCAAGAGCAGGACGAGGAGCAGACCGGTCAGGCGGCGCTGCAGGCGCGAAGGAGCGGAAATGTCGGCGATCATCGGGCACCCCTATCCGTTCGCATCGAGCCCTTCGCCTGCCTTGGCAGGCGCTCAGGGCTCGCCACGAACGGTGATGGGTGGTCCCGAGCGATCACCAGCGCAGCGACATGCAGCTGAGTCCCGCGTCGATATGCGCGATGTGGTCGGTCGGGAGCGATCGGATCGCAAGACCGCGCGCGCCAAGCAGCGCATGCGTCGCGGACCAGCGGTCGCCGACGAGGATCGTGTCGCGGACGCGCAGGATATTCGCGGCGGGCGCTTCGCCGGGCGGGGTCGTCACCACCTCCAGCCCGGCGAACTGCGGGCAGTTGGCGAGCGCGGGAACGGCGAGGATCGTGCCTTCGTCGATCAGCCCGCGGCCGGACTTGAAATGGAGGACGTCCGGCGGCGTCTCGGCGATCTCGGCAGCATAGCCGAGCTGGCAGAGCAATCCCGCGAGTTCCTCGGCGCCGGCGCGATCGGTGCGCGCCGACAGGCCGACGATCACGCGGTCCGCGAGGCGGAGAATGTCGCCGCCGTCGGCATATCCCGGGCCGCTCATTGCGAGCAGGCGGCCATGGCGCGCCGCCAGCGCCTCGCGGATATGGGCGACCTCGCCCGCGCGGCTCGGCGCGCCGGGGCGGAGCAGAATCGCGCCCTCGGGAAAGGTCAGCGCGACGTCTTCGGTGAAGAGGGCGTCGGGGAAATCGTCGAGCGGGTCGAGAACGTCGACAGACAGGCCGAGGTCGCGGAGCGTCGCGACATAGGTTTCGTGCTCGGCGAGAAGGCCACGGAAATCGGGGTCGGGGCCGCCGTTGGCGCGGATGCCGTTCACCGCAGAGGGTGCGGGGGCGCGGCAGAGCGCGTGGGTGAAGTTGTAGGGGGTGGTCATGCGGGCGGCATAGCCCGAACACTTCGCCATCGGCAATTCAGATCCTCCCTGTGCCGCAGGCATGGGGAGGTGGTAGCCTCGAAGAGGCTGACGGAGGGGCATTTGGCGCAAGGCCGCGGCCCCTCCACCACTTGCTTCGCAAGCGGTCCCCCTCCCCATCGCTACGCGACAGGGAGGATTTCAGAATCACCCCTTCTTCAGATGCCGCCGCCCCAGCAGTTCGGCGATCTGCACCGCGTTCAGCGCCGCGCCCTTGCGGAGGTTGTCGCTGACGCACCAGAGGTTGAGGCCGTTGTCGACGGTGCTGTCGTCGCGCACGCGGCTGACGAAGGTCGCATAGTCGCCGACGCATTCGACGGGGGTGATGTAGCCGCCGTCCTCGCGCTTATCGACCAGCATGACGCCCGGCGCCTCGCGCAGGATGCGCTGGGCGTCCTCGGCCGACAGTTCATCCTCCATCTCGATGTTGATCGCCTCGGAGTGGCCGACGAAGACGGGGACGCGGACGCAGGTCGCGGTGACCTTGATCTTCGGATCGAGGATCTTCTTGGTCTCGACCACCATCTTCCATTCTTCCTTGGTCGAACCGTCGTCGAGGAATTTGTCGATGTGCGGGATCACGTTGAAGGCGATCTGCTTGGTGAATTTCTGGATGTCCTTCTCGTCGCCGACGAAGATCTGGCGCGTCTGGTTCCACAGCTCGTCCATGCCCGCCTTGCCCGCGCCCGACACCGACTGATAGGTCGAGACGACGACGCGCGTGATCTTGGCGGCGTCGTGCAGCGGCTTCAGCGCCACGACCATCTGCGCGGTCGAGCAGTTCGGGTTGGCGATGATATTCTTGCGCGTATAGCCGTCGATCGCCTCCGGGTTCACCTCGGGCACGATCAGCGGCACGTCGGGGTCCATGCGGTAGAGCGACGAGTTGTCGATGACGACGCAGCCGGCCGCCGCGGCCTTCGGCGCATGGATCGCGGTCGCGTCGCTGCCGATCGCGAAAATCGCCATGTCCCAGCCGGGCCAGTCGAAATTGTCGATATTCTGGCATTTGACGGTGCGGCCGGTGTCGCCGATTTCGACGTCGGTGCCCTGGCTGCGCGACGAGGCGACCACGGCCAGTTCCTCGATCGGGAACTCGCGCTCGGCGAGGATGGCGAGCACCTCGCGCCCGACATTGCCCGTCGCACCCGCGACGACGATCCGATAACCCATCTGCTATGACCTTTATGCTGGTGCTGAAACGAAAACGACCGGCTCTGCCTGTTGGCGGAACCGGTCGTTTTGGAAAGCTGTTTCGGCTTTGGGTGAGAGAAGCTCTCCTTAGCCTTCGCCGGCTTCCGACCGGTAATCGCGGCGCTCCGCAATGCGCGCCGATTTACCAGTGCGGCCACGAAGATAGTAGAGCTTCGCACGACGCACGGCACCCTTGCGGATGACGGTAATGCTGTCGATGTTCGGCGAATAGAGCGGGAACACGCGCTCGACACCTTCGCCGAACGACATTTTGCGCACGGTGAAGTTGGAGCCCATGCCCTTGTTCGAGCGCGCGATGCACACGCCTTCGAAATTCTGGACGCGGGTGCGTTCGCCTTCGACCACCTTCACGCCGACCTTCAGCGTGTCGCCGGGACGGAAGGTCGGAATGGTCTTCGCCGCCTTGGCGATTTCTTCGGCTTCGATCGTCTGGATGAGGTTCATGTCCTCTAGTCCTTTTCTTTTCGCCGCGCGCCAGAGGCAGGTCGGGCCCGAGCATCGATATGACGCTCCCAAAGGTCCGGCCTGCGTAACCGTGTCTGATCTTCCGCCTGGTGTTTCCGCCAGGCCGCGATCTTCGCATGATCCCCCGATCGCAGCACTTCGGGGATCGTGCGCCCTTCCCATGTGACGGGCCGGGTATAGTGCGGATATTCGAGCAAACCGTTTTCGAACGATTCGTCGTCCCCGCTTGAAGCCGCGCCCATTACGCCGGGAAGCAGCCGAATGCAAGCGTCGAGGAGCAGCAACGCCCCCATCTCGCCGCCCGACAGGATGATGTCGCCCATCGAGACCTGCTCGATCGGCCGCGCGTCGAAAATGCGCTCGTCGAATCCCTCGAACCGGCCGCAGAGGATGATCGCGCCCGGGCCGGCCGCAAGCTGTCGCACGCGCGCCTGCGTGATCGGCGTCCCGCGCGGGGTCATGGCGAGGATCGGCAGGCCCGGATGCGCCGCGACCGCATGGTCGACCGCGGCCGCCAGCACATCGGCCTTCAGCACCATCCCCGCGCCGCCGCCCGCAGGGGTGTCGTCGACGGTGCGGTGCCTGTCGGTGGCAAAATCGCGGATCTGCACCGGCGCGCACTGCCAGGTGCCGCTGTCGAGCGCGCGCCCCGCCATGCTGTGCCCCAGCGGGCCGGGAAACATGTCGGGGTAGAGAGTGAGCGGGACGGCGGTGAAGGTCATGGCAGCGGCCCCCATAGCTGCTCCGGCAGCAGGTGGCGATCCTTCGCGAGTTCGGCGTGCAGCCATTCGCGAAAGCGTTCGATCTTGCGGACGCCGACGCGGTTTTCGCGGTGGACAAGGAAATGGGCGGTGCCCGGCTGATAGAGCGTATCGAAGGGCTGGATCAGCCGCCCGGCGTCGAGCTCGGTGCGCCATAGCAAAGGCGTCATCAGCGCGATACCATAGCCGCCCTGCACCGCGCTCGCCTCCTGCAACTGGCTGTCGAGTTCGATGCCGCTGCGCCGCGGCGGCGGCACCGTGGCGACGCCGGCGGCGGCGAACCAGCCCGCCCACCAGGGATCGTTCGGCGCCAGCCGGTCGGCGTTCAGCAAATCGGCGGGTGCGGCGATCCGGTTTTCCTCGAGAAAGCCGGGCGCGCAGATAGGCGTGACATGGCTGCGGTACAGAAAATCGGCCCGCAGACCAGGCCAGCCACCGTGGCCGACGCGGATCGCGACGTCGACGTTCGTCGCATTGAAATCGACCAAGACGTTGCTCATCAGCATCCGTACGGCCAGGTCGGGATAGGCGAGCTGGAACCCGCCGATCCGCGCGCTGAGCCACGTACCGCCGAAGGTCGTCATCGCGCTGATCGTCAGCACCTCGGCCTCGTCATGGCCCAGCGCCGCAAAGGCATCGCCCATCGCGCCAAAGGCGCCCGAGATCGCCGGAAGCAGCCGCTGGCCGGTTTCGGACAGGCGCACCCGCCCCTTTTCGCGCACGAACAGCGCGCGGCCGAGCCGGTCCTCCAGCTGGCGGACCTGATAGCTGATCGCCGCTTGCGTCATCCCCAATTCTTCGGCGGCGCGCGAGAAATTCTGCAGCCGTGCCGCCGCCTCGAAGGCGCGGATGGCCGCAAGGGGCGGGAGCTTCGACATGCGGCTTTGTATAAGCTGTCCTTATGACAGGCGCCAGCCCTTTTGTTGGCGCTACGGCCAAAAAGAGCGCATTTGGTGGCCGCACGACCGAAAGGACAAGAGCGATGATGGAAGAGCATTTTATGCGTAGCTGGAATGACGGGCACGACCGCTTCAGCGGCGACATCGATCGCTGCCTCAGATTTCTTGGCCGCATCCTGCGCCGCGTGACCGATCGCGCGACCAGGCGCGGCGATGGCGAAGCTGGTCCGATCGCGCCCCCCGCGGCGGCAGGCCGCACAGCAGAACGGGCCGTCCCAGCCCGCGCGGCCCCGACCCGGGTGACAAGGCGGCGTTAACCAAAAATCAGCCGCTCCGCGCCTAGGCTCCTCGTCAGTTTTCGACGGGGAGCCTTATGGCGCGACGGGCGCGGTTTTTGGGGGTGGGCGCGACGCTGTGCGGCATGGCGACGCCGGCGCACGCGCAATCTTCCTTTGCCGCCGGCACCAGCATGGACTGGGACGGCGTGCTGACCGGCATCTTCCTGGGCCTGCTGCTCTTTTCGCTCGCCTATAACGCCGCCTTTTACTCGCTTCTGCGCAAGCCGTTCCTGATCTGGCAAAGCGCTCGGGCGCTCATCTATTTCGCGCTCGCGGTCGCGCTGTCGCCGCTCGCGCTCGGCCCGCTTCTCGAACCCGACAGCGCCGCGCGACAGGTTTGGATCTGCATCCTCTTCGACCTCGGCGTGGTCGTGTCGGGGCCGTTCCTGCGCACCTATCTGGAGCCGCACGCCGTCCACAAGCGGCTCTATCCGCTGCTCGGCTGGCCGCCGGCGCTCATCCTGCTGACCACGCCCGCAATGCTGATCGACGGCCCGCCGCTCTATATGGCGGTGCGCAACCTCTTGCTGCTCGCCATGTTGGCGCTCTGCGCAGCAACCGTCGTCATCGCGATCGCCCGCGGTAGCCGCACCGCGCGCTATCAGGCGGCCGCATGGAGCGGCATCGCCGCCGTCTATGGCACCAGCCTGTTTCACGACATCGTTCTGGACCGGCCGTTCGCGCTGTTCCTCTTCTTCCTCTTCCCCGCGCTGGGGCTCGAGGTGATGCTGACCGCGCTCGGCATCCTCGACCGCCTCGTCCGCCTCCGCCGCGAGCGGCAGGAGGCGCGCGCACAGGCCGAGGCGATGCGCATCATCGCGCACACCGATCCCCTAACGGGCCTGGCCAACCGCCGCGCGATCGAGGACGGGTTCAACGACGATCCGCCGGTCGCGATCGCACTCGTCGATCTCGACCATTTCAAGGCGATCAACGACCGTCACGGCCATGACGTCGGCGACCGGGTGATCTTCGCCGCGGGCGTCGCGCTGGGATCGGGCGCGGCGACGGCGGGCCGCGTCGGCGGCGAGGAGTTCGCGCTGCTCTTCCGCGGCCCGGCGAGCGACATCGCCGCCGAGGCCGAACGGCTCCGCCAGCGGATCGGTGCTTATGTCGCGCAAATGGTGCCGTCGCTGAAGCGCCCGGTCACCGCGAGCATGGGCCTGGTCCACATCACGCGCGACATCAGTTTCGGCGCGGCGATGAAGTCCGCCGACATCAACCTTTATGCGGCCAAGGAAAGCGGCCGCGACCGCACCGTTTTCGTCGCGGCGGCCTAGGGCGCCTCTTTCGGCACGACACGAAGACGCAGCGACTGGATCGTCGCCGGATTGGTCGGCGCAAGCAGCAGCATGCCGTCGAGCCTGCCCCTTTCGCAGTTGAGCCGGAACGACGCCGACAGCGCGCCCCTGGGGTCGAGCGGCTCGTCGCCGGGGCATTCGCCGACCTCCGCCTTGAGCTTCGCCAATTCGGCGCGCCAGGTTTCGGCCGAGCGGTCGAGCAGGAAGTTCATCGCCAGCTTGCCGTTGAGCGGACGGAGATCGCCGGCAGCATAGGCGGCCTTCGATGCCGCATACATCGCTGCGACCGCGGGCGATACGGGCACCGCTCGCCCGACGAGCAGCCCCGCCTTGTCCATCGCGACCGCCGTATCCCAGGCGGGCGCGGACGGGCCGGCATAGGTACGGTTCGACAGCGCGAAGACCCCGACGCCATAGTCGGGCATCAGCATCACATGGCTGCCATAGCCCGGATAACCGCCGCCGTGCGCGAGGGTCAGGCCAAGGTCGCAATCCTGCGCGACGCGCCAGCCCATTGCATAGGCCGCGGCTTGTTTGCAGGCGGTCGCACCCGTCGATCCGATGCGGTTGGTCACCGCGACAAAGTTCAGACCCTGCGCGATCTCGCGCACCGTCGCGCGCTTGACGGGACCGGTCTCGGGATCGTCGCGCGCCGGCCAGGCCGAGAGCAGGAAAGCGACCCATTTGGCATAGTCGTTGGCGCTGACCTGGAGCCCGCCCATGCTGTTGAACGCGCCGTCGACCATCCCGGGCTCGGCGGTCCAGCGCTCATTCTCCCAGCGATAGCCGAGCGCATAGCGGGCCTTGGGGGCATTCGGCGCATCGAAGCCGCTGCCGGTCATGCCGAGCGGGGTCAGGATCGTCTGCCGGACATAGTCGGCATATTTCATGCCCGAGGCGTTGGCGACGATGCGGCCGAGCAGCGCGTAACCGAAGTTCGAATATTCATGCTGGCTCTGCGGCACGCGGCTGAACGGCACGCCGGCCGCGATCATCTTCGTGAAGTCTTCCTGCGGCAGCACCTGTTGCCGGTCGCCCCACGGATCGTCGGTGACGAAGCCGCCGACATGCTGGAGCAGGTCGCGGATACGGATGCGCGGACTGTCCTTCGTCGGATAGGTCCAGCGCTTCATCTCGGGGATATAATCCTCGGCCAGGTCGTCGAGCCGCAGCTTGCCGTCGTCGCGCAGCTTGAGGATCGACAGCGCGGTGAACGCCTTGGTCATCGAGGCGATGCGGAACAATGTGTCGGGGGTGACGGGGCGCTTGTTGTCAATATTTTGGACGCCGAGGCCCTTCACATAGGCGAGCTTGCCGTCCTTGACGACGCCATAGACGAGGCCGGGGATATGCTGGTCGGCCTGATATTTGACGAAAAGCGCGTCGATTTCGGGGGCAAGTTGGTCGAGGGTTTTTGGGGCGACTTCCTGCGCCGCCGCAGGAGCGGCGACTCCGAGCATGAGAGCAAAAACGAAACCCGATTTCCGGCGCATAGTCCCTCCACTGCCAATCGCCGTCAGGCTAACAGCGCCGGGAGCCGGGGACAATCGGCGATGAAGGGCTGGTCTGTGGAGACGAGCGGTAGTTGCCGTCGCCCCCCGCGAAGACGGGGGCCGCTGGAGCCGTTGCGCAAGGCCGACTACGGCCCCCGCCTTCGCGGGGGCAACGGACTATTTTAACGTCCGCTCTCCACCCCGAAGCCGTCGTTACTCGACGAACGCCGCGTTCACGGTCACGCCTTCGTCGGTCCATGCCGGAACCGCCTGCGCGTTCATCGGCACCATGAAGCGGCCGGGCTTCTTGCCCGGTTCGGCCGGCTTCTCGATTTCGAGGATATCGCCCGCGCCGAAATTCTCTACGGCGGCGACGTGGCCGATCGCGGCGCCGTCGGTCGAAACGCACGGCAGCCCGATCAGATCGTGATGATAATATTCGCCATCGGCAAGCGGCGGCAGCGCCGAGCGCGGGACGGTGAGGACGGCGCCGCGCAAGGCCTCGGCGGCGCTGCGGTCGGTGATTTCGGCGAAGGTCGCGACCGCGCCCTGATTGGCGGGGCGTACCGATTTCAGCGTGA
This sequence comes from Sphingopyxis sp. H050, assembly GCF_001468265.1. Lineage (GTDB taxonomy): Bacteria > Pseudomonadota > Alphaproteobacteria > Sphingomonadales > Sphingomonadaceae > Sphingopyxis. The sequence continues at coordinate 354,162 of NZ_LNRZ01000003.1, read as the reverse complement.
GCTTGCGCTCTCCGGCATGAAAAACGGAAAAGGCGCGGAGAGCTTCCGCGCCTTCGCCGAACAGTTTGAGGCGCACCTCGCCCCGCACCCCATGCGCGCCGGCGATGGCGGCGAGGGTGACGGGGCGCGATGCGTCGGCCAAGGCTTAGCCTTCGGCCTTTTCTTCGCCGGCTTCTTCAGCGGGCGCTTCTTCGGCAGCGGCTTCGGCCGGGCCGCCTTCGGCCGCCTGTTCGGCCATCGCGGTCGCGTCGTCGGCGGTCGCATCGGCCGGGGTTTCGTCGGCGACGGCGTCGGCGACGGCTTCGGCGGTCGCTTCGCTCTTCACCGAACCGGTCGAGTCCGATTCAGCGGCTTCGGGAGCGGCAGCTTCTTCGGCGGCAGGCGCTTCCTCGGCCACGACCTCTTCGGCGGCGGCTTCAGGCTCGGGGGCCGGAGCGGCGGCCGCGGCGGCCTTGGCTTCCTCGGCGTCGGCCAGCTTCTGGGCCTTCTCTTCGGCGCGTTCCTTGGCCTTTTCGCCGGGGACACCCTTGTTCGGGTTGTTGCGGGCGGCGCGTTCCTTGACGCCGGCGGCGTCGAGGAAGCGGGCGACGCGGTCGGTCGGCTGCGCGCCGACGCTCAGCCAGTGCGCCGCGCGCTCGGTGTCGAGCTTCACGCGCTCCGGATTGTCCTTGGCGAGCAGCGGGTTGTAGCTGCCGAGACGCTCGATGAAGCGGCCGTCGCGCGGGCTGCGCGAGTCGGCGACGACGATCTTGTAATAGGGGCGCTTTTTCGAGCCGCCGCGCGAAAGGCGAATGGAGGTAGCCATGATGTAAGTCCTTCTTTCTAATTCAAATTCAAACTTCGGTTTCGGTATTCACTGGATCCCGGCCTTCGCCGGGATGACGGCCTGTCGGGACCGTCATTTTTTCTTGTTGATCAGATTGGCGAGGTCGGGCGGGATCGCCCCGCCGCCGAGCCCGGGCAGCCCGCCGAGGCCGCCGCCGCCAAGACCGCCACCTCCGCCACCCATTCCGCGGCCGCCCATGCCGGGAATGCCGCCCTTGCCGAACAGCGCGCCGAGCCCCTTGAGGCCGCCCATCTTGCGGATCTTCTTCATCGCGGTGGACATTTCCTGGTGCATCTTCAGCACCCGGTTCACCTGCTGCACCGTCGTGCCCGACCCGTTGGCGATGCGGATCTTGCGCTTCGCGGTCAGGATTTCGGGCTTCGCGCGTTCCTTCGGCGTCATCGAGCTCATGATCGCGTCGAAGTGGATCAGCATCTTGTCGTTGGCGCCGCTGTCGGCCATCGCCGCCTGCGCCTTCTTGAGCCCGGGGATCATGCCGGCGAGGGCGCCGAGGCCGCCCATGCGGCGCATCTGGTTCAGCTGGGTGCGCAGGTCGTTGAGGTCGAACTGGCCCTTGGCCATCTTCGCCGCCATCGCCTCGGCCTCTTCGGCCTGGATCGTCTCGGCGGCGCGTTCGACGAGGCTGACGACATCGCCCATGCCGAGGATGCGGCCCGCGATGCGCGAGGGCTGGAAGAGTTCGAGCCCGTCGAGCTTTTCGCCCGTGCCCGCGAATTTGATCGGCTTGCCGGTGACGGCGCGCATCGACAGCGCGGCGCCGCCGCGCGCATCGCCGTCCATGCGGGTCAGCACGACACCGGTGAGCGGCACCTGTTCGGTGAAGCGCTGCGCGACCTGCACCGCGTCCTGGCCGGTCAGGCTGTCGACGACGAGCAAGGTCTCGGCCGGGTTCGCCGCGCGCGACACCGCCTGCATCTCGTCCATCAGCTGCTGGTCGACGTGGAGGCGGCCCGCGGTGTCGAGCATCAGGACGTCATAGCCCTGCAGCTTCGCGGCCTGCAGCGCGCGCTGCGCGATCTCGACCGGCTGCTGGCCAGCGACGATCGGCAGCGTCGCAACGTCGATCTGGCTGCCGAGGACGGCGAGCTGTTCCTGCGCGGCGGGGCGGTTGACGTCGAGCGACGCCATCAGCACCTTCTTGCGCTCTTTTTCCTTGAGCCGCTTCGCGATCTTCGCGGTTGTCGTCGTCTTGCCCGAGCCCTGCAGGCCGACCATCATGATGATCGCGGGGGGCGTGACGGCAAGGTCGAGCTCGGCGGTTTCGGCGCCGAGCATTTCGGTCAGCGCGTCGCTGACGATCTTGACCACCTGCTGCCCCGGCGTAACCGAGCGCAGGACATTCTGGCCGATCGCGAGCTCCGTCACCTGATCGACGAAGCTGCGCACGACGGGCAGCGCGACGTCGGCCTCGAGCAGGGCGATTCGCACTTCGCGCATTGCCGCGCGCACGTCGGCCTCGGTCAGCGCACCGCGGCCGCGGAGCTTCCCGAAAACATCGCCAAGCCGATTGCTCAGACTGTCGAACATGCGCCTAAAAAGTCCCTTCTGACGACCGCAACGCAAAACACGCCGGTGAGCGAAACCTCGCCAACCAGCGGTATCCGTGGACAGTGTTTTCCGTCGCGGATGTCGATGTCACCCGGCGGCAAAATGCCTCCGGACGCCGCGCCATTACGCAAAAACGGGCGGAAACGCAAGCGCGGCCTCGCACGCCACTTAACGCAAATTTCACCGCTGGCCGCCATAACGGACCCGATGGTGGGGAATAACTGACTATGATGGTAGAGCCGAAGCCGCGCAACCGGAGCGAGGACGCCAAGCGCGACGTGATCGCCGGCGGCATCGTCGTCGCCGCGATCCTGCTGTTCGTCGGCACCGGCGGCACCGTGATGCAAGCCGTCGTGCGCACGTTGGTCGGCCTCGGCGGCGGCCCCGACAAGGTGCTGTCGGCGGCGCTGATCCTGAACATCGCGCTGATCCTGTTCGGCTGGCGCCGCTACGAGGACCTCAACCGCGAAATCCGCGAGCGCACCGAGGCCGAGCATCGGGCGCGCTATCTGGCCGACACCGATCCGCTGACCGGCTTTCTCAACCGCCGCGCCCTGCTGTCGAAGGGCCAGCAGATGATCGCGGCGGCTGCGGTAGACAAGCGCAACGTCGCGCTGTTCCTGCTCGACCTCGATCATTTCAAGACCGTCAACGACATCCACGGCCATGCCGCCGGCGACCGCGTGCTGCAGGTCGCAGCCGAGCGCATCAGCGCCGTGCTGCCGCCCAACGCGACCAAGGCGCGCCTCGGCGGCGACGAGTTCGTCGCGATGATGACCTATGAACCCTCGGCGCGCGCCAATATCGACGCGCTCGCGGCGGGGCTCGTCTCCGAGCTAGAAGCGACGGTGGCGCATGACGCCCAGCAGATCCGCATCGGCGCCTCACTGGGCATCGCGATGGCCAATGACGCGAGCATGACGATGGAGACGATGGTCCGCCAGGCCGACATCGCCATGTATCATTGCAAGGACGAGGGCCGGAACCGCCACATCTGGTTCGAACACGGCATGGAAATGGCGGTCCAGGTCCGCAACCAGATCGAGACCGGCATCCGCGACGGCATGCCGCGCGGCGAGTTCATTCCCCATTTCGAACCGCAGGTCGACATCGCCAGCGGCCGCCTGCTCGGCTTCGAGATGCTGATGCGCTGGGAGTCGCCCGAGTACGGCCTGATCCCGCCCGAGCGCTTCATCCCGGTCGCCGAGGAAAGCGGCTTGATCGGCGAGCTGTCGCTGCAGGTCATCCGCGAGGCGATGGAGATCGCCAAGGGCTGGGACCCGTCGATCGTGCTCGCCGTCAACATCTCGCCGCAGCAGCTGAAGGATCCCTGGTTCAGCCAGAAGCTCACCAAGCTGCTCGTCGAAACCGGCTTCCCCGCGCACCAGCTGGAGGTCGAGATCACCGAAAGCTCGCTGTTCGAGAATCTGCCGCTCGTCCGCTCGATCGTCACCAGCCTCAAGAATCAGGGTGTGTCGCTGAGCCTCGACGATTTCGGCACCGGCTACTCGTCGCTGTCGCACCTGCGCGCGCTGCCCTTCGACCGCATCAAGATCGACCGCAGCTTCATCGCCGCGATGCGAGGCAGCGCCGATGCGCAGGCGATCGTCGTCGCGATCGTGCGCCTCGGCGAAAGCCTGGCGATGCCGATCACCGCCGAAGGCGTCGAGGACGAGGCGACCGCGATCGAGCTTACCCGCCTCGGCTGTTCGAAAGGACAGGGCTGGTATTATGGGCGCGCCGCTTCGGCCGACGACACCGCACGTCTGCTCGCCGAGCGCGGCCTGCTGCGCGCGCCGCTGTTGCCCCCGGTGGGACCGGACACCAGCGAAGACGAGCCGCTGCGCAAGACGGCGTAAGATTCCCCTCCCTGTTTATCGGGGAGGCAGCGCGAGCTGCCGGCGTGCTGGTGGTCGCTGCCGAGGGGGTTCGTTCTTGACCCGGACCGACGGCGCCGTGACGCGCCCTCACCGCCATCCAACTCCGCCTAGCCGCCAGACTGCGTATCCTTCCCCCGTCAAGGGGGACCGGTCCATGCCTCGCTAGACTTCGCCGCCGCGCCCCCTTACATGCGCGAGCTATGGCGGACCGCTTCACCAAGATGCACGGCCTCGGCAACGACTTCGTCGTCATCGACGCGCGCGTGGCTGCCGTCGAGATGACGCCGGCGCGCGCGCATGCGATTGCCGACCGGCGTCACGGCATCGGCTGCGACCAGCTGATTCTGCTCGAACCCTCGACCAAGGCCGATGTGAAGATGCGCATCTTCAACGCCGACGGCGGCGAGGTCGAGGCATGCGGCAACGCGACCCGCTGCGTCGCGACGCTGCTCGGCGAACCGTCGGTGATCGAGACGCTGGGCGGCATGCTGCGCGTCACGCCGGCCGACGGTGGCGCCGAAGTCGTGCTCGGCGAGCCCGTGTTCGACTGGGAGCATATCCCGCTCGCGATGCCGATGGACACGCGCGACATGCCCGTCGCGTGGGACGAGCTGGAACGTGGCGCCGCGGTCAATGTCGGCAATCCGCACATCATCTTCTTCGTGCCCGAGGCCGATGCGGTCGCGCTCGACGAGCTCGGCCCGCGGATCGAGACCGACCCGCTGTTCCCCGAGCGCGTCAACGTCAATGTCGCGAGCCTCGACGGCGAGAACCAGCTCCAGCTCCGCGTCTGGGAACGCGGCGTCGGCCTGACGCAGGCGTGCGGCACCGGCGCGTGCGCCACCGCGGTCGCGGCGATTCGCGCAGGACTGGTCAAGTCGCCGGTCACCGTGTCGCTGCCCGGCGGCGACCTGATCATCCGCTGGGCGCCCGGCGAGCCGATCGTGATGAGCGGGGCGGCAACGCGCGTGTATGACGGCGAGACCGACTGGACGCGCTTCGGATGAGCATTGCCATCGCCGACCGGCAAGAGGTCGTCAATTTCGGTTGCCGGCTGAACATCGCCGAGGGCGAAGCGGTTCGCGCGGCCGTGGAGGCGGCGGGCGGGCGCGACACGATCGTTTTCAACAGCTGCGCCGTGACCGACGAGGCGGTGCGACAGGCCCGGCAGGCGGTGCGCCGCGCGCTGCGCGAGCGGCCCGAGGCCGAGGTCGTCGTGACGGGGTGTGCGGCAGAACTGGAAGCCGAGGCCTTTGCGGCGATGGGTGCACGGGTGGTGCGCAACGACGTGAAGGGGCTGGTCGAGAGTTACAGAAACACCGTGTCCCCGCGAAGGCGGGGACCCATCTCCGGTGGGTTCGAAATGGAACCGGCGGTCGATGGACCCCCGCCTTCGCGGGGGAACACGGCTTTACGGGGGAACACAGCTTTAATTGAGGCGACACCTCCCTACTCCCCCGCCCTCTCAGGGTCCGATCACGCGCGCGCCTTCCTGGGCGTGCAGACGGGGTGCTCGCACAGCTGCACCTTTTGCGCGACCGTGATCGCGCGCGGCAGCGCCCGCTCCGCCACGATCGAAGCCGTGCTCGACGGCGCCCGCATCGCCATCAATCACGGCCAGCGCGAGATCATCCTCACCGGGGTCGATCTTGCAAGCTACGGCGACGACAGCGGCACCAGCCTCGCGGCGCTGGTCGAAGCGTTGCTGACGCTGCCCGTCGAGCGCCTGCGCCTCTCGTCGCTCGACCCGAACAGGATCGACGACGCGCTGTTCGCGCTGCTGACGCAGGAAGCGCGCGTGATGCCGCACGTCCACCTGTCGCTGCAGGCGGGCGACGATATGGTGCTGACGCGCATGAGGCGCCGCCACCGCCGGGCGGAGGCGGTTGCGCTGACGCATCGCCTGAAAGCGGCCCGCCCCGAGATTGCCATCGGCGCCGACCTGATCGCCGGATTTCCCACCGAGGATGACATAATGTTCGCCAATTCGCTGGCCCTGATCGACGATTGCGACATCGTCTTCGGCCATATCTTTCCCTACAGCCCGCGCGCGGGCACGCCCGCCGCCCGGATGCCGCAGGTCGGCCGCAGCGTCGCCCGCGCGCGCGCCGCGCAGCTGCGCGAGGCCAATGCCGTCCGCCGCCAGCGCTGGCTCGACGCACAGATCGACCGCACCGCGTCGATGCTCGTCGAGCGCGACGGGCGGACCGGCCATGCCGGGAATTTCGCCGCGCTGGCGCTGACGGCGCCCGCCGAGCCCGGCAGCATCGTCCCCGTCCGATTGACCGCCCGCGACGGCGACCGCCTGATCGCCGAAAGCATCGCGGCATGAGCGGCCTCAGCTGGAGCGAACGGCTGCTCGGCGGCCTCAAGCGCACGTCGGAACGGCTCGGCGAGAATCTGTCGGGGCTGACCGGCAAGTCGCGGCTCGACGACGACGATCTCGACCGGATCGAGGATGCGCTGATCACCGCCGACCTCGGTCCCGCGATGGCCGCGCGCATCCGTGACCGCCTGTCCCAGCGCCGCGACGTCGCCGCCAACGGCACCGAAGAACTGCGCAAGGTGGTGGCAGAGGAAATCGCCGCCGTGCTGCGCCCCGTCGCCGAGCCGCTGGAGATCGACGCCTTTCCGCGCCCGCAGGTCATATTGGTGATCGGCGTCAACGGGTCGGGCAAGACCACGACCATCGCCAAGCTGGCGCATCTGTTCCAGGAACAGGATTATGGCGTGATGCTGGTCGCGGGCGACACCTTCCGCGCCGCCGCGATCGGGCAGCTGAAGGTGTGGGCCGAACGGCTCGGCGTGCCGATCATGGCCGGCCCCGAAGGCGGCGACGCGGCGGGGATCGTGTTCGACGCGGTCAAGAAGGCGACCGCGACCGGCATCGACGTGCTGATCGTCGACACCGCGGGCCGTCTCCAGAACAAGCGCGAGCTGATGGACGAGCTCGAGAAGATCAAGCGCGTGCTCGGACGGCTCAATCCGGCCGCGCCGCACGACGTCGTGCTGGTGCTCGACGCGACGACGGGACAGAATGCGCTGTCGCAGATCGATGTGTTCCGCGAGGTCGCCGGCGTCACCGGGCTTGTCATGACCAAGCTCGACGGCACCGCGCGCGGCGGCGTCCTCGTCGCCGCGGCCGAGCGCCACGGGCTTCCCATCCACGCGATCGGCATCGGCGAGACGATCGACGACCTCCGCCCCTTCGACGCCGACGAAATTGCAGGCATCATTGCCGGAAACATAAGATGAGCGACCAACTTCCCGGCGGCCCCGAACCCGTCCCCGCCCCGCCGCCCGCCAAGCATGGCTGGCTCAACTTCGCGATCGATTTCGGGCCGCTGCTGATCTTCTTCCTGACCTATAAATTCGCCTCGGGCGGCACCGGCGCTTTCGCGGCGACCGCGGCCGCGATCAAGGGCACGCTCGCCTTCATGGTCGCGATCGTCATCGCGATGGCGGTGTCGAAGTGGAAGCTCGGCAAGATTTCGCCGATGCTGTGGATGTCGGGCGTGCTCGTCATCGGCTTCGGCGCGCTGACCATCTGGTTCCACGACGAACGCTTCATCGTGATGAAGCCGACGATCATCTACGCCGGCTTTGCCGCGCTGCTGCTCGGCGGCTGGTGGTTAAAGAAGCCGATGCTCAAATATCTGCTCCAGTCGGCGCTCAACGGCGTCACCGAAAAGGGCTGGCTGCTGCTGTCGCGCAACTGGGGCCTGTTCTTCGCCGCGCTCGGGGTCGCGAACCATGTCATGTACGAGCTCATTCAGGCGAAGCAGATGAGCTTCGACCTGTGGCTGACGATCAAGGTCTGGGGCGTCACCGCGCTGTCGTTCCTGTTCACGCTCAGCCAGCTGCCGGTGATGCTGAAGAACGGGCTGGCCGTGCCCGCAGAAGCGGCGCCCGACAAAAGTTGATGCAGGCCCCCGACGCTGGCATAGCAGCGTCATCGGCACCGGGTCGCACCCGCGCCGCAAAACAGAGGGGGAATGCATATGGACAAGTTTTTCGGCAATCTGCACGCCGTATTGGGTGCCGGCCTGGTGCTCGCGATCATCCTGATGCTGGGGCTCAACGGCCAGAATTTCGAGGACGGGATCGCCGCGGGCAATGCGATCCTGCGCTGGCTGCACACCTTCTTCGGCATATTGTGGATCGGGCTGCTCTATTATTTCAACTTCGTCCAGATCCCGACGATGCCCAAAATCCCGGCCGAGCTGATGCCCGCGGTGGGCAAGCATATCGCGCCCGCGGCGCTGTTCTGGTTCCGCTGGGCGGCGCTGATCACGGTGCTGCTGGGCCTCGCGATCGCGGGTCACGCCCGATATGCCGTTCCGGCGCTGAGCTTTCAGGATCCCTACAAGCTGATCGGCGCGGGCATGTGGCTGGGCCTGATCATGGCGTTCAACGTCTGGTTCGTGATCTGGCCGAACCAGAAGAAGGCGCTGGGCATCGTCGAAGCCGACGATGCGACCAAGGCCGCATCGGCGAAGACCGCGATGATCTTTTCGCGCACCAACACCCTGCTGTCGATCCCGATGCTCTATGCGATGGTGAACTTCAGCTGATGAGTTCCCCTCCCGCTTGCGGGAGGGGCTAGGGGAGGGGATGTCGAGGGTTGGGCAGTGGCTGAAACACGCCCTCCCCCGACCCCTCCCGCAAGCGGGAGGGGAGATTCACCCCTCGATCGCCGCCTTGTGCATCCGGCCGTTCGCCGCATAATGCGCGACGCCCATCTGCATGCCTGCTGCCTGCGCGTCGTCGATCTCGCGCACCCGCCGCGCGGGCGATCCGGCCCACAGCTCGCGGTCCGGAATTTCCTTGTTCTCGGTGAGCAAGGCGCCCGCCGCGAGCATCGCGTCGCTGCCGATCCGGCAGCCGTTCATCACCGTCGCCTTCAGCCCGACGAACGCCCGGTCTGCCAGCGTGCAGCCGTGGACCATCGCCATATGGCCGATCAGCACATCCTCGCCGATGATCGTCGGAAAACCCTCGGGCCGGTGCGGCATCGGGCCGTCGCAATGGACGACGCTGCCGTCCTGGATGTTCGACCGCGCGCCGACGACGATGCGGCTGACGTCCGCCCGCAGCACGCAATTGTACCAGATGCTGACGTCGGGTCCGATCGTCACGTCGCCGATGATCCGGCAGCCCGGCGCGATGAAGGCGCTGGGGTCGATCTGCGGCGTCTTGCCGTTGACGCTGATGATGCTGACGTCGGTCCAGGTCATTCGCGCTTCCCGATCAGATGGCCCCACAGCAGGACCGGAAGGGTGGAGGCATAATCGTCGGTCCAGCGCTGGAAATTGGCCTCCGACTTCAGCGGGACCCAAGCATCGTCCTTGCTCTGATCCTTGCGCGGCCTGATGCCGCCGGTCAACTCGTCCAGTCGCCGACGCGTCGCGGTCAGCGCGACCCAGTTCGATGGGGTCAGCAGGCCGAATTCGTCACCCGGCCCCGGATCGAGACGGATCGCCGTGCTCCAGCCGCGCGCCTTTGCCTCAGCCGCGAGCACGGGCTCGAGCCCGAAGAAGCGGTTCGAAATATGGATCAGCAGCACGCCATTGGGTTTTAACGCCCGGGCGTAAATGCCGATCGCTTCCTTGGTGAGCAGATGGAGCGGGATCGCGTCCGACGAAAAGGCGTCGATGACCAGGATATCGAAACTCGCCGGCTTGTGCTTTTCGAGTTGCAAGCGCGCATCGCCCAGTACGATCGGCGTATCCCCCGCGCAGTCGGACAAATAGGTGAATTTGGACGGATCGCGGGCGATCGCGACCATCGCCGGATCGATCTCGAAGATAGTCCACTGCTGCCCAGGCTTGCGATAACAGGCGAGCGTCCCCGCGCCGAGGCCGACGATACCGATCGCGGCGTTGGGCCCGGCCAGCGCCTCGGCCTTGCGCAGTGTCAGGCCGACCCCCGATTGATAGCCATAATAGGTCGTCGGCAGCGTCCGCAGCTTCGGATCGGTGCTCTGCAGCCCGTGCAACGTGGTCCCGTGCGCGAGGCGGCGCTGCAGGCGGCTTGGATCGTCTGTGACGGTATAGACACCGAAATAGCTGCGTACGCGCATGCCATCGGCGCCCGCCTTCAGCGTATCGAGGCCCCCGACGCCCAGCATCAGCATCGCGAGCACCGCGATATAGGCCCAGCGCCACCCGATGACGAGCAGCCCGACGAACAGGACCATGCCGGCCCACACGCCATTGCCGTCGGCAAAAGTGCCGGACCAGTTCTCCGTCAATTGCCAGCAGCCAATCGCCGCGATCACGAGCATGATGACGACCATCCGCAGCGCCTGCTTCGGCGGGACCTTGAACCACATGTTCCACGGCAGCAACGCCGGCAGCGGCACGAGCATCGCCGCGGCGAGCACGAGGATCGGATGCTCATAGACCCAGTCGAACAGCAGCGGCGCGAACAGCGCAGCAAACAGCCCGCCCGCCACGCCGCCCGCCGACATGATGAGGTAGAAGAGCGTCAGATGCTGCGCCGCGGGACGCAGATAAAAGAGATAGTCGTGAAGTGCGACCGCGACGACGAACAGCATCACCAAGCTCAGCAGCGCGATGAGCATCGTCCCGCCGCCGGTGTTGAGCAGCGCCTGCCCACCCGCAATAAGCAGCACCGCGGGCGCGATGACACGGAAGGTTTCCTTAAGCCGTTCGGCGGCCGAAAAGGCGATGACGAAGCTGAGCAGGTAGAGCCCGAGCGGCAAAACCCACAGCAGGGGCATCGCGACGATGTCGGTGGTTAGATGCGTCGTCGTCGACAGCATCAGCCCCGACGGCACGGCGGCGATGAGCAGCCAGTGGATCTGGCGCCGCAGCGTCGGACGCGGCTCGTCGACTACCGCTTCGGCCTCTTCGCTGGTCGCGGCCCGCGATCCCCAGCGCGCGGCCGCAGCCGCCGCGACGAGCGTGAAAAGCAGCACATAGCCCGCGGTCCAGCCCCAGCTTTGCGTCGCCAGCGGCATGTTCGGTTCGACCAGCGCCGGATAGCTGATCAGCCCGGCGAAACTGCCGAGGTTCGATGCGGCATAAAGATAATAGGGATCGCCCGCGCGGCTATCCGCCGCGAACCAGCGCTGGATCAGCGGCGCCTGCGCCGACACCGCGAAAAAGACCGGACCGATCGAGGCGATGAGCAGCAGCGGCACCCACAGCGCCTCCTGCCCCGGCGCCGGCGCCGCGATGTTCGCAATCCCGATGGGAAGCCAGAGCGCGGCAAAGAGCAAGAGGGCGACATGGATCGTCGCCTGCCGGCGGATCTCGAAACGCCCGAGCCAATGCGCATAGGCATAGCCGCCGAGCAGCAGCGCCTGATAGACGAGCATGGCGCTGTTCCACACCGCGGGCGCACCGCCCAATTTGGGCAGCACCATGCGCGCCACCATCGGCTGGACCTGAAAAAGAAGAAAGCTGCCTACCAATATGGTGAGCACGAAAAGCCAGCGGCGTGGCGTCTGCGTCATTTGTCCCCCGTCCGGTCGGTCATTCGGTCATTTATTCAACAGCCGCGCCGCGTGCAGCGCATGATAGGTCAGGACGCCCGATGCCCCGGCGCGGCGGAAGGCGAGCAAGGTTTCGAGGACGAGCGCGTCGCGATCCCCTGCGCCCGCCGCGGCAGCGGCCTCGATCATCGCATATTCGCCCGACACCTGATAGGCATAGACCGGCACCGCGAAATGCTCCTTCACCGCGCGGACGATGTCGAGATAGGGCAGACCCGGCTTCACCATCACGCTGTCGGCGCCCTCGGCCAGATCCTGTTCGACTTCGCGCAGCGCCTCTTCGACGTTGGCGGGGTCCATCTGATACGTCTTCTTGTCGCCCTTCAGCAGCCCGCGCGAACCCACCGCGTCGCGGAACGGGCCATAGAAGGCCGAGGCATATTTGGCGGCATAGCTCATGATCTGGACATGGCCGAAGCCGTCCATCTCCAGCGCCTCGCGGATCGCGCCGATGCGGCCGTCCATCATGTCGCTCGGTGCGATGATGTCGGCGCCCGCGCGCGCCTGATTGAGCGCCTGCCCGACGAGCACCTCGACCGTCTCGTCGTTGAGGACATAGCCAGCGTCGTCGATCAGCCCGTCCTGTCCATGGCTGGTATAGGGATCGAGCGCGACGTCGGTGAGCACGCCGATGTCGTCGCCGAGCGCATCCTTGATCGCCGCGACCGCGCGGCACATCAGATTGTCGGGATTGAGCGCCTCGGCGCCGTCGGCGCTGCGCCGGTCGGCCTCGGTGTAGGGGAAGAGCGCGAGGCAGGGGATGCCCGCCTGGACCGCTTCCCTGGCGCGCGCGACGATCCGGTCGACCGACCAGCGCGATACGCCCGGCAGGCTGGAAATCGGCTCCTCGGCGTCCGAGTCGGGGCACACGAACAACGGCCAGATCAGGTTCGCAGGCGTCAGATGCGTTTCGCGCACCATCGCCCGGCTCCAGCCGGTACGGCGCGTCCGGCGCAGGCGCAGGTCGGGAAAAGCGGCTTGGGTCATGCGGCGTGCATAGCGACGCGGCGCGTCAGGGCAAACGGATATTGGACGCAAACGCCCTTCCCCCTTCATGGGGGAAGGATGCGACGTCTTATCCGCGCCAGCAGGTTGGCCGAAGTGGGATGGGGGTGATGGCGCGTCCAAGCATCTGCGTTTCAGGCCGAGACCGCACCCCCGCCGCCGGCAAGCCGGCAAGTCTCGCCGCCTCCCCCATCAAGGGGGAGGGCCCATGACTAGAGACCGCCGCCCGCGCGCTTCGACGCCACATCGGCGAGCGAGCCGAGCTTCGGGCCCTCGGCGGGCTTTGCCGTCACCGGGGCCAGCGCAGTGCCGGTCGAAACCGAGGTGAGCTGGCGGATGCGCGCGCGGAAGTCGGCAAGCGCCTTGCCTTCGAGCTGCGCGCGGCTGACAAAAGTCACCGACGCCGGATTGACCGCGATGCCGTTACGATAAAGTTCGTAATGGAGGTGCGGCCCGGTCGACAGGCCGGTCGAGCCGATATAGCCGATCACCTGCCCGCGCGCGACGCGCTGGCCGGGGCGCACGGCAATGCGGCTCATATGACCATAGCCGGTGCCGAGCCCGCCGCCGTGGCTGAGTTTCACATAATTGCCGAAGCCGCCGTGCCGACCGGCGATGACGACGGTGCCGTCGGTGACCGCATAGATCGGCGCCCCATAACCGCCGCCGAAGTCGATGCCACTGTGCATGCGCTTGTAACCGAGGATCGGGTGGCGGCGCATGCCGAAGGTCGAGGTGACGCGGCCGTTGGTCGGGCGCGCCATGCCGCCGGTCTGCTGTCCCGCACCCGACGCCTCGAACCATTGCAGCCGGCCATCGACGTTCCATTCGATCATCGACAGCCGGGCCTTGCCGTTCCGGACGAGGCCCGCGTAAAGCAGCTTGCCCGTCTCGCTCTCGCCGGTCTCGGCGCGGCGATGATCGACGATGATGTCGAACTCGTCGGCGGCGCGGATGTCGCGGCCGACCGAGAGCTGGCGGCCGATCACGCGAAGATAGGACTGGATCGCCTCGGGCGGGGCGCCGGCGGCGCGCGCCGAGCGATAGAGGCTGTCGCCGACGCGGCCGCGGATACGCAGCGGGGTGGTGTCGACGGCGATCGGGATGCGGCGCATCACCAGGTTGCCGCCCACCCGCTCCATTTCGATGCGCAGGTCGAAGCGCGCGCGCATGGCGAGCGCGTCGACCGGGCGCGGCATGGTGCGGGCGGCCCGGCGGCCGAGGATCAGGTCGATTCGCGTGCCCGGCGCGATGTCAGCAAGCGGCACAGCGGTGGACACCTGGCGGGCGAGCGCCTGCGCTTCGCCGCTGCCGACGCCCGAACGTTCGAGCAGGCGGGCGAAGCTGTCGCCGGCGCCGAGCGTCGCGGTCAGCTCGATCTGCGGGCGTTCGGGGGTCTGCGTCAGCGGACGCACCGCATCGGTCGCCGCCATGTGACGGCCGGTGTCGCCGCCATAGGCCAGCGGCACGATCATCTGCGCACGCGCCTCGTCGAAGTCGGACGCGTTGAGCGCCGGCGCCCCGCTCGCCGGCAGCGGCTGCACGCCGGGATAGGTCGAGATGGCGGCGCCGCAGAGCAAGGTTAACGTCGCGAGGCCGCGCCACCATTCGCGCGAGCCGATATTGTCGCCGAGATCGGGGACCAGATCGAGCAGCGCAAACCGGTCGCGCCACGACAGCCCGCTATCCGCATCGACGCCAGCGGGACGGAAGGGAATCGCCTGCGCCATAGAAAGCGCAGCGGCATTGCCGGAGATACCCGCAATGGGTCCGTGGCCCGCAATGGGTTCGTGACGCTGGAACAAAAAGTGCAACCCCCGCTCGACGGGCCTCCCTTGACCCGGCCGCCGAATGATCTTTTCGGCCATTCGTCTGTAAAGAAAGGTCGTTAAAGTCAATTTAATGGCCGCGATGGCGGCCCGGCTTGCGGCGGGCCGTGGCGCCGCTGCGCCACGATGCGCCTCGCGGCAGAAAATCGGGCCTGTTCGCCGCCGTTCGACGATCGGCGGTTGCGATTGGCCTGCGTCCATGCCAGCGTGAGTCGAACGACAATGACGTCATCCTCTTCCACCCCGGTCAAGGCTGTCCTTGGCCCCACCAACACCGGCAAAACCCATTTGGCGGTCGAGCGCCTGACCGCCCATGCCAGCGGCATGATCGGTTTCCCGCTGCGCCTGCTCGCGCGCGAGGTTTACGACCGGGTCGTGGCGATCAAGGGTGCGGCGTCGGTCGCGCTGATCACCGGCGAAGAGCGGATCATGCCCGCGCAAGCCCGCTATCTGCTGGGAACGATGGAGGCGCTGCCAGTGACGCGCGATGTCGCCTTCGTCGGCATCGACGAGGCGCAGCTCGGCGCCGACCCCGAACGCGGCCATGTCTTCACCGATCGCCTGCTCCGCGCCCGCGGCCGCGAGGAGACGATGATCCTCGGCTCGGCGACGATCAAGGGACTGGTCCGCAATCTCGTCCCCGAAGCCGAGATCATCACCCGCCCGCGCTTTTCGACGCTCAGCTATGCCGGCACGTCGAAACTGTCGCGCCTGCCCAAACGCTCGGCGATCGTCGCCTTTTCGGCCGAGGAAGTCTATGCGATCGCCGAAATGCTGCGCCGCTTCTCGGGCGGCGCCGCGGTGGTGATGGGGGCATTGAGCCCCAAGACGCGCAATGCGCAGGTCGCGATGTTCGAGGCGGGCGAGGTCGATTATCTCGTCGCCACCGACGCGATCGGCATGGGGCTGAACCTCGACGTCCAGCATGTCGCCTTCGCGAGCCTGCAGAAATTCGACGGCCGCCGCCTCCGCCGCCTGACCGTCGCGGAGATGGCGCAGATCGCCGGTCGCGCCGGTCGCCACCAGCAGGACGGCAGCTTCGGCACCGTGGGCTTGCCGCAGGGCGGATTCACGCCCGAAGAAATCCACGCGATCGAAGGACATCATTTCCCGCCGCTCGCCAGCCTGTTCTGGCGCAACCCCACGCCGCGCCTCGACAATCTCGACCGGCTGCTCGCCGACCTTGCCCAGCCCCCGACCGAACCGACGCTACGCGCGGCGCCCGAGGCGGTCGACCTGGCGGTGCTCAAGCATCTTGCGGGCGACATGGAGGTGCGGATGCGCGCGGGCGAGCCCGAAGCGGTCGCGCGATTATGGGACGTCTGCGGCCTGCCCGATTTCGAGCAGCTCGGCGCCGAACATCACAGCCGCACGGTCTTCAAGCTGTGGCAATGGCGCACCAGCGGCGACGGGATGATCGATCCCGACTGGTTTGCGAAACGGCTCGCGCGGCTCGACGACACCGACGGCGACATCGACCAGCTCGCGAGCCGGATCGCAGCGGTGCGCACGCTCTGTTTCATCGCGCAGCGCGGCGACTGGATCGCCGGCGGCGCGGGCTGGGCCGAGCAGACCCAGGCGCTCGAATCGCGCCTGTCCGACGCGCTGCACGCCGCGCTGGCGCAGCGGTTCGTCGATCGCCGCCTCGCGCTGCTGCTGCGCGACGCGGGCCAGCGCCACGCCGCGCTTCCCGTCGCAGTCGGCCCGGACGGCACCGTCGCCGTCGACGGCGAGCCGATCGGAACGCTCAGCGGTTTTTCGTTCAAGGTCGACGCCAAGGCGCGCGCGAGCGACCACCGCTTGCTGCTCGCCGCGGCTGAAAAGCATTTGCGCAGCGAGCTGTCGCGCCGCGCCGGGGTGCTCGCGGCGGGTGAGGATGGCGGGCTCGCGCTCGTCAGCGAGCCCGGCACCGCGCCGCGCCTCGCCTGGCACGAGCAGGTCGTCGCGACGCTCGTGCGCGGGCCGACGCTGGTCCAGCCGGCGATCCAGATCGATCCGTCGCTGCGCCGGCTCGACCCCGCGCAGGTGCAGGCGATTTCGGAACGGCTGCAGGCGTTCGTCGCGCAGCAGCTCGCGCGTCACGCCGGACCGCTCGCCGCAATGGGCGAGGCGGCGGGCGACCTTTTCACGCCGCCGCGCGTGCGCGCCTTGCTCGCCGCGCTCGTCGACGGCGGTGGCACCGCGAGCCGCGCCGCGGTCGATCAGCAGCTGGCCGCGATCACCGCCGACGAGCGCCCGCAACTCCGCAAGCTCGGCCTCACCATCGGCTCGCTCGACATCTTTCATCCGCTGCTGCTCAAGCCCGAGGCGGTGCGCTGGCGCGCGGCGCTGATGGCGGCGCAGCAGGGCGCGACGATCCCGGCGCTGCCGCCGCAGGGCGCGGTGATCCAGAAGACCGGCAGCCACGGCGGCCTGATCATCGCGGGCTTCCGCCGCTGCGCCAGCGGCTGGCTGCGCATCGACATGGCCGAAAAGCTCGCACGGCAGGCGCATGCCGCGCGGATGCAGGCGGCGGCGCCGCCAACCTCCCCGGTGGCGGGCGGCGGCGAGCATCACGACGACGAATCTGGCGAGCATCATGCGCCGCCGGGCTTTGTGATCGACCCCGCGCTCGCGACGTCGCTGGGGCTCGACGAGGAGACGCGGCGCGCGCTGCTCGGCAGCTTCGGGTTCCGCACCGTCGGCGAGCCCGCGCTCCAGCGCTGGCGCTGGTCGGGACTGCATCCCGTCGACAAGCGGAAGCGCCGCAAACAGGGCAAGCAGGAGCGCAAGGGCGAAGCCCGGGCCAAGCCCGCGATCCAGGGCGAGCGCGCCCGCCCGCCCGCCAAGCATGGCAAGAACCGCCGCGGCAAGGCGGCGAACCCCGCCGAGACTGCGATCCGCCCGCGGCAGGCCGATCGCCCGGCCCGCCCCGACCGGCAGCCGCGCCGCGGCCCCTCGCCCAACAGCCCCTTCGCCGGCCTCGCCGCAATGCTTGCCGACGCGCGGAAGGACTGATGGCAAGTCCGGGCGCGGCGGGAAGCATCCGGCTCGACAAGCTGCTCTGGTATCTGCGCTTCGCGCGCTCGCGCAGTGTCGCGCGGGCGATGGTCGCCGCGGGCCATATCCGCCTCGACGGCCGCCGCATCACCCGCGCATCGGCTGCGGTCCATGCCGGCGCGACGCTGGTGCTGCCGCTCGGCGAGCGGATCGAGGTCATCCGGCTGATCGCCCTGCCCCTGCGGCGCGGTCCCGCGCCCGAGGCGCAGGCCTGCTACCTCAGGCTGGACGAAGGCGCCGCCGCCTCCAGCTGAGCTATCGGCGGGCCACGAAAAGCTGTCGCCACAAAATGCCGCGATCGGGCTACCCATTGAGAGTGATTCGCAACTGTCGCTTTGCGTTGACGCGCCATATTCGGGCGTTTTAGAGGCGGGTCCAACCATCGTCCGGACGGCAAGGGTGCCGCCGGCCCAGGGAGCCGATACCCATGACCTATGTCGTCACCGACGCCTGCATCCGTTGCAAATATATGGACTGCGTCGAGGTGTGCCCCGTCGACTGTTTCTATGAGGGCGAGAATATGCTCGTCATCAACCCGAACGAATGCATCGACTGCGGCGTGTGCGAGCCCGAATGCCCCGCCGAGGCGATCCTGCCCGACACCGAGAGCGGCCTCGAAAAATGGCTGGAAGTGAACAGCAAGTTCAGCGCCGAATGGCCGAACATCACGGTCAAGAAGGAAACACCCGCCGACGCCGACGAATATAAGGGCGTCGCCGGCAAGTTCGAGAATCTGTTCTCGCCCGAGCCGGGCGAAGGCGACTGATCGCCGGCACAGCAGACATTACCGGGGCGGGACATCCCGCCCCTTTTTTTGCCCCCTTGAATCCTTTTGGCAGCACGACGATGTAGGATCGCGGAGGGTCAGCCCGCCGGTTCGCGGCAGGGCATCCCGAAAAACGTAAGGACGAAATTTCCATGATCGACCCGCTGGCCGCCCTTGTTCCCGTCGTCGTCGAACAGACGAGCCGCGGCGAACGCAGCTTCGACATTTTCTCGCGCCTGCTGCGCGAGCGGATCATCTTCGTCACCGGCGAAGTCGAAGACAATATGGCCTCGCTGATCACCGCGCAGCTGCTGTTCCTCGAATCGGAGAATCCGAAGAAGGACATCTATATGTACATCAACTCGCCGGGCGGCGTCGTCACGGCGGGCATGGCGATCCACGACACGATGCAGTACATCCGCCCGCGCGTTGGCACCGTCTGCATCGGCCAGGCCGCCTCGATGGGCAGCTTCCTGCTGGCCGCCGGTGAGCCCGGCATGCGCGTCGCGCTGACCAATGCCCGCGTGATGATTCACCAGCCGTCGGGCGGCGCGCGCGGTATGGCGTCGGACATCGAGATCCAGGCCAAGGAAATCCTGCGCATCCGCAAGCGGATGAACGACCTGTACGTCAAATATACGGGCAAGGCCTTGAAAGACATCGAAAAGGCGATGGATCGCGACACCTTCCTCGAGGCCGACGAAGCCAAGGCGTTCGGCCTTGTCGACCATGTCTACGACCGCCGCCCCGGCGCGCTCGAAGGCGATGCGGCGAAGGATCTGAGCGAAGGCCCGACCCCCTGATCGAGGCAAGTCGCAACCCGGCAGTAACTGCGTTTCTTGACGCCGCCTTTGCCGCGCGACGCTATTCGATGACATGTCCCGATGTCACCCAATTGCCATATTGTAATCGGGTGACGGCGGACTAGGATAATGACGGCGGCCCGATTTTGGCGCCCGCCAGAGGATTAGATATGACCAAATTGAGCGGCTCGGACAGCAAGAGCACTCTTTACTGCTCCTTCTGCGGCAAGTCGCAGCACGAGGTCCGCAAGCTGATTGCCGGGCCGACCGTGTTCATCTGCGACGAATGCGTCGAGCTGTGCAACGACATCATCCGCGAAGAGATCAAGGGCGGGGTTGCCGCGCGCAAGGACGGCGCGGTGCCGACGCCGCTGGAAATCTGTCAGCACCTCGACAATTATGTCATCGGCCAGAACAAGGCCAAGCGCGTGCTGTCGGTCGCGGTGCACAACCACTACAAGCGCCTCGCCAACTCGGGCCGCGGCGACGAGGTCGAGCTCGCGAAATCGAACATCCTGCTCGTCGGCCCGACCGGCAGCGGCAAGACGCTGCTGGCGCAGACGCTCGCGCGCTTCCTGGACGTGCCGTTCACCATGGCCGATGCGACGACGCTCACCGAAGCCGGTTATGTCGGCGAGGATGTCGAGAACATCATTCTGAAGCTGCTGCAGGCCAGCGACTATAATGTCGAAAAGGCGCAGCGCGGCATCGTCTATATCGACGAAATCGACAAGATCAGCCGCAAGGCCGAGAATCCCTCGATCACCCGCGACGTGTCGGGCGAAGGCGTGCAGCAGGCGCTGCTCAAGCTGATGGAAGGCACGACCGCCAGCGTTCCGCCGCAGGGCGGGCGCAAGCATCCGCAGCAGGAATTCCTGCAGGTCGACACGACCAACATCCTGTTCATCGCCGGCGGCGCCTTCGCCGGCCTCGAGAAGATCATCGGCGACCGCCTGCAGGGCAAGTCGATCGGCTTCGGCGCGCATGTCGCCGGCCCCGACGAGCGCCGCGCGGGCGAAGTGCTGAAGAATATCGAGCCCGAGGATCTGCTGAAATTCGGCCTGATCCCCGAATTCGTCGGCCGCCTGCCGGTCATCGCGACGCTCGAGGATCTCGACATCGACGCACTGGTCAAGATTCTGGGTGAGCCCAAGAACGCGCTGGTCAAGCAGTATCGCAAGCTGTTCGACCTCGAAGAGGTGGCGCTGACCTTCACCGACGACGCGCTCGTCGCGGTCGCCAAGAAGGCGATCGAACGCAAGACCGGCGCGCGCGGGCTCCGCTCGATTGTCGAGGCGATCCTGCTCGACACGATGTTCGACCTGCCCGACCTGACCGACGTGGTCGAGATCGTCGTCGACAAGGATGTCGTCGAAGGCCGCAAGGACCCCGTTCGCGTCTATGCCGACAAGGCGAAAGAGGCCGGCGACGCCGCGTGACGTTCGGCGCGCTGCGCCTGCTCCTGGCCGTAGCGGCGCTTGCCGCGCCCGGCGTGGCGGCAGCGCAGACCCCGCCGGTCTCGATCCCGATCGACGAGGTCGCGCGTTCGGACGAAGTGCGGCGCGAGGGTGACGGCTATCGCCACCTGCCCTCGAACTTCCTGTTCCCCGCCAGCCTCGGCGCGATGCCGGCGCGCAAGCTCATCGTCTATGGGCCGGCCGATGTATCGATCCAATATACGCTGAAGGGCGGCGCGGCGGGCGACGGCTGGATCGACCTCTATGTCTATCGCAAGGACGTTGGCCTCGCCGAAGAGACGGCGATGACCGACGAGCTGATCCTCGACCATTATGCCGCCAAGCGCATCGTCGCGCCGACGGGCTTCGCGCAGGCCGTGAAGAGCGCGGCGGGCGGCTGGTACGATGCGACGATCGGCGGCAAGCCCCATGTCACCCACTACCAACTGTCGCATCACGGCGAATGGGCGGTGAAGGCGCGCTTCAGCATGCCCGTCGATGCCCCCGCCGATGTTCGCGACCGCGCCGCCGCGGCGCTTGCAAGTCCGCCGACTCGCTGGCGCTGAGTCGCGCGAGAGCCAATTTTTTCGCCGGTTTTGGCGCCTGCCGTCGCCCTCTTTGTTGCATTGCAGCAACAGTTTCGCGAAAAAACGCATGCCGCCTTGTGGATAATTTTTCTTCCCGGACGGAAATTGGGGCTTTTTTGACACTTTCCAGATTGGGGACCGCCTCCTCCCTTGCACTGTCACAATTGCTGTCACAATCGTGCCACATGCGGGCTTCAGGGGCGCTCGCAGGTCAAGCGCGCCCCATGCTGCGCGCCTGCCAAATGCACCACCAAGGGGACATCCTGACATGAAACTTCGTTATTCGATTGCGGCTAGCCTTATGGCTATCAGCGTCGCAACCGTCGTCGCCGCGCCTGCCCAGGCGCAGCAGATCACGACCGGCATCCAGGGCTTGGTCGCCGACGACAATGGCGCCGCGATCGGCAATGCGACCGTCATCATCACCGACACCCGCACGGGTTCGTCGCGGACGATCGTCACTGGTGCCGACGGACGTTTCGCCGCAACCGGCCTCGTCACCGGCGGGCCTTACGCGATCTCGGTGACCGCCGACGGTTTCGAAGGTCAGACGATCCAGGACGTCAACACCTCGCTGCAGGGCAACACCGACCTGCGCTTCCAGCTCGCGTCGGGCGGCGGCGAAATCGTCGTCACCGGCACCCGCGTGCGCGTCACGCAACTGGCCGTCGGCCCGGGCACCAGCTTCACCGCGGAAGTTCTGGAAACCGCGCCCTCGTTCAACCGCGACATCCGCGATATCATCCGCCTCGACCCGCGCGTCAGCCTCGACCGCGACGACGGCGGCTCGGGCGTCGATCGCATCTCGTGCCTTGGCGCGAACGACCGCGGCAATGCCTTCACCGTCGACGGCATCAGCCAGGGCGACGTTTACGGCCTCAACGACACCGGCTTCTCGTCGCGCAGTTCGACCCCGCTTCCTTATGACGCGGTTCGCGAAACCCAGGTCCAGTTTGCGCCGTTCGACGTCGACTATGGCCAGTTCACCGGCTGCGCCGTCAACGTCGTGACCAAGTCGGGTACGAACGATTATCGTTTCGGCGGCTTCTTCGAATATTCGGATAACGGCATGCGCGGAGACTCGGTCAAGGGTCGCCCAGTCGCGCCGATCAAGCCCGACAAGCGCTGGGGCGCCTGGCTGGGCGCGCCGATCATCAAGGACCGCCTGTTCATTTTCGGCGCCTATGAGCATCAGGAAGCCGGTCAGTCGCAGGACGACGGCCCGGCGGGTGCGAACTACGCCAACCCGCAGGCGGGCATCAACGTCACCCAGTTCAACGAAATCTCACAGGTTCTGAGCGACGTCTACGGGATTGAAACCGGCCCGCTGGTCACCAATCGTCCTTACAAGAACGACCGTTATTTCGTCCGCGCCGACCTGCAGATCAACGATCAGCATCGTCTCGAGGCGACCTATCAGCGGCTTGAGGAATCGGTGATCCGTCCGGACGATCTGTTCACCGGCACCTCGCCGCAGGCGATCGGCCTCAACACCTTCTACGTGAGCGGCACCAAGTCGAACTATTACTCGGGCCGCCTCTATTCGCAGTGGACCGACGAATTCTCGACCGAACTGCGCTATTCGCGGTCGGAGGTGCAGGATCTTCAGGACCCCGTCGGTGGCGGCGAAGCGCAGTCGGGCAGTCCGATTCCGCGTATCATCGTCGGCATCAACAACGCGGCCGGCGCTCCCGGGAGCAATGGTTCGGGAATCAACGGCGCCGTTCTCGCGGGCCCCGGCACCTCGCGGTCGGCCAACGACCTGAAGACCGAAATCGACCAATATCGCGCGGTCGCCAAGCTCGAAAAGGGCGCTCACACGATCAAGGTCGGCGCCGAACTCAATCGCGCCAACCTGTTTAACCTTTTCGTCCAGAATGCGACAGGGACGCTCGTTTTCCGTAGCATCGACGATCTGCGTCAGGGTCTGCTATCGCCGGGCCTCGGCAACAACCAGACGTCGACCACGCCGGCCAACATCGTCGGCGGCCAGACGGAGGGCGCTTTCGGCAACGTCACCGCTACCGGCGACATCAACAGTGCCGCCGCGCAGTTCACGCGCAATCTCTATTCGATCTTCGCGCAGGACGAATGGCAGGTCACCGACGCGCTAAGCGCCGTGGCGGGCGTTCGCGTCGACTGGTACAGCGGCCCCGGGCCGGACTATAATCCGGTGTTCCAGCGTCGTTATGGCATCACCAACACGACCGGGTTCAGCAACCTTGACCCGATCGTGATGCCGCGCCTCGCGCTGACCTATGACATGAACGATTTCGCGGTGTTCAGCC
The DNA here is from genome assembly GCF_001468265.1 of Sphingopyxis sp. H050. Taxonomy (GTDB): domain Bacteria; phylum Pseudomonadota; class Alphaproteobacteria; order Sphingomonadales; family Sphingomonadaceae; genus Sphingopyxis. The sequence goes on along the minus strand of NZ_LNRZ01000003.1, from coordinate 330,591 downwards.
GCGCGCAGCTGCGCGCCGGCGTCGGCATCTTCTCGGGCGGCGACCCGCTAGTGTGGTTTGGGAACGCGTTCCAGAACGACGGCAGCGCCTTTGCGCTCGGCTCGACCCAGGCTGCAGGCTGCCCCGCCGGCCAGATCGACGTCGTCGTCAACGGCCAGTTCACGGGCGTACCGACCTGCTTCCGCAATGCCGCATCGGCAACCGCGGCGGCGAGCCAGGGTTTCACCCAGTCGATCGATCCGAACATCAAGATCCCGTCGGTCCTGCGCGCCAACATTGGTTTCTCGTCGGAACTGAACTTCGCCGAAAGCGGCTTCTTCAGCGGCTGGAAGTTCAACGCCGACTATATCTACAGCAAGTATCGCGACGCCTATACGATCGTCGACCTGTCGCAGGTCCCCGATCCGCGCGCCGGGCGTGCGGCCTTCGCCATCGACGGCCGTCCGATGTATGTGACGATCGATCCGCTCAACGCGGGTTGTACGGCACAGTTGGTGGGCATCACGCCCACGCCGACCTACACCGGCGTCAACGCGGCGTGCTTCACCACGGCACGCGAAGACGAGCTGATGCTGACCAACGGCGGCAGCTTCCGCAGCCACTCGGCGTCGTTCCTGCTGTCGAAAGACTTCGACGGCGGCTTGTTCACCGATACGGGTTCGTCCTATTTCAGCATCGGCTACGCCTATTCGGACTCGCAGGACCGGCGCAACATGTACAACTCCACCGCGGGGTCGAACTATGACCAGACGGCGGCGTTCGACCGTCAGAACCCGGCGGCATCGCGTGGCTTCTACAACAGCCGCCACAACATCACCGTCTCAAGTTCGTTCGAAGAGAAGTTCTTCGGCGATCTGGGTACGCGCATCGGCGCGACCTTCGTTGCACGCTCGGGGCGTCCGTACAGCCTGACCTTCACTGGCTCGGGCGTGTTCGGCGACAGCGCTTCGGGTTCGGACAATGCGCTGGCGTACATCCCGACCGGCGCCAACGACCCGAATGTCTCGCCCCTGTCGACGGCGGGCGTTGCTCAGACGGTTGCCGATTTCGCCAGCAGCCTCGGCTGCGCCAAGGCCTATCTCGGAAGAACGATCGATCGCAACACCTGCTCGAACGACTGGTACTTCGACGTCGACCTGTCCTTCTCGCAGGAACTGCCCGGACCGGGGAACCTGTTCGGCCGCAAGGACAAGATCAAGCTCTACGCCACGATGGACAACTTCCTGAACTTCCTCGACCAGGACTGGAACGTCCAGCGTCGTCGTGACTTCGCGGGCCGTCAGGACATCGCGAACGTTAGCGGCGTCGATGCGCAGGGCCGGTATATCTTCACTAACGCCGCCGGCATCGCCACCTTCGATGCCGACAATGCCATCAACGTCAGTTCGTCGGTCTGGCGTCTGAAGGTCGGCGTGTCGTACGAATTCTGATCGAACGACAAGGCAAAGAATCGGGCGCCGGAAGCAATTCCGGCGCCCTTTTTCTTGCCCGCAAAAGATAAGGAATGCGGCGCGGGGTCGGCGGTTGATTACCCCGTGGCGAGGCGGCGGGCGGTGTCCTGGACCAGCGCGATCATGTTGGGGACGCCCTGCGTGCGGTTCGACGACAGCTGGCGGGTGAGGTCGAAGGGCGCGAGCGCGGCGGCGACGTCCATGGCGGCGACGTCCGCGGCGGGCCTGTCCTGCACCGCGGCGAGGACGAGCGCGACGATCCCCTTGGTGATCGCGGCGTTGCTGTCGGCCAGGAAGTGCAGCCGGCCGTCGTCCTGCGGCACCGGATAGACCCAGACGCTCGCCGAGCAGCCGCGGACCAGCGTCGCATCGGTCTTCAGCGCGTCGGGCATCGGCTCCAGCGCGCGGCCGAGCTCGATCAGCAGGCGATAGCGATCGTCGCCGTCGAGGAAGTCATATTCTTCGAAAATATCGTCGAGGCTGCGCATGGCCGCGCCAGTGGCAGATTTGGGGGGCGGTGGGAAGGGCCTTACCGTCGCCCCGGCGCAGGCGGGGGCCGTTGTCGGTTTCGGTCGGCGCCCCCGTTCCCTGACGCCAGCGGCCCCCGCCTGCGCGGGAGCGACGGACTGTTACAGATCGACCCCCGCGGCGATGGCTTCGAGCTTGCGGAGCCGCTCCTTGAGGTCGGCGATCTCGATCCGCGATCCGGCGTGCGGCACGGTTGCGTCCTGCGCGGGCGGCATTTGGCCGGCCGCGAGTTCCTCGCGCTTGAGCTGGATCCAGTCGCGCCAGCCGCGGAGCGCGACCAGACTGACGATCATCAGGGCGCTGAGCGCCACGGCAGCGGGGATCAGGTTCGTTGCGAGATCAGAAGCAATGTTGGCCATCGTGCGGCTCCTTCTTCGTCACGGGTCTTCAGGGGTGCGACCGGTCGCGCAGGCTTTCGATTTCCTGGTCGAGCGTGACGGCGCGATTGTTGTCGGTGGCAATGCGTTCGAGCACCTGGATGCGGTCCTTGAGCGCGCGGATTTCGGCCTGCAGCGCCTTGGTTTCGGCTTCGTTCGCGGCGGTGTTGGCCACGAAAAACTCGTTGCCGTGGCGGTCGCGGCGGACGCCGTGCTTGGCGCGGATAATGCTGCCGATCGTCACGATGAGGACGATGCCGATGACCATTTCAAACGGGTTCATGGGGAGGATCCTTTCGTCTTGTCTTGTCAGTTCAGCGGCGCGTCGCGCAGCCGTTCGATCTCTTCGGCGACATCGACGCCGCGGTCGGTGGCGATGCGTTCGAGGACGCGGACGCGCGCTTCGAGCCGCTCGGTGTGCGCCGCATATTGTGCGGCCTTCTCGGCGGTCTCGTTCGTGATCGCCTGCAGCTGCCGTTCCTTGAACTTCAGATGGCGCTCATAGGCCGCGAACCCGATCCCGAAGATCACCGGCAGCCCGACCACGATGAAGAAAAAGCCCAGCACAAATCCGCCGCTCATCGCTCAACTCCTCAATTCGCGGGGCGCCGCAGCGCCTCGATCTCGTGGCTCAGCCGGTGGCCCTCGTCGGTGACGATGCGCTCGACGACCGCAAGGCGATCCTTCACCGAGGCAAGCTCGGCGCGAAGCTGGGCGTTCTCCTGGCCGATCAGCTTGACGCGTTCGATCGTCTCGTCGCTCGTCTTGGGATAGATCGCCTTGCCCCAGCTGTTTTCGAGCGGATAGCCGTTCTTGACGCGCAGCCAGGTGGTGAAGACCCATCCGCCGACCCCGGCCAGGCCGATGATCGCGGCGACGGGGGCGAGGGCGTTGATAAAATCGAGGTTCATGGTCTTCTATCCTCTCAGCGCAGCCGGTCGATCTGGTCGGCGAGCTGCGCGGCCCGGCCGCCCTCTTCGGTCGCGATGCGTTCGAGCACCGAGATGCGTTCCTCGAGCCGGCCGATCTGGCCCACGAGCTTCGCATTTTCGTCCGAGAGCAGAGCGATTTTTCGATCAGCGTCGACGTCGGTTCGATGAACCGTGCCGCCCCATTCGTTCTCAATGGGATAGCCGTGCTTGGCGCGGATCCAGGTGGTGAACATCCAGCCGCCGATCGACAGCGCGATGATGGCGAGGACGAAGGTGGGACCACCGAAATTCATATTGCGTCTCCCTGTTGCCTGACGCCCGAAGTCCTGGGGCGCTCCGTTCAGCGGAGCGCGTCGATCTCGTCGGCGAGGCGGCGGTTGTGGCTGGTGTAATAGAGCTCGATGTCGGCGAGCCGGCGGTCGATGTCGCGAAAGCGCGAGCGGATGTCGCGGGTCGAAGCGCTGGGGTTCGAGCGCACGCCCTGCCAGAACTTCGCTTCCTCGTTCGAGCCATAGAGCGCGAAGGGCTTCGGCGTTCCCATCCAGGCGACCATCCAATAGGCGATCAGCGTCCAGGGGAAGCCGCCCATCAGGGTAAGGAGGACCGCGCCGACGCGAACCCAGAGGACGTCGATCCCGCTATAGTCCGCGATCCCGGCGCACACGCCGCTCCATTTGGCGTTCTGCTTGTCGAGGTAGAATTTGGTGCGGCTGGCAGACATCTTCAGTTCCTCCGGCTCGTGCTGTTGTTTTCGAGTTGCGCCAGCTCCTCATCGCTCCGCACCGAGGGGCGGAAATCGGGATGGTCGGCGCTGATGATGCGTTCGACGGTGTGCAGGCGGTTTTCGAGCCGGCGCGCCGTGTCGTATAATTCGTCGAGCAGCTGCTCGTCCTCTCCGGTCAGCGTCTTGGCCTGCTTCCACTTCGTGATGTAGTGGAGGATCAGCCAGGGCAGACCGAGGAAGAGCGTGCCGATGACGATCGGGACAATGATCACTTCTTCCATCGGTCCGGCTCCTTACTTCTTGGCCTGGGCTGCCTTGAGGGCGGCAAGTTCGTCGGCGACCTTGTCGGCCGCCTGCAACTCGGCGATTTCCTCGTCGAGCGACTTTTTGTAGCCAAGACCCAGCGCATCGGCACGGCCTTCGGCCTCGTCCACGCGGCGTTCGAGGATTTCGAAGCGCGAGAAGGCGTCCTCGACGCGGTCGCCGTTGGTCATCTCGCGCAGCTTGTAGCGGTTCTCGGCGCTTTCGAGGCGGTTGACGACGCTCGACTGGCGGGCGCGGGCCTCGCTCAGCTTTTTCTGCAGCTTGGCGATATCGGCCTCATAGCCCTTCAGCGCATCGTCGAGGACGGCGATCTCGGCCTTCAGCTTTTCGGCCATGTCGCCGGCCTTCTGCTTTTCGACGAGCGCGGCGGTGGCGAGGTCTTCGCGGTCCTTCGACAGCGCGAGTTCGGCCTTTTCCTTCCAGCTGTCCTGCAGGCTTTCGAGCTTGGCGATGTGGCGGCGCATTTCCTTCTGGTCCGCGATGGTGCGGGCGGCGGAAGCGCGGACTTCGACGAGCGTTTCGTTCATCTCGAAGATGATCTGGCGGATCATCTTTTCGGGATCTTCCGCGCGGTCGAGCAGGTCGGTGACGTTGGCGGCGATGATGTCGCGGGTTCGTGAGAAAATACCCATTTTGAAACTCCTGTCGAAACTTGGTCCTAAAATGCTGGTGCCGGGGCGGGGCAAGGGGGAGAGTGCCCCGGCACCAGTGTGTCGGTCAGGCCAATTGGCTGACCGCCGGGGTTGCTGCAGCGCTGCCGTAAAGGGCTTGCGGCTGGTCGATCACGCCGACGAAGATGGCCAGCGCTCCGACCGCGCTCAGCGCGAAAGTGGCGGCTTGGGCAAACATCGTCTTCATGGGTTCTACCTTCCTTGTCTCGCTGCACCGGAGCGTCCTGCGCCGGTTCGCAAATAGTATTGCAGGAGGCGTGCCAATTGCGCCGGGCGGCGGAAAACCGCCAAACGTCCCTCGCAAATCGCCGTCCCGCCCGATTTGACTTGCCAATCAGCGGGAATTTTTGCCAATGATTGGGAATGGAGCGCGAAACCCAGTTCATCGGTCAGTCGGCGGCCTTTCAGGACGCGGTCGATCGCGCCAGCCAGGCGGCGGCGCTCGACCGCCCCGTGCTCGTCATCGGCGAGCGCGGGACGGGCAAGGAACTGATCGCCGAGCGCCTCCATCGCCTGTCGTCGCGCTGGGACCGCCCCTATGTGATCATGAACTGCGCCGCGATGCCCGAGACGCTGATCGAGAGCGAGCTGTTCGGGCATGAGGCGGGCGCCTTTACCGGCGCGACCAAGACGCGCGCCGGACGCTTCGAAGAGGCCGACGGCGGCACGCTGTTCCTCGACGAGCTGGCGACGATGTCGATGGGGGCGCAGGAGCGGCTGCTGCGCGCGGTCGAATATGGCGAGGTGACGCGCGTCGGCTCGTCGCGCCCGATCCGGGTCGACGTCCGCATCGTCGCGGCGACCAACGAGCATCTGCCCGCGCTGGTCGACGACAACCGCTTTCGCGCCGACCTGCTGGACCGGCTGTCGTTCGAGGTCATCACCCTGCCCCCCTTGCGCGCGCGCGAAGGCGATATCGAGGTGCTGGCCACCTATTTCGGGCAGCGCATGGCCGCGGTGCTCGGCTGGGACGAATGGCCTGGCTTCGGCCCGCGCGCGCTGGCGGCGATGGAAGGCCACGACTGGCCAGGCAATGTCCGCGAGCTGCGCAACGTCATCGAGCGCGCCATCTATCGCTGGGCCGACCCCGAGCGACCGGTCGACGCGCTGAGCTTCGATCCCTTCGCGAGCCCTTGGCAGCCCGCAGCGCGCAAGGGCGCTGCGAAAGCCGAAAGCGCCGCGCCGGCCACAGCGAACGACGCGGCGCCCGCGGCGCACGCACCGCCGTCCGGTACGGTCAGCGACCTGCGCGCCGCGGTCGACGCCTATGAGAAGCAGATATTGTCCGATACGATGGCGCGTTGCCGCTTCAACCAGAAGGTCGCGGCCGAAGCACTGGGCCTCAGCTACGACCAGATTCGCCATGCGCTGAAAAAGCATGGACTGAATCAATAGTCCCACGCTCTCGTCATGCTGAACTTGTTTCAGCATCCATGGACGGAGCTGTCATCAAACGCTGCGCCGAAGGAAACCGCGGACCATGGACCCTGAAACAAGTTCAGGGTGACGATGGGACTATGCGGTGAGCTTACTCGCCCGGCAGCTGGTCGCTCAGCGCTTGGATGATCGCATCCTGCGCCGACGCCGTATCCGAAATCTTTTCGCGTAGCGCATAGATGTCGGGCAGTCCGTCGACCGCCTCGTCGATGCTGCGTTCGAGATAGAGCCGGTCGATGTCGGCGAGCGCATTGGTCAGCGGCGCGCGCGCCGCGATCAGGCGCGAGATCGCCTGCTGCGCGACGACCCAGCGCTCGCTCGATACCGGCGATCCGGCCGCCGCCGAGACGAGCGAGGCGGTGTTGCCGCGCTCGGCGGCGAAGGCCTGCTGCGCGGCGAGCGCGTCGGCGTCCCAGCGCTGGAGCCGACCCGCCAGATCGGTCGGCAGCGGCCCGGGCGGGGTGACCGCAACGGTCGGCGGCGCGACGTCGAATCGGCCCTCGACCGGCCGTTTGGCGAGCGAAGGCGCGGCTGCGCCGCTGCCCTGCGCCGCGGCGCAGGCCGAAAGCGACAGCGAAAGGGCGACGGAAAAACCGGCCAGGAACAGCGTGCGCGTCATCATGACCTCTGATATGAGCGCCTGCGCATCGCAGCAAGCGCCGAATCGGCGGGTTGGCCACACCGCGCCGTCAGCAGGGCTTTTTCCTTAAAAAGCACGGAAATATGCGGTTGACAGCTCAGGGATTGAACGCTAGTGGCGCTGACTTTCCCGCTTGCCGGAAAATTCGCCTGCTTCGGCGGGTGTCTGGCAGCGCGGGTGTTCTAGTTTCTGATTGGATGGAAGACCATGTTCGCAATCGTGCGCACGGGCGGCAAGCAGTATCGCGTCGCCGCTGGAGACAAGATCGCCGTCGAGAAGATCGAGGGTGAAGCCGGCGACACCGTGTCGCTGGGCGACGTCCTGCTGGCCGGCGACGGCGGCGAGGTGAAGGACGCCAAGGGCCTCACCGTCTCGGCCGAGATCATCGCGCAGACCCGCGGCGAAAAGGTCATCGTCTTCAAGAAGCGCCGCCGGCACAACTATCGTCGCCGCAACGGCCACCGCCAGTCGCTGACGCTGCTGCGCATCCTCGCCGTCGGCGAAGCCAAGAAGGCCGCGCCGAAGAAGGAAGCCGCGCCGAAGGCCGAAGCCGCTCCGGCTGCTGAAGCCGCCGCTGCACCGGCTGCCGAGAAGAAGGCTGCTGCACCGAAGAAGGCCGCTGCGCCCAAGGCCGAAGCTGCCGCCGAAAAGAAGCCCGCTGCCAAGAAGGCGGCCCCCAAGAAGGAAGCCTGAGCGCGGTAACGCAGCTCGGTTCCCCGAACGAGATAAGGAGTTAGGTCATGGCACATAAGAAAGCAGGCGGTTCGTCGCGCAACGGTCGCGACTCGCAGGCCAAGCGCCTTGGCGTGAAGAAGTTCGGCGGTCAGGAAGTGATCGGCGGCAACATCATCGTGCGCCAGCGCGGCACCAAGGTGTACGCGGGCGTCAACGTCGGCATGGGCAAGGATCACACCCTGTTCGCCACCGCCGACGGCCGCGTCCGATTCCACGATGGCAAGCTCGGCCGCAAATATGTGTCGGTCGACGCCATGGCGGAAGCCGCCGAATAAGGGCGATCTTGCACGGGTCGCCCATCAAGGGATGACCCGGAGCTGTCCTTTCCGCTGACGCGGGAACGAAGTTCGAAACGAGGGAGACGGGTCACCCCCGGACTCCCTTTTTTTCTTGCCCGAAATCCGAAGCCGGAATTGAGCCAGGAATTTCAGGCACGAAAACAGGGCCATCCATCTCCCTCCGTATCGAATGTCGTCAAAGCGTCACCATCCGGCGCCAGGGCGACAGGCACTGGGAGTAAAAGACATGTTCGCGCGTACCGAAAGACTGTTGCTGCGGCCCGGCTGGCAGGAAGATGCTCCCGCCCTTGCCCGTGCGATCGGCGAAGAGGCGGTCGTCCGCAATCTGGCGACCGCGCCCTGGCCCTATGGCGAGGAAGAGGCGCAGAAGTTCCTGAGCCTGCCCGTCGATCCCGACCAGCCGCGCTTCCTGATCTTCGCCCGCACCGGCGGCGCCCCGCGCCTCGTCGGCGGCTGCGGCATTTCGCCCAGCCCGGAAGGCGATCTGGAAATGGGTTATTGGATCGCGCGGCCCTATTGGGGTCTCGGCTTCGCGACCGAAGCCGGGCGGCAGCTGCTTCGCATTGCGCGCGCGATGAACCTGCCCAAGCTGTCGGCAGGCCATTTCCTCGACAATCCGGCGTCGGGCGCGGTGCTGCGCAAGCTGGGCTTTCGACCGACCGGCAAGGTCGCGCAACGCTACAGCCTCGCCCGCGGCGGCGAAGCGGCGTGCGCGCTGTTCGAGGAAGGCGAAGGGGACGGCAGCGATGCCGTCACTCCAATGCGCGGCCGCATCGGGGGTGACGATGATTTCCGCCAAGAACTGCGCCTGATGGCGGCTTGAAGAGACGCCTTATCCGAAATGGTGAAAGGCGACTTTGAGGTGGGAAGCGGACGTTCAAAAGCCGTCATGCTGAACTTGTTTCAGCATCCATGGGCTGCGCTCTAATCGGCCGCTGCGTTGAACGAGGCGACGGACCATGGACCCTGAAACAAGTTCAGGGTGACGATGAAAGAGATGTCGCCTTCCGGTCGCTAGCGGACGATCCTTGGCAGGCTACCCCCGCAGCTTCCCCGCCATCCCGATAATGTCGTCGAGCGGATTGCCGTCGCCGTCGAGGTCGAGCATCTTGCCGAGGCCGCCCAGACCACCGGCACTGCCCCCGCTGCCTGCGAGCACGCTGCCGAGCATTCCGCCGAGCCCGCCGCTCGTATCGCTGCCGCCCAAGGCGCCGCCGATCAGGTCGCCCAAACCGCCGCCGCTCTCGCTGCCCTGTTTTGCCATATAGCCCGCAACCATCATCGCGAGGATCGGCAGCATCTTCTTGAGCAGCCCCGAATCGAGCCCGGTCTGAGCGGCGGCGTGGCCGGCGACGTCGCGGCTGACTTCCTTCGACCCGAAAATCTGACCAAGCACGTCATTGCCTTGATCGACCGGCGTCGGCTGCGATCCGAGCACCGAGTCGAGCAGCCCGCCGCCGCCGAGCTGGCCGAGCAGACCGCCCAACCCCTCGATGCCGCCGCCGCCCTGCGCCTGTTTCTTGAACCCGCCGAGGATCGCGGGCAGCAATGCTTCGGCGCCCTGCTTCGCGATTGCGGGCGGCACCCCCAGCTCCTTCGCCATGGATTCGATGCCGCCGGCCTGCGCCAATATGTCGGTCAGATTCATGAAAGGTCTCCCGCTGCGGCACGAGATCGAAACATGCCGATGCACATCATCCTACGCGCCCGAAGGGCGGAGCACGAGCGGTTCATTTCACTGTCATTCTCAAATGCCTAGGTCCATCCTGCGGCCCGGCGACTCGCTCTTTCGGGCACGGGCCGCGCATCTAGTGGGAGCAGAATCATGAGCATTTTCGGCAAGATCAAGGACGCGATTTTCGGCAAGAAGGCGGTTGCCGCCGAACCCGCGGCGCCTGCGGCGCCGAGCCCCATCGGCGCGGCCCTCGACGCCGCGACCAGCGCGATGGCCACCGCGGCGGCGACCCCTGCACCGATCAGCGACGTCGATGTCGAGGCGATCCTGTCGGCAGAAGCCGCCAACGCCGGCCAGAAGCTCAACTGGCGCACCTCGATTGTCGACCTGATGAAGCTGCTCGACATCGACTCGAGCCTCGCCAACCGCAAGGAGCTGGCGACCGAGCTCGGCTATACCGGCGCGCTCGACGGCAGCGCCGAAATGAACATCTGGCTGCACAAGGCGGTGATGCGCGAACTCGCGGCGAACGGCGGCAAGGTGCCCGCCGACCTGACCGACTGATGGACGGTCGATAATTTTCGACGGGGGTCGGGAAGGCGTGGGCTTTCCCGGCCCCTTTTCGTTGACCGGCGCGTCGGCGTGCCTAGACAGGTTTCAACCGAAACAAAGTCGCGCAAGGGAGCCGCCCCCGTGTCCAATATGCTTTCCACCCCCGTCAGCCGCCGCCAGACGCTCGCCACGCTCGGCGCCGGCGCCGCGGGCATCGCCATCGCCGCGCCGGCGGCCGCCGAAACCGTCGCAGCCGCCACGTCGGCGAAATCACCCGCCGGCACGCTGCTCGACTCCATCGCGGACAATCTGCTCAAACTGTCGCCCGAGAGCGCGACCGGACTGGGCATCGACACGGGCGACCGCGCCGCGATGCGCGCCCAGCTCGGCGACCGCTCGGCGGCAGGCCAGGCGGCGGTTGCCAATACGCTGAAGGCCGACGTCGCGCGCATCCGCGCATTCAAGACCGACGGGCTCGACTATGCGACGCGCACCAGCCTGGCGGTCGTCGACAGCGCGTACAGCGTCGCGATCGACGGCTTTGCGCTGCCCTATGGCGACGTCGCGGTCGGCGGCTGGCGCAACACGCCCTATGTCGTGATCCAGAATGTCGGCGCCTATCTCGACGTCCCGAAATTCCTCGACAGCGATCATCCGGTCAAGAACGCCGCCGATGCCGAGGCCTATCTGTCGCGCCTCAACGCCTTTCCCGGCGTCCTAGACGGCGAGACCGAACGCCTCAAGGCCGCAGGCGGCCTGGGCCTGATCGCCCCGGCCTTTCTGATCGACAAGGCGGTCAAGCAGCTCGAAGCGACCGTTGCCGACGCGAAGGCCGGCGGATCGATGGTCGAAAGCCTCGTCCGCCGTACCGGCGAGGCGAAGATCGGCGGCGACTGGAACGCGCGCTCGTCGAAGATCGTGCAGGGGCCGGTCGCGGCGGCGCTCGAACGCCAGCTCGCCGAGCTGAAGGCGCAGCGGCCCAAGGCGACGATGGACGCGGGCATGTGGGCGCGGCCGCATGGCGACGAATTCTACGCCTGGGCACTCCGCGCCTCGACGACGACGCGCATGACCCCCGACGAGGTGCATGCGATGGGCCGCGAACAGCTTGCCGACCTGCACGGGCGGATGGACCCGATCCTGCGCAAGCTCGGCTACACCAATGGCTCGGTCGGCGACCGGATGAACGAGCTGGCGAAGGACCCGCGCTTCAAATTCCCCGACAATGATCAGGGCCGCGCCGAGATCGTCGCCTATATCCAGACCTGGCTCGGCAAGATCCGGGCGCAGTTGCCGCGTGCCTTCCGCACTTTGGTGAAGGGCAATGTCGAGGTGAAGCGTCTGCCGCTCGCCGAGGAACCCGGCGCGCCCGCGGCCTATGGCGGCGCGGGATCGATCGACGGCAGCATTCCCGGACGCTTCTGGATCAACCTGCGCACGACCGAGTTGCACAGCAAATATTCGCTGCCCGATTTGACGATGCACGAAGCGATTCCCGGCCATGCGTGGCAGGGCGAATATGCGCATTCGATGCCGCTGATCCGCACGATGCTGGCGTTCAACGCCTATTCGGAAGGGTGGGCGCTCTATGCCGAGCAGCTCGCCGACGAGCTTGGCCTGTACGACGATTTCGAGGTCGGGCGTCTGGGCTATCTCCAGTCGCTGGCGTTCCGCGCCTGCCGCCTGGTGGTCGACACCGGCATCCACGCCAAGCGCTGGACGCGCGAGCAGGGCGTCGACTTCTTCGTCAAGGAGAATGGCTCGAACCCGCTGGAGGTCGCGAGCGAGATCGACCGCTATTGCAGCTGGGTCGGCCAGGCGTGCGGTTACAAGGTCGGACACAGCGAAATCGTCCGCCAGCGCGGGCTGGCGCAGGCGGCGCTGGGGGCGAAATACGACCTCCGCGACTTCGACGACACGGTGGTCAAGGGCGGCAACGTCCCGCTCGACGTGCTCGCGAAGAATGTCGACGAATATATCGCGGGGGGGAAGGGTTAGAACTCAGGCCCCCGCTCACTGTCATCGTCACCCCGGGCTTGACCCGGGGTCCGCCTTCCGTTGTGCCAATGGCAGCGGATCGAAACCGAAGTCCTCCGCCAGATCGCGCCATGTCGGATTCATCGCGTTGATCAGGTCATATTTCCACGGCCTCAGCCATCGCTTGACCCGCTTCTCGCGCAGGATCGCCGTGTCCATCGTCGCGTGCATCTCGAACCAGACGAGGCGCTTGATGCCATAGTCCTTGGTGAAGCTTTCGAAGGCCTCTGTCCGATGTTGGTATATGCGCTGAACGAGGTTCGACGTGACGCCGGTATAGAAGGTGCCGTGCGACGAGCGCGCAAGGATATAGACGCACGGCAGCTTTTCCATTGGCGGAGATGAAGAAAAGGCGGACCCCGGGTCAAGCCCGGGGTGACGGGAAATGGTCCGTTTTGCTCCAAACTCTCGTCATCGCCGACTTGATCGGATATCCGCCTCCGCCGTTACGGCAAAGGCATCAGATCGGGCTCCACGAACCCGCGCCGCGCCGGAACCGAGAACAGCAACTCGCGGCTGTAGAAGCGCAGCGGCCAGTCGCGACGGCCGACGTCCGAGCGCAGCATGGCGTTGACGCGGGCCGACAGCCCGGTCTCGGCGGTTTCGGAAAGGAAGAGCCGCACGCCCGCGACATAGGCGCGCGTGATGCTGTCGTGATAGCCCTGCGTGTCGTCGTTCACGCCGCCGACGCTCTCGTTGTAGCGGCTGATGATCGTCGCGATCTCGGCGTCGATGTCGATGTCGGGGCGCTCGCTGACGAGCCACAGGCACGCGCCGAGATGCGCCTCGTGCGTCCATGCCTCGCGCGGCAGCGTGCGCGCGAGCAGGCCTTCGCCGATCGCGCGGATATCGGAATCGCGCTCGAACAGGCGCGGTGAGTAGTCGGTAGTCATTGTCCGGTCCTTCCGGGTGAGTGAGCACCCGGAAGCGATCCGGGTCAATTATGCTGCGACGGCCGCCTGCGGCGCGGCTTGGCGGACGCCCTCGTCGACATGCTCCGCAAATTGCGCGAAATTGTCGATGAACTGGCCGACCAGCGTTTGCGCGGTGCGGTCATAGGCGGCCTTGTCGGCCCACGCTTCGCGCGGGTCGAGCAGCGCGCTGTCGACGCCCGGGACCGCCACCGGCACCAGGAAGCCGAAGTTCGGGTCCTTGCGGAATTCGGCGTCGTTGAGGCTGCCGTCGAGCGCGGCGTTGAGCAGCGCGCGCGTGGCCTTGATCGGCATGCGCTTGATGCCGTCCATCGTCGCCATGCCGCCGGTCCAGCCGGTGTTGACGAGCCAGCATTGGACGCCGCCCTTGGCGATGCGCTCCTTGAGCAAATTGCCATAGACCGACGGGTGGCGCGGCATGAAGGGCGCGCCGAAGCAGGTCGAGAAGGTCGCCTCGGGTTCGGTCACGCCGATCTCGGTGCCGGCGACGCGCGCGGTGTAGCCCGACAGGAAGTGATACATCGCCTGGTCGGGGGTCAGCTTCGCGATCGGGGGCAGCACGCCATAGGCGTCGGCGGTGAGCATAATGATGTTGGTCGGCACCGGCCCCATATTCTGTTCCGACGTGTTCGGAATGAAGTCGATCGGGTACGAACCGCGGCTGTTCTCGGCCAGCGTCGCATCGTCGAAGTCGAGTTCGCGCGTTTCGGGGTCCATCACGACATTTTCGAGCACGGTGCCGAAGCGCTTGGTGGTCGCGAAAATCTCGGGCTCCGCCTCGGGCGAGAGGCGGATCATCTTGGCGTAGCACCCGCCCTCGAAATTGAAGACCGCGGTGTCCGACCAGCCATGCTCGTCGTCGCCGATCAGCGTGCGCGAGGCGTCGGCCGACAAGGTGGTCTTGCCGGTGCCGCTGAGGCCGAAGAAGACCGCTGTGTCGCCATTGGCGCCGATATTCGCCGAACAATGCATCGGCATGACGCCCTTCACGGGAAGCAGATAGTTGAGGATGCCGAAGACCGACTTCTTCATCTCGCCCGCATATTGCGTGCCGCCGATCAGGATCAGCTTTTCGCTGAAATTGACCGCGATCACCGTTTCGGTGCGCGTGCCGTGCTTCGCCGGATCGGCGCGGAAGCTCGGCAGGTCGATGATCGTATATTCGGCCGCGAACGCCGCGAGCTCCGCCGCGGTCGGGCGGCAGAGCAGCGTGCGGATGAACTGGCTGTGCCAGGCGAATTCGGTGACGACCTGCACGCCGACGCGATGCTCGGGCTGCGAGCCGCCGAACAGCTGCTGGCGATAGAGGCGCGGACGCTCGGCGAGGTGCGCGAGGAAATCGGCCTTGAGCGCGGCAAAATGGTCGGGCGTCATCGGGACGTTGGTCTTGCCCCACCAGATGGTGTCGCGCGTCTGGTCATCCTGGACGATGAACTTGTCCTTGGCGCTGCGCCCGGTGTGCTTGCCGGTCTGGACGACCAGCGGGCCATCCTTGGCGAGCAGGCCTTCGCCGTTCCGAATGGCATCCTCGATCAGGGCGGACGTGCCAAGGTTTTCGGCGACCTCCGCCTTCGTATCGACGGTCACATCGCCGAGCAGAACCTTCGTCATTTGCCTTCGCCTTTCCTCTGTCCCGCCCGCATCCTTGCATAGGTATGCAACGCGCGTCATGCGAAGGCGCTGGGCCCGCATGAACATGGGGTGCCGACGGGACGTCGATTCCGAAATCCCGGTCGCGTTAGCGAGGATGGCGCGCGAGGTCAAAATATTAAAGGGTAAATGACGGGCGAGCCGTGCGCGGTTGTCGCTGGGCGCCGGATCGGCTAGTCCGCTGTGCGGGTCGGCCCAACGGAAAGAGCATGACGGCAACCATCGCGCTGGTCGACGACGACCGCAATATCCTGCAATCCCTGTCCATCGCGCTGCAGGCCGAGGGGTTCGTGACGCGCGTCTATTCGGACGGCGAGGCGGCGCTGAAGCCGCTGATCGACAATCCGCCCGACCTTGCGGTGTTCGACGTCAAGATGCCGCGCATGGACGGGCTCGAACTGCTGCGCCGCCTGCGCGAGAAAAGCCAGCTGCCGGTCATCTTTCTGACCAGCAAGGACGACGAGATCGACGAGGCGCTGGGCCTGGCGATGGGCGCCGACGATTATATCGCCAAGCCTTTCTCCCAGCGCCTGGTCATCGCGCGCATCCGCGCCATCCTGCGCCGCGTCGAACTCAACCGCGCCGCGCCGAGCGCGGATGACGAGCCCGTCGCCGACCCGATCAGCCGCGGCCGGCTGACGATGGACCCGGCGCGCCACAAGGTCAGCTGGGACGGCAAGGACGTGACGCTGACGGTCACCGAATTCCTGATCCTGGAAACGCTGGCAAGCCGCCCCGGCATCGTGCGAAGCCGCAACCAGCTGATGGATGCCGCCTATCAGGACGACGTCTATATCGACGACCGCACGATCGACAGCCACATCAAGCGCCTGCGCCGCAAGTTCCGCGAGGCCGATCCGGAGTTCGACGCGATCGCGACTCTCTATGGGGCGGGCTACCGCTTCTCCGATGACGGCTGACGCGCTCAAACCCGAAGGAAGCGCCGCCGAGCAGGAAGAGGCGCCGCTCGTCTGGTCGGCGCGCTGGTCGCTGACGACGCGCATCTTGGCGGTCAATATCCTCGCGATCATCCTGCTCGGCGGCGGCTTCTTCTATCTCGACACCTATCGCAGCCGCCTCGTCGATACGCGTATCGACGTGATGGAGCACCAGATGGCGCGGCTCGACGAGGCGCTGGAGTCCGCGCGCGCCGACCGGCGCCAGCATCTGATCGACGATTTCACGCGCGCGACCGAATCGCGCCTGCGCTTCTATGCGGCCGACGGGCGGCTGCTCGCCGACAGCTTCAAGACCGGCCCCGCGACCTACACGCTGCGCGATCCCGATCTGCAACCATGGAAACGCGACGCCGCCCGCGCGATGGACCGCGGCATCGACTGGATCGTCGGTGCGCCCTCCTATCCCGATTTCCGCGAGCCGGACGTCGACCGCGGCCAGTCCTGGCCCGAAGTCGCCGAGACGATGAAGAGCGGCGAGGGCACGACGCGCTTCCGCTACGCCCCCGAGCGCACGCCATTGCTCAGCGCCACCCGCGTCGTCGACCTCGACGCCCCCGAAGTCATGCTGATGACGCTGAACGCGCGCGACATCACCAAGACGGTGCGCGCCGAGCGCTTCCGCCTCGCCGTCGTCGTGTCGATGGTGCTGCTCGCCTCGGTGCTGCTCTCGCTCTTCCTGGCGCGGACCATCGTCCGTCCTTTGCGCCGTCTCGCACGCGCCGCGGTGCGCGTGCGCCTCGGCCGCGCCCGCGAGGTGGTCGTCCCGCGCCTGCCGAGCCGCCGCGACGAGATCGGCACGCTCGCCCGCGCGCTCAGCGACATGACGCAGGCCCTGCGCGAACGCATCGACGCCGGCGAGCATTTCGCAGCCGACGTGACGCACGAGCTCAAGAACCCGATCGCATCGGTGCGATCGGCGATCGAGGGACTCGGCCGCGTCACGACCGAAGAGCAGCGCGCGCAATTGCTCACCATCGCCGACGAGGACGTCCGCCGGCTCGACCGGCTGGTCAGCGACATCAGCGAGGCGAGCCGCGTCGACGCGCAATTGTCGCGCACCCATTTCGAACCCGTCGATGTCGGGATGATGATCGAATCGATGCTGGCGGGCCGCGCCGCGCGGGCGGAACAGGGCCAGCCCTCCCCGCGCCTCGCCTTCGCGCGGCCGCGCAAGGACACGACGATGGTGATGGGCGACGGGCACCGGCTGGAACGCGCGATCGACAATATCATCGACAATGCGATCAGTTTCTCGCCCGCGGGCGGACTCGTCTGCATCTCCGCAACGCGGCTGGGCGACGAGGTCCATATCCGGATCGACGACGACGGCCCCGGCATCGATCCCGAACAGCGCGAGGCCATTTTCCGCCGATTCCATAGCGAACGGCCGTCGGGGGAAGCCTTCGGGCGGCACAGCGGCCTGGGCCTTGCGATCGCACGCACGATCATCGAGGGCCATGCCGGCACCATCTCCGCCCGCGACCGCGACGACGGGCGGCCCGGCGCGAGCTTCCTGATCACGCTGCCCGCGCGCGAAGGATCGGACGAAACTGCCTGATAGCGGCTGAGCTATCGTCCTTGCGGCGCCGCAGCATCGCCGGTAAGCCTGCCGTCCATGTTCCCGAGCAGGACCAAGCCCGAGATCGTCAACATCCATGCCAGCTGTGTCGCGGCGGGCAGCGGCGGCGTCCTGATTCTGGGCAATTCGGGTCAGGGGAAATCGGACCTTGCGCTCCGGCTGATCGACCGCGGCGCGCGGCTGGTCGCCGACGATCGCTGCGACATCTGGTACGACCGCGACCGGCTGTGGTGCCGCCCGCCCGAAGAACTCGCCGGCAAGATCGAAGTGCGCGGCATCGGCATCATCGAAAAGCCGTGGGCCGCGCCGGTTCCGCTCGCGCTCGCGGTGCGGCTGACCGACCGCTATGACCGCATGCCGACGGTCAACCAGGTCGAGATGGTCGCCGGTCACCCGCTCCCCGCGCTGCTGCTTTCGGCGTTCGAAGCCTCGGCGCCGATCAAGATCCTCCTCGCGCTCGAACGGCTGGCGCCCGAAAGATGAGCGCCGCGCCGGCCGACCAGCGCCTGCTGCTCGTCACGGGCCTGTCGGGCGCGGGCAAATCGACCGTGCTGAAAGTCCTCGAAGACCTCGGCTGGGAGGTCGTCGACAATCTGCCGCTCGCGCTGCTCGAAGCGCTGATCGACGCGCCGGCGAAGCGCAGCGAGGCCGCGCGGCCGATCGCGGTCGGCATCGACAGCCGCAGCCGCGGTTTCCGCCCGGCGTTGCTCGTCAAGCGGATCAAGGAGCTGCGCGACGCCGGCGACCGCGACATCCAGACTTTGTTCCTCGACTGCGCGGGCGCCGAGCTCGAGCGCCGCTTTTCCGAGACGCGCCGCCGTCATCCGATGGCCGAGGACCGTCCCGCCGCCGACGGCATCGCCCGCGAGCGCGAAATGATGGAGCCGCTCCGCCGCTGGGCCGAGCAGGTCATCGACACGACCAATTACAGCAGCAACGACCTGCAGCAGGAGGTCCGCCAGCGCTTCGGTGATACCGGCGACGACGAACCGGTGCTCAACGTGCTGAGCTTCGGCTTCGCGCGCGGGCTGCCGCGCAACGCCGATCTGGTGTTCGACATGCGGTATCTGCGCAATCCGCACTGGGACCCGAAGCTGAAGCCCGGCACCGGGCTGGACGCGGATGTCGCCGCCTATGTCATGGCCGACCCCGCTTACGAAGACAGCGTCGCGCAGATCGAGATGCTGATCCTGACCCTGCTTCCCCGTTATCGCGCCGAGGGAAAGAGCTATGTCACCATCGCCTTCGGCTGCACCGGCGGGCGTCACCGGTCGGTCCATGTCGCCGACCGTGTTGCTCAAACGCTACGTGCGTCCGGTTATGAGCCAGTTCTGACCCATCGCAATCTTGACTCCGCGCCGCAAGATGGGCTTGAGGGCAGACCCCCGCCCGCATCTCCCGCCGGCGCCGGCAAAGCATAAGGGTCTGCGATTTCATGGGTGTCGATAAAGCTCTGCCGCTGCTGGGAATGGTCCTCGTCACCCACGGCCGCCTTGCCGAAGAGATGGTGCGCGCGATGGAGCATGTCGTCGGCCCGCAGCGCGCGATCGCGACCGTGTGCATCGGTCCCAACGACAATATGGAAATGCGCCGCAAGGAAATCGCCGACGCGATCCGCAAGGTCGACGAGGGCCGCGGCGTGATCATGCTGACCGACCTGTTTGGCGGCACCCCCTCGAACCTGGCGATCAGCCTGCTCGAAAGCGGGCGCACCGAGGTGATCGCGGGCGTCAACCTGCCGATGCTGATCCGGCTGGAAAGCGCCCGCAAGGCGATGGACCTGCGCGCCGCGGTGATCGCGGCCAAGGAAGCGGGCCAGAAATATATCTCCGTCGCATCGGAGATGCTGGGAGTGGGACCATGAGCGGCGAAGTCAGCGAGACGGTCGAGATCACCAACCAGCGCGGGCTCCACGCCCGCGCGAGCGCCAAGTTCGTGACCTTCGTCAGCCGCCTGCCCGAGACGGTGTCGGTCGAGGTCGAAAAGGGCGGATCGCGCGTCAATGGCACCTCGATCATGGGGCTGATGATGCTGGGCGCCGCAAAGGGCGACAGCATCACGATCCACACGAAGGGCGACGGCGCCGACGCCGCGCTGCTGAAGCTCGTCGGGCTGGTCAAGGACAGCTTCGGCGAGGATTGACGCCATGGCTCGCCGCAGCCGCATCGAAAGCTTTTCCAACCCGCTGATCAAGCGGATACGCCTGCTGCGCGAAAAGCGGCACCGCCGCGCCGAGGGGCTGTTCCTGGCCGAGGGGCTGCGCATCGCGACCGAGGCGCGCGAGGCGGGCGTGCTGCCGCACTGGCTGTTCCTGGCCGAGGAAGGCGCCGCGCATCCGCTGGCGCAGGCGCTGGTCGAGGCAACGCTGGCGAGCGGCGGCGAGGTCATCGACACGACGCCCGCGATCCTGTCGAAACTGTCGGGCAAGGACAATGCGCAGACGATCGTCGGCATCTACGCCGAGCCCAAGACCGCGCTCGCCGATCTCGACCGCACTGCCGCGCCGATCTGGCTCGTCGCCGAACGACTGCGCGATCCGGGCAATCTCGGCACGATGCTGCGCACCGGCGACGCGGTCGGCGCGGGCGGGCTGATCCTGCTCGACGAGAGCACCGATCCCTATGCGGTCGAGGCGGTGCGCGCGAGCATGGGGGCGATCTTCACGCAGAAACTGGTGCAGGCGCGCTGGGACGAATTCCTGCCCTGGCTGCGCAGCGGCCCCGGCGAACTGGTCGCGACCTGGCTCGGCGACGATACGCAGGACTATCAGGCGGTGCGTTACGCCGCGCCGACCTTCATCCTGATCGGCAATGAATCGCAGGGAATGCCCGAAGCCTATGCCGCGGCGGCCGACCTGCGCGTGAAGATGCCGATGATGGGCAAGGCGGACAGCCTGAACGCCGCGGTCGCGGCGTCGGTGATGGCCTATGAGGTGCTGAACCAGCGGCGAAGCTGAACGGCGAACACGCTTTCCGTTCAGCGGCGCGCCACCCTTGTGCTACTATCCGATACCCGTTCGCATCGAGCGAAGTCGAGATGCCGTGAGGACGCGCGCTGACGATGGCCGTCTCGACTTCGCTCGACGCGAACGGACTTCAAGGAGAGCTCCCGTGTCCAAGTTGCTTCCGCTTCTTGCCGTCGGCCTATCGTTGGCCGCCTGCGTCCCGGCCGCCCAGCCGCCGCAGGGTCCGAAGCCCGCCGCCTATTTCGCGCTCGGCACCGAGCCCGGCTGGACGCTGGAGATCACCCCCGAGCGGCTCAACTACAACGGCGATTACGGCGAGACGAAGATCGCGGTGCCCAATCCCGGAGCGCGGCCTTCGTTCAACGGCGAGCGCTATGTCACCGATCGACTGACGGTCGACGTCACGCATGCGACATGCAGCGACGGGATGAGCGATCGCCGCTATCGCGACACGGTGACGGTCACCGCCGACGGCAAGACGGTGAAGGGCTGCGGCGGCGGGGTGCTGCCGCCCAGCGAACTTGCGGGAACGAGCTGGACCTTCGTGTCGATCGGCGGTGTTGCAGTCGCGGGCGAGCGGCCGACGTCGCTGCAGTTCGACGGCGAGCGGTTGAGCGGTAGCGCGGGGTGCAACCGCTTCTCGGGCAGCTACAGGGTCGAGGGCAGCACGCTGACCGCAGGACCACTGATGGCGACCAAGATGGCCTGCCCCGGTGCGGGCATGACGCAGGAGAGCGCCTTCTTCGCGCTGATGCGCGGTCCGGTGAGCCTCGCCTTCCCTAACGACGGCACGCTGATCCTGAACGGCGCCGACGGCAAGACGGCGCTGCTGAAGCGCGCGATCTAGTCGTTCACGCGATCCAACTGAAAAGGGGCAGACGAATTTCGCCTGCCCCCCTTGGCCAGATGTTGCGGATTTCAGCTTACGGTTTCAACAACCGCAGAAAGCTTTTCAATGCTTGCTTCGCTTCCGACAGACTCGGAAACTTGCGTGCAGATACCGCGATCCACCGCCCCTCCGGCGTGGCAATGAACCACTGCCAGATACCGGGCTCAGTTTCAGCGCAATATTTCTGAAGCATCGACATAGCCGTTCTCCTTGAATGGAGGGCTAGACCAGAAGTGCCGCGTTTATTGTTCAGCAGGAATATAAATAGGGCTTCCAAAAACCTCTTCGCTACGCTCAGCTCGCAGTCTCTTTGGAGGATATTCAGATCTTCTAAGGGAATCTCTACATCACCGTCACGACACTCGTCTGCTTCTGTTCAAGCATCAAGGGTCCATATCGAGTCTCCTCTCTATCACTTTGACAGTCTGGCCAAGTTCGAATTCGGCAGCTCATCAAGATGTTCGGCTGTCGATATTCTAGTAATCGGTCGGGCATTCTGCTCGGAGGCCGGCAACGGCGCAATGGCCTTATCGCCGGTTTCAATGTCTAAGCTTTCAAACCGCCGGGCTTGGGTGAGAACCTGAGATTCGAAGCTACCAACGAAGGCATTGTAAGCGCCGGTCGCCTGGTCGAGATTCTTGCCGACGCGCGCGATGTGCGATCCCATCACCGACATGCGCGCATAGAGTTCCTTGCCGAGCGCGGCGATCTCGCGCGCCTGCCCGGCGAGCTTTTCCTGCCGCCACACCGCCGCAACGGTGCGCGCGATCGCGATGAGGTTGGTCGGGGTCGCGAGCAGCACCTTGCGCTCGAACGCATAGTCCCAGAGCTCGTGATCCTGATCGAGCGCGGCGGCAAGAAAATGCTCGCCGGGGACGAACATCACGACGAAATCGGGGGTGTCGTCGAACTGGTTCCAGTAGGATTTGGCGCCGAGCGTGTTGACATGCGCCTTCATCGCCGCGGCGTGCGCGGCGAGATGCACCGCCTTTTCATTCTCGTCGACCGCGCCGAACGCATCCTGATAGGCGTTGAGCGACACCTTGGCGTCGATAACGAGGCTCTGTCCGCCCGGCACCTTGACGACGACGTCGGGACGGAGGCGTCCGCCGTCGCCATCGGCGACGCTGACCTCGGTCTGGAAATCGGCATGCTCGCTGAGCCCGCAGCTTTCGAGGACATTGCGCAGCTGCTGCTCGCCCCAGCGGCCGCGCGCCTTGGGGGCGTTGCGGAGCGCGTTGACGAGCTTTGCGGCTTCGCTCGACACGCGCTCGGTGCCTTCGCGCATCGCCGCGATCTGGCCGTGGAGCAGTCCGAAGGCGTCGCGGCGCTCGGCCTCGACCTTGCCGACGGCTTCCTCATATTTCTGCAGCCGCTCGTGGACCGGGGACAGCAAGGCTTTGAGATTCTGTCCCGCCGTCTCCTCGCTCTGCTTGAAACGCTGCTCGGCGCGTTCGAGGAAGGCTTTTTGCGCCTCACCGAGCATCGCCTGCCCGACTTCGCGGAACTGCGCCGTGAGCGCCGTCTGCGCGTCGCGGAGCTGGGCGATCTGCGCCTCGTGCGCCTCGTCGCGGGCGCGCTGTTCGGCAAGCAGCGCCGAGAGTTTGAGGTCCGCCGCCTTGCGCGCCTCGGCCTCGGCCGCAAGATCGGTCACCGCCGCCTTGAAACGCTCGGACAATCCATCACGCTCGGCCTTCAGCGCCCCCGCCTGCCGTCCGGCGAACAGCCAGCCGATCAGGCCGCCGAGACCGAGGGCGACGAAGGCGATAGCGAGCGCGGTGACATCCATGCACGGAACATAGATCGAACACCACCCTTCTGGCTAGCCGGTAATTGCCAGATCAGAGCATTTCGCTCGATACGTCGAGTTCGCGCACGCGGCGCTTCTGCCGCGCGGCGTCGACCAGCCGACGCAGTTCCTCGCGCCGTTCCGCCGCCCGCTCGATATGCGGGATGACGAGCGCGCCCGCGCGCGTCGTCTCGTCGGACGAATCGATGCTGATGGTGCCGATCCCTGCCCACTGGTTGACAAGGGTGAAGTCCATGCGGACGTCCTTGACGCGGTAAAGCTCGATCTCGTCGATGCTTTTGACGAATATGCCCTTGCGCAGGATCAGGCGGTCCTCGGTCAGCTCGTACGTGACGCCGAGGTTGCGGATCCACTGAACGAGGATGATCAGGAACCCGACCCCGACGAGGCAGAGCAGCAGCGTCAGCCAGCCGAGGAGCGTGCCGCGCAGCCAGCCCCAGGTCGAGGAACGAAAGCGGTCGAGAACTTCGGGCATGTCTGTCTCTCCTCAGGAACCGGATGCCTTCCACGACGCGGGCAGGATTGCCCGGTAGGATGCCACATCGGGCGCGCCGCCGATCGTCGCGCCCTGCGTCAGCAGCCAATAGTGCCGCACGATCTCCGCCTGCTGTTCCAGTCCGTAGCGGTGGAGCGGCCAGCCGGGTTTGAGGCTGTAGTCATAGGTCGCGAACGGGTGCCGCATGAGCACCAGATACCAACGTCCGCGCTGCTGCGCCTGCCAGACGTGCGTCATTTCGTGAAGGAACAGCCCCTTGGCCTTCCATTCATCCTCGCGCACACCGGCCGGGGAGGAAAAATCGTCGCAATAGACGCCGCCCCTGGGATGGAAATGCAGGTCGCCCATCGGCGCCATGACGATGCGGCGCGGCTGGAAGAAGATCCATTTATAGTGGCGCACGCGCACCCGCGCATAGTCGATGGCGTCGCCGAAGACGCTTTGCGCGAGCGCGATCTCGCCTTTCGTCAGGGGTCGCGACGGGCGCGGCACTTATTTCTTGGCCGCGTCCGCCGGCGCCTTTTCGGCGTCCATCGCACCATGATCCATCTTGCTGTGATCCATTGCCGTTTCGCCGGTCGCGGCCGCCTCGCCGCCCGGGGCGGGCTTGATCGGCAGGTCGAACAGGATGCGCTCGTTGTTGTTGTTGGTGAAGACGAATTGCATCGGCAGCTTGCCCGCGCGCACCGCGGCGCCGTTGATGTTCCAGATCATCAGATGCTTGCCGCCCTGCTTGAATTGCAGCTTGCCCTTTGCGGGGACGTCGGCGCTGACCAGCGGCTTCATCGTCACCACGCCATTTTCCTTGACGCTCTCGTGCATTTCGACGCGCTGCGCGAGATCGGAGGTGACGGCCATCAGCTGGACGTCGCGCGGACCGCCCTGGACGGTGAAATAGCCGACCGCCGGACGGTCGGGGGTGGCGGCCATCTGGATATAGCCGCCGACGACGTTCAGCGGCTGGCCCTTGCCCAGATTCTGCTCGCACGCGGTCAGGGTCAGCGCGGTGGCGACAAGTGCGGTGCCAAGAAAGAGACGGGGAGCGAAGGGTTTCATTTCGGGATGACTCCGTAAAAGCGCGAAATTTTCGGATTCCAGATAGGCGGTCAAAACCCTTGTGCCAAGGCAAAGCGCACCTATATCGCGCCCATCAAACCCATGGACGGCGTGCCTGATTAGGGCGCCGAAGAAGCAACAAGGACGGTTATCAATGGCAAAAGTGATCGGGATCGACCTCGGCACCACGAACAGCTGTGTCGCGGTGATGGAAGGCGGCAAGCCCAAGGTTATCGAAAATGTCGAAGGGACGCGCACGACGCCCTCGATCGTCGCCTTTGCAAAGGACGGCGAGCGCCTGATCGGCCAGCCGGCGAAGCGCCAGGCGGTCACCAATCCCGAAAACACCATCTTTGCGGTGAAGCGCCTGATCGGCCGCCGCTTCGACGATCCCATGACCAAGAAGGACATGGAACTCGTCCCCTACACCATCGCCAAGGGCCCGAACGGCGACGCGTGGGTCAAGGCGGGCGGCGAGGATTATTCGCCGTCGCAGATTTCGGCCTATATCCTCCAGAAGATGAAGGAAACCGCCGAGGCCTATCTGGGCGAAAAGGTCGAGCAGGCGGTGATCACCGTTCCTGCCTACTTCAACGACGCGCAGCGCCAGGCGACCAAGGACGCCGGCAAGATCGCGGGCCTGGAAGTGCTGCGCATCATCAACGAGCCGACCGCGGCGGCGCTGGCCTATGGCCTCGACAAGACCGAGAACAAGACGATCGCGGTCTATGACCTTGGCGGCGGCACGTTCGACATCTCGATCCTCGAGGTCGGCGACGGCGTGTTCGAGGTGAAGTCGACCAACGGCGACACCTTCCTCGGCGGCGAAGACTTTGACAGCAAGATCGTCGAATATCTGGCCGACGGCTTCAAGAAGGACGAAGGCATCGACCTGCGCAGCGACAAGCTGGCGCTCCAGCGGCTGAAGGAGGCCGCCGAAAAGGCGAAGATCGAACTGTCTTCGGCCGCGACGACCGAGGTCAACCTGCCCTTCATCACCGCCGACGCCAACGGGCCGAAGCACCTCGTCAAGACGATCACCCGCGCCGACCTGGAAAAGCTGGTCGAAGAGCTGGTCAAGCGCACGCTCGAGCCCTGCAAGAAGGCGATCAAGGACGCCGGCGTCTCGGCCAGCGAGATCGACGAGGTCGTGCTGGTCGGCGGCATGACGCGCATGCCGCGCGTCCGCGACGTCGTGAAGGATTTCTTCGGCAAGGAACCGCACACCGGCGTGAACCCCGACGAAGTCGTCGCGATCGGCGCCGCGATCCAGGCGGGCGTGCTGCAGGGCGACGTCAAGGATGTGCTGCTGCTCGACGTCACGCCGCTGAGCCTTGGCATCGAGACGCTGGGCGGCGTGTTCACGCGCATGATCGATCGCAACACGACGATCCCGACCAAGAAGTCGCAAGTCTACTCCACGGCTGACGACAATCAGTCGGCAGTGACGATCCGCGTCTTCCAGGGCGAGCGCGAAATGGCCGCCGACAACAAGATGCTCGGCCAGTTCGACCTGGTGGGCATCCCGCCGGCGCCGCGCGGCGTGCCGCAGATCGAGGTGACCTTCGACATCGACGCCAACGGCATCGTGTCGGTCCACGCCAAGGACAAGGGCACCGGCAAGGAACAGCAGATCAAGATCCAGGCCTCGGGCGGCCTCAGCGACGCGGACATCGACCAGATGGTCAAGGACGCCGAGCAGTTCGCCGAAGAGGACAAGAAGCGCCGTGAGGCGGCCGAGGCGAAGAACAACGCCGAAAGCCTGATCCACACGACCGAGCGCCAGCTGCAGGAACATGCCGACAAGGTCGATCCGGGCCTGAAGGGCGAGATCGAGGCGGCGATCGCCGAAGCCAAGACCGCGGTCGAAGGCGGCGACAGCGCGGCGATGACCGAAAAGGCGCAGGCGCTCGCGCAGGTCGCCATGAAGCTGGGCCAGGCGATCTACGAGAAGGAACAGCAGTCGGCTGCGTCCCGCGGCGCCGACGATGCCGGCGAGGCGAAGGCCGACGAAGATGTCGTCGACGCCGAATTCTCCGAAGTCGAAGACGACAAGAAGTAAAGGCTGACCTCTCATGCCGTTCGTGCTGAGCTTGTCGAAGCACCGCCCTTCTTCTTCAGAGAAGAACGGCCCCCCTCGACGCCGCCTGCGGCGTCGCTCGGGACAGGCTTCGACAGGCTCAGGGCGAACGGAAATGGGAGGCCGGGCTAGGGGCCGATAGATTATGTCGCTCGACATCGATTATTATGAACTGCTCGAAGTCGATCGCACCGCCGACGACGCGGCGCTGAAGGCCAGCTATCGCAAGCTCGCAATGCAATATCACCCCGACAAGAATCCGGGGTGCGGCGACAGCGAGGCGCGGTTCAAGGCGATCAACGAGGCCTATGACTGCCTGAAGGATCCGCAGAAGCGCGCGGCCTATGACCGGTTCGGCAAGGCCGGCGTCAACGGCGGCGCGGGCGGCTTCGGCGGTGGCACCGGCGCCGATTTCGGCGACATCGGCGATATTTTCGAATCGATCTTCGGCTCGGCGTTCGGCGGCGGACGCCAGCAGCGCGGCCCGGCGCGCGGCGCCGACCTGCGTTACGACATGGAAATCAGGCTCGAGGACGCCTTCACCGGCGTGACGCGCGAGATCCAGGTCGACGTCGCGGCGCGCTGCGAGACGTGCGACGGATCGGGTGCCAAGCCCGGCACCGCGACCAACCGCTGCTCGACCTGCGCCGGTCACGGCAAGGTGCGCGCGCAGCAGGGTTTCTTCATGGTCGAGCGCACCTGCCCGACCTGTCAGGGCGCGGGCGAGGTGATCGCCGACCCCTGCAATACGTGCCACGGCGAAGGCCGTGTAGACCGCCGCAAGACGCTGACCGTCAACATCCCTGCCGGGGTCGACGAGGGCACGCGCATCCGCCTGTCGGGCGAGGGCGAAAGCGGCGCGCGCGGTGCGGCGCCGGGCGACCTCTACATCTTCCTCCACATGGCGCGGCACAAGGTGTTCGAGCGCGAGGGCACGACGCTGTTCACCCGGGCGCCGATCAGCTTCACCACCGCGGCGCTCGGCGGGTCGATCGCCATCCCCGGCCTCGACGGCAAGAAGCACGACATCGCGATTCCCGCGGGCATCCAGTCGGGCAAGCAGCTCCGCCAGCGCGGCGCGGGCATGCCGGTGCTGAACGGCCGCGGCACGGGCGACCTCGTCGTCCAGATCGATGTCGAGACGCCGACGAGGCTCAGCGCGAAGCAGAAGGAATTGCTGCAGGCGTTCCGCGAGACCGAAACCGGCGACGAATGCCCGGCGAGCCAGGGCTTTTTCGGCCGCATTAAGGAAATGTGGGACGATCTGACGGAGTGATCCGTCGCTCTCCTTCGCGGGAGAAGGACTTTGCATCCCGCCGACGCTCGGGTAACCTTCGCACTTTCCTTTGCGAAAGGTCCTGCATGATCCGCGCCGCTCTGCTCGCTTCCGCCCTGTTTGCCGCGCCGCTGCCGGCGCTCGCGCAGACCGACTGGTCGAAGGTCGACATCCGCACCGAGACCGTCGTCCCCGGCCTGGCGGTGCTGTTTGGCGCCGGCGGAAATATTGCGGTCAGCCACGGCGCCGACGGGACGATCCTGGTCGACGATCAATATGCGCCGCTGACCCCGAAGATCGAGGCGGCGGTCAAGGCGCTGGGCGCGCCGCCCGCCGAATGGCTGATCAACACCCACTGGCACGGCGACCATAGCGGCGGGAACGAGAATTTCGGCAAGGCCGGCGCGATGATCATGGCGCACGACCATGTCCGCGAGCGCATGGCGTCGCAGCAGACGGTGCGCGGCACGGCGGTGCCGCCGAGCCCGAAGGGCGCGCTGCCGGTGCTCACCTATCACGACGGGATCACGCTCCACCTCAACGGCGATACGATCAAGGTGATGCACGCGCCGCACGCGCACACCGACGGCGATTCGATCCTCCACTGGCAGGGCGCGAACGTCTTTCACATGGGCGACCTGTTCTTCAACAAGGTCAGCCTGCCCTTCATCGACCTCGACAGCGGCGGATCGGCCTATGGCGTGCTTGCCGCCGCCGACCGCGTGCTGGCGCTCGCCGACGACAAGAGCGTGATCATCCCCGGCCATGGCCCGCTCGCGACCAAGGCCGATCTCGCGGCGTATCGCGCGATGCTCGCCGACGTGATCGCGGCGGTCGAAAGCGCCAAGGCGGCGGGCAAGACGCTGGACGAAGTGACCGCGATGAACGTCGCGGGAAAATATGAGATCAAGGGCGGCTTCATGCCGACCGACGGCTTCGTCGCATCGATATTCAACAGCGAAAGGGGCCATCCGCACGGGGCCCGGCCCGACCGATCGAAGGATATCATGGGCGCGCACGACCATGGCGAGGGCCCGCACTCGCACTGACCCCAGTCAGGCCGGCCCGATCTCGCCCCTCAGCTCGGCGATCAGCGCCTTCACCTTCGGCAGCCGGCCCTCTTCCTCGTCAAGAATCGCGTGGAAGGCCTGTCGCTTGATCGCGGCGAGGTCTTCGGCCGGTAACGCCTTGTCGCCCGCGACGCTGCTCGACACGATGTCGATCAGCCGGTCGGCGCCGTGGAGGCGGCCCCACAGATAGTCATTCTCGCGGTAGGCGCGGCTGAAGAAGGCGCCGAAGCTGTTGAACTCGATGCCCTTCAGCATCGCCCCCGCGCCGCCGGTGCGGATCGCGGTGGCGTCGGAGGGCGAGATGCGGTCGATCTTGATCGGGTCGAACTCGTCGAACCCCTCGCCCTGCAACAGCGGCAGGGTCGCGATGTCATAGAAAGGATAGCCCAGATAGGCGAGCAGCAGGACGCGGCGGTCGTCCTTGGGCAGCCCGGCCAGTCCCTTGGCCACCAGTTCGTCGGCCGCGGCATCGGCGCCGATCAGGTCGCGGCGATCGCCGAGCGCGTCGATCCACATCGCCGCGTCGGCGTCGGCGGGCACATCAATGCCGGCGAGCCAATGATCGCCCTCGCGTTCGAGATAGAGGCCCAGCGCGGCGTAGATGGCGCTTCGCATCGCATCGCAGGCGGGGTCGCGCACGTCGCGCTTCGCCTCGACCACGCGGTCGAGCTCGCGCGCGAGGAAACGCAGGCGGCGGATGCGAAAGCCGAGGTCGTGGGTGCGAAAGAAGGCGACGGCATCGCCGCTCGCCCCCAGCCCGCGCCGGCCCGACAGCCGGTCGAGCCCGCGGGCGCGGATTTCCGTCCACAGCGCGTCGCGGCGGTTGCGGCGGTGGACATCGCCCTCGGGCGGCGCAAGCCGGTTGACCGCGCCGACCAGATCCTCGACCACCGCCGACAGCTTGAGATGCCCGTAGGGCGAGTAGGCAAAGCCCGCGCGCACCGACGCCTGATCCTGCGCCTTCGCGCGCCATTTCTGGAGCCGCGCCGGGGTCGGCGTGTCGAGGAAGAAGGTGGCGCCGAACAGCGCCGCGACCTGTTCCTCGACCTCGACTTTCATCGCATCGACGATATGCTGCATGCGGCGGATACGACGCGACATGCCCTCGATCGCCTCGACATTATCGCGGATCGGCTGCTCGCGCGGGATTTCGGAGAGCGCGCCAAGGATCGTGGACAGGAAACCCGGCAACCGCGCGGGCTCGCCTTCGGCCGCTGCCCCGCCGCCCTTGCCGAAGCTGATCGCACGATAGTCGGGCTTGGGGTCGATATAGACGAAACGCCGGTCGATCTCGCGCCGCGCCGGGCGCTGCTTGAGCGCGGCGATCGCGGGGCGGAAGGGCGCGTTGGCGAGCACCGATCCGTCGATCAGCACGCGGTCGGCGGGATCGCCCTCACCGCCGGCGGGCAGCTGCGCGGCGATGAAACCGTCGCGCCCCGGCCAGGCGATGCCGCGCCGATCGAGCACCCGGTCGAGTTCGCGCAGGGTGAAGGGCGGAAAGGCGCCCGGGAAACTGGCGGTCGCACGCGCCGCCGCGGCGAGCGAGGGAATATCGCCGAGCCCGTCCCCAGCGGCACTGTCCTGCCGGAAATGCATGACCAGCCGGTGCTCCTGCTCGGTGACGCGCGGCGGGCTGTTGAGATGGAGCGGGGCGCTGTGCCCCGCGAAATCGGTGACCGAGACGAACAGGTCGACCGGCTGGCCCGCCGGCAGCAGCGACGGCCCTTTCGGCCCGTCCGCCATCGCGTCGAAGGCGTCGAGCAACAGGTTCGAGAAGGTTTCGCCGCCGAAGGGCGGTTCGAACCAGCGCGCCCGCACGAAGCGCGACAGCTTTGCGCGCACCTCATCCTGGGCGCCTGCGCCGACGGTGCGGTCGATGACATTGCCGCGCTTCTTCATCATCCAGCCGGCGAGCGGCACCGCCCAGAATTTGGTCGCTGCCGACAAGGGGCGCGCGTCGGGATCGATCAGGCTGTCGACGTCGGCGTCCTTCAGCCACAGCTCGGTCAAGGGATCGAGCGACTGGCCGCTCGCGATCGCGCGCGCGAGGAAGATGCCGTTGATCCCGCCGGCGCTCGCCCCCGCGACGATATCGGCCAGGACGCGAAGCCGCGTGCCGCTGCGCGCCTCGATTGCGGACAGCAGCGCGTGATAGGTGCGGCCCGACCCGCCGGGCACCTTGCCCTCGTGAAAGGCCCGCGACGCGGCGGCCAGCCGCCACACCTCCTTGGTGATGCCGTGCATATAGACGGCGAGGCTGATGCCGCCGTAGCAAATCAGGGCGAAGCGCAGTTCCTTTTCCCGCATCGGCGCCGTGATAGCGCGGTTCGAGGCCGCTGTCCCGTCCTGCGAAGGCGGCGATCGGTCCAGGCGATGCACAGGCCGCGTCATCGGCCCAAAGTTCAGGAAAGTTCATCCCTGTGCGACCCTCGATTTGCCCGCGCCGGGATGCCGCCGTGCGTGCAAAGCGGGCCGTGTCGGGGTGGGGCGGACGTTCATGGTAGTCGCGCGCGCGCCTCCCGCAGGCGGGAGGGGAGACGGAGAGCCGCCACCCCTCGAAGGCTGCCGCCACCTCGGTGCTTTCCTATTTTACCCGCCGCCCTATATCCTGCCCACCCCATGACCCGCGCCCGCATTCTCCTTCTCACCGCCGCCCTCGGCCCGCTCGACTATCGGGTGCCGCAGGGCAGCGAGGCGCCGCTCGGCAGCGTCGTCGTCGTGCCCTTGGGGCCGCGGCGGATGGGCGGCGTGGTGTGGGAAGACGAAAGTTTCGGCGCGCCCGAACCCGTCGGCGACAATCGCCTGCGCAACCTGTTCGAGGTGGTCCCGGTGCCGCCGGTTCCCGCGCCTTTGCGCAAGCTCGTCGAATGGACGAGCGACTATTATCTGGCGCCGCCCGGATCGGTGCTGCGCATGGTGCTGCCCGGCGCCGCCTTCGCCGACGCGCGGCGCCCGATCGTCGAATATCGCGCGACCGGCGAACTGCCGGCGCG
The DNA here is from genome assembly GCF_001468265.1 of Sphingopyxis sp. H050. Lineage (GTDB taxonomy): Bacteria > Pseudomonadota > Alphaproteobacteria > Sphingomonadales > Sphingomonadaceae > Sphingopyxis. Next base: position 298,454 of record NZ_LNRZ01000003.1, on the reverse strand, counting down.
AATGACCCCGCAGCGCAGCGTCGCGCTCGAGAAGATCGGCAGCCGGCAGGGGATCGTGCGCGAACTCGCCGCCATGGCCGAGGTCAGCGAGGCGGTGATCCGCGGGCTCGTGCAGGCCGGCGCGCTCGAAGCGGTGGCGGTGTCGGCCGACCAGCCCTATCCGGAGCCCGACAGCCGCTTTGCCCCGCCCGACCTCTCCGACCAGCAATCCGCCGCCGCGCAGCAACTGAGGGACGCGGTCGCCGCGGCGAAATTCGAGACGCTGCTGCTCGACGGGGTCACCGGATCGGGCAAGACCGAAGTCTATATGGAGGCGATCGCCGCCGCGATCGACGCGGGCAAGCAGGCGCTGGTCCTGCTCCCCGAAATCGCGCTGACCGAACCGATGCTCACCCGCTTCGCCGCGCGCTTCGGCTGCGAGCCGGTGGGGTGGCATTCCGGCCTCCGGTCGACCGAGCGCCGCCGCGCGTGGCACAGCATCGCCGCGGGCGAGGCGAAGATCATCGTCGGCGCGCGCTCGGCGCTGTTCCTGCCCTATGCCAACCTCGGCGTCATCGTCGTCGACGAGGCGCATGAGACGAGCTTCAAGCAGGAGGACGGCGTCCATTATCACGCGCGCGACGTCGCGGTGATGCGCGGGCATTTCGAGGGGCTGCCCGTCATTCTCGCCAGCGCGACCCCGGCGCTCGAAAGCCTCGCGATGGTCGAGGCCGGGCGTTACCGCCACATCGTCCTGCCCGCGCGCTACGGCGGCGCGACCCTGCCCGACCTCGCGGCGATCGACATGCGCAGCGACCCGCCCGACCGCGGCCGCTGGCTTGCGCCGCCGCTCGTCGATGCGCTTGCCGACCGATTGCAAAAGGGCGAGCAGAGCCTGCTGTTTCTCAACCGCCGCGGCTTTGCGCCGCTGACGCTCTGCCGCACCTGCGGGCACCGCATCCAGTGCCCGAACTGCACGGCGTGGATGGTCGAGCACCGGCTCGTCCACCGCCTCGCCTGCCATCATTGCGGCCATGTGATGCCGCCGCCGCGGCTGTGCCCCGAGTGCGAGGACGAGGACAGCCTCGTCGCCTGCGGACCGGGGGTGGAGCGGGTCGCCGACGAAGTGGCGCTGCGCTTTCCCGAGGCAAGAACGGCCATCGTCACGTCGGACACTTTGTGGTCGCCCGCTAAGGCCGCCGAGTTCGTCGATAATGTCGAGGGCGGGCTGGTCGACATCATCATCGGGACCCAGCTCGTCACCAAGGGCTATCATTTCCCCAACCTGACATTGGTGGGTGTCGTCGATGCCGACTTGGGGCTCGACGGCGGCGACCTGCGCGCCTCCGAGCGCACCTTCCAGCAGATCGCGCAGGTCGCGGGGCGCGCCGGGCGGGGGGTCAAGCCCGGCGAAGTGCTGATCCAGACGCGTGTTCCCGACGCGCCGGTGATGGCGGCGCTGGTCGCGAACGACCGCGAGGGTTTCTATGCCGCCGAGGCTGCGGCGCGCAAATTCGCCGGCGCGCCGCCCTATGGCCGCTTCGCCGCGCTCGTCATCTCGTCCGAGGATATCGAGGTCGCGCGCGGCGTGGCGCAGCGGCTGGGGCAGAAGGCGCCGGTCGCCGAGGGCCTCGCCATCTATGGCCCCGCCCCGGCCCCGCTGGCGATGCTCCGCGGCCGCCACCGCTTCCGCCTGCTGCTCCACGCGCCGCGCAGTTTCGACCTGCAGGGCGCGATCCGCGACTGGATCGGCCGGATCGACTGGCCATCGAAGGCGCGGCTGGCCATAGATATTGATCCATACAGCTTTGTTTAACGCTGCCATCGCTTTACAGCGCCCGTCGCGGCTGGCAGCTTCACCTCGTTCTTTGGAACGGGGGCGCGGAATGATCAAAGTCGGTTTAAGCCTGATGGCCGGAATCGCAATGATGGCCACGGCCTCGCCGGCCAACGCGAAATGGCTTCGCGCCGATACGAATAATTTCATCATCTATAGTGAGGGCAGCGAGCGCGACCTCCGCGACTTCGCGGGGAAGCTCGAACGTTTCGACGCGACGCTGCGCTATCGCTTCAAGATCGAGGGCGGAAAGGATCCGAATCCGCTGACCATCTATCTGGTCGATCGCGCGACGGATGCCGGCCGCCTCTACGCCGGCAAGGGCGGATCGAACATCGCGGGCTTCTATCGCCCCGATCCCGAGGGCAGCTTCGCGGTATCGAACCGCGAGGATTATGTCCTCAAGGGGACGCCGCAGTCGCAGCAGACCCTGTTCCACGAATATGCCCATCATTTCATGCGACGCTTTCTGCCAGGCGCTTTCCCGGCGTGGTTCGTCGAGGGCTTCGCCGAATATTATTCGACCGTCGACTTCACAAAAGACGGCAAGGCCGAAGTCGGCAAGCCCGCTTATGGCCGCGCGTTCGGCCTGCTCACCATGCCGAAGATTCCGGCCGAGACGCTGCTGTTCAAGCGCCCGCTCGAAATGCGCAACTCGGGGCAAATCGACGTTTATTACGGCCGCGCGTGGTTGCTCACTCATCTGCTCTACAACGATCAGGCGCGCATCAGCCAGCTCGGCACCTATGTCGATGCGATCAACAAGGGCGTCGATCCGAAGAAGGCCGCCACCGACAGCTTCGGCGACCTGGAAAAGCTCGACAAGGACCTCAATCGCTACATGACGAAGCCGCTGACCTATCGCACCACCAGCGACGCGATCGCGATCGCCGGGCCGATAACCATCGCCGCGCTGACGCCGGCGCAGGATGCGGCGCTGCCGCTGCGGCTCGAACGGTTGAGCGCCGGGGACGACGAAAGAATGATGCGCACGCGCGACGCCCTCAAGAAGTTGAGCCTTCAATTTCCGGGCGACGCCGGCATCTGGTACGAAATCGCAATGTGCGAATGGGGGCTGAGCGACGACAAGCGCAGCAAGCCGGCGGCGCGCGGCGCGGCCGACAAGGCGCTGGCCATCGATCCCGCGCATGTGCGCGCCAATGTGCTCCTTGGCGAGATGCTGATGGCCGAGGTCGAGGACAAGAAGGACGCCGTCGCCGCGGACTGGAACGCCGCGCGCAAACCCATCATCCTGGCGAACCGCACCAATCCGAACGATCCGATGCCGCTGGCGGCCTATTACCGCAGCTTCGTCAATCAGGGGATGCGTCCTCCACCGATCGCAGTCGATGGGCTGGCGCGCGCTTTCCAACTCGGACCCGAAGATATCGGGACGCGGATGAACTATGCCTTCGCCCTCGCGAACAACGGCAAATACGACAGCGCGATCGCGCTTGCTAAAATCGTCGCCCTTGATCCACACGATGGCGGCAATGGCGAGGCCCTGCTCGCCCAACTCGAAGACATGCGCAAAAGCGCCGAAGGCAAGCAGAATGACGACGTGGAGAACGCCGCGAAGGCGGCCGAATAGCCGTCAATAATCGGGTTCGGCGCCGCCCTGCACCTGCTGCGCCTGCCCGGTCAGCCATGCCATCGCCGCCGCCCAGGGCTGGTGCCCATGACTGATCCGCGCGACGCCAAGGCTCGCGAGTTCCTGGTGCGTCGGGCCGCCCTTGCCGCGCAGCATGTTGACCGGCAGGGGCGATCCCTCGCAGATCGCGCCGATGCATTTGGGGTCCAGCAGGAAGGGCACGAACAGCGATCCCGCGCCCGCGTCGGCATAGGCGCGCGCACGCTCGAGCGTCGCGGCGACGAGCGCGTCGCCATCCTGCGCCACATCCTGCCCGCGGAACGTATCGCAGCGCGCATTGACGAAGATGCCGGTGTCGGCGGCGGCGCGGTAGCGCGCCTGCGCGTCGGCGACGGGCAGCAGCGCGCTCTCGCCCGGCAAGCGGTCCTCCATATTGATTCCCGCCGCACCCGCCGCCTTCGCGCGGCCGACCGAGACGCCGACCGCCGCCGGATCGGCGCCATAGCCCGATTCCATGTCGATCGTGACCGGCAGGTCGGTGACCGCGAGGATGCGGTCCAGATTTTCGAACACATCCTCCAGCGGAAAATCCTCGCCGTCCGCCCGGCCCTGCGCACCCGCGACGCCATAGCTGCCGGTCGCGATCGCCTTGGCGCCCGCCGCGGCGACCGCCTTCGCGCTCCCTGCGTCCCAGATGTTGACGAGGATCAGCGGGTCGCCCGGAACATGGAGCGCACGGAACCGGGCAATTTTATCAGTCATTTGCTTTCCCTCTCCAGAAGCTCGCGCTTGATCGGCAGGCCATAGGCATAGCCGCCGAGCGATCCGTCGCTGCGTACCACGCGGTGGCACGGGATCAACACCGCGACATTGTTGGCGCCATTGGCGCTCCCCGCGGCGCGCACCGCCTTGGGCTTGCCGACAGCGGCGGCGATATCGGAGTAGCTGCGCGTCTCGCCCGCCGGTATCCGGCGCAGCTCCCGCCAGACCGCCTCCTGGAAGGCGGTGCCCTTCACGTCGATCGGGATGTGGTCGAAGCCGTTCACCGGCGCCTCGACCGCATCGACGACCTGTTTGAGCAGCGCTGCAAATTCGTCGCCGCCTTCGACCAGCTCGGCCGCGGGAAACCGCTCTTCGAGCGCCTCGCGCCCCTCGTCGAAGCTCAGGCGGCAGACGCCCTTCCCGGTCGCCGCAACGAGCATCGCGCCGAGGCTGGTCGGCACGACCGCCCAATGGATCGTCGCGCCCTTGCCGCCGTTCACCCACGCCGAAGCCGTCATCCCCATGCGTCCCTCCATATTTTCATAGAAGCGCGATGGCCCCGAAAAGCCCGCGTCGTAGATCGCGTCGGTCACTCTGGTCCCCTCGCTCAGCGCCTGCCGTGCGCGCTCTTCGCGCAAGGCGCGGGCATAGGCGGCAGGCGACAGGCCGGTGTGGCGGGTGAAGACGCGCTGGAAATGCGTCGACGAATAGCCGGTGCGCGCGGCGAGGTCGGCGAGCGCGAGCGGCTCCTCGCTCGCCTTGATCGCGTGGATCGCGGCGAGCACCGCGCCCTCGTCGCGCGCGACATCGTCGGGCAGGCAACGCTTGCACGGGCGAAGCCCCGCCGCGCGCGCCGCAGCGCCGCCCTCGAAGAAGCGGATATTCTCGCGCAGCGGGTGGCGTGCGGCGCAGCTCGGCCGGCAATAGATGCCTGTCGTCAGCACCCCGGTCACGAAGCGCCCGTCGAGCGCGCGGTCGCGGCGCAGCACCGCCGCCCAGCGATCGTCGTCGGTCATCAGATCGGCGCTCATGCTGCATCCCTTTCGATTCGCGCGGCGAAACAGCCATGCGCGGCGTTGTGCGCGTCGATATAGGCAATAGCCTCATCGGCAAACAGGTCGCGGATCGCGCCATCGGCCTCGCCCGGCCCCGCAAGCCGTGCGGTCTGCAACATCCCTGCCGCATCGAACGCGCGCAGCGCGAGCGGGCGTCCCTCGAACACCGGCGGGGTCGCGTCACGATAGGTCGCCGCGGTGACGCCCGGCCGGACATAGATCGCATAGCTGCTGCGATAGGGCGTCGTGACATCGTGGCTGGTGTGATGCAGCAGGATCAGCGCCTCCCCCGCCTTCGCATCCTCCAGGCTGATGCGGCACGGGAACCCGCGGTCAGCGGTCGCGGTGACGCGGCGGGCGTTGATCGCCGCGAGCGCAGCGTCATCCAGATCAAACAATCCGGCGAAGGGATCGGAGGCCAGCCCCCGGATCATATAGGTCATTTTTCAGTCCTTTCTCTTGGCTGAGACCGCAATGCCACGCCGCGATCGGGGGCGCTTCCCGATGCTTGCGTTCAAAGTTCGGGGGGCTTCGATGGGGGGCGGCATTGGAGGTGGGGAGCGGACAGCGCCGATCCTCCCCGGCACGGAGAAGACCGCCTCCGGTCGCCGATGATCTTCTACGGCAGTGCGGGCGCGTGGTTGATCATGCGGAGGCCCTATCTCTAGCTTGCCTTCGCACCGTCAGCGGCTAGGTTCCGCGCCATGACCCGCCTCCTTGCGCTGTTCCTCGCCCTGATCGCCCTCACGCTTCCGGCCCGCGCCGCCGACGATATCAGCGCCGCCTCGCGCAGCGTCGTGCGCGTCGTCACCGTTGCGATGGTCGATGGCGAGGTCGTCGGCTTCGGCCACGGCAGCGGCATCGCCATCTCGCCGACGCGAATCGTGACCAACGCGCATGTCGTCGAATCGGCGGCCAGATACCCCGACAATGTCGCGCTGGGCGTCGTCCCGTCGGAGGGGCAGAAAAGCTATGGCGCCAAGCTGATCGCGATCGACACGGCGCGCGACCTGGCGCTGATCGAGATCACGGGCACCCGCCTGCCCGCCGCGGCGGTCTATTCGGGTCCGCTCGATTCGGGCGCCGATGTCGTCGCGCTCGGCTATCCGGGCAATGTCGACCTGGCGACTGCGCGGAGCTCCTCCGACTATATCACCCCGCGCACCCCGACGCGGAGCGAGGGCAATCTGTCCAATACACAGAGCGTCGACGGGGTCGCGATGCTGGTCCACACCGCCAAAATCTCACGCGGCAACTCGGGCGGCCCGTTGGTCGACGGCTGCGGCCGAGTCGTCGGGATCAACAGCGCGATCACCCGCGCCGACGACGGCGATTCGCCCTTCGCCTTCGCCATCTCGGCGCGCGAGCTGTCGCGCTTCCTGTCCGATGCCGGGCAGCAATATGGCTCGATCGGCACGCCCTGCCTGTCGCTGGCCGAGGCCGACGCGCGCGACCGCGCCGCGATCGAGGCCGATGCCCGCGCGGCGGCCGAAGCGAACGCCGGGAAGGAAGCGGCCGCGCGCCTCGACCGCGAGCTCAAGGAAGCCCGCGCCGAGGAGGATGCGCTGGCGGCGCGCGAGAACCGCATCGCGCTGGCGGGCGTGATCTTCGTGGTCGGCGCGCTGGCGGCGGGCGCCGGCCTGATGTTCTATGGCCAGCAGAATATGCGCAAGGCCAAGATCGCGGGCGGCGCGGGCGGCGTGCTGATCGTCCTCGCCGCGATCCTGTTCGTCACCCGCCCCGATGCCCGCGCCGAGATCGCCGCCGAAACCCAAGCCCCCGCCAGCGAGGCCGCACCAAAGCTCGCCGAGGGCAATCTGCTCTGCATGATCCGCCAGGACCGCAGCCGCATCACCGTGTCCGAAACCACCGACGTGCCGATCAAGATCGGCGAGAACGGCTGCGTCAACGACAAGACGCAATATACTGAGGGCGCCGACGGGAATTGGCAGCGGATCCTGGTGCCCAACGATGAAGCGACCGTCACCGTCGCCTCGATCGACCCCGCGGGGCGCGACTATCGCGTCGACCGCTATCTGCTCGATGCCGAAACGATGGCGAAAGCGCGCGAGATTCGCGCCGGCGTGACGGTCAAGAGCTGCACCGCCGATCAGAGTCAGATCGCCGCGCTCGCCGTCCAGCAGGACGCGATCCGCAGCGCGCTGCCCGCCAGCCCGAACGAACGGCTGGTCTATCAGTGCCAGAAGGCGGCGGCCGGCGCCGCCACGGCGTCGGCGGTCAAACCGGCGGCCGCGCCTTGAGCCGCCAGCCCGCGCCGGGGTCGATCCAGATATAGCTTGCCATCAGTTCGCCCGCGAACTCGCCGTCGACCGTCCCGACCTCGAGTTGCATCGGGTCGCCAGGCCTGGCAAAGGCATAGGCGCAGGTCTTGCGGTTCCACAGCGCCTCGATCATCGCCTCGCGATAGCGGATCGCATAGCGCTTGTTGTCTGCCGGCGCATAGGGCGCGCGGCCGCTGACGATGCGAAACCCCGCCATATAGCTGTCGTCGACGACGCCGCAGAAGGCCGTTCCCTCGCGCGTCAGCGTAAAACGCAGCTCGGCCGCGAGCGACGGGCTGTCGGCGAGCGCGGTGAGTTGGCGGAGCTGGACGCGGCCGTTCGCGCCTTCGCTGAGCCATGTCAATATCCGGCAAGTGCGCGCGGCGGGATCGGGCTCGTGACACTGGACCTTGCCCGCGCGCGCGGGCGCGAGCTGGTCGGACACCGGCTTGTAGGACGGGTCGATGGCGAAGCTCGTCCCCGACAGCAGCAGGGCGGCGATCAGCGGCATGGGCGCTCTCCTCGCACACGAGCGTGCGCGCGACAGGTTGAGATCGGGTTAGCGCAGCCCCAGCGTCTCGCGGATCAGCCGCGCCGCCTCGTCGGGTTCGGTCGTGCCGCTGTCGATCTCCACCGCGGCCGGGGGCAGCGGCGGATAGGCAAAGGCGCCCTTCGCCTCCAGCTCGTTATACAGCGCCAGCGACGAGAGCTTGCCGCTCGCCTGCCGCGCCGGCGCCTCGATGCGCGTCTCGATGATGTCCGGCGCGCAGGTCAGCGCCACGAAATCGACCTGCCCGCCCGCTCCGCCGACGAGCGCCGCGACGCGCGCGGGAAAATCGGGCGCGACGCTCGCCTCGGGATGGAAGGTGAAGATCAGCGAGCGATTCTCCGCCGCTGCGGCGGCGAAGACGTCCATCCAGATTTTCTCGCGCAGCTCGACGAACGCCGGGCTGCCGAAGCGAAACACGCTCAGCAGCGCGTCGACGACCAGATGGTTGTGGAACAGCGGCAGCCCGGTCAGCGCCGCAAGTTCCTTCGCGACGGTCAGCTTTCCGCTCGCGGCGGGGCCGTGGATGACGATCAGCCTCACCCGCCGCACGCCCGGAACAGCATCAGCGTCCGCTCGCGCGCCAGATCGGCGCTCGCCTCGTGATAATCCTTGCGCCGGTCGCTGTTGAAGCCGTGCCCGGCCTCATAGACGAAAATCTGCGCGGTCGGATGCGCCTTGGCGATCAGCGCCTCGACGCCCTCCATCGGGATCCCCTCGTCGAAGCGGCCGAAATGGGCGATGGTGGCGCAGGCCGGCGCCTCGTCCTTGAACATCGTCGGGACGAGGCTGCCATAATAGGATGAAGACGCCGCGAGGTCGGGGCTGATCTGCGCCATCCGCCACGCGACCGACCCGCCATAGCAATAGCCCGTGATGAACACCGGCCCTTTGCCCTTGAGCGCGTCGATGCAGGTCTGCGCGTCCTTCAGGCTCTGCTCGAACGGATGCAGCTCGCGCGCCAGCTGCACCGCGCGCTGGAACTGCGGCCCCGAATAGTCGCTCTCGAACCCCGGATGCTCGCGGTCGAACAGCGCGGGGCTGAGCACCTCATAGCCGTCGGCGGCATAGTCGTCGCACAGCTCGCGGATATGGTCGGTGACGCCGAAAATCTCCTGGATGAGCACCAGCCCGCCGCGGCGCTCGCCCTCCGCCTGCGCGTGATAGACGGCGATCTCGGCGCCGTCGTCCATCGTCATCCGGATCATCTCGCCCATCGATAACTCCCCTCATCCGTTCGGACTGAGCGTGTCGAAGCCCCGTTCTTACCGGTCCACTTTGGAGAAAGGACGGCGCTTCGACAAGCTCGGCGCGAACGGGGCCGGGAGGCGGTGTGATTCATCCCACCCTCACCTTGCATTGCAACAGAATCGTTGCTAGGCGCGCCGCGACTTCGCTGCGGGGGATATTCTCGAATATCCGCTGAAACCCGTGCGACCCATCCCCCACGGGATCGTAGCAAAGGACTTTTACGCGTGGAGAATTCCGGCGGCATTCAGGGCAACATCACGGCGGGCCTCGCGGGCCGCTATGCCAGCGCGCTGTTCGATCTGGCGCGCGAATCGAATGCCATCGACAGCGTCCAGAAGAGCCTGTCGGACCTGAAGGCCGGGCTCGCCGAATCGGCGGACCTCGCCGCACTCGTTTCCAGCCCGGTCGTCGGTCGCAGCGATGCGGCGAAAGCGATCGCCGCGGTCGCCAGGGCAATGAAGCTCGATCCGCTGACGACGAAGTTTCTGGGCGTCCTCGCCGACAACCGCCGCCTCGGCGACCTTGCCGGCATGATCGACGCCTATCATGCGATCGTCGCGGCGCACCGCGGCGAAGTGACGGCGAAGGTCACCAGCGCGCATCCGCTGAGCGCCGAGCAGCTGAAGGCGCTTGCCGCCAATCTCAAGACCCGTGTCGGCCGCGACGTCCAGATCGCGACCACCGTCGACCCCGCCATCCTCGGCGGCCTCGTCGTCCAGCTGGGCAGCCAGCTGATCGACGGCAGCATCCGTACCCGTCTCAACAGTTTCGCCCAGGCGATGAAGGGCTGAAAGCCCGTACGCCAAACTGCCCGATGAAAGGCTGAATAATGGAAATCCGCGCCGCTGAAATCAGCAAGGTCATCAAGGACCAGATCGCCCATTTCGGCACCGACGCCACGGTCAGCGAGATCGGCTCGGTGCTGTCGGTCGGCGACGGCATCGCCCGCGTCCACGGCCTCGACAATGTGCAGGCCGGCGAGATGGTCGAATTCGCCAACGGCGTGAAGGGCATGGCGCTCAACCTCGAGGCCGACAATGTCGGTATCGTGATCTTCGGCTCGGACAGCGAGATCAAGGAAGGCGACGTCGTCAAGCGGACCGGCACGATCGTCGACGTTCCCGTCGGCAAGGGCCTGCTCGGCCGCGTCGTCGATGGCCTCGGCAACCCGATCGACGGCAAGGGCCCGATCAAGGCCGACAAGCGTATGCGCGTCGAGGTGAAGGCGCCGGGCATCATCCCGCGCACCTCGGTCCACGAACCCGTCCAGACCGGCCTCAAGGCGCTCGACGCGCTCGTCCCCGTCGGCCGCGGCCAGCGCGAACTGATCATCGGCGACCGCCAGACCGGCAAGACCGCCGTCGCGATCGACACCTTCATCAACCAGAAGGAAGCGAACAAGGGCAGCGACGAATCGAAGAAGCTATATTGCATCTACGTCGCCGTCGGCCAGAAGCGCTCGACCGTCGCGCAGATCGTCCGCCAGCTCGAAGAAAATGGCGCGATGGAATATTCGATCGTCGTCGCCGCGACCGCGTCGGAGCCCGCTCCGCTGCAGTTCCTCGCGCCCTACACCGGCTGCACCATGGGCGAATATTTCCGCGACAACGGCATGCACGCCGTGATCGTCTATGACGACCTTTCGAAGCAGGCCGTCGCCTATCGCCAGATGTCGCTGCTGCTGCGCCGTCCGCCGGGCCGCGAAGCCTATCCGGGCGACGTTTTCTATCTCCACAGCCGCCTGCTCGAGCGCGCCGCGAAGATGAACGAAGACAATGGCTCGGGCTCGCTCACCGCGCTGCCGATCATCGAAACGCAGGCGGGCGACGTTTCGGCGTACATCCCGACCAACGTGATTTCGATCACCGACGGCCAGATCTTCCTCGAAACCAACCTGTTCAACGCCGGCATCCGCCCCGCGATCAACGTCGGCCTGTCGGTGTCGCGCGTCGGCTCGGCCGCGCAGACCAAGGCGATGAAGAAGGTGTCGGGCTCGATCAAGCTCGAGCTCGCCCAGTATCGCGAAATGGAAGCCTTCGCGCAGTTCGGTTCGGACCTCGACGCCTCGACGCAGAAGCTGCTCAATCGCGGCGCGCGCCTGACGCAGCTCCTGAAGCAGCCGCAGTTCCAGCCGATGCCGTTCGAGGAACAGACCGCGTCGATCTTCGCGGGCACCAACGGCTATCTCGACAATGTCGCGACCGGCGACGTGTCACGCTACGAAGCCGCGATGCTCGCCTATCTGCGCAGCGACCATGCCGATGTGCTGAAGGCGATCCGCGACACCAAGGATCTTGGCGACGACGCCAAGAAGGCTCTGGTCGCGGCGCTCGACGCCTTCGCCAAGATTTTCGCGTAACCCATAACTGTGAGCCCCCGCGAAGGCGGGGGCCCATGGGTCCCCGCCTTCGCGGGGACACACAGAGAGAGGCTTGATGGCCAGTCTGAAGGAACTCAAAGGGCGGATCGTCTCGGTCAAATCGACCCAGAAGATCACCAAGGCCAAGAAGATGGTCGCCGCCGCGAAGCTGCGTAAAGCACAGGCGGCCGCCGAAGCCGCGCGCCCCTATGCCGAACGGCTCGAAGGCGTCGTCGCGAGCCTCGCGTCGAAGGTCGGCGCATCGGATTCGGCGCCCAAGCTGCTGTCGGGCACGGGCAAGAGCGACACGCACCTGCTCGTCGTGCTCAACAGCGACCGCGGCCTTGCGGGTGCGTTCAACTCGAACATCGTCAAGGCCGCGCGCGACAAGGCGCTCGAACTGCAGGCCGAGGGCAAGAAGGTCCTGTTCTACCTCGTCGGCCGCAAGGGCCGCCCGGTGATCGCGCGCCTTTTCCCCGGCCAGATCGTCGAGCAATATGAGACCACCGGCATCCGCGACATCGGCTTCGATCAGGCGAGCGACATCTCGGCGAAGGTCATGGAGATGTACGAAGCCGGCGCGTTCGACGTCGCGCATCTCTTCTATTCGAAGTTCCGTTCGGCGCTGCTCCAGATCGCGACCGGCCAGCAGATGATCCCGGTTCCGCCGCCCGCCGACGTTCCGGCGTCGAGCGGCGCCGCCGTCGAATATGAACCCGACGAGGAGGCGATCCTCGCCGACCTGCTCCCACGCAACGTCACCATCCAGATCTTCAAGGGCCTGCTTGAAAACGCCGCGTCCGAACAGGGCGCGTCGATGACCGCGATGGACAATGCAACGCGCAACGCGGGCGAGCTGATCAACAAGCTGACCATCGTTTACAACCGCACGCGTCAGGCGGCGATCACCACCGAACTCATCGAAATCATTGCAGGCGCGGAAGCGCTGTAACATGCATAAGCTTCGCCTCGCCTTTATTTGCATTGGGCTCGCGACGAGCTTTACGGCTATTGCCAGCGAGGCGATGGCATCTGATGCTCGCGCAAAGGACGGCGTCGCTCTGTTCAAGTCATTCTGTGTAGCGACCGCGGGCGACAAGGCCCGAGCGCTATCCGTGCTGGGAGAAGGCAATGCACTTGCTCGCCGCTTACCCGAGGCGGCTACCACAGCACTGTTTGGAAAATCGGGCGGGGTGGCTTGGGCGCTGAGCAGTCCCAGCCAAGCCCAACTTCTACTCGCCTATAACCCAATAGGCATCTGCGAAGTTCGTATCGCTGAGGCTGACGAAGCAGCAGTGATTGGGCAATTTCACGCATTGACGACGTCGTTGAGCACCAGCTCTTCGGGCAACTCAGGAAAGCCTGAGAAGCGACGCCAAGGCAACGCTAATCTGACCTACGAGACGTTCAATTACGAGGTAGGTGGACAGAAGGCCCTTCTAGCGATCACCACTTCCGACCAACGCGTCGGCGAACAGCAGCATGTTATTACTTTCAGCTTCGTAAGCTGATTTTGAGCAAGGAACGAATTCATGGCAACCGCACCCGCCCCTGAAAAGAAGGCACCCGCCAAAAAGGCCGCTGCGCCGAAGAAGGCCGCTGCCCCCAAGGCCGCCGCCGGCACCGCGACCGGCCGCGTCGCGCAGGTCATCGGCGCCGTCGTCGACGTCCAGTTCACGGGTGAGCTGCCCGCGATCCTGAACGCGCTCGAAACCGACAACAACGGCAACCGCCTCGTCCTCGAAGTCGCGCAGCACCTCGGCGAAAACACGGTTCGCACGATCGCGATGGACGCGACCGACGGCCTGACCCGCGGCCAGCCGGTGACCGACACCGGCGCGCAGATCTCGGTCCCCGTCGGCCCGCAGACGCTCGGCCGCATCCTCAACGTCATCGGCGATCCGATCGACGAGCGCGGCCCCGTTACGACCGACCTCAAGGCGCCGATCCACGCCAAGGCTCCCGAATTCGTCGACCAGTCGACCGAAGCCGCGATCCTCGTCACCGGCATCAAGGTCATCGACCTGATCGCCCCCTACGCCAAGGGCGGCAAGATCGGCCTGTTCGGCGGTGCCGGCGTCGGCAAGACCGTTCTCATCCAGGAACTGATCAACAACATCGCCAAGGGTCACGGCGGCGTGTCGGTGTTCGCGGGCGTCGGTGAACGCACCCGCGAAGGCAACGACCTGTATCACGAATTCCTCGACGCGGGCGTCATCGCCAAGGACGCCGACGGCAACCCAACCCCCGACGGGTCGAAGGTGGCGCTGGTGTTCGGCCAGATGAACGAACCCCCGGGTGCCCGCGCGCGCGTCGCGCTGTCGGGCCTGACCATGGCCGAATATTTCCGCGACCAGGAAGGGCAGGACGTTCTGTTCTTCGTCGACAACATCTTCCGCTTCACCCAGGCGGGTTCGGAAGTGTCGGCGCTGCTCGGCCGTATTCCCTCGGCCGTGGGTTACCAGCCGACGCTGTCGACCGACATGGGCGCGCTGCAGGAACGCATCACCTCGACCACCAAGGGCTCGATCACCTCGGTGCAGGCGATTTACGTCCCCGCGGACGACTTGACCGACCCCGCTCCCGCCACCTCGTTCGCCCACCTGGACGCGACGACGACGCTCAGCCGCGCGATTTCGGAACTCGGCATCTATCCCGCGGTCGACCCGCTCGACTCGACCTCGCGCGTGCTCACCGCCGCGACCGTCGGCCAGGAGCATTATGAGACCGCCCGCCGCGTTCAGGAAACGCTGCAGAAGTACAAGTCGCTGCAGGACATCATCGCGATTCTCGGCATGGACGAGCTCAGCGAAGAAGATAAGCTGGTCGTCGCCCGCGCGCGCAAGATCCAGCGCTTCCTGTCGCAGCCGTTCCACGTCGCCGAAGTCTTCACCGGCATTCCCGGCAAGTTCGTGCCGATCGAGGAAACGGTGAAGTCGTTCAAGGCCGTCGTCGACGGCGAGTACGACCACCTTCCCGAGGCAGCCTTCTACATGGTCGGCGGCATCGAGGAAGCCGTCGCCAAGGCCGCCAAGCTGGCCGCCGACGCGGCGTAAAAGATTCCCCTCCCGCTTGCGGGAGGGGTTAGGGGAGGGCCTGTCAGGGGACGGGCCGTCCGCTATAAACGAAACAGTCCCTCCCCCGACCCCTCCCGCAAGCGGGAGGGGGGAGATTTGAGAATGGCTCTGAAGTTCGAACTCGTCACCCCCGCCCGCCTCGAGCGGTCGAGCGACGTCTATATGGTCACCGTGCCAGGCAGCGAGGGCGATTTCTCGGTGCTCGAAGGCCACGCGCCGTTCATGGCAACGCTGCGCAACGGCCCGCTGACCATCTATGCCACGAGCGGCGCCGCGCCCGAGACGATCGAGGTCGAAGGCGGCTTCGCCGAAGTCAATGAAGGCGGCCTCACCGTCCTTGCCGAGCATATCGCCGGCTGATCTTTCGCCGTCCACGGCGTCTCAAGAGCCCGCATCCGACCGGATGCGGGCTTTTTTGCGCCCGCTCCGATATCGGCCTCCGCATTAGGAGAATGTCAAAGTTTCCGATTTATTCACCGTATCGAATGGGGGTTTAGCCACGAAAATTGGCTGATTTCCCAACCCGTTTGATTCGAAGCAGGATATTGTGATGAGTGCATTCGGACGCCGTCCCGGAACCGCTGGCCGCCCCGCTTTTGGCGTGGCGAAGCCGATGCAGGGAGGCTCCGGCCTGTCCGGCGGCAGCCAGTTCCCCGCGATCGAAACCCCCGCCCCCGAAACGGCGCCGCCGCCGATCCCGTCGAACCTGACCCCCGAAGAGGAGGCGATGGAGCGGCTGAACCAGCGCTCGACCGCCGACATGGCGGAGCCGGAAAAGGCGCAAGGGTTCGAAGCCAGCGTTCACAAGATCAAGGAGCAGGTGCTGCCGCGCCTGCTCGAGCGTGTCGACCCGGAGGCCGCGGCGACACTGTCGAAGGACGAGCTCACCGAGGAATTCCGTCCGATCATCCTCGAAGTGCTCGCCGAGCTGCGCATCACATTGAACCGCCGCGAGCAGTTCGCGCTGGAAAAGGTGCTCGTCGACGAGCTGCTGGGCTTCGGTCCGCTCGAGGAATTGCTGGCCGATCCCGACATTTCGGACATCATGGTCAACGGCCCGTACCAGACCTATATCGAGCGCAAGGGCCAGCTGGTCATCGCGCCGATCCAATTCCGCGACGAACAGCATCTGTTCCAGATCGCGCAGCGCATCTGCAACCTCGTCGGCCGCCGCGTCGACCAGACCACGCCGCTCGCCGACGCCCGCCTGAAGGACGGCAGCCGCGTCAACGTGATCGTCCCGCCGCTCAGCTTGCGCGGCACCGCGATCTCGATTCGTAAATTCTCGGCCAAGCCGATCACGCTCGACATGCTCCACCAGTGGGGCGCGATGAGCCAGAAGATGTGCACCGCGCTGAAGATCGCGGGCGCCAGCCGCTTCAACATCGTCATCTCGGGCGGTACGGGTTCGGGCAAGACGACGATGCTCAACGCCCTGTCGAAGATGATCGACCCCGGCGAGCGCGTGCTGACGATCGAAGACGCCGCCGAACTTCGCCTGCAGCAGCCGCACTGGCTGCCGCTCGAAACCCGCCCGGCGAACCTCGAGGGCAATGGCGCGATCCACATGGGCGACCTCGTCAAGAACGCGCTGCGCATGCGGCCCGACCGCATCATCATGGGCGAAGTCCGCGGCGCGGAGTGTTTCGACCTCCTCGCCGCGATGAACACGGGTCACGACGGGTCGATGTGCACGCTGCACAGCAACAGCCCGCGCGAATGCCTCGGCCGTATGGAAAACATGGTGCTGATGGGCGACATCAAGATCCCGAAGGAAGCGATCTCGAAGCAGATCGCCGATTCGGTCGACCTGATCGTCCAGATCAAGCGCCTGCGCGACGGTTCGCGCCGCGTCACCAATGTGACCGAGGTGATCGGCATGGAGGGCGACGTCATCGTCACCCAGGAATTGTTCAAGTTCGAATATCTGGACGAGGACAAGGACGGCAAGATCATCGGCGAGTATCGCGCGATGGGCCTGCGCCCCTATACGCTGGAAAAGGCGCGCCAATACGGCTTCGACCAGCCGTATCTCGAGGCCTGCCTGTAATTTCCTGCCCTCTCCGCTTGGAGAGAGGGATGCGCAGGCTCGCCATATTTTTCCCCCGCGGGGGAAGGTTTATTTCCCGGCCAGCCAGAACGCCGTCGCGAACAGCGCGACGGCAGCCGACGCAAGCGCGATCCCGCGCCACGGCATGAATCCAACCTTGTCGACGTCGCGGCGGTTGTTGCGGCGCCAGCTCGCGACCTCGGCCACGCCGAACAGGACCGCGGCACCGATCCCCACCGTCAGCATCGACACTTGCATTGCCGGGCATCCCTTCGCAAACAGGGCTTTCCCCTGGAGAGAGGTGCCCATATGCGTTCCCTGTTACTGGTTGCAAGTGCAGCCGCCCTGATCGCCGTCCCCGCTGCCGCGATGCAGCAGGACCACCACGCAAATCATAAGCCCCACGACCCGATCGCCGCCGCCGTCGCCGCACCGAACCGCACGGCGGCGAACACCCAGCGCGACGCCTATCGCCATCCCGCCGAAACGCTGGCCTTTTTCGGCGTGAAGCCCGGCGATACGGTCGTCGAGCTGTGGCCCGGCGGCGGCTGGTACACCGAAATCCTGGCGCCGCTCAGCAAGGCGGGCGGCGGCACCCTATATGTAGCGGCGCCCTGGGACCGCGGTCTGGTGCGGATCAAGGAAAAGCAGACGGCCGACGCGGCGACCTATGGCGCGCTCAAGCTCGCCGAATTTCCGAGTACCGGCGCCGGCCCCAAGGTCCCCGACGGCAGCGCCGATGTCGTGCTCACCTTTCGCAACGTCCACAATTGGCGCTTCGGCGGCAAGGACAATGCCGCCGAGGCCTTTCGGCAGATCTATGCGATGCTGAAGCCCGGCGGCGTGCTGGGGGTCGAGGAGCATCGGCTGAATGAGAATGACGATCCGGCAAAGGAAGAGAAATCGGGCTATATGAAGGAAAGCTCGATCATCGCCTTTGCCGAAGCCGCCGGTTTCAAGCTCGCGGGCAAGGGCGAGATCAACGCCAATCCCAAGGACACGAAAGATTATGAAAAGGGCGTCTGGACCCTGCCGCCGACCCTGCGCGAGGGCGACCAGGACCGCGAAAAATATCTGGCGATCGGCGAATCGGACCGCATGACGCTGAAATTCGTGAAGCCCGCAAGCTGACCCGGCATTTCGAATCGATCGACCCTGCGCTGCTGCTCAGCGCCTATGCGCAGGGGCTGTTCCCGATGGCCGACGGGGCGGACGACCCGTCGGTCCATTGGGTCGAACCGCGGCTGCGCGCGATTCTGCCGCTCGACGGCTTCCACCTCTCGCGCAGCCTGAAAAAGGTCCTCGTCTCCGACCGCTTCCGCGTCACCACCGACACCGCCTTTCGCGAAATGATGGCGCTCTGCGCCGAGCCCGCGGGCGACCGGCCGACGACTTGGATCAACCCGGTCATCAAGACGAGCTACGAGCAGCTGTTCCAGCTCGGCCACGCGCACAGCGTCGAGGTGTGGCTGGACGGCACGCTCGCCGGGGGGCTCTACGGCGTTTCGCTCGGTCGCGCCTTCTTCGGCGAATCGATGGTCAGCCGCGCGCGCGACGCGTCGAAGGTCGCGCTCGCGCATCTCGTCGCGCGGCTCATCGCGGGCGGTTGGCGGTTGCTCGACTGCCAGTTCATTACGCCGCATCTCGAAAGCCTGGGCGCGATCGAAATCCCGCAGAGCGACTATCTCCGGCGGCTCTATTCGGTGCTGTCGGACGGCGGCGGCGCGGCCTTGGGCGCCGGCGCCGCGGCCGCGGGAGCAGGCGGGGCCGGCGTGCCGTCGCCGCCGTTCGTCGCGGGCGACTGGGGCGCACTGGACGCGTTGGCCGCCGCCGGCGCCGCGGCAGCCTTAGGTGCCGAGCGAACAACGGGTTCGCCGCCCGGATATGTCATCGCACAGCTTTTGACGAAGACGTCGTAGATCGGGTGCTGGATGATGTTGCGTTCGGGCCGTTCCCGGAACAGCCAGCCCGAAAAGACGCGATACCATTTGTCGTCGCGCTGATCCTGCACGGTCAGCTGGACGAAGGCGCCGGTTTCGGGCGGATCCTCCCACGGCGCGGTCGTCTCGCACGCGCGCAGCCGCACGATCGCGCGGCCGACGCGCGCGATGTCGCCGGGCTTCATTTCGAGCTCGCGGACCAGGCCGTTGCGCTTGTTGAGCAACCCGACCACCGCGACGCGCTGATCCATCGGGGTCGCCCCCTCGATGCCGCCGACTTCCTTCGGGACGCGGTCGGACTTCGCCAGCTGCGCGCTCGTCTCGCCAGGCCGCTTGCCGTCCCCGCCACGATCGCACGCGGTGAGCGCGGTCGCCGCGACGAGCGCGAGAAGCGCGCTACGGATGAAGTGCGGCCGCATTCGATTCAGTCGGCGCCGGGACGCCAGGCCTCGTAATCGCCCGTCGCCGCGGCGCGGCGCCCGCCGCGCTCCAGCGCCCCCGCGGGGCGATAGGCGCCAAGGCTGCCGGTCAGGTTCGGGGTGGCTTCCTTTTCCCACGCATGCGGCGCGGGCAGAATCTCGGTCGGCAGTTCGTCGAACGTGCCGTGCAGCCAGCCGTGCCATTCGGGCGGCACCCGGCTCGCATCGTTCGGGCCGTTGTAGATCACCCAGCGGCGGCTGCCCTTCTTGGCGCGGTAATAGCGGTTGCCGAGGCTGTCCTCGCCGACCTTCTCGCCCGTGCTCCAGCTGTTCAGCAACGTGCCGACAGTCGCGCCGTCCCACCAGGTGAAAATCTTGCCCAAAATGCTCATGGCTGCGGCGTTTACAGGCAAGCAGAGCCGTCGCGCAAGCGCCAAAGCGGCATCGCACCGCCCCTTTTTCCGTTCGCCCAGAGCTTGTCGAAGGGCTGTTCTCGTCTTGTCGCCGCCGAAAGCGAGGACGGGCCTTCGACAAGCTCAGGACAAACGGAAAGAAAGACGGCTCAATCTTTCCAAGTCACCGTCGCGCTCTCGTCGATGCCAAGCTCTGCGGCGGTGCCGCCCGCGAGTTCGAGTACCGCTGCGACCTCGCCGCCGCTTGCTACGGGCTCGAGCGATTCGGGGATGGTGTTCTCGGCGATCCGGTCGATGCTGCCGTCGCTGCGGATGAAGATCATGTCGAGCGGGATCAGGGTGTTCTTCATCCAGAAGCTCGCGATCTTGGGCTTCGGAAAAGGAAAGATCATCCCGCCATTCTTCGGCAGGCTGGTGCGAAACATCAGCCCCTGCTGCTGCTCGGCATCGGTGCGCGCGACCTCGACGTCGAAGCGGTGCTGCGTCCCCGCCATCGTCACCGTCACCGGGATCGTCGCCGCGCGCTCCGCTTCGCCGGCATCCTTGCTGCACGCCGCCATCGGCAGGGCGAACGACAGGGCAAGGGCGGTGAGCAACAGACGCATCGGCAGATCCTTCTCTGGTGGCGGCCGAGGCCTAATCGAGCGCCGCCTCGGCGTCCAGCGCCGCCAGCGCCTCGGCGTCGCCTGGCAGCACAGCCAGAATGCGGCGCGCGATCGTCATGCTGTGCCCCGCCCGCAAAAAGGCCGCGACCTGCCGTTCGCGTTCCTTGGGATCGCCGGGCGGGCGCACCGCAAAGGGTCCGAAGCGCCGCCGCCGCGCAAAACCGACCGCCGCGGCCAGCGCCTTGTCCTCGGCCTCGGCCACCGCATCGCCGCTGTCCTCGGGCGCGATTCCATCGACGTAGAGCTGCGCCTTGACCCGCCGCACGCCGAGGCCGCGCCGCGTCATCGCGCCGGCGCGCATCGCGGCATATTGTCTGTCGTCCAGAAAGTGCAGCCGCTCCATCCGATCGGCGATCGCCTCGCACGCCGTCATGGCGTCACGCTCGTCGATCCATTCCGATTCGCGAATTTTCCTAGACAGATAGCGCGAAAGCTTCGCCCTGCTCGTCGCGAATCGCGCGACATAGGCGAGCGCCAGCTCGTCGAGCTTGGCCGCGTTCAGGCGTTTGCGGGACCGGTCGGATGACGCGCGGCGATTGGACATGCGCCATGTTTATGCCACAGTCGGGCCTGATTGAGAACGATCAGCACCGCCATATCGGGCTTTAACGCCCAGAAATGGGCCTTTTTGTTCCAACCTTTGAGGGTCGCGCAAGGCAGACATGGCTGAAAAACATGACATGATTGTTGCCGCGCGCCCCGATTCCCGGGACCCGACACGCCCTATGACCCAAAATACCGCCCCGGTGGTGGACGAACTCGTCCCCACCCCGACCGAATGCGCTCAGCCGCGCCGCTTCTCGGACTTCGCTACCGTCGGCGAAGCGCTCGACTATGCCGCCAGCGGCACCCGCGGGCTCAATTTCCACGATCCGCGCGGAAAGCTGGTGCGCCCCTATCCGTACAGCGAGCTCAAGGCCGACGCGCTGGCGACCGCATATCGCCTGATCGCGGCGGGCGTTCAGCCCGAGGACCGCATCGCGCTGATCGCCGAGACGGGTCCCGAATTCGCCGCGCTGTTCTTCGGCACCATTTACGCGGGCGCCTGGCCGGTGCCGTTGCCGCTGCCGACCAGCTTCGGCGGCCGCGATTCCTACGTCAGCCAGCTTGTCGTCCAGCTGACCAGCAGCGATCCCAAGATGCTGTTTTTCCCCCCCGAAATCGCCGCGATGGCGATCGACGCGGCGAACGAGCGCGGGGTCCAGCCGATGGACTGGAGCGAGTTCGAAAAGCGCGCGGCCCCCGCCGCCGCCCTTCCCGAGCAGAAGACGGACGAGACCTGCTACCTTCAGTACAGCAGCGGCTCGACGCGCTTCCCGCACGGCGTCGCGGTGACACATGGCGCGCTGCTCAACAATCTGGCGGCGCATTCGCATGGCATGGAACTGCGCGAAAGCGACCGCTGCGTGTCGTGGCTGCCCTGGTATCACGACATGGGCCTCGTCGGCTGCCTGCTTTCGCCGGTGGCGAACCAAGTGTCGGTCGATTATCTGAAGACCGAGGATTTCGCCCGCCGCCCGCTCGCATGGCTCGACCTGATCAGCCGCAACCAGGGCACGACGCTCAGCTATTCGCCGACCTTCGGCTATGACATTTGCGCGCGCCGCATCTCCAGCCAGAGCCATGTCGCCGAGCGCTTCGATCTGTCGCGCTGGCGCGTTGCGGGCAATGGCGCCGACATGATCCGCCCCGACGTGATGCAGGCCTTCGTCGACGCCTTCGTCGAGGCGGGTTTCAAGGCCAGCGCCTTCCTGCCGAGCTACGGCCTCGCCGAGGCGACGCTCGCGGTCAGCATCATGCCGCCGGGCGAAGGCATCGTCGTCGAACTGGTCGAGGAAACCGAGCTGTCGGGCGCCGCGAACGATGCCGGCCGGCCGACCCGATACCGCGCGATCGTCAACTGCGGCAAGGCCGCGCGCGATATGACCATCGAGATCCGCGACGAAGCCGGCAATCTGCTCCCCGACCAGACCGTCGGCAAGGTGTGGTGCACCGGCCCGTCGCTGATGACCGGCTATTTCCGCGACCCCGAAGCGACCGCTGCGTGCATGGTCGACGGCTGGCTCGACACCGGAGATATGGGATATTTGTCAGATGGTTACATCTACATCGTCGGCCGCGCCAAGGACATGATCATCATCAACGGCAAGAATCACTGGCCGCAGGATATCGAATGGGCGGTCGAGCAGCTGCCGGGCTTCAAGTCGGGCGACATTGCGGCCTTCGCGATCACCGCGCCCGGCGGCGAGGAGACGCCGGCGGTGCTCGTCCAGTGCCGCACCAGCGACGAGGAAGAGCGCATCGCGCTGCGCGAAAAGATCCGCGACCGCGTCCGCGCGATCACTGGCATGAACTGCCTGATCGAGCTGATCCCGCCGCGCACCCTGCCGCGCACCAGCTCGGGCAAACTCAGCCGCTCGAAAGCGCGCGCGCAATATCTGGCGGGCGAAATCCAGCCGTTCGAACTTGCGGCCTGAGGCTGTTTTCGGGGGCTTGGTTGCCGACTACCGGAAGCGGTCGCACCCAAGCCTCTCCTATTACCGTCCCGCCACGGGACAAATTTTTCCGCGCCGATCAGCCGCATAGTTACCTTCCCGTAACCCGTCGCCGTTAGACCGGGCGATGTGAAAAGTTTGCTGACCGACCAGATAGTTGCCGATCGAGTATCCCTGCGGACCCTTTTGGGGCTGGGGCCGCGAAACGAGGATGTCGGCGATCTCCGCCAGCTTCAGCTCGCGCCGCTTCGCGGCAAGGGAACGCTGCGCCTGTGGATGGGCGTCGGCATGGCGCTTGTCGCCGCCTTGACCATGGTCCACAGCGCGCCCTGGCCGATTATCGGCACCTGGCTCGCGGGAACAATCAGCTTCAGTCTCTTCTCTTACCGCGCCTTCAGCAAATTGCCGCTCGGCGACCCCAAGCTGTCGGGCGCGGCCGAATATCGGCTCTGCAATCGCCATGCCCTCTATTCGTCGGTCGCCTGGTCGATCCCCTTCTGGCTGCTCGGCTTGGGCCCGCCGCTCGATCATGTGCTGTCGATGTGGACGATCTCGCTGCTGATGATGCTGACGCTGGCGATCGTCGCGCACAGCATCCCGATGGCGTGCATCCTGTTCATCGCCCCGGTCAGCCTGTCCGCGGCAAGCGCGCTTGTCATGGCTGGCGCGCCCGAGCTCGCCTCGGTGACGCTCGTCGCCGGCCTGTTGCTCAGCGCCTTTTGCGTCCGCTTCGGGCAGGCGCATATCCGCTTCCGCCGCGCCGAGGAGACGCTGCACGAAAAGACCGAAACGGTCAGCCTGCTGCTCCGCGAATTCGAGGAAACCTCGGCCGACTGGCTGTGGCAGACCGACAACAACCGCCGCCTGCTCCACGTTACGCCGCGCCTCGCCTATGCGCTGGGCGGCACTGCCGAGGCGCTCGAGGGGATCCCGCTGCTCCAGGCGCTGTCGGGCGACGCCTGGGCGACCGGAAATTTCCCCAAGGCGCTGCACGACATGGCCGAGCGGATGAAGCGGCGCGAGAGCTTCTCGAACCTGATCGTCCCCGTGACGATCGGCGGCAAGCCGCGCTGGTGGGAGCTGTCGGCCTCGCCGCGCCTCGACGAGACCGGCAAGTTTCTGGGCTTCCGCGGCGTCGGGTCGGACGTCACCGAGCAGCATGCGACCGCCGAACAGATCGCCAAGATGGCGCGCTTCGACAATCTCACCGGCCTGCCCAACCGCCTGAGCCTGCACGAGGATCTCGCCCGCGCGCTGACGCAGGCGATCGAGGCCAAGTCGCGCTGCGCGATGCTGATGATCGACCTCGACCGCTTCAAGGCGGTCAACGATACGCTCGGCCATCCGGTCGGCGACAAATTGCTCGCGCAGGTTGCGGCGCGCCTGAAGGGCATGATGGAACGCGGCATGACCTGCGGCCGCCTCGGCGGCGACGAATTTGCCGTCGTCCTGCATAACGTCCCCTCGGTGAACGAGGCGGAAGGACTGGCGCAACGGATCATCCAGACGATCAGCCGTCCCTATGTGGTCGACAACCACCAGCTGTTCGTCGGCGCCAGCGTCGGCTTTGCGATCGGCCCGACCGACGGCGCGACGGTCGAGACGCTGACCCGCAACGCCGACCTCGCGCTCTACAAGTCGAAGGACAAGGGCGGGAATGTCGTCGCCGCTTATGTCGCCTCGCTCCACGCGCAGGCCGAGGAACGCCGCGTGATGGAACAGGAGCTGCGCGGCGCGCTCGACCGCGGCGAGTTCGAACTCTACTATCAACCGGTCGTGACCGCCGCCGACGGCACCTTGAACGGCTTCGAGGCGCTGATCCGCTGGAACAACCAGAAGCTCGGCAATGTCTCGCCCGGCCGCTTCATCCCGCTTGCCGAGGACAGCCGCCTCATCTCGCCGATCGGCGAATGGGTGCTGCGCACGGCCTGCCACGAAGCGATGAAATGGCCGTCGAACCTGAAGGTCGCGATCAACGTCTCGGCCGAACAGCTCACCGACCCCGCCTTCGCCTCGGTCGTCGTCTCGGCGCTCGCGCAAAGCGGATTGCCGCCGCAGCGGCTGGAGATCGAAGTCACCGAAAGCGTCTTCCTGCGCGACGGCGGCGGCGCGGCGCAGCTGCTCGACCAGCTCATTGGACTCGGCATCCGCCTCAGCCTCGACGATTTCGGCACCGGTTATTCCTCGCTCGGATACCTCCGCAAGACGCAATTCTCGACGATCAAGGTCGACCGCAGCTTCGTCGTCGGCGCCGCCAAGGGCAGTATCGAATCGATCGCGATCATCCGCGCGGTCGTCGCGCTCGCCGACAGCCTCGGCATGTCGACGACGGCCGAAGGCGCGGAGACCGAGGTCGAGGTCGATACGCTGCGCACCCTCGGCTGCAGCAACATCCAGGGCTATTATTACGGCCGCCCCATGCCCGCGACCGACGTGCTCATGCTCTTCCGCCCGCCCGAACCGGCGGCGACGGTCGCGGCCTGAGTCCCGGCATCTGCCGGTGAGCCGAACCGCCCGCACGACGAGTTGAAAAGCTTACCAAAAGGTTCCCCCGCTCACCGCATCGATGGCGCGATTCACCGCTTCGCGGTTGGTGGAAAAGCCAAGCCATAGCAAAGACGCTGCAACGCCCGAACACGGGCCACAGGGGGTCGCAATCCATGCTCCATCGTCGTTATCTGGCTGCCGTCGTCGCGTCTGTGATGACCATCACCGGTCTGCTCGTCAGCGCTCCGGCCGCCGCCCGCGACTATCTGCAGTGCGTCCCCTTCGCCCGCGCCGAATCGGGCGTCGACATCCGCGGCAATGCCAAGACCTGGTGGTCACAGGCGGCCGGCACCTACGAGCGCGGCGACGAGCCCCGCAAGGGCGCCGTGATGGCCTTCGCCGGCACCGGCGGCATGCCGCTCGGCCATGTCGCCGTCGTCAAGAAGATCGTCAGCGACCGTGAAATCCTGATCGACCATGCCAATTGGTCGCCGATCAACGGCCGCCGCGGCCAGATCGAGCGCAACGTCCGCGTCGTCGACGTCAGCCCGGCGGGCGACTGGAGCATGGTGCGCGTATGGTATGCCCCGATCGGCGACCTCGGCCTGCGCGCCAATCCGGTGCAAGGCTTCATCTACGCCGGCGGCAACGCCAACCCCGATCGTGACGCTTTTGCCCCGCCGGCCTATGCCCAGAGCAGCTGGAAACCCGGCAACGGCCTCGAACTCATCGCCGCTTCGCTCGGCGGCTAACCCTGCCCCCCCCAAACCCTCAAGGGTTACTGACGAGCACTCGAAGCCATCCGGGAGGCCACGCCTTCCGGGTGGCTTCCCCCTTTATGGGACCTCAATCTTCCGACGCCTCGCCGCTTTCGGCAGCGGTATCTTCGAACCAGGCCTCGACCTCGCCCGACAGCTTGATCGTCATCGGCTGGCCGAAGCGATCCTTCGATTTGCCCGCGGCGACGCGGATCCAGCCTTCGGAGATCGAATATTCCTCGACGTCGGTGCGCTCCTTGCCCTTGAAGCGTATGCCGATGCCGCGCTGCAGCACCTCCATGTCGAAATGGGGCGAGCGCGGGTTGGTCGACAGATGGTCGGGGGGCGTGTCGGTCATGCAAAAAATCTCCGGTTTCTGCCCGCAGCCGCTAGGCGAGGCGGCCGCGCAAATCAAGCACCGGGCGCGGTTATAAGCTGGTTTAAGCAAAGGGCGCATGACGTTAAGCGGGGCGCGACCGCAAAGCGCCGCGCCATGCAGATCGTCGCTCTCGACGCACGGTATACCGAAAAAGAGAGTTAATTTCCGGCCGAACTGAAACCGCCCCAAATGGCCTGAAAGGCAGACGTCACGATAGTTGTTACAGAGAGTTAACGGCAATTAACTAACTGATATTACGGAACTTATATTGGGACAAAACAGTTGTTCGCACTGGGACCAGTGCCTTCTCCAAGGAGATGTCTCATGCGTTCGTCTCGTACCACTCTTACCATGCTTGCCATGATCCCGGCGTGCTTCGCGCTCGTCGCCTGCGAATCGTCGGGCAGCTACCGCGTCGGCAGCGTCGGCGCCGGTGGCGCCACCG
Source organism: Sphingopyxis sp. H050 (assembly GCF_001468265.1). GTDB lineage: Bacteria > Pseudomonadota > Alphaproteobacteria > Sphingomonadales > Sphingomonadaceae > Sphingopyxis. The sequence goes on along the minus strand of NZ_LNRZ01000003.1, from coordinate 271,663 downwards.
GGGCGACCGGCCCTGCCGGGCCCGCGGGTGCGACCGGAGCCACCGGTCCGGCCGGTCCTGCGGGCCCCGCTGGCGCGCCCGGCAACGGCGTCGGCCTCGGCAATGCCGGCGCGCTGGCGGTCGGCGGCCTTGTGGGGCCGGGCGGCATCGCCGGCACCGGCCTGCTCGCCAACACCGGCGACCCCGCGAGCACCAATCCCGTGATCGGCGGCGTGCTGATCAAGACCGGCAGCCTGGTCAACGTCGTCGCCGACAAGGGCCTGCTCCTCGCCAGCGCGGTCGATGGCAAGGTGCCCGGCAATGCCAATCTGGTCGGCACCGTCATCGGCGTCGTCAAATCGACCGGCGTCGCGCTGATCCAGACCGGCGAAGGCAAGCAATATCTGGTCGACGGCCTCGCTGCCGCGCCGGGTCAGCTGATCACCGCGACGATCGGCAAGGCGACCGCGCTCGGTTCGCCCGGTGCCTCGCCGCTGATCGGCGCTAGCATCCTCTCGCCCGGTCAGCAAACCGGCTCGCTGCTCACCCTCGGCGTCGGCTCGGGCGGTCAGCTCGTCACGCTCGGCAATGGCGCCAATGGCGGCTTGCTCGGCACCGGCAATCTGCTCGGCGGCGGACTGCACGGCGGCCCCGCCACCACGCCCGTCGGCGCGCCCGTTGCGCTGGTGAACAATGTCGTCGGCACGGCGACCGGCACGCTCGGCAGCGTCACGGGGGGAGTTACCGGCGGCGCGACCGGCGGCGGCACGACGCCGACCAGTCCGGTGACCGGCGTCGTCGGCACCGTGACGGGAACCGTCACCGGCCTGCTTGGCGGGCTCGGCACCCCCAAAGGCGGCCAATAAGCGCCCATGCTGCGCCGGCCGTTGACGCATCAGCGTCGGGTCCGCGCCGCGGCGGTGGCGGGAGCCTTGCTCCTCCCCGCCGCGGCCTGGGCCGCCCAGCCCGCGGCGACGCCGATCGACGGTCGGCCGCCGCTCGCCCCCACCGGCGACAGTCGCGACCCGCTACCCGACCCGCAGGCTCCCCGAATGGAGCTCGGCAAGGTCGAACTCGGCGCGCGTCCCGACATCACCATCACCGAAATCAAGTTCACCGGCGCGGGCGTGCCTGCCAATGTCGCCAAGGCCGCGCAGCGCTTCGTCGGCAAAAAGGCTTCGGCCGACAATCTCGCCAAACTCGCCGCCGCGATGACGCGCGCCTACAGCCGGTCGAGCGTCGCGCTCTTCACCCTCGTCATCCCCGACCAGGATCTGTCCGACGGGGTCGTCGAGGTCGCCTCGGCCGAAGGTTATATCAGCACCGTGACGCTGAGCGGCGAAAGCGACGGCGGCCCGACCCCGCTGATCGCGCGCATGGCGAACGCGCTGCCCGGCCGGAACCCGCTGCCGCGCAGCCGTTTCGAACGCACGCTCGGCAATATCGGCGACATTCCGGGGGCGACCGTCAAGCCCGGACTGTCGCTGACCGGCGCGCCGGGGGCGGTCGCGCTCGACCTTGCAGTCGACGCAAAAAGGCCGACGCTCGGCTTCGGCTTTTCGACGCGGACAACCTCCTATGTGAAGGACGGGATCCTCGAGGCGAATGCCAAGGGCTATAGCCTGCTGCGCAGCGGAGACGAAACGCGGTTGAGCGGCGCAGCGGCGGTCAATTTCAAGTCGCTGCTCTATGTCGCCGGCGCGCATTCGACCCCGATCGGCGCGGACGGAACGCGCGCCGAGCTGTCGGCGGCGGCGCTTCGCACCCGCCCGGCCAACCTCGCGATCGACGGCGACGCGTGGAGCGCCGGCTTCGGCGTCACCCACCCGCTGATCCGCAGCACCCGCCGCAACCTCACCGCTTCGGTCCGGCTCGACCATCTCGATTCGAAGAATGCGCTCTTCGGATCGACGCTGGCCGCCGAAAAAACCTGGACCGCGGGCGGCGGCCTCTCCTTCCGCATGACCGAGGAGCGCACCGTCGTCGGCGCCCGCCTCGGCGTGGCGAAGGGCCTCGACATCTGGGGCGCGGACGTGCCTGTCGGGGTCGGCGAAACCGGCTTCCTCTATGGCGATGCGGCGGTCGAGGCGAACCAGGCGATCGGCAAGGCGATGGTGCTGCGCCTTGCCGCGACCGGCCGCTGGACGCGCGACCGGCTGCCCGCGGCGCAGCGCTTCAGCGTCGGCGGCGCGACCTTCGGGCGTGCGTTCGACGACGGGCTCGTCTCGGGCGACCGCGGCGGCGCGGGCTTTGCCGAGCTGGCGCTGCGGCCGCTGCGCAAGGGCCGCTTCGCGCCCAGCGAACTCTACGGCTTCGTCGACTATGCCGACGTCACGCTGCTGGCGCGCCCGACCAATCCGCGCATCGGCTATCGGCTCGGCAGCTGGGGCGGCGGCATCCGCCTCGCCTATGCCGACCACGCGACGATCGGGCTCGAACTCGCCGACGCCTGGAAACAGCCGGTGCCGGGCTTCGATCAGGGCTGGCGCGTCGCGTTCAGCTGGAAGCTGTCGCTCCGGCCCTGAACCCCGCGGCCCGCGGCGCGCGCCCTATTGCGCTCGGGCCTCCGTCCGGCAATAACCGGCGCGGGTCGCGTATCGCTGGACTGGTCTTCGATGACGATACGCCGCGCGCTTCCCGCGTTCGCCGCTTTGCTGCTCGCCTCCACCGCCTGTCCGGCGTTCGCCAAGGAACCGCCCGCCTGCGCCGAGGATGAGGACGGCCAATGCGACGACGAACCGAATCGCGCCGTCCGCGCTGCGCTCGATCAGGTCGTCAGGACGAGGGACGAAGCCCAGGTCGCCGCGGCGCTCGCCGCGATCGACGTCGTTCTGCGCCATCCGGACAAGCTGTCGAGCGCCAACCGCTCCGACATGGGCACCGAATATTGGATGTATTTCCGCACCGAAGATCGCGAGCCCGGCGACGCCGACCACAGCCGCGTCGTTACCCGCATGCGCGCCGAGGCCGACCGCTTTCATGCCGCAGGCAATTATCGCGCCGAACTGCTGTTCCTCGACTGGATGAAATATGGCTTGCCGTTCGACGAGCGCCTCGCCCACGCGCGGCTGATCCACCGCCGCGCCGCCGAATATGGCATGCTGGACGGCCGCGCTGCCGACCTCGCGCGCCTCGTCATCGAATCTGCGACCAACGATATGCTGCGGGAGGGGCGCTATGAGGAGGCGGTGCGGGCGCTCGACGACACCTTCGCCGAACTCGACGCGGCCGGGCTGGACGCGCCCGATATCGACCTGCTCCGCCGCTATTCCGAGGCGCTGACACTGGTCCGCCGCGACGAGGAGGCCGACCGGACCTTCGACCGGCTGGTCGCCCGGCTGGAAGCCGTGCCCGCCGAGCAATTCGGGCGCGAGCAAGACCTGCAACTCGCGCACAACCAGATCAGCTATTACCGCAATATCGTCGGCCGCTTCGCCGCGTCCGAAGCCCCCGGCGCCTATGCCGCGGTCGAGGCGGAGAAGCTTTTCGGCCGTACGATCATCAACACTCAGAAGGCGCGCTATAATTACGCCGTCGCGCTGCTCGGTCAGGGCAAGGCCGCGGAGGCCCTGCCCTTTTTCGAGGAGGCGCTGCCGCTCCAACTCGCGGAGGAAAAGGGCAGCTGGACCGACGGGACCACCGATACGATCATCCTGCTCACCACGCTCGCCCGTGCCCGCGCGCAGGTGGCGGGGCGCGAGGCCGACGGCCTCGCCGCCGCGATCGAAGCGGCGAACCGCCTGCGCCTGAAACGCGACGCGCGGCTGAACGCGTCCAACGACGCCAATCCGGCGGTCGCCGCGCTCGCCAAGGCCGTCGCCCGCGGCACCCGCCGCAATCCGCAATCGAGCGCCTATGACGTGGTGATGTTCGCCGGCTGGGCCGCGCGCACCGACAAGGTCGATGCGATGGCGCCGGCCTTCCTCGCGGCGCAAGACCTGACGCTGACGGATGCAGGCGACGCGATCAACGAGGCTGCGGCGCGCGACATCGCGGGTGCCGGACCGCTCGGCGACCTCGTTCGCGAGCGCCAGGATGCGGCGCAGGCGGTCGTGTCGCTGACCCAGCGCTACCGCGAGCAATCGCTCGGCCGCGACGAGGGCCGGACCGCGGCCCTCCGCGCCGACCTCGACGACGCCGCCGCGCGCCTCGCGCCGCTGGACGCCCGCATCGCCGCCGAATTCCCCGACTATGCGACGCTCGTCGCGCCGAAGGCGATCGACATCGCCGCGGTGCAGAAGCTGCTCGCCCCCGACGAGGCGGTGCTGATGCTGCTGCCGTCGGAGGGCCATCATTATGCCTTCGCCATCTCGAAGAGGAAGGCGCTGTGGCACCGCGTCGACAATGGCGCGGCGCCGATCGCCGCCGACGTCGCGCGGCTCAAATGCCGGATCGACGAGAATAGCTGCTCGCTCGCCGACTATAATGCGCTCGGCGAGGCCGAGGCACGCGGCGCGCCGAGCGTCATCGATGAACGCTATCCCCGCTACGACCGCGCCGCCGCCTATCGCCTCTACCAGCAATTGATCGCCCCGGTCGCCGCCGCGCTGCCCCGGAACGGCCGCATCTACAATGTCGTCAGCGGGCCGATCGCCGGGCTGCCGCTCGCCGCGCTGATCGCGAAAGCGCCGCAGGGCGACCCCGAAAGCGGCGCGGCGGCAGACCTCGCCGCGACCCAATGGCTCGGCAAGCGCTACCGCTTCATCACCCTGCCCTCGGTCAGCGCGCTCGCGCTCGCGCGGCGCGACGAGCCTTCCGCCGCCACGGCAGCGCGCCCGCCGCTCGTCGCCTATGGCGCGCCGACCCTGCTCGGCAGCGGCGAGGCGGCCACGGCCGGCGAGGATCGCGGCGCCGGCCCGCGGCGGCGCGGCGGCGTCGGCGTGCGCGGCAGCGGCTTCACCGCCGCGAGCGGCGACAAGACGATGGCCTCGGTCGACAAGCTCCGCCGCCTGTCGCCGCTCCCCGGCACCGCCGCCGAGCTGACGCGGCTGTCGGCGACGATCGGCAAGGGCCGCGGCGCGCGCATCGGCGCCGACGCGACCGAAACCGCGGTCAAGGCCGATGCCGAGCTGCCGCGCGCGGTCACCGTCGTCTTCGCGACGCACGGCCTGCTGCCCTATGAAATGGGGATCGGCTCCGAACCCGGCCTCGTGCTGACCCCGCCGGGCAAGGCGAGCGTCGAGGACGATGGCCTGCTCACCGCCAGCGAGGCGGCGAACCTGTCGCTCAGCGCCAAATGGGTCGTGCTCTCGGCGTGCAACACCGCGACCCCGGGCGCCGAAGCGGGCGCGAGCGGCGAATCCCTGTCGAGCCTCGCGCGCAGTTTCCTCTATGCGGGCTCGGACAATCTGCTCGCGAGCCACTGGCGCGTCGCCGACGACGCGACCGCGGCGCTGATCGTCGAGGCGCTGTCGAACGAGAAAGCGACCCCCGCGACCGCGCTCGCCGCGGCGATGGAGGCTGTACGCACCGGCAAGCATGCCGACGGCAGCGCGGTCGAGGGATGGAAGCCGCATTGGGCGCACCCGGCAAGCTGGGCGCCCTTCACGCTGGTCACCAACCGGGATCGATAGGGCTTATGCCGCGCGGCGACCCCCGCGCTTCTCGGCGCGCCCGGCCTCGGCGATCGCGATCGTCTCGGCGACCGGATAAAGGTCGCGGTCCTCGCGCTCGATCCGCATCCCCAGCGCGTGCAGGATGCCCGTCGTCTCGGCGCAGAAGTCGGCCCAGCAGGCAAGCGCCGCCTCGTCGGTCCAGCGCCGGTCATAGGCGTCGAAATCGCTCGCCAGATGCCCCATCTCGTCGACGAATTCCTTCGCCATGCGGTTGATCGCCGCATCGCCTGTCGCGCGCAGCCGCGGATAAAGCGCCCAGTCCTCGCATTTCAGATGGCGCACCAGCGTATCGCGCAGCATCCCGCGCACCGCGGTCAGCTCGGTCGCGCGCGGCGGCTGCGGCGCGGAAACCATCTCCATCAGGAAGCGCGACAGCGTGGTGAGCGCCGCATGCTCGGCGCGCAACCGCTCGATCTCACGTGTCTTCGGCATCAGCCAATTCCCGGTGCGAGCGGTCCCTCGAAGACCGCCCTAACCCGCCGCTGTAAAAAGAGCGTAAAGGCGGCCTTGTCCATGGCCCGCGACCCGCGCGCCTGAGCTTTACGCCCCAGCCGGCAGGAGCCGCGATGAAAGGCGATCCGACTGCCGACGCCTGCTGAACGGCGGGTGGACCGGCAGCCGATTGACCGCGCAATTAGGTTTTGACGCCATCGGCTGGTAGCGCTACCAAATCACCGCAAGCCGCGCTCGAACGACGGCTGATTGGGAGGTCCTTGGATGAAAAAGGCGATGATGCTGGCCGCGACAATGGCGTCGATAATCGTGCCCGCAAGCGCTATGGCGGCGCCGCGCGGATTGCCCGTCGGCACATGCATCAACATGGGCAACAGCCTCGAGCCCCCGACCGAGACCGGATGGGGCGGGCATCGCATCGCCGATAGCGATTTTGCCAATATCGCTTCGGCCGGTTTCAAGACCATTCGCTTGCCGGTGCGCTGGGACAGCCACGCCGGCAAGGAGCCGCCCTACACGATCGAACCCGCCTTCCTCGCGCGGGTGAAGCATCTGGTCGGCGCGGCGCAGGCGGCGGGGCTTAACGTCATCCTCGACAGCCATAATTTCGAATCGATGCACAGCGATCCGCTGGGCAGCGCGCCGCGCTTTGCCGGGATCTGGAAGCAGATCGGCGCCGCCTTCGCCGACCAGCCCACCAAGAGCTTGTGGTTCGAGCTGGAGAATGAGCCGCACGACAAATTCACCAACGCCAACCTGCTCGAAGCGCTGTCGCCCGCGCTGGCGGCGGTGCGCGCGACCAACCCCGACCGGCCGGTGATCATCGGGGGTGAATTCTGGAGCGGGATCGATTCGCTCAAGACGCTGACATTGCCCGACGATCCGCACGTCTATCCGACCTTTCACTATTATGAGCCGTTCGATTTCACCCATCAGGGGGCGACATGGGTCGATCCGGCGCCGCCGCTGGGACGCGCCTATGGCAGCGCCGACGATGCGGCGCGGCTGGTGCGCGATGTGCAGAAGATCCGCGATTACAGCGAAAGGACCGGGCTGCTGCCGTTCATGGGCGAAACCGGCGCGCATACGACGGTGCCGCTCGACCAGCGCGTGCAATATCATGCCGCGGTGACCAGGGCGTTCGCGCCGCTCGGCATCGGCATGTGCACCTGGGCCTATACCAACACCTTTCCTTTTTACGACAGCGACAAGAAGGCGTGGCTGCCCGGGCTGCGCGCTGCGATCGGGCTGCCCGAACCGGCGAGCGCCGCGGCGCCCGCTGCGGCGCCCTCGGCGCCCGCCGACGAGCGCCAACCCACGCCCGCGTTGCAGGCGCTCGACGACAGTCTGCCGGGGACGCTGATCAACGATCCCTCGGCATTGAACTGGGCGACCTACGGTACGATCCTGAAGTCGAAGATCGTCAAGTCGCCCGACATCCCGGGCGGCGGCGCCGCGATGCAATTTGCGCTGCAATCGCTGGGCGTCGCGGCCTATGACGCGGGCGCGAATGTGCCGATCCGTACCGGGTTGCGGAGCAAGGGCGATTATGTCGCAGCCTTCTGGGCGCGCACGGTCAAATCCGACGCGCCCGACGGCAAGGGCCGGATCGGGGTGCGCTTCCAGCAGAATGTCGCCCCCTACGCCGGGTTCGGCGACACGGCGCTGACCGTCGGGTCCGAATGGCAGCTGTACGAAGTGCCGGCGACCGCCGACCGCGACATCGCCAAGGGGCAGGCGGTGCTCGGGCTGCAACTGGCCGGCGCGCGGCAGACGATCGAGATCGGGCAGGTGATCATCGTCGAAGGCGCGAAGTCGCTCCGCCAGACGGCCGCGACCGCGGCCCCCGCCGCCGACCCCGAACTGCCGCCGCAACTGGTCGGCAAGGGCAATCTGCTCAACGACCCGGCGAAGCGCGACTGGGCGCTGTACGGGACCACCCAGGTTGCCAAGGCGACGACGACCAACGTCTATGGCCGCGTCGCGACCTTGCTGACGGTCAGCAGGGCGGGCGCCAACGCGTATGACGCCGGCGCCGCGGTGCCGCTGCGCGACGCCATCGCGAAAGGCGACCGGCTCCGGATCGCGGTGCTGGCGCGCACGGTGTCGGCATCGACCCCCGACGGGCAGGGCAGGCTGGCGATCCGGGTGCAGCAAAATGCCGCGCCCTATGAGGGGTTTGCCGACAATGTGCTGACGGTGGGTCCGAATTGGCGGCTCTATCAGATCGGCACCACCGCTTCGCTGGCGATGGCTGCCGGCACGGCGCAGCTGGCGCTGCACACCGCCGGGGCGGCGCAGGCGATCGAGATCGGCCCGGTCTATGTCTTGCGCGAAGCGGGCGCCGCCGCGAGCGAATGAGCGCCGACAGCCCGTTTGCGACCCGCACGCTGGCAGCAGGGGCGGCACGGCTGGTGCTCGTGCCCGAGGCGGGCGGCGCGATTGCGGCGTGGCGGATCGGCGACCAGTCGATGCTGTACGAGAGCGGGATCGCGGCGGCGGATTGGAATCCGCTGGCAATGGCGAGCTTTCCGCTCGTTCCCTATTCGAACCGCATCGCGGACGGCTGCTTCCTGTGGGATGGCCTCGCGCATCGGCTGCCGCCGAACAAGGCCGGCTTCGCGCATCCCTTGCACGGCGTCGGCTGGCTGCGCGGGTGGACGGTCACCCAAAGCAGCGCCGACCAAGCCGTGCTGCGATACGAGCATGATGGCGATGCGGACTGGCCGTGGGCCTTCTCCGCCGAGCAGCGCTTCGCCTTGGCGCCTGCGCAGCTGACGGTCGATCTGACTGTCACCAATCGCAGCGACGCCACCGCGCCGCTGGCGATCGGGATGCATCCCTATTTCGACGCCGCCGGCGCGCATCTGCAATTCACCGCGGGACAGATGTGGCTTGCGGGCGCCGACCAATTGCCGGTGCGCGCCGTAACGCCCGATCCGAGCAGCGACTTTGCGGCGGGGCGGGCGGTCGCGGGCCGCGAACGCGACAATTGTTACGACGGCTGGGACGGCCGCGCGACCATCTGGTGGATCGACCGCCCGCTGGCGCTGCGCATCCAGTCCGACCTGCCATGTGCGGTGGTCTATACATCGGTCGATACCGATTTCTTCTGCTTCGAACCCGTGCCACACAGCAACAATGCGCTGAACCTTGGCGCGGCGGGGCGGCCCATGCCGGTCGCCGCGCCCGGTGAGACGATCGGCGCGCGCATTGTCCTTGATGCATGGGAGCGGACATGACCGAAGGCGGCGCGCCGATCCGCACTGTCGTGATCGTCGGTGGGGGCACCGCCGGCTGGATGGCCGCCGCCGCCGCGGCGCGGTTCCTGAACGACGGCCAGCGGCGGATCATCCTGGTCGAATCCGACGCGATCGGCACCGTCGGAGTCGGCGAGGCGACGATCCCGCCGATCCGCGACTTCAACCGCATGCTCGGCATCGACGAGGCCGAGTTCCTTCGCGAAACGCAGGCGACCTTCAAGCTGGGGATCGAGTTCGTCGACTGGGGCGCGCTCGGCGAGCGCTACCTCCACCCCTTCGGCGACCCCGGGCATAATTTCGAAGGCATCGCCTTTCACCAGTTCTGGCTCAAGCATCGGTGCGATCCGCGGATCCGGCCGTTCACCGACTATTTCATCACGGGGGCCGCGGTCCGCGAGGGCGGCTATGCCCCGCAGAGCGGCGACCCGCGCTCGCCCCTGCACCAGATGGCGGCGGCCTATCATTTCGACGCCGCACTGTACGCCGCCTTCCTGCGCCGCCGGGCCGAAGCGGACGGGGTCGAGCGGATCGAGGGACGGATCGAAGGCGTCGATCGCGACGCGGAAAGCGGGCATGTCACGTCGCTGCGCCTCGGCGACGGACGCGAGGTCGCGGGCGATTTCTTCATCGATTGCTCGGGCTTCGTCAGCCTGCTGCTCGGCCGCGAAATGGGGGTCGGCTATCGCGACTGGTCGCAATGGCTGCCGTGCGACCGGGCGATGGCGGTGCCGTCGGCGCGCGTCGATCCGCTGATCCCCGCGACGCGCGCCACCGCGCACGGTTTCGGCTGGCAATGGCGCATTCCGCTCCAGCACCGCACCGGCAACGGCATCGTCTATGGGAGCGCCTATGCCAGCGATGACGAGGCGCGCGCGACCCTGCTCGCCCATTTGGACGGCGAGCCGCTGGCCGATCCGCGCCCGCTGCGCTTCACCGCGGGGGTTCGCGAGCGATTGTGGGAGGGCAATGTCGTCGCGCTCGGCCTGGCGGGCGGGTTTATCGAGCCACTCGAATCGACGAGCATCCATCTGATCCAGACCGGGATCAACAAGCTGTTCTGGCTGTTTCCCGATATGCGATTCAGCGCGGTCGAGCGCGACGAATATAACCGGTTGATGATCGATCAATATGAATATGTCCGCGACTTCATCGTCCTGCACTACAAGGCGACCGCGCGCCGCGACACGCCCTTCTGGCGCGACAGGACGGCGATGGAGATCCCCGACAGCCTGGCGCAGAAGATCGAGCTGTTCCGCACCAAGGGCCGCATCCGCCGCTTCGACCATGACCTGTTCGGCATCGCCAACTGGGCGGCGGTCATGCTGGGGCAGAATATCCTGCCCGAGGGATATGATCCGCTGGTCGATGCGACCGATGACGCAAGGATCATCGCCGCGATGGAGCGGATCGCGTCGGTGTTCGATCAGCAGGCGCGCGCGATGCCCAGCCACGCCGACTTTATCGCCCGACTAGTGGCGCGCTAACGCGGCCCCATCAGCCCGCGCAGCACGAAATTGCGGATCGTCTCATCGCGCTCGGGCGACGCAGCGCCCTGCACGCCCTGGGCATGCGGCGGCAGATGATCGGCGGCGGCCGCGCCCTCGTCGCCGAAGATGAAATGCTCGAACCATGTCCGCCATGCGGCGCGTTCGGCAGCGGGCAGATCGCGGATCGCCAGCAGGCTGTGCGCAAAGGCGAGCAAGGGCGAGCTGCCGGCGCCGGCATCGCACCAATAATTGACCATCAGGTTGAGCGGACCGGTGGCGCGGATGTTGTGCCACCAGAGCGAGGGGATGAAGATCGCATCGCCCGGATCGAGCGTCGCGACCGCTGCCGCGGCCATCGCCTCGGCGAAGCGCGGGTAACGCGCGAGGTCGGGATCGTCGACCGCGACCATGCTCACCGGCTGCCCCGCCGGGGTCTTGTTGAGCGGGCCGAGATAGAGGTTCGCGACCTGTTCGGGCGGAAACAGCACAAAGCGGCGGATGCCCGCGACGACGACCGCGATATTGTCCGACTGATCGAAATGGGTCGCGATGTGCGAGGCATTGCCGGTCCACAGCCGCGGGATCGCGCCCGGGGCCGCGACCGGCAAGGGGTGATCGGCGAGGAAGCCGGGCATGAAATCCGCCGCCGGGGTCGACCCCGCGTAAAAGCTCGGCGGATCGGCCAGCGTGCTCGCCCACAGCAGCCGGTCGAGCAGTTCGGGCATCGTCGCCTGCTCGGTGCGGAAGTTGAAACCGGTCATGTCGCCACGATAGAAATAATGGCCGTGCGTCCCCGCCGGTGCGGTGAAGACATTCATCGGCGCGCCGGGGCCGTAGCCGGCCAGCCGCTCTGCCAGCGCCGCGACGCCCTCTCGTCCCGCCGCGACCAACGGCCAGTCCGCGGTCAGCCCCCGCAACACCAGCGGCCGGCCGTTCGCCGCCTTCAGCGCCGCCTGTGCGGCCTCGGCGTCGCGGGCATCGACCTCGGCAACCGGCGCGGCGCGGGTGAGCCAGTCCTTCATGGGCAGGGGATGATGACATCCGCCACCGACGCCAACCGCACCTCGGCAAGGCTGAAGCGTGCCGCGCCGTCGGTCGTCAGGCGAAAAGGCGTCTCGACCCTGGTCATGTCGGCCCCCTTAGCAGCAAAGCATTTCAGCGGCACGCCATAGCTGCGCCACTGGCCCGCGGTTGCGGCGGAAAATGCCGCAAAGGGAATGGGGGTGCGATTGACGGCCAGCGTTGCCGGCTGCTCCGGCGGCTGGTCGACGCGCATCGTCGCGACCAGCAACAGGTCGCCGTTGCTCTCGCGCGACAGATCGACCGGGGCGTGGCTCGACACTTCGACCGTCGCCGGGCCGCCGGCGATGGCGAACTGGCGCGCGCCCTCCTGGACGACATGGTCGGTCGCAGTGACCTTCACGCGCCCGCCGAGCGCCGCGGCGGGGACCGAGGTGATCCGCGTCGTGTCGCCCGCGCCGTCGAGCACGCGCAGCGACCAGGACGCGGCGGGAATGCCGCGCGCGAACCAGACATTGCCGCTGTCGCTCGTCTCGACGCCGGGCTCTTCGGACAGCGTCGTCCATGGCGCGCGGTCGTTCAGGCCCAGCCCATAGCCGAAGGGAAACAGGACCGGGCCGTCGGCGCGCGCGGTGGCGGGCCAGGCGGTCGGCAGCTTGCCGGTGAAATCGAACCGCGGCTTGCCGTCCTTGCCGGCGACTAGAACATCAGCGACGCCGCCGCCTTCCGAGCCCGGCAGCCAGGCGGCGACGAAGGCGTCGGCGACGTTGAGCTCGGGGTTCATGAACAGCGGCCGCCCGCTGATCATCACCGCGATCACCGGGATGCCCGCAGCCTTCAACCTCTGCATCGTCGCGAACGGCGCGCGAAGCTCGGGGCGGAGCTGGAGCGTCTTCAGGTCGCCCTGAAATTCGGCATAGGGTGTTTCACCGAACACCACGATCGCGGCGTCGGGCTTCTTGCGGTAGGCGCCGCCCGGCGCCAATTCGGCGCTGCCGCCGGCGGCCCTTACGGCCTCGTCCAGCCCCTTCCAGATCGAGGTGGCGCCCGGAAAGTTGGCGTTGGTGACGTCCGTACCCTGCCAGGTCAGCGTCCACCCGCCCGATTGGCGGGCGATATCGTCGGCGGCATCGCCGGCGACGAGAATGTGGCTGCCTGGCTTGATCGGCAACACCCCGCCCTGATCCTTCAGCAGCACGAGCGACTTGCGCACCGCCTCGCGCGCGATGGCGCGATGCGCGGGCGCGCCGAGCAAATCCCATTGGCCGGCATAGGGCCGGCTCGACGGCTTGCCTGCCTCGAACAGCCCGAGCCGCATCTTGACGCGCAGGATGCGCGCGACGGCATCGTCGATCCGCGCCATCGGCACCGTGCCGTCCTTCGCCTGCGCGACGAGCGAGGTCCACATCGCCTTCCAGCTGTCGGGCGCCATCACCATGTCGAGCCCGGCGTTGATCGTCTGCGGGCAGGAGGCGTTGGTGCATCCGGCGACCTGGCCGTGGGCGTTCCAGTCGCTGACCAGGAACCCGTCGAACCCCATATGATCCTTGAGCAGATCGGTGAGCAGCGATTTGTTGCCGGTGTTTTTGACCCCGTTCCAGCCCGAAAAGCTGACCATGATCGTCGCGACGCCCTGTTCGAGCGCGGGGACGTAAGGCGCGCCGTGGATGTCGCGCAATTGCTCTTCGCTGATCCGCGCATCGCCCTGATCGCGGCCGTCGACGGTGCCGCCATCGGCGAGGTAATGTTTGGTCGAGGCGATGACATAAGGACCCTTGAGCAAATCCTTGCCGGTCGCCGGACCCTGGAGTCCCTGCACCATGCGGCCGACATATTCGCTGACCAGCGCCGGGTCGGACGAATAGCCCTCATAGGCGCGGCCCCAGCGATAATCCTGCGGCACGGTGACGGTCGGGGCAAAGGTCCATTCCATGCCCGTCGTGCGGATTTCGAGCGCGGTCGCGCGGGCGATCCGCTCGATCAGATCGGGATCGCGCGCCGCGCCGAGGCCGACATTATGCGGGAAAATCGTCGCCCCGACGATGTTGCTGTGACCATGCACCGCATCGGTGCCCCAGATGATCGGAATGCCGACGCCGCCGTTCGAGGTGTCGACCGAGGCCGCATAAAAGGCGTCGGCCAGCGCGAGCCATTTTTCGCGCGGCGCCAGATCGTCGTGGCCGGGACCGCTGTTGCCGCCGTTGAGGATCGAGCCGAGATGATAGGCCTTGGCCTCCTCCGGCGTGACGCTGCCGATGTCGGCCTGCACGATCTGGCCGACCTTTTCCTCGACGGTCATTCGCGCGATCAGCGCGGCGAGGCGGGCTTCGGTCGCGGCATCGCGCGGCTGCGGCCAGTGCGGCTTGGGCCAGAGCGCGGGATGCGCCGTCGCCTCGGGCGGGACCGGCGCGAGCAGGAGCTTGCCCGCGTCGGCGGACGCCGCCGACCGCGTCGGGCCCCCGGCCTGTGCGGCGCAGGCGCCCAGCACCAGCGGCATCAGCCATAGACTTTTGCGCATCATCATCCTCTCTTGGCGATTCAGGTCGGCACGCGCGCCGGCGCGGCGCGGGCGATGGTGGAACGGACGACGGCGTCGGGCAGCGCCCATGCGGTCGGATCGACGCGGCGCGGCGGCGGGCCAAGCGCCATCAGTCGGGCAAGCCACTCGCCGGGCTGGATCGGGCTGAGCTCGTCGATCGCCACACGGCCGCGCGCGGCAAAGGCCGCGCCTATTTCGGCGAGGCCCGGCGGGCCGTCGGCGCCCGGCGCTGTGCTGAGGCCACTCCAGTCGGCGAGCGCGCGATAGGCGATCGCGGCGCGGCGGTCATATTCGCGCTGCTCTTGCCCGCCACCGTCGGGACGCGGCAGCAGCGCGATCAGCCGCAAAATATCCTCGAGCGCGACGCCGAGGCCGACGCCATCGGCGGTCGGCGCGCGCACGGCGGCTTCGCCGATGGCGACGGCGTTGCCCAGCCAACAGCGGCCGAGGCAGCCCGGGCCGCGGGCGGTCGCATCGGGGGCGAGCGCGGCGCGCCAAACGGGGGTCTGCCAGACGATCCCGCCGCCTTCGTAAGCCAGCCGCTCGTCGCCCTGCGCGCCGCCGCCGTCCGGCGACATCGAAAGCGACAGCTTCGGCAGCCAATCGGACCAATCGGTCCATCCGGCCCCGAGCGCCGTGAGCAGGCGCGAGCGCGGACCGGCGGCGTCCACATAGAGATCCGCGCGCAGCCATGCGCCGCCATCGGCCGAAAGACCCGCGACCGCGCCATTGTCCGCCGTGACGGTGACGTCGGCCACCGCCGCGATGTCGATATCGAGCGCCGCCGCCATCTCGCCGAGCAGGCCTTGATAGGCAGCGATGTCGAAGCGTGGGCCGAAGCCGCCCTCGTCGCCGCGCGCTTCGCGCAGCGCGAGCAGCATCGCGGCGAAATCAGGCGCGCCTTCGCCGTCCTCGAGGCGGTGGCGCAGCCAGATGTGATGCAGCGGCACGCCCTCGACAAAGGGGATCGCCGCGGTGCTCGCTTCGCGAACCGCCGGCTGCCCGTCACGGACATAGTGGCGCAGATACGCCGGATCGGCGTTGGTCCGGCGCGCGAAGAGCCGGGGGTCGAGCCCGATCTGCCGGTGGAAGCGATGGATGATCGGGCTCGCCGCGCCCAGCCGGTTGAGCCAGCTGTCCTCGTCGCCCGGCAATTGCACCAGCCGGACCGCGGCGCCCGGCAGCGCGCGGCGGAGCGCAATCGCGGCGGCCAGCCCGACGACGCCGTCGCCGACGACCAGCACCGACCGCGTCACGCCCGCCGCTCCGCTCATGCCGCTTCCCACGCGCCGGCTTGCCGCAGATAGTCGCCATGGTCGGGCCATGCCGCGACGCGCTGGCGGATCGCCTGATCGAGTTCGGTGAGCGACTTCGCCAAACGGTCCGGCGCCGGCGTGTCGGCGCGCTGGTCATAGGATATAGGCACGACCCCCTGGCCCAAATAGACCGCGACCCAGCTCGCCTCGAGAAACAGGCCCTGCGTATAGAGCTCGACGCGCCCGCTCGTCCGCCAAAGGTCCATCTTGCGCTGCAGCGTTTCGGGCACCGCCATCGTGCGGACATGGTTCCAGAAATCCGAATCGTCGCGCCGCGTGGCGTGATAGTGCAGGATCAGGAAGTCGCGGATGCGGTCATATTCACGGTCGACGAGCGCGTTGAAGGTGTCGCGGTCGGACGCGTCGATGCGGCGCTGCGGGAACAGTTCGACCAGCCGCGTCACCGCCTGTTGCACGAGGTGGATGCTCGTCGATTCGAGGGGTTCGAGGAAACCGCTGGCGAGGCCGATCGCGACGACATTGCGGTCCCAGCTTTTGGTCCGCCGCCCGGCGCGAAAGCGCAGCACGCGCGGATCGGCGAGCGGCTCGCCCTCGATCGCGCCCAGGATCGCGCCGCAGGCTTCGTCGTCCGACAGATGCGCGCTCGAATAGACATAGCCGTTGCCGACGCGGTGCTGGAGCGGGATGCGCCAGCGCCAGCCGGCGGGCATCGCGGTCGCGCGGGTATAGGGCTCGATCGGCCCGTCGGGCGCGGTGCACGGCAAGGCCGCGGCGCGGTCGCACGGCAGCCACTGCGACCAATCCTCCCACGGCGAGCCCAGCGCCTCGCCGATCAGCAGCGCGCGAAAGCCCGAGCAGTCGACAAACAGATCGCCCGCGATGGTCTCGTCGCGGTCGGTGCGCAGCGCGGCGATATCGCCGCTTGTCCCGTCGCGGTCGACGCCGACGACCTTGCCCTCGCTGCGCCGCACGCCGTGCGCTTCCGCGAAAGCGCGCAGCATCGGCGCCATGCGGGTCGCGTCGAACTGATAGGCATAGCTGTAGCTGCTATCGAGGAAGTCGCCGCCTGCGGGGATCGGCGCAAAGCGCCTCGCGCGCGACGCGACGATCGGGAGCGAGAAGTCGCAGATCGGCGGGACACGGCCCGCGGCCTTCATCCGCAGCCAATAATGGTGGAAGCCGACCCCGGCGATGTCGGTGCCATAGGCGCCGAAGGGATGGATATAACGCTCGCCGATCGCACCGAAATCGACAAAGTCGATGCCGAGTTTGAACGTCGCGCGCGTCTTGCGCATGAAGTCCATCTCGTCGAGGCCGAGGCGGCGGATGAATTCGCGCAAATGCGGCAAGGTCGCCTCGCCGACCCCGACGATGCCGATCTCTTCGGATTCGACGAGATGGATGTCGGCCTGTCCAGGCAGCAATTTGGCGAGCGCGGCGGCGGTCATCCAGCCGGCGGTGCCGCC
This sequence comes from Sphingopyxis sp. H050, assembly GCF_001468265.1. Lineage (GTDB taxonomy): Bacteria > Pseudomonadota > Alphaproteobacteria > Sphingomonadales > Sphingomonadaceae > Sphingopyxis. Next base: position 254,564 of record NZ_LNRZ01000003.1, on the reverse strand, counting down.
GCCCAAGATGACCACGCGGACGGGCTCGGGCCGGATCAAGGCCGGGCGTCCGTGCGCGCCGCGTGCGGGCCGATTACCGCGCCGGTGAACAGCCCGGCGCCGACGGTGGCAAGCACCGACGCATCGACGTCGGCGGCCAGCGTCTGCCAATCCGCTGCCCCGGCGGCGCGCCATTGCAGCGCGGCCTTGTCGCGGTTCAGGCGGATCCGCAAATCGATCGCGGCGGCTGGCCTGGCGCCGAGCGTAGCCTGCTTCACGACCACGCCCTCGGCGGGTTCCGTCGCCGCGCCGCGGCGCCGCAGCACGATCGCGTCGCCGCCCGCCAGCCGCTCGCGGCCGAAGAAGAGAAAATGATTCTCGTCGGTGAGCGCGAGCAGCCCCGCGCGGTCGCCGGTGGCGGTGGGCGCAAAGGTGACGCGGGTTTCAAACACCGCGTCGTGATGGCGCAGCCGCTTGCCGACGAAACTCGGCTGGTCGAGCGACCCAGCGGCGACCGGACGGGCGGTCAGCTGCAGCGCGCCCTTGCTCCCCGACAGGCTCCACCAGGCGCGACCCTGCGGGGTGCGGAGCATCATCCAGTCGAGCGCCAGGCGCGGATCGTCGAAGTCGTCGCGCCATTGGCCCAGCGTGTCGCCGGCGAAGGCAGGCAGGGCCGGGCGCTTACCGGTCGGCGCGATCGGCGTGCCGGAGGGCAGGATCAACGGCCAGCCGTCCTTCCATTGCACCGGCAACAGGAAGGTCTCGCGCCCCAAATTGGTCTGCTGCCCCGCATAGGGGCGCGTCGCGAGAAAGACCGCCCACCAGCTGCCGTCGGCAATCTGGACGAAATCGGCGTGGCCCGTCGCCTGCACCGGCCAGGGCCGACCTTCGGGCAAGTCGCGCTGGGTCAGGATCGGGTTGGCCGGCCCGGGGCGATAGGGTCCCGTGACCGTCTCGGCGCGGTAGATCGTCTGGCTGTGCTGGTCGGCGGTGCCCCCCTCGGCCGCGGTCAGATAATAATAGCGCCCGACCTTGTAGATATGCGGTCCCTCGGCCCACACCGGCTTGTCGGCAGCGTGCACGCCCTTGTCGACCAGCAAGGTGCGCGTCGGCGCCATCTTCATCGTGGCCAGGTCGATCTGCTGCAGCCACAGCGCGCGGTGCCCGTCATATTCGGGCGGCCCCGGCGGCGCGTCATTATAGGCGATCCACGCTTTGCCATCATCATCGACGAACAGCGACGGGTCGATGCCGCCGAAGTCGAGCCAGTGCGGATCGGACCAGGGTCCGGCGGGATCGTCGGCGGCCAGGATGAAATTGCCGCCGCAATCGATGCAGGTGTTGACGATAAAAAAGCGCCCGCCGTGGTGGCTGATCGTCGGCGCGAACAGTCCGCGCGTGACGCCGACCTTGCCGATCGTCAGCTGGCTGGGGCGGTCGATGGCGTTGCCGATCTGGCGCCAATGGACAAGGTCGCGGCTGTGATAGACCGGCAGGCCGGGGAACCAGCTGAAGGTCGAATTGACCAGATAATAGTCGTCGCCGACGCGGACGATCGAGGGATCGGGCTGGAAACCGGGCAGCACCGGATTGGCGAAATCCCCCGGTCCGGCCGTCGCCGATTCGGCATCGGGCGTGCCCGAACAGGTCACATAGTCGAAGCTTGCGACGGGCGGCACGTCCGATTGGGCCGCGGCGGGCGTCGCCGCCAGAGTCCAAGCCGCCCAGGCAATATAGCACCAACCCCGCAACGCGCCTCTCCCCTCCATTCGTCCGGTGAGGCTGCGGCCCCGCCCGGCGACGGATTTTCTGATCGCCAACCTTGACACGACCCCCTAGAGCGTGATGGTAGCGCTATCACAACAATGGCTGTGGGGAGGTTTCAGGTCAATGGGTTTTGCGTTGGGCCCCGTTTTGCCCGCCGATTGGCGGTCTGCTCGCCTGCTCGGACGAGTCGATTTCGGCGCGGGTCCGACGCCCGTGCTCATCGACGGCGGCGTGCTTTACGACCTGACCCCCAGCGCGGCGACCGTATCGGCCGCGATCGCGCGCCGCCAATGGCTGCCCGAGCATGGCAGGCCGGTCGCCGCACTCGATCCCGAGGCGCCGGCGCTGCCCGACGGCGCGCGCCTGCTCAGTCCCATCGACCTGCAATGCATCAAGGCCGCGGGCGTCACCTTTGCCGTGTCGGCGATCGAGCGCGTGATCGAGGAGCGCGCGCGCGGCGACGCCTCGCAGGCCGCGACGATCCGCGCTGGGCTGGAACAGCATATCGGGCAGGGCATCCGCGCGGTCGTCCCCGGCTCGGCCGAGGCGGCCGCGCTCAAGGCGGCGCTGATCGCCGAGGATATGTGGTCGCAATATCTGGAGGTCGCGATCGGCCCCGATGCCGAGGTCTTCACCAAGTCGGCGGTGCTCTCGTCGGTCGGCGCCGGGGCGCCGATCGGGGTGCGGTCCGATTCGAGCTGGAACAACCCCGAGCCCGAGGTCGCGCTGGTCATGGACAGCGCGGGAGAAGCGGTCGGGGCGACGCTGGGCAACGACGTGAACCTTCGCGATTTCGAAGGCCGCTCGGCGCTGCTGCTCGGCAAGGCAAAGGACAATAACGCCTCGGCGGCGCTCGGGCCGTTCATCCGCCTGTTCGACGGCGGTTTCACGATCGACGATGTGCGCAGCGCCGAGATCGACCTCAGGATCGAGGGCGCCGATGGCTATGTGCTGACCGGCAAGAACCAGATGGGCCAGATCAGCCGCGACCCGCTCGACCTCGCGGCGCAGGCGCGCAGCGAACATCATTATCCCGATGGCTATGCGCTCTATCTCGGCACGCTGTTTGCGCCGACGCAGGACCGCGACGTGCCCGGCGGCGGTTTCACCCACAAGGTCGGCGACCGGGTGACAATTTCCTCGCCGTGGCTCGGGGCGCTGGAAAATATCGTCACCACATCGCGCGATGCGCCGCCGTGGACGATGGGCATCACCGAATTGTTCCGCAATCTCGCGAGCCGCGGGCTCATCGATCGTATTTGAAGGACTTACCCACGCCATGACTTTGAAACTCGGGCATTTGATCAACGGCGAGCGTATCGGCGCCGAGGGAGCGACGCTGGAAAGCCTGAACCCGTCGAACACCGACGAGGTCGTCGCGCTGTTCCCCGCGGGTGACGCGGCGGCGGTCGATGCCGCGGTCGCCGCCGCGCGCGCCGCGCAGCCGGGCTGGGCGAACGCCTCGCCCGAAGTGCGCGCCGACCTGCTCGACAAGGTCGCGGCGACGATCATGGCGCGCGCCGCCGAGCTTGGCGAGCTGCTTGCGCGCGAAGAGGGCAAGACCCGCGCCGAAGGCATGGGCGAAGTGATGCGCGCCGCGCGCATCTTCCGCTATTTCGGCGGCGAGGCGCTGCGCCGCCACGGGCAGACGCTCGAATCGACGCGGCCGGGGCTCGACGTTGCGACCTATCGCGAGGCGGTCGGCGTCTATGGCCTGATCACGCCGTGGAACTTCCCGATCGCGATCCCGGCGTGGAAATCGGCGCCGGCGCTCGCGTTCGGCAACACCGTCGTGATAAAGCCCGCCAATGTAACCCCGGCGATTGCGAGCGCGCTCGCCGACATCATCATGGAATGCGGGGCGCCGCCGGGCGTGTTCAACATGGTGCTCGGGCAGGGCCAAGTCGGCGCGGCGATTGCCGACCATCCCGGCGTCGATGCCATCTCCTTCACCGGATCGCAGGGCGTTGGCACCAAGGTCGGCATGGCGGCGATGGCGCGGCAGGCGCGGGTGCAGCTCGAGATGGGCGGCAAGAATCCGCTCGTCGTCCTGGCCGACGCCGATCTCGACAAGGCGGTGGCGATCGCGCTCGACGGCGGCTTCTTCCAGACCGGCCAGCGCTGCACCGCATCGTCTCGGGTGATCGTCGAGGATGCGATCCACGACCGTTTCGTCGCCGCGCTCGCCGAAAAGGCCAAGGGGCTGCGCGTCGGCGCGGCGCTCGATCCCGAAACGCAGGTCGGTCCCGCGGCGAGCGAGGCGCAGTTCGAGCAGAATCTGCGCTATGCGAAGATCGCGGTCGACGAGGGCGGGCGTTGCGTCACCGGGGGCGATCCGGCGAAGGCGGCGACGCCCGGCTATTATATGACGCCGACGCTGATCGCGGACACCAATCCCGACATGCGGATCAACAAGGAGGAAGTCTTCGGCCCCGTGGTTTCGACCGTGCGGGTCAAGGATTATGACGCGGCGCTGGACCTCGCCAACGCCGGGGAATTCGGGCTGTCCTCGGGAATTGTGACCAACAGCCAGAAGCACGCCCGCCATTTCCGCAAGCATGTCCGCGCCGGCATGGTGATGGTCAATCTGCCGACCGCCGGGGTCGATTATCATGTGCCATTCGGCGGGACGCGCAAGTCGAGCTATGGTGCGCGCGAGCAGGGGTTTGCGGCGGTCGAATTTTATACGCAGATCAAGACGGTCTACACGGGGGATTGAGCGTGCTGACTCGAACGACACACGATCCGAAAGCGGCGGCGAAATACCCCAGTCTCATCGGCAAGCGCGTGCTGGTCACCGGCGGCGCGAGCGGGATCGGCGAGGCGCTGGTCAGCGGCTTTGCCGCGCAGGGCGCGCATGTGGCCTTCCTCGACAGGCAGGTCGAGGCCGGCGAAGCGCTGGCGCGCCGCCTGTCGGTCGATGCCGCGTCGCCCCCGCGATTTGCCCGCTGCGATCTCACCGATCTCGACAGCCTGGGCGGCAATATCGCCATGCTCGCCGACGAACTCGGCAGCTTCGACATCCTGCTCAACAATGCGGCGAACGATGACCGCCACGCGATAAGCGACGTCACCCCCGCCTATTGGGACGAGCGGATCGCGGTCAATCTGCGGCATCTGTTTTTCGCTGCGCAGGCGGTCATCCCGGGCATGAAGGCGGCGGGCGGCGGATCGATCGTCAATTTCGGATCGATCAGCTGGCACCTCGCGCTGCCCGATCTGGTGCTTTACCAGACCGCAAAAGCCGCCATCGAGGGGATGACGCGCTCGATGGCGCGTGAGCTGGGCGCCGACAATATCCGCGTCAACACGATCATCCCCGGCAATGTCGAAACCCCGCGCCAGGCCAAATGGTACACGCCCGAGGGCGAGGCCGAGATCATCGCCGCGCAATGCCTGAAGGCGCGCGTTCAGCCCGCCGATGTCGCGGCGATGGCGCTGTTCCTCGCCTCCGACGACGCGCGCATGTGCACCGGCCACGACTATTGGGTCGACGCGGGCTGGCGCTGATGACGATGACGCCCGAACCGGTCGCCTTGCCGTCGACGTCGCTGGGCGAGGGGCCGGTGTGGGACGCGGCGCGCCAGTGCCTGTGGTTCGTCGATATCAAGCAGAAGCGGCTCCTGCGCTTCGACCCCGCATCGCTCGCGCTGGACCAGTGGTCCGCGCCGGGCGAAATCGGCTGGGCGCTGCCGGCGGACGACGGGCGGCTGCTGTGCGGACTGCAGGGCGGGCTCCACTGGTTCGATCCGGCCAGCGGGGAATTCACGGCCTGGCTGGCGGTCGAGGCCGATCGGCCCGGCAATCGCCTCAACGACGCCTGTACCGATGCAACGGGCGCCGTGTGGTTCGGGTCGATGGACAATGCGTGCGAGGCCGAAACCGGCAATTTCTATCGGCTGGCGGCGGGACAGGTCGAGCAGGCGGGGCCCAGCGGGATCGCGATCACCAACGGCCCCGCCATCGCCCCCGACGGCGCGACGATCTATTTCACCGATACGCTCGCCGGAACAATCCGGGCCGCCCCGATCGGGCCGGATGGACTGCCCGGTGCGTTGCGGCCGTTCGTGACCTTCGGCGACGGCATGGGGCACCCCGACGGGTCGATCACCGACGCAGCGGGCAATGTCTGGGTCGGCTGTTATGCGGGCTGGGCGGCGCGCTGTTTCAACCCGGCGGGCGAAGAGATTGCGAAGGTCGACTTTCCGACCGCGAACATCACCAAGCTGGCGTTCGGGGGCCCCGATCTGGCGACGCTCTATGCAACCTCGGCGCATCAGGAGATGTCGGCGGAGGAGCGCGCGGCGCAACCGCTCGCGGGGGCGTTATTCGCCTTTCGCCCCGACGTCGGCGGTCACCCGCTGCCGCTGGTGCGCGCGGCATGACCTGGCGGACGCTGCTGCTGGCGGCCGCGGCCTGCGCCGGTCCGGCACACGCCCAGGTCACGCTCGCCCCGACCTTCACCGACCATGCCGTCATCCAGCGCGGCCAGCCGATCCTGGTGAGCGGCACCGCGGCGCCCCGCGACAAGCTGACGGTTACGCTCGCGGACAAGAAGGCGACCACGACCGCGGATGGCGAGGGATATTGGCAGGCCGGCTTCACCGCGCTTCCGGCGGGCGGCCCCTATGAACTCACCGTTCGCGGCGCGGACGGACGGGTGGCGGCGGCCGCCAAGGATGTCATGCTCGGCGATGTCTGGCTTTGCTCGGGCCAGTCGAACATGGAATTGCCGGTGCGCCGTGCGCTCGATTTCGATACGCAGGCGGCGAATTTCGCCGACCCCGGCCTGCGGCTGCTGACGGTCGAAAAGGCGACCGCGACGCTGCCGCAACGCCGCTTCGCCGCGCGGCCCTCATGGTCGCCCGCGTCGGCCGACAGCGTCCCCGATTTCTCCGCCGCCTGCTATTATATGGCGCGCGACCTGCGCGCGGCGCGCGGGGTGGCGATCGGCGCGGTCGATGCGACGTGGGGCGGGACGCAAATCCGCGCTTGGCTGACGCCCGCCGCGACGCGATCGATCTACGGCCAGGACGAGGCCGACCTGCTGGCGCTCTACACGCGCGATCCGCTTGCGGCGAACCAGGCGTTCTTCCCGCGCTGGGCCGGCTGGTGGCGAAAGCTCAGCGGCGACGCGCCGGGCGAGGAACCGTGGATCAAGCCCGACCGCCTGACATGGCAGCCCTTTCCCGCGATATCCTATTGGGACGAATGGAAGGGGACCGACTTCAAAAGCTTCAACGGCTATGTCTGGGCGCGGCGCAGCGTGACGTTGACCCCGGCGCAGGCGGCGCAAGGCGCGACGCTTTCGCTCGGCGTCATCGACGACAGCGACGAAACCTTCGTCAATGGCAAAGTGATCGCCAACAGCTTCAGCTGGTCCGACCCGCGCCGCTATGCGGTTCCCGCCGGATATTGGCGCACCGGGGTGAACGAGATCATGGTCCTCGTCGGCGACAGCTGGGGCAATGGCGGCTTTCAGGGCCCCGCCGATGCGCTCAAGCTCAGCTTCGCCGATGGCAGCGAAATCCCGCTCGGCGATGGCTGGTCCTATGCGATTGCGACGGACAAGGCGGGCGGCGCGCCGCGCCCGCCGTGGGACCAGATCGCCGGACTGGGGCTGATCCACAACGCGATGGTCGCGCCGCTCGGCCCGATCCGCCTCGACGGCATCGCCTGGTATCAGGGGGAGGCCGATGTCGGGACGCCCGGATATGACGCGCGGCTCGCGGCGCTGATCGCCGGGTGGCGCGCCCAGTTCGGACGCAAGGATTTGCCACTGCTCGTTGTCGGTCTCGCCAATTATGGCGATCCGGCGACCAAGCCCGCGGAAAGCGGCTGGGCGGCGCTCCGCGACGAACAACGCCGCGCTGCCGATGCCGACCCGGCGATGACGCTGGTTCCCGCGCTCGACCTGGGTGAAAGGCTCGATATTCATCCCGCGAACAAGATCGAGCTCGGCCACCGGCTCGCGCGGGCGGCCGCTGGCGGTCCGTTCCCGCGCGTCGTCGATGCGACGCGAAAAGACGGCCAAATTGTCGTGCGCTTCGACGGGGTGACAGGGGGACTGATGTCCTGGAGCAGCCACGGCGCGATCGGCTTCGAACTATGCGGCGACGCGGCGGGCAGTTGTCGCTTTGCCGATGCCCGCGCTGCGGATATGTCCGTCACCATTGTCGACGACGGCAGACCTGCGACGCGTGTCCGGTATAGCTGGGCCGATGCGCCGGTCGTCAATTTGTTCGATGCCGACAATCTGCCGGTCGGCAGTTTCGAAATCATGATCCGGTGACGCGCGCTTATGACTGACATATGGAATCATCTCCTCCGGACCATCGGCGATGTGATGGGCGCGCACGGTCCCACGGTCGGTGGGGTGCAAAGCTATGTCCCGGGCGACTTCAGCATTCATTTCTTTCTTCAGATCGCGGTAATTTTGCTGACTTGCCGTGTCGTCGGCTGGCTTGCGGCACGGTTTCTGGGCCAGCCGCAGGTGGTCGGCGAAATGATCGCCGGCGTCGTGCTCGGCCCCTCGCTGTTCGGCCTCTTCTTCCCCGAATTTCAGGCTGCGCTCTTTCCCAAGGAAACGCGCAATGTCCTGTACGTCGGCGCGCAATTCGGCGTCGGACTCTACATGTTCCTTGTCGGCACGACGTTGCGGCTCGATCATTTCCGCTCGAAGGCGAGAAGTGCGTTCGGTGTGTCCGCCGCAGGCATCGTCGCGCCCTTTCTGTTCGCTGCGGCGATCACGCCCTTCCTGCTCGATATTCCGGGCCTGTTCGCCGAAGGATTGGGCCAAGGCCCGGCGACGCTGTTCATGGGCGCGTGCATCGCGCTGACGGCCTTTCCGATGCTCGCCCGCATCATCAACGAACGCGGCCTCGCCAACACGTCGCTCGGGACGTTGACCCTGACCGCGGGCGCATTCGATGATGCCGTATCGTGGTGCGTTCTGGCGATCGTGCTTGCGACCTTCGGCGGCGGGCCGGGCGTGGCGTTGCTCGCGATCGTCGGCGGGGTGGGCTTTGCGCTGTTCATGGCCGTCATCGGCCGCCGTCTGCTCATCCCGCTCGGCCGCGCGGTCGAGGCGAGGGGCGAGTTGACGCATACGCTGCTTGCCGTCGTCCTGATGCTGTATGCCTTGTCGGCCTTTCTGATGGACGCGGTCGGCATTCATGCGGTCTTCGGCGGCTTCCTGCTTGGCGCCTGTATGCCGCGGGGGCTGCTGACCGAAGAGATCAAGAAGAAGATCGAGCCGATGACGGTCGTCTTCCTTCTGCCGATGTTCTTCACCTATTCGGGCCTCAATACCCAGCTGACCACCGTGAACAGCCTGTCGCTGCTCGCGATCGCGCTCGGCATCTTGCTGGCGTCGATTGCGGCCAAGCTGGGCGCCTGCTGGCTTGCTGCGCGGCTTGCGGGCGAGGACAATCGCACCGCCTTGGGGATCGGCGCGCTGATGAATGCGCGCGGACTGATGGAATTGATCATCATCAACATCGGTCTGCAAAAAGGCATCATCGGCCCGACGCTGTTCGCGATCATGGTGCTGATGGCGATCGTCACCACCGTCATGGCGGGGCCGCTGTTCGAACTCGTCTATGGCCGCAAGGCGCGCGAGGCCGGCGAGCTCGGCGCCCTCGGCGCCGAACCGCCCGCGGCCGACGCGGCGCCGACGGTCTCGCTTGGCAAGCTAGCTTAAACTTCTTCGGAGTTTCCGGCCGCCGCGGGGCGGGTCAGTGGTTGTGGCGGGGCAACTGCCGCGACGTCTGGCGATATTTCAGCGCGAACTCCATCACCCCGCCTTCGCCGAGTTGGCCGGTCTTTTCGCGGAACAGCTCTTCCCATGGCGTGTTGCTGGGCGGTATCTCGGGAAGCCCGTCGGCTTTGCGCCGTTCGATTTCGTCAGCATCGACCAGCATGTCGCAGGTCCCGGCATTGAGGTCGATGCGGATCATGTCCCCGTCGCGCAGCCAGGCGAGACCGCCGCCCGCCGCGCTTTCGGGCGAGGCGTTGAGGATCGACGGGCTGTCCGACGTGCCCGACTGGCGACCATCGCCCAGCGTCGGCAGCCATTGGATGCCGCGCTGGATCAGCGCGTCGGGCGGCTGCATGTTCACGACCTCCGCCGATCCGGGCCAGCCGAGGATGCCCGACGAGCGCATCACCAATATGCAATTCTCGTCGATGTCGAGCGCCGGGTCGTTGATGCGGTGGTGATAATCGTCCGAACCGTCGAACACGACCGCGCGCGCCTCGAACACCCCTTCGGCGCCGGGGCGCGACAGGTAACGCTGCCGGAATTCGTCTGAAATCACCGATGTCTTCATGACCGCGAAATCGAACAAATTGCCTTTGAGCGTCAGGAATCCCGCCTTCGCCTGCAACGGATCGGCGAACGGTCGGATCATTTCGCGGTCGGCACTCTCCTGCCCCGCCAGATTGTCGGCGATGCTGCGCCCGGTGACGGTCAGACAATCGCCGAACAATTTGCCCGCATTCAGCAGCTCCCACATCGCCGCGGGCACCCCGCCGGCGCGGTGGAAACGCTCGCCCAGATATTGCCCCGCCGGCTGCATGTTGACGAGCAGCGGCAGGTCATAGCCATGCTCGCTCCAGATGTCCGGTTCCAACTCGACCCCGGCGTGCCGCGCCATCGCGACGATATGCGGCTGGGCGTTGCTCGATCCGCCGCAGACGCTGACCGTGGCGATCGCGTTCAGGAACGCCTCGCGCGTCAGGATGCGCGACGGGCGCAGATCCTCGTGGACCATTTCGACGATCCGCCGCCCGGTGCGATAGGCATATTGGCCGCGCTCGCGGTAGGGCGCCGGGATCGCGGCGCAGCCGGTGAGCGACAGGCCGAGCGCTTCGGCGACCGCGTTCATCGTCGATGCGGTGCCCATCGAATTGCAGTGGCCCAATGACGGCGCGCTCGACGTCGCGCGGCCCAGGAATTCGGCCTCGTCGATCAGCCCCGCCGACAGCGCGCGGCGGCTGCGCCAGATCACGGTGCCCGAGCCGACCAGTTCGCCGTCGTGCCAGCCGTCGAGCATCGGCCCGCCCGACAGCACGATCGCGGGGATGTCGACGGTGGTCGCCGCCATCACCTGCGACGGCGTCGTCTTGTCGCAGCCGGTGGTCAGCACCACGGCGTCGAGCGGGTAGCCGTTCAAGATCTCGACCAGCGCCAGATAGGCGAGGTTGCGGTCGAGCGCCGCGGTCGGGCGGCGGCAATTCTCGAAGATCGGGTGGACCGGAAATTCGATCGGGATGCCCCCTGCGTCGCGGATGCCGTCGCGCACGCGCTTCGCCAGATCGACATGGACGCGGTTGCAGGGGCTGAGGTCGCTGCCCGACTGCGCGATGCCGATGATCGGCTTTCCCGACTGCAATTCCTCGGGCGTCGTCCCATAGTTCATGAAGCGCTCGAGGTAGAGCGCCGTCATGTCCCAGCGTTCGGGGTTGTCGAACCAGTCGCGCGATCGCAGCCGGGGGCGGGGCGGAGGCGTGGTCACTGCCGTTCGGCGCCCTTCGGCCGGCGCGTGGCGAGGCTGGGCGCGGCGTCCGATTCGCGGCGGATCAACGAATAGGGCATCGTCATCCGCTGCTCCTCGGCGTCCTCGCCGGCCTTGCGCGCGCGCATGATCGTCGCGATCGCCGACACCGCCCAGGCGGTCATCTCGCGGATCGGCTGGCGGATCGTCGTCAGCTCGGGCCAGATCGTGCTCGCCATCGCGGTATCGTCGAACCCGCACACCGTGATGTCGTTGGGGACGTCGAGGTGACGGCGATGCGCGACCGCCACGGTCGCGGCCGCCATGTCGTCGTTCGAGGCAAAGATCGCGGTCGGCCGGGGATTGACCGCGAGCAGACGCTCGGCGCCGTCCATGCCCGACCGATAGGTGAAGCGGCCCTGCACGATCAACTCGTCGGGGGTGTCGAGTCCCGCATCGGCCATCGCCGCCAGATAACCGTTGAGCCGCCGTCCGCTCGCAACCTGTTCGGGATTGCCGATGATGAAGCCGATGCGGCTATGACCCAGGTCGATGATATGTTTGGTCATGTCATAGGCGGCCTGGAAATCGTCGATCATCACCGCGCCGTGCGATCCCGTCGCCTTGCCCGGCCCGACCTCGATCGCGATGGCATCGAGTTCGCTGACTAGGTCGAGCACGCTCTGATCGTCGCACAGCGGCGGCGGCAGGATGAAGCCCTTGATCCCGCCCTGCGCCAGGTTGCGCATCAGCGCTTGCGCCTCGGCGACGTCGAGGCAGCTTTGGACGATCAGATGGATGTCGCTCGCCGTCGCCTCTTCGAGCGCGCCCATCAGAAATTCGCTGAGATAGGAGGCCGAGGGGTTGTCGAAGAGCAAGGCGATACGCAATTGCTCGCCGCCCGCCAGGCTGCGCGCGGCGCGGTTCGGCATGTAACGCAGCGCGGCGATCGCCTCCATCACTTGGCTGCGCGTCGCCGCGCGGACGTTCGAATCGCCGTTGATGACGCGGCTGACCGTCATCGGCGAACAGCCCGCCGCCGCGGCGACGTCGGAGATGGTCGGGGCCTTGCCGTGGCGGCGGCCCTGTCGGGGCATGGTAGCGCTCTTTTGGCTCATGCCAGCGTCCCTAAAACGTCTGGCCTGTCAGCGCTAGGCGAATATCGGGGGGACGCCGCGTTCATCGGCCCGGCGCCTCGGGAAAGCTTTGGTCGCGGTACCACGACAGCGGGTGCGCGGGCGCGGCATGGCCGGCGGGCAGCGGACGCCGGGACAGCGACTGGAAATAGGCGATCGACGCATCGCGCCACCAGCGTGCCTCCGCCTGCTGGACCTTGAGCAATGCCGCCACCTCGGCATGACGGGGCGCGTCGATCCGCCCGCGAAGGCTGCCCCATCGGGCAGCCAGGCCATCCACCCCGGCGACACCGCGGTCGTAACGCATGACCAGCTCGTCCCAGACTGTTCGCCCGGTCACCAGCCGGTCGTCCCAGCGCTTGTGGTGGAACCACAGCAAAAACGGCAGCGCGGGGTCGCTTTCGTCGGCATAGCGCTTCGCCAGCCCCGCCGGATATTGGCCGAGCGCGTTGCTGCCGCTGGCGGTCCGATCGAACCCGATCCCGTCGGCGTCGGCGCGGTGATAATAGACCGGGTTCCAGTCGGGCCTGCCAAGATCATCGACCCACGGCGCCGGGCCATGATGATGGTCGCTGCCCATCAAATGCGCGAGGCCGAGGGGTGTCATATAATCGACCACCGTCTGGCGGCTCGTCATCATCAGGGCAGCGACGGCGTCGATCAGCGCCGCGTCGGGCGCGAAAGTCTGCGCAGCCCATTCGCGCGCGATAGCGTCGGATGACAGCGCCGGATTCCACGCGAGCCGGCCAAAGGCGTACCAATTAGCCTGGTCGAAATGCGATCCGGTCCAGTTGCGGTCGGCGCCGATATTGGCGACCCCCGCGATCAGGCTGGTCGGGCCGCCCACAACGATGTCGGCCAGCGTCGTGCGCCCGTCCCTGCCCAGCCCGCCGGTATCGAGCGCCTCCTCGAACAGCGGCGCCAGATAGGCGAGATGGGTCGAAAATCCGAGATATTCCTTGGTGATCTGCAACTCGAGGCCAAGCTGTGTCTTCGACATCGCCCCGAACAACGGGCTGACCGGCTCGCGCGGCTGGAAATCGAGCGGCCCGTTCTTGACCTGCACGATGACATTGGAATCGAACTGCCCGTCGAGCGGCTGGAAGGCGTTATAGGCCTGCATCGTCCGCTCGACCGCCGGGTCGGGATCATAGACGAAGGCGCGCCAGATCACGACGCCGCGCTTGCCGATCGCGCGCGCGAGCATATTTGCGCCTTCGGCATGGGTTCGGCCGTAATCCTGCGGCCCCGGCTGGCCCTCGCTGTTCGCCTTGACCAGGAAGCCGCCGAAATCGGGGATGGCGGCATATATTTCGTCGGCTTTCGCCCGCCACCAGCGCTGGACCCCGCGGTCGAGCGGGTCGGCGGTGGCGAGCCCGCCCAGGTCGCGCGGCGCCGAAAAGCGCGCCGACAGAAAGACGCGGATGCCATAGGGACGCAGCGTGTCGGCGATCGCGCGCGTCTTGGCGATGAAGCGCGGCGTCAGGAAGGTCGCGGGCGCGTTGACATTGTTCACCGCGACCGCATTGATCCCGATCGACGCATTGGCGCGCGCATAATCGGTCAGCCGCGGATCGACATAGCCCGGCAGCCGCCACCACTGGAAGATCGAGCGACCGGCGTAGCCGCGCTCGACGCTGCCATCCAGATTGTCCCAATGGTCGAGCATGCGGATGGCAACGCGCGGCGTATCGGCCTGCGGGATCGCGTCGAGCGGCGCTTGCTGCTGGATATGGCGGAGCAAGGCGAAGCTGCCGTAGAGCAGGCCGATGTCGTCGCGCGCCGAAATCACCATGCCGCCGCCGTCCAGGCGGTCGATGCGAAAGGCACCGGGGAAAGCGGAGGCTTGTTTGGCGGCGGGCGGCAATTTTTCGGCGCACGGCCGATCGACGCGGCAGAGCGACAGGCCCGCGCCGGCGTGCGCGATCGCAAGGGGCCGGTCGAGCCATACCGCAAAGGCGCGGCGGAGTTCGGTCGCGGCCGCATCGACCGTGGCGCTCCGGGGCGCGTCGATCGTCAGATCCGGCGCCGCCGCGGCGACGCCCTCGGCATAGGATGATGGGAGCGGGCGATAGCGCAGCCAAAGCTCATAACCGTCCTCGGCATGCGCGGGACCGGCACAGGAAAGGACCGCGAGCGCGCCTGCCCATATTGCTCCGATGACTCGCGCCGCGCTGATCTCGTCCCTCCCCAAAGCGTTCGGCATGGCTTGACAGCCCGCGCCGCTTTCTTTCATGGTAGCGCTACCATAAGCGCGGGGAATCGATCCGCGCAAGCAAAAACGGGAGAGACTGATCATGCGCACGACTTTGGCGGCCGCGCTTCTGGCCACGACGATGAGCTTGCCGCTGGCGCAGGTCGTGGCGCAGCCGGCGACATCCGCATCGCCCGCCCCAGCCGCCAAACCACCCGCCAATGCGCCCTATCGCAACGCCAGCTTGCCGGTCGATGCGCGCGTCGCCGATTTGCTCGCGCGCATGACGCTCGAGGAAAAGGTCGCGCAAATCATCACCCTCTGGGACAGCAAGGCCGACGTCCAGAACGCCGACACGACATGGAATGCGGCCAAGGCGTCGCAGAAATTCCCCGACGGGCTGGGCCAGATCGCGCGGCCCTCCGACCGCAGCGGCCCGAGCAGCCCGCGTACCAACAAATTGCGTTCGATCGCCGAAAGCGTCGACTATGTGAACGCGGTGCAGACCTGGGCGACCAAGAACACGCGCCTCGGCATCCCCGTCCTCTTCCACGAGGAAGCGCTGCACGGTCTAGCTGCACGCGACGCGACCAGCTTCCCGCAATCGATCGCCATGGCGTCGACCTTCGACCCCGACCTGATCCGCGACGTCAACAGCGTCATCGCGCGCGAGGTCCGCGCGCGCGGCGTGCCCTATGTGCTCTCGCCCGTCGTCGATGTCGCGCGCGACCCGCGCTGGGGCCGGATCGAGGAGACGTTTGGCGAGGATCCCTATCTGGTCAGCGAAATGGGCGTCGCCGCGGTCGAAGGCCTGCAGGGCAAGGGGCGTCCCGGCCCGCTCGCGCCGGGCAAGGTGTTCGCTACGCTGAAGCATATGACCGGCCACGGCCAGCCCGAAAGCGGCACCAACGTCGGCCCCGCGCCGATCGCCGAACGCACGCTGCGCGAGGATTTCTTCCCGCCGTTCGAGGCGGTGGTTAAGCGCACCGGGATCGAGGCGGTGATGGCGAGCTATAACGAGATCGACGGGGTGCCGAGCCACGTCAACAAATGGCTGCTCGGCGACGTTCTGCGCGGCGAATGGGGATTCGAGGGCGCGGTGGTCAGCGACTATTATGCGATCGACGATCTGGTCAAGCTGCACAAGATCGCCCCCGACCTCGCCGACGCCGCGCGCCAGGCGCTGGCGGCAGGCGTCGACAGCGACCTGCCCAACGGCGCGGCGTTCAAGACGCTGGTCGACTCGGTGCGCGCCGGCAAGGTCAAGGAAGCCGACATCGACGCCGCGGTGACGCGGATGCTGCGGATCAAATTCCTCGCCGGGCTGTTCGAAAATCCCTTCGCGCGGCTCAAGGATACGGCGGTGACCAACAATGCGGAGGCGATCGCGCTGGCGCGGCGCACCGCCGAAAAATCGCTGGTGCTCCTCAAGAACGACGGCGTGCTGCCGCTCGCGCTGCCCGCCGCCGGCGCGGCCAAGCCGAAGATCGCGGTGATCGGCCCCAACGCCGCGGTGGCGCGGCTCGGCGGCTATTACGGCATCCCGCCGAAGACCGTATCGCCGCTCGACGGGATCAAGGCGCTCGTCGGCGACAAGGCGACGGTCGTCTACAGCGAAGGCGTCAAGATCACCGAGAATGACGACTGGTGGGCCGACGAGGTTCAGCTCGCCGATCCCGCCGCAAACCGTCAGCGCATCGCGGAGGCGGTCGAGGCGGCGCGCGGCGCCGACCATATCCTGCTCTTCATCGGCGACACCGAACAGACCAGCCGCGAAGGCTGGGCCGACACGCACTTGGGCGACCGGTCGGACATCGACATCGTCGGCGAGCAGGAGGAATTGCTCGACGCGCTGAAGGCGCTCGGCAAGCCGGTCGTCGTCATACTCGTCAACGGCCGCCCGCCCTCCTATCCGGGCGTCGTCGCCAAGGCCGATGCGATCCTCGAGACCTGGTACGGCGGCGAGCAGCAGGGGCATGCGATCGCCGACGCCTTGTTCGGGCGGGTCAATCCGGGCGGCAAATTGCCCGTCACCGTCGCGCGCAACGTCGGTCAGCTGCCCTTTTTCTACAACCACAAGCCGACGGCGCGGCGCGGCTATCTGTTCGATGACAAGGCGCCGCTGTTCCCGTTCGGCTATGGGCTCAGCTACAGCACATTCACCATCGGCGCCCCGCGCCTGTCGGCGGCGTCGATCGCCGCGGGCCAGCCGGTGTCGGTGACGGTCGATGTCGCCAACACGGGCGCGCGCGCCGGCGACGAAGTGGTGCAGGTCTATGTCCGCGACAGCGTCAGCTCGGTCACCCGCCCGGTCAAGGAATTGAAAGGCTTTCAGCGCATCACGCTCAAACCCGGCGAGACTAAGCCGGTGACGATCACGCTGACCCCCGCGGCCTTCCAGATGTGGAATGCCGAGATGAAGCGCGTCATCGAACCCGGCGAGTTCGAGATCCTCGTCGGCCCCAATTCGGCCGAGCTGCAGAGCGCCAAGCTGGTGATCACCCCATGAGCGACATCGCGTTCAGCCGGCGCGAGGCGCTTGCCGGTCTCTCGGCGCTGTCGCTCACCGCCTGCGCGGGCACCGCCGCCCCGGCGGCCTCGTCGCCCGCGCCGGGCGAGGGCCTACACGCGATCGCGCAGCGCAAGGGGCTGCGCTTCGGCTCGGCGATCGCCTATGGCGCCGAAGGATCGGACAGCGGCTCGATCGGCAATCCCGAGTATCGTCGGATCATCGAGCGCGAATGCGGGCTCGTCGTCGCCGAGAATGAGATGAAGTGGCAGGCGATCCGGCCCGGTCCCGACCAATATAATTTCGCCGCCTTCGACGCGATCGTCCGCTACGCCAAGGCGAAGGGGCTCGACATTCGCGGCCACACCCTGTTGTGGCACCGTCCGAAATGGCTGCCCGAATGGGTCAACACTTACGACTATGGCGCGCGGCCCGCGACCGAGGCGGCGCGGCTGATCACCAGCCATATCGAGACGGTGACGCGGCGCTATCGCGGCGTCATCCACAGCTATGACGTCGTCAACGAATTGTTCGACGACCAGACCGGCGCCTTCGTCGACACCTCGCTATCAAAGGCGATGGGCAGCCACGAGGCGGTCGTCGATCTCGCCTTCCACACGGCGCGGGCCGAACTGCCGGGCGCCGAGCTCGTCTATAACGACTATATGAGCTGGGAGCCCGGCCATGCGAACCACCGCGCCGGGGTGCTCCGCCTGCTCGAGGGGTTTCGGAGGCGCGGGGTGCCGTGCGACGCGCTCGGCATTCAGTCGCACATCGAAATGCGCACGATCGACCGCAAGACGGGTATCGGCCCCTATGACCTCAAGGAATGGCGCGCCTTTTGCGACGACGTCACCGGCATGGGCTACCGGCTGCTGCTGACCGAATTCGACGTCAAGGACAATGGCCTGCCCGCCGATTATGCGGCGCGCGACGCCGGGGTCGCCAACTACACGCGCGCCTATATGGAGGTGATGCTCGCCTATCCGCAGCTGCGCGATATCCTCGCCTGGGGCATGGTCGACAAATATAGCTGGCTGCAGGGCTTCGCGCCGCGCGCCGACGGCCTGCCGCAGCGCTGTTGCCCCTATGGCGACGATTATCGCCCGCACCCGATGCGCGCCGCGCTGGCCGAGCTGTTCGCGGGCGCCGCGCCGCGCGCTTGACCGCGCGGCGATCGCGGCGAAGGACGGGCGGATGACGACCGCGCCCGATTGCCGTCCCGCCGACACGGCGGTCATCGACGTCCTCGCGATCGGCGCCGAGCGATCGCCGCTGATCCGCATCGACGGCGCGACGACCGACCCGCAGGCGCTGGTCGATTTCGCCTGCGATGCGGTCGCCTTTGCGCCCGTTGCGGGCAATCTCTATCCGGGGCTGCGCGCGCCGATGCCGCTCGATTATGTCCGCGCGATGGCGACGCGGCTCGATCCACTCGTGCGCCGTGTCTATGCGCTTGGCGACGTCCGGCTGGCGCGCGCCGAATGTTTCTTCTCGATCGTCGCGACCCCGGCGGCCGCGCTCGTTCCGCTCCAGACCGTGCCGCATATCGACACCAGCGATCCGCTGCATTTCGCCACGGTCCATTATCTCTGCCCGCCGCATTTCGGCGGCACCGCCTTTTTCCGGCAGCTTTCGACAGGCTATGAGGCGATCTCGCCCGACCGCGAACCGGCATGGGATCGCGCCCGCGACGCAGCGCTCGCGGAGCATCCCCACGCCGCCTATCCGTCGCCCGACACCGCCGATCATGCCCGGATCGCCGCGATACCGGCGGCGTTCGACCGGCTGATCCTCTATCGCAGCAACGCCCTCCATGCGGGCATCATCGACCCGGCCGTCGCCCATCCCGCCGATCCACGCACCGGGCGCCTGACCGCGACGATGTTCCTCGCCTATCGCCCCGCACACGCGTGACCGGTTTCGGGCGAAAGGGGACGTTCTTAATCCTCCCCGCTCGCGGGGAGGGGGACCGCCGCCGCAGGCGGTGGTGGAGGGGGCTCTCGGCCTGACGCCTCGCTCAAGGACGAGAGCCCCCTCCGTCAGCGCTTCGCGCTGCCACCTCCCCACAAGTGGGGAGGATCGTCTCGTTTCCACCCCCAAGCCCCGCAAGCGCCGCGAGCTTGCAATCGATCTAGCCGCCATAAAGAAGGGCCGCCGCTTCTTGCAAAGCGGCGGCCCCAGTAAGGAGGCGGGATGCACTCCTAAAAGGTGAAGCGCGCCAGGACCGTGAAGCGGCGATCGCTGATATACCATTGGCGCGGCACATATTGGATCTCGCCCGCGCCGTTGAGCACCGCGGCTTCGGTCTTGGTCTGCGAGTTCAGGATATTCACCGCCTGGATGCCCAGCTTGAAATTGTCGGTGACGCTGACCGTCGCCGACGCGTCGAGCTGGCCATAGGCGCGCTGGAAGATCGGATCGAACGGCGTGATCACGTCGCGGATCGTCAGCAGATAGCGCGAGCGCCAATTGTACGAGGCGCGCAGCGACAACGGCCCGATGTCGATGAACGGGGTGAAGTTGATCGTGTGCTTCGACAGCCCCTGGAGCGGGAAGGCGTCGCCGGCGATCGCCGACTGCCGCCCCGCCGCGACGTCCGGGTCGGTCGCCGACAAGGTCGTCTGCGGCACACCCGACGATTTGACATAGGTGTAGGTCGCCTGGACGCCGAGCCCCGACAGCGGTCCCGGCAGGAAGTCGAACACCTGCTGGTACGACACCTCGGCGCCCGTGACCTTGCCCGTGTCCTCCGAATTGACCGCCGTCGTCAGCACGACGGGGAAGGTCGCGCCATTGTTGGTGAGGTCGGTCGAAATCGTCGCGTTGGTCACCACATTGTGCAGCCGCTTATGGAACAGCGACAGGGTGATCTGTCCCACCTTGCTGAAATAATATTCGGCGGTGAGATCGAAATTGTCCGACGTCGTGGGCAACAGATTCGGATTGCCGGCGGTGACCGTCGACTGGATGCGGAAGCTGCCCGGGATCGCCGCCCCGCTACTGTCGACATTCTGCTCGGCGGACAGGCCGGTCACGTTGAAATAATTGCGCGAGAAGCCAAAAGGCGGCGCGAAGACGCCCTTGAAATAGCCCGCGCGGAACTGCAGCCCGCCGCCGACCTCGAGCTTCAGGTTCACGCTTGGCAGGAAATAATCATAGGTGGTCTTGGCGTCGATCGGCAGCAGCGCGCCGTTCAGATAGTCGCGCGCCTGCTGGCGCACCGCCGGGGTAAAGGTACAGAAACCCGTCGCCGGCTGGCCGGCGTTTGCGGCGTCGATACATGCCTGTTCGGTCGTGATCGAGGTCGGGTTGTTGGCGAATTGCTGGAAGCCCTGCGACGTGCGCTTGGTGCGCGTGTAGCGCAGCCCGACATTGCCGGTCAGCCGCGCTCCGCCCCCGAACTCGGTATCGAACTTGACCATCCCGTACAGCGCGAAATTCTTGTTCTGCTGCGGGTTGATCTCGCCCGGCTGGAACGGCGTCCCGGCGACGTTGCCGCAGCGGTCGGCGAGCGAATTCCAGCCCGCGTTGATCGTCCGGCCGTCGACGCCGCACGTCGTCGTCCCCTGCCACTCGCGCGCAATGGCGTTGGCATAGGCGATATAGGCGGCGCGGTCCTTGACGGTGTCGCCCGCGTAGAAAAGGCGGCCCTGGCCCGCGATCGGATTGTTCGCGGCGCCGCGGAAGAAATTGGGATAATAGACCTGCTCATATCCCTGCGGCGGGGTGCCGCCATTGCCGCCGACCACGCCGTCGACATTGTCGTCGAACCAGACCGGCCCGCCATTGCCCCATTGCTCGCTGAGCACGCCCCAATTGTAGATCGAGAAGCGCGCCGTCTGCTCGGTGTCGGCATAGCGTCCGCCGACCTGCACGGACTTCAGGAAGCCGCTGTCGGGGAAGGACAGTTCGGCATCGACGCGGAAGGCGTCTTCGCTGCCTTCGCTCGCCTCGAGATGGTCCATCGCGGCGCGGTAAAAGCTGTTGAACGGATCGGTGAAGCTCTGATGGTTGGCGCCGAAATAGGATGGATGATCGTCGTCGTCGAAGCCGATCGTGCCGCCGGTCGATCCTTCCGGCCCCGGACAGGCCGGATTGATGCAGGTCTGCGGCGGCAGGAACTGCACCAGCGGCAGGCCCTTGCCGTTCAGCGTGATGGCCGCATCCTGATAGGACGATCCCCACAGCGTGTTGTCCTCGACGTCGCTCTTCGAATCGACGTGCTGATAATCGAAATTCAGCGCGAAATTCTCGGTCGGGGTCCAGCGCAGATTGGCCGAATAGTCGGTGGTCTTGATCCGCTCATAATGGTCGCGCCGGATATTGTTCGATTGCAGCCCCAGCACCGGCGTGCGCACATCGTCGGTCTGCTGGTCGGCGCGCCAGCCGGTCGGGCCGGTGATCACGCCATTTTCGAACACGCCGCTGTCATCGAAGTCGAGCGAGGTGCCCGCGACGGCGCGCGAGTCCCCGTTGTTCGACACATTGTCGGTGGCGATTTCGATCGTATTCTCGCTCCACGCCTGGCGCGCGTCGGACCGCAGGAACTGGAAGGTCGCGGCCAGCGTGCCGTCGTTGCTTTCCCACTGCAACGCGCCCGAATAGCCGTAGCGCTCGCGGTTGAAATTCTGGCGGCCAAGCACGGCGCCGCGCGGGAACAGCACCGACGGCCCCGCAGTCGCGCCGGCAAAGGGCACCACATCGGTGCGTGTCCCGTCCGAATAGCTGGTCCGCGGGCGGAAGCTGGAGATGCCGATGCGGTCGGCCTGCGAATAGAGCTGCGAATAGGAGGCGCTGGCCAGAATGCCGATCTCGCCGATCCCGGTCGACCAGCGGTTGCTGATCAGCGCCGAAAAGGTCGGCGCCGATTTCTTGACGAAATCGCCATAGTTGATCTCGGCCGAACCGGCGATCAGCAGGCCCGTCTGGTCGAAGGGCAGGCGCGTACGCAGGTTGACGATGCCGCCGATGCCGCCTTCGATCAGGTCCGCCGACGGCGTCTTGTAGACATCGACGCCCGCGAGCAGTTCCGACGGCACGTCGGCAAAGCTCAGCCCCGAGCCGTTGCCCGCGCTGAACGCATCGCGGCCGTTGAAGCGCGACCCGACATAGCTGAGACCGCGGATCGTGACGCCCGATCCTTCGACCGAGAAGTGATCGGGATCGACGCCCGCGGAAAAGCGGTTGATGGTGACGCCCGGGATGCGCTGCAGCGCTTCGGTGACCGAGCGGTCGGGCAGCGCGCCGATGTCCTCGGCGGTGATCGAGTCGATGACGGTGTCCGCATTTTCCTTGCGGCCCTGCGCGCTCTGCAACGCGGCGCGGAAGCCGGTCACGACGATCGCATCGTCGGCGGCTGGCTCGGCGACTTCGCCGTCCTGGGCAAAAACCGGGGTAGCGATTATCGTGGCGGCGACAAGTGCCAGCGTCGAAGCGCTCAGGCGGAGCCGTGGTGCACCTTGATTCGAGAGCCAAGCTTCACGAGAAAATATCGTTGCAACAGGCATTTAAACCCCTCCCATGTGATGGGCCTTTCCGGCCTCATATGGTTGCAGACCCCAAAAGGTAGCGCTACCATTCGTCTGTCATATGGCATACACCGGGTTTCGACAAGCAGTGATTTGCGTTAGGGATCAATGACGGCGATCGGGTGTGACAAAAATGCCGACGCCGGAGGGGGAGTGTGATGGAAACGAACCGAATTCAGTCGATTGTCATCGTCGGCGGCGGCACCGCGGGCTGGATGACGGCAGCCGCCCTCGCCCGCATCCTGGGCCCCGACTATGCGCGCATCACCCTGGTGGAATCGGATGAGATCGGCACCGTCGGCGTCGGCGAGGCGACGATCCCGCAGATCAACATCTTCAACCGTATGCTGGGCATCGACGAGGACGATTTCGTCCGCCGCACCAAGGGCAGCTTCAAGCTCGGGATCGAGTTCGTCGACTGGGGCGGGATCGGCCAGCGCTATTTCCACCCCTTCGGCAACATCGGCGTCGATATGAGCGGCGTGTCCTTCCACGCTTTCTGGCAACGGCTGCGCGGCGAACCCGAGTTCGCCGACGTCGAGGATTATTCGGTGATGGCGAAGGCCGCCCGCCACGGCAAGTTCATGCGCCCCACGACCGCGCCGGGCTCGCTGCTGTCGTCGATCGCCTACGCCTTTCATTTCGACGCCGGCCTTTACGCGCTCTATCTGCGAGAGCTGGCCGAGGCCAACGGCGTGCGCCGCGTCGAGGGCAAGATCACCGACGTCGCGCGCAATGGAGAAACCGGCCATATCGAACATGTCACGATGGCGGACGGGCGCGTCGTCGGCGGACAGCTGTTCATCGATTGCTCGGGGTTCGGCGGCCTGCTCATCGGGCGGGCGCTCGGCGTCCCCTATATCGACTGGTCGGCCTATCTGCCGTGCAACCGCGCGGTGGCGGTGCCGTGCGAGCATGGCGGTGACTTCACGCCCTATACGCGCTCGACCGCGCGGTCGGCGGGCTGGCAATGGCGCATCCCGCTCCAGCACCGCATCGGCAACGGCCATGTCTACTGCAGCGACCATATCAGCGACGACGAGGCGGCGGCGGTGCTGCTCGCCAACCTCGACGGCAAGCCGCTCGCCGATCCGCGCTTCCTGAAGTTCACCACCGGCCACCGCGCGCGTTTCTGGGACAAGAATTGCGTGGCGATCGGCCTGTCGGCAGGCTTCATGGAGCCGCTCGAATCGACCAGCATCTGGATGATCCAGACAGGAATCGCGCGCCTGCTGTCGAACTTCCCCGACACCGGCTTCGAGCCCGCCAGCATCGACCGTTACAACCGGCTGATGGTCGAGGAGAGCGAGCTGGTGCGTGATTTCCTGGTGCTCCATTATCATGTGACGACGCGCGACGATTCCGACTTCTGGACCTATTGCCGCACGATGCCGATCCCCGACCGACTCGCCGAAAAGATCCGCGTGTTCCAGAGCAGCGGCCGCGCCTTTCGCGAGCATGAGGAATTGTTCAACGACACCAGCTGGTTCGCGGTGATGGAGGGCCAGCGGCTCGGTGCGCGCCGGTTCGACCCGGTCGCCGAACTGATGCCGATCGAACAGACGCGCGACCGGCTGCGCCAGATCAAGGCCGCGGTCACCGCGTCGGTCGACCATATGCCGCTCCACCGCGACTATATCCGCGAGCATTGCGCCGCCTGATCCCGGCCGCGAAAAAGGGGGCCGGTCGCCCGGCCCCCTTCGACAGGCTTCGCTGGGACGCGCTCAGCCGGTCATGGCTTCGAGTTCCTTGCCCTTGGTCTCGACGATGAAGCGCTTGACCAGGAAGAAGCTGATCACCGCACAGACCGCGTAGAAGCTGTAGCTGACCGCGAGGCCCAGCCCGACCGCCATGATCGGGAAGGTGAAGGAGATGAGGAAGTTCGCGAACCACTGGAAAAATCCGCAGATCGCCAGCGCCGATCCGCGGATCTGGTTCGGGAACATCTCGCCCAGCATCACCCACATGATCGGGCCCCAGCTCAGGTTGAAGAAGATCACGTACAGATTGGCGGCAATCAGCGCGAGCGTGCCCAGCGACGACGATAATTGCAGCTGTCCGTCGGCGTCGAGCGTGCCATTGGCAAAGGCATAGACGAGCGCGAACAGCGTCGCCGCCATCCCCGCCGACCCGATCAGCAGCAGCGGCTTGCGCCCGATCCGGTCGACCAGCAGGATCGTACCGAAACAGGCGGCGATCGAGACGACCCCCGACACGATGTTGATCTGCAGCGACTGGTCCTCGGTAAAACCCGCCAGCTGCCACAGCGTCGCGCCATAATAGAAGATCACGTTGATCCCGACGAGCTGCTGGAACACCGCGAGCAGGAGGCCGGCCCAGACGATCGGGCGCACCCCGCCCTTCACCGGATCGAAGATGTCCGACAGCCGCGGGCGATGATCGGCGTTGAAGCTCGCCTTGATCTCTTCGACCTTGGTCGCTGCTTCCTCGGCGCCGAACAATTTGGTCAGCACCCGGCCGGCTTCGTCGATCCGCCCCTTCGACACCAGGTAGCGCGGGCTTTCGGGGATGAAGAGCAGCGCGATCAGAAACACCGCCGCGGGGACCGCCTGCATCAGATACATCCAGCGCCATGCCTCGATCCCCGCCCAATAGGGCGCGGTCGAGGTGCCGGCGCTCGCGGCGAGGAAATAGTTGACGACGAAGGCGGCGGTCAGCCCGGTGATGATCATGATCTGCTGCACCGTCGTCATGCGGCCGCGGATGTGCGCGGGGGCGACTTCGGAGATATAGGCGGGCGACAGCACGCTCGCGGCGCCGACCGCCATCCCGCCCATGATCCGGGCGACGACGAACAGCGCCTGGACATGGGCAAAGCCCTGGATCAGCGCGCCGACGAGGAACAATATCGCCGACAGGATCATGACGTTGCGCCGCCCGATCGCATCGGCGAGCGTACCGGCCAGAAAGGCGCCGATGAAGCAGCCGATAAGGAGCGATCCGACCGTAAAACCCAGCCCCGCCTCGCCCAGCGTGAAGGCCGTCCGCAAGCCGTCCTGCGTCCCGTTCACCGCCCCGCTGTCATAGCCGAACAGCAAACCGCCGATCGTGGCGACCGCGACGATCGCAAAAATGAGCGCCAGATTGGTCTGGCTTCCCGACGTGGTGTTCATGCGCTCTCCCAAGCTCCGTTATGGTAGCGCTATCATGATTGGATGTGATGG
Source organism: Sphingopyxis sp. H050 (assembly GCF_001468265.1). Taxonomy (GTDB): domain Bacteria; phylum Pseudomonadota; class Alphaproteobacteria; order Sphingomonadales; family Sphingomonadaceae; genus Sphingopyxis. The sequence continues at coordinate 228,766 of NZ_LNRZ01000003.1, read as the reverse complement.
GTAGCGCAAGCCCCTTCATCGCCAGCGGGCCGAGTGGCGGTTTCGCAAGATGGGCGCCGGGACAAGGCCTTCACCCGACCTCCCGCCACTCCCCCAATCCCAGATCGCCGATCTCCCACCCCCCGATCCGCCAGCGGACCAGCCGCAGCGTCGGATAGCCGACCGCGGCGGTCATCCGCCGCACCTGGCGGTTGCGGCCTTCGGTGATGATGAGTTCGATCCAGCTATCCGCCACGCTCTTGCGGTAGCGCACCGGCGGGTCGCGATCCCACAGCTCGGGCGGGTCGATGCGGCGCACGGTCGCGGGGCGCGTCGGACCGTCGTTCAGCATGACGCCGCGGCGCAGCGCCTCCAGCGCGGCGTCATCGGGCTCGCCCTCGACCTGCGCCAGATAGGTTTTGGGCGTCTTGTGCTTCGGCGACGATATCCGCGCCTGCAGCGCGCCGTCGTCAGTCAGGATCATCAGCCCTTCACTATCCCGATCCAGCCGCCCGGCGGGATAGACGTCCGGCACGTCGATATAGTCGGACAGCGTCGCGCGCGGGCCGTCCGGGCTCGCGGTCATGCTCTTGTCGGTGAATTGCGACAGCACGCCAAAGGGCTTGTTGAACAGGATCTGGCGGCTCACGGCGCATCCTCTCGATCAAGACCGACCCTTGCTCGATTGTGTATCCCCGCGAAGGCGGGGATCCATCTCCTGCCGGTGCGATTGTGCACCATCCGGTGATGGCCCCCGCCTTCGCGGGGGCACACGGCATCTTTTTGGAAGTTACGCCGCCTCTTTTTTTCGCGACGCCTTCTTCCGCTCGTGCGGGTCGAGCAGCGCCTTGCGGATGCGGATATTCTTCGGGGTCACTTCGACCATTTCATCATCGTCGATATACGCAATCGCCTGTTCGAGCGTCATGCGGCGCGGCGGGGTCAGGCGGATCGCATCGTCCTTGCCCGTAGACCGGAAGTTCGTGAGCTGCTTCGACTTCATCGGATTGACTTCCAGGTCGTCGGGCTTGGCGTTCTCGCCGATGATCATGCCCTCGTAAAGCGCTTCGCCGGGCGAGACGAACAGGATGCCGCGCTCTTCGAGCGGGCCGAGCGCATAGGCGACGGCTTCGCCATTGCCGTTCGAGATCAGGACGCCGTTCTTGCGGCCCTCGATCACGCCCTTGTACGGGCCGTATTTCTCGAACAGGCGGTTCATGATCCCGGTGCCGCGCGTGTCGGACAGGAATTCGCCATGATAGCCGATCAGGCCGCGCGACGGGCCGCTGAAGGTGATGCGCGTCTTGCCGCCGCCCGACGGGCGCATGTCGGTGAGGTCGGCCTTGCGGATCTGCATCTTCTCGACGACCGTGCCCGAATGTTCGTCGTCGACGTCGATGACGACGGTCTCATAGGGTTCGGTGCGCTTGCCATTTTCGTCTTCGCCGTACAGCACCTTGGGGCGGCTGATGCCGAGCTCGAAGCCTTCGCGGCGCATCGTCTCGATCAGCACGCCAAGCTGAAGCTCGCCGCGGCCGGCGACGTCGAAGCTGTCCTTGTCGGCGCTTTCGGTGATGCGGATCGCGACATTGGTTTCGGCTTCGCGCAGCAGGCGGTCGCGGATCATGCGGCTCGTCACCTTGCTGCCCTCGCGGCCCGCCATCGGGCTGTCGTTCACGGCAAAGCGCATCGACAGCGTCGGCGGATCGATCGGCTGCGCGGCGATCGGCTCGCTGACGCTGGTGTCGGCGATGGTGTTCGCGACGGTCGCATTGGTCAGGCCCGCGATCGCGACGATATCGCCCGCGCGCGCTTCCTCGACCGGCACGCGGTCGAGCCCGCGGAACGCGAGCAGCTTCGAGGCGCGGCCGGTCTCGATGACCTTGCCGTCCATGTCGAGCGCGTGGATCGGCTGGTTGACCTTGACCGTGCCCGACTGGACGCGGCCGGTGAGGATGCGGCCGATGAAATTGTCGCGGTCGAGCAGCGTCGCGAGGAAGGTGAAGGGCGCGTCTTCATCGAGGCCCGGGGTCGGCACATGGCTGACGATCGTCTTGAACAGCGGCTCGAGCGTGCCTTCGCGCGCGTCGGGGCTTTCCGAGGCATAGCCGCCGCGGCCCGAGGCATAAAGGATCGGGAAATCAAGCTGCTCGTCATTGGCTTCGAGCGCCAGGAACAGCTCGAATACTTCGTCGAGCACTTCCGAAGCGCGCGCGTCGCTGCGGTCGATCTTGTTGACGACGACGATGGGCTTGAGACCCAGCGCGAGCGCCTTGCCGGTGACGAATTTGGTCTGCGGCATCGGCCCTTCGGCCGCGTCGACGAGCAGGATGACGCCGTCGACCATGCTCAGGATGCGCTCGACCTCGCCGCCGAAGTCGGCGTGTCCGGGGGTATCGACGATGTTGATGCGCGTCTGCTCGGCGCCCTCACCCCATTCGACCGAGGTGCACTTCGCGAGGATGGTGATCCCGCGTTCCTTTTCCAGATCGTTCGAATCCATCGCGCGCTCTTCGATACGCTGGTTGTCGCGGAAGGTGCCCGACTGACGGAACAGCTGGTCGACGAGAGTGGTTTTTCCATGATCGACGTGGGCGATAATGGCGATATTGCGCAGAGACATGCGGAAACGGACCTTGATGGAAGGGGGCAGCACGCAGAGCGCCGCGAAACGCCGCGCCCCTAACAGAAGCGGTGCTGCATCGCAACAAAATTGCCGACGCGTCTAGAGCATCGCCGCCAGCCGATCGATCTGGCGCGCCGCGACGTTCGCCGCGCGGACGAGGTTCGCGTGGAAATCGCCGGCGCTCTCGCCGTTCGCCTCGTCGGTCACCGCCTTGATCGCGGCCCAGGGCTTGCCGAGCCGCGCCGCGACCTGCGCGAGCGCACCGACTTCCATGTCGACGAGCGTTGCGCCGAGATTGCTCTTCAGATCGGCCGCGGCGTCGGGGCAGGCGACGAAACTGTCGCCGCTCGCTATCCGCGCGTGCGGCAGCCCGAGGCCCGGGTCCGCCATCGCCGTGAAATGCGCCTCCCCGGCCGCGCCGATCGGCCAGTCGCCGGCGCGATAGCGGCGAAACCGGCCGGGCTCGTTCGCGCCATAGTCATGCTGCACCGCCTCGGCGAGCCAATAGGCGCCGGGCGCAGCGCCCAGCGATCCGCAGGTGCCGCTCATCAGCAGCACCTCGGCTTCGCCGCCGAACATCCCGGCGCAGAGCGCGGCATTGACCTTGCCGAGGCCGCAGGTCGCGATGGTCAGGGCATGGCGGCCGATCGCCAGTCGGCGCACGGCAAAGGAACCGCCCTCGCGCGCGCCTTGGCCGGGAAACAGTGCATCGCCCTCTTCGGGCAGCGCGGCGAGGATCAGGATGTCGGCCATGGCGGGTGTGTAATCCCGTTTCCGCTCGTGTCGAGCGAAGTCGAGACACCCATCGACCTTGCGATCTGTGCGCGGGGCATCTCGGCGTCGCTCGATGCGAACGGATGGGGAGGCTTGCCAACCCCGCAGCATGCCGCCATCGCTCGGGGCAATGTTCGCCCGCATCTTTCCCGATCGCTTCGTTCCCGTGCTGCTCGCGACGATCCTGGTCGCCAGCCTGCTCCCGGTGCGCGGCGCGGCGGTGCCGGTGGCGCAAGGCGTTTCCACCGCGGCGATCGTCTTTCTCTTCTTCCTGAACGGCGTCCGCCTGCCGCGCGACGAAGTGCTGCACGGCATCCTGGGGTGGAAGCTGCAGGGCGGCGCGCTCGCCTTCTGCTTCGGCGCCATGGCGCTGCTCGGGCTCGGCGCGCAGGCCGCGACCGCGCCTTTCCTTCCCGCGACGCTCGCGCTCGGCTTTCTCTTTCTCGGCATCCTGCCATCGACCGTGCAGTCGGCGACCGCCGCATCGAGTCTCGCCGGCGGCAATGTCGCGGCGAGCGTGGTTGCGGCCGCCCTCCTCAACCTGATCGGCGTTGCCGCCTCGCCCCTGCTCTTTGCCGCGCTTGCGGGCGCCGAAGGCGAAATTCATGGGCAAGCGATATTGCGCATCGTCTCGATCCTGCTCCTGCCCTTCATCGCCGGTCAGCTCGTCCAGCGCTGGCTGCGGCCCTGGGTTCTCGCCCACCGCGGCCTTGCGACCGCCATGGATCGCACTGCGATCGCCATCGCGGTCTATGTGGCCTTCTCGGCGGCGGTCGTCGCGGGCATCTGGGGCCTGCTCGACGGTCGCGAGATCGGGATCGTGTTCGCGGCGGTCGCGATGTTGCTCGCGCTATCCTTCGGCGGCGCCTGGATATTGGGCGGACTGCTCCACCTGACCCGCCCCGACCGGATCACCCTCCTCTTCTCGGGCGCGCAAAAGAGCATCGCGGTCGGCGCGCCGCTGGCCGCGACGCTGTTCCCGCCCGCGACCGCCGGCATGGTGCTGGTCCCGATCCTCGTCTATCATATGGCGCAGCTGATAATCTCGGCCTGGATCGCGCCGGGGCTCGCACGCCACGCCGAGGTGTAGTGCTTGAACAACACAGGTTCGCATGCCATATAGCGATTGGCATTGGGGTTGGAAGGAAATGGAATGAGCGAAGAGACCGTGACGGCCACCGCTACCGAGGAACTGACGCTGACGCCGCCCGAACCTGTGCCCGCCGTGACCCCCGAGAAAGCCGCGGGGCTGGTGCCCTTGTCGACCGACCAGAAATCGAAGCTGGAGGAACGCGTCGACAGCTTCATCGACGACCTCGTCGCGCAGGACGAGAATTCGCCCGAATTCGGCAAGCGCGTCGACCAGATCACCAATATGGGCCGCAAGGAAATGCTGGAGGCGGCGAGCCACAGCAACCGTTTCCTCGACCGCCCGATCCGCGCGATGGATCGCGACACCGACATCGGCCAGAGCCTCATCGAACTGCGCACCACGGTCGAACGGCTCGACCCGTCGGCGAACGGCAAGCTGCTCAGCAAACGCGGATTTTTCGACAAGATCTTCGGCAGCAAGATCAACAATTATTTCGCGCAGTATCGCAGCGCCCAGACGCACATCGGCGGCATCCTGACCGCCTTGTCGAACGGCAAGGACGAGCTGCTGATGGACAATGCCGCCATCGACGTCGAGCGCCGCAAGATGTGGGAATCGATGGGCAAGCTCGAGCAGATGATCCACATCTCGAATACCCTCGACGCGCGGCTCGAGGCGAAAGCGACCGAACTCGACGGCGTCGATCCCGCCAAGGCCAAGGTGATCCGCGAAAATGCCCTCTTCTACGCCCGCCAGCGGACGCAGGACCTGCTGACCCAGATGGCGGTGACGGTGCAGGGCTATCTCGCGCTCGATCTCGTCAAGAAGAACAATGTCGAGCTGGTGAAGGGCGTCGACCGCGCCTCCACCACCACCGTCGGCGCGCTCAAGACCGCGATCACCGTTGCGCAGGCGATGACAAACCAGAAGCTCGTCCTCGAACAGATCACCGCGCTCAACACCACGACCGCGAACATCATCGACGGCACGTCGAAGATGCTGAAGGACAATAGCGCGCGCATCCACGAGCAGGCGGCGTCGAGCACCATCCCGATGGAGACGCTGCAGCGCGCCTTCCAGAATATCTACGACACGATGGACGCGATCGACACCTTCAAGATCAAGGCGCTCGACACGATGAAGACGACCGTGACCACGCTCGAGGGCGAGGTCGCCAAGTCGAAGGGCTATATCGCGCGCGCCGAAGGGGCGAGCCAGGCGCAAGCGAGCGTCGGCGGTGCCGACAGCCCGCTCGCCGCGCTCGAAGGCTGAGGCGGATCATGACGATGAGCGAAGTCGACCAGATCCGGATTTCGGCCGCGTCGGCGATCGAACGGTCGCGCGAGCGGCGGCGTCCGATCGGCACCAAGAGCGTCGCGCTGCGCCGCCAGCACCTCTACAAAAAGCTCGGCCGCGTCCTCGTCGCGGGCGGGATCGTGCTGATCGGCGCCGCGCTGTTCGGCGCGCTGATCCAGCCTTTGGGCTTCATCGGCCTCCTCGCGCTGTTCGTGCTGCTGATCGGCGTCGCGGTGCTGTTCGGCCGCTCGCCCTTCCCCGAGCCGCGCCAGCAGGATCTGCCCAAGGCCGACCTCAAGCAGCTCGCCGGCCGCACCGAAATCTGGCTCGAGGCGCAGCGCCCGGCGCTTCCCGCGCCTGCACGCCAGCTCGTCGACGGCATCGGCGTCCAGCTCGACCTGCTCGCGCCGCAGCTCCAGACGCTCGATGCGTCGAGCCCGGCGGCGGCGAACATCCGCAAACTCGTCGGCGAAGACCTGCCCGAACTCGTCGCGGGCTATCAGCGCATTCCTGCCGGGCTGCGCAAGGAAGCCCACGCCGGCCGCACCCCCGACGAAACGCTCGTCGGCGGCCTCACGATGCTCGAACGCGAGATCGGCGACGCCGCGCGCAGCCTGGCCGCAGGCGAACTCGACAAGCTGGCGACGCGCGAACGTTACCTCCAGCTCAAATATCAGGGCCTCGAGGGCGAGGAGCCGCTGCAGGGCGACCGGCCCTAGGGTCAGGACCCTAGCACCCGCTTGCCAAGCGTGCCCCCCACCGCCACAAGACGTCGATGTTCGATCAACTGCTCGCGTCCGAAAATGTCGTCTTCAGCGCCGCGCTGCTGTTGATGCTGCTGATCGGCGCGGTGCAGGCGACGGGGCTGTTCGGCGACATCGACGGCATGGATATCGATGCCGACGGCGACGCGGGCGTTGCCGATGCGCTGCTTGCCTGGGCCGGCATCGGGCGCGTCCCCTTCCTGATGTGGCTCGTGCTGTTCCTCGCCCTGTTCGGCGCTCTCGGGCTCGGGCTCCAGCAGCTGGTGACCGGCCTTACCGGTGGCCCCGGATCGAACCTGCTGATGGTCCCGCTTGCCGCCGTCGCCGCCCTGCCGCCGACCGGCGTTGCGGCGCGCCTCGTCGGGCGGATTTTTCCGAGCCTGGAGACCACCGCGATCGACCGCGACGAGTTGATCGGTCTCTATGCCGAAATCAGCATCGGCACCGCGCGCGAAGGCCATCCGGCGCGCGCCACGGTGACCGATCACCACGGACAAATGCACCAGATCATGGTCGAACCCGACAGTCCCGATCAGTCTTTCCAGACCGGCGAAAAACTATTGCTGGTCAAACGCGAAGGCGAATTGTTCAAGGGCTATTCGAAGGGCGATTTCTATTTACCGCGGCTCGACTGATCCTAATATCCCCGCCTGGGCGTTCCATTTCTGGAAGCGCGAATCGGGGGTTACACAGGGTCCATGATCGAAATCGCTATTTACGCCGGGATCGGCTTTGCAGTCCTGCTCATTCTGGGGCTCATCATCACGCGGCTCTATCGCCGCGCGACCAAGGAAATCGCCTTCGTCCGCACCGGCTTTCGCGGCGAGCGCGTCGTGATGAACGGCGGCGCGCTGGTGCTGCCGGTGCTGCACGAGACGATGCCGGTCAACATGAACACCGTCCGGCTTGCGGTCGAGCGCAAGAATACCGACGCGCTGATCACGCTCGACCGGCTGCGCATCGACGTGAAGGCCGAATTTTATGTCCGCGTCCGTCCCGATGGCGGCGCCATCGCCATGGCGGCGCAGACCTTGGGCCTGCGCACGATGAACCCCGAGGCGCTGAAGGATCTGGTCGAGGGCAAGTTCGTCGACGCGCTGCGCTCGGTCGCCGCGGGCATGACGATGAACCAGCTGCACGAACAGCGCGCAGACTTTGTCCAGAAGGTGCAGCAGGTCAGCTCGAACGACCTCGCGATGAACGGCCTCGAGCTCGAATCGGTGTCGCTGACCGGCCTCGACCAGACCTCGATCGAACATTTCAACGCCAATAACGCGTTCGATGCCGAGGGCCTGACCAAGCTCACCGAGCAGATCGAGCTGCGCAAGAAAGCGCGCAACGACATCGAACAGGATACCCGCGTCCAGATCGAGACGAAGAATCTCGAAGCCGACAAGCGCAGCTTCGAAATCTCGCGCGACAACGAGTTCGCGAAGCTGAGCCAGGAACGCGAGATCGAGATCCGCCGTGCCGAACAGGCCGCCGAGGTCGCGCGCGAACAGGCGCAGCGCAGTCAGGAGGCGGAAAACGCGCGCATCCAGGCCAAGCAGCTGGTCGATGCCAAGCAGATCGAGGCCGACCGCGCCATCGAGGAAGCGCGCATCGCGCAGGAACAGGCGATCGAGCTTGCGCGGCAGGAGCAGCAGATCCTGATCCAGAACAAGAGCCGCGAGGAAAGCCAGGCGCGCGGCGAAGCCGACGCAGCGCGCGCCGTCGCCGTGGCGGCCGAGGAGCAGGTCTCGACCGCGCGCGAAACCGAGATCGCCGAGCGCTCGAAGCGCATCGAGCTGATCGAAGCCGCAAAAGAAGCCGAGCGGCAGGCGATTTCGGTCAAGGTGCAGGCCGAGGCCGAGAAGGAAGCCGCCGCGAACCGCGCCGCTGCGCTGCGGCTCGAGGCTGAGGGCGAAGCCGAGGCCGAGAAGCTGCGCGCCGAGGCCGCGCGCGTGCGCTTCGAGGTCGAGGCAGCGGGCCAGCGCGCGATCAACGAGGCCGCCAACATCCTCTCGTCCAGCCAGATTTCGCTCCAGACCAAGATGGCGCTGCTGAAGGTGCTGCCGGAAGTCGTCCGGGAAGCTGCAAAGCCGATGGAAGCGATCGATTCGATCAAGATCGTCCAGGTCGACGGGCTCGGCCAGCAGGGCGGCGGCGCGGGCGCTGGCGGCGGCGATGCGGGCGGCGGCAACCTAGCCAACAGCGCGGTATCGGCGGCGCTCGCCTATCGCGCGCAGGCGCCGGTGATCGACAGCCTGATGAAGGAACTGGGCTTTGACGGCGGCTCGCTCGACGCGCTGGTCAAGGGCGCCGCGGCCGCGCCCGTCCCGGCCGACATCCCCGTCGCCGAAAAGCCGAGCCGCCGCCGCGCGATCCCGGCGACCGAAGAGGGCGACGACGCCTGAGCCTGCCTATAGCCGCCGCAGCCGCTGCGTCCCCGCGAACCACAGCGCGAGGATCAGCAGCAGCGGCGGCGCAAGGCCCCAGTGCGCGGGCCCCGCGAGCGGCGCGAGCAGCTCGGACGACGACAGCAGCCACAGCGCCGCGAGCAGCGCGCCGATCGCCAGCGCCTCGAAACCGAAACTCTTCCAGAAGCGGCGCTCGGCGCGCATCAGCGCGGCCTCGGCCTCGATCCGATGGTCAACGCGCGACAGAAAGGCCCGGTCGCCCGGCCGCTCGGGCGGCGCCAGCAGCGCGCCCAGCATCGCGTCGAGATTGTCGTCGGACTGCGTCATGACCCGCCTCCTTCGCCGATCATCTTCTGCGCCTTCGCGCGCCCGCGCAAGACCAGCGATTTGAGCGTGCCGAGCGGCACCCCCATGATCGCCGCCGCCTCGCCGTGCGACCAGCCATGGCCGAAGCAGAGCGTGAGCGCAGCGCGCTCCTGCGGCGTGAGTCCGGCAAGCAGCCGCTCGGCATCGAGCGCGGCGTCGCTCGCAGGCCGCGGATCGCTCGACGTCGGGCTATCCTCGTTCGCCGCCAGCCCCTCGCGTCGCCGCGCGGTGCGCCGCTGGTCGAGGAACAATCGCCAGCCGATCCCGGCAAGCCAGGCGGCATAGCTACCCTGCCCGCGATAATCGCCCGCGCGCTGCCAGGCGCGAACGAACGCCTCCTGCGCCAGGTCGTCGCCGTCGCTGCCCGCGACGCGCGACAAAAAGGCGCGCAGCCGCCCCTCGTGCCGCAGCACGAGGAGCTGGAAGGCGGCGCGATCTCCCCCGGCAACGCGCTGGTTGAGGAGAAGGTCCTCGTCGTCACGCAGCGTTATGCTCCCCGCCCGCCGCGGCGCGCGCGATGCGGCGGCGATAGAGCAGCGCGCCGCCGACGAAGGCGGGGAACAGCGCGGCGCCGGCCGACAGGCGGATCAGCTGCTCATGCCCCTGGATCAGCCCGAAGCCCGCCATCGCCAGTCCGATCGCGATCAGCACGAGACCGTTGCGATCGTCGCCCGGCGCATCGCCCTGCCGCGTGCCAAAGCCCAGATGCTCATAGGGCTTGTTGAGCTTGTCGATCATCGGCAGCGCCGCGTCGGACTTGGCCTCGAGCGCGCGGCGGATCGAGCGGTGCAGCATCCACGCGTGGAGCAGCCGGGCGAGCAGGAAAAAGCCGATCACGAACAGCGCGACCATGGTGATATTTTCCATGAGGCGGAAGAAGCTGTCGCTGACCGCGACCAGCTCGGTGGTCGGCGGCGGCGGCGGCATGAACGACGCGATATCGCGCGGATCGATATAGGCCGCGACATCGGCGGGGCTGATCGCCTGACCCGGTTCGACAGGGACGGTGACCGTCGTCACCGGCGCCGCAGCGGCGGGCGCGGCAGCCGCGGCAGCGGTCGCGGCAAGCAAATAGGTCATGTTCTTCCTCCCTTCATGCCGGACGGCATGGTGAAACCACAGGCGGCGACCCCCGGCAAGGCGCATCGTCGGCCCCAAACGGGGAAAGGGACGAGGATGCGCGCGGAGTCGCCGCCGGACCGGCGCAAGCGCCGATCACAGACTAGACGGCGCCAGCGGTGCCGGTGGATGCAGGGGGGCGAGAAATTTTCCGGTCGGGAGGGCCTAGAGCCCCTCGCCGCCCGTCCAGTGCGCGTTGACCAGGCGCCGCGCGAGTGCGCTCACCTGGATGCGGATGTCGGGCACCGCGACGACCTCCCACAGGTCGCCGCGCGTCATCGGCCCGATCGCCAGGATATGCTCCGACGGCTGGCCCTTCGCGTCGACGACATGCCCGTCGCGGTCGATGTCGAGGCCCAGCCGCAGAGCGTCGGGCCGGATGCGTTTGGCGCTCAGCATCCGCTTCACCAGCGGATCGGTCGAGCGCAGCAGGTCGCCCTGCGGCCCGGTGCAATTGATCATCCGCGCCGCGCGCGTGACGACCGGTTCGTCGCCGCCGCGCGGACGCCACGAGACGGCAAGCGCATCGGGCTCGACGGCCACATCGGCGATCTTGCCGGCGCGAAAATCGAGCTGCCCCGATGCCACGAGGGCGTCGATCCGGTCGGCGACCTCGGGCGCGAGCCGGTGGCGATGCACGTCCCAGAAAGGCCGCAGATGGCGCAGGAAGCGCGCGCGCTTTTCGGCATCGGCGGACGCCCACATCATCTGCGTGATCGGGCGGATCGAATCGACGACCAGCCGCCAATCCCGGACTCGCGATTCGGCGCGCCCCCACGCGACCAGTTCGGACAATTCGGGTGCCGGCTTGGCGAGGATCGGCTTCGGGCGAAGGCCGTCGATATGGCGGTGCGGGCGAAGACCGCGGCGCGACAGCGCGGTGATCGGCCCTTCATGGCCATGCGTCACCAGCCGCAATATCACGTCGACCGCCGTCAGCCCGGTGCCGATTACCAGCACCGGCGCGTCCTTCTCCAGCCCCTCCTCAAAGGCGCTGGCCCAGGGATCGCCGATGTAGCGGTGCGACGGCAGGTGCGCGCCCGCGATCGCGGGCGGATCGTGCGGCGGCAGATTGCCGATCGCCAGCACCGCGCGGTCGGCCTCGATCAGCCCGCCGTTGACCAGGCCGAGCGTCACCTGCCCGCCGCGCTCCGCAATATCGAGCACTTCGTCATCGACCAGCTTCAGGCGCCGGCCATATTTTTCCATCGCGCCCGCCAGCGCCTCGCGCAGGTAGCGGCCATAGGTCGCGCGCGTCACGAACGCCGCATCGCAGCCGAGCCCGCGCGCCGCCAGCCAGTCGCAGAAATGATCGGGCTTGTCGGCAAAGGCGCTCATATTGCCCGCGCGAACGTTGAGCAGGTGCGCGCTTTCGCTGCTGCTGTACGCGACCCCGGCGCCCATGCGCTGGCGGTCGCGCTCGATCAGCAGCACCTCGACATCGGCCTGCTCGAGCAAATTCAGCGCCAGCATCGTCCCCGAAAAGCCCGCACCGACGATCGCGACGCGCGTCGCCGTGCGAAAGCGCGGCCGCGGCGAGAGGAGCTGGGTGGCGACGAAGGTCATCGGGTGACGATATCGCCCGACACGGTCACGCGTTCGAGCGCGCGATATTCGGGCCAATAGTCGCCCACCGCATAATGCTGGGTCGAGCGATTGTCCCAGATGCCGATCGCGTTCGGGGTCCAGCGAAAACGCACCTGATATTCGGGCACCTTGATCCGGTCGAACAGCAAGCGCAGCAGGCTGTCGCTCTCTTCCTCGGGCAGGCCCAGGATGCGCGTCGTGAAGGTGTAATTGACGTAGAGAACCTTCTCGCCCGTCTCGGGATGCGTGCGCACGACCGGGTGGCGCACCGGCGGGAAGTCGCGCGCGAGCTGCGCCTTCTTTTCCTCGCTCACCAGCCCGCCGAAGCTGCGGACGATGTCATGCTCGGCCTCCAGCCCCTCAATCCGGTCCTTAACCGCCTGCGGCAGCCCGGCATAAGCCGCGGCCGCGTCGGCCCACATCGTATCGCCGCCCAGCGGCGGCAGGTGGCGGGCGCGCAGGATCGATGCGATCGACGGCCGCTCGCGGAAGGTCACGTCGGTGTGCCATTTGTTATAGGCCTGAAAAGCGCCCAGCGTGTCGCCGGTCAGCTGAACGCCCTCGACGCCCTCGATGCGCAAAATCTCCGGATAGCCCTCGACCGAGGGGATGACCGGATGGCCTTCGAGTTCGCCGAAAAAGCGGCCGAGCCGGACGTGGCTTTCGTGGCTGATGTCCTGATCGCGAAAGAAGACGACCTTGAAACGCAGCCAGGCCGCGCGCAGCAGCTCGCCCTCCTCGGGCGTCAACGGCCGGTCGAGATCGAGCCCGCTGATTTCCGCGCCGATGGTCGGTGTCGCCGGCAGGATGACGACGCCGAGCGCGCGCGCGGCGTCAAAAATGTCGGGGCTCTGGGCAAGGCTGGCCATCCACTCTCTCCTTGGGACGATCGGCGGGTGATTCGGTCGGCGGGCTATCCGTCCCGCAGCGGGCAAGATAATTCAACCGATAAGATTGACAAGTGACGCCACGGCGAAAGGGGCGAAAGCCACGACTGGCCGCGCGCAGTGCGGCGGACAGAGGGCGCGCACGGCCCAATCCGCAAGGCGAACGCATCTTATGGCTGTTTTCGGAAGAGGTGGATGCCCCGCGAGGATTCGAACCTCGATAGACGGAATCAGAATCCGTAGTCTTACCATTAGACGACGGGGCAAAGAGGCGGGCGCAATATGATTGCGCGGGCGCGCTGTCAAGGCTGCTGCGACGCGGCGCAACAGTCCGCTTGCTCTCCTCCATTTCGCCGCTAGCATCAGGCCATAACAAAAGGGGCCGCGCCCCGGCGCAGGGACCCCGAAGGAGGTTGGCTGATGCGTCATGTCGCGATCGTCGGGTCAGGCCCGGCGGGATATTATACGGCCGAAACGCTGCAAAAGGCCGAGGATATCGCGATCGACGTCATCGACCGGCTGCCCGTTCCCTATGGCCTGATCCGCACCGGCGTCGCCCCCGATCACCAGTCGATCAAGGCCGTGTCGCGCCGCTATGAGGGCGTCGCGCTTGCCGACAATGTCCGCTTTGTCGGCCACGTCTCGGTCGGCGCCGACGTCAGCATCGACGAACTGACCGGGCTCTACGACGCGGTGGTGCTCGCGACCGGCGCACCCAACGACCGGCCCCTCGACATTCCCGGCGCCGATCTGCCCGGCGTGATCGGCAGCGCCGCATTCGTCGGCTGGTACAACGGCCATCCCGATTTCTCCGGACTGAACCCGCCGCTGGACGCCCCCGGCGTCGCAGTGATCGGCAACGGCAATGTCGCGCTCGACGTCGCGCGCATCCTTGCCAAGACGCCGGCCGAATTCGCCGGCAGCGACATCGTGTCGCACGCCCGCGATGCGCTCGCGGAAAGCGCTGTCCGCCATATCCACATCCTCGGCCGCCGCGGTCCGCACCAGATCGCGATGACCCCGAAAGAACTCGGCGAGCTCGGCCATCTGGAACGCGCCAGCCCGCGCGTCGACCCCGCCGACCTGCCCGACGCGGGCGACGACGCGATGCTCGAACCCGGCATGCGCAAGTCGGTGACGCACCTTCGCCAGTTTGCGGCGAACCCGGTCGCCAAACCGGTGACGATCGACTTCGACTTCTTCGCGATGCCGGTCGGACTGGAGGGTGACGGAAGGGTGCAGCGCGTGATCGTCGAGCGCACGACGCTCGATGCCGATCTGCGCAGCCACGGCACCGGCGAGACCTATGCCATCGACGCGGGCCTCGTTATCAGCTGCATCGGCTATCAGACGCCGCCGATTCCCGGCGTGCCCTATGAGCACGGCCGCGGCCGCTTCGCGAGCGACGAAGGGCGGATCCTGCCCGGCCTCTATGCGGTCGGATGGGCGCGGCGCGGGCCGTCGGGGACGATCGGAACGAACAAGCCCGACGGCGCGCGGATCGCCGAGCTGGTGCTCGACGACATCGGGCGCGGGGCCGCGAAGGAAGGCCGGGCGGGACTCGACGCGCTGCTCGCCAGCCGCGACGTGACGCCCGTCACCTTCCGCGACTGGCGCAGGATCGAGGCGGCCGAGGTCGCCGCCGCGCTCGACGGGCGTCCGCGCGAGAAATTCACCAGCGTGGAGGCGATGCTCGCCGCGATCGGGCGGTGAGCCTGGACCCGTCAGGCATTCGGACGGCGCTGCGCTGGTTGCTGGCGCTCGCCTATGGCTATGCGGGCTATCGCCACCTCGTGACGCCGGCGCCCTTCGTCGCGATCACCCCGCCGTGGGTGCCGCAACCCGAACTGGTCGTGACGGCGACCGGCATCGCCGAACTGGCGGGCGCCGCCGGGCTGATGATCCCGCGCCTGCGCAAGGCGGCGGGCTGGGGCCTGGCGCTCTATGCGCTCTGCGTCTGGCCGGCCAACGTCCACCATGCGCTCGCGAATGTCGCCATCGACGGCGAGACGCTGAGCTGGTGGTATCACGGCCCGCGGCTTGCGCTGCAACCGGTCATCATCTGGTGGGCGCTGTGGGCCAGCGGCGCGACCGACTGGCCGTTTCGCCGCCGCTCCTGATCTTTATTTCGCGACCGGCGTTTCGATCGGCGGCTGGCCCTTCCGGCTCGCGGCATAGGCCTCGACCGCCTTCAGGACGCGGATCATGTTGCCGCTCGAAATCTTCTCGAGCTCGGCCTGCGTATAGCCGCGCCGCGCGAGTTCGGCGAACAGGCGCGGATAGCCGGCGACATCCTCCAGCCCGACCGGGGTCGCGTCCATCCCGTCATAATCGCCGCCGATCCCGATATGGTCGATCCCGATCGTCTTCTTCAGATGGTCGATATGGTCGGCCGCGATCCCGATCGGCGTCTGCGGCGCGGGGTTCGCCGCGTCCCATGCCTTCAGCGCCGCGGTCGCCGCATCGGGATTGCCGACATACAGCGCCTCGAGCCGCGCCTTTTCGGCGGTGCGCGACAGGCCATGCGCGCGCAGCTTGGGATCGAGGAAGGCGGCATAGAGCACGACCATCACGACGCCGCCATTGGCCTTCACCGCGGGCAGCACGCTGTCGGGGACGTTGCGCGGATGGTCGTTGACCGCGCGCACGCCCGAGTGGCTGAACATCACCGGCGCCTTCGACACCTCCAGCGCATCCTTCATCGTCGCTTCGCTGACGTGGCTGAGGTCCACGATCATGCCGAGGCGGTTCATTTCCTGCACCACCTGCCGCCCGAAATCGGTGAGCCCGTCATATTTCGGCGCATCGGTCGCGCTATCGGCCCACGGCGTGTTCTTGCTGTGCGTCAGGGTCATATAGCGCACGCCCATGCCGTAAAGCTCGCGCAGCACCGCGAGCGACGAGCCGATCGACTGGCCGCCCTCGGCGCCCAGCATGCCGGCGACCTTCCCAGCCTTCATCTGCCGTTCGAGTTCGGCCGAGGTCGACGCCAAGCCGAGATCGTTCGGATAACGCGCGATCAGCCTTTTCGCGACGTCGATCTGCTCGATCGTCTGCTGCACCGCCTGCTGCTCGTTGGTGTTCGACGGCACATAGACCGACCAGAATTGCGCCCCGACATGCCCCTTGCGCAGGCGCTGGATGTCGGTGTGCATCACACTTCCGTCGGGCTTGGCTTTGGTGGTGTCGTTGAAGTCGAAGGCGTTGATGACATTGCCGACGCTGCCCCGCAGCTCCCACGGCACGTCGTTATGCCCGTCGAAGATGGGCGCCTTCTTGAGCGCCGCCTCGGCGACCGCTTCGGGCGTCTTCTGGGCCAGCGCGGGGGTGGAAATAAGGGCGAAGGCGGCGAGGCCGGCGAGCAGGGTGGGCTTGTTCATGGCGCGCGACCTTAAGTGCTTGTTGCCGCAGCGCAAGCCCCGCTTGACGTTCCCGTCAACGCCGCGCAGCATCGCTCGCATGACAGCCTTCGACGACTGGCGCGCGCGCTCGCCTTATTATGACGAAACCCACGAAGCGCTGGCGCAAAGCGTCCGCCGCTTCGTCACCCGCGAGATCGCGCCGCATATCGACCGCTGGGAGGCCGAGGGCGAACTTCCGCGCGCGCTGCACAAGAAAGCTGCCGAGGCGGGTATCCTTGGCCTGCGCTATCCCGAGCAATATGGCGGGCACAGCGAGGGCTTCGACAATTTCCACGGCCTCGTGCTGACCGAGGAACTCGCCGCGGTCGGCGCGGGCGGGCTCGGCGCGTCGCTGATGACGCACGGCATCGGCCTGCCCCCCATCCTCGCGCTGGGTTCCGACGAGCTGAAACAGCGCATCGCGCCACCAGTATTGGCGGGCGACAAGATCATCGCCCTCGGCATCACCGAGGCGAGCGGCGGCAGCGATGTCGCCAACCTCAAGACGACGGCCGTCCGCGACGGCGACTCCTACGTGGTCAACGGCGGCAAGATGTTCATCACCAGCGGCATGCGCGCCGACTGGCTGACCTGCGCCGTCCGCACCGGCGGCCCCGGCGCGGCGGGCATCTCGCTGCTGCTGATCGACATGGACAGTCCCGGCGTCGAGCGGACGCGGCTCGACAAGATGGGCTGGCGCTGCAGCGACACCGCCGCGATCCATTTCGAGGGCGTCCGCGTCCCCGCCGAAAATCTGATCGGCCAGGAAAACGCCGGCTTCATCGGCATCATGCGCAATTTCAACAGCGAGCGGCTCGGCATGGCGATGGGCTGCTGCGCCTACGCCCGCGTCGCGATGGCCGAGGCCGCCGCATGGGCACAGCAGCGCGAGACGTTCGGCCAGCCGCTCGTCGGCCACCAGTCGATCCGCATCAAACTCGCCGACATGGAACGCCAGATCGAGGCAACGCAGGCCTGGGTCGACCTCTGCGCCTGGCAGGTGAAAGAGGGCAAGGACCGCCCCGCCGACTTCGCGATGCTGAAGGTGCAGGCGACGCGCATGCTGGAAGCCGTCGCGCGCGAAGCCGCCCAAATCCTCGGCGGCGCGAGCTACATCACCGGCAGCAAGGTCGAGCGGATCTACCGCGAAGTCCGCGTCAACGCGATCGGCGGCGGCAGCGAGGAAATCATGCTCGATCTGGCGGGGCGGCAATTGTTTGGAGGAAAGAAGTGAACGAGATCGCCCGAAGCTGGCCCGCCGAGGCCGAAACCCTCCTCCCCGACCTCGTCGACCTTCGCCGCGCCATCCACCGCGAGCCCGAGCTTGGCCTGCAGAACCCCAGGACGCTGGCGAAGATCAAGGCCGCCCTTGCCGGCCTGCCGCTCGAGTTTCGCGAGGGGCCGTCGACGACCGGGCTCGTCGCAATCCTCCGCGGCCCCGCGAACGGGCGCACCGTGCTGCTGCGCGGCGATATGGACGCGCTGCCTTTGCTCGAGGAAACCGGGCTCGATTTCTCCTCGGAGATCAGCGGGGCGATGCACGCGTGCGGGCACGACACGCATGTCGCGATGCTCGTCGGCGCAGCGAAGCTGCTGTGCGCCGCCCGCGACCGCCTGCCCGGTACGGTGATCTTCATGTTTCAGCCGGGCGAGGAGGGCCATCACGGCGCGCGCTTCATGCTGGGTGACGGGATCATCGACCCGCTGCCCGATGCGGCCTTCGCGCTCCACGTCATGCCCAACGCGCCGCACGGGATTTTTGCGGGGCGCGCGGGGCCGCTGCTCGCGTCATCCGATGTTCTCTCGATCACGGTCAAGGGTGCCGGCGGTCATGCGTCGATGCCGCATGACGCCGTCGATCCGATCCCCGTCGCCTGCGCGATCGTCACCGCGATTCAGACGATGGTGACGCGCCGCATCTCGGTCTTCGATCCCGCCGTGGTCACCATCGCCAAGATCGCCGCGGGGACGACGAACAATATCATCCCCGAGACCGCCGAGATGCTCGGCACGATCCGCACCCTGTCGCCCGAACGCCGCGCGATGGTCGCGCGCGAATTGAAGCGCCTCGCCCCCGCGATCGCCGAGGCGCACGGCTGCACCGCCGAGGTGCAGATCGACGAGGGCTTCCCCGTCACCATCTGCGATGCTCGCGCGGTCGCTTTCGGCCAGGCGGTCGTCGAGGAGACCTTCGGCGAAGAGGCTTGGCTGACGATGGACAATCCGGTGATGGGCGCCGAGGATTTCTCCTATGTGCTCGAAAAAGTTCCCGGCGCAATGTTCTGGCTCGGCGCGAGCGAGGCGGGCAGCGACTGGCGCCAATGCTGCGGCCTGCACAGCAACCATATGGTGCTCGACGAAAAGGTGATGGCGCGCGGCGCCGCCCTCCACGCCGCCTTGGCCGAACGCTTTTTGAACGAAGGATTCAACACATGATCAACATTCTCGGCGCGATTCTTTCGGGCCTGATCATCGGCGCGCTCGCGCGCTTCTTCTATCCCGGCGCGGTGCAGATGGGCTGGATCGCGACGATCCTGCTCGGCATCGGCGGCTCGCTGCTTGCCGGGCTGGTAACGACACGCGGCGTCCGCGGCGAATTCCACCGCGCGGGCTGCCTGGCGTCGGTCATCGGCGCGATCGTGCTGATCTTCGTCGGACGGCTTTTGGGCGTGGGCGGTTAGGAAGAATGTCTCACGCAAAGGCGCGAAGGCGCAAAGAAGAAGACCTTAGCCACGATGGTTGTTGGCGATGCGACGAACGCCTTCTTTAAAAGTTTCGCCGCCGAAATTAATCAATAGCCCAAGGGGCAAATTCAATAGACGCAGATAGGTCAAAACCTGCTTGCCGTGGAGCGGCGAAAGCCGCTCGACGGATTTCAGCTCGATCAACAGGCATTTTTCGATGAGCAAATCGGCGCGAAAGCCTTCTGGCAATTCCACTCCATCGTATCGAATAGGAATGGGGGCCTGTCTCTCAACGAGCAGGCCGCGCCGCGTCAATTGATCAGACAATATCGCTTCATAAACCGATTCCAGAAGCCCCGGCCCCAGGTTCTTGTGAAGGTGAAATCCGCAATCGACGACGATGCTCGCCAAACCCTCAATATCCAACGCTCACCCCTTCTTCGCGCCTTTGCGCCTTTGCGTGAGATATTCTTATTTACCAACCTCACGGCACCAGCACCGTATCGACCGCCTCCGGCAACAGCGCCGGATAGTCGAGCGTATAGTGCAGCCCGCGGCTTTCCTTGCGGTGCAGCGCGCTCTTCACGATCAGGTCGGCGCATTGGAGGAGGTTGCGGAGCTCGATCAGGTCGGTCGTGACGCGGAAATGGCCGTAATAATCCTCGACCTCGCCGGTCAGCAGGCGGATGCGGTGCTGCGCGCGTTCCAGCCTTTTGGTCGTACGCACGATGCCGACATAATTCCACATGAAGCGGCGGATTTCGGTCCAGTTCTGCTTGATGATCACCTCTTCGTCGGAGTCGGTCACCCGGCTTTCGTCCCACGCGCGGATCGCGGGCGGCGGTTCGAGCTGGTCCCAGCGCGCGATGATGTCCTTTGCCGCCGCCTCGCCGAAGACGAAGCATTCGAGCAGGCTGTTCGACGCGAGGCGGTTCGCGCCGTGCAGCCCGCTCTCGGTGCATTCGCCCGCGGCGTAGAGACCGGGCAGATCGGTACGGCCGGCGAGGTCGATCAGGATGCCGCCGCAGGTATAATGCTGCGCGGGCACCACCGGAATCGGCTGCTTGGTCATGTCGATGCCGAGCGTCAGCAGCTTGTCGTAGATGTTGGGGAAATGCCCGGCGACGAAATCGGGGTCGAGGTGGCTGATGTCGAGATGGACATAATCGAGCCCGAAGCGCTTGATCTGGTCGTCGTTCGCGCGCGCCACGACATCGCGCGGGGCCAGCTCGGCCCGCGCGTCATAATCGGGCATATAGCGGTACCCGGTGACGGGGTGCTTCAATATGCCGCCCTCGCCGCGCACCGCCTCGGTGATCAGGAAATTCTTGACGTCGAGATTGTAGAGGCAGGTCGGGTGGAACTGCATCATCTCCATGTTCGAGACGCGGCAGCCCGCGCGCCACGCCATCGCGATGCCGTCCCCGGTCGCGCCGCGCGGCGCCGTCGAGAATTGATAGACGCGCCCCGCCCCGCCGCTCGCGAGGATCGTCGCGCGGCCGACATGCGCGTGAACCGTGCCGCTCTTCTCGTCGAGCGCATAGACGCCCCACACGCGGCCCGAGCCCGAATAGCGCTCCTCGTGCCGCCCGGTGATCAGGTCGATGCACGCCTGTCCGGGAAGCAAGGTGATGTTCGGATGCGCCTCGGCGGTCTTCAAGAGCGCCGCCTGCACCGCCCAACCGGTCGCATCGTCGACATGCACGATGCGGCGGTGGGAATGGCCGCCCTCGCGGGTGAGGTGCAACGCCTCTGCTTCCTTGTTGAAGGGCACGCCCATTTCGATCAGCCGCAGAATCGCATGCGGCGCATTCTCGACGACGAACTCGACCGTCTCGCGGCGGTTGAGCCCCGCGCCCGCGACCATCGTGTCGTCGATATGATTTTCGAACGTGTCGCCCGCGTCGAGCACCGCGGCGATGCCGCCCTGCGCCCAGGCGGTCGATCCGCCGGTGAGCTCGCCCTTGGCGAGGACGAGGACCTTGCAATGGTCGGCAAGCGCGATCGCGGCGGTCAGCCCGGCCGCGCCCGATCCCACGATGATGACGTCGTATTCACTCATGCCGCCTCTGTTGCACAGCATCGCGCCGCATGACAGGGGGATCGCAGTCGTAGGTCACGGGAATTTATCGGTATGTACGAAGCGAAACTTGGTCGGCGCGCGCTGCTTGCCGGACTGGCGTCGCTGCCGCTTGCCGCTTGCGCGCATCGCATGCCGGCCCGCGACCGCCGCAGCCTGGACGTTGCGACCTTCAACATCTGGCACGACGCGGGCGGGCAATGGCCGAAGCGGCGGCCGCTGCTCGTCGCGGCGCTCCGCAGCGCCGACGCCGACGTCATCGCGCTCGAAGAGGTGCTGGAGGACGCGGACAAGGGCCTGCCCAATCAGGCGGTCACGATCGCGCGCGACCTCCGCTATCCTGAAACCCATTTCGTCGCCCCGGACCCGGAGGGCGCGCCCAAGCGCTTCGGCAATGCGATCCTGACGCGGCTGCCGGTGATCGAGGTCGCGCGGCGCAAGCTCGCGCCGCTGTCGGACTATCGCACCGCGATCCGCGTCCGCGTGCGAACGGCAAGCGGCCCGGTCGACGTCGTCGCGACGCATCTCGCCTGGCAGCCCGAGGCCGCCGCGGTGCGCGCCGAACAGATCGCCGACCTGCTCGCCTGGCTGCCTGCCGACGGTACGCCGCTGGTCGTGATGGGCGACTTCAACGCCCCGCTCGACGATCCCGGGCTCGCGGCGCTGGGACCGCCGCGCTTTGTATCGGCGCTGCCGCCCGGCGCCGCAGCGACGACGCTGAACCCCGCCCGCGGCCACGCGCCGCGCGTGATTGACCATGTCTTTGCCGACTCGGCGCACTTCGCAGTCGCTGGCGCGCAGGTCATCGGCCGTGAGCAAGTGGACGGCGAATATCCGTCCGACCATTTCGGCGTCGCGGCGCGCCTGACGCGGCGCTGAGGTTCAGGCGGCGCTGCGCGTCAGGTTGAGGAATACATCCTCCAGGTCGGCCTCGCGCGTCGAAACGTCGACGATGCCGTGCCCCATCGCATTGACCGCGGCGAGCACCTCGCCCGCGTTCATGCGGTCCTTGTTGTAACTGATCGCAAGGCTGCGCTCGCCCTCGCGCTCGACCTTCTCGAACGCCGGATGCGCCGGCAGTACCGTGACGTCGGCGTCGAGGGTCACGACGACGATTTTTTCGCGCGCCATGTCGACGAGTTCGCGCGTCGGCTTGTTCGCGATCAACCGGCCATGGTTGATGATCGCGATCCGGTCGCACAGCTCCTCGGCCTCTTCCAGATAGTGCGTCGTCAGCACCACGGTGACGCCGCGGTCGTTGAGGCTTTGCACATATTCCCAGAGCTGCTGGCGCAGTTCGATATCGACCCCCGCGGTCGGCTCGTCGAGGACGATGATCGGCGGCGAATGGACCATCGCCTTCGCCACCAGCAGCCGCCGCTTCATCCCGCCCGACAGGGTGCGGGCATAGGCGTCGCGCTTGTCGCTCAAATGCACGGCCGCGAGCAGCGCGTCCGAGATGCGCTTGTCCTTCGGCACGCCATAGAGGCCCGCCTGATTCTCGAGCGTCTCGAACGGGGTGAAGAAGGGATCGAAGACGATCTCCTGCGGCACGATGCCGATCGAATATTTGGCGTTGCGCGGGTCGGCGTCGATGTCGAAGCCCCAGATACTCGCGCTGCCGCTCGTCTTGTTGACCAGCCCGGCCAGGATATTGATCAGCGTCGACTTGCCGGCGCCGTTGGGGCCCAGCAGCCCGAAGATCTGCCCGCGAGGCACGTCGAAGCTGACATTGTCGAGCGCCTGCTTGCCCCCGGCATAGATTTTGGAGACGGCGTCGATGCGGATGGCGGCTTCGGTCATGGCCGCCTCATAGCCGCGTGGCTTCGCGGGCGAAAGTCGCGATTGGCTGATAAGCGCTGCGTTAACGCTAAATTGGAAACTCGCCGCTATCAGCAGTCCTCGTGAGGACCAGCCACATCTTTCGCCCGCTGCGTGCGCAGCGCGGCCCAGCCGCCATTGCGCTCCTGCTCGCGTCGTTCGCCGCATCGCCGGCGCTTGCGCAAAATGCGACGCAGGGCGAGGCCGAAGTCATCGTGCTTCGCCCGCTCAGTTTCTTCAAGGTCAACGACCTCGATTTCGGCAGCATCATCGCCTCGGGAACCGCGGGAACGGTGCGGCTGCAACCCGACGGGACGCGCACGCGCACCGGCGGCGCGACGCTCGCCGGCAACGATGGCGAGCCCGCGCGCTTCGCCGGGCTCGGCACCCCGAACCGCCAGGTGAATATCTCGCTCGGCGCCAATTCGATCTTCATCACCGGGCCGGGTACGCGGATGCGCGTGCGCGATTTCGAGATCGGCAGCACGCCGACTGCGATCCTGTCGACCACCCCGACGCGCTTCACGATAACGAGCGCGCTCGGCAACTATAACTTCCCGGTCGGCGCGACGCTCGAGGTCGGCGCGAACCAGACGCCCGGCGATTACAGCGGCACCTTCACGATCACGCTGAATTACCTCTGACAGGCGATTGCGGGCGGGCATCGCGCTTGCTAAAGGCGCGTCGATGACCCAGCCCGCCCCCCCGCCCGAGACGATCCGCACGCCCAAGACCCGCATCGCCTGCGACGGCACCGGCGACGGCCTTGCCGACGCCGCGCTCGGCCATCCGCGCGTGTGGCTCGAGATCGATCCCGACGAGGGCTTTGCCGACTGCGGCTATTGCGACCGGCGCTTCATCCTCGTCGGCGGGGTTGCCGACCACGGCTAAAGCTTAAGCGCGCCTTTACCATCCCCGCGCATCATCGATTCATGCCCCGACCCTAGAAGGCTGTTCCAGACAGGAGCAGAATCGTGGGGATTCGAGGGACCAGTTATCCGCGAGCGGCGCTCCGCCGCCTCGCCGTCGCCGCTGCTGCGGTAGGCGCCCTCGCGGGCGCTCCCGCCTTTGCCGCGAACACGACCGGGACGTCGAGCGCGGTCGTCGTGCGCCCGAACACCCTCGTAAAGGTCGACGATCTCGATTTCGGCACCATCGCGACCAGTCCGGCCGCGGGCACCGTCACGGTCAGCCCCGCGACCGGGGCGCGCTCGGGCAGCGGCGGGGTCACGCTCGTCGGCGCGGCTTCACAGCGCGCGATGTTCCAGGGCACCGGCGGGCTGCTGTTCATCACGGTCACCGGCGACAACAATGTCACGCTGACCCGCGCGGGCGGGGGCGGCACGATGACCGCCAGCCTGGTCCGCGCGATCACCACCAGCGGCGGCGGGGTCAGCATCCTCGGCTCCTCGGCGACCTTGCTGCCCAGCGGCGTGCAGACCTATTATGTCGGCGGCACGCTCAACGTCGGCGCCAACCAGGCGCCCGGCGATTACAGCGGCACCTTCACGCTCACCGTCAATTATCTCTGAACGCTGGCGCCGCGGCGCGCGCGTGCCTATATCGGGCCCATGACGAGCCCCACCGACCCCCGCCGCTTCCTCTACCGCGCCGATGCGCTCAACCCCGATCTGGCGCAGAAGCTTGCGCGCGAAGCGCTCGCCAAGGCCGACGACGGCGAGCTGTACCTGCAATATCGCGCGACCGAGAGCTTCGGTTTCGACGACGGCCGCCTCAAGACCGCCGACTATTCGACCGACGCCGGTTTCGGCCTGCGCGCGGTCTCGGGCGAGATGACCGGCTTCGCGCATGCCAGCGACGTCAGCGCCGGCGCGATCCGCCGCGCAGCCGAGACGTTGGCCTTGCTCGACCCCGCGACGCAGGCGCCGGCCGGCCCGCCGCCGCGCACCAACCGCCATCTCTATGACGAGGCGAACCCGCTCGACCTCATCCCCTTCGCGAAGAAGGTCGAGCTGTGCCAGAAGGTCGACGCCGCCGCGCGCGCGCGCGATCCGCGCGTCGTGCAGGTCTCGGTCGCGCTCGCGGGCAGCTGGTCGGTGGTCGAGATCGTCCGCGCCGACGGCTTCCTCGCGACCGACATCCGCCCGCTCGTCCGCCTCAACGTCTCGATCGTGGTCGAGGAGAATGGCCGCCGTGAGAGCGGCTATTTCGGGCTCGGCGGCCGCTACATGTACGACCATCTGTTCGAGGAGGCGCAGTGGAACCGCGCGATCGACGAGGCGCTGAGTCAGGCGCTCGTCAACCTCCGCGCCGTCGACGCGCCCGCGGGCGAATTCACCGTGCTGCTCGGCCCCGGCTGGCCCGGGGTGCTGCTGCATGAAGCGGTGGGCCACGGGCTCGAGGGCGATTTCAACCGCAAGGGCACCAGCGCCTTTTCGGGCCGCATCGGGCAGCGCGTCGCCGCCCCCGGCGTGACGGTGGTCGACGACGGCGCGATGGAAAGCCCGGTCGGCGGCGGCCGCCGCGGCTCGCTCAGCATCGACGACGAGGGCACCCCGACCGGCGAGACGATCCTGATCGAGGACGGCATCCTCAAGGGCTATATGCAGGACCGCCTCAACGCGCGGCTGATGGGGGTCGAACCCACCGGCAACGGCCGCCGCGAAAGCTTCGCGCATGCGCCGATGCCGCGAATGACCAACACCTTCATGCGCGGCGGCAACGACGATCCCGCCGAGCTGCTATCCCGCGTCAAGACCGGCATCTTCGCCAAAAGCTTCGGCGGCGGCCAGGTCGACATCGTGTCGGGCAAATTCGTCTTCAGCTGCACCGAGGCGTACAAGATCGAGAACGGCAAATTGGGCGACTCGATCAAGGGCGCGACGCTGATCGGCGACGGACCGAGCGTGCTGACCAAGGTCATGGGCATCGGCAATGACATGGCGATCGACGAAGGCATCGGCATCTGCGGCAAGGGCGGCCAGAGCGTCCCCGCCGGCGTCGGCCAGCCGACCCTGCTGGTCAGCGGACTGACCGTCGGCGGGACGGCGTAACCCGATATCGTCGTGCCGGGCTCGACCCGGCATCCATCACGCCAGCGGCGCGGCCATGGACCCCGGATCAAGTCCGCGGTGACGATCGTGGTGCGCGCCTGTGACCCCGCTCACTTGGCGCAGCGCATTTCCGCGCCTATACCCCCTTCAAACACAATAAGAATTGGGCCGCATCGTCATCCGCGAGGGACACCCCTCGCAACAGGGAGGATTTCATGCGTTCGAGTCTGCGTTTCGCTTCCATTGCCGCCGTCACCGCGATGCTCGCCGCCGTTCCCGGATCGGCGCAAAAGTCGACCGGCCCCAAGGAACGCTATGAAATGGACGTCGCGACCATGTCGGGCTTCGCCGCCATGGGCGGCGGAAAGGGTGGCTTCGGCGGCGCGCTCAGCATGGCGTTCGGCGGCGATCCGAACAGCAAGGTCGCCTATCAATTGCTCCTCCGCCTCGGCTCCGACCAGTCGCCGACCGCGCCGCCGCCGAAGGGCGATCATTTCTTCCTGCCGCAGGCCAAGCTCGGCAAGTCGGTGCCGCTGATCGCGCCGGAGCGTAAGGAGGGCACCTATCCGACCGAGTTCGAGCGCCCCAAGGGCCGCCTGCTCCTCTATTGGGGTTGCGGCGCCAAGGCCGGACCCGGCCAGCCGGTCGTGATCGATTTCGCCAAGGTCGCCGCAGGGCAGGTTCCGCCGAACCTCTTCTCCACCGTCGTGCCGGTGATCCGCGAGGTCAGCCAGTCGAACAGCAAATCCTATGTCGACTGGCCGAACAGCAAGGGCGGCAAGCAGCCGGGACCGGGCTCGTCGCTGCTCGGCGCGCACCGCGTCGCGAGCAATATAGGCTCGGACATCAACTTCACGCTGGCGCAGGATTATATGCAGGGTCTCAGCGCCTCGACCGCGATCCAGCCCGACCAGTCGGTGATCGTCCGCTGGAACGCCGTGCCGAACGCGACCGGCTATGTCGCGTGGACCATCGGCGGAATGGGCAATGGCGGCGGCAAGAACGACGTCGGCGACATCGTGTGGTGGACCAGCAGCGCGTCGAAGGAATTCGGCGGCGGCCTGTGGGACTGGCTGCCGCCCTCGGTCGTCGCGAACCTGATCGCCAGGAAGATCGTGATGCCGCCGTCGCAGACGAGCTGCCAGATCCCCGCCGAGGTCAAGAAGGCGTCGGGCGAGATGCTGCTCGGCAATTTGAACGCTTTCGGTCCCGAGGCGAATTTCTCCTATCCGCCGAAGCCCGCGGGCAATGCGGTGTGGAACATCGACTGGACCGCCAAGGTCCGCTTCCGCTCGCACACGATGTTGCTTGTCGGCGCCGATTTCGGCGGCATGGGCGGCTCCAGCGGCGGCGCCACCCCGGCCGAGCCCGAGAAGAAGAAAAAGTGCAAGGGCCCGCTCGGTATTCCGCTGCCGACCTGCTGAGCGGCGGCATTCCGCCGCGAGTCATTCACGGTTCATCGGTTTTGATGTATAAGGCGCGCGGGTAGGGTTAGCTCAGACAGGAGTCGCATCATGCGTCCGATAATGTTTACGATCCTCTCCGCCGCCATTCTCGCGGCCGCTCCCGCCGCCACGGCGCGCGAAAAGCTCGATCCCGAAGCGCAGCTTGCCAAGCTGCTCGAAGGCCGCGTCGCCGGCAAGCCGCAGGACTGCATCTCGCTTTACAGCGCCGGCAGCTCGCAGATCATCGACAAGACCGCGATCGTGTATAAATCGGGCGGCACCTATTGGGTCAACCGCCCGCGCGGCGGCGCCTCGTCGCTCGACGACGACGATATTCTGGTGACCAAAACGACCGGCAGCCAGCTGTGCAGCATCGACCCCGTCCAGCTGCACGACCGCACGAGCCATATGTACAGCGGCTTCGTGTCGCTCGGCGAATTCGTGCCGTATCGCAAGCCCAAGGCCGAATAGTCTGAGCGCAGATTTGGTGCTGCTTCACTAAATTCATGCGTCATCCCGGCGCAGGGCGTGTGGAGGCGCGTGACTCCACACGCCCTGCGCCGGGATGACCTTATAAATGGGCGACAGACTTGTCCGAAACCGAACCCTCGCCCCCCCCCGCCGATTGGGCGCGCCAGCTTCTGACCTTCTGGTTCGACGAACATGGCTTCGACGACTGGTACGGCGGCGGGCCGGACTTCGATGCCGAGGTCCGCGCGCTCGCCGCCGACTGGCACGGGGCGTTGCGCGCTTTCCCCGCGGACCATTTCCTGACCGATCCCGACACCGCGCTCGCGGCGGCGATCCTGTTCGACCAGGTGCCGCGCAACATCCACCGCGATCATGCCGAGGCCTTCGCGACCGACGACCTGGCGCGCGCCATCGCGCGCGGAATCGTCGCGCACGGCTGGGACCGGACCTATGCCGAAGAACGCCGCCAGTTCGCCTATCTGCCCTTCGAACATAGCGAGGATATCGCCGACCAGCGCGAATCGCTGCGCCTGATGGCGACGCTCGCCGATCCGCGCTCGCTCGACTATGCGAAGAAGCATTTCGACATCATCGACCGCTTCGGCCGCTTTCCGCACCGCAACGCCGCGCTCGGCCGCGCCTCCCGCGCGGGCGAGGCCGCGGCGATAGAAGAGGGCAAGGATTGGTGATAGGCACCGGGCGGGACGGAGAGCAAAGATGGCCGATTTCACCAACACGCTGACCGACAAGCATATCGCTTTCATCGAAAAGCAGCCGATCTATTTCACTGCGACGGCCGCCGTCGATGCGCGGATCAACCTGTCCCCCAAAGGCTATGCCGACAGCTTCCGCGTCCTTTCCGAACGCCAGGTCGCCTATCTCGACCTCGGCGGATCGGGAAACGAGACGCACGCGCATCTCGCCGCCGACGGGCGGATCACGATCATGTTCTGCGCCTTCGACCGCACCGCGCTGATCCTGCGCATCTACGGCCGCGGCCGCCCCGTGCTGCCGCAGGATGCCGAATGGGACGCGCTTGCGGCCCATTTCAACTTGCTTCCCGGCACGCGCCAGATCTTCGTCATCGACATCGAAAGCGTGCAAACGAGCTGCGGCTGGGGCGTTCCGATGATGGAGTTGAGCCACGAACGCGATACGCTGCAAAAATATCACCGCCAGGCCGACCCCGAGCTGTGGGTCGAGAAATTCCAGGGACGCACCCGGAGCATCGACGGCCTGCCGACACGACCGACCGACCGGTTCATTACCGGCTGATGGCGCTCGTCGAACTGGTGCGGCTGCCCAACGGGGCGGAAGCCGAACTGCTGCGCGGCCGCCTCGAAAGCGCGGGCGTGCACGCGGTGTGCTTCGACTCGGGCATGAATATCGCCGAGAGCGTCGGACTGTTGATCCCGGTACGGGTGATGGTGCTCGACGAGGATCTGGCCGAGGCGCGGGCCTTGCTGGCGGAGTTCGGTATCGGCTGAATTTGCAACCCAACCCCTCCCCCGTTCGTCCTGAGCTTGTCGAAGGACCGTTTTTTCTTTGAAAAAAGAAAGGACAGTGCTTCGACAAGCTCAGCACCAACGGAATAAAAGGGCAGCGCAAGACTCTCCCATGATCAAGGTCGCCAGTTACAATATGCGCAAGGGCATCGGGCTCGACCGCCGCCGCGACCCCGGGCGGGTGCTGTCGGTGCTGGGCGAACTCGACGCCGATATCGTCGCCTTGCAGGAGGCCGACCGCCGCTTCGGCACCCGCGCGAGCGCGATTCCGCCGCATATGCTCGCCGAACATAGCGACTATGTCCCCGTCACCCTCACCGACCGCCCGCACAGCATCGGCTGGCACGGCAATGCGCTGCTCGTGCGCAAGGGGATCGAGGTCGAGGAAAGCCACGCGCTGCACCTGCCGATGCTCGAGCCGCGCGGCGCGGTCGCCGCGACGCTGCGCGTCGGCGATACGCGGCTGCGCGTCGTCGGCATGCATCTCGACATCTCGGGCCTCCGGCGGCGGCAACAGGCGCGCGCGATCCTGCATCATGTCGCCGCGGGCGAGCCGTTGCCGACGATCCTGATGGGCGACTGCAACGAATGGCGGAACCAGGGCGGCTGCCTCGCCGATTTCGGCGCGCACCACCATCTCGTCGACACCGGCCACAGCTTCCACAGCCGCCGCCCGGTGGCCAAGCTCGACCGCATCTTCGCCTCGCCGCATTTCGAGGCGGTCGAGGCCGGCGTCCACAAGAGCGCGCTCGCCGCGCGCGCGTCGGACCATCTGCCGATCTGGGCGCGCTTCAAGGCGATATAATGCCTAAAATTTAGGCAAGGCACTGCCTCGCCTGCCTAGCGAACGCACGATCCTGTGCGTTGGCGCGCCAAAAACCGTCACAAAATGTTAACTTTTGCGGACCCCGCGCAATCTGGCACGGCTGTTGCACCGCAACATCGTGCCATAAGCAAAAGGGGGCAACATGAAGCTGATCCTGGCTATCATCAAACCGTTCAAGCTCGACGAGGTGCGCGAAGCGCTCACCGGGCTGGGCATCGCCGGCATGACCGTGACCGAGGTCAAGGGGTTCGGCCGGCAAAAGGGGCAGACCGAGATTTATCGCGGCGCCGAATATGCAACCAACATGGTCCCGAAGGTGAAGATCGAGCTCGTCTGCGACGATGCGCTCGCGCCGCGGGTCGTGGAAACGCTTCAGCAAAGCGCCGGAACCGGGTCGATCGGCGATGGCAAGATTTTCGTCCTCGACGTGGGTCAGGCCGTGCGCATCCGCACCGGCGAGACCGGCGAGGCGGCTCTCTAATGACGAAGGGGGAAAATATGACGTTCGCAAACAAGATTGCGGCGAGCGCGGGGGCCGCCGGCCTGTCGCTGTTCGCCGCGCTGCCCGTATGGGCGCAGGAAGCGGCGACCGCCGTCGCGGCGCCTGCCGCGCCGGCCGCCGAGGCGGCGGCGCCCGCCCCGTTCGTGCCGACCGCCGAGATGGTCAACAAGGGCGACGTGGCCTGGATGCTCGTCGCCTCGGCGCTGGTGCTGATGATGTCGGTGCCCGCGCTGGCGCTCTTCTATGGCGGCCTCGTGCGCGCCAAGAACATGCTGTCGGTGCTGATGCAGGTGCTGACGATCGTCTGCGTCGCGGCGCTCGTCTGGTTCAGCTGGGGCTATTCGATGGCCTTCACCTCGACCGGCACGCCCTTCCCGTCGCTGTTCGGCGGCTTGGACAAGGCCTTCCTCGCCGGCGTCGATGTCAACACCTTCGCGGCGACCTTCTCGAACGGGGTGTACCTCCCCGAATATGTCTTCGTGATCTTCCAGATGACCTTTGCCTGCATCACGCCGGCGCTGATCGTCGGGGCGTTCGCGGAGCGCGTCAAGTTCACGCCGCTGATCATCTTCACGGTGCTGTGGCTGACCTTCGCCTATTTCCCGATCGCGCACATGGTGTGGTACTGGGCGGGCCCGGACTTCCTGCACGCCGCGCCGACCGACTATGGCCTGCTGTGGGGCTGGGGCGCGCTCGACTTCGCGGGTGGCACCGTCGTCCACATCAACGCGGGCATCGCCGGCCTGGTCGGCTGCCTCGTGATCGGTCCGCGCCTCGGCTACAACACCGAACCGATGCCGCCGCACAATCTGGTCATGACGATGATCGGCGCCTCCTTGCTGTGGATCGGCTGGTTCGGCTTCAACGCCGGCTCGGGTCTCGAAGCCAACGCCTTCGGCGCGCTCGCCTTCATCAACACCCTCGTCGCCACCGCGGCCGCGGGTGCAACGTGGGCAATCATCGAGCAGATCATCCACAAGAAGCCCTCGCTCCTCGGCGGCGTCTCGGGCGTCGTCGCCGGCCTCGTCGCGATCACCCCGGCGGCGGGCTTCGCCCACCCCGGCACCGCGATCATCCTCGGCGCGGTCGCCTCGCTGGTCTGCTTCTTCTTCGTCACCACGGTGAAGAAGAAACTTAAATATGACGACTCGCTCGACGTGTTCGGCATCCACGCGGTCGGCGGCATCGTCGGCGCGATCGGCACCGGCTTCGTCGCCAACCCGGCGTGGGGCGGTCAGGGCTGGATCGATTACACCGCGCCCGTCGCCAAGGCCGGCGAATTCGACCTGGTGGGCCAGGTGACGACGCAGATCTGGGCCGTCGGCACCACTGTGCTGTGGACCGGCGTGGTCAGCGCGGTCCTGTTCCTCGGCCTTAAATACACCATCGGCCTGCGCCCGTCGAAGGACGTCGAGCAGGAAGGGCTCGACCTCGCAGAGCACGGCGAGCGCGCCTACAACTTATAACGAGACAGGATACCCGCCGCCGCTCTCTCTCCTCTTTCAAACGGCGGCGGGGTCCTACCGGGGTTCCTCCTGCGAACCACTGGCCGGCCATTCATTGGCCGGCCTTTTTTTGTCCCGGCAGTTCATTGGCCGGCCTCCTTTTTGAGACCCGGCCACCCTTGGACAGCATCTTTCGACCGTGTCCCGGATGCAACAGCTGCCGGTCATTTTTTGCGCCCCGATTCGCCCCCCATTGCCTTGGACTCGTCAAAAGCGCACACGTCACCGCCAGGGGGCAATCATAGCCCCGCGCCCAAGAGGAGGACGAGATCCGATGCATGTACGCATTTCTTTGCTGGCGGGGCTTTCGACGCTCGCGCTGGCCATCACCACCCCTGCCATCGCCCAAAGCGCCGCGGACGAGGATGAAGGCAACATCATCATCGTGACCGCGACGAAGCGCGACGCGAATCTGCAGGACATTCCCTTTTCGATCAACGCGCAGACCGCCGAGGACATCCAGAAGTCCGGCGCGGTGACGCTCGAAGACCTGTCGCGCAACGTCGCCGGCCTTTCGGTGCAAAACCTCGGGCCGGGTCAGAGCCAAGTCTCGGTGCGCGGCGTGTCCGCGGGACAGGTCGTCCGCGACCAACCGGGCGTCAAGGAGCAGGTCGGCGTCTATCTCGACGAAAGCGTGATCTCGCTTTCGCTGTTCACCCCCGACCTCGACCTCTTCGATCTGAACCGCGTCGAAACGCTGCGCGGGCCGCAGGGCACGCTGTTCGGTTCGGGTTCGGTCGGCGGCACGATCCGCTACATCACCAACCAGCCGAAGCTCGGCGTCACCGAGGGCACGGTCGAGGGCAACATCAACCTGGTCGACGGCGACGATATCGGCGGCCATCTGAAAGGCGCGGTCAATGTGCCCATCGGCGACAAGGCGGCGGTACGCGCGGTCGGCTATTACACGCGCTACGGCGGCTTCATCAACGCGATCGGACCGGCGGGCGGCGACGACGTCAACAGCGGCGAACGCTATGGCGGGCGCATCGCCCTCACCCTCGAGCCGAGCGACAATTTCTCGATCACCCCGCGCATCGTCTATCAGAAGGTCAAGGCCGACGGCTTCAACCGGCAGGAGATCTACAATCTCTACGCCAACCCCTATACGACGACGCGTCCCGCGGTGACCTTCGACGAGCGCCAGCAATATCTGCTGCTGCGCGAAGGGTTCGAGGACGAAACGCTGATCGCCGACCTCAAGATCGACGTCGGCCTCGGCGGAGCGAAACTGACCTCGGTGACGAGC
This sequence comes from Sphingopyxis sp. H050, assembly GCF_001468265.1. Taxonomy (GTDB): domain Bacteria; phylum Pseudomonadota; class Alphaproteobacteria; order Sphingomonadales; family Sphingomonadaceae; genus Sphingopyxis. Next base: position 195,373 of record NZ_LNRZ01000003.1, on the reverse strand, counting down.
TATATCAACCGCGACATCCTGGTCAGCCGCGACGCGAGCGCGCTGACCGGGTCGGTGTCGGTCGACCTCGGCTATCCGGCCGCCGGCGTGCTGCTCCCGTCGAATCTCGTCGATACCACCGATCTTGAAACCTGGACGCAGGAAGCGCGCATCGCGTCGGACAACGACAGTCCGTTCCAGTGGGTGCTCGGCGCCTTTTATTCGAAGATCGACCGTGTCTATGCGCAGCGGCTGCCGACCCCAGGCTATGACGCGGTGACCGACGCCACGCTCGGCGCCGGCACCTCGGCGGCGACGCGCAACGGCTTCCCCGCCAACTCGCCGTACAACGCCGACCTGCCCTATGACATCAAGCAGTTCGCGATCTTCGGCGAGGTCAGCTACGACATTAGCGACGCGCTCACCGCGACCGCCGGCGGCCGCTATTACGATTTCAAGGAAACGCGCAGCTTCAAATCGGGGGGGCTCTTCTCGAACCTCGACAACCGCACCGACAGCACCAAATCGAGCGGCTTCACCCCGCGCTTCCTGCTGTCCTACGACGTCAGCGAGGATGTCTCGATCAATGCGCAGGCGTCGAAGGGCTTCCGCCTCGGCGGCGTCAACGATCCGCTCAACCTGCCGCTTTGCTCGCCGGGCGACGCCGCCCTGTTCGGCGGCTTCCAGGACTATGACGACGAAACGCTGTGGAATTACGAGCTCGGCGTCAAATCGCAGGGCCGCGGCTTCACCTTCAACGCCGCTGGCTTCTACAACGACATCCGCAACTTGCAGGTCACGCTCGATGCGGGCACCTGTTCGTCGCGCATCGTCTTCAACGTGCCAAAGGCGCATTCGATGGGCGTCGAGTTCGAGCTTGGGCTGTCGCCCGCCGACGGCCTCGACCTGAACCTGTCGGGCAGCCTGATCGAGGCCGAATTCGACACCACTTTGCCCGGGGCGCTGACCACGGCGACGGGCATCCGCGACGGCAATCGCCTGCCGTCGGTGCCGAAGTTCCAGCTCTCGGCCTCGGGCAGCTATGAATTCCCGGTCAGCGACACGGCGAAGGCGTATGTGGGCGCGTCGTTCCAGCATGTCGGCGCACGCTACACCCAGCCCGCGGATCAGGAGAACAACCCGCGCACCTTCGTCCACGGCCTGCCCTTCGGCGGCGCACCGGCGGGGGCATCGACGACGGTCGATCTCGAACTACCCGACTATCAACTCGTCAACCTCAGCGCCGGGGTCGATTTCGATAATGGACTGTCGCTGATCGCTTATGTCAACAATCTGTTCGACGAAAATGCGCTGCTCTCGTTCGACCGCGAACGCGGCGGTCGCGCGCGCCTCGGCTATTCGGTCGGACAGCCGCGGACCTTCGGGATCACCGCGCGCAAGACGTTCTAAGGAGCCGAGGGAGCGGGTTTTTGCCGCGAAAATCCGCTCCCGAAACTGCACAAAAGACTGCACAATTTTTAGGCGCGAGTGCCGCAATTTTAGCCTTCACAACATGACATTAATGTGGCATTCATTGCGTCAACAGTTTCAGGAGGGGAGAGCCTGAAAGGCTGGGCCGGGACGAAAGTCCCGGCCCTCTTTTTTTGAGCGCAGCGGGTGCGAATCTCGAAAACCCGGACCTTTCAGCCTCTTGGGTGGCGATAGCGCAGCGGGCGAAGACACGCCAGCTGCCGTCAGGCTGCAGAACCGAATCGCTGACAAGCATCGTTCCGCGCCTTCGGGGACATGGGCCGAGCGCCCGATCTCGACGTCGGCGCTGGCCCTATGTTGTCCAACATCTTGCGCCATCGACGCCGCACGAAGGCGCCGGAATGACGAGGGGGTTGGGTCGCGCTAACCCAAGGCCGCCCGTACAAAATCCGCCGCACGCTCACCGATCATGATGCTTGGCGCGTTGGTGTTGCCGCTGACCAGCCGCGGCATGATGCTCGCGTCGGCGACCCACAGTCCCTCGATACCATTCACCTTCAGCGTCGGGTCGACCACAGCCGCGGCGTCGCTCCCCATCCGGCACGTGCCGACGGGGTGATAGACGGTGTCGGCGCGGCTGCGGATCAGCGCGTCGAGCGCGGCGTCGTCATCGATGTCCACCGGATGCCGGTCGACGCCCGCATAGTGCGAAAGCGGCGGCGCGCCGACGATGCGGTGCATCATCCGAACGCCCGCCCGCAGCGTCGCGATATCGCGATCGTCGGTCAGGAAGCCCGGATCGATGACCGGCGCCGCGGCGGCATCGGCAGAGGCGAGCATCACCGACCCGCGGCTCTCGGGTCGCAGCACGCAGGCATGGATCGAAAAGCCATGCCCCTTCACCTTCGTGCGCCCATGATCCTCAAGCATCGCGGGGACGAAATGATATTGCACGTCGGGCGCGGGCAGATCGGGGCGCGATTTCCAGAAGCCGCCCGCCTCGGCGAAGCAGGTCGTCATGATCCCCGTGCGTTTCGTGCGATGCTCGAGGATCGCCTTCACCATCCGCCATGTCCCGGCCAGGCTGTGGCCGAGCGGATCGGTCGAGCGCGTCTCCCAGCTCGACACATAGTCGATATGGTCCTGCAGATCGGCGCCCACCGCCGCGCGATCGGCGACCACGTCGATCCCCTTGTCCTTGAGATGCGCCGCGGGCCCGATCCCCGACAGCATCAATATCTGCGGGCTGTTGAACGCCCCCGCCGACAGGATCACCCCGCCGCGCGCCTTGAGCGTCTCGCGCCGCGATCCGCGCCGGATCACCACGCCGGTCGCGCGGCCGTTCTCGACGAGGATCTTCTCGACCAGCGCGCCGGTTCGCACCGCGAAATTGGCCTTCTCGCGCAGCGGCTCGACATAGGCGCGCGCCGCCGACCAGCGTTCGCCCGCCTTCTGCGTCACCTGATAGAGGCCGAAGCCCTCATTGTTCGGCTTGTTGAAATCGCCGGTGCGCGGCAGTTGCAGCGCCGCGGCGCTCTCGACGAAGCGCTTGCTCGTTACATTCGGCCAGCGCTGGTCCATGACATGGAGCGGCCCGTCGGCGCCGTGATAGTCGTCGGCCCCGCGCTCGTTGCCCTCGGCGCGTTTGAAATAGGGCAGCACATCGGCGTAGCTCCAGCCCGTCGCGCCGAGCGAGGCCCACTGGTCGTAATCGAACGCATGGCCGCGAATATAGACCATCGCGTTGATCGCGCTCGACCCGCCGAGCCCGCGCCCGCGCGGCTGATAGCCGGTCCGGCCATTGAGCCCCGGCTGCGGCACCGTCTCGTACCGATAGTTCGACGATTTGGGGATGAAGGGCATAAATCCCGGCGTCTTGACCCGCACCGTATCGTTGCGCCCGCCAGCCTCGATCAGGCAGACGCTGCGCGATCCATCTTCGGCAAGCCGTCCCGCCGCCGCGCTGCCGCCGCTGCCTCCGCCGATAACGATGATGTCGAACTGATCCATGCGACTCTCCCTCGCGCCGCCTACGGCGGTCGCCCGGGTGCTTACATGAATGTCATTAGCGGGAGTGGCAAGAAAAACACGTCGTCCCCGCGAAGGCGGGGACCGATGCCGTCCTTGCCCTTCATCGCTAAGCAAACCAATGGCGGCCCCCGCCTTCGCGGGGGCGACGACATGCCTACTCCGCCGGCCCCTCTACAGGTCCCCCGGCCGCCCAGCACTCCTTGATCATCGCACTCGTCGCGCGGCTGCCATCGTGGCTCCAGCCGGGCTCGCGCCACATATAGGAAAGCTTGTGCCGCCACGGGGCGTGCCAGACGTCCTTCGCGATCCCGACCCACTCATGAACCGCGGCCCACAGGATGTTGAAGCTGCCGAGTTGCTTGACGATGCCGTAGCGCACCGGCTCGTCGTCGCGTTCGGCGACGAAGCTGCCGAACATCTTGTCCCAGATGATGAAGACCCCGGCATAATTGGCGTCGAGATAGCGCGGGTTCACGCCGTGGTGGACGCGGTGGTGCGACGGGGTGTTCATCACCGCCTCGAACCAGCGCGGCAACCGCCGGATCGCCTCGGTATGGATCCAGAACTGATAGATCAGGTTGAGGCCTGCACAGAAGAAGACCATCGCGGGCGGAAAGCCGATCAGGAACAGCGGCAGGCGGAACAGGAAGGTCAGGCTGAAAAAGCCCGTCCATGTCTGCCGCAGCGCGGTCGACAGATTATAGTGCTGCGAACTGTGGTGGATGACATGGCTCGCCCAGAACCAGCGCACGCGATGCGCACTGCGGTGGAAGGCGTAATAGGCGAGATCGTCGAGGAAGAAGCAGAGGATCCACGCCCACCACCAACGGCTGAATTCGATCCCGATGTCGAACAGGCGGAACTGATAGACCCACACCGACATCGCGATCACCGCGGCGCCGACGAAGGCGCCCGCGACCTGACTCCCCGTACCGAGCATAAGCGAGGTGAGCGTGTCGCGCGCCTCGTAGCGGCTCTTGTCGGCGCGCAGCGAGATGATCATCTCGGCGATCAGCAGCAGGATGAAGGCGGGAACCGCATAGGTGACCGGATCGGGCAGCTTATCCACAATTCAGATCCCGCATGCGCGATGCCCACATCCCCGCCTCTTTTCCCAATTTGAGCGTTACCGCGCCGAAGGTCTTCTCCGGCATCGTCAGCGTCAGAAATTCCTTGTCGAGGCGCCCCATCACCGCCGCATCGACCGGCCGCGCCGCAAAATGATTGCCGTGCGCGCGCACGAGCATCATCCGCCCCTCGGCATTGCGGACGATCGCCGCGAAGCCCGCATGGTCGCGCGCGACCTCGACGCCCTTGAACCCCGCCTCGGCCTCTTCGGCGAGACGGATTGCATGGGCCGCATCCTCGATCCGCGGGTCGGCGCCGAGCCCCAGCTTCCCGACCAGCCAGGCGACGAACAGGACCGCGACCAGCGACAGGCCGAGCTGGATCAGTTCCGCCTGATTCATTTTTCGCCGGCGAGCGCGTCGAGCATCGGACGCAGGCCCGTCAGGTCATAGCCTGCCTTCGCCGCCGCATCGACGATCTCGCCCACATCGTCGCCCGCGCGCGCGCGCGTCAGCGCCCACAGATGGGTCGAGCGCGTGCCCGAGCGGCAATAAGCGAGGATCGGTCCAGTCGCATCGCCGAGCAATTTGTCGAGCGCGTCGATCTGCGCATGGCTGAACCCCGAATGGCCGATCGGGATCGCGGCATAGGCGAGCCCTTCGGCCGCTGCGGCGTGGGCGATGTCGGGCCCCTGCGGCGCCGACGGTTCCTCGCCGTCGGGGCGGTTGTTGACGATCATCGCAAAGCCCTGCGCCTTGGCCTCGGCAACATCCTCGATGCTGATCTGCGGGGCGACGCTGAAGCCGGCGGAGAGGTGTCTGAAATCGCTCATGAGAGCGATCTACTCCCGCCGCCCGCTTGCTGACAAGCGTGAAGGTGCGTTCAATATTGGCGGATGACGTTCAGGAACGCGTCGCCCCACGCCTCGAGCTTCCTGGTGCCGACCCCCGGAATCGTCCCGAGCGCCGAACGCGTCGCCGGCCGCTCGCTCGCCATCGCGCGCAGGGCCGAATCGTGGAAGATCACATAGGGTGGCACCCCCGCCTCGACCGCGAGTTCGCGCCGCATCGCGCGCAGCGCGTCGAACAGCGGATCGCCCACCGGGTTCGCCGTTTCACCATCGCCGCGCCGCGATGCTCTTTGCGTGCGCTTCACCGGCGGCTCGGCGATCAGCACCGGCACCTCGCCCTTCATCACCGCGCGCCCCGCGGGGCCGAGCATCAGCCCGCCATGCTCGGTGGTGCCCAGCGCCTCGCGCGCGACGAGCGAGCGCACCAGCGGCTTGATCAGCCGCGCCTCGTCGCCTTCGACGATCCCGAACACCGACAATTTGTCGTGCCCGCGGCTCGCGATCCGCTCGTCGTGCCGTCCGGTCAGCACAGCCTCGATATGCCCCGCGCCAAAGCTCTGCCCGGTGCGATAGACCGCGCTCAGTAATTTCTGCGCGAGCACCGTCGCATCGACCTGACGTCCGGGCTCGAGGCAATTGTCGCAATTGCCGCAGCGTTCGGGCGGATTCTCGCCGAAATGCCGCAGCAGCAGCGCGCGGCGGCACTCGACCGCTTCGACCAGCGCCGCGAGCGCATTGAGCCGAACCCGCTCGCCCGCGACGCGTGCCTCGGGCAGCTCCGAAAGCCGCATCCGCGCGCGTGCGAAATCGTCGGCGCCCCACAGCATCATCGCCTCGGCGGGATCGCCGTCGCGCCCCGCGCGCCCGGTCTCCTGATAATAGGATTCGATCGATTTCGGCAGCCCGGCGTGCGCCACGAAGCGCACGTCGGGCTTGTCGATCCCCATGCCGAACGCGACCGTCGCGGTGACGATGCCGTCCTCCGACGCGACGAAATCATGCTGCACGCGCGCGCGCAGTTCAGGGTCGAGCCCGGCGTGATAGGCCGCAACGCTTCGCCCCGTCGCCGCCGCGATTTGTTCGGCGAGCCGCTCGGTGCCATTGCGCGTCGGGGCATAGACGATCCCCGGCCCCGGATTGGCCGCGATAAATTCGACAAGCTGTTTCGCCGGGCTCACGCGCGGGCGGACCGTATAGCGGATATTCGGCCGGTCGAAGCCCGCGAGGATCAGGCCGTCGGCGGGAATCCCCAGCTGAACGAGAATATCCTCGCGCGTGTGCTTGTCGGCTGTTGCGGTAAGGGCCAGCCGCGGCACCGCCGGAAACGCATCGAGCAAAGGCCGCAGCAGGCGGTAGTCGGGGCGGAAATCATGCCCCCATTCGCTGACGCAATGCGCCTCGTCGATCGCGAACAGCGCCGGCGTCTGCGCTTCGAGCAAGGTCCGGAATCCCTCGCCCGTCGCGCGCTCGGGCGCGACGTAGAGCAGATCGAGCTGACCGTCGCGATACGCCTGCCGCGTGTCGGCCCAGTCAGCATCGACGCTGGTGAGGCTCGCGGCGCGAATCCCCGCCGCGCGCGCGCCGCGCAATTGGTCGTGCATCAGCGCGATCAGCGGCGACACCACGACAACGCAGCCGTTCAGCGCGACCGCGGGGAGCTGGTAGGTGAGCGACTTGCCCGCCCCCGTCGGCATCACCGCGAGGGTCCGCGCGCCCGCCATCACGCGATCGACAACCTCGCCCTGACGCCCGCGAAAGGCATCGAAACCGAAGGTGGACTTGAGCAAAGGGAGGAGAGCGTCGGCGGACATTGTCAAAGGGCGATAGGGAAGATGCGGGAGCGATGGAAGCCCGGTCTCCTCAATATCGGCTGCAAACACTCCCACCCTGTCATCCCCGCGAAAGCGCGGGCCCAGAGCGTATGGGAGCTGACCCCACGCTGGGTTGCCGCTTTCGCGGGAATGACAACGGTTGGGAATGGGAGCTAGGCCAGCGTCAGCATCGCGCGCTCGGCCATCCGCGCGGCGGTCACGCGCTCGGCCATCACGACATGGTCGGCGCCGCGCCGCACCAGGTCGGCGACCTCCTCGTCCGAATGCGCGCGGGCGACGATCACCAGCTTCGGGTTGATCGCGCGTGCGCGGCGCACGATCGCGCCCGCCTCGACCCCCTCGGGGATCGCGATCAACAGCGTCGATGCGGTGTCGAGCCCGGCCTGCCGCAGGACGCTTTCCTTCGTCGCATCGCCAATTATCACGGTCGCGCCGGCCGCGCGCGCCGCCGCTGCCATATCCTTCTGATCCTCGATGACCGTCAGCCCCTCGCCGCGCCCGCAGATCAGCCCGCCGATATGGCTGCCGACGCGGCCATAGCCGATCAGCACGACCCCGGCGTTGCACGGCGCGGGCAGGTCCTCTTCCGCCGCCGGCGCATCCTCGACCTGCGTCTTGCGGACATGCTTCATCACCAGCGTAAACAGGATCGGATTGCACAGGATCGACAGCAGCGACCCCGCGAGGATCAAATCGCGCCCCGTTTCGGGCAGAACCTTCAGCCCCACGCCCAGCCCCGCGAGGATGAACGAAAATTCGCCGATCTGCGCGAGGCTGACCGACACCGTCAGCGCGGTTCCCGAATTATGGCCAAAGGCGCGGACGAGCGCAAAAGCGGCGACCGACTTGCCGACGACGATGATCGCGACCGTCGCGATCACCGGCCCCGGCTGCTCGATCAGCACGTCGGGATTGAACAGCATGCCGACCGAAACAAAGAACAACACCGCGAACGCGTCGCGCAATGGCAGCGTCTCCTCGGCGGCGCGCCGCGAAAGCTGCGTCTCGCCCAAAATCATACCCGCGAAAAATGCGCCCAGCGCGAAACTCACATCGAAAATCACCGCCGCGCCGAACGCGACGCCCAGCGCGATCGCCAGCACCGCGAGGCGGAACAGCTCGCGCGATCCCGAATGCGCGACCCAGTGGAGCACCCATGGCAGCACCCGCCGCGCGATCACGAACATGAAGGCGACGAAGCCGACGACCTTGACCAGCACGATCCCCGCCGACTGGAGCAGTCCGGCGGAGCCCCCCTCATCGCCGCGCGATCCGAACATCGCGGGGAGCAGCACCAGCGCGAGGACCATCACCAGATCCTCGACGATCAGCCAGCCGACCGCGATCCGGCCCTTTTCGGTCTCGACCATGTCGCGCGCCTGCAGCGCGCGCAGCAGCACGACGGTCGAGGCGACCGACAGCGCCAGGCCGAACACCGCGCTGCCCTCGATCGACCAGCCGAGCCACAGGCCGAGCGTCATGCCGAGCGCGGTCGCGACCACGATCTGCAGGATCGCCCCCGGCACCGCAATCTTGCGCACCGAGAGCAGGTCCTTGAGCGAGAAATGCAGTCCGACGCCAAACATCAGCAGGATGACGCCAATCTCCGCGAGTTGCATCGCCAGCCCGGTGTCGGCAACGAATCCCGGCGTAAACGGCCCAACGATAATGCCCGCGAGCAAATAGCCCGCGATCGGTGAAATCCGCAGCCGGTGCGCGAGCGCGCCCATCAGGAAAGCAACCCCGAGGCCGGCCACGACCGTGCCGATAAGGGTCGTGTCGTGTGGCATGCTTCCTGCGTAGGGGGTGGGGGCGTCGGGGGTCAAGGCAAGCGGCAAGAAAAGATGCCGTATCGGCACTGTCCTGCGCGCCCTAAACCGTGCCTTCTTCCTTCTCCGCCTGCTGCCGCGCCCACATGTCGGCATACAGCCCGCGCATGCCAAGCAGCTGGTCGTGCGTGCCCGTTTCGGCGACGCGGCCCCTTTCGAGCACGATGATCCGGTCGGCGTTGACCACCGTCGACAGGCGGTGCGCGATCACCAAGGTCGTACGGCGCTCGGCGATGCGTTCCAGCGTGTCCTGAATCGCCGCCTCGGTACGGCTGTCAAGCGCGCTCGTGGCTTCGTCGAGAATCAGGATCGGCGGGTTTTTGAGCAAGGTGCGGGCGATCGCGACGCGTTGCTTCTCGCCGCCCGACAGTTTCAGCCCGCGCTCGCCGACCTCGGTGTCGTAACCCTGCGGCAGGATGCGGATGAAGCCGTCGATCGCCGCACCCTCGGCCGCCGCCGCGATTTCCTCGGCGCTCGCGCCTTCGCGGCCATAGGCGATGTTGTAGCCGATGCTGTCGTTGAACAGCACCGTATCCTGCGGGACGATGCCGATTTGGGCGCGGAGGCTCGCCTGCGTGACCGCCTTGATGTCCTGCCCGTCGATCGTCACGCGCCCGGCCTGCGGGTCGTAGAAGCGGAAGAGCAGGCGCGCGATCGTCGACTTGCCCGCGCCCGACGGCCCGACGATCGCCAGCGTCTCACCCGCATCGACCGCGAAGCTGACACCCTGCAGGATCGTCCGGTCGTCTTCGTAACCGAAAACGACATTCTCGAACGCCACCGCGCCGCCGGTCACAACCAGCGCGGGCGCATCTTCGGCGTCGCGGATTTCGGGCGGGGTGTCGATCAGGCGGAACATCGCCTCCATGTCGATCAGGCCCTGGCGGATCATCCGGTACACCATGCCGAGCATGTCGAGCGGCCGGAAAAGCTGTGCGAGCAAGGTGTTCACCAGCACCACGTCGCCCACCTTATATTCGCCGATCGACCAGCCCCACACGGTGTAGGCCATCGCCGCCGCCATCGCGGCGTTGGTGATCAGGCTCTGCCCGATGTTGAGCCAGGCGAGGCTGTTCTCGCTCTTCACCGCGGCGCGCGCATATTGATCGGCAACGTCGCGATACCGCGCCGCCTCGCGGCCTTCGGCGCCGAAATATTTGACCGTCTCGTAATTGAGCAGGCTGTCGACGCTGCGCCCTACGGTCAGCGTGTCGAGGTCGTTCATCCGGGTGCGCAGCGCGTTGCGCCAGTCGGTCACCTTGCGCGTGAAGACGATGTAGACGACGACCATCAGCGCCGTGCCGCCCGCCAGCCCGAAGCTGAACTTGGTCCAGAAGATGATCAGCACCGCGACCAGCTCGATCACCGTCGGCGCGATATTGAACAGCAGGAAATAGAGCATCGTGTCGATGCTCTTTGTGCCGCGCTCGATCACCTTGGTGACCTCGCCCGTCCGCCGCGCAAGGTGGAAGCGCAGGCTCAGCGCATGGAGATGCGTGAAGGTCGCGATCGCCAGTTCGCGCGTCGCATCCTGCCCGACGCGTTCGAACACCACGTTGCGCAAATTGTCGAACAACACCCCGGCAAAGCGCGCGCCGGCATAGGCGAGCACCAGCCCGATCGCGAGCGCGACCCCCTCCTCCATCCCCGGCACCATCTTGTTGATCGCGGCGCCATAGAGAAAGCCCATCGACAGCTGTACGCCCTTCGACGCGAGCACGATGAGCGCGGCGAGGACGATGCGGACTTTCGCCTCGGTCTGCTCTTCGGGCCAAAGATACGGCAGAAAGCGCCGCAGCGTCTTGAGGACGGGCGGTTCTTCACGGGGCGCTGTCGCGGAAGGGGTCTGGGGCGGCATGAGCGCCCCATGTAGGATGCCGCGGCGCTTACGCCAAGAGCATCAACGCGGTGTTCGCTGCCCCATATGGCTGATGATGCGGTCAAGCAGCCGCCGTTCCTCGCGCGTCGGAGCGACCGGCGCGACTTGGTCGGCGCTCGCGATGCGGCGGCCGAAGATCGGGCGGCGGGTCGGAAGCAAAGGGGAATATCGCATCGGGGACGCCTTGCCTTGCGCGGCCGCCCCCCGGCACCGCAATGGGTCTGGTCCCCGCGGACAAAATCGCCCCGCGGCGCTTTCGCAATCCTTAAAGTTTAAGGTTACTGCTTTCTTTCCGGAACCGTGAAAGTGCCCGTGACGCGCCCGCCGCTCTGGCCGCTGACGGGGTTGCCGTCGGGACCGCGCGCCGCGCCGCGGCCGTCGACCGTCGCCTTGCCGCTGTTGAGGTCGATCACCAGCCGGCCGCCGTTGAGTCGGTTCGCGCCCTGCGTCAGCTGGACGTTGCCGACCATCGTGATCAGCCGCTTGTCGAGGTCATAGATCGCGACATTGCCCTTCGCGGTCTCATTGCCCTTGGTCACCACGACGCCGCCCGTGGCGTCGAGCCGGTTGACGTCGGTGCCCCCGGCGCGCGTGTAGGCGACGGTCATCCGCTGCGACGTGACGGTCATTCCCGCCTGCGTCACCTTGACCCCGCCCGACAGCACGACGCGATCAGACCGGTCCTGCACCTCGATGCTGCCCGCGTTGAAATCGACCGGCGCATTGCTGTTGTGGTTGGCGAGCGCCTGCGCCTGCGCAGGCGCGCCGCCGCCCGCCGACAGGATCGCGAGGCTGGTGAACGCGAAACTCGCACCCGCGAGCGCCATGCTCTTCATGGTCCAAAGCCCCTTCATTTGTTCAGCGCTCCCTGATTGATCCTGAGCCGCGCATTGCCTTCCAGGCGGACGATGCGCTGGTCGAGGTCGGCCGACAGCCGATTGGCCGAGAATTGTCCGATATTCAATGCGCCGCTGACCCCACCGGTCCCGACGAGGCTGCGGCTCTTGAGGTCGATCGCGACATTGCTCGCATCGAGCCGGTATCCGCTCGCGCTCCGCACCCGCACCGTGCCCGGCACCGACACTTTTTCGGTGTCCATATTATACGCGCCCTCGGGCGCGGCGATCGTCGCTGGGCCGTCGTCCAGCCGGATCGCCCCCGACAGCTCGCTCATCCGCACGATCGGTTCGGCCGAACTCTTCTGCACCGCGCTGCCCGCGAGCAGTGCGAACGGCTGGCCTTTCGAATCCTGTCCACGATATTCGGCGCGCGTCACCTTCATCCGCTCGCTCGCCATATCGACCTTGTCCTTGGCGAGCAGGAAGCTGATTTCGCTGCGCTGGGTGAAGGGCGAGAAGATCAGCACCGCCGCGACAACGCCGATCACCAGCGGCAGTCCGAAACGCAACAGGCGCACGACCCGGTCGTGGTTCGACCCGCTGGCCGCCCACATCCGGCGCATGGTGCGATCATGATCGGCGCGTTCGGACATAATCTATCTGCGAATCACTCTCGGTCAGCTGTGCGCGAAGATGTCGACCTCGGGCCATCCGGCGAGGTCGAGCGCGGCACGCGTCGGCAGGAAATCGAAACAGGCCTGCGCAAGGTCGGCGCGCCCCTCGCGCGCAAGGCGGGCATCCAGCACCTCTTTCATCGCATGCAGGAACCGTACGTCGCTAGCCGCATAATCGCGCTGGGCGTCGGAAAGCTCGGCCGCGCCCCAGTCGCTCGACTGCTGCTGCTTCGAAATATCCTGGCCCAGCAGCTCGCGCACCAATTCCTTGAGGCCATGGCGGTCGGTGTAGGTGCGAACCAGCTTCGAGGCGATCTTGGTGCAATAGACGGGAGCGGTGACAACGCCCAGCGCCTGCTGCAACGCGGCGATGTCAAATCGTGCAAAATGAAAGAGTTTCAGCCGGTTGCGGTCGGCAAGGATCGCCTTCAGCACCGGGGCATCATAGCTGCTGCCGGGTTTGAAGCGCACCAGATGCTCGTTGCCCGACCCATCGCTGATCTGGACCAGGCACAGCCGGTCGCGCAGCGGGTTCAAACCCATCGTCTCGGTGTCCACCGCGACCGCACCGGGTCCCAGCGCGCCCTCGGGCAGATCGTCTTCGTGAAAATATACGGTCATATGAGCCGCCTTAGGCCAAGCCGCCTTGCCGCTCAATGACTGGATTCACGCGCGGGGCGCAACAAGGCGCCGATCGAGGCGAAGCGTGTAAAATTCTGCACCGCCGTTTTGAATTTTCTGTTCGCAGGCTGTGGATAATTAGGCTATATCTTGCGCCGTTAGCGGCATGGGGTGAGTCTATGCCCATGGTGAGCTGCGTCCCCGTCCGGCGCAAGGAACCGCGTCAATGGGGTGTGGACGAACCGAAAGCGACTATTAGACTATGAGTTTCAACAAGGATCGCCGCGGCCAGCGGGGGCGCGGCAAGCGCGACGATTTCGGCAATTTCGACAGCTTCGAACCGGCTCCCTACGGTGGCGACAGCTATGGCGGCGGCAACCGCGGCGGCTTCGGCGACCGCGGTGGTTTCGGCGGCGGTGATCGTGGCGGCGGTGGCGGCTTCGGTGGCGGCGATCGCGGCGGCTTCGGCGGTGGTGGTGGCGGTTTCGGCGGCGGACGCGGCGGCGGCATGCCCGCGCAGGTCGTCGGCGAAGGCAATGGCACCGTCAAATTCTTCAACCCGTCAAAGGGCTTCGGCTTCGTCGCGCGCGACGATGGCGGCGAAGACGTGTTCGTGCACATCAGCGCGGTCGAGCAGGCGGGCCTTCAGGGCCTCGCTTCCGGCCAGCCGCTCGGCTTCACGCTGGTCGAGCGTAACGGCAAGGTGTCGGCAATCGACCTCAAGATCGAGGGTGAGCCGCTCCCGATCGAGGAATTCGCTCCGCGCCGCGACGACCGCGGCGACCGTCCGGCGCCCGGCGGCGCGCGTGGCCGTCGCCAGCTGACCGGCGAACGCACCTCGGGCACGGTGAAATTCTTCAACACGACGAAGGGCTTCGGTTTCATCGCGCGCGACGACGGACAGGCCGACGCCTTCGTCCACATCAGCGCGGTGCAGCGCGCCGGTATGGCGGGCCTCGAAGAGGGCGACCGCGTCGCCTTCGACATCGAGGTCGACGACCGCGGCAAGTTCGCGGCGGTCAACCTGCAGCCGTCGCAGGACTGAGCGAAACCTGATCGCTGAAACGGAAAGGGTGCCGCAAGGCGCCCTTTTTGTTCGTGCGGATGGCGGTTAAGGACGGGAAGCGGACCCTCAGGCCTTCCTAACCCTTTCGTGTCGAGCGAAGTCGAGATGCCCCTCCGTCGTGCATGCCTTCGGGATGTCTCGACTTCGCTCGACACGAACGGAGATAGCTCTGAAAACGGCCGGACATCATCGTCGCCCCGCAAAAGCGGGGGTCGCCATCGGCCTTACCTGACATCTCCAGCGACCCCGCCCTCGCCGGGAGACGGTTCAGTGGAATGTCCGCTCCCTAACCCATGCCGCCATCAATATCCCAGCGTCGCCTCCAGAAACCATATCCGCTGCTCGGTTTCGTCGGCCCAGGCGTCGACCAGCCCGCTCGTCGCGATGTCGCCGTCGCTTTCGGCCGCGGCCTTCACCTCTTTCAGCTGTGCGAGCAGCGTCCGGTTGTCCGCCGCGAGCGTGCGCACCATGCCGTCGGCTTCGACCACAGCGGCATCGTCGTCGCGAATCGACTGCCGGCGCGACACGTCGCCGATCGAGCGCAGCGTCGGCGCACCATTTTTGCGCACGCGCTCGGCAATCAGGTCGGTCGTGGCCAATATCTGCGTCGCCTGCTCGTCGAACAGCAGGTGCAACTCACGAAAGCGCGGCCCCTGCACGTGCCAATGGTAATTCTTGGTCTTGAGATACAGCGCAAAGCTGTCGGCGAGCAGCGCATTGAGCGCGTCGGCGACCGCGGGCTGATTGTTGCTGTTGGACATGGGTCGATCCTTTCTGTTGCCGCCATCGATATAGGGAGCCGTACGCCCTATTCCCATGAAAGCATTTGATCGATCTCATCGACAAAAGCGATGATCGAGGAAGGCATCGGTCGGATTTACAATCCGAAAGCCCCCATCGCGGTCTTGATACCCCACAGGATCAGGATTGCCGCGCTTCCCCAGCGCAGTATTCTTGCCCCGTGCTGCTCGGCGAGCGTCGAGCCGAAGGCGAGGAAGGGCAGCATCGCCAGCACCCAGCCGATCATCCCACCCGACGCCGCCCATGTTCCGGCGCCGCTCGTCGCGGCGAGCGCGCCGATCAGGAAATGGCTGCGGTCGCCAAGCTGGCTGGCCAGCACCCGCACCGCCAGCGCAGGCGGCGGCGTCGCGGCAAGGCTTTCCGGCGATGGCCCCAGCCGCCCGCGCCACAGCAAGGCGGCCGCCGCCGACAGCATCGCAAAGGCGACGAGCAACGCGACGACGCCCTGGCCGATCATCCGGTTGGCGATCGCGCCGGCGATTGCGGCAACCGCGGCATTGATCAGGAAGGCGCCGAAAGCGATCGCGACGACGAGCCGCCGGTCACGCCGCAGGGTCAGCAAGTCGGACAGAAAAATCCCTGTGCGGCCGTCGGCATTGGCAAGTGCGACCGCGACGAGCGCGAGCATGATGGCGTCCATGGGAGGAAGTCGTGCGACGTCGGCCGGTTGGCGTCAATGCCGCATCAGTGGCCCAGGCGCATGGCGACCGATGCCAGCCACGCTTCCTGCGCGGCCGCGGACAGCGGCCCGCGCGGCGCGAACACCGCATCGCTCATCGCGTCGAGATAAGTCAGCACCGCGGCACGATAGCCGCCCGCAGCGACCGCCGATTCGAGCCGGCTGGCCAGCATCTCGACCGCGGCGAAGCCGTTGTCGCGCGCGAGGCAGCGGATGTCGTCGACCCCTTGCACCAGCTGCCCGGCCGCGCAATGCGGCAAAGCCTCGGCAAGCGCGCCGATCTGTCCGGAAATCCGGTCCTGAATATCGATGAAATGGTCCGCTTGGATACCCATGTTGCACCCCCTGCCCCTGCGGCGAGGATGCGCTTCAATGGTTAATGCGTGGTTATCGCTGGCCAGGGAAGCCGGGCTGCGTCTGCTTGCTGCGATACATGTCGCGATCGGCGGCGGCGAGCACGTCGGATTCGGTCATCCCGATCTGCAACATGGCGATCCCGAAACAGGCCGACAGCATGATTTCCTGCCCGTCGTAGACCGCAGGCGCGGCGCTCAGCACATGGCCAAGGCGGTTGACCTGGACACGCGCGCCCTCTTCGGTGGACTGGTCGAGGATCAGCCCGAATTCGTCGCCGCCGATGCGCGCGGCGACATCGGTCGCGCGGATCGATTCGTCGAGGCGCTTGGCGATCTCCATCAGCGCGAAGTCGCCCGCGGCATGACCGAAGCTGTCGTTGATATATTTCAGCTGGTTGACGTCGACGAACACCACCGCGGCGCATTCATTGTGCCGCTCGAACCGCGCGAGGCGCTGGTGGATCGCGGTCAGGAAATAGCGGCGGTTGAACAGCGGCGTCAGCGTATCGCGCTCGGACACGCGTTCGAGCTCGGCGACCGCGATCTTCAAAATGCGGTTTTCACGGCGCAACGCGTCGCGTTCCCGGCGCAGTTCGCGCAGCTGGTCATCAATGGAGTCAACGGAAGCGAAGCCGAGCTGGTCGACTGCGATCCTTGCCCCCCCTACGCTATCCATTCCAAATCCCCGGTGCATACCCAAATGGTCCGCCGACGGCCGCCGGCACGATATACAGCCAGAACGTTAGACAGCCTTTGATACCAAGAGGTAAACGCGCGGGAAGATTTGCGCAAAGTTGCCCAGGCGCGGGACAGTCGCTAGGGGACGGGGGGCGGTGATTCATCGCCGGGGCAGGAGGGTATGGAATGAGCGCGCCGCTCGTCGGAGTCATCATGGGCAGCCAGTCGGACTGGCCGACCATGGCGCATGCGGTCCAGATTCTCGAAGAATTCGGTATTGCGCATGAGGTTCACATCGTCTCGGCGCACCGCACCCCCGACCGCCTCGTCGACTATGCCAAGGGCGCCGCCGGCCGCGGGCTGCAGGCGATCATCGCGGGCGCTGGCGGCGCCGCGCACCTGCCCGGCATGGTCGCCTCGATGACGCGCGTGCCAGTGCTCGGGGTGCCCGTCCAGTCGGCGGCCCTGAGCGGCGTCGACAGCCTGTATTCCATCGTCCAGATGCCCGGCGGCATTCCGGTGGCGACCTTTGCGATCGGCAAGGCGGGCGCGACCAACGCGGGGCTGTTCGCGGCCGCAATGCTCGCCAATAGTGACGCCGATCTGGCGCAAAAACTCGACGCCTGGCGCACGACGCAGACCGACAGCGTGGCGCCGACGCCCGTTCGCGAAGGCTGACCATTTTGCTGTCACCGGGCTCGACGATCGGCATCTTGGGCGGCGGCCAGCTCGGCCGGATGCTGGGCCTCGCCGCGGCGCAGCACGGCTACAAGGTCCATATTTACGCGCCCGACGCCGAAAGCGTCGCCGCCGAAGTCGCCGCGCACCACAGCCGGGCGGCGTGGGACGACGAACCGCGGCTCGCCGCTTTCGCCGCGGTATGCGACGTCGTCACCTTCGAGTTCGAGAATGTCCCTGTCGACACCGTCCGCTTTCTCTCGGGCCATGTCGCGGTCCAGCCCGGCGCGGCGGCGCTCGAAATCGCGCAGGACCGGCTGACCGAGAAGAATTTCGTCGCCGGCCTCGGCGGACGCACCGCGCCCTTCGCCGCGGTGCCGGATCGCGCCGCGCTCGACGTCGCGCTCGCCCAAATCGGCGCGCCCGCCATCCTCAAGACCGTGCGCATGGGCTATGACGGCAAGGGACAGGCACGCCTGGCCGCCGCCGAAGACGCCGAGGGCGCCTGGCAGGCGATCGGCCGCCACGCCGCGATTCTCGAGGGTTTCGTCGCCTTCGAGCACGAGTTTTCGGTGATCCTCGTCCGCGGCATCGACGGCGAAATCCGCTACTGGGATTCGACGGTCAACGTGCACGAGGGCGGCATCCTCGCGGCCGCCAGCCTGCCGCCGCCGCCGATCGTCGCGACGCAGCAGGACGAAGCGCGCGCGATGATGGCCGAGATTGCCGATGCGCTCGACTATGTCGGCGTCCTCACCGGCGAGTTCTTCGCCACCGACGGCGGTCCTGTCTTCAACGAGATGGCGCCGCGGGTGCATAACAGCGGCCATTGGACGATCGAGGGCGCTGTCACCAGCCAGTTCGAAAACCATATCCGCGCGATCGCCGGCCTGCCGCTCGGCGGCACCGCGACGCGGGCGGTGCCGGTGGTGATGCGCAACCTGATCGGCGCCGACATCGGCCTGATCCCGGCGCTGCTCGCCGACGACAATTGCCACGTCCATCATTATGGCAAGGCCGAAGTCCGCGATGGCCGCAAACTCGGCCACGCCACATGGGCGGGTGCAGCGCCCGGAGCCTCTCCCGCATGAACCGCCCCGAGATCACGCTCATACTGGCGCGCGCCGCCAACGGCGTCATCGGCGCCGGCGGCAAGATGCCCTGGCATCTTCCGGCCGACCTCCGCCGCTTCAAACAGCTCACCATGGGCCGCCCGATGATCATGGGCCGCAAGACCTTCGACAGCCTGCCCGCCATTCTCGAAGGCCGCCGCCACATCGTCCTTACTCGCGATCCCGACTGGCAGGACGAGGGCGCCGAGCCCGTGGCGACGGTCGAGGACGCGCTGAAGCTCGCCAATGCGCCGCATGTGATGGTGATCGGCGGCGCCGAAATCTACGATCTTTTCCTGCCGCTCGCCGACCGGATCGAATTGACCGAAGTCGCGCTCGCTCCCGAGGGCGATGCCTCGATCCCTGCACCCGATCAGAAGGAGTGGCGGGAGATCGCGCGCGAAGATCACCCGGCCGCCGACGGCAAGCCCGCCTTCGCCTTCGTCACGCTTGCGCGGAAACGCGGATGAAACGCTGGCTTCTCGGTCTCGCGATCCTGCTGCTCGTCGTGGCAGCCGCTTTCTTCGCGCTCGCGCCGGGGATGACCGAACGCAGCCTCAACAAGATCGACGGCAAGCCGCTGGCCGCGGTGTCGGAGCGCGCAAAGGCGCTGCACAAGACGCTGACGATCGTCGATCTGCACAGCGACACTTTGCTCTGGCAGCGCGACATGCTCGATCGCGCCGAGCGCGGCCACGTCGACCTGCCGCGGCTCGAAGAGGGCAATGTCGCGCTGCAGATTTTCTCCAGCGTCACCAAGACGCCAAAGGGGCAGAATTACGACGCAAACAGCGGCGACACCGACAATATCACGCTGCTGACCGTCGCTCAGCTCCAGCCGCCGCGGACGTGGACGTCGCTGCTCGAACGTTCGCTCTGGCACGCGGAAAAGCTTCACCGTGCGGTCGCGAAAGCCGACGGCAAGCTGATCGACATCACCGACCCTGCCGACATCGACGTTCTGCTCGCCGCGCGCCGCGGCAATCAGCTCAAGACCGGCGCGCTGCTCAGCATCGAGGGGTTGCAGGATCTCGAAGGCGATATTCGCAATCTGAACAGGCTCCACGAAGCGGGATTCCGGATGGCGGGGCTCGCGCATTTTTTCGACAATGATGTCGCGGGTTCGATGCACGGAACCCGGAAATATGGCCTGACATGGCTGGGCCGCGAGGTGGTGCCGCGGATGGAAGAGCTCGGCATGATCGTCGACATCGCGCATTGCAGCCGCGCCTGCGTCGCCGACATCCTCAAAATCGCGCGCCGTCCGGTCGTATCGAGCCACGGCGGGGTGCAGGCGACGTGCAAGGTCAACCGCAACCTCGACGACGAGCAGATCCGGGGCGTCGCCGCGACCGGCGGACTCATCGGCATCGGTTATTGGGACGCTGCGATCTGCGACACATCCCCAGCGAGCATCGCCAAGGCGATGAAGCATGTCCGGGACCTCGTCGGCATCGACTATGTCGCGCTCGGCAGCGATTATGACGGCGGCACCACGGTACGCTTCGACACGTCGAAGCTGGTGCAAGTGACGCAGGCGCTGATCGATGCGGGCTTCACCGACGACGAGATTCGCGCCGCGATGGGCGGCAATGCGATCCGCGTGCTGAAGGCGGGCATCGTCCCGCTGCCCCGGACGCCGCTCCCGCTCGCCGAGGCCTTATGATCCGCCTGGACGGCCACCAGCGCATCGAGGGCGATCTGCGCGGCGGAGTCATCGCGCTCGGCAATTTCGACGGCTTCCACGCCGGCCACCAGGCGGTCGTCGGCCGCGCCGTCCGCCATGCGCGCGACGAGGGCCGCCCGGCGATCGTCGCGACCTTCGACCCGCATCCGGTGCGGCTGTTCAAGCCCGACGTCGCGCCCTTCCGCCTGACCACGCTCGACCAAAGGCAGGAATTGTTCGCGGCGGCGGGCGCCGACGCGATGCTCGTCCTGCCCTTCGACGCGGCGCTCGCCGCGACCACGGCGGAAGATTTCATCGCCGCCCTGCTGCTCGACCGCTATGGCGCCGCGGGGGTCGTCACCGGCGCCGATTTCACCTTTGGCAAGGGGCGCGGCGGCAATGTCGTGACGCTCGCCGACCACGCCCGCCGCCTCGGCTTCTTCACCGAAATGGTCGCCCCGGTCGACGATGCCGAGGACGCCATTTCGTCGAGCCGCATCCGCAAGGCGCTGCAGGCGGGCGACTGCGCCACCGCGACGCGCCTGCTCACGCGCCCCTTCACGGTGCGCGGGATCGTCCAGCATGGCGACAAGAAGGGCCGCCTGCTCGGCTTTCCGACTGCGAATGTCGACATGGGCAATTATCTGCGCCCGCGCTACGGCATCTATGCCGTCACCGGAAAGCTTCCCGACGGCCGCGTGCTGAAGGGCGCCGCGAACCTCGGCATCCGGCCCAGCTTCGACCCGCCGAAGGAGTTGCTCGAACCGCATTTCTTCGATTTTTCGGGCGACCTTTATGGCCAGGAAATCGACGTCGCCTTCCACGCCTTCATCCGGCCCGAGGCGAAGTTCGACGATATGGATGCATTGATGGTTCAAATCGCGGTGGATTGCGACGCCGCGCGCACGCGATTGGCTGACATCTAATTTATCGTCACCCTCGTACGAGGCACGTGACTCGTGCGACTTGATCCGGGGTCCACGCAGCGAGGCGGGAATGGATGCCGGATCAAGTCTGGCATGACGAAGGGGGAATGATGGCTGACACCAGCGATACCGACGACTGGGCCGACGCGCTCACCGGCCCGAAGAAAAAGCCGATGCGCCGCGGCACGAAAATCTTCCTCTGGGTCTTCACCGCCCTCGTCGCATGGCTCACCCTCTCGAACGCGAGCTGGCTTGCGCCCGACCCGGCGGGCAAGCCGAAGCTGATCGCGCACCGCGGCGTCTATCACCTCTATGACAAGCGCGCCGCGATCGGCCGCGACACCTGCACCGCGCGCTATGTCTACCCCCCGACGCATGAGGTTTTCGAAAATACGGCCGAATCGATGCGCTGGGCGGTGGGGCTCGGCGCGAACATGGTCGAGGTTGACGTCGCGCCGACGAAGGACGGCCGCATGGTCCTGTTCCACGACTGGACCGTCGACTGCCGGACGAACGGCCGTGGCGAGACGCGCGACCTGACGCTGGCGGAACTGAAGGCGCTCGACATCGGCTATGGCTATACCGCCGATGGCGGCAAGACCTTCCCGCTGCGCGGCAAGGGCGTCGGCAAGATGCCGACCGTCGAAGAAGGTCTCGCGGCGCTCCCCGTCCATCCGATCCTCTTCAACTTCAAGTCGCGCAACCCGCAAGAGGCCGACCAGCTTTTCGCGATCCTCAAGGCCTCGGGCCGCGACAGTGCGAAGATCGGCGACGCCTTCTACGGCGGCGCGCGTCCGGTGAAGCGGATGCGGCAGCTGCTGCCGAACAATTGGTCGTTCGACCTCAAGACCGAAGCCAAGGCCTGCACCAAGGATTATGTCAAATATGGCTGGACCGGCATCATACCGGAAAGCTGCCGGAACGGCGTGATCGCGATCCCAGTCAACTATCAATGGGCCTTCTGGGGCTGGCCCGACCGGCTGATCCAGCGCATGGACAGCGTCGGCGCGCGCATCATCGTCTTTGGTCCCTATGAAAGCGGCAAGTCCAACGAAGGCCTCACCACCCCGCAGCAACTCGCGAAGGTTCCTGCGAGCTTCAACGGCTATATCTGGGTCGAGGACATCCGCGCGGTCGGCCCCGCGCTGCGACCGCGGCAGAAATAGACGCGAGCGGAGAACCGAATTTTTTACTTCACGCGAAGACGCGAAGGCGCGAAGCGGCCTTCCCTTCCGGCCCCGCACCATCCCTCGCCATTGGGGGGGGGAAAGGGGCCTGTCGGCTCGGTGCTCCTTCTTCGCGTCTTCGCGTCTTCGCGTGAAACCTTTTCTTCCACTACCCATATGCTTTGCGCCCACGCGAATCTGCGCTAAGCGCCGCGCACCATGACCGACACGCCCGCACCCGCAGAACAGCGCGACTATCGCGACACCGTCTTCCTGCCCAAGACCGACTTCCCGATGAAGGCCGGCCTGCCGCAGAAGGAGCCGTTGATTCTGGCGAAGTGGATCGAGGGCAATCTGGAGGCGCAGATTCGCGAAAGCCGCAAGGGCCGCGACCAGTTCATCCTCCACGACGGCCCGCCCTACGCCAATGGCGACATGCACATCGGCCATGCGCTCAACCATATCCTCAAGGACATGGTCGTCCGCACCCAGACGCTGAAGGGCAAGGATTCGCCCTACGTCCCCGGCTGGGACTGCCACGGCCTGCCGATCGAGTGGAAGGTCGAGGAGCAATATCGCAAGAAAAAGCTCAACAAGGACGAGGTTCCGGTCGAGGAATTCCGCGCCGAATGCCGCGCCTATGCGCAGCATTGGGTCGATACCCAGCGCGAGCAGCTGAAGCGCCTCGGCATCGGCGGCGACTGGGACCATCCCTACCTCACGATGGATTATGAGGCCGAGGCCACCATCGTGCGCGAGCTGCTCAAATTCGCCGCCAACGACATGCTCTATCGCGGCGCCAAGCCGGTGATGTGGTCGCCGGTCGAAAAGACCGCGCTCGCCGAGGCCGAGATCGAATATGAGGATATCGTCTCGACCCAGATCGACGTCGCGTTCGAGATCGTCGAGAGCCCGATCGCGGAGCTGGTCGGCGCTTATGCCGTGATCTGGACGACGACGCCGTGGACGATCCCGGTCAATCAGGCTTTGGCTTATGGGCCAGAGGTCGAATACGACCTCTTCAAGCTGAACCTCGCCGGGGGCGAGAATGTTCGAGAGATGCGTGTACTCGTTGCCCGACCGCTCGTCGGTGCCTTCATGAGCCGTCTCACGGCCGATCTTAAGGCAAAGTTTGGCGACAAAGGCTATCCGGCTGGCTTCGACTTCAAGACCTTCAAAGGCTCCGACCTCGCCGGCACCATCGCCCGCCACCCGATGCACAAGCTCGGCGGCTTCTTCGCGCGTCCGCGTCCCTTGCTCGCCGGCGATTTCGTCACGACCGACAGCGGCACCGGGCTCGTCCATATGTCGCCCGATCACGGCGAGGACGACTTCGACCTGTGCAAGGCGAACGGGCTCGATCCCGTGTTCGCGGTCGAGGGCGATGGCAAATATCGCGCGGACTGGGGCTGGCTCGGCGGCCAGGGTAGCGTGATCAACCCCAAGTTCAACGCCCCCGACGGCCCGATCTGCACCGACCTGCGCGACGCCGGCGGGCTGCTCGCGGCCTCGGCTGACTATCAGCACAGCTATCCGCACAGCTGGCGCTCGAAGGCGAAGGTCATCTATCGCTGCACGCCGCAATGGTTCGTGCCGATGGACAAGGTCATGACGCACATCGAGCCGAAGGCCCCGCGCGAAAAGCGCTGGGAGAATGAGGGCGGCGCGATCAACCCGCATGAGGAGGATCTCTGCGACGCGCCGACGCTACGCCAGGCCGCGATGCACGCGATCGAGCGCACGCGCTTCGTGCCGCCCAAGGGCCGCAACCGCATCGGGTCGATGGTCAAGGATCGCCCCGACTGGGTGCTGAGCCGTCAACGCGCGTGGGGCGTGCCGATCACGCTCTTCGTCGACCGCAAGACCGGCCAGTACCTCAACGACCCGGTCGTCAACGACCGGATCGTCACCGCGGTGCGCGAGGGCGGTGTCGATGCGTGGAGCGATGCGCGCGCGCAGGACTATCTCGGCGACGCCTATGACGCCGCCGATTACGAGCGCATCACCGACATTCTCGACGTCTGGTTCGATTCGGGCTGCACCCACGCCTTCGTCCTCGAAAGCGGCAAATGGCCCGCGCTTGTCCGCCACGACGGCGGCACGCACAGCGCCGACCTGTACCTCGAAGGCAGCGACCAGCACCGCGGCTGGTTCCAGTCGTCACTGCTGGAGTCATGCGGCACCCGCGGGCAGGCCCCGTACAAGGCGGTGCTGACGCACGGCTTCACGATGGACAGCAAGGGCTTCAAGCAATCGAAGTCGCTCGGCAACACGACCGATCCGGTCAAGGTGATGGAAACCCACGGCGCCGATATCATCCGCCTGTGGGCGCTCAGCGTCGACTTCACGGAGGACCACCGCATCGGCGACGAAATCCTCAAAGGCGTCGCCGACCAGTATCGCAAGCTGCGCAACACCTTCCGCTACCTGCTCGGCGCGCTCGACGGGTTCAGCGAGGAGGAACGCATCATCGACGTTGCGGCGATGCCCGAGCTCGAACGCTATATGCTCTCGCTGCTCGCCGACCTCGACGCGAAGATGCATCGCGCGGTCGATGACTTCGACTTCAACGGCTACACCCGCCTGCTGTCGGATTTCTGCAACGAAGACCTCTCGGCCTTCTATTTCGACATCCGCAAGGACGTCCTCTACTGCGACCTCGGCCCCGCCGCGCCGCTCGGCACCGACACCCGCCGCGCATACCGCAGCGTGCTCGATGTGCTGTTCCACGCGCTTGTCCGCTACGCCGCGCCGGTGCTGGTGTTCACCAGCGAAGAGGTTTGGGGTACGCGGTATTCCGACGCTGGCAGCGTGCATCTGCTGGAGTGGCCGGACTTCGATTATTTGCTGTTCCCCCGCGAAGGCGGGGGCCCATCTCCTGCCGGTTCCGTTTCGCACCATCCGGAGACGGGTTCCCGCCTGCGCGGGAACACACAGCTGATTGAGAAATGGGCACGGATTCGCGAAACCCGCGCGCTCGTCACCGAACGCATCGAACCGCTGCGCCGCGACAAGATCATCCGCTCCAGCCTCGAAGCCGAGGTGTGGCTGCCGAACGAAGCCGATGATGTCGATTTCGAGGAAATCTTCATCACGTCGACCGTCCATCAGGGCGACTGGGATGTGAAGCGCACCGAAAACCACAAATGCGGCCGCTGCTGGCGCCACCTTCCCGAGGTGGCGGAGGACGGCGCCTTGTGCAATCGCTGCGAGACGGTATTGAGCGCGGGATGAGCCAAAAATCTCCCCATCTGCGCTTCGGCCTGATCGTCGCGGCCGCCGCCTTCCTGCTCGACCAGATCAGCAAATGGATCGTCGTCGTGCCGATCTCGCTCGAAACCAAGCCGCAGGGCTCCGTCGAGCTGCTGCCGTTCTTCAACCTGACCTGGGCCGAAAATTGCGGCATTTCGCTGTCGATGTTCTCGCAATGCAACGACACGACGCGCTGGACGCTCGTCGCGGTCACCGCGCTGGTCGCGATCGCGGTCGCGGTCTGGATGACCCGCGAAAAGGCGAAGGGCGACGTGATCGCGCTCGCGCTGATCTTTGGCGGCGCGCTCGGCAATATCGTCGACCGCGTGCGCTTCGGCTATGTCGTCGACTTCGCCGATCTGCATTTTGGCGATTTCCGCCCCTTCCTCATCTTCAACGTCGCCGATGCGTGCATCACGATCGGCGTGCTTTTGCTGGTTGCGCGGGCGCTGCTCTTGGGCGAAAAGGGCGAGAGCGCGGACGCCAAGCCTTCCGCCGAATAAACGGGGCGAATTGGGAGTAATTTGTAAAGTGAACCGGACCACCGCCATTCTCGCCGCCTCGGTGCTTGCGACGACGCTTTCGGCCTGCGGGTCGAACAATCTGTTCAGCCGCGACCGGCCTGACGAATTCGCGGTGTCGCGTCAGGCGCCGCTCGTCGTGCCGCCCGATTTCGCGCTGACCCCGCCGGCCCCCGGCGCCGCGCGCCCCGGCGGCGAATCGACCGCCGAGCAGACGCTCCGCGCGCTCTTCGGTGGCCCCGCCCCGCGCAGTGCGACCGAAAATGCCATCATCGGCAGCGCCGACGGCCAGCGCGGCGACCCCGGCATCCGCAGCAATGTCGGCAGCCCCGACACGCAGGTCGTCGACAAGGGCCTCGTCACCCGCGACATCATCTTCGCCCCCGAAGGCGACGGCCGCGACGCCAGCGCCGCGATCCCGGGCGCGTAAGGCCTAACCTATCTGAGGAATCGGGCGGCCTCGGCCGCCCTTTTTCATTGCCCGGCGCCGCGATCGCGCGCGACGGTGCTGAAGGGTCGCGCGCTCCTCGCGCCTTGGCGTGAAATTTTCTGGTTTCGCGCGAACGCGCGAAGACGAAAGCCTAGCGAAACAGGCTCGACAGAATGAGCATCGCCGCCAGGCTTTCGACCATCGCGCGCGACGCATGGCCGAAAGCGCGGAGGCGGCCGCATTTCAGATGCTGGTTGAACCAGGCGGTCTGCAAA
The DNA here is from genome assembly GCF_001468265.1 of Sphingopyxis sp. H050. GTDB lineage: Bacteria > Pseudomonadota > Alphaproteobacteria > Sphingomonadales > Sphingomonadaceae > Sphingopyxis. The sequence continues at coordinate 168,734 of NZ_LNRZ01000003.1, read as the reverse complement.
AAGCCGAACCACAAGAGCCCGAACAGCGTCAGCGCGAGGCCCGCCAGCGCCGACCAGTCGTGCCCCAGCTTGATCAGGATCACCGCGCCGCCCAGCAGCATCGCCAGCACTGCGGCGACATAGCATTGGCTGTAGAACGGCCCGCGCAGCGTGTCGCGATTGACCTGCAGCTTCTGCGCCCGGACCATCCGCGTCGCCAGCATCACCGGAAACAGGCTGAAGCTGACGATGCGCAGGATGATCAGATCGGTATTGTTGCTGACGAACGCGGCCAGTCCGACCTTGCTCGTGATCACCGCATCATTGCCGACCAGCGCGATCTCGGCGCCATGGACGAGGATCAGCGACAGCAGCAGGAACAGCGGCGGGCTGAGCGTGTCGGCATATTGCTGGTCGGCGGCGTCGCCCTGCTCGACGTCCGAATAATCCATCATCTTCAGCGGCCGCACCAGCGTTCGCCACAAGGTGATCGGATAGAAAACCAGCCACGACATCACCTCGTACAAAAGCTCGTCGAGCGATTGCAGGAGGTTGAAGAAGTTCATGCGGCCCGACGCTCCTAAACTGCCGTTCGCCCTGAGCTTGTCGAAGGGCCGTTCTTACTTGCCGACGTTAAAGAAAGAAGTACGCTGCTTCGACAAGCTCAGCACGAACGGAGTGGGTTAAGCTCTGGCGCCCGCTTCCTCGACGCCCGCGCTGTTGTGGCGCAGCGCCTTGAGCACCGTATCGACGATCTGCGGCGCGTTGAGGCCTGCCTGATCATATTGCAGTTCGGGCTTGTCCTGATCCTGGAATATATCGGGAAGCCGCATGGTGCGCAGCTTCAGCCCCGCGTCGATCAGCCCCTCGTCGCTCGCGAGCGTCAGCACATGCGCGCCCAATCCGCCGACGCTATTCTCCTCGATCGTCACGCAAACCTCATGGGCCGCGAGCGTCTTGCGGATCAGTTCCTCGTCGAGCGGCTTGGCGAAGCGCAGGTCGATCACGCTCGTCGACAGCCCGCGTGCTTCGAGCGTGTCGGCCGCTTTCAGCGCCTCGGCGAGGCGCGTACCGAGCGAGAATATCGCGACGGCCTTGCCGCTCCGCACCACCCGGCCCTTGCCGATCTCCAGCTTCTGCGGGACTTCAGGCAAAGCCACCCCGGTGCCGTTGCCGCGCGGATAGCGGAAGGCGATCGGGCCGGCGTCATATTCGGCGGCGGTATAGGTCATGTGGACCAGTTCGGCCTCGTCGGCCGCCGCCATCACCACCATGTTGGGCAGCGTCGCGAGATAAGTGACGTCGAACGAGCCCGCATGCGTCGATCCGTCGGCGCCGACCAGCCCCGCGCGGTCGATCGCGAAGCGCACCGGCAGATTCTGGATCGCGACATCGTGCACGACCTGATCGTAAGCGCGCTGGAGGAAGGTCGAATAGATCGCCGCGAACGGCCGCATCCCCTGCGCCGCGAGCCCCGCGGCGAACGTCACCGCATGCTGCTCGGCGATGCCGACGTCGAACGTCCGCTCGGGATGCGCCTTCGCGAATTTGTCGACCCCGGTCCCCGACGGCATCGCCGCGGTGATCGCGACGATGCGCGGATCGCTGTCGGCAAGCTTCGCCAGCGTCTCACCGAACACATTCTGATACTGCGGCGGTCCCGGCGGCGCCTTCGCCTGCTCGCCGGTGATCACGTCGAATTTCTGGACGCCATGATATTTGTCGGCCGCGGCCTCGGCGGGGGCGTAGCCCTTGCCTTTCTTGGTCACCGCATGGATCAGCACCGGGCCATGGTCGCTGTCGCGGACATTTTCGAGGATCGGGATCAAATGGTCGAGATTATGGCCGTCGATCGGCCCGACATAATAAAAGCCGAGCTCCTCGAACAGCGTCCCGCCCATCGCCATGCCGCGCGCATATTCGTCGGTCTTTTTCGCCGCCTTGTGCAGCGGCTCGGGCAATTTGCGCGCAAAACGTCGCGCGATCTCGCGCAGCTCGAGGAACGGCCGCGACGACACCAGTTTCGCCAGATAGGCGGAGAGTCCGCCCACCGGCGGCGCGATCGACATGTCGTTGTCGTTGAGGATGACGATCAGCCGGTTGCCCGCCTGCTGCGCATTGTTCATCGCCTCATAGGCCATGCCCGCCGACATCGACCCGTCGCCGATCACCGCGATCGCGCGGCCCGGCTCGTCCTTCAGCTTGTTCGCGATCGCAAAGCCCAATGCGGCGCTGATCGAGGTCGACGAATGCGCGGCGCCGAACGGGTCGTACTCGCTCTCGCTGCGCTTGGTGAAGCCCGACAATCCGCCGCCGGTGCGCAGCGTTCGAATCCGGTCGCGGCGCCCGGTGATGATCTTGTGCGGATAGCATTGGTGCCCGACGTCCCACACGATCTTGTCGCGCGGAGTCTCGAACACATAGTGCAGCGCCACGGTCAGCTCGACAACCCCCAGCCCCGATCCCAAGTGCCCGCCCGTCGTCCCGACCGCCGAAATCATTTCGGTGCGCAGCTCGTCGGCGAACTGGCGGAGGTCTTCGGGCTTCAGCTTGCGGAGGTCGGCGGGGACATCCACCGTGTCGAGCAGCGGCGTATGCGGACGGTCGGTCATCGCACCGTCATAATGGTAACCGCCGATACTGTCGAACGAAAAGGCCTAGGGTCCGTCGTCCCGGTCGCGGGCCTTGGCAGCGTCGACCTGCGCATAAAGCCCCCGCACCATCAGGTCGGTGAACACCAGCATCACGCCGATCATGCCGACGAGCAGCGCGACCGCGGCGACCGGAAAGGGGCCGATCGCCTGGATCAGCCCTTGCCGCATCGCGACCGCAAGCGATGCCGCGGCGGCCATCAAGCCATAGCCGATGAAGCGTCCGGCGCGGGTCATGCGGCGGACGCCGCGTTGCTCGCTCCAACGGAACCAAAGCGCGTGCGGGGATTTAGAAAGGAAATCGGGCGATGCTGGTGCATGAATGTCACGATCACAGGAAAAGCCGCCGCCCGCAAGACGAAGCCTTTGCATTGCGGAGACAATCACCTAACACCCCGGTTACGGGGGGCAAGACCATAGGAATGCCGATGCTCGAGTTGATGAAATTCTCCCGCCTTCTCCGACCGATTCAAAGATTTCCCATCGTAACCGCCGTTGCGGCCGCGGGATTGGCGGTGCCGGCGTCGGCGCAGGACGCAGCGCTCCCCTATAACCTGCCCGCCCAGCTCGACACCGGCCTGACGTCGGGTGACGAGCAGCCGGTGCGCTATCTTCAGGATAGCGGCGAGATCGACGAGAATATCCTGCTCCCCGCGCAGGGCCAAGAGTTCGACGACGACCGCAAATATGCGCGCGACTATTTCGCGCTAGCCGGCGGCGTGATCACCGTGCCGAGCTACAACGGCTCGGACGAGCGCAACGTCCTCCCGGCCTTCTATTTCCGGGGACGGTTTAAGGGCTTCGCCTTTTCGACCCGCGGCACCAATTTCCAGGTCGACCTGATCCGCCAGAAACGCGGGCAAAAGACCGACATCAAATTCGGGCCGATCATCAACCTGCGCAGCGACCGCACCGGCCGCATCAAGGACGCGCAGGTCGAGGCGCTCGGCGACAAGAAGCTCGCGGTCGAGCTCGGCATTTCGGCGGGCATTACCCACACTGGTGTCGTTACCAGCGGCTACGATCAGGTCGGCGTTCGTATCGTCGGCCTCAAGGACGTCTCGGGCCGCCACGGCAGTTGGGTCGTCTCGCCGACGATCGACTATGGCACTCCGCTGTCAAAGCGCGCCTATATAGGCGTCTCCGCCTCGACCAACATCTATGGCAAGGGCTTCGGCCGCTATTATTTCGACGTCGATCCGATCGGCAGCGCGGCGAGCGGCCTGCCGGTCTATACCGGCGCGGGACGCAAACCGACGCTCGGCAAATATACCATTGGCGTCGCGGGCGCCTATGGCCTGTCGGGCGATCTGCGCAAAGGCTTCGTGCTGATCGGCGGCGCTCAATATGGCCGCCTGACCGGTCGCTACGGCGATTCGCCGATTGTGGCCATCGCGGGCAGCCGCGACCAGTGGCTCTTCGGCGGCGGTCTGGCGTATCAGTTCTGACGGGTAGCGACCGAAAGGCGACATCTCTTCCATCGTCACCCTGAACTTGTTTCAGGGTCCATGGCCCGTCGCCTCGTTCAACGCAGCGGCCGAATAGAGCGCAGCCCATGGATGCTGAAACAAGTTCAGCATGACGGCATTTTGGACGTCCGCTTCCCACCCCAAAGCCGACATCCCACCAACCCTCAAACCAGCCCCGCCATCCGCATCCGCGCCTTCATCGCCTCGACAAACAGCCGCACCGCGGGCAATGCCGCGCGCGACGGTTCGAACAGCAGATGCACCGGCAGCGCGGGCGGCTGCTCCTCCGTCAGCAGCGAAATCAGCCGCCCCGCATCGACCGCCTCGATGACCTGATAGCTCAGCAGATTGGCGATCCCCAGCCCCGCCTCGGCCGCCGCCAATATCCCGTCGACCGTGTTGAGCACCAGTCGCGGCCGCGGCTCCACCCGCCAGCGCCCCGACGCGAACTGCCACTCGCCAGCCGCACGCGGCCCCATCGCCGCGACCAGATCGTGCCCCGCCAGATCGGCCACGCTTGCGGGCGCCCCGCGCCGCGCCAGATAGGCGGGGCTCGCAACGAGCATCTGCCGCACCCAGCCGATCCGCACCGCCTTCAACCCCGAGTCCGCCAGCGGCCCGATGCGTACCGCGACGTCGATCCCCTCCTCGACGATGCGGACATTGCGGTCGATCAGCATCATCCGCGCCGCCAGCTCGCGGTGCTGCGCCATCAAATCGCCGACGACGGGCAGCACATGCAGGCGCCCGAACATCACCGGCGCGGTCAAATGCAACTGCCCGCGCGGTTCGGCCGCGGCGCCCCGCAGTTCGCGCTCGGCGCCCGCCAGCTCGGCCAATATGCGCCGCGCCTGTTCCAGAAACGCCGCCCCCGCATCGGTCAGCGCGACCGCGCGCGTCGAGCGGTGGAACAGGCTCGTCCCCAGCCGCGCCTCCAGCGCCGCGATCCCGCGCGTCACCGCGGGCGGCGAGCTGCCAAGCTTGCGCGCGGCGGCGGCGAAACCGCCCTCGCTGGCGACGGCAATGAACATTTCGAGCGTGAGCAACCGATCCATGATTATTCCATTTACCGGAATTAACTTGTGCAATCACTCCCGATTATCATCATTCGCGCAATGACCTAAATCATGGATGCGAACGGAGGCCCGCCCCTCCCCCGCCTTCGTTCGCGTCCTTTCGAAAGGCGGTCCGATGGCTCAGAATTACCGGCACATATTGTTCGACGATGCGGTTAAAATCGAGCAGGAACGCCATGGCTCGCGCGCCTCTTATGCCAAGATGGACGCTGGCGCCGACGGCACCCCCGACGCGCTGACGCCCCGCGAAATCGCCTTCATCGAAGAGCGCGACAGCTTCTATATGGCGAGCGTCAATCCCGAGGGTTGGCCCTATATGCAGCACCGCGGCGGTCCCGCGGGTTTCCTCCGTCATATCGCGGGCAATCGCATCGGCTTCGCCGACTATCGCGGCAACAAACAATATATCAGCACCGCGAACCTCAAGGGCAACGACCGCGTTTCGCTGTTCCTGATGGATTATCCGAACAAGGAGCGGCTGAAGATCGTCGGCCACGCGGTGAGCGTCGAGCTTGCCGACGATCCCGCCGCGGTGACCGCGCTGATGCCCGAGGGTTATCGCGCGACCCCCGAGCGCGCCTTTTTCATCGATGTGATCGGCTGGGAATGGAATTGCTCGCAGCACATCACCCCGCGCTTCACCGAAGCCGAGATTTCCGCCGCGATCCGCCCGATGGCGGACGAACTCAACCAGCTTCGCGCCGAAATCGCCGCGCTTCGCGCAGAGAAGGACGCAAAATGACCCAAGCCATCAGCCAAGCCATGACCCAGGGCGCCCATCATATCGGCCTCGCCGTGCGCGACGTCGCCGAGGCGCGCGACTTCTTCGTCGAGGCGCTGGGCTTTACCGTCGCCGCCGAGCGCCCCGACTATCCTGCGATCTTCGTGACCGACGGCGCAACGCTGCTGACGCTCTGGCAGGTGGCCGAGCCGGCAAGCGCGACACCGTTCGACCGCCGCGCCAACATCGGCCTCCACCATCTCGCCCTCCGCGTCGCCGATCATGATGCGCTGCGCACCGTCTTTTCGCGAGTCCAGAACCATCCCGGCGTTCGCATCGAGTTCGACCCCGAACCGATCCGCGAAGGCGCGGCAACGCATCATTTCATTTGCGCGATGCCCGGTGGTATTCGCATCGAATTCGCTACCCCCTTCGCCTGAGGTCCATGCCATGCCCTATGTGAATATTCAGATCACACGCGAAGGCGTCACCCCCGAACAGAAGGCTGAGCTGATCGCAGGCGTCACGAATCTCCTCAAGAATGTCCTCGGCAAGAATCCCGCGACGACAGTCGTCGTGATCGACGAGGTCGAAACCGATAATTGGGGAATCGGCGGAATGCCCGTCCTCGCCTATCGTGCAGCGCAGGCCTTGAGGGAATCGAAATCATGACCGCATCCGGCAACGCCCCCGCCTTTGCCCTGATCATGTTGTTGACCGGCATCGGCATCCCGATCCTCGCCGCGCTCAACGGCGGTCTCGGCGCCCGGCTCGGCAGCCCGATGGCGGCGTCGATGATCCTCTTTGGCCTTGCCTTCTTCATCGCGACGACCGGCGCCTTGCTCACAGGCTCGGTCGGGCAGGTCCGCTTCACCTCGGACATCCCGTTCCAATTCTATTTCGGTGGGCTATTCGTCGCTTTCTATGTGATCGCGGTGACCTTTATCGCCCCCAAGTTCGGCGTCGGCAACGCGATCTTCTTCGTGCTGGTCGGTCAGTTGATCAGCGCCGCGACGATCGACCATTTCGGCCTGTTCGGCGCGATGCGCTCGGCGATCGACGTGAAACGCGTTGCAGGCATCGCCTTGATGATAGCGGGTGTCTATCTGGCGCGGCGAACCGCCTAGCGCCGCCGATATACCCAGCTCCGCGCGCCCGACCCGTCGATCCTCGAGATCGTCGCCTTCATGACGGCACCTATCCGCTCGTATCGGATACGCTGCGGATAATCATGCGCCGCGTTTTCGAAGGTCGCGCTGGCGGCGTCCTGCTGCACCAGCCCGAACGCCACCGGCGCCCCGCCCTGCGGCCGCGCGATATAGGCGAGCACGCCATCCGTCCCGGCCTGCAGTTGCAGGAACTCGAACGCGCGCAGAGTCTCGCCGCGCCCCGACCGGCTATGTCCCAGCATCACCCCACCGCGCGGGGTCGTCCACTCCTCCTCGGTCCAGCGCCCTTCGCTCTCGGTTATCCAGCTTCCCGCCATCCAGCCGAGATCCTCGACCGCAACTTTCGGTTCGCCAGTCGCGAGCAGCAGCAGGGCCAGCCGGGTCGCCAGAAACGTCATTTGCATCCCCCTCCTCGGACTAGGATATGATCCGGACCGGCCTGTGCGGAAAGTCGGCGCTGCAATCGCTATATAGCGCTGCCGCCGCCCGGGTAACGCGTGGGTCTTGCGGCGGCGACTATGCCATACCGACGACGATAGGCAACAATCCTTCCCGTGCCGAAGGCATGGGGAGGAACATCAAACTACATATCATGCTCGCGCAGATAGCGGTTGATCTCCGACGGCGACGGCGCGCCGCTGCAGCCGCCCTTGCGCACATAAACGCACTGCTTCTGCTCGCCGCCGGTGCACGCCTTCCTGTCGAACGCCGGCGACAGCTCGGTCTCGAACCCGTTCCAGACCACCGCATGATTATAGAGTGCGGGGTCGATCGCCGGATCGCCCCGACCGCGGATGAAGATCGGCACGTCGCGCCGCAGCCGCGCATAACCATAGGTCCCGTCGAACTCGCGCCCGACCAGCGCGAAGCCGCAAAGGTCCGGGCGCCCGCGCGCCTCGTCGATCGCCTTTGCGGTGAAGTCCGTCACGATGAAGGTGTCGCGCGCCTTGTACACCGGCACCACCGTCGCCGCAGCGAGCAGCCAGACGACGACCAGCAGCCGCAGCCGCCCGTCGGCGCTGAGCCCGCGCCGCTTCGCCCACCAGTCGGCAAAGTCCGCGGTCGCCACGCCTGCAAGCAGGATCAGCGCGGTTAGCGACGGGATCAGGAAGCGATATTCCTTGTGGCCGATCGCGCTGTGGACGACGATATTCGCCGCCGCGAAGATGAGCAGCAACGGGTAGCGCCGCGCGCCCCATGCCGCGAGCGCGAGGATCGGGAGGGTCCAGATGGACCAAACTTGCCAAACTTCGCCCACATACGCCAGGGGGCCGGAGACGCCGTAGCGGGCGGAGACGTTGTCGACGATGTTGCGGGTGAAATTATTCACCATCCATTCAAAGGGATAGTCGCCGCCGAGCCAGTCGCTGCCCGCGCCGACCGCCAGCGCCAGCACACTGCCGCCGAGCAGCGGCGCCAGCCCCGCGAAGCGCACCGTCCACAGATAGCACAGCGCCGCCAGCCCGATCGCGGGCGCGAGGTGCGGGCGGAACAGGAAGGCGAGCCCCAGCGCGAAGCCGATGCCCGCCAGCACCCGCGCGCTCCAGTCGCGCTTCGCCAGCAGGGCGATCGCCGGCACCGCCAGCAGCGCCGCCATCTGCTCGGTCAACGGATGCGGCGCGAAGCCGACGAGGTCGGTCCAGACGGCCGCGACCAGCCCCGCGGTCCAGAAATGCGCACGCGACACCCGCGCCCCCAGCCACCCCGCCGCACCGACGATGCCGAGCGACAGCACCGCCATCGCAATCCGCGGCAACAGGATCGGCAGGCGGCTGTCGGGCGCGATCCACTCCCCGAGCCGCATCGGCCACGACAGCAGCCACGGATAGAGATCGGCGCGCATCCCGTCGCGATATTCCCAGGTCATCACCGAATAGCCGTGCGTCGTGCGGAACGCGCCCTCGAGATATTGATACACCTCGTCGGGGTGCAGCACGGTCTCGAACCCCGCCGACGCCAGCCGCAGCGCCAGCGCCAGCCCCAGCACGACCAGCCAGTCGCGCCGTGTCACCCCATTTGCCGGATCGTCCCCCATGCATGGGGTCGTAGCGGGCCGGATTCGCGCTGTCATCCGCCTCCTTTCCTTCGTCATTCCCGCGAAGGCGGGAATCCCGTTTCCTTCTTCGCGCCTTTGCGCCTTTGCGTGAGATTTTTCCGCCTCACGCAAAGGCGCAAAGGCGCAAAGCGAAGGAGAGGAGAAAGCCGGACCCCCGCCTTCGCCGGGATGACGAGAAGAGGGGCGGAATGACGCGAGATTGGGATAGCCACCGGCCCTTGCTCCCCCTATAACCCTCCCCATCCCCGGGGAGCCTGTGTGCAGCAACAGGTTGAGAGCGGAACAGCCCGCGACCCGTCGAACCTGATCCGGGTAATACCGGCGGAGGGAGGGTCGGTATTCCAAGCCCGGAATCCCCATTCTCGCTCCGAACCCTATGGAGCGAACAGACATGGCCGACATCGACAGCCGCCTCGACAAGACGCAAGCCCAGCCGATCGGCGTCACCACCGGACCCATAAGAGGCAGCCGCAAGATCCATGTCGCGGCGCAGACCGGCAGCGGCATCCGCGTCGCGATGCGCGAAATCCTGCTCGAACCCTCGTCGGGCGAACCGCCGGTGCGCGTCTATGACACCAGCGGGCCGTACACCGACCCCGACGCGGTCATCGACATCGCCAAGGGCCTCCCCGAACTGCGCCGCGACTGGATTCGCGGCCGCGGCGACGTCGAGGAGGTCGCGCAGCGCGAGGTCCGCCCCGAGGACAACGGCCAGCTCGGCCCCGACCGCAGCGGCGGCGTCCCCGCCTTCCCCAACGTCCGCCGCAACGTCCTCCGCGCCAAAGCCGGCGCAAACGTCAGCCAGATGCACTATGCCCGCCGCGGCATCATCACGCCCGAGATGGAATATGTCGCCGAGCGCGAGAATCTCGGCCGCGCGCGCCTGTCCGAATACAAGCGCGACGGCGAAAGCTGGGGCGCCAGCATCCCCGACTATGTCACCCCCGAATTCGTCCGCGACGAGGTGGCGCGCGGCCGCGCGATCATCCCCAGCAACATCAACCACCCCGAAAGCGAGCCGATGGCGATCGGCCGCAACTTCCTGGTCAAGATCAACGCCAATATCGGCAACAGCGCGGTCGCGTCCGACGTCGCGTCCGAAGTCGACAAGATGGTCTGGTCGATCCGCTGGGGCGCCGACACCGTCATGGACCTGTCGACCGGCCGCAACATCCACGACACGCGCGAATGGATCATCCGCAACTCGCCCGTCCCGATCGGCACCGTCCCCATCTATCAGGCGCTCGAGAAAGTCGGCGGCATCGCCGAGGACCTGACCTGGGAAATCTTCGCCGACACGTTGATCGAACAGGCCGAACAGGGCGTCGACTATTTCACCATCCACGCAGGTGTTCGTTTGCCCTACGTCCCGCTCGCGGCGAAGCGCATGACCGGCATCGTGTCGCGCGGCGGCAGCATCATGGCGAAATGGTGCCTCGCGCATCACAAGGAAAGCTTCCTCTACGAACGCTTCGACGAGATTACCGAGATCATGAAGGCCTATGACGTCGCCTACAGCCTCGGCGATGGCCTCCGCCCCGGCAGCATCTATGACGCGAACGACGAGGCGCAGTTTGCCGAGCTCTATACGCTGGGCGAGCTCACCAAGCGCGCCTGGGCGCAGGATGTGCAGGTGATGATCGAGGGCCCGGGCCATGTCCCGATGCACAAGATCAAAGAGAATATGGACAAGCAGCTCGAGGCGTGCGGCGAGGCGCCCTTCTATACGCTCGGGCCGCTCACCACCGACATCGCGCCGGGTTACGACCATATCACCAGCGGCATCGGCGCCGCGATGATCGGCTGGTACGGCACCGCGATGCTTTGCTACGTCACGCCCAAGGAGCATCTGGGCCTGCCCGACCGCGACGATGTGAAGGTCGGCGTCGTCACCTACAAGCTCGCCGCGCACGCCGCCGACCTTGCCAAGGGCCACCCCGCCGCGCAGGTCCGCGACGACGCGCTATCGAAAGCGCGCTTCGAATTCCGCTGGCGCGACCAGTTCAACCTGTCGCTCGACCCCGACACGGCGGAGCAATATCACGACCAAACGCTCCCCGCCGAGGGTGCCAAGTCGGCGCATTTCTGCAGCATGTGCGGCCCGAAATTCTGCTCGATGAAGATCAGCCAGGAAGTCCGCGACTTTGCGAAGCTGCAAAATCAGGACAGCGCCGGCTTCATCGCCGCCGAAGAGGCCGAAAAGGGCATGGCGAAAATGAGCGAGGTTTATGAGGAAACCGGGCGCGAGCTGTATATGGGCGCGGGTGGTCGGGAGCATGATTGAGGTTACGCTGAGATGTACGCATTCGTCGATGAGACCGGCAATACTGGCGCCAATCTTTTTGATGATGCCCAACCCCTATTTCTTACCGCTGCGCTGATCACGAAGGCAGATTTCGACCTAGTCCACAGGAAAGAATTTGCTCGAATTTGCTCTAAGCTAGGCGTTCGGGCGCTCCACGCGTCCGAACTCGGCTTTGGTCGCCTTGAAGAAGTCGCTGGCGACCTTACAAAACTCCTAAAACGGGCCGATGCTAGGTTCTTTATTTCGCGGGTAGAAAAACGATATCTTCTAGCAACGAAAATCTTCGATACATTCTTCGATAGCGGAGAGAATCCCGCTGTTCCGTGGCAAACCTATAATGTTCGCCCGTTGAGATTAATATTGGCATTCAAAGTCGCTCATATTCTCGATGAGAATATCGCCAGACTATTTTGGTCGATGCTCATGGAAAAATCGGAGGCGCGAGCCAGAGCGATAATCCCAGAGATATGTCAGGCAATTATTGATCGGGTCGATCTGCTGCCAGATGCGCGATCTCGCGAGATAATCACGAACGCGTTGGAGTGGTCTAAGGCCCACCCCGAAGGGTTGGATTTCTATCAAGCCGGCCGTCAGGCAAAAAACGGCCACATGCCCAATATGGTCGCATTTGCCAATCTACTCGACGGCCTTGAAACTCTCTCAAAAAAGTGGGGCCGAGAAGTTCGCCTCATTCGCCATGACAGGCAATCGCAATTTGAGGGTACACTCGCGGAATGGCATAGAATGGTCGCTAACGCGCTGCCGGACCCAATTGAGCTGCCTGGCGAGACGCGCGTTCTCCGAAAAGTTCATAACTCCGACTTCGAAGTATCAGCATCGGACGATAGCCCGGGCATTCAAGTTTGTGACTGCATTCTTTGGATATTTAAACAATTCCTTTTAGGAAAAGATATTCCGTACAACTGCTCAAAACTCCTACACCTTGTTATGAAACGCGGAATGCAGAACGATTTCTCATTCGATGGCGTAAACAGAGCAATGGAAGAGCAGTTCATGCCAATGCTGGAATCTGAGATCACGGAAGAACAGTTGGCAGCGGCGAGAGAGCTGCAGCAGCGATATGAGGCGATTCGGATTGAGAACATCGCCGCATATGAGCGCGATGGGCTTATGCCTTTCGAGCGCCAAGTCCGCTCCCAGCTTCGACGAGAAGCCGCAGTTCCACTTGTGGAGCAAGTGGATGAATAAAGGCTGAGGTTAGAGTTCAAGCTGGCCAAGCAAACGCCTCGACCGCACACCGTCACTGGTACGAACGATGTGCTTGCCCTACAGGCCGCCGGTCATGCCCGTGGTTTCCCGTTTCCCGTTTCCCTTCCGCCTCTTGACTCGGAAAACCATAGTCTGCTTATCTTCTCAAAGGGGATTTGATTATGGCACTTATTAATCGACCGACGCAGGTACATCAGCAGCTTCCTAAGTTTTTTAACACTCTGAGAGAGGGTACAGCTCCTGATAAATTTACCCAACAGTACTTGGTTGATATAGGATTTGGGAGCTCAAACTACAGAGTACTTATCCCACTTCTCAAGGACTTGGGATTTTTAACTGCCGACGGATCTCCTACCGAAAGATACAAGAGCTACCTAGACTCTTCTAGATCGAGAACGGTTCTAGGAGAAGCCGTCAAGGAAGCTTACTCAGATCTTTTCACGATAACCAAAAATCCAACAAAATCTGATCGAGAGAAAATATCGGGCAAATTCAAAAGCACCTTCAATCTCTCCGATCTTCAGGCAGAGAGGTGCGCCAATACCTTCTTGGCACTCACCGAACTTTCAGATTTGAATGCGACGTCAACATCGCCTCAGCAACAAGCTTCAAACGATATCCCGCTTCCGACAAATACCAAGGAAGCCGAAAGTTCAAATGGGCGGGTAATCGGATTGAAGTACGATATCGCTATCCACTTGCCCGCGACGAAAGATATCGAGGTCTACAACGCGATATTTAAGTCTCTAAAGGAGCACTTAGTTGACTAGCTCGGCCCTTAGAGACTTCATATTCCGAGGAATGCTGTTTGACTCCGAAGCCGAACAGTTTCGCAAGGCCGGAATCAAGATCGGACTGGACCATGCGGAATCAGAAGAGTCACTCCTACTCGAGGCCCTTTCGCAATTTGGTATAAAGCGCCGGAATGATGCCTTAGAAATGGCGAGATTATACGCCGTCCTTCATGCTTTTGAGAATGAAATTCGTCGCCTTGTTAGAGACACATTTGATGAGGCTATGGCAGGCAACTGGTGGGAAGGTGATGCCATTCCAAAAAAGATACGAGACAAGGCTGAATCTCGCCGCAAAACGGCACTTGAAGACAGTTGGCTTGAAGGCGCTAAAGATGACAATTTAGAATATGTCGATTTCGGCGACCTGTCACAGATTATGATCGCAAATTGGGACTGTTTCAAAGATATTATCCCCAGCCAAAGCTGGCTTAATCAACGCATGGTAGAGCTAGAAAAGGCAAGAAACTTTGTTGCTCATAATAGAATGCTACTTCCTAACGAATTTCAGAGAATTTATATGTATATTTCAGACTGGAATAAGACGGTAGGTATATAATATTTGAACTAAAAATTTTTTTCCCTATACCTTTACCTGTATCCGACACCCCTAAAATCCTCCGGTCGCTCCCCACACCATGCTACACTCCCACCCATGCGCGCCCGGAATCCCCTCTACGTCATGGCCAAGCCGCCGCCGGAGGTGCAGGCGGCGATCGCCGCGTAGCCGCGTGGGCGATCCCGGGCGCGGCCCCGACCTGCTCCATGTCACGCTCATCTCGCTCTATGACCTGCACTATGCACCGCCCGAGTGGCTGCCCGCGATCATCGCCGCGCTGGACGGCTTCGCCGCGGCCCCCTTCTCCCTCCGCTTCGACCGGATCGAGAACCGCAAGACGGTGACGCTGCGGACGCGTGGGGCCCTGGCCGAGGCGCGGGCGTTTCAGAAGGCGCTGGTCAACCATCTGCTGCGCGAAAAGGCGCCGATCATGGACGGCACCACCCCCGAACCGCACATCACGATCAACTATCGCGGCGACCGGCTGAATGCCCAAAAGATGCCGCCGATCGGCTGGACGGTCGACGAGATATCCTGATGGAAAGCATCGTCGGCAAGACCACCCATGTCGACCATGGCCGCTGGCGGCTGTGCGGCGACGCCTGACCGCGACGGAACTCCCATCCCGCTCAAGACTTTACTCCATGCGAGGGGCGACAACAGAGCATGCCCACGCCCGCTTGGCCGGCACGCGACCCATGGAGTGATGTCGATGAACAAGCTGATGATCCTGCCCCTTGCCGCGGCGACCGCGCTCGCCGGCTGCGCGGGGACCTATGCCGGTGTCGGTGGCGGCGCCAGCGCCTATGACGACGGCGGCTATGGCTATTACGACCGCGATTACTACACCCGCTATGGCAGTTACGATTATGACCGCCCCGACCCGCGCTATGGCGGCTATTACGCCGATCAATATTACCGCAGCGACCGCCGCTATCGCGAGCGCCGTCTGTCGTCGAACGACCGCGTCTATCGCGGCCGCGACAATAAATATTATTGCCGCCGCAACGACGGGTCGACCGGGCTGATCGTCGGCGGCATCGCCGGCGGCATCGCGGGCAACGTCATCGCGCCCGGCGGGTCGGAGACGCTGGGCACCGTCCTTGGCGCGATCGGCGGCGCGGTCGCGGGGCGCGCGATCGAACGCAGCGGCAACGACACCGACGTGCGCTGCCGCTGACGCCGGAGCGCCGCAGGATCGGGGGATCGCCACCCTGAGCGGTCGGCGGCCCCTTTCCCTGCCTTGACCACGCATGATAGGCTGCCCCCATGTCGCACCCGTCGAACATCGTCCATTGCACCGGCCCCGGCGACCCGCACGCGCTCGACGGCATTTCGCGCCGCCACCGCAGCGGCGACCTCGACAAGCCCTGCCCCGAATGCGGCGGCTATGGCCAGTGGAACGTCCAGATCGACCTCGTCAGCCATCGCTCGATCCGCCACGCCTGCCCCAAATGCGACGGGCGCGGGTGGATCAAGACCGGCGACGACATGGTCCCCAGCCACGACATCGCGCGCAGCGAGGCGGGGCATCCGATGTGGACGGTGCGGCTCGACCCGTCCGACGACCGCGAATAGGCGATGGCGAGCCCGGCATGAGCGATACCCCGACCGGCCCCGACCGGGGCGCGACCTTCTATCACGGCACCCGCGCCGACCTGACGCCGGGCGACCTGCTCGCGGCGGGCTGGACGAGCAACTATGGCACCGAAAAGCCGCTCTCGTGGATCTATTTCTCCGCCGCGCTCGAGTCCGCCATATGGGGGTGCGAGCTCGCGGTGGGCGACGGGCGCGAGCGCATCTATATCGTCGAGCCGACGGGCAACTGGTTCGACGACCCGAACCTCACCGACAAGAAATTTCCCGGCAACCCGACGCGCAGCTACCGCAGCCGCTCGCCCTTGCGCATCGTCGGCGAAGTCGAACGCTGGACGCCGCACGCGCCCGAAGTGCTGGCCGCGATGAAGGCCAATCTCGACCGCCTGAGGGACGAAGGCGCTGAGATCCTTGATTGATTCACTAATGTATAGACATAATTGAAGGGGGAGCCATGATCGCAGACCTTGCCGCCGTGTTGCTGTTCGCTGCGCAGGCCGCGCCCGCCGCCGACCCGCACTGGCCCGCGCCGACCTTCGACAGCGTCGCGCCCGAGATTCCCGACATGCCGCGCCCCGCGGTGCTGATTGTCAGCAAGACCAACGGCTATCGCCACGACAGCATCGAGCAGGCGGTGCCCGCGATCGAGGCGCTCGCCGCTGCGCGCGGCTGGAGCAGCTACGCGACCGAAAATGCCGCGGTCCTCAACCCTGCCAGCCTCGCCAAATTCGACGTGATCGTCTTCGCCAACGCCAGCGGCGACCTCTACACGCCGGAGCAGCGCGCCGCCTTCCAGGCGTGGATCGCGAAGGGCGGCGGCTTCGTCGGTCTGCACAGCGCGGGCGACGACAGCCATCCGGCCTGGTTCGCGCGGATGCGCGGCAACGGCAAGTTCATCGGCCATCCGGGCGGCGGCGACCAGTTCCAGGCTGCCGACCTGACCGTCACCGACCGCAGCCATCCCGCAACCGCGCACCTCCCCGCTCGCTGGCGCTGGACCGACGAATATTACAGCTGGGACGCCCCGCCCGCCGCCGATACGCACATCCTGGCCAGCCTCGACGAAACGACGCTGCGGCTCGAACCGAAGTATCGCATGGGCGCGGGCCATGCCCTCATCTGGTGGCGCTGCGAGGGCCGCGCGCGCATCTTCTATTCGGCGCTCGGCCACCGGGCCGAGGCGTGGAGCGATCCGGCGCACCTCAAGATGGTCGACGGCGCGATCGGCTGGGCCGCGCGCCAAGCGGGAGAGGGCTGCGACTAGCCCGCAATCTCCGCCGCGGCTGCGCGCTCGATGGCGCGGCGCCAGCCGGGTTCGGGCGTCAGCAGGAAGATGTCGCGCAGCGCGGCCTCGATCCCGTCGGCGCTGAGGTAGCGCTGCTCGATGCGGCCGTCGGTGCGGCGGATTGTCAGCCGGTTGTCGCGGAGGCCGTGGCGCGCCTCGGCGCTGGAGCGCGCCACGCTCAGCTGGCGGGTGAAATGCGAATCCGGATGCCGCGAGGTGTACCAGTTGCCGACGGCATAATCGATCGCCGGCGCGGGGGCGTCTTCCATATCGTAGAGCACCCGCCATTCGCCCGCGATCTCGGCCTCGACGCGGTAGCCGCCGCCATGCGCCGACACGCGATAGGTCTCATGCCGCGTCGGCTGCGCCGCGCCGGGGCGGTCGAGCGCCAGCGGCTGCGGCGGCACCGCCGACCCGAAGCCGACGTCGGCGAGCCACGGCCGGCCGGCGATCCACACGCGCACCGTCATATGCGTGCGCGGCGTCGGCGGGGCATCGTCGGGCAGCATCCAGCGCACCCGCCCGATCAGCCCCTCGGCCTGGAAACCGATCTGCCGCAGCACGCTAAGGAACAGCGCGTTCTGCTCGAAGCAATAGCCCCCGCGCCGCCGGTCGATCAGCTTCGCCGCGATCGCATCGGGGTCGAGATCGACGCCCACCCCGGTCAGCGCGTCGAGCGCCTCGAACGGGATCGCGGCGATATGCGCCGCCTGAAGGGTGGCGAGGCCTTCGCGCGTCGGTGGCGGAGCCACGGCCAGCCCGATCCGGCGCAAATAGCGCGCCACGAACGCGTCGCGGCCAGGCTCGGCATCGAACGCATCGTCGTCGGGACAGGGCGGCTGGCTGGCGTGCAACATCGGCAAAGGCTCCTCGCGAATCATCTGCCGCATCGTATGAAAGCTCAACCGCGGTTGAGATCAAGCGCTCTCGCCGTCAATCGGCACGCCGCCGTTTCCAGCCGAGCGTCACCCCGATACGCTGATTCCAGCTGCCGTCCCAATCGGTCCTGAGGCACTACGGGCGAATGCTCCGCGCGTCATGACTCAGCGCTCGTCGCGATAGAAGGGCCGGTCGCCCGCGATGGTCACCCGCTCCATCCGCCGCACCGCGGGGAAATAGTCCGACGCGGCATAATGCTGGCCGGCGCGATTGTCCCAAAAGGCGATCGAGCCCGGCGCCCAGTGGAAGCGGCACTGATATTCGGGGATCGCCGCCTGCGCATAGAGATGCGCGAGCAGCCAGTCGCTCTCGGCTTTCGACAGCCCCTCGATATGGCTGGTGAAGGCGGTGTTGACGTAGAGCGCCTGCTCGCCGGTCTCGGGATGCGTGCGCACGACGGGGTGCGTCTGCGGCGGATATTGCTTGTGCAGCTCCTCGACGGGCTTGCCGAGCCTTCCTGCAAAAACGCGCGCGATGTCGTGCACGGCGGTCAGGGCGCGGCACCACTCCTGCATCGCCGGCGAGAGCCCGCGAAACGCCGCGCCCATGTCGGCGAACAGCGTGTCGCCGCCGACCGCGGGCACCTCGACCGCGCGCAGGATCGACCCGAGCGACGGCTCGGCGCGCCAAGTGACGTCCGAATGCCAGGCATTTTCCTTGCCCTTCGATTCCGGGCCGTGCGCGATGTGCAGCACCTCAGGATCGGGCTGATCCTTCGGCGTCGCGGGGTGGATTTCTAGCGTCCCGAAGCGGCGGGCGAAGGCGATATGCTGGGCGGGCGTGATATGCTGGTCGCGGAAGAAGATCACCTTGTGCGCGAGCAGCGCGGCGCGGATTTCGGCGATGACCGCCTCTTCCTGTTCCTGCGCCAGATCGACGCCCGAAATCTCGGCCCCGATCGCGGGCGTCAGCGGCGTGACCGCGAGCCGTTCGAAGCTGCGCTGCGCCGCGGCGATATTCATGGGCCTCTCCTTGTCTTTGCCGCATTAGCGGCGCCGAGGCGCGGCGAGTCAAGTGCGGCGCGGCCATATTCCGGCGACCGCCTTGTCCAGCGCATCGGCCGCATAGATGCTCGCCGCCGACCCGGCGCGCGCGCCATAGAGCCACAGCAGCGCGTCGAGGATCGCCGCCGCATTCTGGCGCGGGATCGCCGGCTGCCAATCCTCGCGCGCCTTGTTCTCGGCCTCGACCGCATCGAGCAACGCCGCCGCCAGGCCGGTGGGATCGCGGTTCATGCCCTCTTCGCGCGCGCCGGTCTGGCGAGATTGGCCGCGACCGCGCCGCGGACCAGCGCCGTGAACGCCGCCGCGTCGATGTCGTCGCCCTCGGCAAGGTCGATCGCGCGGCGGACATTGCCGTCGAGGCTGGCGTTGAACAGTTTGTTCGGATCGTCGATCGCCGCACCCTTGGCGAAGGTCAGCTTGACCTTGTCCCTGTATGTCTCGCCGGTACACAACACGCCCGCCCGCTCCCACGTCGGCACGCCTGCGGGGTTCGTCGGCTTGCGCCACTTCACCGCTTCCTCGATATCGGGATCGGCCTCACGGATGAGCGCGCGCAGCCGCGCCAGCGCCGCGCCGCGCCAGTCGGTCAGCGACGCGATCTTCGCATCGATCAGCGCCGAAGCATCTTCGTCGTCCATGCTCTCTCCTGTCATGGCGCATCGCCATCGCTTTTCGGAATTTACGGATTGCCGCCCGGCAGCATGGCATGCCCCGCCCAGCGCATCCAGCCCGCTGGTGCTTACTCGTGCTTCCTGTTAGCCACCCGCGCAACATGACGCCGAGCTTCATCATGATCGACGATTTCGTCGCCAATCCGCTGGAGCTCAGGCGGCAGGCGCTCGCGCTCGGCTATGACGCGAAGCCCGAGGAGGCCAATTATCCCGGCACCACAAGTACGCGCGCGCTGCCGATCGCGGGGCTCGACGATTATGTCTCGCGCCTGACGGGGATGAAGCTGACCGGCGCGCCAGGGACGCTTCACGGCCATTGCCGGCTGACGCTGAGGGGCGACCGCGGCAAGAGCGGCGTCCATATCGATCCCGCCTCCTATTCGGGGATCCTCTATCTGACCCCGCCCGAGCATTGCCGCGGCGGCACCGACTTCTATCGCCACCGCCGCACCGGGCTCGACCGGGTGCCGCCGACGATGGCGGAGATCGGCAGCGCGGCCTATACCGACATCAACCATCTGGTCGAGGATGTCGTGAACCGCGACACGATGAAGCCCGCGGCGTGGGAGAAAAGCTTCACGGCGCCGATGCGCTTCAACCGGCTGATCCTGTTCAGCCCGTGGATGTTCCACAACAGCGCCGCGGGTTTCGGCACCGGTCCCGCCGATGGCCGCCTTGCCTATCTGATGTTCTTCGCCCGCGTGCCCTGACAGGCGCGGCGTGTGAGCCGATCGCGTCGCGCGATTCGACTCTCGCTCCGAATGAGAACATAATAGGAACATAGTCCGATTCGGAGGAAGGATGATGACCCCCATGTTCCGCTATTTCCTGGGCTTTCAGGTCGCCGCCGATCGCGCGGGGTGGCTTGCCCGCCAGTTGCCGCCCGTATCGGGCGACCTGTTCGCGGGGCTGAAGCCGCAAAATTATCATCTCACGCTCTGCACGATCGCCGAAACGCAGGCGCCGCACCCCTTCCTGCGCCAGCGCGTGGCCGAGGCCTTTGCCGCGGGCCTGCCGGCAGCGGCCTCCATTCCCTTCGGCCGGATCGTCGGCAAGGGACTGGGCGCCGAACTGGTGACCTCGGGAAGCGTCGCCGGCGTTCGCGACCTTTATGAGGCGATCGTCGCGCGCCTCGCGCCGCACGGAATAGAGCCCTGGTATCGCGAGTCGGGCCTGCGGCCACACATCACGCTGGGCTATGGCCGGCAGTCGTTCGATCCGGTGCCGGTCGCGTGGACCTGGATTCCGCGCGAACTGGCGCTGATCGAAAGCCATGTCGGCCACGGCCGCCACCGGGTGCTGCAAAGCTGGACGCTCGATGCGCCCGCGCAGGGCATGTTCGCCTTCATGGAAGACGAACTGCCACCGGCGCTGCGCTATGCCGCCTAAGCTTCGAGGCTGTGTTCGAGCGTGATCTCGCAATCGAGGAGCTTCGACACCGGGCAGTTCAGCTCGGCCTCCTTTGCGATCGCGGCGAATTCCTCGGCCGAAATCCCCGGCACCTTGCCGGTCAGCGTCAGCGCCGATTTGGAGATTTCAAAGCCGCCGTCGACCTGATCGAGCGTCACCTCGGCGCTGGTCTCGAGCGTGTCGCCCGAATAGCCCGCGCGCGCGAGCCCGAACGAGAGCGCCATGGTGAAACAGGCGGCGTGCGCCGCGGCAATCAATTCCTCCGGGTTCGTCCCCGGCTGCCCCTCGAAGCGCGTGCCGAAACCATAGGGCTGGGCGTTCAGCACCCCCGATTTGGTCGTGATCGATCCCTTGCCCTCCTTGCCGAAGCCTTCGTAGCGGGCGGATGCGCGGTTGACGGTCATGCGGGGTCTCCTTCGGTTGCGGCGGCGGGACTCGGGAAAGGCGCTCAGGCCGCGAGCAGCTTACGCCGCGTCCCGGCTCGCTTCCACGCCTTTTCATGGAAAAAGAAAGCGACGGCATTGATACAGGGTTCGACGATCGCGATCCCGCCGGCGAGCGCGACCGATCCGGTCATCACATAGGCGACGCTGAACCCGATGGTCAGGTGGAGCGAAAGATAGGTGAGCGTCTTGGCGAGGTCGGTCGGCATCGTGGGTCTCCGGTACGAGACCATTAGTTAAGAACGATTCGCAGCAATCGCCAGCGCAGCCTTTCGCTCACTCTGATCGATTTCTTATCGCGAAGCGCGTTCGACCCCGGCGCGATCGAGTTCGGGGCCCAACCGCCCGGTGAGCCACAGCGCCCACATCCGGAAGTCCGCCGCAAGGCTCCACAGCGGATAGGTAAAGGTCGCCGGCCGGTTCTTCTCGACCCCGAAATGCGCGACCCAGGCAAAGGCATAGCCCGCGACGGGCAGCGCGATCAGCCACCCCCACCGCCCGGTCAGCACCGCCGCGCCCGCGATCAGCACGACAAGGCTGGTCCCGACATAATGCAGCGCGCGCGTCGACGCCTTGCTGTGTTCGCGAAGGTAAAAGGGCCAGAAGTCGGCAAAGGTCGTGTAGAGGCGCGGCATGGCGCCAGGATGCGCGGCAAGCACCGTCCCGTCAAACGGAATGGACCATGTCCGCCAATCTGATAGGATCGGCACAAGTCGAAAAGGGGGAGACCAACATGAAGAAATCGATGCGTGCCTTGCTCGGGCTCGTGCTGCTCGACGCGATCGTCGTCGCGGGGGCGTGGTGGATGATCGACCGCACGAAGAGCGGGGCGTGGAATTCCAACAATCCTGCCGAATCGATCAACATGATCACGACCACCGCGGGGATGATGGTCGGGGTGATCTCGGTCGTGCTGGTGCTCGCCTTCTTCCGCCACCGCGCCGCGGGAAACTGATCGACCGCATCACCCCGCGCGCTTCAACCGCACCAACGCGGCGTCGAGCGCCTGCAGGAATTGCGAGCGATCGGCCTTCGAAAAGGGCGGCGGCCCGCCCATGCCATCGCCCATGCCGGCGCGCAGGTCGGCCATGATCGCGCGCGTCGCGATCGCGGGGCCGATCGATGCCGTCGTGAAGGGCTTGCCCGTCGGCGCGAGCACCGTCGCGCCCGCCTTCAGCGCGCGATCGGCGAGCAAGATATCGGCGGTCACGACGATGCTCTTCGCATCCGCCGCCTCGGCGATCCAGTCGTCGGCGGCGTCGAAGCCGTCGGAGACGACGATGCGCTCGATCAGCGGATGCTCGGGTACGCGCAGCCGGCTGTTGCTGACGACCTCACCACGACGTCGTGCCGCCACGCGACCTTGTAGATTTCGTCCTTCACCGGACATGCGTCGGCATCGACGAGGATTTGCGGGGCGATGGCCATAAGGCGAACGGGTCAGCCGACCGTGACGCCCTTCCAGAAGGCGATGCGGTCCGCGATCGCCGCCGCGGCTTCCTTGGGATCGGGATAGTACCAGGCCGCGTCCTCGTTCACCCGCCCGTCGACGGTGACGTGATGATAATGCGCCACGCCCTTCCACGGGCAAAGGCTGGTCGTCGCGCTGTCGGACAGCAGCGCCGCATCGACCGCCGCGCGCGGGAAATAATGATTGCCCTCGACGACGATCGTATCGTCGCTGTCCGCAATCACTTTACCGTTCCAGACCGCCTGAACCATCGTCCGCCTTCCCTAGCCCGAAAGCCCGTCCCACAGCAGCTTCGCGCCGAGCGCGACCATCAGCAGATAGATGATAGCATAGAAACGCGCCCCGTCGATGCGCCGCAGCCAGCGCACGGTGAGCAAGGTCGAGACGATCGCGAGCGGCATCAGCAGCAGCGCCGCGACGATCACCTCGTGCGGAAAGGCGCCGAGCGCGAGATAGGCGGGCACCTTCAGCCAGTTGACGACCGCGAACAGGATCGCGCTCGTCCCGATGAAGGTCAGGTGCGGCAGCTTGCGCGGCGTCACCCACATCTGGAACGGCGGCCCGCCGGCGTGCGCGATCTGGCTGGTCAGTCCCATGAACCCGCCGAAGATCGTACCCACCCAGCCCGGCGAGGTCGAGGCGGCGACGACACGTCCGCCGCGTTCGACCCACAGCCGGTAGAGGCCGAAGGCGAGCGTGATCGCGCCCAAGGCCGCCATCAGCTGCGCCTCGTTCACGCGCTCGGCATAGAACCAGCCCGCAAAGATGCCGACCGCGGCGCCCGGCAGCATCCAGCCGATGATCCAGCCGTCCCACGTCTTGCGGAACGCCCAGACGCTGATCACGTCCTGCACGATCAGGATCGGCAACAACAGCGCAGCGGCGGTCGCGGGCGGCAGGACGAGCGCGGCGAGCGGCGTCGCGAGCGCGCCGACTCCGGCGAGCCCGCCCTTCGCCATGCCGAGCAGGATCACCGCCACGATCAGGATCGCCAGCGTCACCGGGTCGGACAGGAGGCTCATGTTTCGGGGTCATCCGGCAGCCGCCAGTCGATCGCGCCGCGCCCGTGCGCGTCCAGAAAGGCATTCGCCTGGCTGAAGGGCTTCGAGCCGAAGAAGCCGTTGTGCGCCGACAGCGGCGACGGGTGCGGCGCGCGCAGGATGAGGTGCGGGCTGCCCGCGCCGAGTCCCGGCACATTCGCCGCCTTCTTCTGCGCATGGCTGCCCCACAGGATGAAGACTTTCGGCGCCGGGTCGGCGGCGACCGCGGCGACCGCGGCGTCGGTGAATTTTTCCCACCCCTTGCCCTGATGCGACGCCGCCATCCCCGCCTCGACCGTCAGGCAATTGTTGAGGAGGAGCACGCCCTGTTCGGCCCAGTGCTTCAAATAGCCGTGCGGCGCCGGCGGAATGCCGAGGTCCGCCTTCATTTCCTTGTAGATATTGACGAGGCTCGGCGGGGTGCGGACGCCGGGCTGGACCGAAAAGCAGAGCCCGTGCGCCTGCCCCGGCCCGTGATAGGGATCCTGCCCCAATATGACGACGCGGACATCCTGCGGCGGCGTCGCGTCGAGCGCGGCGAACCAGTCGCGCGGCCGCGGATAGATCGCCTTTCCCTTTGCCCGCTCGTCGGCAAGAAACGCCTTGAGCGCCGCCATATAAGGCTGCTCGAACTCGCCGCCGATGCGGGCGAGCCAGTCGGGATGGAGCTTGACCTCGGCCATGCGCGCCTTTGACCGGAGCCATCCTGCCTTGTCCAGCGCCTTGTGGAAGGCTAGGCGGATTCCTCTTTCCGTTCGTGCTGAGCTTGTCGAAGCACCGTCCTTTCTTCGACGCTCGAAAGTAAAGAACGGCCCTTCGACAAGCTCAGGGCGAACGGTCCAAAAAGGACAGCGCAATGAGCGGGACAATCGGCGAAGCATTGACGCAGCTCGAAGCGGTGGTGAAGGACCGGCTCGCCGCGGGCGACGCCGACACCTCCTATGTCGCGAGCCTCGCCGCGAAAGGCCGCGGCAAGATCGCGCAAAAGGTCGGCGAGGAAGCGACCGAAACCGTCATCGCCGCGCTGACCGAAAGCGACGCCGCGCTGACCGGCGAGGTCGCCGACCTCGTCTTCCACCTCTCGATCCTGATCGCCGACCGCGGCCTGTCGTGGAGCGACATCGCCGCCGAACTCGACCGCCGCCACGGCACCTCGGGCCACGCCGAAAAGGCCGCGCGCCAGTGAGCGGGCGATCAACCGTCGCGATCGCCCTCCATGTCCGGATAGAATAGGAGCCCTCCCATGCCGATCGACGCAACGCTGCCCTATGACGACAGCAATATCTTCGCGCGCATCCTGCGCGGCGAACTGCCGTCGAAGACCGTCTACGAGGACGAATTCGCCCTCGCCTTCCACGACATCAACCCGCAGGCGCCGCTGCACATCCTGGTGATCCCGAAAGGCCCCTATGTCAGCTGGGACGATTTCTCGGCGCGCGGCAGCGACGAAGAAATCGCCGGCTTCGTCCGCGCGGTCGGCACGGTCGCGCGCGATCAGGGGCTCGTCGCGCCCGGCTACCGCCTGCTCGCCAACGTCGGCGTCGACA
Source organism: Sphingopyxis sp. H050 (assembly GCF_001468265.1). GTDB lineage: Bacteria > Pseudomonadota > Alphaproteobacteria > Sphingomonadales > Sphingomonadaceae > Sphingopyxis. Next base: position 143,322 of record NZ_LNRZ01000003.1, on the reverse strand, counting down.
GCCATCAGGAGGTCCCGCACCTCCACGTCCACATCTTCGCGGGGCAAAAGCTAGGGCCGATGCTCGCCAGATAGGCGGGCATAAACCCATCCTCGTCCTCCCGGACTTGATCCGGGATGACGAATATTGGGAAACTCCCGATCCCGAATTTGCCAATTTCCGAACGGCCTATGACCGCCGTCACAGCGACTTCACGCCGTGCGATTAACCGTGCGCGATACGCGGCGACGGGTGGACTCATGCCCCCGTTTCCAGCAGGATAGATTTCCAGGCGGACCGGGGAGACGAAGCGATGGCGATGGGATGGCACGCGCTGGCGAAAGGTCTCGCCGGCAGGGTCAAGCTGGCCCTCTTCATCCCCCTCGGGCTCGCGCTCGCCGCCGCGGGCGGCGACACCGTGCCGCAGGTGACGCTCGCGACGCCGGGCTCGTCGGGCACCGGCGACGGCACGATCAGCCGCTTCACCTTGCGCTTTTCCGAAGACATGGTGCCGCTCGGCGATCCCCGCGCCAAGGCGCCCGCGACGCACGACTGCAAGACCCCCGCGACCGGCCGCTGGGTCGACACGCGCACCTGGGTGCTCGAATTCGAAAAGTCGCTCCCCGGCGGCGTCAGCTGCCACGTCCAGCTCAATTCGGGGCTCACCACGGCGCGCGGGGTCAATGTCGTCGGCAACGACCGGTTCGAGATCGACACCGGCGGCCCGTCGGTGCGCGCCGTCCTGGCGGGCAACACCTATGAAGGCGTCGAGGAGGACCAGATCTTCCTTGTCGCGACCAACGTCGCCGCCGACCGCGCCTCGGTCGGCCGCTTCGCCTATTGCGCGGTCGACGGCATCGGCGAGAAAATCCCCGTCGACGTGCTGAAGCGCGAGACCGCGGGCGAGATCCTCGACGGCCTCGGCGACCAATATGCGGTGCAGTCCTTCGCCTATGATGCCGGCCTGCCGCTGCGCCTCCCCACCGCCGGATCGGACCGCTCCGCGCTGCTCGAACGCGTCGTCCCGGTCAAATGCCGCCGGCCCTTGCCGCCGGGGCGCGAGATGGCGCTTGTCTGGGACGCGCGCATTTCGCAGGCCGGGGTGCCGAGCCGCACCGCGGGCCGCGACCAGCGCTTCGACTATGACGTGCGCCCGGCGTTCACCGCCAAAATGTCGTGCAGCCGCGTCAATCCGCAGGCGGGCTGCAACCCGCTGAAAGACATCAATCTCGTCTTCGCGGCGCCCGTCGCGCGCGAAACCGCGCTCGCCGCGACGCTCAAGACCGCCGACGGCAAGAGCTACGCCGCGAAGGTCGACGACGACGACAGAAACGACAAATATCTGGAGCGCGTCCACTTTTCGGGCCGGTTGTCGCAGAATGTCGACGCGACGCTCGTCCTGCCCGCCGATATCGCCGACCAGAGCGGCCGCAGCCTGCAGAACCAGTCCAACTTCCCGCTGAAATTCCACATCGACCGCGCCCCGCCGCTGGTCAAATTCGCCGCCGAATTCGGCATTCTCGAAGCGTCCGAGGGCGGCGTCCTGCCCGTCACCGTGCGCGGGGTCGAGGCGTCGATGGTCAGCAAGAACCTCAAGATGCCCGCGACGACGCTGAAGGTCGGCGACGACGATGCGGCGATCGCGCGCTGGCTGAAGCGCGTCGCCGACGCCGACAACACCGATTATCGCGAGGAAAAGAACGCCAAGGGCGAAGAGGTCACGGTCAACTACACCGGCACCAAATCGGTGTTCGAGGACGCGCCCGCGGGCGGCGAGCGCCGCGCCATGCAGCTGTCGCCCGCCGCCGGCGGCAAGGAGTTCGAGGTCGTCGGCATTCCCTTGGCCGAAAAGGGATTCCACGTCGTCGAGATCGCCAGCCCCGAGCTGGGCGCGGTGCTGCTCGGCCGCAAGGCGACGCGTTATGTCGCGACCGCCGCGCTCGTCACCAACATGGCGGTGCATTTCAAATGGGGCCGCGAATCCTCGCTCGCGTGGGTGACCGCGCTCGACACCGGCCTGCCCGTCGCGGGCGCCGAAATCCGCGTCACCGACAGCTGCACCGGCCGCCTGCTCGCGCGCGGCACCGCCGACAAGGCCGGCCGCCTCGCCTTCGCATCGACGCTTCCGCAGCCCGAAACCTATGCGAGCTGCGAGGACGAGCCCGATCCCGCAAGCAGCGAGGGCCATGCGCTGATGGTCAGCGCGCGCAGCGGCGACGATTTCAGCTTCACGCTGACCGACTGGGGCAACGGCATCCGCCCATATGACTTCGACCTGCCCTATGGCTGGTCGGAACGCGAGGACATCCTTCACACGCTCTTCGACCGCGCGCTCGTCAAGGCGGGCGAGACGGTGCACATGAAGCATATCCTCCGCCGTCAGGTCGGCACCGGCTTTGCGACGCCGAAGCCGCTCGCGGGCAAGCTCCGCCTCGTCCACCGCGGCTCGGACACCGAGTTCGAAATGCCCTTCGCGATCGCCGCGACCGGCAGCGGCGAAACGACGTGGAACGTCCCGAAGACCGCGCCGATGGGCGATTACGAGCTGGTGTTCGTCACCAAGGATAAGGACGGCGAGGACAAGACGATCTGGTCGAACCAGTCGGTCAAGGTCGACGAATATCGGCTGCCGACGATGAAGGCGACGGTGACCGGGCCGAAGGCGCCGCCCGTGCGCCCGACCGCGGTGCCGCTGTCGCTGTTCGTCGGCTATCTCTCGGGCGGCCCCGCGCCGAACCTGCCGGTCGAGATCCGGACCAATTTCCGCGCCAGCTGGAACGCACCCGAGGATTATCAGGACTGGGATTTCGACGGCCAGCCCGTGAAAGAGGGGGTGATCCAGCTCGACGACAGCGGCGAGGAGCCCGAGGCCGATCTGCCGCTCGCGCGCTCGGTCCCGCTCAGGCTCGACGCGAACGGCAGCGCGACGACCAGCATCGCCGTCGACCAGCCGATCACCGAGCCGACCCAGATGGCGGTCGAGATGGATTATGAGGACGCCAATGGCGAGACGCTGACCTCGAGCCGCCGGATCATGCTCTTCCCGTCTGCCGTGCGTTTGGGGGTGAAGACCGACGGTTGGCTGATGCGCGACAACGACCTGCGGCTGAGCTTCGTCGCGCTCGATCTCGACGGCCGCCCGATCGCCGGCCAGCGCGTCCAGGTGGCGCTCTACAACCGCGAGATCATCACCGCGCGGCGGCGCCTGATCGGCGGCTTCTACGCCTATGACAACCAGATGCGCACGACGCGGCTCGACGCCACGTGCAGCGCGACGACCGACAAGCTCGGCCGCGCGCGCTGCGCGATGGCGCCCGGCGTCTCGGGCGAAGTCACCGTCGTCGCGACCACCGTCGACGCCGACGGCAACGAAGCGCGCGCCGTCCGCTCGGTGTGGCTCGCGGGCGACGACGACTGGTGGTTCGGCGGCGACAATGGCGACCGCATGGACGTGATTGCCGAAAAGCCGCGCTATGCCGCGGGCGACACCGCGCGCTTTCAGGTCCGCATGCCCTTCCGCGAGGCGACCGCGCTCGTCACCGTCGAGCGCGAGGGCGTGCTGTCGAGCTTCGTCGTGCCCTTGAAGGGCACCAACCCCGTCGTGCAGGTCAAGCTGCCCGCCACCTACGCCCCCGACGTCTATGTCTCGGTCATGGCGGTGCGCGGGCGCGTCACCGGCAACGAAAGCTGGTTCCGCAAGATGAAGCGCGCGGTCGGCTTCAAGATCGAGACCAGCGAAGGCGCGCCGCCGACGGCGCTCGTCGACCTGGCCAAGCCGAGCTACCGCCTCGGCATCGCCAAGATCAAGGTCGGCTGGGAAGGCCATCAGCTCGGCGTCAAGGTGAAGGCCGACAAGGCGAAATATGCGATCCGCGAGACGGCGAAGGTCGCGATCGAGGTCAAGAATCCCTCGGGCAAGCCGGCCAGCGGGGCAGATGTCGCCTTCGTCGCGGTCGACGAGGCGTTGCTCCAGCTCGCGCCGAACGAAAGCTGGAAGCTGGTCGACGCGATGATGGGCGAGCGCACGCTCGACGTCCTCACCTCGACCGCGCAGATGCAGGTCGTCGGCAAGCGCCATTACGGCCGCAAGGCGCTCGAACCCGGCGGCGGTGGCGGCGGCGACCTCAGCGGACTGACGCGCGAGGATTTCCGCCCCGTGCTGCTGTGGCAGGGCCATGTCCCGCTCGACGGCAAGGGCCGTGCGACGGTCGATGTCCCGCTCTCCGACAATCTGTCGGGCTTCCGCCTCGTCGCGATCGCGACCGACGGCTCGCAATATTTCGGTACGGGCGAAACGAGCGTGCGCACCGTGCAGGATCTCGGCGTCTTCGCGGGCTTGCCCGAGCTCGTGCGCACCGGCGACGTCTTCGATGCGCGCTTCACGCTCCGCAATGGCACCGACAAGCCGATGACCGTCACCGCGACCCCGACGCTGTCGCCCGCGACCCTGACCGCGCAGCCGCTGACCGTGACGATCCCGGCGGGCGGCGCGGTGCCGGTCAGCTGGCAGGTGACCGCGCCCGAACAGCCCGGGCCGATCCAATGGACCGTCGATGCGGTGGCGAAGGACGGCAAGGCGCGCGACCGCCTTGTCTTCGATCAGCTCGTCGAGCCGGCGATCCCGGTCGAGACCTGGGCCGCCAGCCTGTTCCGCGTCGGCCCGAACATGACGCTGCCGATCGCGATCCCTGCGGGGGCGCTGCCCGGCGGCTTTGTCGACGTCGCGCTCGCGGGCACGCTCGCGCCGCCGCTGTCGGGCGTGCGCGACTATATGGCGATCTATCCGTACAACTGCTTCGAACAGTCGACCTCGCGCGCGATCGCGCTCGGCGATGTCGGCCGCTGGCAGGCGCTCGCGGACGCCATGCCGACCTATCTCGATAAGGACGGGCTGCTGCGTTACTGGCCGAACGAACGGATGGACGGCTCGATCGAGCTCACCGCCTATGTGATGGCGGTGACCGCGGCGAACGGCTTCGCGATCCCCGACGCCTCGAAGGCGAAGATGGTCAAGGCGCTGCAGGCGGTCGTCGAAGGGCGGCTGACGCGCAAGGGCTATGGCCCGTACGATCTTCGCCCGATCCGCATCGCCGCGCTCGCGGCGCTCGCGCGCAACAATGCCTCGACCCCCGCGCTCGTCGCGGCGATCGATACCAGGCCGGTTGACATGGCGACCGGCACGCTCGCCGACTGGCTCGTCGCGATCGAGCGCACCCCGGGGGTCCGCAATGCGGCGGCGCTCCGCGTCGCGGCCGAGGCCGAGCTGCGCAAGCGCCTCGTCTATGAAGGCACGCGCCTCGACCTCGTCGATGACGGCAACGCGCCGTGGTGGATGATGACGAGCGGCGACGAGATGGCGATCAAGGCGCTCGAAGCCGTGCTCGGCCGCAAGGGCTGGGAGGATGATGCCGGCAAGCTGATGGTCGGCGTGGCGCAGCGCCAGCGCAAGGGCCATTGGGACACCACCCCCGCCAATGCGTGGGGCGCGGTCACCGTCCGCCGTTTCGCCGGGCTCTATCCGGCGAGCGCAATCACCGGCGTGACCAGCATCAGCCTCGCGGGCAATAGCGCGTCGCAAAGCTGGCCGCTGCCCGCTGAAACGCCGTCGCCGCTGCGCGTCGCGCTGAACGCCGCGACGATGAGCCTTCAGCATCAGGGCACCGGCGCGCCCTGGGCGACGGTCAGCGTCAAGGCTGCGGTCCCCCTCAAGGAACCGCTCAACGCCGGCTATCGCATCAAGCGCTCGGTCAGCGTCGTCAAGGCGGCGGACCCGAGCCGCCTGACGAGGGGCGACGTGATCAAGGTGCGGATCGAGGTCATCGCCGCCGCGGGCCGGACCTGGGTCGTGATCAACGACCCGGTCCCGCCGGGCGCGACGATCGTCGGCAATTTGGGCGGCCAGTCGGAAATGCTGGGCGAACAGGCGGGCGGGTCGAACTGGCAGCCGTCCTATGTCGAGCGCGCCAAGGACAGCTGGCGCGGCTATTATGGCTGGATGCCCGCGGGAACGCACGCGGTCGAATATGTCGTCCGCCTCAACGGCTCGGGCCGCTTCTCGCTCCCCCCGACGCGCGTCGAGGCGATGTACTCTCCCGCGATCCGCGGCCAGTGGCCGAACGCGCCGGTGACGGTGGCGGCGTCGGCGGAGTGATGGAAAACGACCGTCGCCACCTTATCCTCGTCACCCTGAACTTGTTTCAGGGTCCATGGCCTGCCCTCGCCGCCTGCGCCGCGTCGCAGGCACGGCCGGGCCATGGATGCTGAAACAAGTTCAGCATGACGACTTTATTGGAGACGGTTGAAGGCAGCGGACTTTCGCACAAACGCCGCTGGCTGGACGCCCTCGGCTGGCTCGCCCTCGCCGCGCTCATCCTCACCACCGCCGCGCACCTGCTCACCCGGCCGCCGGCGATGCCTGATTACGAAGCCGTGCGCGCCGGCTGGCAGCCCAGCGAAGCCTGGCTCTACGACCGCGACGGCCGGCTTCTCGACAGCGAGCGCGTCGATTTCGAGCGCCGCCGCCTCCCCTGGGTGCCGCTGAAGGACATCAACCCCGCGGTGCGCGACACCGTCGTCGCGGCCGAGGATCACCGCTTCTGGTCGCATGGCGGGGTCGACTGGCTGGCGATGGCGAGCGCGGCCAAGGCGCGCTGGACCGGCGGCAAGTCGCGCGGCGCTTCGACGCTGCCGATGCAGCTCGCCGCCTTCCTCGCCCCCGAACTCGCGCAGCCCGGCCAGCGCGGCTGGCTCGCCAAGCTGCGCCAGATGCGCGCGGCGCAAGCGCTCGCAGGCGACTGGACGCACGAGCAGATGCTCGAGGCCTATTTCAACCTCCTGCCGCTGCGCGGCGAGGCGCAGGGGATCGGCGCGGGCGCGCAAAGCCTGTTCGGCAAGACCCCGGCCGCGATGAACCGCGCCGACGCGGCGCTCTTCGCGGGCCTGCTCCCCAATCCCGCCGCCAGCGCCGAAGCCCTCGGCAAACGCGCCTGCCGGGTCGCCAAGGCCGCCGACTGCGGCGCGATCGAAGCCGCGGCCGCGACGCTCGTCTCGGGCGAGCGCGCGACGCGCTTCGATCCCGGGCTGGCCCCGCACCTCGCGGCGCGCCTGCTCGACAAGCCGGGCAAGCGCGTCGCCACCACCATCGACCGCACCGTCCAGACCGCGGCGATCGTCGCGCTGCGCCGCCAGCTCGCGGGCCTCGGCTCCGACCGCGTGCGCGACGGCGCGGTCGTCGTGCTCGACAATGCGACCGGCGACGTCCTCGCCTATGTCGGCGGCGTCGGCCTCAAATCGACCGCGGCGGCGGTCGACGGCGCCAATGCGCCGCGGCAGGCGGGCTCGACGCTGAAGCCGCATCTCTATGCGCAGGTGATCGAGCATGGCTGGCTCACCGCCGCGTCGATCCTCGACGACAGCCCGGTCCAGCTCGACACCGCCTCGGGGCTCTATGTGCCGAAGAATTACGACCACAGTTTTCAGGGGCCGGTCAGCGTCCGCCACGCGCTCGCCAGTTCGCTCAACGTCCCCGCGGTCCGGGCGCTCGTCATCGACGACGTCCAGGAATTCCGCGACCGCCTCTGGGCGCTCGGCTACCACAGCCTCGTCGAGGACGGCGAATATTACGGCTTCAGCCTTGCGCTCGGTTCAGCCGAGGTCAGCCTCGTCGAGCAGGCGAACGCATTTCGGACCTTGGCCAATCAGGGCCTCTGGTCGCCGGTCCATTTCCGGCCCGGCGAGGAAAGCGCCGAACCGCGGCGGATCGTCAGCGCCCCCGCCGCCTTCATCGTCGGCGACATCCTTGCCGACGCCTCGGCCCGCGCCGACGCCTTCGGCGCCGACAGCGCGCTGCGCCTCCCCTTCTGGGCCGCGGCGAAGACCGGCACGTCCAAAGGCATGCGCGACAATTGGTGCGTCGGCTTCACCGACCGCTACACGGTCGCGGTCTGGGTCGGCAATCTCGAGGGCGATTCGATGCGCGCCGTCTCCGGCACCTCGGGCGCCGCTCCCGTCTGGCGCGACGTGATGATGGCGCTCCACGCGGGCAGCCCCGGCAAGGCCCCCGCGATGCCGGCGGGCGTCGAAGCGCGCCAGATCCGCCTGCCGGGCACCCGCGAGCCGCCGCGCCGCGAATATTTCCTGGCCGGCACCGCGCAGAGCGAGATGGCCGCCGCACCGCAGGCCGCGCGCCGCCCGCGCATCACCAGCCCGGTCAGCGGCAGCGTCTATGCGCTCGATCCCGACATCCCGTTGGGCCGCCAGCGCCTCGCCGTGATCGTCAGCGGCGACGTCCCCGGATACCGGCTGATCCTCGACAAGACGCCGCTCGGCGATGCCGGTGCCGGGCAACAGATATTGCCGCGCCCCGGCATCCATATGCTGACCCTCGTCGATCCCGGCGGCAAGATGATCGACCGCGTCCGCTTCACCGTGCGGTAAGCCGCGGGAAGCCTCGCGAAATTAAGTTGCGCTGACGCGCGGAGCGTTTAGTCTGTCCCGCCATGAGAAGGCCCGCACCGGGCCCCAAAGGGGAATTTTGGATGATATTTGGTCGCGTCAAACCACTCGACGCCATCTTGGCCACCGCCGAGAAAAAGTCGCTTCACCGAACGCTCGGCGCCTTTCAGCTCACGCTCTTCGGCATCGGCTGCGTCATCGGCACGGGCATCTTCGTGCTGACCTCGGCCGGCGCGCAAAAGGCCGGCCCCGGCCTGATGCTGGCCTTCGCGATCGCCGGGCTGATCTGCATCGTCGCCGCGCTCTGCTATGCCGAGATCGCCGCGATGATCCCGGTCGCCGGGTCCGCCTATACCTATACCTATGCGACGATGGGCGAGGTGCTCGCCTGGACCGTCGGATGGGCGCTCGTCCTCGAATATGCGGTCGCGGCCTCCGCGGTGTCGGTCGGGTGGTCCGGCTATTTCTCCGGAACGATATTGAACGAGTTTCTGGGGATCCAATTGCCGTCCTATCTCGCCGGCGCGCCGCTGGCGCTGGGCGGCATCGAAGGCGGCTTCATCAACCTGCCCGCCGTCTTCATCGCGCTGCTGATCACCTGGCTGCTGATGATCGGCACCACCGAAAGCGCGCGCGTCAACGCCGTGCTCGTTGCGATCAAGGTGACCGCGCTGACCGCCTTCATCGTGCTGACGCTGCCCAGCGACCAATTTTCGACCGACAAGTTCAACCCCTTCCTGCCCGCCGGCGTGTTCGGCGGCTTCGGATCGGGGATCGGCGCGGTCGGCGCGGCGGCGACGATCTTCTTCGCCTATGTGGGCTTCGACGCGGTCTCGACCGCCGCCGAAGAGACCAAGAATCCGCAGCGCAACGTGCCGATCGGCCTGATCGGCTCGCTGCTCTTCTGCACCGTCTTCTACATCCTCGTCGCCGCGGGCGCGATCGGGACCATCGGCGGCCAACCGATCATGGGCCCGAACGGCGTGCCCTTCCCGGCGGGTTCGGAAGAGCTGGCGCGCCAGTGCGCGACCTTCGCCGCCGACCAGCTGCCGCTCGTCTGTTCGAACGAAGCGCTCGCCCATGTGCTGCGCCAGATCGGCTGGTCGGGCGTCGGCAACATGCTTGGCATCGCCGCCTTCGTCGCGCTGCCGTCGGTGATCCTGATCCTGCTGTTCGGCCAGACCCGCGTCGCTTTCGTGATGAGCCGCGACGGCCTGCTCCCCGAATCGTGGAGCAAGGTGCATCCGAAGTGGAAGACCCCGCACGTGATCACCGCGATCACCGGCGTCGCCGTTGCGGTCGCGGCGGCCTTCCTGCCGGTCGGCAAGCTCGCCGACATCGCCAATGCGGGCACGCTCTATGCCTTCATGATGGTCGCCATCGCGGTGATGATCCTGCGCAAGACCGCCGCCGACACGCCGCGCGCGTTCAAGACGCCGGCACTGTGGCTGATCGGTCCGGCGACGATCGCCGGCACGGTCTTCCTGTTCTTCAACCTGCCGCTCGACGCGATGCTGGTGCTGCCGATCTGGGGCGCGATCGGCCTCGTCTTCTATTATCTCTACAGCCGCAGCCGCAGCCATCTCGGCCGCGGCATCGTCGAGGTGCATGAGGACGACCTCGAGCCCCACGCACCGATCCACGACTGAGCGGGTCCGCACAAACGCAGGGGGCCGTCGCAGCAAAGGCTGCGGCGGCCCCTTTCTTTTGGGCTTCAGAAGGGGCTTTTGGGGGCCGTACCCGGCCGCGTGAACAGCCGGCCGCGTTCGGCCCATAGCACCAGCACCAGCCCGGTGGCCGCGCAGCCGAGAAAGGCATAGGCAAGCGGCAGCGTCGAACCGTCATATTGCTGGCCGATGAAGGCCCCCACCAAAGCCGCAAGCAGGGTCTTGGCGAAGCTCTGATAGGACGAGGCGATGCCGGCCATATGGCCGAAATCCTCCATCGCGATCGACCCGAAATTGCTGCCGATGAAGTCGATCAGGCCGACATTGATCATCATCAGCCCGGTGAAGATCGCCAGCGTCTCGCCGCCGCTCAAGGCCGCGACGATCTGGGCGATCGAGGTCGCCATGAAGGCAAAGACCGCGGTCTGCGACACGCGCCGCGCGCCGAAGCGCTCGACGATCGCAGCGTTGGAGAAATTGGCGATCGCGATGCCCACCGCGACGCAGGCGAAGACGAGCGGGAACAGCGCCTGTGCGCCGAACACCTCGGCGATGATCTGCTCGCTGCTGTTGAGATAACCGAACAGCGCGGCCTGCATGACGCCCGCGGCGAACATGTAGCCCGCGGCGCGGCGGTGGCGCATCACCGCGCTCCATCCCGCGACCATCGTCCGCCAGTCGAGCCGGCGAACATCGGCCGGATCGAGCGTTTCGGGCAGGCGGCGGAGCCAGATCAGCATCACCACGGCCATTACGGCGAGCACGATGAAGATGGCGCGCCACCCCGCAAGCGCCGCAACCCCGGCGCCGATCGACGGCGCGATGATCGGAACGATCATGAAGACGAGGAAGATCAAGGACAGCCGCTTCGCCATCGCGTCGCCCGAAAACAGGTCGCGGATGACCGCGACGACGACCACGCCGAGCGCGGCGCTGACGAGGCCGTGGCCGAAGCGCAGCGCGAGCAGCATCGGAAAGCTCGTCGCGAGCCCGCAGCCGATCGCGAAGATCGTATAGGCGAGCAGCGCGGGGACGAAGACGCCCTTGCGCCCGAACCGGTCGGCGAGCGGGCCATAGACCAGCGCGCCGAGCGCGGTGCCGAAGATATAGATCGAAATGACATATTGCCGGTCGTTCGCCACCGTCACGCCCAGCCCCTTGCCGATCGCGGGCAGCGCCGGCAGCATGGCGTCGATGGCGAGCGCGTTGAGCGCCATCAGCATGGCCATCATCGCGACCATTTCGCGCGGGCCGGGCAGGCGGCGCGTCGTGTCGGGAGGCCGGGAGGCGGGTAAATTGTGCATTGCAGCGGCGCTATGCTCCCCCGACCAGGCTTTGGCCACCCCCCGCAAAGCTATGCAGCGCAAAGGAAGGGCGATTATCCCGGTTGCGAACCCAGGGCCCGAATGGCGGTTCTCGGGCGGAAGGGGACATAAAGGTCCTCCCCGCTTGCGGGGAGGGGGACCGCCCGCGAAGCGGGTGGTGGAGGGGGCTCTCGGCCTGAAGCGCCGCTTGAGGACGCCACCCCCCTCCGTCAGCGCTTCGCGCTGCCACCTCCGCACAAGTGGGGAGGATCGTCTTGTTCCCACCCCTGAGCCGACATCGCGCCTGGGCTTACGCAGGATGGAATGCGCCAAAGAAAAGGGCCGCCCCGCAGGACGGCCCTTCGCTCATTCGTCGTGCCGGCGATCAGGCCTGGCGCGTGCCGGTCATCGCCATCGAGCCGAAGGCGCCGGCCTTGATCGTGCCGGTCAGCGTGTCGCCGTCGATCGTCGCTTCGGCTTCGAGCGTCATCGGCATCGGCACCTTCATGTTCATGGTCCAGGTCAGCTTGTTGCCGTCGACCTTGCCATTTTCGACATCGAGCGAGCCCATCGCACCGGCGTTCTGGCCGGTGAAGCTGTCGCCGTTGCTGTGCACGGTGAAAACCGACTTCTGGTCGCCCATCGGCGATTTGGTGACGCAGTCGTAGCTGCCATCGACACCGGACATAGACTCTCTCCTACTGAAACTGATGTTAATTAGCGGGTTTCGCTATTTCCACCGGCAGGCCCAGTCCGTCAAGCTGCGGTTTCACGACCGACGCATCGCCGACGACGACATAGACGAGGTCGCCGGTGCTGAGCGCCTTGCGCGCGGCGGCGTCGATCTCCTGCGTCGTCATCGCCTCATAGGTCGCGGGCAGCTTTTCGTAATAGTCGTCGGGCCGATCGAACTTCACGATCTGGCGCAGGCCGCCGAGCACGTCGGCGGAGGTTTCGAAGCTGCCGGGCAGCTCGCGGACATTGCCGTTGACGGTGCGCTCGAGCTCCTCCGTCGTCGTCCCCTTGTCGCCGAGATAGGCCTTGAGGTCGGCCTGCAGCTCCTTGATCGAATCGCCGGTGCGATCGGCCTGCACCGGCGCGACGGCGACCCAGGTCAGCCGGTCGCGGTCGGCCGAGATGCGCGAGCGCACGCCATAGGACCAGCCCTTGGTCTCGCGCAGATTGGTGTTGAAGCGCGACAGGAAATTGCCGCCGAAGATGTCGTTCGCCGAACGCAGCACCTCCAGCTCCTCGGTGCCCTTCGCGTCGAGCACCTTGCCCGCAAGGATCACCGACTGCGGCGATTTCGGCCGGTCGAAGAGCAGGATGCGCGGCGTCGGCGCCGGGATCGGCGTTTCGAAATGCTTGGCGCCCTTTGCCGCCGCCGGCGCCTTCCAGTTGCCGAAAGCGGCGTCGAGCTGCTTCGTCACCTCTTTCAACGTCGTGTCGCCGACGACGAAGATGCGCGCATTGTCGGGACGGATCCACGCCGCGTGGAACGCCGCGAGCTGGTCGCGCGTCGCCGCGGTCACCGCGCTCGTCGTGCCGAGCCCCGAGGGCGGAATGCCATAGGGATGGTCGGCGCCGTACAGCACCGGCATCAGCACCCGGCTCGCGATCGCGTTGGGGTTGTTGAGTTCGGCCTTCAGGCGGTTGAGCTGCTGCGCGCGCACGCGGTCGAGCTCGCTCGCGTCGAACGCCGGATTGCGGATATAATCGGCGAGCAGGCCGAGCGAGGCGCTGAGATTGGGCTTCAGCGCGAACAGGCTGAACACCGTCTCGTCCGCCGTAGCCGATCCGTCGATCTGCGCGCCGAGGCGCTCCTTCGCTTCGGCGAAAGCGATCGAATCGCGGCTCGTCGTGCCCTCGTCCATCAGGCTCAGCATCAGCGACTGGGTGCCCAGCGCACTCCGCGGATCGGCGGCATAGCCGGCGTCGAAGCTGACCGCGACATTGACCGTCGGCACCGTCGTGCGGCGCGCGAAGACGACCTCGATCCCGTTCTTGAGCTTCGCCCGCTCGATCGCCGGGAAGTCGAGCGCGGTCAGGTCGGCGACCGCGGGCAGCTGCGAGCGGTCGGCGATCGACGTGCCGACACCCGTGTCCGGGCCGATGTCGCCGAGCGCCGGGTTCCAGTAGCGGTCGGGCGCGACGGCGTCGGCGATCTTGGCCTCGGTCACCGCGCCGCCGCGATTTTCGCCGCCTTCGGTGCGTTCGCCGGGGGTGTAGGTGAGCGAGAAGGCAGGGCGCGAAATCCACTTCTTCACGGCGGCCGCCGTCTGTTCGGGGGTCGCCTTGGCAAGCCGGTCGAGCTCGACCTTGTAATAGGAGGGATCCTGCGAATAGAGCGCGCCCTCGGCCAGCGTCACCGCCTTGCCGCCGAAGCCGCCGACCGATTCGAGACCGCCGATCGTGCCGGCGAGATAGCTCGCCGCCGCGCGCTGCAACTCGTCGGCGGTCGGGCCGGTTTCGAGGAACTTTGCGATTTCCTCATCCAGCTTCTTGCCGACGACCGCGGGATCGACGCCGGGCTTCACATCGGCCTGGACGATGAAGATCCCCGCATCCTCGAACGTCTGCGCACCCGCGCCGACGCTGACCGCGACCGGATCCTTGCGGACCATCGCATTGTCGAGGCGCGACGAGGACAGCCCGCCGAGCACCGCCGCCGCCATCTGCAGCGGCACCGCCTCGGCGTCGTTGAGGCCGGGAATCGTCCACATGCGATAGATGCGCGTCGTCGGGATCAGGTCCTTGACCTCTTTCGCCAGCGGCGCGGGCAAGGTCGGCACCGACGTGGGGGGCGCCTTGATCTCGGGTCCGCGCGGGATGTCGCCGAACCATGTCTGCACCTTGGCCTTCGCGGTCGCGAGATCGACGTCGCCCGCGAGGACGAGGACGGCGTTGTTGGGGCCGTAATTGTCGGTGAACCACTTCTTCACATCGGCGAGGCTCGCCGAATTGAGGTCGGCCATCGAGCCGATGGTGCTGTGGTGATAGGGATGCCCCTTGGGAAAGAGATTCTCGAAAATCTCGTAGCGCAGCAGGCCATAGGGATTGTTGTCGCCCTGGCGCTTTTCGTTCTGGACGACGCCGCGCTGGTTATCGAGCTTCTCCTGCGTCACCGCGCCGAGCAGATGCCCCATGCGGTCGCTTTCGAGGAACAGCGCCCGGTCGAGCGCCCCCGTCGGCACCGTCTCGAAATAATTGGTGCGGTCGAAACTGGTCGTGCCGTTGCTGTCGGTCGCGCCGACCTGTTGCAGCGGCTCGAAGAAATCGCCCGGGGCGTTTTCCGAGCCGTTGAACATCAGATGCTCGAACAGGTGCGCGAAGCCCGTCTTGCCCGCGGGCTCGTGCTTCGACCCGACACGATACCAGACCGACACCGCGACGACGGGCGCCTTGCGATCTTCGTGGACAATGACGCGCAGGCCGTTGTCGAGCGTGAAGCTCTGGTACGGAATGTCGACCGCCTTCACGAGCTCGGCGACGGGGGCGGGTTTCGCCTCCTTCGCCTTGGCGAGCGCGGGACCGACGGCGACGAGCGAGGTCGACGCTGCGAGAGCGAGAGCGAGATGACGGAAAGCGGGCATGAAGTTCCTCTTGGATAGCGGGCACATGGACCCACGCGCGACCTGTGCCGGGCGGCACTCTATCAACGGTTTAGGGCGCGCTTCGCAGGCTTTCAAGGCCGATAGAAACGCGCGCCGCTGGCCCGGAGCGCCGCCGGATCGAACAGCACGGGCTTCAGCTTGTGCGCCACGAACAGCTTCGCCTGATCATTGTAATGCGGACTGCCCGGCCGCGTCGTCGCCGCGCCGAACGGCTGGATCGATTCCGACCGCACCTTGCCCGCCGCGTCCCAGGTCACGAACATGATGAAGCTGTCGCCATGGCGCACCTTAAGCCGCCCGTCGGGCTCGACGTCCCACAGCGTCGATGCGCGCACCGTGTCGTTGCCGCCGTCGAGCGGCAGGTCGACCCGCGACGCGCCCTCGCCGTGGCGGAGGCGCAGCACCTCGCCGAGCTTCGGGTCGAGCCCGGCGAAATGCTCTTGCAGATGGTTCACCGTATCGGTCAGCACCTGCCGCGCGTCGGGTTCGGCCTTGCGCTGATAATGGCTGCCGTTCGCGGGGCGCAGCACCATCAGCGCCAGCGCGTCGCCCTTGCCCTTGCCGTCGAGAGTCCAGTCCCATGCGCGGAGCAGCGCCTGCGCGTCGGCGAGCGCCGGATCGCCCTTGGTGTCGAGCGCGAGAAGCTTGTCCATCCACGCCCTGGCATAGCCGGTCTTTGCATAGGCGGTGTCGTACTTGATCGTCTTCAGCCGCGCTTCGTCGATCTGCCCCGACGCCTCGAACAGCTCGATCAGCCGCACCGCGCGGTTGGTCATATCGTCCTCGACCCCAAGCAAAGGCGAGAAAGCCGCGGCATCGAGCTCGTCACCCGGCCCCGCCGCGACCCACGGCGTGTTGTTCGCGTTCATCACATAGCCCGAGCGCGGATTGACCAGCGCCGGGACGCGGTCGAAGGGCAGCGTCTTGGTCCACAGGTCCGCCGAGGTGTCGCCCGGCAGGATGCCGCGCCAATTGTAACCGGCGGGCCGGTCGGGGAACATCGCGTTGTAGAAAAGCCCGATATTGCCCCTCGCATCGGCATAGATGAAGTTGGTCGCGGGCACGCCCTGCCCCGCCATCGCCGCGCGCCACTCGGCGAAATTCTGCGCCTTGTTCAGCCGGTAATATTGGGTGACCATCGCCGACTGGTCCATCCCGGCATACCGGATCGCGAACGCGCCCTTGTCGTTCCTGATCACCGGTCCGTGCACCGAGCGATAGATGGTCTGCGGCACGGGAAGCACGAACGGCCCATATTTGACCCGCAGCCAGATGCGCCTCTGCTCGAGCGGCAGCCATTTGCCGTCGAAGCGGTATTTGTCGCCGCTGTCGTCGAGCACCAGCTTGTACACGTCGATCAGGTCGGGCCGGTTCACCGTGTTGGTCCAGCCGAGATATTTATTGTGGCCGAGGAAGGGGTAAGGCGAGCCGGGGAAGTTCGCGCCCGCGAAATCCCAGCCCTCGCCCGAATGCACGACCAGCTCGTACCAGGCGACCCCGCCGGTCCACGGCTGGTGCGAGTTGGAGACGAGCCGCGTCGCGCCGTCGGTCGAGCGCGCGGGGGCGACCGCCATGCCGTTCGAGCCATTGGCTTCGGGATCGCGGCCCACAGGCGTCAGCGCGCGCGGGACCAGCTTGCCCTTGGCGTCGAGCGACGGCCCGCCCTCGCGGCCGAGCGGCTTGCCCTCGGTCAGCCCGCCGAGCACCGAATCGAGCCCGAAGAAGAAGGGCGAGCGCAGCACGAAACCCGCGACGACATCCTCGCCGGTCACCGGGAACAGGCCCGACAATCGCACCTCGTCCGGATGCTTGTCGGCATAATGGTTGAGCCCCGCCGCATAGGCGGTGAACAGGATCTGCACGTCCTTCGGCAGCCGCGGCCAGTCGCGCGCCGTGGTCTTGCGCACGTCGAGCAGCTCGGCGGCATAATCGACCTTCGCGCCATCCTCGCCGAGCATCGCCCCGGCGCGGCCGCGCGTCATCGCCAGCACCTCCTGCAGCGTCGAAAAATCATCTTCGGCGTGCGCGTACGCCACACCATAGGCGACATCGGCATCGGTCTTGCCGAAGATGTGCGGCACGCCGAACTTGTCGCGCGCGATCCGGACGTCGGTCGGCTTGTACAGCGGCGCCTTGGGCGCCTTTGCGGTCAGCGGCTCCCAGACGGCGAGCGACACCGCGGTCAGTAGCAACAGCACCAGAAACCCCAGTCCAATCCGTCGCAGCATCTCTGGTCCTTATCGAATATTCACGATCGAAACTTCGCGCGCTGGTGTGGCGGCCATGTCGTCCGATGGCAAGCGGCTGTCGTTCGTCGAGCCGGATTTGCGGACGGCCGTCTTCGGGCTATGCAAGCAATATTCAGAGCAAAACGGGGAATTTTCGATCATGCGTACCAAGAGCTTGCTTCTCGCCGCCTGCCTGTCGCTGACACTGGCGCCCGCCGCCCACGCGCAGACCGTCACCGGATCGGGCGTCGTCCCGAGCGCGGCCGCGAACAGCGCCGAGCGCGCGATCGGCTTTGCCGCCAGCGCGCCCGCAAACGGTGCGCTGGTGGTCGTGATGACCGATGCGACGCTGCCGCCGCTGGGCGGCATCGCGCTCGGCGCAAGCGAGCGGGGGGCGATCGCCGCCGCAGTCGCCGCCGCCAGCTTCGACGGCAAGGCGGGCAGCACGCTGTCGCTCCGCGGCATCGGCGCCTGGTCGCGCATCCTGCTCGTCGGCGCGGGCACGACCCCCGCGCCGCTCGCGCTCGCCGAAGCGGGCGGCAAGGCCGCGCAGGAGTTGAAGAGCGAAGCGCACCCCGTCACCGTCGCGGGCGCCTATGGCGATGCCGGCGCCGCCGACGTCGCCTATGGCTTCGCGCTCGGCCAATATCGCTTCGACCGCTACAAAACCGTCGACAAGAAGGCCCCGCCGACGGGCGCCGTCACCCTCGTCGGCGCGAACCCCGTCGCCGCCGAGGCCGCGTACAAGAACCGCTGGAAGCCGCTCGCCGACGGCGTCCGCCTGTCGCGTGACCTCGCCAACGAGCCCGCGAACGTCATCTATCCCGAGAGCTTCGTCGCCCGCGTCCGCGAGGCGCTGGCCGGGACGCCCGGTGTGAGCATCGAGGTGCTCGACGAGGCGGCGATGCGCAAGCTCGGCATGGGGACGATCGTCGGGGTCGGTCAGGGCAGCCCGCGCGGTTCGCGCCTGATGCTGGTGCGCTATCGCGGCGCCGGCGCCCCCGACGCGCCGATCGCGTTCGTCGGCAAGGGCATCACCTTCGATTCGGGCGGCATCTCGCTGAAGCCCGGCGCGGGGATGTGGGACATGAAGGGCGACATGTCGGGCGCCGCCTCGGTCATGGGCGCGGTCGTCTCGCTCGCCAAGTCGCGCGCGCCGGTGCATGTCGTCGGCGTCGCCGCGCTCGCCGAGAATATGCCCGACGGCAATGCCCAGCGCCCCGGCGACATCACCCGCACCCTGTCAGGCAAGACGATCGAGATGCTCAACAGCGACGCCGAAGGCCGCCTCGTCCTCGCCGATGCCAATGAATATGTCGCGCAGGCGTACAAACCGCGCGCGATCGTCAACATCGCGACGCTGACCGGCGCAATCGTCGGCGCGCTCGACGACCAATATGCCGGCCTCTTCGCGCGCGACGAAAAGCTCGCCGCCGCGCTGCTCGCCGCGGGCACCGCCAGCGGCGAGGAATTGTGGCGGATGCCGCTCCACAAAAATTATGCCGAAAAGATCAAGTCGGACATCGCCGACATCCGCAACATCGCGCCGAGCCAGGGGCCGGGCGCGAGCATCGGCGCGCATGTCATCGGCTATTTCGTCGATGAAGCGACGCCTTGGGCGCATCTCGACATCGCCGGTGTCAACGACGCCAGCAAGGCCTCGCCGCTCGTTCCCAAGGGCATGACCGGTTTTGGCGTGCGTCTGCTCGACCAGCTGGCGCGCGATGGGCAGTAGAGGATAGCCGTAATTTTTGCGCGCGACGACGCGAAGGCGCGAAGACGGGCAGTGCCGGGCGCAAGGCTCTTTTCTTTGATGATTACGGCCCTTTGCGCCGCGTACAAGAGATGCCGCTTCGCCGCTGGCGCGTCCTCTTCGCGTCTTCGCGTCTTCGCGTGAAATCTTTTCTGACGCCGCGGCGCCCGCAACCGCCGCCCGCCCCTTGTGTTGCCAAATGGCAACACTATCTCTGACAGCGAGAAAGGGGCTTTCGCCATGAACCTCGAGAAATTCACCGACCGCGCCAAAGGCTTTTTGCAGGCGGCGCAGACGATCGCAATCCGCATGAACCATCAGCGGATCAGCCCCGAGCATATCGCCAAGGCGCTGCTCGAAGACGGTCAGGGCATGGCGGCGGGACTGATCCGCGAAAGCGGCGGCGACGTCGCGCGGGCCACGCAGGGCATCGATGCGCTGCTCGCCAAGGTTCCGGCGGTGTCGGGTTCGGGCGCGCAAGCGACGCCGGGGCTCGACAACGACGCCGTGCGCCTGCTCGATCAGGCCGAGCAGGTCGCCGCCAAGGCGGGGAGCGAGTTCGTCGCCGTCCAGAATATCCTGCTCGCGATGGTGCTCGCGCCGAGCACGCCGGTGGGCAAGGCCTTCGCCGATGCGGGCGTCACGCCCGAGGCGCTGAACGCCGCGATCGCGAAGCTGACCGGCGGGCGCACCGCCGATACCGCCTCGGCCGAGGACCGCTATGAAGCGCTCAAGAAATTCGCCCGCGACCTCACCGAAGTCGCGCGCGAGGGCAAGCTCGACCCGGTGATCGGCCGCGACGAGGAAATCCGCCGCACCGTGCAGATCCTCGCGCGCCGTACCAAGAACAATCCCGTCCTCATCGGCGAACCCGGCGTCGGCAAGACCGCGATCGCCGAAGGGCTCGCGCTGCGCATCGTCAATGGCGACGTGCCCGACAGCCTGAAGGACCGCCGCCTGCTCGCGCTCGACATGGGCGCGCTGATCGCGGGCGCCAAATATCGCGGCGAGTTCGAGGAGCGGCTGAAGGGCGTGCTCGACGATGTGAAGGCCGCCGAGGGCGAGATCATCCTGTTCATCGACGAGATGCACACGCTCGTCGGTGCGGGCAAGGGCGAGGGCGCGATGGACGCGTCGAACCTGCTCAAGCCCGCGCTCGCGCGCGGCGAGCTCCACTGCATCGGCGCGACGACGCTCGACGAGTATCGCAAGCATGTCGAAAAGGATCCCGCGCTCCAGCGGCGCTTCCAGCCGGTGTTCGTCGGCGAACCGACGGTCGAGGATTCGATCTCGATCCTGCGCGGCATCAAGGAGAAATACGAGCTGCACCACGGCGTGCGGATCACCGACGGCGCGATCGTCGCCGCCGCGACCTTGTCGAACCGCTATATCTCCGATCGCTTCCTGCCCGACAAGGCGATCGACCTGATGGACGAGGCTGCGAGCCGCATCCGCATGGAGGTGGAGTCCAAGCCCGAGGAGATCGAGAGCCTCGACCGCCGCATCATCCAGATGAAGATCGAGGAAGCCGCGCTGTCGAAGGAAAGCGACGAAGCGTCGAAGGACCGGCTCGCCGCGCTCCGCGCCGAACTCGCGAACCTCGAACAGCAGTCGGCCGAACTGACGCAAAAGTGGCAGGCCGAGAAGGAAAAGATCCACGCCGAGGCGAAGATCAAGGAAGAGCTCGACGCCGCGCGCTCGGCGCTCGAGCAGGCGCAGCGCGCGGGCGACCTCGCGAAGGCGGGCGAGCTAAGCTACGGCACCATTCCCGCGCTCGAACGGCAGCTCGAGGAGGCACAGGCCATTTCGAGCAACGCGATGCTGCGCGAGGAGGTGACCGCCGACGATATCGCCGCGGTGGTCAGCAAATGGACCGGCATCCCCGTGGACCGGATGATGGAAGGCGAGCGCGAGAAATTGCTCGGCATGGAAGAGACGCTGACCCAGCGCGTGATCGGCCAGGACGAAGCCGTCCGCGCCGTGTCGACCGCCGTCCGCCGCGCCCGCGCGGGCCTTCAGGACCCGAACCGCCCGCTCGGCAGCTTCCTGTTCCTCGGCCCGACGGGGGTCGGCAAGACCGAGCTCACCAAGGCGCTCGCGCGGTTCCTGTTCGACGACGACAATGCGATGGTCCGCATCGACATGTCCGAATTCATGGAAAAGCACAGCGTCGCGCGGCTCGTCGGCGCGCCCCCGGGCTATGTCGGCTATGAAGAGGGGGGCACGCTCACCGAAGCGGTGCGCCGCCGCCCCTATCAGGTCGTGCTGTTCGACGAGGTCGAAAAGGCGCATCCCGACGTGTTCAACATCCTGCTCCAGGTGCTCGACGACGGGCGGCTCACCGACGGGCAGGGTCGCACGGTCGATTTCACCAACACGCTGATCATCCTGACCTCGAACCTCGGCAGCCAGGCGATCGCCGCGCTGCCCGACGACGCGCCGATCGAACAGGCCGAGCCCGCGGTGATGGAAATCGTGCGCGCGCATTTCCGGCCCGAGTTCCTCAACCGGCTCGACGAGATCGTGCTCTTCAATCGCCTCGCCCAGCGGCATATGGCGGGCATCGTCGACATCCAGGTCGCGCGCGTCCAGAAACTGCTCGCCGACCGCAAGGTCACGCTCGACCTCACCGACGCCGCGCGCGCGTGGCTCGGCCGCGTCGGCTACGACCCCGTCTATGGCGCGCGGCCGCTCAAGCGCGCGGTGCAGAAATATCTGCAGGATCCGCTTGCCGATCTGATCCTGAAAGGCGAAGTGAAGGACGGATCGACGATCAAGGTCGACGAAGGCGACGGGGCGCTCAAACTTACCCCGGCATAACCATGAAGGGCGGCAGAAATGCCGCCCTTTCCTTTGCAAAGGCCGCCGGTCTCAGCAGGTGCCGGTCGCGCGGCAATCCCCTGCTTTGCTGGCATAGGCGTCCATCGTGTCGCGCGAATCCTGGTTGCCCTGCACCCACAGCTGCTTCCACTCGTCGTTGGTGTGGCAAACACGCGCTTTCTTCACCAGCGATCCGATCTCCTCGATCTTGCGGCATTTGATGAAATCGGGGTGGGTCGGCGCCAGGCCGACATTATAGGCCTTGATCTCGCTGCCGGTCATGGTCGACGCCGGCCGGTCGAGCGGCGGCCGGCGTTCGGTGCCGGTGGGAGCTGCGGCCGGCGCTGTCGACGCCGCCATCGCCAATGCGATCATCAGGTGTACCATATCGGCTGTCCCTTCACTGCGGGCGGATTTGCGGACCGATCTGATCGGCCGGTTCCAGCGAATTGCTGTGGCCGCGTTCGATGTTCGCCAGCGTGTCGCGCGCGTCCTGATTGCCCTTGTCGGTAATCCGCCGCCATTCGGCGTTGGTGTGGCAGACGCGGCTCTTCCGCACCAGCGATCCGATCTGTTCGATCCGGCGACAGCGGATATAGTCGGGCGAATTCGCCGCGCGTCCGACATTGTAGGCGGCGATCTCGTCACCCGTCATGTCCGACGGCGCGCGGGCAAGCGGCGTTTCAGCGGCGTCGCTTGCGAGCGCAGGCGAAGCCGCCGCCAAGGTCATCAAAATTCCCAGACTTGCAGCTCTAAGCATCGAATTCTCCCATGGCGGGAATTACCCGGGGCAGCGATCAGTTCGAGGTGCCGGCCTTGCTCGTCATCGCCTCTGCCGTTTCACGTGCGCTCGTCGCGCCCTTTTCAAGCGCGATCTTCCAGTCCGCATTGGTGTGGCACACCCGATTCTTCTTCACCAGCGAACCGATTTCGACCGATTTGCGGCATTTGATATAATAAGGATGGGTCGGCGGCAGCCCTTCGTTATAGGCCTTGATCTCGGTCGGCGTCATCAGCGACGGGGTTTTCGGCGGCGGCGTGCGGTCGACCGCGGCGGTCGTTTCGGCGGCGAAAGCGGCCGGCGAAGCCAAAAGCGCCACGGCGGCGAGGGCAGATAAAATGCGGGTCATCGAAAATCCTCCTAGCGCGGGCCAAGCCCGCAGCCTCGATGCGGCATCATATGGCTGGTGCGCGCTTTCGCAAAGCTGAATTTCGGCCAATGCCAGACACCTGCCGGGGGGTATCGCCCTCAGCGCGGGACGGCATAGCCCGATGCATCGGCGGACGCGAAATAGCGCAGGAGCAGATCGCGCTCGCCCGCGGTCAGATGCGGATTCCACACGTCGAAGATCAGCACCGCGCGCAGCTCGTCGCTGTCGTTCCACGCTTCATGTTCGATCGTGTCGTCGAAGGCGAAGGCCCGGCCCTCTTCCCAGCTGCGCGTCTCGCCGCCGACGCGAAAGCCGCAGCCGGGCGGGACGATCAGCGGCAGATGGACGATCGCACGCGTGTTGGTGACGCCGGTGTGCGGCGGGATGCGCGTGTGCGGTTTGAGCATCGAGAAAAAAGCGCTCGGCGCGCGTCCGGGAATATGCGCGCCGGGAATGGCGGCGAGGGCGGCCGCCGTCGCCGGGCAGCGATCGAGGACCGGCTGGTTCGGCACGCCATATTCCCACAGGAAGCACGCCCCCCAGTCGAGGCGGTTGTCGAGCCCGGTCCAGATCGAATCGGGGGTCCCCGCCTCCATCCGCACATAGGGGCGCAGCGCTTCGCCCGGATCGTCGAGCAGGGCGCCGAGCTCGGCGCGGATCGCATCGGTCTGCGCCTCGATCTTCGCCATCCACGGAAAATGCCCGCGGTCGAAGAATTCGTCGGCAGGCAGGAATGGGTAATAAACGCCCGCACATTCGTTCTGATAGATGCGGCGGCGACCGAGTGCGCTCGCGATAAAGGCTTCGCCGCGCCGGACTTCGCCTTCGGACAGCGCGCCGCGGATTTCGTCGAAAGCTTCCGAGGCGGCGGTGAACATGCTGCCCGTCGCGCCGTCGATGAACGCCTGCCCGTGCGCGAGCAACGGCGCGAGCGCCGGCGGAACGGGGTCGAGCTGGGCGGCAAGCGCAACCCCGGCGCTCCAGGCCGCGAGCGCCGTGCCCTTGTCGCCCTGCGCCTCGTGCCGTTCGGCCTTGCGGATCCACGCCATCAGATCGCGGCGGTCGATCGCCAGCGCGGCGTCGAGGGCGGCAAGCTCGCGCGCCTCGTCGCCCAGCGCCCGCCACGCCGAGGCAAGATTGCGCTGGAGCGCGCCCGATCGCGGGTCGGCGGCGATCGCCGCCGTGAAATGCGTTACCGCAGCGTCGAAGTCGCCGGCCTGCAGCGCCGCGATCCCCAGCCGGTTGGCTTCGACGGCCGCTGCGGGCGGAACCGAACTCGTCATCGATTCAGGTCCGCCGCCCCGGCGAACCCTGGAATTTCATCATGCCCCTGCGCCCCCGCATCGTCCCCAACCATTTGCGTCGAATCCGGGCCGGCGCGACGGCCGGCTCGATCCGCCATGCTTGCCATCGGCGGGGGCAGTCGGCAAGGTCGATTGATGACCGTCGCACCGTCCGTTTCCGCCCTCGTCCGCGACGCCGAGTGGCTCGCGCACCGCTATGATCCGGGTCATGACGCTTTTCATTTCCGGCGCGTCGCGCGGGCGGCGCGCCAGTCGGTTCCCTTCCTGACCGATCTGCATCTGGGCGCGGACGATTCGCCGGTCGTCCTGCGCCGGACCGAATGCCGCGAGGCGGTCGAGGGCGACACGCGCCCGCTCCATTTCCTGTTTCATTCGGCCTATTGCGCGTCGACGATGCTCGTCCAGGCGCTCGACCGTCGGGGAAGCGCGACGACGCTGTCCGAGCCGGTGCTGCTCAACGACATGGTGGGCTGGCGGCGGCGCGGCGCGGAGCCGCGCGTGCACGGCCGGGTGATGGACGATGCGCTGACGATGCTTGGGCGCGGTTTCGCGGCGGGTGAAGCAGTCGTCGTCAAACCCTCGAGTATTTTCAATCCGCTTGCGCGCGGCGCGCTGATGCTGCGCCCGCAGGCGCGGGCGATCCTGCTCCATGCGCCGCTCCGCGCCTTTTTGCTGTCGGTGGCGCGCAAAGGCATGTGGTGCCGGCTGTGGTGCCGCGAATTGCTCGAGAGCTATCTTGCCGACGGCTATGTCCAGCTCGGCTTCGAGCCGCGCGACTATTTCCGCCAATCGGACCTGCAGGTCGCCGCGATAGGCTGGCTCACCCAGCAACAGGCGTTCGCGGCGCTCCTCGACTGGGCGCCCGACCGGATCGTCTCGCTCGACAGCGAAACACTGACCGCCGATCCCGTCGCCGCGCTCGGGGCGGCGATCGACCATTACGGCCTGTCGGGCGATCGTGCCGACCTGGGCGGGCATCCGGCGCTCGGGCGGAACAGCAAGTCGGGCGCCCCCTTCGCGGCGGGCGAGCGTCAGCGCGATCTGGCCGCGGCCGAAGCGGCCTATGGCGAAGAGATCGAACAGGTCGCCACCTGGGCCGAGGCGGTCGCCTCACAGGCCGGCATTCCCCTCGACCTGCCGCAGCCGCTCCGCGTGGGCTGACCCGACGCCATTCGGCCCGATCCCTTTCGATCCATAGAAAAAGGGGCGGACATTGCTGTCCGCCCCCAATTCTTGCCGTAGCGTGAAGCGACTAGAACTTCAGCTTCGCCGACACCGCATAACGGCGGCCCAGCGCGTCGTAGGACGACGGGAAGGTGTTGCCGCTGTTGTAGGTGGTCGAACCGATCGTGTTGCCGACGATCGGCGGCTTCTTGTCGAGCAGGTTCTGAACCGTCGCCGTGAAGGTGAGGTTCTCGCTGACGTTGAAGCGAGCCGTGAGGTCGAAATAGTGCGCCGCCTTGATCTTGCGGAACTGCGGATCGACGACGCAACCGTTGGGGTCGGTGCCCGTCGGATCGGGGCAGCCCGTCGCCGGGTTGGTGCCCGCCGCAACGGCAGCCGCGATATCGTCAGCCAGCTGCTGCGGTTCGAACGACACGGCATCCTGCCAGCGCCACAGCAGCGACAGGTCGACCTTGTCGAAGCCGAACGTGAAGCGCTGCGAGAACTGGAACTCGGGCTGGATCGAACCCGTGAACGAGCAGTTCACGCTGTAGTAGCCGACGCACTCGCGGTTGAGCGAAGCCGGGTCGGCAGCGTTCGAGTTGAACTTCGAGCTGTGCGTCCAGTTACCGACGAACGACCAGTCGAGGCTCGCGAAGCCCAGATCGGTATTGTAGTTCATGATCAGGTCGACACCATCGGTGAACAGCTTACCCAGGTTGTTCGTGGTACCGAACAGACCGGGCGTCGTTGCCGGGTCACCGTCAAGGCCGCCCGTGATCGGGTTACGACGGATCGCGGTACAAGCCGGATCTGTCGCGCTCGATGCGGTAACGGCACCGAAGCAGGCGTTGATGATGTCACCCGGCAGCGGCGTGCCGAGCACGTCGGTGACCTTGATGTTGTAATAGTCGACCGACATGTTGAAGCGCGGCAGGAAGTCCGGCTGCCACACGAGACCGAGGGTCCAGGTGTTGGCCTTTTCCGGCTGCAGGTTCAGGTTACCACCGGTGGTGATGTTCGCCTGAGCCGCCGTCGGGTTGGTGATCGAACCGATCGTGCCCGCCGGAGCGCCCTGAGCGATACAGACCGCGCGCAGGTTGGCGTTGCCAACCGGAGCGGCGCCCGCGCAGGGATCGATGCCGAGGTTGGTCAGGCCAACCGAAGTCGGCGTGAACAGTTCGCCGATGTTCGGTGCGCGAACGGCATGGCTGTAGTTGCCGCGGAACTTGACGCCAGCGCCCGGCTCCCAGCTGCCGCCAGCCTTCCAGGTGGTGGTGTTGTACCCACCGGCACCCTGAATGCTGTAATCCGAATAACGGATACCGGCTTCGAGGGTCAGGCTTTCGAAGAAGGGCTTGTCTTCGATCAGCGGTGCGACGATTTCGGCATAAGCCTCATAGACGTCATAGCCACCATCGATGTCCGGAGCCGCACCGCCGGCGCCGCCGAGTTCACCCGGGGTCTTGGCGAGAAGATCCGACGCCTGCTGCGCCTTATACTTGCGGTATTCGCCACCGATCGCGAAGCCGATCGGCTGCACGGCGCCCGGCGAAGTAAAGCCGAGGTCGCCCGAAATGATCGCGCGCGCTTGAGCGAGCGAAGTCCGGTTGGTCGTCGAGCTGTTTTCCGAAAGGAAGTCGGCAGCGGCGGGCGAGATCGACCCTTCGGGGCCGAACAGATTGATCGGAACGCAGCCGTTCGACGGATCCTGGCAAACCGGGTTGGCGAGCGTGCCGTTGACCAGCGAGCCCTGACGGAAGCGCGACTGCAGCGTGTAGCCCTTGATCGTTTGAATATTTTCCGACTCGCCGTAGGCGCCTTCGATGCTCCAGTCGATCGTGTCGGTGATGCCGCCACGGGCGCCGACGCGATAGTCGAAGAACGTTGTCTGGTAGTCGCTGATACGCGGGCCGACTTCCGGCGTACGGCGGTTCAGCGTAACCGTGACTTCACGATAGTTCGCGTCGGTGCGGCCGGTGGCCGTCGCCGCTGCGGCGCATTCCGCGGGGGTGAAGCGCGGCGTGTAGACGCCGTTCGTCGTCGACGTGTTGAATGCGCAGAACTGGTTGCGCAGCGTCGCAGGCAGGAACGGGTTGTTGAGGTTGATGGTAACAGTGCCGCCGAACGAACCCGACGGGGCGATGATCGTCGAAACCTTGTTCTTCGAGAAGATGCCGCGGGCATAGACCTCGACCGCGTCCGACACTTCGTAGTTCGCCTGGCCATAAATGTTATAGCGCTCGAACGGGGTCTGGAAGATGTTGAACGGGTTGAAGTTATAGGTCGCGAAGGTGCCGACAGCCTGGCCGGCTGCGTTGACCTGACGGACACCACCGTTACCGGTGCCGTTCGGGTCGGGCGTGGTATTCGGGGTGTTGGTGCCGGCGATCAGCGGGCGGGTGCCAGAGAAGCGCGACGGAACCGAGGTTCCCGAACCCAGGAAGGTGTTCGAATAGCTGTCGAGCGTGTTGTCCGAGAACGGACGCGCACCCTGATAGACGGCGTCGGCCTGCTGGTAGCCGATGCTGAGAACCGCGTTGCCGCGGCCGTCGTCGAAATTCGCACCGATCGTCGCGTCGACGCGGAAGACGTTGCCGTCGCCCTGTTCGGTGATCTGTTCCGAAGCCGTGACTTCCAGACCCGCAAAGTCGCGCTTGGTGACGAAGTTGACGACGCCGGTGATGGCGTCCGCACCATAGGTGGTCACCGCGGCGCCGGTCAGCGCGTCGACGCGCTCGATCAGGGCCAGCGGGATGTTGTTGAGGTCGACGCGGCCGTTCACATCCGACGGAGCGACGCGGTTGCCGTTCAGCAGGACGATGTTGCGGGTCGAGCCGAGGCCGCGAAGGTCGACGTACGAGCCGCCGGTGTTGCCGTTGTTGACGGCCGAACCCATGTTCGGAACGACGCCAGGCAGTTCGCGCAGAACTTCTTCCGCGACGTTCGACTGCTTCAGTTCGATCGCGTCCGACGTGGTCACGTTGACGGGGGTCGACTGTTCGAGGTTGGGGTTGCGGATCAGCGTACCCGTAACGACGATTTCGCCGCCCGTGGTCGCGCTGTCCTCAGCGGCGTCCTGCGCATAGGCAGGAGCCGAAGCCAGCGCGATGCCCATGACGAGCGGCGCGGCGCCGAGCTTCAGCTTGGAATAGTGGGTTGTCTTCACAGTGCAGTCCCTTGCTACTGATGGTGATGTTACCTGGGCCCCCATGGCGCCGGCGAAGTGCCGACGCACAGATGCCCCGATAGCACGCGGGATGATCGCTCATTCATGTTGAGTAAAGGGAATTTGCCCGGCGCCCGGCGGTTTCGGATGCCATTGTGACGTATTTGCAACAACTGCGGGATTCCGCGACATACAAGGCGGTTGCACTGCACAATCCGCGACATTTTGTTTCAGGGGAAACAAAATGTCGCGCCTGCGATGGGGCTCAGCTGCCGATGGGTCCGGCCAGCTTTCCGGGGTCGAGCCGGGCATCGTGCCATTTGAGGCCCCAATGCATGTGGGGGCCCGTCGCGCGCCCGGTCCGGCCGACGGTTCCAAGCCGCTGGCCCTGCACGACGCGGTCGCCGACCTTCACGTCGAGCCGCTGGCAATGCAGGAAGGCGCTGCTCAGCCCCATGCCATGATCGACGATCAGCAGATTGCCCTCGAGTGTGAAAGGCGCCGTCGCCGCGAGCGTCACCACGCCGTCGGCGGGCGCGACGAAGGGCGTGCCGGCGGGCACCGCGATATCGGTGCCGCCATGATAGGTGCCGGGCTTGCCCTGATAGCCGCGCTGCGACCCGAAAAAGCCCGACAGCCGCCCGGTCACCGGCCAGCGAAACGCCTGCCGCCAGCCGTCGGACTCGACCGCGACAGCGCGCGCTGCGGCGATCTGCGCCAGCTCGGCCGGCCGGCGGCGTTCGAAATCGGCGTCGCTCGCCGCGCTGCCGCGATAGGGCGCGTTGATATATTCGATCCGCCAGCTGCCCGGTGCGACGCTCAGCACCCGCTCGGCGCTCCGGCCGTCGGCAAGCGTCACCGCGAGCAGCGCCGTCGGCCCGGCATCGCGGTCGAACGCCATCAGGAAGCCGCCGTCGGGTGCGACTGCGAGCGGCCTGCCGTCGAGCGTCAGGCTGCGCGTCCCCGCCGGCGCCTGCCCGATCAGGATCGCGCCCTGCTCGGGCACGCCGCGCAATGCAAAATCGGTGCGCAGCGGCGGCAAGGGTGCGGTTGGCGGCGGGACGCTGGCGGCGGGGCGCGGCCCGGGGCGCGGCGTGTGGGGCGCATCGACCGGCGCGGCAGGCGGCACGCAACCGGCGGCAAGCATCATCAGGGGCAGGACCGCGGCCAGGCGCGGCCGGTACGCGCGCTTCATGCCTTGGCGTCGAGCGCAGCCTGTACCGAAAGGGCGGCGGTCGCATAGGGCTCCTGCCGCGCGACCGACCAATAGCGGAGCTCGTCGAGCCCGATCGGCACCCCGCTCACCGCGCACAGCACGTGGTCGCCGGGCGCCAGAACGCGGAACCCATTGGGTCCATAGTGCAGGCGGGCAAGGCGGTTGCGGCTGGCGATCAGCATGGTTTCGGGTCCATCGAAGCGTAAGTCATTGCACGCAATATAGCAGCTGCGCCGCTTTCGGCCACCCCAGCCCGATCAGAAAAGCTCGCCCTGCCCCCGGCCCGTCGCGCCCGGCGCCGCGGGGGGTTGCTTGCGAGCCGGCTTCGGCGCGGCGGGAGGCAAAGTCTGACCGCCGTCACTCACGGCAACCGGCACCTCGCCGTCGGCGAATTGCAGCCGCAGATGCCCGGCGCCGCGCGCCTTCGCCGCGGTCGTCACGATCGCGCCTTCGCCATCGCGCACCATCGCATAGCCACGCGACAGCAGCGCGCGCGGATCGAGCGAGTCGAGCAAGCGCCCCAGCCCTTCCAGCTTCGCGCGGTCGCGGTCCCAGCGCCGTTCGAGCAGCGCCGGCCGCAGCGCCTCCGAGCGCGTCGCCAGCCGCTCGGCGACCACGCCCAGCCGATACCGCTGCGCCCGGTCGAGCCGCTCGCCATTGTCGTCGAGCCGCTGGCGCTGCGGCGCATAGAGCGCCTCGCGCCGGGGCAGGTGCCGCGCCAGCGCCGCCAGCCGCTCGCTGCGCAAGGCCTGCTGGCGGTTCGCCGCGCCGATCATCCGCCCCTGCCATGTCGCAAGCTGCGCCTGCAACTCGGCGCGCACCGGCACCGCCATCTCGGCGGCCGCGGTCGGCGTCGGCGCGCGCACGTCCGCGACATAGTCGGCAAGCGTCACGTCGGTCTCGTGCCCGACCGCGCTGATCGTCGGGATGCGGCAATCGGCGATCGCGCGCACGACCACCTCTTCGTTGAAGGCCCACAGATCCTCGATCGACCCGCCGCCGCGCGCCACGATCACCAGATCGGGCCGCGGCACCGGCCCGCCGGGCGCCAGCGCATCGAACCCGCGCACGGCATTGGCGACCTGCGCTGCCGCGCCCTCGCCCTGCACCAGCACCGGCCACACGATCACGCGCGTCGGGCAGCGATCGGCCAGGCGGTGCAATATGTCGCGGATCACCGCGCCGGTCGGCGAGGTGACGACGCCGATGACCTGCGGCAGATAGGGCAGCGGCTGCTTGCGTGTCTGGTCGAACAGCCCCTCGCCGCCCAGCCGCGCCTTCAGCTTCTCGAAGAGCAGCATCAGCGCGCCTTCGCCCGCGACCTCGAGCGTGTCGACGACGAGCTGATATTTCGAGCGCCCCGGATAGGTGGTGAGCTTGCCGGTCGCGATCACCTCGATCCCGTCCTCGGGCCGGAAGGCGAGGCGGCCCGCCTGCCCCTTCCACATCACCATGTCGATGAGCGCATTGTCGTCCTTCAGCGCGGCATAGAAATGCCCCGACGCGGCGCGTTTCGCCCCCGACAGCTCGCCGCGCACGCGGACACGGGCGAAACCGTCCTCTACGGTCCGCTTGATCGCTGCGGATAATTGGCTGACCGACAGGGCGGGTGCATTGTCCCCCGGCACCGCCTCGGCTAACAGCCGCGCTTCGGTGCCATCGTCGGACGCCGGATCGGGAAAAGGGACTGACATGAATATCCTGCTGGTGGGCTCTGGTGGCCGCGAACATGCGTTAGCCTGGCAACTGGCACAATCGCCGAGTTGCGCCAAGCTCTATGCCGCGCCCGGCAACCCGGGGATCGAGATATATGCCGAATGCGTGCCTGTCGCCGCCGACGATATCGACGGGCTGATCGCCTTCGTGAAGGCGCATGCGATCGACTTCGTCGTCGTCGGCCCCGAAGCGCCGCTCGTCGCGGGCCTCGCCGACCGCCTCCGCGAGATCGGCATCCCCGCCTTCGGCCCCAGCGCCGCCGCCGCGCGGCTCGAGGGATCGAAGGGCTTCACCAAGGATCTGTGCGCGCGCGCCGGTATCCCGACCGCCGGATACGTTCGCTGCACCAGCGCCGAGGAAGCGCGCGCGGTGCTCGAAGGCTTTGCAATCCCCGTCGTGATCAAGGCCGACGGCTTGGCCGCGGGCAAGGGCGTGATCATCGCCGAGACGCGGACCGAGGCCGAGGCGGCGATCGAGCATATGTTCGACGGCGCCTTCGGCAGCGCGGGCGCCGAGGTGGTGATCGAGGAATTCATGACCGGCGAAGAGGCGAGCTTCTTCGCGCTCTCCGACGGGACCGACGTCATCGCCTTCGGCAGCGCGCAGGACCACAAGCGCGTCGGCGACGGCGACACGGGTCCGAACACCGGCGGCATGGGCGCGTACAGCCCCGCCCCCGTGCTCACCGCCGAGCTCGAAGCCGCCGTCATGGACCGCATCATCCGTCCGACGGTGGCGACGCTCGCCGCGGAGGGCACGCCTTATGTCGGCGTGCTGTTCGCCGGGCTGATGCTGACGGACGAAGGCCCGAAGCTGATCGAGTATAACTGCCGCTTCGGCGACCCCGAATGCCAGGTGCTGATGATGCGCTTCCGGGGCGATTTCGCCGCGCTGCTCCACGCCGCGGCGACCGGCGCCATCGCCACCGCCGACGCCCCGACCTTCGCGCATGACTATGCCCTCACGGTCGTGATGGCGGCGAACGGCTATCCGGGCACGCCCGAAAAGGGGGGCGCGATCCGCCGCATCGCCGATGCCGAGGCGGGCGGCGTGCGCGTCTTCCACGCCGGCACCGCGCGCGAGGATCGCACCTTGGTAGCCGCGGGCGGCCGCGTTCTCAACGTCACCGCGACGGGCAAGAGCGTCACCGAAGCGCAGGCGCGCGCCTATGCCGCGGTCGACAAGCTCGATTTCCCAAGCGGTTTTTGCCGCCGCGATATCGGCTGGCGCGAGGTCGCGCGCGAGGCGAAATAGGGCAACCTGGCCACCGGACTGGACGGCCAGCGACCCGCCGGATATTTGCATCCCCATCATGTGTCCCCGCGAAGGCGGGGACCCAGAGCGAAATTGCGCCAGCCGCCTTTGAACGCTCTGGGCTCCCGCTGCCGCGCGAGCACACAGACAGGGAGCGAATTGAATGGCGTGGCTTCAGGAAAATTGGATCATCGCAGTCGTCGGCCTCGTCGTCGCGGTGGTGCTGTTGTGGCTCCTCTTCGGCCGCAGGGCGCCGCAGGAAATCGAAACCCCGGCCGCCCCGCCCGCCGAACCGCGCAAGCCCTTGGAAGCGGTGAAGCCCGAAATCATCGCCGCCGAACCCGCGCGTTTCAAACCCAGGGAACCGGCGCCCGCACCTGTCGCCGCCGCTCCTCCTCCGCCGCCCCCTGCGCCGGAACCCGTCGCCGAAGCGCCGCCTGCGCCCGAACCCGAACCGGTTCCGGACCCCGCTCCTGAACCCGAACCGGTCGCCGAGATTCCGGAAGAGCCGACCGTTCCCGCGGAACCGGTCGCCGAAGCCCCCGTTCCGGCAGAGCCAGAGCCTGAGCCCGAGCCGCAGCCCGAGCCTGCACCAGCCCCGGAACCAGAGCCCGAACCCGCGGCGATCGCACCCGAGGAGCCCACGGTTCCGCCGCCGGCGCCCGAACCGGTTCCCGAAGTCGTTGCGACACCGGAACCGGCGGCGGCGCCCGCCACCACGAGCGACAATCTGCAACTGCTGAAGGGCGTCGGCCCCAAGATGGTCGTGCTGCTGAACGGCCTCGGCGTGACCAGTTTCCAGCAGATCGCCGACTGGACCGACGCCGACGTCGCGGCCATCGACCCCCAACTCGGCGCCTTCCAGGGCCGCATCGCACGCGACGCAATTGTCGACCAGGCCGGCTACCTCGCCCGCGGCGACAAGGCCGGGTTCGAAGCGAAATACGGCGCGCTGGGCGGGGAGTTGTAAGGGCTGGTCTCGAATCTACCCCAAAAGCGGGCGTCGGCGCGGAGCCTTAGGCCACCCCGTGATACCACCAGACGCCGTCGCGGTCTTCGCGCTGGACGCGGCCTTCGACTTCAAGCCGCTTTAGATGCGCGAAGGCTTCGCCCGTCGCCATGCCGAGCTGTTCCGGGCCGATCTTCCGGTTGAACAGCATCGGAAAACTGTCGACCGCGCGCATCGGCGCCTTCGCGATCGCCTCGGACAGATTGTAGAGCCGCATGCGATGCTCGTCGCGCAGCGCCATCAGGCGGACGTGCAGCCCGCGGAACGGCTGGCCGTGCGCGGGGCAGGTCACGACGTCGCCGGGGATCGTCGCGATCAGCTTGTCGATCGAGGCGAGCCATTCGCCGAGCGGATCGGCGTCGGGCTCGGTGATGTTGACCGACACGTTCGAGCTGATCCGCGGCAGCACCTGATCGCCCGAGACCAGAACGCCCTCGCGCTCGTTCCACAGGCACGCATGTTCGGGGCTGTGCCCCGATCCGGTGACGACGCGCCACCGGTGCCCGCCCATGTCGAGTGTCTCGCCGTCGCAAATCCGCACATAGGACCGCGGCAGCGCAAAGATCATCCGCTGGAACATGTTCCAGCCGCGCGCGCGCTGCGTCTCGATCGCCTCCTCGTCCCAGCCCGCGGCGCGCGACTGCGCGAGCACCTCGTCGGGCGTCGTGTCCGACGAATCGGCGACGATTGCGCGCGCGGTCAGCATCTCCCCGCGCGTCATCCACAGCTTCACGCCCTGCTTCTTCGCGATCCAGCCGGCCAGGCCGATATGATCGGGATGGAGGTGCGTGCCGATGACCCGCGTGATGCGCGTATCCTTCAGCGCCCCGGCATAAAGCGCCTTCCACGCGTCCGAGCACATGGTGAGGCAGATGCCGGTGTCGACGACCGCAACGCCGTCCGCGCCGTTATCGGCCGCGTCGTCGAGCAGCCAGCTGTTGATATGGCCGAGCGATCCCGGCATCGGAATGCGCGCCCAGCGGATGCCCGGCGCGATGCGGATCGTCTCGCCCACACCGGGCGCGGCGTCGCCCCACGGATAGGTCAGGCCCGCATGGCTGGTCGCGGTAAAGCTGTCGTCCTGCGTCAGCGAGGCGTCCGGCGAGCCGCTGGCCGCCGGAATATCGTCGTCGTCGCGCGAAGCCGGCCCCCCGGACATGCGACGCCTCAGGCTTCGCTGTCGGCTTCGGCTTCCTCGGCGGCGCGCGCTT
The DNA here is from genome assembly GCF_001468265.1 of Sphingopyxis sp. H050. Taxonomy (GTDB): domain Bacteria; phylum Pseudomonadota; class Alphaproteobacteria; order Sphingomonadales; family Sphingomonadaceae; genus Sphingopyxis. The sequence continues at coordinate 108,309 of NZ_LNRZ01000003.1, read as the reverse complement.
CGGCGGCGGCGCTGCGCTCGGCGCGCAGCTCTTCGAGCAGCGCTTCGCGGTCGCCCTCGAGGCGATTGTCGGTCGGCGCGGCGATGCCGGCTTTCTTCGCTGCCTTCGCCACCAGCGCGTCGAGTTCGCGCTGCGAGCAGAGGCCGAGCGTGACCGGGTCCTTGGGGACGATGTTCGCGCTGTTCCAGTGGCTGCGGTCGCGGATCGCGCCGATGGTATTGCGCGTCGTCCCGATCAGCTTGCCGATCGCGCCGTCCGACACCTCGGGATGGTTCTTCAGGATCCAGGCGATGCCGTCGGGCTTGTCCTGGCGCTTCGACACCGGGGTGTAGCGCGGGCCGCGGGTGCGGCGGATCGTGTCCTGCGCCTGCTTGGTCATCTTGAGCTTGTAATTCGGGTCGGCCTGACCCTTTTCGATCTCTTCCATCGACAGCTCGTGCGCGCGCACCGGATCGCGGCCGGTATATTTGGTCGCGGCGGTCTCGTCGGCGATCGCCTGAACCTCCAGGATGTGGATGCCGCAATATTCGGCGATCTGAACAAAGGTGAGGCCGGTGTTGTCGACCAGCCAGGCGGCGGTCGCGTGCGGCATCAGCGGGGTTGCATCGGCATTGGCCATGACTGCTCTCCAAAAGCGCAAATAATAAGGGCCGCCCCTCGCGGGGCGGCCGGACATTGGCGGTGGATATATGCCGGAATGGCGAAAGGGGCAAGTGCGGGGATTCGAGGTTGGCTTTGGGGGTGGGACGCGGACGTTCCAACAAGGTCGCCCCCGCCTTGGCGGGGCGACGGCTGGGCTCGCTCGTCTCCGGACCTTGCGTTACTCCTCCATCGCCACGAACCCCGGCTCGGCTTCGATCCGCTCGATCCAGCGCCGTACCGCCGGATAGTCGGCAAGGGTGAACAGCCCGCTGTCCTCGGCGACATGCGTGTAGGCATAGAGGCAGATGTCGGCGAGCGAGAGGTCGTGGCCCGTCAGCCAGTCACGCTCCGCCAGATGCTCGTCCATCAGCGCCAGCGCGGCCTTGCCCGCCTCCTGCTTCACCGGCACGAGCGCGCGCTGGAGGTCGCTGAAATTATCTTCGCCGACCCAGCGCATCCAGAATCGCAGGGTCGCGACATTCGGCTCGTGATTATATTGTTCGAAGAACATCCAGCGCAGCATGTCGGCGCGCTCGAAGCGGTCGTGCGGGACGAGATGCGTCCCTTCCGCGAGATAGAAGCAGGCGGCGTTGCTTTCGGGCAGGAAATGGTCGCCGACCTGCAGCACCGGAATGCGGCCATTGGCGTTGACGGTCGCCAGAAAGTCCGGCGTGCGCGTCTCGCCCTTCATGATGTCATATGCACGCCGCTCGATCGGCGTCTCCAGCAGCGCGGCGGTCAGGCGAATCTTGTAGCAATTCCCGCTCGCCGCATATTCGTGAAGGATCGGCCAGTCGCTCATCACACCCCTCCCGTCGTTATGCCACCGTCAGCACGATCTTTCCGACATGCGCGCCCGCCTGCATCCGCGCGTGCGCCGCGGCGGCGTCGGTCAGCGGGAAGCTCTGGTCCATCGCGGGCTTCCAGCCGCCTTCGGACAGGCGCGGCCACAAAGTGCGATGGATTTCGTCGGCGAGCAGCGCCTTGAACTCGGCGCTGCGCGCGCGCAGCGTCGAGCCGGTCATCGTCAGGCGGCGGCGCATCAGCTGCGAAATGTCGATCTCGACCTTCGCGCCGCGCTGGAAGGCGATGGTGACGTGACGGCCGTCGTCTGCAAGGCACTCCAGATTGCGCGGCACATAGTCGCCGCCGACCATGTCGAGCACCACCTCGACGCCCTTGCCGCCGGTGAAGGCCTTCACCGCCTCGACATAATCCTCGGACGAATAGTCGACGGCGAGATCGGCGCCGAGCGCGCGCGCCGCGTCGCATTTGTCGGCGCTGCCGCAGGTGACGATCGTCCGGATTCCGAATAGTTTGCAAAGGCCGATCGCGGTCGTGCCGATGCCGCTGGTGCCGCCGTGGACCAGCGCGGTCTCGCCCTCGCGAACATAGGCGCGCTCGAACAGATTGTGCCAGACGGTGAAGACGGTCTCGGGCAGCGCCGCCGCCTCGGCCATCGAAAAGCCCGCGGGAACCGGCAGGCAGCTGCCGACCGGCGCGACGCAATATTCGGCATAGCCGCCGCCCGCGATCAGCGCGCAGACCGCCTGCCCCAGCAGTTCGGGATCGTCGCCCGGCCCGACCGCGACGACGGTGCCCGAAACCTCGAGCCCCGGCAGGTCCGACGCGCCCGGCGGCGGCGGATAGACGCCCATGCGCTGGAGCACGTCGGGACGGTTGACCCCCGCCGCGGCGACGCGGATCAGCGCCTCGCCCGGCCCCGGCTGCGGCACCGGCCGCGTCTCGGGCACCAGCACATCGGGTCCGCCGGGCTCGCGGATGGCGATCGCGGTCATGGTCGCTGGCAGGCTAGTCACTGATATTCCCCCACATTCATCGGGCGTCCCCACAACGCCCATGCCCCGCCTTATTGACAGAGGTGCGACACGGGTCAACAGTCACGCGCCCTCAATGGGTGACCAGCGAGAGAGGACGCGCCATGGACGATGACGACCTTCCCCGCCGCCGCGACGATGTGCTCGCGGCGCTGATCAAGCAGCCGCTCGATCCCTTGTCGCTCGACGAACTCGACGAGCGCGTCGCGGTCCTCGAAAGCGAGATCGCGCGCGTCAAGGCGCACAAGGCGGCCGCGGGCGCTTTCAAGGCGAACGCCGAGGCGCTGTTCCGCAAGGGATGACCGGACGCTACCGGAGCGCGACATGCATCGCATCGTCATGCTGGACTTGCCTCAGCATCACGAGAATTGAGAGGCTGCTCCCCGCCCCAAAACAAACTATGGCCAAATAGCTCTTTCCTACATTATTCCGCCGTGCTTCACACTGGTCGATGGAACACAGCACCCCACGCGCTCCGCTGCTCGCCGAGACCCGCCTCGCCTTTGCGCCCGTGCCGCAGCAGCGCCATCGCGCCGACGGATGGACCCCGGAAACACAGGCCAATTTCATTCGCGCGCTGGGCGCGATGGGCTCGGTCGGCAAAGCCGCAAAGGCGGTTGGTATGGGTCGCGCGTCCGCTTACCGCCTGCGCGAACGGCCCGACGCCGCCAGCTTCGCCGCGGCGTGGGATCGCGCGATCTCGATGGGGCGCATGCACCAATATAGCATTGCGATGGACCGGGCGATCAACGGCGTGACCATTGTTCGCGTCCTGCGCGGCGGCGCGATCGACGTCAGCGGCGGCCCCGACATGGCGGTCGTCCACGCCGCGCTGCGCGACGAGGCCAGCCCGCCGCATCTCCTTAAAGCGACAAAGGAGACAGAATGACGGCGTATGTCCGTATCTTTTGTCGCTTTAAGCCCGCAAGCGGCCGGGCATCATTCGCCTTCGTCGTCCTTCGGCTTGCGAACCTCGGTGACCAGCAGCTTGTCGATCTTGCGGCCGTCCATGTCGACTATCTCGAACTTCCAGCCGCGGTCGGTGAAATGCTCGCCTTCCTCGGGCAGATGCTTCAGGATCGCAAGCGCATGGCCCGCGGCGGTCGCATAGTCGCGGTCGTCGCCCAGCTCGATTCCCAGCCGCTCGGCCATCTGGTCGGCGGGCATCGATCCCGCGATCAGCAGGCTGCCGTCGTCGCGCTCGACCACGAAGGGTTCGCTGCCGATGTCCTGATCCGACGCGAACTCGCCCGCGATCGCCGACAGCAAATCGGCGGGCGTCACCAGCCCCTCGAAATGCCCATATTCGTCGTGGACGAGCAGCATCGGCACATCGGCGGCGCGCAGCGCCTCGAGCGCGTCCATCGCGTCGATCTGGTCGTGGATGACCTTGGCCGACCGCGTCAGCTTTTCGATGTCGAGCGCTTCGCCGCGGAACAGCGCGCCCGCGATATCGCGCGCCTGGACGATGCCGACGATGTCGTCGACCGACCCGCGCGCCACCGGGATGCGCGTATGCGGGGTTTCGAGCAGTTTCGCGCGCACCGCGTCGGCGTCGGACGATATGTCGATCCAGTCGACGTCGATGCGCGGCGTCATCACCTCGCGCACCGGCCGGTCGGCGAGGCGCACGACGCCCGAAATGATCGCGCGTTCGCTTTCCTCGATCACCCCCGACTTCGACGCCTCGGCGACGATCAGGTGCAGTTCCTCGGCGGTGACGCGCTCCTCGGATTCGCGGTTGAGCCCGAGCAGGCGGAAGATCAGCGCCGAGCTGTTGTCGAGCAGCCAGACGAGCGGCGCCGCGATCCGCGACAGCCAGTACATCGGCACCGCCATGAGGATCGCGATGCGTTCGGGCGTACGGAGCGCGAACTGCTTCGGGACCAGTTCGCCCGCGATCAGCGAGAAATAGGTCGTCACCGCGATCACGAGCGCGAAGCCGATATTCTCGGCATTTTCGGGGTCGAGCCCGGTCCAGGCCTGCAGCCGTTCGGCGACCGGGCCGCCGAGGCTGGCGCCCGAATAGGCGCCGGTCAGCACCCCGATCAGCGTGATGCCGACCTGCACGGTCGAGAGGAAGCGGCCAGGATCGGAGGCGAGCTGGCGCGCCAGCCTGGCGCCGCGGCTGCCGCGTTTTTCGGCCGCCTGCAGCCGCGGATCGCGCGACGAAACGATGGCCAGTTCGGACATGGCGAAAGCGCCGTTGAGGAGCACAAGGATCGCGATGATCGCGACGTCGCCCCAAGGAAAAGGGCTCATTGGGCAAGCATATGGCGTTGCGGCGCCCGGCCCCTGTCATCTTCGGTCATGCGCCTCCCTATAAGCGAAAGCCGTCCGATTACAAATGGCGCGCTCAGGCGGCGTTCAGGCGCCGGATGGAACCACATCCCGGCCAATATGTTATCGGCTTGACGGCCGCGGCGGAGGACCAGTCCGGCGGCCGAAAAAAGGGAGCGATAGAATGAAGACCACCACCCTCAGGCTCGCTGCGATGGCCAGCCTTGGCGCGCTGACTCTCAGCGCCTGCGTGACCGATCCCGAAACGGGCGAGAAGCGCATTTCGAAGGCCGCGATCGGCGGCATCGGCGGCGCGCTCGGCGGCTATCTGCTCGGCGACCTGATCGGCGGGCGCAGCGACCGCACCGAAAAGATCGTCGGCGCGGGCATCGGCGCCGTCGCGGGTGCGGGCGTCGGCTATTATATGGATCAGCAGGAAAAGAAGCTGCGCGAACGCACCGCGGGCACCGGCATCGATGTCGAGCGCCAGGGCGACCAGCTCGTCCTCAACATGCCCGGCGACGTCACCTTCGATTACAACAGCGCGCTCGTGAAATCGCAGTTCCGCAGCGCGCTCGACAGCGTCGCCTCGACCCTCGCCGAATATCCGAGCACCTATATCGACGTCTATGGCCACACCGATTCGACCGGCAGCGATAGCTATAACCAGGGCCTGTCGGAGCGCCGCGCGGCATCGGTCGCCGATTATCTTGCCGGCCGCGGCATCCAGCGCGCGCGCATGGCGACGCTGGGCTATGGCGAAACCCAGCTCAAATGCTCGCCCGAACGCAGCGAGGCCGACTATCAGTGCAACCGCCGCGTCGAAATCCGCATCGCGCCGGTGACGCAGAACGACGTCAACGCCGCGGGCTGAACAGGTTCCATTCCCGTGGACGTTCCATTCCCGTGGAACAGCGGGCGTCGCCTGCGGGCGGCGCCCCTTTCTTATCCCAGGCTGGGGAAGCTGGCCTTGAGCCCGTCGATCACGAACTGCGCCGCCAGCGCCGCGAGCAGCACGCCGAGCAGCCGCGTGATCACCGCCTCGCCCTTGTTGCCGATCAGCCGCATCAAGGGGCCGGCGAGGAGCAAGGCGGCGAGCGTCAGCAGCAGCACGACGAGCAAGGCGGCAAAGATCACCAGCGCCCGGTCGAGGCCGTTGTTCTGCGACACGAGCAGCATCACCGAGGCGATCGACCCCGGTCCGGCGAGCATCGGCATCGCCATCGGAAACACCGAGACATCCTCGACCTCGGGGGTCGCCCGGACCTTTTCGGCGCGCTGTTCACGCCGTTCGGTGCGCTTTTCGAACACCATGTCGATCGCGATCACGAACAGCATGATGCCCCCCGCGATCCGGAAGCTGTCGAGGTCGATATGCAGAAAGCTCAGCAGCGCTTCGCCGAACATCGCGAAAAAGACGAGGATGAGGCCCGCGATCAAGGTCGCGCGGATCGCCATCGCGCGGCGCTGCTCGGCGCTCGCCCCCGTCGTCAGGCTGGCGTAGATCGGCGCGCAGCCCGGCGGATCGATGACGACGAACAGCGTCACGAAGGCCGAGATGAACAGGTCCATCATGGCGCCGGCGCCGCCACCCGGTCGTCGATGACGGTCTTCATGGCCTTGCCGTCCCACAGGCGGATGATGACGCGGCGCGACCGGTCGGGATGGACGGTCGAGGTCCAGCTCAGCGTCTGGTCGCCCGACAGGCCGACCGCCATGTCGTCGCCCTCGGCGCCGGCCTCGATCGGCACCGCGGGGCGCGCGCCGCATTGCGCCTGGCTCGACTCGATAAACTCGGGCGCCGCGCGCGGCGTCGACAGGCCGTCGCCATGATCGAGCACCCAGCGGATCTTGCCGCTCATCGGATCGCGCATCCACACGGTCGTGAAATAGCCGTTTGCGCCCGCCTTCTGCCAGGCGCCCGTCGTCGCGCCGCTGTTGCCGTCGCAGCTGACATAGACCGCATGCGGCTGCCATTTGACGGCCTCGGCAGGATCCTTCTGCGATTTCAGCCAGTCGCGCGCCTTCACGCGCTGCGGCACGAACATCACCGCGTCGGGCGCCGACGTCTCGCGAAACGCGGTCCATTGCCCCTTCTCCTGCGCCAGCCGCGCGAAGGCGATCTCGGCGGCGACATAGGCGCTGGGGTTCGCGGCGAGCGGGCGCTTGCGCGGATCGGGGCCCTGCGAACAGCCGGCGAGCAGCGACAGGGTGACAGCGGCAAGGACGAGGCGCATCAGAAACCCTCCGGATCGGCAAGGCCCGCGCGGCGGTGCGCGGCGACGAGCGTGTTGCGGAGCAGACAGGCGATCGTCATCGGCCCGACCCCGCCGGGCACCGGCGTGATCGCGTCGGCGACGGCGGCGGCGGACGCGTAATCGACATCGCCGACCAGACGCCCCTTCGCTTCGCCATCGGCGGGCGGCAGGCGGTTGATGCCGACGTCGATCACGACCGCGCCCGGCTTGATCCAGTCGCCCTTGACCATCTCGGGCCGCCCGACCGCGGCGACGACGATATCGGCGCGCCGGACGAGATCGGGCAGGTCCTTCGTCCGGCTATGCGCAATCGTCACCGTCGCATTGGCGCCGAGCAGCAGCGCCGCCATCGGCTTGCCCACCAGGATCGAGCGGCCGATCACGACCGCATCCTTGCCGCCGAGGTCGCCGAGCCGGTCCTGGAGCAGCAGCAGGCAGCCATAGGGGGTGCAGGGCACCATCCCTGCGATGCCGAGCGCAAGCCGCCCCGCGCTGACCGGGGTCAGCCCGTCGACATCCTTGTCGGGATCGATCGTCGCGACCGCGCGCTGTTCATCGAGATGGGCGGGCAGCGGCAGCTGGAGCAGGATGCCGTCGACCGCCTCGTCGGCGTTGAGGGTCGCCAGCAGCGCCTCGACCTCATCCTGCGTCGCGGTCGCGGGCAGGCGGTGCTCGAAGCTCGCCATCCCGGCGGCGAGCGTCGCCTTGCCCTTCGATCCGACATAGACCGCACTCGCCGGGTCATCGCCGACGAGCACGACCGCAAGCCCCGGGGCGCGGCCGGTCGCAGCCTCGAACGCCGGCACCGCGCCGGCGATCCGGGCGCGCAGTCCGGCGGCGAACGCCTTCCCGTCGATGACCGCCGCCGCCATCGGATCACGCCATCCCGGCGTTCATGCCGAGCTGATAGAGGTAGCCAAGCACCGGGCCGCGCAGGATGATGAGCAGGATCAGCACCAGCATCGGGGTCAGGTCGATGCCGCCGAAATCGGGCATGATCCGGCGGAAGGGCCGGTATAGCGGCTCGGTGATCCGGTCGAGCACATACCAGAGCTGGCCGACGAAATCATTGTGGGTGTTGATGACGTTGAACGCGATCAGCCACGACATCACCGCCTGGACGATGATGATCCACCACAGCACATTGAGCAGGATCGACAGAATATCGAGCATCATGAAATACAAGGAAGGTCTCCGGCCGAAAGGGTCGTAATACCGCCTTAGCGGTGAATGAGCGTGCCCGCACCCCTTGCGGTGAAAATTTCCAGCAGCATCGCATGCGGAATGCGGCCATCGAGGATGACGGCAGCCTCGACCCCGGCATCGACCGCCGCGACGCAGGTCTCGACCTTGGGGATCATGCCGCCGGTGATCGTCCCGTCGGCCTTCAACGCGTCGATCGCGGTGCGGTCGAGGTCGGTCAGCAGCGACCCCGCCTTGTCGAGCACGCCAGCAACGTCGGTGAGCAAGAAAAAGCGCTTGGCGCCGAGCGCACCCGCGATCGCCCCGGCCATCGTATCCGCGTTGATATTGTACGTCGCGCCGTCGGCGCCGAGCGCGACCGGCGCGACGACCGGGATGAAATTGTCGCTCGCCAGATTGGTCAGGATCGTCGGATCGACCGCAACCGGCTCGCCGACGAAGCCGAGGTCGACGTGGCGCTCGATCCCCGAATTGGGATCGGGTTCGGTGCGCTTGACCTTCTCGGCAAGCACCAGATTGGCGTCCTTGCCCGAAATGCCGACGGCGCGGCCGCCGAGCCCGGCGATCCAGCCGACGATTTCCTTGTTGATCTTGCCCGCAAGGACCATTTCGGCGACCTCGGCGGTCGCGGCGTCGGTGACGCGAAGACCGCCGACGAAGGTCGATTCGATCCCGAGCTGCTTCAGCATCCGGCCGATCTGCGGGCCGCCGCCGTGGACGACCACCGGATTGATCCCGACGGCTTTGAGCAGCACGACATCCTCTGCGAAATCGCGCTGCGCCTCGGGATCGCCCATCGCATGGCCGCCATATTTGATCACGAAGGTCTCGCCGGCATAGCGCTGCAGATAGGGCAGCGCCTCGACCAGCGTTTCGGCCTTGGCGAGCAGATCGGGCATTTTGGAAGGGTCGGTGGTCGACATCATGCGGTTGCCTCTGGCGCCTGCGTCCCGTCCAGACGGCGGCCGATGGCGACCACCGCCATCACGAGCAGCGGCACCATCACCGCCGACAACACGACCTTGGCGATCATCTGGCCGAGCATCAGGTCGGCGATCGGGCGCACACCGTAAAAGCTGACGGTGATGAAAATCAGCGTATCGATGATCTGGCTGAGCGCCGCAGCGACGAAACCGCGCAGCGGCAGCAGCCGGCCGTTGTTCGCGGTCATCCGCGCGAAGATCCAGACGTTGAGGCTGACCGACACGCCATAGGCCAATATGCCAGCGGCCATCATCCGCCATCCCTGTCCGACGATGATCGGGAAGGCTTCCTTCGCGGGCTCGTACATCCCCTCGTCGGTCGGCAGTTGCAGCACGAAGACGGTGAGGATAATCGCGAGGACCAGCGGAATGAAACCGAAGCGAACCAGCTTGTCCGCGACCGCCCGGCCGTGCAGTTCGGCGATGCCGCTGGAGATCGCAATCAGCGTCAGAAAAGGGAAAATCCCAGCTTCGACGGCGAGCGGGCCGAGTGCGACCTGTTTCGCGCCGAGGAAGCCGCCGAGCGGAACCATGCCGCCGTAGAGGATTGCAAACAGCAGCAGCGAGGGCGCGATCAGGCGCGAGGAGCTATTTTCCATCGAGGCCGCTTAATCGCTTTTGCCCGCGCTGGAAAGACACCGCTCAATCGGGCGGGTTATGCTTGGTCAGAAACGCCTCGATCGACTGGAGCAGCTTGAGCCGGTCGGCTTCGCGCGTGAAATAATGATCGGCGAGCGGCAGCGACACGAATTCGACCGCCTTGCCCGCCTTGGTCATCGCCGAATACATGCGCGTCTACTGGCTGTGATCGACGGTGATGTCCTTCTTGCCGTGGATCAGCAGCAGCGGCGTCCTGATCCGGTCGATCGCGTTGATCGGCGAAACCGCGGCGAAATCCGGAGTCATTTTCTGCCACTGGCCGCGGTGCAGATTGGCGCGAACCGATCCGCCGAAATCATTGACCTCGCGGCGCAGGTTCGCGACCCCCGCGATCGAGATTGCGCAGCGATACTGCTCGGGATCCTTCACGACGCCCCACATCGCGGCATAGCCGCCATAGGAAGCGCCGACGATGCAGACGCGCTTCGGATCGGCGATGCCCTCCGCGACGGCCCAGCGCACACCGTCGGTGATATCGTCCTGCATCGCGAAGCCCATCTGCCCCTGTCCCGCGCGCTCGAAATCGCCGCCATAGCCCGTCGAGCCGCGGAAATTGGGCTGCAGCACCGCATAGCCACGCTCGGCCAGAAACTGCGCCCAATAATCGTAGGAGAGCTCGTCATGGCCCCACGGCCCGCCGTGCGGCATGACGATGAAGGGCAGCGATTTCGGGTCGCGCCCGCGGGGAAGCGTCAACACGCCTTCGATCCGGAGCCCATCGCGCGCCTTATACTGCACATATTTGGCGCGCGACAGCCGCCGGCCGCCGATTGCATTGTTCATCGTCGCGAGTTTCGACAGTTCGGCCTTCGTCGAATCATAATAATAGAGCAGCCCCGGATTATCCGGCGTCGCGATGCGGACCAGCAATTTGGTGAGATCGCGGCTGTAACTGTCGATTGTGACGCGCGACTTGGGTGACGTCGAGGCAAGCGTTTCCTGCATTTGCACCATCGCGGGATCGAGCCACCGGACTGGCTGGTCGTCGTCGGATGTGTACACGCCGATAAGCTTCGTCGCGTCGGGCGAGCGGATCGCCCCCTCGATATCGCTCTTCTCGGGCGAGACGACGGTGCGCACTTCGGCGCCAGTCGACAGATTCACCTCGACGATTGCCGTCCGGCCGTCGTCTAGATCTTTATAGATCAGCCCGTTGTCGGTGCCGGGCACGAAGATGAAGGGGATCGCCAATCGCTCGTCGTCGCGAAGCCGCGCGCTGTCGATCGTGCGAAAGCTGCTGCGGGCATCGGCACGATAGAGCAAGGTCGCCTTCGTCGTCGTATCGCTGTAGCCGATGCCGTAGCGGACCCGGCCGAGATGGTCGGCGCCCCAGTCGAGCACGCTCACCCGCCCCTTGACCTCCACCTTCTTGCGTCCGGTCGTCACGTCGACCCGGTACACCGTCGGCCAGAACGCCTCGCCCTCATAGATCGAGTTCTGCGCCGCGACCAAAATCTCGTTGCTGCCGTCGGTGGGCACCCATAGCACGTCCGAAGCATTCTGCCCGCCGACGTCCCACAACAGGCGTGTGACCTTGCCCGTCGTCCGGTTGACCGCGATCAGACGCGACACGTACCAATTATCCGCCTCCACAGGCACGAGCGCGCGCAGGCCGACGATGATATTGTCGTCGTTGACCCACTGGATCCAGCCGATCTGCGTCTGGTCGGGAACCGCAATCCCGATCGTCTTGCTGCGGTCGCCGATGGCGGGAAGGATCCCGATATGCTGCGCGCCGTCCACGGCGAACAGGCCGGCGATATGGCTGCCGTCGGGCGACAGCGCGGTCATTTCGGCGAAGGGAAGCCGGGCGAAGGCGGCGGTCGGCAGCGGTTCGAACTTCGCCGACGCTGTTGCCGGAATGGCGGTATCGGTCTGCGCCGCCAGTGGCTGAACCGCGGCCCAAAGCGTCGCCGCAACGATCAGAAATCGCATTTCATTCCCCCTTGCCCACCGCCGGATTATCGCGGGACAGCGCCACCGCCAAGCGGCTTTGCGACCAATATGGCGGCCTGCCCCTTGCCCCCTCGGCAAAGCCCGTTAGACAGGCGCAATAAACTTGCGGGGGACGCACAGACATTATGGAACGGCTTATCGGTTTGCTCGGCATCGTCGCATTGCTTGCGATCGCCGTGCTCTTTTCCTCGAACCGGCGCTGGATCCGCCCGCGCGTCGTCGTCCCCGCCTTCCTGCTGCAGGCCGGCTTCGCGCTGCTCGTTCTCGGCACGCCGTGGGGCCGCAACGTCATCCAGGCGATGTCGAGCGGGGTGTCGAACCTCCTCGGCTATGCCAAGGCCGGCACCGACTTCATCTTCGGCCCGCTCGCCAGCCCCGACATGGGCGGACACAGCTTCGCCATCGCCGCGCTGCCGGTGATCATCTTCTTCGCCTCGATGATCTCGATCCTCTATTATCTCGGCATCATGCAGCTGGTGATCAAATGGGTCGGTGGCGCGATCCAGAAGATCACCGGCATCACCAAGGTCGAGAGCCTCGGAGCGGCCGCCAATATCTTCGTCGGGCAGAGCGAAAGCCCGCTCGTCATCCGCCCCTATCTGGCCGGGCTGACGCCGCCGCAGCTGTTCACGGTAATGACGGTCGGCATGGCGGGCGTCGCCGGCACGATCCTTGGCGCCTATGCGAGCATGATCGGCGAGCAATTGCTGCCCTATCTGCTCGCCGCGAGCTTCATGTCGGCGCCCGGCGGCATCTTGATGGCCAAGATCATGATGCCCGACGATCCCAAGGATCTGGGCATCGAGCCGGTGATCATGCCCGAGGCGAGCCACGACGAGGAAAAGCCCGCGAACATCATCATGGCGGCCGCGCAGGGCGCGCAGACCGGCGTCCGGCTCGCGGTCGCGGTCGGCGCGATGGTGCTCGCCTTCGTCGCGCTCGTCGCGCTCGCCAACGGGCTGCTCGCCGGGATCGGCGGCTGGTTCGGCTATCCCGACCTGTCGTTCCAGTCGATCATCGGCACGATCTTTCGCCCGGTGATGTGGCTGATGGGCGTGCCGTGGGACGAGAGCGCCGCCGCAGGCGGGCTGTTCGGGACCAAGATCGTGCTCAACGAATTCGTCGCCTTCATCGACCTGGGCAAGGTACAGGGGACGCTGTCGCCCGCCGCGATCGCGATCGCGACTTTTGCGCTGTGCGGTTTCGCCAATTTCAGCTCGATCGCGATCCAGATGGCGGTGACGGGCGGCCTCGCCCCCAATCAGCGGCCGATGATCGCCAAGCTGGGGCTGAAGGCGTTGCTGGCCGGCAGCCTGTCGAATCTGATGTCGGCGGCGCTCGCGGGGTTGATCCTCAGCGTCACGCCGCTGGCCGCCGCGCCTGCACCGGCGGCGCCTCCTCCGGCCGAGGCCATCACCGCTCCGGCAACCACGCCGGAGGCTGCCGCCGACGCGGCTCCGGCCACCGAGCCTGCCAAGACGCCGTGACCGGCCGCGGCGGCGGCATGGTTGACGCCGGTTCACCGTGATAATTTGCAAGCGGCTCCCGCACGGCGTAAACTCCGGAACCATAACGAGTCCCGGGTCGCGTTTCGCTGAAATGGGAGGCTGTGATGAAAACCGCTTATCGTTTGTCGATCCTTGCCGCAGCCGCGGCGTCGATAGGGGCGGGATTTCTCGCCACCTCGAGCGCCCAGCCCCCTCAGGACAAGATGTACCGGCCGCCCGAGGCGACGATCTATCGCGACGCCGCCTACCGCGGACCCGCCGTGTTCATCGGCGAAGCCAAGCCGAATCTGGGCCTGTCGTGGCCGGTCAATTCGATCCGCGTCGCCAGCGGGAGCTGGGAACTTTGCGAGAAGACCCGCTATCGCGGCGCCTGCCGCACGGTAGACCGCGACACACCGATGTTGAACAATGTGCTTCGCGGACTGACGATCCAGTCGATCCGGCCGACCGCCACAGGCGGAGGCTGGAACCCGAATCCGCCCGCGAACGATCAGAGCACGCGCGGCAATTTCGCCGAATTCCATACGCAGCCGGGAACCAACGGCTATCGCGCTCCCGCCTGCACGAGCGGGTCGTCAACCGCGGCCTGCGCCGCCCGCACTGCCGACGCCTGGTGCCGGTCGATTGGCTGGAACGGGTCGGCGCGCGAGCATATGGAAACGGTCGGCGGCCGCGAATATCTGGCCGACGTGCTGTGCGTTCGCTCGGGCTATTGAGAGGAGCAGGACGATGAAACCGGCGATCCTGATCCTTGGCGCAGCGCTCGCTCTCGGGGGCTGTTCGGGCGTACCGGAGAACAGCGGCACCAGCTATGACTGCAACCGCGGCACGAAGCTGAAGGTCGACTATGTCGGCAACTCGGCGATCGTGCGCGTCAACGGCATGCGGTCGATGGTGCTGAAGCAGACGCCGTCGAACGGCGGCCCGGTCTATGAAAACAGGACCGGGGCGCGGCTGGCGCGAAACGGCAACGAGGTGACGTGGAACACCGCGGCGCGGAGCGCGCCCGAAAGCTGCCGCGTCGTCTACACGCCGCTATAGCGTCATTTCGGCGAGGGCCGCGCGGACCTCGCCGACGAACAGGTCGGGCTGCTCCCACGCGGCGAAATGGCCGCCGCGGGGCAGCTCGTTCCAATAGACGATATTCTTGTACCGACCCTCGGCCCAGCGGCGCGAGAGGCGCATGATCTCGTTCGGGAACAGGCTGCACCCCGTCGGCACATGAATTTCGCCGAAGCCGAACTGCGCGAAGCTGTGCCAATAGAGCCGCGCCGACGAGGCCGCGCTGTTGGTCAGCCAATAAAGGCTGACGGTGTCGAGCATCGCGTCCTTCGACAGCGCCTTTTCGGGGTGGCCGCCGATCGACTGGCCGCCGGGCTGATGCCCGCAGTCGGTCCAGCCGTGGAATTTCTCGACGATCCAGCACATCTGCCCGACCGGCGAGTCGGCGAGGGCGTACCCCACCGTCTGAGGCCGCGTCGCCTGCTGGGTCGAATAGCCATTGTCCTTGGCGCGATACCAGCCGAAGCGGGCGAGATAGGCCTTCTCGGCATCGGTGAGGTCGCTCATCGTCGCCGGATCGGGCTGGCCGACGATCATGTTGACGTGGATGCCCGCGCAATGACCGGCGTGATTGCCGCCGATCGCGCAGGTCACCGCGCTGCCCCAGTCGCCGCCCTGCGCGAAATAGCGGTCGTAACCGAGCGCCCGCATCAGGGCGTCCCACGCCGCTGCAATATGCTCGACGCTCCACTTGGCCTCGGCCGGCTTGCCCGAAAAGCCGTAGCCGGGGAGCGACGGGATCACGAGATGATGGTCGGCCGACAGGGGTTCGATGACATCGAGGAATTCGAGCACCGAGCCCGGCCAGCCGTGCGTCAGCACGAGCGGCCGCGCCGCGGGGTTCGGCGAGCGGATGTGGAGGAAATGGATGTCGAGCCCGTCGACCGTCGCGAGATAATTGGGATAGCGATTGAGCCGCGCCTCTACCTCTCGCCAGTCGTAATGCTCCCGCCAATAGGCTGCGAGTTCCTGCGCATAGGCGAGCGGGACGCCCTGGTCCCAGTCGTCGACGGTCTCCTTTTCGGGCCAGCGCGTCCTCGCCAGCCGATCGCGCAGATCGTCGAGCGCCGTCTGCGGCACATCGATGGTGAAGGCCCGGATATTCGCGACATCCATATCAATCCCCTCCCTCGCTACCCCTATAATGGGGAGTGTATCAGGGCCGCGCGGGCGCCTTGCAACCGCGTTGCAGCCCGACCCCTTTCAGGAAGCCGCGCCGCACCGTCCCGGCGTAGACCGCCGCGGCATAGCGCCGCCGTTCGGCATTGGCGCCGGTGACTTCGCCGATCAGGCCGCGAAAGGGGATGATCGATCCGGCCAGGCTGCCCGCGACCCGCCCGGCGGTTTCTTCGCGTTTCTTGGCGCGGTCCTTGTCGACGGTTTCGTTGACATCGGGGCCGAGCACGTCGTTGAGTTCGGTTATTTCGCGGATGATCGCCGAACATTTGCCCATCCCGGCGAGCGAATAGGGATCGCCCTGGATCGCCAGCAGCTTCGGGGGCGCTTCCTTGCCGTCGAACGGCTCGGTCACCTGATTGGCGGTGTCCTTGATGGTCGATTCCTCGGGCGAGCCCTGTTGCGCGTGCAGCGGCACGGCGGTGGTCAGCAAAAGAAGCGAAAACAATCCGGCGAATTGGCGATTCATGACGGGCTCCTGTTGCGGCGGCGATGGCGTCTTTTGCCATGCTAACGCCCTTCGGCGATTTAAGCTCCTGTCAATTGCCGATGGCGAGCGCGGCCGCCGCGAGCAGCGCCGCGGCGGTCGGATAGAAGGTTAGCCCGAAGCCGAAGGCGCGCCCGGGGCCGCCGCGCGCATAGCCGCGTGTGAAGGCGATGCGGCCTGCGACAAACAGCAGGACGAGCGCGGCGATCACCCCCATGCGGTCGGGCGGGAGCAGCGTTGCCAGCGCCAGATGTGCCGGCAGCGCGAGCACCACCTGTTCGAGCGTGTTCTGGAGCTGCGCGCGGCCTTCGCGGACGGGCGCGCTTTCCGTCGGTGCCGCGCCCCCGCCGATATCTTCGGCCGAGGTATAGCGGCCATGGGCGACGCGCCCGATGGCTACAAAGAGGCAGGCGAGCAGCGCGAGATCGAGGCGGAGAGCGAGCAGCAGCCGCGCCAGCGGATCGTCGCTCCGCGCCACGATCGTGTCGCGCGAAAGCCAGCCGGCGAGGATGACAATCAGGGACACGGCCGCCGCAAGCGCGGCCCCGCGGACGACCCCGCGCTGCTCGCGCCCGAGGTCGGCCGGCGGCGTCACCGCGTCGGCACGGGCGCCTCGCCCGTCCAGTCGTAGAAACCGCGCCCCGCCTTTTTGCCGACCCAGCCCGCCTCGACATATTGGACGAGCAGCGGCGCGGGGCGGAATTTGGGGTCGCCGGTGCCACTCTGCAGCACGCGGATGATTTCGAGGCAGGTGTCGAGGCCGATGAAGTCGGCGAGCGTGATCGGGCCCATCGGGTGGTTGAGGCCCAAACGACACCCCGCGTCGATGTCCTGCATCGTCGCGACGCCCTCGCCCAGTGCAAAGATCGCCTCATTGATCAGCGGCATCAGCACGCGGTTGACGATGAAGCCCGGCGCGTCGTTGGCGTGGACGATTTCCTTGCCGAGCCCGCGGCCATAGGCCTCGACCTTTGCCAGCGTGTCGTCGCTGGTCGCCAGGCCGCGGATCAGCTCGATCAGCCCCATCACGGGCACCGGATTGAAGAAATGCACCCCGATGAAGCGCGCCGGGTCGGGCGCCGCTTGCGCCAGGCGGGTGATCGGGATCGAGCTGGTGTTCGAGGCCAGAATCGCGCTTCCCGAAAGATGCTGGCCGACGCTGGCGAAGATCGCACGCTTGATCTCCTCGCGCTCGGTCGCCGCCTCGACGACGAGGTCGGCGGGGGCAAAGGCGGCGTGATCGGCGACGGGGGTGATGCGGCCGAGCAGCGCGTCGGCGTCGGCCTGCGTCAGCTTGTCCTTGGCGACCAGGCGGCCGAGCGCCTTGGCGATGCCGGCCTTGCCGGCTTCGGCGCGGGCGATGTCGATGTCGGAGAGGAGCACCTCGTGGCCGGCGCCCGCCGAAACCTGCGCGATGCCCGCGCCCATTTGCCCTGCCCCGATGACGCCGACGATCATATACTGTCCCCTATTATTTCCAAAACACCCCCCGCCGTTCGCCCTGAGCTTGTCGAAGGGCCGTTCTTGTCTTGCGACCGGCGCAACAAAGAAGGACGGTCTTTGGGCAAGCTCAGGACAAACGGCGTAAGGGAGCGGCCCTCGCTCTACGTTCTAGCGCTAGCGCGTCAAGGGGCCGAGCGGAACTCGGTCGCTTCGGCGAGGATCAGCGCGAAGGCGGGATCGGCATCGTCCCAGGTCGCGACCGGCGTCCAGCCGCCCGCGCGGAGCAGCAGGTTCGCGTCGCGCGGGCCGTATTTGTGGCTGTTCTCGCTATGGATCGTCTCGCCCTTTGCCATCGAATAGGTCCGGCCGTCGACGGTGAAGTCCATGTCGCAGGCGGCGACGAGGTGCATTTCGATGCGCGCATGAACATCGTTCCAGATCGCGCGATGGCTGAAATTCTCGACCGGGATCGTCCCGCCGAGCTCGCGGTTGATGCGTTCGAGCAGGTTGAGGTTGAACGCCGCGGTGACTCCCGCCGGGTCGTCATAGGCGCGTTCGAGGATGGCGATATCCTTGATCCGGTCGACCCCGATCAGCATCAGCGACCCGTCGCCGAGCGTCGCACGCCAGCCCCGCAGCAGATCGATCGCGGTGCGCGCGACCATGTTGCCGATCGTCGAGCCCGGAAAGAAACCGAGCTTCGGCAACGGACAGATTTCGCGCGGCAGATCGACGCGCTGGGTAAAATCGGCCTCGACCGGATAGATGGCGAGCCCCGGAAACTGCGTCGCGAGCGCCTCTGCGCTGTCGCGAAGAAAATCACCCGAAATATCGACGGGGACATAGGCGGCCGGGTCGATCGCCTCGATCAGCAGCGGCGTCTTGGTCGAACTGCCCGAGCCGAGCTCGACGACGGCGCGGCCGGGGCCGATCGCCGCGGCGATTTCGGCGGCATGACGGGTGAGCAGATCGGTCTCGCTGCGCGTCGGATAATATTCCGGGAGCGCGGTGATATCCTCGAACAGCGCCGAGCCGGTCGCGTCGTAGAACCAGCGTGCGGGGACGGCCTTCGGGCGCTGCGAGAGACCGGCGTGGACGTCGGCACGAAAGGCGATGTCGACCCCCGTCGCGTCGGCATCGACCTGCCGCAGGTGGCGTACAACGCCCATGTCAAAGATCCTTCGCGAGGCGGACGCCGGTGAACTGCCAGCGTTGGTGGGGGTAGAAGAAATTGCGGTAGGAGGCGCGCAAATGGCCGCGCGGCGTGGCGCAGCTGCCGCCGCGCAGGACGAACTGGCCGCTCATGAACTTGCCATTATATTCGCCGACCGCGCCGGGTGCGGCACGAAAGCCGGGATAGGGGCGGTAGGCGCTGCCGGTCCATTCCCACACGCTGCCGAACATCTGTTGCAGATCCGTGTCGGGGGTCGCGGGCGCGGGCTGCACCGGCCCGGCGGCATCGAGCTGCTGGCCGCCATCAGGGTCAAGCGCCGAAGCGGCGGCTTCCCATTCGTGTTCGGTCGGAAGGCGGGCGCCCGCCCAGCTGGCAAAAGCATCGGCCTCGAAGAAACTGACGTGCGTGACAGGTGCCGCCGGGTCGATCTCTTGCCATCCCGACAGGGTGAAGGTCCGCCCTTCGCGCCAATAGGCCGGCGCCTGAATATCCTCTGCCTGCACCCAGGCCCAACCGTCGCTGAGCCACAGCGAGGGGGTGTGATAGCCGCCGTCGTCGATGAACTGGCGCCATTCGCCGTTCGTGACGGGGCGGCTGGCCAGCGCATGCGGAGTCAGCAGCGTGTCGTGGCGCGGGCCTTCGCAATCAAACGCGAAGCCGGCGCCGTCATGGCCGGCCGCCGCGACGCCTTCGGCGCCCTTCACCCATTTCATCGCGGAAAACTGCGCAACTTCATTCGCGATTGCATTGTCCCACACCGCCGGGCCGAGCGGGTTCTGCGCGAAGAGATGCTTGATGTCGGTGAGCAGCAGCTCCTGATGCTGCTGTTCGTGATGGATGCCCAGCTCGACCAGCGCCTGCGCCGCGGACGGCAGGTCGGGCAGCGCAGTCTGTACCGCCGTATCGACATGCGCGCGCCAGACGCAGACATCGTCGAGCGACGGGCGCGTCAGCAGCCCGCGGTGCGGGCGCGCGTGGCGCGGGCCCTCGGCCTCGTAATAGCTGTTGAAGAGATAGGCGTAGCGATCGTCGAAATGCCGATAGCCGGGCAGATGGTCGCGCAGCACGAAGGTTTCGAAGAACCATGTCGTGTGCGCGAGATGCCATTTGGCGGGCGAGGCGTCGGGCATCGACTGCGCGCTCGCGTCGGCGTCGGACAGCGTCGCGACCAGATCGAGCGACAGGCGCCGCGTGGCAGAAAAACGGCGGGCCAGTTCCTCCAGCGGATCGGTGCGGTGCGAAGCGTCGGTGCGGCTGGCCATGATGAGACAATCCCCCGAAGTGCGATTCGGTTTCGCTGTGGGATGGATTATGGTTACGGCGACGCGGATTGTCTAGAACGTTTAGGGAACATGGCCTCCTGTTGCGCAGCAAGGGGGAGGTGGCAGCGCCCTTGGACTGCCTTGCAGGCGCTCACGATAAACTGCGCCTACGGCGCAGGCTAATGAGCGGGCCATGACGCAGCTCCTCCACCATCCGCTTCGCGGACGGTGCCCCCTCCCCACCGCCACGCGGCAGGGAGGACGTTCAGATCAGCGCGTCGCGCCGGGCTTCCAGAGAATGTCGCCGCCCGCCGCCGCGTTGATATGCCGCGTCACCACGAAGAGATGGTCCGAGAGCCGGTTCAGATAGGTGAGCGCGAGCGGGTTGAGGTCGCGCTCGGCATCGGCGGCGACAGCCGATCGCTCGGCCCGCCGCGTCACTGCGCGCGCCAGATGGAGCCGCGCCGCGGCTTCGGTGCCGCCGGGCAGGATGAAGCTGGTGAGCGCCTCGAGATCGTCGTTCATGCGGTCGATCTCGTCCTCGAGCCGCGCGATCTGGCTCGGCACGATGCGCAGCGCCATGTCGTGCGGGCCGAAGCCGAACTGGATGTCGGGCGGGGTCGCCAGATCGGCGCCGAGGTCGAACAACTCGTTCTGGATGCGGCCAAGCATCCGGCCATGCTCGCCGTCCGGATTGAGCGCGGCAGCGGCGAGGCCGACCCAGCTGTTCGCCTCGTCGACGTCGCCGATCGCCGCCATCAAGGGCGCCGACTTGGCGATGCGCGAGCCATCTACGAGGCCGGTGGTGCCGTCGTCGCCGGTGCGGGTGTAGATCTTGTTGAGCTTGACCATGTCAGACAACCCGGGATTCGAAACGATCATCCCGCTTCGTTCGCATCGAGCGAAGTCGAGATGCCGCTCGGGCCGGGCGCAAGGTCGATGGGTGTCTCGACTTCGCTCGACACGAACGGGAAAGGAAGTAACCGGCTCAGCGCGTGCCGGCGGTCACACCGATGATGATGAGCAGGATGACGGTGATCGCCTGCCACTTCACGCGGGCCATCATCATCTTGTTCTGCAGCACCTGATTTTCATGGACGGTGCCGTCGATCGCGGCCTGATGGCCCCTGGCGAAATGGATCAGCCCGCGCGCAAGCGAGAAGAGGACGAGACCGGCCGCCGCAACGACCCCGAGGACGAGCAAGAGTTGCATATCCTCTATCTAGGGCATTTGCAGCGAATATCCAGTGGGAAGGCGTCCCGCCACGAGATCGGCGGCGAGCGCGCGTCCGTCGCCGCCCGCTTCGCGGAGCGAGGCGAGCGATGCCGCAGCATCGCGCTTGGCGAGCCGCTTGCCGTCTGCGCCGCAGACGAGGGCGTGGTGGCGGTAGAGCGGGGTGGGCAAGGCGAGGAGCGCCTGGAGCAGCCGGTGGACATCGGTCGAGGCGACGAGGTCGGCGCCGCGGATGACGTGCGTCACCCCCATCGCGGCATCGTCGAGCGTGCTGGCGAGATGATAGCTGGCGGGGGCGTCCTTGCGCGCGAGCACGACATCGCCGTGCGC
This sequence comes from Sphingopyxis sp. H050, assembly GCF_001468265.1. GTDB lineage: Bacteria > Pseudomonadota > Alphaproteobacteria > Sphingomonadales > Sphingomonadaceae > Sphingopyxis. The sequence goes on along the minus strand of NZ_LNRZ01000003.1, from coordinate 86,813 downwards.
GAGCGGGTCGGCGAAGCGCGGGCCCTGCCCCGCCTCCTCCCAGCGCAGGTCGCCCGCGACCGCGACGGCCCGCGCCATGTCGAGACGCCAGCAATGCTGCTCGTCGGCGAGGCGGCGGGCGCGCTCGGCTTCGGACAGCGGTCGGCAGGTGCCGGGATAGATGGCGCCGGAGGGGCCGTGCGGCGCGGCAAGGCTGGCGGCGATATCGGCGCGGGTGCAGAAGCAGGGATAGACGAGCCCGCGCGACCGCAACTCTTCGAGCGCGGCGGCATAGGCGCCGAGATGCGCCGACTGGCGTATCGGATCGCCGTCCCAGTCGATCCCGAGCCAGGCGAGATCGGCGAGCGACGCCGCGACGAAGGCTTCGCGCGAGCGGCTGCCGTCGATGTCGTCGATGCGGATGCGAAAGCCTCCGCCCGCCGCGCGCGCCGCCGCATGCGCGAGCGCGGCGCTATAGGCATGGCCGAGGTGGAGATCGCCCGTGGGACTGGGCGCGAACCGCGTCAGCATCGGGCGGGTCCCGAAACCATATCCAGTGGAGAAGTTTCGCGAATCATTCCATATCTTGCGGCAAATGCCCCCTTGACGTCAGATTCTGATGCGGCATGTAATGACGCTGTCATGCAGGGAAGGCAGTGGCGCGCCATCCCGCGCAGCATAGGGGGCAGCGTTACCGAGCCATGTTCCATCCCGATCTTGCCCGGCATCCCGATTCCTGTCCGGCCCTTGTTCTCAACGCAGACTACACGCCGCTGAGTTACTATCCGCTGAGCCTGTGGCCGTGGCAGACCGCGGTCAAGGCGGTATTCCTCGACCGGGTGACGATCGTCGAAAATTACGAGCGCGAGATCCATTCGCCGACGCGCACGATGCCGATCCCCAGCGTGATCGCGCTCCGCCAATATGTGAAGCCGTCCGAACATCCGGCCTTCACCCGCTTCAACCTGTTCCTGCGCGACCGCTTCGCGTGCCAATATTGCGGGTCGGGCAAGGATCTGACGTTCGATCACGTCGTCCCGCGCCGGCTCGGCGGGCGCACGACGTGGGAGAATGTCACGACCGCCTGCGCCCCGTGCAACCTCAAGAAGGGCGGCCGGACGCCGCAGCAGGCGCGGATGCCGCTCTATCGCCAGCCCTGGCGCCCGACGAGCTGGCAGTTGCAGGACAATGGCCGCGCCTTCCCGCCGGGCTATCTCCACACGAGCTGGATCGACTGGCTCTATTGGGACGTCGAGCTGGAGGGCTGATCAATTCTCCTTCGTCATCCCCGCGAAGGCGGGGATCCAGCTTTTTCTTTGCGCCTTAGCGCCTTTGCGTGAGACCCGTTTTTCTTGTTTCACGCAAAGGCGCTAAGGCGCAAAGATAAGGTACAATAAGCTGGATTCCCGCCTTCGCGGGAATGACGAGGTAGGAGATTAGACGATGCTCCGTTTTGCCGCTCCTTTTACGATAGCGCTCACGCTTGCCGCCTGCGCCTCGACCGGTGTGCCCGCCGAACGCACCGTCGCCGTCACCGGCAGCATCGCCTATGGCGAGCGCATCGCGCTGCCCCCGACCGCCGAGATCGAGGTGCGGCTCGACGACGTCAGCCTCGCCGACGCGCCCGCGAACAATATGGCGACGCAGCGCTTCGCCAGCGAGGGCAAGCGGGTGCCCTTCGCCTTCAGCCTGACCGTCGACCGCGCCGACATCGATCCGCGGCACAGCTATGCCGTGTCGGCACGCATCACCGACGCCGACGGCAAGCTGATGTTCATCACCGACACGCGCAACTCCGTTACGTTCGGGAGCGGATCGACGGTCGATCTGGGAACGCTGACTCTCGTCAAGACGCACTGATCTGTCGCAAGCATAGCTATGCGCGGCTTGACCCCACGCCTTCGCAGGTGCAGCAATCCGGCGCATGGGCCCACCGATCCAGATCTCGCAAAATCCCGACATCCGCTATCTCGGGCGGATCCTGGGTGATGTCATTCGCGCCTATGGCGGCGACAAACTGTTCCGGCAGACCGAATATATCCGCTCGTCGAGCGTCGACCGGCACCGCGGCATCGCGGGGGCCGAGGCGATCGATCCGGGGCTCGATGCGCTGAGCCTCGACGATACCGTCGCCTTCGTGCGCGGGTTCATGCTGTTTTCGATGCTCGCGAACCTCGCCGAGGACAGACAAGGCGTGGCGGCCGAGCCCGAGGCGACCGTCGCGGCGGCGCTCGAAAAGCTGCGCGCCGACGGGATCGACAGCGACGCGGTCGCGGCGCTGCTGGACGCGGCGCTCGTCGCGCCGGTGCTGACCGCGCATCCGACCGAGGTGCGACGCAAGTCGGTGCTCGATCACAAGAACCGCATCGCCGAGCTGATGCGGCTGCGCGACGCCGGGAGCGACGAGACGCCCGAGGGCGACATCGTCGAGGAAGCGATAAGGCGGCAGATCGTGCTGCTGTGGCAGACGCGGCCGCTGCGCATGGAGAAGCTGTTCGTCGCCGACGAGATCGACAATGCGCTGACGTACCTCCGCGACGTGTTCGTGCCGGTGCTGCCCAAGCTGTACGCGCGCTGGGAGGCCGAGCTGGGCCAGCGTCCCGCGAGCTTTCTGCGCGTCGGGAGCTGGATCGGCGGCGACCGCGACGGCAATCCCTTCGTCACCGCCGAGACGCTGAAGCTCGCCACGAGCCGCAACGCCGCGGCGGTGCTCGGCCATTATGCCGATGCGGTCCACGGCCTCGGCGCCGAACTGTCGGTATCGTCGGGGCTCGCGCCGGTGCCGGAGGCCGTCGAAGCCTTGGCCGAAGCGAGCGGCGACAATGCGCCGAGCCGCCGCGACGAGCCCTATCGCCGCGCGCTGTCGGGCATTTATGCGCGCGTCTGCGCGACTTACGCCGGCATCGTCGGCAAGGCGCCGCCTCGCGCGTCGGCGCTGAAGGGCGAAGCTTATGCGACGCCCGCCGATTTTCGCCGCGACCTGCTGGTCATCGCGAACGGCCTGTCGGCGAGCGGCGAGGGGCAGCTGGTCGGGATCGGTGCGCTCGGGCGGCTGATCCGCGCCGTCGAAGTGTTCGGCTTTCACCTCGCGACGCTCGACATGCGGCAGAACAGCGCGGTGCACGAGCGCGTGCTCGCCGAACTGCTCAAGGTGTCGGGGGTCGAGAGCGACTATCTGGCGCTGGACGAGGAAGCGCGCGTCGCGCTGCTGCGCCGCGAGCTTGGCGTCAACCGGCCGCTCGCCGCCACATGGCACGCGTGGAGCGAGGAGACGGCGGGCGAACTCGCGATCGTCCATGCCGCTGCGGATATCCGCGCGAAGCTCGGCCATCAGGCGATATTGCAATGGATCATCAGCAAGGCCGAGAGCCTGTCCGACCTGCTCGAAGTCCATGTGCTCGCGCGCGAGGCGGGGCTCTGGTCGGCGGAAGGGCGCGACACGCTGATGGTCGTGCCGCTGTTCGAGACGATCGCCGACCTTGACGACGCGCCCGCGATCATGGCGCGCTATTTCGCGCTGCCCGAGATTGCGCCGCACATCGCGGCGCGCGGGCATCAGGAAGTGATGATCGGCTATTCGGATTCGAACAAGGACGGCGGCTATCTGACCTCGACCTGGGGGCTGCATCAGGCGTCCGATGCGCTGACGCCGGTGTTCGAGGCGGCCGACACCTCCATGCAGCTGTTTCACGGCCGCGGCGGTGCGGTCGGGCGCGGCGGCGGCAGCGCCTTTGCCGCGATCCGCGCGCAGCCCGCAGGCACGGTGCAGGGGCGCATCCGCATCACCGAGCAGGGCGAGGTGATCGCGGCCAAATATGGCACCGCCGACAGCGCGGCGACGAACCTCGAGGCGATGGTCTCGGCGAGCCTGCTCGCGAGCCTCGAGCCCGAGGGGCTGAGCGACGCCAATAGCGGGCGCTTCACCGCGGCGATGGACGCGCTGTCGGACAGCGCGTTCACGGCGTATCGCGGGCTTGTCTACGAGACCCCGGCGTTCAAGGATTTCTTCCGCGCGATGACCCCAATCGCCGAGATCGCGGGCCTGAAGATCGGGTCGCGCCCGTCGAGCCGGACCAAATCGACCGCGATCGAGGATCTGCGCGCGATCCCGTGGGTGTTCAGCTGGGCGCAGGCGCGCACGATGCTGCCGGGCTGGTACGGCACGGGCGAGGCCTTTTCGGATTTCGGCGACAAGGCGCTGCTCGCCGACATGGCGGAAAGCTGGCCCTTCTTCGCCGCGCTGCTCGGCAACATGGAGATGGTGCTCGCGAAGTCCGACATGGGAATCGCGGCGCGCTATGCCGAACTGGCGAGCGGGGTCGAGGGGCATGCGGCGATTTTCACGCGCATCCGCGACGGGTGGAACCGCGCGCATGATGGGCTGCTGTCGATTACCGGCCAGTCGCGCCTGCTCGAGAAGAACCCGGCGCTCGAGGCGTCGATCCGGCTGCGGCTGCCCTATATCGAGCCGCTCAACCTGCTCCAGATCGAGCTGATGAAGCGCCACCGCGCGGGCGAGACCGACCCGCGGATCGCCGAGGGCATCCAGCTGACGATCAACGCGATCGCGACGGCGCTGCGGAACAGCGGGTAGCTTTCTAGATCCCGTTCGTGTCGAGCGAAGTCGAGACACCCATAGGATCACGCCTCGGCGAAGGGCATCTCGACTTCGCTCGATGCGAACGGGATTCTTGTCTAGCTCTTCGTAATCGTCACCTTGCCCTTGGCGTTCGCGCCGTCGGGGCCGAAGTCGATCTTGAAATCGTCGCCGTCCTTGGTCGTGCCGCGCAGCGTATCGCCGGCGCGCTGGACCTGGATATTCTTCTTGGCGAATTCGCCCGCCATCCACTCGGCCGCCTTTGCGGGCGCCGCGGGCGAGGTGAAGCCGAGTTCGACGGTCGCCTTGTCGACGCCATTCTTGTCGCTCGCATCGACATTGACCGTGGTGACGTTGCTGCCCGGATAGAGCTTCACGCCGTCGATATCGAAATCGCCCTCGACGTCGAGATCGACGAAATCGGGGATCTTCATGTCGATATTGACGCCGTCGCCGCCGATCTTGAGCCGGCCGCTGCCGTCCTTGTTCGAGCTGATCTGGACCCCGCCCTTGCCATCGCCGGCATTGATCGAAATTTCGGGCGTGTCCTTTTTCTCGTCGCTCTGCCCGCAGGCGGCGAGGAGCATCATCGGGGGGATCAGATAAGCAAAACGCATGGCACATCTCCTTGGTGCATTAGCTCAATAATACACCTTGAGGACTGTGTCAAACCTTGTCCGCCCTCCCCTTCAGGGGAGGGCAGCGAGACTTGGCAGCTTGCTGCCTAGTCGCAGCGGGTGGGGGCCATCGGCCTTGCGCAAGGCCGATGGCCCCCACCCCAAACCAGTGGCAGGGTCGATCATGCCCCCGGCATGATCTAAACTGTCCGGGGGACAGTTTACCCGCCACTCCTGAAGGGGAGGGGCTTAAGTTAAGCGTCGATGCTGGTCTTCAAATCGCCGTGGACCAAGCCGCCATCGACGGTGATCGTGTCGCCGACGACATAGTCGCCCGCTTTCGACGCGAGAAAGATCGCGGCGCCGGCCATATCTTCGGGCACCCCGATGCGCTTGACCGGGATGCTCTTCGCCACCGCGTCGCCATGATCGCGCGCGGCCTTGTTCATGTCCGACTGGAAGGCGCCCGGCGCAATCGCGGTCACGATGATATTGTCGGTCACCAGCCGCGCGGCGAGACGCTTGGTAAGATACAGGATGGCGGCCTTTGACGCATGATAGCTGTAGGTTTCCCACGGGTTCAGCCGCTGGCCGTCGATCGAGCCGATATTGATGACCTTTGCCGGGCGCTCGGGTGTCCCTGCTGCCTTCATCAGCCCGTGCAGCGCCTGCGTCAGGAAAAAGGGCGATTTGACGTTGATGTCCATCACCTTGTCCCAGCCCGCTTCGGGGAAACCTTCGAAGGGTTCGCCCCACGCCGCCCCGGCGTTGTTGACGAGGATGTCGAGGCGTTCCTCGCGCGCTTCGAGTTCCTTGGCGAGCGCGCGACAACCCTCGACGGTCGAAAGGTCCACAGGGAGTCCGATGACCTTGCCCGGATAGCGTGTTTCGAAATCGGCGACGGCTTCCTCGATCTGCGCCGTCTTGCGCGCCGAGATGTAGACGCGCGCCGCACCCGCCGCGAGATAGCCCTCGACGATCATCTTGCCGATCCCGCGCGAGCCGCCGGTGACGAGTGCGATGCGGCCGTCGAGGCCGAACATGTCCTGAAGGTTCATACCCTGTTCCTTTTTCCGTTCGTCCTGAGCTTGTCGAAGGACCGTTCTTCCTCTGCCACGTCCAAGAAAAGGACGGCCCTTCGACAAGCTCAGGGCGAGCGGAGTTTGGAAATGCTCGGTCCTAGTACCCGTTCATCCGGGCGACCTGGTCGATATGGTAATGCACATCGCCCATAAATTCGGCGAGCGCGCGGTCGCGTTTCATATAGAGGCCGATGTCATATTCGTCGGTCATGCCGATGCCGCCGTGCATCTGGACGCCTTCGCGGACGGCAAGATTGGCGGCGCGGCCGGCCTTGGCTTTCGCGACCGAAACCATCAGCTTCGCGCCTTCGCTGCCCTCGTCGAGGAGTTGCTGCGCCTTCATCACCGTGGCGCGCGCGACTTCCATCTCGCCATAGAGATGCGCGGCGCGGTGCTGGAGGCCCTGGAACTCGCCGATCAGCTTGCCGAACTGCTTGCGTTCCTTGAGATAGGTGACCGTCATGTCCATCGCACCCTGTCCGACGCCGACCATTTCGGCGGCGGCGCCGGTGCGGGTGGCGGCGAGCAGCGCGTCGAGAATCTCGCCACCGGCATCGACCTCGCCGATCACGGCGTCGGCATCGACCTCGACGCCGTCGAGCGTGACATGGCTCGCGAGGCTGGAATCGACGAGGCGGCGCGGATCGGCGGTGACGCCGTTCGCGTCCTTGGGCACGGCGAAGAGCGTGATGCCGCCGTCGGTCTTCGCCGCGACGATGCTCATGTCGGCGACATGGCCGTGGAGGACGAAGCTTTTCTTGCCGTCGAGACGGAAGCCGTTGCCGGCGCGCGTCGCGGTCGTCGCGATGCGGTCGGGGCGGTGCTTGGCGCCCTCGTCGATCGCGAGCGCGACGATCGCCTCTCCGCAAGCGATCGCAGGAAGCCAGCGGCCCGCCTGCGTGCCGCCCGCCTTGGCGAGCGCAGCGACCGCGCCGACGCTGGTCGCAAGGAAGGGCGACGGGGTCAGGTTGCGGCCGATTTCCTCGAGTACAATCCCTGCTTCCATATGCCCCATGCCGAGGCCCCCGTGGGCCTCGGGAACGAGCATGCCGGGCAGGCCCATTTCGGTGAACTGCGCCCAGAGGTCGCGCGAGAAGCCGGTGGCGTCGGCGGTGTCGCGGAGTTTGCGGAGATGCGAGACGGGCGCCTGTTCGGCCACGAAGGGCGCGACGCTGTCCTTGAGCATCGTCTGGTCGTCATTGTGATAGAGCGGCATTTTGTTTCTCCTTAGCCCCTCCCCTTCAGGGGAGGGGTTGGGGTGGGGGCCATCGGCCTTGCGCAAGATCGATGGCCCCCACCCGCTGCGACTAGGCAGCAAGCTGCCAAGTCTCGCTGCCCTCCCCTGAAGGGGAGGGCTTGTTGTTTTACGCCCCGGGCAGGTCGAGGATACGCTTGGCGATGACGTTGAGCATCACTTCGCTCGTCCCGCCTTCGATCGAATTGGCCTTGGTGCGCAGCCAGCTGCGCGCGCGGGCGCCGCCCTTGCTGTCTTCGCTATCCCATTCGAGCGCGTCGCTGCCGCCGCCCGACATCACGAGTTCGTGGCGGCGCTTGTTGAGTTCGGTGCCGACATATTTCATCATGTTCGACGACGCCGGATGCGCCCGCCCGGTCTTCCACATGTCCATGAAGCGCTCGCCCATCGCGCGATAGGCAAAGACGTCGGTATCGAACGCCGCCATTTCGGCGCGCAGGATCGGGTCGTCGAGTTCGCCCGCCGCATTCTTGCCGAACGCCTTGGCAAAGGCGCCGCCGATGCTGACCATGTCGCCGCCCGCGCCGCCGCCCGAGATCATCTCGCGTTCGTGGCCGAGCAGATATTTGGCGACGTCCCAACCGCGGTTGATCTCGCCGACATATTGCGTCTTGGGCACCTTCACATCGTCGAAGAAGGTCTCGCAGAACGGGCTGTTGCCGCTGATCAGCAGGATCGGCTTCGTCGTGACGCCGGGGCTCTCCATATCGAAGAGCATGAAGGTGATGCCCTGATATTTGTTCGCCTTGTCGGTGCGGACGAGGCAGAAGATCCAGTCGGCCTTGTCGGCGTAGCTCGTCCAGATCTTCGAGCCGTTGACGACCCAATGATCGCCCTTGTCCTCGCCGAAGGTCTGCAAGCTGACGAGGTCGCTGCCCGAACCGGGTTCCGAATAGCCCTGGCACCAGCGGATTTCGCCGCGCGCGATGGGGTTCAGATACTGGACCTTCTGCTCCTCGGTGCCGAATTTGAGCAGCGCGGGGCCGAGCATCCAGATGCCGAAGCTGTCGAGCGGCGAGCGCGCCTTGATGCGCTTCATTTCCTGTCTGAGGATCTTGGTCTGCTCCGGCGTCAGCCCGGCGCCGCCATAGGGTTTGGGCCAGTCGGGGACGGTGTAGCCCTTCGCCACACAGGCATCGAGCCACGCCTTCTGGGCGTCGTTCTTGAACCTGAATTTGCGCCCGCCCCAGCAGACGTCATCCTCGTCGCGGATCGGTTCGCGCATTTCGGGGGGGCAATTGGCCTCCAGCCATTCCCGCACCTCGGCGCGGAAAGCGTCCTGTTCGCTCATCCTTCTGGCTCCTCTTCTGCCGCCAAATCTACGTCCGCTTCGCCGCTTTACGCAAGCGTCAACTTGAGCGCCCGACCCGACGCTACGGCGCCGTAACGGAAGGTCGCGGGCCGTTGACGCGACCCGCCGCGCGCCTAAGTTGCGTGGCAAAATAAAACGGGAGCAGAGGATATGCGATTCGCAGGCAAGGTCGCCGTCGTCACCGGCGCGGCATCGGGCATCGGCAAGGCCGCGGTACTGAAACTGGCGGGCGAAGGGGCGCATGTCTTTGCCGCCGACATCGACGAAGCCGGCGGCCGGGCGCTCGCCGAACAGTCGAACGGCAAGATCGACTTCGTCCGGTGCGACGTGACCAGACCCGAGGACATTGAGGCGCTGATGAATGCCGCCGCAGCGAAGGCCGGCGGGATCGACATCGTCTTCAACAACGCCGCCGCGGGCGGCGACCGCGCGCCGATCGACGAGATCACGCCCGAGGGCTGGGATCGCACGATGGACCTGGTGCTGAAGTCGGTGGCGATGGGCATCCGCTACGCCGCGCCGCACATGAAGGGCCGCCCCTCGACTCGCTCGGGAGGCGCGAGCATCGTCAACACGGCGAGCGTTGCGGCATTGGGCGCGGGCTATTCGCCCACCGCCTATGCGGTCGCGAAGGCGGGCGTGCTGCATCTCAGCAAGGTCGCCGCGACCGATCTGGCGCAATATGGCATCCGCGTGAACGCGATCTGCCCCGGCTTCATCAACACCAATATCTTCACCGCCTCGCTCGACGTCCCAGGTGAATTGAAGACGCAGGCCAACGCCGTGATTGCGCAGATGAGCGCGAGCGCACAGCCCGTGGCGCGCGGGGGCCAGCCCGAGGACATCGCGAATGCGGTCGCCTATCTCGCGAGCGAGGAGTCGAGCTTCATGACCGGCACGCATATGCTCGTCGACGGCGGGCTGACGATTGGCCAGCGCCATGCCTGGGACAAGGAAACGCCGGGCATGTTCGACGCCCTGCTGGCGATGGAGGAAGCGGCGAAAGCCGGAGCCGCCGGGTGACCGCCGACACCCCGGCGCGGACGCGCCTGCCGGTCCGCCTCAAGCTGTTCCACGGCCTTGGCAGCGTCGCCTATGGCGTCAAGGACAACGGCTTTTCGACCTTTCTGCTGATCTTCTACAGCCAGGTCGTCGGGCTTGATGCGAAGCTGGTCTCGCTCGCGCTGATGTTCGCGTTGCTTGCCGACGCCTTCGTCGATCCGCTGATCGGCTATTTCTCCGATCGCACCTATACGCGCTGGGGACGGCGGCATCCGTGGCTCTATCTCGCCCCGATCCCGCTCGGTTTCGCATGGATGCTGCTCTGGTCGCCGCCCGACGACCATACGCATATCTTCGTCTATCTGGTCGTCGTGGCGGTGCTGGTGCGAACGTTGGTGTCGTGCTGCGAGGTGCCGTCGCAATCGCTCGTCGCCGAACTGACGAGCGATTATGACGAGCGCACCGCGCTCGTCCGATTCCGCTTCCTCTTCGCGTGGGGCGGCGGTCTGCTTGTCTTCTTCCTCGCGAACACGGTGTTCCTGCGCCCCGACGCGACGCACGAATTCGGCCAGCTCAATCCCGCCGGATACTGGCTCTATGGCCTGTGCGGCGCAATCATCATGGCGGCAACGGTGCTGATCTCGGCGATCGGCCAGCATCGCCGCGTCGCACGCCTGCCCGCCACGAAGCCGGAACCCGGATCGCCGAAACGTCTTTTTGCCGAGATATGGGAGTCGCTCCGCCATCCCGCCGCGCTGATCCTGCTCGGCGCATCGCTGGTCGCGATTTCGAGCACGCAGATGACCTTCACCATCTCGAACTTCCTCTACCTTTACGTCTGGCGCTTTTCGGACGGCGCCTTCGCGGCGCTGCCATGGCTGCTGATGGTGAGCGTGATCGGTTCCTTCCTGCTCGTGCAGCCGCTGCATCACCGTTTCGGCAAGAAGCGGACCGCGGTGGTGTGCGGGATTATCAGCACGATTTTCTGGATCGTCCCCTTCGTACTGCTGCTGTCGGACAACTGGCCCGCGATCGGATCGACCTTTTCCAGCAACCTGCTGATGGGCTTCATCCTCCTGTCGAACATCAATGCGGTGATGGTGATGATCTCCGGCCAGTCGATGCTCGCCGACGTTGTCGAAGCCTCGCAGGTCGAGACCGGGCGCCGCACCGAGGGCGTGTTCGCGGCGGGCTGGATGTTCGTCCAGAAATGCGCGACCGCGGTCGGCATCGGGCTGACCGGCCTGCTGATCAGCCTGTCGGGCCTGCCGTCGAAGGCGATCCCCGGACAGGTCGCGCCCGAAGTGATCGATCGGCTGGTGGTGAGCTATGGCGTGATCGTGGTGATCGCCGCGGCCTGCTCGACGTGGATCTTCTCGCGCTTCCCGATCAACCGCGCCGACCATGAGGCACGGCTCGCCGCATTGTCGGCGACCGAGGCGACGGGCCTGCAATGACCGCTCCCACCCTTCCCGCCCCGCTCCCGATGCGAATCAAGCTCGCTCACGGGCTGGGCAGCGTGACGCTGGGGATCAAGGAGGCAGGACTCACCACCTTCTTCATGCTCTATTACAACCAGGTGCTGGGGTTCGACCCACGCACCGTGTCGCTGGTGCTGATCGGCGCGATGGTGATCGACGCGCTGGTCGATCCGCTGATCGGCCGCCTGTCGGACGCGACGCGCACGCGGTTCGGACGCCGGTTGCCCTGGCTCTATGGCGCGGCGGTGCCGATGGCGATCGCCTGGGCGATGCTCTGGGTCTCCCCCGACATCGCGCAGCATTCGACGCTGGGTCTGATCGTCAACGTCGTCGCGGTGCGCATCCTCGTCTCGGCGTGCGAGATACCCTCCATTTCGCTCGTTGCCGAGCTGACGCGCGACTATGACGAGCGCACGACCCTGATGCGCTTCCGCTTCCTCTTCGGCTGGCTCGGCGGCCTGACCGCGACGGCGCTGGCCTATGGCTATTTCCTGGCGTCCGACGATCCGGCGCAGAGCGGGCTCCTCGAGGCGTCGGGCTATACCGGCTTCGGACTGTTCGGGGCCGCGATGATCCTGGTCACGACGCTGGGGTCGGCGCTGGGACAGCACCGCCGCATCCTGTCGTTGCCGCCGCCCGCGGCGCGCCATGGTCATTCGCTGTTCGCCGACATCGCGATCGCCTTTCGCAACCCGGCCTTCGTGGCGCTGGCGAGTGGGGCGCTGTTCATCGTCACCGGCTATGCGACCGCGATCGCCTCGATCAACTATATGATGCTCTATGTGTGGCAGCTCGGCGACGCGCAATTCGCCTGGTATCCGCTCGGCCTCGCGATCGCGGTGTTCGGCGCCTTTGCCGCGGTCGGACGCGCGCATCGCCGCTTCGGCAAGCGCAACACCGCGATCGCCGCCGCGCTGTTCAGCGGCGTCCTCGCCTTCCTGCCCTATGCCGCGCGCAACCTCGGCTTCTGGCCCGAACTCGGCGGCACCGCGTCGGTCGGTCTGCTGCTCGGCTTCATGACCTTGTCGCTGTTCGGACAGATCGTCGCGAACATATCCGCCGCGTCGATGGTCGCCGAAATCGTCGAGGCGCACGAGGTCGACCATGGCACCCGAATCGAGGGCGTCTTTTTCGCGGGCTATCTGATGACGCAGAAATTCGGGCAGGCGCTCGGCATCTTTCTCGTCGGCCAGCTCGTCGCCTTTGCGGGGCTCGGCGAGCGGATGCGGCCCGAAGACCTGCCCGCCGACACGGCGGCCCAGATGGGATGGATTTACGCGGTGATGATGGTGCTGATCGGCGGCTGCGCAGCGCTGGGCCTGCGCCGCTACGCGATCGACCGCGCGAGCCACGAGGCGCGGCTCGCGCTGCTCGGCGAACCCCGGGCGCCGGATGGGGAGCCGCCGAGCCCATAAGGATCGTGCATTTCGGCCATAAGCAAAGAAAATGTCGGGCGGTCGCGGAAAAATGCAATTTCGCGCCGCCGGGCCTTGGCAAAAGCCTCGAATCGGCCCAAGGGTTTACGTAAACGTAAAGGGAAGGATGCACAGATGGATTTCGACCTCACCGACCGGCAAAAGCATTGGCAAGGGCGGGTGCGCGAGTTCATCGAGCGCAAGGTCCGCCCCGCGGTGCCGATCTATAACGAGCAGGACAAGGCCGGCGATCGCTGGAAGGTCATCCAGATCGTCGAGGATCTGAAGGCCGAGGCGAAGGCCGCCGGCATCTGGAACCTGTTCATGCCGCCCAAGTCGGCCGCGCACCACCATGTCGACGAGACCTTCGAATTCGAGGGCCCCGGCCTCACCAACCTGGAATATGCGCTCTGCGCCGAGGAAATGGGCCGCGTCGGCTTTGCCAGCGAGGTGTTCAACTGCTCGGCGCCCGACACCGGCAACATGGAAGTCTTTCACCGCTACGGCACCCGCGCGCAGAAGGAGAAATATCTGGGCCGGCTGATGAACGGCGAGATCCGGTCGGCCTTTCTGATGACCGAGCCGCAGGTCGCCTCGTCCGACGCGACCAATATCGAAACGCGGATCGAGCGCGACGGCGACGATTATGTGATCAACGGCCGCAAATGGTGGTCGTCGGGGGCCGGCGATCCGCGCTGCGAAGTCGCGATCGTGATGGGGAAGACCGATTTCGCCGCCAAGCGCCACGCGCAGCAGTCGATGGTGCTGATGCCGCTGAACGCGCCGGGCGTGAACATCCTGCGCCACCTGCCCGTCTTCGGCTATGACGATGCGCCGCACGGCCATATGGAAATCGAACTGAAGGACGTGCGCGTCAATGCCGAGGAGGCGATGCTGCTGGGCGAGGGCCGCGGCTTCGAAATCGCGCAGGGTCGCCTCGGGCCGGGCCGCATCCACCACTGCATGCGCACGATCGGCGTCGCCGAGGAAGCGATCGCCAAGATGGCGAAGCGGCTGCAGTCGCGCGTCGCCTTTGGCAGGAAAGTCGCCGAATACAGCATCTGGGAACATCGCCTCGCCCGCGCGCGCATCGACATCGACATGACGCGCCTGCTGTGCCTGAAGGCCGCGGACATGATGGACAAGGTCGGCAACAAGGCCGCCGCAGCCGAGATCGCGATGATCAAGGTGCAGGCGCCGAACATGGCGCTGCAGATCATCGACGACGCGATCCAGGCGCATGGCGGCGGCGGCGTGTCCGAGGACTTCGGTCTGGCGAAGGCCTATGCGCACCAGCGTACGCTGCGGCTCGCCGACGGTCCCGACGAAGTCCATGAGCGCGCGATCGCCCGCATCGAATTCGCCAAGCACAGCGACGCGAGCGAACCGGGCTTCTCGTCGGGCGACATCGGGGTATCACGCTAAGAGATAATCCGTTCGTGCTGAGCTTGTCGAAGCACCGTCCTTCTTCACCGCGCAAGAAAGAACGGCCCTTCGACAGGCTCAGGGCGAACGGCCAGAGAGGGTAGTTAAATGACCAAAGCCGCCATCCTTGTCGAACCCGGCCAGCCGCTGTCGATCGAGACCGTCCAGATCGCCGACTGCGGCCCCCACGAGGTGCGTATCCGCACCGCCGCATGCGGACTGTGCCATTCGGACCTGCATTTCATCGACGGCGCCTATCCGCATCCCCTGCCCGCGATTCCCGGCCACGAGGCCGCAGGAATCGTCGAGGCGGTCGGCAGCGAGGTGCGCACGGTGAAGGTCGGCGACGCGGTCGTCACCTGCCTGTCGGCCTTCTGCGGCCACTGCGAATTTTGCGTCAGCGGCCGCATGTCGCTCTGCCTTGGCGGCGATACGCGGCGTGCGGTTGGATCGGCGCCGCGTATCACCCGCCCCGACGGATCACCGGTCAACCAGATGCTGAATCTCAGCGCCTTTTCGGAGACGATGATCGTCCACGAACATGCGTGCGTCGCAATCGACCCCGACATGCCGCTCGACCGCGCCGCGGTGATCGGCTGTGCGGTGACCACGGGCGCGGGGACGATCTTCAACGCGTGCAAGGTGACCCCGGGCGAGACGGTCGCGGTCGTCGGCTGCGGCGGCGTCGGCCTCGCGACGATCAACGCCGCGAAGATCGCGGGCGCGGGGCGGATCATCGCCGCCGACCCGGTGCCCGAGAAGCGCGCACTGGCGATGAAGCTCGGCGCGACGGATGTGGTCGACGCGATGGATGGCGATGCCGCGAAGCAGATCCTCGAGATTTCCAAGGGCGGCGTCGACCATGCGATCGAGGCGGTCGGGCGTCCCGCTTCGGCCAGCCTCGCGGTCGCCTCGCTCCGCCGCGGCGGCACCGCGACGATCCTCGGCATGATGCCGCTCGCCGAAAAGGTCGGCCTGAGCGCGATGGACCTGCTCAGCGGCAAGAAATTACAGGGCGCGATCATGGGCGGCAACCGCTTCCCGGTCGACATCCCGCGCCTCGTCGATTTTTATCTCCGCGGCCTGCTCGACCTCGACTCCATCGTCGCCGAAACGATCCCGCTGACCCAGGTCAACGAAGGGTTCGACAAGATGCGAAAGGGCGATGCCGCGCGGTCGGTGATCGTGTTCGACCAATGACGACGGGCATCGACGCCCAGAAGGCCTTCAGCGGCACGGTCGCGCCCGAGGGCGCCGATGTGCTCGACGAGGCGAAGCTGACCCAGTGGATGGAGGCCAATGTCGAGGGCTTCAAAGGCCCGCTGACGCAAAGCAAGTTCGCCGGCGGCCAGTCGAACCCGACCTACAAGATCAGCGCGCCGTCGGGCAATTATGTCCTCCGCCGCAAGCCCTTCGGCCCGCTGCTGCCCTCGGCGCACGCGGTCGATCGTGAATATAAGGTGCAGGCGGGCCTCCATAAGATGGGCTTTCCGGTCGCGCGCCAGTACGGGCTCTGCACCGACGACGAGGTCGTCGGCAGCTGGTTCTATGTGATGGGGATGGTCGACGGCCACACGATCTGGGACGGATCGATGCCCGGATCGACCCCCGAGAACCGCCGCGCCACCTATTTT
The DNA here is from genome assembly GCF_001468265.1 of Sphingopyxis sp. H050. GTDB lineage: Bacteria > Pseudomonadota > Alphaproteobacteria > Sphingomonadales > Sphingomonadaceae > Sphingopyxis. Next base: position 71,014 of record NZ_LNRZ01000003.1, on the reverse strand, counting down.
GCGATGATCGACACGCTCGCCGCGCTGCACAGCGTCGACGTCGAGGCTGCGGGGCTGTCGGACTTCGGCAAGCCCGGCAATTATTTCGGCCGCCAGGTCGACCGCTGGACGAAGCAGTACAGGCTCTCCGAAACCGAGACGATGGACGAGATGGAGCAGCTGATCGCCTGGCTGCCCGCGACGTTGCCCGAACAGACGCGCACCAGCGTCGTCCACGGCGACTATCGCATCGACAATATGATCTACGCGAAGGACCGGCCCGAGGTATTGGCCGTGCTCGACTGGGAGCTGTCGACGCTCGGCGATCCGCTCGCCGACTTCACCTATGTCGCGATGGCGTGGGTGACCGAGAATGGCGGACGCTCGGGCGTCATGGATCTCGACCGCAAGAGGCTCGGCATTCCCGAGCTCGACGAGGTGGTCGAACGCTATTGCGCCGCGACCGGCCGCGACGGGGTGCCCGACCTGAACTGGTATTTCGCCTATAATTTCTTCCGCCTCGCGGGGATCATGCAGGGGATCAAGAAGCGCGTCATCGACGGCACCGCTTCCTCCGCCCACGCCAAGGCGATGTCCGAACGCGTCCTGCCGCTTGCCGAGCGAGCGTGGGACTTCGCAAGGAGGGCTGGCGCATGAGCCTGTTCGACATGACGGGGCAAGTCGCGCTGATCACCGGATCGTCGCGCGGCATCGGCAAGGCGACCGCCGAGGCGATGGCCGAGCAGGGCGCGAAGGTCGTGATTTCGAGCCGCAAGCAGGATGCGTGCGACGCGACCGCGGCCGAGATCAACGCGCGCTTCGGCGACGGCACCGCGATTGCGGTCGCGGCGAACATCTCGTCGAAGGATGACCTTCAGACCCTCGTGAACGAGACGCGCGCGGCGTTCGGCAAGATCACGACGCTCGTCTGCAACGCGGCATCGAACCCCTATTACGGCCCCGGCCTCGGGATCAGCGACGACCAGTTCCGCAAGATCATGGACAACAACATCCTGTCCAACCACTGGCTGATCTCGATGGTCGCGCCCGAAATGGTCGAGCGCGGCGAGGGGTCGATCATCATCGTCAGCTCGATCGGCGGCCTCAAGGGGTCGCCGATCATCGGCGCCTATTGCATTTCGAAGGCCGCCGACATGCAGATGGCGCGCAATTTTTCGGTCGAGTTCGGCCCGCGCGGCGTGCGCGTCAACTGCATCGCGCCGGGGCTGATCCGCACCGACATGGCGCGTGCCCTGTGGGAGGATCCGGAGAATTTGAAACGCTCGACCGCCGCCTCGACCTTGAAGCGGATCGGCGAGCCGCACGAGATCGCGGGCGCCGCGGTTTTCCTTGCCAGCAAGGCGGGGGCATTCACCACCGGCCAGACCATCGTCTGCGATGGCGGGGCCACGATTTCGGGAGGCGCATGATGGGCGCATTGGACGGCAAGATCGCAATCATCACCGGCGCGGGCAGCGGCATCGGCCGCGCGAGCGCGCTGCGCTTCGCCGCCGAGGGCGCGAAGCTGGTGCTCGGCGACAAGACGGCGGCGGTGCACGAGACGGCGCAGGCGGTCAAGGATGCGGGCGGCGAAGCGATCGCGCTCGAAATCGACGCGGGCGTCGAGGCCGATGTCGCGAAGCTGGTCGCAACGGCGAAGGACAGTTTCGGCGGGCTCGATGTCGCGTTCGCCAACGCCGGGATCATCGGCGACATGGGCGGCATCTTCGATTTCGATCCCGTCGCCTGGGCCGAAACGCTGCGCGTCAACCTGATCGGCCCCGCGCTGATGGTGAAGCACGCCGGCAAGGCGATGGTCGACCAAGGCCGCGGCGGCGCGATCGTGCTGACCGCCAGCGTCGCGGGCATCAATTCGGGCGCCGGCCCGGGCGCCTATTCGGCGTCGAAGGCGGGGGTCATCAACCTCGCCAAGGTCGCGGCGCAGCAGCTGTCGACCAGCGGCGTGCGCGTCAACGCGATCTGCCCGGGCCTGACCGAGACCGGCATGACCAAGCCGACCTTCGATTATGCGAAGGCCAAAGAAGTCACACACAAGCTCGGCCAGCTCAACCCGCTCCGCCGCGCGGCGCAGCCCGAGGAGCTGGCCAATGTTGCCCTCTTCCTTGCCAGCGACCAGGCGAGCTATGTCAACGGACAGGCCATAGCGGTCGACGGCGGCCTCACCAGCTCGCATCCGGTGACGCGCCAGCTGCTGGGCCAGACCTCGCACTGACGGAGAAACGACATGCAGTATCGGCAGCTTGGCGACAGCGGAATCGAAGTCTCCGCGATCTGCCTCGGCAGTTGGCTGACCTATGGCGTCGGGGTCGATGACAATGCGGCGCGCGCGTGCGTCGATGCGGCGTTCGACGCCGGGATCAATTTCATCGACACCGCGAATATCTATGGCCGCGGGGCGGCCGAAAGCTTCCTCGGCGACACGCTGAAGGACCGGCCGCGCGACAGCTATGTGCTCGCGACCAAGCTCTTCTTTCCGATGACCGCCGAGGATCGCGGTCTATCGGCGGCGCAGGTGGCGAAACAGATCGATGCCAGCCTGACGCGGCTCAGGACCGACTATGTCGATCTCTATCAGTGCCACCGCTACGATCCCGACACCCCGCTCGAAGAGACGATGGACGCGCTGTCCGAAGTGGTGCGCAGCGGCAAGGCGCGCGCGATCGGCTTTTCCGAATGGGCCCCCGAGGAGATCGAGGCCGCGCTCGCGCTGGCGCCGCCCGCGGTCAAATTCGTGTCGAGCCAGCCGCAATATAATCTGCTCTATCGCCGCCCCGAGGCAAAGGTCATCCCGATCAGCATGGCGAACGGCATCGGCCAGATCGTCTGGTCGCCGCTTGCGATGGGGGTGCTCAGCGGCAAATATGCACCGGGCGCCGAGCCGCCCGCGGGCAGCCGCGCCGCGAGCGAGGACGAGCAATATATGCAGCGCTATCTCGCCGATCCGGTGCTCGAAGCGGTGCAGCAGCTGAAGCCGGTCGCCGAGAAGGCGGGATGTTCGATGGCGCAGCTCGCGATCGCATGGGTGCTCGCGCAGCCGGGGATCACGAGCGCGATCATCGGCGCGAGCCGGCCCGAACAGCTGAAAGAAACCGCCGCGGCCGCCGATCTGGCGATCGACCCCGCGCTGCTCGCCGAAGCCGCCGCCATCGTCGAAGGAGTCCGCGTTTCGTGAGCCACGGATTCGACAGCAAACGCCTCGACCGCATTCCGGCCTTTCTCGACGCCAAATATGTGAGCGCGGGCCGGCTGCCGCATGCGGCGACGCTCGTCTCGCGGCGCGGCGAGATTGCGCATCTGTCGTGCGTCGGCGAGGCGCGGCCGGGCGAAGCGCTGAAAGACGACGCGATCTTCCGCATCGCGAGCATGACCAAGCCGATCACGAGCATCGCCTTCATGATGCTGCTCGAAGAGGGCAAGGCCGCGCTCAGCGATCCGCTCGTCAAATATTGCCCCGAGTTCAAGGACACCGGCGTCTTCGTCGCGGGCGGCGGCAACGTCCCGTTCCTGACGCGCCCGTCGGCGCAGCCGATCCGCATGGTCGACCTGCTGCGCCATACCTCAGGCCTCACCTATGGCTTTCAGGAACGCACCCCGGTCGATGCGGCGTACCGCAAGGCGCGGATCGACGATTTCGACGCCGACTATACGATGGACAGCTTCATCGCGGGGCTTGCGAAGATCCCGCTGCAGTTCGACCCCGGGGCGCACTGGAATTATTCGATGGCGACCGACGTGCTCGGCGCAGTCATCGAGCGCATCGAGGGCAAGCCGTTCGCGCAGGTGTTGCAGGAGCGCATCTTCGGCCCGCTCGGCATGGTCGACACCGGCTTCAAGGTCCCCGCCGACCAGCAGCACCGTCTGACCGATTGCTATGCCTTCGACCCGAGGGAGAAGATGAAGCCGTTCGACAGCGGCGACAAAAGCCGCTGGGCAAAGGACCGCAGCTTCCATTCGGGCGGCGGCGGGCTCGCCTCGACCTTGCACGACTATCACCGCTTCTGCCTGATGCTGCTCGGCGGCGGCAAGCTGGGCGACACGCGGATCATCAGCCGCAAGACATTGGAGCTGATGACCGCGAACCATCTGCCCGGCGGCGGCGATCTGACGCAGCACAGTGTTGGTATCTTTTCCGAGGCGGAAAATGCCGGCATTGGCTTCGGTCTCGGCTTCGCGGTGAACGAAAGCCCCGCGCAGACGATGACCCCCGGATCGGTCGGCGACTTTTATTGGGGCGGCATGTTTTCGACCGGCTTCTTCGTCGATCCGGTCGAGGAAATCTGCATGGTGTTCATGACCCAACTCATGCCCTCTTCCACCTATCCCGTCCGGCGCGAGGTCAAGACATTGGTCCACGCCGCGATCGATGATTGAAATGCAACACCACCTCGCCGTTCGTGTCGAGCAAAGTCGAGATACCCAGAAGGCATGCGCCGACGATGGGCATCCCGGCTGCGCTCGATGCGAACGGGTTTTAGATTGAAGGAGTCTCCCATGTCCGAAGAAACCCCCGTCAGCGTCACGATGGAAAAGGACGGCGACGTCGCCGTCATCATCGTCAACAATCCACCGGTCAACGCGCTGAGCTGGCACGTTCGCCAAGGGCTGGAAGACAATTTCGGCGCCGCGCTGGCCGACGACAGCGTCAAGGCGATCGTGCTGCGCTGCGCCGGCGCGACCTTCATCGCGGGCGCCGACATCAGCGAATTCGGCAAGCCGCCGCGCGGTCCCGATTTCAACGCGGTGCTCAACAGCATCGAAGCCGCGACCAAGCCGGTCGTTGCCGCGATCCACGGCACTGCCCTTGGGGGCGGCCTCGAGACCGCGCTCGTCTGCCATTACCGCGTCGCGGTGCCCTCGGCGAAGCTCGGCGTGCCCGAGGTCAAGCTCGGCCTGCTGCCCGGTGCCGGCGGCACCCAGCGCCTGCCGCGCGTCGTCGGCGTCGAAGCCGCGGCGACGATGGTGTCGTCGGGCGATCCGCTGCCGGCATCGAAAGCCAAGGAGCTCGGCCTCGTCGACGCGCTCGCGGGCGAGGACAGCCTTGCCGCCGATGCGATCGCCTTTGCCCGCGCGAAGATCGCCGATGGGCCGCGCCCGACGCGCGAACGCCCGGTGTTCGGCGACGTCGCGATCATCGAGCAGCTCAAGACCGCCAACGCCAAGAAGTGGCGCGGGTTCGACGCGCCTTATGCGAACCTCGCCTGCGTCGAGGCGGCGACGCGGCTGCCCTTCGAGGAAGGCCTCGCCTTCGAGCGGCAGGAATTCACCAAGCTGATGTTCGGCAGCCAGTCGGCGGCGCAGCGCCATATCTTCTTTGCCGAGCGCCAGGCCGCGAAGATCGACGGCCTGCCCAAGGACACCGCGCTGCGCGACGTCAAGAAGGTCGGCGTGATCGGCGCCGGCACGATGGGCGGCGGCATTTCGATGAACTTCCTCCAGAAGGGCATCCCCGTCACCATCGTCGAGATGCAGCAGGACGCACTCGACCGCGGCACCGGCGTGATCCGGAAAAATTATGAGGCGAGCGCCGCCAAGGGCCGCTTCAAGCCCGAGCAGGTCGAGGCGATGATGGGGCTGCTCACCCCGACGCTCGCCATCGAGGATCTCGCCGACTGCGACCTGATCATCGAGGCGGTCTATGAGAATATGGACGTGAAGAAGGAAATCTTCGCGAAGCTCGACACCATCGCCAAGCCCGGCGCGATCCTCGCGTCGAACACCTCCTATCTCGACATCGACGAGATCGCGACCGCGACGAGCCGCCCCGGCGACGTGCTCGGCATGCACTTCTTCTCGCCCGCCAATGTCATGAAGCTGCTCGAAGTAGTGCGCGGCGACAAGACCGCGCCCGACGCGCTGGCGACCGCGATGGCGATCGGCAAGAAGATCGGCAAGGTCGCGGTGGTCGCGGGCGTGTGCGACGGCTTCATCGGTAACCGGATGCTCAAGCCCCGCCAGGTCGAGGCGATGAACCTCCTCATGGAAGGCGCGACGCCGCAGCAGATCGACAAGGTCCATGTCGATTTCGGCATGCCGATGGGGCCGTTCCAGATGAGCGACCTCGCGGGCGTCGACATCGGCTGGCACCGCGACCCGACGCGCATCGAATCGATCCGCGACGCGCTCGCCGCCAAGGGCCGCTGGGGGCAGAAGACCGGCAAGGGCTTCTACGACTATGACGAGAAGCGCAATCCGTCGCCCAGCGCCGAGGTCGCCGAAATCATCGAGGATTTCCGCCAGCACTCGAACAAGGCGAAGCGCGAGATCAGCGACCAGGAAATCATCGAGCGCACGCTGTATCCGATGGTCAACGAGGGCGCGCTGATCCTGACCGAGGGCAAGGCGCAGCGCGCGTCGGACATCGATGTCGTGTGGATCTATGGCTATGGCTGGCCGGTCTATCGCGGCGGCCCGATGTTCTGGGCGGGGCTGGAAGGCACCGACAAGATCGTCGCGGCGCTGGAGAAACATGGGTTTGCGGTCGCGCCGCTGCTCAAGGAAAAGGCCGAGGCGAAGGCGGGGTTCTGAGCCTTCCCGACGGTTCCGTATCCCCGCGAAGGCGGGGGCCGGTCCGAGATCGCACCGACCGGAGATGGGCCCCTGCCTGCGCAGGGGCACGCGCACTTATGAAATACAAGGCCGTCTGTCCCGCCGCGGGGCAGGCGGCCTTTCTTTTGCCGGTGCGCCGCCACAGGTGCGACCGGAAACTTGCGATTCAGGGTTAAAGCGCTGGCAAGGCCTGCCGTTAGGGCAGAGCATGAACGCCATGTCCACCCTCGCCATTCTGCTGCTTGCCGGAAGCGCCCCGGCTGCCGCTCCCGTCGCGGCGCCGCAGGTTACTGCCGTCGGTGTGGCACGCGCGCGGATATTGGCGCCCGCCGAGGTGCGGCGGGTTGGCGACCGGATCGAGGTCAGGACCGGCGAGCGCAAGGCGCCGACGCAGGTGCATCGGACCGAACGCCGCGACGGCGGGGAGACCGCGGATTTTTATTGAGCGTGCGGATGCGGGCGGGACGGCAGGTTTCGGCCGGAAGCGGACATAAAGGTCCTCCCCGCTTGCGGGGAGGGGGACCGCCCGCGAAGCGGGTGGTGGAGGGGGCTCTCGGCCTGAAGCGCCGCTTGAGGACGCCACCCCCCTCCGTCAGCGCTTCGCGCTGCCACCTCCCCACAAGTGGGGAGGATCGTCTTGTTCCCACCCCAAAGCTGACGATCAGCCCTGCAACGTCTGGATGATCGCCGAGAAGTCGCGGCCGTCCTTGTCGGCCGCAACAAACGCCTCATACAGTTCGCGCGCCTTCGATCCCATCGGCACATCGGCATCGACGCTCGCCGCCGCCTCCATCGCGAGGCGCAGGTCCTTGAGCATCAGCGCCGCGGCGAACCCGCCCTTGTAGCCATTGTCGGCAGGGGTCGTCGGCCCGACGCCGGGCAGCGGCGCGTAAGAGGTCAGCGACCAGCACTGCCCCGACGACACGCTGGCAATGTCGAAGAATTTCTGCGGATCGAGCCCAAGCTTCTGCGCGAGCGCCAGCGTTTCGCACGTCGCGACCATCGATGCGCCGAGCAGCATATTGTTGCAGATTTTCGCCCCCTGCCCGGCGCCCGCGTCGCCGGCGTGGATCACCGCCTTGCCCATTTTGGCGAGGATCGGTTCGGCGCGCGCAAAGCCCTCATCGGTGCCGCCGACCATGAAGGTCAGCGTGCCGGCGTTGGCGGCGGCGATGCCGCCCGACACCGGCGCGTCGACCGCGACAAGCCCCTTGGCTGTGGCGGCTTCGATATTCGAACGCGCGGTGGCGACGTCGATCGTCGAGCAGTCGAGCAGCAGGGTGCCCGGCGCCGCATTCGGGAAGACGTCGCTTTCATAGACGCCCGCGACATGCTTGCCCGCGGGGAGCATCGTCACAACCGCTTCGGCGCCAGCCACGGCTTCGGCGGCCGACGCGGCTCGCGAACAGCCAGCCTCGACGGCGCGATCCAGCGCCTCTTCGCTGAGATCGAAAGCGCGGACGTCATGCCCGGCCTGCGCAAGGTTCGCGGCCATCCCGCCGCCCATATTGCCGAGTCCGATAAAGGCGATTTTCATCTCTTCTTCCTCAAAATCCATGGTGCAAAGTCAGGCCAGCACCGATCAACAACAGGCCGGCGAGAAAATAGAACGGGTCTTCAAATCGCTCCCAGATCGTCATTGGCGTGCTTACGTGATCCAGCCTCGCACCGAGAAGCTTGGTGACCGGGCAAATTCTTCCGTTGCGCCGCGCCCACCAAGAACAGGCGGACATCGCTATCAACGCGCAGCCACCCATTACCAAGGTGAGCGACGCCAGCGTCACCGCCCCTTCCACACGCCTTCGCGTTTCTCGATGAAGGCGGCCATGCCTTCGGCCTTGTCCTCGGTCGCGGCGAGGATCTGGAACAGGCGGCGTTCGTAGATCAGCCCCTGGTCGAGCGTCGTCTCGAACGCGGCGTTGACCATGTCCTTGTTCACCATTGCGGCCATCGGCGGCATCGAAGCGATCAGGGCCGCGGTCTTCACCGCTTCCTCGACAAGGCTTTCATGCGGAACGACGCGCGCGACGAGGCCCGAGCGTTCGGCTTCTTCCGCGTCCATCATCCGGCCGGTGAGGCACATTTCCATCGCCTTCGCCTTCCCGATCGCGCGCGTCAGCCGCTGCGACCCGCCCATGCCCGGGGCGACGCCGAGCTTGATTTCGGGCTGGCCGAATTTCGCTTTCTCAGACGCGATGATGAAATCGGCCATCATCGCGAGCTCGCAGCCGCCGCCGAGCGAAAAGCCATTCACCGCCGCGATCCACGGCTTGCGGACCTTCTTCACGAAGTCGCTCGTCCATTTCGAGAAGAAGTCCTCGAGATAGAAATCGGCGGCGGGCTTGTCGGCCATTTCCTTGATGTCGGCGCCCGCGGCAAAAGCCTTGTCGCCCGAGCCGGTGAGGACGGCGCAGCGCTGGCTGTCGTCGGCCTCGAAGGCAGCGAAGGCGGCGATCAGGTCCTCGAGTACGCCCGAGTTCAGCGCGTTGAGCGCCTGCGGACGGTTGAGCGTCACCAGCGTCACGGCGCCGCGCTGTTCGACGAGAAGGGTTTCGTAGGTCATTCGGCAATCTCCTTATGATCGTCATACCGGACTTGATCCGGTATCCATTGCGACGGGGCGGCGATGGCCCCCGGATCAAGTCCGGGGTGACGAGCTTATGTAAGCGGGGTCCATTTCTCGGATTCAGGCAGCGGCGCGAAGATCGCGTCGATCCAGTCGTCGGTGACGGCTTCTGCGGTCGGCGGATCCCATTTGGGGCTGTTGTCCTTGTCGACGATCAGCGCTCGGACGCCTTCGATGAAGTCGTGCATCTGGACGACGCGAGCGCCAATCGCATATTCCTGCGTCATCTCGGCCGCGAAGTCGTGCATCTCGCCGCCTTCCTTGAGCTGACGCAGCGCGACCTTGCAGGTCTGCGGCGATTTGCTGTGCAGCGCCGCCAGTTCTTTCATCGCCCATTCGCCGCCATCGGCTTCCAGCGCAGCGAGGATGTCCTCATAGGTGTCGCTCGCGAACAGCCGGTTGATCTTGTCGATCTGGTGGGCGATCGCCGCGGGCGGCGCGGTGACCGACAGTTCGCCCAATATGCCGCCGATGCGGTCGGGGTGCTGCGCGATGCGCGCCTTCGCCTCGGCAAGCTTTTCCGACGGCAGATAATGCGTCGCGAGGCCGAGCGCGAGGCAATCGGCGCCGTCGAGCCGCGCACCGGTGAGCGCCAGAAACACACCGACGCGCCCTTCGAGCCGCGGCAGATACCAGCCGCCGCCGACGTCGGGGAACAGGCCGATTCCCGTCTCGGGCATCGCGAAGCGCGTATGCTCGGTCGCGACGCGATATTTCGCCGGCTGTGAAATCCCGACCCCGCCCCCCATGGTGATGCCGTCCATGAAGGCGACGACGGGCTTGGGGTATGTGAACAGCAGATGGTTGAGGCGATATTCGGTGTGGAAGAAGGCGCGGGCTTCGACCCCGTCCTTCGCGCCGCTTTCCGCCAGCATGCGGATGTCGCCGCCGGCGCAGAAGCCGCGGCCTTCGCTATGGTCGATGATCACGGCCTCGACGGCGGCGTCATCGCGCCATTTCAGCAGCGCCTCGATCATCGCCTGGCACATCGGCAGGTTCAGCGCATGGATCGCCTTTGGGCGGTTGAGCGACAGACGGCCTATGCGGCCTTCCGTTGCGATCAGAACATCTTCGGTCATTGGCGCAGCAAATCCCTTCCGACGATCATCCGCATGACCTGATTGGTGCCTTCGAGGATCGAATGGACGCGGAGGTCACGCCAGAAACGCTCGATCGGATAATCGCGCAGATAGCCGTAACCGCCGAACAGCTGGAGCGCGTCGTTGACGATCTTGCTGCCATTGTCGGTCGCGAGCCGCTTTGCCATCGCCGAGAAGCGGGATTTGTCGGCGGCGTTGGCGGAGACCTTCGCTGCCGCCATGTAAAGCAGCGCGCGCGCCGCCTCGAGATCGGTCGCCATGTCGGCGAGCATGAACTGGGTGTTCTGGAAATCGGCGATCGGCTGGCCGAACTGCTGGCGGTCCTTGGTGTAGGCGATCGCCTCGTCGAGGCAGCGCTGCGCCCCGCCGAGCGAACAGGCGCCGATATTGAGGCGGCCGCCGTCGAGTCCCGCCATCGCAAAGCGGAAGCCGTCACCCTCGGCGCCGACGAGGTTTTCGACCGGCACGCGGCAATCTTCGAAAATCACCTGCGCGGTCGGCGAGGCGTTCCAGCCGAGCTTCTTCTCGGGCGCGCCGAAGCTGAGGCCCGGCGTGTCCTTTTCGATGACGAGGCAGCTGATGCCTTTCGACTTTTCCTCGCCGGTGCGGACCATGCAGACATAGATGTCGTTGACCCCGGCGCCGGAGATGAACTGCTTGGTGCCGTTGAGCACATAATGGTCGCCGTCCTTCTTCGCCGTGGTCTTGAGCGCCGCAGCGTCGGAGCCCGAACCCGGTTCGGTCAGGCAATAGCTCGCGATCTTTTCCATGCTGACGAGATCGGGCAGGAAGCGCGCCTTGATCTCGGCGCCGCCGAACCGGTCGATCATCCACGTCGCCATATTGTGGATCGAGACATAGGCGGATGTCGCGGGACAGCCATAGGCCATCGCCTCCATGATCAGCGCGGCTTCCAATCGGCCGAGCCCGATGCCGCCCGATTCCTCGGACACGTAAATGGCGCCGAAGCCAAGCTCGCCGGCCGCCTTCCACACATCGACGGGATAGTGGCTTTTCTCGTCCCACTCGGCCGCGAAGGGCGTGATGCGGTCGGCGGTGAACTTGCGCGCCATGTCCTGGATGGCGAGCTGGTAGTCGGTAAGCTGGAACTGGTCGGTCATGTCTCTGTCTCTAAAAGGGCTTCGGCTTCGATTTCGACTTTCCACTCGGGGCGGATCAGTGCGGGGATGACGAGCATCGTCGAGGCGGGGCGGATGTCGCCGAACATCGCGCCATGCGCGCGGCCGACGAGATCGGCGTCGGCGGGGTCGGTGATGTACATGCGCGTGCGCACGACATCGGCGGGCGAGCCGCCGAGCGCTTCCAGGGCTTCGCGAATGATCGTCAGGCAGCGTGCCGCCTGCACGCCCGCGTCGCCCGGCGTCGAGCTGCCGTCGGGCTCGATCGGCGCGCAGCCCGCGACGTCGATGCGGTTCCCCACCCGAACCGCCCGGCTGTAGCCGTAAACCGGTTCGAACGGGGACGCGGAGCTATGATTACGCCGCCCCCCGGTTTTCGATTGGTCGTCAGCCACAGGTGACCTGCGTGATCTTGTAGGCGTCATCGTACATGATGTTCACGCGGTCCTGACGATAGTCCATCGTCATCGCCGACCGCGGCGGGCCCCAGCGCAGCGTCCGCGCGCCGGTCGCCTTGACGATCGCGGCGCCGACATCGGCGCTCGCGGTCTGGCCGACGAAGCTCGACGCGGCGGCGGCGCTGCACGTCATTTCGGCGGACGGCGGCGGGGTCGACTCGACGGGGGGCTTTTCCTGCGTACAGGCGGCAAGCGGCAGGACGGCGGCGATTGCAAGCAGGCGAATGTCCATCGTGAGTCTCCCTTTCAATCTGTCATCAGGCGCAGCGCGTATAGCGTATCGGCTCGCCGGTCGCACCCTCGCCCTGATCGCGGCGGACCAGCGTCTTGCCATTGTCGACGAGTTCGAGTTGCACCCGCCGGTCCCAATCCTGCCCTTCGCCGCTGAACTTGTAATCGGCAAGGATTTGTGCCGCGTCGCTCGAGCGAACGCGCGCCAGTTCGCCGTGCGATTCATAGAAGCGCAGGTTCGTCGCATCGATCACCAGCGCGGTCAGATCGGTGCCGCGCTTCGCGGTGCAATCGGCGACCTTCAGCGCCCAGCGCCCGCGGATCGCAGCAGGAATGCTGCTGCCATCGCCCGAGTCTTCGGTTCCGGGCTTCGCCGCGTCTTCGGTCTTGGTTTCGGCGGGGAGGTCCGTGTCGATTGCGGCATCCGGTGCGGCGCGTTCGGCCTTTTGCAGCGGGCCGATCGTCGCGGTGTCTTCGGGCGCCGACGTATCGTCGCCTCCACTGCACGCGGCAAGCAGCAGCAGCGCGGGGGGAAGCATCCAACGGATCATCTCTCGTCTCCTTCGGGAGAAGGAATGCCCGGCAGGTGAAGCAGGTTTCATTTGCCCGCCCCCTCATGCAGCGCCTTCGCGCGGAATTTGGCGATCGCGGGCGCCTCTTCATTATAGCGATACCAGCGCGGCGCCGGCAGGCCCTTCTCCCACGCGAGCGCTTCGGTCAGCGTGCCGTTCGCGGCGGGAGTGTCGGGCATGAGCGTGCCGATTGGGTCGGCATAGGCCGCATCGGCACTGACGATCGTCCAGCCGCCCTTGCGCAGCGCGCGAACGAGATCGCCGATATGGAGTGCCGCCAGATCGGTTTCGTGGAGTAGCATCATATGCACGGGCTGGCGGCCGATGGCTTGTTGCATCAGCCCATCGGCGAAATCGGCAGCTTCGACATGCCAGCGGACGTAGAGCGAGCCCAGCGCCTTGCGATCGACGGCCTTCCCCTCGCGCACCGCGTCGGCGGCGAGCGCCTCGAGCCGCCAGTCCGAGCTTTCCGCGGTGACATAGCCGTTACGGAGGCCGCGCGCCGCGAGCCCCGCGCGCAAGGCATCGCGCTTCGCCTTGTCGCGCCCGCCTTCGTCGAGAAAGGGGAAGCGGAACGACGGGCGATGGCCGGGCTGGCTCTTCAGCCACGCCTCGGCCGCGTCGATGTCGGCGAGATAGGCCTCGGCGGTCGTCGCGTTCAGATGCGGGTGCGTGCAGCTGTGATTGGCGATGACATGGCCCGCCGCGACATAGGCCGCGATCCGTTCGGCCCCGCCGACACCGTCTCCCGTGCCGATCCGGCAGGGATTGACGAAGAACACCGCTTGCGGCGCCTTCGCCCTCTTCAGTTCCGCAATGATCCGCTTCGTGCGTTCTTCGGGCGTCAAAAAGGCGCCGCGGCCGCGCGGCACGTCGTCGAACGACAGCGCGATCATCTTCTGCGCCGCCGCCGGGACCGGCAGCAGCGACAGAAGCATCAGAGGGAGAAGCAACCGGCGTAGCAACGCCGGATTATCCCATGGTCGGAATGACGAAGGCGTTGCCGCCGTCGGGCGAACCGTCGGGCCAGCGCGCGGTGACGGTCTTGACCTTGGTCCAGAACTTCACGCCTTCCATGCCGTGCTGGTTGGTGTCGCCGAACGCCGAGCGCTTCCAGCCGCCGAAGGTGTGGTACGCGACGGGCACGGGGATCGGCACGTTGATGCCGACCATGCCGACATTGACCCGCGCCGCGAATTCGCGCGCGGCATGGCCGTTGCGCGTGAAGATCGCGACGCCGTTGCCGTACTGGTGCTTCGACGGCAGTTCGAGCGCGGTTTCGAAATCGGGGGCGCGGACGATCTGGAGCACGGGGCCGAAAATCTCTTCCTTGTACGATTCCATGTCGGTGGTGACATGGTCGAACAAGGTTGGGCCGACGAAGAAGCCCTTCTCGTGCCCCTGCAAGGTGAAGCCGCGGCCGTCGACGACAAGCTCGGCGCCTTCCTCGGCGCATTTGGCGATCCAGCCCTCGACCTTGTCCTTGTGCGCCTGCGTCACGACGGGGCCGTAATGCGCCTCGGCATCGGTCGACACGCCGACGCGCAGCGCCTCGATCGCGGGGACCAGCTTTTCGCGCAGGCGGTTCGCAGTGTCCTCGCCGACGGGGACGACGACCGGCAGCGCCATGCAGCGCTCGCCCGCCGAACCGAAGGCCGCGCCGGTCAGGTCGTTCACGACCTGATCGAGGTCGGCGTCGGGCATGACGATGCCATGGTTCTTCGCGCCGCCCATCGCCTGCACGCGCTTTCCGTTCGCAACGCCGCGGTTGTAGACATAATGCGCGATGTCCGACGAGCCGACGAAGCTGACCGCGCCGATATCGGGGTGATCGAGGATCGCATCGACCATTTCCTTGTCGCCATGGACGGTCTGGAAGATGCCCTCGGGCATCCCGGCTTCGAGGAACAGCTCCGACAGGCGCACCGGCACCGAGGGATCGCGCTCGCTGGGCTTCAGAATGAAGGCGTTGCCGGTCGCGGTCGCGACGCCGCCCATCCAGAGCGGGATCATCGCGGGGAAGTTGAACGGGGTGATCCCCGCGCCGATGCCGATCGGCTGGCGCATCGAATAGACGTCGATGCCGGGACCCGCGCCCTGCGTATATTCGCCCTTCAGCACATGCGGGATGCCGCAGCAGAATTCGATGACCTCCAGCCCGCGCTGGATGTCGCCCTTCGAGTCCGCGATCACCTTGCCATGCTCGTTCGAAAGCATTTCGGCGAGCTGGTTCATATTGGCTTCGACGAGGCGCTTGAATTCGAACATCACGCGCGCGCGGCGCTGCGGGTTGGTCGCCGCCCAGGCGGGCTGGGCGGCCTTCGCTGCCGCCACCGCGCGGTCGAGGACGGCGCGGTCGCCGAGTGCGACCTGCGCCTGTACGCCGCCGTTGTTGGGGTCGAGGACGTCGCCGAAACGGCTGCTACCGCCGGCCCCGCCGACGATGTGGTGGTCGATCTGTCGCATATCCGAGTCTCCCGTAAAATCTTGCCGCTGCCACAGCCGAGTTACGACGCGATTGCAAGGGATAGACTTGCAGGCATATCCTGCATATTTGCAGCTTATGGACTGGGACAAGCTGCAATATTTCCTGTTCGTCGCGCGCCATGGCACACTCGCGCGCGCCGCGGCGGCGCTGCACGTCGATGCGACGACGGTCAGCCGTCAGGTCAGCGCGCTGGAGGCGGCGCTCCAGCAGACCCTGTTCGAACGCGCGCCGACGGGGTTCGTTCTGACCGCGGCGGGCCGGGCGCTCGTTCCGCACGCCGAAGCGATGGCGGCGGCGGCCGCGCGCATTCACTCGGCGCAGTCCGGCGGCTCGGCGCTGTCGGGGCTGCTGCGTGTCAGCGTCTCGGAAGGCTTCGGTAACAGCTTCATCGCGCCGCGCCTCGCGGGCTTCGTCGCCGCGCATCCCGAGCTGGAAATCGACCTCGTCGCTTCGTCGGGCTTCCTCAACCCCTCGCGGCGCGAGGCCGATATGGCGGTGCTGCTGGCGCGACCGCGTAAGGGTCCGCTGATCACGCGCAAGCTGTCGGACTACAGCCTCGGCCTCTATGCGCCCGCCGACCGTCCCGACTGGCAACAGGCGGTCGCCGCCGCGCCGCTGTCGCGCGCGGGGATCCCGGTGATCGGCTATATGCCCGACATCCTCTATGCCCCCGAACTCGATTACCTCGGAGAGATCGAACCCGGGCTCCGCGCCAATGTCCGCTCCTCATCGATCCTCGCGCAGCGGCGGATGATCGCGGGCGGCGCAGGGGTCGGCGTATTGCCCTGCTTCCTCGCGGGCGACGATCCCGCGCTGGTCCGCGTGCGCCCCGATCAGACGATCGCGCGCGCCTTCTGGCTGGCGCTGCACCGCGACGTTGCGCCGCAGCCGCGCATGCGGGCGTTCATCGACTGGCTTGACGCCGAGGTAAGGGAGAGCCGGGGCTTGCTGGTGCCCGAATGATTCCAACAGCAACCAAAAGTGTCGCACTTTGTCGCAAGTGCCTGAAAGCGCTTGCATGGTGCATTGCAATGGGTTGAATAGCGCCGAGTCCCCAGCCGCCGGCCTATCCGAGACGGAATTTTTCGAATGCTCCAATCCAAGCCGCTGCTCCTTCTCGGAGCCCTTTGCATCGCGACGCTTTCGCTCGGCGCCTGCTCGGGCAAGGAAGAGGAAGGCCGCGGCAACCGCGCGCCGCAGGTCGGCTATGTCGTCGTCGAACAGGAACCGGTGCCGCTGACCACCTCGCTCGGCGGGCGCACCGTCGCCTTCGAGACGAGCGAAGTCCGGCCGCAGGTCAGCGGCATCATCCGCCGCCGCCTGTTCACCGAAGGCGGCTTCGTCCGTGCCGGACAGCCGCTCTACCAGATCGACCCGAGCCTCTATCAGGCGGCAGTCGACCAGGCAGTCGCCAATCTCGCCAGCGCCCGCGCCAGCGCGCAGGCGGCCGAGGAAAAGGCCAGGCGTTTCGAGCCGCTCGCCAAGATCCAGGCGGTTTCGCAGCAGGATTACAGCGATGCGCTGGCGCAGGCGCGCAGCGCGCGCGCCGCGGTCGCGCAGAATGCAGCGGCGCTCGAAACCGCGCGCATCAACCTGCGCTTTACCACGCTGTCGGCGCCGATCAGCGGCCGCATCGGGCGCAGCCTCGTGACCCCGGGCGGACTCGCCAGCTCGGGGCAGGCGACGCCGCTCGCGGTGATCCAGCAGACCGACCCGATGTATGTCGACATGCAGCAGTCGAGCGCCGACCTCACCCGCCTGCGCCAGGCGCTGGCCAGCGGCGGGGTGGCGGCGGGCAGCACGTCGGTGCGGCTGAAGCTGGAGGACGGCAGCGACTATGGCTTCGTCGGCACCGTGCAATTCTCCGAAGTGACGGTCGCCGAAGGCACGGGCACGGTGACGCTGCGCGCGCGCTTCCCCAATCCGCAGGGGCTGTTGCTCCCCGGCATGTTCGTGACCGCCATGTTCGACCAGGCGATCAATCCGAGCGCGATCCTCGTGCCGCAGGCCGCGGTGCAGCGCGACTTCGACGGATCGGCTTTCGTCTATCTGGTCGGCAAGGACAATAAGGCGGCGCGGCGCAAGATCGTCGCCGACCGCACGTCCGGCGCCAACTGGGTCGTCACCGACGGTTTGAAGCCCGGCGACAAGGTGATCACGCAAGGCGTCGGCAATCTGAAACAGGGGGCGCCGATCAAGCCGGTTCCTGCGAGCAGCGCACAGCGGGTGGGGGCGCCCGCAGGCAAGGGCGCGGCCGGGGACAGTGCGGCGAAAGGACAATAACGCCCCATGTCGCGCCTCTTTATCGAACGGCCGATCTTTGCCTGGGTGCTCGCGATCATCGTGATGCTTGCCGGCCTTGGCGCGCTGCGCGCGCTGCCGATCGAGCAATATCCCGACATCGCCCCGGCGCAGGTGAACATCCGCGCCACCTATCCGGGCGCTTCGGCAGAAACGATCGAGAACAGCGTCACGCAGGTGCTCGAACAGCAGCTGACCGGGATCGACGGCCTGCTCTATTTCAGCTCGCAATCGAGCTCGCGCGGGCAGGCGAATATCACCGCAATCTTCGCGAAGGGCACCGACCCCGACATTGCGCAGGTGCAGGTGCAGAACAAAATCCAGTCGGCGCTTTCGCGCCTGCCCGCGCAGGTGCAAAGCCAGGGCATCCGCGTCACCAAGGCCAATTCGGATACGTTGCTGCTTGTCGGGGTCTATGACACCACCGACACGCGGTCGTTTCAGGACGTTTCCGACTATCTGTCATCGAATATTCAGGACCCGTTGTCGCGCGTCGAGGGGGTCGGCGATGTCAACATCTTCGGCGCGCCGCACGCGATGCGCATCTGGCTGAATCCGCAGCGTCTTGCCGCCGTATCATTGATGCCGGGCGACGTAATCGCGGCGATCACTGCGCAAAACAGCGAGGTCGCGGCCGGCGAAGTCGGCGGCCTGCCCTCGCCGCGGGGGCAAATGCTCAACGCGACCGTCACCGCGCAGTCGCGGATGCAGACCGCCGAACAATTCGAAAATATCGTGCTCAAAACGCTACCCGACGGCTCGTCGGTGCGGATCAAGGATATCGCGCGCGTCGAGATCGGCGCGGAAAGTTACAGCACGGTCGTCCGCATCAACGGCCATCCGGGCGCCGGCATGTCGATCTCGCTGTCGCCGGGTTCGGACGCGCTCGAAACCGCCGACCGCGTCAAGGCCCGCATGGAGGAACTGGCCGCAGACTTCCCCGACGGGCTGAGCTACAGCTACGCCAATGACGCGACCGCCTTCATCAGGCTGTCGGTCAGCGAAGTCCAGAAATCGCTGTTCGAGGCGATTTTGCTGGTCGTGATCGTCATGTTCGTCTTCCTGCAAAGCTGGCGCGCGGTTCTGATCCCCGCGATCGCGGTGCCCGTCGTCCTGCTGGGCACGTTCGCGGTCTTCTACCTCCTCGGATTCAGCATCAACACGCTGACGCTCTTCGGGCTGACGCTGGCGATCGGCCTGCTCGTCGACGACGCGATCGTCGTGGTCGAGAATGTCGAACGGCTGATGGAAGAGAATCCCGGCATGTCGGCGCGCGAAGCGACGATCCAGTCGATGAAGGAGCTGCAGGTCGCCCTCATCGCGATCGCGCTCGTGCTGTCCGCGGTGTTCCTGCCGATGGCCTTTTTCGGCGGATCGACCGGGGTCATCTACCGCCAGTTCTCGGTCACGATCGTCTCGGCGATGGCGCTGTCGGTGCTCGTCGCGCTGATCCTGAGCCCCGCGCTGACATCGAGCCTGCTCAAGCCGAAGAGCCATGGCGACGCCCCGGTACAAGGCAGCCGCTTTCCTCGCGTGCAGGCTTTCCTCGAGCGCGCGAAGAACGGGTTCAATCGCCGCTTCGACAATTCGGTGGACCGCTATGTCGGCAGCGTGACCAAGGTGGTCGACCGCAAATGGCTTTTCCTCGGCCTCTATGCAGTGCTGCTCGTCGCGCTCGCCTTGCTCTTCCTGCGTCTGCCGAGCGGCTTCCTGCCGAACGAGGATCAGGGGCGCGTGCAGGTGCAGTTCCGTCTGCCGGCGGGCGCGACGCAGGGCCGGACGCTCGAAGTCCGCGACGCGATCGAGAAATATATGCTGACCGCCGAAAAGGCGAACACGCAGGCGCTTTTCCTCGTCGCGGGTGGCGGCGGCGGCGGCGGGGCGGTGGGCCAGAACACTGGCCAGGGCTTCGTCAACCTCACCCATTGGGACGACCGGCCGGGCGAGGAAAACACCGCCGACGCGATCGCAGATCGCGCGCGCAAGGCGCTGAGCGGCCTTCGCGACGCGCAGATTTTCGCGCTCGTGCCGGGCTCGGTACGCGGGCTCGGTGATGCGTCGGGCTTCACGATGCAATTCCAGAACCGCAGCGGGATGAGCCGCGCAGAATTCGTCGAAGCGCGCGAAAAATTGCTTGCTGCCGCGAATGCGAATCCCAAGCTGACCTCGGTGCGCCTGTCCGACCTTCCCGACGTTGCGACGCTCAAGATCGACATCGATACGCAGCGCCTGACCGCCTACGGCATCGATAACGCCGATGTAAATTCGACCCTCGCGGCCGCGTGGGGCGGGCGATACGTCAACGATTTCATCGACAAGGGGCGCGTCAAGCGCGTCTATGTCCAGGGTGACGCCCCCTATCGCGCGCGTCCCGAAGACCTCGGCCAATGGTATGTCCGCTCGGCAGACGGCGAAATGTCGCCCTTCTCGGCCTTCGCCAAGACCGGCTGGTCGACGACGCCGAGCAGCAGTTCGCGTTTCCAAGGCGTCCCCGCGTTCGAAATCTCGGGCCAGCCTTCGCCCGGCACCAGCTCGGGCGAGGCGATGGACGAGATGGAGCGGATGGCGGGCGAAATTCCGGGGACGAGCGTCGCCTGGTCGGGCTCCTCCTATCAGGAGCGGCTGTCGTCGGGGCAGGCCCCCCTGCTCTATGCGCTGTCGCTGCTGGTCGTCTTCCTGTGCCTCGCCGCGCTCTACGAAAGCTGGTCGATCCCCTTTGCGGTGCTGCTCGTCATTCCGCTTGGGCTGATCGGATCGGTGATCGCGGTGAATCTTCGTGGCTTCGAAAATGACGTCTATCTCCAGATCGGCCTGCTGACGACGATGGGGCTCGCGGCGAAGAACGCGATCCTGATGATCGAGTTCGCCGAGCAGGAAGAGAAAAAGGGCAAGCGCGTGATCGAGGCGGCGGTCGAGGCGGCGCGCATTCGCCTCCGCCCGATCCTGATGACGAGCTTCGCCTTCATCTTCGGGGTGCTGCCGCTGGCGATCGCGACCGGCGCGGGGGCGAACAGCCGCGCGGCGATCGGAACCGCCGTGATCGGCGGCATGCTGACCGCATCCTTCATCGCGATCTTCTTCATCCCGCTCTTCTTCGTCCTCGTGCGTCGCGGCGTGCGCGACGGGCTCGCCGCGGTGCGGCGCCGCTGGGGCAAGAAAGAGGGCGGAGCGGAGGCAACGGCATGAAACGCGCCCCACTCCTGATCGCCGCGCCCTTGCTGCTCGCCAGCTGTTCGCTCGCCCCCAAGACCGTGCTGCCGACGCCGCCGGTGCCGCAAAGCTGGCCGGTTGGCGACGCCTATCTGCTCCAGAGCGAGGCGGCGCTGCCGCTCCTGTCGTTCAGGACGGTGTTCACCGACGCGCGGCTGCAGGCGCTGGTCGAGCAGGCGCTCGTCAACAACCGCGATCTTCGCGTCGCCTATGCCAACCTTGCCGCCGCGCGGGCGCAGGCGCGCGTCAGCCGCGCGGGGCAATTCCCCGAACTCGGGGTCAGCGCCGGCGCGGGCTATTCGGACAATGGTAGCAGGGGAAGCAGCAGTGGGGGCGGCGGCGGCGATTTCTCGCTGCGCGGTGGGATCACGGCGTTCGAGCTCGACCTGTTCGGCCGCCTCGCCAACGCCG
Organism: Sphingopyxis sp. H050; assembly: GCF_001468265.1. Taxonomy (GTDB): domain Bacteria; phylum Pseudomonadota; class Alphaproteobacteria; order Sphingomonadales; family Sphingomonadaceae; genus Sphingopyxis. Next base: position 49,932 of record NZ_LNRZ01000003.1, on the reverse strand, counting down.
CCGAATCCGACCGCAACCGCGCGCTCGCGACCGAGGCCGCCTCGCGCACCGTCCGCCTCGCGCTGATCGCCGACCTTGCGAGCGCCTGGGCTACCTATGGCGCCGACCGCGACCTCCTCAAGATCGCCGAGGACACCGCCGCCAATGCCCGCGAAAGCGTGCGCCTCACCAAGGCGCGGCTCGACGGCGGCGTCGCCCCGCGCACCGACCTGCGCCAGGCCGAACAGATTCTCGCCACCGCCGAGGATTCGATCGCCCAGCAGAAGACCCTGCTCGCGCAGGACGAGAATCTGATCCGCTTGCTCGTCGGCGCCGAGTTCGACCGGGCGCAGCTTCCTGCCGGCCTTGCCGAGGTGACGCCGGGAATCGTCCAGCTTCCCGCCGGGGTCAGCTCCGAAATCCTGCTCCGCCGTCCCGACGTGATCGAGGCCGAATATCGCCTGCGCGCCGCCGATGCCGACATCGGCGTCGCCCGCGCGGCCCTGTTCCCGCGGATATCGCTCACCGGGCTGCTCGGCTTTGCGAGCGATGCCCTGTCGAGCCTGTTCGACGGCGGATCGTTCAACTATTCGGTCGGCGGCGACGCCAGCGCGACGATTTTCGATTTCGGCGGCCGCCGGGCCGGGGTCGATGTCACCAAGGCGCAGCGCGACGCCGCGCTCGCGAGCTATGAAGGCGCGATCCAGACCGCCTTCCGCGAGGTCGCCGACGCGCTCGCGGTGCAGGGGACGATTGCGGAGCGGGTCCGCGCCGCCGCGGCCAACACCTCGGCGGCAGCCGACACCGCGATGCTCACCGACGCGCGCTACAAGGGCGGCGTCGACAGCTTCCTCGCCAGCCTCGACGCCCAGCGCAGCCTCTATTCGGCGCGGCGGAGCGAGATCGGGACGCAGCTGCTGTTGGTCAGCACCCGAATCGCGCTGTTCCGCGCGCTGGGTGGGGATAGCGGCGCCGGGTCTGAAGCGGCGGTGCGCTAGAATATTTCACGCGAAGGCGCGAAGATCCTTGGCCGCAAGGCCCGTTCTCGGAAAATCTCACACAAAAGCACAAAGAGGGCAGTTCCCGCCGCAGCATGGTCTTATCGCCGCTTGACGACATGGGCCGGACTTCGTCCCGCCAAATCGGCCACGGCGCGTTCATGATGCGAAACATGCGAGCGCAGATGCCCTCTTTGTGTGAGATAAATCGGCACAACGCCGCATGTCTTGACAATGGCCCCCGCTCGCGCGCTAATAGAACAAATCAGGAACAAAGATGCACGAGTCGTCCCAATCTCTCGCCGGGCTGCGCCAGCATATCGCCCGGCTGGCCGCCGATGGTGGTCAGGCAAGCCACCCGGCCGAGGGCTGGCTGGCGAGCGGGCACGCGGGGTTCGACGCGGCGGTCGGCGGCGGGCTCGCGATCGGCAAGACACATGAATTTTACGCGGCCGACGCGCTCGACGGGACGAGCGCCGCGGCCTTCGCCGCGCTGCTCGCGCTCCGCACTCCCGGCCAGGCGCCGCTCATCTGGCTGCGCACCGCCGACGCCGCAGGCCGCGCCGGGCATATCTATGCCCCCGGTATCGCCGAACTCGGCGGCGATCCCGACCGGCTGCTCCTTGTCGAGACCCCCGATCCCAAGCTGCTGCTCGCCTGCGCGAACGACGCGATCCGCTGCGCCGGATCCGCGGCGGTGATCGTCGAAAGCTGGGGGAAATTCCCCCTGCTCGACCTGACCGCTGGCCGCCGCCTCGCGCTCGGCGCGCGCGATGCGGGGACGATCCTGCTGATGCTGCGCCTCAACGCCGTGCCGGCACCGAGCGTCGCCGAGACGCGCTGGAGCGTCGCCGCCGCCGCGTCGCGCCCGCTCGAGGCCAATGCGCCCGGCGCGCCTGCCTTCGACCTTGAACTCTTGCGTTGGCGCGCCGGCCCCGCGGGCGGCCGCTGGCGACTGGACTGGAAGCATGACGAACAAAGATTCGGCCAAAATCGGGGCGAGCCGGCGCTATCTGGCGCTCTTCTTCCCGTACCTGCCCGCCGAGCGGCTCTGTCGCACGGCGCCGCGGCGGCCTGACGCCCCGCTGGCCTTTGCCGAGAAGCAGCGCGGCGCGCTGCGCATCGCGAGCGTCGACGCACACGCGCAGGCGGCCGGACTCCGCGTCGGCATGCCGCTGGCCGATGCCCGCGCGCAGCTTCCAAAGCTGATCACGGTCCAGCACGATCCGGTCGCCGACCACGCCTGGCTCGACCGCCTCGCCCTGGGGTGCAATCGCTACACGCCGCTCGTCGCGCTCGATGCCCCCGACGGGCTGATCCTCGACATCGCAGGGGCCGAGCATCTGGTGGGTGGCGAGGCGGGCCTGATCGCCGATGCCGAGTTGCGGCTGTCGCGGCTCGGCATGACCGTCCGTCACGCGTTCGGTCCGACCGCCGACGCGGCGCGCGCGCTCGCGCGCTATCAAACGCGCCCCGCGCCCGACGAAGCCGGTGCGGTCCGCCGGCTGCCGGTACTCGCCCTGGAGCTCGAACCCGAGGCGACGACCGCGCTCGTCCGCGCCGGCCTCAAGACGATCGGCGATCTGGCAAGCCGCCCGATGGCGAATATCGCCGCGCGCTTCGGCGCCGGTGCGGCGATGGCGCTGCGACGGATATTGGGCGACGCGCCGAGCCCGCTCGACCCGCGCATCGCGCCGCCCCCCGTCGCGGCCGAGCGCCGCTTCGCCGAACCGATCGGCAGCACCGCGCATGCGACCAGGGTGCTCGCCGAACTCGCCGAGGAAGCGATCGCGGACCTTGCCGAACGCGGCAAGGGCGGCCGCCATTTCCGCGCGACCTTCTTTCGCAGCGACGGGCTGGCGCGCAGCATCGACGTCGAAACCGGCCATGCGACGCGCGACACCGGTCTCGTCATGCGCCTGTTCGCCGAACGGATGGACGGCCTCGCCGACCCGCTCGATCCCGGCTTCGGCTTCGACATGATCCGCCTCGCCGTCCCGCGCCTCGACGCGCTCGGCGCGACTCAGCTGAAACTCGAAGGCGGGGAAGTCCGTGAAGCGGCGATGGACGAGCTCGTCGACCGGATGACGACGCGGCTCGGGCGGCGGCGTGTCAAAAAATTGATGGCCGAGGACACGCATATCCCCGAGCAGGCGCAGCTCGCCCTCCCCGCGATCGACGCCCCGGCCCCGCTCCCTTGGCAGACCCCCGATCCCGGCGAGCCGCCGATGCGCCCCTTTCACCTGTTCGACCCGCCGCAGCCGATCGAGGTCATCGCCGAGGTTCCCGACGGCCCGCCGCACCAGTTCCGCTGGCGCCGCGCGACGCATGCGGTGCGCCGCTACGAAGGCCCTGAGCGCATCGCCGCCGAATGGTGGCGCCGCCGCGACAATGGCGGGCTGACGCGCGACTATTACCGCGTCGAGGACGTCCAGGGCCGCCGCTACTGGCTCTTCCGCCACGGCCTCTACGACGAAAAGCCCGACCCGCGCTGGTATATCCACGGGGTGTTCGCATGACCGAAGCGCCCGCCCCCGAGCTGCCGCCCGATCCCGGCTTCGCCGAACTGGTCGCCGCGACCAACTACAGCTTCCTGCGCGGCGCCTCGCATCCCGCCGAGATGGTCGCGGAGGCGCTGGCGCTCGGCATGACCGGCATCGGCATCGCCGACCGCAACAGCGTCGCGGGGGTGGTGCGGGCATGGGCCTTCCTAAAGGACCAGCAGGTCAAGAGGCCCGAGATGGTCGAGGGATTCCGGCTGGTGGTCGGTGCAAGGCTCGTCTTCGCCGATGGCACGCCAGACATCGTGGCCTATCCGGTAAGCCGCCATGGCTGGGGCCGCCTGACCCGCCTCCTGTCGACCGGAAATCTGCGCGCGCAGAAGGGCGAGTGTATTCTCGAACTGGGCGACCTCCTCGACCATTGCGAGGATCTGCTATTAATCGCGATGGAAGGCGACGAAGCATTACTCCATACCCTCAAACGGGTACGGCCAAAGTCGGTGTGGCTGGCAGCGACGATGCCGCAATCAGGGTCTGACGCCCGGCGCTTGGTAGAGCTGCAACGCCTGTCGGCCGTCACCAACGTGCCACTGCTCGCCACCAATGACGCCTTATATGCCACTCCTGCCAACCGTCCGCTTCACGATGTCGTGACCTGCATCCGCGAAGGCGTGACTGTTCAGAAGGCAGGCAAACTGCTGCGCGCCAATGGCGAACGCCACCTGAAAGCGCCCGCCGAAATGAGGCGGCTGTTCGCACAAAGCCCGAAGGCGATTGACGCCGGCACCAAACTGCTCGCCCGCATCAAGTTCGACCTCAACGACCTTCGCTACGAATATCCGCACGAGCCGGTGCCGCCGGGCTGGAAACCTTTCAACTATCTCCATCATCTGGTGAAAACGGCGGCGGAGAAACGCTATGGCGCGCCGCTGAAGCCCAAAATCCGCAAGATGATCGGCAACGAACTCCGCCTGATCCGGAGGCGGAACTATGTCTATTATTTCCTGACCGTTTACGATCTCGTCCGCTTCGCACGCGCGCAGGAGCCGCCGATCCTGTGTCAGGGGCGCGGATCGGCCGCCAATTCGATCGTCTGTTTTCTGCTCGGCGTCACCTCGGTCGATCCGGACGAGCACAAGCTGCTCTTCTCACGCTTCGTCTCCGCCGAGCGTGACGAACCCCCCGACATCGACGTCGATTTCGAACATGAGCGGCGCGAGGAGGTCATTCAGTATATTTACGACCGCTACACCCGCGATCGCGCCGCGATCGCCGCAACCGTCATCCACTATCGCCCGCGCAGCACGATCCGCGAGGTCGGCAAAGCGCTGGGGCTCAGCGAAGATGTCACGGCGCGGCTCGCCGACACGAGTTGGGGAAGCTGGGGGGACGAGGTGCCGGTCGAACGGATGGTCGAGGCAGGGCTTGACCCGCATAATGGCGAGATCGAACGTCTCCATCGCTTCGTCGGCGAACTGCTGAAAGCCCCGCGCCATTTGTCCCAGCATGTCGGCGGCTTCGTGCTTACCGAAGGCCGGCTCGACGAGCTGGTCCCGATTCACAACGCCGCGATGGAGGACCGCACCTTCATCGAATGGGACAAGGATGACATCGACGCGCTTGGTCTGATGAAAGTGGATGTGCTCGCACTCGGCATGCTGACCTGCATCCGCAAATGCTACGACCTGATGCGCGAACATGGGCTGGGCGACCACACGCTGGAGCTCGACATCGATTCCAAAGATCCGGCCGTTTACGACATGCTGTGCAGGGGCGACAGTATCGGCGTCTTTCAGGTCGAAAGCCGCGCGCAGATCAATATGCTCCCGCGCCTGCGGCCCCGGAAACTTTACGATCTGGTCGTGCAGGTCGCGATCGTGCGTCCCGGACCGATCGAGGGCGACATGGTGCATCCCTATCTGCGCCGCCGCAACGGGGAGGAGGAAGTCGAATACCCTTCTCCCGCTCCGCCCCATGATCCCAATGAATTGCGCGAAGTTCTGGGCGACACCTTTGGTGTGCCGCTGTTTCAAGAGCAGGCGATGAGTTTGGCGATCACGGCAGCCGGCTTCACACCCGAAGAAGCCAACGGCCTGCGCCGCGCCATGGCGACCTTTCGGAATGTCGGCACGATCGACAATTTCCGCGAGAAGATGGTCGGGGGGATGGTCACACGCGGATACAAGCAGGATTTCGCCGAACGCTGTTTCAAACAGATCGAGGGCTTCGGCAGCTACGGCTTTCCCGAGAGCCATGCCCAATCCTTTGCGCGCCTCGTCTACGTTTCGTCATGGATCAAGCATTACCACCCCGCCGTCTTCGCCTGCGGCATCCTCAATTCGCAGCCGATGGGCTTCTACGCCCCCGCGCAGCTTGTGCGCGACGCGCAGGGGCATGGCGTCGAGGTGCGCGCGGTCGACGTCAATGCGAGCGGTTGGGACAACAGCCTCGAGCGGCGCGGCGACGGCAGTCTCGCGCTGCGGCTCGGCTTCCGGCAGATCGACGGGTTTCGCGAGGAGTGGGCGAAGGCGATCGCCGATGCCCGCGGCACCGTTCCTTTCGCCTCGATCGAAGAACTCGCGCGGCGGGCCAACCTGCCGTCGCGCGCCCTGCGGCTGATCGCCGATGCCGACGCGTGCCGGTCGATGGGGCTCGACCGGCGGCCGGCGCTGTGGGATGCGCGGCGGGTGCGGCAGGGCGTGTTGCCGCTGTTCGGCGCGGCCGAGGCGAAAGAGCTGGGCTTCGAGGAAGATGCCGCTCTGCCGCCGACCCCGATGGTCGAGCATGTGCTCACCGATTACCAGACGACGCGGCTGTCGCTGAAAGGGCATCCGATGGCGTTCCTGCGCGCCGACCTCGCGCGCGAGGGCATATTGAGCGCCAGCGAGGTCGCGGCGGCGAAGAACGGGTCGGTCGTACGCACCGCGGGGGTCGTGCTGATCCGCCAGCGGCCGGGCAAGGGCAATGCGATCTTCATCACGCTCGAGGACGAGGGCGGGGTCGTCAACATATTGCTGTGGGCGCGCCATTTCGAACGCTATCGCCGCGCCGTGATGGCGTCGCGGCTGATGCTCGCCGAAGGCGAGGTGCAGCGCAGCAAGGAGGGCGTCCTCCACCTGATGGCGACGCGGATCGTCGATCGCACCGCGATGCTCGATGCTTTAGGCAGCGACCGCCGCTTCGAACCCGACCTTTGCCGCGCCGACGAGGTCAAGCATCCGCAGGTGCCGCGCGGGCGGTCGGAGGGCGATTATGCCCAGCGGCACGGCCATCCGCGCAATGTCCGCATCCTGCCCAAGTCGCGGGATTTTCATTGAGGAGGTCTTGTCCCGGCTCACGCGGGGAGCGGGCTGGAACCGCGCCTGTTCGGCAACCCCGAAACAGAATATAAAGACGCCCCGGCTGTGGGGAGCCGGGGCGTCCGATCAGGCATTAAAGGGACCAACCAAATAGTGCCTGAACTTGTTTGCGACCCTTATCGCTTAGCCGCGAAGCAGGTTCATCACGCCCTGGGCGCTCTGGTTCGCCTGCGCGAGCATCGCGGTCGATGCCTGCGACAGGATCTGCGCAGCGGCCAGCTTCGTCGATTCCGCCGAGAAGTCGGTGTCTTCGATGCGCGAGCGCGATTCGTCGAGGTTGGTGACGCGCGATGCGAGGTTGTCGACCGCCGAGGTCAGGCGGTTCTGCTGCGCACCGAGGTTGGCGCGTTCGCCGGCAACCGTGGTGATCGCGGTGTCGAGCGTCGCCAAGGCGCCGCTGGCGCCGGCAGCGGTCGCGACCGACAGGGCGTTGACGCCAAGCGTCGTGGCCGTGAGGTTGCCGATCGTGATATTCACGACTTCGGTGGCGTTGATACCCGTCTGGATATCGAAGCCGGCCGCCACGCTGCCGTCGAGCAGCTTGTTGCCGTTGAAGGTCGTCTGCGTCGTGATGTCGCCGATCTGCGAGATCAGCGCGGTGACTTCCTTCTGCACCAGCGCGCGGTCGGCGTCGGCGAGCGTGCCGTTCGACGCCTGCATCGCCAGTTCACGCATGCGGACGAGGATGTCCGAGATGCTGGCGGCGCCGCTGTCGGCAGTCTGCGCGAGCGAAATGCCGTCGTTGGCGTTACGGATCGCCTGCGAGAAGCCCTTCGAAGCGGCATTCATGCGGGTCGCGACGGCGAGGCCGGCGGCGTCGTCCTTGGCGCTGTTGATGCGCTTGCCCGACGACAGGCGTTCCATCGCCTGCGACTGCATGCGCTCGGCAACACGCGAGCTGTTCTGGGCGCGGAGCGCGCTCACATTGGTGTTGATGACAGTCATGTTGTTCCTTTCCGGCCTCGATGGCCATTCCCGTGATGTGAGGGCTCGAGGAGCGGTCACGAAAGCAGTAACGGCGAACGGCGGCGGGGCTTAAGCGGCGGCGTCAAAAAAATGCCGAAAGGCGTGTTAAGCCTCGCCTCCCGACGCTCATTCCCTTGGAAATCCGCCAAATAATATTTTGGCACGCGCTTTGCATCACTCTTTGTGTGCGGCGCGATGCCGCTCATTCGGACGGATAAAACACCATGAGCACGATTGACCCGAGCCGGCTGCTCCAGATGCGCAGCACGATTCTCAATCAGAACCAGGCGCTGCAGCGCGCCGCGGGCCGCGGCGCCGCCGGCGGCCTCGACGATGGCGCCGGCGCGGTCGGGGGCACCCCCAATTTCGGCGCCGCGATCAGCAATGCGCTGCAACAGGTCAACGCTCAGCAGGCGAAGGCGAGCGAACTCAGCGAAGCCTATGAGCGCGGCGACACGCACGACATCGTCAGCGTGATGATCGAGCGCCAGAAGGCCTCGCTCGGTTTCGAGACCACGCTGCAAGTCCGCAACAAGCTCCTCTCCGCCTATCGCGACATCATGAACATGCCGGTGTAACCCATGGCCGAAGCTCAGACCCTTACCTCCGTCGACAACGGACATCCGAACCGCCTGCCCGCCCCGATCATGGGCGGCAACCGGCTCGCGCCGCTGACCCAGTTCGTCCGCCAGCCCGCCGTCCAGCGTGCGCTGCCCGCGATCGCGATGACCAGCGCGATCGGCATCGCCGCGCTTGCCTATTTCATGACCGCCGCCGCGCCGCAGGCGCAGCTGTTCGCGGGGCTCGACGACGGCGACAAGGCCGCGGTCGCCGATGCGCTGCAGACCGCGGGCATCGGCCACACGATCGACCCCGGCACTGGCGCGCTGACCGTCGACGCCGACAAGCTGCATCAGGCGCGTATCACGCTGGCAGGCCAAGGCCTGCCCAAGGCGGCGCCGAGCGGCGACAGCCTGATCGCCTCGCTGCCGATGGGGTCGAGCCGCGCGATCGAGGGCGAAACGCTGCGCTCGGCGCGCGAAGCCGACCTCGCCCGCACGATCGAGGCGATCGACGCGGTCAAGACCGCCCGCATCCACATCGCCGCCGCCGAGCCGAGCCTGTTCGTCCGCGACGACAAGCCGGCAACCGCGTCGGTCATGCTGACGCTGCAGAACGGCCGTTCGCTCAGCGAAGGCCAGGTGCAGGCAATCCGCTTCCTCGTCGCCTCGTCGGTCCCCGGCATGAACGCCGACCAGGTTTCGGTGATCGACCAGCGCGGCGCGCTGCTGTCGGACACTGCATCGAGCAGCGACATGATGGCCTTCCAGTTGCAGACGCAGATGGAGGACCGTTTCCGCCGCGCGCTCGACACGCTGCTCGGGCCGATGCTCGGCGCCGGCAATTATACCGTCGAAGTCCACGCCGACGTCGACATGTCCGAAAGCCAGGCGACGCGCGAAAGCTTCCCCGAGAACGACCGCGCGCTCACCAGCGAACAAGTCACGCGCACCGTCAGCGGCGAAGGCAATGCGCCCGCCGTCGGCATTCCCGGCGCACTGTCGAACCAGCCGCCGCAGGCCTCGACCGTCACCGACAAGGCCCCGCTTCCCTCGGCCCCCGGTGCCGCGCCCGCCGCGCAGACCAACAGCAACGAAAACGCCACGCGCGCCTATGAAGTCGGCCGCGAGATTTCGGTGACGCACAATCCGCAGGGCCGCTTGAAGCGCGTGTCGGTCGCGGTCGCGCTCAATCAGGGCAAGAAGGCGCTGACGCAGGCCGACATCAGCAAGATCGACGGGCTGGTGAAGGGCGCGGTGGGCTTCGACGCCACCCGCGGCGACCAGGTCGCGATCAGCCAGCGCCCCTTCGCCAAGGTCGAAGAAGTCGCCCCCGCTTTTTATGAAGAGAGCTGGTTCATGCCGCTGCTCAAGCAGGTCGGCGCGATCGTCGCCGCGCTGCTCGCCTTCCTGTTCATCGGTCGCCCGATGATCAAGTCGGCGAAGGCCCGCGCCGCCGCCCGCGCCGAACGCGAGACGCAGATCGAGGAAAGCCTGCTCGCGGTCGCCGACCGCCAGGCGCTCGCCGCGCCGAGCGCCGGCAGCAACCGTGAAATCACCCTCGAGATGATCGAGGCCGCGCCGAGCTATGAAGCGCGCGCCAACCTCGTCCGCGCCTTCGTCCGCCAGGATTCGGCGCGCGCTGCGCTCGTCGTCCGCCAGCTGATGCAGGAGGGCGCGCGTGGTTGACGAAGTCGACATGGACGCTCCCGCTTTGAAGGCAAAGCCCGGACTCGAAGGCGCCTCGGCCGCCGCCATCCTGCTGATGCTGCTCGAGGAAGAAGAAGCCGCGACGATCCTGAAGCATCTCGATGCCGACGAAGTGCGCCAGCTCGCCAAGTCGATGTTCGACACCGCGAACGCCAGCGAAGGCCAGATCGAGCAGGCGCTCGACCAGTTCGTCAACCAGAGCCGCGGCGTCAGCGCGCTCGCGGTCGGCGCCGACGTGCGCATCCGCACGGTGATCAATCAGGCCGTGGGCAATGTGCGCGCCGACAATATCCTCGCCGCCGTCGCGCCGCAGTCGAGCGCCGCGTCGCTCGAAATGCTGCGCTGGATGGATGTCGACGCGATCAGCGCGCTGCTCGCCAACGAACATCCGCAGGTCGGCGCCTTGATCCTGTCGGTGCTGATACCCGACGTCGCCGCGCGTGCGATCGAAATTCTCGACGAGACGCTGCAGGCCGAACTGGTGCTGCGCGCCGCGCAGCTGACCGCCGTTCCCGCCGCCGCGATCGAGGATCTGGAAGCCGTGCTCGCCAGCGCGAATGTCGGCGGCCAGCGCGTCGCCAAGCAGGCGATCGGCGGACCCAGCGATGTCGCCAAGATCATGAAGAAGATGCCGAAGCAGCTCAGCGAACGCACGATCCGGGCGCTCAAGAAGAGCGACAAGATTCTCGCCCAGACGATCGAGGAAGAGATGTTCATCTTCGAAAATCTGCGCGATCTCGACGCCAAGAACCTCGGCACCGTCCTTCGCTCGGTCGACGCGGCGCAGCTCGCGATCGCGCTCAAGGGCACCGACGAGGATATGGTCGACCGCTGCCTCGCCACCATGTCGAAGCGCGCGTCGGAAACGATCCGCGACGAGATGGCCGAGATGACGATGGTCAAGCGCGTCGATGTCGACGAGGCGCAGAAGGCGATCATGCAGATCGTCCGTCAGATGGCCGCCTCGGGCGAAATCATGATCGCGGGGGCGGGCGACGACTATGTCTGACCGTTCGGCCGAAGCGACCGTCATTTCGCTGGCGAATGCCATGGCGCAGGGCCGCGGCTTCCGTCCGCTCAACTTCGGCGGCGCGCCCGCGCGCCCGTCGATGGCCTTCGATGTCGAATCCGAACCGGAAGCCGACGATCCGTTTGCGCTGGGACTTGCCGAAGGCCAGCGCCTCGCCGAAACCGCTTTTGCGGTCGAACGCGGCCAGCTGCTCGCGCTTGTCGCCGCCGCCGAAGCGCTGCAGGACGAACCCAGCGAAGAACTGGCGCAGCTGATCGCCGAAACCGTCGAGCGGCTGGTGCGTCAAATTGTCGACACCGCCCCAATCGACGCCGAATGGCTGAAGGCGCAGGCCGAAACCGCCGCCGCGATGGTCGCCGAGGCCGACAAGGCGCGCACGTTGTGGGTCCATCCCGCCGACGCCGTGCTGCTGATGGAGGCCCCGCTTGCGCTGCCGATCGAGGCCGACCCGTCGATGATCCGCGGCACCGTCCGCATCGAGACCTCGGCCGGCTGGATCGAACATGGCCGCGCCGTCTATCTGACCGAGCTGCGCGCCGCGCTCGGCGGCGAAGGCGTCGACGCATGACGCGCCGCCTCGCCCTCTCGGCCGAACATCTGCTCGCCCCCGTCGATCTGGCCGACGCCAGCCCGCGCCGGATCGGCACGCTCGTCGCGCATGAGGGCATCATGCTCGAAGTGTCGGGCTTCCCGCAGCCGCTCGGCAGCAATGTCCGTATCAAGTCGGCGACGGGCGACTATGTCTATGGCGAGGTCGTCGGCTTCCGCGGTCACCGCAGCCTTGTCCTCCCCTTCGACACCAACATGCCGCTCGTCACCGGCGCGCCGGTTGAACCGCATGGCGCCAGCTCGATGGTTCCCGTCGGCAAGGCGCTACTCGGCCGTATCATCGACGCGCAGGGCAATCCGCTCGACGGCCGCCCGCCGGTCAAGTCGCAGTTCCAGTGGCCGCTCGCCGGCCGCAAGGTCAATCCGCTGCGCCGCGGCCGCGTGACCAAGCCGCTCAATATGGGCGTGCGTGCGATCAACGGTCTGCTCACCGTCGGCGAAGGCCAGCGCGTCGCGATCATCGCGGGCTCGGGCGTCGGCAAGTCGGTGCTGATGGGCCAGATGATCGCCGGCACCGAATGCGACGTGATCGTCGTCGGCCTGATCGGCGAACGCAGCCGCGAAGTCAGCGACTTCGTCGAAACCAAGCTGCCGCCCGCGGTCCGCAAGAAGTCGGTCGTCGTCGCGGTGCCCGCCGATCATCCGCCGCTCCTCCGCCTGCGCGCCGCCATGCGCGCGACAGCGATCGCGGAATCGTTCCGCGCCGACGGCAAGAAGGTGCTGCTGCTGATCGACAGCCTGACCCGCGTCGCCCACGCGCAGCGCGAGATCGGGCTGACGCTCGGCGAGCCGCCGACGATGAAGGGCTATCCGCCCTCGACCTTCGCGCTGATCCCCTCACTCGTCGAGCGCGCGGGCAACGACAATCTGACCGGCGGATCGATCACCGCGCTCTACACCGTCCTCGCCGACGGCGGCGACATCGACGACCCCGTCGTCGACAGCGCGCGCGCGATCGTCGACGGCCATATCATCCTGTCGCGCACGCTTGCCGAGCAGGGCGTCTATCCCGCGATCGACGTCGCGCGCTCGCTATCTCGCACGATGGCCGATTCGGTCGATCCCGACCATGCTGCCGCCGCCGCGCGCTTTCGCCAGCTGTGGTCGGCCTATGAAGAGAATCGCGACCTGATGCTGATGGGCGCCTATGTCGCCGGCGCCGATCCGGTGCTGGACGAGGCGATCGCGCATCACGCCCACCAGCTGGCCTTCGTCTCGCAGCCCGCGAACGCACAGGTCGATTTCGAAAATTCCCGCCAGGCCCTGATCGAAGGATATTCTGCATGAACGCCCGCACCGCACGCCGCAAACGTATCATTCGCGTGCGCACCGTCGAACATCAGATGGCCGAAGCCAATCTCGCCCGCGCCACCGGCGAGCTCGCGAGCCTGGTCGAACTGTCGAAGCGCCTCGAAGCGCTGCGCGCCGACCTCGCGATGGCCAAGGGCGCCATTGCCGGCCGCGCGCTCAACACGATCGGCGAACTCGGCATGCGGCTCGACATGGCCAAGGAAAATCTCGCGGCCCCGCTCGTCAACGCCAGCGTGCGCCGCGACGAAGCCGGCATCGTCGCGCAGAGCGCGATGGTGAAAGAAGAATCGGCCGTGCGCCTCTATGAACGCAGCCGCCGTTCGGCCGAGGTCGAGCTGGAACGCCGCACCGACGCCAACCGCCCGCATCGCCGCCGCGCGATGAGCCTGCGCCTGCTCGACGGCGGTGCGGCATGATGGGCGCGCTCAGCCAGACCCCGGCGCAGACCGGCCTCGCCTCGATCCTCGCGGCGCTCGGAACCGCAGCCCCCGCGAACGGCACGCCCGAAGACGGCGGCTTCGAACAGCTGTTCGCGAGCCTGCCGAAGACCCCGGGCGCCACACCGGGCGCCGCCAATCCGTTCACGGTCCAGCTTACCGCACCGGGGACCGCTGACGTCCCGCCGACGCCCGGCGTCGCAGCGCTGCCCGCTCCGGCCGCCACCCCGGCGCCGCCGGCCGCCGCGCTGTTCGGCCTGCCCCAACCCGGCATCGCAATTGCAGTCGAGGCGGCCACGCCCGAAACGGCAGCGATCAAGACGCCCGCGCCTTCGGCCAAACCCGACGCAGCTCCCGCGCCCGGCGACGCCGCATCCGCCGCCAGCCTGCTGATCGCCGTGGCGACCCCGCTCAAGGCCGCGACGCCCGTCACTCACAAGCCTGCCCTCGTGGCCGACGCAGACGCAGAAACCGGGACGGACGGCGAACCCGCAGCCGCGCCGGTCCAGCCCGCCGCGCCGCTGGTCGCCGAAATTGTCGCAGCGCCCGTCGCCGCGACGATCGTCGCCACCGCGATGCCCGCCGCCGACAAGCCTGTCACGGAAAAGGCGGCTAAGCCCGCTGCGCCGACGACGAGCCGCCAAGCCACTGCGAGCGCGGCCATGCCGCAGCCGCTGGCCGCGGCCAAGCCCGAAGCCGCGCAGCCGCAGCAGACGGTCGTCTTCGCCGCCATCGAACCCAAGCCCGCCAAGCCGGCGGTCGATGTCGCTGCCTCGATGACGATACTCTTCGCGCAGCCCGATCTGCAGGGCGCCGCCCCGCTCGCCGAGGCCGTCCGCGCCGTGCCGGTCGCCGAGCGCACGCTCGACCTGACCAGCGACGATCAGTGGATCGCGCAGCTTGCCGCCGATATCGCGGCGACCAAATCGGACAAGGGCGACATCAGCTTTCGCCTGATGCCGCGTCACCTTGGCCGCCTCGACGTGTCGATGCTGAGCGGCGACCAAGGCGTGACCGTCCGCCTCGACACCCAGCATGAGGCGACCGCGACGATCGTGTCGGCCGCGCAGCCGCGCCTGGTCGAGGACCTGCGCCAGCAGGGCGTCCGCGTCGCCGATGCGCAGGTGACGCACACCCCGGCCGAAGCCGGCCGCCAGCAGCAAAACCCGGGACAGGGCCGCAGCGGCGCGCCCGACACCAGCCATCTGATCGAAACCGCCGCCGAGCAGGCGGACTCCACCCTAGACGAACGCACCGCGGACCGCCGCGGCCGCTTTGCCTGACCAGGAAGGACCTGACCATGAGCAAGGAAAAAGCCCCCGAAGGCGCCGAACCCAAGAAGGGCGGCAAGATGAAGAAACTGCTGGTGCTGGGCATCGGCGGCACCGCGCTGATCAGCGCGGGCGCCGGCGCGGGCATCTATCTGGGCGGCGGCCTCGGCGGCGCGCATGAAGCGAAGCCCGAAGATCATTACCCCAAGCTCGTCGCCCGCAGCTCAGGCGAGGAAGCCGCCGCGGCCGAAGGCGGCGAGGGCGGCGGCGAAGCCCCGCTGAAGGTCGGCACCGTCTCGGTCCCGAACGACCGGTTCAAGGTCGATCCCGGCAAATATGAGATCACCTACGTCCCGATCCCCGACGCCTTCACCACCAATCTCGCCGACGGCTCGGGCTTCCTGCAGGTCGGGATCAGCCTGTCGACCTTCTATGACGGCAAGGTCGTCACCAACATCAAGCGCCAGCAGGTGCCGATCCGTTCGGCGGTGCTGATGGTGCTCGCCGAACAGGATCCGGCGCTGCTCTCGACGTCGCAGGGCAAGCAATTGCTCCAGCGCCAGCTCACCAACGCGATCAACGACGTCCTTCGCGAGAAGGAAGGCTTCGGCGGCGTCGACAATGTCTATTTCACGAGCCTGGTGATCCAGTGAGCCTTGAACCCAAACCCGTGGATGCCTCGGCCAAGCAGGCCGCCGACGCGAAGGCGTCGCTGCTGCTGCGCAAGTCCGAGGACAGCTATGCCTTCCCGGTCCTCGACAGCGTCGGCAACCAGTTCGCGCGCAGCCTGCGCGATCTCGTCCGCGCGCTCGGCGCGCCGACGGTCAATGTCGAACGCTCGGCCACGGTCCAGATGCGCTTCGCCGACTGGTGCAGCGAAGTCGCGCCGGGCCTGTTCTGGCGCTATCATGCGCCGCCGCTCCGCGGCCCGGTGCTGCTCGCCGCGACCCGCCCGCTGGTGCTCCAGCTCGTCGACATCTTCTATGGCGGCAAGGGGCAGAATGGCGGCGAACGCGAAGACCTGACCGACGCCGAAGAGCGGTTCGCCGCGCGTCTCGGCCGCGACATGGGCATGCAGCTCGCCGCGGCGTGGAAGTCGGGGCTCGAGCCAGAACTCGACTGCGTCACCAGCGATCCGTCGAAGCTCGCCGCCGTGCGCGCCGACGACGAACTGGTCGTCCAGCGCTTCACGCTGCGCGGCGGCGTGTTCGAGGGGCGGACGATCCTTTGCGCCTATCCGCAGGCCGCGCTGCGCGGCATCGCGGGCGCCGAACCGGTCCCCGAGATGCGCGATGTGCCCGCGGTCGACCCCGTCTGGACCTCGACCCTGAACGGCGCGCTCAAGACGGTTCGCGTCCCCGTGCGCTCGGTTCTGGCGCGTCCCGAAATTTCTTTGGTCAAACTCCTCTCTTTGGAGGTCGGCGATATCATTCCGTTAACCATTCCGCGCAATGTTCCAGTAACCGTCGCCGGCCGCAATTTTGCGTCCGGCAGCATCGGCGAAGCCAATGGCAACGCCGCGATCATGATCGAACGTATCGAAGAAGGACCGGACAATGACTGACATGGCCGAAGCACCGCCCCGGGCCGACCGGCGCGACAAGAGCATCGCGGGCGCGCCCAATTTCGACCTGCTCGCGGGCGTGTCGCTGCGCGTGTCGGTCGAGGTCGGTTCGACGTCGATGACGCTCGCGGATCTTCTGTCGCTGTCGGAAGGCAGCGTCGTCGAACTCGACCGCGCCGCGAACGAGCTGCTCGACATCTATGCGAACGGCACGCTGATCGCCAAAGGCGAGATCGTCAGCGTCGACGGCCGCTACGGCATCCAGATCGCCGAAGTCGTCGCGCCCGATCGCGGCATCGCCGGTTTCGACCGGAGGGCCTGATGCTCGAATATATTCTGCGCCTCCTGATCCTGCTGCCGCTCGTCGGCGGCATGGCGTGGGGCAGCCTGTGGCTGTGGAAGCGCGTCCAGATGGGCGTGCCGCTGACCGGCGGGGCGCCCAAGCAAGGTCGCCCGGTCGAGATGATCGGCGTGCTCCCGCTCGGCCCCGGCACCAAGCTGGCGGTCGTCGAATTCGCCGGGCAACAGATCCTGCTGTCGGTCTCGCGCGGCAATGTCACCCGCCTCGCCGACAACAGCCAGGGCGATTTCCATGTCGGCTAAGACGCCGGCTAAGAGCCTTTCGCTGCGCCATCGCTGGCTGCGCCGCGCCGCCCTAGCAGGCGGCATTGCGCTGTTCGCCGCCGCGACGCCCGCGCTGGCGCAGGAAGCGAGCGGGTTGACGCGCGCGGTCGAGGAAATCGGCGGCAACGGCCGCCCCTTGAGCCTCTCGCTCCAGATCCTCGTCCTGATGAGCCTGCTGACGGTGCTGCCGTCGCTGCTGCTCATGATGACCAGCTTCACGCGCATCATCATCGTGCTGTCGATCCTGCGCCACGCGCTCGGGCTCCAGCAGACGCCGCCGAACCAGGTGCTCGTCGGCCTCAGCCTGTTTCTCTCGCTGTTCGTGATGCAGCCGGTGATCAGCGAAGTGAACCGCGTCGCGATCGAACCCTATGGCCAGGAACAGATCGACATCGGCACCGCGGTTTCCCGCTCGGGCGACGCGCTCCACGGCTTCATGATGCAGCAGACGCGCCGGTCCGACCTGATGATGTTCGCAAAGATCGCGAAAGCACCGAGCTATGCCAGCCCCAAGGACGTGCCCTTCTCGATCCTGCTGCCCGCCTTCGTCACCAGCGAACTCAAGACCGCGTTCCAGATCGGCTTCCTGATCTTCCTGCCCTTCCTGATCATCGATTTGATCGTCGCATCGTCGCTGATGTCGCTGGGCATGATGATGCTGTCGCCGAACATCATATCGATGCCCTTCAAGCTGTTGCTCTTCGTCCTGGTCGACGGCTGGGCGCTGACGATGGGTTCGCTCGCCTCGTCATTTGGGACCTAGCGCGATGGAAGCTGATTATTTCGTCGGGGTCGCGCAGCAGTCGCTGTGGGTTCTCGCCCTCGCCTCCGCGCCGATCCTGATCCCGATTCTGATCGTCGGCGTGCTGCTCGGCATGGTGCAGGCCGCGACCTCGATCAACGAACAGACGCTGAGCTTCGTGCCCAAGCTGATCATCACCGCGGTCTGCCTTGCGATCTTCGGCAGCAGCATCCTCGTGCTGCTCACCGACTTCACCAAGGACATCTACGCGCAAATCCCGAATCTGGTCCGCTAGGGCCGTCTGGGCGCCGATGAACCCCGCCGATATTCCGAATGTCGAGGCGATGCTCCAGCTGTGGATGCTGGGGATGATCCGGCCCGGCGCAGCGTTCATCGCCGCGCCGGTGTTCGGCGCCGCGAACGTGCCCGTCCAGTTGCGGCTGGTGATCGCGCTCGCGGTCGGCGTACCCGCGGTCGCGGCCTCGGGAATGACGCTGCCGCCCGAAGGGATCGTCTCGGTCCCGGGCTTCCTGTTCGTCATCGGCGAGGTCGTGATCGGCCTCGCGATCGGCTTCGTGCTCCAGATGGGGCTCGCCGCGGCGCTGCTTGCCGGCGAGGCGATCAGCAATGCGATGGGCCTCGGCTTCGCGTCGATGGTCGATCCGATGAGCGGCACGTCGAGCAGCGTCGTCGGGCAATTTCTCTCGATGCTCGCGACCGCGATCTTCCTTGCCGCTAACGGCCATCTGGCGCTCATCCAGATCATCGTCGACAGCTATAGCGCGCTGCCGCCGGGCAACGCCTTTCCCTCCTTCGGCGCGATCGAAGGCATCTTGCGCTTCGGCAGCCTGATGTTCGCCGCCGGCCTGACCATCGCGCTGCCCGTCGGCTTCGTGCTGATCCTCGTCCAGATGATCATGGGCGTGATCGGCCGTTCGGCGCCCGCGATGAACCTGTTTGCGGTCGGCCTGCCCGCGACGCTGCTCGCCGGCGTCGTGCTGCTCGGCATGGCGACCCCGGCGATGGCCGAGGCGCTCGCGCGCTTCATGTCCGACGCGCTCGACATGGCGCGCACCGTCGCGGCGGGGGGCTGACCCATGGCGGGCACCACCGAACGCGACCAGAAGACCGAACAGCCAACCGCCAAGAAATTGGCCGATTCGGCACGCGAAGGCGATGTGCTGATGTCGCGCGAACTGGCGACCGCGCTGATGATGCTCGCGGGCGCCGGCTGGCTCTTCGCGGCGGGCGGCTGGCTTGTCCAGTCGGCCGGCGAGTTGCTGAAGCGCGGGCTGACCCTCGACGCCGACGATGTCGCGCATTTCGCGCCCGCCGAGGCGGTGATGCGCAACGGCGTCGAAATCCTGCTCCCGCTCGCCGCCCTCTTCGGGCTCGCGCTGCTCGCCAGCGTCGCGGCTCCGGCGATGCTCGGCTCGCTCGGCTGGCGCGGCAAGGCGATCGCCTTCAAGGGCAACCGAATGAGCCCGCTCGCCGGGGTCAAGCGCATGTTCGGCGCGCAGGGGCTGATCGAACTTTTCAAATCGCTCGCGAAAGTGCTGCTGCTCGGCACGATCGGCTATTGGCTCGTCACCCGCAGCCTGCCTGCGATCATGTCGATGGCGCAGGCCGATCTGCAAGGCGCGATCGGACTCGCGGGCAAGGCGATCGGTCATGCGATGCTCGCGATGGCGGGCGGGCTCGTCATTATCGCGCTGATCGACGTGCCCGCGCAATGGTATCAGCGCAACCGCCGCCTGATGATGAGCAAGCAGGAAGTGAAGGAAGAGGCGCGCCAATCCGACGGCGCCCCCGAACTCAAACAGGCGCAGCGCCAGCGCGCGCGCGAAATCCTCAGCGGCTCGGCGCGCAAGGCGGTGTCCGATGCGACCGTCGTGCTCACCAACCCGACTCATTTCTCGGTCGCGCTTCGTTATCGCCCCGGTCAGGACGCCGCGCCGGTCGTGGTTGCGCGCGGCCGCGGCGAGGTTGCGCTGTCGATCCGCGAACTCGCCCGCGGCGCCCAGGTGCCGATCCTCGAATATCCGCAGCTCGCGCGCGCCATCTACTTCACCGCGCGCGCCGGCCGTACGATTCCCGAGGAATTGTTCGTCGCGGTCGCGACCGTCCTGGCGTTCGTATTCCAGCTTGAGCGCATGGTCGCCGAAGGTCAGAGCCAGCCGTCGGTCGACGTTCCGCCATCGCACCGTTTCGACCCCGAGGGCCGCAAGGTTTAGGCGCTGTTTCGGCGAGCCAAAACGGACGGAAAACTAATTCTGAACCGCGCTTAAGGCCCGCGAATTCGGGCCGTTAAGATGTGCGAAGGATATTTTCCATGGTCACATCTATCGCTTCTTCGCTCGGCGCCGGGTCGGGAATCGACATCGCGAAGCTGGTCAGCGACCTGGCGTCGGCCTCGCGCGACCCCAAGGTGTCGCGGATCAGCGGGCTGGTGACCGCGAACACGGCGCGGATCAGCGCGGTGTCGCAGGCGCGATCGGACCTCGTCGGCTTCGCCGACTCGCTCGAACAGATGATTTCGGACGGCTCGCTGCGCAGCAAGCCGACGGTGTCCGACGAAAGCGTCCTCACCGCCACCGCCCGCGCGGGCCTGCAGGCCGACAAATTCGCCGCGACGATCGTCGTCAACACCCTCGCCCGCGCGCAGAGCAGCTATTCGGGCGTCGTCGCCGACAAGACCGCGGCGATCGGCACCGGCACGATGACGCTGACCGTCAATGGCGTCCAAAAGACGATCACCGTCGGCAGCACGAACAACAGCCTCGAAGGGCTCGCCACCGCGATTAACGCCAGCGGCGCGGGCGTTACCGCCTCGATCATCGCCGATCAGGGCGGCAGCCGCATCATCCTGAAGGGCGCGACGGGCGCCGCCAACGCCTTCACGCTGACCGCCGACAGCGGCGCCGATCCGGGCCTCAGCGCCTTTGCGACCGATGGCGGGCTGTCGGTCGGCCAGAGCGCCGCCAATGCCGAATTCACGCTCGACGGCGTCGCCTTCAGCCGCGCGTCGAACACGATCGACGACGTCGTACCCGGCGTCTCGCTGACGTTAAAGAAGGCCGCGCCCGGCCAGCCGGTCGACCTCGGCGCCAGCCGCCCGCTCGACCTGATCAAGCAGACGGTGGGCGACTTCGTCGACGTCTATAACCAGGTGAAGAAGAGCCTGCAGGCGGCATCGAAGCTTTCGGGCGTCACGACGGGGCTGCGCGAACTCGAGCGCGAGCTGCAGGGCCTCGTCACCAAGGTCGCGACGAGCCACGGCAGCATCGGCCGACTGTCCGATATCGGCATTTCGACCGCCAAGGACGGCACGCTGACCGTCGACAAGGTCAAGCTCGATGCGGTCCTGGCAGCCGATGCCGGCGCGGTCGAGGGGCTGTTCAATCCGCTGCGCGACGGCACGCACAACGCGACCACCGATCCGGGCATCGCGGGCCTGCTCGATGCGATCCGCGACAAGGCGATCGCCACCGACGGCACGATCGGCCGCGTCGAGAAATCGCTTGCCGACAAGGGCACGTCGCTGTCGAAGGAACTCGAAAAGGTCGAGGTGCGCGAAGCCGCCTACAAGGCGCGGCTCGAGAAACAATATAGCGCGCTCGACGTCAAGCTGAACGCCTTCAAGGCAACCCAGGCCTATCTTGAGCAACAGATCAAGATGTGGACCAACTCGAACAACGATTGATGCCGACGACCATGCCCGCCACCGCCACCACCGTCCGCGCCGCCGGACATTATCGCCGATTGCAGAACGAGAGCCGGGCGATGTCGTCCGACCCGATCGAGCTCGTCACCATGCTCTATGACGAGCTGGAGACGGCGGTGGGCGTGCTCGCGTCGATGGTGCGCCAGGGGCAGCGCGTGTCCGCGACCGAGCCCGCCCACCGCGCACGCTCGATCCTGATCAGCCTCGACGTCGGCCTCGACCATGAAAATGGCGGCGATGTCGCCATCGCGCTGGCGCGCGTCTATCGCAGCATGCGCCGCAAGCTCGACGACGCGGTTGCGGCCAACAACGCCGACGAGCTCGACGAACTGCTCGGCGGGATCGTCACCGTCAGCTCGGCCTGGCGCCAGATCCGCCAGTAAGTTTTCCCGCTCTGTGCGAATCCCCAAAAAGGGTTCGGCACCGGCCGCTTCCCCGCTGCCGCCAAAAGTGGGGACAGGCGACAGAGGGAATGATGCGACCGGTGCCGATTCAGCGGCGCCGAAACTCGTGGGGTAGTTTTCAGGCGGCCTGCTGCTGAACTCCATATTTGCGCATCTTTTCGATGAGCGTCGTCCGCTTCAGCGTCAGCAGACGCGCGGCTTCCGAGATGATGCCGTCGGCAAGGTCGAGGGCATTGTGTATCTGTTCGAGCTCGATCGTCTCGATCTCGCGCTTGAGGTCGATCGGGCGGCCAGGGGCCGGCGCCTTGGCGAAGGGCATCGCCGCCGCCGCATCGTCGCCGCTGGCGGGCCCTGTAGCCGGGCCGGCCGGACGCGGCGCCAGCGCTGCGGTGGGGTTCAAGAGGATCAGGACGTCGTCGGCGCCGAGCGTCTCGCCACCCTGCAGAACGCTGGCGCGCTCCACGAAGTTGCGAAGCTCGCGGACATTGCCGGGCCAGCGGTGCCGCATGAGCAGGGCCATGGCGGCCTCGTCAAAGCGGCACTTGGCGTCGGCCGGCATCTTGCGCTGGAAGTGGCGGATCAGCGCAGGAATGTCCTCGACGCGATCCGCAAGGCTCGGGACCTGGACCACGACGACGCCGAGACGGAAAAACAGGTCTTCGCGGAAGCGGCCGTCGGCGATCGCCACGCCCAGATCCTGGTGCGTGGCCGATATGACGCGGACGTCGACCGCCTTCATGTCGCTGCTGCCGACGCGGACGATCGTCCGGTCTTCGAGCACACGAAGTAGCTTGACCTGCATGTCGAAACGCATGTCGCCGATTTCGTCGAGGAAGAGCGTGCCGCCCTCGCTCGCCTCGAAATGGCCGATGCGGCGGGCATGGGCGCCGGTGAAACTGCCCTTTTCATGCCCGAAGAGTTCGGATTCGATGAGTTCGCCGGGGATGGCGCCGCAGTTGATCGCGGAGAAGGCCTTGGCCGAGCGGACGCCTTCGTCGTGGATGGCGCGGGCGACGAGTTCCTTGCCCGATCCCGAGGGACCGCACAGCATGACCGAAGCGTTCGAGCGGGCAACCCGCCGGATCATTTCGCGCAGGCGGACCACCGCCGGGCTGTGCCCGATGATCAGCGCCTCCAGCGCCGACGCGTCCGTCTTGTTCTGCCCCACCTCGGTCATTGTCGTCTCCACCACGCCCCCCATGGCGCTTTCGATGGGCACAGAGATTGAGGAAAATGGTAAACGAAAGCTTATCCAAACTTACACAAGTCACTGAAAACAAAGCGTTATTGCCAGATTGGCAGCAATGCTGCTGGAATTGCGCCATTAACGATTTTCAATACTGCCAGATTGGCACTATTTTTCGTTATCGACCCGCCAGCCGAGCGTGATGGAAATGCGGCGATTGCGTGGATCGAATCGGTCGGCGGGGTTATAGGGCTCGCGATCGGCCACCCCTTCGATGCGGGCGTAGCGCTCGCCGGCGACTCCGCGATACTCCAGGAAGTTGCGAACGACCTCGGCACGGTCGACCGACAGGCGCCAGTTGTTCATGCCTGCCTTGGCCGACCAGGGCGTGGCGTCGGTATGCCCGCGGATCATCACCTGGTTCGGCGTCTCGGCGATCGGCTTGGCGATTTCGCTGAACAGCTTCGCGCCCGCAGGGGTCAGCTGACTGGTCCCCATGACGAACATCGAATAATCGGCATCGTCGACAACGTCGATGCGCATACCCTCGGTCGTGACGGTGAAGCGCAGGTTGCGGGCGAGCCGCTTGAGGTCGCCCTTCTTCATCACGCGGTCCATCATCGACTTCGCGACTTGCGCGAACTTCTCTTTTTCCCGTTCGCGCCCCGCCGCTTCTTTCGGCCCGCCGACGGCATCCTTGGGGATGGTCAGCGACCGCGAGCCCGTCTGGCCCGCGCGGTTCGGATATTTGTCTGCCGACACGATCGAATCGCCGCCGAACAGTCCCGATCCGCCCGCGGCGTCGGTCTTGGTCTTGATCAGCGTCGGCGCGAAATAGTCGGCGAGCGCCTTGCGCTGCTTCTCGGTCGTCGCGCCGAGCAACCACATCAGCAGGAAGAAGGCCATCATCGCGGTCACGAAATCGGCATAGGCGACCTTCCAGGCGCCGCCGTGGTGACCGCCATGGCCTTCCTCGACGATCTTCTTGATGATGATCGGGCGGACAAGGTTCGGACGCGCAGCCACCTTAGCGGCCCCTCATGCCATCGAAGACTTCGGCGAAACTCGGCTGGTTGTGGTGGTCGACGCCCGAGCGCGCGGCCTCGATCACCAGCGGCTGCGGATGACCATGGAGCGACGCGATGATCAGCTGCTTGACCGTATGATAGATGGCAGCGTCGCTTTCGATCACCGCCTTCGCGCGCGTCGCAAAGGGGCCCACGAGGCCATAGGCCAGAAGCACGCCGAGAAAGGTGCCGACCAGCGCCGAGCCGATCATGCCGCCGAGGATCGCCGGCGGCTTGTCGATCGAACCCATCGTCTTCACGACGCCGAGCACCGCGGCGACGATGCCGAGCGCGGGCAAGGCGTCGGCCAGATTCTGCAGGCCGTCGGCGGGCTTCATCGCGTGATGGCGGTGGCTCTTCAGCGCATTGTCCATCACATCCTCGACCGCGTGCGGGTCGAGCGTGCCCGACGACACGACGACGAGGCGCAGCGTGTCGCAGATCAGGTGGATCAGCGTGTCGTCCTTGAGCAGCTTCGGATATTGCTGGAACAGCGGCGAGCTTTTCGGATCCTCGATATGCGGTTCGACCGCGACCGGCCCGTCGGTGCGCATCATCTTCATCAGGGTCGACACGAGCAGGATGACGTCGAGATAGTCCTGCTTCTTATAGGCCGGGCCCTTGAACACTTTTGCCAGGCCGCCGCCGAGCGCCTTCAGGTCGGCGCCCGAATTGCCGATGATCAGCGAGCCGACCGCGGCGCCGCCGATGATCAGCATTTCGTGCGGCAGCGCGTGCATGACGGGGCCGAGGTTGCCGCCCGTAAGCGCGAATCCCCCGAACACCAGCAGGATCAAGACGACGATGCCGATTACGGGAAACATGCGCAGGCAACTCCATTGGGGCCCGGTCGGAACACCGGCAGCCCCGGGAAAATAAGGACGTCCCTATGCTTAACGGCAGCACGCCCGGGAAATTGAGCGGCTCAGCGCAAAAGATCGAACAAAGTCTGCCGGTTGATCTTGGCGAAGGCCGCCTGCGCGGCGCCGAGGGTCAGATCCTGCGCATTGAGCTGCGCGATCGCGGTCTCGAGGTCGGTGTCCTCGATCGATTTGCGCTCGTCGGCGACTTCGATGCCGCGCGACGAAAGGCTGTCGCCGATCCGCTCGAGCCGGCCGGCCGCCAGGCCGAGCGCGGCATTTTGGTCGGCGACATGCGTGATCGCTGCACTGATGCCGGTAAGCGCGGTGCCGATTCCGGCCTTGTTGCCGGTCGCGACCGCAGTCGCCGCATCGCGGAGGCTGGTCGACAGCGCATTGCCCCCGACGACAAAGGCGGTCGTCGCCGACTGAACCGGCGCAAAACTGACATCCGCATCGAAGCGGACGACGCGCGCGGCGCCCGAAGCGAACAAAGATTCGCCGTTCGAATCGCGGGTCGCGGCCAGGCCGTCGATCTCGTCGGCGATCGCATTGAGTTCGGCGGCGACCGTCGCGCGGTCGGCCGGGTTCAGCGTGTCGTTCGAGGCCGACAGCGTCAGCTCCTGCGCGCGCGCAAGCAGGTCGCTCGTCGACTTGAGCACGCCGCTCGCCTGCGACACCTGCGCCTCGGCCGATTTGATGTTCGCCTGCCAGGTTGTCATGCTGGCCTGCGCCGTGCCGATCGTTGCGATGCGGCGCGCGGCGGCGGGATCGTCGGACATGCGCTGGAGCCGCTTGCCGGTCGAAATCTGGATCTGCACGCGCTCGAGCGCGTCGGCCAGCTTGGACTGGCGCGCGATCTCGCGGGTCATGCGATTGCCAACGGCGTTAATCATGGCTCATACTCCATTGCTCCACCGCCCTAGAGCGAGCTCAGCAGCGTCTGCATCGTCTCGCGCGCGACCTGGATCGTGCGCGCGGCCGCCGAATAGGCCTGCTGGAAACGCAGCAGCTCGGCCGCTTCATTGTCGAGATTGACCTCGCTCACATTGTCGCGCGCGGCGGCGGCGCCGTCGGCGCGCGTCGTTGCGGCGGCATCCTGCGCACGCGCAGACGCCGTGGCCTGCGCCTGCGTCGCGAGATGGCTCGACCATGTCGCCTCGGGATCGTTCGCGCCGCGCATCGCGCCGAAGGCAAGCATATTGCCGTTGGTCGACGTCGACGTCGCGGCCGCGACCTGGGCGGGGGTCAGCGTTGTCGCGGTGAGCGTCGCGGCGGTCGTCCCCGTGAACAGCGGCTGGCCGGGATTGCCATTGGCATCGAGGCCCGCTTGATGCGCCGTATTGATCTGCGCCGCGAACTGCGATGCCTTGGTGTCGAGCCCGGCGCGCTGGTCGGCGATATGGTTCGACGCCTCGGCATAGCCGGCGAGCGAACCCGTCGCATTCGCGAAGGGCGAGCCGCCGAGCGTGTAGGAGATGCGTCCGTCGGCTGCGGTCGTCATCGCGATCGGCGTCACGACGCCGCCGCCCACGAGCATATCGCCGCTGCCGGTCGCGCGCAGCGTCACCGCGCCATGGCTGTCAAAGGTCGCGCTGACCCCCGCCTGCGACGAAAGCTGGTCGAGCAGGCGGTCGCGTTCGTCGAGCAGCGCCGCCTGGTTGGTGGTCCCCTCGCGCGCCTTGCGCAGGCCAAGGTTGACCTGTTCCAGCGCGCCCAAGTTGGTGTTGAACTGTGAAACCCCGGCAGTCGCCGCGGCCGACACGCCTTCGGACAGGCTGTTCAGCCGATTGGCGGCGGTCTGGAAACCCGCAGCGATATCGCTCGCCGCCTGCAGGAACTGCGCGCGCAGCGTCGGGTTCGACGGATCGGCGGTCAGCTGGTCGGCGGTGGTGTAAAGCTTGGTGAGCGCGGTCTTGATGCCGTTGCTGTCGTCGCTGAGCGCGCTTTCGACGCGGTTCATCCAGTCGAGCTTCGCCGCGGCGCGCTCGCTGTCGCCCGACGAGATACGCGCATCGGCGATCAGCCACTGGTCGACCGAGCGCACGACGCCCTTGATGTCGACGCCGCCGGGCGTGATGCTGCCGCGATAGAGCACCATGTTGCTGCCGCCGGGGACCTCGGTGAGGTCGAGCCGGCGCCGTGCATAACCCGGCGTCTGCGCATTGGCGATATTGTCGCCGATGGTCGACAGCGCCTTCGAATAGGCGCGCAGCCCCGTGTAACCGATGCCGAGAAGGTCGCTCACTGCGCGTCTCCGCCCTTGAAGCCGGTCGCGTTGCCGAGGCCGCGGAACTGGCGTTCGACCATGTCGGCGATGCCGAACTGGCGCATTGCGGCGATGCTGTCGGCGGTGCGCGCGTCGGCCATTTCGCGGAAATTGTCGGTGGCGCTCGATCCGAAGATGTCGTCGCCGAGCTTTGCCTGGCGCATTGAGGACATTAGCTGGCGCAGGATCACGGCCTCGAAGGCTTCGGCCGCCTTGCGCAGGCCGCCGTCGCCACCGCCTGCAGCCGCGGGGGCCGGGGTCGTCGATCCGATCGAAGAGACAGGCGTCGTCATATGATCACCAGTTCTGCAGTCAGCGCGCCGGCCTGGCTCAGCGCTTCGAGGATGGCGACAAGGTCGCCGGGAGGAACGCCCATGCGATTGATCGCATCGACGAGCTGGGACAGCGAGGCGGTCGGCTTCACCATGATCATCGGCCGATATTCCTCTTCGACACCGATATCGCTCGACTGTTCCACCGCGGTTTCCCCGCGGCTGAACGGCGCGGGCTGCACGACGGTCGGCGATTCCTTGATCGAGACGGTGAGCTTGCCCTGCGACACCGCCGCGGTGCCGACGCGGACCGCGCCGTTAATAACGACCGTTCCGGTGCGGGCATTAACAATGACTTTCGCCGGCGGTTCGGCGCGGATTACCGACAGATTCTCGATTCGGGACATCAGGCGCATGCGGTCGTCGCCGCCGCCCGAAGCGCGGATCGCGATGCTGGCGCCGTCGAGCATCACCGCCGTGCCGGGGATCGCCTGGTTGATCGCGTCGGCGACGTTGCGCGCGTTGGTCGCGTCGAACTGGTGCAGGTTGAAGGTCAGCTGGTCGGTGGTCGCGAAGCCGGTATCGACGGCGCGCTCGACGGTCGCGCCGCCGGCGATCCGTCCGCTCGACGGCACATTGACCGTCAGCTTCGAACCGTCGGCGGCGTCGACGCCCAGACCGCCGATGACCAGGTTGCCCTGCACCATCGCGTAAATCTGTCCGTCCGCGCCATAGAGCGGCGCGAGGACGAGCGTGCCGCCGCGCAAGCTCTTGGCCTTGCCGATCGCCGAGACGGTGACGTCCAGGCGCTGGCCGGGCTTGGCGAAGGGCGGCAGTTCGGCGGTGATCATCACCGCCGCGGCATTCTTCAGCGCCGGATTGACCCCTGCCGGCAGGGTGAGGCCGAAGCGCGAGACCGCGCCCTTCATCCCCAGCGTCGAATAGTCGAGGCTGTTGTCGCCCGTGCCCGCAAGCCCGACGACGATGCCATAGCCGGTCAGCTGGTTGGCGCGCAGGCCTTGGAACTGGCCCATGTCCTTGATCCGCTCGGCGTGCGCCGGCGACGCGAAGACGAAGCTCGCCAGAAAGAGCGCGATCAGGGCGATGAGGGTCGGACGCTTGGTCACTGGAATATCCTCTTTAAAACGGGCTGATGATCGAGAAGAAGCGCTGCAGCCAGCCTTGCTTGCTGGCGCGCGCAATCTCGCCCTTGCCCACGTATCGGATGTTGGCGTTGGCGACGCGGGTCGACAGGACGCGGTTGTCGGGGCTGACGTCGATCGCGCGGACGATGCCCGAAATCTGGACGCGCTCGTCGCCGCGATTGAGCGTCAGCAATTTCTCGCCTTTCACCAGCATCGTGCCGTTCGGATAGACCGCGGCGACGGTCACGCTGACCTCGCCCGACAGCGCGTTCGATTGCGACGCGTCGCCCTTGCCCTTGAAGGTCTGGGTGCCGCTCGCGCCGACGTCGCTGGGGTTGAACAGCGACAGCGGGCCGGTCGCCGGCGGGGTTAGCCCGATGCTGCCGTCGCGTCCCATGTTCGCCGCATTGCTCTTGGTCGCGGCGGTGCGCTCGACGAGCTGGATCGTGATGATGTCGCCGACCTGCCCCGCGCGCCCGCCCGAGGTGAGCGGGGTATAGCCGCCCTGAAAGATCGAGCCGTTCGCCGGCGGAGCCGGCGGCGGCGCGGGCAGCGACACCGAAAAGGCGTCGGGCGCGACCTTGTCCTTCGCGGCGGCCGGAGCCGCAGCGAGGGCCAGGCCCATGCACGCCAGCTTAGAGAGTCTGCGCGGCATTTTTCATCATCTCGTCGGTGGCGGAGATCATCTTGGAATTGACCTCATAAGCCCGCTGCGTCTCGATCATGTCGACAAGTTCCTCGACGACGTTGACGTTCGACCCCTCGAGCATGCCCCCCCGCAGGGAGCCGCGGCCTTCCTCGCCGGCGCCGCCGACTTGCGGCGCGCCCGAGGCTTGCGTCTCGACGAGCAGATTGTTGCCGATCGCCTGCAGCCCCGCCGGATTGGCGAAGCGCGCAATCTCGATGCGGCCAAGTTCGGTGATCGTCCCGTCAGGCGTCGTTGCCGAGACGGTCCCGTCGGCGCCGATCGAAACCGCGGTCGAATCTTCGGGAATCTGAATCTGCGGCTGGACCGGCTTGCCGTCCGAGGTCACGACCGTGCCATCGGCAGCGCGGCCGAAATTGCCCGCGCGGGTATAGCCGATACGGCCGTCGGGCATCTGGACCTGAAAATAGCCGGCGCCGTCGATCGCGACGTCAAGGCCGTTGCCCGTGGTCGCGAAGCTTCCCTGCGTGTCGATGCGCGCGGTGCCGGCAAGCGCGACGCCGGTGCCGAGATTGAGGCCGGTCGCGTAGCGGTTCTCCGCCGACGAGGGTGCGCCCGGCTGCGTCATCATCTGATAGCTCAGCGTCTCGAAGCTCGCACGGTCGCGCTTGAACCCGGTGGTGTTCACGTTGGCGAGGTTGTTCGCGATCACCTGCATCCGGAAGCCCTGGGCATCCAGACCGGTCCGTGCGACGTGAAGGGCTCCAAAGCTCATCTTACATTCTCCTTAACGGGGCAGCTGCATCAGATTGGCCGTCGCGCTGTCCATGTCGCGCGCGTCGGTGATCATCTTCAATTGCGTGTCCCAGCTGCGGCTCGCCTCGATCATGTCGACGAGCGCGGTGGTTGCGGCGACGTTCGATCCCTCGATCGAACGCGTGATCAGGCGCGCCTCGGGATCGTCGGGAAGGATCCCGCCGCCCTTGACGCGGAAAAGACCGTCGAGGCCCTTGACGACATCCGAGCCGACGGGGCTCGCAAGGCGCAGCCGGTCGACCTCCTGCGGGCTCTGCGGATCGCCGCCGGCCGGCACGACCCAGATCCGGCCCTCGCTGTCGATGCTGATCGAATCGGCGGGGGGGATCGTCACCGGACCCTGCGTCCCCTGAACGGGGCTGCCGTCGCCGGTGGTCAGCAGTCCGCTCGGCGCCAGCTGCAGGTCGCCGCGGCGGGTATAGGCTTCCTCGCCATTCTTCGCCTGGACGACGAGCATGGCGTCGCCCTGCATCGCGACGTCGAGGTCGCGCCCCGTCTCGGTAACGGTGCCCGCCTTCATGTCGGAACCGAGCACCTCTTGGGAGGCGACAGCGCGCGTGTTGAAGCCGGTCCCGTTCAGCCACAGCGACTGGGCCTCGGCCATGTCGGCGCGAAAGCCCGGGGTCTGGGCGTTGGCGAGATTGTTGGCGATCGCCGTCTGCCGGGCCATGCTGCCCCGCATCGCGGTCAGGCTGGTGTAGATGAGGCGGTCCATCTTGATGCTCCCGGCAGGCGGCTAATCGTCAGTCTCAGGTGCGCATGTTGATGATCGTCTGGGTCAGCGTGGACGCGCCCTCGATCGCCTTGGCGTTCGCCTGGAAGTTGCGCTGCGCGCCGATCAGCATCACCAGTTCCTCGGTGATATCGACGTTCGAGCGTTCGAGCGCGCCCGAGCGGATCGCCCCCATCGGGCCGTTCGTCGCCGCGTCGATGCTCGGCTGGCCGCTTTCGCCGGTGGACTGCCAATGGGCATCGCCGATCGGACGCAGACCTTCCATCGCCGGGAAGGTCGCCATCGCGACCTTGCCGAGCACCTGGTCTTCGCCGTTCGCGAAGGTCGCGGTGACGAGGCCGTCCTGGCCGATCGAAACGTTGATCAGCGACGAGGTCGGGTCCGACGGCGCGCCGGTCGGCAGAACGAAGTCCTGCATGCCCGCAAGCGTGCGATCGGTGACGTTGCCGTTCGCATCGACGGGGAGCAGCTGCAGCTTCTGGCCCGTCGAGTCGACGATATTGCCGCCGGGGGTCGGGCTGAACGCACCGTTGCGCGTATAAGTCACCTGCTCGCGCGGCGGATCGCCCTTCACGACGAACAAACCTTCGCCGACGATCGCGAGGTCGAGCGTCTTTTCGCTCGTCTCGTAGGACCCCTGCGTGAACTGCTGGGCGATCCCGATCAGGCGCTGGCCCTGGCCGGCGACGGTCTTCGTCGCCTGCGTCGGCGACGAGGCAAAGATGTCGCCAAAGGTCGCCTTGCTGCGCTTAAAGCCGATCGAGTTGGCGTTCGCGATATTGTTCGAGATGACCGACATGTCGGTCTGGGCGCCCTTGAGGCCCGAAAGCGAAGTATAGAACGACATGAGATTATCCTTCCTGCGGTATGATTAGGTGGTCGGTGTGCCGGGGGTCTGCGCGGTCTGCGCCGCCTTGATGTCCTTGAGCAGCGCGGTCTGCGCCGCGAGCTGTTCGGCAATGCTTTTCAGCGTGGTGTTGGTTTCGCTGACCCCGGCCAGGCTCGAGAACTGCGCCATCTGGGCAACCATCTCCTGGTTGTCGATCGGATTGAACGGATCCTGCTGCGACAGCTGCGCCGTCATCAGGCGCAGGAAGTCGCTCTGGTCGAGCTGCTGCCCCTTCAGTTTCGTTGGAGTGAACGACTGATACTGGTTCTGGATGCTGGTAACGGCCATGCTCATTGTCCCAACCGCAGCGTCTCGTTGATCAGGCCCTTTGCGGTTTCCAGGACCTGGACATTGTTCTGATACTGGCGCGCGGTCTCGACCATCTCGACCAGCTCGGCCGCGCTATCGACCGCGGCCTCCCACACATTGCCGTCCTTGTCGGCAAGCGGGTTCGACGGGTCGTGGCGCTTCGAAGGCGCCATCTTGCTTGTCGTAACCTGGTCGACCTGGACGGTCGCGCGGCCCTGGGCATCCATGACGGTGCGGAACACGGGCTTCATCGAGCGGAAGGCCTCGGCCTCGCTGCCCGCGACGGTGCCCGCATTGGCGAGGTTCGACGCCGTGGTGTTGAGGCGGACGAGCTGCGCCGACATGGCGCGCCCGCTGATATCGAAGACCGAGAAATTGCCGTTCATGGTCATTCGCCCTTGATCGCACGCGACAGCGTGTTGATGCGGCCGTTGAGGAAGGCGAGGCTCGACCGATAGGCGAGCGCGTTCTCGGCATAGGCGGTCTGCTCGGTCGACATTTCGACGGTGTTGCCGTCAAGCGAGGGCTGGACCGGCACACGATAGGCGGTGGCGCCTTCGATCGCGCCGCCGGTCGACGCGCCCTGCTGGGCGAGGTCGAGCGCCTTCGAGAAATCGAGGTCGCGCGCCTTGTAATTGGGCGTGGCGGCATTGGCGATGTTCGACGCGAGCATCATCATCCGCTGGCTGCGCAGCTGGAGCGCCGTCGCGTGCAAGCCAAAGAGCTTCTCGGTTGCCATCTCAAATCCTTTCGCCGGGGTCCGGACCGGGACGACCCGGACGCGCGGAAAAACACCAAGGCCTGATGCAATGGCCGTGCCAGAATCAATTTATCTTTATTTTACATCAGGTTGTGCGGTCACGGGGCTCGACTGGAACAACCTCGACCCGCCGCCAGTCAAAAGATTGACGTGCCCGGCCGGCGATCCCCGCAAAGCCGCGGCAGAGCGCAATTGGCACGCATCCTGCAATTCGGTTCGCGCCCGATTTTCGCGGCCAATTTGGACCAACAAGGATTTCCGACATGACCCGCAGATTTGCCTTGTGCATCGCCGCGCCCCTGATCGCCCTCCCCGCCGCCAATGCGCAGCAGGCGACCGAGGACTGGCAGACGATCGACGCGCTGACCCAGATGGCCGCGAACAGCATGGGCCGCACCGCGACCCCGATCGACCGCCGCATCAAGCTGGCGCGCTGTCCCGAGCAGGCGACCGTCGCCGCGATCGATGCCCAGACACTCGCGGTCCGCTGCGCGTCGCTGGGCTGGCGGCTGCGCGTTCCGATGACGCCGCCGGTCGGCGCGACCGCAACACCGGCAGGCTTTGCCGCGCCCGCCTCGACCCCGGCGATCCGGCGCGGCGATGCGGTGCGCGTTTCGATCGAGACCGAGAGCTTTTCGGTCAGCTATTCGGCCGTTGCGACCCAGGACGGCCGTGTCGGCGAGACGATCGCGCTGCGCGGCAATGACCCCAAGAACTTGATGAGCGCCGTGGTCACCGGCCCCGGCCGTGCGCGCCTGATGGACTGACGCCCTGACACGGCAAGCCCCGACGATTTAAGCCCCACTGGCCCGGCGGCGTCGACTTTCCGACGTCGCCGGGCTTCTTTTTCATTTTTTCGGTAACTGACCCTTAATCCCCCGAAGCACCTGTCGTTAAACGCCTGTGAGACGCCTCTGTCGATTTTCTGACGAGGCACAATGGAGGCAGCCATGTCGGGAGACAGCAAGATCGGGCCGGTGGGTGGAATCACCCGCATCACTCCCGTGCGCAAGATCGCGGGCAGCGCGGAGGCGGCGAACGCCGTCCCGACGCGCGCGCCGGCGTCCGACACCGTTCCCGGCGCGAAATTGATCCGTCTCGCCAGCGACCTCGCGGCGCAGGCGCCGCCGATCGACGCCGCGCGCATTGCGTCGCTGCGCGCCGCGATCGCCGAGGGCACCTACCGCGCCGACGCCAAGAATATCGCGCTCGCGATGCTCCGCTATGCCGAGGGACGCACGGGATAATGCCGCTCGAGACCGTTCAGACGAAACTGGATATCCTCGTCGGCGCGCTCGACGGGCAGGATGCCGGCGCGATCATCGCCGCGACTGAGGAGCTCGCGACCGCGGTGATCCTGTTTCGCGGCACGGCGATCCCTGCGGGCAAAGAAGCGCAGGCGCGGACGCTGATCACCAAAACGCTCGCGCAACTCGAAGCCGCCGCGATCCGCGTCAACGTCCTCAAGGAATGGACGCGTCAGAGGATTGACGCAAATCACCAGATCCGCGGGATCGGGCATCACCAGGGTTTCGCCCTAAACTATTGATAAGTCGTATGTTCCGGTGAGTTTCCGGAAAATGGCACGATGATTGCTTTTGGTCTTCCGAGTCAGCCTTTGCTGAAACAGCGGAACCAACGGCATGAACCCGATCAACCCTTCACTGACACCGGCGGCGCGCCCCGTCCCCGTCATGGACGCGGTGCAGAATGCATCGGCGCGCACCGGGGTCGATTTCGACTATCTGGTCGATGTCGCGCGGGTCGAGAGCCGTTTCAATCCGACCGCCAAGGCATCGACCTCTTCCGCCCGCGGTCTCTATCAGTTCACCAAGCAGACCTGGCTCGCGACGCTGCGCCGCCACGGCGCCGACCACGGGCTCGGCTGGGCCGCCAATGCGATCGGCCAGGACGCCTCGGGACGCCTCAGCATTGCTGACCCGATGCTCCGCGACCAGATTCTCGGCCTCCGCGACGACCCCGTCGCCGCGTCGAACATGGCCGCAGCGCTGACCTCGGACAATCGGGACTATATCGAAGGCCGCATCGGCCGCGCCGCCGAACCGGTCGATCTGTATCTCGCCCATTTTCTCGGCTCGGCGGGCGCCGCGCGCTTCCTCGGCGCCTGGTCGGACAATCCCGACCTGCCGGGCGCGACGATGATGCCCGACGCCGCGGCGGCGAACCGCCCCGTCTTCTATAACGCCGACGGCAGCATGCGCAGCCTCGGCGAGATCCGCGAATTTTTCCGCGCCAAGCTCGATCAGGACGGCGGCCCCGGCATGATGCCGGGGATGCCCGCGCCGTCTTCGGGCTGGCGCATGCAGATGGCCAGCGCGAGCGGCGCAAATGGCGGAAACCGCCCGCCGCTTCCGATGATGGATATTCAGCCCATGCCCAAGAAATTGTCGATGGACTTCGCCGCAAGCGCCTATCGGCGCCTTGCGTCGCTGGGAGGTAGCGCATGATCGGCGGGCTGACCCCGCGCGGCGTGCTGCGCGTCGCCACCGGCGCCGCGCTGCCCGCGGCGATGCTGATCCTCGTCGCGCTGATGGTGATCCCTGTATCGCCGATCATCCTCGACATCAGCTTCGTCGCGAACATCATGATCAGCCTGCTGATCCTGATGGTCGCGCTGCAGGCGTCCAAACCGCTCGACTTCTCGTCCTTTCCGACCGTGCTGCTGCTCGCGACGCTGTTCCGTCTCGCGCTGAACGTCGCCTCGACGCGGGTCGTGCTCGTCCACGGCCACGAAGGCACGCACGCGGCGGGCAATGTCATCGAAGCCTTCGGGCAGGTGCTGATCGGCGGCGATTATGTCGTCGGCCTGTTCGTCTTCTTCGTGCTGATGATCATCAACCTCGTCGTCATCACCAAGGGCGCCGGGCGTGTGTCCGAAGTGTCGGCACGCTTCACCCTCGACGCCTTGCCGGGCAAGCAGATGGCGATCGACGCCGATCTCAACGCCGGGCTGCTCACCCCCGAGGAAGCCAAGGCGCGCCGGGTCGAAGTCGCGACCGAGGCCGACTTCTACGGCTCGATGGACGGCGCCTCGAAATTCGTAAAGGGCGACGCCGTCGCCGGCCTGCTGATCCTGTTCGTCAATATCGTCGGCGGACTGATCCTCGGCATGTTCAGCCATGGCCTCAGCTTTTCGGAGGCCGGCAGCACCTATGTCACGCTCGCGATCGGCGACGCGCTCGTCGCGCAGATCCCGGCGTTGCTGCTCTCGATCGCCGCCGCCGCCATCGTCACCCGCGTTTCGTCGCCGCATGATCTCAGCGGCCAGATCGGCAGCCAGTTCGCCTCGCCGCATGTGTGGATGGCGGTGTCGGGCGTGCTGTTCGTGCTGGGCCTCGTTCCCGCCATGCCGCAGCTCCTGATCCTGCCCGCCGCCGCCATCGCCGGCACGATCGGATGGCAGCTGCGCAAGGCGGCGCAGCTCGCCGAAACCGCCCCTCCCCCGCCGGCGCCCGCCGCCGACCCGCATCATATCGAATGGGCTGACGTCAGCGATATCGGCCCGTGCCAGCTCGAGATCGGCTATGCGCTCGTCGCGCTCGTCGATGAACGCAAGGGCGCGCCGCTGATGACCCGGATCACCGGCATCCGCCGCTCGCTGTCGAAGGAACTCGGCTTCGTCATCCCGCCGGTGAAGGTCAGCGACGACCTGTCGCTGCCGGGCAATGTCTATCGCATCTCCGTCGCCGGCGTGATCGTCGGCGAGGACGAGGTCTATCCCAACGAGATGCTCGCCCTCGATTCCGGCGACCTCGTCGCCACCGTCACCGGGCGCCCGTGCAAGGACCCGACCTTCGGCCTCGACGCGCTGTGGATTCCCAAATCCTCGCAGAATGACGCGATCGCGGCGGGCTATACCGTCGTCGATCCGGCGACCGTCGT
The DNA here is from genome assembly GCF_001468265.1 of Sphingopyxis sp. H050. Classification (GTDB taxonomy): domain Bacteria; phylum Pseudomonadota; class Alphaproteobacteria; order Sphingomonadales; family Sphingomonadaceae; genus Sphingopyxis. Next base: position 13,288 of record NZ_LNRZ01000003.1, on the reverse strand, counting down.
CGCGACGCATCTCAACAACAGCATCGTCGGCTCGGCCGCCGAGCTGTTCGGCATCGACGATGCGCAAGCGCTGATCGACAATCTGAAGACGCAATATCCACAGCTCGCGGCGAACCTTAGCCCGCAGGGCTATGCGCTGCCGCGCGTCGCGGCGCTGTGCAAGGCGCTGCTCGTCGAGCGCATTCCGCTGCGCGATTTCCGCAAGATCGCCGAAGCGATGGTCGCGCTCAGCGGCCAGCAGCTCGGCGACGGCGACCTGGTCGAGGCCGTCCGCCAGCGCATCGGCGCGCTGATCGTCCAGACGATCGTGCCGAGCCGGATGCCGCTGCCCGTCGTGACCTTCGCGCCCGACATCGAGGTTTTGCTCAATCAAGCGGTGCGCGCCAATCCCGGCGCCGAATGGCCGTTCGAGCATGGCATGGCGATGAAGATCGTCGAACAGATCGGACATGCGGTCGAACCGCTGCTGCTGTCGACGCGCAGCTTCGCGCTCGTCGCTTCGCCGCTCTGCCGCTCCGCGCTGTCGCGATTGGTGCGCGCGACGTTCCCGGATGTCGCCGTGATCTCCTACCTCGAAATCCCGGCGAACAAGGCGACCGAGATCGTGGCGACGATCGGCGCCGACGTCCCGCGCCTCACCGGCGGCGAAGATGCCCAGATGAAGGACGAGCCCCATGAAAATTGAGTCCCCCGACCAGTTCGGGGCGGCCAAGGCCCCGCGCCCCTACGGTTACGGCGAAAGCGCCGAGACGCTGATCGAGGAATATGCGCCGCTCGTGCGCAAGATCGCCTGGCAGGTGCATTCGCGGGTGTCGCGGACGAGCGACCTCGAGGATCTTATCCAGGTCGGGCTGATCGCGCTGATTGAGGCGAGCCGAGCCTATGAAGAGCGCGGTTTCGCCTTCGCCACCTATGCCACGACCCGCATCCGCGGCGCGATGATCGATCAACAGCGGCGCGAGGCCGATGTCGGCCGCTCGGCCATGGCCGCCGCGCGCCAGCTCCACACGACGCGCGCGGCGCTCGAACAGACGCTGCTTCGCACGCCGACGGCTGCCGAAATCGCCGAGGCGCTCGACCTGTCGGCCGAAGATTATTTTGCGCTGGAAAAGAGCGCGACCCATGGCCGGTCGACGTCGCTCGACGAGCTCGTCGACAGCGGCGCCTTCCTGTTTGCCGACGACCGGATGGGTGCGGGCGACGCGCTGGAGCAGGAAGATTTGCTGGAGGCGCTGCGGAATTGCATCGAGCAATTGTCGGCCCGCGAACAGATGGTGCTGCAGCTCTATTTCTTCGAGGAGCTGAATTTGCAGGAGATCGGCCTGACGCTCGATGTCAGCGCCGCACGCGTCTGCCAGATCAAGCGCGACGCGATGGTCAAGATCGACCGGATGATCCGCGAGCGGACCGAATAAGGATCGACGCGGCCCCCACGCCGCATCCGATCGCGCAGCGCCTCAGACGGCGCGCAAATTGCTGTTCTGGACGGCGAGCGCGAATTTCTCGAAATAGCTCGCCATGCGTTCGATGCCGCTGTCGGTCAGACGGACGATCGAACGACGGCGGTCGCGTTCGTCGATCGAGCGTTTGACCAATCCCATCGCCTCGAGCGACGCGATCATGCGAAGGCCCGACGACAGCGGGACACCTGCCCCGGTGGCCAAGTCGCTCGCGCTCAATGTGCGCCCATTCGCATTGGCGAGCATCAGGTCGAGCATCATATCCCACGTCGGACCCGACATTTGCGCGGTGCCGAAATGGGTCCTGCGCATCCGGCGAACCTGGATGCTCAGGGACAATTGGTCGATCAGCCGCGGCTGCGGCGTCGCAACATCGGTAAGAAAATCCGCGCGCATCGTCCCGATCGCCTCGTCGCCGGCATTTTTGGCGAGGAGGTCGTGGATCTGGTCTATACGCGACCGGATATCGGCAATCTCTTGGTTCGAAAACTGCTGCATTGTGATGAGACCCTTAGGGGCGCCGATCATCCCGCCGTGGCGTCTCCTCTCCGTTTGGTCGAACCCGATGCATAGAGGATCACAAAGAGGATCGGGTATGAGATATACATTGAAAGCAGCGCATAGGGACGCGCCAATATCTCCGAAAACATCAGCTTCTGGAGATGCCCGAAAATCGCGATCAATTGCCAACCGGTGATCCAGTAAGGCCAGAACCGCTGGGTTTTCAGAGCGATGAACCAGAAGCTCGCAAGCGCGATGATGTCGATTGCGAAGATACTATATTCAATGTGAGACCAATCCGGAGCAGGTGCCAGGAAGGACGTGCAGACCGAGGCGAGCAGTGCGGTATAGGCTGCCCAGCGTTCCAATGTACCGCCGCGCCACATCGCGACGGCAACGGTGAGCAGCAATACCCCATAATATGTCGCCACGGTCCACATTCGGATCGTCGTCCTTGAATTAAGATGCCTTGGCGAGCGAGAGGTGCGCGACCTCGGCGACACCGCCGCTGCTGGTTTCGGTCGAAATTTCGGGCGGCTTGACACCGGCGCCGAACATGCGGGCGCCAAGGCCGATCTGCTTCTGCGTCGCCGTGAGCGAGATATGCGCGTCGGTGAGGAGCTGGCGGACTTCGCCGGCGGCGGCGAGCGCATGCGCAACCTTGGCCATCGCTTCCTGGCCGACGATCGCGGACATGTTGATGTCGCGGCGGACGGTGGGCAGCGTTGCAGCCAGCTGGGCAATGCGGATCATGGTTTCGTCGATCGCGTCTTCGGCCTGGTGCAGGTCGGCAGCGATCTTCTTCGCGGCGGAGAGTCGTTCGTTCAGCATAACAGTCGGTCCTTGTAAACGAATGCCAGCGGTTTCCCCCCGCAACATTCAGGTCAAAACACGACCAAGACCGACAAGGATCGAGTAGAGAGCGGAAAATGCCAAAATGGTCGCGAACGCGATCAGGATCGGCCAGATAATCCTTTCCATCAACCCATGCCGGTTGGCCGGCTGGGACGCGGTAGGAAATGGCGAACCGATATTGAGCAGCCGCCGGATCGAACTGCGCCCCACACCGGCTTCATCGGCAGGGGCTGCAGCGCCTAGGTCGAACAATTGATATGTCAAAGGCTGATAAGGAGTAACCTGGTCGAATACACCGTTACGCGCCAAAATCGTCGCGGCCTCTATTCGGTTAGAAACATTAAGTTTTTTTAAGGCCCTTCGCACGCGTTCGTCGACAGTATGCGGCGAAACATCCATTATGCGAGCGATCTCCTTGGAATTTTTGTGCTCAAAAACCAGCCGCAACGTTTCGATTTGCGCGGCCGAAAGGAGACTGATGTAATTGTCTGGGTCACCCTGCACAGCCTTGGGTGTAGAGCATCGGAAGTCTAAATCAAGTTACGTGCAACCATGATTCGCGTATCATGTTACCCTAAATTTTGGCTGCATTGACGTAACGGAACGCCGGGCGCAACGGCGGAAAAGCCTGTCTGAACAGCTGTAACAGCCCGTGTGCGGCATATCGCGACATCCGCGCGGCAAAGGAAATGCTGTGCGCCGGTCGATCCGGACCGATCGCCGGTTCGCCGTCAGCGCGGGCGTCACCCGATTTAACTTTGCAAGTGAAACGTCTGACGCGCACCCGATCGCGCCGTCCCATTTGCCTCACGTCGTCAGTTGGGCAAGCCAGGCGGTGATCATCCGCCGTCCCGCCGCGACCGCAGCGGGGCCGCATTCGGCGTGGCGCGCACGCATGGCCGCGGGATTGGTGCCCACCTCTTCCAGCGCCTCCGGCCATTGGCCGATCCATTCCTCGAAACGCGGGTCGAGGCCCATTTCGGCATGGAATTGCAGCGCGAGGATGTTGGGACCCCGCTTGAACGCCTGATGCGGATAGGCCGGCGTCGACGCGATCAGCTCGACACCGTCGGGCAAGTCGAACGTGTCGCCGTGCCAGTGCAGCACGTCGACATCGGCCAGAAGCGCGAGCGGCGATGCGGGATCGACGTCGGTCAGCGGGTGAAAGCCGACCTCCTTCGCCGGCCCCGGATAGACCCGGGCGCCGAGCGCGGCGGCGATCATTTGGGCGCCGAAGCAGACGCCGAGCGTCGGCCGATCGGCTTCCAGCCGCCGCGCGAGCCGCTTCAACTGGCACGCGATCCATGGATGGCGGTCCTGCTCATACACCCCCATCGGCCCACCCATCATGATCAGCAGATCGGGCTGGGTCAGGTCGATCGATCCGAACGCCGGATCATCGACATCGATCCGATCGAGCGCATAGCCGGCCGACTCGACGGGCTCGCGGAAGCCCGCGATCCCTTCGTGCGGCACATGCCGAATGATGAGTCCTTTTTTGGCGGCCATTCCGGGAGAAAAGGGCGACGAGTCGAAGCCCTGCTGCGTTGTTTCGTTGGGCGGGTAACTAGCCAGATCGCCGCGGTAATGTCACTCTACTTTTGCAGTAGAGATACTGTTGCGGCCCGTAGCGGAGCTTGGCTTCCCTCCGCGGCGGGCCGCACGTCCCTCTCTCGAATGTCAGCACGCGGCGCGACGGGCGACCGGCCCGCCGGGCGCTTTCGGTTCTTCAGAATTCGATCGAAGCCGATGCCTTGAAGGTGCGCGGGCCGCCCTGGAGCAGCCGGGTGCCGAAAGCGCTGAACGCATTATAGGCCGTCGCCCAATAGCGCTTGTCGGCGACATTATCGACGTAGAAGCGCAGCGTCAGCGGGGTCTGGCCGACCTGCGCGACATAGCGCGCGCCGAGGTCGAAGCGCGTCCAGCTGCTCAGCTCGAGCGTGTTGGTCGCGTTCGCGGCCTGCTGGCCGGTGTAGACGACGCGGCCGGTCAGCGTCAGCGCCGGCAGGAAAGGCAGGTCCCATTCGATATTGGCGTTGGCGAGCAATTCGGGAACGCCTACGACATCATTGCCTTCATTGAGCCCCGCTTCCGTGCGGCGAAGCTTGGCGTCGAGGATGGTGAGGCCCGAGATGATCCGGAGGCCGTCGACCGGCTCGCCGTCGAGCGTGATCTCGACGCCCTTGTTCCGCTGGGTGCCGTAATTGCCGAAGACGATCGTCACCGGGTCAACGAAGCTATTGGGCTTGTCGATGCGGAACAGCGCGACGCCGGCGTTGAAGCGGCCGAAATTGAGCTTGCCGCCGACTTCATACTGCTTCGACTTGACCGGCGGCAGCGCCGCACCGCCGTTGACCACAACGAGCGGCTCGGTCAGCGGATTATTGTCGTCGTCGTAGCCGGCCGGCGCGGTCGCGCCTGCGATCAGGCCCTCGATGCGGTTGGCGTACAGCGACACGCCCTCGACCGGCTTGACGACGAGGCCGATCACCGGGGTCACTGCCGATTCCTTGTAACCGCCGGTGCGCGCGCCATCGGCGTAGGAGTAAGAGGTCGTTTTGATCTCCTGCAGGCGCAGGCCGCCGGTGATCAGGATGCGGTCGTCCCAGAAGCCGAGCGTGTTCGACACGAAGACGCTCGACAGGCGGCTGCGGCTGATCGGGAAGACATCGTCGAGGTCGCCGCCGACGAACTGGTTCGGCGCGGGGCGCGGCGCGACGACGGGGTCGTAAAGGTTGGTCGCATAGCCGACGAAATCGAAATCATAGGCGTTGCGGTTGAGCTGCCAGTTCACTGCCACGCCGGCGTTGATCTCGTGGCTGACGCCGCCGCCTTCGAGCTTGATGCGGATGCCCGCAGTCGCCGATTCATTATTGTCCTCGCGCGGCACATAGGAGCCGGCCCCGATCGCAGCGCCGGTCACCGCATTGGCGACGGTGATGCTGGCGGTGGTCTGATCCTCGCGCCCGTCGCGCGCGCCGACCTTGGCATAGAGCATCGCGGCGTCGGACAGATCATACTCGACGCTGAAGGTGCCGAAATAGTCCTTGGTCAGGATCTGGCTCCACGGCTGCGAATAGTTGGTGTCGGCGTCCGGCGCCCGCGGGATGAGCGCGCCGACCCCGACCTGGCCGCGCCAGTTCGTCTGGTTCAGCCGCTGATAGTTGAGGCTGAGTGCAGCGCGGAGCGGACCGCTGGTGTAATCGAGCGTCGCGCCAAGGACGTAGCTCGAGTGGAATTCATCGTCGATCGCGATGTCGCCGCGGCGCGCCGAAGCGTTGAGGCGCAGGCCCCACGCGTCGTCTGCGCCGAAGCGGCGCGCGACATCGACCGCTGCCGACAGATGCGACGCCGACGTGTAGCCGAGGGTCGCGCGGATGACGTCGCGCTCGGCCTTTTTGGGGAGGATGTTGACGCTGCCGCCGATGCCGCTGCCGCCCGGCGCAGCGCCGTTCAGGAAAGCGCTCGCTCCGTTGATCACCTGGACCGACGAGGCGAGTTCGGGCGCGACGATCTGGCGCGGGGTGATGCCGTACAGGCCGTCGAAACCGACATCGTCCGACGACAGGTCGAAGCCGCGGATGACGAAGACCTCGCCCGCGATGCCGAAGCCGAGCGCGGTGCGGATCGTCGGATCATTTTCCAGCACTTCGCCAAGCGAGTCGGGTTGCTGGTTCAGAATCAGCGCCTCGTTATAGCTGCGGATGTTGAACGGGATATCCTCGGCCGCCTTGGCGCCGAACACGCCGGCATTGCCGCCTGCCGTCACCTTGGTCTGGTTGTTGCGCTGCGCGGTCACGACGATATCGTCGGCGCCGCCTTGCTGCGCCGCCGCGGGGGCGACGATCGCGAGTATCGATGCGCCGGCGGCGAGTCCGATCGCGACGCGGGTGCTGGACTTGGTCACTTTTATTCCCCTTCTGACGCGATCGATCGCGCAATGGATGTCAGGTGCGGCGGGCGCGCATGGCCCAGCCGATGGCGAGAACGGGCATGGCAAGCGCGGCCCAGGCGACCGCGTCGCGAAGACCGTCGCCGGTGAGCGCGACGACGAGGCCGACGATGCTGACCAGTGCGAGCAGCAGAGGCATCGCGAAGATCGCGCGAAGGCTTTGTTTCTTCATTCCGCAGGCACCACATCGCCGCCGCTTTCGACCTCGCGGACGAGCGCGTCGGTCCCCGATCGGCGCTTGCCCAACCAGAGATAGAGGCCGGAGCCGAGAATGATGATCGTGAAGAGGGTCAGGATCGCCCACAGGATTTTGAGCGGCAGCCCGCCATAGTCGCCGAAGTGCAGCGGCTGCGAGAGCGCGAGCGCTTTCGTATACCAGGGCATCGGGCGCGCGTCGGTGAATGCGCCCGTCTCGGCATCGATCAGCGCGGAGGTCAATAGCCGCTCGGTGAGCGGCGTGTCGCCTTGAAAGAAGACGGCATAGTGATGCTTGCTGCTGAACGCGCCGCCGGGAAAGGCGATGAACTGCGGATTGTTGCCGGGAATCGCCTTGCGCGCGGCCGCCATCGCCTTGTCGATCGAGCCGTATCGGTCGGGCGTCACCGCGCCTTTGCCGGCATAGGCGTTCGTCATCTCGGCGAGTTCGGTTCGCTGCCAATATTGAAAGATCGGCGTCGCGAGCGCGTTGATCACCCCGGTCGCGCCGACCACGGTCATCCACGCCAGCGCGACGACGCCCAGCAGATTATGATAGTCGAGCCATTTGACGCGCCGGCTGCGCGAGGTGCGCAGCGTCCCGAAGTCGAGCTTTCGCATGAAGGGCGCGTAAAGCACCACACCCGAGACGATCGCGATCACGAAAAGCAGGCCCATCAAGCCGAGGAAGAGCATTCCCGGCAGGCCGAGGAACATGTCGGTGTGGAGTTGGAGCAGGACATGCATCACACCATCTTCGTCGACCGCGCCGGTCCGGGCGCCCGTCGAACGGTCGAAAAGCTGGATCGTCATGTCCTCGGCCGGCGAGTCGGGGCGCGGCGCGGTGGTGATGGTCATCGATGGCTGGTCGTTGTCGAAGGCCATGAACACCGGAACCTCGCCCGGCCGCGCCGCGAGCGCCCTTGCGAGCATCTCGTCGAGCGGCCTCAGTCCAGGCGCTTCACCCGACGAGCCGACCCCGGGCATGCCGAAGGACGAGCGCCCCTCGGTGAGCAGGTCGATCTCGTCATGGAAGATCAGCGGCAAGCCCGTGACGCACAGCATCAGCAAAAAGGCCGTGCACATGATGCTCGTCCATTTGTGGATCAGGAACCATGTGCGGATGGTCGATCGTGTCATGACTGCGTGCACGGCCTATATTGCGAAGAATTATCATTAGCGCCTTATTCGTCGCACGGCGGTCACGCAAGATGAAAGGGAAAACCGATTGTTGCCGAGGCGAGAAATGCCATGAGTCTGCCTATTCGCGCTCTTCGCGACGTCTCTGCGGTCGGTCTACGATCTGTCTTCCAGAGCCGTCCCAATGAAAGCCCTGACCGCGGAATCCCGATCAGCACCCACTCCGCAATGCAAATGACTCGCAATATGTGGAACCAATTGTGTAGGGACGCATCGATCGGAAGATAACCGTCGCGGCGAGCGCCACCGCGGCGAAGAAGGCCTTCGGGCGCCGATCGTAGCGCGTCGCGCGGGTTCCTATGGACGATGCCCCGCATCGTTCATCACGTCACCGCCTTCAGACGACCCAGCATGGAACCAGTCGGCGCCATAGCCTCGTCGGCCATCATCCCTTGCGCCTTGGGCGGACCGTCGAGCAAAGCGCACGCGCCCGTGCAATCGCTGACCTGCCCGGCGGTCATGATAAAGCTGATCGAGGACCGCTCGCATCGGTCGCGGCATGCAGCATCCGCAAAGACGTTCAAATCGCCATGAAATGGCGCACCCGACAGGATTCGAACCTGTGACCTTCGCCTTCGGAGGGGGTACTAGCATGTTTGCGCCAGCCTACGCCAGAGCAAGTTTTTCTAACCTAAGTCACTATAATCAAACGCTATTCTTGATTTGTCGATCTGCGCTGCCGTAACCTTGAATTCGCCCTGATTTCCTTCCGCGTGCTTACGTGGTGCTTACGCGAAAACCGGGCCAAACGGGAGTAGGCTCGATGGTCAAACTGACCAAGCGCGTTGTCGATGCAGCTGTAGCAGAGACGAAGGACTATGTCCTCTGGGACGATGAACTCCTTGGCTTCGGGCTGCGGATATTCCCCACCGGAAAGCGCAGCTATCTCATTCAGTATCGCGCCGGAGGCCGCTCGCGTCGTTACACGATCGGCATCCACGGAGTCTGGACTCCGGAAACTGCCAGGCGGGAGGCCAAGTCCCAACTGGGCAGGGTTGCTCAAGGCGAGGACCCCGCCGAAGAACGGGCCGAACTCAACAAAGCGATGTCGATGAAGGAGCTCTGCGAGCTCTACATGCAGGATCTCAAGGACGGGCTCATTCTAGGCAAAGGGGGCCGTCCCAAGAAGCAATCGACCGTCGACATCGATCTGGGCCGGATCGAACGGCACGTCATCCCGCTCCTCGGATCCCGCCGCGTCAAGGACCTCTCGAAGGCGATCCTCACCAAAGCCATGCGCGATATCATGGCGGGTAAGACCAAAGCCTTCATCAAGACCAAAAAGCTCCGCGGCCGCGCCAATGTGCGTGGCGGGCCAGGCACGGCGGCTCGGACGCTAGGGTTGATTGGCGGAATACTGACCTATGCGGTCGATCTCGGCGTCATCGACAGCAATCCCGCGCATGGCATCAAGCGTCCCAAAGACAATGTCCGTTCGCGGCGTCTCAACGACGGCGAGTATCGAATTCTTGGCCGCATGCTCAAGGCCGCTGCGCAAATCGAGAAGTTCGGCCCGACGATCGATATCATTCGGCAAATCGCACTTACGGGTTGCCGACGCGGTGAGATTATCAATCTCAAATGGTGTGATGTCGATATCGACGGAAGTTGCCTTCGCCTCTCCGAGAGCAAGGAGGGAAAGTCGGTTCGCCCCGTCGGCTTGCCGGTTGTGGAGTTTCTGGAGCAGCGCCAAGGCGACGACAACGGCACATATGTGTTTCCTGGACCCCGTGGGGAGGACACAGCATTTGGCGGCTTTCCAAACCATTGGGACGAGATATTCTTGGGCTCGCCCCTCGAAGGCGTCACTGCGCATGTTCTGCGCCACAGCTTCGCCAGCATCGGTAATGACCTGGGCTTCACCGAGGTCACCATCGCCGCCCTTATGGGTCATGCGAAGGGGTCGGTAACGAGCAAATATATCCATGTCCTGGACGCGGCGTTGATTATGGCGGCCGACACACTGGCCGGCTACATTGCCGCCCTGCTCGACGGAAGAATCTTCAAGCAGCGTGCTTATTCGCTCGATCGCGCATCGCGGAAGGCGGCTCTCTCCGAGTTCCTCGAGCGACAGGAGGCACCAATTCGCAAGGCAGCATAGCTGGGACAGGGTTACGCGGTTTTGGAGGGAGGCTTGAACTCCGATCGCAAGCCGCGCGTGACGATGGCAAGGATTCCGATGACTTAGATTCGCCCATTCCGGCCACCGTTGGAGCCGCAGCTAGCGGCGCGCCGAAGTTCGACCATCTACCTCCGCTTGGGCTGACCTTGGAAATACTTCCCCGGGGTGACGCCGGTCGCCTGACGGAACATACGGATGAAATTGCTGGCCGAGCCAAATGACAAATCCAGGGCGATATTGGTGATGGGCTCACCTTCGGCCAAGCGAACCAGAGCAGCCCGAAGCCGCACCTGTTTTCTGTAATCTGTAAAAGTCATATTCGCTTCACGCTCGAATGCGCGAGCCAGGGTCCTGCTGCTCGCGCCCAATTCGCTCGCCCACTCCGACAATGGTTTGTCATTCCCCGGCTCCCGCGAGAGAGCGGTCTCGATTTTTCTGAGACGCGAGGACCGCAGTTGAGGGACGAATAGGGATGGCGCGATTTCGACGGACACTTCCTGGGAGAACAAGATCGCCAAACTGACGCGCCGGGAGCGCGGCGCTGCCTTTTCGAGGGCAAAGATGCACTCGCGCAGGAGGCCACTCACCGCAACGACACCGGGAGCCTCGGGCAGCCGGCGGAGCACGCTGCCGCGACAGTAAACGCTGAGCATTTCGAAGCCAGCTGAAGTTTGCACGCGGTGATTTTCATTGGAAGGGAGCCAGCAGGCTTGCTCGGGCGGCACCACCCAGCATCCAGCCGCCGTTTCGAGGATCATCACACCGCGGCTAGGATAGATGATGAGGATCAGCGTGCAATAGGCACCCCCTTCGTGGGGTGATCGGCGTGCAAAAAGGACCCCTTCATCCCGGGGATTTAGTCGGCCGACTGGTTTTGATCAGTTGGCGAGAACGGGATGTTGATCGTGGAGACAGTGGTTCGGATTCGGCGTGAGCATGCAGCGGGGAAGGCGATCAAGGCGATCGCGCGCGACCTTCGTTTGTCGCGGAAGGTAGTCCGCAAGGCGATCCGGTCGCCGGAGGCGGCGTTCAACTATCAGCGCAAAGTCCAGCCGCTGCCGCGGATCGGTCCTTATCAGGATCGTCTCGATGCGCTGCTTGAGGAGAACGAGGGTCGCGGCCGCCGCGATCGGCTACGGATGACGCGTATCCATGACCTGCTGGTGCGCGAGGGGTTCGATGGATCCTATGATGCGGTGCGCCGCTATGCGGCGCGCTGGCGTGCTGCGCGGCGGAAGGATGCTGGCGAAGGCGCACCGGCGTTCATCCCGATGACCTTCCAGCCGGGTGAGGCCTACCAGTTCGACTGGAGCCACGAGGATGTGGAGATCGCCGGCAAGCCGATGCGGGTGAAGGTGGCGCATATGCGTCTCTGCGACTCGCGCGCACCCTATGTCCGGGCCTATCCGCGCGAGGGCCAGGAGATGCTGTTCGATGCCCATGCCCGGGCGTTCGCGTTCTTCGGCGGTGTGCCGCGACGCGGTATCTACGATAATATGAAGACGGCGGTGACGGCCGTGTTCACCGGCAAGGAGCGTGTGTTCAACCGCCGCTTCCTGATCATGACCGATCATTACATGGTCGAGCCGACCGCCTGCTCGCCGGCGGCGGGATGGGAGAAGGGCCAGGTCGAGCAGCAGGTCCAGACGATCCGAGGCCGCTTCTTCCAGCCGCGACTCCGGTTCGCCAGCCTGGCCGAGCTCAACGGGTGGCTGGAGGCCGAGTGCCGGCGCTGGGCCGAGCATCATGCCCATCCCGAACGCGGGGATATTACCGTCGCCGAGGCGCTGGATATGGAGCGACCGGCCCTGCAGCCGATCCTGGCACCGTTCGACGGCTTCCATGAGAGCGAGCATGCCGTCACCGGCACCTGCCTCATCAGCTTCGATCGCAACCGCTACTCGGTCATGTCGACGGCCGCACGCCGGACCGTTCAGGTGCGCTCCTATGCCGATCGCATCGTCATACGCTGCGGCGATGCGATCGTCGGGGAGCATGAGCGCCACTTCGGTCGGAACCGCACGATATACGATCCCTGGCATTATCTGCCGGTCCTCGCGCACAAGCCCGGCGCGCTGCGTAACGGCGCACCGTTCCAGGACTGGGATCTGCCGCCCGCCCTGCACCGATTACGGCGAAGGCTCGGCACCGGGGACGAGGCCGATCGCAGGTTCGTGCGGGTCCTCTCGGCGGTGCTCACCGATGGCCTGGAGCCGGTAGAGGCTGCCGTGCGCGAAGCGTTGGCGAACGGAACGGCCAGCGACGAGCTGATCCTCAACATCCTCTCCCGGCGCCGCGAGCCGGCGACACCCCACAGCATCGTCACTTCGGAAGACCGGATGCTGCAGCATCCTCCGCTCGCCGACTGTGCCCGCTATGATCTGCTGCGAGGCTATGATGCAGCGGCATGATATGATCGACACGATGCGCGGCCTCGGACTCAAGGGCATGGCGGCGGCGTTCGACGAGGCGGTCACCACCGGCCTCCAGCGCAAGCGCACCACCATGGAGATACTGACCGACCTGCTCCGTGCTGAGGCGACCCACCGGGATGCAGCTTCCATCCGCTATCGGATGACGGCTGCGAGGCTGCCCGTGGTGAAGGACCTGGAGCGGTTCAGCTTCGAGGGCACACCGATCAATGAGGAGATGATCCGCTCCCTTCACGATGGCTCCTTCCTCCCGCCTCGCCGCAATATCGTGCTGGTCGGCGGCACGGGGACAGGCAAGACCCACCTCGCCATCGCGATCACCGCCAATGTCGTGCGAAGGGGCGCTCGCGCCCGCTACTTCAACACCGTCGATCTGGTGACACGCCTCGAAGAGGAGACCCGGATCGGCAAAGGCGGGACCCTGGCGGCGCAGCTGTCGCGGCTCGACCTGATCGTGCTCGACGAGCTCGGTTATCTGCCGTTCGCCCGCTCGGGAGGGCAGTTGCTGTTCCACCTCATCAGCAAGCTTTATGAGCGGACCAGCGTCATCATCACCACGAACCTCGCCTTC
>NZ_LNRZ01000002.1 GCF_001468265.1 Sphingopyxis sp. H050 | reverse complement strand
GGCGGAGGGAATGCGGGCCGGGCCAATGTTGCTGAGCAGCGCTGCGGGGGGGCGATGACCGCTGCTCGAAAAGGAAACGACCGCGCGGGCAATTTGTTCCAAAAAAAATGGCCCGGTGTAAAAATTTTTTGCAGTTATTTTGAATTGCTCGGGATTCGAAGGGCTTGTCAGCCCATCGAGACCATGCCGCTGGCCACGGCGAGGCCGAGAAACGCCAAAAAGCCCATGGAATCGGTGACCATCGATACAAAAATGGAGCTTGAAACAGCCGGATCCTGATCGAGCCGATCCAGCAACAGAGGTATGACCACCCCGGTCACCCCGGCGACGAAGATGTTGAGGATCATCGCCGCCGCAATAACCCCGCCGAGCGCCGGATTGGCGAACCACAGCCCGGCGACGACACCTGCGATGATCGCGATGGTGCCGCCATTCAGCAGCGCAATTTTCATTTCACGAAAGACCGCGCGCCAGCTGTTGGAATCGGTCAGCTGGTTCATCGCGAGCGCGCGCACCGTAACGGCGAGCGTCTGCATCGCGGCATTGCCGCCCACCGCGGCGACGATCGGCATCAGCACCGCCAGTGCGATCATCTGTTCGATCGCACCGCCGAACAGCGCAATGACCGTGGACGCAACCATCGCGGTGGCAAGGTTCGCAATGAGCCAGCGCACGCGCGCCTTGTATGTCTCGCGGATCGGCTCGTTGATGTCGCCGTCGCCGGCGCCCGACAGGCGCAGGATATCTTCGCCGGCCTCTTCCTGAATGATGTGCACGACATCGTCGACGGTGATCATGCCGACGAGGCGGCCCGCTTTGTCGACCACCGCCGCCGAAATCAGGGCGTATTTCTGGAAGCGCAGCGCGACCTCTTCCTGGTCCATATCGACAGGTATCAGCGTCTGCTCGCGCTTCATCACATCGGCAATCGCAATGTCGCGCGGAGTACGCAAAATCCAGCTCAGCTGGCATGTCCCGACCGGGCGATGCAGCGGATCGACGACGAAGATTTCCCAGAAATCGGTGGCCAGATCGACATCTTCGCGCAATCGGTCGATGACGTCGCCGACGGTCACATGCTCGGGCACCGCGACATATTCGCGTTGCATCAGGCGGCCGGCGGATTCCTCAGGAAAGGACAGGGCGTCCTCGATCGCTGCGCGATCCGCAGGCTCCATCGCCTCGAGCACCGCCTGCTGCTCGTCTTCCTCCATATCCTCGATGATCGCGACGGCGTCGTCGGTATCGAGTTCGGCGGCGAGTTCGGCGACCTGTTCGGGCGCGAGGAGGTCGATCAGTTCCTCACGCACATAATCGTTCATTTCGGCAAGGACGTCGGCGGACAGCATGTCGCCGAGGACGGCGGCAAGCATCGGCCGCTCGTCCGAGCTCGCGAGTTCGAAAAGATCGGCGATGTCGGCGGGGTGCAGGCGGCCGATACGCTCGCGGGCCGCTTCGCCTTCGCCGGCTTCGGCGAGGTCGATCACCTCGCGAACGAATTGCGGCCGGAGGCGATCATCCTCGTCCAGCTCGGTTTCCGCCTCGCGATTGGGCTGGTCGCGATCTACGTCGCGCTCGTCCGTAAGGACGGCATCGTCGTGCGGCAGGGGCTCGTCGCGTTTGTCCATCGCGGTCCTCCCTGACTGTTGCGGTGTCCGTGCTTCCCCCTAGTCTGGCGGGCGCAGGATGGCAACGGCGCGGCGGCCCTTTCGGCAATTTATGGTGGCTTTGCCGCCACACCCCGTTATGGCACCGCCAAACCGTAATAAACCGCAATAAGGAGTCTATCATGTCCGACCAGACGCTCACCCTTTCGCTGTCGACCGGCGATGTCGTCATCCGCCTTCGTCCCGACCTTGCACCGTTGCACGTCGAGCGGATCACCACGCTCGCCAAGGAAGGTTTTTACGACGGCGTCGTCTTCCACCGCGTGATTCCGGGATTCATGGCGCAGGGCGGCGATCCGACCGGTACGGGCATGAGCGGCAGCAAGCTTCCCGACCTGCCGCAGGAATTCAACGCCGAGCCGCACGTCCGCGGCGTCTGCTCGATGGCGCGCGCGCAGAACCCGAACAGCGCTAACAGCCAGTTCTTCATCTGCTTCGACGACGCGCGCTTCCTCGACAAGCAGTACACCGTTTGGGGTGAAGTGATCGAAGGCATGGAGAATGTCGACGCGCTGCCTAAGGGAGAGCCCCCGCGCGAACCGGGCAAGATCGTCAAGGCGACGGTTAGCGAATAAAGGAAAATCCCCGCTTCGGCGGGGATTTTTTTAATGCCCGATAAAGCCGTTCAGGCGTTCGCAGGCGGCGATCCAGTCGGTTTTGAACTCCTGGACGACCTGACCGGTGCCCATCGCCTCGTTCATCAGGCCGACGCCCTGGCCGACCCAGTAGGTCGCAAGCGCCTTGGCGCCTTCGTGGCCGCCTTCGGACAATTTATCGACCTTGCGCAGCGCCGGTTCGCTGACCAGCGATTGGAGCGGCATCGGCAACGGCTTCGGCGCGCCCTCGGCCTCCCAGGCGTCGGTCCAGGGTGAGCGGAGCTGGCGCGAGGGTTTGCCGGTGCGGCTCTTCGATCGCACCGTGTCCCGCGAGGTCGCGGTGAGCATCTTTTCCTTCACGATCGGATTGGTTTCGGCTTCGGCCGTGGTCAGCCAGACCGACCCGGTCCAGGCGCCATGCGCGCCCATCGCCATCGCGGCCGCCATCTGGCGCCCGGTGACGATGCCGCCGGCGGCGAGGATCGGCGTGGTCGCGCCGACCGCCTCGACCGCTGCCGCGACTTCGGGCACGAGGACCATCGTCGCGATCTCGCCGCAATGGCCGCCGGCTTCGCCGCCCGCGACGACGAGGATATCGACCCCGGCCCGGACCTGCGCCAGCGCATGGTCGCGGGTGCCGACGAGCGCCGCGACCGGCACGTCGAAGCGCTTGCCGAGTTCGAGCATCAACGGCGGCGGGACGCCGAGCGCGTTGGCGATGAGCTTGATCGGATGCCGAAAGGCCACTTCGAGCAGCTTGGCCGCGCCGTCGTCGGTCATATTCTCACCCAAGCCGCCGCCAACGCTGGGCAGCGCCAGATTGCCGTCGTCGACGCCGTGCTTGACGAGCAAGTCGGCGACGAAGGCCTTATGCTCGGCAGGGATCGGCGGAAGGGCGCTGCGGGCCTCGCCCTTGCCCGCGAAGCTGTTGGGGACGATCAGGTCGACGCCATAGGGGCGCCCGCCGATATGCGCATCGATCCACGCGAGTTCCTCCTCGAGCCTTTCGGGTGGCAGCGAGGCCGCGCCGAAGACGCCCATGCCGCCGGCCTTCGACACTGCGACGACGACGTCGCGACAATGCGAAAAGGCGAGCAGCGGGAATTCGATGCCGAGCATCGTGCAGATGGGGGATTGCATGGGACCTCTCCGATGTTGGCTATGTTGCCGCGTAGCGTGCATGTCAGCGTTGGTTTACGTAAACGTCAAGTTGATTTGCATGGGAGCGGCTCTATCGCTTCGGATATGAGCGATTTTTCCCTGCCCGGTTTCGACCTTAACGCCTTTGTCCGCAGCACCCTGGCCGAAGATCTGGGGTCCGGGGGCGACATCACATCGATGGCGACGATCCCCGCAGGCGCACGCTTTTCGGGCGTGATGGACAGCCGCGACGCGATCATCGTCGCCGGGCTGCCGATCGCCGAAGCGTTCTTTCGCGCGCTCGATCCTGCCATGGAGATCGAGATCCTGGCCAAGGAAGGCGCGAAAGTGGACGCGGGCAGCGACCTGATGCGCCTGCACGGCAACGCCCGCGCCATGCTGACCGCCGAGCGATCGGCGCTGAACACGGTGCAGCATCTGTCGGGTATCGCGACGATGACGCGCCAATATGTCGACGCGCTGGCGGGAACGGGCGCGACCCTGCTCGATACGCGCAAGACGATCCCGGGCCTGCGCGTGCTGGAGAAATATGCGACGCGGACGGGCGGCGCGACGAACCATCGCATGGGATTGTGGGACGCGGCGATGATCAAGGACAATCATGTCGCGGTCGCCGGATCGGTCGAGGAAGCGGTGCGCCGCGCGGTCGACGCCGGGATCGAACGGATCATCGTCGAGGTCGACCGGGTGGCGCAGGTCGAACCGGCGCTGAACGCCGGGGCGACGCATCTGCTGCTGGACAATATGAGCCACGACGAGCTGCGCCAGTGCGTCGCGCTGGTCGGGGGGAAGGTGCCGACCGAGGCGTCGGGCGGCGTTCGGCTCGACACGATCCGCGACATCGGCGCCACCGGCGTGACCTATGTGTCGGTCGGGCGGCTGACCCAGTCGGCGCCAGCGGCGGACATCGGGCTCGATTTTGCGCTGGCTTAGCGCCGCCGCGCTGGCGCTGATGCCTGTCGCGGCGCAGGCGCAGTCGCTGGCGTGCGTCGCGCCCGACCGCGTCGCCGTGCCGCGGCTGGAACGACCGGCGCGCGACGCGCCGGTACGGACGCCGCCGATCACCGGATACAAGCTGAGCATGAGCTGGTCGCCGCAGCATTGCGCGGGCGCGCGCAATCCGCGCGATGCGCGCGACCGCTTTCAATGTTCGGGCGAGAGCGGGCGCTTCGGCTGGGTGCTGCACGGCCTGTGGCCCGAAACCGACGGTCCCGACTATCCGCAATGGTGCCGCCCTGCGAAGATCGTGCCGCAGCCGGTGCTGAAGACGCATATGTGCATGACGCCGTCGGCGCAGCTGTTGCAGCATGAATGGGCGAAGCATGGGACGTGCATGAGCCCGCACCCCGCCGCCTATTTCACCGCCGCCGCGATGCTGTTTCGCGCGGTGCGCTTTCCGGACATGAAGATTCTGGCGGCGAAACCGCAAACCGCGGGGCGCGTTCGCCGGGCGTTCGCCGCGATCAATCCGGGGATCAGGGAGTCGATGATTGCCGTGTCCGCGCGCGACGGCTGGCTCACCGAAGTGCGCTTTTGCCTGGGGCCGCGGATGCGTCCGCAGGCGTGCAAATCCTTCCAGCGCGGGCTGCCCGATCAGAAGCCGGTGCGCGTCCGGCCGATGCCCGGCGGTTAAGGAAGCGGCGAGACGACGTCCCATCGCGGTACGCCGCGGCGTTAACTCTTTTTTAACCTTATCGACTCGGTAAGCGCGGCGTAGCGTCGGGACATGGACGCAGAAGACCAGATCGACATCCGCCACCGGCTGCGCGCGCATGCCGCACGGCAACTGACCATCGCGCGCATGAACGCGCCCGACGACTGGCGGGCCGAGCTGCGCGCGATGCTGCAGGCCGAGCGGGTTGCCAAGCCCTTGCTGGCACGCGGGAGCGATATGCGGCTGTTCGCCGAGAGCTTTGCGATTTTCTTTGTCGCGACGATGATGTTCCTGATCTGAGCGGCGGGGTAGCGGGCGAACCACGACATCCATAGCCTCGTCATCCTGAACTTGTTTCAGGATCCATGGTCTGCCGCTTCCTTTGGCGCGGCGTTAAATTCGAGCGCAGGCCATGGATGCTGAAACAAGTTCAGCATGACGAGAATTGAGGGGCAGTTTCCCACCCCCAAGGTGCGCCTAGTCGCAAGCCCTGTGCAGCTTTACCGCCAGCCAGGCTGAAATCACGCACATCGCGGCGCTCATCAGCAATTGGTCGACCACGCCGACGCCCGCGAATCCCAGACCCATGGCGAGCAGCGAGCCCGCCACCATCGCGCCCGAGTTGACGATGTTGTTGGCTGCGACGGTGCGCGCGGTCTGATCCTTCGGCACCGTTGTCGTCAGAAAGGCATAGAGCGGCACGACGAACATGCCGCCGCTGATCGCGATGCCGAGCAGGCTGGCGAGCAGCGGGATGACGTCGGCGTGCGCGAGAAATCCATCGATCCCGTACATCACGCCCGAGGGGTCATGCTCCCAGTTGCGGCATACCCAGTAGAAGGCCACGACGAACAGGCCCATCACGATGACGCTGGCCGGGCTGTAGCGCGCCGAAACCTGTCCTTTGAGGAGCCGGTTG
The DNA here is from genome assembly GCF_001468265.1 of Sphingopyxis sp. H050. GTDB lineage: Bacteria > Pseudomonadota > Alphaproteobacteria > Sphingomonadales > Sphingomonadaceae > Sphingopyxis. Next base: position 641,279 of record NZ_LNRZ01000002.1, on the reverse strand, counting down.
ACCGCTACCGAGCCGATGGCGATGCCGATCGAGAAGATCGCAAGAAACAGGCTGGCGACGCTCTTGTCGGCGTGGAGAATATTCTTCACCAGGGGCGGGAACTGGATGAACAGCACCGCGCCGATCGTCCAGAAGAAGCTGATCGACAGGATCGCGAGATAGAGGCGCGGGATGTGCATCGTGCCGCGGACCAGCGCGATCGACGAGCGGATGATGTGCCAGTCGATGCCGGTTTCTTCATGCTCGGGCGGGGCCGGCGGAACCTTGCGCCCGGTCCAATAGCCAAGCACGGCGACCAGCACGACGCCCAGCGCCGCCCATTCGACCTCGATCACGCCGGCGAGGATCGTGCCGGCAAGAATTGCGATATAGGTCCCGGCCTCGACGAGCCCGGTGCCCGCGAGCACCTCGTCGCTTTCCAGATGCTGCGGCAGGATCGCATATTTGATCGGGCCGAAGAAGGTCGAATGGATGCCCATCGCAAAGAGCGCGAGCATCATCAGGGGAATCGCGAGCAAATGGACGGCAAAGCCCAGCCAGGCGAGGACGAGGCCTGCCCCGCCCACAACCATGATCAGTATCTCGCAGAATTTGACGATGCGGATGATCCGCGCCTTGTCGCGCGTGTCGGCAAGCTGGCCCGCCAGCGCCGACAGCAGGAAGAAGGGGATGATGAAGAGCGCGGTCGCAACGGCGCTGAACAGGGTTTCCGACGCCTCGTCGTTGAACACGCCGTAAACGACGAACAGCACCATCGCATTTTTGAACAGATTGTCGTTGAAGGCGCCGAGCAGCTGGGTAACGAACAGCGGAAGGAACTTGCGTCGGTTCAACAGCGCAAAGGAACCGGTCATTGAATTTCCATTTTTACAGCCCGACATTGCGGCATCCGTCGCCGTCTTCGGCAATCTTGTTGTCGCAGCGGGGGCTTATCGGTTAGGGGATGCGCGGTCAAAGCCCATTTTGGAACGGACACGCCGACAGGGATCATGCTGAGCCTTCCCAACATCCTGACGCTGTCGCGTATTTTTGCGGTTCCCATCCTGCTCTTCCTGCTGTGGCCCGGCGTCGCCGAAGGGTCTTTGCAGCCGAAGCCGATCGACTATGCGCTGGCCTTCGGCCTCTACTGCCTGATGGGCATTACCGACTATTTTGACGGCTATGTTGCACGCTCGCGCGGGATCGTGTCGCGGCTGGGCGCTTTCCTGGACCCCATCGCCGACAAGATCATGATCGCGGCGGTGATCCTGTTGCTGGTCTTCACGCGCGACATCGATGGTTATCACGTGATCGCGGCGCTGATGATCCTGCTGCGCGAGATCATCGTGTCGGGGCTGCGCGAATTCCTGGCGACCTTGCAGGTGTCGATGCCGGTGACGCAGCTCGCCAAGTGGAAGACGACCTTTCAACTCGTGTCGTTCGGCGCGCTGATCCTGGCGGGCGCGCTGCCCGCGATGGTCTGGATCAAGACCGTCGGGCTGATCTCGCTATGGGGCGCGGCGGTGCTGACGCTGATCACCGGCTGGGATTATCTGCGCGTCGGCCTGAAGCATATGGATTGAGCCGATGGCGCTGACGGTCAGCTATTTCGCCTGGGTGCGCGAGCGGATGGGGATCGCCGACGAGGTGATCGACCCGCCGGCGGATGTCGCGACGGTGGCCGATCTGGTCGAATGGCTCGCCCGGCGCGACGAGCGGGGGGCTTTGGCCTTCGCCGAGCCGGGGCGCATTCGCGCGGCGGTCGGCGGGGCGATGGCCGGGCCTGACGCGGTCATCGGGGACGAGGTTGCGCTGTTCCCGCCGGTGACCGGGGGATGATCCGCGTTGCGGTCCAGACGGGGGCGATCGACGTCGCGGCCGAACTCGATATTCACGACGCGGGCGGACATGGCGCGAGCGCGAGTTTCATCGGGCGCGTGCGCGGCGACGATGATCTGATCGAACTGTTCCTCGAACATCATCGGGTGCTGACCGAAGCGGGGCTGGCCGAATTGGCGCATGCCGCTGCCGATCGCTGGGCGCTGGCGGCGCTGACGCTGATCCACCGCGTCGGCGGGATGGCGCCCGGCGAGACGATCGTGCTGGTGCTGGCGAGCAGCGCGCATCGGGCCGAGGCGTTGGCCGCGACCGAGTTTCTGATCGACCGGTTGAAGACCGACGTGATGTTCTGGAAGCGCGAGACATTCGCCGACGGGCGGGTCGCGTGGGTCGAACCGCGGGATGGCGACCAGGGCCGCGCGGAGCGGTGGGATTAGGCCGTCGACCTGGGGTGTCGGTTTTGGGTGGGGAGCGGACGTTCCACCCAACCGTCGCCCCCGCGCAGGCGGGGGCCGCTGGCGGCCTATTCCTGCGCCGCCAGAGTAGACCGACTGCGGCCCCCGCCTGCGCGGGGGCGACGGCTTATTTCGATCGCTTCCTACCTTCGTCGTCCCGGACGCCATCCGGGGTGAGCGAATGAGGGCTAATTCGCCTTGTGCTTGCGGAAGATGTCCGCGAGCAGTTTGAATTCGTCGGCGCGCGGGCTGCCCTTGCGCCAGACGAGCGCGATCGTGCGCCAGTCGTGGTCCGAATCGAGCGGGCGGGTGTCGATGTCGGTGTGGTCGAGGATGCCCGCCTCGATCGCCATCTGCGGCAGCATGGTGATGCCGAGGCCGTTGTCGACCATCTGGACCAGCGTGTGCAGCGACGTGCCCATCATGCGCGCGCCGGCGCGCAGTTCGGGGCGATTACACGCGGCGAGGGCGTGATCCTTCAGGCAATGGCCGTCCTCGAGCATCAGCATTTGCGCGGGGTCGAGCTGGTCGGCGCTGACCATCGCGGGCAGGTCCTCCGACTGGTCGCCGGGGAAGGCGACGAAGAGCGCGTCGTCGAACAGTTTCTCGCTCTCGACGTCGCCGCACGCATAGGGGAGCGCGAGGAGGACGCAGTCGACGGTGCCGTGGTGCAGCGACTCGCACGCCTGCGCGCTCGGTTCCTCGCGTAGGAACAGCTTGAGCGACGGGCGTTCCTTGCGGAGGCGCGGGAGCAGGCCGGGGAGGAGGAAAGGCGCGATGGTGGGGATGACGCTCATGCGCAGTTCGCCGACGAGCGGGGCCGCGGCGGCGGCGGCCATGTCGGCGAGTTCCTCGGCTTCGCGGAGGACGCGGTGCGCCTTTTCGACGATCGCATTGCCAAGGCCGGTGAAGCGGACGACGCGGCGGGTGCGCTCGACGAGCGTCTGGCCGAGCAAAGTCTCAAGCTCGCGGATGCCCGCGGACAGCGTCGACTGGGTGACATTGCAGGCGTCGGCGGCCCGGCCGAAATGGCCGTGCTCGTGGAGTGCCACGAGATATTGCATCTGTTTCAGCGAGGGCAGGTAATTTTGCATTGATCGAATGTAGCGTTGGAATATCCAGTTTTGAACAATCTTCTCGATTTAAATTCGCGACCATTTTGGCGGCGTCTGTTGGCCGCGCAGCGCGGCGCGTGCTAGCTCTGCTGGCGAACAGGCGGGAGGATTTATGGCGGTTTCGCGATTCCTGATCGGCGGCGTGGCGAGCGCGCTGATGCCGACCGGCGGCGTGTTCCTGTGGAAAGCCTATAGTCAGGACGCCGAGGAAGAGGTGCTGCCCGAGGCGCCGCCGGCGCTCGCCGCGATTCCGGTGGTGGGCGCCAATGCGCCGAAGCGCGGCCCGGCGCCGCCCGATCTGCCCGCCGCCAAGGAGGCGTCGCGCGAGGAGCGGCGCTTCAACCGCTTCGACCGCGACCGCAACAACAAGATCAGCCGCGTCGAGCTGATGTCCTCGCGCACCGCGGCGTTCCGCAAGCTCGACAAGGATCGCAACAATCTGCTGACCTTCGAGGAATGGGCGGCGGCGACGGGCGAGCGCTTTGCCGGGGCCGATGCCGACAGGTCGGGCGATCTGACGCGCGCGGAGTTCGCGACGACGGCGCCGAAGCGGGCGGCGAAGGCGAAGTGTAGCTGTTGATCGACGCTTAGGCCGCGACGACGTCCGCCCGTTTCATCCACTCAGCCAGCGCCTGACCCGCGCGCTGGGTATAGCCCAGTTTGCGGTCCTTCTTGCGGACATCCTCGGCGAGCGGCGGGAAGAGGCCGAAGTTGACGTTCATGGGTTGATAGCTCGCCGCGTCGGCGCCGCCGGTGATGTGGCCGAGCAGCGCGCCCAAGGCGGTTTCGGGCGGGGGCGGCGGGAGCGAGCGGCCGCCGAGTTCGGCAATCGCGAAGCGCGCGGCGACGAGGCCGATCGCGGCGCTTTCGACATAGCCTTCGCAGCCGGTGATCTGGCCGGCAAAGCGGATATGCGGCGCCGATTTGAGGCGCAGCTGCTGGTCGAGCAGCTCGGGCGAGCGGATGAAGCTGTTGCGGTGGAGGCCGCCGAGGCGCGCGAACTCGGCTTTCTCGAGGCCCGGGATGGTACGGAACAGTTCGACTTGCGCGGCGTGCTTGAGCTTGGTCTGGAAGCCGACCATGTTCCACAGCGTGCCGAGCGCATTGTCCTGGCGCAGCTGGACGACGGCATAGGGCCAGCGCCCGGTGCGCGGATTGTCGAGGCCGACGCCCTTCATCGGGCCAAAGCGCAATGTTTCGACGCCCCGTTCGGCCATGACTTCGATCGGCATGCAGCCTTCGAAATAGGGCGTGTCCTTTTCCCAGTCCTTGAAGTCGGTCTTGTCGCCGTCGACGAGGCCTTGAACGAAGGCGTGATACTGGTCCTTGTCCATCGGGCAGTTGATGTAATCCTTGCCGTCGCCGATCGGCCCGACCTTGTCCCAGCGGCTCGCCATCCAGGCGACGTCCATGTCGATGCTGTCGCGGTAGACGATCGGCGCGATGGCGTCGAAAAAGGCGAGCGCGTCCTTGCCCGTCGCGGCGCCGATGCTGTCGGCGAGGCTCGCCGCGGTGAGCGGGCCGGTGGCGACGATGGTCAGGCCCTCGCCCGGCAGCGTGTCGATGCGTTCGCGAACGATGGTGATGTTGGGGTGGGCTTCGAGCGCGCGGGTGACGCCCCCCGAGAAGAGGTCGCGGTCGACCGCGAGCGCGGAGCCTGCGGGCACCTTGGTCGCGTCGGCCTCGCGCATGATGATCGAGCCGAGCGACCGCATCTCGCGGTGGAGCAGGCCGACGGCGTTGCTGTCGCCGTCGTCGCTGCGGAAGCTGTTCGAGCACACCATCTCGGCGAGCGCGTCGCCCTGATGCGCCGGGGTCGTGTCGCCGCCCCCGCGCATTTCGGACAGGCGCACGCGATAGCCCGCCTCGGCGAGCTGCCACGCGGCTTCGGATCCGGCGAGGCCGCCGCCGATGATGTGCACGTCGTATTCCGCCATTTACCCTATCCGTTGACTTGCGACCAATCTGCCGCGCACTAGGCGCGTTGGGGGCAAGATGCAAAGGGGCGGGCATGACGGAAGAGGATGTGAGCGGCGGCTGGGATCGCGCGCGGTGGCTGTGGGCGGCGGCGCTGGTCGGGGGGATCAGCTATTTTGCGGCGGTCTATATGCGGCTCGACGGGCCGGCGATCTGGGCGTGGAAGGCGTCGGGGGTCGGGCTGCTCGCGATCTGGGCGGGGGCGAATGCGCGCAGCGCCGACGGCAAGCTGATCGCGGAGGTGCTGGCGTTCGGGGCGCTGGGCGACTGGTTGCTCGATGCGGTCGGGATGCTGGCGGGCGCGGCAGCATTCGCGACGGGACATCTGATTGCGATCATCCTCTATCTGCGCAACCGACGACCCCGCCTGACCGCGTCGCAGAAATTGCTGGCATGGGTGCTGGTGCCCCTGGCGTTGATCATAGCCTGGGGACTGACGCGCGGGGCGGAGGTGGCGCTGATGGGGGCGGCGGTCGCCTACACCGGCGGCGTCGCGATCATGGCGGCAACCGCGTGGACCAGCCGCTTTCCGCGCTATCGCACCGGCATCGGCGCGATGATGTTCCTGGTCAGCGACCTGTTCATTTTCGCCGGGCAGGGCGGGGCGTTGAGCAAGGATGTGACCTTGTGGCTGGTGTGGCCGCTGTATTTTGGCGGGCAGGCGCTGATTGCCTGGGGGGTGGTGAGTATGCTGGCGCGGGAGAAGCTGCCGTAGCCTGAAGCTTCGCTAGCTCCTCACGGAGCAAGCTGCGCTATCCTCTCCCTCAAGGGGCGAGGATATTAGGGCTGCTCATCACCCCAAATCAGCCGCTTCACCCGTCTGCGCTATCCATCCCACGCCGCAATCGTCGTGCGGTGCAGCAGCCGGTCGTAGCCGTCGTAGCCGCCGGTGGCGCGGTGGAGGAGCGAGCGGTTGTCCCACATTACGAGCATGTCGGGCTCCCAGACATGGCTGTAGCGGAACTCCTCGCGCCCCTGCCACTGGATGAGGTCATAGAGCAGGGGCGGGGCCTCGGCATCGCCGAGCCCGTCGAAACCGATGATATAGCCCGCACAGCCGAACAGGCCGAGGCGGCCGGTCTCGGGATGCGGGCGGACGAACGGGTGCAATTGCGTGGCGAGCGCTTCGTCGTCCGAGCGGATGTCCATGCTGCGGCCTTTGTCGGCCGCGCCATACATGCCGGTGGGCGCATAGCCGTTGCGCGCGCTGTGGATGGCTTGCAGCCCCTCGATGCGCGCGCGAAGCTCAGCGGGCATCGCGTCGAGCGCGGCGTGCTGGTTCGCAAATTCGGTGTTGCCGCCGACCGGCGGGATCGTGATGCCGAACAGGCAGGTGCCCGCGGGCGGGCGGGCCTGAAAGCTCCAGTCGCTGTGCCAGTTTTCAGCGAAGAGCGGTGCGGTCTCGTCGGCCCCGCGCTTCACTGCGATGATATGGTCGTGGCCGGCGATCGGGCGAATGAAGGGATCGTCGCCGAAACCGCCGAAATAGCTGGTAAATCGTTCGAGATCTTCGGCGCTCATTTTCTGATCGGGGAAGGCGAGGACATGGTGGTCGAGCCACGCCGCGCGGATTTCGGCGACGGCTTTGGCGTCGAGCGGCTGCGTCAGATCGACTCCGGTCACGCGGGCGCCGCACGCCTGACCGCTGGGGGTGATGATGAGCGTCATTGCGCGATGCTGCGCCGTTTGCGGCGGGCGGTCAATCGGGCGCGACGGGACGCCCCGAAACATCGCCGAAGCGAAGATCATGGTGCGCAGACGCACAGGCAATTCAGCGGGGCGCCATGTTTCGAGTCCTATTTTGCGCGTGGGGGATCATTGGAGACGACAGATGTTATTTTTCAGGAAACTGGCTTTGACCGCGCTGATCGGTGCCAGCGCCGTGGCTGCCCTGCCGGCCGAAGCCGATGCGCGCGACCGGCACCACCGCCACGGTCACGGCCACTACGGCCACCGCGACCATGACCGCTATGCCGACCGCCGCGACTACTACCGCGACAACCGGCGAAGCGACTATCGCGACCGCCGCTATTATTGCCGCCGGGGCAGCGGGACGACGGGCCTGATCGTCGGGGGTGCCGCGGGCGCCTTGCTCGGCCGCGAGGTCGACCGTTACGGCGACCGGCTGCCCGGCACGATCATCGGCGGCGCCGCGGGCGCGCTGATCGGCCGCGAGATCGATCGCGGCGGCCGTCGCTGCTGATCGCGCGATAGCATTCGGCGGACCTTCGCATCGCGTCCGTATCGATGCGGGAGTCCGTCGATTGCGATCCGCCCGATTGCGGCCGGCGAATATCGCGGTACAGTGAGTCTTCCGGCGGACGCCATTGCCCGCCGTTCGATCTGGAGACCGCAGATGAAGAGGCTGACGAAGATTGCGATGTCGCTGGGCATCGGTTTGACCCTCGCTGGTCTTCCGGCGCAAGGCATCGCGGCGCTTCAGCAAGGGGCGAAAGCGCCCGACTTCACGCTGAACGCAGCGCAGGCGGGCAAGGAGTTCAGCCTGTCGTTGAAGCAGACGCTGCGGAACGGGCCGGTCGTGCTCTATTTCTTTCCCGCCGCTTTCACCCCCGGTTGCACGGTGGAGGCGCATCTGTTCGCCGAGGCGAACGGTCAGTTCAACCAGCTCGGCGCGCGCGTCGTCGGGGTGACTGCGGGCAATATCCACCGCGTGGCGGAGTTCTCGCGCTCCGAATGCCGCGACAAATTCGCCGTTGCCGCCGATCCGGGTGCGAAGATCGCGGCGAAATATGACGCCACGATCCAAGGTCCCGACGGCAAGCCGCTGTCGAACCGCACCTCCTATGTCATCGCCCCGAACGGCACGATCCTGCTGAGCTACACCGACAGCAAGCCGCAGGCGCATATCGAAAAGACGTTGGCGGCGGTGCGGGCATGGAACGCGAAACGGAAATAGTCCCGGACGAAGCGATGTCGCGCGCTCCCGGCAATTGACTATGGACCGAAGCCTTCGGCAATGACGCGCAATCGATATTATCGGGGACCGCTATCGGACCATTTCGACGGTACGCGGTTTTTCAATCCGGCTGGCGAACCCGAGACCGACCGGTCGTTGAGCGATCTTCTTCGGTGGCGCCGCTCGGCACCCGATAATCGCTGGCCATCGTCGGTCGAGGTCGTGCCCGTCATCCCTGACGCGCGGGTCGATGGATTGCGGGTGACGATGGTCGGCCATGCGACGCTGCTGATCCAGATCGACGGGCTGAATATCTTGACCGATCCCGTCTGGTCGGATCGCGCCAGCCCCGTGTCCTTCGCCGGTCCGCGCCGCGTCACACCGCCCGGCATCCGGAGCGACGACTTGCCGCCGATCGACGTCATCCTGCTTTCGCACAACCATTACGACCATCTGGATATGGCAGCGCTGCGCGCGCTGCATGCCCGGCACCGGCCGCTGATCGTCACGCCGCTGGGCAATGATGCGATCCTTCACGGCGGAATATCCGACGCGCGTGTCCGGGCCGGCGATTGGGGCGACACGATTGAAATTGCCCCCCGCGCAACGGCGCATATCGTGCCTGCGCTGCACTGGTCGTCACGCGGTCCGCGCGATCGCCGTATGGCGCTGTGGGGCGGCTTCGTCGTCGAGGCCGCCGGAAAGCTGGTCTATTTCGCGGGCGATACCGGCTATGGAACCGGGAATATCTTCCGCACGATCGGCGAGCGCTTCGGGGCGATCGACCTCGCGATCCTGCCGATCGGGGCCTATGATCCGCGCTGGTTCATGGCAGCGCAGCATTGTGACCCCGAAGAAGCCGTCCGGATATTCGAGGATGTGGGCGCCAAGGCAGCCGTAGGCATGCATTGGGGAACCTTCAAACTGACCGATGAAGCGCGCGACGAGCCAGCGAGCCGCCTGACGGCGGAGCTGGCGCGTCGCGGGATCGATCCGGCGCGCTTCGTCGCGCTGCACCCGGCCGACGTGGTGGATGTCGGCTAGCGAGCGGAACGCCGCCTATAGTCAGCGGTCATCCCGGCTTTGTGCGGCATCGACGGCCTGCGCTTCTCATGCCGCCGGAGCAAATCCGCGCCACGGATGGCTGCTGAAACGGCGCAACAGGCGGCGCCCCTATTTCGGCCGGCCGCTATATCCCGCTGCCTTCCGAAGCTCGTCGGCATCCATCACATAGCCGTCGCTGACCACGGTCACGACGCGGCGGAGCGCGCCGAGATCGGTCGAGGCGTCGCCGTCGACGAGGACCATGTCGGCCTCTTTGCCGACCGCGATCGAGCCGGTGCGCTTGTCGGCGCCGACGACGCGGGCGGGGACGATGGTGGCGCTCTGGATTGCCTCGGCTGGGGTGAAGCCCGCCTGCTGGTAGATTTCGAGCTCGCGGATCAGTTCGATCCCCCAGCCGTCGGTGCCCGCGACGATCGGCACGCCCGCCTGGTGCAGGCGGCGGACCAGTTCGACCATCTTTGCATAGCTTTTGCGATAGTCGTCGCGCGTCAGCCCCTCGATCAGCGGATAGCCGCCGGCGGTGAAGACCGAACGTTCGATGACGGGCGAGATGATTCCCATATAGGGTGCGTAAGCCGGCTGGGGCTTGCCGCCGTCCTGCGTCAGCATGCCTTCGAAGATGACGATGGTCGGATCGACGATAGTCTTTTTCTTGGCAAGATCGGCGATGAAGCCCTTCATCGGCTGGGCGTCGAGGTCGACGTCCTTGAAATAGCGCGCCGGACCCTCGACGCGGGCGCGGGTGTTCGCCTTGTCGATCACCTCGCGCGGCATCGCCTCCATCGCGACGAAATTGAGGTGGGTGAGCTCGTCATAGCCGGCGGCGACGGCCTCACTGGGCTTCATCGTCGCGGGAACATGGCCGTGGACGTGGAGGCCGAGCCTGTGCGCCTCGGCGGCGGCAGGGGCGATCCACGCGGGGTTCATCGAGGTGTAGAATTTGACGCCCCACAGGCCCGCCGCCTTGACGCGGCGGACCGCAGCGATGGCTTCGTCGGCGCTGCTGACGACTTCGGCGCCTTGCGCGGCGAGCGGGTCCTTCTTGTCGATGATGACCGAAATGAAGGGCTCGCCCATCAGCAGCGTCTGGGCGGCGCGGCGCTTGGTCGCGTCGATCGCGCGGTCGAAGTTGGTGCCGGGGCTGCGGAAGCTGGTGATGCCGTTGGCGGTGTTAGACAGCACGTCCCAATCGTCGCCGATGTGAAGGTGGCTGTCCCAGATGCCGGGGACGAGCGTCTTGCCGCGGCCATCGATGCGCTGCGTCCCCGTGGGGGCCTTCAGCGAGCCGGCGGCGCCGATGGCAGCGATCTTGCCGTCGCGGGCAAGGACCGCGCGGTTCGCGAGGAAGACGCCCTTGTCGGCGTCGAACAGCTGGACATTGTCGATCAGCACGGGCGCTTTGGCGGCGGGCGACAGGAAGCGTTTGGCGATGGCCGCGACGGTGTCGGCGGTCGCCTTTTCCTGCACGCCCTTCAGCTGCTTCAGCGCGCCCTCATACCCCTCCGGAATCACCGACAGGAAGCTGATGTCCGCGAAATAGCGTTTATTCTCGTCGAGCCAGACCGGGTAGGGCGAGGGCAGGATGCCGCTGACGAAGGCGAGCTGGACGGTCTTGGGACCGCGCGGCCCCTGGATCACCTGGGTCGGGCCGAGGGTGAGGCGGCCCTTGCCGCTGGGCAGGAAATTCACGCCGGCCTCGCCGGCGGCGGCAAGCGCGTCGATCAGCGGGGCGCTGCCGAGGTTGGTGCCGCCCGCGGGGATATACCAGCCGCCGGCCGCAGCCTCGCCCGCGTCGTTCGCGGTCTTCCACGCCGCGCGGCCATTGGCGACGCGATAGTCCTCGGCGGCGTCGCCCGAGGTGGTGACGCCGCGGATGGTCGTCGCGGTGACCGACCCGTCGGCGGCAAAGCTGGTCACCTGATCCATCTCGGTGATCCAGCCGCGCAGTTCCTGCGACCAGCGATAGGCGGTGCGCCCGTCGGGCAGTTGCCAGCGCCACTGGTCGCCATGCTTGCCCGATTCGGAGACGACGACATAATGCGCGGCATCGGCGGGGGGCTTCAGCAGCTCTTCCTTGGGGACGGGCTTCGACGGCGCCGCGGGCGCGGGTTCCTCATGCGCGTAAACGGCGGCGGGCGCGGCCGAGGCCAGCAGGGCGGCGAGCAGTACGAGGCGCATCGTCATGGTTTCCCCCAATATCGGACAGGCCGAGAGTGGTAGGGGGATTCGGGCAGGCGAAGCAAGATGCGACCAACGCCGGGCGGCGTTCGACTAAAGGAGATCGTCGCCCCCCGCGGCGGCGGGGGCCGTTGGAAGATGTCGAACAGATTGGCCGAGTAGCAACGATAGCGGCCCCCGCCTTCGCGGGGGCGACGGTTATTGGTCGCGCCGTTGCAGGCTCACCACCGCGTGGATCGGCAGCTCGGCGTAGATATGCGGGAACAGGTCGCCGCCGCGCGCGGGCTCCCAGCGGATCGCGTCGCCGAGGCAGGCGAGGTCGACCTCGGCGATCATCAGCCCGCTCTGGCCGGCGAAATATTTGGCGATCGTCGCCTCGAGCTGCTCCGCGGTCGACAGGTGGATATAGCCGTCGGCAATATCCACCGGTGCGCCGCGAAACACGCGCTCGCGCTCGAAATCGGCCCATTGCTGCTGGGTCAGCACCTTGAAGGCCGTCGGCGCGGTCATTCGGACGGAGCTTCCGTCGCGGGAGCCTCGGCCGCGGCTTCGGCGCCGTCGGCTTCCTCTTCGTCGCTATCCTCGATCAGCGCCGCCGAGACGACATGCTCGTCATTGGCGACGTCGAACAGGCGCACGCCCGCGCTGCCGCGGCCGATCACGCGCATCGAGTCGAGGCCCATGCGAATGAGCTTCGCCTGATCGGTGACGAGCATCAGCTGATGCGTCTTGGTGGCCGGGAAGCTCGCGACGACCAGGCCGTTGCGGGCGATATTGTCGATATTGGTGATCCCCTGGCCGCCGCGGCCTGTGCGGCGATATTCATAGGCGGACGACAGCTTGCCATAACCGTTGGCGCAGACGGTGAGGATGAACTCCTCACGCGCGGCCAGCTCTTCCATGCGGTCGGCGGGCAGGGTCGGCGCGTTCTCATTATCCTTCCACGGCGCGGCGCGCAGATAGGCGTCGCGCTCCTCGCTGGTCGTGCCGACCTTGTGGAGGATCGAGAGCGAGATCACCTCGTCGCCTTTGGCGAGGCGCATGCCGCGCACGCCGGTCGAATTGCGGCTCTGGAATTCGCGCACGTCGTCGCCGGCGAAGCGGATCGCCTTGCCCTGGCGCGTCGCGAGCAGCACGTCGTCGCTCTCGTCGAGAAGGGCGACGCCGATCAGCCGGTCGTCCTCGTCCTCGCCCTCGAACTTCATCGCGATCTTGCCGTTCGAGGGCACGTTGGTGAAGGCGTCCATGCTGTTGCGACGCACATTGCCCTTCGCGGTTGCGAACATGACGTGCAGCTTGCCCCACTCGCCCTCGTCCTCGGGCAGCGGCAGCACGGTCGAGATGGTTTCGCCCTGCGCCAGCGGGAGAAGGTTGATCATCGGACGGCCGCGCGTCGCGGGGCCGCCCTCGGGCAGGCGCCACACTTTCATGCGGTAGACCTTGCCCGCGGTCGAGAAGAAGAGCACCGGCGTGTGCGTCGAGGTGACGAACAGGTTGGTGACGACGTCTTCGTCCTTGGTCGCCATGCCGGCGCGGCCCTTGCCGCCGCGGCGCTGGGCGCGGAAGGTTTCGAGCGGGGTGCGCTTGATATAGCCGTCGAGGGTGACGGTCACGACCATCTCCTCGCGCTCGATCAGATCCTCGTCGTCGATGCCGTCGGCGGCGGGCGCAAGGAGCGTGCGGCGCGGCTTCGCGAATTCGTCGCGGACCGCGATCAGCTCCTCACGCATCACGGCATAGAGCTTTTCGCGGTCGGCAAGGATTTCAAGCAATCCCTCAATTTCGTTCGCCAGCTCCTTGAGTTCGTTCCCGATATCGTCTCGCCCCAGCGCCGTCAGGCGATGCAGGCGAAGGTCGAGGATCGCCTTCACCTGAATTTCCGACAAGCGATAGCTCGCGCTTTCGTCCATCTCGCCGTCGATTGCTTCGACCAGGCGGATATAGGGCGCGATATCGCCGATCGGCCATTCGCGGGCGAGCAGCGCATCGCGCGCCGCCGCCGGGCTCGACGAGCCGCGGATGATGCGGACCACTTCGTCGAGATTGCTGACCGCGACGACGAGGCCGAGCAAGATGTGCGCGCGGTCGCGCGCCTTTCCGAGCTCGAACTTGCAGCGCCGGGTGATGATTTCCTCGCGGAAGGCGATGAACGCCTCGAGGATCGTCTTCAGCCCCATCATTTCGGGGCGTCCGCCGCGGATCGCGAGCATGTTCGCGGGGAAGCTCGACTGCGCGGGGGTGTGCCGCCACAGCTGGTTGAGGACGACCTCGGCGGTCGCGTCCCGCTTCAGCTCGATGACGACGCGCACGCCTTCGCGGTTCGATTCATCGCGAATGTCGGCGACGCCCTCGATGCGCTTGTCGCGGGCGGCTTCGGCGATCTTCTCGACCAGGCCCGACTTGCCGACCTGGAAAGGAATCGAAGTCAAAACAATCGACTGGCGATCGTTTCGGCCTTCTTCGATCACGTGGGTCGACCGCATCATGATCGATCCGCGGCCCGTGGCATAGGCCAGCCGCGCGCCGCCCTGGCCCAGCATCATCGCGCCGGTCGGAAAGTCGGGGCCCGGAACGATCGCCATCAAATCGTCGAGGGTGATCGCGGGATTGTCGATCGTCGCCAGCGTCGCGTTGATCACTTCGCCGAGGTTGTGCGGCGGGATATTGGTCGCCATGCCGACCGCGATGCCGCCGGCGCCATTGACGAGCAGGTTGGGATAGCGCGCGGGCAGGACGGTGGGCTCGGATTCCGAGCCGTCGTAGTTGGGCTGGAAATCGACCGTATCCTTGTCGAGATCGCCCAGCAACGTGTTCGCGACCTTGGCCAAGCGCGATTCGGTGTAGCGCATCGCCGCCGGCGGATCGGGGTCCATCGAGCCGAAATTGCCCTGACCATCGACGAGCGGGACGCTCATCGACCAATCCTGCGTCATGCGGGCGAGCGCTTCGTAGATCGAACTGTCGCCGTGCGGGTGATATTTACCCATGACGTCGCCGACGATGCGGGCCGACTTGCGATAGGGACGACCGGCGACATAGCCGCTCTCGAACGCCGAATAGAGGATCCGGCGGTGAACGGGCTTCAGGCCGTCGCGCACATCCGGCAGCGCGCGGCTGACGATCACGCTCATCGCGTAATCGAGGTACGAGGTCTTCATTTCGTCGACGATATTGATCGGCGAAACGCCGTCATCCGACGGCGGCAACTGCGAATTTTCTTCGGTCAAAGCCCGGCCTTTTTCTGCTCTTTCGGGAGATGCTTTCGGCCTAGCCGATGGGGCATGGAAAGGCCAGCGATTCGGTCGCTTTTCGGCAGATTTTTTGCGTTCGGCGAAGCACGAAAATTGGCGGCCAAAACACGGCTTTGCGCGGCCTCGCGGAGCACGACAAGCGGCTTGCCAATCGCGCGCCCGACCCTAAAGCTGCGACGCGATGACCAAGAGCCTGCCTGGGGGGCGCCGGTGGCCCTGATCGCGCTGGTCGGCGCGAGCGAAATCTTGCCCGACGGGGGGCTGCGCGCGCTCGTCACCGTGGCGGGCGAGACGCTGATCGAGCGGCAGGCGGCGCGGCTCGCCGACGTCGGCGTGACGCACATCGCGGTCGCGGTGGCGGCGGTTCCAGCCGATCTGCTGGCGACCTGTGACCGCATCCGCCGGCGCGGCCTCAAGGTGACGCCGGTCCGCGCCGCCGGCGACCTTGTCGCGCTGGTTGAGGCCGAAGACCGGATTATCCTGGTCGCCGACGGCCTGCGCGCCGGTGGCACGCATTATGCGGCGATCGCCAAGCCCGGATCGCCCGCGATCCTCGTGACCGGCGACACGATGCTGACGCAAAGCTTCGAGCGGATCGACGCGACGCGGCGCTGGGGCGGGCTGGCCTCGATCTCGCAGCCGATGGTCGTCGAGCTCGCCGCGATGCCCGGCGAGTGGGACATGATGCTGACGCTGCTGCGCCTGGCGGTGCAGTCGGGCGCGCGGCGGCTTTACTGCGAACCCGCGCTGTTCGAGCAGGGTGAGATCGCGATCGTCAGCGATCGCCCGACCGCGGCGCTGATCGAGCAATCGAGCCTGCAGCAGGTCGAATATGGGGGCATGGGGCTTGGCCGATCGGCGATCATGATGCCGATCGTGCGGTTGATCGGACCGTTGCTGGTAAAATCGCCGAAGACCGCGCGCTATTTGCCTTTCATCACGGCCTTTTCATGGATCGCCGTCGCCGCGTTGGCGGCAAGCGGGCTGGCGGCGGCGGGCGCGCTGGTCGCCATTTTTGGCGGGCTTTGCCTGGCCGCGATGCGCTTTCTGTCGGCCTTTCGTGCCGAAAGCGCCGCGCAGGATCGGGTACGCGATCTGATCCGCACCTTCGGCTGGGCTCTGCTCGGCTTCTATCCTTGGCTGGTGTCGCTGGGCGGGCCCGATCATCTGATGCCGGCCTTTGCGGAAGCCGCGCTGGCGCCGTGCCTGGCGGCGGCGATCCTGCTCGCGCGCTGGCTTTATGAAGATGGCGGTGAAAAAAGGCGGTTTCACTGGTTGCTGCCGGATACCGATCAGGCGTGGATATTGCTCGCCCCCGCGCTGATCTTCGACTTTGCGACGTTGATGTTCGCTATCCTGCCCTTGCTTGCGCTGCTGCAGATCCTGTTATGGCTGCGCCTCGCACGCCGCCCGGGCGCGCGCTGACCACAGCGCGCTCAAAAACAGCGCTCAAAAACAGCGCGCTAAAACAGGGCGCTTCAAGGTTTAATGCCTATTAACGACATGCTGCTATCGCGGACGGGCATGGCTGACTCCCTTTCCCCGCCGGGCATCGATGTGCCGTCGCCGATCCTGTCGGCGCGTTTGCACGAGCTCGCCGGCTTTCTGGGAGCACCGACGGCTGGCCGCCTGACCGAGGAGCAGCGCGCGCTGTCGCTCGGCATTGCGCGGCGGCTGGTTGGCGATATCGCCGAGGAACTGGGAAGCGAAACCGATGCTGCGGCGCTGTGGCGCGACTGGCTTGCCAGCGGGATCCCGGGCGCCGACCGCCTCGCGGGAGCGTGCTTCGCCCGCGCCGAGGAGCATCGCTGGCGCGAACAATCCGCGCAGCGCCTCGGCGCCACGGCACCGCTCGCCGACGACGAGGCGGTCGTTGTCACGCCCGAGGTCGCCGCCGGCGCCAGCGATGCGGCCGATCGGGCCTATCTGGCGTTGCAGATCGCCGACCGCCGACGTTTCGACGCCTATGGCCATCCGGCGTTGCCGCTGGCCGACATCGACCGCGAGTTGCTGCGCGCGCTCCTGCTCGACATCGCCGCATGGCGGCTGGTGCGCGAAGACAAGGATGGGACGCTGGCGAGCAATCTGGGCGAGGCGGTGCGTGCGGCCGTGTCGCGCCAAGACGCCGCAACCGGCATCGACCGCGCCGCCACCGACTATCACGCCGCGCTCGCCGCGCCTTCGGCGGTCGCCGAGGCCGCGGCGGCCGCCATCGTCCGGCAAGACTGGCCGGCGCTGATCGCGCTTGCGGCCGCCGCGGCGCAGCGCAGCTATGCCGATACCGCGCTCGCGCTGCTCTCTGCCGAAGCGGCGGCGCTGCCGATCCTGCTCGCGCCGCTGCGGCTCGATCGGGCGGCGATCGCGCCGCTGGAGGCGTCGCTGGCGATGCTGCCCGCGCGCGCTGTCGGAGGCGGCGCGTGAGCGAACGCCTTATCCGGGGGCGGATCGATCGCTCGGGCGGCCTCGTCAGCGCCGACACGCCGTTGCTGCGCCTGCAACAGCGCGCGGGCTCTGGCCTGAACAAGCCGTTGGCGCTGCCGCATCTCGCGCGGCTCGTCGCGCTGGCACAGCGGCTGCAGCGCGACATTTCGCGCCCACTCTATGCCGCCGACGACCATAGCGACGTCCACGCGGTTGTTCGCGTCATTCCTGACGCGGAGGGCGCCAGCATCGAAATCAGCGACTGGCGCACGCGTCCGATCGCCGTGCCACAAGCCCCCGCAGCGACCGATAATGTTGCACCGCAAGGCTGGAGCTGGGAATGCGACCAGCAGCTGCGGATGGTCGCGCTGCGCCGCGGCGCCGAAGCGCCCTTCGTGCCTGAAAATTGGGAAGCGCGGTCGCTGTCCGAGCTGTTCGAGCTGCAGCCCGATGCCGAGGGGCGCTTTCCGGTGCTGCAGGCGCTGGCGCGGCAGTCGCGCTTCACGGGGCAGCGAGTGCGCGCCGAGGGTCCGGGTGACCGGATCTCCATGACGCTGTCGGCCGACGCTTTGTTCGACGCAACGGGGCGCTTCACGGGTTTTCGCGGGATCGCGGCGCTCGACGAGGCGGAGGAGGATGAGCCCGCGGCGTCCATGCCCACCGATCCGGTGTTCGGATCCTTGCCACTGTCCGATCCGCAGTTCGGCCGGCGTATCGACGGCGCGCTGCGCGGGCCGCTGAGCCGGATCATCGCGACCGCCGAGACGATTTCAGGGCAGTTCGACGGGCCGATCCGCGCCGATTATGCGCGCTATGCCGGCGACATCGCCCATGCGGGGCGGCATTTGCTGGGCCTCGTCGACGATCTTGCCGACCTGCAGAATATCGAACGCCCAGGCTTCAAGGCCGCGGCGGACGAGATCGACCTTGGCGACCTGGCGCGCCGCGCCGTGGGACTGCTCGGCATGAAGGCCGAGGAGAAGGGCATTCGCATCGATGCGCCGCGCGTCGACGACAAAATGCCCGCGACGGGCGAATTCCGCCGCGTGCTGCAGGTGCTGCTCAATCTGCTGGGCAACGCGATCCGCTACTCCCCCGACAATTCGCAAATCTGGATCCGCGTCGACCGCGACGGCGATCGCGCGATGGTCACCGTCGCCGACCAGGGGCAGGGGATTTCGAGCGAGCAGCAGGCGGTCGTGTTCGAGAAATTCGAGCGCCTGGGCCGCACCGACAGCGGGGGATCGGGGCTGGGCCTCTATATCGCGCGGCGACTGGCGCGGGCGATGGACGGCGAGTTGACCGTCGAGAGCGCGCCGGGGCAGGGTGCGCGCTTCACACTGAGCCTGCCGGCGCGGGATGTCTGAATCGAAACGGCGGCGCGATTTTTCCCGCACCGCCGTTCGAAACTGTCTGAAACAGGCGCTTAGCGCTTGTCGACGGGCACAAATTCGCGGTGCGCCGGGCCGGTGTAGAGCTGGCGCGGGCGGCCGATCTTCTGCGCGGGGTCGGAGATCATCTCGTTCCACTGCGCGACCCAGCCCACGGTGCGCGCGAGCGCGAAGAGCGCGGTGAACATCGTGGTCGGGAAGCCGATCGCCGACAGGATCACGCCCGAATAGAAATCGACGTTCGGGAACAGCTTCTTCTCGATGAAATAGGGGTCGCTGAGCGCCATTTCCTCGAGCTGCAGCGCGACTTCGAAGACGGGGTCGTTGACCTTGAGCGCCGCGAACACTTCGCGCACCGTCTTTTGCATGACGGTCGCGCGCGGGTCGTAGTTCTTATAGACGCGATGGCCGAAGCCCATCAGGCGGAACGGATCGTCCTTGTCCTTCGCGCGCGCGATATATTCGGGGATGCGCTCGGGACGGCCGATCTCGCGCAGCATGTTGAGCGCGGCTTCGTTCGCGCCGCCATGCGCGGGCCCCCAGAGGCAGGCGATGCCCGCGGCGATGCACGCGAAGGGGTTGGCGCCCGACGAACCCGCGAGGCGGACGGTCGACGTCGAGGCGTTCTGCTCGTGATCGGCATGGAGAATGAAGATGCGGTCGAGCGCGCGCTCGACGACCGGGTTCACCTCATACGGCTCGGCGGGGACGCCGAAGGTCATGCGCAGGAAATTGCCGGTGTAGCTCAGCGAATTGTTGGGATAGACGAAGGGCTGACCGATCGAATATTTATACGCCATCGCGGCGATCGTCGGCATCTTGGCGATCAGGCGGTGGCTGGCGATCATGCGCTGGCGCGGATCGTGGATCTCGGTCGAGTCGTGGTAAAAGGCGCTGAGGGCGCCGACGACGCCGCACATCACGGCCATCGGGTGCGCGTCGCGGCGGAAACCGCGATAGAAGGTCGCCAGCTGCTCGTGCAGCATCGTGTGGCGGGTGATCGTGGTGTCGAATTCCTCGAGTTCCGCCGCGTTCGGCAGCTCGCCGTTCAGCAGCAGGTAGCAGGTCTCCATGAAGCTCGAATGCTCGGCAAGGTCGCCGATCGCATAGCCGCGGTGGAGCAACACGCCCTCGTCGCCGTCGATGTAGGTGATCTGCGATTCGCAGCTGGCGGTCGAGGTAAAGCCCGGATCATAGGTGAAGGCCCCGGTCTGGGCGTAGAATTTGCGGATGTCGACGACGTCGGGGCCCACGGTGCCCTTGAGCACGGGATTTTCGACGGTCGTGTCGCCCAGGGTGATTTTCGCGGTGTCGGTCATATTATTTTCCCTGTTCTGACGGCAGGAGTGCGAATGGTTACGCCCCTGCCGGATAATGTTGCGCTGCGTCAAGTCGTGCGAGACTCACGTCACGTCCGAGCAACAACAGCACGTCGAAAATCCCCGGGGAAACGGTCCGGCCGGTTAGCGCCGCGCGTAAGGGCTGTGCCAATTTACCGAGGCCCAGTTCGGCGGCTTCGGCTTCGGCACGTACGGCGGCGTCCAGCTCTTCTGTCGTCCAATCGTTCAGGCCCCGCAGCCGCTCTGTCACAGCGGCTAGCAGGCCCTCGGGCGAGGCCTTTAGCACCTCGGCCGCCTTTTCGTCCACTGGCAACGGGTCGGGCTGGAAGAGGAAAGTTGCGCCGTCGGCGATCTCGTCGAGCGTCTTGGCGCGCGGCTTCAGCGATTCCATCGCGCGGGTGAGCAGCGCCCGGTCCGCATCGCCGAGCGGGCGGCCGACGAGCGTTTCGACGCGCGGCGCAACAAGGCCGGCGAGGCGGGCATCGTCGGCCTCGCGGATATAATGGCCGTTGAGATTTTCGAGCTTTTTGAAGTCGAAGCGCGAAGGCGAGCGGCCGACATGGTCGAGGTCGAACCATTCGACGGCCTGTTCGCGGCTGATGATCTCGTCGTCGCCGTGCCCCCAGCCGAGGCGGAGGAGGTAATTGTTCACCGCTTCGGGCAGATAGCCCATCTCGTCGCGATAGGCATCGACACCGAGGGCGCCGTGACGCTTCGACAGCTTGGCGCCGTCGGCGCCGTGGATCAGCGGCACGTGAGCATAGACGGGCTCGGGCCAGCTCATCGCGCGGATGAGCGCGAGTTGGCGGAAGGCATTGTTGAGATGGTCGTCGCCGCGGATGACGTGGGTGATGCCCATGTCATTGTCGTCGACAACGACGCTGAGCATATAGGTCGGCGTCCCGTCGCTGCGCAGCAGGACGAAATCGTCGAGCTCGGCGTTCTGGACGGTCACGTCGCCCTGCACCTTGTCGCGGATCGTCACCTCGCCCTCCTGCGGCGCCTTCAGGCGAAGGACGTGCGGGGCCGCGGGATCGCCATCGTCGCGGTCGCGCCAAGGGCTGCGGACGCGGAAGGGAACGCGCTTTTCCTGCGCCTCGGCGCGCATCGCCGCGAGCTCGTCCTGCGTCAGATAGCAGCGATAGGCGTCGCCCTTGGCGAGCAGTTCATGCGCAACCTCGGCATGGCGCGGCGCGCGCGCGAACTGAAACACGGTCTCGCCATCCCAGTCGAGACCCAGCCATTGCATCCCGTCGAGAATCGCGTCGATCGCGGCGTCGGTCGAGCGCGCGCGGTCGGTGTCTTCGATGCGGAGCAGGAATTTGCCGCCGTGATGGCGCGCAAACAGCCAGTTGAACAGCGCGGTGCGCGCGCCGCCGATATGCAGATAGCCGGTCGGCGAGGGCGCGAAGCGCGTTACGACGGCGGCGCCCGTCGCCTCG
Organism: Sphingopyxis sp. H050; assembly: GCF_001468265.1. Taxonomy (GTDB): domain Bacteria; phylum Pseudomonadota; class Alphaproteobacteria; order Sphingomonadales; family Sphingomonadaceae; genus Sphingopyxis. The sequence goes on along the minus strand of NZ_LNRZ01000002.1, from coordinate 619,909 downwards.
CCGGTCGCTTCTGCCAGATTGGTCGGATTTTCGGTTGCCACCTTGGCCTCTTTCATCAATTTTGCCGCCCTTGAGGGTCGGAGGTCGGGGCAGCCCCTAGCATGGCGACAAGAGCGCTTCAAACGCCCATTGGCGCGCGGATCGCAGCGGCGTCGCGGCGTGCCTTTTCGGGCGTGGAGGCGCGGCTGGATGCCGAGCGCGAGCGGATCGGGCTATGGTTGCCGGTGGCGCTGGGCGCTGGAATCGCTGCTTGGTTCGCGCTGCCAGCCGCGGCCCATTGGACCGGAATGTTGTTCCTGCTGGCCGGCGGCGCGCTCGGCGGGCTGCTGTTGGGGTGGCAAAGCCGGATCGGGCGGATGACCGCGATCGGGTGCGGCACGACGGCGTGCGGCATACTGCTGATCTGGGCGCGGGCCGCGTGGGTCGCGGCGCCGGTGCTCGCGCAGCCGGTCGTTACGGCGTTTTCGGCCGAAGTCGAAGCCGCCGAACCCTTGCCGGCGAAGGGCGAGACACGGCTGATCCTGCGGCCGCAGGGGCGCGATGACCTGCCGCCGCGGATCAGGGTAACGCTGCGCGGCGATCAGGGTAGCGCGATCGTTCCGGGCGAGCGGATCGGTCTGCGGGCGCGGCTGATGCCCCCGCCGGCCGCAAGTCTGCCGGGAAGCTATGATTTCGCGCAGCGCGCCTGGTTCGACCGGATCGGCGCGGTCGGAACGGTGTTGGGGGAGGTTTCGCGGACGCCGGGCGCCGGGCGGAGAGGCCAGCCGCTGCGGGCGCGACTGAGCGCGCATATCCATAACCAGATCGACGGATCGCCCGGCGGCATCGCTGCGGCGCTCGTCACCGGCGACCGCGGAGCGATTTCAGCGGAAGACGAAGAGGCGATGCGGCGAAGCGGACTGGCGCATCTGCTGTCGATCAGCGGGCTGCATGTGACGGCGGTGATCGGCTTTGCGATGTTTCTGGCGATGCGCTTGTTCGCCTTGGATCGCCGCGTCGCGTTGGCGGGTTATGTGCTGCCGGTCGCTGCCGCCGTCGGCGCGTTGGCGGGGGCGGGCTATACCTGGCTTGCGGGGGCGGAGGTGCCGACGTTGCGGTCGCTGATTGCAGCCCTGCTGGTGCTGGTGGCATTTCTGATGGGGCGCGAGGCGCTGACGCTGCGGCTTGTCGCGGCGGGGGCGTTGATCGTCCTCCTCTGGCGGCCCGAATCGCTTGTCGGGCCGAGCTTTCAACTGAGCTTTGCCGCGGTAACGGCGATCGTCTCGCTTCACGAGAGCCGGGCGATGCAAGGTTTCATGGCCCGGCGCGAGGAGCCCTTGCCGCTCAGGCTCGGGCGGGGACTTATGGGTTTGCTCATCACGGGGATCGTGGTCGAGGTCGCGCTGGCGCCGATCGCGCTGTTCCATTTCCACAAGGCCGGGCTCTACGGCGCGCTCGCGAACGTGGTCGCCATTCCGCTTACGACCTTCGTTATCATGCCCGCCGAGGCGCTGGCCTTGTTGGTCGATAGCGTCGGGCTTGGCGCGCCTTTCTGGTGGGTGACCGAGAAGGCGCTCGCGCTCCTCATCGGTCTTGCCCATCTGGTCGCCGATGCGCCGGGCGCGGTCGCGACACTGCCGCGCTTTCCTTCGGGCGGCTTTGCGCTCGCGGCGGCGGGCGGGTTGTGGATCTTGATCTGGCGGACGCGCTGGCGCTGGTGGGGAGCGGTTCCGTTGGCTGTCGGTATGGCGACCTTGCTTGCGCAACCGCGACCCGACCTGCTGGTGACCGGTGACGGGCGTAATATCGCAGCTGCGGCGCCCGACGGCAGCTATGCGCTGCTACGCGACCGCGCGGGCGATTTCGTGCGCGATACGATGAGCGAGGCGGGGGGGATCGACGCGCCGCTTGGCGCGCTCGCCGATCTCGATCATGTCGAATGCAACCGGGATTTCTGCCGCTGGCGGCAGGATGGGCGCGTTATCCTCGCCTCGCGGGGCATCGACAAGATCGAAGGGGTCGACATGGCCGCGGCGTGCGCCGCCGCCGATGTGGTGATCAGCGATCGCTGGCTGCCGCGCGAATGCGTCGGGCGCTGGCTGACGATCGACCGCGACAGCTTGGCGGAGAGCGGCGGACTGGCGATCTATCTGGGCGAAAAGCCGAAGGCCGTCGCCACGCTGAATGCCGGCGACGGCCATCCGTGGCGCAATGCGCCGGGGGTCAGTGGTAACGACGAAGCAGTCCCGACAGCCGCCCTTGCACCATGACGCGCTCGGCTTCGTAGCGCTGGGGTTCATAGGCGCTGTTCGCGGGGTCGAGCCGGATCATCTTGCCCTCGCGGCGGAAATATTTGAGCGTCGCATCCTGCCCATCGACGAGCGCGACGACGATGTCGCCCTCGCGCGCGGTGCTGGCCTTCTGGATCAGCGCATAGTCGCCGTCGAAAATGCCCGCCTCGACCATCGAATCGCCTGAGACTTCGAGCGCATAATGTTCGCCGGCGCCGAGCAGCGCGGCGGGAACCGCGAGCTGGTTGTGATCCTCGAACGCCTCGATCGGAACGCCCGCGGCGATCTTGCCGTGCAGCGGCACCTCAATGACGTCGTTCGCGGCGATCGGCTTGAGCGCAGGGGCGGGTTTGCGGAGCGGAACGACATTATCGTTGCGCACGGGCGTCCTGGCGGCTTCGGGAGCCTTCAGCACCTCGAGCGCGCGGGCGCGATTGGGGAGGCGGCGGAGAAAACCCCTTTCTTCCAAGGCGCTTATCAGGCGGTGTATGCCCGATTTCGACTTGAGGCCGAGCGCTTCCTTCATCTCCTCGAACGAGGGTGAGATGCCGCTCGCGTCGAGGCGCTGCTGGATGAAGTGGAGCAGTTCATGCTGCTTCGCGGTCAACATCGGTCGTTCTCCATGATGTCAGTTCCGGACATAGGGAGAACGATAGTGGAACAAATAGGAACTTGTCAAGCGATCGCGATATAGTCCGCCGGCATTCCGGCCGCACGGGGCGGCGCGCCGATTTCGCGGATGACGAGGGCGTTGGCCTGGGCGAGGGGGAAGGTGCGGCCACTGTCCTGACCCTCGAATAGGGTGAGCGCGCCGCGCTCGAGTCGGGCGCGAAGATAATCGCGGCGTTTGGCGCCCTGGCCAAGAGCCGTCGCGAGCGGCGCTTGGTGGATTGCGGGGAGGGGATTCGCGGCACCGGCGAGGTGGCGGACAAGCGGGATCAGGAAGAGCGTCGCGGTGACGAAGGCCGACGAGGGATTGCCGGGCAGCCCGAGCAGCAGCGCGTCGCCGATCCTGCCGGCGATGAGCGGCTTGCCCGGGCGCATCGCGATCTTCCAGAAATCGAGTTGGCCGCCCGCGTCCTCGAGCGCACCGCGGACATGGTCGTGATCGCCGACCGAGGCTCCGCCGACGGTCACGATGACGTCGTGACGTCGCGCCAAGTCCTTGAGTACGCGCGACAAGATCGTCCTGTCGTCGCGGATGTGGAGCGGCAGCGTGACGACGGTGGGTTCGATCGCGAGCATGGCGGCGAGCATCGTGCCGTTGCTGTCGGGGATTTGGCCGGGGGCGAGGGTGTGGCCGGGCTGGACGAGCTCGTCGCCGGTGGTGAGGATCGCGACGCGGGGGCGTTTGCCGACGGTGAGCTGCTCGGCGCCGCTCATGATCGCGGCGGCGATGGCGCCGGGCGTGAGGCGGGTTCCGGCGGGGACGAGCGTCGTTCCGGTCGCGAAGTCGCTGCCGCGGGTGCGGATATGCTGGCCCGGCAGGATTGGGTCGGCGGTCGACAGATGTAAGGTCGTGCCCTCGGGCGTCACATCCTCCTGAATGATGACCGTGTCGGCGCCATCGGGCAGCCAGGCGCCGGTGAAGATGCGCATCGCTTCGCCCTTGGCGACGGGGGCGGAGGGCACCCCTCCCGCGGCGCTTTCGCCGGTAATCGTCCACGGGCCGGGAAGATCGGCGACGCGGACGGCATAGCCGTCCATCGCCGACAGCGGCGCCGCGGGCTGGTCGCGGCGGGCAACCACATCTTCGGAAGTATAGCGCCCAAGCGATTGCGAAAAGGCAATATTCTCCGATTCGAGCGGCGTCCGGAGCGCGAGCAAGCGCGCCTGCGCTTCCTCGACCGGCAGCAGCGCGCTCATCCTGCGCGCCAGTCGCCTGAGCGGCCGCCGCTCTTTTCGAGGAGGCGAATGTCGCCGAGAACCATCGCGCGGTCGAGCGCCTTCGCCATGTCGTAAAGAGTAAGGAGAGCCACCGAGGCGGCGGTGAGCGCCTCCATCTCGACCCCGGTGGGGCCGGTTGTGGCGGCGATCGCGCGCACGGCGATGCCTGTGCTTTCCCATTCGAACTCGACCGACACCCTGGTGAGCGCGAGCGGATGGCAGAGCGGGATGAGATCGGCGGTGCGCTTGGCGGCCATGATCCCGGCGATACGCGCGGTCGACAGGACGTCGCCCTTGGGCGCGTTGCCACTGCGGACCGCTTCGAGCGCGCCCGCCGACATGGTGATGCGACCGGCCGCGACCGCGCGGCGTTCGGTGGCGGGCTTGGCGCCCACATCGACCATATGCGCGGCGCCGGTTTCGTCGAGATGAGTCGGTTTGGGTGTCATCGCTCGCGAGCGAAGCAAGGCGCGCGTGGAAAGGCAAGGGGAATGGCAGTTAGTGCGCGATTGTGATGAAGGGGCGCTAACGAACCGCCATGCATGATGATCCCCACCCCAAAGCATCGGTCAGCCTTCCAGCAGCGCTTTCGTTGCCGCCGCGACGTCATCCTGGCGCATCAGGCTTTCGCCGACGAGGAACGCTTTCACGCCGCTTTTCGCGAGCCGCTGGCAGTCGGCATGGCTTGCGATGCCGCTTTCGCCGACGAGCAGCGTGCCCGGCGGGACGCGCTTGGCGAGGCGTTCGGTGACGGCGAGATCGGTCTCGAAGGTCCGGAGGTCGCGGTTGTTGACGCCGATCAGGCGTGATTTGAGCTGCGTCAGCGCGCGGTCGAGTTCGGCTTCGTCGTGGACCTCGACGAGGACATCCATCCCGCGTTCGAGGGTCGCGGCCTCGATTTCGCGCATCGCACCGTCGTCGAGCGCGGCGACAATGATCAGGATCGCGTCGGCGCCGATCGAGCGCGCTTCGGCGACCTGCCAGGGATCGATCATGAAATCCTTGCGCAGAACGGGCAGGCCGCATGCGGTGCGTGCCGCGATGAGGAACTCCTCATGGCCCTGGAAATAGGGCGCATCGGTGAGAACCGAGAGGCACGCTGCGCCGCCGGCAGCATAGGCGCGGGCGTGGTCGGCGGGATTGAAATCCTCCCGGATCAGTCCTTTGGATGGCGAAGCTTTCTTGATCTCCGCGATCAGGCCATAGCCGCCGGCTTCGATCTTCGCCTGCAAGGCCGCCTGAAAGCCGCGCGGGGCGCCGGCGTCGATCCGGTCGAGGTCGGCGACCGAATAGGCCTGTCGCCGCGTCGCGACCTCTTCGGCCTTGGTGGCGAGAATTTCGGTGAGCTTGTTCATTTATAGGCGATCCAGCAATTGAGGAGCGCGTTGGCAAGCCCCTTGTCGATTGCCTCGGCGGCTTCCTCGACCCCGTCGACGAGGGTTTCGGCGGCCCCCGCGACGACAAGCGCTTCGGCGGCATTGTAGAGGACGGCATCGCGATAGGCGCTCTTCTCGCCGAGCAGAAGGCCGCGAAGCGCCTTGGCATTGTGCTGCGCATCGCCGCCGCGGATCGCCACGATGGGGTGCGTCGGCAGCCCGGCGTCGGCGGCAGTGCTGCGCTGCATCCGGACGCCTTCGGGCGTGACCACCGCGACCTCGTTGCCGCCGGCGAGCGAGAGTTCGTCGAGGCCTTCGTCGCCCGAAATGACGCGCGAGTGCTCGGTTCCGAGCCGGTGCAGCGCCTCGGCGTAAACGGGGACATAGGCAGGGCGCGCGATGCCGACGAGCTGACGCGCGACGCGCGCGGGGTTGGCGAGCGGGCCCATCAGGTTGAAGATGGTGCGGCGGCCGATCGCCTTGCGGATCGGCATGATGCGCTTCATCGCCGGGTGGTGATAGGCGGCGAAGAGGAAGCAGATGCCGAGGTCGGCGAGCTGCGCCTCGGCCATCTGCGCGGCGCGTTCCATGTCGAGGCCAAGCGCTTCGAGCGTGTCGGCGGCGCCCGATTTGGAAGAAGCGGCGCGATTTCCATGCTTTGCGACCGGCACCTCGCACGCCGCGACGACGATCGCGACCGCGGTCGAGACGTTGAGCGTGTGGTGGCCGTCGCCGCCGGTGCCGCAGACGTCGATGGCTCCGGTGGGGGCCTCGATCGGGATCATCCGCTCGCGCATCGCCTGCGCCGCGGCGGCGATTTCGACCATCGTCTCGCCGCGCTCGGCGAGCGAGACCAGGAAGCTGGTGATGGCGTCGTCGCTGGCGGTGCCGTCGAGGATGGCGGAAAAGGCGGCCGCGGCCTCGTCATGATCCAGCAGCGCGGCGGGATCGGGAAGCGGGCCGAAGCGGCTCATGCCGCCTGTCGCGCCGCGACGGGCAATCCTGCAAGCGTCAGGAAGTTGGCGAGCATCGCATGGCCGTGCTCGGTCGCGATGCTTTCGGGGTGGAATTGCACGCCGTGGATCGGCAGTACGGCATGGCGAAAGCCCATCACCGCGCCGTCGTCGCTGGTCGCGTTGATGAGCAGGTCCGCGGGAATATCGACGACCTCAAGGCTGTGATAGCGCGTCGCGGTGAGCGGCGAGGGCAGGTCGGTGAAGAGGCCGGTGCCGTCGTGGCAGACGGGCGAGGTCTTGCCGTGCATCAGGTGGCCGCGCTGGACGGTGCCGCCGAAATGCTGGCCGATCGCCTGATGGCCGAGGCAGACGCCGAGCAGCGGCTTGTTCGCGGCGGCGCAGGCGGCGACGAGATCGAGGCTGACGCCCGCCTCGTTCGGGGTGCAGGGGCCGGGCGAGATGAGGAAAGCCGATGCGCCCGTCGCGAGTGCCTGCGACGCGGTCAGCGCGTCGTTGCGCTCGACGCGCACGTCGGCGCCCAGCTCGATCAGATAGTGAACGAGGTTGAAGGTGAAGCTGTCATAATTGTCGATGACGAGGATCATGGGGTGGCCCTAATGGGTCAACGACCATGAGTGAAGCAATATGTCCTTTGCGGCATGCGAGAAGTGGTTGGGATGCTGATCCTCCCTGTCGCATAGCGATGGGGAGGTGGCAGCCCGCAGGGCTGACGGAGGGGCCATGGCGCGAGGTCGCGCCCCTCCACCACTCGCTTCGCGAGAGTGCTGGGTCGTCCAGTCCCCCGGACTGGACTTGGATTGCCGGGGGCAATCCAACCCTGCACTCCCCCTCCCCATGGCTTCGCCACAGGGCGGATCGACTACTCCGCCATCAGTTTCGCGAGGTCGTCCTTCCAGAATTTGGCCCAGGTGTGCGTGCCGTGGCCCTTGGTCTCCGCGCTCGCGGGGATCAGGATGTAGCGCGCGCGGGGCATGCGCTTTACGCCGTCCTGGGGGTAGGAATAGCCTGGCGGGTTGATGAAATCGTCGCCCGAGTTGATCCACAGGACGGGAACGGTGATCTTTTCGAGGTTGGGCCACGGGTTGTAATTGCGCGACGAATCAAGCTGGTAGATGGTGTCGTTGGCATCGTTGCGGCCAAAGGTGCGCGCGAAGGCCTCGTCCTTGTATTTCTCGGCCGCGACGCGCGTCGGATATTGCGCCTGCAGCGCATAGGGATTCGCGCCGGCGATCATCGTGAGCGAGGCGGCGGTGCGCAGGCCCGAGAGTGGCGGCTCGGTGTAATTGCCGTCCTTCCACAAGGGATCGGCCTTGATCGCGTCGATCGACAGCGTGCGCCACATGCGATTCTCGCCCGCGATCTCGACCGGCTGGCACGCGAAGGGCGCGAGCTTTTCGGCGAAGCCGGGACGCGTGGTGCCCCAGACGAAGGCGTGCATGCAGCCCATCGAGGTGCCGAGGATGAGCTTCAGCTTCGTCACGCCGAGCTTTTCGGTGAGCATCCGGTATTGCGCGGCGACCATGTCGTCATAGTCATATTTCGGGAACTGCATTCGCAAGCCGTCGCTCGGCTTTGACGAGGCGCCGTGGCCGAGGTTGTCGGGCAGGATGACATAATATTTGCCGGTGTCGAGCAGCTGGCCGGGGCCGAAAAGCTCGTTCGCGAATTGCGGCTGGAAGAACTGCTTTCCGGTGCCGCCGGTGCCGTGGAGGATCATCACCGCGTTGGTGATGACGCCCTTCTTGTCGCGCTGCGGCGTGCCCAGCGTCGTATAGTGCATCCGGATTTCGGGCAGTTTTTCGCCGGTGTGGAAGGTGAAATCCTTGAGGATGGCGTCGCCCTCGACGGCGCCTTCGACCGTCTGGGCGTGAGCTGGGGCGGCGCTGGCGAGCAGCAGGGCGAGGGGGGCGAGGAGTTTGCGCATGGCGCGAGGCTAGCGGGTTTGTCGGCGCACCGTAAGCCTTGTCTGCGCCGCCGGATCGGCGGATGGCGGGTTGCGACCGGACGTTGCCGTCGCCCCCGCGAAGGCGGGGGCCGCTGGAGCCGTTGCGCAAGGCCGACTGCGGCCCCCGCCTTCGCGGGGGCGACGGACTATTTTAAAGTCCGCTCACCACCCCAAAGCGGTGATAGGCAGTCCGGCGAATCTTCGTCCTACTGCCCGTAGCCCGGCGTCCCCGCGAGCCGCACCGCCTCGCGCGCGGCGGCGAACAGGGCGCCGGCCTTCGCTTCGCACTCGCGCTGTTCGTAGGCGGGATCGCTGTCGGCGACGATGCCGGCGCCGGCCTGGACGTGCATCTCGCCGTCCTTCACGATCGCGGTGCGCAGCACGATGCAGCTGTCCATATTGCCGTCGGGGGCGAAATAGCCGACGCCGCCGGCGTAGGGCCCGCGCGCATCGGCTTCGAGCTCGGCGATGATCTGGCACGCGCGCACCTTGGGCGCGCCGCTGACCGTACCCGCGGGGAAGCCTGCGAACAGCGCGTCGATCGCGTCCTTGTCGGGCGCGATGCGGCCGATGACGTTCGAGACGATGTGCATGACGTGGCTGTAGAATTCGACCGTATAACTGTCGGTCACCGCGACGCTGCCGCCGATGGCGGCGCGGCCGACGTCGTTGCGGCCAAGGTCGAGCAGCATCAGATGTTCGGCGCGTTCCTTGGGATCGGCGAGCAGGCTTTCGCGGTTCTCGACATCCTCGGCGCTCGTGCGGCCGCGCGGACGGGTGCCCGCGATGGGCCGGATCGTGATCTCGCCGTCGCGGACGCGCACGAGGATTTCGGGCGAGGAGCCGATGATCGCGAAGCCGGGCAGGTCGAGGAAATAGAGGAAGGGCGAGGGATTGATGCGGCGGAGCGCGCGGTAGAGGTCGAAGGGCGGCAGGTCGAACGGGGTCGAGAAGCGCTGCGACAGTACGACCTGAAAGATATCGCCCGCGGCGATATATTCCTTTGCCGCGGCGACCATCCCGGCGAATTTGGCCGGGCTCGTCGCCGGGTTGGCGGCGATGTCGGTAGGGAGCGTTTCGGTCGTCGCCCGCTCGCCGTGGGCGCTGGTGCTCGACAGGCGGGCAGCGACGGTATCGAGCCGGTCCTGGGCGGCGTCGATCATGCGATCGATCGCGCCGTCGGGATCGGGCCAGATCGGCGCGATCAGGAACAGCTCGTCGGCGAGGCGGTCGAAGACGAGGATCACCGTCGGGCGCACGAACACCATGTCGGGCAGGCCGAGGCCCTTGCCCGGCGCGCGCGGGATGCGCTCGACGAGGCCGATGGTTTCATAGGCGAAGAAGCCGACGAGCGTGGCGAGCGCCTTGGGCAGGCCCTCGGGCACGTCGAAGCGGCATTCGGCGACAAGGTCGCGCAGCGCCTGCAGTGCGCCGGCTTCGAGCGGCTCGAAAGCCTGCCGGTCGGCGCGCCAGTCGCGGTTGATGCGCGCGGCGTCGCCGGTGACTTCGAAGAGCAGGTCGGGGTCGAGCCCGATCAGGCTGTAGCGCCCGCGCGTCTCGCCGCTTTCGACCGATTCGAGGACCCAGTCGCCGCGGCCCGGCTCGATGAGCTTGAGCGCCGCCGAAACGGGGGTTTCGATGTCGGCGATCAGTCGCTGCCAGACGACCGCGCCGCGGCCCCCGGCGAGCGCTTCGAGCGCGGCGGCTCTACCCTCCAGGCCCACCCTTATTCGTTGACCGGCGCGTTGCCGGTCAGTTCCTTGCGGAGCTGCTCGACCAGACCCTTGTTGATCGTGACGCCGACCCGGCGCTTGGCTTCGGCGATCAGCTGGCCGACCAGCTCACTGCCCATGGCCCCGGCAAGCGGACGCGCCACCGAGGCGACGATCTGATCGTTGACGGACTTGGGGTCGGGACGATTGACCTGTGCGAGCGAGATCACCATCCAACCGCGGTTGCCCGGGATTTCGAGCGTCTTGACGCTGTTCGCGGCCATCGAGAACAGCAGGGCGAGTTCGGGCGGGACGCGCTGGCCGCTGCGCGCAAGGTCACCGCGGCGACCGCCGATCGTCTGGACGGTGCCGATGTTCGGGCCGGCTGCCGCGATGGCCTCGGCGAAGCTCTTGCCGCCCTCGACCGCCTTGACGATGGCGCGCGCCTTGGCGCGGGCGACCTTCTGTCCCTCGGCGAAGCGCCACTCGGCAAGCAGGTCGCCGCGGATCTGAGCGAAGGGCGGCGGGGCAGCTTCGATCACCGACTTGACCGAGACGATCGCGAACTTCTCGTTCTCGACCAGCGTGGCGATGGCGGCTTCGCCCTCGGCGCCGCCCTGGAACGCCTGCGCGATCATCGGCGCGAGCTCGGGGGCGAGCGCGAAGGCCGGCTGGCCGGGCGCGCGGCCGCTGGGCAGCAGGGCGGGCGTTTCCTCGACCTTGAGCTTGCGGTCGGCGGCGATTTCTTCGATCGAGGCGCCGCCGTTCACGGCGTCCTGCACCTTGTTGTAATAGTCGACGATCGCCTCGTTGGCCTTGTTCTTGCCCAATTCGGCGCGAAGTTCGGGGGTCGCCTGGGCGAGCGTGCGGGCCGGCTTGGCGGTCACGCTCTCGACGCGGGCGACGATCCAGCCGAGGCCGGCCTGCGTCGGGCCGACGAGGTCGCCGCGCTTGGCGGCGAAGGCCGCCTTGGCCACCGCGTCGCTGCTTGTCGCGGCATAGGCCGACTGCGTCAGTTCGCCGGTCGTCGAAGCCGACAGGCCGGCGCTCTGGGCGGCGGCGGCGAGCGGCGTGCCGCCGCGGACCTTGGCGGCGATGCTGTTTGCGGTGGCCTGATCGGGGGCGATCACCTGTGCGATACGGCGCGTTTCGGCCGCCGTATATTGCGCGGCATTGGCCTTGTAGGCGGCGGCGACTTCGGCGTCGGTCACCGCCGGGATGGGCACGGCAGCGCGGTCGAACAGCGCATATTGGAGCACCCGGCGCTCGGGCACGGTGAACTTTGCGGCGTTTTGCGCCAGGAAGGTCTTGAGCACGGCGTCGCCGGGATCGCCTGCCGGTGCGAAGGTGCTGGACGGAATATAGACCGCCTGGCCGCGGCGCTGCTCGAGCGGAAGCACCGCGTAGGGACGCGCGAGGCCGGGACTGACGTTCGGCAGGTTGCCGATCGGCGCGGCAAGCTGTTGGGTGAGCAACAAGGTTTCGACTTCGCGGCGCAACTGTGCCTCGCTGACGCCGTTGTCGGCAAGATAGGCCTCGTAGCGTTTCTGGTCGAAGGTGCCCGAAACGCCCGCGAATGCATCCGCGATCTGGCCGTCGATCAGCCGCTTGCTGACCCCGAAGCCGATGTCGCGGGCATATTGGCGCACCGCCGCATCGTTGACGAGCTGGTCGAGCAACTGATCGAGCGCACCCGATTCGACGAACGCCTGACGCGTCAGGCCCGGCTGCTGCTGACGCGCCTGATCATAAGCCTGCTGCACCTTCTGGCGGAGTTCGCCGACGCCGATCTCGGTATCGCCGACCTTCGCGACATTCGCGCCGCCGAGGCCGCCGAAGGAGGCGTTGCCCGTCACATCGCCGAGCGCGAAGAGGACGCCGATCAACCCGACAAAGGCGAGCGCGATGAATTTTCCGACGGTCGACGAGAAAAGGCGGCGAAGGGCAGTGATCATGAAACTGGCATTCTTTCGGCGGGCGCGGGCGCGCGGTTTGGCGCTGCTTTAGGCGGGCGGCCACGAAGCATCAAGGCGGGAAAGCGAGCCGGGCGCACGGCTTGCCTTTGCATCCCCCGCGCCGCTAGGGGATGGCGAGACCTGGATATGCAAGGGGACGGGCGATGGCGCGGCGCAAATATATTGTCGGCAACTGGAAGATGAACGGGCTGTTGGCCGCGCTGGGCGAGGCCGCCGCGATCTTTGCCGCGGCGAAGGATCATGCCGGCGTCGATGTCGCGCTGTGTCCGCCCTTCACGCTGATCAGGCCGATGATCGCCGCGGTTCCCGGTGCGGCGGTCGGCGGGCAGGATTGCCATGCCGCGGCATCGGGCGCCTTCACCGGATCGGTAGCAGCGCCGATGCTGGCAGATATCGGCGCGACGCTGACCATCGTCGGACATAGCGAGCGGCGTGAAGGCTTCGGCGAAAGCGACGCCGACGTGCAGGCCAAGGCCGAGGCGGCGCTCGGCGCAGGTCTGGACGTGATCCTGTGCGTCGGCGAGCCGCGCGAAGTGCGCGAATCGGGCGAGGCGGTCGACTATGTGCTGGCGCAGATCGCCGGATCGCTGCCCGCCGATTTCGACGCCGCGCGCCTGGCGATTGCCTATGAGCCGATCTGGGCGATCGGAACGGGGCTGGTGCCGACCGTGGGCGATGTCGCCGCGATGCATGGGGCGATCCGTGCGAAGCTTGCCGAGCAGGCGGGCGAGGGCGCGGCGCGGACGATGCGCATTCTCTATGGCGGCTCGGTCAATGGCGACAATGCCGCGGAATTGCTGGGCGCCGGTGACGTGGACGGGGCGCTGGTCGGCGGCGCGAGCTTGACGGCGGTGAAGTTCGTGCCGATCATCGCGGCGGGCGCTGCGCTTTAGGTGTCGCCCCCGCGAAGGCGGGGGCCGCTATCAAGCTGGTGCAACATTTCTTGCGGCCCCCGTCTTCGCGGGGGCGACGGTATGCAGGGTTGAAGCCAAGGCGCTTCATCTCTATGTGCGCCGCGGGCGTGGTCCGCATGGGGCCGCGCAAGTCCGGGAAAATATGATGTCCAGCCTTTTCACCTTCCTGCTCGTCGTCCAGGCGCTCGTTGCCGCGGCGATGATCGGCGTCATCCTGATGCAGAAGTCGGAAGGTGGCGGCCTTGGTGTCGGCGGCAGCCCTGCGGGCCTGCTTTCGGCGCGCGGCGCGGCGGATTTCCTGACCCGGGCGACGACGATCCTGGCCTGCCTGTTCGTCGGCCTGTCGATCCTGCTTGCGGCGATGGCTTCGGTCGGTCGCAGCGGATCGACGATCGACACCTCGCTGTCGAAGACCGCGCAGACTGCTCCGGCCTCGTCGTCGCTCACCGGCCCGGCGCAGACCGCACCCGCGCAGGGCGCAGCCCCGGCGCAGGCGCCGGCGAGCGATGATCCGCTGGCGGCCGCAGCGGCCGCTGCCGCTGCGCAGGATGCGGCTCCGGCCCCGACGGCTCCGGCTCCGGCCAAGAAGTAAACGGGGGCTTCGGCCCTCGACCCCCGAACCCCGCGCCTTCGGAATTTTTTCCCGAGGGCGCGATTCGACGGCTTGCGCCGTCCCCCTCCTGTTGAGTAAGTCTTTCCTCCCATGGCGCGGTTCATTTTTATCACCGGCGGCGTGGTCTCCTCGCTTGGCAAAGGTTTGATGGCGGCTAGCCTCGCGGCCTTGTTGCAGGCGCGTGGCTATCGTGTCCGTATCCGGAAATTCGATCCTTACCTCAACGTCGATCCCGGCACGATGTCGCCGTATCAGCATGGCGAGGTTTATGTGACCGACGACGGGGCCGAGACCGACCTCGACCTCGGCCATTACGAGCGCTTTACCGGCGTTGCGGCGCGGCAGAGCGACAATGTCACCTCGGGCCGCATCTATCAGCAGATCATCACCAAGGAACGCCGCGGCGACTATCTGGGCGCGACGGTGCAGGTCGTCCCGCACGTCACCGACGCGATCAAGGCGTTCGCGCGCGCCGAACTCGACGACCTCGATTTCGTGCTGTGCGAGATCGGCGGCACCGTCGGAGACATCGAATCGCTGCCTTTCATCGAGGCGATCCGCCAGCTCCGCAACGAGGAAGGCCGCGACCGCACCCTGTCGGTCCACGTCACGCTGGTGCCGTACATCGCCGCCGCGGGTGAGCTGAAAACCAAGCCGACGCAGCACAGCGTGCGCGAACTCGCGTCGCTGGGCGTCCAGCCCGACATCCTGCTTTGCCGCTGCGAAAAGCCGCTGCCCGAGAGCGAGCGCGCGAAGATCGCGCAATTCTGCAACGTGCGGAAGGAAGCGGTCATCCCGGCGCTCGACGCCGACAGCATCTATTCGGTGCCGGTGCAATATCATGGCGAGGGGCTCGACAGCGAGGTTCTGCGCGCGTTCGGTATCCATGATGCGCCCGATCCCGACCTGACGGCCTGGTACGACATCATGGACCGCAAGCAGCATCCCGAGGGCGAGGTGACGATCGGCGTCGTCGGCAAATATGTCTCGCTGCCCGACGCGTACAAGTCGCTCAACGAGGCGCTGGTGCACGGCGGCATGGCGCACCGGGTGAAGGTCAATATCCGCTGGCTCGACGCCGAAATGTTCGAGAGGAAGGAAGATCTGGCCGCGAACCTCGAACCGCTGCACGGTATTCTCGTGCCCGGCGGCTTCGGCGAGCGGGGCTCGGAAGGCAAGATCGCAAGCGTCCAGTTCGCGCGCGAGCGCAATGTGCCCTTCTTCGGCATCTGCCTCGGCATGCAGATGGCGTGCATCGAGGCGGCGCGGAACACGAGCGGCATTGCGGGCGCGTCGAGCACCGAATTCGGACCGACCGACGAGCCGATCGTCGGCCTGATCACCGAATGGATGAGCGCCGAGGGCCTGCAGAAACGCGGCGCCGACACCGATATGGGCGGCACGATGCGGCTTGGCGCTTATGAGGCGAAATTGTCGCCCAACAGCCATGTCGCGAGCGTCTATGGCGCGAACGACATCAGCGAGCGCCATCGCCATCGGTACGAGGTCAACGGCGCCTATCGTGACAGGCTGGAGAAGGGCGGACTGGTCTTTTCGGGCATGTCGCCCGACGGAATGTTGCCCGAAATCATTGAAAGACCCGATCATCCGTGGTTCATTGGGGTGCAGTTCCATCCTGAACTGAAATCGAAACCCTTCGATCCGCATCCGCTGTTCGCCGGGTTCATCGAGGCGGCGGTCAAACAAAGCCGGCTGGTCTAGCCGCGCGACAAGGGGGCAATCGGGGCTTATGGATCACGCGAAACTCGCCGCGCTTCAGGGTCCCGACAGCATCTTTTCCGGCCTGACCGTCGAGGATTGGGCCGAAATCGCCAGACGCGCGGTGCAAATCAATTTCGTCAAGGGCAAGGAATTGCTCGTCCAGGGCGATCCCGGCGACATGATGCTGATCCTGACCGAAGGCACCGCGCGCGTGTCGATGCTGACCGCCGGCGGGCGCGAGATCGTGCTGGCCTATGCCGAACCCGGCGCGGTGCTGGGGGAGATCGCGCTGCTTGACGGGGGCGAGCGGACGGCGTCGGTTACCGCGACAAGCGCAGGGTCGGCGCTTCAGCTCGGCCGCAATGCGCTCAAGGACTTCTCTGCAAGCCATCCCGAGTTCGCCTGGTCGCTGATGCAGCAGCTTGCACGCCGACTGCGCACCGCCGACCAGACGATCGAAAGCGACCGCGCCTATGCTTCGGGCCCGCGGCTCGCGCGCTACCTCAAGCGGTTGATCCGCAAGGACAGCCTCGAGAAGACGCATCGCGTCGAACTCAGCCAGACCGAACTCGGAAACTTTGCGGGGATGAGCCGCGAGCATATCAACCGTCAGCTGAGAAGCTGGGAGGAATCGGGCGTGATCTCGCTGGAGCAGGGCCGCGTGCGCGTGCTCGACGCCGACATGCTCGAGGATATCAGCGAATCTGAAGGTTGAATTGGACCCCCGCCTGCGCGGGGGCGGCGCTACGCGCCGGAATCACAACGCCCGGGCCTCGCTTTGCGAAACCCGGGCGCCTGTGACGAACACTCGCCATCCCCCTTGTGCACAGACCGGCGAAGGATCTGCACTCCCTGGAGCCGGGCCATTTGGCCGCGTTGAACCAGAAGTCATGGGGTTAGGTCGAAGGGGGGGCTTTGTCACCCTCTGGCGAACATGGCGCGGCCCTTTTGCCGCCGCCTGTGACGAATCGGCAACAGATTGTGCGAATCACTCTCAACTGCCGACCGATTGGCGCGGGCATTGCCAGCTTCGTGAGCGCCCCCTAAAGCGGACGCCATGACCGCACCGCGCATCGCGCCGAAAAGGCCGCCGACCCGATGATCTTGCGCCCTTACGAACGCACCATCTTCAAACGTTACCTGCTTCCCCAGCGCGGCGAGGGTTTCATCTTTGTTGCCGCGGCGTTCAGCTTCACCGCGGTGATGCTGGGGGTGGCGGCGCTGGTCGTCGTGATGAGCGTGATGAACGGCGTGCGCTCCGACCTGTTCGACAAGATCGTGGGGCTCAACGGCCATGCGGTCGTGCAGGGCTTCGGCGGGCGGCTCGACGACTGGCAGAAGGTGCTGAAGGAGGCGCGGGCGACGCCCGGTGTGACGTCGGCGACCCCGCTGATCGAGCAGCCGCTGCTGACGACCTTCTCGGGCCGCGTCGAGGGGATTTTGCTGCGCGGAATGACCGTGCAGGACATCCGCAAGAATGAGGTGTTGGGCGGCAAGGTGCTGCAGGGCAGCTTGAACACGTTGACGCCCGGTTCGGGCAATGTGGCGATCGGCAGCGAGCTGGCGAAAAATCTGGGTGCGACGGTCGGCTCGACGATCACGATCATCAACCCGCAGGGCCGCTCGACCCCCTTCGGCACGGTGCCGCGCGAGATCGCGTACCGCGTGTCGGCGATTTTCGAGGTCGGGGTCTATGATTTCGACAAGCTCTATGTCGTGATGCCGATGGAGGATGCGCAGCTGCTGCTGTTGCTGGGCGATCAGGTCGGGATGATCGAACTCAAGACCACCGATCCCGACAAGGTCGGCGAAATCTTGCAGCCGCTGGCAGAGAAGGTCGCTGCGCAGGCGGTTATTTCCGACTGGCGGTCGATGAACAGCAGCCTGTTCGAGGCGCTGTCGGTCGAGCGCGTCGCGATGTTCGTGATCCTGTCGCTGATCATCCTCGTCGCGGCGTTCAACATCATCTCGTCGCTGATCATGCTGGTGCGCGCGAAGACGCGCGACATGGCGATCCTGCGCACGATGGGGGCGCCGCGCGACGCGGTGATGCGCATCTTCATCGCGATCGGGCTGTCGATCGGCGTCGCGGGTACGCTCGCGGGTCTGGCGATCGGGTTCAGCCTGCTGTTCTTCCGGCAGGGCGTGCTGCGCGGGATCGAGTTCATCACCGGCCAGCCGCTGTGGGATCCCTCGATCCGTTTCCTGACCGAGCTGCCGTCGAAGCCCGACCCGTTCGAGATCCTGGGGATATCGGCTATGACGATCGTCTTCAGCTTCCTTGCGACGCTATACCCCGCGTACAAGGCGGCGAATACCGATCCGGTGCAGGTGCTGCGTTATGAGTGATCTCGCGCTGGAACTGACCGACCTGAAGCGCAGCTTCACGCAGGGCGATGTCACGATCGACGTGCTGCGCGGGGTCAATGCGACGCTGCGCAAGGGTGAGATCGTTGCGCTGCTCGGGCCGTCGGGGTCGGGCAAGTCGACGATGCTGCAAGCCGTCGGCCTGCTCGAAGGCGGTTTCGAGGGGCTTATACGCATCGACGGCGAGGATGTGACGCGGATCGATCAGGGCGACCGGACGCAGACGCGGCGCGAGAAGATCGGCTTCGTCTATCAGTTCCACCATCTGTTGCCCGACTTTACCGCGATCGAGAATGTCGTGCTGCCGCAGCTGATCCGCGGCGCAGGGCAGGCCGAGGCCGAGGAGCGCGCCGCCGACCTGCTCGGGCGTCTGGGGCTCGGCGAGCGACTGCATCACAAGCCGAGCAAGCTGTCGGGCGGCGAACAGCAGCGCGTCGCCGTGGCACGCGCGCTGGCGAACCGGCCGCTCCTGGTGCTTGCCGACGAGCCGACGGGCAATCTCGACGAGGCGACCGCCGACCGCGTGTTCGACCAGTTCGTGAAGCTGGTGCGGGACCATGGCTCGGCGGCGCTGGTCGCGACGCACAATGAGCGGCTGGCCGCGAAGATGGACCGGGTGCTGCGCTTGCACGAAGGACATATCGAAGCCTAGGCTGCGATTTTTTGGGGAGATGGCGAATGGAGCTGTACGATCTGACCGCGAAGCTGCCGGGCGGGGCGACGCAATCCTTGGCCGACTATCGCGGCAAGGTGCTGCTGATCGTCAACACCGCGTCGAAATGCGGTTTTACCCCGCAATATGAGGGGCTGGAGGAGCTGTACCGCGACTACAAGGATCGCGGGTTCGAAATCCTCGCCTTTCCGTGCAACCAGTTCGGCGCGCAGGAGCCGGGGGATGCCGAGGAAATCAAGAATTTCTGCTCGCTGACCTATGACGTGTCCTTCCCGCTGATGGCGAAGATCGACGTCAACGGCGACGATGCCGATCCGATCTTCAAATATCTGAAGAAGGAAAAGACCGGGTTGCTCGGCAGCGGGATCAAGTGGAATTTTACCAAGTTCCTGGTTGGCCGCGACGGGAAAGTCGTGTCGCGCCATGCGCCGACGACGAAGCCGGAACAGCTGAGGAAAGAGATCGAGGAATTGCTGGGGTAGGGGCAGTCGGTGGCTGGGATACGGCGCAATTTAAGATTAGTCTTGAGGCAGATCGTGATCACATGCGTCACGCTGCTGCTGACCCTCGTGGTCAAAGATCGGTTCGGCTGGCCGGGCGTCGGCGCTCTTCTGGCAGTCGGTTTCGCGGTCGGGTTTTTCTGGCCAATCGCTCGACGGCGATGAGAGGAACGGGGCGCGATTAAATGACGGCAGCGGTTTGCATGGGCCTTCCCCGAATCGTCACATATGCCTAGCGTCGCTCGATGGCCTACAGCCCCTTCGTTCCCCTGCGCGTCTTTTCCAGTTACACCATGCTGGAGGGGGCGATCGAGCCCAAGGCGATCGCGAAAGCCGCGCGCGACCGGGGTTTTCCGGCGATTGCGGTGGCCGACCGCAACGGGCTGTATGGCGTCATGGCCTTTGGCGAGGCGTGCAAGGCGGCGGGGGTGCAGCCGATCGTCGGCGCCTTCCTGAGCGTTGCGCGGCCGGGGCAACGGCTCGCCAACGGCGCGCCGATGATCGACTGGCTGGCGCTCTATGCGCAGGACGATGCGGGCTATAACAATCTGTGCGCGCTCGTGTCTGCGGCCCACCTGGGCCGGCCGGTCGAGCAGGATCCGCATGTCACGCTGGCGAACCTCGCGGGCAAGACCGACGGGCTGATCTGCCTGACCGGTGGCGGCGAAGGCGCGCTGGCGCGGTTGCTCGCGGGCGAGCAGCGGACCGCGGCCGAGGATTATGTCGAGCAGCTGGAAGCGCTGTTCGGTGGGCGGCTCTATATCGAGCTGTCGCGGCGCAACGATGCGACCGAGATCGCGGCCGAGAATGCGCTGATCGATCTCGCCTATGCGCGGGCGCTGCCGATCGTCGCGACCAATCCGGCGAATTTCGTCGAACCGCAATTCCACGCCGCACACGATGCGATGCTGTGCATCGCGCAATCGGCCTATGTCGAAAGCGAAGACCGGCGCGTATCGAGCCCCGAGGCATGGCTGAAGCCCGCCGAGGCGATGGAGGATGCGTTCAGCGACCTGCCCGAGGCTATTCACAATACGCTGACCGTCGCGCAGCGCTGTGCGTTCATGGCGCCGAAGCGCGCGCCGATCCTGCCCAGCCTTGCGGGCGACCGCGAGGGCGAGGCGGCGCAGCTCAAGCGCGACGCGCATGAGGGATTGGCGGCGCGGCTGGCGCTCTATTCCGATCTGTCCGATGAAGACCGGCAAGCCTATGTCGAGCGCCTCGACTTCGAGGTCGACGTCATTACCCAGATGGGCTTTCCGGGCTATTTCCTGATCGTTGCCGATTTCATCAAATGGGCGAAGTCGCACGATATTCCGGTGGGCCCGGGGCGCGGGTCGGGCGCTGGCAGCGTCGTCGCCTGGGCGCTGACGATCACCGACCTCGACCCGTTGAAGCTGGGCCTGCTGTTCGAACGCTTCCTCAATCCCGAGCGCGTGTCGATGCCCGACTTCGACATCGATTTCTGCGAAACGCGGCGCGGCGAAGTGATCCGCTATGTGCAGGAAAAGTACGGCCGCGATACCGTGGCACAAATCATCACCTTCGGTAAGCTGAAGGCGCGCGCGGTGCTGAAGGACACCGGGCGCGTGCTCCAGATGAGCTATGGCCAGGTCGACCGGCTCGCGAAGCTGGTGCCGAACCATCCGACGGATCCTTGGACGCTCGAACGCGCGTTGAATGGCGTCAGCGAGCTGATGACGGAATATAAGCAGGACGATGGCGTGCGCCGCCTGTTCGACATGGCGCGGCAGTTGGAAGGGTTGCCGCGGCACAGCTCGACGCACGCGGCGGGCGTCGTGATCGGCGACCGGCCGCTCGACCAGCTCGTCCCGCTCTATCGCGACCCCCGGTCGGACATGCCGGTGACGCAGTTCGACATGAAATATGTCGAGACCGCGGGGCTGGTGAAGTTCGACTTCCTCGGGCTGAAAACGCTGTCGGTGCTGAAGGAGGCGAAGCGGCTGCTCGCGCTCCGCGGGGTCGACGTCGATCTCGACACGCTCGCGTGGGACGACACGGCGGTGTACGAGCTGCTCCAGCGCGGCGACACCGTCGGGGTGTTCCAGCTGGAATCCGAAGGAATGCGGCGCACGCTGTCGGCGGTGAAGCCGACCAATTTCGGCGACATCATCGCGCTCGTCGCGCTCTATCGCCCCGGGCCGATGGACAATATTCCGCTGTTCGGCGCACGCAAGAACGGCCGCGAGCCGATCGCTTATCCGCACCCGCTGCTCGAAGGCATCCTCGCCGAGACTTATGGCATCTTCGTCTATCAGGAACAGGTGATGCAGGCGGCGCAGATCCTCGCCGGCTACAGCCTGGGCGGCGCCGACCTGCTGCGCCGCGCGATGGGCAAGAAGGTGCAGGCGGAGATGGACGCGCAGCGCGACACCTTCGTCAAGGGCTGCGGCGAGCATAACGGCATCGACGCGAAGGCGGCGAACGAACTGTTCGACTTGATCGATAAATTCGCAGGCTATGGCTTCAACAAGAGCCACGCCGCGGCCTATGCGCTGTTGTCGTATCAGACCGCATGGCTGAAGGCGCATTATCCGCACGAATTCTTCGCGGCGTCGATGTCGTTCGACAGCCACCAGACCGACAAATTGTCGATCTTCATCGACGATATGCGGCGGCTGGGGATCGATGTCTCGGCGCCGTCGATCAACGAGAGCGAGGCCGATTTCTCGGTCGGGCGCGGCGATGAAGGGCTGACGGTGCGCTATGCGCTCGGCGCGCTGAAGGGCGTCGGCGAGAAGGCGATGGAAGCGCTGGTCGCCGAGCGCCATGCGAAAGGCGATTTTGCGAGCCTCGACGATTTCGCGGCGCGGATCGACCCGAAGCAGCTCAACCGGCGCCAGATCGAGGCGCTGGCGGCGGGCGGGGCGTTCGACTGTATCGAGCCCGACCGGCCGCGCGCCTATGCCGGGGCCGAGGCGTTGCTCGCCTGCGCAAACAGTTCGGCGCACGAGCGGTCGACGGGGCAGGGCGGGCTGTTCGGCGGCGACATCGCGATCATGCCGGTGTTGCAACTGCCCGCGGCCGAGCCGTGGACGCAGGCCGAGCGGATGACTCGCGAGAAAGAGGCGTTCGGCTTCTATTTCTCTGCGCATCCGGTCGAGCAATATGAGGCGATCGTCGCGGCGCGCGGGGCGCGTTCGTACGGCGACATCTGCGATAATGTCGACATGACGCCTGGCACGCGTATTCCGATGGTCATGGCGGCGATGGTCGAAAGTGCGCGGCCGCGCGTGTCGCAGCGCGGCAATCGGTTTCTCAACCTGACGCTGTCCGACCGGAGCGGGCAATTCCAGTCGAGTTGCTTCGATGAGCAGGCGGGCAAGATACTCGAGGCGCTGGCCGAGGATGGCGGCTGCGCAATGCTGTCGGTCGAGCTCGACCTGCTGGAAGGCGAGGAGACGCCGCGCGTGACGGTGCGCGGGGCGCAAGCGCTCGCCGATATTGCGGCGACCGCGGCGCTGCAGCTCGAGTGCCGGATCGAGGCGGTGGAGGCGATCGCCGAACTGGCAAGGCTCGCTGAGCGGCGCGACGATGCGCGCGGCGCGATCATCGTCACGACGCCCGACCCCGATACCGGGCGCGACATTCGCATCAACCTCGGCCGCCGCTTCGCGCTCAATCCCGACCTTGTCGCGCGGCTCGAACTGGTCGCGGGGGTGATCGAGCCGAAGCTGTCGCTCGCGGCCCCCAAGGATTTCAGGGTGCGGGGGTAAGCATTCCGGATCCACCCCATGGCCTCGCCACAGGGAGGGTCCGGTGCCGCTAAAGGCTTGCGCCCACCGCATTCCTCGCCTTATCCAAGGGCAAACACCACAAAGAGGATGCCGAAATGTCTATGCAGGGCCAGCCGCTACTCGTCACGAGCCTGATCGACCATGCCGCGCGCGAGCATGGCGGGCGCGAGATTGTTTCGCGCTGGGCTGACGGCAGCATCACGCGCTCGACATGGGGCGAGGTCGGCACCGACGCGCGCCGCTTCGCCGCGGCGATGGCGAAGCTGGGCATCAGGAAGGGCGACCGCATCGCGACCTTGGCGATGAACCACGGCCACCATCTCGTCAGCTGGTATGGCACCGCCGGGATGGGCGGAGTGCTTCATACCGTTAACCCGCGGCTGTTCGACGAGCAGCTGATCTATATCATCAATCACGCCGAGGACCGCGTCCTGCTGTTCGACGCGATGTTCCTGCCGATCGTCGAGCGGCTGCGCGACCAGCTTCCGACCGTCGAGCATTTTATCCTGTTCGATGCGCCGGCGCAGGGCGGCTATAAGTCGTACCGCGATCTGGTCGACGCCGAGGACGGCAGTTTTCAGTGGGTCGAACTCGACGAACGCGATCCGGTAGGCCTTTGCTATACCAGCGGCACGACGGGCAATCCGAAGGGCGTGCTGTACGAGCATCGCTCGAACGTCATCCACGCGATCACCGAAATTCAGCCTGACGTGTTCGACATGTCGAACCGCAGCGTCATCCTGCCGATCGTGCCCATGTTCCACGCCAACAGCTGGGGCATTCCCTTCGCCGCGGCGACCGTCGGGGCGAAGCTGGTCTTCTCGGCGACCAACGATGCGAAGATACTGTGCGACCTGATGCGCGACGAGGGCGTGACGCACAGCGCGGGGGTGCCGACGGTCTGGCTGGCGATGTTCGCGCATATGGATGCGACGGGGATCGATTATGGCAAGCTCTACCGCGTGATCATCGGCGGGTCGGCGGCGCCGCGCGCGATGATCGAGCGTTTCATGAAAGCCGGCGTCGATGTCGGCCATGCGTGGGGGATGACCGAAACCTCGCCGATCGGGACGATGGGCAAGCGTCCCTGGAACTGGGACGAGCTGAGCTTCGACGAGCGTGTCGACATCGTCTGCCGCCAGGGCTGTCCGCCGTTCGGGGTCGAACTGCGCATCGTCGACGACGAGGACAAGGAACTGCCCCGCGACGGCGTGACGAGCGGGCGGCTGCAAATTCGCGGGCCCTGGATCATCCAGCGCTATTTCAAGGCCGACGCCGATGCGGCGGACAGCGACGGCTGGTTCGACACCGGCGATGTGTCGGTCATCCATCCCGACGGCGTCATGCAGATCACCGACCGCGCGAAGGATGTGATCAAGTCGGGCGGCGAATGGATCAGCTCGATCGAACTGGAAAATGCCGCGGTCGGCGCGCCGGGGGTGCAGGAGGCCGCCGCGGTCGGCGTCTATCACCCCAAATGGGACGAACGGCCGATCCTGCTGATCGTGAAGAAGCCGGGCGCCGAAGTGAGCGATGCCGACATCGTCGATTATCTGAAGGACAAGGTCGCCAAATGGTGGCTGCCCGACGAGGTCGTCTTCGTCGACGAACTGCCGCACACCGCGACGGGCAAGATATTGAAGCGGCAGATCCGCGACGATTACAAGGATTACAAGCTTCGCTCGCTGACGGCGGCCTAAAACATCTCCATCTGCCCGTCGCGCTCGGGCGGACGAAACAGGTCGCTGCGGAGCGGCGGGAAGCTCCTGTCCATGCCATGTTCGCGCGCGGCGCGCTTGACGCGCTGGCGGATCAGCTGCGGCCAGATGCCTTGCCCCTTCATGCGCGTGAAGAAATTGGGATCATTGTCCTTTCCGCCGCGGATGTCCTGTACGATGTGCATGACCTTGTCGGCACGGTCGGGATAATGCGCCGCGAGCCAGGCGCGGAAAAGCGGCGCGACCTCGAACGGCAGGCGCATCAATATGTAGGAGGCGCGGATCGCGCCGGCCTCGGCCGCGGCGGCCATGATCGCCTCGATCTCGTGGTCGGTGATCGCGGGGATGACCGGTGAGATATTGACCTGGGTCGGCACACCCGCGTCGATCAGCTTGCGGATCGCAGCGAGGCGGCGGCGGGGGTGCGGCGCGCGGGGTTCGAGCGTGCGCGCGATCCTTGCGTCGAGCGTCGTGACCGAAATCGCGACGCCGACCAGATTGTCGCGTGCCATCGCGGCGAGCAGGTCGATGTCGCGGAGAAGGCGATCGGACTTGGTCGTGATCAGCAGCGGATGCTTCGTTTCGGCCAGAACCTCGACGATCGATCGCGTAATTCCCCATTCCCGCTCGATCGGCTGGTAGCCGTCGGTGTTGGTTCCGATCGCGAGCGGCGCGACCTTGTAATTGCGTTTCGCCAATTCTTGCCGAAGCAGCTTCGCCGCGTCGGGCTTGGCGAACAGCTTGCTTTCGAAATCGAGCCCCGGCGACAGGTCGTGGAAAGCGTGCGTCGGGCGCGCGAAGCAATAGATGCAGCCATGCTCGCAGCCGCGATAGGGGTTGATCGAGCGGTCGAAGCCGATGTCAGGCGAGGTGTTGCGCGCGATGAT
This sequence comes from Sphingopyxis sp. H050, assembly GCF_001468265.1. GTDB lineage: Bacteria > Pseudomonadota > Alphaproteobacteria > Sphingomonadales > Sphingomonadaceae > Sphingopyxis. Next base: position 594,614 of record NZ_LNRZ01000002.1, on the reverse strand, counting down.
CGTCTTCGGGTGCTCGATAGTGACGGTCGTGCGCAGGGGAGGCGGGGTGCCGTCGATATCTTCGGCCGCGTCGAGCCAGTCGCCATCGGCCTCGCGATCGAGCGATCCGGTGCGGGTCGGGCGCAAATTGGTCGGCGCGCCGCGGCCTGACATTGGGGGTAGAGGCTTCGTTCGTTCCACTCTCGGATCGTAGCGCGATCATTGGAACAAATGAAGAACAAAATTATTCGGCGGGCATTTGATATCCGCTGGCGGTCGTACAAGCCGGGGCTGCCGCTTCCAGATACGGGCGGTTCCAGCAATGGAGTAGCCCGGCGAGGACCCCAGCGTTGATCCGGTTAGCAAAACCCGATTGCGCAGCGAGCGATGCCTGCCGAGCGACCAGCGTTTCACGGTCGCGGGTAAGGAAGGCGACTGTTCCCTGAACATAGTCGTTCCAGTGCAGGCCGCCGACTTCGGTCTCGCGGCGAGCTGTCGCGATCATCCGAGCCGCTTCCTCGGTACGGCCTGCATAAGCCAGCGACCTGCCGAGATGAAAGCGTGCCGTCGTCTGGTATCGCTCGCCCGATATCGACGGACCGAAGGCGAGATAGTCGGCATAGGCGACCGCCGCCGCCTCGTGGCACCCTGCCGATCCGAGTGCGCTCCATGTGGTGCGGCTATTCTGGCGCTGATCGAATTCGGGCCACGAAAGCGAGCGATTGGCTATCAGGTCTTCGTTGGTAAGGCGACATTGGCCGGCAGATGACGGGGCCGACGGAGATGCCGTCATCGCGGCGCATCCGGCCAGAACGAAGAGAAGCGCAAGCGCCACGAAATGCCTCATTCCGTAAGCCGCGGCATCAATTCGACGAAGTTGCAGGGCTTGTGGCGGCTGTCGAGTTGGGTCGACAAGATGCCTTCCCAGGCGTCGGTGACCGCTCCGGTCGAGCCCGGCAGCGCGAAGATGAAGGTCCCGCGCGCGACGATCGCGCAGGCGCGCGACTGGATCGTCGAGGTGCCGATCTTCTGATAGCTGAGCCAGCGGAACAGCTCGCCGAAACCGGGGATGTCCTTGCCGTTGATCCGGTGGAGCGCCTCGGGCGTGACGTCGCGGCCGGTGACGCCGGTGCCGCCCGTGGTGATGACGACATCGACTTCGGGATCGTCAATCCAGTTGTGAAGCCGCGAGACGATCAGATCGCCCTCATCGGGGATGATCGCGCGCGCGGCGAGGATGTGGCCGGCGGCGGTGAGCAATTCTTCGAGCTTGTCCCCCGACTTGTCGGTCGCGACGCTGCGGCTGTCGGACACCGTCAGCAGCGCGATCCGGACGGGCCGGAAGGGCAGGCTTTCGTCAATCGGCATTGGCGAGGCCGGCGGGGCCAGCGTAAGTCAGTCGGACGCGGTCCTTGCCGTCGGGAAAGCGCGGCCATTTGCCCTGCGCCAGCGCGGCGCGGCTGACCGACGGCTTGCCCTGCTGCGCCTCGTACATCCAGTAATTGCGCAGCACGATGCCCACATAGCCGCGCGTTTCCCAATAAGGGATCGACTCGATGTAAAGCAGCGGGTCGCCGCCGTCGCGGATTTCGGTCTGCCAGCGCGCGATGGGCGCCGGGCCGGCGTTGTACGCGGCGATGACTTTGGGCAGCTGGCCGCCGGTCGAACTGTCCTTGCTGAGATATTGCAGATAGCGCTGGCCGAAATCCATGTTGACCGCGGGAACCTTGAGGTCGCCGGGTCCGCGGCCGTCGCCGTTCCAGCGGGCGAGGTCGTTCGCGGTGCCGGGGCGAACCTGCATGAGGCCCATCGCGCCCGCCGGGCTGACGGCCTTGCGCTGGAAGCGCGATTCCTGGAGCGTGTGCGCGAAGACAAGCGCGGGATCGACGCGCCAGCCGCCGTTCGGCTCCCATTTAGGCTGCGGATAGCGCGCGGCGGCCGCGAGCTTGCGGCCCTGCGGCGTGTTGTGCGCCAGCCAGAGCTGGGTTTCGGGAAGGCTCAGCGCCTGCGCCATGCCGATCAGCTGCTCGTGCTGGCGGACGTCGCCGATGCGCGCCTGATGGCGCAGCAGTTCGTCGGCATAGGCTTCCTCGCCGATTTCCGCGAAGGCCATCGCGGCGCGGACGTTGGGCAGATCTTCCAGCGCGCGCCAGGCGCTGCGGTCGGCGCGGACATTCTCGCGCTGGGCCTTGGCCTCGACGCCGAGCGTTTCGGCGGCGAGGAGGCCGTAGAAGGTCTCCTCGTTCGCCGCGGCGGCGCGGAGGCGCGGCTGGACCGAGGCGGGCTCGCCGACCGCGATCGCGGCGCGCGCGGACCAGTAATAGGCGGCGGCGCGCTGTTCGCTGTCGGGCGCCTCGCGCGCGACACGGTCGAAGGCGGCGAGCGCGGTGCGATAGTCGCGGAGACGCCAAGACGAGAGCGCTTGCACCCATGCGCCTTGCGTCGCCCAGGCGCCGCGGCCCGACGCGCATTCGGACGCGAGGCGGAGCGCGCTTGCGTCGTCATTCTCGATATAATAGGACCAGGCGATCTTCTGCCGCCATTCGTCGCGCGCCTCGGGGCTGAGCTTGTCGGCGGCGGCGAGATAGAGCGCTTCGGCGCCCGCGGGGTCGTCATTCTTGATCCGGTCGGGGATCGTGCGCGCGAGGCCGGCAGCCGAGGGATCACCGACGCTGTCGGCGCCGACGCGGCGCGGCGCACTGCCTGCCCAGCTGAGGCGCGCCTGCAGCGGCAAGATCGGGATATCGGTGGCGCCGCGCTTCGCGGCGAGGCGGCCGAGCTGTTCGGCCTGCGGAAGCTGCGGCGAACGCGAGAGGATCGGCAGGATGTCGACGATTTCGGCGCGCGGACTGTTCGCGGCGGTGAGCAGTTCGGCGCGCAGGAAGTCGGCGAGCGGACCCGTATCGTCGCCGATCAGCGACTTGGCCTCGGCCCAGCGCTGGCCACGGATCGCGGTCAGCACCTGCGTGTAAAGCTGCTTCTGTTTCGAAGAGAGCGTGTCGGGCACGGTCTGCGGCGCGGACAGGAAGTCCGGGTTGGCGTCGGCGGCCAGCGCCGGCGTTGCGCCGATGGCCAGCGCAGCGAACGCGCATGAAAGAAGGGTCCTGGTCATATCCTGCATCTGTCAACGTCCCCGGTTGAACAGTTTCAGACTGTCCCACGCGGCGGCTTTCTGCGCCGGCCGGGACAGCAGCATCGCGGGGCTCGCGATTGCCACGGCGTCCACTTTGCCGCCATCTTGGTTAATATCGAGTAACCTGCCGCGCGTGTCGGCGAGCGGCAAGCCGGCGGCCATGCGCGTGATCTCGCTGCCGACCAGGAGCAGGCGGCCGGGCTTCGCGAGCCGCAGATGGTGCCAGAGCAGCCGGTCGAGCTCGGCGGCGTCGCGATCGTCGATGCGCCCGCCGGGCGGCCGCGTGATCGCGAGGCTGGCGAGATAGCAGTCGGCGCGGGCCAGACCGATCGCGCGCAGCATCGCATCGAGAAGCCGGCCGGCGGGGCCGGTGAAGAGTTCGCCCTCGCGCTGGTCGTCGATTTCGGGCCAGGCGGTCATCAGCATCAGCGGCGCCTCGACGCGACCGACCGGCAGGACGCGGCGTGCATCCCATTGGCTGCCGGGAACGTCGGCGCTCGTCGCCAGCCATGCTTGGAACGCGTCCCATTCGTCGGGAAGCGCGACCGGGCCACTGGATATGGCCTCGACGGGAGCCTCACGCCGCTGCAGCGCGACGGGCAACGGTGCTGCCTCGGGCTCGGCGGACGGCGTGATTTTGGGTTTTGCCGCGACATCGTTGGCGGCGGGCACGTCGAGCCAGCCCGCCGGCGCCTCGCCGACCAGCGCATCGACGCCGGCCAGCGACCACCAGTCATGATAGCTCGCGGCCAGCAACGCGGAATTTTGCCCACCCATGAATTTGTTTCAAACAGACAGTTGACGGACGCGTCAATTGGAAGGCATCGCAATTCGTGACAGAATGAGCGCGGGACACGATGAATGATCCCGCGCGGGGACGGCAGAAAGGTACTTGCGGTGAGCGAACGGGAATCGATGCCCTATGACGTCGTGATCGTCGGGGCGGGCCCTGCGGGTCTTTCGGCGGCGATCCGTTTGAAACAGCTGGCGAACGAGGCGGGCAGCGAGTTGTCGGTCTGTATCCTCGAAAAGGGGTCCGAGGTCGGGGCGCATATCCTGTCGGGCGCGGTCATCGACCCCAAGTCGCTCGATGAGTTGATCCCCGATTGGCGCGAGCAGGGCTGTCCGCTGGCGCAGGTTCCGGTGAACGACAACCAGCATTGGGTGCTGACCAAAGCCAAGAAATTCAACCTGCCCGAATTCATCTCGCCGGGCTTCATGCACAACAAGGGTACTTATACGGGCAGCCTCGGCAATCTGTGCCGCTGGCTCGCAGAGCAGGCCGAGGGGCTGGGTGTCGAAATCTTTCCCGGCTTTCCGGCCGCCGAAATCCTCTACCATGAGGATGGGTCGGTTAAGGGCGTCGCGACCGGCGACATGGGCGTCGCGCGCGACGGCAGTCACAAGCCGGACTATGCGCCCGGCCTTGAACTCCACGCCAAATATACCTTCTTCGGCGAAGGCGCACGCGGGCATCTGACCAAGGTGCTAAAGCCGCAATTCGCGCTCGACGCCGATTGCGAGCCGCAGGTCTATGGCTTGGGCGTCAAGGAGCTTTGGGACATCAAGCCCGAAAACCATGCCGAAGGCCGCGTCATCCATACGCAGGGCTGGCCGCTCGATCATAATTCGAACGGCGGCGGTTTCCTCTATCATCAAGCCAACGGCCAGGTCGCGCTCGGCTTCGTGACCTGGCTCAACTATCGCAATCCGCACACCTCCCCCTTCCAGGAAATGCAGAAGTGGAAGACGCACCCCGAGATCGCCAAGATCCTGAAGGGCGGCAAGCGCGTCTCCTATGGCGCGCGCGCGATCAGCGACGGCGGCTACCAGTCGGTGCCCAAGCTGTCCTTCCCCGGCGGCGCGCTGATCGGCGACAGCGCCGGTTTCCTGAACGTGCCGCGCATCAAGGGCACGCATACCGCAATGAAGTCGGGCATGATGGCCGCCGAAGCGGCTTTTGCTGCGGTCAGCGCCGGCCGCGGCAACGACGCGCTCGACGCCTATCAGGCGGCCTATGACGACAGCTGGGTCAAGAAGGAACTCAGCGTCGTGCGCAACGTGCTGCCCCTCGTCGAGAAATGGGGCGATCTTGCGGGCACGATCTTCGCGGGCATGACGATGTGGCTGGAAACGTTGAAGATCAAAGTGCCCTTCACGATGAAGCATCATCCCGACAATACGACGCTGTACCGTGCCGACATCATGCCGAAGCCCGATTATCCCAAGCCCGACGGCGTGCTGACCTTCGACCGCCTCTCCTCGGTGTTCATCTCCAACACCAACCATGAAGAAGATCAGCCAGTCCATCTGCAGCTGAAGGACCCGTCGATCCCGGTCGAATATAATCTGCCGATCTATGACGAGCCTGCGCAGCGCTATTGTCCGGCGGGGGTCTATGAGATTGTCGGGCAGGACGTCGGCGATCCCAAATTCGTGATCAACGCGCAGAATTGCGTCCACTGCAAGACGTGCGACATCAAGGACCCGACCCAGAATATCAACTGGGTCACTCCCGAAGGCGGCGGAGGCCCCAATTACCCCAATATGTAAGCCCGCCCGTTTCGTTCTGACCGCCGGGCTGCTTGCGGCGGCGCTGCCCGTGCAGGCCGCCAAGGCCGTGAACGGATCGGCGCTGGGCGCATTGGTGAATGCGCGGCTGGCCGAAGATGCGGGCGATCCCGCCACAGCGGTGTCGCAGCTGGCGATCGTGGCGAGCGAGCAACCCGATCTGCCGGGGCTGCGTGGCCGGCTGCTCGAGCAGGCGATCCAGGCGGGCGATCTGGCGGTCGCGCGCAGTTCGGCAACGCAGCTGTGGCAGGCTGGCGACCGCCGTTTCGACGCCCAGCTGGTGCTGCTCGTCGATGCGATGCGCCGGGCGGACTGGAAGGCGGCGCGCGGCTATCTGAACGATCGTCCCGACAAGACCGGCGGCGATGCGATCGCGAAGCTGATCCAGCCGGCGTTCAACAGCTGGATCGACGTCGGCGCGCGGGAGAAGGCGCCCGAGCGCCACCTGATCGCCGCGGCCGGACGCGCGCGTCCCGAACCCGCGCTGGCGCTCGAAGCGGCGCTGGTGCAGGTGGCGGCGGGGCGGCCCGAAGAGGCCGCGAAGCTGGCGGCCGACACGATCCTGACCGATCGCACGAGCCAGCTCGTCGCGCTGCGGCTCGCATCATCGCTCGAGGCCTCGGGGCAGGGTGAGGCGGCCAAGGCGCTGCGCGGGCGCACTGCGCTTGCCGCCGACGGGCGCGAAGACCCGCTGCTGTTGCTGTCGAGCCAGCCGGTGACGATGCCGCGTGCGGGGATGGCGCATTGGCTGGGGCTGCTCGCCGATGGACTGGCGCGGACACCGAACGGCAGCCCCAAGCTGCCGCTGTTGTTCGCGCGCGCCGCCTATTGGCTGGACGATAAAGACTGGACGGTTCGTTCGGCGCTGGTCGAGGCGCTCGACCGCAACGGGCAAAAGCAACAGGCGTCGGCGCTGCTCGCCGCGACCCGTCCGCTGCCGGCGCCGCTGCAGATGCGCCGCGCCGAATTCCTGGCCGATGCGGGGGACTTCGCCGGCGCGGTCAGGATGTCCGAGGCGGCCGTGGCAGGGGCCTCGCCCGCGCGGAGCATGCTCGTGCGCGCGGCCGATATCGCGCGCCGCTCCGACGACCGCGCCGCGACCGAGCGCGCCTATGCGGCGATCGAGGCGACGCTGGGCGACGGACCGGGGGATAGGGCGCTGCGCGGAACCTTGCTGATCGCGCGCGCCGACCTGTTGCTGAAGGCGGGCGATTGGGAGGCCGGCGCCGCGCTGATGGAGCAAGCGGTCGCGCTGCGGCCCGACGACCCGACGATCCTCAATTTCGCCGGCTATTCGGCAATCGAGCGGCGCAGGAATGTCGGTCAGGCGCTCGCGAGGATCGAGGCCGCATGGAATGCCGAGCCAGGGAATTCGAGCATCACCGATTCGCTCGGCTGGGCTTATTTCCTGACCGGACGCACCGCCGATGCGATCCCCCTGCTCGAACAGGCGGAGCGCGGCGACCCGACCAACGCGGTGATCGTCGAACATCTGGGCGACGCCTATTGGCAGGCTGGACGCAAGGTCCAGGCGCGCTATGCTTGGCGCGCGGCAGCGCTGCTTGCCGAGGCGGACATGGCGACGCGGATCGAGACGAAGCTGCGCGACGGGCTGACCCCGGCAACGACGGCGCCCTGATGGCGGCGCTGAACGACACCGGCTGGGCGAAGATCAACCTGGCGCTGCACGTCCGCGCGCGGCGAGCCGACGGCTATCATGAGATCGAAACGTTGTTCGCCTTCGTCGACGGCGGCGATGCGATCGAAGCGACGGAGGCCCACGCCGACCGGCTGACCATCGACGGCGAGTTCGCCGAGGGGCTGAGCGCCGGAGCCGACAATCTGGTGCTGCGCGTGCTGGCGCTGCTGCGCGAGCGGTACGGGGCAAGCCGGGTGCCGCCGCTTGCCGTCCGGCTGACCAAGCATTTGCCGGTGGCGGCCGGGATCGGCGGCGGGTCGGCGGATGCGGCCGCGATGGCGCGGTTGGTGCGGGCGACGTTTTTGCCGGAGCTTGGCGACGCGACGCTGGCGCGGCTGACCGGGACGCTGGGCGCCGACATTGCCGCGTGCGTGGCGAGCGCGACCTGCCTCGGCGTCGGAGTTGGCGAAGAGCTGAGCCCGGTGCCGCAGCTCAATCTGACCGGAACGCCGGTGCTGCTGGTCAATCCGCGGCAGCCCGTCGCAACGGGGCCGGTGTTCGCGGCCTGGGACGGGATCGACCGCGGACCCCTGTTCACGGGGGCCGATTTGCGCGCGCAGCTCTTCGCGTCGCGCAACGACCTTCAGCGGGCTGCGATCGCGCAATGCCCGGCGATCGTCGACGTCCTGACCGAATTGGGCGCCTTGCGGCCGTGGCTGGCGCGCATGTCGGGATCGGGCGCCACCTGCTTTGCGCTGTTCGATTCGCCCGCCGAGCGCGATACGGCGGCGGCCGAAATTGCGCAGCGGCACCCCGCATGGTGGACGATGACGGGGCTGCTGCGATGAGTGAAGCGTGGCGGCAACTGGGCGCGCCGCGGGCAGGGGGCGTACTGCTGATCGGCGATCATGCGTCGGCGTGTGTGCCGGACGATGTCGATCTCGGCATCGATCGGGCGCTGCTCCGCCAGCATATCGCGATCGACATCAGCGTTGCCGAAGTGGCGGCGTTGCTCGTCGAGAACGGCGCGGTCGATGCGGCGATCCTCGGCGGCGTGTCGCGGCTCGTCGTCGACTGCAATCGCGACGAGGATGCGCCGGGCGCGGTGCCGATCGCGAGCGATGGCCATGCGATCCCGGGCAATGCGCTCGATCATGCCGGACGCGAGGCGCGGATGGCGCGGTTCTTCCGACCCTATCACGCGCATATCGCGGCGACGATCGCGGCGCACCGGCCCGCGTTCATCCTGTCGCTGCACAGTTTCACACCGTCGCTCGCCAGCGACCCCGAACAGGAGCGGCCGTGGCATGTCGGGGTGCTCTACAATGAGGACGACCGGCTTGCCGGGCCGGCGATTGCGGCGCTGCGCGAGGAAGGGCTGACGGTCGGCGACCAGCTGCCTTATTCGGGCAAGCTGCTCAACGCGACGATGAACCGCCATGCCGAGGCGAACGGGGTTCCCTACATAGGGATCGAGATGCGGCAGGATCTGGTGAGCGATGCGGCGGGGCAGGCGCTGTTCGCGGCGCGGCTTGCGCGTCTGTGCAGCAAAGTTGCATTGAATCTGGCAGGATAGGTGTGTAGAGGCGCGTCTCTTCGCTTATTTGTGAAATAAAATTATCAGGATTGCTCAAAATGCCGTCATATCGTTCGCGCACCACCACCCATGGCCGCAATATGGCGGGCGCGCGCGGGCTGTGGCGCGCGACGGGGATGAAAGACAGCGATTTCGGCAAGCCGATCATCGCGGTGGTCAACAGCTTCACCCAGTTCGTGCCGGGGCATGTTCATCTTAAAGATCTCGGCCAGATGGTGGCGCGCGAGATCGAGGCGGTGGGCGGAGTCGCGAAGGAATTCAACACGATCGCGGTCGATGACGGGATCGCAATGGGGCATGACGGCATGCTCTATTCGCTGCCGAGCCGCGATCTGATCGCCGACAGCGTCGAATATATGGTCAATGCGCATTGCGCCGACGCGATGGTGTGCATTTCGAACTGCGACAAGATCACGCCGGGCATGTTGATGGCGGCGCTGCGCATCAACATCCCGGTCGTGTTCGTCTCCGGCGGGCCGATGGAGGCGGGCAAGGTCGTCATCAAGGGCAAGGAGGTCGCGCTGGACCTCGTTGACGCGATGGTCGCCGCGGCGGACGAGAAATATAGCGACGAGGAAGTCGCCGAAATCGAGCGATCGGCGTGCCCGACGTGCGGGTCGTGCTCGGGCATGTTCACCGCCAACTCGATGAATTGCCTGACCGAGGCGCTGGGGCTGTCGCTGCCGGGCAACGGCTCGACGCTCGCGACCCACGCCGACCGCAAAGACCTGTTCCTGCGCGCCGGGCGGATCGTCGTCGAGATGTGCCGCCGCCATTATGAGGAAGGCGACGACAGCGTCTTGCCGCGCAATATCGCGACGTTCGAGGCGTTCGAGAATGCGATGAGCCTCGACATCGCGATGGGCGGGTCGACGAACACCGTGCTGCACCTGCTTGCGGCGGCGTTCGAGGCTGGCGTCGATTTCACGATGGCCGACATCGACCGGTTGTCGCGCCGCGTGCCGTGCCTGTCCAAGGTCGCGCCGGCGAAGAGCGACGTCCACATGGAGGACGTCCACCGCGCCGGCGGCATCATGGCGATCCTCGGCCAGCTCGAACGCGCGGGGCTGCTCCATGCGCATTTGTCGACGGTGCACAGCGCGACGATGGGCGATGCGCTGAACAAATGGGACATTTCGCGGACCAACGACCCGGCGGTGCAGAAATTCTTCATGGCGGCGCCCGGCGGAGTACCGACGCAAACGGCGTTCAGCCAGGACCGGCGATGGGAGTCGCTCGACCTTGATCGCGAAACCGGGGTGATCCGCTCGGCCGAGCATGCCTTCAGCCAGGACGGAGGGCTTGCGGTGCTGTCGGGCAATATCGCGCTCGACGGCTGCATCGTGAAGACGGCGGGCGTCGACGAAAGCATCCTGAAATTCTCGGGCCCGGCGAAGGTCTATGAGAGCCAGGATGCGGCGGTCGCGGGCATATTGACCGGGCAAGTTGAGGCGGGCGACGTGGTCGTGATCCGCTATGAAGGGCCCAAGGGCGGGCCGGGCATGCAGGAAATGCTCTATCCGACGAGCTATCTCAAATCGAAGGGGCTGGGCGCGGCCTGCGCGCTGGTCACCGACGGGCGCTTCTCGGGCGGCACGTCGGGGCTGTCGATCGGCCATGTCTCGCCCGAAGCGGCCGAAGGCGGGACGATCGGGCTGGTCGAGAATGGCGACCTGATCAACATCGACATCCCGTCGCGGACGATCGTGCTGGCGGTCGCCGACAGCGTGCTGGCCGAGCGCCGCGCCGCGATGGAGGCGAAGGGCGAGGCTGCGTGGCAGCCGGCCAAACCCCGCCCGCGCAAGGTTTCGGTAGCACTTCAGGCCTATGCCGCGATGACGACCAGCGCGGCGCGCGGCGCGGTGCGCGACCTGTCGCAGCTGAAGGGCAAGGGATGAAGAGGCCGGGGGCGATCATCGGGGGCGCGCTGCTGCTTGCGGGCTGCGGCGGACCCGACAATGAGAGGCTGGCCGAAGCCGAAGCGCGCGGATCGAAGGAAGCCGCCGAGAGCGGCCGCATTGAATGCGCGCTCGAGGGCGCGAAGCTGTTCGACCGCACCTGCACCGTTGAGGAAATGCGCGGCGCCGACGGCACGGTGCTGATCGTCGGCAAGGCCGACGTCGGATACCGCCGCCTGCAGATCACGACCGACGGACGCGGCGTGGTCTCGGCCGACGGCGCGCTGCCCGCGAAGGTCACGATCGTCGGCGACGGGGTGATCGAAGTGGCGGTCGGCATGGATCGCTATCGCCTGCCCGCCAACACCCGCGGAGCGAAGTAGCGCGACTTTTGCCCCGGGCGTGTTAGGCTTTGTCCATGTCCGTTCCCGCCGACGCCCCGATCCTGACGAGCGACGCGATGCGCGCGGCCGAGGCGGCGTGCGCGGCGTCGGGAACCTCGCTGGCCGAACTGATGGACCGTGCGGGCGCGGCGGTTGCCGATGTCGCATGGCGCATGGCGGCGGGTTCGCCGATCCTCATCCTGTGCGGTCCGGGCAATAATGGCGGTGATGGATATGTCGCGGCGCGGTTGCTGGCAGAGCGGGGCGCGGCGGTGCGCGTCGCCGCGCTTGCGCCGCCGGCTACCGATCTGGCGAAGGCGGCGCGGGACCGGTGGACGGGTAACATCGATGCGTTGGACGAGCATCTGTCGCCCGCACCTGTCATCATCGACGCGCTGTTCGGCGTCGGCCTCAGCCGGCCGCTTGCGGGCGAGCTGGTGCAGCGTCTGGGCCGATTTTCGGACAAGCGCATTGTTGCCGTCGATGTGCCGAGCGGGGTCGATGCCGACGGGGTGCACGATTGGGATCCGCCGCTGGCGGCGAGCGCGACGGTTGCGCTTGGCGCGCTCAAGCCCGCGCACATATTGCTCCCCTCGGCGCAGCATTGCGGAACGGTGCAGCTCGCGCCGATCGGAATTGTAGCGGATCGGACGATGCGTACGCTGCCGCAGCCCGCGGCGCTCTTGCCCGATGCAAGGTCCCACAAATTCAACCGCGGGATGATGCTGGTGAAGGCCGGCCCGATGGCGGGCGCTGCGGGACTCACCGCGGCTGCTGGATTGCGCGCAGGTGCGGGCTATGTGGTGCTGAGTGGTGCCACGCGCGCGCCCTTTTCGGCGATCATCGCCGAGGATGCGGCGGGCTATGGCGAGCGTCTGGCCGACAAACGGCTCGGCGCGGTGGTGATCGGGTCCGGCTATCCGGCAAGCGACCGCCTCGCCGCCGACGTGGCGGCCGCGCTCGATGCCGGAAAGCCGGTCGTGCTCGACGCGGCGGCGATCGACGCGGCGCTGCCGAGGCTGCGCCGACAACGCGGTGACATACCCGTCATCCTGACGCCGCACGAAGGTGAGTTCGCGCGCGCCTTTCCCGATCTGCGCGGCAGCAAGATCGAGCGGGCCCAGGCGGCGGCGGCCAACAGCGGCGCGGTCCTGATCTACAAGGGGGCCGACACGGTCATCGCGGCGCCCGATGGCCGCGTCGTCGCCGCTTGGCCCGGCAGCCCATGGCTTGCCACGGCGGGGACGGGCGACGTGCTTGCCGGCGCCTGCGCGGCAATGATGGCCCGCGGCGGCGATCCCTTCGACGCAGCGGTCGCGGCGGTGGGCTGGCATATTGCGCAGGCCGCGCGTATAGGCCCCGGCCTTGTAGCAGACGATCTGATTAGGGACTGACATGAGCGAACCAGCGCTGATCGAGCGCATCGCCGCGCGGGGCGACGGCGTGACCGCCGACGGTCGCCATGTCGCAGGGGCGGTCCCCGGCGATCGCGTCCGCGATGACGGCATCCTGATCCCCGGCCCGAACCGCGCCGATCCGGTGTGCCGCCATTTCGGCAAGTGCGGCGGCTGTGAGCTTCAGCATGTGGCGGAACCCGCGCTAGCCGATTTCGTCCGCGACCGCGTCATCGGCGCCCTCGAAGGCCAGCATATCGCGGCGGGCGAGGTGCTGCCCGCGCTGCTGTCGCCGCCGCAGAGCCGCCGCCGCGCGACGCTGTCCGCACTCCGGACCGGCAGGCAGGTGGCGCTGGGCTTCAACGCCGCGCAGAGCAACCAGATCGTCGATATGCGGATGTGCCCGCTGCTGCTGCCCGAATTGTTCGCGCTCGTCGCACCGATCCGCACCCTCCTCGAAACCATCGCGCCGCAGCGCCGTCCGGTGAAGGTCAAGCTGCAAATGCTCGATCAGGGCGCCGAGGTGGTGCTCGAAGGGGTGAAGACGGACGGGCTCGACGCCGCAATGGCGCTTCAGGATTTCGCCGGCGAGCACCGGCTGGCGCGGCTCGAGATCGACCAGGGCGACGGGCTGGAGACCGTGTGGCAGCCCGAGCCGCCGACCGTGCGCTTCGGTGAGATTTTTGTCGAGGTGCCGCCCTTTTCTTTCCTGCAGGCGACCGCGACGGGGCAGGCGGCGCTGGTCGATGCGGTAAGGCGCGCGATCGGCGATGCGCCGGCGGTGGCCGATTTGTTCGCGGGCGTCGGCACCTTCGCGCTGTCGGTGCAGGCCGGGCGCAAGGTCTACGCCGCAGAAGGCGCGCGCGATGCGATCGCGGCGCTGACCGGCGCCGCGAATCGCGCCCGCGCGCTTGTCGCGACCGAGCATCGCGACCTGTTCCGGCGGCCGCTGGTGCCTGCCGAGCTCAATCGTTTCGGCGCCGTGATCCTCGATCCGCCGCGCGCGGGGGCCGAGGAGCAGGTCAAGCAAATGGCCGAAGCGACGACGCCCGCGATCGCCTATGTCAGCTGCAACCCCGCAAGCTTTGCGCGCGATGCGAAAATCCTCATCGCGGGTGGCTATACGCTCGACTGGGTCCAGCCCGTCGGCCAGTTCCGCTGGTCGACCCATGTGGAACTGGCCGCGCGCTTTTCCCGCTAGGGCTTAGTGCAGCACGAAGCCGATGAAGGCGTGCAGGCAGAGCGCGATCAGCGCGAGGCTGGCGAGCGCGAAGATGCCGAAGCGCCACATCACACGGTTCACCGTCGCCTGCACGATGCTGTGCAGGATGCGCAGGCCGACGTAGGCCCAGGCGAGCTGCGTATTGAGCCCGCCGCCCATGCCGCCGACCGCGAGCGCCAAGGCGACCGCATAGAAGACCGTCGGCTGCTCCATCAGATGGTTGTAATTATGCGCCTTCCACTGGACCTCGGCGGGCAATACCTCGTCGAGGCCGCGGCCCGTCGTGCCGACAAGGTTCTTGGCGTCGATCTTGGCGCGCTGCATCGCCGGGATGCGCGTCGCGTACATCCACAGCCACATGACCATCGACCAGAGCGCCAGCGTGGCGACCGGTCCCAATATTGCATTCGTGTCCATATTCTCTCCCCCCTCAACCCAGAGTTGCGATTACCGCCAGCCCCGACAGCGCGAGCAGGCACAAGGTCGCCACCGAAAAAATCGCGAAGCGCACCGGAATGCGGTTCACCGTCGACTGCCACAGGCTGTGGGCGATGCGCAGCACGACATAGGCCCAGGCGAGTCCGCGAGTCAGATCGGTATCGCCGCCCGACAGCTGCAGAAAGACGAGCACGGCGTAAAAGATCGTCGGCTGTTCGCACAGATGCGTATAATTGTGCGATTTCCAGTTGGTTTCGGGCGGCAGCACGCCCTCCAGGTCGACGCCGCGGCCGCCCGGCGGCGCGGCCTTGATGTCGATGCCGATCTTGGAAAAAGCCTGAAAGCGCGTCACACCCGCCCAGGTCAGCATGACGATCGTCCACAGCGCGAGCACCGCGCCGGGTGCGAGCAAACCATTCGACATGTGCCTCCCCCTTATGATTTTCCCGCGATGCTAAGGCGCGCGGCCGACAATGCAACGGTCGAAGTTCAGCGGCGGTTCGCGATCTCCGCCCGGATCGAGTCACCGTCGCCCCCGATCGTCGGCGCAAAGCCCAGGTCGCGCGGCGGGGCGGCGCCATATTTGACCGGCGGCTGCATTTCCCAGAAACCGCCGACTTGCGGATGCTCGCGGTGGCGGAAAAATCCGGTGGCGACGAGATGCGGGTCGTCCTTGATATCTTGCAGGTCGCGGACCGACATGGCGGGGATGTCGTTTGCGGCGAAGAGATCGAGCCATTCGGCCGTGGTCTTCGCCGGCGTCTTGCGCGCGATCTCGCGATAGACCAGCGGCATATGCTTGCCCTTGGCCTTCGCTGCCTCGAATTCGGGAGAGCCGAGCAAAGTTTCGCTGCCGAGCAGACCCATCAGCCGTGCCGTCGATTCGGGCGTATAGGGGACGACCGCGATATGGCCGTCGGCGGTCGGGAAGGGCTGACGCGCCGGATCGAGCTGACGCGGATAGCCCACGGGGCCGATGGGCGGGTCGAGCGTCGCGTCGCGCAGATGTTCGGTCAGCATGAACGCCGCGAAGCATTCGAACATCGGCACTTCCACCTGCTGGCCTTCGCCCGTGCGAAGCTTGTGGACCAGTGCGGCGAGGATGGCCTGCGCGCCGAACTGGCCAGCGATCTTGTCGGCGATCAGCGAGGGGAAATAGCGCGGGCGCGGATCGCCGTCGACGCGGGGGAGCAGGCTGGTGGTGCCGGTCGCGGCTTGGATAACGTCGTCATAGGCCTGAAGATCGGCGTAGGGGCCGTCCTGCCCGAAGCCCGTGCCGTGGACATAGATGATGTCGGGCTTGATCGCCTTGCAGCCTTCGTAATCGAAGCCGAGCCGGGCGATCGCCTTGCCGCGGACATTGTGGAAGAAGACGTCGGCGGTCGCGATCAGGTCGCGCAGCGTTGCCGCATCGCCCGGATTTTTGAGATCGAGCGCGATCGAGCGCTTGCCGCGGTTCACGGTCAGGTGCGTCGATCCCATCGTCGGATCGGGAATGCCAGAGCCGAGATAGCGCGATACGTCGCCGATACCGGGGGCTTCGACCTTGATGATCTCTGCGCCAAGGTCGGCGAGCATCTGGGTCGCATAAGGGCCGAAGATGACCGTGGTCAGGTCGATGATGCGGATGCCGGCGAGCATGGTCATGCGGTAATTGCCTCTCCCTGTTTCGCGCACGACAGAATGGTTGCGGAAGAAAACGGAAAAGGCAATCCGCACAAACGAAAAGGGCCGGCGCATCGCTGCGTCGGCCCTCTGCATTCGTTCATTCCGACGGGATCAGAACAGCTTCGTCACCGTTGCGCTGCGGCGTTCCTGTTCGACTTCGCCGGTGTAGAGACTCGCCATCGGTTCGTCGCTGACGACGTGGATTTCCTCGGCGCCAAAGCCGTTGAACCTGGTCCGCATTGCGCAGCCATAGGCGCCGAGCAGGCCGATCTCGATGAAATCGCCCGCCTTGACGTCCGCCGGCAGGTAGAAGGGGCCGGTCATATGGTCGAGGTCGTCGCAGGTCGGGCCATAGAAGCTGAACGGCACCAGTTCGGCGTCGCTCTCCGGCTCGCGCAGCAGCGAAACCGGGAAGCGCCAGCCGACATGCGCAGCGTCGAACAGCGCCCCATAAGCGCCGTCGTTGATGTAGAGTTCGTCGCCGCGGCGCTTTTCGACGCGCACGATCAGCGAGCTATACTCGGCCGACAGCGCCCGGCCCGGTTCGCACCAGAGTTCGGCCGAATAGCTGATCGGCAGGCTTTCGAAGCTGCGGTGGATCGTCTCGAAATAGGCGCCCAGCGGCGGGGGTTCCATGCCGGGATAGGTCGACGGAAAGCCGCCGCCGACATCGACGATGTCGACCGTCACTGCGGCCGCCACGATCGCGGCGCGCACGCGCTCCATGGCCTGCGCATAGGCATGCGGCGTCATCGCCTGGCTGCCGACGTGGAAGCAGATGCCAAGCGCGTCGGCAGCCTGACGGGTCGCCATCAGCAGCTCGCCGACTTCCTCGGGCTCGGCGCCGAACTTGGCGGCAAGGCTGAGCTTCGAATGGTCGGACGAGACGCGCAGGCGCACGAGCAGGTTGAGGTCGGTGGCCCCTTCGGTCGCGCGGACGATCTTTTCCAGCTCTTCCATCGTGTCGAGCGAGAAGGTGCGCACGCCATGCTTCCAATAGGCTTCGGAGATCGCTTCCTCGGCCTTCACCGGATGCATGAAGCAGAGCGTTGCCTTTGGCAGTTCGCGCGCAACGAGGCGCACCTCGGCGATCGAGGCGACGTCGAAATGGGTGAGACCCGAATCCCACAGCACGCGCAGCAGATCGGGCGACGGATTCGCCTTGACCGCATACATGGTCGTGCCGGGAAATCGCTCGATGAAGAAACGCGCTGCGCGCCGCGCGGCATGCGGGCGGACAAGCGTAACAGGTTCGACCGGCGAAAGTGCCTGAATCAGCCCGTGGGCGCTATGATGCTGGTGCAACTCAAGGGACCCCCAAAAAATACGTTAAACATCCAAGGCTGCCTTGCGGTTATTGGAAGTCCCCCTGGGGCAGCGGAGAGCGCATATATGGAGGGGGGTCCCCCCTGTAAAGACCCTATCGCGCAATTTTGTAACAGTGCGGTGATAGGCGCGCCGAGCCGGGGCAGAGCTGCGTTTACCAGCGCAAAACCGAGACAAGAACGTGCGGCGGCGTTAGACAGGACTGCCCAACGAAAGGATAGAATCGCCATGACCTCCCGCGCCGACGTCAATTATGATTTTACCGACGCGGAGCTCGAGGAGCTCAAGGCGTTCGGGACGGTCGAGTCGCACAAGGCGGGCGATCTGCTTGTCGAGGAGGGCGCCATGGCGCCCGATTGCATCATTACCCTGTCGGGCCACACCGACATATATGCATCGACCGACGACGGGCGTAAGCGCGTTGGCTGGATGGAGCGCGGGCAGTTTGCTGGCGACCTGTCGGTGCTGACCGGACAGCGCCACCTGTCGCGCGTCGAGATGGGCGCCGACGGCGAGATCATCCGTATCGCGCATGCCGATTTCCAGCGCATGATCGCGGGCAATTCCCATTTCTCCGATATCTTTGTCCGCGTGTTGTCGGCGCGGCGCGAGTTCAGCAAGCACCGCGGCTTTGCGGTGACGATCATCATCGGCGATGCGATGGACCGCAGCGTCTATGCGATGCGCGACCTGTTGATGAAGCATGGCGTCGCGCATCGCTGGTTCGACCCGGCCGACGGGCCGGTCGCCGGGCATTTGCTCGCCGAACGCGGACTGACCGAGGAGCAGCTGCCGGTCGCGATTCTGGGTGCGGCCGAAGTGCTGATCCAGCCGACGCCGGAGCAGCTGGCGGCGGGGCTTGGACTCGATCTGCTTCCCGACGGCGCGACGGCGGACGTGCTCGTGGTGGGCAGCGGCCCCGGAGGCTTGGCCGCGGCGGTCTATGCCGCGTCCGAGGGGCTGACGGTGATCGCGCTCGACGCGCTCGCGCCGGGCGGTCAGGCTGGCACCTCGTCGAAGATCGAGAATTATCTGGGCTTCCCGACCGGTATTTCGGGCAACGAGCTGGCGCGCCGCGCGACGGTGCAGGCCCAGAAATTCGGCGCGCGGCTGGTCTCGCCTGTGCGTGCCGCGTCGATCGGGCGCGACGGCGACGCCTATTGCCTGCACCTTGCCGACGGCCGAAAGCTGCGGAGCCGAGCGGTCGTGGTCGCGAGCGGTGCGAAATATCAGAGCCTGCCGATCGAGGGGATCGAGAATTACGAGGGCCGCGGCATCTATTATGGCGCGACGCCGATGGAGGCCCAGCTGTGCGGCAATGCCGAGGTGACGGTGGTCGGGTCGGGCAATTCGGCGGGGCAGGGGGCGATCTACCTCGCCGACGTCGCAAAGAAGGTCTATGTCATCTTTCGCCGCAAGAGCCTGCGCGAGACCATGTCCGAATATCTGGTCAAGCGGCTGGAAGAGCATCCGAATATCGAGATCATCGGATCGACCGACGTCGTCGCGCTGCGCGGCGAGGGGCAGCTCGACGGCCTGACCTATCGCTGCCGCGACACGGGAGCCGAGGATCTGTGCGACTGCAAATTCCTGTTTCTCTTTCTCGGCGCCAGCCCGAACACGATGTGGCTGCCAAAGGAGATGGTCTGCGACGACAAGGGGTTCGTGAAGACCGGCGCCGACATCGCCCCGATCGAGCTCGTCAAGGCGGGCTGGTCGCTCGATCGCATGCCGAGCCGCTATGAAACCAGCTGGCCGCGCATCTATGCCATCGGCGACGTTCGCAAGGGATCGGTGAAGCGCGTTGCCTCGTCGGTCGGCGAAGGGTCGGTCGTGGTCAGCGACATCCATCAGGCGCTGGCGGAGGTGGCCGCGGACGTCAGCTCAGCCGCGTCTTGAAATCCTCGTAGCCGAATTCGCGGATCAGCTTGAGTTCGTCGGTTTCGCTGTCCCACAGCCAGATCGAGGGCAACGGCACACCGTTGAAGGTGTTCGTTTTCACCATCGAATAATGCGCCTGGTCGAGGAAGGCGAAGCGCTGGCCGATGCGCGCGCCGCCGGGCAGGCGATAGTCGCCGATCACGTCGCCCGCGAGGCATGAGGGACCGCCAAGGCGCGTCACCATTCCCTCGGTGCCCTCGCCCAGCATCGCGGGACGGTACGGCGCTTCGATCACGTCGGGCATGTGGCACGTCGCCGAAATGTCGGTAATCCCGATCGGCATGCCATTGTCGAACAGGTCGAGCACCTCGCCGACAAGGATGCCAGCGTCGAGCGCGATCGCTTCGCCGGGTTCGATCATGACGTCGCAATTCGTCGCGGCGCGGACCTGCTTCAGGAAGGCGATCAGGTCGCCCGTCTGATAGTCGGCGCGCGTCACATGATGGCCGCCGCCGAAGTTGATCCATTTGAGCTGACCGAAAAAGGGACGCAGCATCGGCTGCACCGCGGTCCAGGTGCGCTCGAGCGGCGGAAAATCCTGTTCGCAGAGGCTGTGCATATGGATGCCGTCGACGCCCTCCATATGCTCGGGAAGCAATTGGGTGACCGGAAAGCCGAGGCGGCTGCATGGAGCGGCCGGGTCGTACTTCGCGACCTCTCCCTCGCTGTGCATCGGATTGATGCGCAGGCCGACGTCGAATCTTTCGCCCTGGGCGCGCAGCGCGTCGAGGAGCGGGCGGAAGCGGGCGATCTGGCCGGGCGAATTGAAGATCAGATGATCGGACAGCGCCGCGATCTCCGGCAGGTCGGCTTCCTTATAGCCGGCGCAATAGGTGGCGACCTCCTTGCTGCCGTCGGGGCCGCCATAGGCCTCGCGGCCGAGCTTGGCCTCGAAGAGCCCCGAGGCGCAGACGCCGTCGAGATAGGAGGCGACGGTGGGCCCGAGCGACCACATCGAAAAGGCCTTGAGCGCTGCAAGCACGCGCGCGCCCGACTGGTCGCCGATGTGGCGCAGGACCGAGAGGTTCGCGCGCACCTTTGCCGCATCGACCACGAAAGCGGGCGACGGGACGCGGTTGAGGTCGAAATGGGCAAAGGCTCCGGGGTCGCCGGCACGGGTTTCCATGTCGCTATAGATTCCTACGAGACCGCAATCGGCCCCTTGAAGATGAAGAACGCCCCCGCCGCAATCAGTCCGAAGCCGACGAGATGGTTCACGGTCAGCTTCTCGCCGAGCCAGAAGACCGCGAACCCGGCAAATATGATCAAGGTGATCACCTCTTGCAAGGTCTTGAGTTCGGCGGCGCTGTACACGCCATAGCCGATGCGGTTCGCCGGGATGACGAGGCAATATTCGAAAAAGGCGATGCCCCAGGCGATCAGCACCGCGAGCCAGATCGGCCGCGACACCTCGCCGAGCTGGCCGTACCAGGCCAAGGTCATGAAAATGTTCGAGATGAACAGGAGGCCAATCGGCGCGAGATAGGCGGTCATTTCTTCTCTTTCGTCAGCGGCAGTACGTCGGCGAGCAGCGCGGCGAAGAAATGCCCCGGCTCCTCGACCATCGGCATATGGGCCGAATGTTCCAGCCAGATAAGCTTTTTCGACGGCGCCTTGGCCTGTGCGAACCACGCGGCGGCGACGGGCGAGGGAACGGTATAGTCGTGGCGTCCGAGCAGGAAGATCAGCGGCACGTCGAGCTTGCGGATGGGCTTGAAGCTGACGTCGGCGAGGCGCGGCCAGAGCGTAGTTACCGAAAACTCGCTGCCCTTGCCCCACGCCTGCCGGTCGGCCTCCGTATATTCGGGCGAGAGGCGGGGGGTCTGGAAATAATAGGTGAGGTCGGGCTTGTTGTAGATGAGTGAGCCATAGGGGATCGCATATTTGCGCCAGCCGTCGGCTTTGGCGATGGTGAAATCGCCTTGGGGATAGGGGGCGAGCGCGTCGATCGCGGCGACGGCTCTCTTGTCGCCTGCCGCCATTGCCCGGGCCCGCGTCCAAGCCATGCCGGCTTTTTCGCCGTCGCGGAAATCGATGCCCTGACCGACGCCGACATAGGCGTAGAGGAGGTCGGGGCGCTTCACCGCGACCGACAGGCCGACGATCGAGCCCCAGCTGTGGCCCATCAGCACGACCTTGCGCTTGCCGTAGCGCTTCTTGAGCAGTTCGATCAGTTCGATGGCGTCGTCGCGGTAGCGTTCGGGCGTCATCGTTGGGGCGAGCGTTACGGGGTCGTTCAGCGGATAGCTGCGCCCGGCGCCGCGCTGGTCGTACTGAACGACGGTGAAGACATCCTCCCATGGCCGCTGGAACGCCCAGGCGAAGGGCATCTCGACCGCGCCCGGGCCGCCATGGACGAAGATCAGGATCGGATTGTCGCGGTCCGACCCGCGCACGCTGACCACTTGGCGAGCGCCGCCAAGGGTTACCTCGAAGGTCTCCTGTACGCCGTTCGGGGTGACGATCTTGCCGATGTCGGCGACAATGGCGCGCGCCGGGGCGTAGGCGTCGTCGGTTTGGGCGGCGGCGGGGAGGGATAATGCGATCGCCGTGATGATCGCGAAGACCAGTCTCATGATATGCCTCTCAACTATTCGGGCACAAAAATACACCGTTCGCCCTGAGCTGGTCGAATGGCCATTCTGTCTTTGCGCCATCGAAAGAAAGAACGGTGCTTCGACAGGCTCAGCACGAACGGGGTTTTATATCGCAAGCGGCAATTTTGGATCGGGCGCCGTCAGAAATCGAGCGGTGCGTCCAGTTCCTTCACCTGCCAGGGCAGGCCATGCTTGTTCAGCATGTCCATGAAGGGATCGGGGTCCAACTGCTCCATGTTGAACACGCCTTCGCCGCTCCATGTCCCGGTAACCATCATCGCGGTGCCGATCATCGCAGGGACGCCGGTGGTGTAGCTGACCGCCTGATTGCCGGTCTCGGCATAGGCCTCTTCATGGTCGCAGATGTTGTAGAGGTAGAGCGTTTTTTCCGTTCCGTCCTTGGCCAGGCCGGTCGCGATGACGCCGATGTTGGTCTTGCCTTTCGTCGTCTCGCCGAGGCTCGAGGGCTCGGGGAGCACCGCTTTCAGGAACTGGAGCGGGATGATTTCCTTGCCTTCATAGATCACCGGGTCGATGCGGGTCATGCCGACATTCTGCAGCACGGTGAGGTGCGTGATATAGGCTTCGCCGAAGGTCATCCAGAAACGGATGCGCTTGATCTCGGGCAGGTGGGTTTTCAGGCTTTCGATTTCCTCATGATACATGAGGTACATCGTCTTTTCGCCCACCGCCTCGAAGTCGAACGTCTGCGTTACCGACATCGGCGGGGTTTCGACCCAGGCGCCATTTTCCCAGTGACGCGCGACCGCTGTCACTTCGCGGATGTTGATCTCGGGGTTGAAGTTGGTCGCGAAATGCTGGCCGTGATCGCCGCCGTTGCAGTCGAGAATGTCGAGCGTGTCGATGCGGTCGAAATGATGCTTTTTGAGCCAGGTCGTGAAGACGCTGGTCACGCCGGGGTCGAAACCCGAACCGAGCAGCGCCATCAGGCCCGCCGATTTGAAGCGGTCGTGATAGGCCCACTGCCAGTGATATTCGAACTTCGCCTCGTCGCGCGGTTCGTAATTGGCGGTGTCGAGATAATGCGCGCCGGTCGACAGGCACGCCTCCATGATCGTGAGGTCCTGATAGGGGAGCGCGAGGTTCACGACGTGCGTCGCGCCGATCGACCGGATCAGGGCCGCGGTGGCATCGATATGGTCGGCGTCGACCTCGGCGGTCTTGATCGTGACGCCGGTGCGCTCCTTGACCGATTCGGCGATCGCGTCGCATTTGAACTTGCGGCGGCTGGCGAGCGTGATGTCGGGGAAGATGTCGGGGTTCATCGCCATCTTGTGCACCGCGACCGAACCGACGCCGCCTGCGCCGATCACCAGAACCTTGCTCATGTGAAAAATCTCCTGCGCCTGCCCAAGCGGCTTGTGTTGTATGCCGCGGCCTATAGGACGAAGCGATGACACAGCAAAGCCCCGATGCCCTGATCGACCCCGCTCGCGCGCCGACACTGGCAGGGGTTGAACGCGCGGCGGCGAAAGTCGCTGCCTTGCTGCCGCAAACCCCACTGCTGCCGCTCGAGATCGACGGCAAGACCGTCTGGTGCAAGGCCGAATGCGTGCAACCCGTCGGGGCGTTCAAGATACGCGGCGCTTGGCACCGGCTGACCGACCTGACGCCCGAGCAGGCGAACGAGGGTGTGGTGGGCGTGTCGAGCGGCAATCATGCGCAGGGCGTCGCGTGGGCGGCCAAGCGATTGGGAATCAGGGCGACGATCGTGATGCCGAGCAATGCCCCGGCGATGAAGCTGGCGGCGACGCGCAAGCTGGGGGCCGAGGTCGTGCTGTACGACCGCGTCACCGAATCGCGCGATGCGGTCGCGGCGAAGCTGCTGGCCGACCGCGGCGGGACGCTCGTCCATGCCTATGGCGATCCATGGATCATCGAGGGGCAGGGCAGCGCCGGGATCGAGGCGGCGGCGCAGATGAAGGCGCGCGGGCTGAGCGGTCCCGACAAGGTCATCGCGTGCTGCGGCGGCGGCGGCCTGTCGGCCGGACTGGCGCTCGCGCTGCCCGAGGCCGAGGTCGTCGCGGTCGAGCCCGAGGGATGGGACGATGTGACGCGCAGCCTTGCCGCGGGGCGGATTCTGTCGGTCGAGGATATGGCGTATCCGACCGAGTGCGACGCGTTGCAGACGCCCGAGACCTGGCCAATCAACTTCGCGGTCCTGCAGGCCCGCGGGGTGAAAGGCGTTGTCGTGACGCGCAGCGAAGTGCGCGATGCGATGCGGCTGGCGTTCGAGAAACTGCATCTGGTGGTCGAACCCGGCGGCGCGGCGGCGCTCGCAGCGGTCCTCGCGGGGAAGGTGTCGATCACTGACGCTACGCTCGTCACGCTGTCCGGCGGCAATGTCGACCCGTTGAAGTTCGCGGAGATCATCACCGAGTAGGAAACTTATCGAAGCCGAAGCGTTTGGACCGGAAAGGAGAAGCATGATGCAGAAGAGGATCATTCTGGCCAGTGCCGTGGCCGCGGTATTGCTGGCCGGCTGCGAAAAGGCGGAAGCGCCTGCTCCCGCCGATACGGCCTCGACCACCGAAGAAGTCCCGGTCGAAACCGTCCCCGCTGAGGGAGCCGAGACGACCGACCCCGCAACCGCGCCGCACCGCTTCGCAAGCTGGGCGGGCAAGTGGACTGGCGTCGAGGGGATGTACGTCACGATCACGCCGGGAGAGCCGGGCAAATACAAGCTGGACATGCAGTCCGACCTGGACACAAAAGGCACCTATGATGGTGAGGACAGCGAGCATGGCATCAAGTTCAAGCGCGGCGCTGAAGAGCTGAGCCTGCACCGGGGCAGCGGGGACGAGACCGGCCTCAAATATCTGGCTGGAAAGAAGGAATGCCTGATCGTCAAGGCGGGCGAGGGCTATTGCCGCGACTAGCACCGACCGTGGACGGCGCCCGGATCGCGACGTTTCTCGCGGGCTAGTCCTCGAAACCCACGAACCGCACCGCTTCTTCGACGGTCTTGCGGTTGGACACGACGGTGTTGGCGGGAAAGCTCTCGTCGGGCCAGCCGAGCGCGACGCAGATCATGATCACCTGATCGTCGGGGATGCGGGCATGCTCGCGCACGACGGGCGATTGCATGATCCCCTGGCTGTTGATCACACAGCCGAGCCCCCGCGACCAGGCGGCGTTGACGAGCGCGTTGGTGACGGCGCCGCAGTCGAAGGGCGCGATGTCGCCGCCCAGCAGCACGCGGTCATAGGTCACGACGATGCTGACCGGCGCGTCGAACTGGCGGAAGCCGCGTAGCACCCAGTCCTGCCGCGCGTCCTTGTCGTCGCGGGCGATGCCCATCGCGCCGAACAGCTGCTTGGCGATCTCGACCTGCCGAAAACGATGCGCCTCGGCAATGCCGTCAAAACGGCGGAACTCGCGGCTGTCGGGTTTGCCGGCCAGAATGCCCTCGGTATTGCCGCGCCGGATCGCGTCGAGCGGCGCGCCGGTAACGACCGAGAAATTCCAGCATTGGTTGTTGAACGACGAGGGCGCACGCATCGCGACCTCGAGGATCTCGGCGATCAATGCTTTCGGAACGGGCTTGTCGAGGAAGCCGCGGATCGAGCGGCGTCCCCTGACTACCTCGTCAAAACCCGGTGCGGTCGTCACGCGGCCTTGCGCAGCTCAAGCCGATCCCAAATTTCGGCAAGCGCCTCGGTCAACTCGCGCATCATCGCCTCGTCATGCGCCGGACCCGGCGTAAAGCGCAGGCGTTCGGTGCCGCGCGGCACGGTGGGGTAATTGATCGGCTGCACATAGACGCCGTACTCGGCGAGCAGGATGTCGCTGATCTTCTTCGCGCGCACCGGGTCGCCGACCATCAGCGGCACGATATGCGTTGTCGAATCCATCACCGGCAGGCCAGCGTCGCGGAAGCTCTGCTTGAGGTACGCCGCGGCCGCCTGCTGCGCGTCGCGCTCGACGCTTGAGGATTTGAGATGGCGCACGCTGGCCAGCACGCCCGCGACGAGCACCGGCGACAGGCTGGTCGTGAAGATGAAGCCCGGCGCATAGCTGCGGATCACGTCGATGATATTCTTGTCGGCGGCGATATAGCCGCCCATCACGCCGAACGCCTTGCCCAGCGTGCCCTCGATGATCGTCACGCGGCTCGCGGCTTCGTCGCGATCGGTGATGCCGCCGCCGCGCGGGCCGTACATGCCCACGGCGTGGACTTCATCGCAATAGGTGAGCGCGTTATATTTCTCGGCAAGGTCGCAGATCGCGTGGATCGGCGCGACGTCGCCGTCCATCGAATAGACGCTCTCGAACGCGATCAGCTTCGCCGCCTCGGGATCGTCGGCGGCGAGCAATTCTTCGAGATGCTCAAGGTCATTGTGGCGGAATACGCGCTTTTCGCAGCCGGAGTTGCGGATGCCCGCGATCATCGACGCGTGGTTGAGCTCGTCCGAATAGATGATGCAGTTCGGGAGCAGCTTGCCGAGCGTGCCGAGCGTCGCCTCGTTCGAAATATAGCCCGAGGTGAAGAGCAGCGCGCCGTCCTTGCCGTGCAGATCGGCGAGTTCGGCCTCGAGATCGACATGATAGTGCGTGTTGCCGCCGATGTTGCGCGTACCGCCCGAGCCCGCGCCGACGTCGTGCAGCGCCTCCTCCATCGCTTCGATGACCTTTGGGTGCTGGCCCATCGCGAGATAGTCGTTCGAGCACCAAACGGTGATCGGCTTCGGGCCGTTGTGCCCGGCAAAGCAGCGCGCATTGGGAAAGGCGCCCTTATTGCGCAAAATGTCGATGAAGACGCGGTAGCGTCCCTCTTCGTGCAGCCGGTCGATCGCGCGAGCGAAGATGTCGTTGTAATTCACGTTCCAGCCCCGCAATTCAGGTGCTTCGCCGCTCCCTCCGGCGACGGTATTCGGGGCCGCAATAACGTTGAAAAGCCGCGAAAGCCAGTGCGAACGATTCGCAGCTATGGGACAAATTGTCCTCTCAGATCGTCTCGATCGACCCGATGCCATAGGGCGCCAGCGCCGCGAGCGGCGGGGGTGCGCGCTCGGCGCTGCGCGTGAACACCGCGATGCCGGGCCGGGCTTCGGCGGGCCAACTCTGCCCACGGGTCAGGTAAGCGATGCGGCGCGCGATCCCCGCCGCGCCGTCGATCAGCGCGATATCCGGTCCTGCCTCAGCCTGCAATTCCTGCTGCAATAGCGGGAAATGGGTGCAGGCAAGGACGATGACGTCCAGCTTCTCGCCGCCGGACTGGCCCCGCAGTCCTGCGATGGCGCGCTCGATCACCGCCGGGTCGACGGCCTCGCCGCGCAGCTTCGCTTCAGCGCCGGTGACGAGGCCCGGGCTGCCGTGACGCAGCACGGTTTTGCCAGCCGCGAATTTGGCGCTGAGGTCGTCGACATAGGGCTGGCGCACCGTCGCCTCGGTGCCGAGGACGCCGATCACCCCGCTCTTCGTCATCTCGGCAGCGGGCTTGATGGCGGGAACGGTGCCGACGATCGGGACGTCGAGCGCGGCGCGGACGTGCGCGAGCGCGATCGTCGAGGCCGTGTTGCAGGCGATCACGACAAGCCGCGGCTGATAGCGCTCGACGAGCCGGCCAAGCAGGGCGGGAACGCGCGCCGCCAGTTCGTCATCGCCCTTCTGGCCATAAGGCAGACCGGCATAGTCGGCGGCATAGACGATCGACGCGGTCGGCAGCAGCGCGCGTGTCGGGCCGAGCACGGTCAGTCCGCCGAGGCCGCTGTCGAAGAAGAGGATGGGCGCATCGGGGGCGGGTGCATCGGGCGGGAGGGAATGATCCATATCGGACGCGGCGATACGCCAAACGCGCGCTTTGCGGCAAGCGCGGCGTTGACCCATGCCCCTATCTGCCGCCAAAAGGCCCGACGAAGGCCGGAGCGATTCCGGCGGGCAGGGGACGCCGCGCATGCTGATCGCAACTTTGGTGCTGATGGGCTATCTTCTGGGCTCGATCCCGTTCGGCATCATCCTGACGCGGCTGTTCGGTGCGGGCGATCTGCGCCAGATCGGATCGGGCAATATCGGCGCGACCAACGTGCTGCGGACCGGGCGCAAGGAACTGGCGGCGGCAACGCTGATCCTCGACGGGGCGAAGGGCGCGGTCGCGGTCGCGCTCGCGCGGCTGTGGCTACCCGAGGCCGGCGCCGACGGCGCCATGATCGCGGGCGCGGCGGCGATGATTGGTCATTGCTATCCGGTGTGGCTGAAGTTCCGGGGCGGGAAGGGCGTCGCGACCTTGCTCGGCCTGTCGCTGGCGCTTGCTTGGCCGATCGGCGTGATCTTTGCGGTTGCGTGGCTTGGCACTGCGTTGATCACGCGCATTTCCTCGCTCGGCGGCATGGTGGGCGCTGTCGCCGCGCCGATTGCGGCGGCGGCGCTCGGCCATCGGGCCTATGCCATCGGACTCGCGTGCCTCGCCGTCGTCGTGCTCTGGCGGCATCGCGAAAATATCGCGCGGCTGCGCGCCGGGACAGAGCCGCGCATCGGGGCGAAGAAGGACGCGTCTGCGTGACGCCTGCCGAGCGGCTGGCGCGGCTGCGCCTGATCCGCACATCGCATGTCGGCCCGGTCAGCTGGCAGCAGTTGATGCAGCGCTTCGGGTCGGCAGAGGCGGCGATCGAGGCGCTTCCCGATCTGGCGCAACGCGGCGGACGCGCGAAGCTGCACATTGCATCGGTCGATAGCGTCGAACGCGAGATCGAGCGCGTCGCCGAACTGGGCGCGCGGCATGTCTTCATCGACGAGAATGATTATTCGCCCCAGCTGCGCGAAGTCGAGGGCGCGCCGCCGGTCCTGACCGTACGCGGCGATACGGCGATGCTGCGGCAGCCGTGCGTCGCGATCGTCGGCGCCCGCAACGCCTCGGCGGTCGCGTGCCGCTTTGCACGCCAGCTCGCCGCCGACCTGGCATCACGCGGCGCGACCGTCGTCAGCGGTCTGGCGCGCGGGGTCGACACCGCGGCGCATGTCGGCGCGCTCGGCGGCGCCACCGCCGCGGTGATCGGCAGCGGTATCGATGTCGCGTTTCCGCCCGAGAATGCCGAACTGCAGGAAAAGATCGCGACAGACCAACTGTTGATTGCCGAGCAGCCTCCGGGCGCCGAGCCGCTCGCACGGCATTTCCCGGCGCGCAACCGCATCATCGCGGGCCTTTCCCACGGCACCGTGGTGATCGAAGCCGCGCCGAAATCCGGTTCGCTGATCACCGCCCGCCGGGCCGGCGACTATGGCCGGGAGGTGATGGCGGTGCCGGGATCGCCGCTCGACCCGCGGGCGCAGGGCTGCAATCTGTTGATCCGCGAGGGCGCGACGCTGATCCAGAACGTCGACGATGTGCTGGAAGCGGTGGGGCCGATCGACGGGCGGATGGTGCGCGAGCCGGTTCGCGGATTCGCAGCTCCGGCGGCATCGGGCGAGGCTTCGGACGGCGATCGCGGCCGCATCGCCGAGCTGCTCGGCCCCACGCCGGTCGCAGTCGACGAGATCGTCCGCCAGTCCGGCCAGCCCGCCGCCGCGGTGCAGCTCGTGCTGCTTGAACTCGAGCTGGCGGGGCGGGTCGAGCGCCATGCCGGCGCGCGCGTCTCGCTTCTGTGATCGATCGCACTGCGCGGCAAGCGATTGCAATCTAACGCTTCGTCTTGGTTCAGCCACGGTTCAGCGACGGACCCACAGGCTGATGATATTGTATCACATGACGGGGAGATTGATGATGCGAAGCCGACTTCTGACCGGCGTGACGATGGCTGCGATATTGGCTGCAGCGCCGGCGCCGCTGCCGATCGCGGCCGCCAACGCGACGACGCCGCCACGGCAGGACGGCTTCTGCCGCAACGCCGACCCGCTGCCGCGCCTCGATCCCGAAGCGCGGCCGCAGCAACAACAGATGGACGCCGTCGATACCAAGACCAAGGGAGGTCGCGTCCGCGCCGATACGGCGATAGCCCCCGAACCGCCGATGGCTCCGCCGCCTATGAAAGCAGCGCGCGCGACGTCGTCGTCACCGGATCGCGTGTGGTTTCCGCGGCCAGCGGGTCGGGCGCCGTCGAAGCGTCGCCGGCAGCGGCCGTCGCACCGCCGGTGCCGGGATCGTCCGCCGACTACAGCGAGGAAAAGATCGCCAGCGTGCCGCCGCGGCCCTATCCGCAGCCCCAGCCGCAGTCGGGCATCCTGACCGCGGGAGAGCATGACGACCTGCTCAATCCCGAACTCTATGCGAGCTATGTCAATCGCAGCGGCAATATGGGGCAGGAGATCCGCAGCCTGCCGGGGGTCGACACGATGCGCGTCGTGACGGTGAAAGTGAACGACCGCAGCGGTCAGCCGATCCCCTTCGCCGACGTCGTGGTGACGTGCAGCGACGGCAACAGCATCACCTTGGCGACGCAAGCCGACGGCAGCGCGGTGTTCTTCCCCGGCCTCGACCGGCTGAGCGAGCGGATCACCATTTCGGCGCGACGGGGCGGGCGGACAATCGCCGATGCGCGCCCGGTGCTCGTCGCCGATGCGCCGGGCGGCCAGACGGTCGGCCTGACCGCGAACCAGGCGGCGGCGAAGGCGACCAAGCTCGACCTGATGCTCGTCGTCGATACGACCGGCAGCATGGGCGACGAGATCCGCTACCTCCAGTCGGAACTGCGCTCGATCATCTCGTCGATCACCGCGAAGCATCGCGATCTCGACATCCGGATCGGCTTCGTCTTCTATCGCGATCTCGGCGACGATTATGTCACGCGCACCGTGGCCTTCGACCGCGACATTGGGCGCGTACAGGGTGCGCTCGCGCGACAGGACGCGAACGGTGGCGGCGATTATCCTGAAGCGATGGATCAGGCGCTGATCCGCGCGGTGGGGCAGGACTGGCGGCCCGATGCGGTGAAGTCGTTGCTGCTGGTGGCCGACGCCCCGCCGCACGACGAGCTGTTCGGACGGACGTGGCAGGCGGCCGAGGCCGCGCGCGCCAAACGCATCCACATCACCCCGGTCGCCGCGTCGGGCGTTGCCGACAAGGCCGAATATGCGATGCGCGCGATGGCGGCGGCGACCCAGTCGCGCTATCTGTTCCTGACCGACGACAGCGGCGTCGGCAATCCGCACGCGCCGCCGGCGATCGACTGCTATCTGGTGACGAAGCTCGACGCGCTGGTTCGCCGGGTGATCGACAGCCAGATCAGCGGCCGCCGCATCGAGCCCGAGGACCAGGAAATCATCCGCAGCGTGGGCAAGTATGACGCGGGCAAATGCATCCTGCCTGCGGATTTCAAATGGCAGAATAGCTGAGCACGCCTCCCGGAGCGGGCGTCCGATTTCTCCCTTGACGGGAGGGGCGGACGCCCGCCACCCTCGCGCGTACGTACGTAAGAGTTTCCGGGGAACGAATTTTCAATGCAGTTGGTAATTGTGGAATCGCCCGCCAAGGCGAAGACGATCGAGAAATATCTCGGTCGTGATTTCAAGGTGCTGGCCAGCTATGGCCACGTCCGCGACCTTCCTCCCAAGGACGGATCGGTCGATCCCGACGACAGCTTCGCGATGCAGTGGCAGATGTATCCCGACAAGGCGAAGCGGATGAAGGACATCCAGGACGCGGCCAAGTCGGCCGACCGCCTGATCCTCGCGACCGACCCCGATCGCGAGGGCGAGGCGATCAGCTGGCATGTCCAGGAACTGCTGCGCCAGAAAAAGGCGCTGCCGCAGGCCGTCGACCGCGTGACCTTCAATGCGATCACCAAACAGGCGGTGACCGACGCGATGGCGCATCCGCGCGAGCTCGATACTGACCTGATCGACGCCTATCGTGCGCGCCGTGCGCTCGACTATCTCGTCGGTTTCACCCTGTCGCCGGTGTTGTGGCGCAAGCTGCCCGGCGCCAAATCGGCAGGCCGTGTGCAGTCGGTGACGCTGCGGATGATCGTCGAGCGCGAGCGCGAGATCGAGGCCTTTGTTGCGCAGCAATATTGGTCGGTCACGGGGCTGTTCGAGATGGCGGGGACGCCGTTCAAGGCGCGGCTGGCGCGCTGGCGCGGCGACAAGATCGAGCGGCTGTCGATCGGCACCGAGGCCGACGCGCGCGCTGCCGAAGCCGATGTGCAGGCGGGGCATTTCACCGTCGATACGGTCGAGACTAAACCGCTGACGCGTAACCCGCCGCCACCCTTCACGACCTCGACGATGCAGCAGGAGGCGGCGCGCAAGCTCGGCTTCTCCGCGAGCCACACGATGCGCGTCGCGCAGGACCTTTATGAGGATGGCGCGATCACCTATATGCGGACCGACGGCGTCCAGATGGACGGCAGCGCGATCAGCGCGGCGCGGAAGGCGATCGCGACGCGCTACGACGGCGGTTACGTCCCCGATCAGCCGCGCCAATATCAGACCAAGGCGAAGAATGCGCAGGAAGCGCACGAGGCGATCCGTCCGACCGATTTCGGCAAGGATAAGGTTGGCGGCGGCGATCATGCGCGCTTGTACGATCTGATCTGGAAGCGCGCGCTCGCGAGCCAGATGGCGTCGGCGCGTCTCGAGCGGACCAGCGTCGATCTGAGCGACGGCACCGGCAAGACGGTGCTGCGCGCGACCGGCCAGGTGGTGAAATTCCCCGGCTTCCTCGCGCTCTATGACGAAGGCCGCGACGATGCGGAAGACGAGGATGCGCGCCTGCTCCCGGCGATGGACAAGGGCGACGCGCCCGCAAAGACCGGCGTCGAGGTCGAAAGCCATGAGACGCAGCCGCCGCCGCGCTATTCGGAAGCGAGCCTCGTCAAGAAGATGGAGGAACTCGGGATCGGGCGCCCGTCGACCTATGCCGCGATCCTGCAGGTGCTGAAGGACCGCGCCTATGTGCGCGTCGAGAAGAACCGCTTCATTCCCGAAGAGAGCGGGCGGCTGCTGACCGCGTTCCTCGAACGCTTCTTCAATCGCTACGTCGAATATGATTTCACCGCGGGTCTAGAGGAAGAGCTCGACGATGTGTCGGGCGGCCGCGCGCAGTGGCAGGCGGTGCTCGAACGATTCTGGCGCGACTTCAAGCCGCGCACGGGCGAGGTGATGGAGCAGAAGCCGTCGGAGATCACTGCGGCGCTCGACGAGTTTCTCGGCCCCTATCTCTTCCCCGACAAGGGCGACGGCAGCGATCCCCGGCTCTGCCCCAATTGCGGGAAAGGGCGGCTCGCGCTGCGCGGCGGCAAGTTCGGGCCGTTCATTGCGTGCAGCAACTATCCTGACTGCAAGTTCACGCGGAAATTTGCCCAGCCGGGCGGCGCCGACAATGGCGATGCCGGCCCCGAGGTCATGGGCACCGACCCCGAAAGCGGGCTGGAAGTGTCGAAGCGCAGCGGGCGGTTCGGCCCGTACATCCAGCTCGGCGACGGCAAGGAGGCGAAGCGGTCGTCGATTCCGAAGGATATTCCCGCGGAAGACTTCGACCTCGACTATGCGCTGCGGCTGCTGAGTCTGCCGCGCGAGGTCGGCACGCATCCCGAGAGCGGCAAGGTCATCATGGCGGGGCTTGGTCGTTATGGCCCCTATCTGCTCCACGATGGCAAATATGCGAAGCTGACCGGCACCGCCGAAATCTTCGACATCGGCATGAACGCCGCGGTGGCGCGCATCGCCGATGCCGCGAATGGCGGTGGGCGTGGTGGTCGCGCGAAGGCCGAGCCGCTCAAGACCTTCGGCCCGCATCCGACGAGCGGGGGCGAGATGAAGCTGATGGCAGGGCGTTTCGGTCCTTATGTGACCGACGGCACGA
Organism: Sphingopyxis sp. H050; assembly: GCF_001468265.1. Taxonomy (GTDB): domain Bacteria; phylum Pseudomonadota; class Alphaproteobacteria; order Sphingomonadales; family Sphingomonadaceae; genus Sphingopyxis. The sequence continues at coordinate 561,070 of NZ_LNRZ01000002.1, read as the reverse complement.
CCAACGCGACGCTGCCCAAGACGGTCGAAGCCGACGCGCTGACCGAGGAAGAGGCCATCGCGCTGATCGACGCCCGCGCGGCGAAGGGACCGGCGAAGGGCAAGAAGAAGGCTCCTGCGAAGAAAGCGGCCGTCAAGAAGGCGCCGGCCAAAAAGGCCCCGGCGAAAAAGAAGGCCGCGACGGAATAGCGTTAATTCGCGGCATTTTCGCCGCCGCCTTATCATGTTAGCATCGGCGCATCGGGAGGACATTCGATGCGCCGTTTGCTTGCCGCCTTGCTCACACTCCTTGCCGTTGCCGCCGTACCCGCACTGGCGCAGCAGCCCGGAACGCTCATTTCCGCCGATCCGGTTGCAACCGCGCCGCCCGGCGTGCAGGCGTGGCGCGTCAGCTACTGGACCACGAACGGGCAGGGTGCGCGCATGCAGGTGACGGGACTCGTCGCCGCACCGATGGAAGCGATCCCGCCGCGCCCGCGCCGCGTGATCGCGTGGACGCACGGCGCATGGGGCGTCGCCGAGAAGTGCGCGCCATCGCTCAGCCCCAATTTCTTCGGTGCTTCTGCGGGGGTCGAGCCCGCGGTGCGGCAGGGCTATGTGGTCGTCGCTCCCGACTATATCGGGCTCGGCAATCCGACGATGCACCCGTTCCTGATCGGCGACGATACCTCCTACGCGGTGCTCGACGCCGTGCGTGCGGCGCGAGGCATTCCTGGTGCGGCGGCGGGCAGCAGCTTTGCCGTGTGGGGCGAGTCACAGGGCGGGCATGCGGCGCTATGGACTGCGACCAACGCGCGCCGCTACGCGCCCGACCTGACGCTGGTCGGGGCCGCCGCCGCGGCGCCGCCCACCGATCTCGCTGCGAACCTGCGCGAAGGCAGCGACAAGAATGCCCGCGCGCTGCTGCTGTCGTTCGCACTGCATAGCTGGTCGACGCTCTACGGCTATTCGCTCGACACCATCGTCAACAAGACCAATGCGGGCGTCATCCACCGCCTTGCCGAGAATAATTGCGTCAGTTTGGAGAAGAAGCCGAAGCTCGGCACGATCCTCGGCATCCTGACCGTCGCGCGCGTTACGCGGAACAAGGACATCGGCCAGATCGAGCCGTGGAAGTCGCTCGCCCGCGCGAACAGCGTCGATCCGGCGCGGGTGCCGGGGCCGCTGCTGCTGGCGCAGGGCGACAAGGACGTGATCGTCGCGCCCACGGTGACGCGCAAGTTCGCCAAGGCCGTCTGCCGGAACAAGACGAAGCTGCGCTGGATCGAGATGCGCGGCACCGAACATGGCGCGAGCGCGAAAGACAGCGTCGGCGAAACGTTGAGCTGGATCAGTGCGCGCTTCGACGGGGCTCCGCCCCCCGACGACTGCAGACGGATTTAGTCGACCCAGTCGAGCCCCATGTCGCGATAGACGCCGCGGTCTTCGTCCCAGTCTTCCTTGACCTTGACGTGCAGGAACAGGTGGACCTTGCGGCCCATCAGTTCGGTCAGTTCGGCGCGGGCGCGGGCGCCGATTTCCTTGATGCGCGCGCCGCCCTTGCCGAGCACGATCGCGCGCTGGGTGTCGCGCGCGACGAAAATCTGCTGGTGGATTTCAGCGCTGCCGTCGGGACGCGTCTTGAACAGTTCGGTCTCGACCGTCGACTGATAAGGTAGTTCCTCGTGGAGCTGGCGATAAAGCTGCTCCCGCGTGATTTCGGCCGCGAGCATGCGCTCGGGCGCATCGCTGACCTCGTCCTCGGGGAAATGCCACGGCCCCTCGGGCATCAGCGCCGCGAGATTGGCCTTGAGCTCGGCGACCCCGTCGCCACTGCTCGCCGAGACGAAGTACGTCTCGTCGAACGCGACCTTGGCGTTGAGCTCGGTCGCGATCGTCAGCAACTTGTCCTTCTTGGTCAGGTCGACCTTGTTGAGGATCAGATATTTCTTTTCGGGCCGGTTGGCGACGCCTTCCAGCACCCGCTCGACGCGGCCCGTCAGCTTGGCTGCGGCGTCGACCATGACAAGGATCGCTTCGGCCTCCTCGAGGCTACCCCATGCCGCCGCGACCATCGCGCGGTCGAGGCGGCGCGTCGGCGCGAAGATACCCGGCGTGTCGATCAGGACGATCTGCGTGTCGCCCTCCATCGCGACGCCCATCAGGCGGGTGCGCGTCGTCTGCGCCTTGGGGCTGACGATCGCGACCTTCTGCCCGACGAGGGCGTTGACGATGGTCGATTTGCCAGCATTGGGCGCGCCGACGACGGCCACGAAACCGCAGCGCTGGGTCATTTAATGTCTTCCTGTGTCAGTCGTTCGAGCAGCGCCGCCGCCGCCGCTTTCTCTGCCGCCTGCTTCGACGCGCCTTCGCCTTCGGCCTCGGCGAGCTTGCCGACTGCGACGGCGACAAGAAAGCGCGGGGCATGGTCCGGACCGTCGCGGCGGACGAGGCGATACTCGGGCGGCTTGCGCTTGCGCGCGAGCGCCCATTCCTGGAGCGCCGCCTTGGGGTGCTTGGGCGCGGCGACCTGACCCTCGATCATGGGCCCCCACTTGGTGACGATGAACGCGCGCGCAGCTTCTTCGCCAAGGTCGAGCCAGAGCGCGCCGATGAGGGCCTCGAGCACGTCGGCGGCGATATTGTCGCTATGCCGGCCGCCGTCGCCGATCGCCTGGCTCCCGAAATGGACGTGAGCGCTCAGATCCATGCCTTGCGCGATCCGCGCGCAGGTTTCGCCCGAGGCGAGCGCGTGCAGCCGCGACGACAGCTCGCCTTCGGCGGCTTTCGGAAAGCGGCGAAACAGTTCTGAAGCGATAACGAGGCCCAATACGCGGTCGCCCAGAAACTCAAGGCGCTGATAATCGCCCGCACCGCTGCTGCCGTGGGTCAGCGCCTCGTGATAGAGGCCAAGGTCGCGGGGTGCGGCGCCGGTAATGGCTGCGATCGTCTCCGCGGAAACGCGGTCGTTCAAAAGCCGTCCCCAATACGGCTCCAGCGCGCTGCGGTGAACCAGCTGATCGGGTTGATCCAGCTCGCCGACCCGTCGGTCGAGAACATGCTGACCATCGCATGGCCGACCAGATTTTCCTCGGGAACCAGGCCGATGCCTTGGTCTTCGACCGCGGGGAATCGGCTGTCGGCGCTGCGGTCGCGGTTGTCGCCCATCAGAAACAGGCGGCCCTCCGGCACGGTGATCGGATCGGTATTGTCTGCCGCGATCGTCGTGATGTCGAGGATCGCGTAGCTCTTGCCGCTGGGCAGCGTTTCGCGGAACTGCCGGTAACGGCACTGGCGCTGACCGTCGGCGCGCAATTCCTCGAATTCGGGCGCGAAGCAGGGCAGGGTGCCCGTCGTGCGCGACGCGTCGATCATGTTTTGCGTCACCGGGATGACGAAATCGGCCATCGGCTCGCGCTTGAGCGGCTGGCCGTTCAGCCAGACGATGCCGTCCTTCACCTGCACTGTGTCGCCGGGCAGGCCGATGACGCGCTTGATATAATCATTGTCGTTAACCGGCGGCGCCTTGAACACGACGACATCGCCGCGTTCGGGCGTGCGCGCGAAGATGCGACCGGGGATCAGCGGGACGCTGAAGGGCAGGCTGTATCTCGAATAGCCATAGGCCATCTTGTTCACGAGCAGATAGTCGCCAATCAGCAGGCGCGGCTGCATCGATTCCGACGGAATATTGAAGGGCGAGAGGAAAAAGCTGCGGAAAATCAGGACCGCGATTGCCAGCAGCGCGAGGAAGCGGATCGTGTCGACCGCCTCTTCCTTCGCCGAAATCGGTGCGGGTTCGGGCGTCGTCGGGCCGGGTTCGCTGGCGGGCGAATTCGCGGCGGTAATGCTGGCGTCGGTCATGCCCGCGCATTGGCGACGAATAGGTCTGCACGTCAAGCAAATATCGGCGGATGGCGCTGGCGCGGCGCCCGTCGCTGGCGTAGAGGCGAGGGCCCATAACCAAGGAGTTTGCGACATGACGACCGCCGATCAGTCCTGGCAGGCGCTCGCCGAATGGCAGCCGCGGAAGCTGACCGATCTGGTCGCGACCAACCCCGAGGCACGCTTGCAGGCGCTGGTGCGCAATGTCGCCGACATCCGCTTCGACTTCGCCAAGACGCATCTCGACGAGACCGCGATCGAGATTCTGAACGGCCTCGCGACCGCGCAGGGCTTCGCGGATCGACGCAAGACGCTGTTCTCGGGTGGGATCGCGAACCCGACCGAAAACCGCGCTGCCGAGCATAGCGCCGAGCGCGGCGAGGGGGCGCCCGAATCCGTGCATGTCGCGCAGGCGCTCCACCAGCGGATGCGGATGATGGTCGATGCGATCGAGGCCGGAGCCTTCGGTGAGATCCGCCATCTGCTCCATATCGGCATCGGTGGGTCGGCGCTGGGCCCCGACCTGCTGATCGATGCGCTCGGGCGGCATAGCGACCGTTACGACGTCGCGGTGGTGTCGAACGTCGACGGCGCCGCGCTTGAAGAGGCGTTCGCGAAATTCGATCCCGCTTATACGCTCGTCGCGGTCGCGTCGAAGACCTTCACCACGACCGAAACCTTGCTCAACGCCAATTCGGCGCTGCAATGGCTCGACGAGGCGGGGGTCGACGATCCGGTCGGGCGTTTCATCGCGCTGACGGCCAATCCTGAAGGCGCGATGGAGTGGGGGATCGACGAGACGCGTATCCTGCCGTTCAGCGAGACTGTCGGCGGACGCTATTCGCTCTGGTCGTCGATCGGCTTCCCCGCGGCGCTGGCGCTCGGTTGGGACGCGTTCGCCGACCTGCTCGAGGGCGCGGCCGAGGTCGACCGTCATTTCCGGCTCGCCGACGGCGCCGACAATATCTGCCTGCTCGCTGCTTTTGCCGATCAGATCTACGCCAATCGCCTCGGCTGCCAGACGCGCGCGGTCTTCGCTTATGACGAGCGGCTGCGGCTGTTGCCCTCCTATCTTCAGCAGCTCGAGATGGAATCGAACGGCAAGTCGGTAACCCTCAATGGCAAGCCTCTGGCGCAGCAAAGCGCCCCGATTACCTGGGGCGGCGTGGGCACCGACGCGCAGCATGCGGTGTTCCAGCTGCTCCATCAGGGTACGCACCTGACCCCGGTCGAATTCGTCGTCGCGCGCGAGCCCGACCATCTGCTCGATGACGCGCATCACGAAACGCTGGTCGCGAACTGCATCGCGCAGGGCGCGGCGTTGATGACGGGGCGGGCGAGCGACGACGGCGCGCGCGCCTATCCGGGCAACCGACCGTCGACGACGATCCTGCTCGATCAGGTGACGCCGCGCAGCCTCGGCGCGCTGATCGCTTTTTACGAGCACCGTGTTTTCGCCAACGCCGTGCTGCTCGGCATCAACCCCTTCGATCAGTTCGGCGTCGAGCTGGGCAAGGAGATGGCGAAAGGGCTCGCCGAAGGCACGACCGAATTCGACCCTGCGACGCAGGCGCTGATGCAGGCCGCCATCGCCGAATAAGTCTGAGCGCAAAATTCGATTGGCAAGCTGCGCCCGCGTAACCACATAGGCGGCCGCTGCGAATGCCAGCCGTCATCTTCAGGGGTCCTTCATGAGCGAGTTCGACTACGATCTTTTCGTCATCGGCGCGGGTTCGGGCGGTGTGCGCGCGTCGCGGATCGCGGCGTCGCACGGCGCGCGCGTTGCGGTGGCGGAGGAATATCGGGTCGGCGGCACCTGCGTGATCCGCGGCTGCGTGCCCAAGAAGCTGCTCGTGTACGGCGCGCATTTCGCCGAGGATATCCACGACGCGCGCCGCTTCGGCTGGGACGTGCCCGAGTTCCGCTTCGACTGGAATGTGCTGCGCGACAATGTGCTCGCCGAGGTCGACCGGCTCGAAGGCCTCTATGGCCAGACGCTCGACAACCACAAGGTCACGGTCTTCAAGACGCGCGCGACGATCGTCGGCCCGCAGAAGGTGCGCCTCGCCGACGGGACCGAGCTGACCGCCGGGCGCATCTTGGTCGCGACCGGCGGCTGGCCGCACGTCCCCGACTTTCCGGGCAGCGAGCATGCCATCACCTCGAACGAGGTCTTTCATCTGGACACGCTGCCCAAGCGGATCATGATCGCGGGCGGCGGCTATATCGCCAACGAGTTTGCGGGGATCTTCAACGAGTTCGGCAGCCAGGTGACGATCGTCAATCGCGGCGACACGATCCTGCGCGGCTATGACGAGCAGATCCGCGACCGGCTGCTCCAGATCTCGATGACCAAGGGCATCCACTTCAAGTTCAACGTGCCCTTCCGGTCGATCGAGAAGAATGACGACGGCACGCTGACCGTGCATCTGGAAAACTGCGAGCCGTTCATTGTCGATGCGGTGCTGATGGCGACCGGGCGCGTTCCAAATACCAGAGGCATCGGCCTCGAAGAGGTCGGGGTCGAACTCGACGAGCAGGGCGCGATCAAGGTCGACGACACGAACCAGTCTTCGGTGCCGAGCATCTACGCCGTCGGGGACGTCACCAACCGCATCCAGCTCACACCCGTTGCGATCCGCGAGGGTCAGGCGTTTGCGGACTCGGTGTTCGGCGGCAAGCCGACCGTCGTCGACTATCAGAATGTCCCGAGCGCGGTGTTCAGCCATCCGCCGATCGGCGCGGTCGGGATGACCGAGGCCGAGGCGCGGAACAAGCTGGGTATGGTGCGCATCTACACCAGCGACTTCCGCGCGATGAAGAATGTCCTCGCCGGCCGCAACGAGCGCGCGCTCTACAAGATGATCGTCAACGCCGCGACCGATCAGGTGGTCGGGCTCCACATGATCGGCCCGGACGCGCCGGAGATTTTGCAGGCGGCGGCGATTGCGGTGAAGGCAGGACTGACCAAGGCCGATTTCGACGCGACCGTGGCGCTGCACCCAAGCATGGCCGAGGAGCTGGTGCTGCTGAAGTAGGCGGGACCACCCCAATTCCGTTCGTGCTGAGCTTGTCGAAGCACCGTTCTTATTTTTCGGCGTCGCAAAGAAAGGGCGGCCCTTCGACAAGCTCAGGGCGAACGGTTTTTTATTGGCCGACGATGCCCTATACTCCCCCTAGCAAGCGAGGGGAGGGACGCATGGCGGGCACGGTATTGGTCACCGGAGGCAGCGGCTATATCGCGGGCTTCCTGATCCGGCAGCTGATTGAAAACGGCTGGCAGGTCCGCACCACGGTGCGCAGCCTGAAGCGCGAGGCCGAAGTGCGCGGCTGGCTCCAGGTCGACGACGGCAAGCTCGCCTTCTTCGCCGCCGACCTCGAACAGGACGCCGGTTGGGCCGAGGCGATGGCGGGGTGCAGCCATGTCGCGCATGTCGCGTCGCCGTTTCCGCTCGGCGTCCCGAAACATGCCGACGAGTTGGTGATCCCGGCGCGCGATGGGGCTCTCCGCGCGCTGCGTTTCGCGAAGGCGGCGGGCGTCAAACGCTTCGTCCTGACCTCGTCGATGGCGGCGATCGCCTATGGCCATGGCCAGGGGCGCGACCTCTATGACGAGGCCGACTGGACCAACCTCGATAACCCGGCGGTCATGCCCTATCCGCGCTCGAAGACCGTCGCCGAACGCGCCGCACGCGAGTGGGCGAAGGCCGAGGCGCCCGGGATCGAGTTCGCCTCGGTCAATCCGGCCGCGGTGTTCGGGCCGCTGCTGAGCGACGATCTGTCGACCTCGATCGAGGTGGTGAAGCAGTTGCTCGAGGGCAAGGTGCCGCTGTGCCCCGATGTCGGCTTCGGCATCATCGACGTACGCGACGTCGCCGACCTGCACTATCGCGCGCTGACGGCCGATGCGATCCGCGACGAGCGCTTCGTCTGCTCGGGGCCGTTCCTGAAATTTGTCGATGTCGCGAACATCCTGACCGCCAACCTCGGCAGTCGGGCGCGCAAGGTGCCGACGCGCAAGATGCCGGCCTGGCTGCTCAAGCTGCTCGCTATCGTCCGCCCCGAACTCAAACAGGTCGTCGCCGAGCTCGGCAACGTCCGCGGCGGCGACAGCAGTCATGCCGTCCGGCGCCTTGGCTGGACGATGCGGCCGCCCGAGGAAGCGATCCTCGCGACGGCGCAGAGTTTGATCGAGCGGGGAATTGTGAAGGTCTAAGGTTCCCCTCCCATTTATGGGAGGGGTTAGGGGAGGGCATGTCCAGTCACAGGCCCTCCCCCGACCCCTCCCGCTTGCGGGAGGGGAGAAGGCAATCAGGCGATCGTCGGAACGATCCCGCCTTCGGCGCGGATCGCGGCGCCGTTGGTGACCGCGGCGAGCGGGCTCGCGAGATAGGTTACCATCGCCCCGATCTCGTCGGCCTCGATCAGACGGCGGATCAGCGACAGCGGACGCAGCTCGTTGAAGAAGGCCTGTTCGCGCTCGGCTTCGGGCGCGTCGGGGTTGGAGACGACCGATTTGATGAAGTCGACGATACCTTCCGAGCGGGTCGGTCCCGGAAGCACCGTATTGACCGTCACGCCCGTGCCCCTGGTCTGCTCGGCGAGCCCGCGCGCGATCGTGAGCTGCGCGGTCTTGGTCATGCCGTAGTGGATCATCTCGGCGGGCGGCAGCAGGCCGCTTTCGCTCGCGATGAAGATGACGCGGCCCCAGTTGTTTTCAAGCATCTTCGGGAAGTAATGCCGCGACAGCCGAGCCCCGCTGACGACATTGACCTCGAAGATATGGTGCCAGTCGGCGTCGCTGATCTCGGCGAAGGGCTTGGCCTCATAGATGCCGAGATTGTTGACGAGGATATCGACCGCTGGAACCGCAGCGATCAGCGTCTCGGCGCCCTCGGCCGTGGCGGGGTCGGCAAGCACCGCGCGGATCGTGCCCGACTGCGCCAGTTCGGCGGCCGCTTCGTCGAGTTTTTGCCGGTTACGTCCGGTGATGACGACATCGACACCTTCTTCGGCGAGACGCTTGGCGATGGCGAAGCCGATGCCGGCGGTCGATCCGGTGACGAGGGCGGTCTTGCCCTTGAGTTTCAGGTCCATGATGGAATGCCTTTCACGTCGGTTTGGCTTTGATGGGGTCAAGATAGCGTCTCGGTGGATTATTGATTAGGATGCGCTTCGTCATTTCAGTGTTGATTCAAAATCAGGAATAGCGATGGACAACCGGTTCGGCGATATCGAGACGTTTCTGGCGGTGGCGAATGGCGGCAGCCTTGCGGCGGCGGCGAAAGCATTGCGCATCACACCGTCGGCGGTCAGCCGCAGCATTGCCCGGCTCGAACAGCGGCTTGGCGTTACGCTGATGCGCCGCACGACGCGGTCGCTGGCGCTGACAGCCGAGGGGCAGGCGTATCGCGAGCGAATGACGGTACTGCTAGCCGATATCGAGAGCGTCGAGGCGGGGCTGGGCCTGGAAGGCCAGGGCCCCCGCGGCCTGCTCCGCATCAACGCCTCGCCGTCGATCGGCACGATGGGCCTGCTGCCGATCCTGCCGCAATTTACCGGGCGCTATCCCGATATCACCGTCGATCTCACGCTTTCCGATACGATCGTCGATCTGGTCGAAGAGCGCGCCGACGTCGCGATCCGCATCGGGCCGCTGCGCGACACCAGCCTGCGCGCAAAGAAGCTGGGGCATAGCCGGATGGTGCTGGTCGCCAGCCCCGGCTATCTCGCGCGCCGGGGTACGCCGACGTCACCCGACGACCTGGACACACACGACTGCCTGCGTTTCAGCTTCCGCCGCTCGGTCGACAGCTGGCCGTTCCGCGTCGGCGGCAAGCTCGTGCACCGGCCCGTCCACGGCAGCTTCTTCGGCAATTCGGGCGAGGTCGTGCGCCAGATGGCGGTCGCCGGCGGCGGCATATCGCGGCACGGCCATTTCCATGTCGCGCAGGATCTGGAAGCTGGCCGCCTCATCGAAGTGCTGCCGGATTTCAACCCCGGCGACGGCGAGGATATTCACGCGCTCTACGCGCCCGAGGATCGCGCCGCAGCGCGAATTCGCGCCTTCCTCGATTTCCTCGACGAAGAATTGGTGATTGCGGGTCGATAACGGCCGTGTCCCCGGGAAGGGAACTAGCCGATCCGGTAGGGCACCACATCGCGCCGGTCGGGGTCGACCAGGATGGGACGGTCGCTCGGCGGAAAAGCACGCTGGTCGCAATCGTCGCGCGGGCAGATGCGGCACGACAGGCCGATACGCGTCGCCGCTTGCGGTGCCGTCACATCGACCCCATCGGCATAGACGAAGTCGGCGGCATATTGCGCCTCACACCCCAGTGCGACGGCGTAGCGGCGCGGGCTGCGGGCATAGCTTCCGGACGGTTTCACCAAGCCTTTCGCCATCGACACATAGCGCAGGCCATCGGGTGTCTCTGCGAGCTGGAACAGGATGCGGTCGGGGATTGCGGCCGCTTCATGGACGATCCAGAGCGGACAAGCACCGCCGAAGCGCGCGAATTGCAGCCGCGTCGCCGAGTGCCGCTTGGTGATATTGCCCGCCATGTCGACGCGGCAGAAGAACATCGGAATCCCGCGCGCGCCGGGGCGCTGGAGCGTCGAGAGGCGATGGCACGCCTGTTCGAAGCTGACGCCATATTCGAGGCGCAGCCGGTCGATGTCATGCCGCACAGCCCGCGCGCTGGCGCGGAATGGGGCATAGGGCATCAGCACCGCGCCCGCGGCATAATTGGCAAGCCCGACGTGCAGGAGCTGGCGGGCGGCGGCCGTGCGGAGTGGTGAGGCTTCGACCACCGCAGCGATCTCGTTTGCCAGCGCGAGCGCGGCAAGCTGGTGCGCGAGCTGGAACCGCCGGCTTTCGGCGGGCTGCGACGGATCGATCACCAGATGCCGCATCGTCGCGTCGTAATCGCGCAGCGCCTGCGTCTGACTGTACACGATCGAGATGCCGAGCGCATCGCGCAGTCGCCGCTCGATCGTTTCGATTGCAGGCGAAGGGTCTTTGCCGCGCAATTGCCGCGCCAACGCCTCGGCCGCACGGTCGATGCTGTCGACATAATTCCCGGCATCGTGAAACCAGTCGCGCACCTCTTCCCACGGCAGGCGGCTGCCCTCGGCGGTGCCGCCGGTCAGCGCCTCGTCGATGATCTGGAGGCGCTGCCCCGCGCGGCGATAGGCGGCGTGGAGCGCGACGAACTGGTCGGCGAGCTGCGGCTGCTGGAGCGCCGCGCGTTCCAGCTGTTCGGGCGGCAGCGGCGCGGCGGCGAACAACGGATCGGCCGCGGCTTCGCGCAGCGCGCCGGCGCGGCGGTCGCCCGCGTCGGCCGCGACGTGCTCCCATTCGAGCGGGAACAATTTTTGCAGCCGGTCGAGGAGGGCGGGGGTCAGCGGACGGTCGTCATGCTCGATCTGGCTGAGGTAGGATGCAGAGATGCCGAGCTGTGTCGCGAAATCCGCTTGTCGGATACCGCGCTCATGACGGATTTGCTTCAATCTGCTTCCGGCGAAGATGCGTTGGCGGCTCATAGCAATCGTCCTTAGCCCGTTCGCGTCGAGCGACGTCGAGACACCTATCGACCTTACGCCAGACCGAAGGTCGGTCGACACAAACGGCAGTAGCGCTGCTCTACTTTGCAAACACTCACTTTGCAACTTTACAAATTCGCATTTGCTCGCGCCGCCTAAAGCGGGCAGACGACGCTTTAAGTTCATTGGGAGAGCCGGATGTCCGCCAATATCGCCGAAATGGAACGCCGCCGCGCCGCCGCTGCGCTGGGCGGCGGGCAGAAGCGTATCGATGCGCAGCACAGCAAGGGCAAGCTGACCGCGCGCGAGCGGCTCGACGTGCTGCTCGACGAGGGCTCGTTCGAGGAGCTCGACACCTATGTCGAGCATGACTGCGTCGATTTCGGGATGCAGGACCAGAAGATCCCCGGCGACGGCGTCGTCACCGGATCGGGGACGATTAACGGCCGCCTGGTCTATGTGTTCAGCCAGGATTTCACCGTCTTCGGCGGCTCGCTGTCGAAACGCCATGCCGAGAAGATCTGCAAGGTGATGGACAAGGCGATGCTGGTCGGCGCGCCGGTGATCGGCCTGAACGATAGCGGCGGCGCGCGCATCCAGGAGGGGGTCGCAAGCCTTGGCGGCTATGCCGATGTGTTCCAGAAGAATGTGCTGGCGTCGGGCGTGGTGCCGCAGATCAGCCTGATCATGGGTCCATGCGCGGGCGGGGCGGTTTACAGCCCGGCGATGACCGACTTCATCTTCATGGTGAAGGACTCGAGCTACATGTTCGTCACCGGCCCCGATGTGGTCAAGACGGTGACCAACGAGGTGGTGACGCAGGAAGAACTCGGCGGCGCGATCACGCACACGACCAAAAGCTCGGTCGCCGACCTGGCGTTCGAGAATGACATCGAGGCGCTGCTCGCGGCGCGCGATTTCTTCGACTATCTGCCCGAAAACAATCGCGCCGGGGTTCCCGTGCGCCCGACGAGCGACCCGTTCGATCGCGCCGAGATGAGCCTCGACACGCTGATCCCGCCCAATGCGAACCAGCCGTACGACATGCACGAGCTGATCCGCAAGACCGTCGACGAGGGCGATTTCTTCGAGGTGCAGCCGGCGCATGCGGGCAATATCATCTGCGGTTTCGGGCGGATCGAGGGGCGCACGATCGGCATCGTCGCGAACCAGCCGCTGGTGCTCGCGGGCGTGCTCGACATCAATTCGTCGAAGAAGGCGGCGCGCTTCGTGCGCTTCTGCGACGCGTTCGAGATTCCGATTATCACTTTCGTCGACGTCCCCGGCTTCCTGCCCGGGACGGCGCAGGAATATAATGGCATCATCAAGCATGGCGCGAAGCTGCTCTTCGCTTATGCCGAGGCGACGGTGCCCAAGATTACGGTCATCACGCGCAAGGCCTATGGCGGCGCATACGATGTGATGGCGTCGAAGCATCTGCGCGGTGATTTGAACTATGCCTGGCCGACCGCCGAGATCGCGGTGATGGGCGCGAAGGGCGCGGTCGAGATCATCTTCCGCGCCGATATGGGCGATCCCGAAAAGATCGCGCAGCGGACGAAGGAATATGAGGACCGTTTTGCCAATCCGTTCGTGGCGGCGCAGCGGGGCTATATCGACGAGGTGATCTACCCGCACTCGACGCGGCGGCGGATTGCCTTGGGGTTGAGAAAGCTGCGGAACAAGCAGTTAGAGAACCCGTGGAAGAAGCACGACAATATCCCGCTTTAGTTCTTTTTCGTCACCCCGGACTTGATCCGGTGTCCATTCCTCCGGCGCTGAGCGAATGGATGCCGGATCAAGTCCGGCATGACGAAGTTGGAGAGAGTTTGAGATGAAACTAGGCCGTCTGAACCACATCGGCGTTGCGACGCCGTCGATTGCCGAGAGCATCGTCTTCTACCGCGACGTGATGGGCGCGACGCAGATTCACGAGCCGTTCGACCTGCCCGAGCAGGGGGTGAAGGTTTGTTTTGTCGATACGCCGGGAGCCGATGGAGCGCTTTCGGGCACGCAGATCGAGTTGATCGAGCCGTTGCCCGGCAACACCTCGATCGCGGGGTTTCTGGAGAAGAATCCGGCGGGGGGGCAGCATCATGTCTGTTACGAAGTGCCCGATATCCACGCCGCGAAGGCCGAATTCGAGGCGATGGGCAAGCGGGTGCTCGGCGAGCCGCGCATCGGGGCGCATGGGACGCCGATCTTCTTCCTGCACCCCAAGGATATGGGCGGGGTGCTGACCGAAATTATGGAGACGCCGAAAGCGGCGCATTGACCTGTTTTGCTTCGTCACCCTGAACTTGTTTCAGGGTCCATGGCCTACCGTTTCCTTGGACGCGGCGTAAAATTCGAACTCCGGCCATGGGTGCTGAAACAAGTTCAGCATGACGAGTTTTAGAGGGCGGCAACCCTCACCAACTCCGCCTAGGCCTGTGGCCAAGGCTTCGTGCCCTCTCCCGGTGGGAGAGGAGATATGGAACGAGACTGCATATGACCGACAAACCCACCCTCGACCAATGGGCCGAAGCCGCCGCCAAGGAAGTGAAGGGCAAGGACCTCACCTGGGCGACGCCCGAGGGGATCGCCGTCAAGCCGCTCTACACGGCCGAGGACGTGCGCGAAGATCCGGGTCTGCCCGGCTTCGCGCCCTTCACCCGCGGCGTGCGCGCGTCGATGTATGCCGGGCGGCCGTGGACGATCCGGCAATATGCGGGCTTCTCGACCGCCGAGGAATCGAATGCCTTCTATCGCCGCAACCTCGCCGCGGGGCAGAAGGGTCTATCGGTCGCCTTCGACCTCGCCACCCACCGCGGCTATGACAGCGACCACCCGCGCGTCGTCGGCGACGTCGGCAAGGCGGGTGTCGCGATCGACAGCGTCGAGGATATGAAGATCCTGTTCGACGGCATCCCGCTCGACCAGATGTCGGTGTCGATGACGATGAACGGCGCGGTGATCCCGATCCTCGCCTTCTTCATCGTCGCGGGCGAGGAGCAAGGGGTCGACCGCAAATTGCTCGACGGGACCATCCAGAACGACATCCTGAAGGAGTTCATGGTCCGCAACACCTACATCTACCCGCCCGAGCCCTCGATGCGGATCATCAGCGACATTTTCGGCTATACCAGCCGCGAGATGCCGAAGTTCAACAGCATCTCGATCTCCGGCTACCATATGCAGGAAGCCGGCGCGACGCAGGTGCAGGAGCTGGCCTTCACTATCGCCGACGGCGCCGAATATGTACGCTACGGCGTCGCCTCCGGGCTCGACATCGACAAGTTCGCCGGGCGCCTGAGCTTCTTCTTCGCGATCGGCATGAACTTCTTCATGGAGATCGCCAAGCTGCGCGCCGCGCGCGTGCTGTGGCACCGCGTGATGACCAACCTCGGCGCGAAGGACGAGCGCAGCAAGATGCTGCGCACGCACTGCCAGACGTCGGGGGTCAGCCTGACCGAACAGGACCCCTACAACAATGTCATGCGCACGACGATCGAGGCGATGGCGGCGATGCTCGGCGGCACCCAGTCGCTCCACACCAACGCCCTCGACGAGGCGATCGCATTGCCGACCGATTTCTCCGCCCGCATCGCGCGCAACACGCAGATCGTCATCCAGGAAGAGACCGGGATGACCAAGGTCGTCGATCCGCTCGGCGGCTCCTATTATGTCGAGGCGCTGACGCAGGAACTGGTCGACAAGGCGTGGGAGATCATCGAGCGCGTCGAAAAGGAAGGCGGGATGGCGAAGGCCGTCGCCGCGGGCTGGCCCAAGGCGATGATCGAGACCGCCGCCGCCGCGCGTCAGGCGCGCGTCGACCGCGGCGACGATGTGATCGTCGGCGTCAACAAATATCGCCTCGCCAACGAGGACCTGCTCGAAACGCTCGAGGTCGACAACACGAAGGTCCGCGAGGCCCAGATCGCGCGGATCAACAAGACCAAGGCGAACCGCGACGAAGCGGCGTGTCAGGCGGCGCTGAAGGCGCTGCGCGATGCCGCGGCGGGCGAGCAGTCGATCGAGAACAACCTTCTCGCCCACGCGGTCGAGGCGGCGCGCGCGCGCGCGACGCTCGGCGAGATCAGTGCGGCGATGGAAGAGAGCTTCCAGCGTTATGCGACCCAGCCGACGCCGGTGAAAGGCGTCTATGCGGCGCCCTACGAAGGCGATGCGCGCTGGCAGCAGGTGCTCGACGGCGTAGCGGCGGTCGAACGCCGCATGGGGCGCAAGCCGAAGCTGCTCGTCGCCAAGATGGGGCAGGACGGGCACGATCGCGGCGCGAACGTGATCGCCTCGGCCTTTGGCGACATGGGCTTTGATGTCGTGTCCGGACCGCTGTTCCAGACGCCCGAGGAAACCGTCGTGCTGGCGCTCGAAAACGAGGTCGACGTCGTCGGCGCGTCGAGCCTGGCGGCGGGGCACAAGACTTTGATCCCCGAACTCATCAACAAGCTCCGCGAAGCGGGCCGCAGCGACATCAAGGTAATCGCGGGCGGGGTGATCCCGCCGCAGGATTACGACTATCTCCGCGACGCGGGGGTGCAGGGCATCTATGGCCCCGGATCGAATGTCGTCGAATGCGCCGTCGATGTGCTGCGCCTGCTTGGACACAATATGCCCCCACTGGAGGATGCGGCGTGATGTTGAGTGCTGCCTTTGCTTCCCTCGTCACCCTGAACTTGTTTCAGGGTCCATGGTCTGCCGTTTCGTTCGGCAGGGCGGGAGACGAGAGCACAGGCCATGGATGCTGAAACAAGTTCAGCATGACGAAGGATTGAAGGAACAGGAATGACCGAGGATACCATCCGCACCGACTGGACGCGCGACGAGATCGCCGAGCTGTTCGACCTGCCGTTCGACGAATTGATGTGGGAGGCGCAGGGCGTCCATCGCCGCCATCACGCGCGTGGGCAAGTGCAGCTTTGCACCCTGCTCAGCATCAAGACCGGCGGCTGCGTCGAGGATTGCGGCTACTGCTCGCAATCGAAGCATGCCGACAGCGGCCTGAAAGCTACCAAACTGATGGACGTCCGCGCGGTGTTGCAGGCGGCGGCGCAGGCCAAGGATTCGGGATCGAAGCGCTTCTGCATGGGCGCCGCCTGGCGCAACCCCAAGGACCGCGACATGCCCGCGATTGTCGAGATGGTCGAGGGCGTGCGCGCGATGGGAATGGAAACCTGCATGACGCTGGGGATGCTCAGCAAGGAGCAGGCGCAGACGCTCGCGGTCGCGGGGCTCGATTATTACAACCATAATATCGACACGAGCCCCGAGAATTACGCGAACATCATCTCGACGCGGACGTTCCAGGACCGGCTCGACACGCTGGAGGAAGTACGCAACGCGGGGATCAACGTCTGCTCGGGTGGGATCGTCGGGCTGGGCGAGACGCGCGCCGACCGCGTCGGTTTCATCCACGCGCTCGCGACACTCGAACGCCACCCCGAAAGCGTGCCGGTCAACGCGCTGGTGCCGGTGAAGGGCACTGTGCTCGGCGACATGCTGGAGGGCACCCCGCTCGCGAAGATTGACGATATCGAGTTCGTCCGCACAATCGCGGTCGCGCGCATTACCATGCCGAAATCGATGGTCCGCCTGTCGGCGGGGCGTGAGAGCATGTCGGAGGCGACGCAGGCGCTTTGCTTCATGGCGGGCGCGAACAGCATCTTCACCGGCGACAAGCTGCTCACCACCGGCAACCGCGGCGACAATGCCGACGCGGCGCTGTTCGCCAAGCTGGGGCTGCGGCCGATGGAGAGCGAGGAGCCGATGCGTCAGGGCGCGGCGATGGAGGCGGCGGAGTAAGATTCCCCTCCCGCTTGCGGGAGGGGTTAGGGGAGGGCTTGTTCCCTCCACAAGTTTCGATTTTCGGTTGCGGACAGGCCCTCCCCCGGCCCCTCCCGCAAGCGGGAGGGGAGAAGTAAGTGTTCAAGAAAATCCTGATCGCCAACCGCGGTGAAATCGCCTGCCGCGTCATCAAGACCGCGCGGCGCATGGGCATCGCGACCGTCGCCGTCTATTCGGACGCCGACGCGCGCGCGCCCTTTGTGCAGATGGCCGACGAGGCCGTGCATATCGGGCCGTCGCCCGCATCCGAATCCTATCTGATCGCCGACAAGATCATCGCCGCGTGCAAGGCGACGGGCGCCGAGGCGGTGCATCCGGGCTATGGCTTCCTGTCGGAGCGCACCAGCTTCGCCGAGGCGCTGGCGAAAGAAAACATCGCCTTCATCGGCCCGCCGGTGGGTGCGATCGCCGCGATGGGCGACAAGATCGAGTCGAAGAAGCTCGCGAAGGAAGCGGGCGTCAACGTCGTCCCCGGCTTCGTCGGCGAGATCCGCGATACCGAGCATGCGGTCGAGATCAGTAACGAGATCGGCTATCCGGTGATGATGAAGGCGTCGGCGGGCGGGGGCGGCAAGGGGATGCGCCTCGCCTATGACGAAAAGGACGTCCGCGAGGGCTTCGAGGCGACCAAGCGGGAGGGCCTGAACAGCTTCGGCGACGACCGCGTCTTCATCGAGAAATTCATCCTCAACCCCCGCCACATCGAAATCCAGATCCTCGGCGACCAGCACGGCAATATCCTCTACCTCAACGAGCGCGAGTGCAGCATCCAGCGCCGCCACCAGAAGGTGGTCGAGGAGGCGCCGTCGCCCTTCGTCACGCCCAAGATGCGCCAGGCGATGGGCGAGCAGTGCGTCGCGCTGGCGCGCGCGGTCGGCTATTACAGCGCGGGTACGGTCGAACTGATCGTGTCGGGCGCCGATCCGACGGGCGAGAGCTTCTACTTCCTCGAAATGAACACGCGCCTGCAGGTCGAGCATCCGGTGACCGAGGCGATCACCGGCATCGACCTGGTCGAACAGATGATCCGCGTCGCTTACGGGGAAGAGCTTGAGCTGACGCAGGAAGACATCAAGATCGACGGCTGGGCGATCGAGAACCGCGTCTATGCCGAAGATCCGTACCGCGGCTTCCTGCCCTCGACCGGGCGGCTCGTGCGCTACCGCACGCCGGTTCCGGCGTGGGAAGGTGATGAACGCGGCGTCGATGGCGTGCGCGTCGATGCCGGGGTCGAGGAGGGCGGCGAGGTGTCGATCTTCTACGACCCGATGATCGCCAAACTGGTGACATGGGGCGCGACGCGCGACGAAGCCGCCGACCTGCAGATCGCGGCGCTCGACCGCTTCGAGCTCGAAGGGCTCGGGCACAATATCGATTTCGTCTCGGCGATCATGCAGCACCCGCGCTTCCGCTCGGGCGAGCTGACGACAGGCTTTATCGCCGAGGAATATCCCGAAGGCTTCCACGGCGCGCCGACCGACCCGACGATCGCGCGCGCGCTGGCCGCGATCGCGGGCTTCATGGCGAGCGCCGAAGCCGACCGCGCGCGCCGGACGGACGGCCAACTCGGCGACCGGCTCGAACCGCCAGCGAAGTGGCAGGTGTCGATCGACGGTACGTCGCACAAGGTCAAGATCGGCGCGAAGCATATCAAGGTCGAGGGCGAGCGGATCGACATCGCGCTCGAATATACGCCGGGCGACCGGCTCGTTGTCGCCGAGATCGACGACAGCGAACTCGCGGTGAAGGTCGCGAAGACGCGTACCGGGTGGAGGATGACGACGCGTGGGCACATTCACGATGTGCGCGTTCTGCCCTGGCATGTCGCGCCGCTGGCGTCGCACATGATCGAGAAGATCCCGCCCGATCTGTCGAAATTCCTCATCTGTCCGATGCCGGGCCTGCTCGTCGCGCTGCATGTCGGCGCGGGCGACAAGGTCGAAGCGGGCCAGCCGCTCGCGACGGTCGAGGCGATGAAGATGGAGAATATCCTCCGCGCCGAGAAATCGGGAACGGTGAAGACGGTCAACGCGGCGCAGGGCGACAGCCTGGCGGTCGACGCGGTGATCCTCGAGATGGAGTAGTGCTTTTCCCTTTGTGCTGAGCTTGTCGAAGCACCGCCCTTCCTTCTACGACGCTGACGAGAAGAACGGCCCTTCGACAAGCTCAGGGCGAACGGAGTTGGGTAGATGCACCTCAATCACGATCAGGATGCGCCGGCAGCGGAGACGATAGAGTTCGACGACTTCCTCCGTGTCGACATCCGCATCGGCACGATCGTCGAGGTCGAGCCTTTTCCCGAGGCGCGCAAGCCCGCGTTCAAGCTGAAGATCGATTTCGGCCCGGCCATCGGGGTTAAGAAGAGCAGCGCGCAGATCGTCGACCGTTATGCGCCGGAAGAACTGGCGGGGCGGCAGGTCGCGGCGGTGGTCAACTTTCGGCCGCGCCAGATCGGTAAATTCATGTCCGAAGTTTTGACGCTGGGGTTCGCTGACGAAGAGGGCGCGGTGATCCTCTTTGCGCCCGACCGCGCCCTCCCGAATGGGTCGCGGCTGTTCTGACCCTTTCGCCCGCATGCGTTGCGGGTTAGGCTGCGCACGGGAAGAGGGAGAGGGATCATGACATTACCGGTTACCGCATTCGTCGCCGCCGTCTGCGCGCTGCTGCTGCTCGTCACTGCGATCGATACGGTGCGCCAGCGCCTGCGGCTGAAAGCCGCGTTCGGCGACCACGGCGACGCCAAGCTGATCAGCGCGAGCCGCGCGCACGGCAATCTCGCCGAATATGCCCCGATCACGATCATCCTGCTCGGGCTACTCGAAACCGTGCGCGCCAATCACATGGTGTTGATGATCCTCGGCGCGATCTTCCTGATCGGCCGCGTCGGCCACATCGTCGGGCTCTACACACCGTCGGAACCCGGCAAGGCGCCGCTTGGGCGGCAGGTCGGTGTCGTCGCGACCTTCGGGGTTCTGGCGGCGCTGAGCCTGTGGACGCTCTGGGTTCTGGGGACGCAGAACCTCTAGTTGATCAGCGCCACCGCTCTAATCCATCCGGCGCTGGCGCGTTCGATCTTCACCGGGAAGCAGCTCAGCGTCCAGCCGGTCGGGGGCAGGGCGGCGAGGTTGGTCAGCTTTTCGATCTGGTAATAAGGTTTGATGCGGCCCGCCTTGTGGCCTTCCCAGATGATCGACGGATCGCGCGTTTCGGCCCAGCGCCTCGCGGTGTGGCTGAACGGCGCGTCCCAGCTCCATGCGTCGGTTCCGACGACCTTCACGCCGCGTGTTGTAAGGTACAGCGTCGCCTCAGCGCCCATCCCGCAGCCCTGATCGGTGAAATTGTCGGTGCCGTAGACCGCGCCCGACTGGACGAGCACGATGTCGAGCGGCTGAAGCGTGTGGCCGATCCGCGCCAGCTCGGCCTCCACCTCGGCGCCGCTCACGACATGCCCCGCAAGCCGATCTGAAAAGTCGAGCTTTACGCCGGGGCGAAAGAACAGGTCGAGCGGCGCCTCGTCGATGCTCGGCGCGGCGTGGGCTCCTTCGTCGGTCGTCGAATGGAAATGCCACGGCGCATCCATATGCGTGCCGTTGTGCGTGCTCAGCGTCAGGCTCTCGACCGCCCAGCCTTCGCCGTCGGGCAGGTCGTCCTTTGTCAGCCCGGCGAAGAACATCGCGATCTGCTCCCACGTATTTTCGTGGGTCATATAGGTGATCTGCGGGCGCATCACCGGCGGGTCTGAGACGACGTCGTTGGTGATCGGGATCGAAAGGTCGATGAACTGCGTCATGGCCCGATGCTGCGCGCACGCGCCCGCTTGTGCAAGGGGCAACAGCGGCTATGACGTAGCGGATAAGAAAGCTTTGGGGGAATGCAGGGTTTATGAGTGAAGCCGCTGGCTATCAGCCGACCGCGAAGGACATCCGCATGGTCATCGCCGCCTCGTCGGCGGGGACGATCTTCGAATGGTATGATTTCTTCATCTACGGCACGCTCGCGGCGATCATCGGCAAGGCCTTCTTTCCCAGCGACAATGCGACGCTCGAAATCCTGCTCGTCTGGGCCGGGTTCGCGGTCGGCTTCGGTTTCCGCCCGCTCGGCGCGGTCCTCTTTGGATTTCTTGGCGACCGGCTGGGGCGCAAATATACCTTTCTGGTCACCGTCACGCTGATGGGCATCGCGACCGCGGGCGTCGGCATGATCCCGTCCGCCGCGACCATCGGGATCGCCGCGCCGATCATCGTCATCCTGCTCCGCGTGCTGCAGGGTCTCGCGCTCGGCGGGGAATATGGCGGCGCCGCCGTTTACGTGGCCGAACATTCGCCGCCCGAAAAGCGCGGCTTCTACACCAGCTTCATCCAGGCGAGCGTCGTCGGCGGCTTCGTGCTCAGCCTGATCGTGGTGCTCGGCTGCAAGGCGATCATGCCCGACGCGGTTTGGGAAAGCTGGGGCTGGCGGGTGCCCTTCCTGCTCTCGCTGATCCTGCTCGCGATCTCGCTCTGGATGCGGCTCAAACTCTCGGAAAGTCCGGTGTTCCAGGCGATGAAGGCCGAGGGCGAGCTGGCGAAAAATCCGCTCAAGGAAAGCTTCACCTACCCCGGCAATCCGCGCCGTATCTTCATCGCGCTGTTCGGCATAGCGGCGGGCCTGACGGTGATTTGGTACACCGCGATGTTCTCGGGCCTATCGTTCCTGAAGGGACCGATGAAGGTCGATGATACCGCCGCCGAAATCATCGTCGGCATTGCGGCGGCGCTTGGGATGGGCTTCTTTCTGTGGGCCGGGCACATCTCCGACAGGATCGGCCGCAAGAAACCGATCGTCTGGGGCTATGCCGCAACGCTGGTGCTGCTCTTTCCGCTCTTCTGGCTGATGGGCAGCGTCGGCAATCCGGCGCTCACGGCTGCGGCCGAAAAGGCGCCCGTTGTCGTCACCGGGTCGCTGTGCAGCTTCGATCCCTTCGCGCAAAAGCAGGAAACCGCCTGCGGCAGGACGCTCGGCGAACTTACCAAGCTGGGTGTTCCCTACACGGTCGTTTCCAGCGGCAGCAGCTTCGATAGCGTCACGGTGACGATCGGTTCGCGCGAAGTCGCCGGCGAAGACCCGGCGGTGCTGAAACCCGCGCTCGAAGCGATGGGCTATGATTTTGAAAAGCAGATTCCCGGTCCGATGGGCATCGCGGTCATCCTGGTCGCCTTGCTCGGTTTGAGCGCGCTTTCGGGGTTCACCTACGGCCCCGTCGCGGCGCTGCTATCCGAAATGTTCCCGCCGCACGTCCGCTACTCGTCGCTGTCGATCCCCTATCACCTCGGCACGGGTTATTTCGGCGGGTTCCTGCCGCTGATCGCCAGTTTCATCATCGCCAAGACCGGCGACGCCTATGCTGGCCTCTGGTACACTTGGGGCGTCGTGCTGGTTGCCTTTCTCGTCTCGGCCTTCATGCTCAAGGATCCGGTCGAAGGGCAGTGGGACAAGCCTGGCGCTGCGTGACCGTTGGCGCTGCCGGTAAAGCCGTCTAGGGGCGGGGCATGATCGACATTGCATCACCGCTCCGTCTCCGCATCGATTCCGCCGCGCTCGTTTCCAACTGGCGCTGGCTCGCGGCGCAAAGCGATGCGGCGTGCGGCGCGGCGCTCAAGGCCGATGGCTATGGCCTCGGCGCGCGCGGCGTAATGAAGCATCTTGCCGCCGCCGGCTGCCGCGACTTCTTCGTCGCGACCTGGGCGGAGGCCGCTGCGCTGATGCCGCTGGCGGGTGACGTCTCGCTGTCGGTGCTGCACGGCGTCGGCGACAGCGACATGGTCGCAGCCCGCACCTTGCCCGCCCGCCCCGTGCTCAACAGCCTCGAACAGGTCGCGCGCTGGCGCGAGGGCGGCGAGGGACGCCCCTGCGATGTCATGATCGACACCGGCATGAACCGGTTGGGGCTGCGTCCCGAGCAAGCTTTGGGCGGCGCGCTCGACGGCCTTGCGATCGAGACGTTGCTCAGCCATCTCGCGTCGGCCGACGAGGACAGCGCCCAGAATGCAGCTCAGTTGGAGGCGTTTCGAACCTTGCGCGAGCAGGTCCCCGCGAAGCGCTACAGCCTCGCGAACAGCGCGGGCATTTGCCTTGGCCCCGATTATGCCTTCGACCTGACCCGGCCCGGCATCGCGCTCTACGGCGGCGTCCCGCGCGACGAGGCGCATGGCCATGTTCGGCAGGTCGTCTATCCCGAAACGCGCATATTGCAGGTTCGCGATGTCCAGCCGGGCGAGACGGTCGGCTATGGCGCAACGTGGACCGCCCGGCGTGCGAGCCGGATAGTGATTGCCAATATGGGCTATGCCGACGGCTATCTGCGCTGCCACGCCGGTGTCGGCGGGGCGATGTTCAACGGTTCCACCCTGCAGCTGATCGGACGGGTGTCGATGGACCTGATCGCGTTCGACGCCAGCGACGCGGGTTCGATCGGCGAAGGCGACTGGCTGGCGCTAGACTATGATTTGCCCACGACCGCCGCGCGGAGCGGACTGTCGCAATATGAATTGCTGACAGGGCTCGGCGCGCGGTTCGAGTGCATCTGGGTCTAGCTTTTGATCAAGGGTGACGGCGTCCGCAAACCCCAAGGATCGAAACGTGTCCGCCTGATCCAGCGGGTGCAGATCCATTTGCTTCCTGCGGTGACAGATTCGCCCGCATGTCGGCTGCGCGCGTCAGCGCGTCCGTCGGGCAGGGTGTTTGCGAAAGACAGGGCGTCCCCCGTGCCGCCTTTGATGGCGATATCGAGCGTAGGAAAGACGGTTTTGCCGCCTTCATAGTCGCTATTGAGATAAATGATCGCAGTCGTATCGCGCTGGTTGCTTTCGCCGGCCAGGCAGTCGTGATGAATGCGATATTGCTGGCCTGGCTCGTAGCGCAAGACGACGAGGGGTTCGCCCCGATCGAGGGCGGTGCCGGTTGCTGCGGCTATGCGTATATTGAGGGCATGCACGACAAGATCCTGCTGGATCGGCCCCAACACAGCATCGCACGAGGTGCGGACCGGGTTGGGCGTCGACCGGCCTGTCCGGGAGTCGACGACGATCGATGGCGCGAGCAGGGGGGACGCAAGTGCTATGACGTGCTGGCATTCTTCGGCTGAAAAGAGAGATTGTCGCACGTCGATCCCGGGGTCCGTCGACCGCCGGTCCCGCTGGGGGAGCGAAATCGGTCGTCCGTCGGCATTGATGTCCATCGCCATGAGGAGATCGAGTTGCCGGGCAGCCTTTGCGTCGCGGCGGGCGGCCGCCTCAAGCAGCGAAAGCGCTGCGGGCCAGTCGGGATCGGCTCCCGCGCCGAGTGCGACGAAAACGGCATGAGTAATCGCCGCGGGTTTGTGTCCTGCATCGCCAGCCCGGCTGAACAGCAGGCGCGCCATCGCGAAATCGCGGCGTAGCGGTTGACCATAGACATGCCAGAGCGCCAGTTGGTTGAGCGCGTCGGGATCGCCGCGCTGCGCCGCGCCGGACACCAGCTTTACCGCCTGCTCGACCGCCCCGCTGTCGAGGAGGCGCGCTGCCTGAAGGGGAATTGAGTTCATCGCGATCATCACGCCTCGTACCGGGAAGCGCGGGCAAAAAAAAGGGGCCGGACTTTCGTCCGACCCCTGATTTACCGATCTTTGAGGATCAGAACTTGGCCACGAAGCCTGCGTAACCATAACGTCCGCGGACGTCATAGATACCCGAGCCCGCGCCGACACCGGTCAGGCCATAGGGCGGCTGACGGTCGAACAGATTGTCCACACCCAGATAGACGTTGAAGCGATCGTTCACGTCCGCATCGACACGGATGTTGTGGTACCACACCGCCGGATACTTCTTCACTTGGGCGTAGTCCGGGTTTTCAGGCGGACGGCCCTGAAGCGAATTAAAGTCTTCGTAGGTGTTCAGGTACATCGCACCGAGGTAGCGCAGTTCGTAGGTGAAGCCGACGTTGCCGACATCAACCTTGGTACGCAGGTTGAAGGCGTCCTTCGGATCGCCCAGTTCCTCGAGGATGCGGTTCTCGAAGTTCGGGTTTGTCGGGCTGACAAAGTTGCTCCGCTCGAGAACGTGCGTCCAGATGCCGTTGACAGACACGCCACCCCAATCGAACGTCTTGCGATAGTTCAGGTTGATGTCGAGACCACGCGCCGTCAGCTTCGCAAAGTTCAGCGTCGACTGAAGCAGCGAGCCTTCGATGATGCGGAAGTTTTCTTCGCCGTTGCCGGTCGCCCCGCCCACGCCGACGCGGCTGAAGGCCGCGCAGAACGGATTGTTGAGGTCGGGCAGGTCGTAGCATTGGTTGACGATCGTCTGAGCAGCAACGGCGGTGATGACGTTGTTGATCTTGATGTCATAATAATCGACCGACAGCGACAGGCCCGGGACGAAGCGCGGCTCGAGAACACCACCGACCGTGAAGCTCTTCGACGTTTCTTCAGTCAGGTTCGGGTTGCCGCCGCTGACGATTTCGAGCGACTGGACATAGACGAAGTCATAGTTCGCCGGGCGTCCCTGGGCTGCACAGTTGGCGGCACGGAACTGAGAGCCGGCACCGAGGTTACGTGCAGAGCACGGATCGCTGAAGGCCGGGGCGAAGTTCTGGCTTTGCTCCGAAAATAGCTCCGACAGGTTCGGTGCGCGCACCGACTTCGAGTAGCTGGCGCGGAAGCGGATGTCTTCGATCGGCGCATAGTCGACGCCGCCCGAATAGGTGTAAACCGTTCCGGTCGAACCCTTGTAGTCGGCGATACGGCCCGACCCGTTGACGGTCAGGGCGTGCGCGAACGGCATGTCTTTCAGGAGCGGGATCGAGACTTCGCCGAAGACTTCCTTGACGGAGAAGGTCGACTTGGGGAACGCCGGGATCGCGTTGTAGAAAGCATAGCCGAACTGCGTGTCGTCGTCGAGATCGTAGAAGTTCGTCTCGCGACGATATTCCGCACCGACCGAGAAAGCGATCGGACCGCCCGGCAGTTCGAACAGCTGGCTGAGGTCACCCGCAACGAAGCCCGAGGCCACGAACTGGGTGATTTCGCCCTGCGCCTTGGTGTTCTGGAGAACATACTGGCGAGCCGCGGCGGACGACGAGCCGTCGCCGAACGGATTGATCGGAACGCACGATGCGATATCGGAGGCCAGGCGGTCGCGGATATAGCGCTCTTCGGCCGTCGGGTTGGGCAGCGCCTGGAGCTGCGAGAGCGTGCGGCCATCGATATTCAGATAGCCGCTGGTGCCGCCGGGGTTCGTGGTCGCACGGCAAACGATGTTGCCGCTGCCGTCACGAACGGTGTCGAGGCCCAACAGATAGCGCTGAACGTTGACGTTGCCCTTGATCTCGTTGCTTTCCTTGAACTTGCCGTAGTTCGCCGAGATTTCATAGTTCCAGTCGTCGTTGAAGTCGCCCTTTAAGCCGCCGACAACGCGCCAGGTTTCGCGAACCAGATTTTCGTCGCGAATGCCGAACTCCGTCCAGTTTTTGCGCAGCGCGAAGCGCGTCGCGCCGGTGGGCGCACCGCCGCCAGCGATCAGCTGCTGCTCGATGATGGCACGCGCCTGCGGGTTGAGGTAGGGGTTGTCAAGACGGGGACGCTCACGCGCGTCAAGCGTACCGAGCGTGGTGCCCTGCGAGAAGAACGGGCCGCTCTGCGAACCGACGGCCGTCGTCTTAACGTACTTCGCCTCGATGAATGGAACCAGCGCCTCGCTGATGTCGAAGTGACCGACGAGGTTCGCCGAGATGCGCTCGAGCGTCGGGGTCAGGGTGACCAGACGGCCTTCGCGACCCGAGTAGCCGTTGCCGCCGACATAGTTGCCGTTCGGACCAAGGCCGATGCGGGTGCCGGTCTGCTGGGCCAGTGTACCGTCGGGACGGAACAGGAAGGTACAGGTGTAGGCGGAGCCCAGCGGGTCGCGGCCGCAAGCTGCGGTCGGGCTGGTGAAGCCGAGCTGGCCGCCCGTCGAGATCGTGGCCGAACGGATATCTTCATAGAAGATGCGGTCGAACACGTCGTCGCGGTTCGGCGTCGGGCCGGTGGCCGAGTCGGTGTCGACGACGACGAAGTTATTGTTCTGGCGGATGTTGCGGCCGCGGCCCGAAGCCGCATATTGCGACTGATAGGCATATTCGACGTTGAGCGCGACGTTGCCGCGTCCGTCGGCGAAGTTCTTGCCGACGAGAGCCGAAACATACTGGTTGCCCGCATCGCCATAGTCGAGATTGACGCCCGCCTGCCCGCGCAGCTGGATACCGTCGTAATTGTCCTTCAGAATGAAGTTGACCACACCGGCGACCGCGTCCGACCCATAGATCGACGAAGCGCCGCCGGTCAGGACGTCGACGCGTTCGATCAGATCGGTCGGAATCGTGTTGATGTCAGTCGACACGCCGTTCGACAGAATGTCGCCGGCGACGTGGCGGCGGCCATTGACGAGAACCAGCGTCCGGGCAGTGCCGAGACCGCGAAGGTCGAGCAGGTTCAGGCCGCGGGTACCGAGAAAGCGCGTACCGTTCGACTGGCTGAGGGTGCTACGGAGCTGCGGCAGGTCGTTGAGGACGTCGCCGATAGAAACCTGACCGGTTTCGAAGAATTCTTCGCCAGACACGGTCGTGATCGGCACGGTCGATTCAAGATTGGGCTGGCGGATGCGCGAGCCGGTGACGATGATCGTACCACCTTCTTCGGCGACGGCTTCATCGGCGGGAACCGTATCCTGTGCGACCGCAGGAAGCGCGCTGAACAGCGCGAGCGTCAGGGCGGAGCCCCGAACCATCAGGCTAGACTTTTTCATGATGTATTTCCCCGTTAGCCGTTCCCAAAAAAAACACGAGGAACGGATTGGCATCTAAAAAGACGGAAAGTTCCGGGCGCACAAGCCCGTGCTGCAATTTTTTTGCAGAATTGCGTCCAACCGCGCATCGATGTGGCATTTTGGCAACAGATGAGAATGGGAGGAAGCTGGGTCGCCTCGTAACCCGATTGCTGCAATGCGACATGAATTGACTCGTGCATGCGGCTGGAGGGAAAAAACATGCGGAATACTGGTTTCTGATGTAACGAAGTTGCGTAGGGGGCTCCTCTGCGCCGTCAGGCTCATAGTTCGGTGGCCATCAACCCGCTGCTGTCGGAAGGGTGCCGCCCGCCGAGCGAATCGCGCGATAGCGGGGCCGCCCGCGGGGCATGTTGCGATGCATCATTATTTGATGCTAATGCCAGAGCTTCACGCAGCAAGCATAATGGCCGTGGCGGGGTCGCCTTTGCCATGGGATAGAGGAGCGCGGGTCAGCATGGCCAAGTCGAAGACGGCAGCGGACGGCGATGCCGTCACCATCAAGAAATACGCCAACCGGCGGCTCTATGATACCGAGCGTAGCTGCTACATCACGCTCGACGATCTCGGCGCGATGGTCCGCGATGGCCGAGATTTTCGCGTCGTCGATGCCAAGAGCGGCGAGGACATCACGCATAATGTGCTGACCCAGATCATCATGGACGAGGAAACACGTGGCGAGACGTTGCTGCCCGTCAACTTCCTGCGCCAGCTGATCGGCATGTACGGCGACAAGATGCAGTCCATGGTGCCGCAATATCTCGAAGCCTCGATGGCGACCTTCCGCAAGAACCAGCAGGACGTGCGGGCGGCGCTCGAAGGCGCGCTCGGCTCTAATCCGCTGGCCGAACTGACCCGCCGCAACCTCGAGATGTTCCAGCAGGCGACCAGCGCCTTCATTCCAGGCGCCGGCAATACCAAGGCCAAGGACGCCGAGATCGCCGCGCTCAAGGCCGAAATCGCCGACCTCAAGGCCGAACTCGCCAACAAGAAATAATCGGGGCTGCTCTCCCGCCCCCCAGACCAGAAAACAGGACAGATGATCAAGCATGCGCTCAGCGTAACCCGCCAGGCCGATTTTGCGGCCTGGTATCAGGATGTCATTGCCGAGGCCGACCTTGCCGAGGAATCGGGCGTGCGCGGCTGCATGGTGATCAAGCCGTGGGGCTATGGCATCTGGGAACGCATCCAGACGATCATGGACGCGGGCATCAAGGACATGGGTGTCCGCAACTGCTATTTTCCGCTCTTCATCCCCTTGAGCTTCTTTGAAAAGGAAGCCGACCATGTCGATGGTTTCGCCAAGGAAATGGCGGTCGTCACCCACCACCGCCTGATCCCCGACGGCAAGGGCAAGCTGATTCCCGATCCCGAGGCGAAGCTCGAGGAGCCGCTGATTGTCCGCCCGACGTCCGAAACCGTGATCGGCGCCGCGATGAGCCGCTGGGTGCAATCGTGGCGCGACCTGCCGCTGCGCGTCAACCAGTGGGCGAATGTCGTGCGCTGGGAAATGCGCACCCGCATGTTCCTGCGCACCGCCGAATTCCTGTGGCAGGAGGGCCATAGCGCGCACGACAGCAAGGAAGACGCGCTCGCCGAAACGATGCGCGCGCTCGAACTCTATCGTTCGGTCGCCGAGGAAGCGCTCGCGCTGCCGGTGATCGCGGGCGAAAAGCCGGAAAATGAGCGCTTCCCGGGCGCCGCCGCAACCTATTCGATCGAGGCGATGATGCAGGACGGCAAGGCGTTGCAGGCCGGCACCTCGCATTATCTCGGCACCGGTTTCGCCGAAGCCGCCAATATCCGCTTCCAGGACAAGGAAGGCGGCCACAGCCTGTGTCACACCGTCAGCTGGGGTTTTTCGACCCGCACCATCGGCGCGGTGATCATGACGCATGGCGACGACGACGGCCTGCGCTGTCCGCCGCGCATCGCGCCGCACCAGATCGTGATCGTGCCGATGCTGCGCGACAATGACGAGGATCAGGCGATCCTCGACTATTGCGCGTCGCTCGAAAGGGAGCTGAAGGCGCTGGATGCGTTTCGCGAGCCCGTGCGCGTGCTGCTCGACACAAATGCCAACAAGGCACAGACCAAGCGTTGGGGCTGGGTCAAGAAGGGCGCGCCGATCATCCTGGAAATCGGCCCGCGCGATGTCGCCGGCGGCAATGTCGCGGTGATCCGCCGCGATCGGCTATACAAGGATGATGGCAAGCTCAACAGCGCCTTTGTGCCGCGCGGCGATTTCGTCGCCTCCGCGGTCGCGACGCTCGGCGAGATTCAGGACAATCTCTACGCGGAGGCGAAGGAGCGTCTGCACGCCAATATCCGCCGCGACGTGACCGATCTTGCGGCGCATTATGCCGGCGAGGACAAGTTTGTCGGCTGGGTGGAGGTGCAATGGTCGCGTCCGACCGGCGCGGTTCTCGACGGGATCGTCGAGCAGTTGAAGGCGCTCAAACTCACGATGCGCAACACCCCGCTCGACGCCGCGCCGGCCGACGGCCCCTGCTTCTTCACCGGCGAGCCCGCCGTCGAACGCGTGCTCATCGGGCGGACCTATTGATTTTGTTCGCGCAAAGACGCGAAGGCGCGAAGAGGGCGTGGTTGCCGCAAAGCGGCGTTACCTATTTGGCGCCGCGTTTCTCCGCATCGCCTGATGGAGAATTGGGCCTCGCAGCCCCAACCATCGTCTTCGCGTCTTCGCGTCTTCGCGTGAATCCTCTAAGCATCGCGCGATGAAAAAACCCAAGCCGCAACCCGGCCTTCCTTCGCGCGAGCAGATCCTGCGCCTCATCGCCGACAGCCCGGGCGCGGTCGGCAAGCGCGAGATTGCCAAGCACTTCGGGCTGCACGGCGCCGACAAGATCGCGCTGAAGGCGCTGCTCAAGGACATGACCGACGAGGGGTTCGTCGACATGGCGCCGGGGCGGGCCTTCCACAAGCATGGCGGCTTGCCGAAGGTTACCGTGCTGCGGGTGGCCGCGGTCGAGGGCGATGTCGTCTGGGCGGTGCCCGACCGCTGGGAAGGCGCCGGTCCTGCGCCGCGCCTCCGCGTCATGGAAAAGGGCCGCAAAGGCGCGCTCGGGATCGGCGATCGTATCCTGTCGCGCACCGAAGAGCGCGGCAGCGGCCATGTCGCGCATCCGATGAAGAAGCTGCAGGCAGGCGGCGAGACGTTTATCGGCGTGCTGGTGACCGACACCGGCCCCGGCGGCAAGCCGATGACCTGGCTCCGTCCTGCCGACAAACGCGCGCGCTTCGATTTCGCGGTGTCCGAGATGGGCGACGCGCAAATCGGCGATCTCGTACGGGCCGAGCTTTCGGGTCGCGGCCCGGCGACCAAGGCGCGCGTGATCGCTGTCATCGGCGATCCCTTCGCGCCGCGTTCGCTGAGCATGATTGCGATCGCCCGGCATGAAATCCCGCATGTCTTCACCGACGAAACACTGGACGAGGCCGAACGCGCGGCCAAACTTCCGCTCACCCCCGACGGCCGCGAGGATCTGCGCGACCTGCCGATTGTAGCGATCGACCCGATCGACGCGCGCGACCATGACGATGCCGTCTGGGCGATCCCCGACGAGGACGAGAAGAACAAGGGCGGATGGAAGGCGATCGTCGCGATTGCCGACGTCAGCTACTATGTCCGCGCCGACAGCGCGCTCGACCGCGAGGCGCGGCGGCGCGGCAACAGCGTCTATTTCCCCGATCAGGTCGTGCCGATGCTTCCCGAAACCTTGTCTGCGGGCGTCTGCTCGCTGAAAGCCGGACAGGATCGCGCGGCGATGGCGTGCCATTTGACGATCGACAGGCATGGCAAGGTGACGTCGTGGCGTTTCACGCGGGCGCTGGTGCGGCTGCGCGCAAACATCGCCTATGAGCGCGCGCAGGCGGCCTATGATGCCGATGCGCCCGACGAGGGCTGGGACGCCGACGTGCTACCCACGCTCCGGAATCTCTGGGGTTGCTGGGCGGTACTCGCGAAGGCGCGCGCCGCTCGCGCGCCGCTCGACCTCGATTTGCCGGAGCGGCAGGTGCGGCTCGACGAGGCCGGGAACATCGCCGAAATCCGCGTGCGCGAGCGGCTCGATTCGATGCGGCTGATCGAGGATTACATGATCGCGGCGAACGTCGCCGCGGCGAAGGCGCTCGAGGCGAAGAAATCGCCCGTGATGTACCGCATCCACGAGCCGCCGAGCCGCGAGAAGCTGGTCAGCCTGAAGGACTATCTCGAAACCTTCGAACAGAGCTTTGCGCTGGGGCAAGTGATCACGCCCGCGGTGTTCAACCGGCTGATCGACGGCTTCTCGGGCGACGACCGCCTGCCGCAACTGATGGAAGCGATCCTGCGCAGCCAGACGCAGGCCTATTACGGTCCCGCTAACTCGGGCCACTTCGGTTTGGCGCTCGGCTCCTACGCGCATTTCACCTCGCCGATCCGCCGCTACGCCGACCTGATCGTCCACCGCGCGCTCGTCGACAGCTATCGCCTCGAAGTTCCGGGCAAGCCCAAGGGTTTGCCCGAGCGGACGGGACTGGGCGAAGCCGACCGCAAAGGCCTGTCGCGCATCGGCGAAGCGATCAGCGCGCTCGAGCGCCGCGCGATGGAGGCCGAGCGCGAGACGATCGACCGTTATGTCGCGGCCTATCTCGCGACGAAGACGGGTGAGATCGTGCCCGCGCGGATCACCGGCGTGCAGCCGTTCGGCTTTTTCGCGACCGTCGACGGGCTCGGCGGCGACGGGCTGGTGCCGGTCTCAACGCTGGGCAGCGAGCGCTTTTTCTATGACGAGGCGGCGCGGACGCTCGACAGCGAGCATGGCCGGGTGAGCTATTCGATCGGCCAGCGGCTCGATCTGCGCTTGATCGAGGCCAATCCGATCAGTGGCGCATTGCGCTTCGAGCTCCCGGACGCGCCCGAGGGTGGCTTCCGCAACCGCCCGCCGCGCCGTGACGGGGTGAAGGGCAAGGATAAGGCCGGCAAGCATATGGTCGGCAAACGCGGGCGGCCGGGCAATATCCGCCATCAGGGGCGAAAGCGCTAACGCCCTTATTCGTCATTCCCGCGAAGCGGGAACCCGGAGTTGGGCGGACGGCCTTTGCAAACTGGGTTCCCGCTTTCGCGGGAATGACAATGTTTGGCTATTTGGCTGGCAACCGCGCGAGCAACGCCGCACTCTCCGCATCCGCCGGAAAGAAGGCTTCGATCGCCAGCTCCGACAAGGTAATATCCACCGGCGTGCCGAAGATCGTCACCGTCGACACGAAGCTGATCCGCCCCGCGACCGTGTCGAGCACCAGCGGCACCGCGATGCTGCTGACCGCGCCGACATCATTGTCGTTCGCCTGGGCTGGATAGCCCGCAATCTCCTCGCGCAGCGCGGCGAGCTGCGCATCGGCGCTTGCCTCGACCTGCAGGTCGAGCCGGTGCAGGATATGCGCGCGCCACATCGCATGGTTGACGATCTGCGGCGCGAGCCCGTCGGGATGCAGCGCGATGCGCAGCACATTTGCCGGCGGCGCTAGCAGCGCAGGCGCCACCTGCTCGATCAGGATCGCGATCGCATCGTTCGCCGAGACCATGTTCCAGTGCCGGTCGACCGCTAGCGCGGGGTACGGCTCATGCCCCTTCAACACATGTTCGACGATCGTCTTCATCCCCGCCATCTCGGGGCTGTCGAGCGGGCGCTCGGCATAGTCGGGCGCATAGCCCGCCGCGAGCAGCAGCGCGTTGCGCGCGCGGTGCGGCACCTCCAGGCAGTCGGCGATCCGTTGCAGCATCGCGGCGCTCGGCTTCGACCGCCCGGTTTCGATGAAGCTCAGGTGCCGCGTCGACATTTCGGTGTCGAGCGCCAGGTCCATCTGGCTCATTCGGCGGCGCGTGCGCCATTCGCGAAGCTGTTCGCCAAGCGGTGCGACTTGCATGACCATCTCCTTCGCCAGTCCCGCTAGCCCAGCGCCTTTCCGATTTCCATTACCTCGCGCGTAATCGACGCCATTCAATTCGGGTTCCATTTGGCTGGGGTCGAAAGGAGAACCGCCATGACCTATTTCAACCTCAAGAATATTCTCATCATCGATGCGATCACGTGCGGGGCGCTGTTCCTGCTGTGCGTGTTCGCCACCGCGACGGTCGCCGCGCTTCTCGGCCTCCCCTCGGGCGTCGTGACCGTCGCGGGCTGGATCGGGCTGCCGTCGGCGGCGCTCATGCTGTTCGTCGCGAACCAGAAGCCGCCGAGCAAGGGGCTCGCCAACCTGATCGCGGTCGGCAATCTTGGGTGGGTCGTCGCCAGTTTCGCGGTGCTTGCGGTCTTTGCCGGGCAGATGAGCTGGCTCGGCATCGCGGTCGTCGCGGTGCAGGCGCTCCTTGTCCTCGATCTGGCCCTTCTGGAAGCAAAGGGCGCGGCCGCCCTGCCGCGCGCGGCGGCTGCCTAGGGTCAGGACCTACTAATTACGCGATCGAGGTTTGAGCCAATTTTGTTCAGGGCTAGGAGGCGAGACGCAGGCATATAGGCATATTCCTAGGCTCGCCGACGCGGCCATGGACAAAATTGGCCAAATCCCGCAGGGACGCCGAAATGGCTTCGATCTTGGGTCCGTGCGGCCTTGCGGGTAGCGATGCTACCCGCTGCGCCCGCCCGAACCCAATATCTTCGCCATTTCGACGCCTCGATCGCGTAATTAGTGGGTCCTGACCCTAGCTCAGCGCATCGAGCCGGGCGATATCGATCCCGCCCGGCACGATCATCACCGGGCAGGGGAGGATTCCCGCGTCCTGTCCGGTGAAATGCGCGACCAGCGGCCCCGGCGCGCCGCTTGCCGCCGTGGCCAGCACCAGCGCCGCAATCTCGTCATTCTCGCCGATCGCCTCGCGTACGACCTCGACCGGCTTGCCCGACCGGATCCACGTCTGCGCAGTGATCCCCGCGTCCTGCTGCACGGCGTCGGCGGCGGCGGCGATCAGGTGTTCGGCATGTTCGCGCGCTTCGGCCTCGATCGTCGCCTGGACGCCGCCGAAGGCGACAAAATCCTGTGGCGCGATGATCGCGAGCACCGCAACCCCGCCGCCCGTCCGCGCCGCGCGCCGCGCCGCGAAACGCAGCGCCAGACTCGCCTCGGGGCTGTCGTCGATCACCACCAGATACGTCCGCATCGCCCCGACCCCTGCTATGCTTTTTGTGCGTGGAGAGTGCGTCACATTCGTATGAAAGGCAAGTTGCCCCGCTGGACCTTGACCCGAGCAAGTCTTATGGCGAGGAACAATCCGTAGCGGCAGGCACCGCCTGCAAGACTCGCGCCTATAAAGATCGAGGGAAAATAGCGACGATGCCGATCGAACTCAAAATGCCCGCCCTTTCGCCGACGATGGAGGAGGGTACGCTCGCCAAATGGCTGGTGAAAGAGGGGGACGCGGTCAAATCGGGCGACCTGCTCGCCGAGATCGAGACCGACAAGGCGACGATGGAGTTCGAAGCGATCGACGAGGGCGTCGTCCGCCAGATTCTCGTCCCCGAAGGCACCGATGGGGTCAAGGTCGGCACCGTCATCGCGGTGATCGCGGGCGAGGGTGAGGATGCATCGAGTGCGAAGGCTGCACCCGCGGCGATTTCGCCTGCTCCCGTTGAAACTAAAGACGTCGCCCCCGCGAAGGCGGGGGCCGCTAGCAATAGTGCACCAACTCCAGCGGCCCCCGCCTTCGCGGGGGCGACGGAGAAGGCTGCGCCCGTCGCATCGGGCGACCGCATCAAGGCCAGCCCGCTCGCCAAGCGCCTCGCCGCCGAAAGGGGGATCGATCTCTCGACGATCAAGGGCACCGGCCCCGGCGGCCGCATCGTCAAGGACGACCTGGAAGGCGCCCCGGCTGGCACGGCCGCTCCTGCCGCGACAGCAGCGCCTGCCGCCGCGGCGCCCGCCGCCGCCCCTGCCGCCGCACCGGCACCCGTTGCGGCCGGCCCGATCCCCGATTTCGGCATCCCGCACGAGGATGAAAAGCTCAGCGGCATGCGCAAGACCATCGCGCGCCGCCTCAGCCAGTCGATGCAGGAATCGCCGCACATCTACCTGACCGTCGATATCCGCCTCGACGCGCTGCTGAAGCTGCGCGGGGAGCTCAACGCCAGCCTCGAAGGCCGCGGCGTCAAGCTCAGCGTCAACGACATGCTGATCAAGGCGCTCGCGGTCGCGCTCGAGCGCGTGCCGTCGTGCAACGTCAGCTTCGGGGGCGACGTGATGCGTTTTTACAAGCGCGCCGACATCTCGGTCGCGGTCAGCATCCCCGGCGGCCTGATCACCCCGATCATCGTCGATGCCGGCGGCAAGTCGATGTCGAAAATCTCGACCGAAATGGCCGAACTCGCGGCGAAGGCGAAGGAAGGCAAGCTCCAGCCCAGCGAATATCAGGGCGGCACCGCCTCGATCTCGAACATGGGCATGATGGGGATCAAGCAGTTCACCGCGGTGATCAATCCGCCGCAAGCGATGATCATGGCGATCGGCGCGGGCGAGAAGCGCCCCTATGTGGTCGACGATGCGCTGGCGATCGCGACCGTCATGTCGGCGACCGGCAGCTTCGACCACCGCGCGATCGACGGCGCCGACGGCGCGCTGCTGATGAAGACCTTCAAGGAACTGGTGGAAAGCCCGCTGGGGCTGGTGGCGTAATGACGGAGAGCGATCCGGCGCTGCCCGACTATCTCGGGTCGCGTCAATCGGCGCTCGGCTTGGTGCTCGCCTTTTTTGGCGCGGGCACCTTGGTGGCGCTGATGGTGATTACGCCGCAGATGCTGACCGAGCCCGACTGGGCGGAATCGAGACCCTGGATCGTGGCTATCGGTTGCTGGGCTATCATCGCGGCATGGCTGGGCCTTCGCCTCCGGAAGGGCGAAGCCGGCTCGCTGTCGATCCTATTCGCTCGCCTCTGGCTTGCCCCGGCCTTGGCATTTGGCGCCTGGGCAACATTTCAATGACCATGTTTCGCGGAAAGGAATAGTCGCTTGGCCGACACCAATTACGACCTCATCGTCCTCGGCTCGGGCCCCGGCGGCTATGTCGCGGCGATCCGTGCGGCCCAATTGGGCCTGAAAACCGCGATCGTCGAGCGCGAGAATCTCGGCGGCATCTGCCTCAACTGGGGCTGCATCCCGACCAAGGCGCTGCTGCGCTCGGCCGAAATCTATCATTATATGCAGCATGCCGGCGACTACGGCCTGATCGCACAGCAGATCAGCGCCGACATCGACGCCGTCGTAAAACGCAGCCGCGGCGTTGCGAAGCAGCTCAGTCAGGGCGTCGCCTTCCTGATGAAGAAGCACAAGATCACCGTCCATATGGGCGAGGGCAAGCTCACCGCGCCGGGCAAGCTGGAAGTGAAGGGTGAGAAGGGCAGCGAGACCCTATCCGCCAAGAACATCATCGTCGCGACCGGCGCCCGCGCCCGCGACCTGCCGTTCGCGCCCGCCGACGGCAAGCGCATCTGGACCTATCGCCACGCGCTCGTCCCACCCGAAATGCCAAAGAAATTGCTCGTCATCGGATCGGGCGCAATCGGGATCGAATTTGCGAGCTTCTACAGCGATATGGGCTGCGACGTGACCGTCGTCGAAATGCTCGACCGGCTCGTGCCCGTCGAGGATGCCGACGTTTCGGCTTTCCTCGAAAAGCAGCTCAAGAAGCAGGGCATGACGATCTACACCGGCGCCGGGGTCGAGGAACTGAAAGCCACTGCAACCGGCGTGTCGGCGAAGATCAAGGGCAAGGACGGCAAGGTCGAAAGCGCCGAATTCAGCCACGCGATCGTCGCGATCGGCATCGTCCCGAACACCGAGAATATCGGCCTCGAAGCGCTCGGCGTGAAGACGACCAAGGGCCATATCGACACCGACGCGATGTGCCGCACCAATGTCCCCGGCATCTGGGCGATCGGGGACGTCACCGCGCCGCCGTGGCTCGCGCACAAGGCGATGCACGAATCGGTGATTTCGGTCGAGGCGATCGCGGGCAATCACCCGCACGCGATGGACCCGCGCAACATCCCGGGCTGCACCTATTGCCGCCCGCAGATTGCCAGCGTCGGACTGACCGAGGCGAAGGCGAAGGAACTCGGTTACGAGGTCAAGGCCGGCACCTTCCCCTTCATCGGCAACGGCAAGGCGATTGCGCTCGGCGAATCCGAAGGCTTCACCAAGACGGTGTTCGACGCCAAGACCGGCGAACTGCTCGGCGCGCACATGATCGGCGCCGAGGTGACCGAGCTCATTCAGGGCTATACGATCGGCAAGACCGCCGAGCTGGTCGAGGATGATTTCATAGGCACCGTCTTCCCGCACCCGACGCTGAGTGAAACGATGCATGAGGGTGTGCTCGCGGCATTCGGACGGCCTTTGCATATCTGATTTTGACCCGCACGAAGCCACGAAGCTACAAAGAGACCCCCATTGCCGTTCGTGCTGAGCTTGTCGAAGCACCGTTCTTCTTTCACCGCCGAAGAAAGGACGGCCCTTCGACAAGCTCAGGGCGAACGGGTTTAGAGATCCTTTGTGGCCTTGTGGCTTTGTGCGAGTTTCTCTGACTTGAGGAACAGGCCCATCACCAAATCCGCGCGCTTCCTCATCGCCGCCGCCCTATTGTTCGTCGGTGTCGTCCTGCTCGGCTTCGCAGTCGTCGCGGGGTGGACGCAGACGATGGACCTCAGCATCTCGACCGGGCTGGTGCTGCATGTCGGCACGAGCAGCCCCGCGGTCATCGCCTTCATGCAGGCCGTCAGCTGGATCGGCGGCGGGACGCCGCGCTGGATTATCGTCATCCTGCTCTGCGGCGTCGTGTGGCGCTGGTGCGGCCCACGCTGCGCCGTGGCGCTGGGCGGTGCGTCCTTGCTCTCGAACCTTGCATCGAGCCTGATCAAGCTGGGCTTCGGCCGTGCGCGGCCCGATCTGATCGAGCATCTCGACCATCAGACGAGCTTTTCCTATCCCAGCGGCCACGCGACGAGCGCCGCGGTCGTCTATCTGCTGCTCGCCTGGCTGGCGCCGCCGCGCTGGCGGCCCTTCGCCTGGGCGCTGGCTCTCGCGGTGATCGTTCTCAACGCGTTCTCGCGCATCATGCTTGGCGTTCATTGGGCCAGCGATATCGCCGGCGGGACGATGCTCGGCGCAGCCTTTGCGATGCTCGGCGTCTGGTGGGCCTCGCGCCCGGCGAAAACATTATCGTAAGCATTCTTGGTTAGAGGGAGCTGTATCGGCAGGAAGGATTTCCGATGCGCTTTTTCAGCGGTGCGTTCAGCTGGGCCTTTGCCCTGATCCCGGCGGCCTATATCGGCGTGATGCTGTGGTATTTCACGGGCGTCGGCGGCGGCTCTGCGGAAGGCATCGCCAACATCGGGCTTGGCCCGACGGTCATGGGGCTTACCTTTGTCGGCGTCATTCTGTCGCTGCCCGTGATCGTCAAGCTGATCCGCATCCTGACCGGCGCGAACCGCGTTCCCGGCGCCGCCGCCGGCGGCGATCCCCCGCTCGAAACCGAGGGCTTCGACGCCGACGCGGCCTTCGCCAACTATATGCGCAATCGCGACAGCGCGCTGCCGCCGCCGATCGCGAGTGATGCGGTGAGCGACGACCTGCGTCCCTTCGCACCGCGACCGGGCGGTTTCGGCCGCAAGGGCGTCTGACCCCTCGACACGCGCGCCGCGGCGGCTAGTGTCGCCGCATGGCTCAAGGCACGCACGACTTCGTCCCCGATCCGCGCAACGACGCAATCCTCATCAACGTCAACGGCGACCTGATCCCGCGCGCGCAGGCGACGGTATCGGTCTTCGATAGCGGCTTCATGCTCGGCGACGGCGTGTGGGAGGGAATTCGCGTCCACAAAGGGCGGATGGCCTTCCTCGATCAGCATCTGGACCGATTGTGGGAGGGTGCGAAAGCGATCGCGATGGACATCGGCATATCGCGCGCTCAGCTCGAACAGCGGCTTTATGACACCATCGATGCGAACGGCATGGACGCCTGCCATATCCGGCTGATGGTCACGCGCGGCATTCGCTCGACCCCCTATCAGGACCCCCGCGTCGTTATTTCGCCCGCGACGATCGTCATCATCGCCGAGCATAAGGATCCGCTGCCCGCCACGGTCGAAAAAGGCCTGTCGCTGTTTACCGTTCACGTCCGTCGCGGCGACCCGGCGGTGCAGGATCCGAAGCTTAATTCGCACTCGAAGCTCAACTGCATCACCGCCTGCATTCAGGCGGCGCAGGCGGGTGCCGACGAGGGACTGATGCTCGATCCGCACGGCTTCGTCGCGACGTGCAATTCGACCCATTTCTTCATCGTGCGCAGAGGCGAAGTGTGGACATCGAGCGGCGATTACTGCCTCGGCGGTATCACGCGCGGCAATGTCATCCGTATCTGCCGCGAGAATGGCATTCCGGTGTAT
This sequence comes from Sphingopyxis sp. H050, assembly GCF_001468265.1. Taxonomy (GTDB): domain Bacteria; phylum Pseudomonadota; class Alphaproteobacteria; order Sphingomonadales; family Sphingomonadaceae; genus Sphingopyxis. The sequence goes on along the minus strand of NZ_LNRZ01000002.1, from coordinate 520,554 downwards.
GAGAAGAATTTCTCGCTCACCGATGTCTATGGTGCCGACGAGGCGTTCGTCACGGGCACCTTCGCTGGTGTCGTCCCAGCGCACACGATCGACGGGCGAAAGCTGACCGAGGGCAGGGGGCCGATGGTCGAGCGATTGCAGACGCTCTACAAGACGCTGATCGAGAGCGACATCACAGGCCGCGGCCGTCCGTGACCGACTGTATCCGCATCGCAATGTGGTCGGGACCGCGCAACCTGTCGACCGCGATGATGCGCAGCTTCGGCAGTCGCGCCGATACCTTCGTGACCGACGAACCCTTCTACGGCGCGTATCTTCGCGAAACCGGCGATCCGCAGCCGATGATGGACGACGTGATGGCGTCGATGGACTGCGACTGGCATCGTGTCGCGCGCAGCATGTCGGGACCAAATCCCGCGGGCACGCCGATCTGGTATCAGAAGCATATGGCGCATCATATGGTCGGACCGATCGCGCACCATGACCTGCCCGGGCTTCGCCACGCCTTCCTGATCCGCGATCCCGCGCGCGTCGTCGCGAGCTATGCGGCGAAGCGCGTCGCCGTGCGGCCCGATCATCTTGGCACCGACAGGCAGGTCGAGTTCTTCGATCGCGAAGCCGATCGGCTTGGCCATGCACCGCCGGTGATCGACAGCGCCGACATCCTGCGCGATCCGTCTGCGATGCTGCAGAAATTGTGCGCCGCGCTCGGGATCGACTGGAACCCGGCCATGCTGCGCTGGGAGCCCGGCATTCACCAGACCGACGGGGTGTGGGCCTCGCATTGGTACGACGCAGTGGCATCGAGTACCGGTTTCGGCGCGCCCGACAAGCCGCAGCCCGAACTGACCGCCGCGGCGCGGGCCGTCGCCGATGCCTGCCGACCCGGCTATGATTATCTGGCGCAGCATAAAATCGCGGCCGCCTGAAAATTCCGCTGTCCTAAAAAGTCCCGATTTGCCATTCCTCTGGCAGGGCACACACAACAGGCGGATCAAATATGCAATCGCAAGTAAAGTTCGGCAGTTTTCTGCGGGGAATCGCTTTGGGTTCGTCGGCGCTTTTTGCGGTTTCGGTGCAGGCACAGGACGGCGCCGGACAGACCGTGATCACCGCCGCACGCTATGTCGATGTGCTGACCGGAAAGACGGTCGACTATCCTGCGATCTTCGTCGGCGCCGACGGCCGTATCACCGGCATTGCCGACGCGCGCACGGTGCGTTGGGGGTCGAACGTCAAGCATATCGATCTGGGCGACAAGACGTTGCTGCCCGGACTGATCGACATGCATGTCCACCTCGATGGACCTGCCGACATCGGCGGCTATCGCGGGCTCGAATTCACCGACAGCTTCTGGGGCATGACGGCGGTCAAGAATGCGAACGACATGTTGGGCGCAGGCTTCACCACCGTGCGGAACGTCGGGTCGGGCGACCGCAACGACATCGGCCTGAAGCAGGCCATCGACGCCGGCTATGCGACGGGTCCGCGGATCGTTCCCGCGGGCTATGCGCTGGGCGCGACCGGGGGGCATTGCGACAGCACCTATCTGCCGCCAAGCCTGGAAAAGAAGGACGGCAAGGAAGAGGGCGTTGCCGACGGCCCCGAAGAATTCCGCTATCAGGTCCGCCGCCAGCGTAAATATGGCGCCGAGGTGATCAAGGTCTGCGCCACCGGCGGCGTCTTCTCGCGCAATACGGAGCCTGGGCAGCTACAGGTTTCCGAGGTGGAACTGCGCGCGATCGCTGATGAGGCGCATCAATGGGGCCTGCGCGTCGCCGCGCACGCGCATGGCGCGGCGGGCATCCGCGCGGCCATCGCCGCCGGCATCGATACGATCGAACATGTGAGCCTGCTCGACGACGAGGGCATCCGCATGGCGCTGGCGCGCAAACAGCCGGTGTGGTTTTCGATGGACATCTACAACACCGAATATACGCAGGCCGAGGGCGCGAAGAACGGCGTGCTCGAGGACAATCTTCGCAAGGACCGCGAGATCGCGCAGATTCAGCGCGACAATTTCCGCAAGGCGCACAAGGCGGGCGTGCGGATGGTGTTCGGCTCCGACGCGGGCGTGATGCCGCACGGCGACGTCGGCAAGCAGTTCCGCGTGATGGTCGAATATGGAATGACGCCGCTGCAGGCGATCCAGGCCGCGACGCGCAACGGCGCCGAAGCGCTGGGACGCGAGAAAGACGTCGGGGCCATTCAGGTCGGCCGCTACGCCGACATCATCGCTGTCGACGGCGACCCGCTGACCGATGTCCGCCAGCTCGAAAGCGTCGACGCGGTGGTGAAGGGCGGGGTGCTGGTCAAGGGGGGCTAGCCCGCCCCGCGCCCGGCCTACGCCACCAGCTTGTCGATCATCGCCTCGCGCCTATTCGGCGTCAGATTGAGTACCGTCTCGGCATAGGTCGCGACATCGCCGTGATCGCGTCGCACCGTCGCCAGCGCCGCGTCCAGATAGGCGGGGTTGACCGACATCAGCGCGCGGATCGCATCGTCCTTGATCTCGGCGCCGTACCGCATGCGGATATGCGCCGCGCCCTGCGCAATCCGCTCGTCGATCTTCCCGGCGGTGTTGGTGAGCAGATAGTCCTGCATCAGATCGTCCTCGTGGACGCCGAGCAGCCGGTGGACGATCGCGACGGCAAAGCCCGTGCGGTCCTTGCCCGCCACACAGTGGACAAGGGTCGGCGCGTCGGCGTCTGCCAGCGCCGCCAGATAGAGCCGCAGCGTCGCGACCAGTGCGGGCCGGTACGGCATCCCGGCGTAGGTATCAATCATCCGCGCGCGCGCCGTCTCGGCATCGATCGCACCGCCCGCGGCCTGCAAATGCGGCGCGAGGCCCGCGGTGATCCCGCCCGCGAACAGCACGCGCCCTGCGAAATTCTCGGAGCGGCGGCACGGATGCAGTTCGCGCTCGTCGTCGCCGCGCAGGTCGATGATGGTCTGGATGCCCAGCTTGTCGAGCGCGATCAGATCCTCGTCGCTGGCGGCCTCATGGTGCGCCGAGCGCCATAGCGTCGCATCGCGCAATCGTCCGCCGCCTTCGACGGCATAGCCGCCATAGTCGCGGAAATTGTGAATGCCCGACAGGGGCAGGACGCGCTCGGCGAGCATGATCAGTCTCCTGTAAACACCGGATCCCGCTTCTCGACAAAGGCGTTGATCGCCTCCCGGTTGTCGGCGGTTTCGTGGACGATCGCCTGATAGGCGGCGCTGAGCTCGAGGATGTCGCTCATCCGGCTATGCTGGGCCTCGCGGAGGAGCCGCTTGGTCAGCCGCAGCGCGCGCGGCGGGTTGCAGACGATGCGCTCGGCGATCGCAACGGCGCGGTCGAGCAGTTCGGCATCGGGAACGACTTCGGTGACGAGGCCATAATCCTTCGCGGTCGCCGCGTCGAAGCGGTCGCCGGTCAGGAACAGTTCGGCGGCGCGCGGATAGCCGAGGACCTTCTGGAGGAGCCAAGCCCCGCCGTCGCCGGGGACGATCCCGACCTTGATGAAGCTGCACGCGAACTTCGCGCTCTCGGCGGCGATCCGGATGTCGCAGGTGCAAGCGAGATCGCAGCCGAGCCCGATCGCATGGCCGTTGACCGCGGCGATCATCGGCACTTCGCAGTCCATCAGCGCGCGGATCACCGCCTGCACGCCCTTGCGGTAATTGCTGCGGGTGGAATCGGGCTGGTCGAGAACTCCGATGCCTTGACGGTCCTTCATGCCTTTCAGATTTCCGCCGGCACTGAAGGCCTTGCCGCTGCCGGTCAGGATGATCGCGCTGACGCCGCGGTCGTCGCCCAGCGCGCGGAGCGTTTCGATGATGTCCTGGCAATCCTCGTGCGTGCCGATCGCGTTCATGCTCTCGGGCTTGATCATCGTCAGGATCGCGATCTTGCCCCGCCGCTCGACACTCAGAAACTCACCCATCAAAATCTCTCCTGTTGCGCGGAGCAGGCTATGCCTCGCGGGACATGGTTGCAAGCCAAGGATGGCGAGCGGACGCGCTACGGCGCCCGGCCATCGAAAGCCGGTCAGCGCACCGCGCCGCTTTCGCGCAGGATCGCGATACGGCTTGCGTCGTAGCCGATCGCGGCCAGAACGGCATTGCTGTCGGTGCCCACGGCGGGGGCTGGGCGCGGCGCGTCATTCGAGGTCGCCGAGTAGCGCGGCGCCGGGGCGGGCTGCGTAGCGCCGCCCACGGTCAGGAAGGTTTCGCGCGCGACGTTGTGCGGATGCTGCGGCGCTTCGGCGAGCGACAGGACCGGCGCAAAGCACACGTCGGTCATCTCCATGAGCGCGCACCATTCGTCGCGGGTCTTCGTCGCGAACAATGCGGTGAGTTTGTCCTTCAGCGGCCCCCATTGCGACGGATCCATCTGCGGGTCGAACGACGGATCCTGGTCGAGCCCGGTTTTCTCGCGCAGCAAGGCATAGAATTGCGGCTCGATCGACCCGATCGAGATGAACTTGCCGTCCGAACAGGTGTAGGTGTCATAGAAATGCGCGCCCGTATCGAGCAGGTTGACGCCGGGCTCATCCTTGAGGCGTCCTGCGGCGAGGAAGCCCCACGTCATGCCCGCGAGCAGCGCCGATCCGTCGGTCATCGCGCAGTCGATCACCTGACCCTCGCCGGTCTTCGCGGCATGGACGAGCGCGCTGGCCATTCCGAAGGCGAGCATCATGCCGCCACCGCCGAAGTCGCCCACATAATTGACCGGCGGCACGGGCTTCTCACCCGCGCGGCCCACCGTGTGCAGCACACCCGAGAGCGCGATATAGTTGATGTCGTGACCGGCAGCCTGCGAGTAGGGACCGAACTGGCCCCAGCCCGTCATCCGGCCATAGACCAGCTTAGGATTGTCGGCGAGCAGCACCTCGGGACCAAGGCCGAGCCGTTCCATAACGCCGGGACGAAAGCCCTCGATGATCCCGTCGGCGCTCTTGCAGAGGTCGCGCGCCGCCTGGACAGCGTCGGGGTTCTTCATATCGAGCACGATCGAGGCGCGGCTCCGTGACAGCGGGTCGCGCGGATCCATAAAGCCGCCCGGACGATCGATGCGGATTACTTCGGCGCCATGGTCGGCGAGCATCATGCCGCAGAAAGGCCCGGGGCCGATCCCGGCGAACTCTATGATGCGTATGCCTTGCAGCGGTCCGGTCATGTCTCTCGTCTCCTTTGCGGGGCCTTTGGGCCCTCTGAATGTTGCGCTAATATGCCAATGAACTTCAAAATGTCGCCGAACTGTCAGACTTTTGCAGTCGGCATGTCACCGTGCACCCCTATCGCGCCGCCATGGAACGGGCATCCATCGCACTCGACCGCCGGGGCTTTGCCAGGGGCCTGATGGCCACCGCCTTCGCCGGCCTCGCGCTTCACAGCCGCCATGTCGCCGCCGCGATGCTGGCCGAAGGACAGGGTTTCGGGACGCCGATCCCCGATCCTGCACACATCCTCGATCTGCCGCCGGGCTTTTCGTACAAGATAGTTTCGCAATTCGGGCAGACGATGAGTGACGGTCGCCGCGTCCCCAACAGCGCCGATGGCATGGGCTGCACGACGCTGTCCGATGGCCGCCTGTGCCTGATGCGCAACCATGAGCTCGGCGCCGACGAATTGAAGCAGGGCGCCTGCCCGGTCGGAGCGAGCGGCGATGCGGCGGCGTTCGACTGCTATCGCGCCGGCAGCGGCGAAGCGCTCCCCGGCGGTGTCTCGACATTGATCCTCGACCCTGCGAGCCTTGCAGTCGAGGAACAGTATCTCGCGCTGGTCGGCACCATCTATAATTGCTCGGGCGGGATGACGCCGTGGGGCACTTGGCTGAGCTGCGAGGAAGATGTTTCTCGCGGAGGCGGGCTGCATAAGGAAGACCATGGCTGGGTGTTCGAAATTCCGGTCGCTCCGGGAAGGCTGGTCAGTGCGGAACCGATCAAGGCGATGGGGCGCTTCAACCACGAGGCCGCCGTTTGCGATCCGAAGAGCGGCGCGATCTATATGACCGAGGACCGGCAGGACAGCCTCTTCTATCGCTTCCTGCCCGCCGTCCCGGGTCAGCTCCACAAGGGCGGCCGCTTGCAGGCGCTCGCACTTGTCGATCCGGCGCTGGCCGATACGCGCAACTGGTCGCGCCCCGCGTTGGCGAGCGGCGGCTGGCACGATGTCCGCTGGGTCGACCTCGACGAGGTCGAGAGCCCCAAGGACGACCTTCGCAAGCGGGGCGCGCGGGCCGGTGCGTCGATCTTCGCGCGCGGCGAGGGCGTTCATGCCGGCGACGGCGAAATCTATTTCACCTGTACATCGGGCGGTCCGGCGCGGCGTGGCCAGATCATGCGCTATCGCCCTTCGCCGACCGAAGGTACGGCGGACAAAGCGGCGCAGCCGGGGCAGCTGCAATTGTTCGTCGAGACGACCGACCCCGAACATTTCAGTTTCGGCGACAACCTCAGCGTCGCGCCGAATGGCGACCTTGTCGTTTGCGAAGACCGGCGCGGCAGCAAGCCCGACAACTGGCTGCGCGGCGTCACGCGCGAAGGGAAGGTCTATCCCTTCGCGCGGGTGACCGCGCAGACCAAGGTTTCGGGCGTGTGCTTCGCGCCCGACGGCAAGACAATGTTCCTCAACCTGTACAACCCGGCACGGACGATCGCCGTGCGCGGGCCGTTCTGAGGACGCGCGATCAAACACGCTCGATGATGATCGCCGGCGCCATCCCGCCCGCTGCGCACATGGTGACGAGGCCATAGCGGCCGCCCGAACGCTCCAGCTCGTCGAGCGCCGTGCCGATCAGGATCGATCCGGTGGCGCCGATCGGATGGCCGAGCGCCATCGAGCCGCCGTTGATGTTCACCTTCTCGCGATCGAGGTCGAGGTCGCGAATGAACTTCTCGGCAACGACGGCGAACGCCTCGTTGATTTCCCAGACGTCGATGTCGTCCTTGGTCAGGCCCGCCTTTTCGAGAACCTTTTTCGCTGCGGGAACCGGCGCGTTCAGCATCAGGGTCGGATCGTCCCCGATATTGGCATAGGCGACGATGCGCGCGCGGGGCTTCAGTCCGTTCTTTTCGGCATAGGCCTTCGACGTCAGCAGCACTGCGGCGGCGCCGTCGACGACGCCCGACGAATTGCCTGCATGGTGGAAGTGCTGGATTTCGAGATCGGGATAGCGGCGATTGATCTGCTTGCGGAAGGTGAAGCCGCCGCCAAGGTCGAAATCGGCAAGCCCGGCGAAGCTGGGCTTCAGCGCGGCAAGACCTTCGGCGGTGGTTTCCGGCCGGGGAAATTCCTCATGGTCGAGCGCGACGCTACCGTCGGGGTTGAGCACAGGGACGACCGATTTTGCGAAACGGCCTTCCTTGATTGCGCGGTCGGCGCGCTGCTGGCTGACCAGTGCGAGCGCGTCGAGGTCCTCGCGGCTGATGCCCTCGATCGTCGCGATCGCGTCGCCGCAAACGCCTTGGTGCGACTGCGGGTGGAGTTCGTCCAGCGCTTCGTGGCCCGACCCCATCAGGCGCGGCGGCAGGCCGGCGTTCGCCTGTTCGGCGGCATAGGCGGCGGTGTAGCTCATCATCTCGGTGCCGCCGGCAATGACGCAATCTTCCATCCCCGACATCACCGATGCTGCCGCGAAATTCACCGAACTGATGCCGCCGCCGCAGAAGCGGTCGAGCGTCGTGCCCGATGCCTTGGTATCATAACCCGCCGACAGCGCGGCCATGCGGCCGAGGTCGCCGCCCTGCTTGCCGTTCTGCGACGAAGTCGACCAGACGATGTCGTCGACGGTTGCGGTGTCTAGATTGTTGCGGTCGCGGATCGCGCCGAGCACCGTTGCGGCAAGATGCTGGGGATGCAGGTGCGACAGCGCGCCCTTGTCGGGCTTGCCGATCCCGCGCGGGGTGCGGACGGCGTCGATGATATAGGCTTCGGTCATGAGATAATCCTTTCGGAAGCGTTTAGCGGGGCGCCATGCGGATCGCGCCATCGAGGCGGACGGCCTGGCCGTTGAAATAGGTGTTGCGGATCATTTCCATGGCCAGGCTGGCATATTCCTCCGCCTTGCCGAGGCGCTTGGGGAAGGGCACCGAGGCTTCGAGGCTTTCCTTCACCTTCGGGTTCATATTGTTGAGCAGCGGCGTTCCGAACACGCCGGGCATGATCGAGTTGACGCGAATGCCAAGGTCCATCAGGTCGCGCGCCATCGGGAGGACGAGGCCGTTAACGCCGGCTTTCGCCGAACCGTAGATGACCTGACCGATCTGGCCGTCCTGCGCGGCGACCGAGGCGGTCAGCACGATCGCGCCGCGTTCGCCATCCTCCATCTCGGGCAGCGTCGCCATGCCTTCGGCCGAGATGGACGCGACGCGGTAGCTCGCGGTCAGGATACCCTCGACCCCAAAAGCATAGTCCGCGGTCGGCGTGCGGCGATAGCTGCCCGTCTCCTTGTCGAAGGCCAGCGTCTTGCCGCGGCGCGAGGTCATCGCGCAGTGAACGCAGATGCGCTCCTGTCCATGCGCGGCGCGCGCCTTGGCATAGCCGTCGAGCACCGATTGTTCGTCGGTAATGTCGACATGGACGAACAGCCCGCCGATCGACTGTGCGACCTCCTCGCCAAGCGTGTCATTGATGTCGAAGACTGTCACTTTCACGCCCGCGGCCGCAAGCGCTTCAGCGGTCGCGCGACCAAGCCCCGAAGCGCCTCCGGTGACGACAGCCGCTGTGCTGGAATCGAATTTCACAGGAAGGCTCCTTTATGCGGGAATCTGGTTGAACGGCACGCCCTTGTCGGGGCGATGGTCCTGCGGCAGGCCGAGGATGCGTTCAGCGATGGTGTTCAGCAAAGTCTCGTCTGAGCCGCCCGCGATGCGGCCCGTCGGCGCATTGATCCAGCTCGACGCCCAATCGTCTTTCGGCGAGGCATGCTCGTCGAACAGGAAGGCGCCGGTGCCCTGCAGGTCGAGCGCGAGTTCGGACAGCTTCTGGCGCGAGCGAACCGCGACCAGCTTGTTCAGCGAACCCTCGGGGCCGGGGGTCATCCCGGCTTCCATCATCAGCCGCGCGCGGCGATTGATCGAATCGAGCCCGCTGCGCATCGCATAATTGCGCGCGATCTGCTGGCGGATGCGGCCATCCTCGATCGCCGGCCTGCCGTTGATCCTAAGGTCTTTCGCGAGGTCGACGAACAAGTCGAGGTGCGGGCCGAAGCCGGCGCTGTCGGTCGCAATATAGCGCTCGATCATGAGCGTCGTCATCGCGACCGCGAAGCCGCCGCCGACGGGCGACATGCGATGATCGTCGCTGATCTTCACATCGTCGAAGAAAACCTCGTTCACATGGCTGTCGCCGCCCGCGAGCTTGATCGGACGCACGGTGACGCCGGGCGCCTTCATGTCGACCCAAAAGTAGGTGAGACCCTTGTGCTTGGCGACGGTCGGGTCGGTGCGTACGACGATGACCCCGTAATCGCTATATTGTGCCCAGCTGGTCCAGACCTTTTGTCCGTTGATCTTCCAGCCGTTGCCGTCGGTCTCGGCGCGGGTACGCAGACCGGCAAGGTCGGTGCCGCCCGACGGCTCCGAAAAGAGCTGGCACCATATTTCCTCGCCCCGCAGCGCTTTCAGGACGCGTTCCTTGACGAAGTCCCGGTCGCTGCCGAACTGCATCAGCACCGGAACCGGCATGCCAAGCGAGATGTCGAAATAGACGTTCGGGAAGCCGTGCTGCATCTCCTCGGCCTCGAAGGTGATCTTTTCGATATGGCCAAGGCCCTGGCCACCGAACTCGGTTGGCCAGTTGATCCCGGCATAGCCCGCGTCGAACTTGGCCCTTTGATAGCGGCGGCCAAGCGCGAGATCTTCGTCGACGGTCAGGCCCTTGCGCGCCGCCCGGCCGAAATCCGGCACCATCGATGCGCACCAGGCGGCGGCCTTCGTACGATAGGCTTCGAGATCGCTCATGCGGCGGCTCCTGCAATACGGTCGACCAGCACATCCTCCCAAAAGAAGGGGCCTCCCTGTTCGAGCGCGAGCGTGCGGGCGCGGCGCATATGGAGGTGCAGGCCGATTTCCCACGTCACGCCGATGCCGCCGTGGATCTGGACGCAGTCGCGTGCCGCGGTGTCATAGGCTTCGGTCGCCGACAGGCGTGCGGCAGCCGCGGCCGTGATGAAATCATGCTGACCTTCGCGCGCCGCGGCGTGGATGGCATTCGCGCGGGCGAGTTCGACGAGGCCGTAGAGTTCGGTAATCCGATGTTTGATCGACTGGAACGCCCCGATGGGCTGGCCGAACGCCTTGCGGGTGAGCGCATAATCGCGCGCAATTTCCATCAGCACCTCGGCGCCGCCGGTCTGTTCGTGCGCGGTGACGACCGCTTGTAGCGCGAGGATATGAAGCGCCGCGGCACGCGCGGCCTCTCCCGTGGTGATGGCTTCGGCGTTCGTGCTGGCAAAGTGCAGGTCGGCGATGAGGCGGCTATTGTCGAAGCTCTCGACCAGCTCGCGCTTGACGCCGCTCAGTTCGACGAGCGCCAAGGCGGGCTGGCCGCCGGCGTTGGCCAGGACGACCGCGACATCGGCCGCGTTGCCACCCGAAACTGCGCTGGCGACGCCATTCAGGCGCCCATCGACCAACGCGAGCGGAGGCGTGGAGGGCAGGGGGTCGGCTCCTGCCGCGAAGCAGATCGCGCCGATAATCTCGCCGCTCGCGAGGCCGGGCAGCCAGCGATGCTTCTGCGCTTCGGAACCATAGAGCTGGATAGCCTTCGCAACCCCGAAGCCAGATGTGAGGAAGGGCGCGCCACTGAGGGTGCGCCCCGCCTGATGTGCAATGAGACCCATTTCGACGAGGCCAAGCGACAGGCCGCCATAAGCTTCGGGCAGGGCGAGCGCCGTCCAGCCCTGCTCCTTCGCAATGGTCCAGAATCCTTCATGATAGCGCCCGCTCTCCTCAAGCAGCGGGAGCAGGTCGTCCTTGCTGATCCGCGCCTCAAGAATGCGGCGCGACTCGCTCGCGATCGCCTGCTGTCCTTCGTCGTGCAAAATCGACACCGGCCCGACTCCTCTACCCTTATCGTTTCCGCCCATCATCCGGACGTTAACGTAAACGTCAAGCGTTTTGGCGCTACGGATGGACGACCGTCAGCTGGCACATCATCAGACCAACCCGGCTTTCCAGTCGCGGCGGATCTTCTTGGCGAGGCTCCATTTATGGACTTCGGTCGGGCCGTCGTAGATGCGGAAGGCGCGGACTTCGCGAAAGACCTGTTCGACGATCGTCCGGTCGGTGACGCCGGTGCCCCCCATCACCTGGACACAGCGATCGGCGACGCGCATCAGCGCTTCGGACACCGCTACCTTCGCCATCGAGCTTTCGACGGTGCCGAGCGAGCCCGTATCGAGCACCGTGGCGCACCAGTCGATCATCAGTTCGGCCTGTTTGATGTCGATCATATTTTCCGCGAGCATGAAGCCGACGCCTTCATGGTCGATCAGCGGCTTGCCGAACGCCTCGCGGCGGTTGGCATAGTCGGTGGCGATCTCGTGCGCGCGCATGCAGGCGCCCAGCCAGCGCATGCAATGCGACAGGCGGGCAGGCGACAGCCGCACCTGGGCGTAGCGAAAGCCTTCGCCCGCCTCGCCCAGCATCTGGTCGGCGGGGATGCGCAAGTCTTCGATGGTCAGCGTCGCATGGCCGCCGGGCATCGAGCTGTCGATCGTGTTCGGCACCTCGTCGATGCGGATCGCGGGATCGGGCAGGTCGACCAGGAACATGCACGCGCCTTGCTCGGCCTTCGCCATCACGATGCCGACGCGTGCACCTTGCGCCCCGGTTATGAACGTCTTGCGCCCGTTAACGACCCAATGATTGCCGTCGAGATGGCACGTCGTCTTCATCATCGACGGGTCGGACCCGGCGCCGCCCTCGTCGGCCGGCTCGGTCATGAAGAAAGCCGAACGCACGCGCCCCTCGACCATCGGCTTCAGGAAACGCTCCTTCAACTCCGGACTGCCTTCCTTGCCCAGAAGATACATGTTGCCCTCGTCGGGCGCCATCGTGTTGCAGGCGAGCGGGCCAAGAGGGGAGAGGCCGCTCCTGATCAGCACGACCGCAGTCTCGCGCTGGTTGAGGTGGCTGCCGTCGCTCAGGATATGCGGCGTCAGCACACCCGCGGCGCGGGCATGCTCGCGCATCTCCATGACCAGCTCGTCGGTCGGCGCGCCATGATGGTCGCGGCGCGGATCCTTCTCATAGGGAACGACGATTTCGCGGACAAAAGCCTCGACCTTATCCGCAATCGCCAACGCCCGGTCCGATACGCCTTCGCTCATCACCATTTCCCTCTCCCAAATCCATACCGATCAACCCGACGTTGACGTAAGCGTCAAGTTAATTCATGGGCAAAGCCGATGCTGCCGTAGGGGCAACAATCTGAAGAAGGGATAGGGCATGGCTTTCAAAACGCGCATCACGGAAATGCTAGGCATCGCGCACCCGATCGTTCAGGGCGGGATGCAGAGCGTCGGCTATGCCGAACTGGCCAGCGCGGTGTCGAACGCCGGCGGCCTCGGTATCCTGACCGCATTGACCCAGCCGAGCCCCGCGGCGCTGCGCGACGAGATCGAGCGTTGCCGCGCGATGACCGACAAGCCCTTCGGCGTCAACATGACGGTGTTTCCGACGATCAACGCGCCCGACTACAAAGCCTATGCACAGGCGATCATCGACGGCGGCGTCAAGATCGTCGAAACGGCGGGCACGCAGGCGGTGCGGGAGATTTGGGAGATGCTGAAGCCGCATGGCGTCACCATCCTGCACAAATGCACGGCCGTCCGCCATGCGCTGTCGGCGGAGAAAGCGGGCTGCGACATCATTTCGATCGACGGCTTCGAGTGCGCCGGCCATCCTGGCGAAGACGACATCCCGGGTCTGATCCTGATCCCCGCGGCGGCCGACAAGGTGAAGATACCGATGCTCGCATCGGGTGGTTTCGGCGACGGCCGCGGCCTCGTCGCGGCGCTGACCCTCGGCGCCGAGGGCATCAATATGGGCACGCGCTTCTGCGCGACGGTGGAGGCGCCGATCCACGACAATGTGAAACAGGCCTATGTCGACAATGACGAGCGCGGCAGCTTCCTGATCTTTCGCAGCCTCAAGAATACGGCGCGGGTCGGCAAGAGCGCGGTGTCCGAAGAGGTGGTACGCCGTCTGGCGCAGCCCGACGCGACCTTTGCCGACGTCGCCGAACTGGTGAACGGGCAGGCGGGTCGCGAACTGCTCGAAACCGGGGACCTGTCGAAGGGCGTTTTCTGGGCGGGCATGGTACAGGGGCTGATCCACGATATCCCGACCTGCCAGCAACTGATCGACCGCATCATCGGCGATGCCGAGGCCATCATCGACCAGCGGCTCGCCAATTTCCGGACCTGATCGCGAAAATCGTCGACGCCTCCTTGCGGCCCCGCGGCCGGTGCCGCTATGCTGCCGCTATCGTTCAAGCCGGCAAGGCTACCCGCCGGATCGCAAGAGGGCGTTTTGATCACCACCGAACATAAGGGCTTTGTCGGCGTCCGCCTGACCGCCGACGTGCGCGGCGACGAGAATGATCCTGCGGTGCTGCTGCTTCCCGATGCCGGCGAAGGCCAGGCGGGCTGGCAGAAGGTTGCCGAAGCGCTCGTCCTGTCGGGGCGGCGGGTCATCAGCCTGGATCTGCGCGGCAGCGCCGCCGATTGGAGTAGCGCCGACCGGGCGGCGCATGTGGAGGATCTGCGCGCCGTTCTGGCGCAGCTCGGGTCGCGGCCCGTCGTCGTGGCGGCGCGGCGCGGCGGGTGGATCGCTCTCAATGCCCTCGTGACAGATGGCGCGTTTCTTGCCGCCGGCCTGGTGCTCGTCGATATGCCGGTCGATCAGGCCTCGACGGAGACGGCCGCGCGGCTGGCGCTGCCGACTCTTGTGATCCGTGGCGGTTTCAGTCCCTCCGAATGCACGCCAGCCGGCGATGCGTTCAACGCGGCGCTGCCGATCGGCGAAAGCGTCGACATCGAGGACGCCGACATGGCGCTTGCGGCGGATCGCACCGAAGCATTGCTGGGGCAGCTGCTCGATTTCATCGAGCGCCGTCAGCCCCGCGAAGCGGTCGAGTTTCGCGCCGGGTCGGACCCGCGCACGCTGCGCGATGCGATGGGCTGTTTCGCGACGGGGATCACCATCGTGACCGCGCTCGACGGCAACGGGATGCCGGCCGGGCTCACTGCGAACAGCTTCACCTCGGTCTCGCTCGATCCGCCGCTGCTCCTCGTGTGCGTGGCGAACACCTCGGGCACCGCGCCCGTCTTGCGCGACGCGTCGCACTTTGGCGTCAACGTGCTTCAGATCGGGCAGCAGCCCGCGTCGAACCGCTTCGCGACCAAGGGCGAGGATCGCTTCGCCAACCTGCCTTGGGCGCCCGGTGAAACGGGGGTGCCTTTGCTCGGCGGCTCGCTCGTATCGTTCGAATGCCAGCGCGAGTCGCTGCACGAGGCGGGCGATCATTTCATCCTGATCGGCCGCGTCGTCCGCGCCCAGTTCGAGCCACACCGCGATCCCCTGCTGTATTTCCGGGGCAAGTACCGCCGCCTCCATTTCGCCTGATCCGTCCAGATCATGCCCGTATGACACGGTACGTCGCGGATCGTCCGGTTCCCGGCGAGGAATTCGCCTGAAAATCCGTGATCATTTCCCAAGATGGTGAGCCCTGCTGGGTTCGAACCAGCGACCTACTGATTAAAAGTCAGTTGCTCTACCGACTGAGCTAAGGGCCCATCCCGGAAAAGGAGCCGCCGCCCTAGTGCGCCTCGGCGCTGCGGTCAACCGGCTTGGGGCGGATCAGCCGCGCGGCGAGCTGGCGGATGGATCGGCGCGTCAGCGGATGCCGCCATTCGGGTGCGATCATACGCAGGGGGCCGAGCACGAAAGCGCGTTCGGCGAGCGCGGGATGCGGGATCGTGACGTCGGGGTCGCTCCATGCGCCGCCCGACCAGAGCAGGATATCGAGATCGAGCGTCCGCGCGCTCCAGCGTTGGCCCGAACGGCGGCCGAACTCGGCTTCGATGGCCTGCAGCCGTTCGAGCATCTCCGGCGGGCTAAGCGGCGAGGCCACGAGCGCGACGGCGTTCGCGTAGCGTCGCCGCGAGGGGCCGATCGGATCGCTCGCGATGATCGGGCTGACATCGACGGGTTCGACATCGGCGGCTTCGAGCGCGTCCAGCGCAGCGAGCAGGACCTGCCGCGGATCGCCATGGCGCGCATGACGGCGGTTCGAGCCGAGGCCGATCGCGTAAAGCGGCAAAGGGCCATGGCAAGCTGGCGTTGCACTGGTCATCATGGGGCGACTATCGCAGTGCGGTGGAGATTGTAAGCCCTTTGCCCGGAACCGAGCCGCCGCGCGACTGCGCGCGCTGTCCGCGTCTCGCCGCATTTCGCCACCAATGCCGGGCCGAATATCCCGACTGGTGGAATGCGCCGGTCTACGCCTTTGGGAACCCGGAGGCTTGGCTTGCATTCGCCGGCCTCGCACCGGGAAAGCACGGCGCCAACCGCACGGGCAGGCCGTTCACGGGCGATTATGCGGGCGACCTGCTGTTCGCGACCCTCGCCCAATTCGGGCTCAGCCGCGGAGCCTATGATGCGCGTGTCGACGACGGGCTGACGCTCGACGGCGCGATCATCGTCAACAGCGTCAAATGCCTGCCGCCGCAGAACAAGCCGACTCCAAAGGAGATCGCGAGCTGCCGCCCCTATTTCGAGGCGCAGCTGGCGGCTCTGCCGACGGTGCGCGTCATCGTCGCGCTCGGCCGCATTGCCCATGAAGCAGTGTTGCGCGCGGCCGGTGTCCGGCTAGCCGCCTATCCTTTCGCGCATGGCGCGACGCATGCGCTGCCCGACGGTCGCCACCTGGTCGATAGCTATCACTGCTCGCGCTACAACACGAACACGGGTCGGCTGACGCCCGAGATGTTCGCCGACGTGTTCCGGACGGCGCTCTCGCTGCGCGGTCAGACGAGCGGACGGAACTCCTCGACCACCGCGCGGTAGAGCTGGCGCTTGAAGGGAACGATCAGCGTTTCGAGTTCGTCGAGTTCGGCCCAGCGCCAGGCCCGGAATTCCTGGTGCTTCGTCGCGATATTGATATCGCTGTCCTCGCCCATGAAACGCATCAGGAACCAATATTGACGCTGGCCGCGATATTTGCCGCCCCACATCTTGCCCATAAGATGATCGGGCAGGTCATAGAAATGCTCGGTCTTGCTGCGCGCGATAATCTCGACCAGCCCGCCATGAACGCCGGTTTCCTCGCCCAGTTCGCGGATCGCGGCCTCTTCGGCATCCTCGCCGGGGTCGATTCCGCCCTGCGGCATCTGCCACGCTTCGGAGGAGGAATCGAGGCGCTGGCCGACGAAGATGCGGCCGTCGCGGTTCGCCAGCATCACGCCGGCGCAGGGGCGGTAGGGGAGATTGTCGTCACTCATGCAGCGGCTTCGGTGACGAGCGCCTTCAATGCTGTCAAGGCGCCGCGGATGTCATCCCTGGCGCTCGGAATGGCCTGCGACAGGTTGATATAGCCGTGGATCGTTCCGGCGCCCTCGCGATAGACGGTCGTGACGCCCGCTTCGACCAGCTTGGCGGCATAGGCGCGGCCCTGGTCGCGCAGCGGGTCGAGCCCGGCGGTCACCAACACGGTCGGGGGCATACCCTTGGCGGGGAAGTCGAGCGGCGCGGCGCGATAGTCGGCGGGATCGGCGGCATAATGATTGCCGAACCAGGCCATGCTGCCCTGCGTCAGCAAATGGCCTTCGCCGAAATCGCGATAGCTTTGCCAGTCGTCGTGCGTCGCCACCGCAGGATAGATGGGATGGATCGCCAGCACGGGCTTCGATGCCGGCTTGTCGCGCAGGGTCAGCGCGGTGGCGATGGTCAGGTTGCCGCCGGCGCTTTCGCCGGCCAGCACCAGACCCGTACAGGGAATATTGTCGGCGACCCAGCGCGTCGCGGCCTCGCAGTCGTCGGGCGCGGCGGGGAAGGGATGTTCGGGCGCAAGGCGATAATCGACCGCGACCACGGGCATGTCGAGCTGCCGCGCGGCTTCGGCGCACCAGCCGTCGTGCGTGTCGAGATCGCCGATCACCCAGCCGCCCCCGTGATAGAAAACCAGTACCGGGCCGGCCTCGCGGTCGGGACGGCTGTCATAAATGCGGATCGGGATGTCGCCCGCGGGACCGGGGATCGTGCGGTCTTCGACCCTGGCGATCTCGCCGCGCGGGCTGTCGGCCATCTGCGCCATCGCCCGGAACATTTCGCGCGCAGCCCCGGCGGGCAGCTCCTCCATCTTGGGCCCCTCCTGCGCGTTGAGGAAAGCCAGAAAGGCGGCCACATCGGGGCGGGTATAGTGCGTCGTGCCGTCGGTCATCCTGTCCATCCCTTATCCGTTATGGGACCTTGCTATTCGGCATCGGCGGCGCAAATTCAATCGCGAAATGAAACCCACCGGGCGCTCGTCCTTTGCAGCGCACAATTTTTTCTGAATTGCGGCGACGCGCGCACGGGCCTAGGCCCATGTCACAGGTTCGCAAGATTCAAAGGCAGATACAGAAAATGGCGACAGCGGTAGAGGACAGGGCCGACAATCGGCCGTCCCCCCTTTCGGATGCAGTGGTAGTTCGATTTGCAGGTGACAGCGGCGACGGGATGCAATTGACCGGCGGTCAGTTCACGCTGTCGTCGGCGCTGGCGGGCAACGACTTCGCGACCTTCCCGGACTTCCCGGCCGAAATCCGCGCGCCGCAGGGAACGCTGTTCGGCGTCTCGGCCTTCCAGATCAATTTCGGCTCGTCCGCGATCGAGACCGCCGGCGACGCGCCGGACGTGCTGGTCGCGATGAACCCCGCAGCGCTCAAGACCAACGTGCCGCAACTGAAGCAGGGCGGCCTGATCATCGCCGACGAGGGCGAGTTCAACGACCGCAACCTTGCCAAGGCGAAGTATGACGCCAACCCGCTCGACGACGGCAGCCTCGCCAAATGGCAGCTGCTCAAGCTCAACATCAGCCAGCTGACGATGGACGCGGTGAAGCCCTTCGGCCTCGGCAACAAGGAAGCGCTGCGCTGCAAGAATATGTGGACGCTGGGGCTCGCGCTATGGATGTTCGACCGCGACCGCCAGCCGCTGATCGACTGGCTCAACGCCAAGTTTGCAAAAGACCCGAACCTCGCCGCCGCCAACGTCGCGGCGCTGAACGCCGGCCACGCCTATGGCGAGACCGCGGAACTGGCGGGGCCGCTCAAGCAGCATCATGTCGATCCCGCGCCCGTCGCGCCAGGCCTTTATCGCACCCTGACCGGCGCCGAGGGTATCGCGCTCGGCCTCGTTGCGGGCGCCCAGCTTGCCAAGCTGCCGATGTTCTTCGGCGGCTATCCGATCACGCCTGCGTCGGCGATTCTGCACCATCTGTCGCGGCTCAAGGAATATGACGTCACGACCTTTCAGGCCGAGGACGAAATCGCCGCGATCTGCTCGGCCATCGGCGCCAGCTACGGCGGCTCGCTTGGCGTGACCAGTTCGTCGGGCCCGGGCATCGCGCTGAAGGGCGAGGCGATGGGCCTTGCGATCATGACCGAGCTGCCGCTGGTCATCGTCAATTCGCAGCGCGGCGGCCCCTCGACCGGGCTGCCGACCAAGACCGAGCAGTCGGACCTGTATCAGGCGGTCTATGGCCGCAACGGCGACGCGCCGATGCCGGTGATCGCCGCGCGCTCGCCCGGCGACGCGTTTGAATGCGCGATCGAGGCGGTGCGCATTGCGGTGCAATATATGACCCCGGTGATGCTGCTGACCGACGGCTATATCGCCAATGCGGCCGAGCCGTGGGCGGTCCCCGACCTTGAAAGCTATGAGGCGTTCCCGGTCGAATTTCTGACCGAAGCGCCGGCGGACGGTTTCAAACCCTATGGCCGCGACGAAAAGCTCAAGCGCCCATGGGTCAAGCCCGGCACCCCTGGTCTGCTCCACCGCATCGGCGGGATCGAGAAGGAAATCGATACCGGGCACATCAACTATGAATCTTCGAACCACCAGGCGATGACCGATATCCGCAAGGCCAAGGTCGACGGCGTCAAGGTGCCCGACCAGATCGTCGAACTCGGCGCCGAGGGCGGCAAGCTCGCGGTCGTCGGCTGGGGCTCGACCTTCGGCCCGATCCACCAGGCGGTGCGCCGCAAGCGCGCCGAGGGCAAGGACGTCAGCCATATCCATATCCGCCACATCTGGCCGCTTCCCGCCAATCTCGGCGAGCTGCTCAAGAGCTACGACAAGGTGATCGTCCCCGAAATGAACACCGGCCAGCTCAAGACTGTGCTGCGCGACCAGTATCTGGTCGATGCCCGGCCCGTGAACAAGGTATCCGGCCAGCCCTTTACCATTGCCGAAATCGAAGCCGCGATCGAAGGAGCGCTCGCATGAACGAGATGACGACCATCGCCCGCACGACGACGCTCAAGGATTGGGAAACCGATCAGGAAGTCCGCTGGTGCCCCGGCTGCGGCGACTATGCGATTCTGAAGGCGGTGCAGCGCACGATGCCGGAGATCGGCACGACGCCCGAGAATACCGTGTTCATCAGCGGCATCGGCTGCTCGTCGCGCTTTCCCTATTATATGGAGACCTATGGCTTCCACACGATCCACGGCCGCGCGCCGGCATTCGCGACGGGACTGAAGCTCGCGAACCCGAACCTCGACATCTGGATCGTCACCGGCGACGGCGATGGGCTGTCGATCGGGGGCAACCACACGATGCACCTGATCCGCCGCAATCTCGATTGCCAGATCATGCTGTTCAACAACGAGATCTATGGCCTGACCAAGGGGCAATATTCGCCGACCAGCCGGGTCGGCACGACGAGCCCGTCGACGCCTTACGGTTCGGTCGATCGCCCGGCGCAGCCTGCGGCGTTCGCGCTCGGCGCCGGCGCTCGGTTCGTCGCGCGCGGCTTCGACGTGTCGAAGGAATTGCCGAATGTGCTGAAGGCGGCGCATGCCCACAAGGGCGCAGCCTTTATCGAAATTTTTCAGAACTGTATCGTCTACAACAAGGACGTTTTCGAGGATTTCGCCGCGCCGAAGGGCGCCGAGGACCGCCAGCTCTGGCTCAAGAATGGCGAACCGATGCTCTATGCCAAGGGCACCAAGGGCATCGCGCTCGACGCCGATGAACTGCATCTCAAGACCGTCGATGTCGTCAATGGCGACTGGGAAGCGGCGGGCGTGATCGTCCACGACGTGACGAACCGCAGCGTCGCCCACATGCTCGTCGAAATGCGCTTCGGCGAATTCCCGATGGCGCTCGGCGTCCTCTATGACGATCCGCGCCCGACCTTCGAAGCCGATGTCGTCCGCCAGAACAAGGCGGCTAGCGAGGGCAAGACCGCCGATCTGCAGAGCTTGCTGAAGAAGGGCCAAACCTGGACCGTGACTGATGGCGGTCCGGAGCTTTAACGTCGCGCGTTGAAGGGTTTCGCGCAAAGACGCAAAGACACTAAGAAGGGGTGGGGATTGCCGGCCGACATCGAGTCCTTGGCAAATGTCGCGGTAGATTGCGGTTTTCATATCCATCGCGATATCGGGCCAGGGCTGTTGGAATCGGCTTATGAACTGCTGCTCGCCGAAAGCCTTGCGTCACGAGGATTGGCGGTCGAGCGTCAGGTTTCGGTTCCCCTCAGCGCCAATGGCATCGTCATAGACAATGCCTTTCGAGCCGATCTGATCGTCGAACACACACTGCTCATTGAAATCAAATCGACCGAGCAGCACGCCCCTGTCCACGCGAAGCAACTGCTCACCTATCTGCGCCTCATGCGCTTGCCCCTGGGATTGCTCATGAATTTCGGAACGGCGACCTTCAAGGAGGGTGTTCGCCGCGTTGTGAACAACTATGCCCAAAGGGCCTGATTTTCTTTTCTTCTTTGTGTCTTTGCGTCTTTGCTCGAAACGTCTTTTTATTCTTTTTATTCCCCAAGGCCGGAACTCATGGACAATCTGACGCACAGCCTCGTCGGCGCGATCATCGGCCAACTTGGGCTGAAGAACAAGACCGGGCTCGCGATGCCCACGCTGATCGTCGCCGCGAATATTCCCGACATCGACGCCGCCTGCACCGTCTACGGCCAGCTTTCGCTTTCGATGCGCCGCGGGATCACGCATGGGCCGATCGCGCTGCTCGTCCTGCCGCTGATTCTCTGGGCGCTGATGATCGCGTTTGATCGGTGGCAGACCAAGCGCGGCAAGCGCCCCGCGAACCGGCTGCCGATCCACAAGGGTTGGCTCCTCGCGCTTGCGTATATCGGCTGCCTCAGCCATCCTGCGCTCGACTGGCTCAACACTTACGGCATCCGCCTGCTCGAGCCGTTCAGCCATCGCTGGTTCTATGGCGACACGCTGTTCATCATCGACCTCTGGATTTGGCTGGCGCTCGGCGCGTCGCTCTGGCTATCGTTGCGCCGGGAGCGCAAGGGCTCGCCCGCCTGGCAGCGGCCGGCATGGGCCGGTTTCACGGCCGTGTGCGCCTATATCTTCGCCAACGGGGCGATGACGGGCCATGCCGAGGCCCAAGCGTCGGAATTGCTCCGGAGAAGCGGGCAGGGCGGCGCGCTCGTCGTGGCTAGCCCGCCCCCGCTGGCGTTCTGGAAACGCGATATTTTCTGGCGGCGCCATGGATTTTACGGCAGCGGCAATTATGCGCTTGGCGCGGGCAGTACGGTCGAGCCAGGCGTCCCTGACGGCATGAACGACCTGCGGCTGGAAAGCTGGATCAAGGCCGATCCCGCCGCGCGCGCGTTTTTGTTCTGGTCGCGCATGCCCGTCGCCGAACCCGAAGGCGACGCGATCGTTCTGCGCGATCAGCGATATATGCAACCTTTGGCGCGCGACCGCTTTACTGTCCGTGTGACGGCGCCCGACACCGCAAGCCATCCCGAATGACCAAGCCCAGCATCATCTGGTTCCGCCGCGATCTCCGCCTGTCGGATCAGGCGGCGCTCGCCGCCGCCGCCGCTGCAGGTCCGGTCATTCCCGTCTATATTCTCGACGATGAGACGCCCAAACATCGTGCCATGGGCGGGGCGTCGCGCTGGTGGCTCCACCATAGCCTTGCCAGCCTGGATGCCGGCCTTCGCGAAATGGGATCGCGGCTGATCCTGCGCCGCGGCAAGGCCGATGAGCAGTTGGCTGATATCGCCAAGGAAACGGGGGCCAGCGACGTCCATTGCCTTCGCCACTATGAACCTTGGTGGCGGAACGCAGAACGCGCTGTTTCGAAGCAGCTGAACCTCATCTGTCACGACGGGAACTACCTCGCGCCGCCCGGATCGGTGACCACCGGCAGCGGTGGTCTCTACAAGATTTACACGCCGTTCTGGCGCGCGCTGAAAGAGCAAATGCCGCCGCCGCCGACCGCAAACCGCCCGCGCGAGATTGCAGCGGCGCCCAAATGGCCGAAATCGGACGAGCTTTCCGGGTGGAAGCTGCTGCCGGTCAATCCCGATTGGGCTGCCGGCTTCGCCACGGAATGGACACCCGGCGAAGACGGCGCCCGCCGCCGGGTCGCCGATTTCGTCGATGAAGCCGCCGATTACGACCGACGCCGCAACCTCCCGTCCGAAGAAGGCAGCTCGCGCCTGTCGCCGCACCTGCATTTCGGCGAGGTTTCGCCGGCTTATGTCTGGCACCGCCTCGCCGATGCCGGCGGGTCGGTCGACGTTTTTCTCGGCGAGGTCGGCTGGCGCGACTATGCGCAGAATGTCATCCTGCAATTTCCGGACTATGGCGGCCGCAGCGCGCGCGAAGCCTTCGATCATATGCCGTGGCGGACGGGAGAGCAGGCCGACCGGGACATGCGGCGCTGGCAACGCGGCCAGACGGGTTACCCGATCGTCGATGCGGGGATGCGCCAGCTGTGGGCGACGGGCTGGATGCACAATCGCGTCCGGATGATCGCGGCCAGTTTCCTGATCAAGCATCTGCTGATCGACTGGCGCCGGGGCGAACAATGGTTCTGGGATACGCTGGTCGATGCCGATTACGGCAACAACAGCGTCAACTGGCAGTGGGTGGCGGGTACGGGCGTGGACAGCAACATGTTTCCCCGCATCATGGCGCCGCTGACCCAGTCGGAGAAGTTCGACGCGGCGAGCTATATTCGCCAATGGGTGCCCGAACTGGCGGCGCTCGACAACGGGACGATTCATGATCCCGACGAGGCCGGTCGGCGGCCCGCCAGCTATCCGGCGAAAATCATCGGACATCGCGAGGCGCGCGCCCGCGCGCTGGCCGCGTATGACGTCATGAAGGCGCACGACAACTGATTGTCAGGCGGCCGCATTTGCGGCAGGAGGCGACAATGAACACGCATGTCAGCCCTCGTCGCGGCAAGGAATTGCTGCGGGCCGACCGGGTCTTTCGCTCGGGCGGGGGACTGGCGCAGTTGATGTCGCTGGCGCCCGCGGGCTTTTTCCATCACCGGCTCGACCAGATCGACAGCGGCCTCGCTTACGGCACCCTGGAAGGGCACCTGCCCGACGGCAGCGTCCGCATCCTGGGCGGGCGCGGCAAGGGGCCGACGGCGGTCGTGCATTTGCACAGCTGGGCGGCGATCGTCCGTTTGGCGCTGTCGGGATCGGTGGGCTGGTATCGCGCCTGGGATATGGGCGAATGGTCGTCGCCTGATCCGGTGCCGCTGTTCGACCTGTTCATGCGCAACGGCGAGACGCTCGGCAACGCCGGACGTGCCCGTGGGCCGCTCCGCTGGCTTAACCGCGCCGCGCATTTTCTGAACCGCAACAGCCGGGCGGGCTCGCGGCGGAATATCCACGCGCATTATGACCTCGGCAACGACTTCTACCGCCTCTGGCTCGATCAGGGGATGAATTATTCCAGCGCGTTGTTCGACGATGCCGGCATGTCGCTCGAAGAGGCGCAGACGGCCAAGATCGACGCCATTCTCGACCGGCTCGACCTCCGCTCGGGCGGTCGCTTGCTCGAAATCGGCTGCGGCTGGGGGGCGCTTGCCGAACGCGCGGTGGAGCGGCACGATGTGCTCTATACCGGCATCACCCTGTCGCCCTCCCAGGCGGAGGTCGCGGACGACCGACTGCGCGCCATCGATCTGACCGGCCGTTCGCGCATCGAAATCCGCGATTATCGCGACGCCAAGGGCCCCTATGACGCGATCGTCAGCGTCGAGATGGTCGAGGCAGTGGGCCAGGCCTATTGGCCCGCCTATCTCGATGCGATCGCGCGGATGCTGCGTCCCGGCGGGCGCGCCGCGATCCAGTATATCCTCATCGACGATGCGCTGTTCGAGCGTTATGCGGCGAGCAGCGACTTCATCCAGGCCTATATCTTCCCCGGCGGTTGCCTGATCTCCGAAAGCCGCTTCCGCGCGCTCGCTGCCGAGCGCGGGCTTGTCTGGCGCGACGTGAAGCATTTCGGCGGCTGTTATGCCGAGACGCTGCGTCAGTGGCGCGAGCGGTTCGATGCCGCGGTCGGTGCAGGCCAGCTTCCGGCGGGCTTCGACGAGCGCTTCGTGCGGCTCTGGCGCTATTATCTGCAATATTGCGAAGGGGGTTTCCGCGGCGGCGGCATCGACGTCGCGCAGGTTACGCTCGAAAAAACAGCCTGAAAACAGGAGGGGAGAGACAGATGCGACGATTATTGGCGGCCGCGCTCCTGTGCGCGGCAGCGGGAGCCGGCGTTCCCGCATCCACGCAAACCACCGATAATCTGCCAAAGGATCTCAACGTGCTCTTCTGGACCCAGGATCAACGCGACGTCGCCTTTCGCACGATGGAGACGGTTCCAAAGGTCGTCGTCAACACGATCAGGGCCGGCGGCACCGTCTATCCGCTGCCGCAGGGCAAGCCGCTCGACATCGGCCTCGACGTCGATGCGCATATGGCGAAGCAGCGCAACGCCGGGCTGATCATCGTGCAGGACGGCCAGATCCGGCTCGAAAAATATGCGCTGGGTTATGACGGCGGCGGACGCTGGACCAGCTTCTCGGTCGCCAAGAGCTTCACGTCGACCCTCGTCGGCGCGGCGGTAAAGGACGGCTATATCAAGAGCCTGGACGACAAGGTCACCGCTTACATTCCGGGCCTCAAGGGCTCGGCCTATGACGATGTCAGCGTGCGCCAGCTGCTCACCATGACGTCGGGCGTCAAATGGAACGAGGATTATACCGATCCCAAGTCCGATGTCGCGCAGTTCAACCTGCAAAAGCCGGTCGCGGGGGAGGACATAACCGTCAGCTATATGAAGACCTTGCCGCGCGAAGCGCCCGCCGGGTCGAAATGGGTGTACAAGACCGGCGAGACCAATCTGATCGGCGTGCTCGTGTCCAGCGCGACGGGCAAGACGCTCTCCGACTATCTCTCGGAAAAGGTGTGGAAGCCTTTCGGGATGGAGCAGGATGCAGTGTGGATGCTTGGCCCGACGGGACACGAGATCAGCGGCTGCTGCATCTCGGCGAGCCTGAAGGACTATGCGCGATTGGGCCAATTCATCCTGAATGGCGGCGTCGCGGGCGGGCAGAAGGTGCTGCCCGAAGACTGGCTCGCATCCGCGACCACCAAGCAGGCGGGAATCGATCAGCCGGGTCGCGGTTATGGCTATCAATGGTGGACCAACGACGACGGCAGTTTCGCCGCGCAGGGCATTTTCGGTCAGGGGATATTCATCGATCCCAAGCGCAAGCTGGTGATCGCATCGAACGGCAACTGGCCGACGGCAACCGACCCCGAGGGTGTCGGCAAGGCGCGCGAGGCGTTTTACAAGGCCGTGCAGGTGGCCGTCGACAGGGAAGGCGCCAGATAAGTTAGAACGTCGCCCCCGCGAAGGCGGGGGCCGCTGGCAGCCTTGCGCTATGCCGATTGTGGCCCCCGCCTTCGCGGGGGCGACGGACTTATTCGCTAATGATTCTAGTCGCGCGTTGCGCAAGCCATGCGGCAGCGACGGGCACAAGGACGGCGAGAACGAGAATCCACCATTCGTCGAGAGGTGTGACGGCACGATAGAGTGCGGCGCCAATAACGGAGCCCGCAACGACCCAGCCTGCGCCGGTGCCGACCGAAACCCGCATCGCAAGCCAGCTACCAGCAAACGTGCCGACGAACCAGCCAACGATAAGCGCTAACGTAGGTGCCAGCGGAACGAAGGTTTCACCGGTATCGAGATTTTCGACGCTGGGCGATATTGCATTGCCGGCAATCCAGAAGACAGTCAGCAGCCCGAACGCCACAACGATGCCGATCACCGCGGCAATCACCGTCCGCAAAATATTCTTGGTCATTCCCGCGCCCTCGCAAGCCCTCTTATGCGGCTCTCTTAGTGCAGGAACACGAACATGGTGTTAAGCTTTTTCCATGACCTTCGGCAGTGCATGGAAAGCGGTGCTGTCGAATCCTTCGACCATCAGATTGCCGACGAACTCGCCGACCGCTTCGGGGTCCTTGATGCTCTTCGGATCCTCGCCCGGATAGGCGCGGGCGCGCATTTGCGTCCGGGTGCCGCCGGGATCGAGGATCGCGGTGCGCACCGTCGAAATATTGCGCATTTCGGCGCCATAGCTCGTGACGAGCGCCTCCAGCGCTGCCTTCGACGCGGCGTAGGCGCCCCAATAGGCGCGCGGTTCGCGCGCGACGCTGCTCGTCAGCGCGACCAGCCGGCCGCGGTCCGAACGGCGGAGCAGGGGATCGAAATTGGCGATCAGCGCTTGCTGCGCGATCAGGTTGAGCGTCAGCAGCTTGTTGAATTCCTTGCCGTCGATCGCCGCGACCGGGGTCAGGGTGCCGAGCATCGCCGCGTTCAGCACCAGCATGTCGAGCTTCTGCCAGCGCTCGGCCATCGCGCTCGCGAGCCGGGCGATGCTGTCGCCATCGGTCAGATCGAGCGGCGCGATCGTCGCGCTGCCGCCGGCATTGTGGATGCGGTCTTCGAGTTCCTCGAGCCCGCCCGCCGTGCGCGCCGTGATCACGACATGGGCGCCACGCGTCGCCAGCGAATAGGCGATGGCTTCCCCGATGCCGCGGCTTGCGCCGGTGACAAGCGCGACCTGGCCCAAAAGCTCTTGAGACGCATTGGTCATGTCGTCAGACAACCCGCTCGGCAAGCAGCGAAAATTGGTCATCGACGCTATTCTCGTCGAAGTCGGTCAAGGTGGTCGGATAATCGCCCGTAAAGCAGGCGTCGCAATATTGCGGCTTGCGATCGTTGCGATCGACCTCGCCGAGCGCGCGGTACAGGCCGTCGATCGTCAGGAACGCTAGGCTGTCGGCGTTGATGAAGTTCGCCATCTGTCCGATCGTCATCTGCGCCGCGAGCAGCTTCGCGCGCTCGGGCGTATCGACGCCATAGAAACAGCTGTGCTGCGTCGGCGGGCTGGCGATGCGCATATGCACCTCGGCCGCGCCGGCGTCGCGCATCATCTGCACGATCTTCAGGCTGGTCGTCCCACGCACGATCGAATCGTCGATCAGGATGATGCGCTTGCCCTGGATGAGTGCGCGGTTGGCATTATGCTTCAGCTTGACGCCGAGGTGGCGGACCTTGTCGCCGGGCTGGATGAACGTGCGTCCGACATAGTGCGACCGGATGATCCCCAGCTCAAAGGGAATGCCCGATTCCTGGGCATAGCCCAGCGCCGCCGGCGTCCCCGAATCGGGCACGGGGATGACCAGATCGGCCTCGACCGGATTTTCGCGCGCCAGCTCGGCGCCGATCGCCTTGCGGACCGAATAGACGCTCGTGCCCTCGACGATCGAATCGGGACGCGAAAAATAGACATATTCGAAGATGCACGGCCGCGGATCGCGCTCGGCGAAGGGGCGGTGCGAGGTCAGCTGGCCGTCCCGGATGATCACCAGCTCACCGGGTTCGACCGAGCGGACGAAATCGGCGCCGACCACGTCGAGCGCAACCGTTTCGGACGCCAGGATATGCGCGTCGCCGAGCTTCCCGATCACCAGCGGGCGGATGCCGAGCGGGTCGCGGCAGCCGATCATGCCCTCCGCGGTCAGGCAGATCAGCGAATAGGCGCCCTCGACCTGTTTCAGCGCGTCGATGAAACGGTCGAGCAGGGTGCGGTAATTCGACGTCGCGACGAGGTGGATGATCACCTCGGTATCGCTGGTCGACTGGAAGATCGAGCCCCGACGAACCAGGATTTTGCGCAGCGCTGTCGCGTTCGAGATATTGCCGTTATGCGCGACCGCGAAGCCGCCGGTCGCGAGATCCGCGAACAGCGGTTGGACGTTGCGGAGCGCGGTTTCGCCGGTCGTCGAATAACGGACATGGCCGATCGACGACGGGCCGCCGAGCTGGCGCATGATGTCGTCGCGGTCGAAATTGCCCGCAACATGTCCCATGGCGCGATGCGTATGGAAGTCCTTGCCGTCGAAGGCGGTGATGCCCGCGGCCTCCTGTCCGCGGTGCTGCAGGGCATGGAGCCCCAGAGCAACGACCGCGGCGGCGCTCTCGGCGCCATGAATACCAAAAACGCCGCACTCCTCGCGGAGCTTGTCGTCGTCGAAAGGGTGGGTCGTCAGCATGTCGTTCCGGCAGCGAGGGGCGATGACTGCCGCGCATATAGGGAGG
This sequence comes from Sphingopyxis sp. H050, assembly GCF_001468265.1. Classification (GTDB taxonomy): domain Bacteria; phylum Pseudomonadota; class Alphaproteobacteria; order Sphingomonadales; family Sphingomonadaceae; genus Sphingopyxis. The sequence goes on along the minus strand of NZ_LNRZ01000002.1, from coordinate 491,885 downwards.
GTTGTTCCAAATGTCGCCCCCCAACTTCACACTATTGCAACACCGCCCCGGCGTGAGGGGTGACAGCGGCGGCAATCCTGATCTAAAGCGCTTGACCATGGACCAGAACAGGGACGAAACCGACCGCTTTCTGCCGCACTTCGATGCGGCGGGTCTCGTAACCGCGATCGTGGTCGATGCGGCAAGTGGCGCGCTGCTGATGGTCGCCCATATGAACGCCGACGCGATCCGCCTGACGCACCAGACCGGATTCGCGCATTTCTGGTCGCGTTCGCGCCGTTCGCTCTGGCTCAAGGGCGAGACGTCGGGCAACCGGCTCGCGCTCGCCGAGATGCGCGTCGACTGCGATCAGGATGCCTTGCTGCTGCGCGTCACGCCCGAAGGCCCCGCCTGCCACACGGGCCGCCGTTCCTGCTTCTATCGCCGCGTCGAGGCCGATGGCTCGATCACCTTCCTCGGCGATGACGCCTGATCGGCGCGTCCTGTGGCTGGCGCTCCCCCTGTTGTTCGCGGGCTGCGAACGGGGCACGCCGTCCGGCGATGGCCCGATCGACGCCGACAACCCGCTCGAAATGGCGGCACGCGAACGCGGTGTGGTCAGGCCCGATACCGCGACGCCGACCGGCGTCTTCGAACGCGCGCACGATCTCGGCCGCGATGCCATGTGCGCCGTTCCCGATGGCGCCGGCCAATGGCGTTTCGCGCTGACAGCGTCTTATGGTCCCGGCCTGTCGTGCACCGCGAGCGGCACCATCGTCCGCGACGGCGATAGCTGGCGGATGCGCTTTGCGGGCGCCGAAGGCTGCGAGGCGGTCGTGCATGAGGAGGAGGACGAACTGCGGATGCCAGGCAGCCTGCCGTCGCAGTGCGACAGTCTTTGTCCGTCGCGCGCCTCGCTGTCGGGGCTGTTCCTGCCGCGCGCGAGCTGGTCGGAGGATGACGCGAAACGCTTGCAGATGCGCGACAGACGGGGCAATGTCGTCCGGCCCTGCGGTGCTTGACGCGGACGATTCTCCAAAAGCGGGTCAGACTTGACGTTCACGTCAACGGAAACTATTCTCGCGCCATGACCGAAGAATACGGCCACGCCCATATCGATACGCCCGATCATCTCGGTCGTGACCAGTTCAGCATCACCGATCTTTCGACCGAATTCGGCGTTACCGCCCGCGCGCTCCGCTTCTATGAGGACGAAGGCCTCATCAGTCCGTCGCGCAAGGGTCTGTCGCGCATTTATTCGAAGCGCGATCGGGCCAGGCTCGCGTGGATCCTGCGCGCGAAACGCACGGGATTCAGCCTGGCCGACATTCGCGAGATGATCGATCTTTACGACGTCGGCGACGGCCGCAAGTTGCAGCGTCAGGTGACGATCGAAAAGTGCCAGCAGCGGATCAGTCTGCTTCAGCGCCAGCGCGACGATATCGACAGCGCCGTCGAGGAACTGAAACGCTTCATCGATATGGTGAAAAAGGTCGAAGCCGGCCAGACAGTGCGCTGAGCTTCGGCTCCAGCCTCCCCGGGTGAGATAATTGCCAACCGCCGCTTTCCAGAAAGATGAGTCATGCCCGCCTATCGTGCCCCCGTTCAGGATACTCTCTTCCTCATCAACGACGTCCTCGGGATCGAACGCTATTCGAACCTGCCCGGCTTCGCCAACGCCACGCCCGACATGGTCGAGGCGGTGCTGACCGAAGCGGGCAAATTCTGCGAGGAAGTCCTGTTCCCGATCAACTATTCGGGCGATCAGGAGGGCTGCACGCGGCACGAAGACGGGTCCGTCACGACGCCCAAGGGCTTCAAGGAAGCCTATAAGGCCTATTGCGACGCTGGTTGGACGCTGCTGACCCAGCCCGAGCAGTTCGGTGGGCAGGGCCTGCCGCACGTCATCGGTTTCCCGGTCGAGGAATATCGCATGGCCGCGAACCAGGCCTTTTCGATGTATCCCGGCCTGACGCAGGCCGCGGTCGCCGCCATCCTGGTCAAGGGCTCGGAAGAGCAGAAGGCGACCTATGCGCCGCGCATGATCTCGGGCGAGTGGGGCGGGACGATGAACCTCACCGAGCCGCATTGCGGCACCGACCTCGGCCTCATCCGCACCCGCGCGGTGCCGAATGCCGATGGCAGCTATGGCATCACCGGCACGAAGATCTTCATCTCGTCTGGCGAGCATGACCTGACCGACAACATCATTCACCTCGTGCTGGCCAAGACCCCCGATGCACCCGACAGCGTCAAGGGCATCTCGCTCTTCATCGTGCCGAAGTTCCTCGTGAACGAGGACGGCTCGCTGGGTGAACGCAACACGCTCCAGTGCGGCTCGATCGAGCACAAGATGGGAATCCACGCCAATTCGACCTGCGTCATGAACTATGACGGCGCGAAGGGCTGGATGGTCGGCGAGGAGAACAAGGGGCTCGCCGCGATGTTCGTGATGATGAACGCCGCGCGCCTCGGCGTCGGCATCCAGGGTCTCGGCCAGGCCGATATCGCGTTTCAGAACGCCGTCCGCTACGCGCAGGACCGTCGTCAGGGCCGCGCGCTCACTGGCCCGCAGGATCCGCAGGAAAAGGCCGATCCTCTCTTCGTCCACCCCGACGTCCGCCGGATGCTGATGGACGGCAAGGCGGTCGTCGAGGGCCTCCGCGCGCTCTGCCTCTGGGGGGCGCTGCAGGTCGACCTCGCGCATGCCGCCGAGACCGAGGAAGAACGCCAGCGGGCGGACGATCTCGTCAGCCTGCTCACCCCCGTCATCAAGGGCTATGGCACCGACAAGGGGTATGAGGTGGCGACGAACGCGCAGCAGGTCTTCGGCGGCCACGGCTATATCGAAGAACATGGCATGTCGCAGTATGTCCGCGACGCCCGCATCACGATGATCTACGAAGGCGCGAACGGCGTGCAGGCGATGGATCTCGTCGGCCGCAAGCTGGCTCAGAACGGCGGCCGCGCGATCCAGGCCTTCTTTGCGATCATCGACGAGGAATGCGCCGCGGCAAGGGGCAATGAAGCGCTCGCCGATTTCGCGGGCCGCCTCGAAAAGGCCAATGGCGAGCTGAAGGCCGCGACCATGTGGTTCATGCAGAACGGCATGGCGAACCCGAACAATATCGGCGCCGGCGCGCATCACTATATGCACATCATGGGCATCGTTGCGCTCGGCTCGATGTGGCTGATGATGGCGCAGGCAGCGCGGAAGGCGCTCGCCGAGGGCCGCGGCAACAAGGACTTCCTTGAGGCCAAGATCGTCACCGCGCGCCACTTCGGCGAGCGCTTCCTCCCCGATGCCGGCGCGCTCCGCCGCAAGATCGAGGCGGGCAGCGAAGCGATGATGGAACTGACCCCCGAACAGTTCTTCGCGGCCTGACCGCGCCCGATCGAGTGGCTCCACCTCGCTTCGGGTGGATCCAGGTCGTTCGCTTCGTGCAAGAGGAGGGGGGCAACCTCCTCCTCCGCCCGAAAACCGCCATCTAATCGGCGAACAAAAAATCCTTTCCTATTAAATCCGGCCATGATCTACCCTGCGGGATGATAGCCACGCCCCCGTTCCACGTCGTGCCGCCAATGTCAGCGCCGCGCCATCCGCTTAAAGCGACAAAGGAGACATTTCGGACGCGCACGTCCGTATCCTTTGTCTCCTTAAGGGCATTTTTCGAGCCCGCGCCGGCGACCGGCAACCAAATCGCCCGAAGCGCGTGTGAGCCCGCATGAGCGAGGGCGCGCTTTCCCCCATTGTCGTCGAGGGCCGCAATTGCTGGCGGATCGAACGCGCGGACAAGGCGCGGATGATCGTCGATGCGGCGGACTATTACGCGCTGCTCGAACAGCTGATGGCGGATGCCAAGGAACGCATCCTGCTTATCGGCTGGGACTTCGATCCGCGCATATCGCTGAAGCCCGACAGACAAGGGAAGGGCGAACCGCTCGGCCATTATCTTTTGCGCCTCGCGAAAAACTGCCCCGACCGCGATATCGACATCCTTCGTTGGAATTTCGGCGGGCTGAAGCAGATCGTGTTGCCCAGCATATTGGCGATGATCGCACGGTGGAAATTCACGCGTTCGATCAGCTTTCGCCTCGACAGCGCGCATCCGCTGGGATGCAGCCACCACCAGAAGGTCGCCGTATTCGACGACCATCTCGCGGTATGCGGCGGGATCGACGTCGGCGCGCGGCGCTGGGACACGCGCGATCACACCGACGACGAGCCGCGCCGGACGGCGCCCGACGGGAAACCTTATATGCCGTGGCATGACAGCACGATGCTGCTCGCGGGTCCGGTGGGCAATGCGCTTGCCGATCTGGGCAATGAGCGCTGGCAGCGCGCGACGAAAAAGCCGCTGCGCGATCTCAACGGCACGGGTGAGAACTGGCCCGACGATCTCGAACCCGACTTCGAGGGCGTCGATGTCGCCATTTCGCGCACCCGCGCCGAATATGACGGCTATGAGGAAATCCGCGAGATCGAGCAGCTCTATCTCGACATGATCGCGGCCGCCAAACGCTTCATCTACTTCGAGAATCAATATTTCACCTGCGGCAAGATCGCCGCCGCGATCGCCGAACGGCTGAACGAAGACGACCCGCCCGAATTCGTCATGGTGATGCCCGAAACCGCGGATGGCTGGCTGGAGCAGATGGCGATGGACGCCGCGCGCGTGCAGTTGGTCCGCGAAATCGCCAAGACGAAGCACGGCGACCGGCTGCGGGTATATTATCCGCGGACCAGGGGCGGCGAGTCCATCTATGTCCATGCCAAGACCGCCATCGTCGATGACCGGCTGATCCGCATCGGCTCGGCGAACCTCAACAATCGCTCCATGGGCCTCGACAGCGAGTGCGACGTGACGATCGACACGGCGCTGCCGGCGAATCACGGCGCCGAGCCCACGATCCGCCGCTTACGGGAATCGCTGATCGCCGAGCATCTCGATGTCGAGCCCGCCGAGGTTGCCAGTCGCTACGAAACCAACGGCTCGCTCATCGAAACGATCGAGGCGTTGCGGAGCGGCGGCCGCTCGCTCGAATGGCTCGACCTGGTCCCGCCGGGACCCATGGATGAGTTTATTGCCGAGAACGAACTGCTCGATCCCACCAGCCCCGACGCGATGTTCGAAAGTCTGACCGAGCGCGGCCTCAGGAAAAGCTGGCACCGCGGCCGCAACTGGATGCGGCGGCACCGGCCGTTTCGGCGTAGGCAAACTTAGAATTCCGTTCGCATCGAGCGAAGTCGAGATGCCCGTCGGCTTGGCCCTGTCTCGATGGGTGTCTCGACTTCGCTCGACACGAACGGGTTGGGCGTTTGCGTCAATCTGCCAGCGAAAGGATATGCTGAGCTTGCTTCAGATGCGGCGCATCGACCATCTTGCCGTCGACCTGGAGCACGCCGACGCCGGGATTGGCGGCAAAGGCATCGACGATAGCCTGCGCGCGCTGCACTTCCTCGTCGGCAGGCGTGAAGGCGGCGTTGATCGCCTCGACCTGCGAGGGATGGATCGCCATCATGCCCGTAAAACCGTCGCGGCGGGCTCTTGCGGCATAGGCGGCGAGGCCAGCTTCGTCCTTGATCGCCGGGAACACCGTGTCGATCGCCGCAACGCCGGCCCCATGCGCCGCAAACAAGGTGAGCGCGCGTGCGACCTCATAGGGCGAGGTATAGCTGCCATCGTCGTGGCGGCTGCTCGTCGCGCCGATCGCGGCGGGCAAATCCTCGGCGCCCCAGGTGACCCCGAGCAGCCGGTCCTGCACGTCGCGGTAGCTGCCGAGCGTGAAGATTGCAGCCGGCGTTTCGGTTGCGATCGGCAGGACCGGGGGCAGCGACATATCGCGCTCGGATTCGCTGCGCAGGATCGTGTCGAGCTGCAGGATACTCGGCGCGCCCTCGGCCTTGGGCAGCATGATCGCATCGGGCCGGGCGGCGGCGATCGCAGCAACGTCGGCGGCGGTCATGTGCCCGTCGAGCGGATTGACGCGGACCAGCGTCACGACCTCGCGGTCGCCGAGGAGATATTCGGCAACCGCCGCTCGCGCCGCTTCCTTGTTGGCGAGCGAGACCGAATCCTCAAGGTCGAGGATAATCGCATCGGCGCCCGATGCGGCCGCCTTGGCGAAGCGCTCGGGCCGGTCGCCGGGAACGAAGAGGAGCGAACGCAGGCGCATTAGACAATCTTTCCTTTGATCAATGCCGCCCGCTCGCACTGACATACGATCTCGCCGCGCTGATTGATACAGCGATGGAGGAAGGTGACGATCCCCGAACCGGGGCGCGACTTCGATTCCTTCAGGCCGATCACTTCGGTCTCGGCGCGAAGCGTATCCCCGATGAACACCGGCTTCGGCATGACGAGCTTGTCATAGCCGAGGTTCGCGACGAGCGTGCCGAGCGTCGTATCGCCGACCGACAGCCCGACCATCAGGCTGAAGGTGAAGGTGCCGTTCACAAGGATCTGGCCGAATTCCGACGCCTTCGCCGCCTCGGCATCGAGGTGCAGCGGCTGCGGGTTATGCGTCATCGTCGAAAAGAGCAGATTGTCGGTCTCAGTCACCGTGCGCCGGATTTCGTGGGTGATCGTCTCGCCGATCTGCCATTCGTCGAAAAACTTGCCTGCCATTTTCAGTCCCTCAAATGCAATTTCATGCCGACATGGCTCTGCACGAAGCCGAGCCGGGCGTAAAAGCGGTGCGCGTCGGTGCGTTTGGCCGACGATGTGAGCTGGACAAGCTTGCAGTCGCGCGCGCGGCATTGCTCGACCGCCCACCGGATCATCCGCTCGCCGAGCTTTTGGCCGCGCAGGTCGGCCGCGATCCGCACCGCCTCGATCAGCCCGCGCCAGCTTCCGGTAAAGGAAAGCCCCGGCAGGAAACTGAGCTGCATCGTCCCGACGACGCGGCCGCCCAGTTCCGCAGCGATCAGATGCTGGTTCGGATCGGCGTCGATCGCCTCGAACGCCGCCAGGTAGCGCGGATCCGAGGGATCGGCCTCGCGGTTCGCCGGAATCGTATCCTCCGAAAGCATGGCGAGGATGGCGGGAAGGTCCGTCACCGTCGCATCGCGGAAGATCATCTCGCTCACTCGGCCGCCTCGATCTTCGCGAGGAGCGCCTCGACCTGAACCTGCGCCCCGGCGATGGCGTTGAGCTCGGCGACCACGCCGTCGAACGGCGCCGTCAGGCTATGCTCCATCTTCATCGCTTCGAGCGTCAGCAGCTTCTGGCCCTTGGTCACCTTGTCGCCCGCCACGACATCGACCGCAATGATCTTGCCCGGCATCGGCGACAGGATCGCGCCGTCGCTGACGCCGCCGCCTGATCCGCCAGCGGCGCGCCAGGGCGTGAGCTGCCACACGGCGCCGCTCTCGGCGACGAGCATCGCGGGCGCAGGCTCCTCGGCGCCCGGCCCGTGCAGCGTCACATCGACGCGCTTGCCGTCGAGCAGGAAGGGCGCGGTCCGCACGTCGGGGGCATTGAGGCGGAAACCCGATTGCAGCGAGCGCCGCACCATTGCCATCGCGGCGTTTGTGAGCGCTTGTTCCGAAGGCATCGGCTCGGCGGTCATGCTGTCGCCATCGCGGCCGATCAGCCCGGTGTCGACCGTGCCCGCAACGAAATCGGGATGGTCGAGCGCGGCGATCAGGAAGGCCGAATTGGTCTTCACCGGCCAGATCGCGCTGTCCTCCAGCATCTCCGACAGCATCTCGCGCGCTTCCTCGCGGTCTTCGCCATAGGCGATCACCTTTGCGATCATCGGGTCGTAGAAGGGCGAGACCTCGGCGCCCTCGTAAACGCCGGTGTCGATGCGGCCGAGATGTTCGGGAAGCTGGAAGAGTTCGAGGGTGCCGATCGAAGGCAGGAAGCCTTTCGACGGGTCTTCCGCGTAAAGCCGTGCTTCCATCGCCCAGCCGTTGATCGCCAGCTCGTCCTGCGACAGCGGGATCGGCTCGCCGCTCGCGACGCGCAGCTGCCATTCGACCAGATCGACGCCGGTGATTTCCTCGGTGACCGGATGCTCGACCTGCAGGCGCGTGTTCATTTCCATGAACCAGATGCGGTCGGCGCGCAGGCCCTCGGAGGCGTCGGCGATGAACTCGATCGTCCCCGCGCCGACATAGTCCACGGCCTTCGCGGCGCGCACCGCGGCGGCGCAGAGCTCGGCACGCGTCGCTTCGTCCATGCCGGGGGCGGGGGCTTCCTCGATCACCTTCTGGTGTCGGCGCTGCAGAGAGCAATCGCGCTCGAACAGGTGAACGACATTGCCGTGCGTGTCGCCGAACACCTGCACCTCGATATGGCGCGGGGTCAGGATATATTTCTCGATCAGCACATGGTCGTTGCCGAACGACGCCGCCGCCTCGCGCTGGCACGAGGCCAGTGCGTCGGCGAAGTCCGCCGCAGCATCGACCTTGCGCATCCCCTTGCCGCCGCCGCCCGCGACTGCCTTGATCAGCACCGGATAGCCGATCTGCGCGGCCTGTTCGGCGAGGTGGGCGGGATCCTGATTTACGCCCATATAGCCCGGCGTCACCGCCACCCCGGCATCGGCCATCAGCTTCTTGGCGGCGTCCTTCAGCCCCATCGCGGTGATCGACGAGGGTTTGGGTCCGACCCAGACGAGCCCGGCATCGGCGACCGCCTGCGCGAACTCGGCATTCTCGGACAGGAAGCCGTAGCCCGGATGGATGGCCTCGGCGCCGGTCGCTTTTGCTGCCGCGATGATCTTCTCGCCGATCAGATAGGATTCGCGCGCCGGCGATGGCCCGATATGCACGGCCTCGTCGGCCTCGCGCACATGCAGCGCCTTGGCATCGGCGTCCGAATAGACCGCAACGGTCCTGATGCCCATCTCGCGCGCGGTGCGGATGATACGGCAGGCGATCTCGCCACGATTGGCGATGAGGAGGGAGATGATCACAGCCGCTCCTCCCCGGCACGGGGAGGGGGACCATCCGCAGGATGGTGGAGGGGCACAGGCGGCTCGCCTTGCCGTGCACTGATCTTCATCGCGCGTTCCTTGCACACTTCGGTTATTCTCGTCACCGCACCCTCCAGATTTGTCATGATGGCAGGTGCCGGTACACGCAGCGTTGCGACATGTTGCGACTTCAGAAAGCTCGACCGAGCAGCATCGTGTCGCACGGCATGCTCGCCGTCATGTGTCAATCCGTCGACCTCGACAGCAAGGCGCACCGCCGGGCAATAGAAATCGAGAATATAGATGCCTGCCGGATGCTGGCGCCGGAATTTGAAACCTTCCGGTCGCTCCCGCAGGATACGCCAAAGCATCCGTTCGGGGAGGCTCATTTCGCTGCGCAGTTTGCGTGCACGTTTCAGTGTGTCGCGGGGGCCGGTAATCATGGCATGTGCCCCTCCACCATCCTACGGATGGTCCCCCTCCCCGTACCGGGGAGGATCACTTCGATCTGCCGGTGCATGATCACATCCTGAACACGCCGAACCCGCGGTCCTCGACCGGAGCGTTCAGCGTCGCGGCAAAGGCCAGCCCCAGCACGTCGCGTGTCTGCGCAGGGTCGATGATGCCATCGTCCCACAGCCTCGCCGTCGCGTGATAGGGATTGCCCTCATCCTCATATTTCTGGCGGATCGGCGCCTTGAAGGCTTCGGCTTCCTCGGGCGTCCATTTGTCGGCGTCGCGGTGGACCGTTGCCAGCACGCTTGCCGCCTGTTCGCCGCCCATCACGCTGATCCGCGCATTGGGCCAGGTGAAGAGGAAGCGCGGCGAGTAAGCGCGCCCGCACATGCCGTAATTGCCCGCGCCGAAGCTGCCGCCGATCAGCACGGTGATCTTCGGCACCGTCGCGGTCGCCACCGCCGTCACCAGCTTTGCGCCATGCTTCGCGATGCCCTCGGCTTCATATTTGCCGCCGACCATGAAGCCGCTGATATTCTGCAGGAAGAGCAGGGGAATGCGCCGCTGCTGCGCCAGCTCGATGAAATGCGCGCCCTTGACCGCGCTCTCGCTGAACAGCACGCCATTGTTGGCGAGGATCGCGACCGGGATGCCCCAGATATGCGCGAAACCGCAGACGAGCGTCGCGCCATAGTTCGCCTTGAACTCGTGAAACTCGCTGCCGTCGACGATCCGCGCGATCACCTCGTGCACATCATAGGGCGCGCGGACGTCCTGCGGGATGATGCCATACAGCTCTTCGGCATCATATTTCGGCGGCCTTGGCTCCCTCATTCCGTTCGCATCGAGCGAAGTGGAGATGCCCATCGTACGCGCATGACCTCCCGGTGTCTCGACTTCGCTCGACACGAACGGACCAGAGAGGTGCGACATAATATCGCGCACGATCGTCAGCGCATGCTCGTCATTCTCGGCCAGATGGTCGACCACGCCCGATTTCTTGGCATGCAGGTCGCCTCCGCCCAGATCCTCGGCGCTGATCTCTTCCCCCGTCGCGGCCTTCACCAGCGGCGGGCCAGCGAGGAAGATCGTGCCCTGATTGCGCACGATGACGGTCTCGTCCGACATCGCCGGGACATAGGCACCCCCCGCGGTGCAGCTTCCCATCACGCAGGCGATCTGCGGAATGCGCTTCGCCGACATATTCGCCTGATTGAAAAAGATGCGCCCGAAATGGTCGCGGTCGGGAAAGACCTGGTCCTGGTGCGGCAGGTTCGCGCCGCCGCTGTCGACGAGGTAGACGCAGGGCAGGCGGTTCGCCTCGGCAATCTCCTGCGCGCGAAGATGCTTCTTCACCGTCATCGGATAATAGGTGCCGCCTTTCACCGTGGCGTCGTTGCACACGATCATCGTCTGCTTGCCCGACACGCGGCCGATGCCGGCGATCATCCCGGCGCCCGGAACCTCGCCCTCATACATGTCGCACGCCGCGAGCTGGCCGATCTCGAGGAAGGGCGAGCCCGGATCGAGAAGCCGCTCGACGCGCTCGCGCGGTAGCAGCTTGCCGCGGCTGGTATGCCGCTCGCGCGACTTCTCGTTGCCGCCCAGCGCCGCCTCGGCGACGCGCGCATGCAGCTCGTCGCGCAGTCCGCGATTGTGCGCAGCATTGGCGCGATAGGCGTCGCTGTCGGCGTTGACCATCGTGCCCAGAACAGGTGCGCTCACGTCTTAAACTCTCCCTTTGAAGTCGAGCGGGATTACCCCGCGGCTCGTCGAATGGAAAGGACCACACGCAGACTTTGGTTTGCATTGAAACCACTTCGCCCCAGGCCTATCCCAATTGTGTGCGTCCCTGAGAATAAGGTTATTCCCATGAAAAAAGCCGTCTTTGCCATTTTGCTTTCGACCGCCGCGATCGTCGCCGGGCCGGTCGCCTGTTCCAAGGGCGACAAGGCCGACGCCAGCTATACCGTCGGCACCGAACTCGGCATCAGCAAGGCGGCGATGGACACCAGCGTGAAGCCGGGCGACGACTTCTACGCCTATGCCAACGGCAACTGGCAAAAGACGACCGCGATCCCGGCCGACCGCTCCTCGATCGGCGCCTTCTACATCGCATTCCTTGAGACCGAGAAGCGCACCCGCGAACTGGTCGACGCGATCGTCAAAAGCGGGGGCGAGCCGGATACGGACGATGGCCGCATCGCTGCCTTTTATAACGCCTATATGAACACCAAGGCGATCGACGCCGCAGGAATGAAGCCGGTCCAGGCCGATCTCGCGCGCTTCGACGCGATCACCGACAAGACCTCGCTCTCGAAGGTGCTCGGCGAGCAGACGCGCGCCGACGTCGATCCGCTGAACGCGACCGACTATGCGACCGAAAACCTCTTCGGAATCTTCGTCACGCAGGGCCTCGCGACCCCCGGCGAAGTCATCCCCTATGTGCTGCAGGGCGGTTTGGGTCTGCCCGAGCGCGAATATTATCTCTCTGCCGATCCGAAGATGGCGACGATCCGTACGCAGTATCAGGCTTATATCGCCAAGCTGCTGACCGCTGCGGGGCAGACGGATGTCGAAGCGAAGGCGAAGCGGATCTATGATTTGGAAGCCAAGATCGCCCGGGCCCATGCGGACCGTGCCGAGAGTGAGGATTTTGCCAAATCGGCGGGCGTCTGGACCAAGGCCGATTTCGCGAAGAAGGCGCCCGGCATCGACTGGGACGCTTATCTTGCCGCCGCGGGGCTCAACAAGGCGAGCAAGTTCGGCGCCTATCACGCGAAGGCGATTGCCGGCTTGTCGGCGCTCGTGGCGTCGGAGCCGCTCGATGCTTGGAAGGATTGGCTCGCGTTTCACCAGATCAACACGCACACCGATGTGCTGCCGACCGCGCTCGATAACGCGCACTTTGCTTTTTACGGCACGACGCTTTCGGGCACACCGGAGCAGCGCAGCCGCGACAAGCGCGCGCTCGACGCGCTGAACACCGACCTCGGCGACGCGGTTGGCCGCGTGTACGCGGAGAAATATTTCCCGGCCTCGGCGAAGGCCGAAGTTGGCGACATGGTGACGGGCATCAAGGCCGCCTTCGCCAAGCGCGTAAACGCGATCGACTGGATGGCGCCCGAAACCAAGAAGGAAGCAGTCAAGAAGGTGGAGACGATCGTCGTCGGCGTCGGCTACCCCGAAACCTGGCGCGACTACGGCAGCTACACCGTCAGCCCCCACAACGCTTATGGCAATGTCGTGGCGGGCGAGAAGGCCGAATATGTCCACCAGCTTGCCAAGATCGGCAAGCCGTTCGACAAAGCCGAATGGTGGATGACACCGCAGACGGTCAACGCCGTCAATCTGCCGGTCCAGAACGCGCTGAACTTCCCCGCTGCGATCCTGCAGCCGCCGTTCTTCAACGCCAAGGCCGACCCGGCGTATAATTATGGCGCGATCGGTGCGGTGATCGGGCATGAGATCAGCCACAGCTTCGACAATAATGGCGCGGCGTTCGACTCCACCGGCGCGCTGCGCAACTGGTGGACGGCCGAAGATCTGGCGAAGTTCAACGCCGCGGGCGCTGCGCTCGCGGCGCAATACGACACCTACAAGCCGTTCCCCGACCTTGCCGTGAACGGCAAGCTGACGCTGGGGGAAAATATCGCGGACGTTGCGGGCCTGCAGGCTGCCTATGACGCGTACCGCGCGTCGCTCGGCGGCAAGGAGGCGCCGGTTATCGACGGCTTCACCGGCGACCAGCGCTTCTTCATCGCCTTTGCGCAGACCTGGGCAACGAAGATGCGCGACGAGGCGCTGCGCGCGCGCGTCGCGACCGACGGCCATGCGCCGGGCATGTACCGCGCGCTGACGGTCCGCAACCTCGACGCCTGGTACAAGGCATTCGACGTCAAGGAAGGCGACAAGCTCTACCTCGCGCCCGACAAGCGCGTGCGGGTCTGGGGTTGAGCCGACGGGGCGGAGCATCATGCTCCGCCCTCATTCTTTCGGGCGGGCTTCTTTCGGATCAGATGGCTGTAGACGCCGACGAGGTTGATGCAGAGCAGCGCGACATTCTGCCAGCCGATGCCTTCGCTGTCGGGCTGCAGGAAGCCCCAGCCGATCAGCGCGAGGCTGCTGGTCACGAAGATCACGAAAGCCCAGCCGGTCCAGCGCTCGCCGAGGTTCAGCGACACGAGTAGCGCCGCGAGCGTCGAGGCGGCGGCGCCATAATATTGCAGCACGTCCAGCATCGTCTCGCTCATGAGCCGGTCGCTCCGAAAACAAATTCCAGTTTCAGCCCGTCGGGATCGGCAAAGAAAACCGCATAATAGACGCGGCCGTACTGCGGGTAATCGGCGGGCGGATCGAGCACCGTTGCATCGATGCTGCGCAGCAAACCATGGAGCGCATCGACATCTTCACGGCTGTCGGCGGCCCAGGCGAGATGGTGCAAGCCCGGCGAATAGCGGTCGTGGACTCGCGCTGCGCCGTCGCCGCACGCTTCGAGGATGCCAATCGAATGAAAGGGCTCGCCCGCGCGGTCCCAGTCGCTGCCATGGTCATAATCGGCAGCGCGCCGATACCCCATGAAGCCGAGTACGGCGTCGTAGAAGGCGCGCGAGCGCTCCTTGTCGGTGACCGTCAGGTCGATGTGATGGACGAGCCCGCGCATGCTAAGCCAACGCGCCTGCCAGCGCGAAGATGCCTGAGGCCGTCAGCACCGGCCAACCGATATGCCGGCCGCGCGTATAGAGAGCGTCAAACAGGCCGGTGGCGGTCCACGCGGCGCCGATCAGAAGGATCAGCTCGCGCGGCGTGCCCGGCCAGACGACCGACGCCGCCGATACCAGCATCAGCAGCGACAGGGCATGCCATGCCAGCCGGAATACCCTGCGCGCCAGATCGACGCCCATCACGCCCTGGTCGAGCATCATCAGCGGCCGGATCAGCCGCCGCTCGCCCAGAAAGCCGTGCACCGCGGCCGTCGTCACCATGCAGGCGGCCGACAGCCAGAGCCAGATCACGCGCCGGCGCCGATCAGCTCGCGGCCGATCAGCATACGGCGGATCTCGTTCGTCCCCGCGCCGATGTCGAGCAGCTTGGCGTCGCGCCAGTAGCGCTCAACCGGCCAGTCCTTCGTGTAGCCCGCGCCGCCCAGCGCCTGGATCGCCTCGCCCGCGACTTTCACCGCATTCTCGCTCGCGAGAAGGATGCAGCCCGCGGCGTCGAAGCGCGTCGTCTGCCCCGCGTCGCACGCCTTGGCGACATTATAGACATAGGAGCGCGCCGACTGGAGCATCACATACATGTCGGCGACTTTCGCCTGCATCAGCTGGAACGACCCGATCGGCTTGCCGAACTGCTTGCGCTCGCGAACATAGGGGATGACCGTGTCGAGGCACGCCTGCATGATGCCGAGCTGGAGCCCCGCGAGCACGACGCGTTCGTAATCGAGGCCCGACATCAGCACCCCGACGCCGCCATTCTCGGGCCCCATGACCTGCTCTTCGCTCACCTCGCAGTCGGTGAAAACCAGCTCGGCGGTTGGCGATCCGCGCATCCCCACCTTGTCGATCTTCTGACCGATGCTGAACCCCGGCATATCCTTTTCGATCAGGAAGGCGGTGATGCCGCGCGACCCTGCGTCCGGGCTGGTCTTTGCGTAAACGACCAGTGTGTCCGCGTAAGTGGCGTTGGTAATCCAGAATTTGGTGCCGTTGAGGACATAGCCGCCCTGAACTCTGTCCGCCTTCAGCTTCATCGACACGACGTCGCTGCCGGCGCCGGCTTCGGACATCGCGAGGCTGCCGACGTGCTCGCCGCTGATCAGTTTGGGCAGATATTTCGCCTTCTGCTCGGCATTGCCCCATCGGCGGATCTGGTTGACGCAGAGGTTCGAGTGCGCGCCGTAAGAGAGGCCGATGGCGGCGCTGGCGCGGCTGACTTCCTCGACCGCGATGACATGCTCGAGATAGCCGAGGCCGAGCCCGCCGAACTCTTCCTCGACGGTGATGCCGTGCAGGCCGAGCGCGCCCATCTGCGTCCACAATTCGTCGCGCGGGAACCAGTCTTCGGCGTCGGCCTTGGCGGCAAGCGGAGTGATCTGTTCGTCGGCGAAGCGGGCGGTCGTGTCGCGGATCATGTCGGCGGTTTCGCCGAGCGCGAAATCGAAATCGGGGGTGGCGCGCATGAGGGTCCCTTCGGTCAGCGGCGGAACAGGTCGCGGTTTTGCCTCAAAGCGCCTTCATATGAAAATTGAAACTTCACGCGTTTCAGCATAAGAAATTCTTATGATAAAGCGTTCGCATATCCGGCAGTTCCTCGCCGTCGTCGATGCCGGCAGCTTCACGCGCGCCGCGCAACAAATCCGCGTCACCCAGCCGGCGTTGTCGACCGGCATCGCGGACCTCGAACGCCTTGTCGGCGCGCCGCTCTTCATCCGTAACCGTCGCCAGATCAGGCTCACTGAAGCCGGCGGGCGATTCCTGCCGATCGCGCGCGACCTTGAACGGGGCTTTCGGTCCGCCGACGGCTTTGGCCGCGCTGAGGAAAGCGATAAGCCGGTGCTCAAGCTCGGAACGATCCGTTCGGTGCCGGGCGAGTTCTTCCAGATCGTTGCTACGCTGCTATCGCGCGACTTTGCGCTAGAGATCAGCGAGAATAGCGACTCCGAACTCCGCGCCGCGATCCATGGCGGGCGCCTCAACATTGCCCTTGTGCCGCTGCGTCAGGGAGAACGCGAACCGAGCGTCATTCCGCTTTATGAGGAACCTTTCGTCATGCTTGTCGCTGCCGACCATCCGCTGGCGGGGCAGGGCGAGGTCGGCCCCGAGGAATTAGCCACCGAAACGATGATTGCGCGTCGCTCATGCGAGTTGCTCGATGCGACGAGCCGTTTCTTCACCCGCCACCGCGTGCGCCCGCGCTTTGCACTTCGCAGCGACAGCGACGATCGCTGCCTGCGGATGGTGGCCGCAGGGGTGGGAATCACGACGGCGCCGGCATCGCTTGCCATCGATGGCGTCGTTGCGATCAAGGTCAGCGGCTATGACTTCCGGCGCGAGCTTGGCCTGCTGGTCGATCCGGCTTGGCTTGCACAGCCCGAGATGGAACAGCGCCTCTCCCGCGCGCTCGCGGCGTTGCAACGCGCCGCGGCGGACTGGCAGGATGCACGCGCCAATGGCTGACCTTTCAAGTCTGGCTTGCACCCCCGAAAGGCCATACTGCTTGCCCGCCGTCATCCGCGTCGGCAAGGGCAAGGCATGACCGATACGCTGACCCATCTCGACCGGCTGGAGGCCGAGAGCATTCATATCATGCGCGAAGTGATGGCCGACGCGGCGAAGCCCGTGATGCTCTACAGCGTGGGCAAGGACAGCGCGGTGATGCTTCATCTCGCGCGCAAGGCCTTCTATCCCTCGCCACCGCCGTTCCCGTTGCTCCACGTCGACACCACATGGAAATTCCAGGCGATGTACGAACTGCGCGACCGCATGGCGGCAGAGAGCGGCATGGAACTCATCGTCTATCAGAATCCCGAGGCGAAGGAGCGCGGGATCAATCCGTTCGACCACGGCCCGCTGCATACCGACATGTGGAAGACCGAAGGTCTCAAACAAGCGCTCGACCTCCACGGCTTCGACGTGGCCTTTGGCGGTGCGCGGCGTGACGAGGAGAAAAGCCGCGCCAAGGAACGCATCTTCTCCTTCCGCACCGCAAGCCACGGCTGGGATCCGAAGAAGCAGCGGCCCGAGCTCTGGAATCTTTACAACGCCCGCAAGGCGAAAGGGGAGAGCATCCGCGTCTTCCCGATCTCGAACTGGACCGAGCTCGACATCTGGCAATATATCGCGCGCGAAAACATCCCGATCGTGCCGCTCTATTTCGCCGCGCCGCGTCCGACGGTCGAGCGCGACGGCCTGTTGCTGATGGTCGACGACGACCGCTTCCCGCTGCTGCCCGGCGAGACGCCGGTCGAACGCTCGGTGCGTTTCCGTACCCTCGGCTGCTACCCGCTGACGGGCGCGGTCGAGAGCGAGGCGACGACGCTGTCCGAAGTCATTCAGGAAATGCTGCTCACCACGACCAGCGAACGCCAAGGGCGCATAATCGACAAGGATGGCGGCGACGCGTCGATGGAGAAAAAGAAGCAGGAAGGGTACTTCTAAATGACCGATCCTGTTTACGTCACCGACGCCCTCATTGCGGAGGATATCGACGCCTATCTCGCGGGCCACGAAAAGAAATCGCTGCTGCGTTTCATCACTTGCGGATCGGTCGACGACGGCAAGTCGACGCTGATCGGCCGGCTGCTCTATGACTCGAAGATGATCTTCGAGGACCAACTCGCCGCGCTCGAAGCCGACAGCAAGCGCGTCGGTACGCAGGGGCAGGAGATCGATTTCGCCTTGCTCGTCGACGGCCTCGCCGCCGAGCGCGAGCAGGGGATCACGATCGACGTCGCCTACCGCTTTTTCACGACCGAGAAGCGCAAGTTCATCGTCGCCGACACGCCGGGGCATGAGCAATATACACGCAACATGGTCACGGGGGCCTCGACCGCCGACCTCGCCGTCATCCTGATCGACGCGCGCAAGGGCGTGCTCACCCAGACGCGGCGGCACAGCTTCCTCGCGCACCTGCTCGGCATCCGGCACATCGTGCTCGCGGTGAACAAGATGGATCTTGTCGGGTACGACAAGACCGTGTTCGACCGCATCACGCTTGCCTACCGGGCGTTCGCGAGCGAGATCGGCATCACCAATTTCACCGCGATCCCGATTTCGGGCTTCAAGGGCGACAATATCACCGCGCTTTCGGACAATACGCCCTGGTTCAAGGGACCGGCGCTGATCGAGCACCTCGAGAATGTCGAAATCGGCGCCGCTGCCGATGAAGCCAAGCCGTTCCGTATGCCGGTGCAATGGGTAAACCGTCCGAACCTCGACTTCCGCGGTTTCTCCGGGCAGCTTGCGAGCGGCACCATCAAGCCCGGCGATGCAGTGCGTATCCTGCCGAGCGGCAAGACCACGACCGTTGATCGCATCGTCACTCTTGATGGCGATCTCGACGAAGCTGTCGCCGGTCAGTCGGTCACATTGACGCTTGGCGACGAGGTCGACTGCTCGCGCGGCGATGTGATCGCGGCAGCCGACAATCCGCCCGAAGCGGCCGACCAGTTCGAGGCGACACTCGTCTGGATGGCCGACGAGGCGATGATCGCGGGCCGCGCCTATTGGCTGAAGCTTGCGACGCAGACGGTCTCGGCAACGATCCAGCAGCCGAAGTACGAGATCAACGTCAACACGCTCGACCATCTCGCGGCGAAGACGCTTGACCTCAACGGCATCGGCGTCGTCGAACTGTCGACCGACAAGCCGATCGTGTTCGAAGCCTATGCGGACAATCATGCGCTCGGCGGCTTCATCCTGATCGACAAGCTCACCAACGCCACCGTCGCGGCGGGGATGCTGCACTTCAGCCTTCGCCGCGCCCAGAATGTCCATTGGCAGGCGACCGACATCAGCCGCGATATGCGCGCGAACCTCAAGAACCAGAAGCCCGCCTTGCTGTGGTTCACCGGCCTGTCGGGGTCGGGCAAGTCGACGATTGCCAACATCGTCGAGAAGAAGCTGCACCGGATGAACCGCCACAGCTTCCTGCTCGATGGCGACAACGTCCGCCACGGGCTCAACCGCGACCTCGGCTTCACCGAGGCCGACCGGATCGAGAATATCCGCCGCGTCGGTGAGGTCGCGAAGCTGATGACCGACGCGGGGCTCATCGTGATCACCGCTTTCATTTCGCCGTTCAGGGCCGAGCGGGAGATGGTGCGCTCGATGCTGCCAGAGAGCGAGTTCCTCGAAATCTTCATCGACACGCCACTCGCCGAAGCCGAGAAGCGCGACGTGAAGGGCCTCTACAAAAAGGCGCGGGCAGGCCAGCTTAAGAATTTCACCGGCATCGACAGTCCCTATGAAGCACCCGAGCAGCCTGAAATCCGGATCGACACGACCGCGATGACGCCCGATGAAGCGGCAGACCTGATCATCGATCGCTTGCTGGGGTAAGTCATGGCCGCGGAAGAAAGTGACGAGCGACTGGCCGAACTGCTCGCCACAGCGGCGGGCCTGATGCTGCTCGACCTTCAGGCATCGGGGAAATTTGTCGGCAAGTCGTTGGGACAGGCCGGCGACGCGCGCGCCAACGCGATGCTGATGCACGAACTGCGCGCGGCGCGTCCCGACGACGCGATCCTGTCCGAAGAAGAGAAGGACAATGTCGTCCGCTGCGACAACAGGCGCGCTTGGATCGTCGATCCGCTCGACGGTACGCGCGAGTATAGCGAGGGCCGCAGCGACTGGGCGGTGCACGTCGCGCTCGCGATCCAGGGCGTGCCGAAGGTCGGCGCGGTGGCGTTACCCGGCTTGGGGCTAACCTTGACCTCAGGGTCCCCGAAGCCGCTCGAGCCTGCAAATGTCCCCCTCAAAATGCTGGTCAGCCGCACCCGACCCGCCGCCGAAGCCGTTTATGTAGCCGAGAAGCTGGGCGCCGAACTGCTCGAGATGGGCTCGGCAGGCGCCAAGGCGATGGCGGTCGTGCGCGGCGAGGCCGACATCTACCTTCATACCGGCGGGCAATATGAGTGGGACAATTGCGCACCGGCAGCGGTGGCCGTCGCGGCAGGTCTGCACGTCAGCCGCGTCAACGGCTCGCCGCTCGTCTATAATTGCGCAGACCCCTATCTGCCTGACCTGCTGATCTGTCGGAAAGAACTGGCCGAAGAGGTGCTGCGCCTCGCTGCGGAATATTCGCCGGGCTGATCTGCCGGGCATTGCCAGCACAGCCGGCGCGCCCTAATTCGGTTGCATCCAAAAACCGAACAACGGGAGATGCGCGATGACCGATTTGCCCACCACCAACACCGTCATGATGACG
Organism: Sphingopyxis sp. H050; assembly: GCF_001468265.1. Taxonomy (GTDB): domain Bacteria; phylum Pseudomonadota; class Alphaproteobacteria; order Sphingomonadales; family Sphingomonadaceae; genus Sphingopyxis. The sequence goes on along the minus strand of NZ_LNRZ01000002.1, from coordinate 471,596 downwards.
CTCGTGAAGCCCGAGGGGCAGCTCGAGGTCTATTTCGAGCGCCGCCCGATGCCAGAGCCCAAGCCGCACGAGGTGCTGGTGAAGGTGCTCGCGACGCCGATCAATCCCTCGGATCTCGGCCTGCTGTTCGGCGGGGCGGACATGTCGACCGCGCGGGCGGGGGAACGCGACGGCCTGCCGATGATCTCCGCCGACGTGCCGCCAGCAGGCATGCGCGCGATGGGCGGCCGCATCGGCGATGCGCTGGCGATCGGCAACGAGGGGTGCGGCGTGGTAGTGAAAGCTGGCGACTCGCCGGAAGCGCAAGCGCTGGTCGGCAAGACCGTCGCGCTGCTGGGCGGCGAGATGTACGCCGAATATCGCTGCCTTCCCGTTCAGATGACGATGCCTCTGCCTGACGGCACCGACCCGGTCGACGGGGCCTCCTGCTTCGTCAATCCGCTGACCAGCCTGGCCTTCACCGAAACGATGCGGATGGAGAACCACAGCGCGATCGTCCACACCGCCGCGGCATCGAACCTCGGCCAGATGCTCGTCAAGATTTGCGCGAAGGACGGGATTCCGCTCGTCAATATCGTGCGCAGCGACGAGCAGGTCGCCATACTGAAGGGCATCGGCGCGCAGCATGTCGTCAACAGCGGCGCCGACGATTTCATGGATCGCCTCGTCGATGCGATCGCCGAGACCGGCGCCACGATCGGCTTCGACGCGACCGGCGGTGGCAAGCTGGCGGGGCAGATATTGACCGCGATGGAAGCTGCGGCGGTGCGGAAGATGACGACCTACAGCCGCTATGGTTCGGATACGTTCAAGCAGGTCTATATCTATGGCGCGCTCGACCTGTCGCCGACCACCTTCTCGGCGCGCAGCTTCGGCTTGACCTGGGGGCTGGGCGGTTTCCTGCTGACGCCCTTTATGGCCAAGGCGGGCATGGAAACGGTGGGCCAGATGCGCAAGCGCGTGGTCGACGAGCTAACGACGACGTTCAAGAGCCACTACAGCCACGAAATCTCGCTGACGGAGGCGCTGAACGTTGATGTCGCGCATGCGTACAATGCGAAGCGCACGGGCGAGAAATATCTGATCAAGCCGCACGGGTAGGGAAGGTTACGCCCGGTTGCGACCGGAAGCTGCCTAACCTACCGCCGTTCGCATCGAGCGAAGTCGAGATGCCCCTCGGCGTGGCGCGAGGTTGATGGGTGTCTCGACTTCGCTCGACACGAACGGAAAAGGGAGGTGACCGCTAACGACCGGAAGTTGCCGTCGCCCCCGCGAAGGCGGGGGCCGCTGGAGCCGTTGCGCAAGGCCGACTGCGGCCCCCGCCTTCGCGGGGGCGACGGACTATTTTAACTTCTGCTTCCCACCCCAAAGCCGAACCGCCTGAAAATAGGCGTTCCCTCTATTATCCGGCTGGGTCAGCCTTTATCCGGCTCTTTCATCTGGTGGATGACCGGAGTTGCGCTCCAGCTTGCGGTCGCGGCGTGCGCGATGCGTTCGGCAATCCTCCCGCCCCAAATCGGGCGATGCACTGCGCTGAACTTTCCTGAACTTTGAAGATCCGGGCCGCGATGACCCCGTTGAATCTGCCAATATAAAGCCGACATCCCGAGGAGTCGGCCGCTAGCGCTTCATGCACTGACGCAGATCGTCGCGCTTATACTCGCCGCAGTTCCACAGCGCCTTTTCGAACCCCGCCTTGTCGTCGCGCAGGTAAGAGAAGCTCATTGCGGATCGCTGCATGTCGCTCATCGCGTCGCTGTCGGGTTTCAGCGTCGGGTTGGTCCAGCCCATGAACTTGCAATAGGGCTTTTCGCCGCACAGGCGCAGGGCGGTCGTCACGAAGCTTTCGGGCGCCGCCTTGCGGTCGAGCGCGACATAGATGGTGTCGCGGCCTGCGCGCTCGCCTGCCCCCGCCACCACCTTGGTTTCGACCGCAGCATTGGCGTCGACGCCCGCGACTGCCGTCACCGGCAGCGTTCCGACGGCTAGCGCATGCGCATGGGACAGCGCCGCCATCTTCGCGATGCCGACATCGTTGCCCGAGACCGCGCCGCGAAAAGCGCCCGGCGTTCCCCAAAAGCCCGGCCAGCGAAAAAACAGGTGCGTATCGACGATCGCGATCTTCTCGAGGCTGTCGCTCCAATAGGGGCGCACCCAGTCCGTGTGGTAGTGCGTCGCCAAGCCTACGCGCGAATAGACGGTGCCCGACAACATCATCTCCGCGTTGGCCTGCGCGCGCGCCCACGCGTCATCGGAATAGCGGCGGCTCAGCGCGCCGTCGCAGGTAAAGGTAAACTGGCAACCGGTCGTACGTTCCGAACCCTGGAACACGACGCCGCAGATCGACTTGGGGAAGGCGGGATGACGCGCGCGGTTGATCACGACCTGGCCGACCGCCTGCTGGCCCTTCGCATCGTCGCCGGCCTCATAGAGCATCGCCGCGGCAAGGCAGTCGCGCGCGCGGGCGCGCCCGTCGCCACTGCCGGCATAGACGAACGGCCGTGCCGCAACGAAACCTTTGGTAACGAGCGGGATCTCGGCATTCTGAGCCTTGGCGTCGGCTTCGGTGACTGGCGCCAGTTCCATCGGCGCCACCTCGGGAACGACGTCGGCGGGCGGAGCAACCGGGTGCGGCCGCACGCCATGCTTGCCTGCGCCCGTGTGGTTGCTCGCATAGAGCACGGCGACGATCGCCGCGACGGTCAACAGGACGAACAGCCAGCCCGTCCAGTCGCGCCGCAGCGGCATCGCCTGTTCGCCTGCAAGGGGCATTATGGGGATCAGATTTCGGGGAGGAAATCGGGAACCGACAAATAGCGCTCGCCGGTGTCATAGTTGAAGCCGAGAACGCGACTGCCTTGGGGCAGCTCGGCGATCTTTTGTGCGATGGCGGCAAGCGTCGCGCCCGACGAGATACCGACGAGCATGCCTTCTTCGGTCGCGGCGCGGCGCGCGAAATCCTTCGCGGCGGCGGCATCGACCTTGATCACGCCGTCGAGCAGGTCGGTATGCAGGTTGCGCGGGATGAAGCCGGCGCCGATGCCTTGGATGGGATGCGGGGAGGGCTGGCCGCCCGAAATGACCGGCGAGGCTTCGGGCTCGACCGCGAACACCTTCAGGTTCGGCCAATGTGCTTTAAGGAACTGCGCGGTGCCGGTGATATGGCCGCCGGTGCCGACGCCGGTAATCAGGACGTCGATCGGGGTGTCCTTGAAGTCGGCGAGGATTTCGGGGCCGGTCGTGCGGACATGAACGTCGATGTTCGCCTCATTCTCGAACTGCTGGGGCATCCACGCGCCGGGGGTCGTCTCGACCAGTTCGATGGCGCGCTCGATCGCGCCCTTCATGCCTTTTTCGCGCGGCGTCAGGTCGAAGGTCGCGCCATAGGCCAGCATGAGCCGGCGGCGTTCGAGCGACATGCTCTCGGGCATGACGAGGACGAGCTTGTAGCCCTTGACTGCTGCGGCCATCGCGAGCCCGATGCCGGTGTTCCCCGACGTCGGCTCGACGATGGTGCCGCCTTGTTTCAGGCTGCCGTCGCGTTCGGCCGCCTCGATCATCGCAAGTCCGATCCGATCCTTGATCGACCCACCGGGATTGCTGCGCTCCGATTTCACCCAGACTTCGGCGTCGGGGAACAGCTTGGCCACGCGGATGTGCGGCGTGTTCCCAATGGTATCGAGGATGGAATTGGCTTTCATGGTCGCTGTGCTCTTTCTTTATATTCGAACCGCGGGTCGAGGCGGACGCGGTTCGGCCAGTCTCCGGCGCGCAGCCACTGGGTCTCGTCAGCCAGGGCGGGCAGCGGCGCGGGTTGTAACGAGGCGAGCAGATACTGTCCATAAGGCCAGTCGCCGATCCCCGAGTCGGCATTGATGTGCCCGAACGGCCCGGCATTGACGAAGCGCGCATCCCATTGCCGCGACAGGCGCCAGACATGCGCGGTCTTGGCATAGGGATCGTTGTCGCTTGCGACGACCACCATCGGCGTCCGCGAGGTGAAGCCTGGCGTGTCGCCAAAACCATAGACCCGGTTTTCGTGCCGCAGACGCGACAATTCGGGTGGCGCGACCAGCAGGGCGCCGGCGATGCGTGTGCGCGTGACCGCGCTGGCGGCGGCAAACCAGTGGGCGAACGCATGGCAGCCGAGGCTGTGCGCCGCGATCAGCACGGGCTCGGGCTGGTCTTCGATCGCCTCGCCGATACGCTTGACCCATTCGTCCTTGTCGGGGTTCGACCAGCGGCCGAGTTCGACTCGCTCGCAGTCGGCGAATTTATGCTCCCACAAGCTTTGCCAATGGGTGGGGCCGCTGTTGTGCAAGCCCGGAATCGTCAGGATTTTGTGGCGTATCGTTGCATTGGACATCGGAGGTTCTCCATCGAAGAGGGGGAGGGGAACCGCGGTGACGGGTGCAACAGAGATAACTCAACTAATTTAGTTGGCAATGACTTTGTGGCGAAAGGAAGGCAGTTTGCGACGAGTTGATTTTGGTTTTTTGCTGACCGCGGAAATGCGTCAGTCGGCCTGTTTGAACTGCGGCTCGAAGGTCTTGGCGCGGCGAAGTTCGGGGAAGAGCCATGCCCAGAGCGCCGTGACGCCGACCGCTGCCGCGCCGCCGATCACCACGGCGGGAACCGGGCCGAGCGCGGCGGCCATCGCGCCCGCGCGCATCTCGCCCAGCTCATTCGAGGCCGAGATTGCAAGCCCCGATGCGGCGCTGACGCGCCCCCGCATATGGTCGGGCGTGTTGAGCTGGATCAGCGTGCCGCGCACGAACACCGAGAACATATCCGCCGCCCCCAGCAGGGCGAGCATCGCGAGCGACAGCGCCAGATTCTGGGACAGCCCGAAGGCGACCGTGGCGACGCCGAACACGACCACCGCCCAAAGCATCTTTACGCCGACGTTGCGCTCGATCGGACGGATCGCAAGGCCCAGCGCAACGATCGCTGCGCCGAGCGCGGGCGCCGCGCGAAGCAGACCGAGACCTTCTGAGCCGACATGCAATATGTCGCGGGCATAGACGGGCAGCATCGCGGTCGCGCCCGACAGGATCACCGCGAACAGGTCGAGCGTGATGGTGCCCAGCAGGAAGCGCTCGACCCAGACGAACTTCATCCCGTCGGCCATTTCGCGAAGGGGATGTCTCCGGACCTCGGCGGGCGGCGGCAGGACAGGGCGGACGCGGCTGATCATGAACGCCGACAGCGCGAGCAGGACCACCGCAAAGATGTAGACCGACGTCGGATGGGCAGCGTAAATCAATCCGCCCGCCGCCGGGCCGATCACCGAGGCCGACTGCCACGCGATGCTGCTCATCGCGATGGCGCGCGGCAGCACAGCCGGGGGAACGATGTTCGGCGCGATCGCGCTCATCGCCGGTCCCGAAAAGACGCGAGCGACACCATGCAGCGCGGCAAGACCGAACAGCAGGGGCAGCGTCAGCCCGCCGCTATGGGTAAACCAGCCGAGCGTGGCAGCGATGACGATGTCGATCAGGTTCGAAAAGATCGCGACGCTGCGCCGCTCGAAACGGTCGGCGGCCCAGCCTGCGACGGGGGTCAATACCGCGAGCGGAACGAACTGGAAGAGGCCCAGCAGCCCGAGCTGGAACGACGCCTCCTTGATCGACATTCCGTAATCGGTGCGCGCGGTGTCATACAGCTGGTAGCCGATGACCACGACCATCGCGATCGTTGCCATCACCGCGGTGAAACGCGCGATCCAGTAATAGCGATAGTCGGCGAAGCTGAGCGGGGAAGGGGCTTTGGGTGTCGCGTCCGGCATTACCGGTTCGTCGCCATCGGGAGGGAGGATCGTCGCCATGGCCATCCGCCCTACTGGGCATTTCGCCTCTGTCCAGAGCGCATGCCTATGCCGTTCGTCGATTATCGGATGTCATCGACGGGATGGAGTGGCAGAAACTCGAGATCGATTGAGGGAGATCATCGAATGACACGTAAATTTGCCCGCTTCGGCGGCGCAGCGATGGCCGCGACGCTGCTCGTCCTGTCGGCCTGCAACGCTTCCGACAACAAGTCCGTATCGGCGTCGGGCGCGAGAGACTGGACCGAGTTCCGCGACAATTTCCTGAAGGGCTATTTCCCGCTCAATCCGAATTTCGCGGTGTATCAGGGCAAGCATGAATTCGATGGTCAGCTTCCGGACTGGTCGCCGGAGGGCATCGAGAAGCAGGCCGCCTTCCTCGAAAAGGCGATCGCCGACGCGAAAGCGTTCGATGGGCAGATGACCGACGCCGAGAAGTTCGAGCGCGACTATCTGGTCCATGTCGCACAGGGCCAGTTCTTTTTCCTTCGCGACACCGATTTCGCACAGAAGAACCCGGCCTTTTATGTCGGCGCGCTCGACCCCAATGTCTATATCGCGCGACCCTATGCGGATGCGACGACGCGAATGAGGGCGTTCATCGCCTACGCGCAAAAGGTTCCTGCGGCCGCCGAGCAGATCAAGGCGAATCTCAAGCTCCCGCTGCCCGCGACCTTCGTCAAATATGGCACCGCGGGCTTTGGCGGCTTTGCCGACTATTACACCGGCGATGCGAAAAAGGCCTTCGCCGAGGTCAAGGACGCGGAACTGCAGAAGCAGTTCGACGAAGCAGCCGCCAAGGCCAGCGCGGCGATGAAGGACCTTGCCGCCTATGTCGGCTCGAAGCCCGGCACGCCGGACGGATATGCCTTGGGAGCCGACAAGTTCGCGAAAATGATTTTGACGAACGAAGCCGTCGACACCCCGCTCGACGAGCTCGAACGGATCGGCCAGGCCGACCTGAAGCGTAACCAGGACGCGTTGAAGTCGGCATGCGCGACCTATGCCGCCGGCATGACGATCGCCGACTGCATGAAAAAGATGAACGCGGACAAGCCCGCCGACGGTCCGGTCGCCGAAGCGCGCCGCCAGCTTCCCATGCTCCGCGCCTTCCTGGTCGAAAAGGATCTCGTGACGATTCCCGGCACCGAACAGGCGCAGGTCGAGGAATCGCCCCCATATAACCGGCAGAACAGCGCCTATATCGACATTCCCGGGCCGTATGAGAAGGGCCTGCCGTCGGTCTATTATATCTCACCGCCGGATCCGACCTGGGACAAGCAGACCCAGAATGATTTCGTGCCGGGACGCAAGGATCTGATGTTCACTTCGGTCCATGAAGTGTGGCCGGGCCACTTCCTCAATTTCCTCCATTCGAACCGCGCGGAGAGCATCTTCGGCAAGCTGTTCGTCGGCTATGCCTTCGCCGAAGGATGGGCGCATTATACCGAGGAAATGATGTGGGATGCGGGGCTGGGCGACGGCGATCCCGAAACGCATATCGGACAGCTGTCGAACGCGTTGCTGCGCGACTGCCGCTATCTCTCGGCAATCGGGCTGCACACAAAGGGCATGACCGTCGCGGACTCGGAAAAGCTGTTCAAGGAGCAATGCTATCAGGATGAGGGCAATGCGCGGCAGCAGGCGGCGCGCGGCACTTATGATCCGCTCTATCTCAACTACACGATGGGCAAGCTGATGATCCGCAAGCTCCGCGAAGATTGGACCAAGGGCGACAAGACCAAGTGGAAGGCCTTCCACGACGAGTTCCTGTCCTACGGCGGTCCGCCGATCCCGATGGTGCGTGCGGCGATGATGAAGGAAGACACGCCGAAGGCTGTGTTTTGAGACGATGGATTTACCCTCTCCCCTTCAGGGGAGAGGGTTGGGATGTTTCGGCGGGTGCTTGCGATCGGCACCGCGACGGCGGCAGGGCCTCGCCAAGGATTGATGCCACCTCGCGCTGCACCGCCTGTCGCGCCGGTCAGCCTGAAGGCGCGCGCAACCGCGCCACGAAGAAGCCGTCCAGACCCCCCGCATCGCTCAACATGCCGGGGAGTGTGCGGATATAGCCGCTCTCGTCGGGCAGTATCCCGGCGGGAAGCTCGTCGGCGCGCACGCGGTCGATCGACCAGCCCATATGGGTGTCGAGGAAAGCACTAATCCGGTCCTCGCCCTCGGCGCGTTCGAGCGAGCAGGTTGCGTAAATGAGCGTTCCCCCCGGCTTTAGCCAGTCGGCGGCGCGATCGAGCAATTCACGTTGCAAGTCCGCCATCTCCGCGATCTGGCGCGGCTCGATCCGGTGCAGCACATCGGGATGGCGACGGAGAATGCCCGTTGCCGAACAAGGCGCGTCGAGCAGGATCGCATCGACCTGGGCATCGGGAGCCCATGTTCGGACGTCACCCTGCAGGACCTGGGCCGAAAGCCCCGTGCGCGCCAGATTGTCGGACAGTCGCGCGAGCCGCTTCGCGCTCGCATCGACGGCGACGACCTTCCAGCCCGCTGCCGCAAGCTGCATCGTCTTGCCCCCGGGGGCAGCGCAAAGATCGAGGATCGTGCGCCCTTCGCCAGAGCCTAGCAGGCGCGCGGGAAGGCTGGCCGCGAGATCCTGGACCCACCAGCCGCCTTCGCGAAAGCCCGGCATCGCCTCGACCGCCTGGCCGCGCGGCAAGCGGCGATGACGCGGTGCGAGTGCGAGCGCTTCGGCCCATTGCCCCGCATCGGGTTCCGAAGCGAAGCTGAGGTCCATGGGAGGCGGCGCGCTCCACGAAATTGCTGCTTTGGCGACGATGTCGTCGCCCCATTGATCCGCCCAGCGTTCGGCGACAGCCTCCGGAAGGTTGGCGGCGTCGGGAAGCTGCCACTCCTCCTGTTGCGCGCGCGACAGGATGGCGTGCACCAACCGCCGCGGTCCCCCGTCGACGAGCGGCAGCGCGGTTGCGACCACGGCGTGCGGTGGCGTCTTCAGCACCAGAAGCTGCGCCAGCGCGATCCGCAGCACGGCGCGCGACTTTACATCCTCGGGCAGGCGCTGCGCCGTGGCGCCGTCGATCAGCGCGTCGATATCGCCCATCCACCGCAGCGTCTCCGTCACGATCGCAATCGCAAAGGCGCGGTCGGCGGTCGCGAGCCCCTGCGTCGCGGCATGCGCCGCGATGTCGAGCGGGTCGCCGCGGCGCAGCACGGCGTCGATCAGGCGCAGCGCCGCGCGGCGGAGCGGCGTGCCCGGAGGGTCAGCCTCGGCGGGTCCGCGGCCGCGGCGGAGACGGCGGTCAGCCATGGGAGAGCTTGGCGTAGGGCAAAGGACGTCCTATGTTGGCCGGGTCATGGCCGATGGAAACGAAACGAACGATATGGGCGGGACGCCGCGCGCGACCAAACGCCCGGCGCATGTCAAGCCGCCGTCCGGCTGGACGAACAGCCCGCTGCCCGCGCCAAAGCCTATCCGCGAGGACAAAGCCGAAGACCAGCCCGGCGGGCGCAACCCAGTGCGCTATGGCGATTGGGAACTCAAAGGTATCGCGATCGATTTCTGACCCCCTCAAAAGGGGTTCATCCGCGAAGTCAGGCGATCGCGATCGACAAACTGGTGCTTGAGCGCCGCCAAAATGTGTAGGGCAACCAAGGCCAGCATCGTGATCCCCAGCGTTTCGTGCCGGTCGTGCAGCACGTCGGCGACCTCCCTGTCCGGCGTGACGATCGACGGGATGGTGAACAGCCCGAAGAAGTCGATCGGACGATCGGCCGCCGACATCCAGACCCAGCCCGACAGCGGGAGCAGGATCAGCAGCGCGTAGAAGAGGAAATGGACGAGCCCGCTCGCCCAGCGTTCCCATGTCTTCACGCTTGGCGGACGCGGCGGCGGCTTGTGCGTGAGGCGCCACAGGATGCGCAGCACGGTCAGCGCAAGGATCGTCATGCCAAGCGACTTGTGAACGCCCATAGCGGCGCGATGCGCCTCGCGCGGCAGATCCTCGGTCAGCATCGCGAGGCCGATATTGGCGATCACCGCAAGGCCGATCAGCCAATGGAGCCAAATGGCCACTCTCGTATAACGCGGAGCTGCGGTTGTTCCGTCATCTGCAAAAGCGGCCATAGGCTATTCCTTACCGCGTGGGCAGTTCCACGACCTGCGGCACCTTGCCCAAACGAACCTGTTCGGCAAAGATTTCGCGCATCAGCTGCAACGAAAAGAGATGCGCGAAGATCAGCCCGAGGATGCCGTTCTGCGTCATCTTGCGGAGCACGTCGCCGCGCAGTTCGCGCAGTTTGTTCTCGTCGATCATCTGGAAACCGCGATAGACGAACGGCTTGTCGCTGCCTTCGGGCTGGATGGCGACTTCGCCTTCCATCAGCAGGTCGGCCTTTTTCAGTTCCTCGATGAAGAAGCCGGTGCGCTGCCCCGCTTCCTCGAAATTCTTGCAGAATTCAAGGACATTGTTGACGGGTTCTGTCGGCTGTCCGTCCTTGAAGAGTGCATCGCCTTCGTCGAACTTGCCGATCGCGTCCGACGTTGGGTCAAAGCACAGCGACAGGTCTTCGCTCTGCGGGTTCAGGCGCGCGAGCAGGAAGGGATAGCGGCGGATATAGGCCGGGACATAGACCGGATTTTTGAGCTTGCCCTCGTCATCGACGAAGGTGTTCACGCCCTCGTTGAGACCCATCAGCGCCAGCGGAACCGGGTTGTCGCCCGCCGAAAACACGATCGGGTAATGACGGCAGGCCGAGACGAACTCGTCCGACGTCAGCGGAACGGCGTGCTGGTTAACGAGGAACGTGGCGCTGTCGAGTGCGCGGGCATGAAAATCGGCGTGATCGATGCTCGAAAGCGGGACCAGTTCCTTGTAAAAAAGCGGCAGGTCGTTGTTGGGCGCAGTGGCCATGATTGAACTCCGGAACAAATGCCCCCGAAACCATCGGGGGCAAAAAAAGCTGATGGGGCGCCTTATTGACCCGCGCGGCGCGGCGCAAGGGGCGATGGCACGATCCGCCGGGGCAATCAGTCGATCAGCTTGCCGGGATTGAACAGCCCGAGCGGATCGAGCCCCGCCTTGATTGCGCGCAGCGCCGCGAGGCGGGCGGGGCTGTCCAACTCGGCCAAAATGTCGCGCTTCATCTGGCCGATCCCATGCTCGGCCGAAATCGAGCCGCCAAGTTCGATGACATGGGCATAGACAAGGCGGCTTGCCGCGGCGCCATGCGCAGCCAGCCATGCGGCGCCATCGGTGTCGGCGGGCGGTTGGACATGATGATGGATGTTGCCGTCGCCGAGATGGCCGAACGACAACGCCCGGATACCGGGAAAGACGCCGGCGAGCCGCGCGGGACTTTCGGCAATGAAGCGCGGCATCAGTTCGACCGGGACGCTGACGTCGTGCTGCAACGCGGGGCCTTCGGCGCGCTCGGCTTCGGATATCGCGTCGCGAATGCGCCAGAAGTCTTCGCTCTCGCGTTCGCTCTGGGCGAGCGCGACATCGCGGACCAGTCCGGAATCGAGGGCGGCCGAGAGCTCGGCTTCGATCAGGGCGCCAAGTTCGTCGCGGTCGTCGCCGGCGAGTTCGACCAGCGCATACCAGGCTTGCGGTTCGGCGAGGGGGTGGCGGGTTTGCGGAATATGACGGAGGACCGCCGCGACGCAGCTGTGCGGGATGATTTCGAAGCCTTCGAGCGCCCCTCCCAGCGCGGCGTCGAGCCGGCGCAGCAGGACTAGCGCGTCGTCGGGCGAGGCGAGGCCCACCCATGCGGTCTGGCGCGCGGCGTTGGCGGGGACGAGCCGCAGGCTGGCGGCCGTCACGACCCCGAGCGTACCCTCGGCGCCGCATAGAAGGTGCCGGAGGTCGTAACCGCGATTGTCCTTCTTGAGCGGCGCAAGGCCGTCAAAGATGCTGCCGTCGGGCAGCACCGCCTCGACCCCCGCCACCAGCGTGCGCATCGTTCCGTGGCGGAGCACCTGCGTCCCACCGGCGTTGGTCGAGACGAGGCCGCCGATGGTCGCAGATCCCTTGCCGCCCAGCGTCAGCGGGAACCGCAGGCCCTCGGCCAGGGCCGTATTGTGGAAGTTTTCGAGGATGACGCCGGCTTCGGCCACAGCGATCCGTGCATCCCGATCGATCGACCGCACGCGGTTCATGCGGCGAAGGCTCAGCAACAGCTGGCTCCCCGACGCATCGGGCGTCGCACCCCCGACCATGCCGCTGTTGCCGCCCTGCGGCACCAGCGCGACCCGCTCGCCGGCGCAAAGTCGCACGATCGCGGAGACCTCTTCGGTGGTAGAAGGCGACAGCATCGCCGGGGCGGCGCCATGATATTTGCCGCGCCAATCGGTCAGCCATGGCGCCATGATTTCGGCGTCGGTGGTGAAGCCCTTCGGACCCAAGAGATCTGCGAGGGCTTGAAGCAGGGCGGGTGAGGGCGGGCTGGTCATGCCGGTTGCTCGTCCAAAAACATCGACCGCTGGTGCGAAGAGGGTCGACAGCAATTCATTTGATGTTCAATCATCGGCGCTAAAGCGAGCCTTGGACGAAGCATGATCGTTCGTCCAGCGTCGATGCGGGAGCCACAGGTGCATATCATCCTCGACCAGGGTGCCGAAGGGACGGCAGCACGGCTGTGCTGACGATCGCCGCCCTGTGGATGATGGCCGCGGCGCCCGCGGCCGATGCGCCGATGGCGCCGGCGCGCCCCGACATACTCATGCCAGTGTCGATGCCCGAACCCGATGCGCCTACCTCGTTCTGGCAGGTCGTGATCGAGCAGCAGCTGATTATTCGCGTGCCCGCGCAGCGGTCGTCGCTCAACAACTTTGGCGCCGCACCCATCGGCGAGATGCGCGTGCGACAGGTGCCGATGAAGTGGAAGGAAAAGAAAGCGCCGAAATGCGTCGCCATGCGCAATATCCTGGGCATGCAGGCGGCGCAGCGGGACAGCATCGACATCATCACCCGGCAAAAGCAGCGCCTCCGCGCCCAGCTCAACCGCGGTTGCCGCGCGCTCGATTTCTACGCCGGTTTCTACATGCAGGGCAGCAAGGACGGCCAGCTTTGCGAGGATCGCGACCAGATCCACGCCCGCACGGGCGCCAAATGCGAGATCGACAAGTTCCGCCTGCTCGTCGCCGTGCCGCGCGACGACGATTAATCGCGGCATTTCGTCGCCTTTTCTTGACTTTTCATCGCGTCTTCCCGTAGGGGCCGCGCAGCGTTGGCTGGCGTGGGACGTCGCGCTGTCATCTTTTCCGGACATATTGACCTTATGAAATTTGCCGACCTCGGCCTTTCCGACGAACTTCTGCGCGCGATCGACGAATCGGGCTACAGCGAAGCGACCCCGATTCAGGCGGGCGCCATCCCATCTGTCTTGATGATGCGCGACATGATCGGCATTGCCCAGACGGGGACGGGCAAAACCGCTTCCTTCGTGCTGCCGATGATCGACATCTTGGCGCATGGCCGTGCCCGCGCGCTGATGCCGCGCTCGCTGATCCTCGAGCCGACGCGCGAACTCGCCGCGCAGGTCGCCGAAAATTTCGAGAAATACGGCAAATATCACAAGCTCTCGATGGCGCTGCTGATCGGCGGCGTGCAGATGGGCGACCAGGTCAAGGCGCTCGAAAAGGGCGTCGACGTGCTGATCGCGACGCCGGGCCGCCTGATGGACCTGTTCGAACGCGGCAAGATTTTGCTCACCGGCTGCAACCTGCTCGTCATCGACGAAGCCGACCGCATGCTCGACATGGGCTTCATCCCCGACATCGAGAATATCTGCACCAAGCTGCCTGCGAATCGGCAGACCTTGCTGTTCTCGGCGACGATGCCGCCGCCGATCAAGAAGCTGGCCGACAAATTCCTGTCGAACCCGAAGACGATCGAAGTGGCGCGCCCGGCGAGCCGCAACGAGAATATCGAGCAGTTCCTGGTCAAAACCAGCGAGCGCGGCAAGCGCGACACGCTCCGCGGCCTCATAGAAGCCGAAAAGGTCCACACCGCGATCGTCTTCTGCAACCGCAAGACGACGGTGCGCGAACTGGCCAAAGCGCTGCAGCGCGACGGTTACAAGGCCGGCGAAATCCAGGGCGACATGGACCAGTCGAGCCGGACCGCAGAACTCGACCGCTTCAAGACCGGCGTCATCAACATTCTCGTCGCCTCGGACGTTGCGGCTAGAGGCCTGGACGTGAAGGGCGTCAGCCACGTCTTCAACTTCGACGCGCCCTGGCACCCCGACGATTATGTCCACCGCATCGGCCGCACGGGGCGCGCTGGCGCCAAGGGACGGGCGTTCACGCTCGTCACGCCGTCGGATGACGAGGCCGTCGACAATATCCAGAAGCTGACCGGCTACAAGATTCCGGTCCATGACGCCGCTGCGGCCGAAGGGCAGGCCAAACCCGAGCGCGAGAGCGAAGAACGCGAACCGCGCCGCGGCCGCCCGGAACGCGGCGAGCGCCGACCGGCAAAAGCCGATAAGGAACCGGCACGCGCCGAAGAGAAGCGCGCGGCGCCGAAGAAGGGTTCGGGCCGCAAGTCCGCGCCGGCGTCGCGGCACGATGACGACGGTCCCGACGACGGCTGGAATGGCCCGATGCCGGGCTTTCTTTCGGTGGGTTTCGGTAGCGAATGAAGCTGCCCGGCGTCAAAGCCGGACGAGCATTTTCCCGATATTGTCGCCCGAGAAAAGGCCGAGAAACGCTGCAGGGGTCGCCTCGATGCCGGTCTTCACCGTTTCGCGGATCGACACCGCGCCGCTTGCGATTAGACCGCCCATGTCAGCATAGAATTCGTCCATGCACTGGATGAACTGGTCGGTGTAGATGAAGCCTTCCATGCGGATGCGCGCCGGGATCGATCGGATGATATACTTCATCTCTTGCGGCTTGCCCTCGTTGTAGACGTCGATCATGCCGCAGATCGCGAAACGCGCAAAATCATTGGCGACCGCGAACGCCGCGTCGAGATGCTCGCCGCCGACATTGTCGAAATAGACGTCGATGCCGGGCTTGCCGATTGCCTCCAGGGCGGCCGCTAGCTGAGGCAAGACCGGGCCCGCCTTATAGTCGATAACCGCATCGGCGCCGAGATCGCCGACCCACGCGCATTTCTCTGCGCCGCCCGCCGAACCGATCACCGTCATCTCGCGCGCCTTGGCGATCTGCACGACCGCCGAACCGACCGCGCCGGCAGCCGCCGACACGAAGACGGTATCGCCAGGCTTGGCTGCCGCCACGCGCAGCAGGCCGATCCATGCCGTACCGCCCGTGAGCCCCATATTGTGGAGGAAGGTCTGCGGCGACATGCCGCTGGCAATCAGGTCTGCCGGCAGTTTGTTCGGCATCATGTCAAGGCCGATGATCCCGCCCTCGCGCCAGCCGCCCATGTGAAGGATCAAATCGCCGGGCGCGAAGCCGTCGATCCTGCTTTCGAGCACCTCGCCGATCGCGCCGCCCGTCATCGGCTGGTCGATCTGGAAACTCGCGGCATAGCTTTTCGCGTCGTTCATCCGCCCGCGCATATAGGGATCGACCGACAGCCAGAGATTGCGAACGCGCAGTTGGTCGGCTTCGAGCGGGCCTTCGGGAAGCTCGCGCAGCGCGAAATTGTCGATCGTCGGTAGTCCCAGCGGACGGCTGGTCAGATGCCATGCCTTGGCCATAGTCGCCACACCCCCTTTTTGCCGGTCGCAGCGGCGAAGGTCAGAAAAGCCGTTGCCACTGTCATTCTGTGCCGTTAAGAGCCGCCCGGTCGCGGGGCCGTAGCTCAGATGGGAGAGCGCTGCAATCGCACTGCAGAGGTCAGGGGTTCGATTCCCCTCGGCTCCACCAGCGACCTTTCTCCACCGAAATTCTTTACGATTCGCTATAATTGTCGATGGCGGAAAAGATGCGCGTCAGCTGCTCGCGCTCGTCGGAGTCGATGTCGGGACGCCAGATTTCGAACAGCATCACCGTGCGGTCGCTCGTGCCGCGGTTCCAGGCTTCATGCTCGAAACTGTCGTCGAAGATTGTCAGTTCGCCCTCGCGCCACTGGCGCGTTTCCGCGCCAACGCGAAGGCCGCAACCTTCCGGAACGATCAGCGGCAAGTGGCAGATCAGGCGCGTATTCAGCATGCCGTGATGCGGCTGGATATGCGTTCCGGGCTTCAACCGTGAAAAAAGGGCGAGGGGCGAGCGGGCGGGGATGATCGGCTGCGGCGCCAATGCAAGCGCCGCCAGCGCATTCGGGCATAGCGCCTCGACACCCTCGACTATGGCGCCGTCCTTCCACAGCCAGGCCGCCCCCCAATCGGGTTTGTCGAGCAGCGGGTTGTTCGGCGGCGGGCGGTTGGAGCTGGTTGTCACATAGGGACCGAAGCGGTCGGCTGCGGTCTCGACAAGGGCCTGCAGCTCGGCGCGGATCGCATCGGTCGCCGCTTCGAGTTCAGGCACCCAGTCGAAGTCGGCGCGGTCGAAGAAGGGCCGCTGCACGAGGCCGGGGAAATAGAACATATTCGGTTGCTGCACATACAGTGGCTGCTCGCCCATCAGCATGCGCAGCGCCTCGGCGACCCGCGGCGTCGCATTGCGGGCATCGATCCCGCTGCTGCGAAGCTGGGACACCAGATGGTCGGCGTAGGCGCGCTCGGTGGCGACCAGATAGTGTTCGGCGCGGCGAAGCTCGGGATGCAGCGCGGCGGGAACGGAGGGGGCGTTGGCGGCGGTGCCGAGCGCGAGGCGGTAAAAGCTGCTCGCCGCGCGCGCGTCGCCCAACCGCCGCTTCAGCTCCGCCATCGCAAGGATCGCTGCGATGTTCGAGCGATCGGCGCGGATCGCAGTTTCGATTGCCGCGGTCTCGGCGGCGATATCACCGCGCTGGTGGGCGTCGCGTGCCTGGTCCAGCCATGTCGTCTGCTGCATCATCGGCTATGCCATACCGCAGCACCGAACCTTTGCAAGCGACGCCCGGCCGTGCGTCAGCCCACGGGCGGGGCGGCGTCGGTCGCCCCGGGCTTCTCCCGCATCTGCCGGCGCACGGCGACCATGAAGCGGCTGCGCCAGATCGCCACGATCAGCGCCGCAAGGATACCCCATGGCAGCAGGACCGCCGCCAGCGTCAGGATGAAGGAAAGTGCGGTGCTGCCGCTCTTCATCAGGGTCTCGCCGGCGTCGGCGAACGGATTCTCGTGACCGATGCCGGGAAGGCCGCCATCACTGACATAGTTGAACGCGACGCTGGTCCACGCGATACGCGCTTCGCCGGCGCGGCGGCTCTGGCGCTCGTCGCCGACCTGGCCGCGCAGCTGGCCGATCTGAGACAGGATTTCGGCGCGCTCACCCTTGCTGAGCCCGCCGGCCTTCAGCCGCTCTTCGAGGCGCGCGATTTCGGTTTCGGACCCGGCGCTGCGCTGCTGCGAGGCGAGGATTTCGGCGCCGACGTCTTCACCCGCGACGCTTGCGTCGGCGAGGACGCCTTCGGCCTTTTCGACGCTCTCGATCGCGCCGGCGCCGAACCGGCGGGCGATGCTGGGCTCCAGCTTGAACTGCGTTTGCGCCTCGACGAGTTTCTCGTCGCTGAGCTGGTAGCGGACATCGACGATGCGGCATCGCTTCACGCCTAGCGACTCGCACGCGGCCGCATGTTTTCCCTGAACCTTCGCTATGCGATTGTCGGCGAGGCGGAAGGTGTAGGCGTAGTCGAAGGCGACGCCCGGGGCCGCTTCCGTGCCGATCCTGGGAGTCGCGGCGGCGTCGGCAGAAGCGCCTTCTTCTGCGACGCTTTCGGCGGCGGGGGCCTCGTTCGATGCTGCGTCATCGGCGGGCTGTTGAGAGCAGCCGACCAGGGCGAGCGCCATCGCGCCCGCTAAGAGCTTATTTCGCATGCAGATTCTCCCAAAACGCGACTCGTTGGTCGCGGGAGACGGCATATCATAACTGATCTAGTTGACAATAGATTTCACGCGGCGCGTACGAAACCGTCGAGCACCTTCTTGCTGCCCGCCTGATCGAATTCGACGTCGAGCTTGTTCCCGTCGATATCGACGATCTCGCCATAGCCGAACTTCTCGTGAAACACGCGCATCCCTATCGCGAGATCGGAGCGCGGTTTGGCGCCAACCGAGGCGGCGGGACCTCGCTCGGACGGGGCAGGCGCCCGCGTCACTGTCGACGACGCTGCGACCGCCCGCTGCCACGCTGGCCCGCGCGTCATCGTGCGAGAGGGTTGACGCTCGGCGACATGCGCGAAGGGATCGCCCTGCGCAGCCCAGTTCGCACGCCACAGGCTCTGGCCGCCGCCGAAGCTGTTCTCGCTGTCGACATGCTCGGGCGGTATTTCGGCGATGAAGCGGCTGGGGATGCTGCTCATCCACTGGCCATAGATGCGGCGGTTGGCGGCATGATAGATGCTCGCCCGCTGGCGGGCGCGGGTGATCGCGACATAAGCGAGGCGGCGCTCCTCCTCCAGGCTGGCGGTGCCGCCCTCGTCCATCGACCGCTGCGACGGAAAGACGCCGTCCTCCCAGCCCGCGAGGAAGACATGGTCGAACTCCAGCCCCTTGGCGGCGTGGATGGTCATGATCGTGACCGTTTCGGTCTGGTCGTCGTTGTCGCGGTCCATGACGAGGCTGACATGCTCGAGGAAGGCTTCGAGCGACTCATATTCCTCCATCGCGCGCACGAGTTCGGACAGATTTTCGAGCCGGCCCGCGGCCTCTGCGCTGCGATCGGCCTGCAGCATCGCGGTATAGCCCGATTCATCGAGGATCAGCTGGGTCAGTTCGGGATGCGAAAGCTCGTTCGCCTTTCCCTGCCAGCTGCGCATCTGTGCGATGAAGTTTGCAAGCTGGCGGCGCGCCTGCGGCGTCAGCTCGTCGGTCTCGGTGATCCGCGATGCGGCATGGAATAGCGGCGCGCGCTCGATCCGTGCGAACTGGTGGATGCGCGCCAGCGCCTTGTCGCCGAGCCCGCGTTTCGGAACGTTGACGATCCGCTCGAACGCCAGATCATCGGCCGATGATTGGACGAGCCGCAGATAGGCGAGGGCATCCCGGATTTCGGCGCGTTCGTAGAAGCGGAAGCCGCCGACGATCCGGTACGGCATGCCGATCGCGATGAAGCGATCCTCGAACTCGCGCGTCTGGAACTGCGCACGGACCAGGATGGCGGTGCGATCGAGGCTGACCTTGCGATGCTGGAGCGTCTCCAGCTCTTCACCGATCCGCCTTGCTTCCTCGGGCCCATCCCATACGCCCACGACGCGGACCTTGTCGCCCGCATCAAGGTCGGTCCACAACGTCTTGCCGAGCCGGTCACTGTTCTGCGCGATCAGCGCCGAGGCGGCGGCGAGGATTTGCGGCGTCGAGCGGTAGTTCTGTTCGAGGCGGATCACCGTCGCGCCGGGGAAATCCTTTTCGAAGCGCAGGATGTTCGCGACCTCGGCGCCGCGCCATGAATAGATCGACTGGTCGTCGTCGCCGACGCAGCAGATATTCTTGCGCGCCTGCGCGAGCAGTCGCAGCCACAGATATTGGCTGGCGTTGGTGTCCTGATACTCGTCGACGAGGATATATTTGAAGCGCTGCTGATACTGCTCCAGCACGTCGCGGTGTGTCTTCAGGATGACGAGCATGTGCAGCAGAAGATCGCCGAAGTCGCAAGCGTTGAGCGTTTTGAGCCGCGCCTGATAGAGCGCATAGAAATGCTGACCCTTGCCGTCGGCATAGGATTCCTTGTCCGCGGCATCGAGATCGGCAGGCGTCAGGCTGCGGTTCTTCCACTTGTCGATAAGGCCGGCGAGTTGCCGCGCGGGCCAGCGTTTCTCGTCCAGTCCTTCGGCCTGTATAAGCTGTTTGAGGACGCGCAGCTGGTCGTCGGTGTCAAGGATGGTGAAATTGCTTTGCAAGCCGACAAGTTCGGCGTGGCGGCGGAGCATCTTCGCCGCGATGCTGTGGAAGGTGCCAAGCCAGGGCATGCCCTCGACCGCGTCGCCGATCATCCGACCGATGCGCTCGCGCATCTCGCGCGCAGCCTTGTTGGTGAAGGTGACGGCCAGGATTTCGGACGGCCACGCGCGCCGCGTCGCGATGATATGCGCTAGTCGCGCCGTCAACGCCGCGGTCTTGCCCGTACCGGCGCCGGCCAGCATCAGCACGGGTCCTTCGGTCGTCAGCACGGCTTGGCGCTGCGGGCCGTTCAGACCTTGAAGGTAGGGCGGATCGGACGGGTCGGGGCGGGTCAGATCGGACGTCGAGGCGGGGAGGTCGGTCACGCGCGAACGATTAGGGAACAGCGGCGGCGCTGTCCAGTGCGGGGAGGCTCAGCCCAGCGCGTTGCGGAGCGCCGCGAAGTCGATGGACGCTCCCGTGCGCTCCAACTCGTCGACGGTCGCAAGCGCCATGGCCCGATAGGCGGGCAGTAGCTCGGGGCAGTCGGCCGCGAGCGAGGCAACATGGCTCGCGACTGTCCGCGCATCGCCGCGCAGCAGCGGGCCCGACAACGCATAGAACCCGCGATCGAGGCTGTTTTCCAGTGCCGCGCGGACCAGCGAAGCGATCAATGCTGCCGGATCGTTGACGCCGGCTTGGGTCAACGCGCGCGAGGCTCCGGCAAGCAGCGTCACAAGGTGGTTCGATGCGTGGCAGAGGGCGGCGTGGTAAAGTGTGCGCTGCGCCTCTTCGATTTCGACCGCCATGCCGTCCAGCATCGTGACGATGCGCCGCGCCTGCGCGGTTGCTTCGATTGATGAGCCTGTGATCGCAAATCGCGCCTCGGTCATTCGCGCCACTTCGCGCTCGGGATGTCCCGTAAATGTCATCGCCGGATGAATCGCCGCCGTCAGCGCGCCATGCGACCGGAGCGGTTCGAGAATCGCTGCGCCGCTGCGTCCGCTGACATGAAAAACGAAGGGCGCGCCACCTGCCATTACCATCGGCGCCAGTTCGTCGATGACCCCGGCGATCGCATCGTCGGACACCGCAATCGCGATGACATCGCAATCGACCGCAATCCGGTGGATCGATACCGCAACCTCGCTCCCGGTCGCGGCGGACGCCGCGCCCAGCTTCTCGAGCGACCGCCCCCACATCAGCGGCGGCTCGACCGAATGCCTGGCAAGCCCGAGCGCAAGTGCCTGAGCGACGCGCCCAGCCCCGATGATGCCGAGTTGCTGTATGCGAATGCCTTCCATCACCCCGAGCTTAGCGCGAGCCGTGACTCTTCGCCAATGTGATACGTCTTGCACAGCAGTGGCAAAGGCGCTCAAAGCGCGCCGACAAACAAGGGGAGGGGCATCGTCCGTGGATCTGGCACCCTATCGTGCAAACCGGCGCATCCTGACCGCGAGCCTCGTCGGCACCGCGGTCGAATTCTACGATTTCTATATCTACGGCACCGCTGCAGCCCTGGTGTTCGGGCCGCTTTTCTTTCCGTCCGAGTCGCCGTCCGCGCAGCTGATGCTGAGCTTCATGAGCTTCGGTCTCGCCTTCTTCGCGCGGCCCGTCGGGGCGATCGTGTTCGGCCATTATGGTGATCGCATCGGGCGCAAGTCGACGCTCGTCGCCTCGCTGATGCTGATGGGGGCATCGACCCTGCTGATCGCCTTTCTGCCGACCTATGCGATGGTCGGCTGGCTCGCGCCGCTCCTCCTCTGCATCCTGCGCTTCGGACAGGGCTTCGGGCTGGGCGGCGAGTGGGGCGGGGCGGCGCTGCTCGCAGTCGAAAATGCTCCGCCGGGATGGAAATCGCGCTTCGGCATGTTTCCGCAACTCGGCGCACCGGTTGGCTTCATCGCGGCGAACGGGCTTTTCCTGCTGCTCGGGCTTGGGCTCAGCGATCAGGCCTTCGCGAGTTGGGGCTGGCGCATCCCCTTCCTGTTTTCGGCGTTGCTCGTCGGCCTGGGCCTGTGGGTGCGCCTCAAGATCGGCGAGACGCCCGATTTCAGGGAAGCGCTGGAGACGCAAGCGCCGGTCGGCGTGCCGCTCGGCGAGCTCCTTCGCCATCATCTGCTGCCGACATTGGCGGGCACCTTCGCGGTTGTCGCCTGCTTCGCGATCTTCTACCTCGCAACCAGTTTCGCGCTGGCGCATGGAACGACGACGCTGGGCTATCCCAAAGAGCAATTCCTGCTCATCCAGCTCGGCGCGATTCTGTTCATGGCGGGAGGAATCATATTCGCGGGCTATGTTAGCGACGCAACGAGCGCGCATCGCGTGCTGACCTGGGGCTGCGGCGCGACCATCCTCGTCGGTTTCCTGTTCGGACCGGCCTTGGCCTCGGGGAGCTGGCTTCTCATCTTCCTCGGCCTCGCGGCCGCCCTGTTCGTGATGGGCCTGGTCTATGGCCCGCTCGGTAGCTGGCTGACCGGCTTGTTCCCCGTGCACGTCCGCTACACCGGCGCGTCTGTCACCTTCAATGCGGGCGGCATATTGGGCGGTGCGATGGCGCCGATCATCGCGCAGGCGCTCGCCGACAGCGGCGGGACGGCGTTGGTCGGGCTGTATCTGGCGCTGGCAGGGATCCTTAGTTGGCTCGGTTTGCTGATGGTACGCCAACACCCCAATCGCGTATAATTAGCCCAAAGAAAGCTAGGCTGGGCGCAGCAACGTCACCTTGGCTTTGCCGACCTTGCGTTCGGCGTGAGCCTCAAAGCCCGCGACTTCGACGATTTCCTTCTCCGACGTCTCGATCGAAATCCAGCTGTCGGTGCCGACCCAGCCCAAGCGATTGAGCTTGTCGAGCGCAACGCTGCCCGCGCCGGTGTTGTAGGGCGCGTCGAACAGCAGCAGGTCGAACGTGCGTCGCGCGGGACCAAGGCCCAGTACCGATCCGGCCCGAACATCTGCCCGTTCCGTGGCATCAAGCGTCGCAAGATTTCTCCGGAGCGCATCGATCGCTTCGCGATCCTGCTCGCCGAACAGGCAATGCGCCGCGCCGCGCGAGAGCGCCTCGATTCCAAGCGCGCCCGAACCGGCGAACAGGTCGGCGACATGCAAGCCTTCAAAGCTGCCTACCCGGCTCGCGAGCATCGAGAAAAGCGTCTCGCGCGTCCGGTCCGCGGTGGGACGCGTCGCGTCGTTCTTCGGCGCGAGCAGCTTGCGGCCCCGCCATTCGCCAGCAATGACTCGCATCAGCCGAGATGCCGGCGGAATTTGAACAACTCGTCGCGCGGGACGACCTCGGCCGCGCCCATTTCGAGCCCGGCAAGTGTAAACTCTCCATAGCGGGTGCGGATCAGCCGGCTGACCTGCAGGCCCAGATGTTCGAGCACGCGGCGGACTTCGCGATTCTTGCCCTCGGTCAGCGTCATCTCGATCCACTGATTGCGCCCGGTGCGGCGTTCGAGGTTCGCGTCGATCTTGCCATAGCGGATGCCGTCGATCTCGATCCCCATCACCAGCTCCTCAAGCTGCTCCTGGCTGACGTCTCCGAACGCGCGTGCGCGATAGGTGCGCTCGACGCCGCTTGCGGGCAGTTCCAGCTGACGCTTGAATTCGCCGTCGTTGGTGAGGAGCAGCAGGCCCTCGGTATTATAATCGAGGCGACCGACTGGCATCAGCCGCGGCAGGCCCTTCGGCAAGATGTCGTAGATCGTCTTGCGGCCCTTCGGGTCACGCGCCGCGGTCAGACAACCCGCGGGCTTGTGAAAGCGGTAGAGGCGCGTCGACACCGGCTTGGCCACGGGATTGCCATCGACGGTCAGCCCGTCGAGCGATGTAAGCAGCGGCGCGGGCTGGGACAGAACCTCGCCATTGAGCGCGATGCGGCCCTCCTCGATCATCCGTTCGACATCGCGCCTCGACCCGACCCCGGCGCGGGCGAGCAGTTTTGCGATACGCTGCGGCCCGTCCTCATGCTCGGGCTCGGCCTTCAATTTGCGCGGTGGCACGTCGGCGCGCGCGGCGCGGCGCCCGCGCGGTGCATCGGGTTTGGCGCCGGAGCGAGGCGTGGGGCGGGGCGGACGGCGCGTCGTCATGGGAACGGATGTGGCTTTCTTGTCGTTTTGGGAGACAAAAGTGTTGCGTTGTGATCACGCTCATAGCCGGAAACGTGTCGGTTCGTCGATGGCAAGGACGAAGGATATTGCAGGAAGGCGCGGAGCGAGTCATGGCGACTTTAAAGGGAGTATCCATGCTCTTCGCGTCCCGCCCTTCGTGCATCAAGCGCCTGCTGGTTATCGAGGATGACCCGCTGACGGCGTTCGACAACGAACATACGCTGAAGCACAGCGGCTATGACATCGTCGCGACGGTCGATTCGGGCGAGGCGGCCGTCGCCGTCATCGCCTCGGAACAGATCGATGCGCTGGTTCTGGACCTGGGCCTTGCCGGCAACATGACGGGCCGCGAAGTCGCCCGGATTGCTCGCGACCGCGGGATCGTCGTCCTGCTCGTCACCGGGCAGTGCCCCGCCGACGCGGCCGACATTGCGATTGCCTGCCTCGGCAAGCCGCACAACCCGGCGGCGCTCGTCTCGGCGCTGAAGGCGCTCGAAATGATGGCTTGCAAGAACCAGACACCGCGCAAGGTCAGCGGGCTCACCACTTTCTGGCGGCCCGAGGCGGCCTGAGCGCGCTCGTCGGCCTATTCGGCCGTCCGATACAATCCCGCTTCCAATTTGACGCCGAGCCATTAGGCCGGTCGTCCAGAACAACAGCATCCGCAACAAGCGGCTCTGCGGGGAGCGACGCATGTCAGTTGACCTAATCCGTTTCATCATTTTCGTGGCCGTTTTGGGCGGTCTGGTGATCGGCGCATTTTCGATTCCGGCGTTGCGCCCGTATCTGCGCAAGAACCCGCTCGTCGCTTTTCTGCTCGGGATATCGAGCGGCTTTCCGCTAACCTTGCTCATCGCGACGATGACCTTCTGGCTCGCAAAGGTCGGGATCGACACCGCGACGATCGGTTTCGCAGTGGCGCTTGGCATTCCCTACACGCTCAAATTCCTGTGGGCGCCGCTGGTCGACAAGCTGCCATTGCCGTTTCTGACCAGCACCTTCGGGCAGCGGCGCGGCTGGCTGTTCCTGATTCAGGCGCTGTTGTTCGTCTCGGTGTGGCAGCTCGGCGCCAGCGATCCGAAGCCCGGCGACCTTGGCTTGTTCGCGGTCTGGGCGTTGATCACGGCGTTCCTGTCGGCAACGCAGGACATCGTCATCGACGCCTATCGCATCGAAATTCTTGAAGAGGATGAGTTCGCACACGGCACGGCGGCGAACCAGTTCGGCTATCGCACCGGCAATCTGATCGCGGGCGCGGGGACCATCTATTTCGCATCGAACGAAGGGCTGGGACTTGGCTGGGCGACCGCCTATGGCCTGACCGGCTTTTGCATCATACCCGCGATCATCGGCGCGCTGTGGGTGGGGCCGGGCAAATTCGTCGACCGGTTCGAGCATGCCAGCGGCATGAAGCCCGCCCAGTGGCTCACCGAGGCGGTGGTCAACCCGTTCCGCGAGTTCCTGACCCGGCACGGCGCTTTCCTGATCCTCGGGTTCGTCCTCGTTTACAAGGTAGGTGACGCCATGGGCCAGGCGATGCTGAGCCCGATGATCGTCGATATGGGATTTGCCGATCTCGATTATGTTTCCGCCAGCAAGATCTGGGGTTTCGGCGCGCTGATTGTCGGATCGGCGATGGGGGCGCCCTTCATTCTGTGGCTCGGCATGGGCCGCGCGTTGCTGATATCGGGACTTTTGATGATGTTCTCCAACGTCATGTTCATGATCCTGGCGGCAACCGGCAACAACTACTGGATGCTCGTTGCGGCGATCGTGACCGAAAATGTGACGAGCGGCATCGGTTTGACGGTGTTCACAACCTATCTCTCCGGCCTGTCGAGCATCGCCTACACCGCCACGCAGTTCGCTTTGTTGTCGTCCTTTGCCGGTGTCGGCCGCACCTTCATGGCCGGCCCCGCCGGCATCGTTGCCGACAAGATCGGCTGGGTCGGCTTTTGGGGCTTTACCGTCGTCGCGGCGATCCCGGGCATGATCTTGCTCTGGCTGCTCTGGAGCAAGGGCTATGTCGTCCAGAGCATTCGCCAGACCGAGGCGGTCGACGAGCAGCAGCTCAAACAACCCGTCGGAGCAATACGTATCGCGGGGTTTGTTCTGGTCGTAATCGGGCTCGTCGGAATATTGCTCTGGCAGCCGCTCGAGCTTGCCAACCATATCCTCGCCATCTCGATTGCCGTCTTCGTCGCCGGCGCGTTGCTGGCGTGGAAGGGCAAGGCGGCCCCAGCGGCAGCTTAGACGGGATGCTCGCCGTTGAGATCGAGTACGATGCCGGCGAGATAGAGCGAGCCGCAGATCAGAACGTCGCCATCGCCGCATAGGTCTGCGATATGGCGGAGCGCGGCGGTGACGTCACCGCAGGGCTGAGCATCCGCTATGCCGAGGTCCGATTGCACCCGACGGCAGAGCGCGTTGGGATCGTGATGCTCGTGGCCGGGAATCGGCACCGCCTGGAACGACGCGATCCTGCTCGCGAAAGGGCGAAGGAAGCCCATCGCATCCTTGTTGGCAAGCAGGCCGCAGACGATGTGCAGCGGCGCCCGGTCGTCGAGCGCGCGGGCCAGCGCCGCTCCCGCATCGGGGTTATGGCCTCCATCGAGCCACAGGTCGGCGCCGGCGGGCAGCAGCGCGGTCAACGGCCCAGGGCCGAGCCGCTGCATCCGTCCCGGCCAAAAGGCGCTCGCCACGCCGCGCGCGATCGCGTCGTCGCTCGGCCGGGGGCCGTCGGCCAACCGGAGCATCGCGATCGCGAGGCCGGCGTTGCGCCGCTGGTGCGCGCCGGGCATGCTGCTGTGCAGCGGATGGACGATCGAGCCGAATTTCGACCGCCAGAAGAATTGCTCGCCGTCGGGGACGACGGCCCAGGCGTCGTTTTCGGCGAAGGGCATGACATCGGCCGCCGCGGCGGTCTTGCCAATGATGTTCGCCAACGGCAGCGGGTAATCGAGACAGGCAAGCCGCGTCCCCGGCTTGATGATGCCCGCCTTTTCCCACGCTATGCGCGTCGCCGGGTCTGCGGGCGCTCCCGGCTCGGGGGCGAGCAAAAAGGCTTCGTGATCGATGCCCAGCGACGCGATGCCGCAAACGGCCGGTGGCGATATAATATTGGTCGCGTCGAGCCGTCCGCCAAGGCCGACCTCGATGATGCAATCGTCGGCTAGCGTTCGGGCGAAGGCGAGGAACGCGGCGGCCGTCGTCACCTCGAAAAAACTGGCCTGCAGACCCTCGGCTCGGTCGAGCACTTCTTTGAGCAATGCCGCCAGCAGCGCATCGTCGATGAGCGTTCCCGCGAGGCGGATGCGTTCATTGAAACGCACCAGATGCGGGCTGGTATAGGCATGGACCCGGCGCCCGCTGGCTTCCAGAATCGCGCGTAGATAGGCGCAGGTCGACCCCTTGCCGTTGGTCCCCGCGACATGAAAGGTTCGCGGCAGGCGGTTCTGCGGATTGCCGAGCCGGTTGCAAAGCTCCGCAATCCGCTCGAGCCCCAAGATGTCGCGCCCCGGCGACAGCGCGGCGAGGCGATCGAGCTGCGCTTGCACCGCAGGGTCGGAGGAGTGGGCGTGGTCGGGCATCGGGCTGTTCTCAAAACCGTTCGCCCTGAGCTTGTCGAAGGGCCGTTCCTTCCTTCAACGACCTGGAGGAAAAGGTCGGTGCTTCGACAAGTTCAGCCACGAACGGGACGAAGGGATAGCGTCGAAAGCTACGCTGCCTTCTCCGGCGCCAGATAACCGATCAGCCGTCCCAGCGTCTCGGGCAGGTCCTTGCGGTGCACAACCATGTCGATCATCCCGTGATCGAGCAGATACTCGGCACGCTGGAAGCCCTCGGGCAGCTTTTCACGGATCGTATTCTCGATCACGCGCTGGCCCGCGAAGCCGATCAGCGCCTTGGGCTCGCTGATCTGAACGTCGCCGAGCATCGCGTAGCTGGCGGTAACGCCGCCCGTCGTCGGATCGGTCAGCAGCACGATATAGGGCAGTCCGGCGCGGCGGAGGCGTGCCAGTGCGACGGTCGCGCGCGGCATCTGCATCAGCGACAGCGTACCTTCCTGCATGCGCGCGCCGCCCGCGGCGGTGATCGCAATGTAAGGGACGCCGCGGCGGATGGCATCCTCGACCCCCGCGACAAAGGCTTCACCGACCGCGACGCCCATCGACCCGCCCATGAAAGCGAAATCCTGCACGCCGATCACCGCACCCTTGCCCGAAATGCGGCCGAACGCGTTCTGATAGGCGTCGCGGTCGCCGGTCTGGGCGCGCGCCGCCTTGATGCGGTCGACATATTTCTTGGTGTCGCGGAACTTCAGCGGATCCTCGGGCGCCGCGGGCGCCGCGATCATCTCGTGAATGCCACCGTCGAACAGCTGCGCAAAACGCTGTTTGGCGCCGATGCGGTCGTGATGATCGCAGCGCGGGCAGACGTTCAGATTGTCTTCCCATTCCTTGACGAACACCATCTGCTGGCACTGGCGGCATTTGTGCCAAAGATTGTCGGCGGTATCGCGTTTGGCCGTGAACGGAATGGCGTTGCGAACGCGGTCGAGCCAGCTCATGCGGCGATCTCCTTTGCGCCGTGGATAGCATCGGCAAGGGCGCGGGTGAAGGCTTCGACATGCGGCGCCGCGGCGTCGCCATGCTCGGCGATGATGTCGATGAAGGCCGATCCGACCACAACCCCATCGGCGACCTCGGCGATTTGCGCGGCCTGTTCAGGCGTGCGGACGCCGAAGCCGACCGCGACGGGCAGGTCGGTCGCAGCCTTCAGGCGCCCAACGGCCTCTTCGATGCTCGCCTGCGCGGCCTGCTGCTGGCCGGTAATACCGGCGACCGACACATAATAGAGGAAACCGCCCGCGCCATCGAGCACGGTGGGTAGGCGCGCGGTGTCGGTCGTCGGCGTCGCCAGGCGGATCAAATCGACGCCTGCCGCACGAAGCGCCGGGCCAAGCTCAGGGTCTTCCTCGGCAGGAACGTCGACGCAGATGACCCCGTCGACGCCCGCCTTCGCACATTCGGCCGCGAACCAGTCGCCGCCGCGGATCGTCATGGGGTTGGCATAGCCCATCAAGACGAGCGGGATGGCGGGGTGGCGCCGGCGAAAGGCGGCCGCGTGCGCAAAAATGTCGGCGGTCGTCGTTCCCTTGGCCAGGCTGCGCAGGTTCGCCTGTTGAATTGCCGGGCCGTCGGCCATCGGATCGGTGAAGGGCATGCCGAGCTCGATCACATCGGCGCCCCCCGCAACGAGCGCGTCGAGGTTCGCGGCGGTATCGCCGTCGCCGCCGGTGATGAAGGTGACGAGCGCTGGGCGGGGTTTGGCGAAGGCGGCGGCGAAGCGGGTCATTCGAAGGCGCCTTCGAGGCGTCGAGCCTGACGAGCACGGGCCAATAAGCTCGCAACAAGCAGGGCAACGGCAATAATGCAAACAACAAAAAGGCCCGCTTGATAGCCAACGCATGTCCTGGCGAACACATAGTCGCCCTTTGTCGGCAAGCTCTTGCAAACCGAGATTTTAGGAAGCCAGTTATAGAGGAAATTCAGATAACCTAGGGCGAAGAATGCTATTGAACCGCGATAGAGCCACATTTCCAGTCGCGAAGGGTGGTCCGTCGCAGCCGGAAAAATGAGTGTGCAAAGCCGATATAGGGTTGCGACAATCCAGGCCACCGCGACATAATCAAACACGGTAATGAATGAAATTTTGTCTTGGCTTCCGAATAATAGCCAATTGCTTGAGAAGAGATCGTCGTCGCGGTCTCGCAGAAAATATGCGGGCACTAGGGTGCCCGCAAGAACGAGCGTCGAAAGTATCCAGCCAAGAAGGGCATCATTGAAACGATTTCGATCAAATCTCACAGCGCTACCCCCAACGCATCCGCCACCGTATTGATGTCCTTGTCTCCCCGGCCCGAGCAATTGACGATGATAATCTTGTCCTTGCCCATCGTCGGCGCGATCCGTTCGGCCGCAGCGATGGCATGGGCGCTTTCGAGCGCGGGTATGATGCCTTCGAGCTTGGTCAGCTTCTGGAAGCTCGCGAGGGCCTCGGCGTCGGTAACGGGCTCGTAGCGGACGCGGCCGATATCGTGAAGCCAGCTATGCTCGGGGCCGATGCCCGGATAGTCTAGCCCCGCCGAGATGCTGTGCGCCTCGGTGATCTGGCCGTCCTCGTCCTGCAGCAAATAAGTTTTGTTGCCGTGGAGGATACCCGGCTTGCCACCTGCCAGGCTGGCGGCATGCTTGCCTTCCAGCCCTTCGCCCGCGGCTTCGACGCCGACGATCTCGACATCGGTATCGTCGAGGAAGGGATGGAAAAGCCCGATCGCGTTCGATCCGCCGCCAACGGGGGCGATCAGCATGTCGGGGAGGCGGCCCTCGGCTTCTAGAATCTGCGCCTTGGCCTCATCGCCGATAACCGACTGGAAATCGCGGACCAGCTGCGGATAGGGGTGCGGGCCGGCGACGGTGCCGATGATGTAGAAGGTGTCGTGGACGTTCGCGACCCAGTGGCGCAACGCCTCGTTCATCGCGTCCTTCAGCGTCTTCGCCCCGCTTTCGACCGCGACGACTTCGGCGCCGAGCAGCTTCATGCGGAACACATTGGGCTGCTGCCGCGCGACATCGACCGCGCCCATGAAGATGGTGCAGGGCAGGCCGAACAGCGCCGCGACGGTCGCGGTTGCAACGCCATGCTGGCCCGCGCCGGTTTCGGCAATGATCTTGGTCTTGCCCATGCGCTTGGCGAGAAGGATCTGGCCGATGCAATTGTTGATCTTGTGCGCGCCGGTGTGGTTGAGATCCTCGCGCTTGAGATAAATCTTTGCGCCGCCGAGGGCATCGGTAAGCCGCTGCGCGAGCCACAGCGGGCTGGGGCGGCCGACATATTGCGCCAGCAGATAATCGAACTCGGCCTTGAACGCCGGGTCGGCTTGCGCGGCGCGATAGTGGCGTTCAAGGTCGAGGATCAGCGGCATCAGCGTTTCGGCGACATAGCGGCCGCCGAACTGTCCGAAGTGGCCGCGATCGTCCGGCCCGGTGCGAAGGCTGTTGGGGAGCTGGGTCATCGTCCCGCGGCTTTAAGGAAAGCAGCGATCTTGTCCATATCCTTAACGCCCGGCGCGCTTTCCACGCCAGAGGAGACATCGACAAGCGGCGCGCCGGTCTCCGCAATGGCCGTGGAGACATTGTCGGGGGTCAGGCCGCCGGCAATGCCCCACGCCATCGTGTGGCGATGATTCTTGAGCAACGACCAGTCGAAGCGGGTGCCCGTGCCGCCGGGCAAGTCGGCCGCGGGCGCGTCGTAGAGGATGCGATGCGCGGAGCCCTCATATTGCTTCACGCGCTCCAGCGTCCCAGCGTCGCGCAGGCCCACGGCCTTCCAGACCTCCGCCGGAACGAGCCGCCTGACCGCGGCGAGCCATTCGGGGGTTTCGTTGCCGTGAAACTGGATGATGTCGGGGCGAACGAGGTTGAGCGCCTGTCCTGTTACTTGCTGCGACGCATTGACGAGCAGCAGCGCGACCTTGACGCCGCTGCCCTCGGCGCGGCGGCGCAGGTCGGCGGCGGTCGCCAGGTCGACATGGCGCGGGCTCGGCTCATAGTGGACGAGGCCGATGTGCGTCGCGCCATGGCGAATGGCGGCATCGACCGTTTCGGGCGTGGACAGGCCACAGATTTTGACGAATGGGGGCATGGTCATTTATCCTGTCGTCATCCCAGCGGAGGCCGGGACCTCAACGGTGCGCGATAGTGCGAGGTCGAGATCCCGGCCTTCGCCGGGATGACGGATGTTGCTTACAGCGTGGCTTCAATCTCGCGCGCGGCGAGGTCGGGGTCCGGCGACTGGCTGATCGGGCGCCCGACCACCAGGATCGAAGCGCCGTCGGTCATCGCTTGCGCCGGCGTGACGATGCGCTTTTGATCGCCGGCCTTGCCGTTCGACGGACGCACGCCGGGGACGACGAAAAAGCCGCCCGGCCATGCCTTGCGTGCCGATTTCACTTCCTGCCCCGAGCAGACAATGCCGTCGAGACCGGATTCGCGGGCCAGCGCCGCAAGCCGGACGACCTGATCGTGCGGAGTGCCGGCAACGCCGATGTCCTCGAGATCGGGGGCATCGAGGCTGGTGAGCACCGTGACGCCGACAACCTTGGTATGCGTGCCCGCCGCGGCCTTGGCCTCCTCCATCATCGCGCGGCCGCCGGCGGCATGGACGGTCAGGATCGCCGGTTCCAGCGTTCGCAGCGCCTGGATCGCCTTGGCGACGGTGTTGGGGATGTCATGCAGCTTCAGGTCGAGGAAGATCGGCAGGCCGAGCTTCGCCATTTCATGGACGCCGTGATGGCCGTTGGCGCAAAAGAATTCGAGGCCCAGCTTTAATCCGCCGACATGGTGCCGAACTTTCTGCGCCAGCGTGAGCGCGGCGTCGAGGTGTGTCGTGTCGATGGCAAGATAGATGGGCGATGTCATGGCTTGTCCGTCGAGAAGAGGTCGGTCGGGGGAGGAGGAACGTCGTTGACCGCGGCCGCTGCGGGGGCCGGATCGGGCGAACGATTGGCAAGCGCGCGCAGGTCGGCGAGCTGGCGTTCGCTGCTGTCGAGCCGGCGCTTCAGCGACCAGCGCGTCGTGCGCAACGCGATCCACATCGGCACCGCGCCGATCAGGAAGCTCGCGAGGATGAGCACGGGCAGCTTCGTATCGAGCACCTGGCCTGGCCAGATCGTGATCGTCACCGGAATCCAGTTTGCCATCGCAAAGATGACCAGCACAGCGGTAAGCGATACCCAGATGATCGTCCTCAGGATTCCCACTTTGCCTTGCTCCTCTTTGGGCCCGTTGCGGCGACCCTAAGACAGATTGCCGCGCGTTTCCAGTGGCGCGCTAGCCGAAGACCCGCGCGAAGATGGTATCGACGTGCTTCAAATGATAGCCGAGATCGAACAGCGCGGTCAGCTCGTCGGCCGACAGCTTTGCGGTGACGTCGGCGTCGGACTTCAGCAGTTCGAGCAGCGACAGCTGGCCGTCGCTTTCCCATACTTTCATCGCGTTGCGCTGCACGAGGACGTAGCTTTCCTCGCGGCTCGCACCCGCTTGCGTCAGCGCCAGCAGCACGCGCTGCGAATGGACAAGCCCGCCCATGCGGTCGAGATTCTTCTGCATCCGATCGGGATAGACGAGCAGCTTGTCGACGACGCCGGTCAGGCGCGCGAGCGCGAAGTCGAGCGTGATCGTCGCGTCGGGACCGATGAAACGCTCGACCGACGAGTGGCTGATGTCGCGCTCGTGCCACAGTGCGACATTCTCCATCGCGGGGATCGCGGCGCTGCGCACGACGCGCGCCAGGCCGGTGAGATTCTCGGTCAGCACCGGGTTGCGCTTGTGCGGCATCGCCGACGAGCCTTTCTGCCCCGGCGAGAAATATTCCTCGGCCTCCAGCACTTCGGTGCGCTGGAGGTGGCGGACCTCGACCGATAAGCGCTCGATCGACGAGGCGATGACGCCGAGTACCGCAAAGAACATCGCGTGACGGTCGCGCGGGATGACCTGCGTCGAGACCGGCTCGATCGACAGGCCGAGCTTCGCCGCCACATGCGCCTCAACGCGCGGATCGATGTTCGCGAAGGTGCCGACTGCGCCTGAAATGGCGCAGGTCGCGATCTCGGCGCGGGCGGCCTGCAGGCGCAGCTTGCAGCGCGAAAATTCGGCATAAGCTTCGGCCAACTTCAAGCCGAAGGTCACGGGCTCGGCATGGATGCCGTGGCTGCGCCCGATCGTCGGGGTCAACTTATGCTCATAGGCGCGGCGCTTGATGGCTTCCAGGAGCGCGTCGAGGTCGGCCAGCAATATGTCGGCCGCTTGGCTGAGCTGGACGGCCAGGCAGGTGTCGAGCACGTCGCTGCTGGTCATGCCCTGATGCATGAAGCGCGCTTCATCGCCAACATTCTCGGCTACCCAGGTCAAAAACGCTATCACGTCATGCTTTGTGACGGCCTCGATCGCGTCGATCGCCTCGACGTCGATCTTCGGGTTGGTGGCCCACCAATCCCACAGCGCCTTGGCGGCGGATTTGGGTACGGTCCCCAGTTCGGCGAGCGCGTCGGTGGCATGCGCTTCGATCTCGAACCAGATGCGAAAGCGATTCTCCGGCGACCAAATCGCGGTCATGTCCGGGCGAGCGTAACGCGGGACCATTGATATTCCTTCCATTTATGTCGGCTCATCGCAGCTTCGCAGCGGAATCACGACCAGGCGCCCCCTAGCAGGGGCAAGCCGCTTCGCCAATTGGCGCCGCACTGCAACTAGCCCGCACGCCCGTGGTTGACCCTATGCCCCTTCATGACAGGTGGTCGATCGCATCCGCTGGTCGGCTGTCGCTACAGGAGAAAAATCATGTTGAAACAAGCTCTTTTAATCGGCGCTGCCGCCATCAGTTTCCCGGCGCTGGCGCAGAATACGCCCCCCGCCGATACTGCTGCGCCTCCCCCGACCGAGCAGGCCGATCCCTCGGCGAGCCAGCCGGCCCCGACGCCTGCAGACCCCGCGCCGACCGATACGACGGCTCCGGGACCGACCGAGCCCAATACGACCCCGGGCGCGCCTGCCGCAGCTCAGCCCGCCCCGTCGAGCAGCGCCGCTGCGACGCCAGCGCAGATCGCGCAGATCGTCAATACCGAATTCCCGACCTATGATTCGGACAAAAACGGCGATCTCAATCAGGGCGAGTTCGCCGCGTGGATGAAGAAGCTACGCGCAGCGACCGAGCCGACGATCGACACCGAGTCGGAGCAGGTGAAGACTTGGATTGGTCAGGCTTGGACGGTGGCGGACGCCGACAAGTCGGGCGCGATCAGCAAGGAAGAACTCACGGGTTTCTTGTCGCGCGGCGCCTAATATAGGAATGTCGCACGAAGGAGCGGTGCAGCCGTCGGAGACATTCGGCGGCTGCATCTGTTTCAGGATCAGAGCAAGCCCATGGCCCGCAGACTGCGATGATCGGTGCCGCCGATTATGATATGGTCGTGGAGCGCGATCCCCAGCTTTCCCGCTGCATCCGCGATATCACGGGTGATAGCGATATCCTGGCGGCTCGGCTCGGCATTTCCGCTCGGATGATTGTGGACAATGATGATTGCCGCTGCGCCGAGTTCGAGGGCGCGCTTCACGACCTCGCGCACATAGATCGCCGATTGGTCGATCGAGCCCTCGCTCGTAATCTCGTCGCGGATCAGCATATTGCGCGAATTGAGGTAGAGAACGCGGACACGCTCGATATCGATCGGTCCCATATCGGCCCGCAGCCAGTCCAGCAGCGCATCCCAACTCGAGAGCAACGGCTTGTCTCGAAATTGGCCTTTCAACATTCGCAGGCTTGAAGCGTGGACGATCTTCAGCGCCGCAACCGCCGTATCGCCCATACCCTCGACGCGGCGCAACGATTGGGGGTCGGCGCTGATCAATTGCGCCAGCGACCCGAATTCCCGGAGCAGGGTTTTGGCGAGCGGCTTGGTATCTCGGCGGGGAATCGCAAGGGCGAGCAGATACTCGACCAGCTCATAATCCGCCATGCCTTCGGCGTCGCCGCCGAGCAGCCGTCCGCGCAGCCGTGAACGATGCCCATGATGATGATCCGCGTCCCCCATGCGGGTGTCGATAACCGCCTTGTGGGGCGCACTCAACGGCCATAAGGTTCCGACCCGATGGCTCCGTCCTGTTTCCTGCAGCTATTTGCGCCATTTCGGCGTTATCCGGTTAAACAGGGCAAGCCCACCGAGGCGCATGAGGATCGAGCATTAGCGTCATGACGTCATCGGATGCGTTTCCATCATCGGCGTTCCCATGAGCGAAGACAGGGCTCCGCCACCGCGCCGGCGGCGCATCCGAAAGATATTCTTCAAGAAGCGCTGGCTCACGGCGGGCGCGGTCGTTGTGCTGGTGGGGGCGTCATGGCTGGCGCGCGAACCGATTGCCGACCGCGTCCTCCGCGATCAGTTCGCCAGCCGCGACATTCCCGCGACATATACGATCGATTCGATCGGCATTCACTCGGAGCGATTGTCGAACGTCGTCATCGGCGACCCGCGGCGCCCGGATCTGACCGCGAAGCATCTCGAAGTGTTGATCGGTTATGGCTGGTCCGGGCCTTATGTTTCTGGCGTACGTGCCGATGGCGTACGACTCTACGGCCGCTTCATTGACGGTCAGCTGTCGTTGGGCTCGCTCGACAAATTCCGCGATCCGACCGACACGACGCCCTTCGCCTTGCCCGACCTGTGGGTGCATCTCACAGACGGGCGGGCGCGCGTGGATACGCCGTGGGGCAATTTGGGGGCGGTGCTCGCCGGCAGCGGCAACCTGCGCCGCGACTTCACCGGCAAGCTCGGCATGGTCGCGCCCGCCATTGCCGCCGCCGGATGCAGCGGCCGCGACATCAGCTTCTATGGGACAGTTGAGGTCCGCAATATAAAGCCCCGCGTCACCGGGCCGTTGCGCGGCGACGCTATCACCTGCGACGGCTTTACAGCCGTGTCGCCGCAGATCGCGCTCGACGTTGCATTCGCCGAGAATCTAAAGCGATGGGACGGATCGGCCAACGCCAGCCTGCGTTCGCTGTCCAGCGGCAGCTTTGCGGCCGATCGCCTGGGCGTAGCGGCGCGTTTCGCCGGAACGGCGGCGCAGACCAACCTCGACCTCAGCGCCGACATGGCGCGCCTTGCGGTCACCGATTTCGTGGCGCAGTCGGTCAATCTCGAAGCCAAAGCCCGCGTCGGCGACAAGGCGCCCTCGGCCGAAGGCAGTTTCCGCTTTGCGCGCGCCAGCGGCAGCGCCGCGCTGCGGCGTTCGATTGCCGACAGCGCCAAGGGCCTCGAGGGCTCGCCGTTCGGGCCGCTTGCCAATCGCGCCACCGCAGCCGCCGCGCGCATGCTGGGCGATGCCGGTGGCAAAACGGATTTCATTTTGAAAGGCGCGGGCAGGAACGCTCGCGTCGAGTTTGCAGCCCTCGAACTTACCAGCGCAAGCGGCGCACGCCTGACCAGCAGCGCCGACAGCCGCCTGACCTATATCTTCGGCATGGATCAGCCCGCGGTGCTCGCCACCGGGCGCTGGAGCTTCGGCGGCGGCGATCTGCCGTCGGGATCGATCGCGCTCGATCGCGACGCCGATGGGGTCCTGTCGGGCGAGGCAAGCTTTGATACATACGAAGCGGGCGGCGCACGGCTTGCGCTTGCGCCGACCCGCTTCTCCGGCGGTGGGCGGAGCAGCATCCTGCGCTTTGTGACCCGCGCCGAGCTGTCCGGGCCGCTAGCGGGCGGGCGCGTCGATGGCCTCAGCATTCCGCTCGCCGGGGCACTGGCGCCGACCGGCACTCTCGCGCTCAATGGCGGCTGCACCCGCGTTGGCATCGACCGGATCGCGGTGTCGGGTTTCCGGCTCGGCCGCACCGGCGTCGACCTGTGCAGCCGGCCCGGTGCGCCCCTGCTGAGCGCCGGGCCAGGCGGACTGCGCGGGTTCGTGCGCGTGCCGGGCCTGCGCCTGCGCGGGACGAGCGGATCGTCCCCCTTCGCCTTCGACGCCCGCAACGCCGAAATCGACCTCGCATCGCTGCGCTGGACAGCGGCGCTGGTCGATGTACGGCTGGGGCAGGGCGACAGCGTGACGCGCTTCGCCGCCCAGCGAATCACGGGCCGAAAGGCTGCGCAGGGGATGGCTGGCGAACTGACGAGCGCAAACGGGAAAATCGGGGCGGTCCCGCTGAACATGGACGAAATCGCAGGCCAGTGGCGCTTTGCGAAGGGCGTGCTGACGCTCGACGGAGGCCTGACACTGACCGATTCGGCCCCCGTCGCCCGCTTCCAGCCGCTCGTCAGCAGCAATGCCTCGCTGCGCTTCGCCGACGGCGTCATCGATGCGGCCGCGGGCTTCCAGGAACGCGAGACCGGAACCAAGATCCTCGACACGGTGATCCGTCACCACCTGGGCGAAGGCGCCGGTTCGGCCGATCTGTTCGTCCGTGAGCTTCGCTTCAATGACGGTTTTCAGCCCGATCAGCTGACATCTCTTGCGCTCGGCGTTGTCGCGAACGTCCAGGGATCGGTGGTCGGCGACGGCCATATCGACTGGTCGCCGGCAGGCGTGACGAGCCGCGGTACCTTTGCGACCGCCAACACCAACCTCGCGGCGGCATTCGGTCCGGTCACCGGGCTGACGACGACGATCATGTTCGACGACCTGATCGGGCTGCGCACGGGGCCGGGGCAGAAGGCGCAGATCAAGGAGATCAATCCGGGCATTCCGGTGGTCGACGGCGAGATCGAATACAGGCTGCTTGGCGACAACCGCGTTCAGGTCGAGGGCGGACGCTGGCCGTTCGCGGGCGGAGAGCTGCTGCTTCATCCGACGACGCTCGACTTCAACGCCGATCAGCCGCGGCGGCTCACCTTCGACCTCGTCGGGGTCGAGGCAGCGGTGTTCCTCCAGAATTTCGGCTTCGACAATATCAACGCGACCGGCAAGTTCGATGGGACGCTTCCCGTTGTCTTCGACGGTCTCGGCGGGCGGATAGAGAACGGCCGCATCGACGCCCGCAATGGCGGCGGCACGCTCGCCTATGTCGGCGAATTGTCGAACCATAACCTCGGCGCGATCGCCAATTTTGCCTTTGGCGCGCTACGCAGCCTCAAATATGACGATCTCTCGATCATCCTGAACGGGAATCTGGACGGCGAGATGGTGACCGATATTCGCTTCGGCGGCATAGGGCAGGGCGAGGGGGCCACCCGTAACTTCCTGACCAACCAGATCGCCAAGATCCCGCTGGTGTTCAATGTGAAGGTCAAGGGACCGTTCCGTCAGCTCGTGACATCGGCCAAGGGGCTCTACGACCCGACAGTCTGGATCGAGCAGAATTTGAATCAGCTCATTCAACAGCAAGAAGCCGCGACATCCGGCGCAGCCACCGTTCAGCCCCCAGAAAGCGAGCCCGTGCGATGAAGACCAGGAAGAATGGAGCGAGGAGGCCAGGTATCGGTGTTCGGTGCGCGGCGGTGATCATGGGAACAGCGGCGCTTGCCGGCTGCGTCCAGATCGACACCCCCGACAAGCCAATCGAGATCAACCTGAACATCAACATCCGGCAGGAAATCGTGTACAAGCTGGATGGCGACGCCAAGAGGCTCATTGAGCAGAATAGCGAAATATTCTGACGAGGTAGGAACGACGATGGTAAAAAAGTTGAAACCGGCAGGATGGGCGATGGCCGCTATTGCGGTCACGGCAGCGGTTGCGATCGCCGTACCCCCGGCGATGGCGCAGCGCGATCCTGCTTATGAAGCCGCCCGCTCGGGCGGCCTTATCGGCGAGCAGCCCGACGGCTATCTGGGCTTCGTATCGAGCCCGACCCCGGCGGTGCGCGACATCGTCAGCGACATCAATATCAAGCGCAAGGCGGCTTATACCAGCGGCGCGCCGGCTGGCAGCACTGTCGAGCAATTCGCCTTCATCACCGGGTGCAACCTGATTTTGAAGACGAGGCCGGGGGAGAAATACAAGACCCCCGACGGCCGCTGGCTGACCCGCGACAGCGGGCCGCCCGAACGCGACAGCCGCTGCCCCTGATCGGCGATAATCATACCGGCCTTTCGGGGCCGACCATGCCGCCGCGCCCCTAAACGCGGCGGCATTTTTGTGCGCCCGCGAAAAGACTGATGCCGCGCATGGCGCAGGCATTGACTTAATCTGGCGTCGTTCCTAAACGGGCCGCGCCTTAGGGGTCCCCCGAATTTTCGGGCCTTTTTTCGCAAGCTGAATCGGAATATTCCGGTTTTGTTTCAGGAGGATGGCGCAGATGACGGGGAACGGCAGCGATCCGGAACTTGGCTCGGAGGATTCGCGCCTGGTCTCGCTCGAAGAGCGATTGGACCGGGCCGAAGCCGCAGAAGCGAAGCGGACCGCGGTGAACGCCGGACCGGAATC
This sequence comes from Sphingopyxis sp. H050, assembly GCF_001468265.1. Classification (GTDB taxonomy): domain Bacteria; phylum Pseudomonadota; class Alphaproteobacteria; order Sphingomonadales; family Sphingomonadaceae; genus Sphingopyxis. The sequence goes on along the minus strand of NZ_LNRZ01000002.1, from coordinate 431,823 downwards.
CGATGCCAATTACCGGCTCGGCAACCGCGTTCTGGCCGAATTGCTGGGCGGATTGATCGGGGGCGGCCTGTTTGGCTGGCTGATTGATCGCTTCGCCGGCACGTCGCCCTGGGGTCTGTTGGTGATGCTGTTCCTGGGGATCGTTGTGGCGTTCCGGAACATCATTCGCCTGACATCGACGCCCCGCAAATAGCGGGTCGCAAATGGAAATTTCCGCGGGACGGCCGAATGCGCCGCCCCGCAATGCGCGTGGAGTGAAGAGTGGCGGCGGAATCCGGCAAGATCGACCCGATGCACCAGTTCGAAGTGACCCCGCTTGGTGGCGGGTTCAACCTCGGCGGGCACGAAGTCCTGTTCACCAACAGCGCGCTGTGGATGGTGATCGCGGCGGTCGCCCTCGGCATCTTCATGTGGGGCGGCATGCGCCGCCAGCTCGTGCCCGGCCGCTGGCAGGCCGCCGTCGAAGGCTTCACCGGCTTCATTTCGAGCATGATGATGGCGAATATCGGCACCGAGGGCCGCAAATATACGCCCTACGTCTTCTCGCTGTTCATGTTCATCCTCTTCTGCAACCTGCTCGGCATGCTGCCGCTCGGGGTGCTTGGGGTGCATCCCTTTACCGTCACGAGCCATATCGCGATCACCGGTGTTCTCGCTCTGCTGTCTTTCTCGATCGTTCTCGTCGTCGGCTTCTGGCGCCACGGTCTGCACTTTTTCTCGCTCTTCGTGCCGCATGGCACGCCGCTGCCGATGATCCCCTTTATCGCGGTGATCGAGTTCATTTCGTTCATGATCCGCCCCTTCAGCCTCGGCCTGCGTCTCTTCGTCGCGATGACCGCCGGTCACGTCTTGTTGAAGGTGCTGTCGGGCTTCGTGATCAACGGCTTCAACGCCGACAATATCGTCATCGGCTCGGTCGTATCGGTGCTCAGCTTCACCCTGATGATTGGCATCAGCGCGCTCGAACTGCTCGTCGCCGGCATCCAGGCCTATGTTTTCGCCCTGTTGACCTCGCTGTACATCAACGACGCGGTCAACCTTCACTAATTTCGTTTGATGATAAACGGTTACACCAAGGAGTAGTATAATGGACGCAGAAGCAGCAAAGCTGATCGGTGCAGGTCTCGCCGCCATCGGTGCCGGCATGGCCGCCATCGGCGTGGGTAATGTCTTCGGCAGCTTCCTCGAAAGCGCGCTGCGCAACCCTGCAGCCGCCGACGGCCAGCAGGGTCGCCTCTTCATCGGCTTCGCCGCAGCCGAGCTTCTCGGCCTGCTGGCGTTCGTCGTTGCGATGATCCTGCTCTTCGTCGTCTGATTTCGACGAGCCGGTGACGCCGGTCTCCCCGCGAGGCCGGCTGCACCATCTGCAGGTTTTAAATTTTAGGGTTCGCCTTCCATGCCCCAGATAGCCCAGCTCACCGCTGACAATTGGTATCTTGCCTCGCAGCTCTTCTGGCTGCTGGTCGTGTTCGCCGGCATTTATGTCGTGATCGGCCGCGGCATGCTGCCCAAGATCGAAGCGACGGTGGACGCGCGCGACCGCAAGGTTGCCGACGATCTGGCGGCGGCGAAGGCGGCCCATGCAGCCGCCGACAACCTCGAGGAAAGCTACCGCCAGCAAAGCGACGCGAGCCGCGCCGCCGCGCAGAAGGCGGTTGCCGATGCGAAGGACAAGGCGGCGAAAGACGCCGAAAAGCGTCTCGCCAAGATCGACGCCGAGCTTGGTGAGAAGCTGGCCGCGGCGGAAGCCGAGGTCGCCGCTGCCCGCAAGTCGGCGATGGCCGAAATCGAATCGGTCGCCGCGGAGGCAGCAAGCGAACTCGTCGCCAAACTGTCGGGTGCTAAGGTCGCGACGGCGGACGCCAAGGCGGCGGTAAAGGCGGTGCTTCATGGCTGATGTCCTGTTTCTCCTGGCCGAAGCGGCTGGCGAAGCGCATGCGGAACCGACCGCGTTCGGCCTGAACGCGACCGTCTGGGTCTCGATCGCCATGCTGGCGTTCATCGGCATCCTGCTGTGGAAGAAGGTGCCGGCGGCGATAACCGCCATGCTCGACAACAAGATTGCCGAGATTTCGAAGCAGTTGAAGGAAGCCGAACAGCTTCGTCTCGACGCGGAGTCGCTGAAGGCCGAATATGAAGCGAAGCTCGCGCGCGCCGCCAAGGAAGCCGACGAACTGCGCGCCCGCGCCGACGCCGAAGCCGAGGCGCTTGTCGCCAAAGCGAAGACAGATGCAACCGCTCTGATCGCGCGCCGCAAGCAGATGGCCGAGGACCGCATTGCCGCGGCCGAAGCCACAGCGCTCGCCGACGTCCGCACCGCGGCCGCCAAGGCGGCGACCGACGCCGCAGCCAGGCTGATTGCCGACAAACATGACGCCAAGGCCGACAAGGCGCTGGTTGATAGCGCGATCGCGGCAGTCACCAAGGGCTGAGCCCTCCGGCATCGCTGAAACAAGGCGCCCGCGGATTTCCGCGGGCGTTTTGCTTTTGGAGACTAGGGAATGGTGAGGCCGGCGACCCACGCCTTGGTGGCGGCGCATCGGTCCATCGCGCGCGCATAGGCTTCGCGGGCGGTGGTCCGGGCGACATAGGCGCGCTCGACGTCGCCCAAGGCATAGCCGATCGTGCGCTGGGCGAATTGCAAGGCGTAAGTCACGGAGATGTCGGCGGCGGTTAACCGGTCGCCAGCGATATAACGCGTCGTCGACAATTGGCGGCTGACGAGGCCGAGGCGGCTTTCAAATGTTTCATGCGCCCATTTGGTCGTCCAGTTCGCCCGCTCGCTCTCGGGCGCGAGGATGAGGGTGGCGACGATCGCGTTGATCGGGCCGGCCAGCCCCGCCTCGCCCATATGCAGAAACTGGAGGTAGGCGGGGAAGTCGGCGTCGCCCGGTGAAGGCGCAAGCGGGCCGGGGCCATGTCGCGCGAGCAGATATTCCATGATGGCGATCGACTCGACCATCACCGTATCGCCATCGACGATCGCTGGAATGAAGCCGGCGGGATTGATTGCCAGAAACTCGCTGTCGTTTTCGACTCCATCGAGCAGGTCGACCTGCCGCAGCCGGTACGCGAGCCCCATCTCTTCCAGCAGCCAGGCGACGCGAAACCCACGGCCCTCGCCATAAAGGGTGATCATCTGCACGATCCTCAGAACCGGATCATGATCCGCCGCGCGAGCGCTGGCGAGATGCTGTTCACCAGCTGCAATATCTTCACCATCCCGGCATTGACCTCCCGCTTGTCGCTCAGGATACCGCCGACGATCTCGGCGGCGCAATCATGCGCGCTCATCTTCTTGCCGCCGCGCGCCGCGGTCATGTTGGTTTCGACAACAGGCGGCAGCGCCTCGATCACGCGGACATTGCTGTCCTTCAAAAGGTGCCGGATCGCCTGTGTATAGCTGCGCAGCCCCGCCTTGGTCGCGCAATAGATCGACCCGCCGGCACGCGGCGCGATGGCGAGGCCGGACGTAACATTGACGATCGCCGCCTGCGGTTGCGCGCGCAATGTCGGCAGCAATCGTGTGCAGAGCGCGATCGGCGCATCGAGATTGGTGCGGATGCAATGCGCGGCGTTGTCGAGCGTCTCGGGCTTGTCGAGCTCATAGTCGCTGCCGACCCCGGCGTTGTTGACGAGCACCGCCAGTGGCTTGCCGACGACGCCGTTGACGACTGCATCGACGCCCGCCGACGTCGACAGATCGCCGGCAATCGTCCCGAAGCCGAGCGAGGCCATCGCCTGCAGCTTTTCCGCCGAGCGCCCGGTGACGATCACATCCGCGCCCGCGCCCTGCAATTGCAGCGCGATCTCGCGCCCGATCCCGTCGCTGCCGCCCGTAACCAGAGCAAGTTTGCCGCGAAGTTCCATAAGACCCCTCCCATGTTTTACCTCGTGCACTATGGCGGGTCGCATCGTCCTCGCCTACATGCAAAATCATGGTTCGTCCGAACGCTCCCGACCGATTCAACGAAGAGAAATCCGCCTATGTCGTCCGCGGCGACGGCGAGGGTGCCGACAAGCCCGACCTCGAACGCGGCGCCGAGGCGATCCGCGCGGTGGTGCGAAAGCTGCCGGTGCGACCCGGCGTCTATCGCATGCTCGATGCGCGCGGCGAGGTGCTGTACGTCGGCAAGGCGCGCGCGCTGAAGAACCGCGTCACCAATTACACGCAGGTCGCACGCCTGCCGCAGCGGCTGCAACGCATGGTCGCGCAGACGCGCGCGATGGAGATCGTCACCACGAACAGCGAGGCCGAGGCGCTGCTGCTCGAGGCGCAGCTAATCAAGCGCTATCGCCCGCCGTACAACGTGCTGTTGCGCGACGACAAAAGCTTTCCCTTTATCCTGCTGCGAACCGACCATGATTTTCCGCGCGTCCAGAAGCATCGCGGCGCGCGGCGCGCCAAAGGGCGCTACTATGGTCCGTTCGCGAGCGCCGGGTCGGTGGGCCGGACGCTCAACGCGCTGCAAAAAACTTTCTTGCTGAGAAGCTGCACCGACAGCTTCTTTTCCAATCGCTCGAGGCCGTGCCTGCTTTACCAAATCCGCCGCTGCTCGGCGCCATGCGTCGATCGCATCTCGAAAGAGGATTACGCCGGGCTGGTGAGCGATGCGCAGGACTTCCTCGAAGGCCGCTCGACTGCGGTGCAGAAGCGGCTCGGCGACGCCATGACCAAGGCGGCCGAGGCGATGGATTTCGAACAGGCAGCTGTGCTGCGCGACCGGCTGAAGTCGCTGACCTTCATCCAGGGCACGCAGTCGGTCCATGCCGACGGGCTCGGCGATGCCGACGTCTTCGCGCTCGCCGCCAAGGGCGGACAGCTCTGCATTGCAGGCTTTTTCATCCGCGGCGGACAGAATTGGGGGCATCGCAGCTTCTTTCCTGCGCATGTCGCCGGGGTGCCTGAGGGCGAAGTGCTCGAAAGCTTCCTGATGCAATTCTACGAAGGCGTGCCCCCGCCCAAGACGATCCTCGTCGACCGCGAGCCCGACGAGGCCGAATTGCTGGCCGAAGCCTTGAGCGAGATCGCCGGGCGCAAGGTCGAGATCAGCGTGCCGCAGCGCGGCAACCGCAAACGCCTGCTCGATCAGGCGGTGCGCAACGCGGGCGAGGAACTCGACCGGCGGCTCGCCGAGAGCAGCACGCAAGCGAAGCTCGGCCGTGAGCTTGCCGACCTGTTCGACCTCGACGAGGTGCCGAAGCGCATCGAGATCTACGACAACAGCCATATTCAGGGCACCAACGCGCTCGGCGCGATGGTCGTCGCGGGGCCCGAGGGCTGGATCAAGGGCGCGTATCGCAAGTTCAACATCAAGCGCGCCGAAACCCAGCCGGGCGACGATTTCGCGATGATGCGCGAGGTCTTCCAGCGCCGGTTCGCGCGCGCGATCGAAGAAGATCCTGAGCGCACCAAGGGTGAATGGCCCGACCTCGTTCTGATCGATGGCGGCAAGGGGCAGGTGTCGGCGGCAGGATCGGTGCTCGCTGAGCTTGGAATCGACGATCTACCCTATGTGGGCGTCGCCAAGGGACCCGATCGCAACGCCGGGCGCGAGACCTTCTACCTGCCCGACGGCCGCGAATTCACGCTGCCGACGAACAACGCCGTGCTCTTCTATATCCAGCGCTTGCGCGACGAAGCGCATCGCTTCGCCATCGGCGCGCACCGGCAAAAGCGTGCGAAGGCGATGGGATCGTCGCCGCTCGACGAGGTGCCGGGCATCGGTCCGGCGCGCAAGAAGGCGCTGCTGATGCACTTCGGCACCGCGCGCGCGATCCGCAGTGCGAGTCTGGAGGATCTGAAAAAGGCCCCCGGGGTCAGTGCAGGAGTCGCGCAGGCGGTCTATGATTTCTACAATCCGGGGAGCTGAATATCGCTTTGTCACCCCGGCGAAGGCCGGGATCTCTCCCTTGCATCAGGACGCATCGGCGAGACCCCGGGCTTCGCCGGGGTAACGAACCAGGAGGATAGCATATGGATTTCGCGGCAAGCATGCCGCTCGCGGGAACGCTGGGCGTCACCATCCATGAAGGCAGCACGGAGCGCGTCGCGGGCAAGCTGCCGGTACGACCCGAAATCTGCACCGCGGGCGGGATCGTCCATGGCGGCGCGATCATGGCCTTTGCCGACTGCCTCGGCGCCGTCGGCGCGTTCCTGACGCTGCCCGAGGGCGCGAGCGGGACGACGACGATCGAGAGCAAGACCAACTTTCTGGGCGGCGGCCCGGTCGGCACGATGCTTGTCGGCGAAGCGACCCCGGTGAAGATCGGCAAGCGGCTGTCGGTCTGGCAAACGCGCATCCGCACCGAAGAAGGCGCCGAGGTCGCGCTGGTGACGCAGACGCAGCTGGTGCTTTGGCCAGCCTGACCGCCGACGCCATCGTCTGCGCGGTCCGCGCGCATGGCGAGCATGGCGCAATCCTGCGCGCGCTGACGCAGGAGGCGGGGCTGGTCGCGGGCTATGTCCGTGGCGGCCGCTCGCGGCGGTTGCGTCCGATATTGATGCCAGGCAATTTGGTAGCGCTTGAGCTGCGTTCGCGGACCGAGGAGCAGCTGGCGGGAGCAACCGCAGAATTGCTGGCGAGCCGCGCGCCGCTGCTGGCCGAGCCGCTGGCGGTCGCGGCGATCGACTGGGTCACGAGCCTGACGGCGGCGACCTTGCCTGAAAGTCAGCCCTATCCGGCGCTCTACCGCGCTTTGTCGGCAGTGCTGGAGGCGATCGGGGTCGCAGCATCGGCACGCCAATGGGCGGCCGCCCTCGCGCGGTACGAACTGCTGCTGCTCGCCGAACTCGGCTTCGGCCTTAATCTGGAGGAGTGCGTCGCGACGGGTTCGCGCGACGATCTGGCGTTCGTCAGCCCGAAAACCGGCGCGGCCGTGAGCGGGGCGGCTGCGGCAGGGTATGAAGCGCGGATGTTCCCGCTCCCCGCTTTCCTGCACGGCGCGGATGCCAGCCCGTCGCTCGCCGAGGTGCTCGACGGCCTGACGATCACCGGCCATTTCCTCGACCGCGACGTCCTCGACGGCCGCAACCGCGACTTGGCTGGCGTAAGGGAAAGATTGGTTGGACGGCTGGGCAGGGCGGTTGCGTGACGCGCGGCCGCTGTCTAGAGCGGCAGCATCAAACCAAGGCCATCCGCCCCATTCCGTTTGTGCTGAGCTTGTCGAAGCACCGTCCTCCCCTCGACGGCGCCAGAAGAAAAGAGCGGCCCTTCGACAAGTTCAGGGCGAACGGTGCTTTTTAGACGGGAAAGGCATAGGCGTTGAAAATCCTGCTGTTGGCCGGCGACGGTATCGGTCCGGAGATCATGGCGGAGGCCGAAAAGGTCCTCGCGGCGCTCGCACTGCCGGTGACGCTTGACCGCGCGCTGGTCGGCGGGGTCGCCTATGAGACCACGGGCCATCCGCTGCCTCCCGAAACGCTCGCCAAGGCGAAGGCAGCCGACGCCATCCTCTTTGGCGCGGTCGGGGACCCGCGCTTCGATGCTGTCGAACGCCATCTTCGCCCCGAACAGGCAATCCTCGGCTTGCGGTCGGAACTCGGGCTGTTCGCCAATCTCCGCCCCGCCAAGCTGTTCGCGGGTCTCGAAGACAGCTCGGCGCTCCGGCCCGAAGTCGCCTCGGCGATCGACCTGCTGATCGTCCGTGAGCTCAACGGTGACGTCTATTTCGGCGAGAAGGGCACGCGCACGACCGCCAGCGGCGAACGCGAAGGCTATGACGTCATGTCGTACAGCGAGAGCGAAGTGCGCCGTATCGCCCATGTCGCGTTCAAGGCGGCGCAGGGCCGTCAGAAGCGGCTGTGTTCGGTCGACAAGGCGAATGTGCTCGAAACCTCGCAGCTCTGGCGCGATGTGGTGATCGAAGTTGCGAAGGATTATCCCGACGTCGCGCTCAACCACATGTATGTGGACAATGCCGCGATGCAGCTGGTGCGCAATCCGGGCCAGTTCGACGTCGTCGTGACGGGAAATCTGTTCGGGGACATCCTGTCCGACCAGGCATCGATGTGCGTTGGGTCGATCGGATTGCTCGCATCGGCATCCTTGAGCGAAGGCATGCAGGGGCTGTATGAGCCGATCCATGGCAGCGCGCCCGACATCGCCGGCAGGGGCGTCGCCAACCCGCTGGCGATGATCCTGTCGCTCGCCATGCTGCTCCGCCATTCGGGCGGCGACGAGACGAGCGCGGCGCGGATCGAGGCCGCGGTGGCGAAAATACTCGCCGACGGTTGCCGCGGCGCCGATCTTGGCGGAAACATGAGCACGACGGCCCTGGGTGACGCGGTCGTGGCGGCTTTGAACGGATAAGGCGATGAAGAAGACCACCGGTTTCGATCGCAGCAAGACGAAGAACTGGCATCCCGCGACCCAGGCGGTGCGCGGCGGCACTTGGCGCAGCGAGCATGGCGAGACGTCGGAGGCGCTGTTCCTCACCTCGGGCTACACCTACGACAGCGCCGAGGAAGTTGCGGCGCGCTTTGCCGGGGAGGCTCCCGGCATGACCTATTCGCGCTTGCAGAATCCAACTGTCGCGATGCTCGAGGAGCGCATCGCGCTGATGGAGGGCGCCGAGGCGTGCCGCGCGCAGGCGACCGGCATGGCGGCGATGACCACCGCTTTGCTGTGTCAGCTGTCGGCGGGCGACCATATCGTCGCGGCCAAGGCGGCGTTCGGCTCGTGCCGCTGGCTGATCGACAGCCTATGTCCGCGCTTCGCTATCGAGACCACTGTCGTCGACGGCCGCGACAATGATGCCTGGGAAAAGGCAATCAAGTCAAACACCAAAGTCTTCTTCTTCGAAACGCCTGCGAACCCGACGATGGACATCGTCGACCTGAAATTCGTGTGCGAGCTTGCTAGGGCGCATGGCATCACGACGGTCGTCGACAATGCTTTCGCGACCAGCGCGCTTCAACGGCCGCTCGATTTCGGGGCCGACGTGGTGGCGTATTCGGCGACAAAGCTGATGGACGGCCAGGGCCGCGTACTGGCTGGAGCTGTCTGCGGGACTGCGACGTTTATCGACGACGTGCTGTTGCCGTTCCAGCGCAACACCGGGCCGAACCTGTCGCCGTTCAATGCGTGGGTGGTGCTGAAGGGTCTCGAGACGCTCGACCTGCGCGCGCGACGCCAGTCGGAAAATGCGCTCGCCGTCGGGAAATTCGTCGAAAGCCGGGTGCCGAAAATCCTGCACCCCGGCCTTTCGAGCCATCCGCAGCATAATCTGGCGATGAGCCAGATGGAGGCGTGCGGCCCGATCTTCTCCTTCATTCTCGAAGACCGCGCGCAGGCGATGGCAATGCTCAACGCGCTCGAACTCGTCGATATCAGCAACAATATCGGCGATGCGGTCAGCCTGTGCTGCCATCCCGCATCGACCACCCACTATGGCGTTAGCGCCGAAGCCCGTGCCGATATGGGCGTGGTCGAGGGGATGCTGCGCATCAACATCGGGCTGGAAGATCCGCGCGACGTGATCGCCGATCTGGACCAGGCATTGACCAAGGTCGGGCTTTAGGCGACGCTATGGGCGTGATGATCGACTCCTTCTTTCCTTTTTCGGCCACCACGGGGGCGATCACCGTGCGGGTGTCGGTCAGCTACCTGCCCGAACAGTCGCATCCGGCGCTCGGCCGCTGGTTCTGGGCCTATCATGTCCGCGTCGAAAATCACGGCGAGGCCACCGCGCAACTGCTGACCCGTCATTGGCGGATCAGCGACGGCCGCGGACAGGTGAGCGAGGTCGAGGGCGAAGGTGTCGTCGGTGAACAACCGCTGATCCCGCCGGGCGGCGCTTTCGACTATGTTTCGGGTTGCCCGCTGCCGACCCCCGAGGGGTCGATGGTCGGTAGCTATACGATGGAGCTCGGCGACGGATCGCAGATCCTCGTCGCCATCCCGCATTTCCCGCTCGTGGCGCCTGCGACCGCGTCATGAAGCGCACGCACCTGCCCCTCAACGCGCTTCGCGTCTTCGATGCCGCTGCCCGGCATCTGAGCTTTACGCGCGCCGCCGACGAACTCGCGGTCACGCCTGCGGCGGTCGGGCAACAGATTCGCGCGCTCGAGGATATGCTCGGCGTCGTTCTCTTCCGCCGCACGCCGAAGGGGCTGGAGTTGACCGGAGAGGCCAATGCCGGCCTCGATGCGCTGCGCCAGGGTTTCCTGCAGTTCGAGGAGTCGGTGCGGGCGATGCAGGCGGGGCAGTCGTCGCAGTCGCTGACCATCGCCGCGCCGCGCGATCTGACCGCCAAATGGCTCGCTCCGCGGCTCGCGCGTTACAGCCAGCAGGCGCCCGACGTGCGTTTCACACTGGTATCGGCTGACGGCGGCATCGATTTTACCGAGGCGAATCTGGACCTGGCGATTTTCTGGACCGACGGGGCAGGGGAGCATGAGGGCGTGCCGCTGGCCGAGGCGACGATGGTCACCGTCGCGGGGCCGGGGAGCGAGAGCGATACGCTCATTGCCTGGCCCGGCTGCCCGGTCGATGAGGGCGAGCCGGCATTGCGGCTCGGCGATGCCGGTCTGGCCATCGATGCGGCCGCGAACGGACTGGGACAGGCGAATGTCCCCGCGATGCTCGCCGAGGCCGATATCGCCTCAGGCCGCGTGCGGCTGGTGCGTGAAGCCTTCGCCGTGAAGCGCGGCTATTGGCTCGTTGCGCCCACGCCGCAGTGGCGGCAGGCGAAGGTGAAGGCGCTCGTCGCGGCGCTGACGGCCTGATCGCCTATTTGGCCGCCAGATCGAGCAGTCGCGTCACCAACGAAGCAAAGTGATTGCTGTCAACATTGGCCGCCGGGTTGTTCCAGCTCGCGGTCACGACCATCCATTTGCTGTCCGATTTGCGCTGTCCGAGCAGGCTCATCGAGATGACGCCATTTTCCGAGCCGCCTTTATAACCAAGATAGCGCCACGGTTCGGCGGCGACCGGCCCCACGCCATTGTTGATTGCAAGCGCGGTCATCATCGGTTCCGATCCGCGCGCGCGAAGGTCGATCATCAGGCGGGCGATGTCGTTCGGCGACGAAAACCACTCCAGATCGTCCACAAACCGCGGTCCCTGCACAAAGCTGACGCCGTCAACATTGGCCAGAATCAGCCGTTCGCGGTTCCGGTCGATCAGCCTGCGCTGGTCGCGATCGTCACCCTTGATGAAAGCCTCGCGCAAATCGGCGAAATTATTGCCCTTGAGGGCGAATGCCTCGACGGTTGAGAGGAAGGGGATGTTGCGCGACGGATCGGCGTGCCCCGCGGCGCGCATCCGCGCTTCGATCGCGTCGCGACCAAGCAGGTGAAGCAGTGTATCGGCCGCGCCATTGTCGCTGACCGAAATCATCCAGTTTGCGAGGGTTTGCAGCGTGACGGGTGTGTCCTTCGGCCAGTTCGCGGTGGCCACCGACGAAAAGCTGAGGTGCGAGAGCGGCACGACATCGGCCCAGCGGCGCTTTCCCGCGGCGATCTGCGCCGCCAACTCGTCCAGAATATAGAGCTTGAACGTGGAGCCGACCGCGAATTGGCGGTCGGCATTGGCCCCGGCGATAGGCTTGACGGCCCGTTCGTCGATTTCGGCGACCAGAAAGCCTGTCTGGCCGGGCAGGGCGGCCAACTCGGCCGCAACCTGCGCAAGGCTGTCGTCTGCCATCGTGAAGCCCGTGAACCGCAATCCGGTGACGCGGGTATCCGGGGCCTTTCCCGCATCGAGCAGCACCGTCGCGACGCCTTTCTCGAAGCGAAGCTGGAGCGTTCCCGACTGGCCGTTGGGCGATAAGGCCCTCGCGACGGCCAGCGCCCGCCCATATCGCGCGAGCAGACCCTCACTCGTCGCCTTGAACTGGGCTTCGGGCAACGCAGTTTGAAAAGAGGGCGCAAAATAGTCCGTGAAAGCAATGTTGCCATTGATAACATCGGGCAATTGAGCGGCGCGTTCGTCGAAAGCGCTCGTGGCGGTCGCAGGGATTTCAGGGGTCTGCGCTGAAACGGCGAGGGGCGCCGCTAGGGCCAGCCATCCCGCCGCTACTGCAGCCTGCCATGTCCCACGCATCTCCGCCTCCTCAGGCGTCGATCGCCGCTTCATCGAGCGTCGCGGCATTCGCCTGGATGAACTGGAAGCGATGCTCGGGGTGCTTGCCCATCAGCCGGTCGACCAGATCCTTGACCTGATGCCGCTCCTCATATTCCTGCGGCAGCGTAACCCGAAGCAAACTGCGGGTTTGCGGGTCCATGGTCGTTTCCTTGAGCTGGTTCGGGTTCATCTCACCGAGCCCCTTGAACCGGCCCACCTCGACACGCTTGCTCTTGAAGACCGTTGCCTCGAGCTCGGCGCGATGCGCATCGTCGCGGGCATAGGCCGAGGTCGCGCCGGCGGTTAGCCGGTAAAGCGGAGGCTGTGCCAGGTAAACATGACCCTCGCGGACGATGTCGGGCATCTCCTGAAAGAAGAATGTCATCAAAAGCGTGGCAATGTGAGCGCCGTCAACATCGGCGTCGGTCATGATGACGATCTTTTCGTAGCGCAGCCGGTCGGCGTCGCAATCCTTGCGCATTCCGCACCCCAGCGCGAGCGCCAGATCGGCGATCTCCTGGTTGGCGCGGATCTTGTCGGCGCTGGCACTCGCCACATTCAGGATTTTACCGCGGATCGGCAGGATCGCCTGCGTCTTCCGGTCGCGCGCCTGCTTGGCGCTGCCCCCGGCGCTGTCGCCCTCAACGATAAATAATTCAGTGCCTTCTGGGCCATCATTCGCGCAGTCTGTCAGCTTTCCTGGTAGCCGCAGCTTGCGGCCGCTGGTCGCGGTTTTGCGCTTCACCTCACGCTCGGCCTTGCGCTTCAGGCGCTCGTCCATGCGCTCGAGGATCAGGCCAAGCAGCGCGCGGCCGCGGTCCATATTGTCCGACAGGAAATGGTCGAAATGATCGCGCACCGCATTTTCGGTAAGGCGGGTCGCTTCGGGGCTCGATAGCCGGTCCTTGGTCTGACTCTGGAACTGCGGATCGCGGATGAACACCGACAACATCATCTCGCCGCAGTTGAACACATCCTCGGCGGTGATTTGCGCGGCCTTCTTCTGCCCGATCAGTTCACCGAACGCGCGCAGACCCTTGGTGAGCGCCGAGCGCAGCCCGGCCTCGTGCGTGCCGCCCGCGGGGGTGGGGATGGTGTTGCAATACCAGCTATAGTTGCCGTCCGACCACAGCGGCCAGGCGATCGCCCATTCAGCCCGCCCCTGATCGCCCGGAAAATCCTGTCGTCCGACGAAGGGCTCGGCGGTCGCGCATTCTCGGCTGCCGATCTGTTCCTTCAGGTGATCGGCAAGGCCGCCGGGAAACTGGAACACCGCTTCGGCGGGGGTATCGTCGCCGATCAGTTCGGGCGCGCATTTCCAGCGGATCTCGACGCCGGCAAACAAATAGGCCTTGGATCGCGCCATGCGATAGAGGCGCTGCGGCTTGAACCGCCCGTGCTCCCCGAAGATCGCAGCGTCGGGAATGAAGGAGACGCTGGTGCCACGGCGGTTCGGCGTGGGACCCAGCTCCTCGAGCGGGCCTTGCGGCGCGCCCTGAGAAAAAGTTTGGCGATACAGCTGCTTGGAGCGCGCAACTTCGATAACGGTTTCAATCGACAGCGCGTTGACTACGCTGACGCCGACACCGTGCAAGCCACCGGAGGTGGCATAGGCCTTGCCCTCGAACTTGCCGCCCGAGTGGAGCATCGTCATGATAACTTCGAGCGCCGATTTTCCGGGGAATTTCGGGTGCGGATCGACCGGCATGCCGCGGCCATTGTCGACGACGGTCAAGCGATTGCCGACGTCGAGGGTGATTTCGATGCGCGTCGCATGGCCGGCGACCGCTTCGTCCATGCTGTTGTCGATGACTTCGGCCGCCAGATGGTGCAGCGCGCGTTCGTCGGTGCCGCCGATGTACATCCCTGGGCGACGGCGGACGGGTTCGAGGCCCTCCAGCACCTCGATCTGCGAGGCGTTATAGCTGTCGGCTGCGGGCTGGCTGCCCTCGAACAAATCGTGACTCATGATCAGGCTATACGGGGCCGGAAAGGCCGCTGGCAAGCGCGGTTTTGGGGTCCGGCGCCCCACTCCACTCGTCCTGTTTTAGCCACGCGAAGGAACCTGGAAGAAATCCGGGTGTTTCGGCGTTGACTGTAAAGTCATTCAAAAAGTGGAGAAACATAATGAAATTCGCAGCTCTCCTCGCCGCTTCGGCGGCTTCCTTGCTGGCCGCGCCTGCCATCGCGCAGGATAATCGCGATACCTCCGGCGACTTCGACGGTCCGTACATCAGCATCGGCGCCGGCGGTACGATCCAAGGCAATGACCGAGGATCGACTTTGCTCTTCGACACCAACCGCGACGGCACCTATGGCGACACCGTCAATACGGCGGCAGGCGCCAACGCCTTCTCACCCGGCTTTTGTAACGGCGCCGCAACCAGCACCGCCAACCTTAGCTGCCGCAACGACAAGGATGGTCCGGAATATTTCGGCCGCCTCGGTTTTGACAAGCGGATGGGCAATTTTGTCGTCGGCGCCCTCATCGAGGGTGGCCGTAGCGAAGCCCGCGACAGCGTCAGCGGTTTTTCAACCACGCCGGCCAGCTACACGATGAGCCGCGAGGCCGATTACCAAGCTAGTGCCCGTCTGCGCCTCGGTTACACGCCCGGCGGCGGCGCGCTCTTCTATGTGACCGGCGGCGGCGCCTATGCAAAGCTGGACAACCGGTTCACGACGACCAACACCGCAAACAGCTTCGCCGACAACGGCCGTACAAACGCTTGGGGCTATGCTGCCGGCGGCGGCGCCGAACTGATGGTGACGAACAACATCGGGATCGGGCTCGAATATCTCTACACCGACGTCAAGGACAATGACTACACGGTCAACGTCGGCCCCGGCACGGCGGCGCCGACCAATCCGTTCCTGCTCAACGGCGGGGGAACGGACATCAAGCGCAGCGATCCGAACTTTCGCACGCACAGCATCCGCGGAACGGTCAGCTTTCGCTTCTGACCTCTCTCGGGAGCGAAAAGGAGGGCGTCGGGTCGCAAGACCCGGCGCCTTTCGCCTATGCAGCGGGGGCAGGGAAGATAGCGAAATTGCCGTTCGCACTGCTGACCAGACGATCGTGCTGATAGAGACGCGCGTCGATATTGGCGATCCGCTTGCCCCGATGCACGACGGTCGCCTCGCAGGTCAGCCGCCCCTCAACCACGCGCGCGTGGTAATTGAACTTGATCTCGAGCGTCGCGCACCAAAGATCCTCGGGCAGCAGGCTGGTAAGCGCGCCGCCCATCGCCGAATCCGCCAGCGAGTAGGCGACGCCGCCATGCGCGGCGCCTTGCGGGCTGAAATGTTGCGCCCTTTCGATATCGATCGCCATCACGCAGCGGCCGTCGCCGCGCTCGACCATCTGCAGGCCGAGCGCTTGGGCAAAGGGGAAGTCCTGCGCGAAAGCCCTCAACGCGCGCGTCTTAACGAACCCGGGGACCACCGAACGGCGGGGGCGGGGGCGGCCGGCGCGTGCCGCGGGGCAGCTGCGCCTGATAGGCACGGCCGCAATGCTCAACGCAATAGGGGAATCCGGGGTTCACCTGCTCGCCGCAGAAATGGAAATCCGGCTCGCCCGGATGCCCCATCGGCCAGCGGCAGATGCGGTCGTTGAGATCGAGCAGGCTAGTCTTGTCGGCAATCTCGGGGCTCGGCTTCGCGGGCACCAGGCGGCGCGGCGGCGCGGGCGGAATCGGCGCCTGCTGGTCGCCGGGCCCCTGACGGATGAAGCCGCCGGGGCCGATCGAAACGATGCGCGGCGCGTCGGGCTTCGGAGCGGCCTGCACGCCGTCTTCGTCCGGAGCGTTGGCTGCGGGCCGCTGGTCCGGCTTCGGCGCGGCCGGAGCCGGGCGCGGCTGGATGGGCGTGGCGGCGCGCGGCGCAGGGGCCGGCGTCACCGGTTTCGGCGCAGCGGGCGCCTTGGCGGGCTTCGCCACTTTCTCGGTCGCCTTGACGGGCGAGGGACGCGATTTCAGGCCTAGGCGGTGCGCCTTGCCGATCACGGCGTTGCGGCTGACCCCGCCGAGCTCGTCAGCGATCTGACTGGCGGTCAGGCCCTTTTCCCACATGTTGCGCAGGCTTTCGATGCGCTCGTCGGTCCATGACATCTTCTATATTCCTCATCATTCACGCAGCGGGCGGCTTCGGCGATCCCGAAAGGACCGGCACCGTCACTGCCCAGCTTGCGGTAAGATCGGGGAGGCGATAGGCGAGAACGCCATGAACGACCAGCCCCAAATTTCGCGCCCCGACTCGGCAAATAGCGCCGCGGCGCCGGCATTCGCCGAACCGGGCGTCCCGCACATCCGGGCACTGAACGTGCCGGGCCTGCAGGCCCTATATGTCAAGGAGGTGCGGCGCTTTTTCAAGGTCCAGCTCCAAACTATCTGGGCCCCGGCGATCACCACCCTCCTTTTTCTCGTCATTTTCACCGTCGCGCTCGGCGGAGCGGGCCGGACCGTCATTGGCGTGCCCTTTGCAGACTTCATCGCGCCAGGGCTGATCATGATGGCGATGCTGCAGAACAGCTTTGCCAATTCCAGCTTCTCGCTGCTCGTCGGCAAAATCCAGGGGACGATTGTCGACTATCTGATGCCGCCGCTCGGCGTCGGCGAGCTGATCATGGCGCTGATCGGCGCGGCGGTAACACGCGCCATCCTTGTGGGCTTTGCGCTCTGGCTCGCGATGCTGCTCTGGCCCGGCGTCCATGTCGGTCCCGACCATCTGTGGGCGGTGGCCTTGTTTGGCGTCCTCGGCGCGATGATGATGGGCTTCCTCGGCCTCATCACCTCGGTCTGGGCCGAGAAGTTCGACCACGCCGCCGCGGTGACCAATTTCGTCGTCACGCCGCTGGCGCTGCTTTCGGGCACTTTCTATTCGATCGACCGTCTCGCGCCCTGGTTTCAGACAGTCGCGCACGCGAACCCAGTCTATTACGCGATCATGGGCTTTCGTTATGGCTTTATCGGCACGGTTGACGCGACGATCGCAAACCCGGTGATGACTGCCGCGCTGTTCCTGATCGCGGTGAACGCGGTGCTGGGTGCGATCACCTATCGCCTGCTCGTTTCGGGATGGAAGCTGAAGGCTTAATGCCTGTGAATTGAGCGGACGCGGTAGCGGCCCTTCACCAGCCCGTCGAACATCGCATCGATCTGCGGATGGTCGACAGGACCATGCTCTGCATCGCTGACCAGATTCTGCTGGCTGACATAGGCGATATACGACGAATCGTCGTTCTCGGCCAGCAGGTGATAATAGGGCTGTTCCTTGGCCGGGCGGATTTCCTCGGGAATGGCTTCATACCATTCGTCGCTGTTCGCGAAGACGGGATCGACGTCGAACACCACGCCGCGAAAGTCGAACATGCGGTGCTTGACGATATCGCCCGGCGCGAAACGCGCGCGTTCGATCAGCGGTGCGTGACCGTGCGGCGGGACCGAATCCTGGAAATCTGAAGAGGCTTTTGACGTCATATCGTCAATCTATGGCTATTTACGCCTGTTTCAAGTCCGTTACATTGGCACCCGACCGCGGCAGGCCGAATCCGGACTGTGATGAAGGTTACAGATGCGTTGGCCTATCGGGCTAGCTTGCTCCTTGGGCCACCGCGCGACCGGATCGGGTTGCGGGCCGTCTTTGACCAAGGGGAGACGCATTCCATGACCGACGTACCACCCAACCTTGCCGGCCCGGCCTCGGGGATTGTCGAGCGCGCGAAGAATATCCTGCTGAAACCAAAGGAAACCTGGCCGGTCATTGCGGCCGAACCCGCGACGACGCAGTCGATCTACATTCCCTATGTCGTGCTGCTGGCCGCGATCGGCCCGCTGGCCAGCCTCATCGGCGGCCAGGTGTTCGGAATAACAGTATTCGGCGTGACCTATCATCCGCCGCTAGCGGGCGCGCTCGTGTCGGCGATTGTGTCTTACGGCCTGTCGCTAGCGACGATTTTCATTCTGGCGCTGGTGATCGACGGCATCGCTCCGAACTTCGGTGGCGAAAAAAATCAGGTGCAGGCGCTCAAGGTCGCGGCCTATTCAGCGACCGCAGGCTGGGTCGGCGGCATCTTCGGCATTCTGCCGGCCTTGGCCGTCATCGGCCTTCTGTTCGCGCTTTATGGGCTGTATCTTCTTTACCTCGGCCTGCCGGTGCTGATGAAAGTCCCGCAGGACAAGGCGCTCGTCTACACGGTCGTCGTCGTGGTCGTGTATATCGTGCTGTTCCTGATCGTCGGGGCAGTCATCGGCGCGCTTGCGGCGCCGTCGCTCGTCACCATCAGATAACGACGTTGCCCACCGCCTCGGCCGGGCGCCGGGGCGGTGACATAGGGGTCGAAATCAGAGAAAAATGGAGGAGAGTGAGGGATTCGAACCCTCGGTACCGTTGCCGGCACTTCGCATTTCGAGTGCGACGCTTTCGACCACTCAGCCAACTCTCCTCGCTGAGAGTGGACGCCCCTAGCGGCGGCTCGCGACACTTGCAACCCTCTCGTCACAAAATCGCAATCCGCCGCCGGGATTGATCGGCGATCAGGGTTTGTCGGCTTCCCACCAATAGGGCTGGCGCTTGCGATTGCCGGTATCGACCTCGTTCATCGTCAGCGGATCGTACAGCCGCCCGCCCAGCATCACGCGGTGGATCTTCTCGGTATTGCGGATGTCCTGCGTCGGATCGGCATCGAGAATCAGCATATCGGCGAGCTTGCCCGGCTCGAGCGAGCCGACATCCTTTGCATAGCCCAGCGAGGTGGCGGGCATGATCGTGGCGGCGCGCAGCGCGTCGATATTACTCCACCCGCCGCGCACGAACGACCAGATTTCCCAATGCGCGCCGAGGCCGGCCTGCTGGCCGTGCGCGCCGATGGAGACCATGCGGCCCGCGTCGGCAATTTTCTTTGCCTCGCGCGCCGAATCATCGTCGACATAATCGCCCTCGGGCGCAATCACGCGGCGCTTGTTGTTCGCCGCCAGTTCCGTCGGAGGCGCGTGGCGCGAGAGGATCGGCTGCTCCCAGACGTTGGTATGCGCGCGCCAATAGGGGTCGCCCGCGGGGCCGCCATAGGTGACGACGAGCGTCGGGGTGTAGTCGGTCTTGGTCTGACCCCAAAGCTGCACCAGATCCTTGTAGAAGGTGTGGAGCGGGATGTTGTGCTCGACGGTCGAATTGCCGTCCTGGATCAGGGTGACATCCATCGTGTAGAGCGAGCCGCCTTCGGGCACGACCTCCATGCCTTCGGCTTGCGCCGCCTTCACAACCATCTGGCGCTGCTCGCGCCGCGGCTGGTTATAGTTTTTGACGCTATGCGCGCCCTGTACCTTGAGGCGGCGGACGTGGGCGACGGCATCCTCATAGCTGTTGATCTCGGCGTAAATGCCCGCGGCCTTGGCACCATAGATGATCTCGCCGGTCGAGAAGATGCGCGGGGCGAGGATCAGGCCGGCGCGCTGCATCTCTGACGAAACGAAGATTTCGGACGCGCGCGAAGAGGGGTTGTGGCTCGTCGTCGTCCCCATGGCGAGATTTGCGATTTCCGACCAGTTCTGCTGCGGCACCAGTTCGTCGTCGCCATGCGGGCCGTGCGCGTGGGCATCGACAAAGCCGGGAACGATCGTCTTGCCCGCGGCATCGACTGTCACGGCGCCTGCGGGAACGGTGATCGCGCCCGCCGGACCCACTGCGGCAATACGGTCACCCTCGATGAGGATGGCGCCATTTTCGATCACCCCGCCGTCGGCGCCCGCCATCGTGACGATCTTCGCGCCGGTGATGACGACGGTGCCCTTATGCTTCGAGGCCGCCTGCGTCATCGCCAGGGAAATCCCTGACGTGGGCGGGCTGAACTTGGCGGGCTTGTCGTCGCCTGCGGGAGCATTGGCGAAAAAGCTGCCGAGATCGGCGCTGAACAGCGACGGGCCGCGCGTCCAGTGGAGGCGCTTGCCGCCGTCGGACCAATGGATGAAGTCGGCTCCGCTGCCACTGACCCGCGTCACCGGCATCGCGCCGCCGGAGGTCGACAGCGACACATCCTGCCCGCCCGGCATCAGCGGGGTGACATAAGCGTCGTAATTCTGGCGGAAGGCGAGGGTGCGGCCGTCGGGCGATACCTCATAGTCGCTCACCAGATCGCCGCTCGCGTGGACGCGCTTGTCCTGCCCGCTGAGATCGGTGCTGATCAGCTGGTTCTTGCCGTCCGACGCCGCCACCATGAAAATCCGGTCGTTCGCGGCGCCGAATTGCGGCTTGGCGCCATTGTCGCTGACGCGCTCCGCCGTCCCGCCGGTCGCGGCGATGCGATAGATGCCCGGATTGTCGCCAAAACGCTCGGACCGCAGTCCGCCGCCTGCGCGGCGCTCGAAGGCGATGATCCTGCCGTCGGGCGAGAAGCGGGGTTCGGCATAATGACCGGGCGCGGCGGTCACCTTCCGCGACGATCCGCCGCCCGCGCCGATAACATGGATCTCGCCCAGCCCCGCGTCGGTCCAGCGCACGAACACGATCGACTTGCCGTCGCGCGACCAGCTCGGCCAGAGTTCGAACGCATCGTCCTTCGCCGCCGTCAGCCGTCGCACCGCGCCGCCGGCGGCCGGTTTGGTCCAGAGCTTGCCCAATGTTTCGAAGACGATGGTGCGGCCGTCGGGCGACACCTCGGCCCAGCGTGGCATCTTCGTTTCGAACCGGTCGGGCGCGACCTCGACCGTCGGGTGGGTCGCGTCGATGATGACGCGGTCGTCGCTCACGCTGAACGGAATGACGCGCGCGTCGCCGCCCGCAGCTCCGACGCGGCGGAGCTTGCCGCCGGCCCAGAAGACGACATCCTTGCTATCGGGAGTCCAGCTCATGTTCGGATAGACGCCGGTGACCGCCCAGGTTTCCTGTACGTCCTGGTCGAGCGCGTCATACACCTTCTTTTCGGCGCCCGACGCCAGATCTTTCACATAGAGTTTCGACCCGCCCGCCTCGCGGCGGACATAAGCGAGCTTTCTGCCGTCGGGCGAGGGCGATGGGCGCACCGCGCCGCCCGCGCCCGCAGCGACAGTCGTGACATCGCCATCGTTCAGGTCGTAGCGTTCGATGTGGAACAAGTCGCCGTTGCTGTCCTGCGCATATTCGAAGATCGGCCCCGCGGTGACGTTGCGGGTGTAATAGACGCCCTTGCCGTCGGGCGCGAAGGTCGGCTCGCCAAGTTCCTTCTGATGCCGCTCATTCGGCTTCTTCACGAGTGGTACGCCCGCACCGCCCGAGACGTGATACATCCAGACCTCGCCAGTACCCAGCGAGCGCCCGGTGGTGAAATGCTTCTTGGCGACGATGAACTGGCCATCGGGGCTCCAGCTCGGCTGGTTGAGCAGGCGGAATTCTTCCTTGCTGAGCTGGCGCTTGTCGCTGCCGTCGCGGTTCATCAGCCAGATATTGTCGCCGCCGCCGCGATCGGAGACGAAGGCGATGCGCTTGCCGTCGGGCGAGAAGCGCGGCTGATGCTCATAGGCGAGACCCTCGGCGATGCGCGTCGGCGGGCCGCCCTCGATCAGCATGGTGTAGATGTCGCCGAGCAGGTCGAAGGCGATTGTGCGGCCGTCGGGCGCGACGTCGACGTTCATCCAGCTGCCCTCGTCGACCGCGATCGGCACCTTGTGCGTCGTCATGCCGGGCGGCGCGTTCACGTCCCATTTCTCGGGCTTTGTGTCGGCGGCGGGCGGCGCGGTTTGCGCCCAGACCGAGGTCGAACAGGCCAAAATCGCCGCGAGGGCGAAAGCGAAGCGCGCCATGAAATTATCCCCTGTTGAAATTATCCGCCGACCATATGGCGCAGGGGCGAACATGCAAGGACAGGTTTCGACGAAGGACTGGCACGGTCGACAGGCGGCTGCTAGCGCCGCGTACAGATAATGATCGGGGGAGGACGGATGTGCCGTTGACGGGAATAAGGGTGCTCGATTTCGGCCGCTATATCGCCGGCCCCTATTGCGCGGCGCTGCTCGGCGATTATGGCGCCGACGTCATTCGCATCGAGGCGCCCGGGGGCAACGACGATCGCTACACCGTACCCGTCGCAGATGACGGTTCAGGCGCGATGTTCATGCAGATGAACCGGGGCAAGCGCTGCCTGACATTGAAACCGGGCAGTCCCGAAGGCCGCGAGATCGTGCGACGGCTCGTCGAAACCGCCGATGTCGTCGTCGCCAACCTGCCGCACGAGGCGCTCGTTAAGCTCGGCCTCGACTATGACAGCCTGTCGGCGATCAATCCGCGCATCATTCTGGCGACCGCGTCGGCCTTCGGCAGCGAGGGGCCGCTGGCGAAGAATGTTGGTTTCGATGCAGTCGGTCAGGCGATGTCGGGATCGGTGCATCTGACCGGCACGCCCGACCAGCCTTATCGCGCACAGGTCAATTTCGTCGACTTCGGGACCGCGCTGCACACGGCGTTCGGCGTCATGGTCGCGCTGCGCGAGCGCGAGACGACGGGCAACGGGCAATGCGTCTCGGGATCGCTGCTGGGCACCGCGCTTGCGATGACGAACTCGCTCACGATCGATTACGCGCTGAACGGTATCGAACGCCAGCCAATCGGCAACCGCAGCTTTAGCTCCGGCCCCACCGATATTTTCCGCACCCGCGATGGCTGGATCGTCACGCAGATCGTCGGCGGTGGCATTTTCGCGCGCTGGGCGGAGCTGGTGGGCCGACCCGGATTGGTCGATGATCCGCGCTACGCCAGCGACATATTGCGCGGCGACAATGGCGAGGAGCTCAGCGTCATCATGCAGCAATGGTGCATCGACCGCACCAGCGCCGACGCCATCGCCGAACTCGGCGCTGCCCGCGTGCCCGCAGCGCCGGTGCTGCGATCGAGCGAGGCGCTGGATCAGCCCCAAGTCGCGGCCATGGGTCTGGTCGAGCCGGTCACCTACCCCGGCGCGGGCCAAGACATCCCCCTCATCCGAGCACCCATTACCCTGTCCGCCAGCGCGAAACGAATTGCGGCGCAGGCACCGCAGCTGGGCGAACATAGCGCTGCGATCCTCGCCGAAATTGGTTACAGCGCCGACGCGATTTCGGCTTTGCGCGCCCAAAGGATTATTTGAGCGGCGACTGCTGGACGGCGTCGCGCCAGGTGATTAAATACCGGTCAGTACAAAATCTAGCGCAGGAGTCGCCCATGACCGACCAGACCGAATATGTGCCGCCCAAAATCTGGACCTGGGACAAGGAGAGCGGCGGGCGCTTTGCGAACATCAACCGCCCGATCGCTGGCCCGACGCATGACAAGGAGCTACCGGTCGGCAAGCATCCGCTCCAGCTCTATTCGCTCGGCACCCCCAATGGCGTGAAGGTCACCGTGCTGCTCGAGGAGCTGCTCGCGGCGGGGCATAACGGCGCAGAATATGACGCCTGGCTCATCAAGATCGGCGACGGCGACCAGTTTTCGAGCGGCTATGTCGCCGCCAATCCGAACAGCAAGATCCCGGTCCTCGTCGACCGCAGCGGCCCCGAGCCGATCCGCGTGTTCGAATCGGGCGCGATCCTGATCCATCTTGCCGAAAAGTTCGGCGCCTTCTTGCCCACCGAGACCGCGAAGCGCGCGGAGACGCTGTCGTGGCTGACGTGGCAGATGGGCAGCGCGCCGTTCCTCGGTGGCGGTTTCGGCCATTTCTATGCCTATGCACCGACGAAGCAGGAATATCCGATCAACCGCTACGCGATGGAAGTGAAGCGCCAGCTCGACGTGCTCGACCGGCGCCTGGCCGAGAGCGAATATATCGCGGGCACCGACTATACGATCGCCGACATGGCGATCTGGCCCTGGTACGGCGCGCTGGTCAAAGGGCTCGTTTATGACGCCGGCGAGTTTTTGCAGGTCCAGGAGTATAAGAATGTCATCCGCTGGACCGATCAGATCGCCGAGCGCCCCGCAGTAAAACGCGGCCGGATGGTCAATCGCGTAATGGGCGATCCCGCGAGTCAGCTTCACGAGCGTCACGACGCGTCGGATTTCGACCTGCGCACGCAGGACAAGCTCGCGGCCGAAGAGCCTGCCGAATAATCGCATTTTCGCCATCGGGTCGTCGCCGCGCGATTAACGCGGCGGTGACGACTTCGCTTTTTCGACGTTTTGCCGCACTTTCCCGTTCGCAAATTATGTAAATTCATTGTCGCGAGACTGCGACGTCACCTTCATCGCCGCCGCGCCATGGTGCGACGCATGAAGGGTTCCATTTTTCTTGCGCGGCTCTGCCGCAACGAGCGCGCCGCCGCCATCGTCGAGATGGCGCTCGTGCTGCCGCTCTTCCTCGCGCTCGCCATGGGCATATTGGTCTATGGCCAATATTTCATGCTGGCGCATGCGGTACAACAGTCGGCGAACGACGGCGCACGCGCGGCGATCGTCGGGCTCGACCCCGCCGAGCGGCGCGCTATCGCTGCGCGTGCAGTCGACCGCAGCATGGCGAGCATCGACGGCTTTTCGCCCGCGACGCGCGCGGTTGCGGTGTCGGAAACCAGCGAAGCTGTGACCGTTGCGGTCGCCTACACCGTTCCGGAAGTCAGCTTCCTCCGATCGTCGTTCGTCCCGTCGCCCGGCAATATCATCCGCGCGCGTGCGACTTTCGAACTGCCGGTGGATTGATCATGAAACTGACCCGTTTCTTTCGGACCCTCCGGCGCGACTGCCGCGCGAGCATCAGCATCGCCTCGGCCGCCGCCTTGACCATGCTCATTGGCTCGGCCGCGCTTGCGGTCGATCTCGGCTCGCATTATCTCGACCGCCGCAAGCTTCAGGGTATCGCCGATGCCGCAGCGCTCGCGGCAGCAGCGCGTCCGGGTGGAGAACGCGCCGCGGCCGAACGGATCATCGCCGCGAACTGCGATTGCGGTATCCGCATTGCTGCGCTGACGCCCGGCACCTACACGCCCGATCCAGGCATCCAGGCCGAACAGCGCTTCACCCCCGGTGGTGCGTCGCCCAACGCCGTTCGTATCCGCCTGACGCGCGACCGCCCGCTCTATTTCGGCAGCTTCCTGACCGGGCGCGATGAAAGCGTCATCGGCGCGTCGGCGACCGGAGCGCGGCGTGGCTATGCCGCCTTTTCGCTGGGCTCGCGCGTGGCGGCGGTGCACGGCGGCGTTCCCAACGCGGTGCTGTCGGCGCTGACCGGAAGTCAGGTCAATCTGTCGGTCATGGATTATAATGCGCTCGCGAACGCCGACATCGACCTGCTCGCCTTCTCCGATGCGCTCCGCGCCGAACTCGATGCCGACGTGCTGACCTTTGGCCAGACGCTCGATGCGCGGGCGACGCTGCCGCAAGTCCTGTCGGCGCTGGCAAAGTCCAGCGACGGCGACGCCGCGCGCGCGATCGGCAAATTGGCGGCAAGCGCCGTTCCGACCGGGCTGTTCCCATCGCGCGCAATCGATCTCGGCCCGCGTTCGTCAGGCATTCGCGTCGATGAGGCCAATCCGGTGAACGTCAATGCCCTCAGCCTCGTGCGTTCGATGCTTCTGCTTGCCAACGCGAACCGACAGGTCGATCTGTCGGTCGCTGCGGGATTGCCCGGCGGAACGGCCGTCAACGTTGCACTCCTGATCGGTGAGTCGCCGGCGCATTCGCCGCTGATCGCGATCACCGACAACAATCAGGTGGTCGTCCGCACCGCGCAGGTCCGGATCAAGCTGGACGCCAAGGTCGCGACGCCGCTCGCCACCGTCGAAATCCCGGTGTTCGCCGAACTTGGTTCGGCGGCGGCGCGCATCACCGACATCGATTGCGCGAATATTGGCAGCACCGCGGTGGCGCTGGGCGTCACGACCTCTCCCGCCACGCTCGCAATCGGCAAGGTCGGCAACGGCGATTTCCAGGACATGCAGCGAAAGGTCGATCCCGGGCCGGCCAAGCTCCTCAAGCTGCCCCTCGCCAATGTCGAGGGCAAGGCAGAGCTGGTTCTGTCCGATCTCAATGAAAAGCCCGCCCCCTTCTCCCGCGCCGACATCGATGCGGGCAGGGTCAGGACGGTCGAGAGCACCGGACTGGTAGCGGGCGCCGCCAAATCGCTCGCCGACCGGATCGACCTCAAGGTCAATGTCCTCGGCCGCGGAATCAACGCGAATTCGCTGTCGTCTCTCGTCGGCGCGACCGTCAGCGCTGCGGCCCCGGTGCTCGACGGGCTGCTCCAGAGCATCACCGGCACGCTCGGCGTCCATATCGGCGAGGCCGACGCCCGCGTAAATGCCCTGCGCTGCGGCAAGGCCAAGCTGGTCTGACGCCGGATCGATGCCGGAACGGATCGACATTCCGGCCACCGCTTGCCGCGGCCTGCAAATAAGGGAGGAGAGGCAATAGAGGAGGCAGGGGTGGCAAGTGCGCAGGAGCCGCAGCGCGTGTCGGCGGCGGAATTCATCAGGGGCTTCGCAAGCTGGCGCTTGCAGGCGGCGCGCAAGCCCGTTGTCGTAACGCATCATGGCAGGGACGCACATGTGCTGATCTCGCTCGACGACTATCGGCGGCTGGACGGCGGCGGCTGCGGGCAGGATCAAGTGCAAGCCTCGCTCCCCAGCGTGTTCGAGGCGACACGCGACGGCGTGATCATCGTCGATCGGGCCTTGCGGATCGCGACGCTCAATCCGGCAGCGAGCGATATGATCGAATGTGCGGCCGCCGATGTTTCTGGAAAGCCTCTCGCCGATACGATTCCCGGCCTACGCGGGAGCGTCCTGCTCAGCCACATCAACCGGATGATCGATTATCGCGAACGCTTTTCGGGCGAGGTCCCGGGTCTGCTTCGGCCGCGGCATTGGACGCGCGTCGACCTGGTGCCGTTGCCGGTCGGCGGCGCGATCATGTTGCGCGATATCAGCTCGGTGATGGAAGGCATGGCGAGCAACGACATCCATCGCGCGCTTGCGGTCGCGATCGAGGCGCAAGGCAGCGTGGGGCGGGCTTGCATTTCGGTGCGCGAAGCCATCGAGGATGCCAATGACGCGCTGACGGCAATGGTCGGGGTCGATGCCGCAGCGATCCGAAGGGTTCGCTTTTCCGCGCTGCTTGCGGTCGCATACCGTCAGGGCTTTGCCGAAGCCTTGGAGGAGGTGTTCCGCTCCGGCGAACCGGCGCGCATCGCGTCGATGCTGGTAACCCGCGAAGGCGCCGCCATTCCTGTGATGCTGTCGATCGCGGAGCGCCGCAGCGCCTATGCCAGCGACGGCGCGGTCATCGTCCTGACCCGCGCCTAGCCTTTTCGCCGCACCGCTCGCGCCTCTCCCCGCATGGACCCGTCGCCATTGGCGCGATAGCTCCGCGCATCGTCATTTTCCCGGTTGACCCGCTGGACAAGCCACGGCGGTCGGCGCAGTCTCGCTGCAATGGTTGCGGTTCGCAACTTACCTTTACGTAAACGTGAGCGCCTTCTATAAAGGCGCCAGTGCCCTTGGGAGAATCGCAATGGATATGGAATTCAGCCCGGAAGATATCGCCTTCCAGACAGAAGTGCGCGAGTTCATCGCCGAGAATTATCCCGCCGAGCTTCGCGGGAAGCAGGATGAGGGCGAAGAGCTCAGCAAAGAAGATTTCCTCGCATGGCACAAGGTGCTCTACAAGAAGGGCTGGGTCGCGCCCGCTTGGCCGGTCGAATATGGCGGCACCGGCTGGACCCCGACACAGCGGTTCATCTGGTCCGAAGAGACCGCACGCGCCGACTGCATCCGCCTGATGCCCTTCGGCCTCGCGATGGTCGGCCCGGTGATCTACACCTTCGGCACGCCCGAACAGAAGGCCTATTTCCTGCCGCGCATCCTGTCGGGCGAGGATTGGTGGTGCCAAGGCTATTCGGAACCCGGCTCGGGTTCGGACCTTGCCTCGCTCCGCACGACGGCGGTTCCCGACGGCGACGACTATATCGTCAACGGCCAGAAGACGTGGACGACGATGGCGCAATATGCCGACTGGGGCTTCTTCCTCGTCCGTACGGACAAGGAGGCCAAGCAGCAGGAAGGCATCAGCTTCCTCCTGATCGACATGAAGTCGCCCGGCATCACCGTGCGCCCGATCATCACGCTGGGCGGGGAGCATGAGGTGAATGAGGTGTGGCTGGAGGATGTCCGCGTGCCGCAGTCGCAGCGCGTCTATGAGGAGAACAAAGGCTGGACCTGCGCCAAGTTCCTGCTGGCGCACGAACGCACCGGCATTGCCGGCGTCGCCGCATCGAAGCGCGGGGTCGAAAAGGTCAAGTCGATCGCCCGTACCGAACTCGACGGCGACAAGCCGCTGCTTCAAAATCCCTTCTTCAAGCGCAAGATCGCCGAACTCGAGGTCGACCTGACCGCGCTCGAATTCACCGAGTTGCGCAGCCTTGCCGGCGCCAATGCGGGCAAGGGGCCTGGCCCCGAATCGAGCCTGCTCAAGATCAAGGGCTCGGAAATCCAGCAGCGACTGACCGAGCTGACGCTCGAAGCCGTCGGCCATTATGGCGCGCCCTATTTTCGCGGCTTCGGCGAAGGCGATAACGAGCATCCGATCGGTCCCGATTACGCACATCGCGCTGCGCCGACCTATTTCAACATGCGCAAGACGACGATTTACGGGGGATCGAACGAGATTCAGCGCAACATCATCGCAAAGATGGTGCTCGGCCTCTGATCCAATAATCCGCGTCATTCCGGCGAAGGCCGGAATCTCGGCCTCGCGGCCTTGAGACCCCGGCCTTCGCCGGGGTGACGGTGAAGCTAGGGAATATAAACAATGGATTTCACCTACACCGAAACGCAGGACATGATCCGCGACACGCTGTCGCGCTTTCTGGCCGACACCTATGATTTCGACACGCGCCAGAAGTTCATCAACAGCGACGCGGGTCGCGACCCAGCGATCTGGACCGCCCTTGCGCAGGAACTCGGCATGCTCGGCGCGGCTTTCGCCGAAGAGCATGGCGGCCTCGGCGGCGGCGCGCTGGAAAATGCGATCGTCATGGAAGAACTGGGCAAGGTGCTCGGTATCGAGCCTTATCTCCCCACCGTTGTCATCGCCGGCGGCGCGCTGAAAGCGGTCGGCGGCGCGCAAGCCGAGAAGTTCATCCCCGAAATCATCGCCGGCAACGTCATCGTCGCCTTCGCCTATGCCGAGCCGCAGGGTCGTTACGACCTCGCCAATCTTCGCACGACCGCGAAGAAGGACGGCGCGGGCTATGTGCTGAACGGTCACAAGGGCGTCGTCTATGCCGCGCCGTGGGCAACGCACCTGCTCGTCACCGCGCGCACCGGTGGCGGCCAGCGCGACGCGGACGGTGTTTCGCTGTTCCTGATCGACGCCAATCTTCCCGGCATCGTCCGCCGCGACTATCCCACGGTCGACGGCAGCCGCGCGTCGGAAATTTACTTCGAGAATGTCACGATCCCCGCCGACGCTTTGCTTGGCGGCGAAGGCGCGGCGCTGCCCCTGATCGAACAGATCGTCGATGAAGCCACCGTCGCGGTCTGCGCCGAGGCGACCGGCGTGATGCAAAAGCTGCACGATGGTACGCTGGAATATACGCAGCAGCGCAAGCAGTTCGGCGTTCCGATCGCCAAATTTCAGGTCCTTCAGCACCGCATGGTCGACATGTTCATGGAGGTGGAGCAGGCGCGGTCGATGACGATTATGGGCACGCTGAAGCTGGGCCTGCCGGCAAACGAGCGTAAGGCGGCGGTATCGGCGGCGAAGAACAAGGTTGCGCGCGGCGCGAAGTTCGTCGGCCAGAATGCGATCCAGACCCACGGGGGCATCGGCATCACGCAGGAGCTGGCAATCGGCCATTATTTCAAGCGCGCAACGATGATCGAAAGCCAGTTCGGCAACGCCGACTATCACCTCGACCGCTTCGAGCAGATCACGCTCGCGGAATGATCGGCAAGCCGTCGGCGTCGCCGTTCAGTACGCGACGTCGATGGCGAGCCGAAGCGTACGGGGCCGCAGCGGGGTCAGGAACCCCCCGTTGCCCTCGACAAACGGGGTGCCGAGCGAGAAGCGGTTGCCGCGCGAATCGAACAGATTGGTGAGGGTAAGCGACAGACCGCGCCGCTCGCTCCCGACGCGCATCGCGAGGCCCGTGTCGATATAGTCGCCTTGGCGCTCGCCGAGCACCGGCCCGATGCCGAGCCGCGAGGGTCCGATATAATTGGCCCAGCCGTTCGCGCGGAAATCCTGATCGCCGATGACGGTCGCATAGGTGATCGACCCGCGCACGGCGTGACTCGCAACATTGGGAATGCGGCCGAGGCGCGCGGGGGCGGTGGCGAATACCGCGAGGATCTGCGGCGAGAGATCGTCGACGCGGCTGTGGTTGTATACGGCGCCCAGATCGAACGTCAGTTTTGATGTCGGCCGGACCGCAATCGCGCCCGACAGGCTGGTGATGCGGCCATCGCCGATATTGGTGGTGGTCGGAAAACCGTTCCCGTCGATGAAGTCGGCCTGGATATTCCGCCAGCGGCTGTGCGAGATCGAGAGGCTGGCGTCGAGCAGGTTGCGCCCTCGGTCCCCGAAGCGCACCCCGGCCTCCCAGGTACGGACCTGATCGTTGAGAAATCGCCGCACGAAATCGCCATCGACAGCCAAGCCGCCGGGGCGGAACCCTTCCTGATAGCGTGCATAGAGCCGGACCGTATCGAACGGCGTCGCGAGCAGGGAAAAGGAGGGAAGAAGGTCGGTTTCGGTGCGCGATGCCGTCGTTGCTCGGTTTGCCTGCGCCAACGCGAACGACACGCCCTCGGCTTCACCTCCCAGCTTGGCATGCGACAGGCGAAGTCCGCCCGAGGCGGTCAGATCGGGGATCAGTTCGACGGTGGCTTCGGCATAGCCGGTGAATTCGGTGATCCGGTTTGATACGCCGGGCAGGGTCGCGCGAAGCGGTCCATAGGCATATTGGCGGTTCTGCCGCGCGCGATTGTCGATGAAGCTCGCGCCGATAACCCAGCCCAACCCATCATGATAAGGGCGTGACAGGCGGCTTTCGCTGACGAACATGCGCGTCGCGTTGCGCTGGTCGAGCACCCGGGGCACGTCGCCCATGGGAACAATCTGAATCGGTGCGAACAGGCGGGCCACATCGACCGTGCCGAGCGCGCCGCCATTCCCCTCCTCACCGCCCGTCTGATGGGCGGGCAGGCTGGCGTCGAACCGCTCGAACAAGCGATGATCGACATAGGCATTGGACGACTGAAAATGCAGGTCGTCCCAATCTTTCATGACGACAAGCGTACCCATCGCGTAGCGCGCGGACGAATTCTGTTCGACCATCGAACTGCGCGTCAACGGCGACGCATCCTTGTCGGCATATTGCGCGTCTTCGGCGGTTATCGCTTGATAGACGCCGCCGATGTCGATGGTCCAATCATTGCCGGGGTCAAGCCGCAAGGTGCCGCGGCCGCCGCGGACGTGAACGCGATTCACGTCTTTCTGCCCCCGGAGCGGATTATCGATATAGCCGCCATCGGAGATCATATAGCCGACGAGCCGCAGCGCATGCGCTTCGCCCACCGGCAGGTTCGCGATCGCCGCGATGTCGCCACCGGGATCGCCATGCTGGGTCAGCGAAAAGCCCGCGATCGCCTGTACTCTCTGCCTGCCGGGCTCGGGGGCCTTGGGAACCGTCCGGATGATCCCGCCGAGCGAACCCGCGCCGTACAACGTCCCCTGCGGTCCCTCGAGAATCTCGACGCTATCGATGTCGTAGAGGCGAAGGTCCGGGTCTGGCGCGTTGTAGCTCAGCCGGACATCGCCGAGATACTGACCGACCGTAGCTTGGGTCGGCCCGGTAAAGCTGGAATCGGCGATGCCACGGATGAACAGCTTGTTGCGCCCCGAGCCAAGATGGGTCGAAGACACGGTCGCCATGCGCGACAGGATGGATTCCGTTCCGCGCTCGCCGCCGAAAGCCAGATCCTCGCCGCTGAGCTGCGTCGCCACGCCCGCAAAGCGCGAGTAGGGCAGGTCGGTCTTCGTGGCGGTAACGATAATCTCGTCGCTCGCCGCGGCGACATGATCCCGATCGAGATCAGGCTTTGGCCGCGGCGCGAGCCGCGGCGGCGCAGGCCGGCGCACCATGCGAGGTGGCGCAGGACGGCTCTCGATCCGCCAGCTCGTCGCGCTGACGCGAACCGCGCGCGCGTCGGTTCCCGACAGCAAGCGCTTGATCGCCGCCTCTATGCTCATGCGGCCACGCACCGGCTTGACATCTATCTGCCAAAGGCGCCCATCGACGACGCTGATGCTGACCCCGGCTTGACGGCTGAGCTGAGGCAGGCTGGCGGAAAGCGCTCCTCGCGGAACGTCGAAGCTGCGCTCCTCGGCCGCCATCGCCTGCGCAGGCAAGGCCAGCAGCGCGAGCGCCAGTGCAGGGGAGAACCGCCCCGCCATGCCTAACGCGTCAGCACCCAGCCATCGCCGCGCCGTTCGGCCTTTGTGCCCGACAAGGCAGCCAGATCGGCGACGGTGCGCGCGAGATCCTTGTCGATGATCAGTGCGCCGCGGAATGAGGATAACGCGGCCTCCGGCGCTATGTCGATCTCAATCCCCGCCGTGCGCTTCAGATCCTCGGCGACCACCGAAAGCGGCGCGCCGTTATAGACCAGGAGACCCGAACGCCAGCCGCCGACATTGGCTACATCGATGGCGCGCACTTCCGGCACCTTGCTGTCGCCGTCGCGTGCATCGATCGCCTGTCCGGCGACAACCCGGACCTTTTCGCGACCGGGATTGTAGAGCACGACGCCTTCGGACACCGCGACCGACGTCTGGCGATCGCGGCGTACGACGTTGAAGGCAGTACCCAGGTCAACGATACGCGCGCCGCCCGCCTCGACAACGAACGGATCGTCATCGTGGTGGACGATATGGAACATCGCCTCGCCAGATTTCAGTCGAGCAAAACGCGGACGCTCTTCATCGAGCGTTAAGACCGACGCCCCGTTGATCTCGATCTTGGATCCATCGGAAAGAGCAACCGTGCGATGCTCGCCCGCCATCGTCTCGATGCGGTTCGGATCGCCAAAGAGGCCGATGTTGGGAAGTGTGATCGCGGCTACCAGTGCCGCCGCGATC
Source organism: Sphingopyxis sp. H050 (assembly GCF_001468265.1). Classification (GTDB taxonomy): domain Bacteria; phylum Pseudomonadota; class Alphaproteobacteria; order Sphingomonadales; family Sphingomonadaceae; genus Sphingopyxis. Next base: position 398,689 of record NZ_LNRZ01000002.1, on the reverse strand, counting down.
GCTCCACCGAACCACATCCGGCGCGACGGGCGCCGAGGTTGTTCGGGATAGATCACGACCGATGGCTCGGCCTCGCGCGGCAAATTCTCAAGATCCTCGTCGAGCATTGCGAGCGCGTCGTAGATCTCTGCGTGTCCGGTATCCTCGGCAAGCCAGTCGGCAAAGCCGTCCCAATCGTCAAATGCCGGATCGCGCTGGCGGATGACCCAGTCGATCGCCCGCGCTTCGGCTGCCGTTTTCGCCTCCTCATGCATCGAACTGTCTCCGTGCGGCGGCGATGGCCGCATAGACCTTGCGCAGATCGGCCTCGACCGTGCTGAGACTGATCCCCAGCTCTCCGGCGATTTCACGCTGCGGAACACCGTCCATACGAAACCGGCGGAAGATGCGTGCGGGACGCTCGCCGGTGGCTACGATGGCCTGTTCGATCAGCGCGAGCTGCTCGCGCGAAATCAGCGCCCGCTCGGCCGAGGGGTCTCCTGCACTGTTCGCGTCCGTCCAAGCTTGATCGCGCAATTCGCTTTGGCGCGCCGAGCGATAGCGGTCGAGCATCAGATTGTTTGCGGCGCGCATTGCATAGGACAGCGGATCGGCGATCGGGCCGGCGCGGCGTTCGGTCAGGCGCATCCACAAATCCTGGAACAGATCCTCAGCGGCATCCCCCGCGCCGCGCACCTGCAGAAAACGCACGATGCGCGTCCGGTTGGCGAGCAATACGCCCTCGATGCCCTGCAGAGCGTCGGTCCGGTCATTCGCCTCGGTCATCGATTGCTTGCTTTGGAACGCCATATTCTTTTGGCGCGCGAGCCAATGTCGCACGCCATTCGGCCCCCCGATGACGCCGCCATATAGCGGCAAGCGGCGCCCATGCAACCGCAGGGCGCCGCTTCCGCCCGATGCAGGCGGGCGAGTGTCTGAAAAGTTGAACGCCTGTCGCTGCATCTGCTTCTTTCATATCGAGCCTTGGCAAGGGGGAAGCGGGGGTAGGGAGGGTGCTTCCCCCTTGCTGCGGGCCAGCCGAGGGGGCTAGAGGCCGACCCGCAGGCTCGCACGGAACGCCCAGCCGATGTGGCTTTGCTGTTCTTCCGCAGACACTTCGCCGCCGACCTGGAAGGCCGAATTACCGACGATGCCGCGGAGACGGCCGACCCAGCCGCTCGTGCGATCCTCTGGAGTAAGGGTGAAGGGCGTGCCGTCCTTGAAGGACGCTGTCGTCGTGCCCAGCGTGCCGCTGACGATCTGGCGGCGGCCGCCCTCAAGCTCGAAGCGGGTCCAACCGTCATATTGGTCGGCGCCGCCGAATTCGAGGCCGACGGTCATCGTCCCCGTTACCGACAATTCGTCGCTGTCGCGGCCGAGCACCTTCAGGTCGAGCGCGTCGCCGCCGCCCGTCTCCTGATAACCGTCTTCCTTGAGCTTGAAATAATCCACCGCGACCGCCGGACGCAGCGTAAGGCCGCCGACCCGAGCGTCCTTCGCGAGCGAACCGGATGCCGACCACAAGGTCGCGTCCCACTTGCCCCTCATCGTCTTTTCGATCCTCTCGGCGCCCGTACCGGCGACGAAGACGCGCGAGCCCTTCATACTGATCGGCGCGCCCGAGACCCGGGCGCTCGCGAGCCAGCCGTTCGAGGCGAGGCGCCAGTGCAGCGCACCTTCGAACTGGCTGGAGGTCACTTCGCTCTCGTTGCTGCTGTTTCCGTCCTTGCCGCTGAGGAAGGCGACCGATGCGCCGAAGCTGCCGACGTTCGACTTGATTTCGCCGCCGAGCGAGAGGCCCCAGCCGCTGACGTCATAACCTGCCGTGTTGCCAATGCCTTTCGACGTGCCCCAAACGGCCTGGTTGACCCAATAGCCCCACTTGCCCTCATCCTGGTAGGGCGCAGTCGGATCCTGAAGCGAGCGCGACAGGGCCCGCGAACCAGACGTGACGGTTTCGAAAACGCCGCCCTCATGCTCGGGGAGCATCTGGCTCAGCTGATTGCGGAACTGGTCGCCGTCGGTGATGCCCAGGAACACATCCTCGATCTTCTGATCGGCCGAGACCGCGTCGATCACCGCATTGAAGGCACCGCCTTCGGAGCGATTGAGACCAAGGTCCGCGACGCTCTTGCGCGTCACGTTGACAGTCAGTTGGTTGGCGGTGGAGCTGAGCGTGCCATTGTAGAGGAACGGCAGCAGCGTCGAGGAAGCGGTCAGATTGCTGGCGCCGGTGATCGAGCCCGCGGTCAGGACCACATGCGATCCCTCGGCGTTCTCGATGTTGCGCAGACGAAGAACCAGCCGCGAGTCCGCGCCAAAGCTGGCGTTGCCGCTGACGTTGAGAGCGGTTCCTTCCGCACCCCGATCAAGCATGACCGATACCGCCCCGCGGTTGCTCACCGCCAACGACGTGATCGCCGCTGCCCCGCCGATCTCGAAGGTCCCGCCATCGACCGAGACCGCCAGGCCCTGCGAATTGGCCAGCCGGCCGGCAAAGCGCGACGATCCGCCGATGGTCAGCGTGTCGCTGCCGCCGCCGAAATCGGCGGTGCCGGTGAAGACCGACGTCCCCACCAGCGCCATCATGTCGTTCCCGCCGCCGAAGCGTGCATTGCCCGTGTAGACGGCATCGCCCGACAGCAACAGGCGGTTGTTGCCGCCGCCGAAATAGCTGTTCCCGCGAACCGTGCCGTCGGCGATGTCGAAGATGTCGTTGCCGCCGCCGAGCCGGATATCGCCGACGATGCTCGGCGCGGCGATCCCGGCCGCCACGGCGGTCTGCCGGATGGTCGTGCCATTGCCGTTGGCGGACAGGTCGATCGCGACATTACGATCCGACGACGCAAGCGCGCCGGTGGCGCTGATCGTCCCCGCGTTTTCGATTCCTCCGACATTGCCGGAAAGATCGACGATGGCGCGGGCGGTGCCATTGTCGCCGCCGGCGCGGGCCGAGATCGTTCCGCTATTGCGGATCAGGGCGACGTTGCCGCCGGCCTCGATCAGAACACCGGTCGTGATCGCCGCCGCGGCGTTGCCGCCCGATGCCTCGACCCGGCCGGCCACGCGTAGTTCCGGTGCCGACGTGCCGCCGCCGACGCGGATCGCGGTCGCCGATGCCCCGTTGGACAGGGCCGCCACGGTACCGCCGATGCTGACACCGCCGGCGATGGAGACATTGCGCCCCATTCCGCCGATCTGAATCGCCGTCGCGTCGCGACCGGCATAGAGCCCGTTGCCGGTGACCGTACCATCCACGATCAGCCCGAAACCGGTGCCCGTCCCGGAAATCGGGCCGACCGCGATATCCTGCGTCGAAGAACCGATGCGCAGCGCGGGAGCCGAGCCGAACGAGCGGATGGCACCCGAACCTTCGCGATCGTCCGGAATTCCGTCGCGATCCTCATCATTGTCATCAGCGCGGCTGTCACGGGGCGGGACGGCGACGATGATGCCCCCGGTCACGTTGCCCTCGATCGACACAGCCGGGCCACCAAGCAGCAAATCGTCCGCATCGAGCCGATCGGGGTTCGACGGAACGGTCGTATAGCGATACCCCGTGGCCGTCAGCGTACCCTGCAGGACTACCGCGCCATTCACATTTCCGGCGAGCCGCGCGGCGGTGGCGTTCTGCCCCGTGGCGGTGATCGTCCCGGCGAGGCGAACATTGCCGGTGACGTCCTGAAGCCCGACGCCGAGCGCATTGTCGCCCAAGACCGTCGTCGTTCCGTCATTGGTGAAATTCCCGGTCAGCGCGCCGCCCAGGCGAATGCCCGCCGAGTTATTTCCCTCGATCGTGATCGTTCCGCTGTTGACGATATTACCCGTGAAGGCGCCGCCGGTCGCGATGCCGGTGCGGTTGCTGCCGATCGCGAAGGCACCGTCGATATCGCCGTCGTTGTCGATATCGGTCGGCGCATAGCTTTCGTCGATCACGATCCGGCCGCCGGCGGCATTGGTGATGCCGCCGCTCGTACCCGCATTCGCAAAAATCCCGGTCGCACCGTCGCGATTGACGATTTCGATCGCACCTTCGTTGGTAACGCGATTGTTGCTGTCCACCGTAACGGCCGTACCGGTGGTCGGGCGCACGGACCCAGCCGAGGTGATCCGGATGTCGTCGGGCGCGCCCGAACGGATCGTCGAGGTCCGGACGGGGGCAGTCGTCGCCGTGGTGATGGTGGTTTGGGCATGGACGGGCGTGGTGATGATCGCGGCCAAGCAGGTGGAGGCCAGCAAAGTCTTGCGCATGAAATTCCCTCTTTTGATCGTAACCCGGGCGGGGGGCTCCGGGGTTGATCACAAGACGGAGACGCTTTGGCGACGCCTTGAAAAAATCTGGGCCGCGAAATTTTCAGCGCAAGAAACGGGGCGTGGCAGCGAGGCGATCCAGCTACTGGCAGGGCATCGGACAACCGTCGAAAGGATTCCTCATGCTTTTGGCCAATCGCGCGGCCATGCTGGACCAGACCGCACTCGCGCAGAACATGGAAGAGAAGGGATGGCACATCCTGCCGCGGTTGCTGGGCCGCGACGAGTGCGCTGCGCTCCGATCGGCTTACGGCGACGATGCGCGCTATCGCAGCACGGTGGTCATGCAACGGCACGGCTTCGGCCGCGGCGAGTACCGCTATTTCCGCCATCCCTTGCCCGACCCGATCGCGGCATTGCGCGCGGCCTTCTATCCGCCGCTCGCCGTGCTCGCGAACCAATGGGCCGCGAAGCTGGGTCCGCCGACGCCATATCCGGCCGAGCATGCCACTTTTCTTGCCCAATGTGCCCTGGCGGGGCAGTCGCGGCCGACGCCTCTGATCCTCCGGTACGGCGCAGGCGACTATAATTGCCTCCACCAGGATCTGTACGGCGCGGTGCATTTCCCCCTTCAAGTCGCGATTCTGCTCTCCCAGCCGGGGACGGATTTCGAGGGCGGCGAGTTCGTCATCAGCGAACAACGCCCGCGGATGCAGTCTCGGCCGCATGTCATACCGCTGCAACAGGGCGACGCCCTGATCTTTGCCGTCAATCAAGCCCCGCGTACCGGAACGCGCGGCACCTATCGCGTTAAGCTGCGCCATGGCGTCAGCGAAATTCGGCGAGGCGAGCGCTTCACCTTGGGGATCATCTTTCACGACGCGGCTTGATGTGGCGGACAGGGTGGGATTCGAACCCACGGTGAGCTTGCACCCACGGCGGTTTTCAAGACCGCTGCCTTAAACCACTCGGCCACCTGTCCGCGCGCGCCGCCATAGCGCGCCGCGCCAAGTCGGCAAGCGAAACCTGCCCGACTCGGTCCATCGCGCATAAGACTCAGCCTATCCCGCGACGTGCCAAGCAGGGGGTGGCCAAGCCGCGTGCATCTGTGTCAGACAATCCCTATGGGTGGGACGATGACACGCGCTAGCACTTTCAGAATCGGACGTCTTTTCGGATTGGCCGGTATCGTCCTGTCGGCGTGGACGATGGCAGCCTCGGTGCCGCTCCACGCGCAAAGCGGCGACGCGGGCTTCGACGCCTATGTCCAGTCGCTGTGGCCCAAGGCACAGGCGCGCGGCGTTACGCGCGCGACGTTCGATCGGGTGACGGCCGGGCTTCGCTACAATCAACGCGTGGTCGCGCTCGACCGGGACAATCTGGGCGCACCGCCAAGCAACGACACGCCGATCCCCAATTTCGCGCCGTATAAGGCCAAGCATGTCGACGCCGCGCGCATTGGCGGTGGCCGCCGCGTCCACGACCGGTTGCTGCCGCTGCTGTCCCGCATAGAGCAACGCACCGGGGTGCCGACGAGCATCATGATCGCTATCTACGGTCATGAAACCGCCTATGGTCAAGTGACCGGAAGCTTCGATCTTCCGGAGGCGCTGGTAACGCTCGCCTATGAAGGGCGCCGCCGCAGCCTGTTCGAGCCCGAATTTCTCGCGACGCTCGAGATGGTCCAGAAGGGTGTACCGCGCGACGTACTGAAGGGCAGCTGGGCGGGCGCGTTCGGCTATCCGCAATTCCTGCCATCGGTCTATCTCGACGTTGCCGAGGATGGCGACGGCGACGGCGTGGCGCGCATCTGGTCGAGCGAGGCCGATGCGATCGAATCTATTGGCGCCTATCTGCGCCGCGCCGGCTGGCGTGCGGGGCAGCCGTGGGGGGTCGCGGTCCAAGTGCCCGCGGGATATAATCGCACCGCGATGGCAAGCCGCCTGCAGCCGACCCGCTGCCCACGCGTCTTTGCGCGGTACAGCCGCTGGCGGAGCATGGCAGAATGGCGCGCCGACGGCTTCCAGACCCTCGGCGGCCGCTGGCCTGATGGACAGGTGCAGGCGACGCTGCTCGAACCCGACGGCCCCGGAAAGACCGCTTATTTGCTGACCGGTAACTATCGTGCGATATTGGACTATAATTGTTCCAATTTTTACGCACTGTCTGTGGGGTTGCTGGCGGATGAAATCGATCGTTAGGGGCGGGGGCTTGATGGCGGGAGCAGCGGCGCTGCTACTGGCCGGTTGCGGAAGTTTCGACGGCAAGCGTGAAGGCGGTCCTAATGCCGGTCCCACACCAGCGCCGATGGCCGTCAGCGGCGACGGGCCCGTCAAAATTGGCGAACCCTACACCGTAGCGGGCGTCACCTACACGCCCGCCGACGTCACCGATTATGACGAGGTCGGCTATGCCAGCTGGTATGGCGAAGAGCGCGCAGGGCGGGCGACGGCGAATGACGAGACCTTCAATCCCGGCGCGGTCAGTGCGGCGCACAAGACGCTGCCGCTGCCGAGCTATGTCGAGGTGACCGCGCTCGATACCGGACGAACGATCCTGGTCCGCGTCAACGATCGCGGGCCGATGGCGGGCGACCGGCTGATCGACCTGTCGCGCGGCGCGGCCGAACAACTGGGAATTTCGGAAGGTGGAACCGCCGCCGTGCGCGTCCGCCGTACCTATCCGCCGATGGCCGAACGCACTCAGCTGCGCAGTGGAAACCCAGTACCCGAGCGGATCGCGACGCCCGATTCGCTGTTGTCGATCCTGCGTAACAAACTCAAGGCCCAGCCGGCGCCGAAGACCGCCGTTGCGACCGAACCGGCGGCTCCGATTGCGTCGGGAAACGCGAAACCGGGTGACGATCGCCTTGTCATCGAGAAAGCCGGTGCAAAGAAGCCCGAATCCAAGCCCGCGCCAAAGCCGGCTGCGGCGACGAAGGTCGCTCCCGCCAAGCCTGCTCCGGCCTCCAAGCCGGCAGCGACGGATGGCTCCTATGCGGTCCAGGTCGGCGCGTTCAGCAGCGAAGCGAACGCCAATGCGGCGGCGAAGTCAGTCGGCGGCAGCGTACGCAAGGTCGGCAATCTCTGGCGCGTCCGCATGGGTCCGTTCGCAACTGATGCCGATGCCAAAACCGCGCTTGGCAAGGCCAAGGCCAAGGGTTTCCGCGACGCTGCGGTGGTCCGCGACCGATGAAGCTGCGCGCGCGCTCGGCGGCTGCCAAGGCGACCGGCGCGATGCTCGCTGCAATCGCGCTCCTGACCGCCTTTCCAGCGGCTTCGGCGGGCGACGCGAAGCCGAAGAGCGCACCGGCTGCGCGCGCGCCCTATATCACGCAAGCGCCGATCGTGATGCTGAAGGATTTGGATTCGGGCCAGATTCTCTTCTCGCGAGGTGCCGACAAGCGCTTTACGCCGGCGTCGATGGCCAAGGTGATGACCGCCTACGTCGTGCTGGACCTGATTAAAAAGGGGCAATTGTCGCGCGACACCCTGTTCACCGTCGACAATGCAACCTGGAAGAAATGGAGCGCGCGCTCGCGCAGTTCCAGCATGTTCCTGCGCCCCGGCGAGAAGGTCTCAGTCGACGACTTGCTCAAAGGCCTGATCACCGTGTCCGGCAATGATGCCGCCGCAGTCCTCGCAGTCGGGATCGATGGTGGCGAGGAAGCCTTTTCTAAAAGAATGAATGGCGTAGCGAGCAAGCTTGGAATGTCTTCGAGTAGTTTTGGCACCCCTAGCGGCTGGCCCGATGCCGGCGTGACGAAGGTCAGCGCGGGCGATCTGATCCTGCTCGCCGACCGGCTGATCCGCGATCACCCTGCTGGCTATGCGCGTTATTTCGCGATTCCCAAACTCCAGCATGGCTCCGCACCCGATGGCAAACCGATCGTCCAGGCCAACCGCAATCCGATCCTTGGCCGCTTCGTCGGCGCCGACGGGCTCAAAACCGGGCACACGTCGGAAGCCGGCTATTGCTTCCTGGGCTCGGCCAAGCGCGACGGGCGGCGCCTGATTATGGTCGTCGCGGGCCTGCCGAGCGAGAAGGCGCGCCGCGAGGAGGCCGAGCGGCTGATGACCTGGGGCTTCGCGCAGGGAAATGCGCCAGCTATTGCAGAAGCAAGGCGTGCCGCAGCAGCCAAAGCAAGAAAGTGACGTCCACGCCCTGATGACAAAGGCCATGCGGGCGGCTACCGCCAGACCATGCACGGGCGGCACCACATCGACGCGATAGCCGAATGACGCGCGGACGCTTCATCACGCTTGAGGGCGGGGAAGGGGTTGGCAAATCCACCCAGCTGCGCGCGCTGACGGCTGCTCTAGAAGCGCGTGGTGTCGAGGTCGTTGCGACACGCGAACCCGGCGGCAGCGCGGGCGCGGAAGCGATCCGCACGCTGTTGATGGAAGGAAGCGACGACCGCTGGGATGCGCGGAGCGAAGCCCTGCTGTTTGCAGCCGCGCGAGCCGATCATGTCGCACGGACGATCCGCCCGGCGCTCAAACGCGGCGCGTGGGTACTGTGCGACCGCTTCGTCGATTCGAGCCGCGCCTATCAGGGCGGCGGCGGCGGCATTACCGATGCCGACCTGCTGACGCTCCATGGTTTCGGCTCGCAAGGCCTGCTCCCCGACCGGACCTTTCTGCTAACGCTGCACGAAGGCGAGGCTGCGAGGCGCCTTGCGGTGCGCGACGCCGCGGGTGCCGACCGGATGGGCAGCAAACCCGCTGACTATCAGGCACGTCTGGCCGCGCGCTTTGCCGAAATGGCCGCCGCCGAACCCGATCGCTGGCGCGTGGTCGATGCCGGTAGACCGGCGGACGCCGTGACCGCGGCGATCATGGATGAGCTGGCACCATGGCTATGATTGGTCATGACGACGCCGAGAAGTCCTTCCTGGAGGCGTGGCACGCCGGGCGTCAGCATCACGCCTGGCTGCTCGCCGGCCCGCAGGGGATGGGGAAGGGCAGTTTTGCTGCACGGGTGGCACGTTTTCTGGCGACCCACGGCCGCGGCGGCGGCGATCAGGTGGCGACGCTCGACGATCCAGGAGATGCAGCGGCGAACAAACTCGTCGAGGCGGGCAATCATCCCGAGATCATCCGCCTGACACGCCAGGTAAAGGATAAGGGCAAGGAACTCGCGCGCAACATCACGATCGATCAGGTGCGCGGGGTCATCCGCCGCCTGCACCTGTCGCTGTCGCTGGGCGACTGGCGCGTGATCATCGTCGATGCTGTCGATGATCTGGAGACCGACGGCGCCAACGCGTTGCTCAAGACGCTCGAAGAACCGCCGGCGCAGACATTGTTCCTGCTCGTCAGCCATTCACCGGGACGGTTGCTGCCGACGATCCGCTCGCGATGCAGAACATTGCGGTTTCAACCTGTTAGCGGTGACGTCATGGCATCGTGGCTGCACGAACAGCGTTCGATGCTCGACATGAGCGAGGTGCGCGCGATCGCCGCCGCGGCGGGCGGCGTACCCGGCAAAGCGCTCGCCCTGATCGACAGCGACGTGTCCGGCATGGAGAAAAAGCTGCTCGCGATCGCTTCGAGCGGCGATCCAGGCAACCGCCTGCGCGAAGCGCTCGCCCGCGAAGTAGGCGGCACGAGCAACCGCGCAAGGCTCGAACTTGTGATCGACATCGTGCCGGCGCTGGTTTCCCAGCTTGCGCGCGAACGGCCCATCGAAGATGTCGCGCCGGTGCTCGCGCAATGGGATCGCATCCAGCGCAATGCGCGCGACGCGATCCGCGGTTCTTATGACGGCGCGATGGTCGGCTTCGAGATCGGCAACTGTCTCGCCGATCTGGCGCCGCGGCAAGGGCAGGCCGCGCGCTGACGCTTCCCCTTCTGCGCACCACCCGCTAAGGCGCGCGCATGTCCGAACCATTTTATATCACCACTGCCATCAGCTACCCTAACGGCCGTCCCCACATCGGCCACGCTTATGAGGCGATCGCGACCGATGCGATGGCGCGATTCCAGCGCGCCCGTGGCCGCGACGTGCGGCTGACCACCGGCACCGACGAGCATGGGCTGAAGATGTATCAGACCGCGCGCGACCAAGGGCGGGCGACGATTGATCTCGCTGACGAAATGTCAGGATATTTCCGTGAGATGTATGCCAAGCTGAATATCAGCTTCGACCATTTCATGCGAACATCAGATGGCTCGCACCACGCTGCTTCGCAGGCTCTGTGGCGGGCGATGGAGGCGAATGGCGATCTGTATCTTGATCGCTACGAGGGCTGGTATTCGGTTCGCGACGAGGCCTTTTACGACGAGAGCGAACTCGTGCCGGGAGAAGGGGAGGCCAAACTCTCGCCGCAAGGCACGCCGGTCGAATGGACCGTGGAGGAAAGCTGGTTTTTCCGCCTGTCGGCCTATCAGGACAAGCTGCTCGCGCTCTACAACAACAATCCCGACTTCATCCGCCCCGAAAGCCGCCGCAACGAGGTGCTGCGCTTCGTCGAGGGCGGTCTCAAGGATCTCAGCGTCTCGCGCACCAGCTTCGACTGGGGCGTGCCGGTCCCGGACTCGCCGGGGCATGTGATGTACGTATGGGTCGATGCGCTGACGACCTATATGTCGGCGCTCGGCTACCCCGATCCGGATAGCGAATGGGGCAAATTCTGGCCGGCAAATATCCATATGATCGGCAAGGATATCGTTCGTTTTCATACGGTTTACTGGCCGGCCTTCCTGATGAGCGCGAATTTGCCATTGCCCAGGCAGGTGTTCGGTCACGGCTTCCTGCTCAATCGCGGCGAGAAGATGTCGAAATCGCTGGGCAACGTCGTGGATCCCATGGAACTCGCCGAGCGCTTCGGCGTCGATGCGCTGCGCTATTACCTGCTCCGCGAAGTCAGCTTCGGCCAGGACGGCAGCTATTCGGCCGAAGCGATCGTGCGCACCGCCAATGCCGACCTCGCCAACAGCTTCGGCAATCTGGCGCAGCGCAGCTTGTCGATGATTTTCAAGAATTTGGATGGCAAGCTTTCGGCTGACTATGCGCCGGCTCAAGACGATACCGATCTGCTCGCTGACCTGTATGCAATGGCAAGCGAACGCCTGCCGCGCGAGTTCGACCAATTGGCATTTTCCATCGGCATCGAGGACTGGATTCGCGCGGTATTCGCCTGCAACCAGTATGTCGATGCACAGGCGCCCTGGGCGCTTCGTAAGACCGATCCCGAGCGGATGCGCGCAGTGCTGATGACTCTTTTCCAAGCTGTCCGTACGCTCGCAATTGCGATCCGCCCGGTGGTGCCCGCAGCGGCCGACAAGTTGCTCGACCAGATGGGCATTGCCTCCGACGCGCGCGATTTTGGCGCGCTCGACGACGCCGAGTGGTTTACGAGACTGGCCAGCAGCGGTTTCGCGGTCGGCCAGCCCGTCCCCATCTTCCCCCGTCTCGAACTGCCCGAGGGAGACGGGGAAGGGGAGGCCTGATGCTCGTCGATTCGCACTGCCACCTCAATTACAAGGGGCTTGCCGAGCAGCAGGACGACGTGCTGTCGCGCGCCCGCGACCGCGGCGTGACCGCGATGCTGAACATCGCGACACGCGAAAGCGAATGGGACGACGTACTCGCAGCCGCCGAAGCGAACGACGATGTATGGGCCAGCGTCGGCATCCATCCGCACGACGCCGACCATCATCCCGACGTCGATACCGCGAAGCTCGTCGAGCGCGCCGCACATCCGCGCGTAATCGGGATCGGCGAAACCGGACTCGACTATTATTACGACAAGAGCGATCGCACGCGGCAACAAGACAGTTTTCGCCGCCATATTCATGCGTCGCAGCAAACGGGCCTGCCCGTTATCGTTCACACGCGCGATGCCGAGGCCGATACGCTGGCGCTGTTGGGCGAGGAGATGGGCAGGGAGGCCTTCCCCGGCGTAATTCACTGCTTCACCGCGAGCGACGATTTCGCGCGCCAGGCGCTCGATCTTGGCCTTTATATCTCGATATCAGGGATCGTGACGTTCAAGAATGCCGCCGAGCTCCAGGCAACCGCCAAATGGCTACCGCAGGACCGGCTGCTGATCGAAACCGACTCCCCCTTCCTCGCCCCCGTCCCGCACCGCGGCAAGACCGGCGAGCCGGCCTTTGTCGCGGATACGCTGGCGTTCCTCGCGGCGCTGCGCGGCGAAGACGAGGGAGCGCTCGGGGCAGCGACGAGTGCCAATTTCTACTCACTTTTCAATAAGGCCGCGCCATGACGTCGCGGGGCTTATGAAGCTGAGAATCCTCGGTTGCGGGACGTCTTCCGGCGTGCCGCGGATCGGCAACGACTGGGGCGCCTGCGACCCCGACAATCCGCGCAACCTACGCAGTCGCGCCTCGATCATGGTGTCGCTGGGCGGCTTTCGCATCCTCGTCGACACCAGCCCCGATATGCGGCTTCAGTTGCTGGACGCCGGCATCGGCGACATCGACGCGGTCATCTGGACGCACGAGCATGCCGACCATACCCATGGGCTCGACGATCTGCGCCAGGTGATGCATCTGCGCCGCTCAGCGGTGCCGGTCTATGCACGCGATCATGTCATCGACATCCTCAAATGGCGCTTTACCTATGCCTTTGCCGGGAATGCCGGCTATCCGGCGTCGGTCGACCCCGTCGATCTGCACGACCATCAATCGATCGGTCCGATCGAGGTTTCGGCGATCGAGATGCCGCACGGGCCGATCAAGGCAACTGGCCTTATCTTCAGCGACGGTGCGCACCGCATTGCTTATGCGACGGATTTTTCTAAATTTACCGATGAAATGGTCGATTTTTTTCAGGGCGTCGACCTGTTCGTGATCGATGCGCTGCGCCGTTATCCGCATCCGACGCATCCGCATCTTGCCATGACGCTGGAGGGCCTCGCCAAAGTCGGCAATCCGCGCGCGATCATCACCCATATGGACAATACGATGGATTATAACGACCTTGCGGCGGAACTGCCGCCGGGCGTCGAACCCGGCTATGACGGGTTGGAGGTTCAGTTATGAACGGAGATACTGCGGTCGATCTGATATGGTTCGCTGGAGCTTTCGCGCTGGTATTGAGCGCGCTGCTCGTGCGCCGGATCAAACTGGCCGACGGGATCAAGATGGCATTGGCGTGGGCGGCGATTTTCGCGGTGGTCTTTCTGGCGATCTGGACATTCCAGGCGGCGCGAGGGGGATAAAGGAAATCTTCGGTCCCCCACCGCCATATAAGTTTAACATAATATATATTATCGGATAATTAGATGGCCGAGGCACAGGTTTCCGCAACGCAATCCCCTATCGACCGCCTCCTTGGCGTGATGGCAAGGCTGCGTGACCCGGACGGCGGCTGCGAATGGGATTTGGCTCAGGATTTCGCGACGATCGCGCCTTACACGATCGAGGAAGCCTATGAGGTCGCCGACGCGATCGATGGCGGGGACCCGGCGGCCATTTGCGACGAACTCGGCGATCTGTTGCTTCAGGTCGTCTTTCACAGTCAGATCGCGACCGACAAAGGCCTGTTCGGCTTCGACGACGTCGCAACCGCGATCAGCGACAAGATGGAACGCCGGCATCCGCACATTTTCGGTGACGCCAAGACGGGCGACGTCCGCGGCCAATGGGAAGCCATCAAGGCTGCCGAGCGCGCCAGCGGCGGCCCAAAAAGCGCGCTCGACGGCGTCGCCTTGTCGCTGCCGGCGTTGCTGCGGTCGCAGAAGCTACAGGGTCGTGCCGCCCGGGTCGGCTTCGACTGGCCGGATGCTGACGGCCCGCGAGCCAAGATTGCCGAAGAACTCGCTGAAGTCGTAGCAGCACCTGATGATGCAGCACGGGCAGAAGAGATCGGCGACCTGTTGTTCGCGGTGGTCAACTATGCCCGCCACCTTGGCGTCGACGCCGAGGGCGCGCTACGCGCTGCCAACGACAAGTTCGCGCGGCGCTTTCAGGCTGTCGAGCGGCTAGCCGGCCCGGCGATCGCCGACCTTTCGCTCGATACGCTCGAAGCCCATTGGCAGGCGGTCAAGGCGTCGGAGCGCTCCTGAGCGGCCACAGGCGCTCGAACCGCGCCCGGTCTGCGGGATCCAGCCGCACGGTCAGCATATGCCCTTCGCCGTCGACCTCATCCGACAGCACCTCACCACGCGCGTGCAGCCATGCCATGGCCTCGCCCTGATCGAAGCCGAGGAAGATGCGCTCGACGCGGTGCTGCGCGGTCAATTGTGACGCCATGAGCGTTCGCGCCACCTCGACGCCCTCGCCGGTGACCGCCGAGATGACAGCGACGTCGAGGCGCCGCGCCGCCATTTCCTCGATCTGGACGCGGCGATCAGGATCGGCGGTATCAATCTTGTTCCAGATTTCGATTTGGGGGACGGCATCGGCCGTGTCCTCCCCCTCCCCGTTCTGCGAGCCGTTGACGCCCAGCGACTCGAGGATTGCCCGAACGTCGTCGTACTGCGCGTCGCTGTCGGGATGGACGATATCGCGAACATGGACGATCAGATCGGCGGTGGTGACTTCTTCAAGCGTTGCGCGGAAGGCTGCGACAAGCTCGGTCGGCAGATCCGACACAAAGCCGACGGTGTCCGACAGGATCGCCTTGTCGATGCCCGGCAGCCGAATCTCGCGCATCGTCGGGTCGAGTGTCGCGAACAGCAGATCTTCCGCCATGACGTCACTTCCCGTCAGGCGATTGAAAAATGTCGATTTTCCAGCATTGGTATAGCCGACCAACGCAATCACGGGCCAAGGTGCTCGTTGACGCTTCGATCGCTGCAGTTGCCGAGTCCGCCGTGCATCCTCCAGCTGTTTGCGAATGCGCGCCATGCGGTTGCGGATCATCCGGCGGTCGGCCTCGATCTGCGTTTCGCCCGGACCTCCGAGGAAGCCGAAGCCACCGCGCTGGCGCTCGAGGTGGGTCCAGCTGCGCACCAGTCGCCCCGCCTGATAGTCGAGATGCGCGAGTTCGACCTGCAACCGCCCTTCGGCAGTCGCAGCACGTTCGCCGAAGATTTCGAGGATCAATCCCGTGCGGTCAATCACCTTGGCGCCGAACTCGGTTTCGAGATTGCGTTGCTGGATCGGCGTCAGCGGGGCATCGACGATCACCAGTTGCACGCCGTGCGCCGCGATGTCGGGCTTGATCGCCTCGATCTGACCGACGCCGAGCAAGGTCGCCGCGCGTGTCTGGCGCAGTCGCAGCGGGTGCGCCGCGACGACATCCAACCCGATCGCCAAAGCCAGGCCCTTCGCCTCCTCGACGCGCGCATCGAGGTCGCGCGGTAGCCGCTGGCTATGCCATTCAGGCACAACCAGCAACGCGGCGGCGCCGCGCGTAACCTCGCCTTCGCTGTCGATCATGACGTCAAATCAGGCGTCGCCGCCGTCGCCATCCTCATCGCCGTTGTCGGTGAGGTTGATGGGGCCATTCGGCTGAACGGTGGAAATCGCATGCTTGTAGACGAGCTGCACCTGGCGCTCGCGCTCGAGCAGCATACAGAACAGGTCGAACGCCACAATATCGCCCTGCAGCATCACGCCGTTGACGAGAAACATCGTCACCGATTCGTCCGACTTGCGCACCGCGTTCAGGAACACGTCCTGCAGCGCCTTGCCCTTGGCCGGCGCTGGATTGTGGACTGCGTCGCCAAGCAGCGACAGATCGAAATCATGCGACGGCATGACTGTCGATATCGCATGCTTGTAGACGAGCTGCGACTGGCCGTCGCGGCGGAGCAGAAGCGAGAAATTGTCGAACCAGGTGATGATGCCCTGGAGCTTCACGCCCTTGACGAGAAACATCGTCACTGGGGTTTTGCTGCGGCGGAGGGCGTTGAGGAAAATATCCTGGAGGTTCTGGTTTTTATCGGACATATTTGTCTCCATGTTTTTGGCGGCTTAGCCGCGGTCTTGATGCCGCTTGCCTCGGCATCTTTTCACTTTTTACGCTGGTAATATGCGGCAAACGCCGCCGCAGGTCTAGCGCAAAGCCGTCAGCCCTCGCTATCCGGATTTTCCGTCAACCCGAGCAGTTTGAGCTTCCGATGCAGCGCCGAACGCTCCATCCCGATGAAGGTTGCGGTGCGGGAAATATTGCCCGAAAAACGGTTGATCTGAATACGCAGATACTCGCGCTCGAAATTTTCGCGCGCCTCCTTCAGCGGGATCGCGGTGATCGATTCGGTGTTCGGCAAGATATCGGTGCCAC
Organism: Sphingopyxis sp. H050; assembly: GCF_001468265.1. Classification (GTDB taxonomy): domain Bacteria; phylum Pseudomonadota; class Alphaproteobacteria; order Sphingomonadales; family Sphingomonadaceae; genus Sphingopyxis. Next base: position 382,261 of record NZ_LNRZ01000002.1, on the reverse strand, counting down.
CGCGGACCAGCTCACCGGGCAGCATGTCCGCATCAATCCGGCCAAGGCGGTCGCTCGGCGCGAGGATCATCACGCGCTCGATCACGTTGCGGAGTTCGCGGACGTTGCCGGGCCAATCGTGCGCCTGCAGCGCGGCCATCGCCTCCGAGCTGATTTCGGGCGGCGGAACGCGGCGATCCGCAGCATAGCGGCGGACAAAATGATCGCAGAGGCTGGCAATATCGTCGCGGCGCTCGCGTAACGGCGGAATATGCACCGGCACAACGTTGAGCCGGTAATAGAGATCCTCGCGGAAGCGGCTCTCGGCTATTTCCGTCGTCAGGTCGCGCGCCGACCCCGAGATGATGCGAACGTCGACGCGGATCATCGTCCGCCCGCCGACGCGCGTGAAGCTCTGATCGGTCAGGACGCGCAGGATTTTGCCCTGCGTCGTGATCGGCATATCGGCGACCTCGTCGAGAAACAGCGTGCCGCCATGCGCCTGTTCAAGCAGCCCGACGCGGATCGAGCCGTCCTCGGCTTCGGATCCGAACAGCTCTGTCTCGACCGTTTCAGGATCCATCCGTGCCGATGAAATGACGCGGAAAGGAGCATTATGGCGCCCGCTCCAGCCATGGAGAACGCGTGCGGCAACCTCCTTCCCTACGCCCGGCGCTCCGGTGATCAGGACGCGGCTGCCCGTCCCGGCGACGCGCTTGAGCGTCGCGCGGACGTTGTTGATCGAGGCGCTGGTCCCGGTCAGTTCGTCGGCCGGGCCGGCTTTTTCGCGGAGCTGTTCATATTCGAACTTCAGCCGCTCATTCTCGGTAGCACGCGAGACGAGATGGAGCAGGCGCTCGGCCTCAAAGGGCTTTTCGATGAAGTCGAATGCCCCGCGGCGGATCGCGGCGACCGCAGTGTCGAGTCCGCCGTGCCCGGAAATCACGATGATCGGCAAGGTCGGGTCGAACGCCTTGATCGCCTCGACAAGGCCCAACCCGTCGAGCCGCGACCCCTGCAACCACACGTCGATCAGCGCGAGCGATGGCCGGCGCTGGCGGATCGCCTCGAGCGCCGCGTCGCTATCGGACGCCGTGCGCGCCTCATAGCCTTCGTCTTCCATGACGCCCGCGACGAGCTCGCAAATGTCGCGCTCGTCGTCGACGATCAAAATATCAAGCGCCATGATCTTCTCTATCCTGACGGTTCCGGACACGTCCGGGTACCGATTCACCCTGTCCTGCACCCATTTCTCCGCCCGTTCCCGCGAGCGGCCGCAGCCGATCGGGATGGAAGCTCAGCGTCACGCACGTCCCCCGCCCTTCAGGATTGTCGCAGAAATCAAGCTCGCCATAATGTTGTTCGACGATCTTCTTGACGATCGCGAGGCCCAGGCCGGTTCCGCCCTGACGCGTCGTCATATAGGGTTCGGCAATCGCATCGCGCGCTTCGGGCAGCCCAATCCCGTCGTCTGTAACGCGTATGACGATCGCATCGCCCTGGCCGATGTCGAGCTCCGCACGAATATGACCGATCGGCGGCGGCGCGCCGGTTTTCGAATTTTCTTCAATCGCCTCGACCGCATTTTTGATGATGTTCGTGAAGGCCTGCGACAGCAGCCGGCGATCGCACACGAGAGGCTCGATTTCGTTCGGGGTTTTGACGCTGAAAGCGATATCGGGCTTGGCGACTTCGAACAGGAATACTGTCTGCTTCAGGATATCGCGGACATCCTCGACCCCAAATGTCGGCTTTGGCATGCGGGCGAAGCTGGAAAACTCGTCAACCATGCGCCGCATATCATGGACCTGCCGGATGATCGTGTCGGTGAGGCGCTTGAAGGTGGCTTCGTCTCCCTCGACCTTCGTGCCGAACCGGCGTTGCAGACGCTCGGCGGCAAGCTGGATCGGGGTCAGCGGGTTCTTGATTTCGTGCGCGATACGTCGTGCAACATCGGACCAGGCCGCGCGGCGCTGGTCGAGCAATTGCTGAGTAATGTCCTCAAAACTCAGCACGAAGCCGTCGCCCTGTGCGACCGCCTTGGCGGCCAAGGTCGCCGGTTCCCCCTCACGCCGCGCGAGCTGGACGATTCCCTCGCGTTCCTCGCCCGTGAGCAGTCGCGCCAGCTCGGGCGCGACATCGGCCAGCGGCTGCCCGGTCAAATCGCTCGCGCTCTGCCCGATCAGCTGCTCCGCCGCCGCATTGGCGAGCAAGATGCGGTGACCGGCGTCGACCGACACGACCGCCGACGACACGCCGCTCAGCACCGCCTCGATGAAGCTGCGCCGGGTTTCGAGCTGTTCGTTGACGCTGACGAGCGCGCCCGTCTGGCCTTCGAGTTGCTCGGTCATGCGGTTGAAAGCGCGGGTCAGCACCGCAATTTCGTCGTCGCGCGCGGGCGGCGTGACGCGGACCGAGAGGTCGCCGCCAGCAGCCGTGCGGGTCGCGCCAATCAGCGTGCCAAGAGGACGCACGATGCGGTCAGCGACGACGATCGCGGCAATCACGGCAAGAGCCAAGAGCAACAGCGAACCGAGATAGAGCGCACCGTTGAAGCGTAGCTGCAGCTGCTGCGATCGCTCGAACAGGTCGTTATAATCGGCCAACACCGCGCTTGCCCGCGCGGACTGCTGGAAGCCGGGCACATTGGTATCTCGCGAAGCATAGACATAAGCGCGATTTGTTCCAGGCAGCCTCGTCGCGGCCTCGATCCGATTCGCCTGACGGACGACGACGACGTCTTCGCCGGCGTTGAGGCGCTGGATCATCGTCGCGCTTAGACGATTTTCGGCAGCGCGATTGTCGGGATTGATCGCCGCTGCGGTTCGCGCGACGCCATCCTTGCCGATCTCGATCACCGCCGATTCATTGAGGCTGCGGACGACGACCTGCTGAAGATAATAGTTGGTGAAGGCCGGGCTATCGATCGGGAACTGGGTAAGGCTCTTGCCAAGGTCGGTGGCCATCGCAAAGGTGTTGGCTCCCACCTGGCGTTGATTTTCCTGATAATAGCCCTCGGCTAGGCTCGCCGCATTCTCGAACATCCCGCGCGACCGGTCGGAGAACCAGAAGTCGACGCCGAACTGGAACAGCAGCGATGCGAAGATCACGACGAGCAAGGTCGGCGTCGCGGCGATCAGGGAGAACAACGCGACCAAGCGAACGTGCAGCCGTCCGTTGCCGCCCGCCATCGAGCGGACCGCGCGCGCGCGCGCGATCCGGCTGCCCACGAGCACGATAAGCGCCATCGCGGGCACGAGATTGACGACCATGATCGCGGCGACGAGCGCCGGCGTCAGCAGCCGCTCGCTCTGCGCGTCGCCGGTCACGAAAATATAGGTCGCAACCGCTACGCTGACGATGATCGCCAGCGTATAATATTCCGGAACCGCAAATTGCCAGCCGCTTGGACGCGCGTCCGGCGCGTCGGAATCACTTTCTGGGGTCAGGGAGGCGGCATGCTCCATTGTTGCCGCGTTACGACAAACATGTTGCATAGAAAACACACAATCTATGCCCGCGCGCCGATATGAAGGCTTTTGACGATCAAATCGTCAGGGGTGGGAAGGATCGATGGCCAGCTGGCCGAGCCTTTTGCGCAAAGTGTTGCGATTGATACCCAGCCGTCGCGCGGCTTCCAGCTGATTGCCGCGAACTTCGCGAAGCGTGCGCCGAAGCAACGCGGCCTCGACGATCGCCTCCAGCTGTTCGTGAATTTCACCGTCATGCTCCGAAACCGCCAGCTTTTCGCGTGCCCAATCGTCGATCGCGCGCGCTATGAGATGGGCGGGTTCCGCGATCGATACGCCTTCGCCATTCTCCCGAAGCACCGACTCGACATCACGGACCCCCACAACGGTATCGCGCGACAGCACCGCGAGCCGCTGCACCACATTCCCGAGCTCGCGTACGTTGCCGGGCCAGTCGTGCCGCTCAAGCAATTGCATCGCGTCCGGCGCAAACTGACGATCGGGCAGTCCCGAATGGCGCCCCGCGTCGACGAAATGTCGCACCAAGGCCGCGATGTCGCTGCGCCGGTCTCGCAGCGGCGGCAAAGTCACTGGAATGACGTTGAGGCGATAGAAGAGATCTTCACGGAACCGCCCGTCGGCGACGAGGGTGCGCATGTCGCGATGCGTCGCCGCGATTACGCGGACGTCGGCGCGTAGCGCCTGACTGCCGCCGACGGTCGAATATTCGTTGGTCTGGAGCACGCGAAGCAGCCGCGTCTGCGCCTCCAGCGGCATGTCACCGATTTCGTCGAGGAACAGCGTGCCCCCGGCAGCCTGCTCGAACCTGCCTGCATTGCGGCTGTGGGCGCCTGTAAACGCGCCCTTCTCGTGCCCGAACAGCTCGGCTTCGATCAGTTCGCGCGGGATGGCGGCCATGTTGATGGCGACGAAAGGCCCTGTACGTCGCAGGCCGGTGGCATGGATAGCCCGCGCCACCACTTCCTTGCCGGTCCCGGACTCGCCGAGGATCAGCACCGCGAGGTCGTTCGTCGCGAGGCGCGCGATCGTCCGGTATACCGCCTGCATCGCGGGTGCCCGGCCGACGAGGCCGTGGCTGTCGGCTTGCCCTGAGTCGGCTTTCGTCGGCGGCTGGTTGCTCCGTTCTAGCGCGGCGCGGACGCTGGCGGTCAGCTCTTCGAGGTCGAAAGGTTTGGGCAGATAATCGTAACTGCCGATCCCGGTCGCCCGCACCGCGGTATCGAGCGTGTTCTGCGCCGACAGGACGATCACCGGCGTCTGCGGATCGACGCCCGCGCCGGGCAGCGAGTCGATCCCGTCGCCATCGGGCAGCACCACGTCGGTAATGATCAGGTCGGGGCGGTTATCGGCCAGCCAGGCATTGCGTTCGCCGACGCTCGCAACCGAGGCGAAGATCGCGCATTCGCCGGTCAGCGTCTCGCGGATGATCAGCGCAATCGCCGGATCATCCTCGACGAGCAGGATCGTCTTGCCGTTCATTCGCTGCGGCCCCGCTTGGGCACGGCGGGCAGATGGACGCGGAAGCGTGTCCAGTCGCCGTCGCGCATATGCTGGACGGTGCCGCCCATGTCGCGGGCGAGCTTGGCGACGAGGGCGAGGCCCAGTCCCCTACCTTCGCGCTTGGTGGTAACGAACGGATCGAACAGGTCGCCGCGGATGTCGGCGGGCACGCCGGGGCCATTGTCGCTGACGCTGACCTCGATCGGCAGCGCAATGCGGCCGCGGCCGTCGCCATTGTCGATCGAGAGGCCGTGACGATAGGCCGTGGCGATGCGGACCACGCCGTCATCGCGTCCACCGATCGCCTCGCAACCATTTGTAATCAGGTTCAATAGGATCTGGACCACGGCGTCATGATTGCCCTGCACCATCGGCAGCGAGGGGTCGAAGTCCTCGGCGAAACGAACGCCGGGAAACTGGCGCGCGCGCGCGGTTTCCATCGCCTGATGGATCGGTTGGTAGAGGTTGAGCGGAACGCACGCGATCGGCTGGCCGCGCGAGAAATGCTCCATCTGGTCGATCAACGTCGTGATCCGGTCGACCTCGGCGCAGATCAGAGACGTGAAACGTTCGCCGCTCGTATCGGTTTTGCGCGCGAGAAGCTGCGCCGCACCCTTGATGCCCGCGAGCGGATTCTTGATCTCGTGCGCCAGCATCGACGCCGCCGCCCCCGCGGCGCGTCCCGAACGTCCGATCGCGCCGCCCATCAGCTCGGTATCGCTTTGCGAGGGAACGAGCGTCAGGATGCGATGCCCACTGCGGCCATAGGGCACCATCTGCATGTCAACGAACGCCGACTTGCGCCCGCCGAGCGAGATTTCGGCGCGGTGCGCGAAGAGGGCGGAGGTCGCGGGATCGTTCATCCGCTGGCGATAACCGCGATCCATACCGATCACGTCATAGACGACGCGCCCGACCATTGCGGCGCGACCGATGTTGCACAGCTGCTCGGCGGCGGCGTTGACGAACAGAATCACCCCGCCCTTGTCGATGAGTAGCGTGGCGATCGGGTGCGACTGGATAATCTCGTCATGGTCGAACGTCGGGATGCTCGACGTCAGCGCGCTCACGCAGCCGCCTTGGTCAAATGCGGGCCATAGAAGGCTTCCAGCGCGTCGAGCACGCCCTTGCTGTCGGGGATCTGGTTGACCTTGTTGCGGAACTCGGCCGAGCCGTGCAGCCCCTTGACGTACCAGCCGAGATGCTTGCGCGCCATGTTGACGCCCGTCATCTCGCCATAATGATCAATCATCGCGCGGTAGTGCGATGTAATGACGTCATATTGCTCGTCGAGGCCGGGGTCGGGCCGCTCGGCCTCGCCGCGCAGCGCGGCCATTACCTGCCCGAGCAGCCAGGGCCGGCCATAAGCGCCGCGGCCGATCATCACGCCGTCGGCGCCGCTCTGCGCGAGCGCGGCCTTGGCGTCGTCGGGCGAGCAGATGTCGCCGTTGACGATGACGGGGATCGACACCGCGTCCTTAACCTTGCGCACGAAACTCCAATCGGCCTCGCCGCGATACATCTGGTTGCGCGTGCGGCCGTGGACCGTGACCAGCTTCGCACCGAGATCCTCGGCGATATGGGCGAGTTCGGGGGCGTTGAGGCTGTCGTGGTCCCAGCCCATGCGCATCTTGACCGTCACCGGCACCGACACCGCCTTGACGCAGCTGTCGATCAGCGCGGCGGCAAGTTTCAGGTCGCGCATCAACGCCGAGCCCGCATCGCCATTCGTGACCTTGCGCACGGGGCAGCCCATGTTGATGTCGATGATCGCCGCGCCGCGATCCTCGTTGAGCTTCGCCGCCTCACCCATTTCATAGGGAGTGCAACCGACCAGCTGCATCGATACCGGCTCCTCGACCGGGTCCCAAGCCGCCTTCTGGATCGACTGGCGCGTTTCACGGATCGCGGCCTGGCTGGCGATCATCTCGGTGACGTTCAGCCCCGAGCCGTAATAGCGCACGAGCTTGCGGAACGGCAGGTCGGAGACGCCCGTCATCGGCGCGAGGATCACGGGATCCGCGATGGTGATGTTGCCGATCTGAATGGGCCGCAGCGGCGCCATGGCGGGAAGCTTTCGTTCGAATTGCCTAAATTTTGAGCAGCCCCTACACGCTAAGCGGCTTTCCCGCAAGGCGCGGCTGCGCTAACCGGCGCGGCTGATGACCGAGTCCACGCCTTTGCCTGCCCCGCGGGTCGCCGCGATCCTGCTTGCCGGGGGCACTGGCAAACGCGCAGGTTTCGACCAACCGAAGCAGATCGAATTGCTCGGTGGCAAGGCCGTTCTGCGTTGGAGCGTCGATGCGTTCGACGCGCATCCGGCGATTTCGCTGGGCGTGCTGGTGGCGAAGGGTGACGTCGTGGCAGCGGTGGATGGCATCTCGAACGGCTGGATTTGTGCCGATCCGGGTGTCGAGCGCCAGCAATCGGTCGGCAATGCCTTGCAGGCCCTCGACGGCTGGGAGGACGAGGCGCTGGTACTCGTGCACGACGCCGCGCGCCCCGGATTGACGGCCGACGTGATCGACCGCCTGCTCGCGGCGCTGGAAACCGCCGAGGCGGCGATCCCGACCTTGCCGGTTCCCGACACGCTGGTCGAACAGGCGCATGGCGAAGCGGGAGAAGTCGTCGATCGCAGCGCCCTCGCGCGCGTCCAGACGCCGCAGGCGTTCCGCCTCGGCACCCTCAGACGCGCGCACCTCGCGGCCGTAGAAGCGGCGGCGACCGACGATGCGCAGCTTGTCCGGCGGCTTGGCATTGCCGTTGCCGCCGTGCCGGGCGACGCCCGGCTCCACAAACTGACATATGCCGAGGATATGGCGATCCTCGCGGGGCTTTTGGGAACTGGAACGATGCGAACCGCGGTCGGCATGGGCTATGACGTTCACCGCCTCGTTGCAGGCAAGCCGCTGTGGATCGGCGGGATAGAAATCGAACATAGTCATGGACTTGAAGGGCATAGCGATGCCGACGTTGCATTGCATGCGATCACCGACGCCATCCTCGGCGCGCTTGCCGACGGCGACATCGGCGACCATTTTCCGCCCAGCGACCCGCAATGGCGCGGCGCCGCGTCGCACCGCTTCCTCGCCTTCGCCGGCGGACGAGTCGCGGCGCGCGGCGGGCGTCTCGCGCATGTCGACCTGACGATCATCGCCGAAGCCCCGAAAATCGGCCCGCACCGCCCCGCCATCCGGGCGCGGATCGCCGAAATCCTTGCGATTCCGGTCGAACGCGTTAGTGTGAAGGCGACAACGACCGAGCGGCTGGGCTTCACCGGCCGCCGCGAGGGGATCGCCGCCCAGGCCGTAGCGACCTTGGAACTTCCGGAGAATTGAGAGTGGTTTTCGACGCAGAAGCGCGCCTTGCCGAGCGCGATCAACTGGCCGCGGCTGTCCTCGCCGCGAACCGTGCGGTGGGCAGACGGATTGCCGTCGCCGAAAGCTGCACCGGCGGCATGGTCAGCGCCGCGCTGACCGACATTGCCGGAAGCTCGGACGTCTTTTCCGCGGGGTTCATCACTTACTCGGCCGACGCCAAGCAAAAGCAACTCGATGTCAGCAGCGAGATACTCGAAACCTTCGGCGAGGTAGCGCTGGCGACGGCATGGGCGATGGCCGCCGGCGCGCTGGCGAACAGCGACGCCGATGTCGCGGTGGCCATCACCGGAATCGCGGGCCCCGGCGGCGGGTCGGAACGCAAGCCAGTGGGCCTTGTCGTCTTCGCACGCGCGCTTCGCGGCCAGGATCCCGACGATTATTTCACCCAGCGTGTGCAGTTCCAAGCGACCGACCGCGCCGCGATCCGCCAGGCCGCGACTCTCTTTGCACTCGACCTGCTTCAGCCCGAAAGGGACGCGCTGCGACCGTCGGAGGATATTGCGCTTCCGGCGCCGTAAAGCTCCCCTGCCCGCGTTTCGAACGCGGCGATCATCTTGCGGAGCGCCTTGTCGAACATCTGCCCGGCGAGCGTTTCGAACACGCGGCTGCGGAATGAGAAGTCGACCATGAAATCGACGCGGCAGCCACCGTTTTCGAGCGGCGCGAAATGCCATTCATTTTCGAGGTGCTTCATCGGTCCGTCGATATAGCTGACGGTCACGAGGCGCGGCCGTTCCTTGTGGACGCGGCACGAGAAGCTCTCACGCAGGCCCTTGAAGCCGACGATCATGTCGGCGACCGCCTGATCCTCGGTGTCGCTGCGGACGCGGAGCGCGATCACCCAGGGCAGGAACTCGGGATAGCGCGCGATGTCGGTAACCAGCGCGAACATCTGTTCGGCGCTGTACGGCAGCTCGCGCGTCTCTTGGTGCCGCGGCAAAACCCGGTCAGTCCGCCTTGGCGCGCGCCAGCTGCGCTTCGCGCGCCGCGCGCATCCGTTCGAAATCGTCGCCGGCGTGATAGCTGGAGCGCGTGAGCGGCGACGAGGCGACCTGAAGGAAGCCCTTGGCGCGCGCGATCTGCGCATAGGCGTCGAACGCCTGCGGGGTCACGAAGTCGACGACCTTGGCGTGCTTCGGCGTCGGCTGAAGATACTGGCCCATCGTCATGAAATCGATGTCGGCGCTGCGCATATCGTCCATCACCTGATGGACCTCCATCCGCTCCTCGCCGAGGCCCATCATGATCCCCGACTTGGTGAAGATCGAAGGATCGCGGCGCTTGACGCTTTCGAGCAGGCGGAGCGACGCATAGTAGCGCGCACCCGGGCGGATGGTCGGATAGAGCCGCGGCACGGTTTCGAGATTGTGATTATAGACGTCCGGCCGCGCATCGACGATCGCAGCGACCGCACTTTCGGGCTTGTTGCGAAAGTCCGGCGTCAGAATTTCGATCGTCGTCTGCGGGGTTTCGCGGCGCAATGCCTGGATAACCTTAACGAACTGGCTGGCGCCGCCGTCGGGCAGGTCGTCGCGGTCGACCGATGTGATGACGATGTGCGTCAGGCCCATCTTAGCCGCCGCGGCCGCCGTATGTTCGGGCTCGAGCAGGTCGACGGGGCGCGGCATGCCGGTCTTGACGTTGCAGAAAGCGCAGGCGCGCGTGCAGGTGTCCCCGAGAATCATCACCGTCGCGTGCTTCTTCGTCCAGCATTCGCCGATGTTCGGGCACGCTGCTTCCTCGCACACCGTATGCAGGTTGAGGTCGCGCATCAGCCGCTTGGTTTCAGCATAACCGGGACTGGTCGGCGCCTTGACGCGAATCCAGTCGGGCTTGCGCTGGCGCTGCGCGGGAACGGGGGGCTGTGCGGGAGCGTTCATGCCGCCCACATAGTCGCGCATGCGCCTCTTCTCAACCTCGTATCCTATGCTAAGGCGCGCGCATGACTCACTTCACCGACCTGATCGAAGGATATCGCCGCTTCCGGAACGGCGGCTGGCAGACGCAGCGCGAGCGCTGGGATGAACTGGCGGAGGGGCAATCGCCCAAGGTGATGGTGATCGCCTGCTCCGACAGCCGCGTCGAGCCGTCGCAAATTTTCGATACCAATCCGGGTGAAATCTTCGTCGTGCGCAACGTCGCGGCGCTGGTGCCGCCCTTCGAGACGACGCCGGGCCGCCACGGCGTGTCGGCCGCGCTGGAATTTGCCGTCCAATTCCTGAAGGTAGAGGAAATCGTCGTGATGGGCCACGGCCTGTGCGGCGGCTGCCATGCTGCGCTCCATCGATCGATGGCGGGCGCCGAGCCCGGTCGCGGCGGCTTCATCGCCGACTGGATCGCGATGCTCGACGAGGCGAGCGCCGCGGTGCGCGCCGACCATCCCGATTTAGACAACCGCGAGGCCGGCCGGGCGATGGAAATGGCGGCGGTGCGCGTCAGCATAGACAATCTGCGCACCTTTCCCTGTATTCAGGAGAAGGAAAATCGCGGCACGCTGAAACTGCGCGGCGCCTTCTTTGCGATCAGCGACGGCGTGCTGCATGTGATGGACGACGCGACGGGAGAATTTGCGCCCGCCTGAGCGCCAGCCCGCATTTCGTCGCCGAATCTGCTCATTTGACGCCCAGCCGCCCGCGATTTGCGGGCAGCCGATTTTGCCCTTTTATGACGGGGTGGCAAAGCGGCTGGAGGTCGCAGATTTACGGAGAAACCCATGGCGCTTCGCCAACCCTTACTCGCCGCGCCGGCCCTGGCGTCGCGGCGGCGCGCATTTCCTGGCGAAGACGATAATTACACCAAGGCCCGCAAATCGCTGCTGGCCGAGGAGATCGACCTGCGCCGCAAGATGTCGCGCGTCGCGGAGCAGCGCCGGGCGCTGCCGCCGGGGCCGCTGATGAAGGATTATCGGTTCCGCGACGCGAATGGCGTCGAAGGCGGTCTTGCCGACCTTTTCGGCCATCACGACACGCTTGTCAGCTATTTCTGGATGTACGGGCCGGATCGCGAGCGCCCCTGCCCCATGTGCACCAACTGGCTGGGAGCGGTCGACGGCAATGCGAAAGACATCGAACAGCGCGTCGCGCTCAAGATTTTCGGGCGCAGCCCGGTCGAGCGGCAACAGGCCTTTGCGGCCGAGCGCGGCTGGCGGGGGCTCGATTTCGTCCAGACGGTCGGCGACGACTATGCGCGCGATTTCAATCTGCTGAACGCGGACGGCAGCGAGAATCCGGCGTTGGTCGTGTTCAAAAAGACCGGCAGCAGCGTGCGGTTGTTCTGGCGCAGCGAAATGACCGCCGAAATGGCTGATCCGGGGCAGGACCCGCGCGACGCGCCCGACATTGCGAGCCTGTGGACGATCCTCGACCTGACCCCCGCCGGGCGCGGGACCGACTGGTATCCATCGCTAGAATATTGAGGCTTAGAGCCACAAAAGCCCCGCATGCACGCATTCGAATCGTGTCCTTTGTGGCCCCTTCGACAAGCTCGGGACGGGCTTAAAGCGACAAAGGATACGGATGTACGCGTCGAGAGTGTCTCCTTTGTCGCTTTAAGCGGAGGAGCGGGATTTTTCACGAAATCAAAGAGCCAGAGGGATGCTGGCATAGCGGAATAATGTAGGAAAGCGGGATTTTGGGGCGACGCCCTGGGGTGGATTTCAGCCATTCAATTTTCGTCATGCTGAACTCGTTTCAGCATCCATGGTCTGAATTCTCGCCCGGCGCAGCGCTTGAGGAAATGGCGGTCCATGGATCCTGAAGCAAGTTCAGGATGACGATGCTTTAAATGTCGCGCTTCGGTCGAATCCGACCATCGCCCAATCACGGAATCGCGTAAGTCACATTCGCCTGACCGACGGGTTTGTCGGCATCGTCGGTCCAGATGCGGATATCCATCACCGCGAGCCGCTTGCCGAGGCGCAGCAAATGTGCGTCGGCGAACAGCGGGCCGGGACGGCACGGACGGAGGAACTGATAGTTGAGCGCGCTCGTCACCGCCATCGCCACGGGGCCAATGTGCGCGAGGACGAGCGCATAGGCGGCCATGTCGGCGAAACCCATCTGGGTCGGGCCGGAGATCAGCCCGCCGGGACGCAGCGCCGTGTCGCCCGGGTCCATCCGCGCCCGGATATGGCCGGGCGCAGCCGAGACGACGCTGCCGCGCGAGCCGGGTTCCGAGTGCGGGAAGGCGGCCGCGAGGAAGTCGTTGAGCGCGTCCGCGTCCATGCGGATCGCGCTCGACGATATGGGCGAAGCTATTGGCACCGCCTCCCCCGCCACAAAGCTTAGCGCGACAGCTTCTTGTACGAGGTGGCGTGCGGCCGCGTCGCGCCGTCGCCGAGGCGGCGGATCTTGTCCTCTTCGTATGACTCGAAATTGCCCTCGAACCATTCGACATGGCTGTCGCCCTCGAACGCCAGGATGTGCGTCGCCAGGCGATCCAAGAAGAAGCGGTCGTGGCTGATGACCACCGCGCAGCCGGCGAAATTCTCGAGCGCTTCCTCGAGCGCCGCGAGCGTTTCCGTGTCGAGGTCGTTGGTCGGTTCGTCGAGCAGGAGGACGTTGCCCCCCTCCTTGAGCATCTTCGCCAGGTGGACGCGGTTGCGTTCACCGCCCGAGAGCTGGCCCACCTTCTTCTGCTGGTCGACGCCCTTGAAGTTGAACGCCCCGACATAGGCACGCGTCTGCATCTCGTGCTTGCCGATGCTCATCAGCTCATGGCCGCCCGAGATTTCCTCCCAGACATTCTTGTTCGGGTCGAGCGCGTCACGGCTCTGGTCGACATAGCCGAGCCGCACGGTGTCGCCGATCGTGACGCTGCCGCTGTCGGGGGTTTCCTGCCCGGTAATCAGCTTGAAAAGCGTCGATTTGCCGGCGCCGTTCGGACCGATCACGCCGACGATGCCGCCGGGCGGAAGCGTGAACGACAGATTCTCGAACAGCAGCTTGTCGCCATAAGCCTTCGAGATGTTCGCGACCTCGATCACCTTGCCGCCCAGGCGTTCCGGAATCTGGATGACGATCTGCGCCTTGCCGGGGGTACGCTTTTCCTGCGCCTCGACGAGCTGGTCGAACGATTTGATACGCGCCTTCGACTTGGCCTGGCGCGCCTTGGGCGACTGCCGGATCCACTCGAGCTCGTCCTTGATCGCCTTCTGGCGGCCCTGGTCCTCGCGCGCTTCCTGTTCGAGGCGCTTGCCCTTCTTTTCGAGATAGGTCGAATAATTGCCTTCGTAGACGAAGTAGCGGCCGCGATCGAGTTCGAGGATCCAGTTCACGACATTGTCGAGGAAATAGCGGTCGTGGGTGACGAGGATGACGTTGCCCGGATAGTCGACGAGATGCTTTTCGAGCCAAGCGACGCTTTCGGCGTCGAGATGGTTGGTCGGTTCGTCGAGCAGCAGGATCGACGGCTTTTCGAGCAGCAGGCGGGTCAGCGCGATACGGCGCTTTTCACCGCCCGAAAGGTTCTCGACGCTCCAGTCGCCCGGCGGGCAGCGAAGCGCTTCCATCGCGATTTCGAGCTGGTTGTCGAGCGTCCAGCCGTCGATCGCGTCGATCTTTTCCTGCAGCGTGCCCATTTCCTCCATGAGCGCGTCGAAATCGGCGTCCTCGGGCGGATCGGCCATCAGCGTGCTGATCTCGTTGAAACGGTCGAGCATGTCGGCGACGGGGCGGACGCCGTCCATGACATTCTCCTTGACCGTCTTGGTCGGGTCGAGCTGCGGCTCCTGCGCCAGATAGCCGACGGTGATGCCTTCGCCGGGCCATGCTTCGCCGGTGAATTCCTTGTCGATGCCGGCCATGATCTTCATCAGGGTCGACTTGCCGGTGCCGTTCGGGCCGACGATGCCGATCTTGGCATCGGGGTAGAATTGCAGGCTGAGGTTGTTCAGCGTCGGCTTCTGCGCGCCGGGATAGGTCTTGCTCAGACCCTTCATTACGAAACTATATTGGGCGGCCATGATATGCTCCGATGGGGGCTGGGCCGCGGTGCGGCCGGGAGAGTTGCGCGCCGGTTAGCGAAAGGGCGCGGCGTTGGCAATCATCGGGGCAATCCACGCTTGCGCGCGCGAGGCGGCGCGTTACGAAAGCCGCATGAAAATTGCCCCCACCCCTGCCCGGCTTGCCGGGATCGCCGCACTGTTGCTCGCCACCACCAGCGCCTCCGCCTCGCCGCCGACGACGGCCGTCGACCTGGCCCAGAACGACGGGGTCGCCTGGTCGATCACCGAAGACCTCACGACCGAGATCGGCCCGCGCATGGCGGGGACCGAGGCCGAGGCCGCGGCGCGGCGCTGGGCGGTCGCGCGGCTGCAGGCGATGGGTTTCGCCAATGTCCGCGAGGAACAGTTCGACATGCCCGTCTGGGTGCGCGGCGAAGAGCAGGCGTGGCTGACAAGTCCGTTTCTATCGCAGAAGCTCGCCATCGCCGCGCTCGGCAATTCGGCGTCGACCGGCGCCAAGGGCATCGAGGGCGATGTCGCCTATTTCGACAGCTTCGACGCGCTCGCCGCGGCGGCGGACAGCCAGGTGAAAGGCAAGATCGTCTTCATCGACCACAAGATGCAGCCGACACAGGACGGCAGCGGCTATGGCTATTACGGCCGCGGGCGCTTCACCGGGCCGAACGTCGCCGCGAAAAAGGGCGCGGCGGCGATCGTCATCCGCTCGATCGGCACCGATGCGCACCGCAATCCGCATACCGGCGTGACCAATTTCGAGGCCGGTGTGAAGCCGATCCCGGCGGGCGCGATATCGAACCCCGATGCCGACCAGCTGGTCCGCCAGTGGAAGCGCGCGGGACCGAGTGGCGAGCCGCTGCGGTTGAAATTGGTGCTGACGCCGCAGAATCTCGGCACCAAGCATTCGGGCAATGTCATCGCCGAAGTGCCCGGCAGCGACCCCGCCGCAAGCCCGGTCATCGTCGCATGCCACCTCGACAGCTGGGACCTCGGCACCGGCGCGATCGACGATGCCGCGGGTTGCGGCATCATCACCGCCGCGGCGAAGCATGTAATGAGCGCCGGCCAGCCGCGCCGCACGATCCGCATATTGTGGGCGGGCGCCGAGGAGGTCGGGGTGTTCGGCGGCAAGGCCTATTTCGATAAGCATGGCAAAGAAAAGCACGCCGCCGCGCTCGAATCCGATTTCGGCGCCGATCGCGTCTGGCGCGTCGATTTCAAACTGCCCGACAGCGCCAAGACTCTCGCCGACCGGATCGCGGCGGCTGTGATGCCGTTCGGCGTCGTGCGCGGCAAGCAGCCCGCCAATGGCGGCGCCGATATCGGGGCGCTCGTGCAGGCCGGCGTTCCGGCGGTCGACCTGGCGCAGGATGGCACCCGCTATTTCGATCTCCACCACACGCCGGACGACACGCTCGACAAGATCGACCCCGCGCAATTGCGGCAGAATGTCGCGGTTTGGGCCGCGACTCTGGCGATTCTCGCCGACAGCAGCGACGGCGAGCTCCCCTAAGTGTGACGGAGAAATGACAGATTCCCGCGCGCGTGCGGGCATCTCAATTATTTTTGTTGACGATTGGCGTGGACCGGGTAAATCCCGCGGCTCGCGTCACGGGAAACCTTTCCCAGCGCGTAAAGGCATTTTAGGGAGCCCACACATCATGAAGAAGTTTGCTGCTATCGCCGTTGCTGCCAGCATGTTCGCCCTCGCCGCTTGCGGTGAAAAGGCTGCTGAAGAAGCCACCACCGAAGCTCCGGCCGCTGAAGCTGTTGCTGAAGAAGGCGCTGACGCCGCCGCTGCCGGCGCTGAAGCCGCCGCTGCTGGTGCCGACGCCGCCGCTGCTGGCGCCGAAGCCGCTGCTCCGGCTGACGCCGCTGCCGCTCCGGCCGACGCTGCCAAGGCTGAAGCTGCTCCGGCCGCTCCGGCTGAAGAAAAGAAGTAAGTCGCAGCCCTTCGGGGCAATGACTGAAACGAGAAACGGGCGGTCTTCCTTCGGGAAGGCCGCCTTTTTCTTTGCCCGGATGGGCCGTCGCTGAGATGCATCTGGGTCGGAAACGACCATTGTGATCCCCGGCGAAAGCCGGGGCCCAGGGCATTCTGACGCAAATCTGGCGGTGGGCCGCTCTGGACCCCGGCTTTCGCCGGGGATCATGGTGAGAATGTCGGATCCCCACCTCGAATACGCCGGCGCCCTAGTTGATCTGCCCCTGCAGGCTGATCGTGAAGCTGGTCGGCGTACCCGTCGATCCCGCCATCGCGCCTTGGGGGCGCAGACAGACATATTTGACCGCGGGATCATAGGCGGCGACCGGCGTGTAGGTGCAGGCGGCGAAGGTCGCGGGCTTGGTCGCCGAATTGGAGTAGCGGATGTCGGTCGCGCTGTTGAAGGTCAGTCCGCTCGTCGGCGAGCCTTGGGTGAAGATCGGCGCCGCGGCGGAGCCGATCGCGATCTGCAGCGGCAGCGTATCGACGATCAGCAACGTGTTGCTGTCGACGGCAGCGGGGCCGCTGTTCTGGACCTGAAAGCTGTAGCGCACGATCGCGCCGGGGATTGCCTTCGGATTGAGCGCGCCGTTGAGCGGATCGGACACTAGCGCCGACGTCTTCGTCATGTCGAGGGTCGCATTCGACGCGCGCCGGGTGTTGGTGATGGTGCAGCTGATGACGTCGCCCATCTGCGGCGTGACGCTGCCGCCGACGCTCGTGGGCAGGACAGTGGCGGAGGATGCGGCGTTGGTGCAGGCGAGCACGGCGGTATATTGGCCGAGCGTCGTCGTGCCGCTCGCCGCCTCGGTCAGCGTGTAGGCAGTGCCTGCGACCACCTGTGTCTGGGCGGTCGCGCCGTTGGTCACGGTCGAGCCGGTGCCGGTCGTGGTGGTCGTCGCGACGACGGTCGCGCCCTGATTGATGGCCAACGCGAACTGGTCGCCCGCAAACTGCCGACCGCCCGATCCGAGCAGCTTGGACAGCGTCAGATGCGGGAAAGGCGTCTCGGTGAAGGTGCATGACACCGCATCGCCGAACGCCAGTGTGCCGAAATTATAGGATGTCGTGATCGCATTCGTCGGCAGCACCGTGCCGGTCCCCGTCGCGCTGTTGGTACAGGACAGCGACGAGCGATATTTGGCGATCGCACTGCTGCTGCCCGCCGCCATCGATTGGTTGAGCGTGATCGGGATCGCCGCGGTGCTCGACAATGCAGCCGCAGTAAACGGGCCGAGGCTGGTGCCACTCGACGTCCCCGACGCCAGCGTCGCGCCGCCGCTGGTCGCGTTGATCGAAAAGGTGAACTGGTCGGCGGCGCTGAGCCGCGCGCCCGAAATCTGCGTCGTCAGGCGGATCGAGGCGAAGCGCACCGCGAACATCGTTCCCTGCAGCCCGCTGCCGACCAGCGTCGTCGTCACTGACGTCGGTGACACCGAACCGACGATATAGGCGCCGACATTGCCGCTGGCGCCGGTGACGCTGAAGGTGTTCGTCCCTGCCCCCGAAGCGGTCGGATAGGTCGATCCGCTGATCGGCCCGGCCGTATCGAGCAATTGCCAGTTACCGCCGTTGGTCTGAAACGACAGCGATTCCCCGCCGTTCGAGGATTCGCCGTCGGCCCCGACGAACATATAGGCGCTGACCGTGCCCGAGGTGGGCGGGGTCAGCGTGATGCCAGTGATCTGGACGGTCGTGGTGCCGGCCGCGGTCTGATACAGGATCGGGCGGCCCGCGATGCCCAGAAAGGCGGTATTGCCGACCGCGGCGCCGGTCCATGACGGCGAAGCCGCCGAGGTCGCCGCTGCGCCCGAAACGCGCATGTTGAAGGTCATCACCGTACCGTCGGGCAGCGTGAAGGAGAAGTTCTGGCCAGCCGCTGTGCGCGCGGTCGTGTCGTTGTAGGTGCTGAGATCGAGCCAGCAATAGGTCTGCCAGTCGGCGGGGCCGGTGGAGCCTTGCGACGTCGCATAATAGCAGGGCGCTGCGGCAGCGGGGCTCGCCACGCACAGCGCCGCAAGCAGCGCGCATAGCGCCGCAAGTAGCTTGCTCAGTCTGTCGCCCACCTTGGTCACGTGCTGGTCCTCTGGAAGGACCTGTAATCGCAAATGTTTAGTGCGGCGTTAAGCCATGTGGGAGGCGGATGCCCTCGCTATCGCTCGGGAGTTTTCCGGGAAACTGGTCGGGGAGACAGGATTCGAACCTGCGACATCCTGCTCCCAAAGCAGGCGCGCTACCGGGCTGCGCTACTCCCCGACCGTGCGGGCGCCTTAGACAGGGTTTGACGGCAAGTCTATCCCGCTATCCCGCAGAGGTCGCAATCAGCCGGGCGTAGAAATCGATCATGCGTTTGAAGCTGTCGATCTTCATATGCTCGTTGGTGCCGTGGATCATCGCCGATTCCTTGAGGCTGAAATGCATCGGCATGAAGCGATAGACGTCCTCCGAGACCGGCTCCATGCTGCGGCTGTCGGTGCCCGCGACGACGAGTGTCGGGGTCAGGACGGCATCGGGGGCATCGGCGCGCGCAGCAGCGGCGATCCATTTCCAGCCTTGCGAGCTGGTAGAGGAGACGCGCGAAGGCTCGCGCGGCGGTTTGACCCAGGCGAGATCGACCTTGGTTCCGGCGGCCGCCTTGGCGCGCGCCATCACGTCGGCCGACCTGTTCCAGGGGGCGATGCGATAGTTGATCAGCGCGCTTGCCGATTGCGGCAGGACATTCTCCTTGGGGCTGCCCTCCAGCATCGTCGGGGCGATCGTCGTGTGAAAGGCGGCGGCGGTCGTCGGCGCTTCCCCGAGCTGCCGCTTCAGTAGCGGGCCGAACAGCCACTGATTCGCGACCGCCATCTTCGTCGATCCACCTTTCTTTGCGGCCAGCGCCTCGATCATCGACGCGCCGGGTCCGCGCATTTCGAGCGGGAATGGCTTGGCGGTGATCGCGAGGATCGCCTTCGCCAGCGTCTCGACCCCGGTTTCGGCGGGCGGCATCGAGCTGTGGCCGCCCGGCGCGTTGGCCGTCACCTTCAGCGTAGCATAGCCCTTTTCGGCGATCCCGATCATGATCGAGGGCCCGTCGATCACCGGCGTGTCGGTAAGGACGATGCTGCCCTCGTCGAGCGTGAAGATCGCTTTCACGCCCGCGGCCTTCAGCTTGGCGGCCGCCGCGATCGCGCCGGTGCCGCCCGCCTCCTCGTCATGGCCGGAGACCAGATAGATGCCCCGCTTCGGGTTGAAGCCGGCCTTCGCCAGCGCTTCGAGCGCTTCGAAGAGGCCGATCAGCGACCCCTTGTCGTCGACCGTCCCGCGGCCCCACACCGCCTTCTCGGCGATTATCCCCGCGAACGGCGGATATTTCCAGTCGCCCTCGGTCCCCGGCGTGACCGGTACGACATCCTGATGCGCCATGACGATGATCGGCGCCAGCGAGGCATCGCTGCCCGCCCAATGATAGATCAGGGTCCGATTGGGCAGGATTGTGCGCTCCATCGCAGCGTGCACGGCGGGATAGGTCGACGCGAGCCAGCCATGCAGCCGGTCCCATTCGGCGACCTCGTTGTCCGCAACATTCTGGTTGGAGACCGTGCGGATCTGTGCCGCGGCGCTCAAATGCCGCACCGCAGCGCCGATGTCATAGGGCGGCGCAGCGGCAAGCGTCACGTCGCGGCCGTCGGCGATGTCCTTCGGTGCGAAGCTGGCCGTGCGCACTGCCACCGTTCCCGCCACCACCGCCGCGACCGCCAGGCCGCCAAGCAGGATCGTCCGCATCACCGCCATATTCCCTCTCCTCTTCGGGCCACACTGGACCGCGACGAGTTTCATTTTGCAAGCGATTATGGAGATGGGAAATGGTGGGCCCGGCAGGACTCGAACCCGCAACCTAGCCGTTATGAGCGGCCAGCTCTAACCATTGAGCTACAGGCCCCCGTGGGGTTGCAGAGGCGATAGCGGAGCGGGCCGATGATTGGCAAGCGGCTTGGCTTATGCCGGCGGCGCTTTTCGGGACGCGAGCGTCAGGATCCCGGCGCTGTCGATCGGCTCGACCCCGCGCGCGGCCAAATGCGCGAGGACGACGTCCCACCAGCGATAGAAGGCATCGAGATCGTCGGCCGTGCGGACATAGGGCGTGTTGCCGGGCTGCAGCGAGGGCGAGTGGAACGAAAAGTTGAGGACCGGCAGCCCCTGATCGAGCGCGATGTCAATGCCGCGGCACGCGCGCTCGGCAGGAATGCCCTCGGGCGTCAAAGCGATCCGCTCGACGAGACCCAGCCGGGCCAGCGCGGCGCCCGCGTGCATGCCGTTGCGCGCGATCGCATGATAGACACCCCGCCCCGCCTCGCCCAAAAGACCGCCAAACACCGTCGTGACCGGTACTTCCAGCACGGCGCCGTATGCGGTTTTCACCCACCAGGGCTTGCGCGGGGCAGCGCGATAGTCGGGACCGTGCCCGCCGCGATAGTCGAAACCCGAACGAACCGACGTATCGCAGCGAAAGCCGAGTTCGGCGAGCATCGCGGCGCTGTCTTCGCCAAGGCCGTAGCGCCCGGCGCGATAGACCGTCGGAGCAATTCCGAACCGCGCCACGATCGCGTCGCGCAGCGCCGTCATCTTTGCATGCTGGAGCGCGGCGGGGAGATTGCCGGTGTAGCTGTTGCGCTCGTTCACGTCCTCTTCGTGCGGCGGCGTCACCCACGGATGAAGCTGTGCGCCGACATCGCACCGCCCGCCGCTGAGCGCGTCGCCCAATATCGCGACGGCGCGGTCGTCCTGCACGATCGGCCAATCGACGAGGTAGATCGGCTTGACCGCAGCCCGCTCGAAATATTGCTGGCATATGGCGAGCGCCGGAACCGAATCGAGCCCGAAGCCCGAGCGCGCGAAAGGGGCAGACCAGTCGAAATCCTCTTCGGTGTCGATCGTGACCCAGAAGCGCGGGCGCTCGCCAGCATTCAGCGCGACCAGCTCCGATGCCGGCGGATATGACTGGAAGTTGCCCGCGGGCGCCACCACGATCCCCTTTGCCCGCCCGCCTTGGGGCGCGGCTTACTCGCTCTGCTGGATGCCGAGCTCCGTATCGGCCCTTGGGTTGGCGGAGGGAAGGTGCAAGGTCAAGGCGTTATGCCCGATGTCGAGACGGCCGCCTACGCTGCGCGCGAGGCTGTCAACGAGCCGCAGCGAAAAGCCGAGGCTGAGGATGGCGGCTCCCGGCGCCTCGCCTTCGGGGCTGAAGCCGGGGTCGAGCAGTTCGGCCGCGGTCGCGAACCGGATCGCGAGCGGGCGGACGATCCGCAGTTGCAGCATGTCGTCCTGCGCGGGTTCGGTGACGAGCTGGCCGACGAGGATCGCGCCCGGCTCCGAAATATCGACCATCGCGGTCAGCAGCCGCCCGATCATGCGCCGCGAATTGGCGTCGTCCGCCTGCGCCAGGAACGGGCCGCCGACGCGCGAGATGCTGACGTCGATGCGGTGTTCGGCAAGAAGGGTCGCCAGGTCGCTTTCGACCTGCGTCATCACCAGCCCGATATCGGCGACATCGCCGACCAGCAATTCCCGGGGCGGCGGCGCGTTCGACGCGCGGGCGGCCGTCTCCAGATCGTCGATGATCTGCTGGACCGCATTCGCGTCGGTGACGATCTGCTCGGCCATCGTCCGGTACGCGGCGCTGACCGGCCCGAACATCTGGCCCGAAATGATCTGGGAAAATCCCGAAATCGCATTCAGCGGACTGCGCAATTCGTGGATCAGCTGCCGGATCGAATCGCCCGATTCCTGGCCGGTGGGGCGGCCATAGGGCATTTCGCGCTGGCTGGGCCGCCGCGCGCTGCCGCGATAGCCGCGGAACTGGCCCGTCGCCGGATCGAACCATGGCAACGCCGAAAAGCGCCATTCGCCGGATTCGCTCTCGAGTCCCTCGAGGACCATGCGCGCATCGACGATTTCGGCGCGCTGGCGAAAGGCGCCCGCCGCCGCCGCGTCGGTCCCCGGCTCGCCCCCGAAGGCGGCATCGGCGATCGTCAGGCCGATCGCCGCGCCGCGAGTAATGCCGTCGACCCAGTGGATGACGCCGTCTGCGCCGGTTTCGAACAGGAAGGCGGTGCGCGCAGGCCGCGCCGCGGGGCGATGTTCGCGCGCCGACTGGAATTTGTCGATTCGGCGGACAAGCTCGCTGATCTGGCTGTGCGCGGCCTCCAGCGCCGGAGCCGCATTGGCCGTCGGTTCTGGCGCGGTCGCGGCGGCCTCTTCGGGCTGGGGCAAGGCCACCGATCCGGCGCCGAGGCTGTCGAGCGCGCGGCGGACATCGTGCGGCAGATCGTCGCGGCCGGCGAGGATCGACCGTGCCGTCGCGCCCGTCGCGGGAAGCAGCGCCTGCCAGTCAGCCTCGGACAACCGCGCCCGACGCAGCATGGCGTTGGACACCGCAGGAACGTCATTGGCATAGAAGGCGACCAGCGGCGCAAACCGCCCGTGGCGAGCGATGGCTTCGGCGCAATCGCGGCGCACTTTTTCGGGAATCTGAGGCCGCAAAACCGCCAGCGCATGCAGCCCGCGGCGAATATCGTCATCGGGCAGTTGATTGCCGCGCTGCGCCAGAATATCGGATATCTGCCGCCACGCCGCGATACTTGCGCGGCGATCCTTTGGCGCCTGGCGCAAGATGGTCGCGATCATCGAGTCAGCAGTCACGCAAGGCCGGCCCCACACCCTAGTTTTGTTGGTTAGCGTATGTTTAGCGGCTAGCGTGAATCATCCGGTCATGAAAGTGCCTTCCGCGGCCACGTCACATTGTGGGACAATTGCATTCGCCTGAAATATTATTATGGTCATCCTAGTTTTTCGAGGATGGATGTTTCAACGATGGCGAGTCAGAAATTCGATCAGATTGACCTGCAGATATTGGGAGAGCTGCAGAAAAATGGCCGGATGACCAATGTCGAGCTGGCGCAAATGGTGGGTCTGACCGCACCGCCCTGTCTTCGCCGCGTGCGGGCGCTGGAAGAATCGGGCGTCATCCGATCCTATCATGCCGATCTGGACGCCGCGAAGCTGGGCTATGGCATCACCGTTTTCGCCATGGTCAGCCTGCGCAGCCAGGCCGAGTCGGACCTGAAGGCGTTCGAGGATTATGTCGGCCAGCTACCCGAAGTGCGCGAATGCTATATGCTGAACGGCGAGATCGACTTCCTGTTGAAGGTCGTCGCGCGCGACCTGCAAAGCTTCCAGTCCTTCCTGACCGCGCACCTGACGTCCGCGCCCAATGTGACGAGCGTGAAGACGTCGCTGACCATCCGCACCGCAAAGCAGCTCGCCGGCATTCCTGTCGAGATTTGACATAAGGAAAGGGCGCCATTCGCGGAGAATGGCGCCCTTTTATGTTGGCCGGCTGACCGATCAGCTGCCGGCGGGAGGCGCCGCGGCGGCGGCGGCCGGCGGGCTGTCCAACTTGACCACCCACAGCTGAGCGAGCCGCTTGCGCGCGCCGGTCACCTTGGCGAAGCTGGCCTTTGCCGCTTCCTTGTCGCCCGCAAGCGCCTGCGCGACACCGAGGCGGTAGGTCCACATCTCGGTGTCGGCGCCGCCCCCGTTGATCGCGGCCTGGTAGGCCGGGATTGCATCGGCATAATGGCCGTATCCCACCAGCACGTCGGCGGTCGCGCCGGCCGTCTGCGGCTTCGCAAGGGTCGAAGCCTGCTTTGAATAGGCGACGATGGTCGAGGCTTCGTTGCCCGCCCGCGCCTTCTGGTCCTCGCGGCGCGGCTTGAGCTTGCTATCCTCAGGGGTGAAGACCTTTTTCTGCTCGCCCTCGACAATCACCGCAACAGCCTCGCCCGGCAGCGCATTCGCGGCCGCCAGCGAGCTATATTCGTCATATTCGAGACGATCGCTCATCGCACCCGCGGCGCGCATCAGGCGCAGCGCGTCGAGCGTTACGGACTCCTGATCTTTCACCGAACCGGTCCTCGGCGAGGTCTGGAGCACAGAGAAAAGCGTCTGGCGCCAGACCTGCGGCTGACCATAGTCGCGCAGGCGCAGCGTCATCAGGTCGAGGGCTTCTTCGTTACGCTTCGCCGCCTGCAACGCCTTGATCGGGCGGACATAAAGCTGGTCCGAGGGCTGCTGGCCCGCGGCGCGGCTCGCATCGGCGGCGGCCTTCGCGAGGGCAATCCCCTGATCGAGCTGGTTGTTGCTGAGATAGCTGTCCATCAGCAGCACCGGCAGCGCCGGATCGGTCGAGCCGGCGGCCTTCGCGGCTTCGAGCCGCTGGATCGCCTTCGGATAATTCTTGTCGGAATAAGCAAAATTGCCCGCGAAGAAATTATAGGTGGCGAGGTTATCCGCCGGCGTCAGCCCGGAATCGAGCATCCCGTCGAGACCGGCCGCCTGAAGATTCTTGTCCTTGTTCAGGATGCCAAGCTGAAGCTTGTAATAGTTGAGCCAATATTTGTCGCCGGGTTCGGCGGCCGTACCTTCGCCTTCGGTCAGCGCGGCCTGCAGGGCCGCGGCGTCCTTCGCGTTGGTCGCGTCCATCATCTTCTTGACCGCAGGGCCGAAGGCCTTGCTGGCGGGAATGGTGGCGCCCTTGGGCTCTTCCTTCTTGCCCTTCTTTTCCTTTTTCGGCTTGTCCTGCGCCGCGGCGGGCACCGAAGCCGTCGCCATCAGCGCGCAACCGAGCGCGACCGCCATCGCGGTGGCCGGCAGCATGCGAAAACGCTTCAACATCGAAATCTCTCCTCAGAAACGGCCGCCTTGCCATGACGCAAGCGGGGGCTCAGCCGCGGTCAATACGCGGCTAAACCCGTAGCGTTGCCATGGCAAGACGGCCGGGATCGATATTTCTTATGCAGGGAAACGGCTGAACCGGAATTGAACCCGTCAGGGCGATGTCAGGTGATCGTTTCGATGGCCCGGTTGATCTCGCGAAGCACCGCGGGGTCGCCCGGCGCCCCCTCCATCGCAGTTTCGGCGAGCTGAATCAGCGGGATGATGCCGAAGGTCGCGGAAAGGCTCTTCAGCCGCTCCGCAGCGACATGCCAATTGGCATCGCAACGGGCGCGGCGCATCAGGTCGGCAAGCTCGTTCGCGCTCTCCGCAAAGCTCGCGCGCAGCTCCGCCGCCATGGCGGGATCGTCGCCCACGGCGGCACTGATATACCGGTCCAGAGGGCCACTATCGAACGACATTCCACAGTCTTGGCAGTTTGTGGTTAAGTTTCCGTTCCATGACGGCCATTTGATGCTAATATGGCCCGATGACGGGGGACAAGAAGATCGTCGGATTGTGGCGGGATTCCGCGGCAAACCAGGAAGCGGACCAGCAGGCGCCGGCGGAAGCCGCCGTGCCCGAAACCGCATCGCCGCCCGCGGCCGAGTCGTCCGCCGAGCGCGATTGGCTCGATATGTCGCCGTTGGCCGAGGCCGATGATGGCGAGGAGGTCGAGGCTGCGCCCTCGGCCTGGCGCGACCGGATCGCCCCTGCCCTGTTGATTCTCGCCGCGCTTGGCTGGACGCTATTTGCCGCGTGGGTCGGCACCGATCGCTTCGCGCGCAGCCCCGCGCTGACCGAATGGCCCGCGCTGGTCGCGACGCTCGCGATGCCGCTGACCTTGCTGCTGGTGCTGTGGATGGCGATGCTGCGGTCGAGCCGGTCGGAGCAGGCCAGGTTCGCGCGCGTTGCCGGCGCATTGCGTGAGGAAAATCTGGCGCTCAATCAATCGATGCATTCGCTGGGACTGCATCTGGCGGACGCGCAGCGCCAACTGGCCGAGCAGGCACGGAACGTCCAGCAGCTGGGCCTCGACACCGTCGCGCGGCTCTCGGACAGCAGCGATAAGCTCGCCACCAATGCGTCGATCATCGCCAATGCCCACGACCAGCTGGCGCGCTCGGGCGACGTCGCGATGCAGCGGATGGACGGGCTGCTCGCCGGCCTGCCGCGGATCGACGATGTCGCGCAGCGGCTGGCGGTCAATTTCCGTGAAGCCGGCCTCGTCGCGCACCAGCAGGGCGCCAATCTCGAGGCGAAGCTTGCCGCGCTCGGCGAGGAAGCGAGCAGGGTCGCCCAGACGGGCGCGGCCTCGGCCGCCAGCCTGCACGACGCGATCGGCACGCTGCGGCAGCAGGCGAAGGAAGCCGAGGACGAGCTGATCGCCACCGGCTCGCAGGTGACCGATGCGCATGCGGTTGCGCTGGCGCAGATGACGCAGGCCTCCGCGACGGCGCGCGACGACCTTAAATCGACGATCGGCGCCGTGACCAAGCAGATGGACGGCAGCTGGAAGCAGTTCCGGGACGGCGTCGATGCCGCAGCGGCGCAGCTCGATGCACGGCTGGCCGCTGCGCGCGAGGCCGGCGATGCGATGGGCGCACAGCTTGCCGCGCATGGCAACGCCAGCGAAGCGCTGGCGGCGCGCCTGACCGCGCATGTCGCGGACGTCGCACAGCAACTCGAAGTCCTCGACGTCAGCGTGTCGGCGAGCACGGGCGTCATCGGCCGCGCGATCGACGATACCAAGGCGCAGCTCGCGGCATTCATGGCCGAGGTGCAGACGGGCAATGGTTCGGCGCATCAGCTGATCACACAGGCCGAATCGTTGCTGCTGGCGCTCGATGCGGTAACGCGCGAGCTCGACGAGACCTTGCCGCACGCGCTCGACCGGATGGCCGCGCACGGCAAGGCGACGCAGACGACGCTGGCGCAGATGAAACCGATGCTCGAAGCGTCGGAACTGATCGCGCAGTCGACGTTGTCGCACGTCAATGCGGTTAAATCGACGATGCAGGCGAACGAAGATCAGATGGCGGGCCATGCCAAAAGCCAGCAGGCCCTGACGCAGCGGATCAACGACTCGCTCGCCGAGGCCGACAATGCGCTCGGCAAGCTTCGCGCCGGAGCGGACGAGTTTGCCGAGCAGGGCGGCGCGCGGATGATCGCGACGCTGGGCGATGTCCGCAAGACCGCCGATGCCGCCGCCGAAGAAGCGCGGCTGACGCTGGAGAAGCTGGTGTCGGGCGCGCGCGAGGCGATGCAGGCGACCGCGACCGAGGCGCTCGATGCGGCGTTCAAGACCGAAATCATGACGCAGCTCACCGCGATCGAGGACGCTTCGCGGCGTGCGGTCGAAGCCGCGAACGGCGCCGCCGACCGGCTGATGCGCCAGCTGATCACGATCATGGATACCAGCGCGAGCGTCGAACAGCGCGCGCTCGAGGCCGAACAGGCGATCGCGGCGTCGGACCGCGACTCGCTCGCGAAGCAGGTCGGCGTACTGACCGAGGCGCTCAAATCGACCGCGATCGACATGACCAAGATCCTGTCGAGCGAAGTCAGCGACACAGCGTGGGACGCCTATCTGAAGGGCGATCGCGGCGTATTCGCGCGGCGCGCGGTCAAGCTGATCGAGAACAGCGAAGCCAGGGAAATCCTGCGGCTCTATCAGGCCGATGACGTTTTTCACGCGTCGGTGAACCAGTTCATCCACGATTTCGAGGCGATGCTGCGCCTGCTGATTGGCGCGCGCGACGGCTCGGCGATCAGCGTCACCTTGCTGTCGTCGGATATCGGCAAGCTGTACGTCGCGCTGGCGCAGGCGATTGACCGCCTGCGGGGCTAAGCTCCTATGGAACAGCAATATCGAAGCGGCAGCTTTCGATCGGTTGCCGCCGTCTCTTTTATCGTCATCCCGGACTTGATCCGGGATCCATAGCCGCGCCGTCGTAATGGATCCCGGATCAAGTCCGGGATGACGACGGTAGGAAGCGATCGAAATAAGCTGTCGCCCCCGCGCAGGCGGGGGTCGCAGTCGGTCTAACTCTGGCGGCGCAGGAACAGGCCGCCAGCGGCCCCCGCCTGCGCGGGGGCGACGGTTGGGTGGAACGTCCCCTCCCCACCCCAAAACCGACCTTCATCAGGCCCGTCCGGTCAGCACGTCCGGATCGGCCCAGCCATTCACATAAGCGACGTAGTACAGTACGAAACCGATGGTCGCGACGATCGTCATCTGCAACAGGATGCGCGATGGCCGGAAGGCCGCGGGCGCGCCATGATCCTGCCCCTTCACCAGGGGCGCCGCGTCATCCTCGGCGCGGCGGCCGTGGAAGGGCAACACGAAAAAGGCGCTGAAGCACCAAAAGAGCGTGTAGATCGCCAGGATCGAGGTCCATTTCATGCGCGTCAGATATCCACGATCAGCACGTCGGTGACGGGCTTCTTGCCGGTCCAGTCGGTTGCGACGCGGCGAACACCGAGGCGAATTGCTTCCTTCAGCGCATCGCGGTCGCGCGCCTTGCCCGTCGCTGCCTGCTCGGCGGCTTCGTTCATCTCTTCGAGGAAGGTTTCGCGATCGTCCTCGACCGGCACGCCGCGATACTGGATCCCGCTGTCGACGAACTTGCCGCCGGACAGCACCACCGCGACCGAAATCTGGCCATGCAGCGCCAGTTTGCGGCGTTCATTGATCGTCTCGCCGTCGGCGGGCAGGATCACGTCGCCGTCGAGGATCAGGCGGCCCGCGCGCACGCGCTCGACGATCCTCGCGGGTCCGGGCGCAAGGCGCACAAGATCGCCATTTTCCTGGATCAGCGCGTCGGGAACGCCCTTTTCGAGCGCAAAGCGCGCCTGCTCGTGCATATGCCGGATTTCGCCATGCACCGGCACGACGAGCTTCGGCCGCAGCCAGCCATAGAGGGCGGCAAGCTCGGGCTGTCCGGGGTGGCCGCTGACGTGGATATGCGCCTGCTTCTCGGTGACGGTCAGCACGTCCTTCGCCGCGAGCTGGTTCATGATGCGTCCGATTGCGACCTCATTGCCGGGAATCTGCTTCGACGAGAAGACGACGGTGTCGCCGGGCTCAAGCTTGATCTGATGGCTGTCGGCGGCCATTCGCGCCAGCGCGGCGCGCGGCTCGCCCTGGCCGCCGGTCGCGATGACCATCACCTTGTCGCGCGGCAGGCGCATCGCCTCGTCGAAATCGACCGTCGGCGGGAAATCCTTCAGATAACCGACCGAGCGCGCGACGCCCAGGATGCGGTCGAGCGAGCGGCCCGCCACGCACAGGCTGCGCCCGGTCGCCTTGGCGACGGCGCCGAGCGTCGCGAGGCGCGCTGCGTTCGATGCGAAGGTGGTCACGACCACCCTGCCCTTCGCCTCACCGACCGCCTTGAGCAGGCCATCGCGGAGCCCACCCTCGCTGCCCGATGCTTCGGCGTTGAAGGCGTTGGTCGAGTCGCAGACGAGCACGTCGACGCCCTCGTCGCCAACCGCGGCCAGCGCCGCGGCGGTCGCAGGGACGCCGAGGACCGGTTCCTCGTCGAGCTTCCAGTCGCCGGTGTGGAAGACGCGGCCATAAGGCGTGTCGATCACCGCCGCGCTCATTTCGAGGATCGAGTGGGCGAGCGGGATCAGGCGGATGCCGAAGGGGCCGATCTGGAAACGGTCGTCGATGTCGACGACCTTGATCTCGACCTCCTTCTCCAGCCCTTCCTCGGCAAGCTTGTGCGCGATGAGCCCCGCGGTGAAGCGGTTGGCGTAGAGCGGCACGCCGAGGTCGGCAGCGAGATAGGGGATCGCGCCGATATGATCTTCATGCCCGTGCGTCAACACGATAGCGAGCAAATCGTCCTTGCGGTCCTCGATGAACTCAAGATCGGGCATGACAATGTCGATGCCCGGATAATCCTGGCTGCCGAAGGTCACGCCCAGGTCGAGCATGATCCATTTGCCGTCGCAGCCATAGAGGTTGGCGTTCATGCCGATCTCGCCCGAGCCCCCCAGCGCGAGAAAAAGCAGCTCCTTGCCCGGAGTCGTCATGTTGTTGGCTTTCGTTGATGATGAAGGTGCATCAGGTCGGGTTGGCGCGCGAGTCGGCGGGTGGCTGGCGCCTCGATCGCGACGCGCGGCAGTCTGGCGGCGGGCACGAGCGCGTTGACATCGTTGGCGGACAGCACCCTAAATCCCCTCCTGCCGCGGTCGGTTCAGTTCGACATCGCCTGCATGGATCAGCATGATCGCTCCATCGGCGCAGCGCAAGCGCAGCGCGCCATCGTCAGCGAGGCCGTCGAAGGTCCCGTCGATCCCCTGCTCGGAAACGCGCAGCGGCGTGCCCACGGGATGGCCGAGCGGCGACCAGGCGCGGACGATGCTCCCGACGCCTTCCTGCCGCCAAGTCCAGATCGCATCGACCATCGCGATCGCGAGCACCTCTGCGAAATGGTCGCGGTCGATCCCTCGCCCCTCGCCCGCAAGCGATGCGGTAGGGCGGTCGGGCAGGTCGGGCGCCGCGACCAGATTGACGCCGATCCCGATCACGACCGAATTGCCGGTACGTTCGAGCAGGATGCCGGCGCATTTCGCGTCGCCCACCAGCAGGTCGTTGGGCCATTTCAGCGTGACGGCGACGCCGGGGGCGAGAGCGGAGACCGCCTTCGCCAGCGCGACGCCGGCAACCAGCGCTAATGTCGCGGGCGACGGATCGCCCGCGGTCAGGTGGACGACGGTCGAGCCCATGAAATTGCCCTGCCCGTCGTCCCACGCACGGCCCAGACGGCCGCGTCCGGCGGTCTGGCGGTCGGTGACGAGCCAGTGCCCCTCGCCGACATGCTCGCCGCTGGCAAGCCGCGCCAGCAGGTCGGCGTTGGTCGAGCCTGTCTCCGCGATCCGCTCGATCGGCGGGATCAGAAGAGCACCGCCGCAGCGCTCGCCGACAGCGCGGCCAGCACGCCGATGAAGAGATAGCCGATGACCGACAGCCACAGCGCGCTCGCCGTGATCACCGCATCCTCGACGACGGTGCCAGTTCCCTTCGGAAACTCGGTGTCCGACTTTTCATCGAAGTACATCGTCTTGATGATCGCGATATAATAATAGGCGCCGATCACCGACGCGACGATACCTGCAACCGCCAGCGGCACGAGGTTCGCATCGACCGCCGCCCAGAACACCAGCAGCTTGGGCCAGAAGCCGAAGAGCGGCGGAATGCCGGCGAGGCTGAACAGGAATACCGCGAGCGCCGCAGCCAGACCCGGACGGCGCTGCGAATAGCCCGCGAGCGCCGGGATGCTCTCGACCTGATTGCCCTGATCGTCGCGCAATTGCATCACGATCAGGAAGCTGCCGAGCGTCGTCACGACATAAACGAGCAAATAGGTCAGGATCGCCTCGACACCCTGCTGCGTTCCGGCAGCCAGGCCGATCAGCATATAGCCGACGTTGTTGATCGACGAATAGGCAAGCAGGCGCTTGATATTCTTCTGTCCGATCGCGCCGACCGCGCCGAGAATGATCGAGGCAAGCGCGAGGAAGATGATGATCTGCTGCCAGGTGCCGACTGCGGGACCCATCGCATCGATCACGACGCGCGTCATCAGCGCCAT
The DNA here is from genome assembly GCF_001468265.1 of Sphingopyxis sp. H050. Classification (GTDB taxonomy): domain Bacteria; phylum Pseudomonadota; class Alphaproteobacteria; order Sphingomonadales; family Sphingomonadaceae; genus Sphingopyxis. Next base: position 350,603 of record NZ_LNRZ01000002.1, on the reverse strand, counting down.
TGCCGCGACCTTGGGCGCGGTGGCGAAGAAGGTCGTCACCGGCGTCGGCGCGCCCTCGTACACGTCGGGCGTCCACATGTGGAATGGCACGGCGCTGATCTTGAAGCCAAGGCCCGCTATGACGAAGACGATGCCGAAGATCAGCCCGATATTCATCTCGCCGCTCATCACCTTGGCGATGCCGGCGAAATCGGTCGTGCCGGTGAAGCCGTAGAGCAGCGAAATGCCATAGAGCAGCATGCCCGACGCGAGCGCGCCGAGGACGAAATATTTGAGGCCGGCTTCGCTCGACCGCTCGTCGGTCCGCATGAAGCTGGCAAGCACATAGGCCGCGAGGCTGTTCAGTTCGAGCCCGACATAGAGCGTCATCAGGTCGCGCGCCGAGGCCATGATCCCCATGCCGAGCGCAGCAAACAGGATCAGCACCGGATATTCAGCGCGCATCCCGTCCTTGAAAAAGCGCGGCGCGATCAGGATGCACATGAAGCTGGCCGCATAGATCAGCAGCTTGGCGAAGCCGCCGAAGCTGTCGACCGACAGCGTGCCCGAGAACACAGTCGTATCGGTGCCGAACAGCGCGACGACCGCGGCGGTGGCCGCCGACAGCGTCACCAGCGACGCGACCTGATAGAGGCCAACCTGACGATCGCTCGTGAACGTGCCGATCATCAGCGTGATGAGGCCGCCGATCGTCAGGATCAGCTCGGGCCAGATGAGGGCAAGATCGGCGGTCATTGGACGCCTCCCGCATGGCTCGATCCGTGGGCCGGAGCGCCATGTCCGGCCGCGGCCGCCTTGGGCTTGCCCGCGGCCAGATGCGCATCGCCCGCGGGCTTCGACGGCGCGAGGCGCGCGACCACCGTGGTGACATCACCGCGCATCGGCGCAAGGAAGCTTTCGGGATAGACGCCCATCCACAGTGCCACGGCGGCGAGCGGCGCGAGGATCGCCCATTCGCGCGGGTTGAGGTCGGGCATGGCCTTCACATCGTCCTTGATCAGTTCGCCGAACACGACGCGGCGGTAGAGATAGAGCATGTAGGCCGCGCCGAGGATGATCCCCGTCGTGCAGACGAAGGCGACCGTGCTCGACGCTTCATAGATCCCGGCAAGGCTCAGGAATTCGCCGACGAATCCGCTGGTGCCCGGCAGGCCGATCGACGCCATGGTGAACAGCATGAAGAACAGCGCATAGGCCGGCATGTTCACCGCGAGCCCGCCGTAGCGGTCGATCTCGCGCGTGTGGAGCCGGTCGTAGATCACGCCGACGCAGAAGAAGAGCGCCGCCGAGACGACACCATGGCTGAGCATGACGATCAGCGCGCCTTCGATCCCCTGCTGGTTGAGAGCATAGAGACCTGCGGTCACGATCGCCATGTGCGCCACCGACGAATAGGCAATCAGCTTCTTCATGTCGCTCTGCACCAGCGCGACGAGGCTGGTGTAGACCACCGCAACCATCGACAGGCCGAAAACGACCCACATGAGCTGGCCGGAGGCATCGGGGAACATCGGCATCATGAAGCGGATGAACCCGTACGAACCCATCTTCAGCAGCACGCCCGCCAGGATCATCGAGCCGGCGGTCGGCGCCTGGACGTGCGCGTCGGGAAGCCAGGTGTGCACCGGCCACATCGGCATCTTGACGGCAAGGCTGGCGAAGAAGGCAAGCCACAGCCAGGTCTGCGTTTCCGGCGGGAAATTATAGACCAACAGCGTCGGGATGTCGGTCGTCCCCGCTTCGCCGATCATCACGATCATCGCGATGAGCATCAGCACCGAGCCGAGCAGCGTGTAGAGGAAGAATTTGAACGCCGCATAGATGCGGTTCGCCCCGCCCCAGATGCCGATGATGAAGTACATCGGGATCAGGCCAGCCTCGAAGAAGATGTAGAAAAGCAGCAGATCCTGCGCCGCAAAAACGCCGATCATGATGGTTTCCATCACCAGGAACATCGCCATGTAAAGGCCGACGCGCTTGGTGATCGCTTCCCAGCTTGCGAGAATGCAGAGCGGCATCAGGAAGACGCTGAGCATGATCAGCATCAGCGCCATGCCATCAACGCCGAGCGCATAGTTGAACGGGCCGAAAAGCCCCTCGTGCCGTTCCTGGAACTGCCATTGTGCGCCGCCGATGTCGAAATTCGCCCACATGACAATGCCAAGGACGAAATTCACCAGCGTCGCGGCGAGCGCGATGACGCGCGCGTTGCGGTCCCCGGCAAAGAGGCAGGCGATGGCGGCGATCGCGGGGACCGCCAGCATCAGCGAAAGAATGGGAAGCCCGCTCACAGGAAATTCACCATGGCCCAGCTGGCAAGGCCGACAAGCCCGAGCAGCATCACAAACGCATATCCATAAACATAACCCGATTGCAGCCGGACCGCGAGCCGGGTCCCCCCTTGCACGAGCGCGGCGGCGCCATCGGGACCGAAACGGTCGATGGTGCCTTCATCCACCCGCTTCCAGAAGAAGCGGCCGATCGCGAAGGCGGGCTTCACGAAGAGGATGTTGTAGAGCTCGTCGAAATACCATTTGTTGTACAGGAACTGGTGGAGCAGCTTGAACTGCGCCACGAAACGCGCCGGCAGGCTGGTGTTGCGGATATAGCTGTTCCAGGCAAGGAACAGGCCGATCGCCATCACGGTGAACGGCGTCCACTTCACCCACAGCGGAACCTCGTGCGCGGCGTGCATCAGATGCTCGTCGAACGCGAGGCTGCCCTTCCAGAACGCAGCACCCTCTTCGGGGTAGATGAACTGGTGGTGGAACGCGATGCCCGCGAACACCGCACCGATCGACAGCACGACCAGCGGGATCAGCATCGAAAGCGGGCTTTCGTGCGGGTGATAGCCCGCCGTGCCGTCGCTGTGCGCGTCGGGGTGATGCGCATGTGCGTGATCGTCGCCTGAATGTTCGGCGGACGGATCTTCATGCTCGCCGTGCACCGCGTGCTGGATATGCTCGCTCTGTTCCCAGCGCGCCTTGCCATAGAAGGTCAGGAAGACGAGGCGCCACGAATAGAAGCTGGTGAGGAAGGCCACGAAAATGCCGACCCAGAAGGCCACCACGCCGCCGCCGCCGCTCGCGAAAGCCGCCTCGAGAATGCCGTCCTTCGAATAGAAGCCGGCAAAGCCCGCGACGCCTGCGATGCCAACGCCGGTAATCGCCAGCGTGCCGAGCATCATCGCCCAAAAGGTGATCGGGATGGATTTCCGCAGATTTCCGTAATAGCGCATATCCTGCTCGTGGTGCATCGCATGGATGACCGAACCGGCGCCGAGGAACAGCAACGCCTTGAAGAAGGCGTGCGTGAACAGGTGGAACATCGCGGCGCCATAGGCGCCCGCGCCCGCCGCGAAGAACATGTAGCCAAGCTGCGAACAGGTCGAATAGGCGATGACGCGCTTGATATCCCATTGCGTCGTCGCGACGGTTGCGGCGAAGAAGCAGGTTGCGGCTCCAACGAACATCACGACGCCCTGCGCAACCGGCGCAGTCTCGAACATCGGCGACAGGCGGCACACCATGAAGACGCCCGCGGTGACCATCGTCGCGGCGTGGATCAGCGCCGACACCGGGGTCGGGCCCTCCATCGCATCGGGAAGCCAGGTGTGCAGCCCCAGCTGCGCCGACTTGCCCATCGCCCCGATGAACAGCAGCAGGCAGAGGATCGTCATCGTGTCGAAGCGCCCTCCCATGAAGGTGATCGTGCTGCCCGCCATGCCGGGCGCGGCCGCCAGTATCTCGGGGATCGAGACGGTGCCGAACACCAGGAAGGTGCCGAAGATGCCGAGCATGAAGCCAAGGTCGCCGACGCGGTTGACGACGAACGCCTTGATCGCCGCGGCATTGGCGCTCGGCTTCTTGTACCAGAAACCGATGAGCAGATAGGATGCGAGGCCGACGCCTTCCCAGCCGAAGAACATCTGGACGAGGTTGTTCGCGGTCACGAGCATCAGCATCGCGAAGGTGAAGAGCGAGAGATAGGCGAAGAAGCGCGGCTGGTCCGGGTCTTCCTCCATATAGCCCCAGCTATAAAGGTGGACGAGCGCCGACACCGTCGTGATCACGACGAGCATTACCGCGGTGAGCGTATCGACGCGCAGCTCCCAGTTGAACTGCAGCGCGCCCGAGCTGACCCAGTGCAGCACGGTCACAACTTCGGGCTGGCCGGTGCCCGTCACGAACGACAGGAAGATCGGCCAGCTGAGTGCGCAGCTGACGAACAGCGCGCCCGTCGTGATGATCTTGGACGGCACATTGCCAATCACGCGCTGGCCGAGCCCTGCGACAAGCGCCGCGAGCAGCGGCAGGAAAACGATCGCCTGGATCACCGGTTTACCCCTTCATCCGGTTGGCATCGTCGACGGCAATCGTGCCGCGGCCGCGGAAGTAAATGACGAGAATGGCAAGACCGATCGCGGCTTCACCCGCCGCCACGGTCAGCACGAACATCGAAAACACCTGTCCGACGAGATCGCCGAGCGCGGCGCTGAACGCGACGAGGTTGATGTTCACCGCGAGCAGGATCAGCTCGATCGCCATCAGGATGACGATGATATTCTTGCGGTTGATGAAGATGCCGAGCACGCCGAGCGTGAACAGCACCGCCGAAACGGCGAGATAATGGCCGACCGAAATCACAGACCGATCCTCCCCACTTGTGGGGAGGTGGCAGACGCGCAGCGGCTGACGGAGGGGGCTATCGATGCCCGCCCACATTGCGCGAGGACGCCAGCCCCCTCCACCACCGCTTCGCGGCGGTCCCCCTCCCCGCGAGCGGGGAGGATCTTAACAACCGAAATCACAATTCCATCCCCTGCCCGACGCCCGGATCGACCAGGCGCGTCGCGTCTTCGGGACGGCGGCGGTTCTGGGCCGAGATATTCTGGATGCGCACGCCGCCGCGCTGGCGATGCGTCAGCACGATCGCGCCGATCATCGCGACGAGGAGGACGATACCCGCCGCCTCGAAGAGGAAGATGTAGCGCGTGTAGAGCAGTTCACCGATCTGCTGGATATTGCTCTTGTCGGTCACCGCGGGCGCCGCGCGCGACGCCAGGTCCACCCCGCCCGCCTGCCAGGCGCCGACCGCGAAGATCAGCTCGGCCGCGAGGATGATCGCGACCAGCGCGCCCAGTGGCAGATAGCGCACGAAACCGGCGCGCAGCTCGGCGAAATCGATGTCGAGCATCATCACGACGAACAGGAACAGCACCGCGACCGCGCCGACATAGACGATGACGAGCAGCATCGCGATGAACTCGGCGCCCGCGAGCAGCATCAGCCCCGCCGCGTTGAAGAAGGCGAGGATCAACCACATGACGCTGTGGACGGGATTGCGCGCGAGGATCACCATCGTCGCCGAGGCGATGACGATGGTGGCGAAAAGATAGAAGGCGATGAGCTGAATCATGTGCGCGCGCCCTTATCGATAGGGCGCGTCGGCGGCAAGATTCGCCGCGATCGCGCGTTCCCATTTGTCGCCATTGGCGAGCAGCTTGGCCTTGTCATACAGCAGTTCTTCGCGCGTTTCGGTCGCGAATTCGAAGTTCGGCCCCTCGACGATCGCATCGACCGGGCACGCTTCCTGACAGAAGCCGCAATAGATGCACTTGGTCATGTCGATGTCGTAGCGCGTCGTGCGGCGCGAGCCGTCGTCGCGCGGCTCGGCCTCGATCGTGATCGCCTGCGCCGGGCACACCGCTTCGCACAGTTTGCACGCGATGCAGCGTTCCTCGCCGTTCGGATAGCGACGCAGCGCATGTTCACCGCGGAAGCGCGGGCTGAGCGGGTTCTTCTCGAACGGATAGTTGATCGTCGCCTTCGGCTTGAAGAAATATTTGAGCGTGAGGGCGTGCGCCTTCACAAACTCCCACAAGGTGAAGCTTTTGACGAGATGGGCGACGTAACTCATGAATACCTCGTCAGCATCAGATAGCCGGAGATCAGGAAGACCCAGAAGAGCGAGATCGGCAGGAAGACCTTCCAGCCCAGCCGCATCAGCTGGTCATAGCGATAGCGCGGGACGGTCGCCTTCACCCAGCTGAAGACGAAGAAGAAGAAGAGTATCTTCGCGAACAGCCAGATGATGCCGGGGACGGCATAGAGCGGCGCCCAGTCGACCGGGGGCAGCCAGCCGCCCCAGAAGAGGATCGCGTTCAGCGCGCACATCAGCAGCACGTTGGCATATTCGCCGAGCCAGAAGAGCGCGAAGCTCATCGACGAATATTCGGTCTGATAGCCCGCGACGAGTTCGCTTTCGGCCTCGGTCAGGTCGAACGGCGCGCGCGCGGTTTCGGCGAGCGACGAGATCAGGAACATCACCGCGAGCGGGAAGAGCAGCAGGTTGAAGCCGAAGGCGTTCACGACACCGAGGCCGTGCCCGATCTGCGCCTTGACGATCTCGTTCATGTTGAAGCTGTCGGCGAACAGCACGACGCCGATCAGGATGAAGCCGATGGAGACTTCATAGCTGATCATCTGCGCCGAGGCGCGCATGGCCGAGAAGAAGGGATATTTGGAGTTCGACGACCAGCCCGACAGGATCACGCCGTACACACCGAGCGACGAGATCGCGAGGATGTAGAGCAGCCCGACGTTGATGTCGGCGAGGATCGCGCCCGAATTGAACGGGATCACCGCCCACGCCATCAGCGCGACGGTGAAGGTGATGATCGGCGCGATCAGGAACAGGCCGCGATTGGCCGAGCTCGGGATGATCGTTTCCTGCAGGAACACCTTCAGGCCGTCGGCGAAGCTCTGGAGCAGGCCGAAGGGACCGACGACGTTCGGGCCGCGGCGCAGCGCGATCGCCGCCCAGATCTTGCGGTCGGCATAGATGATCATCGCGACGCTAAGCATCAGCGGCAGCGCGATGAGCAGGATGCCCGCGATCGTCGCGACGCCCCACGCCCAATTCGGGTCCATGCCCCAGGAGATGAAGGTCTCGGTCATCGCCCGGCCCCATCCTGATTGCGCCAGCCGTTATGCGGGCCGGGCTTATCCGATTTGCTCTTCGGATTGAAGCCGCGCCACACGGCGTAGCTCATCCCGGCCAGCAGCACGCTGGCGATGGCATGTACCGGGATCATTCCGCGGCCTCCGAAATCTTCGATTGCTGTTTGCTCGCCCAAATTGCCAACGCAATATGGACTAGGACGCCCGTGCCCACCGCGTAGATCGCCTCACGCAGTGCATCGAGCAGAACGCGAAGCATGGCAAGCTGCACCGCTTCATTCTGACCATAGGTCATGGTGAGATTCCTGATCTCGTAAACGCCGATCGCGAAGTAGGCGAAAAACAGGAATACCGCCGCCGCGTAGAAGTAACGCGGACTACGCTGCACCCATTCGGGGAGATACGCGCTCATTCCGCGGCCTCCGCAAAGTGTGCGCCATGGATCAGCTCTTCCGAGCAGCGCTGCATCGTCGGCGACGCGCGGCAGATGGCGTTGGTGAGATAGAAATCCTTGATCGGCGACGGGATCGGCCCCTTCGCCGGCTTGGCGTCGAGCTTGGGCGCCGACCAGCCGTAGCCGGCCAGGCCTTCGCTGCCGAGCGCGGGCACCGCCGCGATCATCTCTGCGCGGCACTGGTCGAAGCTGTCGAATCCGACCGATACGCCGAGCGCATCGGCGAGCGCGCGGAAAATGCTCCAGTCCTCGCGCGCGTCGCCGGGCGCGAACACCGCTTTTTCGCTGCGCTGGACGCGGCCCTCGGTGTTGACCGTCGTGAAGTCCTTTTCGGTCCACGCCGCGGCGGGCAGGATGACATCGGCCGCGTGCGCGCCCTTGTCGCCATGATGGCCGACATAGACTTTCAGCGTCTTGTCGAAGGCGGTGAAATCGACCTCGTCGGCGCCGAGGAAGAAAGCGAGCTTGGGCTTGGCCGCAACGATATCCTTGATGCCGCCCGGCTGCGCATAGCCGAGCATCAGCCCGCCCATGCGGCTCGCCGCCATGTGGACGACGCTGAAGCCGTTCCAGCCCTGTCCTGAGCCTGTCGAAGTGGCGTCCTTCACGGCATTCACCGCCTTGGCGAGCGCGAGCGCCGCGCCGTGCACGCCGGGAACGGCAAGTCCGCCGCCGCCGAGGATGATGAGCGGGCGTTCGGCGCCCTTCAGCGCATCGAGCGCCGCCGCGGGCAGCTTCGCGACCAGCGACGCATCGTCGCCGAGCCAGCTCACCTTGTAGGTCTGATCCTTCTCGGGCCCGATGGCGAAAACCTTGGCGCCCTTCTTCCACGCCGCCTTGCGGATGCGCGTGTTGATCAGCGGCGCTTCCCAGCGCAGGTTCGTGCCGATCAGCAGAATCACGTCGGCGTTCTCGGCCTCGGCGATGGTGGTGTTGAAATTGACCGCCGACAGGCTGGACACATCATAGTCGAGGCCGGTCTGACGTCCTTCGAGCAGGTCCGAGCCGAGCGCGTTCACCAGCGCCTTCGCGGCGAACATCGTTTCGCAATCGACGAGGTCGCCCGCGATCGCGGCGACCGACTTGCCCGCCTTCGCGGCCTTGATCGCGTCGAACGCTTCGCTCCATGTGGCTTCGACCAGCTGGCCGCCCTTGCGCACATAAGGACGGTCGAGGCGGCGACGGATCAGGCCGTCGACATGATGGCGCGTCTTGTCGCTCGCCCATTCCTCGTTCACATCGTCGTTGACGCGCGGCAGCACGCGCAGCACCTGACGGCCGCGGCTGTCGATGCGGACGTTGGTGCCGACCGCGTCCATCATGTCGATGCCCAGCGTCTTGGTCAGCTCCCATGGCCGCGCTTCGAACGCATAGGGCTTGCTGGTCAGCGCGCCGACCGGGCACAGGTCGACGATATTGCCCGACAGCTCGCTCGCAACCGCATGTTCGAGATAGGAGGTGATCTGCATATTCTCGCCGCGATAGATCGCGCCGATATCTTCGACGCCCGCGACTTCCTCCGCGAAGCGGACGCAGCGCGTGCACTGGATGCAGCGGGTCATCACCGTCTTGACGATGGGGCCCATATATTTCTCGGTGACCGCGCGCTTGTTCTCGTCGTAGCGCGTCGCGCCGCGACCATAGGCGATGCTCTGGTCCTGCAAGTCGCATTCGCCGCCCTGGTCGCAGATCGGGCAGTCGAGCGGGTGGTTGATGAGCAGGAACTCCATCACCCCTTCGCGCGCCTTCTTCACCATCGGGCTGTCGGTCTTGATGATCTGGCCCTCGGCGGTCGGCAGCGCGCACGACGCCTGCGGCTTCGGCGGCCCGGGCGCGACCTCGACAAGACACATGCGGCAATTGCCGGCGATCGACAGGCGTTCGTGGTAACAGAAGCGCGGGATTTCCTTCCCCGCCAGCTCGCACGCCTGCAGAACGGTCGCGCCCTGCGGAACGTCGAGTTCTACGCCATCTACGGTTACTTTAGGCATATCAGCTTTCCTGGACCGCTAGCAGGCGGAAACTTGCGGTGGCGACAATCGAGCGGAGGCCTGCAACGCTCGTTTCGAGCTTCAGGTCCTGCGCACAGAGCTTGACGACGGGCAGCAATTTCGCCGCAGCCTGCTCCTCGTTGTCCGATCCGACTTGGGTCGCGAACAGTGCTGCCACCTCGTCGGGCGTCGAGCGCGCGACGCACATCGCAACCTTGTCCGACGGCGCAAACGTCGGCGCTTCCTTGCCTGTGGCGGCCTTGGCGAGGCGCATCTTCAGCGGCGCCGCTTCGCGCGCCATCATCGCTTCGGCGAGCGCGGCAGCGAAGGGCAAATTCTGCCCCTTGAGCCGCTCGCCGCGTGAACCGACCTGGCGCGCGCAGCCTTCGTTGGCGCGGACAAGATTCCGCAGGCCGTTGCCATAAGAGGTCTCGCGGAAATCCTGAGTGAGCAGGTCAGCGACCTTGTCGGGACTCTTGGCGGCAACGCACACGGCGTACCGCGCCAAAGTCTGACGGGCCTCGGAATCGGAAGCTTCGACGCGATCAATGCCGGGGCCGAAACCTCGATCGCGTTCGGGCCAAGGGGTTGGCGTGTTGTCGACCTGTGGCGGTGCTTCAGGCGCCTGTGCGGCGGCAAGAAGAGCGAGTGCAAGCGTGATCATTGCGTAGCTCCCACTTTGACAACCGGTCGCGATATATGAGCGGCGATGTCCGTCACTCCGCCGCCTCCAGCGCGCCGCCATTCTCGCGAATGCGACGTTCGATTTCGGGGCGGAAATGCTTGATCAGGCCCTGGATCGGCCATGCGGCGGCGTCGCCGAGCGCGCAGATGGTGTGGCCTTCGACCTGCTTGGTCACGTCGTACAGGGTGTCGATCTCGCTGATGTCGGCGTCGCCGGTGCGCAGGCGTTCCATCACGCGCCACATCCAGCCGGTGCCTTCGCGGCAGGGCGTGCACTGGCCGCAGCTTTCATGCTTGTAGAAATAGCTGATGCGGCTGATCGCCTGAACGACGTCGGTCGACTTGTCCATCACGATCGCGGCCGCGGTGCCGAGGCCCGATCCGACGGCCTTCAGCCCGTCGAAGTCCATCGGCGCGTCCATGATCTCCGCCGCGGGAACGAGCGGCACCGACGAACCGCCAGGGATCACCGCAAGCAGATTGTCCCAGCCGCCGCGGATGCCGCCGCAATGCTTGTCGATCAGGTCGCGGAAGGGAATGCCCATCTCTTCCTCGACGACGCACGGGCGCTCGACATGGCCCGAGATCTGGAAGAGCTTGGTGCCCTTGTTGTTCTCGCGCCCGAAGGACGCAAACCAGGTCGCGCCGCGGCGCAGGATCGTCGGGACGACCGCAATGCTTTCGACATTGTTGACCGTCGTCGGGCAGCCGTAGAGGCCCGCACCCGCCGGGAACGGCGGTTTCAGGCGCGGCTGGCCCTTCTTGCCCTCGAGGCTTTCGATCATCGCGGTTTCTTCGCCGCAGATATATGCGCCGGCGCCGCGGTGGACGAAGACGTCGAAATCATAGCCCGACTTGGCCGCATTCTTGCCGAGCAGGCCGGCGTCATACGCCTCCTGCACCGCGGCGAAGAGCGTTTCGGCCTCGCGGATGAATTCGCCGCGGATATAGATATAGGCAGCGCGCGCGCGCATCGCATAGCCAGCGATCAGCGCGCCTTCGATCAGCTTGTGCGGATCGTGGCGGATGATTTCGCGGTCCTTGCACGAACCCGGCTCCGATTCGTCGGCGTTGATGACGAGGAAGCTCGGGCGGTCGGCGCGCGGTTCCTTGGGCATGAACGACCATTTGAGGCCGGTCGGGAAACCCGCGCCCCCGCGGCCGCGCAGGCCCGACGCCTTGATCTCCTCGATGATCGCGTCCTGGCCGCGCTTCATCAGGTCCTTGGTGTTGTCCCAATCGCCCCGCGCCTGCGCGGATTTGAGGTTCCACGGCTGGAAGCCGTAGAGATTGGTGAAGATGCGATCCTTGTCGGCGAGCATGGTTACTCACCCTTCCCTTTGCCACCCTGACGCGCGGCATATGTAGCAAAAAACACGACGGCGAGCCCCATGAAGGCGGCGCCCAATGCGATCCAGACCGCCATCACCATTCCTTCCGATAATCATGGTTGGCCTTGACCATTTCCTTCAGCGTCGTCGGGCCGCCCTCGGGCTCGCTCGTGTGACGCTTCGGATTCTGGGGACCGGTCTTCGGCTGCTTGCCCGCGGCGAGATCGTCGAGGATGCGGACCATCGCGTCATAGTCGAGGTCCTCGTAATTATCGTCGTTGATCTGGACCATCGGCGCGTTGGTGCAGGTGCCCATGCACTCGACCTCGGTCAGGGTGAACAGGCCGTCGGGAGTGGTCTTGCCTTTGGTCATCCCGCGGTTCTTGCACGCGGCCATGACATCGTCCGACCCGCGCAGCAGGCAGGGCGTCGTGCCGCACACCTGCACATGATAGCGGCCGACCGGCGCCAGATTGTACATCGTATAGAAGGACGCGACCTCATAGGCGCGCATGAACGGCATATCGAGCTCAGCCGCGACATATTCGATCACCGGCACGGGCAGCCAGCCCTGCGTCTCGGTCTCGGCCCCGACCTGGCGCTGGGCGAGATCGAGCAGCGGCATCACCGCCGAGCGCTGGCGACCCGCGGGATAGCGCGCGATGACGGCCTTCGCCTTCTCGGCATTTTCGGCGGTCCAGGCAAACGCGCCCCAGCGCGCGCGGACCTCGGCTTCATCGGGGATTTGGGGTGCGTCAGCCATTTATAACCTCGTCACCCTGAACTTGTTTCAGGGTCCATGGTCCGCCCTTCCCATAAGCGCCGCGCAAAAGGAGAGCGCAGGCCATGGATGCTGAAACAAGTTCAGCATGACGGTTGAAATAGAAAGTCATCACCGGTCGCACTCCCCAAACACGACGTCGATGGCGCCGATGATTGCGGTAGTGTCGGCGAGCATGTGCCCCTTGCACATGAAATCCATCGCCTGGAGGTGGCTGAACGCCGTCGGGCGGATCTTGCAGCGGTACGGCTTGTTGGTGCCGTCGCTGACCAGATAGACGCCGAATTCGCCCTTGGGGCTCTCGGTCGCCACATAGACTTCGCCTGCGGGGACGTGGAAGCCCTCGGTATAGAGCTTGAAGTGATGGATCAGCGATTCCATCGACTGCTTCATCTCGCCGCGCTTCGGCGGCACGACCTTGCGATCGAGGCTCGCGATCGGCCCCGTCGGCATCGCATTGATGCACTGCAGGATGATGCGCTGCGACTGATAGACTTCCTGCACGCGGACCATGAAGCGGTCGTAGCAGTCGCCGCGCGTGCCGACGGGAATGTCGAAGTCCATCTTGGCATAGGCGTCATAGGGCTGCGCTTTGCGCAGATCCCACGGAATGCCGCTGCCGCGGATCATCGGGCCCGAGAAGCCCCACGCCAGCGCGTCTTCCTTGCCCACCGTCGCGATGTCGACGTTGCGCTGCTTGAAGATGCGGTTGTCGATGACCAGGCTCATCGCGTCGCCGAACAGCTTCGGCAGGCGCGTCTCGCACCACTGCCCGATGTCGTAGAGCAGCTTTTCGGGGACGTCCTGATGGACGCCGCCCGGACGGAAATAGGCCGAGTGCATCCGCGCGCCCGAGGCGCGTTCGAAGAAGTTGAGGCAATCCTCGCGCAGCTCGAAGATCCAGAGGTTCGGCGTCATCGCACCGACGTCCATGACGTGCGACCCGATGTTGAGCATGTGGTTGCAGATGCGCGTCAGCTCGGCGAACATCGTGCGCAGATACTGCGCGCGGTCTGGCACCTCGAGATCGAGCAATTTCTCGATCGCGAGCACATAGCTGTGCTCCATGCCCAGCGGCGAGCAATAGTCGAGCCGGTCGAAATAGGGCAGCGCCTGCAGATAGGTCTTGTACTCGATCAGCTTTTCGGTGCCGCGGTGGAGCAGCCCGACGTGCGGATCGACGCGCTCGATGATCTCGCCGTCGAGTTCCATCACCATGCGCAGCACGCCGTGCGCCGCGGGGTGCTGCGGGCCGAAGTTGATCGTGTAGTTGGTGACCGCCTGATCGCCCGCGGTGTCCGCGGTGTCGACCGGATAGCCTTCGAACATGTCGCTGCCGTGGTGCTTGACCTGAGGAGAGTCGGTCATGCGTCACCTCCCGTCTTGGGCTTGCGCGGCGCGCGGGCTTTCGCGGGCGCTTTTTCTGCCTTTTTGGTCGCCGGCGTCTTGGCCTTGGCGGCTGTGGTCGCCTTGGCGCCATCGCGGCTGGTCTTGGCGGCCTTGATGTTCGCCTTCGCGCCCGCGCCGGTCTGCTCGGGCTTTTCGGTGGTCTTCGGCGTCGGCGGCGGCGGGGCCTTGGCGGCCTCATCGGCCTTCTTGACCTCTGCCGCGGTCAGCGGCGTCGGCGCGCCCTTGCCCGGCGCTTCGCCGGTGCCGCCGGCCTTCTCGTCGCCCGGCAACACATAGTCGGCGCCTTCCCAAGGCGAGAGGAAGTCGAAGTTGCGGAAGTCCTGCGCCAGCTTCACCGGCTCATAAACAACGCGCTTGTCCTCTTCGCTGTAACGCAGTTCGGTATAGCCGGTCAGCGGGAAATCCTTGCGCTGCGGATGCCCCTGGAAACCGTAATCGGTCAAGATCCGGCGGAGGTCGGGATTGCCCGCGAACAGCACGCCGTACATGTCGAACACCTCGCGCTCGAGCCAGCCCGCGACGGGCCAAACGGGTACGATGCTGGGCACCGGCGTCGCTTCGTCGGTGCTGACGCGAACACGCAGGCGGTGGTTCTTCGTGACGCTGAGCAGATGATAGACGACCTCGAAGCGCTCCGCGCGTTCGGGATAGTCGACCCCGGCGATTTCGACGAGTTGCTGATAGTCGAGATTGTCGCGGAGTGCGATCATCACCCCCGCAACCGCCTCGCGGCGCACGGTGATGCTGTCCTCGCCGACGGCGAACACATGCTCGATCAGGTCATCGCCGAGCAGCTTCTGCAGCGCAGCGCCGATGCCGTCGCGCGGCGCGATCAGGGGAGCGGGGCTGGCCATTATTTCATACCCCGTTCGCGTCGAGCGCAGTCGAGACGCCGCGCTGGCATGAGGGGCATCTCGACTGCGCTCGATGCGAACGGACAAAATACTACGTCGCTCATCGTTCGATCGTCCCAGTGCGGCGGATCTTCCGCTGCAGCTGCATCACGCCATAGAGCAGGGCTTCGGCGGTCGGCGGGCAGCCGGGGACGTAGATGTCCACGGGCACGATGCGGTCGCAGCCGCGCACGACGCTGTAGCTGTAGTGATAATAGCCGCCGCCATTGGCGCAGCTGCCCATCGAGATGACATATTTGGGGTTCGACATCTGGTCGTACACGCGGCGCAGCGCCGGAGCCATCTTGTTGCAGAGCGTACCCGCGACGATCATTACGTCGGACTGGCGCGGGCTGGCGCGCGGCGCGACGCCGAAGCGCTCCATGTCATAGCGCGGCATGTTGACGTGGATCATCTCGACCGCGCAGCACGCGAGGCCGAAGGTCATCCACCACAGCGAGCCGGTGCGCGCCCAGTTGAACAGATCCTCGGTCGAGGTGACAAGAAAGCCCTTGTCGCCGACTTCGCTGTTGAGATCGTCGAAGAATGCCTGATCGGGATTGGTTCCCGGAGCGACAGGGCTGGCGGCCGGCATCTGGCCGGGCATGATGATGCTGGAGTTGCTCATTCCCAATCCAACGCGCCTTTTTTCCACGCGTACACAAGGCCGATCGCGAGTTCGGCAAGAAAGATCATCATGGTGGCCCAGCCGGCCCAGCCGATTTCCTTGAGGCTGACCGCCCAAGGAAAGAGGAACGCCGCTTCGAGGTCGAAGATGATGAAGAGGATGGCGACGAGATAGAAACGCACGTCGAACTGGCTGCGGGCGTCCTCGAAGGCGGGGAAGCCGCACTCATATTCGGTCAGCTTCGCCGGATCGGGCTTGTGCGCCCCGGTCAGGCGCGCGACGCCCATCGGCAGGAACACGAACGCCGCGGACAAGCCGACGGCGACGGCCAGAAAGATCAGGATCGGCAAATATTGCGTCAGATCGACCATGGGAGCTCGCAGTCTGTTTTAAGGCGTTTACCACCCGTTGTTGGGCGCGCTTTAGGCCAGCAAGCCGCGCCTCGCAAGCGCTGCGGACAGGAAATTCGTTACCGCAGTGACCAAAAGCACAAAGGCCGCTGGCGACAGCCGCTAAGCCTGTGTTATCCGATGCATCGGGGTCGGCATCGGGACAGTTTTCGCCGGGATACGGCAAAGGGGGAAGGCCATGAAACGAATTTCACTCGGCGCGGCGCTGGTCATCGCCGCGATCGGCGCCGGGGCGGCGACGCCGGCGCAGGCCGAACTGGTCAATGCAAAGAATCCGGCGACGATCAAGGCGATCGTCGAGTCGCAGGGCTGGCCCGCAACGCTGATCACCAAGGCGGGCGAAGATCCCTATCTGGAAAGCAACCGGAACGGGCTCAAATTCCTGGTCCTGTTCATGAACTGCACCGACCATAAGGACTGCAAGACGCTGCAATATTATATGGGCTTCAACGACGCGAAGGACACGACGCTCGACCGGCTCAACGACTGGAACCGCCAAAAGCGCTTCGCCCGCGCCTATCGCGACGACAGCGGCGACCCGGTGCTCGAAATGGACGTCGACGTCGATTTCGCGGGCATCCCGCGCGAGAATCTCGGCGAGACACTGAACACCTGGGCCGCGCTGATGGACAGCTATCGCGAGTTTATTTTCGAAAAGTGATGGCGACCCCGATGACGCATATATGGCCGCGCTTCGGCAGCATGACCCTCGCGCTTGCGCTCGGGCTCGCCACCGTGCCGGCTCTCGCCGCCGATCGGGTTGCCACCCCGGCAGCAGACATAGCGGTAAAGGCCAGCGTCGAACAAATCGCAGCGATCATGCGCGCCGACAAATTCCCGGTCGAGATCAAAGTCGACAACGAGGGGCTGCCCTTTATCCAGTCCGAGCGCGACGAGCGCCCGTTCCGCGTGTATCTTTACGACTGCGACGACGGGGTTCGAATGGGCGAGTGCCTGTCGATCCAGTTCGTCGGCGCCTTCACGCTTAAGCGCCCCTTCCCGCCCGAGCGCATGAACGAATGGAACCGGAAATATCGCTTCGGCCGCGGTTATGTCGACACCGACCTTGACCCCGTGATCGAGATGGACGTCAATATGGCGCAAGGGGGCGTGTCGGCGGCCTGGTTCAAAGACACCTTCGGCCTCTGGCTCGACATATTTCAGATGTTCGACGAGTTCGTCTTCGCGACGCCCGATCCTGACAAGCCAGATTCCGGCAAGAACACCAAGGCGCCTGAGACCGCAATGAAGGAATAGCCGGATCAGGCGTTGCGCAGCGCGCCCGCGACCAGCTTTTGCAGCTTCGAATGCACCGCGCCGCTGCCTGCGATGAACTCGCTGCGTTCGATCGCGCGGTCGCCGCCGCGGAAGTCGCTGACGAAGCCGCCCGCCTCGCGCACCAGCAGCATGCCGGCGGCGACGTCCCAAATGTTGAGATGGCTTTCCCAGAACCCGTCGAAACGGCCCGCGGCGACCCATGCGAGGTCGAGGCTGGCGGCGCCGAAGCGGCGGATGCCGGCGACTTCGGGCGCGACCGCGCCGAAGATGCGGCTCCACTGCGCCATGTCGCCATGGCCCATGAAGGGGATGCCGGTCGCGATCAGGCATTCGTTGAGGTGGCGGCGCGATGCGACGCGCAGGCGCCGGTCGTGCAGCCACGCGCCACGGCCACGCTCGGCCCAATAGCTTTCGTCGGTGACGGGCTGATAGATCAGCCCCGCGGTCACCTCGCCCCAGCCGCCGCCGAGCTTCGGTTCCTGCACCGCGATCGAGATCGCGAATTGCGGGATCGCGTGGAGGAAGTTCGACGTGCCGTCGAGCGGGTCGATGATGAAGCGCGGCTTGCCCGGCTCGCCCTCGATCTCGCCGGCCTCTTCCATCAGGAAGCCCCAGCCCGGGCGCGCGTGGGTCAGCTCGTCATAAAGCGTGCGCTCGGCGGCCTGATCGGCTTTCGAGACGAAGTCCGCAGGCCCCTTTTGCGAGACCTGCAGATGCTCGATCTCGCCGAAGTCGCGGCGCAGCTTCGTGCCGGCCTTGCGCGCGGCGCGTTCCATGACGGTGATGATGCCGGAAATGGCCATGTCAAAATCTCCACCCGCCCGAAATGCGGGCGGCGATACCTACTTAGTCGGCGCGGCGAACATATTCGCGATCGTACACATGCACGACGATCTTCGTTCCGCTGGTGATGTGCGGCGGCACCATGACGCGGACGCCATTGTCGAGGATCGCGGGCTTGTAAGACGACGAGGCCGTCTGGCCCTTCACCACGGCGTCCGCCTCGACGATCGTCGCTTCGATCGTTTCGGGCAGTTCAACCGAGATCGGGCGCTCTTCCCAAAGCTCGAGCACGACGTCCATGCCGTCCTGCAGGAATTCATGCGCTTCGCCGACGACATCCTTGGAGATGTTGATCTGCTCGAACGTGTCCTTGTCCATGAACACCAGGTCATCGCCCTCGGCGTAGAGGAACTGGAAGTCCTTGGTGTCGAGGCGGACTTTTTCGACCGTATCCGCGCTGCGGAAGCGGTTGTTGAGCTTGCGCCCGTCGATGAGGTTCTTGGCTTCGACCTGCATATAGGCGCCGCCCTTGCCCGGCTGGGTGTGCTGGATCTTGGTGACCTTCCAGATGCCACCTTCATATTCGATAATATTGCCGGGACGGATTTCAACGCCGGTGATTTTCATCGCGCACACTCGCTAGTTCAAGGATGGAAAGAGCCGCCAGCGCATCGCGATGCGCCGGTCACAGGAGCGCGCCCTTAGCCGCGTGCGCGGCGAAGGGCAAGCGGTGCGTGCGTCAGGCGGTCGTCGCGACGGCCTTGCGCGTCCGCGCATAGCTCAGCGCGACGAGGGCGACGAACAGGCCCAGGCCGACGAAGATCGACGGCACATGGAAACCGTCGCCGACCACCGCGAGCGGCGCATCGCTGTCGGTCGCATAGACGAGGCCGGCATAGAAAACGCCGAACAGGCTCTCGCCGACGATCATCCCCGTGGCGGTCAGCACCCCCATGCGGTGGGCGAATTCGAGGTTGGCGCGGCGCCGGGCCCAGCGGTCGTAGAACCAGCCGCCGATCGCGCCGATCACGACGGGCAGAATCACCGCCATCGGCAGATAGATGCCGATCCCGATCGCCAGCGGCGGCAGGCGCAGCTTGCGCGCGCGGCCGAGCAGTTCGTCGACGATAATGAAGCCGATGCCTGCAAGCACGCCATAGCCCAGCATCGTCCAGTTGAGGTCGCCGCCAAGCACCCCCTTCGCAAGCGACGAGATCAGCCCGGCCTGCGGCGCCGCCAGCGCATTCGGCCCCGCCCCCGGCACCCCGACGAAGCCCAGCGTCTCGTTGAGGACGTTGAGCACCGGCGGCACGACGAGCGAGCCGAAGAAGACGCCGATGATCAGCGCGACCTGCTGCTTCCAAGGGGTCGCACCGACCAGCTGCCCGGTCTTCAGATCCTGCAGATTGTCGTTCGAGATCGTTGCGATGCCGAAGACCACGCCCGTGACGATCAGCGCATAGGCGACCATCGCCGCGCTCGCCTCCTCGCCGCCGCCGCGCCCGAGCAGCCCGACGAGCAACAGCGACGAGGCGATGATCGCGAGGATGCCGATGCCGGAGACGGGCGAGTTCGACGCGCCGATCAGGCCCGCCATATAGCCGGTGACCGACGCGATCATCAGGCCGATCACGACGACGAATATGAGGGCGCCCGAGACGAGAATCGCCGCCGAACCCGCGAGCGGACCGCCCGCGAGCACGGACCAGAGCAGCCACGCGATCGGCACCAGCGTCAGCAGCGAACCGCCGAACACCCAGCCGATCGGAATATCCTGCTCGCCGACCGCGAGCGCCTCGCCGGCATGGCGCGCCTTGCTCGCCGCCATCGCCGACCGGATGCCGCCGATCACGGGCCCGGCGATCTTGAGCAGCGTCCAGATCGCCGCGACCGCGATCACACCGGCGCCGAAGAAGCGGACGTCGGCGCGGAATACGGTGTTCGCGATCGTCTCGACATCGGGACCGGTCGCGCCTTGCGTCAGGATCGGCAGCAGGATCCACCAGCCGGTGACCATGCCGACAAGCTGCGCGAGACCGACCGACAGGCCGACAAGATGGCCGACCCCGAACAACGCAAAGCTGAGTCCGCCCGCGATACCCGTCGCGCCGGCGCCCGCCTTGAACCAGTGCGCGACTTCGGCCGCGGCGAGCTTCATCTGAGTGAGCAGAGTAAAGCCTGCGGCGACCAGGCTGTTCCACAGAAGCGCGGATAGCCCCGCCTTGTTCTCCGCCGCGCCCTCGGCGCTGGCTGCGCCGACGTGCAACACCTCCGCCGCCGCGCGGCCTTCGGGATAGGGCAGATCGGCCTCGACCACGAGCGCGCGGCGCAGCGGGACTGAGAAAAGCACGCCGAGGATGCCGCCGAGCATCGTGATGGCGGTCGTCTCGATCATCGGGAAACCCTGCCAGTAACCGACCATGATCAGTCCCGGCAGCACGAAGATGATCGCGGCCAGCGTGCCCGCGGCGCTCGCGATCGTTTGGACGATGTTGTTCTCGAGGATCGTCGACCCCGACATGAAGCGCAGCAGCGCCATCGAGATCACGGCCGCGGGGATGGAGGTGGCGAAGGTCAGGCCGACTTTCAGCCCCAGATAGACGTTCGCTGCGGTGAACATCAGCGTCAGCACGCCGCCCAGCAGAATCGCCCTTAGCGTCAGTTCGCGCATTGCTGTCCCATCGCGGCTCATGTTCGTCGTCCTGCTGTGTCAGATGCGACCTGTTGCGGGCGCGCGGGGCCTTAGCAAGCAAAAAAGCCGACGAACCGAAGCCGATTTGACGTATCGATCCAATCCCGCCGTCCCCGCACGATTCATAAGACCGGCATGATGAGTATCGATCTTCCCAACCAACCGTCACCCTCTCCTGGCGCACGCAAGCTCGCCAAACGAGCCGCGCCCTGCGCCGGGCTGTTCGGGTGGCGCAAGGACGGCGCGCCGGCGCGCGTCGATAACAAACCGACGCAGCCGGGCGGCAAGGATAACCCGCTGGCTTAAGGCAGCGCCGCCCTTCCGGTGAGCAACGGATAGGGATTGACCGGCTCGCCGTCCTGCCAGCCGCTGCCGGGCACGGTCGCCATCATCTGGAAATGCAGGTGCGGAAAGGCCGGATCGGCGTTGCCGCTCGCGCCGACGGTCGCGATCACCTGGCCCCGCTCGACGCCCTGCCCCTCGGCGAGTCCGCGCCGATAGGCCTGCAGATGAGCATAATAGAGGATCAGGCGGCCATCGGCGGCGCGCTGGTAAATGGTGAGCCCGCCGCGTCTCGAGGTGAAAAGCTTTTCGATCCGTCCGTCCATTGCGGCCAGCACCGGCGTCCCGAGCGGCGCCTGAATGTCGATCGCGCGGTGAATGCGGCCTTCGCCGCGGCTTTTGCCCCAGCTGTCGACGAGATCGGAAGGCTGCAAGCCTTCAACGGGAATGATGAGGACGTCCGATCCGGAAGCCGCGACGGTGGCGGCGAAAAGCGCCGCCGCGCAGAGGAGGCGGGCGCCCGCTCCCTTCACCCCGCCATCAGCTTGTCGAACGCGCGGACCGCGGCGGCCGGCCCGTCGGGATGCCCCCAGACGCCGTTCGACACCGCGAGGAAATCGGCGCCCGCGTCGATCAGCGTCTTCGCATTCTCCACCGTAATCCCGCCGATCGCCACACAGGGCAACTCGAAAAGTCCCTGCCACCAGGTGAGAATTTCGGATTCGGGGCGGTGCTCGACGTCCTTTGTGGACGTCGGGAAGAAGGCCCCGAATGCGACATAATCCGCCCCGGCCTCGCCCGCTTCCATCGCAAGGTGGCGGCTGTCGTGGCAGGTCACCCCGATCTGTGCGTTGGCGCCAAGCTCGCGGCGCGCGTCGCGCGGATCGCCGTCCCCCTGCCCCAGATGCACGCCGTCGGCGTTCAGCCGCTTGGCGAGCGCCACATCGTCGTTCACGATGAACGCAACATCCTGCGCGGCGCAGATCGCCTGCAGCGGCGCGGCGAGCCGGGCGGCCTCGTGCTGGTCGAGTCCCTTGACGCGAAACTGGAACGCTGCGACTGGCCCGGCGGCAAGCGCTTCTTCGAGTTTCGCGGGAAAATCGCCCCCGACATCGAGCGGCGAGATGAGGTAAAGCTGGCAAGCGGATGGTTTCATGGCGCGTTCATAGCGACGCGGCCAGAGACGGGCAAATGCAGAACACAGCTCGCCTCGCCGCCCCGGCCCTCATCGCCGCTTTCGCCCTTTCCGCCTGCGCCGCCACCGGCCAGCAGACCCCGCTGCGCGACGGCAGCGACGTCGCGCTCGGCCAGCGCGCGAGGGTCGATGGCCCGATCGTTCAGCCGGTTAAAGTGCTCGAAGACAGCCGCTGCCCGATGAACGCGCGCTGCATCTGGGCGGGCCGCGTGCGGTTGCAGATGGTCTGGATCCGCGGCAATGGCGAGAAACAGCCGTTCGAGGTGACGCTTGGGGAGCCGGTGCCGCTTGCCGACGGCCAGTTCACGCTCGAATCGGTGCGCCCCGAAAAGATGACCAATGTGACGTTGAAGCCGGACGACTATCGCTTCAGCTTCCGCTTTGCGGGCGGGTTGTAAACCCCGCCTCCTTTGCTCGTCATTCCGGCCTTCGCGGGGACACTTATGTTATAACTCCCTGGAAGTAGCCATTTGAGCACTCCCGCCGACCGGAGGATCGGCTGCCTTCGCTTGATCCTTGCCTTTCTGACTTACCCTGCAAGCGTTTGAAAGCCGACGTCGATAATTGTTGACGGGAAGTTCGCCGAAATGTCCGAGAGCACGTCAGAGCGTCGTCGGCTCGCCGGTCGCAGTCTGGGGCTATCTCCTCGAGCAGAAGCGCGGTGAGGGGATGCCCCCTAGGAGCCTCTACCATCATGAAAGCGTGAAATCCTGCCCCTGGACGATGACGATCGGGGTAGTCCGCCGCCGCCTTTTTTAGCCATCAGCGCACCACATTTTCCTCACTGCTGCTTAATATTGCAAATCAATCGCATTATCTGTAGGGGCCCGCGATCATCGCTGCTCTCAGGGGGAATTTCATGAAATCCAAATTGCTATTGTCGGCTGCCTTGCTTGCGTTTCCAACCGCCGCGACGGCGGCCGAAGCCGAATCGGACGACAGCCGCACGATCATCGTCACCGGCAAAGCCGACGGCTATTTCGCGGAAAACTCCGTCACTGCGACCAAGACCGACACGCCGCTCATCGACGTGCCGCAGACCATCTCGGTGGTAACGCGCGAGCGGCTGGACGATCAGGCACAGCACAGCATCGCCGACGTCCTGCGCTACGTGCCGGGAACCACCATCGGCCAGGGTGAAGGAAACCGCGACCAGATTACCCTGCGCGGCCAGAATACGACCGCCGACTTCTTCCTCGATGGCGTGCGCGACGACGTGCAATATTATCGCGGCCTGTACAACATCGAGCGCATCGAGGTCCTCAAGGGCCCCTTCGCGCTGATTTTCGGCCGCGGCGGCAGCGGCGGCATCATCAATCGCGTGCAGAAGACGCCTTCCGCAGAGGCGCTGGCGATCGGCGGCTCGGCGAGCGTCAACACCTTCGGCGCGTGGGACGTGACGGCGGACATCAATGCGCCGATCAGCGGCAATGCCGCTTTCCGCCTCAACGCCAATTATGAGAGCCTCGACAATCACCGCGATTTCTTCGAGGGCGAGCGCTATGCGATCAATCCCTATTTCGCGGTCAACCTAGGGCAGTGGCAGCTCGGCCTCTCGTACGAATATGTGAACGACGATCGCGTCACCGACCGCGGTGTACCTTCGATCGCCACTGCGGCGGGCCAGCCGAACCGC
This sequence comes from Sphingopyxis sp. H050, assembly GCF_001468265.1. GTDB lineage: Bacteria > Pseudomonadota > Alphaproteobacteria > Sphingomonadales > Sphingomonadaceae > Sphingopyxis. The sequence goes on along the minus strand of NZ_LNRZ01000002.1, from coordinate 327,193 downwards.
CCGATCACCGGCTATCGGGACACATTCATTGGCGTCCCGGGTGTCAATCGCGCTGGACTCGAGGCGCATATCGTCAAGGCGCGGCTCGATGGCGAACTCGCGGAAAACCTGAACTGGTCGACCACACTGCTCTATGGCGACTATGACAAATATTACACCAATGTTTTCGCCAATGGCGCCGCCACCGGCCAGACGGGCACCGTCGCACTGTCCAGCTATACCGATCCGACGACGCGGCAGAACTTCATCGCGCAGAGCAATCTGGTGTGGGACGTGAACTTCGGATCGATCGGCAACAAGATCCTGCTCGGCCTCGAATATGGCGATCAGGATTCCACCAACCAGCGCCGGAACGGAACGCTATCGAGCAGCACGCTCAACCTCGCCAATATCGTCTATCCGACGGTCACCTTTGGCGCGCTCGCCCGGAACACCGAGTCCGACGTGCAGTTCTTCTCGGCCTATGCACAGGACCAGATCAGCTTTGGAGCGCATGTCGATCTGGTGGTCGGCCTTCGCTACGACCGGTTCGAGATCAAGGGCACCGATCTGGTCGGCACGCCGCGACCCTTCGCGCGCACTGACGAGAAGGTTTCCCCGCGCGTCGGTCTGATCCTGAAGCCACGTGACAATATCTCGGTCTATGGCAGCTACAGCCGGTCCTTCCTGCCGCGCTCGGGCGACCAGTTCCTGACGATGTCGGCGACGCAGCAGAATCTCGCACCCGAAAGGTTCACCAATTATGAGGTCGGCGCCAAGTGGGACATCCGGCCCGATCTCAATGTCACGCTCGCGCTGTTCCAGCTCGATCGGACCAATGCGACGACTCCCGATCCGAACAACGTCACCGCGACGATCAACGTCGGCGAGACGCGGACCAAAGGCGTCGAACTGGCGTTGACCGGCCGGATCACGCCCAATTGGCAAGTGAGCGGTGGCTATACCTATCAGGATGCGCAGCTTCGCGGGAACGGTTTCGTGCGGCTGGCGCAGGTGCCGAAGCACCAGTTCGCCTTGTGGAATCGCTATGACTTCAACAGCAGCGTTGGCGCGGGTATCGGCGTGATCCATCAGTCGAGCCAGTTCGCGGCAATCCGGACATCGGCAACGACCACCCGCTTGCCCGCCTTTACCCGCGTGGACGCCGCGCTGTTCTTCAAGGCGAACGAGCGGATCGAGTTCCAGGTCAACGTCGAGAATTTGCTCGACGAGAGCTACTTCTCCGACGCGCACAACAACAATAACATCACGCCCGGCGCGCCGATCAACGCGCGCTTTACCGCTCGCGTGAAGTTCTGACGGCAAGCCGAGAGGGCGGGAGTGCCTTGCGCTCCCGCCCTCGACGCACCGTGGTTGACCAAATGCCCGTCCGTAGGCCGAATTGCAGTGCAGCGCCCCGAAGACGGTTCAGCAGCCTAGCCCCGCCCGTTGCTTCACCTGCGCTTATGCGCGACAACACCCCTCGGTCTCTGGTTGCAGCTGGATGAAAGACAGGGGTCACGTCAGGACCAGCATTTCGCCTGTTGCTAGCCGCTGTATTCGGTTGCTCGTGTGCGAATGCCATGCACGCTTGCCCCACCATAGCCGAGATCGATTCCAACGACGTCCGCGTGGCAAATATGGTCGTTGCAGGGCGCATTCCGGCGCAAAGCGCGGCGAGGTCCACGCCACCGTCATGGGTCGCTCATCGGCATTCTCGACTTCGTAAATGACAACCTGCAACCCGACACCGGCCGGGCTATAATAAAGGTGGTCCCGGGTTCCCGGAGACACCAGTATTATAATTCGCTGGAAGTGGCTATTTGAACGTTGGGGCGATTTGCCCGAGTCTACCGGAGGCGAGCGGCTCCGCTTTGGCGCACGCCTCGGCAAGTATTGCCTACAGGCTAAGAAGAAGGCCGATTGATCGGTGGTAGAATGCGCCCAAAGCGCTCCGTGAGGTTGTCCGCTATCACCCTGTTGGACCAATCTGCTTGCTTGATGCTGCGCCGGCCTCAATTTCGCGATTCCACTGTTTCATGAATCGGTTACGGGTCAGCTTGTCCTGCGCGATGAGCAGTTCAGGACCTACGCGTATTGCTCGCATCGGTGCCGTGGTGCCGCGCAGTTCCATCGGCCGCTCCACGTCGCTGCGCACCGAGGGCATCGCATGGCGGGTAAGCAGCACCTGGCCCTTGGCGGACAACAGAAAATCCAGAAACAACCGCGCGGCGTTGGGATGGCCGGACGTGGTCGGGATCATGGCGATCCGCGACATGACCAGCGTGTAGTCGGCGGGGAACACGACCCCCAGCTCGGGATTGCGAGCCGCCTCGTCCAAGGCATAGGATCCGAGGACATTATAGCCGATCACCGACCGTCCGCTCGAAACATCCTTGATCACCTCTTCGCTAGTCGAAAAAAAACGGGCCCGGTTGGCGCCAAGGCCATGAGCCATCTGCCAGACGTGACCGCTGGTGGCATTGTCCTGCGACAGACAGAGATAGCCGACCGACGATGAAGCGGGATCATAGGTCGCGATACGTCCCTGCAATTCCGTGTCGCGCTGTTCGAGCAACCGGACGAAGTCCATATGGTTGCGCGGGACACGCTCGGGCGACAGCAGCGCCTTGTTGTAGACCATGACAACCGGTTCGGCGGTAACGCCCCAGGCTTGATTCTTCCAGTTCGCCCAATCGGGCAGATTTCCCTTTTCGGGCGAGTCATAGGACTGGGCATAGCCGTCGTTCACGAGCTTGATCTGCATGTCCATCGACGACGAAAGGAGGAGGTCGGGATTTCCGCGCCCGGCCTTTTCTTCGTCCAGAAACCGGTCGCGGACATCGCGGGCGGACAGATCGTGATAGTCGGTCGTTATCCCGGGATAGGCGCGTTCGAATGCAGACAGGAGATCGCGCATGACCTTCCGGTCGGTCGTCGACCAGATGACAAGCCGGCCTTCCTTCGTGCCGTCCTCGACAAGGTTCGCGTAAGAAACGTCGTAGCCCGCGGGAACCCGCGCGGCATAGTCGGTGTCCGGGGAACAGCCACCCGAAAGCCCAAAAATTCCGACCCAGAGCCCGAGGCAACGGACGATGCCGCGTGATTTCATCGGGGCTTTCCCCTTCGCACGTCACTCTCCCTTTAAATCTCCTGTGGACCAATATGCCGAGTTTCGCCAGATTGAAGCGATGGCGAGGATATTGCTTGTCGAAGATGATCCGCCCCTCGCGCGCGGTGTTTCCGCACTGCTGAGGAGCGCGGGGCATTCGGTCGATGTTGCCGAGGACGGCGAAACCGCGATGATGGTCGTCCGCGAGGAACCCTATGCGCTGGTGGTGCTCGACATCGGACTGCCGGACATTTCCGGCCTCGACGTCCTGAATGCGATCCGGCGCGGCGAATCCAAGGTTCCCGTACTGGTCCTGACCGCGCGCGATGCGATCGAGGACCGCATCGCGGGGCTGGACCATGGCGCCGACGATTATTTGCTGAAGCCCTTCGATGCGGGCGAACTCGAGGCTCGCGTTCGCGCGCTGCTGCGCCGCGCGGCGGGCGAGGCCTCGCCGCTGACGACGATCGGCCGGCTGACCATCGATCCTGCTCGTCGTATCGCGGCGGTCGACGGACGGACGCTCGATTTGCGGCGCCGCGAATGGGCCGTCCTCGAACGCCTCTCGGCGCAGACGGGCAAGGTCGTGCCAAAGGAAAGGTTGAGCGCGGAGGTGTTCGGTTACGATGAACCCGTGTCACCGAACGCGATCGAGGTTTATGTCGCGCGCCTTCGCCGCAAGCTCGAGCCCGATGGTCCTGCAATCCGGACAATCCGTGGCCTCGGCTATGTGATCGAACCGCGTTGAAGTCAGCCCGGCCGCGGGAAGGGTCGTTGACGGGCCGGATGCTCGGATGGCTGGTCCTGCCGGTTGCGATGCTGGCGCTGGTCCTCGGGGTCGCCGGTTCTTTTGCGATTACCCGCACGGTCGGCGCCGTTAACGACCGGATATTGAGCGCGGCATCACGCGGCATAGCCGACTCGCTGGGCAGCGACGATGGCGAAATCACCCTCGATCTTTCACCTGCCGTATTCGGAATGCTGGAGAATAACGCGCGCGACAATGTCTATTACAGCGTCCGGCGGGGGCGCGAAATCCTGACCGGCTATACGGACCTGCCCCAGATCCGGATCGACCCGGCGCGGCAGGAGGAGTTTACTTTCGCCGAAAGTCGATACCTGGGACATGAAGTCCGTATCGTGGCGGTTACCCGGATCGTGCCGCAGGTCAGCGAGCCGATCGTCGTTCAGGTCGCCGAAACGCTCGATGCGCGCAAGCGTATGGCGCGTGGACTGCTGGTCGGGCTCGCGGTGCTGGAGCTCGCGCTCATTGCTACCGCAGCCATGCTGATGCCGATCGCCGTGCGTCGCGGCCTTGCTCCGCTGAAGCGTTTGCAGGCCGAAATGGATCGACGCGGTGCGGAGGACCTGACCCCGCTTTCGGCTGCCGGCGTTCCGGGCGAACTCGGCGATCTGGTCAGTGCATTCAACACCATGCTCGCCCGGCTCGACAGCGGATTTGCGGGCATTCGCCGGTTTACCGCCGATGCATCGCACCAGATGCGTACACCGCTGTCGGTCCTGCGCACCCATGTCGCGGTCCTCAAGCGGGCGAAGCCGGGAAGCGCCGAAGCGAAAGGGTCGATCGAAGATATCGACGATGCAGGAGCCCGGCTCAGCCATTTGCTGAACCAGCTGCTGTCACTGGCGCGCGTTGATAGCGGACATCCCGAACGGGTGATCCTTGAGCCGGCCGATCTTCGCCGGTTAGCGGCCGATGTCGTGAGCGGGCAGGAGGCCGTCGCGAGCGCAAGGCAGATTCGACTGCATCTCGGCGCGCCGCAGCGCGCGGTCGAGGTCCGGACCAACACGGCGCTGGCGACGGAAATGCTCGTCAACATCGTCGACAATGCCATTCGCTATAACCGGCCGGGCGGGCAGGTCAGCGTGATTGTCGATGAGCGACCCGCCGCGATCCGGGTTGAGGACGACGGGCCCGGCATTCCGCCCGAAGATCGCGAAAAGGTCTTTGAACGCTTCATTCGGCTGAACCCGCACGCCGGGAACGATGGCAGCGGATTGGGATTGTCGATCGCCCACTCGATCGCCGAGACTCTCGGCCTTGACCTCGGGCTCGACGGCGGTCCGGGTGATCGCGGTTTGCGGCTTACGATTATTTTCCCGCCAGACGCTGACAGCTTGGTGAAAGGTCCCTGAGCTAGTTGGTGTGCAAGGTTCCGGAACAGGAACAGCAATGAGGGAGGATTTGTGGCTATCCATCAAGGCGCGGACATGCCGGCATCTTTGCCGGCCCGCCGAAGCGCGGGGGGCCTTGTCCGGCCTCCGGCTGCGGCACCACTCGGCTGATCAGGACCATGTTGTCTCTCTACGCCTTCGCGATGGTCAGCGTCTTCATGACGCTGATCATGACCAAGCGTCTTTCCGCCATTGTCGCGCTGATTGTCGTGCCGGTTTCTTTCGCGCTGGTCGGATTTCTGTTGTTCGGGGCCTATCAGACCGACCTCGGCACGATGATGATGAACGGCGTGAAGCAACTCGCCCCGACCGGTGTCATGCTGGTCTTTGCGATCCTTTATTTCGGGCTGATGATCGATGTCGGCGTCTTCGACCCGTTAATCCGTGCGATCGTCCGCATCGTACACGGCGACCCCGTCCGCATCATGATCGGTTCCGCGCTGCTTGCGCTGATGGTATCGCTCGATGGGGACGGCGCGACGACCTACATGATCACCACCGCGGCAATGCTGCCCGTCTATCGTCATATGAAAATGGACGTCCGGATGCTCGCCTGCGTCGTGATCATGGCGGGCGGGGTGATGAATGTGCTGCCGTGGGGCGGCCCCACGGCGCGGGTTGCGAGCGCGCTCCATGTCGACGTCAGCGACATATTCCTGCCGCTGATCCCGTCGATGATCGCGACCGCGGCCTGGGTTGTGTTCGTCGCCTATCGTTTCGGACTGAAGGAACGCGACAGGCTGGCGAAGCTGCCGGTCGATGCGATCGACGAAGATGCGACCGCATCCGAAATCCTCGCAGCCGACGTCGAAAGCCATGTCGAGGCCCGGCGTCCACGGCTCTTCTGGTTCAATCTCGCGCTCACGTTCGGGCTCCTGGTAATGCTGGTCATGGGCGTCATGCCGCTAGCCGTCCTCTTCATGCTCGCCTTTGCGCTCGCGATGATGCTCAACTTCCCGTCGCTCGACGAACAGCGCGAACGGTTGTCGGCTCATGCGGGCAACGCGCTCGCGGTGGGCGGGCTGGTCTTTGCCGCCGGCATCTTCACCGGCATCCTTTCGGGGACGCAAATGGTCGATGCGATGGCCGCTACGGTGACCCACGCGGTGCCGGAAAGCATGGGTCCCTATCTGGCGCCGATCACCGCCGTGCTGAGTGCGCCCTTTACCTTCTTCATTTCCAACGACGCCTTTTACTACGGCATCGTACCCATCCTTGCCGAAACGGGGACGCATTACGGCATCAGTCCTGTCGAGATGGGGCGCGCCTCGCTGGTCGGGCAGCAGGTGCATCTGTTGAGCCCGCTCGTCGCCTCGACCTTCCTCCTCGTGAGCTTCGTCGGAATCGAGCTTGGCGAGCATCAGCGCTTCACTCTCAAATGGGCGCTTGGCTCATGCGTCGTCTTTTTCTTCGCCGCGATCCTGACCGGCGCGTTCCCGTTCGTCGCTGCAGGTGGATGACGGCACGGACGAGGCGGCCGGGAAGCAATATCCGCGGCCTCCGCTGACCCGCTGGGCCGCGCTGCTCGCACTCTCGATCGCGCTGACCGGATTGCTGGAACTGCTTGCCGTTCCGGCGGCCATGCTGCTCGGCCCGATGCTTGCCGGCATCGTCCTTGCGATGCGAGGCAAGACGGTAACCGTGCCGCGCCCCTGCTTCCTCGCGTCGCAGGCGGTCATCGGCTGTCTGATCGCGCGCTATTTCGAGCCGGGGTTGCTGGCGACGCTGGCGAACGACTGGCCCGTCTTCGTCGGCGTGACCTTCGCTGTCTTTGCCGCGAGTTTTGTACTCGGCTATCTCCTGATGCGGTCGGGCGCGGTGCCGGGCACTGCCGCGATCTGGGGATCGGCCCCCGGCGGGGCGGCGCCGATGGTGATTCTAGCCGACGCCTATGGCGCCGACGCGCGTCTGGTTGCGGTTATTACCTATATGCGCGTCCTGACCGTCGTCGTTGTGGCGTCCGTTCTGCTGGTGTTTGTAGGCGACGGCCATACCGCTCCGGACAGGTCGGTGGCGCTGTGGCAAGGATTCGATCTCGCGGCGCTGGGTGTCACCCTACTGGTCGTGCTGGCGAGCGTTGTCGCCGGCCTGGTACTGCGTATCCCGGCGGGGCCGATGATCAGCGCGATTGTCATCGGCACGGCGTGGAACTGGTGGTCGGGCGCGGCGTTGGCAACCCCGGCTCCGCTCCTCGCCGCCGCCTACGCCTTCATCGGCTGGCGCATCGGCCTGACGTTCAGCCGCGACGTGGTAGCCAGCGCGGCGCGCAGCCTGCCATGGATCATTCTTTCCTCGCTGGTGCTGGTCGCCATGTGCGCCGGGCTGGGCGGCCTTCTGGTCTGGCAACTCGGCATCGATCCGGTCACAGCCTATCTCGCTACCAGTCCCGGCGGGCTCGATTCGATCGCGATCATCGCGGTGTCGACGCACAGCGACACGCCGCTCGTGATGTCGTTGCAGGCGATGCGATTTCTGGTCGCCTTGTCGCTTGGACCGCGTGTGGCCATGTTCGTTTCAAATAAATTTAGTAAAATCAATGCTATGACATGATTCCCTGCATGTCGGGCGGCGACAGCTTGGTGACAGCTTGCGTGCCTAATGTGGGAAAAGAGGCTCGAAGAATCGGGTCCGCAACAAGTGATCGGCAAGACCGGTCAGGGGAGGATTTATGGCAGGCAAGGTGCGCGCCCGGAAGCTATGGGCCTATTCGCAAAGCAGTAGCGGATCGATTGCGATCGCGATGATGGCGAAGGTCGCGGTGTCGCGCGTTCCCGCCGTCCGCCTTTCGAGCGTGACGCTCGCGGGATGCGTCGCCGGCCTGATCGGTGTCCCGGCCGGTACCGCTCGCGCTCAGGAGGTCGACGCGACCGCCGTCGAAGGTGCGGAAACATCCGATGCGGCAGGCAATGCGGAAATTATCGTAACGGGCTCGCTGATCGCGCGCCGCGATGCGCGGTCTTCTAGCCCGATTTCCACCGTCGGCGAAAGCGAACTTTCCGCGACGGGGCAGCCTTCGCTCGACAAGGTGATCGGACAGTTGCCGCAATTTGCGGGTGGGCAAGGCGCCGCCGAGGTCGGCGACACGCAGGGCACCATCGGCTTTGGCGGCGGCCAGTCCTACAGCGACCTGCGCGGGCTCGGCCCGAACCGCTCGCTCGTTTTGCTCGATGGTCGCCGGCTCATGCCGTCGAGCCCCGATGGCGCCATCGATCTCAACACCATTCCATCGTCGCTGATCGGGTCGGTCGAGGTGATCACCGGCGGCGCGTCGGCGACCTATGGATCGGATGCGGTCGCCGGGGTTACCAATTTCAAGCTGCGCACAAATCTGGACGGCCTCGAACTGTCCGCGAAAAAGGGGATTACCGACCAAGGCGACGGCGATACCACCAGCGTGAGCGCTGCCTTCGGTGCGGATTTCGCCGAGGACCGCGGCAATTTCCTCTTTGCCGTGGAATATGCAGAACGCGGGGCGGTGATCGGCAGCGCCCGGCCCTTTTTCGCCAATATCCGGCAGCTTGCCCGCCCTCCGGAAGGCATTATCGCGGCCGGAAACTATGGCGGCGGCGCGCCGACGATCGCTGCCGTCAACGCCGTTCTGGCGCGATATGCCGGAACTACGCCGATTTCCGGCAGCGGCCTCTATAACGGGGCGATCGGGGTCAATGGCGACGGCACGATATTCACCGACCTTGCCGGAACCAATTGCGTCCAGAACTATCGCGGCCTCAACCAGGGCGTCGTGGGCCTCAACATCAGCAGCAACTGCCGCCAGGTCCAGATCGCACTCGGCCAATATTTCGCCGTCCAGGTCCCGCTGAAACGCTACAATGCCTTTGCGCGGCTGACCTATGAATTCAGCCCCGAAATTACCGGCTATGCCCAATTCGGCTATCTGCGTTCGGAAGCCTTCAGCCGGACCGGGCCCGGCTCGTCGAAACCGTCGGCACCCTTGCTGGTGCCCCAGAACAATCCCTTCCTGACGGGCAACGCCGATCTGCGCGCCATTCTGAATTCGATCACGCCAACCCCGACCGGAAATATCATCGTCACCAAGGCGCTGACCACGCTCGGCAACCGCCTGTCGTCTTTCGACAATGACGTCTGGCAAGCCGTATTGGGCCTGAAAGGCGAAATTCCGGGCACCTCGTTGCAATGGAATGTCTACGGATCCTACGGAAAGTCGAAATTCGTCAACGTGATGGCGGGTGATATCAGCCTCGCGGCCGTCACGAGCGTACTCAACGGGACCGCCAACTACAGCGGCCCCGCTGGCACCTGCCGCGGCTATGCTTGGAATCCGCTCGGTCTCGATCCGCTCAGCCCGGGCTGCCTCGAATATGTTGGTCGCACGAACATCAACGTGAACGACCAGTCGCAAAGGATCGTCGAGGCGACGATCCAGGGCCCTCTTTTCACTCTTCCGGCGGGTGATCTGAGCTTCGCGCTCGGTGCCGGGAACCGCCAGACTTCGTTCGATTATCTTCCCGATTCGACACTCTCGACCAACGATTCGATCGGCTACGGATTTGTGAGCGCGGCGTCGGGGAAGCAGAAGGTCAGCGAGGTTTTCGCCGAATTGCTCGTGCCGATCCTCAGGGATACGCCCTTCTTCCAGGAACTCACAGCAAACCTCGGCTATCGCTATTCGGATTATAGCCTGTTCGGGGGGCAGCACACCTACAAGGCCGATCTGAGCTGGCGTCCCGTCGAGCCGGTGTTCGTGCGCGGCAGCTATTCTGTCGCGATCCGCGCGCCCAGCCTCGGCAATCTGTTCGGGCCGACGTCGGTCGCGCAGCTGCCGATCGGGACGGGCCCGAATGCGGGCGATCCCTGCGCGGTCGGCAGCATCTATCGCACCGGGGGGAGCGCGAGCCAGGTGCAGGCGCTGTGCCAGGCACAGGGCGTTCCCGCGGCGATCTATCCGACCTATACCTATGGCATTTCAACCGTCGCCGGGCAGGATGGCAGTAACGTCAATCTGACGCCGGAGCGGGCCAAGACCTATTCGTTCGGGGTGGTGTTGACACCGCGTTTCGACAGCAAGCTGTTCGACAAGGTCAGCCTGTCGGTGGATTATTACAATATCCGGATCAAGGACGCGATCGGATCGCTGCTGCTTTCGGATATCCTGCCGCGCTGTTTCAATTCGGATGGCGCGAGCAATCCATCCTATTCGGTGAACAACGCCTATTGTCAGCGCATTTCGCGCGATCCTCTGACCGGGCAGATTGCGTTGGGCCAGCAGGGGCTCTTCAACTTCGCCACCTACACGGTCGCAGGCATCGATACCCAGTTCACTTGGGGTTTCGGGCTCGAAGCGCTCGGGATGTCGCCGTCGGCGGGCGCGCTCGAATTCAGCACGACCGCATCCTACCTGCGCCAGTACAAGGTGGCGGGCCTTCTGGGATCACCCACGCTCAACTATGCCGGAAGCGCCGGGTTCGGCGGTGTCGGCGGCGGGATTTCGCATCCCGAGTGGAAGATCAACACCCGCATCACCTATTCAAACGATGATTTCAGCCTGTCACTTCTGTGGCGGCATATCTCGGCGATGGTCCATTCGGACGTAGTTGCCAATCCGGCCTCGGCGACCCCCGGGGTTCCGGCTTACAATTATCTCGATCTCAACGCGGACTTCGATATCGACAAGCGCTTCTCCTTCGGATTGGGTGTGACGAATCTGACCGACAAGGCGCCGCCGTTCATCAGCGCTTCGCCGCTGACGACCGATGCTGCGACTTACGACGTGATCGGGCGCTCCTTCTACGCATCGATCAAGGCGAAATTCTAGCTATGGGGCCGATCATGATGTCGGCGCTCTCGCAGACCTGTTCATCCTGACTCGAGCTGGCTTCGCCGAAGCCAGCTCTTTTTTGGGGTGCTTCCGGCCGGATAGCGGACGCGTATAGGGCTACTTGGCCCTAAATGGTGACACGCCTCGAAGAGGAGACCCGGATCAGCAAGGGCGGGACCCTGGCGGCACAGCTATCGCGGCTCGACCTGGTGGTGCTCGATGAGCTTGGATATCTGCCCTTTGCGCGCTCGGGAGGACAGTTGCTGTTCCACCTCATCAGCAAGCTTTATGAGCGTACCAGCGTCATCATCACTACGAACCTCGCCTTCGGCGAATGGCCTACCGTGTTCGGCCACCCCAAAATGACCACGGCCCTGCTCGACCGCGTCACCCACCATTGCGATATCGTCGAGACCGGCAACGACAGCTGGCGCTTCAAAAACCGCAAATTGCCGCCCGGTTCGGCCGCTTTAAAATCTATCTTGCGCTGCGCGCGTCTCCGGTCGGGCTACGCCCGCCCTCCGCCGCACGCAGCGCTAGGCTCACCTCAACAAACCAACATCATATCCGAAAAGGGGCTCCCTCTTCGACGCCGATCGGGGGTCCCGTTTGAACGCCGTTTGACACACTTGGGTTTTCCGTAGGGGTCACCAGTCAAGCGGTTTATCGCGTTGATTTTACGTGAAAACTTCAAAATTGCCCAAACCTGACACCACAGGCGTTCCCACATTTCCCGTGGGCCGAATTGATATGATTCGGAACGCAACGGGACGGAAACAGCGCTGCTTCAAATCTTATTTTAGGCCACTGGCCGTTCGGATAGCGAATGATGCTCAACTATTTGGCTCACGTCTCACCGGAAATGGTAAAATCTGGACTGTCGAATTATCGCCAATCGCAGACCAAGGCAGCCAAATTGCCGAATTTAGCTAAGCGACTTTTGCAACGCCGGGCGGGCGAATAATCTGTCAACATACTCAAGCGTTTTGGGATGCGCATCGGTGAGCAGTTGAAGCCACTTCGCGGACCCCAGTGTAAAGCCCATCATGATGTCAGCAGCCGAAAAATCGTTTCCGGTAATATATGGCTGGGTAGCGAGGGCTGCTTCAATCTTGTTAAACACCGTGTTTGCGCTGTCACGCACCGCGCTGATGATTTCCTGATGTCGATCCGCATCATCCCGGTAGACTGTCAACCAAACGGTCGTATTGATGGCATTGGCGGCTGTGCCTTCTGCAAAATGCAGCCAGTAGAGATAGGCGGCACGATCCTTTGATCCGATAGGCGGCTCGAGCTGCCCATTTCCATACCGCTCCAAGAGATATTGGACGATCGCCCCCGACTCTGAAAGAGCGACATCGCCGTCTTCAATGTATGGGTATTGGCCTGACGGGGTATTCTGGGTGAATCCCCTGCTACCGTCTCGATTATACTCTGAACGTAATAACTCGTATTCGAGCCCCAACTCTTCCAAGAACCATCTGATTCTGACGGAGCGAGTAAGGGGAGCAAAGTGCAGTTTTAGCATCCACCGATGCTGTCACGAACAGCAGCTTTTGCGCAACGAGATTTTGTTGTCGGAAAGCCGTTATCGGTCGTTTGCTGACAGCAGGCTTCGTCGGGCTGCCCCGCGCGATATGCTCAAAGTTGCCGGTTCCTCACTCTAATCGTGCACCGCACCGGCTGCCTGACCTTGGTGGCCCGCTGCAAGCAAGCGTCGATCACCTCGCGGTTGTCACGGCGCATGTCGGCGGCCTCGGCGATGGCCTGCCACGCCGCCGGACTATCAGCGTGCATGATCCGAGTCCCCGCTTCCCATAGGGTCGGCTCACGAACGGTGCGCGCGGCGATGCGTTCCGGCAGGTGCCAGCTTGTCGGAAGGGTGCGCGCGACAAATCCGGGAAGCACCGACCACAGGAGGCACCCGGCGAGCAAGCCGCCGCCGACATACCACCAACGAAGTCTTTTTTGCTCGTAGATGGAGTTGGCCGTGCCGATGATCGCCCGCAGATCGCGGATTGCCTCGCCACGCTCCCGCTTCGCAGCCACAATCAAGACCTCGTCGTCGCGTCGCGCTCGTGCCGCCGCCGCCGTCATCCGCGCCTCGAAGTCTTCCGGAGTCATCTGCATGGCGGGCTGGCGCTCGATGGAGACAAGCCGGTTCGCCATCTCGCCCAGCGTCTTGCTGTAATCGGGAATGTCGATCTCTGATTTCTCGGTTGCGAGATGTTCGACCGCACGGCGCATCATCGCCATTTCGCCTTCTAGCCGGTTGAACGCCCGCGTCGCCGGATCGGAGTCCGGCTCGTCATAGGGCAGTCGGGGTAGCTGTCTGTCACTATTCATGCTGTCCTCCTATCGGCTCATGCCAAGGTTGCGGCCGTGATCGAACGGCACCGAGTCCGCGAGATCGCGCGCCACGCTGCGGCCCATGGCCGCATCAATTCCCAATTCCCGGCTGCGCCCGCGCAGCAGCGATTCGACCTGCGCGTCGCGTTCGAGGCTCTTCGCCATGCCCGCCATTTCCTGCCCGACGCGCTTCGCACCCCGGAAATCGCCGTCGCGCCGTAGATCGTCCTGCGCCTGCCGGAGCTGCTTCCAGCCCTCGACAAAGCGATCGGCGCGCTGGAACGGATCGGCCCGCAGTTCCGCTTCCTTGTTCATCGCCTGCACCGCAGCCTGGCTGCGCCCCTCCGCGGCCTCGTGGATAAGCTCCGGCTGGCGCTGGAGGGCGTTCTGCAAGTCGGTGGAGGCGTGAGGCCGGATCGCGTCTAATGCCTCTCCCGCCCTGTTCAGGGCGTCATGCTGATGGGGCAGCACGGGCAAGCCCCGGTCGCGCATCCGGGCGACCTCGTTCACCGCGCGCGCATAGCGTTCGACGGCGCGACGCTGGCCGGTGGCATGGGAGGGCTGGGTCTGTGCCTGCTCACTCCTCTGTTCAGGCGGACGGAAGCCCGCGAACATGCCCTGCTCACGCTGCTGGCCCTGCAGCGAGAGGCGCAACCCGTCGAAGATCCCGCGCGCCTTCTCCGCACCCGCGCGGGCGATTTCCGCGACGCGCTCGCCAATGCCGCGCCGCTCGGCGAACTCCTTGGCCGGATCGACGCGGGCATAATCGCTCGCCATGTCTTTCGCGCGCTCGCGGGACAGGGTGCGGGCAAGCTGGGCATCGTCCTTGAAGTCGTCGCGGCCATAGTGAAGGGCCAAGCCGTCGCGGTGGCGTGTCATACCGACATAGCTGCTATGACGGTCCATGCCGGGTGTCGCCAGCACATGGCCACGGTCGACGGTCATGCCCTGCGCCTTGTGGATCGTGGCTGCATAGCCATGATCGACATGAGCATAATCCTTCATGTCGAATGCGACGTTGCGCCCGTCATCGGTGCGAACGGTCATGCCCTGCTGATTGACCTGTTCGACGGTGCCCAGCGTGCCGTTCTTCACCTCAAGGCCGCGCTCATTACGCAGGAACATGATGCGGTCCCCCGATGCGAAGGGACGATCGCCGCGTTCGGTTTTCACGCGAACATCGTCGCCCAGTTCGCCCGCCGCGCGCATCCGGTCGCGCGCGGCCTCGTTGAGTTCGCGCACCTCGGCATTGGTGTGAGTGAGGATGATCCGGCTGGCGTCGGGGTTCGCTTGCCGGTCGCGATCCCACCGCTCGACAAGATCGCTCCGGGCCTGTTCGCGCGTCTCGGCGGTGTGAACCATACCGTGATCGGCGTAGGCGTTGATCGCCTCGCCGGTTCGGCCGGTCGCAAGATGCCGGGTAGCGTCCTGCTGCCAGCCCTCATGCTGGCGGCGAACCTCCGTAATCTCGACGCCGCCATGCCGTTCGTGGATCGCCCGGAACGCCGCACCCGCCTCGATGGCCTGCAACTGCTGCGGGTCGCCGACCAGCACGACCTTGGCGCCGGCGTCGGCGGCATGGGACAATACGCGCTCCATCTGGCGGGTGCCGACCATGCCAGCCTCGTCGATCACCAGCACATCGCGAGACGTGAGCATGTCGCGCCCCTGCGACCAACCATGTTCCATGCTGGCGATGGTGCGCGAGGCGATGCCAGAGCCATTCTCAAGCCCTTCGGCTGCGATGCCCGACAGCGCGACGCCGCGCACATTGAACCCGGCCTCTTCCCATGCCTCCCGCGCCACGCCCAGCATCGCGCTCTTGCCGGTCCCGGCGTAACCGACGACGACACTCAAACCCCTGCCATCGCTCGCATGTTCAAACGCCGCGCGCTGCTCGCCTGACAGGTCCAGCCCGCGCGCCGCCGCCGCGCGAAGCGCGCTTTCCCGGTCGCCCTCCGACACGCGATGTCGTTCGCGCTTCGCCATCAATTCCGAAGCGCGCTGCAACCGCTGTTCGGTGTCGATCATGTCGCGGCTGGTGAAGCGATCTTCGCCGCGCCCGTCCTTGCCGAGTTCGATCAAGTCGGGCGAACCGCGAACAGCGCTCATCGCCCGGTCGTATTGATCCTTCCCGTCGGTGTGGCGATGCACGAACATCGCAAGGTCGCGGTTGGTGAACGTCGCCTGATGGTGGGTGATTGCGTCGAGCGCGACGCGCGGCTCCGCGATGATGCGTTCGCCGTTGCGCTGCGCGACGGCGCGATGATCCTCGATGCGCTCGGACTCAAGCCCGCGCTCGCCCATGCGCGAGGCTGCGGGGCCGATCTTGTCTTGCGGCTCAAGGTCGATGCCCTGCGCTTCCAAGGATCGGTGATCGATGCGGGCGTCTATATCGAGTTCGGCAAGCCGCGCGTTGACGTGATTGGCCCAACGCTCGCGCCACTGCTCGACAAGTTCGGTGCGGTTCCACTCGCGGACCTTCTGCCCAAAACCGTCCTCACCCACCTCGCGCATGGTGAGCATGACATGGGCATGGGGTTTGGGCTGGCCGTCCGCACCGATGTCCCAATGCACATTCAAATCCGCGATCATCCCGCGATCGACAAATTCGGACTGCACGAAATCGCGGGCAAGCTCGATGCCATCGACCTTGCTCATCTCGCGCGGAATGGAAAATTCGACCTCGCGAGCAAGCTGCGCGTCCTTGCGCTTCTCGCATCCCTCGACCTCGTTCCAGAGGGTTTCCCGATCCGAGAAGCGTTCGGGCGCGCCTTCGGGCAACATGATCTCGTTATGCTCGACGCCGGACTTGGCGCGGAAATCATGGTCGCGGTCGAGCCGTTCATCGTGCAGCCGCTCGCCCGCACGATAGGCGGCTGCGGCAACGGCGCTGCGCCCGGCAGCGCGCCCGATGACTTTCGCGGAGAAGTGAAAGATTGCCATGACGGCAATCCATCTACGCCACCAAGCGCACGTCGGCACGACGTATAAGCGCGCCCTCCTCGAATAAATTCTCGGGCTGGACTAGGCGGTCCCAGTCTGTCCTGGCGACTCTACTGCGCTAGCGCTGCGCTTCTTCTATCATGGCCGCATCGTCACTCAATGGAGACTTATGATGCGCAAACCCCGCGATATTGATTCGGAACTGAAAGCGCTCGCTGACAAGGCAAAGCTGCTCAAGGAACGCCGCGTTCGCCAGCTCGGCGAACTCGTCATCGCGACGGGTGCCGATGCACTCGACGCCGACATGCTCGCCGGAGCGTTGCTCGGCGCAGTCGCGGCCAAGGATGCCAGCACGAAGGAGGGTTGGCGCAAGGCAGGCGCGGGCTTCTTTCAGCGCGGGCCACGCAAGGCTGCGGCGCGACCTGATCGCGGCGCAGCGAATGACCCGGCGTCTGACGGCCATGCGGCATCGGCTTGAGTTGGTGAGAGCACGAACCGGAATGCGCGAGTGGCAGGTCAAGCGGCGCGAGCGCACGCGCCAGCTCATCGAGTTGGGAGGGCTTGTCGTCAAAGCCGAGCTCGTCGACCTCGCCGACGATAATCGCGCGATGCTCTACGGCGCCTTCCTCTGGATGGCCGACAAGCTGCGAAGCGAAGATGGCGCCCACGCTTTTGCACTCTGGAAGAGGCGCGGCAAACGTGCGTTCGAGACCGATGCCTTGCCCGACTCCGACCCATCTGTCATAGGCGCGCCATGACACGGGAGCTGACCGACACGATCCTTCGCGTGGTCGAACGCGCGCCGCAATGGATTCGGCGCGACCTCGATGCGAAAGATCCGGTCGCGCGCATCCGTGCCGAAGAATCGCTTGCGGCGATGATCGCCGACGCGCTCGACCAGCAGGCGAACGCACCCGTCTGACCAGCGGATCATTTCTTGCGGCGCACGCCGAGGGAGGTGAAACATGGCTGATTACGAGATTGTGGCCATCGGTCAGACACCGATCGATGTTCGCAATCACCATATCCACGCGGTCCAGGTCGGCAGAAGCCTGTTCCTTGTCGACCAGATCATCGACTGGATCAACGACGGAACCCACCGTTTCTGGGTGCGCGTCGGCGACGAGGAGGTCGACGTCATCGTCCAGCAGCGTGAAGCATCGGGGCGGCCCTATCTCACTACCGACGGAGGAGGTTTTCCTCCGGCTATTCTGTTGTCCCTGCCGCGCGTCGATCGGTGATGGGCAAATATACTATCCTTGGCACCTTCCTGCGCCGCTGGGCGGTTCGCAACGACGGGCAGGAAGTCGAACTCACGCTCGCGCAGATCGAAGGCCTGATCGGTGCACCGCTGCCCAAGGCGGCGGCCAATATCGCATGGTGGAGCGACGATCCGACCGGTGTGCAATCGTGCGCCTGGCGTGATGCCGGTTTCGAAGCGAAGCTGATCGACGACGCCGAGCTTGTCATATTCGTGCGATGCCAACCCTGACTGCAACGGTAACGAGATTGATGGACGGCCGGCAATCGGCGACCGTGGCCAAGCGCGTTATGTCTTGCGGCGCGGTCGCCCGCCGCCGCGCCCCTTGGTGCCAAGGCCGATTTCCTTGGCAAGCGCGCGACGCTTCTCGGCATATGCGGGCGCAGTCATCGGATAGTCCTTCGGCAGGTTCCATTTCGCGCGATAGTCGTCGGGCGTCATGTTGTAATGCGTCATCAGGTGACGCCGGAGCATCTTGAGCTTCTTCCCGTCTTCGAGGCAGACGATGTAATCGGGCTTCACCGACGACCGGATCGACACCGCCGGCTCCTGCTTCACTTCTGGTTCTTCGGCATTGCCAAGACCAGCAAGCGCTTCATGCACCGAGCGAATGACCAGCGGAATATCCGATATGGCGACGCTGTTGTTGCTGACATGCGCGGCAACAATATCTGCGGTCAGCGTGACCAGCGCTTCAGAATCGTCCATGTCAAACTCCCTCGTCATGCGGGTCCGGAAAAGCAATTTCCATGTCCGACGGCATGCACGCATATGGCCGTTGCTTCAAGAACGGCGATTGCAAAGCCCGCGCAGGGAACCCGCGCGACGGTGACGCGTTGCGTCCAGCGATCACACACGGGTTTTCTGCGTGATCACTTACCCAAACTCGCCCCGCCAACCGGCGGGGCGTTTTACAGAGCGGCAACGCAGCACAAGATGATCTCGCTCCATCCCCCCGCGAGCGAGGTCGAAGGGTCCTGTCAGGGGGCGGGACCCTTCATTTCTTCCGCAAGGGCGGGCGGGCGGCGCGAACAAGGGACCAGCTATGTCGCGCCGCCCTTCGTGATGCCGCCGTATGTGGGGGTAAAGAAGGCGGGCGGCATCCGAACTGGAATGCCGTCATCGTCCGCCGAAATAGTTAACCAAATATGGATTTCCGGACCGCTTTGCGATGAATTGTGCCCCGGCACCAGCGGCCAGCACCTATTCATAAAAGGCGGACCGGATGATGTCCCAACGCCACGCGAACGACAGGCGCTTCCGCATCAGCGCGAAGCGGATGCGAAAAGCGAGCGACGGATAAGGCTTGCCGATGATCGCGTATTCAGCCTGCTCTCGAAGGCGTTTGACACGTCGGCGGCTGATCCCGAACAATCGGGCGATCTCGTCATAGGGACGGCCATAAAGATGGAAGAATATCCACACATGCCGTGTCAGCTCCGGCTGTTCGACCAGCCGCTCCGGTATCTGCACGATGTCGGCAATCTCCTCGCCATTTTGCTCGGCCTCGGTCGGTGGTCGCTCCTCCGGGAACGGCCGTCGCCGCCGTCGATGGACCACATAGCCCTGCGGATAGCGCCCGTCGGGGACAAGGCGCTCGCCCAGCCATTCGTCGAACGGCTGCCGGCCTGCGCAATGGAGCGCGTCGTTGACGCGCAGCAGGCGTCGCCGCCGAACCCGGCGCCACGGTGCGATAAAGCGCCATTGATCGACCGTCGCGACCCCGGCCCGGCGCGATCGCGTGACAGCCTTGCGCAGCGCCGCTGACAACGCCGTGACGACGAACGCCGCCGCCGCTTCCTGATCGGCCGCTATATCGGCCATCGGCTCGGGCCACTCCACCTCGCCGGGATAACCGCTTTCCGCGAAGGCGGCTTCGAGCGCTTGCCGATACTCCTGCCGTAGGCGCGCCTGCAAAGCGCCGGTCGCCGGCCCGACGCCGGGCACCGGCTCCGTATAGCAAACATGCGCCCGAACGGTCGCGCGGGCATCGGCGAGGCCGGTTTCAATAGCCTCCCGATCCACGCTAAGCGCGTCGGCCATCGCATCGACATCGACGCCGTAGAAGTTGTGGAGCAGGAACAGCGCGCGGGGCAGCGCGGGCAATCGGTCGATCGCGGCGCTGCGGTGACGGGCATCGAGGCCGGTCATGGCGCCACCTCTGCCGCGACTGCGGCGCGGCAGAGCCTGAGCGCACGCATCATATGATATTCGACGGTCTCGACACAGACGCCAAGCTCGGCAGCGATCTCCTTATAGGTCAGACGGTGAATCCGGTGCATCACGAACACGCGGCGGGTCTTGGGCGGCATCGAGCGCACGGTGCGCCGGTAGAAGCGCTGCAAATCCCTTTCTTCGATCCGCCATTCCTGTTCGGAACGAGTCGGCGCATCTCTCCCTTCGTCCAGCGGATAGAAGATCGCGCCCGTCCGCTGCTGCCGGCGCCTTCGATCGATCAGCATATTGCGCGCAATCCGGTTGAGGTAGGCGCCCGGCTGGTCCAGCACCGGCAGCTTGCCGCTGTGATGGAGCCGGGCGAAGGCCTCCTGCGCGAAGTCGCGCGCTTCGTCCGGCCCGATCCGCCGCCTCAGCCTGCGCAGCAGGCGCGGATATTCGGCGCGATAGACATCCTCGAATGTCGCGATTTCCCGGCGCGCGCTCATGGCCGCGCCCCCTTGCGCTCGCGGTCATTGAGCGGGGCATCGCGCGAAGCGCGATAGAGGGTGATGCCCGCCTCGATCCGGTCGAGGATGAAGGTGTCGCGCTCGGCCTTGGCGACGCGGATGTCGGCTTTGGAGTAGAATTCAAGACCGACGGCGCAGCGGTTGCCAAGCTCGCTGTCGATGACATCGCGGGCGCGTGCCCAGCATTCCGGTTCCTTGAACAGCGGATGATTGACGACGATCCAGAATTCGTAATCGGAAAAATTGATCGTATCGTCGTCTTCATACCAATTCTTCCGCGCGTAGGGGCCGATCAGGATGATGCGTCTGATCTGGCCGCGCCCAGGTGCCTGCACCTGATCGGGATCGAAGCAGGCGCGCAGGATGCGCGCGATGCGCTCGACCTCCTGTTGCTTGCGGCGGATCAGATGGCCGACGCGCGCCATCACGACTTCGCGCGCGTAAACGTCGTTCGCTTTCGGGGTATTCATTTGCAGCTCGCACACCAGCGGTCCGCGCGTGATCACGCGGATGTGCAAGCGGTGTCCGCTGTCTGGTGCCGTGTCAGCGGCTTACAGCAACTGCCCGACCGTGGTGGCCGAACCTACATGATGCCTGGCAGGATTATCCCGAGGATGGCCGCCAGTCATTCCATCCCGTGGGCAGGATCATGCCAGAATCGCGGAGTCTCGGCAAGTTGGACGACGATCGGCGAATTCGGAGTCGACGGATAGCAATCCGCAGGCACCTTCTTTATCCTGCGCTGAGTTGGTCTACGGGGAGGCACTGAAATGATGGGCGAACTCAGTGGCGGGTGCGTTTGTGGTGCCGTCCGCTACACATTGAAGGAAGGCTTCCGCTTCAAGCCATATGCGTGTCACTGCAAGGATTGCCAGTCTCGAACCGGCAGCGCATTCAGCGAGCACATGTTCTTCGCCAAACAGGACCTGCTGATCGAGGGCGAACTCGATGAGGGCACCTATTTGCAGCCGAGCGGAGCCAAGTCATCCATCTGGGGATGCAAGCGTTGCAAAGGGCGCATTTTTGCCGAGAATAGTACCCGCCCGGGTTTCGGCTCGCTGCGTTGCGGCACGCTCGACAGGAGCCGTGAGGTGATACCTGTCGCCCATCTTTGGGTCCGCAGTAAGCAGCCTTGGGTGCAAATCCCGGATGGCGCCCGCCAGTTGGATGAACAACCGGAATCACCTGAGGAGTGGATGAAGCTAGTAGGCTAGCCTGGGTTCTCGCAGGCTCCTCGTGCGGAATGACAGCTATCTGCGAGCAGCCTTTTCGAGTTCGGCGATCTTGTCGGTGCAGACCTGATGGACGACGCGACCGAGTTCTTCAACGCGCTCGCCGAGCCAGGTCAGTTCCTCTTCGCTGATCTTATAATGCTTCGAATACCGGGCCTTGGTGTAGGCCTCTTTCAGCTTCTGGAACATCGCCCGCTCGCGGCGATTGGTCTCGGGCCAGATGCCGTAAAGGCGTCGGTCGAGACCTTCGGCTAGCGAGCGCAGGAAGGCGATATTATGGTTATATGGCGTGTAATAGGTCAGGGTGAGCAGCAGGCAGGAATAAAGCCGCTCGGTTGTCTGATGAAAATCAAACGCGGCGTCTTTCAGTAGTCCTTCGTCGAGGGCATACTTCGCAAGCTTTTGGCGCGACATCGCGCCCGCCATCCCATCTTCAAAATATTCCCTCGCGGCCACCAAGGCTTCGTCTGGCGTCTTCGGCCGGGGCGCCCGGAGTTCACGATCGTCGGCTTCGTAGAGCGCGATCCCATCCTTCGCGACTTCCATGAAAAAGACGCGCCCATGCGCGAGTCCGTCGTTCACCTCGTGGAGCGAGTGGACGATAAAATTGACCGGCGTGCGAAGCGTCTTCTCGATCGTATAGGCACGGATCAGCCGTTCCTCGGCCTTCGCCCAATAGGCGGCACGGTCGGTCAATTCCTTCTGGCTGACGATGACGAGAATGTCGTAGTCGGATTTATACTGGTTCACCGACAGCGGGGCATCGACCCAGTCGCCGCGCGCATGTGAGCCGAACAGGATGATCTTGAGGATGCGGGCGCCCTTGCGGCGCCCGGTCGCGTTTTCGGTCGCCTGCCCGAACTCGTCGAACAATATCTCGACGATGCGCTCAAGCTCGCGCTGCTTGGCGGCAGGAAGATGATCAACGTCGGTTCGCATAGGTGCCGGAATCTTCGGGCAATGCCCGCCACTTGGCAAGGCCAATCGGAACCGGCTTTGCTCGGTCCCGATAAATTCCACCGTCTGGACGGGCAAATGCTATAGCGGGGCAATGGGTTTCGGCGACCATCTCTCCAGCATTCTCGAAAATGACCATCGTCGAATGGCCGCGCTCAAAGCGGTGGAGGAACTGTCGCTGCCTGATGGATGGATTGGGGCCGGCTTCGTCCGCGATGCGGTCTGGGATTATCTGCATGGCCGGGCGGCCGACTTGCCCGCGGGCGATGTCGATGTCGTCTGGTTCGACCGCCACCGCGTGGAGGAGAGACATGACCGGGAAATCGAAATCCGGCTCCGCCAACAGCAGCCGGATTTCGATTGGTCGGTAAAGAATCAGGCGCGGATGCACCTCCGCAACGGCGACAGGCCTTATGCCTCGGTGATGGAGGCCATGCGGTTCTGGCCGGAAACGGCCACGGCCGTAGCGGTGCGGCTCGTTTCCGATGGGTGGCTGGAAATCAATGCACCGTTCGGGTTGGATGATTTGTTCGCGCCCCGCCTCGTGCCGACGTCATCATTCACCGGTGCGAAGCGGCACATTTTCGATGGTCGTGTCGCCAGCAAAAAATGGCTCTTGCGCTTTCCACTACTGCAATACGGATAAGCGGCGTCCAGGCCCTTGCCTGTTTCGCGAAAAGAATGCCCGGCGCTGTGCGCCGGGCGAAAAATTGGGGGAAACGGGCGATACCGTTCCCCCCAATTGCTTCCCGACGATCATCAAGCGGCTTCGCGCATTTCCGGTTCGTCCTCGACCTGTGCCGGGGCGAGCAGCGGCGCAATGCGCTCGCTCCGCTCGACACAGCCAATGCCGCCGCGAGCCGTGTAGCCCGAGGGCGGAAAGGCGAACCATTTGGGAAGCCAGCCGTTCACCTGCGCCCGGCCATTGCTGCCGCTGAGACAATCGACGAGGATGCCGCGTTGCACCTTGGTAGTGGCCCCGGCATTGGCCTCCGCCACGTCCGCGCCCGCGACCTCGGCAACGACCGCGCCCAGCAATTGCTTGTCGCGGATCAACTCGGGCAGCACGGCATCATCCTGCCAGCAAGTCCGCATGTCGGTGCCGATCAACTCGCCGAGATAATCGACTTCGGCGCTGCCGACCGCCAGCGTCTCGCCCATCACGACGGGAAGGATGCGCATCACCGCCTCGTCGGACAGCGCCGCCAAGCGGGCGAACAAGCCCGCAACACCATGATCGCCATCATAGCCGCCGGTGACAGTCGGCGCTTCGGGATCGAACCCGAGCAGGGCCAGCACCTCGCGGCGCTTCGTATCGAACGCGGCTTCGCTTGCCGACACCTCGACGCTCTCGGTGATCGCATCGCTCACCGCGCGCTGCTTCTCGACATCGACCCGCCACAGCGGCGATCCGACAATGGCATGAGCAACCATCATGCGAAGGGCAACGCCGGTGTCGGACAGCAGGGATGCCCGGACAGCGGCATGGCGGTGAAGATCGACATAGCTGCCGAGCGCCGCGCTGACCTCCGGGCGAACCGGCTTAGGTGTATCGGCTCCCGCTGCCCCCTTGGCGCGCTGCCGCGCTTCCTTGGTGGTGATATAGCCCTCATGGAAGGCGACCTCGCCGCGATGGCTGATGGTCACGAATATCTTGCCGCCCTTCTTCTTCGGGCAGCGTTCATAGTCCCAGCTATCGAAATAGGCCCCGCGCGCCATGATGATGACGTCGGTCCAGCCGCTATCGCGATAAAAGTCCGCCTGCTTCTCGACCTCGGCCATCTGCGTGGTCCAGAAGGCTTCGCTATCGGCAAAATAGCTGTCCTCGCCGAACAGGTCGGAGACGATCTCGCCCGTATAGTCTGCGACGTCGAACATCGCGACCTTGGTGGCGATCACGCTGCCGCCGAACAGCCATGATTTGAGTTGGCTTCCGGTCGGCGCGTGTTTCTCGGGACAATCGACCAGCGCCAGCCATTCGCGCTGCTGCGCCTTGTTGGCGAGAGTCAGGTGCCGCATCGTCACCGCATCGATTTTCTCAGCGCGATACATATTGCGGATGCGGGGGAGCAGATTGCCGATGGCGAGGGTCCGCTTCACCTGCAAGCCGGTCAGCCCGAAGGTGAGCCCGATATCCTCGACGCTCCGCCCTTCACGGACAAGCCGCGTGAAGGATTCGCAGCGGTTCACCTCATCGGGGTCGAGGCGGGCGATATTCTCGATCAGCGAGGCTTCCAAGGCCGCCGCATCGTCCCCGGCTTCGATCACCGCGCAGGGCAGCGGGTCGATGCCGTCCTGTTCCTCGGCCACGGTCAGCGCCGCGTGATAGCGCCGCTTGCCTGCAACGATCTCATAGGTGCCTTCCGCTTCGCTCGGTCGGACGATCAGCGGTACGAGGATGCCGCGCGCCCGCACCGACGGCAGGATGTTCGTGAGGTCCGGCTTCTTCGTGATTCCGCGCATGTTGGCGGACGACACGACAAGCCGCGACAGTTCGATATGCTGGAAATCCATGATTTCTCTCCTAGCTCCAAAACCACCGCAGCCCCGGCTGAGCGGGGGGAGCGGCGAGAGCGACCGGAGAGGCCCGCCACCAAGGCAGGGCGCACCCGAAGGGTCGGAACAGAGTGGAGAACCCCGCAGGGGTTGCGCTCTGCCGGGCGGGGCTCAGAGGAGAGCGACGCTCCCACCGCACGGCCGGAGGCCACCGCCATCGCGCGGCACGCGCGATGACCTTCGGGCCGGAGCCTGGCTCCGGCCCCTTCGCGTCAGCGATCGTCACGGCGTCAGCCGACGAGACGGCGCGTAGCGGCGGCTCGGTGGAGCGCAGCGACATAGAGCGCGACCGCCGCAGGCGGGACGCCAAGTACTTCACCTCGACATCATAATGGGCATGATCGGCACTGAAATGCCTCACCCATTGCCCCGTCAGGCGGGGTGCTCCAGAGTCGCACACAGCGGGCAGACCACCGAACAGGAGGTATGCGGCGATATGCAAATGGACATCGCGACATGATCGCGGACCCCGCGATTTCGCCAGAACCCGATCCGGTTCTTTTCGGAGCTTTCCTATCGTCGCTTATTGGCGCCTGGAGCCGCCGATTGAGCGCCATTGTTCGCCAGCGCCTGTTTTTGCACTCTATGGTGCGATGGTGCTGGAATGCGGCGAAAAGGCGCTTGCGCCGCAAGAGGCCACGCCCAAGATTTACTCGCAGGGGGCATCGTCAACCACCGCCTGTCGGAGATAATCCCCCATGCCCTCTCCCGAACGTATCATTCGTCTGAAGACCGTCCTCGACCGCACGGGCCTGTCGCGCTCGACCATCTATCGCAAGATGGCCGAAGGCAGTTTCCCGCCGCAATTGAAGATCGGCATTCATGGTGCAGGCTGGCATGAATCGGCGATCGATCGCTGGGTTTCCAACCCCGCCGCCTATCGCCCGGACAACGATAACGACGTGGAGCGCGGCGATGCACGAGGATGACCCGCTGCCCAAAGGGAATATCGCTCCCGCCAATGACAATGCGCCCGTTCTGCCCGCCGCTCAAGTCGAGGTGGCGCTGACGCGGATCGCCGAAGCGGTCGGACGGCATATCGCCCGCGAGCATATTCGCGCGCGCAAAGCGGCGAACGACAATGAGCCGGACGGGAAAAAGCCAAACCCGCCAAAGCATTGACGCTAGGGTCTCTGGGCGCGACACTGTCTTATCCGGTTGGGGAGGCCTGCTGCCCGCCACTCGAAAGGGAGACGCCATGATCCGCGCCGCGCTCTACGCCCGCTATTCCTCCGACCAGCAAAACCCGGCATCCATCGCCGACCAGCAGCGCATCTGCCGCGAGCACGCGGCACGCGAGGGATGGCAGATTGTCGGCAGTTTCGAGGACGCGGCGATCTCGGGATCGAGCATGATCCTGCGTCCCGGTGTCCAGAAGTTGCTTGCCGATGCACAAGCGGGCAAGTTCGATATCGTCGTGGCCGAAGCGCTCGACCGCATATCGCGCGATCAGGCCGATATCGCGACCTTCTACAAGCATCTCCAGTTTGCAAGGGTGCCGCTCGTCACCCTCGCCGAAGGTGAAATCTCCGAGCTGCATGTCGGGCTCAAGGGGACGATGAACGCATTGTTCCTGAAAGACCTCGCGAAGAAGACGCATCGCGGCCTGCGTGGGCGGGTCGAGAAGGGCTTCTCTGCCGGTGCGGTCGGCTATGGCTACCGGATGGTCCGCCGCCTCACCAGCGAGGGCGAGCTGGTACGCGGCGAACGCGAGATCGATCCGATGCAGGCATTGATCGTCGAGCGCGTCTTCCGCGAGTTCGCGGACGGCAAGAGCCCGCTCGGCATTGCG
Organism: Sphingopyxis sp. H050; assembly: GCF_001468265.1. GTDB lineage: Bacteria > Pseudomonadota > Alphaproteobacteria > Sphingomonadales > Sphingomonadaceae > Sphingopyxis. The sequence goes on along the minus strand of NZ_LNRZ01000002.1, from coordinate 300,332 downwards.
CGCGACCTCAACGCCGATGGCATCCCCGGTCCGAAGGGGCTTGCGTGGCGCGATACCAGCATCCGCGGCGACGTGCGACGCGGCACCGGCATCATCAACAACGAGCTTTATGTCGGCGTCCGCGTCTGGAACCACAAACATTATGTCACCGATCCGGGCAGCGGCAAGCGGGTCACGCGCTTCAATCCCGAATCCGAATGGATCAGGAACGAGGTGCCCGAGCTTCGCATCGTCAGCGACGAGATGTGGCAAGCGGCCAAGCGCCAACAGGCGGCGCTTGCCGAGCGCCATACCGGGATCAGGGAGGCGGCGCGGGCCCGCGCGCTCCTGAATGCGCGGCGTCCCGCCTATCTGCTTTCGGGCCTCCTTGAGTGCGGCGTCTGCGGCAGCACCTATGCCATCGTCGTCGATGACCGCTATGGCTGCGTCGGTCATCATCGCAGCAGCAACTGCCCCAACGGCCGGACAATCCGGCGCGAGGAGTTGGAGCGCCGAGCGCTCGCGGGTATTAGCGACAGGCTGGTCACGGCTGACAAGATCGATGCCGCCGTTGCCGCCTATGCCGCCCACATCAACCGGGAGAACCGCGAGCAGCGTGTTCAGGTCGATGCCGACAAGCGGGCGCTTGCGACGGTCGAGCGCGCCATCGCCGGGATCATGGCGGCGATCGAGGATGGGCTGTATCAGCCGACTATGAAAGCGCGGATGGCCGAACTCGAACGGGAGAAGATTGAAATCACCACGCGCCTTGCCGAGGCGCCCGCCGACGTTCCCGACGTCCATCCCGGCATTGCCGAAATCTACAAGCGCAAGGTAGCGGCGCTCACCGCCACGCTCAAAGACCCCGAAACCCGGCTTGATGCCTCAAGCGATATCCGATCGCTCGTCGGCAAGATCGTCCTGCATCCGGGCGCAAAGCGCGGCGAGGTTCATGCCACACTCCACGGCTCGCTCATCGGGATATTGGACTTCACCAACGATAACCCGCACTCCGAAGCCCGAGTTATAACATCGGTGGCCCCGGGTTCGCGGGGATGACGATGAACGCGGACCGGGGTCAGCGCACCCGCGCCAGCACAAAACCGTCCCACTTCTTCGCCCCGACCGTCTGCACCGCCGTCGCGTCCACCCGCGGATCGGCGCTCAGCATGTCGAACAGCGCGCGCGTCCCGACGATGCGCTCATCGTCGCTGTCGACCTCCAGCACCCCACCCTCGCGCACGACATTGTCGACGATGATCGTCATCCCGCTGCGGCCGAGGCGGATCGCTTCGTCCACATAAAGCGCGTTATTCTGCTTGTCCGCGTCGATGAACGCAAAGTCGAACGGCGCGTCGCCGCCCATCGCCGCCAGGCTGTCGGCCGCCCGACCGACGCGGAGGTCGATCTTGCCCGACACCCCCGCGCGCTCGAAATTCTCGCGCGCGACCGCCGCATGATGCGGCTCCAGTTCCAGCGTCACCAGTGACCCGTCGTCAGGCAAAGCCCGCGCCAGCCAGATCGTCGAATAGCCGCCGAGCGTTCCGACTTCGAGAATGCGTTTCGCCCCGGCCATCTGCGCGAGCAGAAAGAGCATCTTGCCCTGCGCCGCCGACACGTCGATCGGCGGCAAGCCCTTGGCGGCATTGTTGGCGAGGGCGGCGGCAAGCGCGTCGTCGGCGCCGAGCAATTTGCCGGCGATATACTCGTCGACCGCTTGCCACCCCTCTCCCATCACTTCAGGCCACGGAGGCCGCGTGAATTTCGTCGATCGCATCGCCCAGCGAGGTGTTGAATTCCTCGTCGCTCATCTGGTGGCGGAGGTCTTCCAGCAACGCGCGGCTGAAGCTCGCGATGATGCCGGGGTTCTTTGCCAGTTCGGCGCAGGCCTCGGGACGCGCGAAACCGCCCGACAGCGCGACGATGCGCAGCACCTTGGGATGGTCGACCAGCGGCTGGAACAGACCCGCCTCGGTCGGCAGCGACAGCTTGAGCATCACCGGCGCGCCGGTCCATGCGTCGAGCGCCGCGAGCGTTTCCTTCAGCAGCAAGCGGTCGGCGGCGTCGCGCTCGGCGCTCTTGATGTTGACCTCGGGCTCGATGATCGGGACGAGACCGTGCGCCGCGATGCGCGCGGCTTCGGCAAACTGCTGCTCGACGATCGCCTTGATCCCGACCGGGTTCGCGAGGTTGACGACGCTGCGCATCTTGGTTCCGAACACACCCTTCGCGACCGCGCGTTCGCACAGATCGTCGAGGCCGGGGTTCGCCTTCATCAGCTGCACGCCGTCGGCTTCGTCCTCGAGCCCCTTGTCGACCTTCAGGAAAGGCACGACGCCGCGTTCCCAGAGAAGCGCAGGAACCGGCTTGCCGCCTGCTTCGCCGTCCATCGTGCGCTCGAACAGGATCGCGCCGATGACCTTCTCGCCGTTGAAGCAGGGCGACGTGACGATGCGCGAGCGCATGTCGTGGATCAGCGCGAACATTTCCTCGTCGTTCGCGAAGGCGTCACTTTCGATGCCATAGCCCTTCAGCGCCTTGGGCGTCGACCCGCCGCTCTGGTCGAGCGCGGCGATAAAGCCCTGCCCCGATTTGATCTGTTCCAGCATCTCGGCATTGGCGGTGGTCATAGAATCTCCGGCTGTTTGCATACGTATGTGGCGGCGCGCATAGCGACCCCGCGGGCGGGATGCAAATGCGTCGGAAAAATCAGGTTTTGAGCGCGTCGACGCCCGGCAGCGGTTTGCCTTCCATCCATTCAAGGAAGGCGCCGCCCGCGGTCGAGACAAAGGTGAAATCGTCCGCCACGCCGGCATGGTTCAGCGCCGCCACCGTATCGCCGCCACCCGCGACCGAAATCAGCGAGCCCTCGCGGGTCAGTGCCGCCGCGGTCTTGGCGAGCGCGACGGTCGCGGTGTCGAACGGCGGCGTCTCGAACGCGCCGAGCGGGCCGTTCCACACCAAAGTGCGGCAGTTTTTGAGGACATCGGCGAGCGCCTCGACCGCGGCGGGGCCGACGTCGAGGATCATTTCGTCGGCCGCGACTTCGTGGACGTTCACGGTGCGCGTCGGTGGATTGGGCGCGAATTCCTTCGACACGACGACGTCGTACGGCAGGTGGATCGTGCATCCCGCGGCGTCGGCGCTGTCGAAGATCGCGTTGGCGGTATCGACCAGATCATGCTCGCACAGCGACTTGCCGACATCGACCCCGCGCGCGGCGAGGAAGGTGTTCGCCATGCCGCCGCCGATGATCAGATGGTCGACCTTGCCGACGAGGTTGCGCAGCACATCGATCTTGCTCGACACCTTCGCACCGCCGACGACCGCGGCGACCGGATGCGCCGGATTGCCGAGCGCCGCGTCCAGCGCCTTCAGCTCGGCCTCCATCGCGCGGCCGGCATAGGCCGGGAGGCGACGGGCGACGCCTTCGGTCGACCCATGCGCGCGGTGGGCCGCCGAAAAGGCGTCATTGACATACAGGTCGCCAATTTCGGCAAGCGCGTCGGCAAAGGCCGGATCGTTCTTTTCCTCGCCGGGATAGAAGCGCGTGTTTTCGAGCACCGCGACATCACCCGGTGCGAGCACCGCGATGCCGGCTTTCGCCCCCTCGCCCACGCATTCGGGAATGAACATCACCGAGTGGCCCAGCACATCCTCGACCCCGCCCATCACGAGGCTCAAGGATTGCGTCGGGTTCTTCGCGCCCTTCGGCCGCCCGAAATGGGCGAGAAGCAGGACGATCGCGCCCTTGTCGGAAAGCTCGCGGATCGTCGGCATCGCCGCCTCGATCCGCGTCTTGTCGCCGACCGCGCCGTCGATCATCGGGACATTGAGGTCGACGCGCACCAGTATTTTCTTGCCGATAACGTCGCCGATGTCGTCGAGGGTCTTGAACGGGGTCATCGCTGCTTTCCTTTGGTTCAGAGGAACTTGGCGATCACGCCCGCAGTGTCGATCATGCGGTTCGAGAAGCCCCATTCATTGTCGTACCAGCTGAGCACGCGTACCAGCTTGCCGTCGATGACCGCGGTTTCGAGGCTGTCGATCGTCGAGCTGTGCGCATCGTGGTTGAAGTCGATCGAAACCAGCGGCTCGTCGGTGAAGCCGAGCACGCCCTTGAGTTCGCCCTCGGCGGCTTCCTTCAGCAACGCGTTGACCTCTTCCTTCGTCGTGTCGCGGCTGGGCGTGAAGGTCAGGTCGACGACCGAGACATTGGGGGTCGGGACGCGGATCGAAGAACCGTCGAGCTTGCCCTTGAGTTCGGGCAGGACGAGGCCGACGGCAACCGCCGCACCGGTGCTGGTCGGGATCATCGACATCGCGGCGGCGCGGGCGCGGCGCGGATCCGAGTGGATCTGGTCGAGGATCTTCTGGTCGTTGGTGTAAGCGTGGATCGTGGTCATCAGGCCGCGCTCAATGCCGATCTTCTCGTGCAGCACCTTGGCCATCGGGGCGAGGCAGTTGGTGGTGCACGACGCGTTCGAGACGATCACATGCTCGGCGCCGATCTTGTCATGGTTCACGCCATAGACGACGGTCAGGTCGACTTCCTTGGCGGGGGCCGAGATCAGGACGCGCTTGGCGCCGGCGTCGAGATGCGCCTGGCCGCCCTTGCGGTCGGTGAAAAAGCCCGTGCATTCCAGTGCGATGTCGATGCCGTTGGCAGCATGGGGCAGCTTGGCGGGATCGCGCTCAGCGGTCACCTGAATGCGCTTGCCGTTGACGATCAGGTCGTTGCCGTCGACTTCGACGGTGCCGTTGAACGGGCCATGGACCGAATCGCGCTGGAACAGGCGGGCGTTCGCCTTCGCGTCGGCTAGATCGTTGATCGACACCAGTTCGAGATCATGGTCGGTACGCTCCAGAATGGCGCGCGCCACATTGCGGCCGATGCGTCCGAAACCGTTGATTGCGACTTTCACTGCCATTTTGGAGCTGTCCTTTCTGCGTGTGGAGGCTTGGGCTTACGCGCCGAGCCGTGCCAGGATCTGGGGTGCGATAGCATCGGCGGTAAGGCCGAAATGCTTGAATAGGTCTTCGATCGGCGCCGACGCGCCAAAGCTGTCGATGCCGAAGCGCAGGCCGTGGCGGCCGGTGTAGCGTTCCCAGCCAAAGGTCGTGCCCGCCTCGATCGAGACAATCAGCGCGTCGTCGGGCAGGATGTCGGCCTGATAGGCTGCGGCCTGTTCGTCGAACAGCTCGGTTGAGACCATCGAAACGACGTCGGCGCCCTGCCCGGCGGCTTCCAGCTTGTCGGCGACCTCCAGCGCGAGCGAAACTTCGGAACCCGTCGCGACGAGCACGACCTTACGTGCGGACGAGGCCTCGCGAATACGGTAACCGCCTTTGGCGCAAAGATTTTCCGTGACGTCATGACGCAGCGGCGGGAGGTTCTGGCGGGTCAGCGCGAGCAGCGACGGCCGATCTTCCTGCGCGAGCGCCAGCGCCCAGCATTCGGCGGTCTCCACCGCGTCCGCGGGACGCATCACCAGCAGGTTCGGCATCGCGCGCAGCGACTGGAGATGCTCGATCGGCTGGTGCGTCGGACCGTCCTCGCCGAGGCCGATGCTGTCGTGCGTCATCACATAGACGACGCGCTGGCGCTGGAGCGCCGACAGGCGGATCGCGGCGCGGCAATAGTCGGCAAAGACCAGAAATGTGCCGCCATAGGGAACGACACCGCCATGCAACGCCATACCGTTCATCGCGGCGGCCATGCCGAACTCACGGATGCCATAATAGATATAGCGCCCTGAATAATCATTCTTCGTCAGAGCTTTGGTCGACGAAGTTTTAGTATTATTCGAGCCGGTGAGGTCGGCGCTGCCGCCGACGAGGGCGGCGATATCCGCGGTCAGCGCGCCAAGAGCGTTCTCTGACGCCTTGCGCGTCGCGACCGTCGGCGGCTCGGCGACGAGCCCGTCGAGATAGGCCTTGAACGCGTCGCCCGGAACGATCTTGCCGCTCAGACGATCTTCAAATTCCTTTTTCTTTTCGTTGCTTGCAAGGCGATCATTCCACTCGGCATGAAGCGCCTTGCCCTTCTCGCCAAACGCCGCCCATGCCGAAGCAATATCGGCGGGAATCACGAACGGTTCGGCGGTCCAGCCCAGCGTTTTGCGCGCCGCCGCGACTTCCTCGGTGCCCAGCGGCGACCCGTGCGTCGCCGACGTGCCCTGCTTGTTTGGGGCACCGAAACCGATGACGGTGCGGCAAGCGATCAGCGAAGGGCGCGGATCGGCAAGCGCGGCATCGATCGCACGGCGGATATCCGAGGGATCGTGCCCATCGCAGCTTTCGACATGCCAGCCGGTCGCCGCATAGCGCGCCGCGATATCCTCGCTCGTCGACAGGTCGGTCGATCCGTCTATGGTGATTTTGTTGTCGTCCCACAGCACCGTCAGGCGACCGAGGCCGAGGTGGCCGGCAAGCCCGATCGCTTCGTGGTTGATGCCTTCCATCAGGCAGCCATCGCCCGCGATCACCCAGGTGCGGTGATCGACGAGGTCGTCGCCATAGAGCGCGTTCAGATGCCGCTCGGCAATCGCCATGCCGACCGACGTTGCAAGACCCTGCCCCAGCGGCCCGGTCGTCGTTTCGACGCCCTCGAGCTCAAAATTCTCGGGATGCCCGGCGCAGGGGCTGTGGAGCTGACGGAAATTGCGAATGTCCCCGATCGTCGGACGCGCATAGCCCGCAAGATGCAGCGTCGCATAGGCGAGCATCGAGCCGTGGCCCGCCGACAGGACGAATCGGTCGCGATCGGCCCATTTCGGATCGGTCGGATCGAACTTCAGATAATCCGAATAAAGCACCGTGGCGACGTCGGCCATGCCCATGGGCATCCCCGGATGACCGCTGTTCGCGGCCTGTACGGCGTACATCGCAAGCGCGCGGATCGCGTTGGCGAGCTGACGTTCGGGCAGTGTCATTAGTCCCCCGGAAAAGCATGTGAAGGTGGCCGGATGCGGTGGGGACAGCCCTTTGCGGTGACGGGGTCAGGAGTCAACCGCCCGCGGCACAAATTAGCACGCATTTCGGCACTGAGAGGCGATTGCACGCCCCCGCCGGCGCTGCTACCCCTTCGCCATGGAACTCGATCTCGACGAATCCAGCCTGGCCATCGGCCGTATCGAACGGGCGTTGAGCCGCATCGAAAAGGCCCTGTCCGAACGGGCGAACCCCGCCCCCGCACCCGCCGCCAACGACCAGTCGGCGCTGAAAGCCGAAGTCGCCGCCGTTATCGGCGAACTCGACCGGCTGATCGCGGAGGCGAAGAATGGCTGACGTCAAACTCAACATCGCGGGCCGCGTCTACGATGTTCACTGCGCCGACGGACAGGAACCGCAGCTGGTGCAGCTCGCAGCGGTCGTCGACGAAAAGGTACGCAGCATGCCCGGCGGCACCGAAATCCGCCAGTTGCTCTTCGCGGCGCTGATGCTTGCCGACGAAGCGCAAGACGCAAAGGGCAAGGTCGACAAGGCCGAACCGCAGTCGGATTCACTCCGCGCCGCCGTGGCGCTCGCCGAAAGCCGCGAAGCGCAGGCGCGCGACGAGCTCAAGGAAGCGCTCGCCGAGCTTGCGGCGCTCAAGAAGGCGGCTCCGGCAAACGCCGCACCGCGTCCCTCGCACGACCGCGCGCTGATCCAGATCGCCGATCGCATCGAGGCGCTGGCGGAGAAGGTCGAGCAAATCCCTTGAGGCGGAGCGCCTGCGCCCCTACATAGGAGGCGGCGGGCACTGCCCGGTACGAGCTTTTGCGAAAATCCCTGAGGCGATACATCATCCTAGGGGGCTGTCCCTGCCCGGACCCTGGTCCGACGTATATGGTCCCCACCTGACGTTACTGGCGTCAGAGGATCTTCCAGCAAACGACCCACGGTGGTCCCGCCACCCGCCACTTGCCGTCCGAGGAGCCGGAAAAATATGGGTTCCGACGACCTCGCCCGGCAAAAGCAGCTTTTCCGTGAGAAATTGCGATTTCGACGCAAGCATTTCGCCGCAAACCTCGATCCATTGGCGAAGTTGACGGCGTTTCGCGCCTTGCCCGCGGCGCTCGCCGAGATCGTCGAATCGAGCACCCCCGTCGCGGCCTATGTTGCCTGGGGCGATGAACCCGACGTACTTCCGATGCTCGCCGATCAAGCGGCGCTGGCGCTGCCGCATCATCAACACCGAGGGGACGTGATGGATTTCCGCCTCTGGAGCCCCGGCGATGCGCTCGATAGCGGTCCGTGGAGCACCCGGCAGCCTGTCGATACAGCCGACGCCGCAAACCCCGGTCTCATCTTCTGCCCGCTCGTCGGTTTCGACCGACGCGGCGGCCGCCTCGGCCAGGGCGGCGGCCATTACGACCGTTATTTCGCCCTTCATCCCGACATTCCTCGGATCGGGGTTGCCTGGTCGGTGCAGGAAGTCGATGCCGTTCCTGCCGGACCGACCGACATCGCGCTCGACGCGATCCTCACCGAACAAGAATATATCCTGACCGGAGACCGACTGTGAGCCAGCTTCCGCCCGATCCGCCACCAAGCTGGCGCAAGCCAGCGGGTATCTTTCTGATCCTGGCGCTCATCGGCATCTGGGCCGCGGGCGTCGTCGCGCTGTCGCCGTGGGTCGGCAGCTGGCCAATCCTCGTCCAGTCAGTCTTCTACCTCATCGCCGGCATCGTCTGGATATTGCCGCTGAAGCCGTTGCTGCGCTGGATGGAGCTTGGGCGGTGGCGCGGCTGAGAAGCCGCGCCAACCCGCAATATTCCATTGATGCATGGTCCCAAGCTGCGGTGGCCATTTCGCCCGAAAGGGCAGGAAATGGCGCGAGTGACGGGGCTCGAACCCGCGACCTCCGGCGTGACAGGCCGGCACTCTAACCAACTGAGCTACACCCGCGTGTGCTTGGGAGCAGCGCCAATATGCGCCGCGCTTCGGCCTGTCAACCGTCGCTGTCTTCCTTTGCGCGATTTAATCGGTCGCGCATCTCGTCGGTCGTCGTCAGCGTTCCGCGCTCGAAAAGGAAACCCGCCAAATCCGGGGTTCCCGTCGATGCCAGCACGGTCTGGAGAATGAGCAGCAACGGCACCGCAAGCAAGGCGCCGGGCGTTCCCCACACCCATCCCCAGAAGCTCAGCGAGACGAGAATCAGCAGCGGATTCACCGTGAGCCGCTTGCCGAGCACAAGGGGAGTAATGAGATTCGCCTCGACCAGATGCACGCCGATGAAGATCAGCGCGGGCAGGAGCGCGATTCCCACCGCGTCGAAGGTCATCAGCCCACCCAGCCCGAGCAGCGCCGCGGCGACGATCGGGCCCAGATAAGGCACGAAATTGCACAGGGAGACGATTCCGCCCCACATGAACGGCGACGGCATGCCCAGCGCCCAGAGCAAAAGCGAGACGATCAGCCCCAGGAAAGCGTTGATCATCGTGATCGTCGCCAGATAGTCGGCGGTCGCATCGACGACATTCTGAATCACGCGCGCGGTCTGCAGCGCGCCGTCGAAGCTGCCACGACGGCGGATCGTGCCCTTGCGCAGCCGCGTCCAGCCGGCGAGGAAGAAGAAGATCACCAGCACCGCGAAAAAAAGCTGGATCGCGGCGGCAGGCGCGGCCGAGATGAAATAGTCGACGACCGACGACGGCGCCTGCGCCGCGACCGCCTGCGCCGTGGCCTCGGTCCCCGACGCCACCGACATCAAGGTTCGGTCGACAAATTTCTGCAGGCTCGAATAGAAGTCGATGAGCGGCGCGAGGTTGCTCTGGATACGCGGAATCGATTCGGGAATCCTTGCAAACCAACCGGTTGCGGGCAGCACGATGATCGCGAGCGCCGCGTTCACGATCGCCAGAAACCCTGCCAGCGCCAAGAAAGCGGCCAGTGCCGACGGCGCTCCGCGCCGCTCGAGCCATTCGAGCGGCGGCACCAGCGCGATCGAAATGACGATCGCGGCGGTCAGCGGCAGGAAGAATTCGGCGCCGGCCTTCAGCGCGAATGGCAGCCCCAGGCAGAAACTCGCACCGAAAATCAGCGCCATGGCGGCGAGCAACCGGTCGCGCCGGAAATCGTCGATCTCGATCCGGCGCAGGGGATCGTCGCGCGCGTCGCGGGCGTCCTTTCGTCCCCTGTCTTCAGCCACTCGAACGCCCTCCCCGGTTAACCGCTTCATCTTACGCGACCTTTACCGGTCGCGCCAGCCCGCCGCTGGTGCGCCGAACCGGGGGGCCCGATTGTCCCCTTATGGGGCAAAATGCCGTGTTGCACCGGTATTTTAACCGGAAATTACCCTTTTTCTCCGAAAGCTGGCGCACAGACCAGCTATCGGAGTCAGACATCATGATGAAAGCGCCTGTGGGGGGCGCGAAGCATCATCAGCTTCTTCTTCCCTCTTCGACCGCCCTTGCGCTCGCCATAGCGCTCCTTTCGCCATCACAAGCCTACGCCGCAGGCACGCGCGCGGGGACGACGATCAGCAATACGGCCAGCGCCAGCTACGACACCGGCGGCGGCCCGCAAACGATCGATTCGAACCGCGTCGACCTGCGCGTGGACGAGCTGCTCGACGTCACCGTCGCCACCGGCAACCCGTCGGATGTCCCGACGACGCCGGGAGCGACCGGACAGGTCCTGACCTATACGGTGACCAACACCGGCAACGGCCAGGAAGCCTTCGGGCTCAGCACGATCGCGAACGTCGGCGGCGACGATTATGATCCCGTCGTCACCCAGCTCTATATCGACAATGGCGACGGCGTCTTCGACGCTAGCACCGACACGCTCTATACGCCCGGCGCGAACGATCCGGTGCTTAATCCGGACCAGAGCGCGCGCATTTTCGTGCTTTCGACGACGCCCGGCACCGTCACCGACGGCAATCGCGGTATCGTGACGCTCGTCGCCGCCGCGAAGACCGGCACGGGCGCGCCCGGCACCAGCTTTGCGGGCCAAGGTGAAGGCGGCGGCGATGCCGTCGTCGGTTCGACCGGCGCCGACGGGCAGGACAATGGCGCCTATCGGGTTGCGGCCGCGACCGTTTCGCTCGTCAAATCGGCGAGTATTGTCGATCCGTTCGGTGGCAGCGAGCCGGTTCCGGGCGCGACGATCACCTATACGATCACCGCGACCGTCGCCGGCACCGGATCGGTCAGCGGCCTCGCCATCACCGACAATATTCCCGCCGATACCGCCTATGCCACGGGTTCGATCACGCTCGGCGGCAGTCCGCTGACCGACGCGGCCGATGCCGATGCCGGCGATTACAACGGCTCGCGCATCCGCGTGCAGCTCGGCACCGTCGCCGGCGGCCAGACCCGCACCGTCACCTTCCGCACGAGGATCAACTGATGCGCAAGCTCCTTCTCCTTCTGCTCGCGGCGCTTGCGCCAGCACCCGCAGTCGCGGCCGATCAGGTCGCGCTCGACAACAGCGTCTTCGTCGAGCGCGTCTCGACCGACGCCAACGGCAAAGAGCGGATACTGCTCGAAGAGCCGACGGTCGTCGTGCCCGGCGACAAGCTGGTGTTCGTGCTCGCTTATCGCAACGCGGGCGCCCAGCCGGCGGACAAGTTCGTGATCACGAACCCGATGCCCGCCGCGGTCCGGTTCGCCGACGCGGGGAACGGCCCGGTCGTTTCGGTCGATGGCGGCAAACAATGGGGCACGCTCGATACGCTGACCATCGCCTCGGCCGACGGCACACGCCGCGCCGCGCAGCCCGCCGACGTCACGCATATTCGCTGGGCTTTTCAAAAGCCCATTCCCGTCGGCGGTTCGGGCAAACTCATGTTTCGGGGAGTAGTAAAATAGTCCTTTGAATAAAGCCGCTTAACGGTTGCCAGCGGTGGGGAAACAGGCAGCCAACCAAGCCTAGGAGCTCAGCTATGACCAGCAAGCTGACTTACTTGGGTGCCATCAGTTTGGCAGCGGTTGCAATGGCCGCTGCCACCCCGGCCTATGCCGCCGGGACGACTGCGGGCACCTCGATTACCAATACCGCCACCGTCGACTATCAGGTCGGTGGCGTCGCGCAGACGCAGCAGCAGGCGACGAACACTTTCACGGTCGACCGCAAGATCAACCTGACGGTTGCGGAAACCGGCAATGCCACGACCACGGTCGTGCCGGGCCAGACCAACGCCGTGACGACCTTCTCGCTGACCAACACGTCGAACGAAGTGCTCGATTTCGCGCTCGTCGCCTCGCAGCTCGCGACCGGCGGCACGCCCGCGCACGGCGGCACCGACGCGTTCGACGTGACGAACGTCCGGATCTATCGCGATGCGACCACCGGCACGGTCGGCAGCTGGGACGCTGCGGACACACTGGTGACCTATATCGATGAACTGGCGGCCGACGCGTCGGTCACCTTGTTCATCGTCGCCGACGTACCGGGCGGCGCCGGCGCGCCGACGAACGGGCAGATTTCGGGCGTCACGCTCCGCGCGACCGCGCGCGAGGGCGGCCTGGCGGGCACGCAGGGCGCGGCGATCACCGAAACAACCGGCGCGAACACCGCGGGCAAGGACACCGTCTTTGCTGATACGGCGGGCGTGGCGGGCGATGCGGCGCGCGACGGTTCGCACAGCGATAACGACGACTATACCGTCCAGACGGCGACGCTTGCGGTCACCAAGACCAGCCGTGTCATTTCGGATCCGTTCAATATCACGACGAATCCGAAGCTGATCCCGGGGGCAGTGGTCGAATATTGCATCCAGGTGGCGAATACCGGCGGCGCTGCCGCGACGTCGGTCGTGATCAACGACCCGGTTCCCGGCCAGCTGACCTTCAGCACCGGTACGATCCTGCTCAACGGCACGGTCACCGCCGGCACCTGCAATGCCGATGGCGCAGCGGGCGGCAGCTATGTGGCGCCGAACGTGTCGGGCACCATTGCAACGATCGCAGCGGGCGCAACGCGCACGCTCGTGTTCCGCGCGACGGTCAACTGACCTGACGGAGTAACGGGGCAGCGAGGGCAAGCGTGAAGAGCGCACCCCCGCTGCCCTCTTCGGGACCAGCATGAAGCTCCGCCAGGCATATCTGTCTTTCATGACCGCGCTGTTCGCGGCAGCTTCGCTGCCTGCGGCGCCGGCGGCTGCCCAAGTGATTTCCAATACCGCCGCGGCGCAATGGACGGACAACGGCCAGCCGGCCCAGACGCTGTCGAACCGCGTCGACGTGACCGTCCGGCCGCGTCCGCCCGAACAGCCCGTCATCCGCACCTATCGCCTGCTGAACGACGGCGGCGACAAGTCCGTCCCGCTCGTGCCGACGCAGTGCGGCGGCTCGGTTATCGCGGCGCGGGGCCTTTCGGCCGCCAGCAGCGGCAATCTCATTCAACTCGCCGGCCCCTATGCCGGCATGCCGACTAGCCCGGCCTCGCTGCAGAGTGCGGATTCGTTCCGCGCCGGCGAGGTGCTGGTCGTCGGCGTCACGCTCGCATCGGCCAACGTCGATTCGCAGGCGCGGGACGCGCTGGCCGTCACGCTCGACCTCGCCAACGGCGACAGCGAGCAGATAACTCTGACTGAAACCGCCACCAACAGCGACGAATTCGTCGGCTTCATCAATACGATCGGCGTGCCGCCGCCGGTCGTGGCGGGCGATTGCCGCCTGTCGGTCAACCCGGGATCGCCGATCCAGCTGCGCGTGACCGACCGCGCGAACGCCAGCCTGGTCGCGATCGCGACGATCGACTTCCTCGTCGATCCTTTCGGCATCGTGTTCGACAGCGGCGATGGTGCGGCCGTACCGGGCAGCCGCGTTACCCTGATCAACACTGCGACGGGGCAGCCCGCGCAGGTGTTCGGCGACGACGGCGTGTCCGCCTATCCCTCGACGGTCGTCACGGGGCAGACTGTCACCGACGCGAGCGGGCGGGTCTACAGCTTTCCCCCCGGCGACTATCGTTTCCCCTTTGTGGCGCCCGGCTCCTACCGATTGGTGGTCGAGCCGCCCGCGCCCTACACCGCGCCCTCGGCATCGAGCGCAGCGGATCTCGCGGGTCTGCGCCGTCCCGACGACGGCCTGCCCTTCACCATCATCGACGCCAGCTATGGCCGCGTTTTCACGCTCGACAGCCCTGCACCCGTGCGCGTCGACATTCCCGTCGATAAGCCGGGCCTGCCGCTGACGCTGCGCAAGACGACCTCGACCGTGGTCGCGGTGCCGGGCGACGTCGTGCAGTATCGGATCGAGGTCGCAAACGGCGACGCGCGGCGCACGACCGGCGCGGTGACGGTCAGCGATACGCTGCCGTTCGGCATGCGCCTGCGCGCCGATACCGTGCGTGCGAACGGCACGCGCATCGACGCGGCCCTGAACCCCAACGGACGCGACTTCACCGTCACCCTGCCCTCGATCGCGCCCTCCGGCACGGTCCTGCTCACCTATCTGGCCGAGGTCGTTGTATCGGCGCAGCCCGGCAACGCGCTCAATCGTGCCTCGGCCGCCGACAATCGCGGCAGCCAGAGCAACATCGCCGAGGCGACGATCTCGATCAAACGCGATCAGCTCGGCGACCGCATGACGATCATCGGCCGCATCACCGACGGCGGATGCGGTGTCGATCCGGGCAAGACGCGGGGCGTCGCGGGCGTCCGCGTCATGCTGCAGGACGGCAGCTATACCGTCACCGACGAGGACGGCCGCTATCATTTCGAGGGCGTCCGCCCCGGCCTGCACGTCGTCCAGATCGATCCGTCGACGATGCCGCTCGACCGCGCGCCCATCGACTGCGCCCGCTCGACCGCGAGCGCAGGCAGCCCGATCTCGCGCTTCGTCGAGGGCCGCGGCGGTTCGCTGAAGCGCGCCGACTTCCGCGCTACGACCGCTGCCCCCCGCACCGCGCCAGACAAGGCGAAATTCGCGGCGCCCATGCCGCTTGGCGGGCCGGACGCGGCGGGCGCGAACCGCGACTGGCTGGCGGGCCAGGCGCCGGGCATCGGTTGGCTGTTCCCCGACGTCGATCATAATCCGCGCACCAAGGCGGTGCGCGCCGCGATCAAGCATGCCCCGGGCCAAACGGTCGCGCTGACGATCAACGGCAAGCCGGTCGATCCGCTCGCTTTCGATGGCGTCAGCAAATCCGCGGACGGCCAGATCGCCGTCAGCCTGTGGCGCGGCATCGAGCTCGGCGAAGGCAACAACAAGCTGGTCGCGCAGGTGAAGGACGAAAATGGCGCGGTGGTCGAGACGCTCGACCGCATCGTCCACTACGCCAACATCCCGATGCGCGCGGCGCTGATCCGCGAAAAGTCGGTGCTGATCGCCGATGGCGTGACGCGCCCGGTGATCGCGGTGCGCTTGACCGACCGCGACGGCAGGCCGGTCCGCTCGGGCCTGACCGGCGACTTCAGCGTCCCCGCACCTTACTATCCCGCCGTCGAAGCCGATGCCCAGCAGGCGCGCCAGCTTGCGGGCCTCGAGCGCGCGCAGCCCGTGTGGCGCGTCGATGGCGACGACGGCATCGCCTATATCGAACTCGAACCGACGACCGCATCGGGTACGCTGACGATGGATTTCGCTTTCCGCGACGACAAGGTCGAGCGCCGGCAGACGATCGAAACCTGGCTCGATCCGGGCGACCGTCCGTGGACCGTCGTCGGCTTTGCTGCGGGCACGATCGGCTACAACACGCTCGATGACCGCATGGAGCCCGTGGCGGAGACTCTCGACGACCTCAACGCCGACGCCCGCCTCGCGCTCTACGCAAAGGGCCGCGTGCAGGGCAAATGGCTGATGACGCTGTCCTACGACAGCGACAAGGACAAGGACGACGCCCGTTTCGGCGGCGTGATCGATCCGCGCGCCTATTATACCATCTATGCCGACCGCAACGAGACGCGCTACGACGCCGCGTCGGTGCGCAAGCTCTACCTGCGCCTCGAACGCCCGCAATTCTATGCGATGTTCGGCGATATCGAGACCGGCATTTCGGAACCGGAGCTCGCCCGCTATCAGCGCGCCCTCAACGGCGGCAAGGCCGAATATCGCGGCCGTAACGTCGCCGCGACGGCGTTCGTCGCCGACACGCCATACCGTTTCCGCCGCGACGAGATTCAGGGCAACGGCCTGACCGGACCGTACCAGCTCGGCGCGCGCGATATCCTACCGAACAGCGAGCGGATCCTCATCGAAACGCGCGACCGGCTGCACAGCGAGCGCATCGTCGAGAGCGTCAGCCTGACGCGTCATGTCGACTATGACATAGACTATCTGGCGGGCACGATCCGCTTCCGTTCGCCGGTGCTCAGCCGCTCGTCGAACCTCGACCCACAGTTCATCGTCGCCGAATATGAGGTCGATGGCGTCGGCGAGCGCGTGCTCAACGCCGGCGGTCGCGTCAGCTTGTCGTCGAATGACGAAAAGATCCGCGTCGGCGCGACCTTCATCCACGACGAGGACAGCAACGCCAAGACCAACCTCGGCGGTGTCGACGCGCGCTATCGTCCAAATGCCGACACCGAAGTGCGCGCCGAATATGCGGTGAGCGACGCAAAGGCCAAGAATGGCTCAGCCACCGCCGCTGCGGGCACCGCGAAGGCGTGGCTGATCGAGGCCGAGCATCACAGCAGCAATGCCGACTTCCTCGCCTATATCCGCGAGCGCGAGACGGGCTTCGGCGCCGGCCAGCTCAATCGCGGCGAAGACGGCACGCGCAAGTTCGGCGTCGATGCGCGCCTGCGCGCGACGCGCAGCCTGTCGGTGACCGGCAGCGCCTGGCAGGAAGACTATCTCGACGTCGATGCGCGCCGCCGCGCTGCGCGCGCGCTGGTCGAATATGACAATGGCACCACGCTGATGCGCGCCGGGCTGACGCACGCCGACGACCGCCTGTCGGACGGGTCGCGCAATATCTCGAACATCGTCCAGCTCGGCGCGACGCAGCGGCTGTTCGACAAGAAGCTCGAACTCGACGCGCAGACCGAGTTCGCGCTTGGCG
This sequence comes from Sphingopyxis sp. H050, assembly GCF_001468265.1. GTDB lineage: Bacteria > Pseudomonadota > Alphaproteobacteria > Sphingomonadales > Sphingomonadaceae > Sphingopyxis. The sequence continues at coordinate 283,412 of NZ_LNRZ01000002.1, read as the reverse complement.
GCAAGGACGCGAGCATCGACTTCCCGACCCGTCACCGCATCGGCGCGCGCTATGCGGTGACGCGCGAGGTCAATCTGGTCGGCAGCTATGAAATCGCCGACGGCGACACGGTTCGCGCGCGCACCGCGCGCCTCGGCTTCGATCTGACGCCCTGGGCCGGCGGCCGCATCCTCGCGACCGCGAACCAACAGGAGCTTGGCGAATATGGCCCACGCAGCTTCGCCGCCTATGGCCTGTCGCAGTCGCTGAAGCTCGACGAGCATTGGTCGGTCGACCTGTCGCTCGACGGTAACCGCACGCTCGGCGGCATCCGCGCCGGCGACGTGCTCAACGCCGACCAGCCGGTCGCGTCTGGGGGCTTCCTCGGCGACAATGGTACGCTGAGCGAGGATTTCACCGCGATCAGCGCCGGCGCAACCTATCGCACCCAGCGCTGGACGATCACGGGCCGCGCCGAATATCGCGATGGCGAACTGACCAACCGCTATGGTCTGACGCTCGGCGGCCTCCGCCAGCTCGGCGAAGGCGAAGCGCTCGGCGCGCTGTTCACCTATGCCAAGGCGAGCGGCGCGGGCACGACGCCGACGACGGAAGTCATCACCTTCGAGGCGAGCTGGGCGCATCGTCCGGCCGAATCACGGGTCGCGTGGCTCAACAAGAGCGAGTTCCGTTCGGACAAGGTTCGCGACGCCATCGCCGGTCAGGCCGGCCCCGTCGGCGACATCCCGCTGACGATTGACGGCGACGCAACCAGCCGCCGCCTGCTCAACAGCCTGTCGGTGGGCTGGACACCGCTCGGTGACCGCGGCATCGGCAGCGGCGACGGCTGGTACGAACGCGCCGAAATCGGCCTGTTCTGGGGCACGCGCTACAATTTCGACCGCTTCGGCGCGGACGATGTCAAGGGCTGGTCGAACCTGCTCGGCGCCGACCTGCGCTTCAACCTGACCGAGACTATCGATATCGGCGCTTCGGGCACGGCGCGGATCGGCACCGGCGGGGATACCGTCGCGTGGGCTGGCGGGCCGACGGTGACGCTGGCGCCGATGAAGAACGCCAACATCACCTTCGGCTATAATTTCGCGGGCTTCCACGACCGCGACTTCGAAGACGCGCGTTTTTCGCGCTCGGGCGTCTATGTCACCTTCAAGTTGAAGTTCGATCAGACGAGCTTTGCCGGCCTGGGGCTATAAAAACCGTCGCCCCCGCGAAGGCGGGGCCGCTGGAGACCTCGCGTTAAGCCGATTGCGGCCCCCGCCTTCGCGGGGGCGACGGCTCTTTTCAATCCGCGAACAGCAAGACCGGCGTCTCGATCAGCTTCTTGAGCGCCTGGACATAGCTGGCGGCGTCCCAGCCGTCGACGACGCGGTGGTCGCAGCTGATCGACAGGTTCATCAGCTTCGCTCGGCGGATGTCGTCGCCGTCGAAAACCGGACGCTCGACGATCTTGTTCGGGCCGATGATCGCCACCTCGGGCCGGTTGATCACCGGCGTCGTCGCGATGCCGCCGAGCGGGCCGAGCGAGGTGACGGTCAACGTGCCGCCGGTCAATTCCTCGACCTTCGCCTTGCCGGCGCGCGCAGCTTCGGCAAGGCGCGTGATTTCGCTCGCGAGTTGCCAGACATTCTTGTCCTGCGCGTCGCGGATCACCGGAACCATCAGCCCCGCATCGGTCTGCGTCGCCATGCCGAGATGCACGGCGCCGTAGCGCGTGACCACGCCGCCTTCGTCGTCGTAGCGCGCGTTGATCATCGGAAACTGCGGGATCGTGCGGCAGATCGCAACGATCAGGAAGGGCAGCATCGTGAGCTTCGGACGCCCGCCGCGATTGGCGTTCAAATCGGCGCGCATCTCTTCGAGTGCGGTGACGTCCATTTCCTCGACATAGGTGAAGTGCGGGATCGCACGCTTCGACGCCGCCATATTCTCGGCGATCTTGCGGCGCATGCCGATGACCTTGATCGGCTCGTCGGCGCGCGCACGGCTGGCACCGGGGGCGTGATAGCCCTGGCCGCCGCTGTAGCGGAGGAAAGCGTCGAGGTCGGAATGGCGGATGCGGTCGCCCTCGGCGTGCACCTGGCCGAGGTCGACGCCGAGATCCTTGGCGCGCGCGCGGACGGCGGGGGAAGCGAGGACTTTCGCCTCTTCTCCCCTCCCGCTTGCGGGAGGGGTCGGGGGAGGGCTTGTTTCGGTTACAACCGGCGTAGGAGTGGGTTCGACAGGCCCTCCCCCAGCCCCTCCCGCAAGCGGGAGGGGAGCAATTTCTTCAGCCCCCGGCGTTTCCGCGACGATTTCTTCCTCGACCGGCATGTCGGCAGGCGGCGCCTCGACATCGCCGTCGCTGTCTGTCTCGATCACCGCCAGCGTCGACCCGATCGGAATCAGGTCGCCGACTTCGCCTGCCAGTTCGACGACGATCCCTGAAACGGGCGACTCCATTTCAACGGTCGCCTTGTCGGTCATCATGTCGGCGAGCTGCGCATCTTCTTCGACGCGCTCGCCTACACGCACGTGCCAGGCGACGATTTCAGCCTCGGCGATGCCTTCGCCGATGTCGGGCAGACGGAATGAATAGCGGGCCATGGCGTCAGTCCTTCAAAATCTTGGTCAGCGCAGTCGCGATACGGATGGGACCTGGGAAATAGGCCCATTCAAGACTGTGCGGATAGGGCGTGTCGAAACCGGTCACGCGTTCGACCGGCGCCTCGAGATGATAGAAGCAGCGTTCCTGCACCAGCGCGGCAAGTTCGGCGCCGAAACCCGAGGTGCGTGTCGCTTCGTGGATGATCAGGCAGCGGCCGGTCTTTTTCACCGACGTTTCGATCGCGTCGATATCGAGCGGCAGCAGCGTACGCAGGTCGATGATTTCGGCGTCGATGCCCATTTCCTCGACGATCGTCTTGGTGACATGGACCATCGTGCCATAAGCGAGCACGGTCAGCGCTTCGCCCTCGCGCACCGTCGCGGCCTTGCCGAGGTCGATGCGGTAATAGCCCTCGGGCACCGCGCTCGCATCATGCTTCGACCAGGGCTCGACCGGACGGTCGTAATAGCCGCTGAACGGGCCGTTGTAGATGCGCTTGGGCTCGAGAAAGACGACGGGATCGTTGTCCTCGATCGCCGCGATCAGCAGGCCCTTCGCATCATAAGGATTTGAAGGGATGACCGTTTTCACGCCGCAGATATGCGTCATGATGCTTTCGGGCGACTGGCTGTGCGTCTGGCCGCCGAAGATGCCGCCCCCGAAGGGGGTGCGCACTGTCATCGGGCAGATATAGTCGTTGGCCGAGCGATAGCGCAGCCGCGCCGCCTCGCTGACGAGCTGGTCGAGCCCCGGATAGATATAGTCGGCGAACTGGATCTCGGGGACCGGGCGCAGGCCATAGGCGCCCATCCCCACCGCCACGCCGATGATGCCGCATTCGTTGATCGGCGTGTCGAACACCCGCGTCTTGCCATGCTTTTTCTGCAGGCCCGCGGTCGCGCGGAAGACGCCGCCGAAAAAGCCGACGTCCTCGCCCATCACCACCGTGTTGGGATCGCGTTCGAGCATGACATCCATGGCGCTGTTGATCGCCTCGATCATGTTCATGGTCTTGGTATCGGAGCTCATCATTCGGGCTTCCAGTTCGGGCCGAACTTGGCCTCTTGCTCGGCGAGCATCTGCGCGCATTGTTCCTTGAGATGCCAGGGCATCTCCTCGAACACATCCTGGAACATCGTTTCGAACGGCTGGTGCATGCCATGCCCAAGAATTCCGAGCTTTTCCGACTGTTTCTGCGTCGTCTTCACCAGCTCGTCGAGCTCCTTTGCCAGCACCTGATGCTGCTCGTCGTCCCACTCGCCAAGCACTTCCAGATGCTGTTTGAGACGCGCAATCGGGTCGCCGAAGGGCCAGACCGTCGGCTCGTCCGACGGGCGATAGGCGCTCGGATCGTCGGACGTGCTGTGGCCTTCGCTGCGATAGGTGAAATGCTCGATCAGCGTCGGACCGCTGTTGGTCCGCGCGCGGTCCGCGGCCCATTGCGTCGCAGCATAAACCGCGAGCGGGTCGTTGCCGTCGATCCGGAGACCCGCGATGCCGTACCCCACTGCACGGGCAGCAAATGTCGTGCGCTCGCCGCCCGCAAAGCCCGAGAAGCTCGAAATCGCCCACTGGTTATTCACGACGTTGAAGATGACCGGGGCGTTATAGACGGTCGCGAAGGTCAGCGCCGAATGGAAGTCGCCCTCAGCCGATGAGCCCTCGCCACACCAGACGGTTGCGATGCGCGTGTCGCCCTTCGACGCCGAAGCCATCGCCCAGCCCACCGCCTGTGGATATTGGGTCGCGAGATTGCCCGACACGCTGAAGAAGCCATGCTCGGGCGCCGAATACATGATCGGCAACTGGCGGCCGAGCAGATGGTCGCCTCGGTTCGAATAGATCTGGTTCATCATCTGGATCAGCGGATAGTCGCGCGCGATCAGGATGCCCTGCTGGCGATAGCTGGGGAAGCACATGTCGCCGCGATCGAGCGCCATCGTCGACGCGACCGACGTCGCCTCCTCGCCGGTGCACTTCATATAGAAGCTGGTCTTGCCCTGCCGCTGCGCGCGAAACATGCGGTCGTCGAAGGCGCGGACGAGCATCATGTAGCGGAGCATCGTGCGAAGCCGTTCGGCGCTGAGCTTCGGGTCCCAAGGTCCCTTCGCCACGCCGTCGAAATCGAGCACCCGGACGAGGCCGTAGCAAAGCTCGCGCATCGCGTCGGGTTTGGTCGTTTCGCTGGGCCGCGGGGTGGCATCGACGGACGGAACCTCGATATTGCCGAAATCGGGCGTGTCGCCCGGGCGATAACGCGGTTCGGGAATATGAAGCGACAACGGCGGCAGATTGCTCGCCGGTCGGCTATCCGACTCAGGCATATCTTCTTCCCTCTGAGCGCGAATCGCGCGCCTAGTTATATTTCAACTTGGCGACATTTTATTACGGTCGCCATACGAATGCAACGGCGGCGATCAGACCGCCACAGGCGCCGAAATATGCGCTTGCGGAACGTAAGCATCGACCGAGAAATCCTCGAACTTATAGTCGAAAATGCTGGGTGGCCGGCGAAGGATGCGAAGTTTCGGCGCCCCCTCGGGAATGCGCTGGAGTTGCTGTTCCACCAGTTCTGCGTGATTCAGATACAGATGCACGTCGCCGCCCGTCCACACCACCTCGTGCGCGTGGAGGCCCGTCTGATCGGCGACCATCCGCGTGAGCAGCGCCGCTTCGAAGATGTTGAAGGCAAAGCCGAGCCCGAGATCGCACGAACGCTGAAACAACAGGCACGACAGCCCGCCGTCGCTGCGGACGTGAAACTGATAGGTCATGTGGCACGGCGGCAGCGCCATGCGGTCGAGATCGGCGACGTTCCAGCCGGTGAAGATATGGCGGCGCGAGCCGGGGTTGTTCTTCAGCGAATCGATCAGCGCCGCAATCTGGTTGTGCCCCTGCTCTGCCCGGCGAAACAGATCGTCGCCGACGGGTTCGTAGCGTGGCCAGTTGACCCACTGATGCCCGTACACGGGACCAAGATCCCCCCACTGTGCCGCAAACGCCTCGTCGGCGATGATCCGCGCCTCGAAATCCTCAGCGCTGATATTCTCGCCCGTCGCGCGGCGATATTTGTCGAGCGGCCAGTCCGTCCAGATCTTCACGCCCTGCGCCACCAGCGACCGGATATTTGTATCGCCGGTGAGGAACCACAGCATCTCGCGCAGCGCCGTTTTCCAATAGACGCGCTTGGTCGTCAGCAACGGGATCGCATCGTCCCGCAGCGAAAAGCGCATCGTCTCGCCGAACAAGGAGCGCGTGCCTACGCCGGTACGATCGACGCGCTCGTCGCCCTCGACCCAGATACGTCGCATCAGATCGAGATATTGCAGTTCATAATGGATGGAATCGGGCAAGACTCGCTCCTCGCTGGGACATTCTTTGCTAGGCCGCGCGGCCGGGCGCGACAAGGGGCGGGCGGCAAGGGTCCGATACGGCGCAGTCCCCGCTTTCGCTATATGCGCGGCAGGCGCATCACCCATGACAATGCCTCTGTCCCAGCCCATAGCCACCCTGCCGCAATCCGCTGTAGCCGCAGGCTTCGTGTCGCGCGAGGGCGAGGCGGCGCTTGCGCGCCAATTGCTTCGCCCGCTTTTCCCAAGCGACCATGAGATCATGCTGCTTGCCGGCTTCGACGCTTATGAACGCCTCGTCGGATTCGAATGCGCAGAGGGTGACGCCACCGGACGCTGCGTCATCACGCCGCAATGCTGGAACCGTCTGCTCCGCCGCCATGTCGCGACCATCATCATGGCGCACAACCATCCCTCGGGAATCGCGAAGCCGAGCGAGGCCGACCTCGCGTGTACGCGCGAAGCAGGCCAGTTCCTCCGCCTCATCGGCATCGATCTCTCGGACCATCTGATATTCGTCGAAAGCGGACATTTCAGCTTCCGCAATGCCCAGTTGATCTAGCCCGAACAATCGTCAGGGCTATGCCGATTGGCGCTTGATGTTCGCAAAATGGACGTCTAGAGGACCGCCCTGCCTTCGCGCCGGCCCGCCGGCGCAAAGATCGGTCGGGGAGTAGCTCAGCCTGGTAGAGCACTGTCTTCGGGAGGCAGGGGCCGGAGGTTCGAATCCTCTCTCCCCGACCAGTTTCTTTTGCAATCATCAGCCCTTGTATCCTGGACGCGGAACACCTAAATTGGTGTCACGCCGCCATGGTTTTCCCCCTTTCCATCGCGGTGAGTGCCCCGTCGTATGACGCGGGCGCGTCCTCCCTGGACCCTGGCCACCTCGTACTTCGGTACGGGGTGGTTTTTTATTCGGCTGCGAGCAAAACCATATCGTCGCCGGGCCGTAGCGCCGCCGCTCGGCGTACAAGTGCGGCGAACCAGCCGTTCAGCCTTTCCAGCCGCTGGGCATCGGGTGCGCGGTCTACACTTAGATAAAGCGCGCGGTCGATTTCGATCTGGATCGCGTGAATCGCCTCGCCAGGACGTCCGTGGGTGCGAACGATATGCCCTCCGGCATAGGGCTGGTTTCGCGACACGGGCTCGCCGAGCCGCTCCGCCGCATCCATCGCCATGTCGACGAGCCACTCGCCCGCCGTGCCTCCGTATCGGTCGCCGACGACGATCCGCGCACCGTGACCCGGCTGGGCCGGCGGGATCGAGGGCATGCTGTGCAGGTCAATGAGGATCGCATGGCCGAAGCGATCGCGCGCCGCCGCCAGTTCCGCGGCAAGCGCCCAATGATAGGGGCGGTGCAGCGATTCGAGCCGCCAATGCATCGCCGCCGCGTCGAGCGGCCGCTTCCACAATGGACCGCAGTCGGACAGCCGCGTCGGGATCACGCCGAGTCCGGCACGTTCCTTGCGCCCGGGCGCCGAAAATTGCGCGCGCATCGCGGGCGCGACTTCGCCGGGAGCCATTTGACCCTCGCCGCGATTGCAGTCGGAGACCGCGCGCGCCCACAGCGCCTGCACCACCGTTGCCCCCGCATCGACCGCTCCCGCGGCGATCAGGTCGCACCAGCCATCCTCCAACCGTTCAAGGTCTGCACGACCCACGCGCGCCGCCGCCAGTATTTCGGGCGGATAGATACGCCCGGCGTGCGGCACGGACACGACGACGGGGCCGCGCGTCGCGGGCCGGTTGACAGCGATGGCGGCTGACGGGATGCTGTGGGGAGCCATGGCGTCAGCGTGGCAAAAAAACGAACCCGAATCCAGCCGCGCGGGAATTTGTTAAATCTCTGATGCTATATGGCGGCTTTACCATATAAGAGCGGCGCCGCCGGAACCGGCGCAGCGAGGGACCAAGGGGCGTATTTCAGCATGATTCGCATTTTGCTCGCGGAAGACGACGACGTGATGCGCGAGTATCTGGCGCGGGCGCTGACCAGCGCCGGCTATCATGTGACCGCGGTCGACCGCGGCACGGCGGCGGTCCCCTATATCGATTCGGGAACCTTCGACCTGCTGCTTTCCGACATCGTGATGCCCGAGATGGACGGAATCGAGCTCGCCCAACATACAGCCAAAGCTGCGCCGCAGACGCAGGTGATGTTCATCACCGGCTTTGCCGCCGTGTCGCTGCGTGCCGAGGAAAATGTCCCGCAGGCCAAGCTGCTGTCGAAGCCGTTCCATCTCAAGGATCTTGTCCGCGAGGTCGATACCATGTTCGGGCGCGCCGACCGGTCGAGCCAACAATAACGACGCATCTTCGCGCGAAGGGCTTGCCAAGCCGCGCGGAGCGGATTAGGGGGCGCGTCACCCCAAGGGATGGGCGTGTAGCTCAGTGGTAGAGCACTGTGTTGACATCGCAGGGGTCGCAAGTTCAATCCTTGCCACGCCCACCATTAAAAACGCCGCCGACCCAGTGGGTTGGCGGCGTTTTTGCGTTCAGGCCATCCCCCGCGCGAGGTCGCCGCGCGAAGCGTCGCCGATCTGGCTGCCGCCGTCGCAATCGAGGATTGTCCCGGTAATGTAAGCGGCGGCCGGCGAGCAAAGAAAAACCGCCGATTCGGCGACCTCCTCGATCTTGCCCCAGCGCTTCATTGCGATGCGGTCATAGTGGGCCTGCCGGGTCTCGGCGTCGGGCGCGAGGCGCTTCATGCCTTCGGTATCGGCGATCGGACCCGGTGAGATGCCATTTACCCGCACTTCGGGCCCCCATTCGAGCGCGAGCACCCGGATCAGCTGGTTGATCCCCGCTTTCGCCGCGCAGGCGTGCGCCTGCAGCGCGGAGGCGTTGATCGCCTGCCCCGCCGTGACCGCGATCAGCGACGCGCCGGGGCGATTGAGCAGGTCATGGCAACCGCGAAAGACGTTGAAGGTGCCGTTGAGATCGATGTCGACCACGGTGCGAAAGGCGTTGGCCGACATGCCGAGCACCGGCGCCAAAAAATTGCCCGCGGCGCCCGAGATCACGATGTCCATCGGCCCCAGTCTGTCGGCGACCGTCTCCATCACACCACGAATCGCGGCATAGTCGCGGACGTCGCCCGACAGGCCCAACGCACTCGAGCCGATCTCCGCGGCGGCGCGCTGGGCTTTCTCCGGATCGCGTCCCGCGACCGCGACTTTCGCGCCGAGCTCGGCAAAGCGTTTCGCGATCCCCAAGTTGATGCCGCTAGTGCCGCCTGCGACAAAGGCCGTCTTTCCCGCGAGCAGATTGTCCCGAAACGTCGTCATGCGCCTTCGTCCTTTCCCATGATGGCCGCGACCGGGCTTGACGGATGCCATTCGGTCGCCTTTTGAAACCCGATCAGACAGCAAGGACAGAATAATGGCAAGCGGCCCCACCTCGCACAGCTTCATCTCGCAGCGGTTGAAGCTCCACTATGCCGATTGGGGCAATGAAGGCGCACCGCCGCTTTTGCTAGTCCATGGCGGGCGCGATCATTGCCGCAGCTGGGACTGGGTCGCGGAGAAACTGGCCGACCGCTATCACGTCATTGCGCCCGACCTGCGGGGTCACGGCGATAGCGCCTGGGCGCCCGACGGCAATTACGAGATGGGCGCGTTCGTCTATGATCTGGCGCAGCTGATCCACCAGCTCGACCTGGCGCCGGTGACGATCGTCGCGCATTCGATGGGCGGCAACATCTCGCTGCGTTACACCGGCCTTTATCCGGAGAATGTGAAAGCGCTCGTCGCGATCGAGGGTCTCGGGCCTTCGCCGAAGGTTCTGACTCAGCGGGCCGAAACGCCCTTCGCCGAGCGCTTCCGCAAATGGATCGACGACAAGCGGCAGGCGGCGGGGCGCCAACCGAAGCGCTATGCCACGCTCGACGATGCGCTGGCGCGCATGGCCGCGGAGAACAGCTATCTCACGCCGGAACAGGCGCGACACCTGACGATCCACGGCATCAACCGTAACGAAGACGGCAGCTGGAGCTGGAAGTTCGACAATTATCTGAACGTCTGGCCGACGGTCGACCTGCCGCAAGAGGATATCGAGGCGCTTTGGCGCGCGATCACCTGTCCGACGCTGTTGCTCTATGGCGCGAATAGTTGGGCTTCGAACCCCGAAGAGGACGGCCGGGCGGTCCATTTCAATACCGCAAAGATCATCGAGTTCGAAAACGCGGGCCACTGGCTGCACCACGATCAGTTCGACCGGTTCATGTCCACGTTAGAGGATTTCCTTTAAACTGGCGAACGAAGCGCGTGACACGCGCGCGCCGGGGACGAACGCATGGTTTATTCGGGGCAATTGTCGACGCGCGAGCGTGGTTTGGCGGGCTCGGCCGCTGCGTTCGCCGCACTCGGGGTCGGGCTTGGCCTCGTCAACGGACTCGACCTGAGGGTCGTCCGCAGCGTTAGCGAGGCGATCGAAGCGATCGCCCTGCCCGCTCCGCCGCCGCCGCAAGAGAAGCCCGCACCCAAGGAAAGAGCAGATGAGCAGGCCAGCGGAAAGGCGTCGGCCGCGAACAAGCACGCCAAGGCGTCGCCCGTCGCGGCCCCAAAGCCCAAAATTCCGCCGCCGAAACCGCTGCCCCTGCCCGCCGCACCGAAACCCGGACTAGGAAGCGACGCCTCGGCCGGCGCGACGCCGACCTTGGGCCCCGGATCGGGAGCGGGAGGACGCGGCGACGGCACGGGGGCCGGCGGGGCCGGAAACGGAACCGGCGGCGGCACGAAGGCCGTCTGGCGGAGCGGCGCGATCCGGGACCGCGACTACCCTCGCGACGCCAGCCGTGCCCGGATCGGGGGCGAGGTCGAGGTGCGCTTCAGGATCGAAGCCACAGGGCGCGTGTCCGGATGCCGCGTATCGCGGTCCAGCGGCGATGCCTCGCTCGATGCCACGACATGCCGGCTGATCGAGGAGCGCTTCCGTTTCAAGCCCGCCACCGACGCGGCAGGGCGGCCAGTCCCCAGCCAATATGGCTGGCGCCAGAATTGGTGGCTCGAACGGCGCAACTGAACGCCGCGGCGCCACATTCGACATCGCCATAATTTGCGACAATATCGCGAACGATTATCAATATCTGTTGACTCTGCGAACGACTCTCAATAGCGGCACGGGCAACCAAACCAAAAAGGGGTTACTCGTGAAAACTTCGTCCACCTCGTTCCTCGCGCTCTCTTGCGTCGGCAGCCTGATCAGCGCCCCGGCGCTCGCCGCCGAAACCGACGCAGCGCAAGATGCGCCCGGCAGCCGCAGCGACATCGTCGTTACCGGCACGCTCGCGACCGAGGTGGAATCGCCCAAATCGACCGCGCCGATCGTCGATACGCCGCAGACGATCACGGTGATCTCGCAAGAGCAGCTTCGTCAGCAGAATCTCCTCACCCTGCGCGACGCGCTGACGACCATTCCCGGCATCACCTTCGGCGCGGGCGAAGGCGGCGGCGGTTATGGCGACTCGATCAATCTGCGCGGCTATTCGGCGAACAACGACCTCACCCTCGACGGGATCCGCGACAGCGCCCAATACAGCCGCACCGACCCCTTCAACCTGCAGCAGATCGAGGTCTACAACGGCGCGAACTCGGTCTTCAACGGATCGGGCAGCGTCGGCGGGACGATCAACCTGGTCAGCAAGATCCCCTTCGGCCGCGACGCCAGCACGGTGCAGGCCGCGGTAGGCACCGACAATTATTACCGTGCCTCGGTCGACAGCAACTGGCGCGTGAGCGACCTGATCGCGGTGCGCCTCAACGCCATGTACCACGAGAATGACGTACCGGGCCGCGACGTCGAATCCTACCGGCGCTGGGGCATCGCGCCGTCGATCACGATCGGCGTCGAAAGCGACACCAGCCTGACCCTCGCCTATATTCATCAGGACGACGACAATACGCCGATCTATGGCGTTCCCTTCTTCCTGAGCACGGTCAACAACGGCCCGCTGCCCGGCGTCGACGACAGCGACTATTTCGGCATCGTGAATCTCGACGAGCAGAAGACCAAGGTCGACCGCCTCACCGCGACCTTCCGCCATGCGTTCAGCGAGAATGTGTCGATCCGCAACCTGACCCGCTGGCAGCGCGTCGGCGCGTATAGCCAGACGAGCGCGCCGCAGGGCACCTTCTGCCTGGCGAACGGTCTCCAGCCGGTGGGATCGGGGCCGAACTCGACGGTCGGCATCGCCTGCCCGGCGGGTCTCGCGCCCGGCCAGTATCTGCCATCGGGTCCGCGCGGGCTGGTCCGCGATCAGGTCAACGACCTGATCCACAATCAGACCGACCTGACCGTCACCATGGGTGAGGCCGGGGGCACGCGGAATACGCTGGTCGTCGGCGCATCGTTCAGCCGCGAGGATTATGAGATCACGACCGCGTCGCTGGCGCGCAACCCCAACGGATCGGCCGTCACCCTGCCGCCAATCAGCTTGTTCAACCCCGACACCACTTATACCGGCCCGATCAATCTGACCGTCACCGCGCGGTCCAAGGGCTACAGCCACAACAAGGCCATCTATGCGTTCGACACGCTCGAACTGGGAAGCATGTTCGAGCTGAATGCGGGTGTCCGTTACGAAAGCAACCGCGCGCGCTTCCGCAACATCCCGCTGCTCGTGGTCCCGCCGGGCACGACGGCGCTGACGCCCGCGCAGCAGGCGCCGCAGATCAGCGACGAGAACCTCTTCTCCTACCGTTTCGGCGCGGTGTTCCACCCGATCGAGAATGTCAGCCTCTATGCCGCCTATGGCAATGCCAAGACGCCGTCGTCGGCGACCGTGCGCCTCGGCTGCGGCGTGATCCCGGCCGCCGGTGCGGCCGACCCGTGCGCCGTCGCGCCCGAGAAGGCACGCACCTATGAGGTCGGTGCAAAGGCCGAGCTTCTCGGCAAGAAGCTGCTGCTGACCGCAGCGCTGTTCCGCAACGAACGCAGCAATTTCCGCACACCCTCGAATGATCCGGCGCAGCCCAATTCGCTGCAGGTTCTCGACGGCGAATCGCGCGTCGACGGCGTCGCGCTGGGCATCACCGGCAATGTGACGCCCGAATGGGCGATTTTCGCCAACTACACCTATCTCGACAGCGAAGTGCGGCAGAGCGTCTCGGACTTCTGTCTTCGCACGCCGGGCGCAACCGGCTGCGGAAACAGCGCCGCGATCGTCGATCCGCAGGCGGGCGACCGGCTGATCCAGACCCCGAAGCATTCGGGCAGCCTCTTCACCACCTACGCCTTTCCGTTCGGACTTCAGGTCGGCTACGGCCTGACCTATCAGGGCAAGTTCGCGACGAACCAGCGCAATCTGCTGCAGCGCACCCAGTTCATCGTCGACGACTATCTGATCCACCGCGCCTTCGTGTCGTACGATTTCAAGAACGGCCTGGTGGCGCAGCTCAACGTGACCAACTTCACGAACGAGGATTATTACACCGGCGTCCGCAACAATGTGAACGCGACGACGGGCGCCGTCAGCGGCGGCTGGGCGACCCCCGGCGACTCGCGTTCGGCGGTGTTCAGCCTGTTCTACAACTTCTGATCCGAAGCGGCGGGCGCGGCGATTGCCGTTCCCGCCCTTTTCAGCCTAGAAGCGGCCCATGATCCGCATCATCCCCGACGTGCTCGACGCCGCAGGCGTCGCCAAGCTCCGCGCTATCCTCGACGCCGCCGACTGGATCGACGGCAACGAGACCTCCGGACCGCAGGCGGCGATGGCCAAGCGCAACCAGCAGCTTCCCGAATTCGGTGAAGCGGCGGCCGACGCCGGGCGCATCGTGCTGGATGCGCTCGGCCGCACGCCGCTGTTCATTGCGGCCGCGCTGCCGCTCAAAATCTACCCCCCCTTTTTCAACCGCTATTCGGGCGGCGACACATTCGGCGATCATATCGACAACGCGATCCGGATGCGCCGCGGCAGCGATTTCCGAATGCGCGCCGATCTTTCGGCAACGCTCTTCCTTGCCGACCCCGACAGCTATGACGGCGGCGGCCTTGTCGTCGAGGGCTTTACGGAAGCGCCGGGACTCAAGCTGCCCGCCGGCCATATGCTGCTCTACCCCTCGACCACCGTGCATCGGGTCGAGCCGGTGACCGCGGGGACGCGGGTGGCGAGCTTCATGTGGATCCAGTCGATGGTGCGCGATCAGGGGCAGCGCAATCTGCTCTTCGACCTCGACATGGGCGTCCAAGGGGCCGCGATGGCGCTAGGTCAGGGCGACGCGACCGTCGTGCGCCTGACGGGCGTCTATCACAATCTGCTGCGCCGCTGGGCCGACAGCTAATCCAGCATCGCGCGCCATTCGCGCGACAAATATTCGCGATTCCCCGCGATCAGGCATGCGGCCAAGCCCTGCGCGTCGGCAACCGCCATCGCCTGTTCCGCGCCGAGGACGGTCAGCGCCGTAGCCCATCCGTCGGCCATCATGCACCGGCGATGCAGCACCGTCGCCGACGATACACCGTGCGCGATCGGGCGCGCCGTGCGCGGGTCGAAGCTGTGCGAATAATGTTTGCCGTCGATCGTGACGCGCCGCCGGTAATTGCCCGACGTCGCGATCGACAAATCGTGCAGCGCGACGCGATAGGGGGCAACCGACGAGCTGGGCGGCATTTCGACGTCGACCCACCAGGGCTGGCCGTCGGGCTGGACGCCCTCGCCGCGCAGTTCGCCGCCGACCTCGATCAGGAAATGCCGGACGCCAGACGCAAGCAGCATGTCCGCGGCAAGGTCGACGCCATAGCCTTTGGCGATACCCGAGAGGTCGAGCGCGGCCCCTTCGCTGCGGCGAATGCGCGGCGGATCGGGTGAGAATTCGATAGTTCGACCCGCCCGATCCCCGCATTCAACCGGGGCGCCAGCCGGCGAAGCGCCAAAACCCCAACGTTCGGTGATCGCCCCAAGCGCCGGGTCGAACGCCCCGCCGCTCGCCTGCGCGATGTCGAGCGCTGCGGCCACGACATCGGCGAACTCGGTCGGAATGGCACGCCACTCGCCCGCCGGCGCGCGATTGAAACGCGAGAGGTCGGAATCCGCCTCCCACTGGCTCATCTGCGCGACGACGCGGTCGAGCGCCGCTTCTACGCAGGCCGGCGCCTCTGCCGGCGGCGATACCGCCTGCAGCGACCAGCTCGTCCCCATGCTTTCGCCGGCGAAGCGCCGGATGGCGCCTGCGCCGTCCCGTGCCGCGAATGCAGCAGGAGTCAGCGCGCGGGGGATCAGGATGCGATCGGTCAGGGCGCCAGCACTTCCAGCGTCGTGACATAGCTCGCGCGGCGCGCGATCGGCGGCGGCGCGCCTTCCTCGCCACCACCCGGCTGCGGCGTCGTGACGTTCACCCAATATAGTCCGGGCTCGGGCCATGTCACCTCGACCTTGCCGTCGGCGCCGGTCTTCAGGTCCATCTGACCGAGCTGGTCGCGGTAACGGATGCCCCCCGGAATGATCGTGACGGGCAGGTCGGCGGCGGGCTTGCCGTCTAGCAGGAATTGAAAGGTCGCCGCTTCGCCCGCGACCAGATCGTTCGGGTGCGTGACAGGAACCAGCTCGATCCCCTTGCCGGTCGGCTTGAACAGGGTGGTCGTCGGCTCACCGACCGTTACGAACAGCTCGTTGCGATTGTTCGCTTCGGCCGTCTTCACATTGGTCGCACCGGCGGGAATGCGTTCGGCCAGATTGGCGGCGGTCGTACCGCGCGGCAAGCGCTCGGTCTTGCCGTTCAGATCATAGCTACCCATCAGCGCGTCGGCGATCGAGGCGATGCGATAGGTGCCCTGCTGCGTCAGATGAACGTCGAAGGTGCTGCGATAGCGACCGGTCGCCTTGTTCTCGATCGGCACTTCGGTGCCGTCGGGCGCCCACGCCTTCATTCCGTCTAGACGCAGCGGCTGATGCTCGAAATAGAAGAGGTCGTTCGACACCGCGGCGTCGACCGTCACCCAGACATCATCGCCCGAAAGGACGGTCGACGACGGCATCATCCACTGACGATGCGCGCTCGCCGGCGATACGGCGAGGACCGAGAGCGCGGCAACAGCCGCGAAACCCAAAAATCGCTTCTTCATCTTCCTGCCCTTTCTGGCCGTTAGCGGAAGGAAACCGAAACGGCCCCCAGCTCAGTCTTGCCCGCGGCGCGCCCGCCCGCACCCGCCTTCGCCGGCCAGGTGAAGGGAATGCGCAGCAATTCGCGGCCGCCCACCTCGCGCGCCGCCTCGATGACAAGTACATAGTCGCCCGGCGCGGTGGCGCCGAGTTGCGCGCGGGTGAACGAGATTTTCTGTGGGCCCGGCGCACGCGTCGCGCCGGTGATGCCATTCGCCGGGAATTTCAGCGAGCGGCCCGAGGCGCGCCACCATTGCCGCACGTCGCGCAGCCACTTGGTGCCCTCATTGGCCTTCATGTCATGGTCGTACCAGACAGCAACGGTCTTGGCGGGCGCGCCGGCCTTCTCGACCCAGATCGCCACATAGGGCTTGTGATATTCGGCGACTTTCAGCTGCGGAATGGTGACGGTGACGTCCATCGTGGCAGGCGCCGCCAGTGCAGCCGGCACTGCGGCGAACACGCCGGTGCCGACAGACAGCAGGACGCGATAAGGCATGGACATGGCGGCGGTCTCCCTAGTGGATGAAGATGATGGCGATGGCGGCGGGAATGGCGAGCCCGGCGCCGACGAGCGGCCAAGTACTCCTGCGCTTGGCCGCGTGCAGCCAGAGCAGCACCAGGCCGGTGGCCGCAAAGACGAGGCAGGCGAAGGCAAAGACGTCGATGAACAGGCTCCATTCGCCGCCCGAGTTGCGACCCTTGTGAAGGTCGTTCAGATAGGAGATCCAGCCGCGATCGGTGATTTCGCTCGTCACCTCGCCGCTGGCGCGGTCGATCGCGATCCAGCCGTCGCCGCCGGGACGCGGCGCAGGCAGATAGACTTCGTCCGCCGACCATTCGGCCGCGCCCGAGGCCTTGACGGGGAAATTCTCCTCGACCCACGTCGCGACGGGTTTCGGCAAGGCGCCCTTCCCGCCGGATGGACCAGCGTCGAGCTGGCCAAGCACCGCGCCCGGCATTTGCGCGGCCTTTTCGGTGACGACGGGCGACCCTTCGATGTCGGCGGCATGATTGAGCGTGAAGCCGGTGATCGCGAACAGCAGCAGCCCGATCAGGCTGATCGCCGAGCTCATCCAGTGCCACATGTGCAGCTGCTTCAGCCAGAAGGCCTTGCGGCTCTTTTTCGTCGCCGGTCGCTTTGTGTGGGGTGCGTGCATAGGGAGAGCGTCAATCTTAAAGGATTGCTCGCCATTATCGAGAACGATTCGCAATTACAATAAAAAAGGCAGCATTTGTGACACATTGCGCCAGCGGGCCGCGGCGTCGGTCGTGGCAGATTTACAGTCGAAGGAAGAAGGTGGCGGAGACGGAGGGATTCGAACCCTCGGTACCGGATTTACCAGTACGACGGTTTAGCAAACCGTTGGTTTCAGCCACTCACCCACGTCTCCGCATGGTCTACCGCGCTAACGGCAGGCTGGCCTAGGCGGGTCGCTATAGCCATGCGTTTCGCACCCCGCAACGCCAAACATTGTCCTTTTTTGATGTTCGATTGCGCGGCTTGCAGCAAAAATGATTCGGTCTGGCGCAAAATCGACTCAAGTCATCGCCCATTCATTGCCTGCGATTCACCATAGGAGTCATGATCAACCCGCGCGGCGCACCTTGCGCCCGCCGATTTGGGGGAATTATGCGTAAGACGCTCACCACTTTCGCCGTGACGGCTTTGGCGTCGTTCGGCCTGATGCTGTCGCCGGTCGCTGCGAGCGCGCAAATGACGTCGGTCGATCCCAACACCGCCATCGATGCCGATCTCGACAATCCGCGTGCCGAGACGCCGCCTCCCCCGCCAACCTACAGCGACCCGTCGCTCGACAGCGATCTCGCGACCGGCGACCAGCAATATGCGACAACCCCCGATACGGGCACGACCACCGCGCCCGAAACGGCCGCGACAGCCGCGCCTGCCGGCTCGACCTACAAGAAGGACGATCTGATCGGCGCCGCGGAAGGCGTTTTCGGCAAGGGCGCCCAGGGCCTTGCCGGACTGATCGAGGATATCCTCAAGAAGCAGGGCGAGCCCAACGCTTACATCGTCGGACGCGAAGCGGGCGGTGCGCTGGTGCTCGGCGTCCGCTATGGCTCGGGAACGCTCTTCCACAAGATCGAGGGTGAGATGCCGGCCTATTGGACCGGGCCGTCGGTCGGCTTCGACGCGGGCGCCAATGCCGCCAACACCTTCGTGCTCGTCTATAACCTCTTCGACAGCAACGATCTCTACAAGCGCTATCCGGCGGGCGAGGGCGCGGCCTATCTGGTCGGCGGCTTCAACGCCTCCTACCTGCGCCGCGGCGATGTCGTGCTGATCCCGATCCGTGTCGGCGTCGGTGCGCGGCTGGGCGCGAACGTCGGCTATATGAAGTTCCGCAAGAAGCAGAACTGGGTCCCCTTCTAAGGCCCGGCGGATAAAAGGGGCGAACGGCCCGCGTCTTCGGGCGCGGGCTTTTTCTTTGCGCGTTCTTTGGCGGTTGCCTTGAAGACCTAATCGCCGTCGAAGGCGATCAGCGTCTCGCAAACCAGACCCGCCGCCGCGAGCCGCTGCGAGCCGCCGAGGTCGGGCAAATCGATGACGAACAGCGCTGCAGCCACTTCGGCGCCGACATTACGCATCAACTGCGCAGCGGCGAGAATCGTGCCGCCCGTCGCCAACAGATCGTCGACGAGCACGACGCGGTGGCCCGTGGTCACCGCGCCTTCGTGCAGTTCGAGGCGGTCGACGCCATATTCGAGTTCATAGTCGACGCCGATGGTGACGCCGGGCAGCTTGCCGGCCTTGCGCACGGGGACCAGCCCGACGCCCATCGCGGTCGCCATCGCCGCGCCGAACAGGAAGCCGCGCGCTTCGACAGCGACGATATAATCGGGGTGATGCGCCGCGGCGCGTTCGGCGAGCCGGCGCACGCTTTCCGAAAAGCCCCCGGCATCGCCGATCAGCGTCGTGATGTCGCGAAACTGGATGCCCGGCTTGGGAAAGTCCGGGATGGTGCGGACGAGCGACGCAAGGTCGAGATCCGGTCGAGGCGGGAGGGCGATCATCCAGGCAATCGCCCTCCCCTACAGCCTCAATGCTTCTTGTCGGCCCAGATGTTCCGGTACGACAGATAGGTCAGGCCGGTGAAGATCAGCAGGAACAGGAACACCGCCCAGCCCACCTGCACGCGCTTCACCAGCTTCGGCTCGGCGGTCCACACCAGGAAGGCCGTGACGTCGGCGGACATCTGCTTGACCGTCGAAGGCTTGCCGTCGGCAAAGGTCACCTGACCATCCTTGAGCGGCGGCGCCATCGCGAGGTTGAGGTTCGCGAAATAGGGGTTGTAGTGAAGCCCCGTCCCCGGCTGCAGCTCCTTCGGCAGGTTGGCTGGCGGATTCTGGAAGCCGGTCAGCAACGAATAGACATAGTCCTTGCCGCCTTCGCGCGCCTTGGTGATCAGCGACAGATCGGGCGGCAGCGCATTGTTGTTTGCCGCACGCGCCGCGACTTCGTTCGCATAGGGCGACGGGAAATAGTCGGAAGGCAGGCCGTCGCGCGTCGCCGGTTCACCCGTATCGGGGTTGATTGACGGCACCTGGAAGCCCTTCGCGAAGGTCTTGATCTGCCCCTCGGTATAGCCGAGGTCCGCAATGTCGCGGAAGGCGACGAGGTGCAGGCTGTGACAGGCCGAGCAGACCTCCTTGTACACCTGCATCCCGCGCTGCAGCTGGGCCTTGTCCCAGTGCGGAAACAGGCCGTCGCTGGCGAGCTTCAGGTGACGCGGATGCTTGTGAAACGAATGGGCGACATTCTCTTCATTGCTGAGCGGCGTCGTGAGGATCGCGAGCACCAGCGCAGTAATGAAACCGAGGCCGACGAGAAAACCGAGCGGGCGAACCATGGCTGTATCAGCTCCTATTAAAGTCCGGCGCTCAGGCCGTGGCGTCCGACGGTTTGTCGGCATGCTTGGCGAGAACCGCCTCGGTGATCGAGTTTGGCAGCGGCAGCGGACGTTCGATCCGCGACACGATCGGCAGGATCACCAGGAAGTGAGCGAAGTAATAGATCGCCCCCAGCTGGCTGAGGATCACCCAAGGCTGCTCCGCAGGCTGCATGCCGCACCACCCCAGCAGGAACACGTCGGCGACGAGAATCCAGAAGAAGATGCGGTACAGCGGGCGATAGCTCGACGACTTCACCGGCGAACTGTCGAGCCATGGCAGGAAGAACAGCAGCGCGATCGATGCGAACATCGCGATGACGCCCCACAGCTTCGCGTCGATCCACAGGAAGTTGAAGGTGAAGGCCTTGAGAATCGCGTAGAAGGGCAGGAAATACCATTCGGGCACGATATGCGCCGGCGTCGAAAGCGCGTTCGCCGGGATATAGTTGTCAGCGTGACCGAGCGTGTTCGGGCTGAAGAAAGTCAGCGCCACGAATACAAGCAGGAAGACGCCAAGCCCGAACCCGTCCTTCGCGGTGTAATAGGGGTGGAACGGGACGGTGTCCTGTTCGTCCTTCACCTCGATGCCGGTGGGGTTGTTCGATCCCGGAATGTGCAGCGCCCAGATGTGCAGGATGATGACACCCGCGATCACGAACGGCAGCAGATAGTGCAGCGAGAAGAAGCGGTTGAGCGTGGCGTTGTCGGGAACGAAGCCGCCGAGCAGCCATTCGCGCACCGGCTCGCCGACGATCGGGATTGCCGAGAAGAAACCGGTGATCACCTGCGCGCCCCAGAAGCTCATCTGGCCCCACGGCAGGACGTAGCCCATGAAGGCGGTCGCCATCATCAACAGGAAGATCACGACGCCGAGCAGCCACACCATCTCGCGCGGCGCCTTGTACGACCCGTAATAGAGGCCGCGGAAGATGTGCAGATAGACGACGATGAAGAACATGCTCGCGCCGTTCATATGCGCGTAGCGGATGAACCAGCCGGCGTTCACGTCGCGCATGATATGCTCGACCGAATTGAAGGCGACACCCGCATTCGCCGCATAATGCATCGCCAGCACGATGCCGGTGATGATCTGGATGACGAGCGCGGCGCCCGCCAGGACGCCGAAGTTCCAGAAATAATTGAGGTTGCGCGGAACCGGATAGCCGGCGCCGATGGCATTATAGACGAGACGCGGCAGCGGCAGCTTCTCGTCGAAATATTTCATCAGCGGATGCTGCGGCTCGTAGTTCTTGGCCCAGGGAAAGCTCATCTTATCTCGCTCCTCAGCCGATCGTCACGACGGTGTCGCTGTTGAATTCATAGGGCGGCACGACCAGGTTCTTGGGCGCCGGACCCTTGCGGATGCGCGCCGCGGTGTCGTAGTGCGAACCGTGGCACGGACAGAAATAGCCGCCAAAATCACCCTTGTTCTCGCCTTCGGCCGCGCCGAGCGGCACGCAGCCCAGATGGGTGCAGACGCCGAGCGTGATCAGCCAGTTTTCCTTGCCGGGCTTGGTGCGCTGGTCGATCGTTTCGGGATCGCGCAGGTCGCCGAGCGGAACGGCCTTGGCCTCGGCGATTTCCTTGGCGACGAGGTTGCGGATGAAGACCGGCTGCTTGCGCCAGCTGGTCTTGATCGCCTGGCCCGGCTGGATCGCCGAAATGTCGATCTCGGTGGTCGACAGCGCGAGGACGTCGGCCGACGGGTTCATCTGGTTGACCAGCGGGAGGACCACCGCGGCCGCACCGACACCGGCAAAACTCACTGCTGCGATGTTGATGAAGTCCCGGCGCCGCACGCCATCTTCGATGCCGGCGGTAGTATCGGTTTCACTGGCCATTCGACTGCCCTTGCATGGGTGAATTGACAATAGTTCTCGAAGGAGTGACCCGCCCCGATTGCGCGCACGAATAGTGGCGCAGCCCGGCGGCCCCTCCGGGAATTGCGGGCCTGATAGCCGCACTGTCCGGGCTTGCCAACAGGCAATTTCCGCTTCCTTCGCCCGGCTGTAGCATGCCCGCCAAGCCTCTCGATTCTCCGCCACATCCTCTTTATGGCGAGCGCATGGAAATCGCCCTGTTTCAACCCGACATCGCGGGGAACGTCGGCACGATCCTGCGCACCGCCGCCTGCTTCGGCGCGCCGGCGCACATCATCGAGCCCTGCGGTTTCCCGTTCGGCGATGCGGCGCTGAAGCGCGCGGGAATGGACTATGCGGTACGCGCCAATGTGCGCCGTCATCCGGGCTGGGACGCCTTCCGGCAATGGTCGCAGATCGGCGGTCAGCGGATCGTGCTGCTGACGACCGCGGCCGCGACGCCCCTGCCCGCCTTCGATTTTGATCGGGACGATGTGCTGCTCTTCGGGTCGGAGAGCGCCGGTGTGCCGCACCACGTCCACGAGACCGTCGCCGCGCGGGTCGCGATTCCGATGCAGCCCGGCTTTCGATCCTTGAATGTCGCGGTCGCGGCTGGCATCGCGCTCGCCGAAGCGCTCCGCCAAACGAAAGGCTTTCCCGCATGATCCCGCTCGACCCGCAGCAGCAAGCCGCACGCAGCTGGTTCGAATCGCTCCGCGACCGCATCTGCGCCGCGTTCGAGGCCATCGAACGCGAAGCGGGAAGCGATGCCGCCTTTGCCTATACAGCATGGGACCGCGAGGCCGAGGGCATTGCGCCGGGCGAAGGCGGCGGCGGCGTCCGGGGCGTCATGACGGGCCAAGTCTTCGAAAAGGTCGGCGTCAACGTCTCGACCGTCGGCGGCGAGTTCGCGCCCGAGTTCGCAAAATCGATCCACGGCGCGGGCGACGACCCCAGCTTTTTCGCCACCGGCATCAGCCTGGTCGCGCATATGGCGAACCCGCACGTCCCCGCGGTGCACATGAACACGCGCCTGCTGGTGACAAGCAAACGCTGGTTCGGCGGCGGCGCCGATCTCAACCCGCCGATCCCCTATCAGGAGGACACCGACGCCTTTCATGCGCGCTTTCGAGCCGCCTGCGCGCCTTATGGTCCCGACGTCTATGAACGCTATGCGAAATGGGCCGAGGATTATTTCTACATACCGCACCGCGGCGTCCATCGCGGCGTCGGCGGCATCTTCTACGACCATCTCGAATGCGGCGACGATGCCGAGTTCGACCGCAATTTCCGGTTCACGCAGGCGGTTGGCGAGGCCTTTCTCGATATCTTCCCGCAGCTCGTCCGCCGGCGCATGGCCCTGCCCTTCACCGAAGCCGAGCGCGAACAGCAGCTGATCTGGCGTGGCCGCTATGCCGAATTCAACCTGGTCTACGACCGCGGCACGCTCTTCGGGCTAAAGACCGGCGGCAACATCGACGCCATCCTGATGAGCCTGCCGCCGCTGGCCAAGTGGAGCTGACAGGAAAAGGGCGCCCCGTCCCCGGAGCGCCCTCTTTGTTTCAGGATCGCGCGATTAGGCGAAGACGTCGCCCGAAGCGCGCGGCGCGATGGCGCGATAGATGCCCACCGGGATCGCGAACGACAGCAGCAGCTGCGGCACATAGACCACCAGCGCCGCGACGATCAGCGAGATAACAGCGCCGACTGCCGAACCGCCCGAGGCCATCCCGCCCAGGATGCCGCCGAGGATCATGCCGACGACAAAACCATATAGGAGCGAGAGGATCACGATCAGAATGTAGAAGCCGACAATCGACCATTGCGACGCCGCGGTGATCCGCCACGATTCGGTAATACCCGTCAATGGGTTGCGCGTCAGCCGGTCGGCCATCACGGGCCCGGCGACCGACAGGCGGCCAAAGAGCCACGCGAAGAAGACCAGAACGGCGATGTAGAACAGGATCACCACGGCGACCGCGCCGCCGCCCAAGGCGCCCGACTGCAGCGCGCTCGGCGAAAAGCCGCCCGCCCCGGCAAAAGCTGCGCCAAAGATCAGCACGAGCACGAACATGATGATCATGATGACGATATAGGCTGCAATAAAAACGACCAGCATGCCAAAGGCGAACGCTGGTCCGGCCTGTAGGGCCCAGCCGAAATTCGGCGCTTCCCCAGGGTGAAGCCCGCCGCGCCAGATCAGCATGCTGACGGCGTAGAGCAGGATGGCAGCGAAAAGCGCGAACAGGAATATACTGCCGATACCGCTCATCACGGCTGACGGGTCCCCGGCGGACATCGCCATTGCCGTGAACGTCGATCCGAGCAACAAATAGCCGAGCAGCCCCAGCACGACGACCGCGCCCACGGTCCATCCCAGCATTTGCGTCCAATTGGCCTTCAGAAACGCGAACGTCTCCGAAAAGGCCGCACCGATGCTCATCTTGCTCATGTCCCTTCCCCCTTTTGTAAAGCGTGCAGTCTTTCCTCTTCGTTCAATCTGCTGGTTGCGACCCCATGGCCATCAGTTGAAAACGTCAGTGCCGCCGCGAACCGCGAGTTGGCGATAGGTCGCCGCCGTGATCGCCAGCGATACAAGGCTGCCCAAGGCGCCGATCCCCGCCTCGATCAGGCCCGACAATATCCGCCCCGTCCCCTCGGTGTTGCCGAAAACGGCATAAGCGGCGCCGCCGAGCAGCAGCGCGGCGATGAAGATCACCACGAACACCAGGAAGATGAACAGAAATATGCGCCAGCCATTGTCGCGCGTCAGTGCCCAGCTTTCCTTGAGCGCGGCGATGGGATTATGGAGCGTGCGATCGGCGATGACCGGTGAAGTCGTCGAGAAGCGTGCCCACAAATAAGCGCAAAGACCGATGAAAAACAGCAAGCCGATCACCACCAGCAGCACCCCGAACGCGCCACCCACCGCTGCGCCCGGTACGATCAGCACCAACGCCATCAATGCGATCGCCAAAGCCATGAGGATCTGGACCGCGATCACGGTGGGCACCATCTTCAACGCAAAGCCGAGCGCATCGCCGACGCTGGTGCCGGTCCGGGCGAGCCACAAACGAAGAATGCCGATACCGCCGATGGCGCCGACAAGACTGACCAGCAACTGATAAGGCAGCGATTGCCGCGCGGATTCGCGGAAGGCCGTCATGACCTGTTCGAAAGTGGCCGTACTCGTCGGCTCGATCGGCGTCGGGCCGAACCAAGCGACCGCCAGGGCCGGCAGGAACAGGAAAACCGCCGCGATCGTGCCCGTCAGCGCTATGTGCGATTTGAGCAGTACGACGCTGTCTTCCCAGGCCGCACCCATGTCGAATTTTGCCATTGATACCCCGTTGTTTTCCCGGCGCGGCGAACCTGACCTTGTTCGATCACAAAGTCCAGCCTTGTTACCCCGCGACCGGCGCTCTTGCGCCGAAGCGTTGAAGCGGGCAGGAAGCCGCCGAAATGCCCGCTCTCCCCGCGCCCGAATGGAAATCCTCGCCCGGCCTGACCGATTATGAGGCAGCGCTGTCCGATATGGAAGCGCGCGCAGCCGCGATCCATGCGGGTGAAGCTGACGAGCGCATCTGGCTGCTCGAGCATCCGCCGCTTTATACGGCAGGGACGAGCGCCGATCCCGCCGAACTGCTCGACCCACGTTTCCCGGTTTTCGATGCGGGGCGCGGCGGGCGCTATACCTATCACGGCCCGGGCCAGCGCCTCGGCTATGTCCAGCTCGACCTTTCGAAGCGCGGCCGCGACGTGCGCGCTTATGTTTCCGCGCTCGAAGGCTGGGTGATCGACGCGCTCGCCGTCCTCGGCGTCGAGGCGCGCCGCGCCGACGGACGCATCGGCATCTGGACCGACGACCAGAGCGGCCGGGAGGCCAAGATCGGCGCCATCGGCGTGCGCGTGAAGCGCTGGGTAACGCTTCACGGCTTTTCGCTGAATGTGAATCCCGACCTGATGCATTTCACCGGAATCGTACCCTGCGGCATTGCCGAGTTTCCTGTCACGAGCCTTGCCGCGCTGGGCAATCCAGCGGGCTTCGCCGATGTCGACAAGGCGCTGGCCCAGACGCTCCCCGCCTTTCTCGACAAGCTTTCGCCAAGCGATTAGGAACGACCCATGACGCGGACATTCCTCATCGCCCTGCCCCTCCTTGTCCTGACAGCCTGCGGCAACGAACCTTCGGGAAAATCGACGACCAAGCTTGATTCGGTCGAGGTGCAGCCGGGTACGATCAGCGATTCGATGATCATCCTCGACGATTCTGCGGGCGACGGTACAGCGGTCGACAACAGCGTTCCGGACGATGGCACCAAGAAGGAAGCCACGAAGTCCGAAGAAAATGCCGATGCGGCCGACGAAGGTGCAGCGGCCGACGATATGAAGGCGGTCGAGTCCGCGCCACCGCTGACTGCGAAAATCTCGACCGACACGCCCGCCAAGAAAGGCGAGTGATCTAGCGCAGCCCGAGGCTTTTGTGCGTCTGCAGCGACAGGCGCCAGCGCGGATCGGCCATCACCAGATCGATGCATGCCTGCACATTCGCGGCCGCGTTCGGATCGTCGAGCGGCTGGATCAGACGATGCGCAAAGTCGAGTTCGGCGAGCGCCTCGACATCGCTGCCCGGTTGCGGCCAGACGAGCTTGAGTTCGTCACCGCTCTTCTGAATCAACGCGCTGCCTGCCTTCGGGCTGATGCAGATCCAGTCGATGCTGCGCGGCACGACTTGCGTGCCGTTGCTTTCGATCGCGATGGTGAAGCCTTCGGCATGGAGCGCGTCGATCAGCGCCTCGTCCACCTGCAGCATCGGCTCGCCGCCGGTCAGCACGACATAGCGGTCGTCGGCGCCCGAGCCCCAGCTCTCGGCGATCGTCGCCGCCAATGCTTCAGCCGTCCTGTATTTTTCACCAAGCGTCCCGTCGGTGCCGACGAAATCGGTGTCGCAGAATTTGCAGATTGCCTGCGCGCGGTCCTGCTCGCGGCCCGTCCATAGGTTGCAGCCGGCAAATCGGCAGAACACCGCGCGGCGGCCCGCCTGCGCGCCCTCGCCTTGCAGCGTGAGGAAAATCTCTTTGACCGCGTAGCTCATGCGTAGTGCGTCGGATCGGGCAGTCCCGCGTCGACAAAGCCCTTGCTGCGCAGACGGCAGCTGTCGCAGGAGCCGCAATGCAGTCCTTCAGGCGTCGGATCGTAGCAGGACCAGCTCATCCCGGCATCGAGGCCGAGGCGCGCAGCTTCGGCGGCGATGTCGGCCTTGGTCATATGTTGCAGCGGCGCGTGGATATGGAAATCGACACCCTTGTCCCCGTCGCGCGTTGCCAGCGCAGCCAAATTCTCGAAGCCCTGGATGAATTCGGGGCGGCAGTCGGGATAGCCCGAATAGTCGAGCGCGTTCACCCCGATCACAATGTCCCGCGCCTGCCGCGCCTCGGCGAGGCCGAGCGTCAACGACAGGAAGATCAGGTTGCGCGCGGGCACATAGGTGACGGGAATGTCGGGCCCGACGCCGTCCTTCGGCACGTCGATGTCGTCGGTCAGCGCCGACCCGCCGAAGCGGCGAAGGTCGAGCGGCAGGACGATATGTTCGCCCGCGCCGATCGTGGCGGCGATCCGCGCCGCGGACTCCAGTTCCACCCGGTGGCGCTGGTTATAGTCGATCGTCAGCGCGACGATCCGCGCGCCGGCCTCACGCGCCAGCCCGGCACAAACCATCGAGTCGAGCCCGCCCGACAGGAGGACGATCACCGTTTTTCCGGAAACTTGCTGCATCGGCGCCAGATAGGCCCGTGCCGCCGGGCGCGCAAGTGCTGCACCGCACCAAAGAAAACGGGCCGCGCGGCGTTGGCTGCACGGCCCAGTTCGGCATAAAGCCGTTAGGGAGAAGGACACACATCGGTGCGTCGTGACTCCCGTCTAGCGAAGAATGGTTAACAACCGGTTAGGAGCAGGCGCCCATGCGACGGGCCTCGATCGCCTGCGAGAAAGGCCGGCCCTCGGCAATGCCCTGCGTATCGATCTGGACCAGCCGGTTGGTTTCGCTGCGGATCGTCGTGCGGCCGTGGCCCGCGCCCGGACAGGTGTAGTGCACGGTTACCGAACTCGGCGTGTCTTCGATGATATAACGCGAGCAACTCGCCCGCGGATGCTCGATCTGGATCATCCGCCGCGCATCGCCCAGACACATGGTCTGGAGCACGCCGTCCTTGCCGCGCTCGCGCAGCTGCCAGCTGCCCTTTTCAAGCCGGTCGAGCATGGCCAGCGTCGGCGCCTGCGCCGGCACCGCGCTTGCGGCGGCGCAGCCGAACGCAATCAACGACAGTCGAGTTACGGGAGAGAAGATCGCCATTCCACCTATCCATCGGCCGCCCGCAAGCGAGCAAATTTGCGACCCTGTTTGACCATAGGTAGCAAGCGCCGAACGCGAATTCAACCGCTTGGCGCTGGAATGGCTCACTTCATCGCCGCAACTGCGGCTTGCAGCGCTCAATCGGCGCGATGGTGCGTGGCAATTTCTTCGAGCGGGATCGGGAAGAACCGCGAGCAAAAGGCGCAATCGACGACGATCTTGCCATCGTCGGCCATATCGGCGCGCTCGGCCTCGGGGAATTGCGCGAGCACGCCCGCGAAATAATCAACGCTGCAACGGCATCCGCGCGAAACAATCGCGCCGGGCTCGACGCGCACCTCGTCCTCATGAAATAGCCGCCAGGCGAGCGTTTCGAGCGAAGTGGCCGGATCGGTCAGCTCTTCATCCTTCAGCGTCGCCGCGATCGTCTTCGCATGCTCCCATTCGGGATGATCGTGACGAACGTGCAGGCGGTCGCGCCCGACCTCGCCCTCGGGCAGATGCTGGAGCAGCAGACCGCCGGCGACGCACCCGGCTTCATGATCGGGCCGCGCGGCGAGGCTGATCAGGCTCGGGATCTGCTCGGACTGCTCGAAATAATGTTCGGCGGCATCGCCGATCGACGAGCCTTCGAGGGGAACGATCCCCTGGTAGCGCTCACCGGTGGTTTCCTGGTCGAAGGTAATCGCCAAGAAACCTTCGCCGAACAACGCGAAGAGCGTCGGATCGGGGCCGACGCCCACGAGGCGCTCGGCATCGAACTTCAGGTAGCCGCGCAGCTCGCCGGCCCGGTAGTCGCAAACGAGCAATTCGACGGGGCCGCCGCCGGTCTGCGCCTGCAGGGTCAGCTGACCGCCTTCGGTCTTGAGCGTCGAGCCGAGCAATACGGTCAGGACCAGCGCCTCTGCCAGCAGCTTCTCAGCCACCGGCGGATAGCTGTGCGCCGCCATGATCGTATTCAGCACCGGGCCAAGCCGCACCAGTCGCCCGCGCACATGGCGCTCGGCGATGGTGAAGACCAAGGGCTGGTCGAACCAGGTTTCGATCGTCTCGCTCATAACTTGCCTAGCGCCCACAACAGGATCGATTTCTGCGCATGCACGCGGTTTTCCGCCTCGTCCCAGACGCGCGACTGCGACCCGTCGATCACGGCGTCGACGACTTCCTCACCGCGGTGCGCCGGCAGGCAATGGAGGAACAGCGCGTCGCTCTTCGCCTGGCCCATCAGCCGCTCGTCGACCTGATAGGGCGCCATCGCCGCGAGCTTGTTGTGCGCATGATCCTGTCCCATCGACACCCAGGTGTCGGTGACCACCAAGTCGGCGCCCGCGACCGCTTCGCGCGCATCGCGGACGATGTCGATCCGCGCGCCTTTCGCGCGCGCGGCGTCGACGAAGCGCGCCTCTGGCTCATAGCCCTGCGGTACGCCCGCGCGAACGTTGAAGCCGAACAGGCCCGCCGCTTCGATGAGCGACGCGAGCACATTGTTGCCGTCGCCGAGCCACGCGAGTTCGAGCCCAGGGAGCGCCTTGCCGCTCTCGACGATCGTCAGCAGGTCGGCGACGATCTGGCACGGATGCGACAGGTCGGTCAGGCCGTTGATGACCGGAACGCTCGCATATTCGGCGAGCTCCTCGATCTTGTCATGATGATCGGTGCGGATCATGATCGCGTCGGCATAGCGCGACAGCACGCGTGCGGTGTCGGCGATCGTTTCGCCGCGACCCAGCTGCGTCGTCCCGGCGTCGAGGATCATCGGCACGCCGCCGAGCTGGCGGATCGCGATGTCGAACGAAGCGCGCGTGCGGGTCGAGTTCTTTTCGAACACCATCGCCAGCACATGGTCGGCGAGCGGCGCGTCGGCGTCGGGCTTCGCTTTCGGCCAACCCACGCGCGCCGCCTTGCGATCGATCGCGTCGGCAAGCATCGCCGCGACCGCATCCCCGCCCGCATCGGACAGGTTGAGGAAGTGCCGCATCAGACCCTCCGCTGCACGGTAACGGAAAGCATCAGGATTCCGGCGGCGTATAGCTCGCCGCGCCTGCCGACAATTTCTCGATGCATTCGTCGATATGCGCCTGCTCGATGTTGAGCGGCGGCAGGATGCGCACGACATTGTCGCCCGCCGCCACCGTCAACAGCCCGTGATTGTCGCGCAGATGCGCGACGAAGGCGCGGCTGTCGCTCTTCATCTTGAGGCCCAGCATCAAGCCCAGACCGCGTGTGCTTTCGAACAAAGCATCGTAGTTCGGAATCAGCTGCTCGAGCGCGCCGCGGAGCCGCTCGCCGGTCGTCTTGACCTGATCGAGGAAGCCATCCTCCAGGATCACGTCGAACACCGCCTGCCCGGCCGCCATCGCGAGCGGATTGCCGCCATAGGTCGAACCGTGCGTGCCGATCACCATCCCGCGCGCGGCCTTTTCGGTCGCAAGGCACGCGCCCATCGGGAAGCCGCCGCCGATACCCTTCGCGCTCGCGAGGATGTCGGGGGCGACGCCGAACTGCTCATAGGCATAGAGGCTGCCGGTGCGCGCGACGCCGCACTGGACCTCGTCGAACACCAGCACCAGATCGCGCTCGTTGCAGATGTCGCGCAGACCCTGCAGGAAGGGCTGCGACGCGGGACGAATGCCGCCCTCGCCCTGCACCGGTTCGACCAGGAAGCCCGCGGTGTTGTCATCGACCAGATCGAGCGCTGCGTTGAGATCGTCGAACGGCGCATAGGCGAAGCCCGGCAGCAGCGGATCGAAACCCTTGCGCAGCTTTTCCTGGTTCGTCGCCGAAATCGTGCCGAGCGTGCGGCCGTGGAAGGCGTTGTTGAAGGTAATCAGCGTGTGCTTCTGCGCATTGCCCGCGCTCGAATGATAGGCGCGCGCGGTCTTGATCGCGCACTCGACCGCCTCGGCGCCCGAGTTGGTGAAGAAGACGGTGTCGGCAAATGTATTGTCGACCAGCCGCTGCGCGAAGGCTTCGCCTTGCGGACTGCCGTAGAGGTTCGACACATGCATCAGCGTCGCGGCCTGTTCGGCGATCGCCTTGGTCAGATGCGGGTGGCCATGGCCGAGCAAATTGACCGCGATGCCGCTCGCGAAGTCGAGATAGCGCTCGCCGCGCTCGCCGATCAGATAAGCGCCTTCGCCTCGCACCGGACGCACGCCGCACCGGGGGTAAACGGGCATCAGCGGCGTGATCGACATGTCAGGCACCTTTCCAGAACGATAAAAGTAAAAAGGCGACCCCGACGGGCCGCCCTTGGTGGGGCCGCTCCTATACCGCCGCTCGCGGAGCCGCGTCAACACAGGGCCTATGGGCGCAACCATAGCCGCCCGGCCGCGTTCGCAGCGATGATGCTTCGCGCCTTCCTTCTGTCTTTGCCGTTGACGCTCGGCGCCTGCGACGCCCTGCCCCGCGACGCGTCGGGCACGACCGAACGCATCGAACGCAGCGGCATGATGCGCGTCGCGGTGCTCCCCGGGACACCCGATGCCGCCCCCGCGCTCACACTGCTTCGCGCTTATGCCGCACACCACCGCGCGCGCGTCGTGCAAATCGCCGTCCATGGCGAACATGCCCCGCACTGGCTGGAGGACGGCCGGCTCGACGCGGTCGTCGGCCATTTCGCCAAGGCGTCACCATGGATGGCCGATATTTCGCTGTCGAAAGCGATCGGCCGCGCCGAGCCAGCGGACGGGAAGCAGCCCGTGCTGCGTATCGCCCGGCGCAATGGCGAAAACGCCTTGATCCTCGCTATCGATCGCGCGGTTGCGGAGCGGGAAGAATGAGCCTTCACGGCGGCATTCCGCGCGCGATCGCGGCCGATGTCCGGCGCGGCGAGCGGCTCGAATATTGGACCCTCGGCTGGATGGCGAGCGTCGTGCTCGTCATGTGGTTGGTCATGGGGGCGAGCCAGGCGATGAAGGCCGCGGTCATCGAAGACGTGCTAAGCCTCGTCCCCGCGGTCGTTTTCCTGCTGTCGACGCATTGGGAGCGCCGGCGGCCGAACCGGCGTTTTCCCTTCGGCTACCGCCGCGCGAACAGCCTCGCATTCCTCGTCGCCGCAACCGCACTGCTCTCGGTCGGCGCCTTTCTGGCCTATGAAAGCATCACGACACTTGTGAAGCAGGAGCATCCGAGCGTCGGCGGCATCACATTGTTCGGCCACACGATCTGGCTCGGCTGGCTGATGCTTGCGGCGCTTGCTTATTCGGTCGTCCCACCCGTCATCTTGGGGCGGCTCAAGCAGCCGGTGGCGGAGAAGATAAAGGACAAGGTGCTTCATACCGACGCCTTGATGCAGAAAGCCGACTGGCAGACCGGGATCGCGGGCATGGCGGGCATCATCGGTATCGGGCTCGGTTGGTGGTGGGCGGACGCCACGGCCGCGCTGTTCATCTCGCTTTCGATCATCAAGGACGCGGTGGGCGCGCTAAAGCAGGCGATCGCCGAACTGCTCGACGGCACGCCGCGCGCGCTCGATTCGAACGAACTGGCCGACGATGCGAAGCAGTTGATCGCCGTGCTTCGCACGCGCTTCGGCAAAGTTGACGTCCGCTTGCGCGAAACCGGCCGCTACATCGCCGCCGAGGTCGATTGCGCGACGCCGACAGACGTTCCGACCGCGGCCGAATTGATGGGCGACGATCTGGCCTGGCGGCTCGCCAGTTTGAGCTTTCGGCCCGATCCGCGCGAGCCTCCAGCCTAGAGCGACTTCGCCGCTTCCATCGCGAGCGCGACCGAATGCTTCCGCGCTTCGTGATCGTACATCGACGACGCAACGACGATCTCGTCGACGCCGGTGCGCGCCTTGAAGGCCTTCAGCCCGGCCGCGACATCGTCGACCGTCCCGACCGCCGAGCATTGCAGCACATGGTCGAGGATCGCGCGCGCGTTAGGCGGCAGGCTGTCCTTATAGCCTTCGACCGGCGGCTTCATCTTGCCCGGATTGCCCGTGCGCAGCGCGACGAACGCCTGCTGCTGTGACGAGGCCAGCAGTTCGGCCTCCTCGCGCGTATCGGCGGCGAAGACGTTGAAAGCGGCGGCAGTATAGGGCTCGGACAATTGTGCCGACGGCTTGAACTGGCGGCGATAGATGTCGAGCGCCTCGTCAAGCGCATCGGGTGCAAAATGGCTTGCAAACGCATAGGGCAATCCGAGCGCCGCCGCGAGCTGCGCGCCGAAGGTACTCGACCCCAATATCCACAGCGGGATATGCGTGCCCGCCCCCGGCACCGCTGTGATTCCAAGCTGTTCGTCGCCGGCCAGAAACGCCTGCAGCTCGAGCACGTCCTGCGGAAACTGGCGCTCGTCGCTGGCGAGCGTCCGGCGCAGCGCACGGGCCACCCGCTGATCCGATCCCGGCGCGCGGCCCAGGCCCAGGTCGATGCGGCCGGGAAACAGCGCTTCGAGCGTTCCGAACTGCTCGGCGATCACCATCGGCGCATGATTGGGCAGCATGATCCCCGCCGAGCCGATGCGAATATGATCGGTCGCGTGGCCCAGATGCGCGAGCACGACCGCGGTCGCGGCGCTCGCGATCCCCGTCATGCCATGATGCTCGGCCACCCAATAGCGCGAATAGCCGAGCGCCTCGGCGTGCCGGGCGAGATCGGCGGCGTTGGCGAGCGACTGGGTCACCGTGCCGGTGTCGGTCACGGGCACGAGGTCGAGGAAGGAGAGTTTCGTCATGAAACCGATATGCGGTCGGTACGAGCGGGGTTCAAGAAGCCATCGTCGGGGCCACGGGCTATCACGCCCGCTCGTCCTTCGGTGATTCCATCAGCACATAGGTCGTGATCGCATGCACCTGCGGCAGCACGCCCAGCACTTCGGTGTGGAAATGCTTGTACGACGCGAGATCGGCGGTCTCGACGCGAAGCAGATATTCGATCGCGCCGGTCAGGTTGTGGCATTCGCGCACCTCGGGCGCATCGGCCATCGCGGCTTCGAAATCGGCCTGCGACTTCTTTGTATGCGACGACAGGCCGACGGTCACATAGGCGAGGAAGGTCAGCCCCAGTTTCGCGGGATCGATCACCGCGCGGTAGCCCTTGATCACGCCGCTGCGTTCGAGTTCCTGCACGCGGCGCAGGCAGGCCGACGGCGACAGTCCCACCCGCTCGGCGAGTTCGAGGTTGGAGATTCGCCCATCACGCGACAATTCCTGCAATATCTTGCGGCCAATGGCATCGATCTTGATCATGGATTGCACAATCTATCCGATGACTACGTATCTTTGCAACCTGTCGCGCTTGGTAACTCATTATATTGCGCGCCATGAACCAGACCACGCTTGCCGCGCTCTCCGCCTTCGCGCTCGTCTCGTCGATCACGCCGGGACCGAACAATATGATGCTCATGGCCTCGGGCGCCAACTTCGGCTTGCGCCGCACGGTGCCGCACGCGCTCGGCGTCGGTTTCGGCTTCACGCTGATGATCGTCCTCGTCGGCGTCGGGCTGATGGGGCTGTTCGACATGTTTCCCGTCCTCAACATCGTGCTCAAGGTGATGAGCGTCGTCTATCTGCTCTGGCTCGCGTGGAAGATCGCCAACGCGGGCGCGCCCGACACCGACGGCGGCGCCCGCGCGAAGCCGATGAGCTTCCTGCAGGCGGTGCTGTTCCAGTGGGTCAATCCCAAGGCCTGGTCGATGGCATTGTCGGCGATCGCGCTTTACGCGCCCGATCGCAATTTTGCCGCCGTGCTGCTCGTGGCGGTGGTCTTCGGCATCATCAACCTCCCCTCGACCAGCCTGTGGGCGGTGATGGGCGTGTCGCTGCGCGGCTGGCTGTCGAGCCCCGCCCGCCTGCGCGCCTTCAACTGGACGATGGCCGCCTTGCTCGTCGGATCGCTCGCGCTCCTTATCTGACCCGATTGCAAGGTTGCGATCCGCAACCTAAAGACGGCGCTCCCCTCATTGGAGAAGAGAGCCATGCAAAGCCGCCGCCTTGGAAAAAGCGCCATCCACGTCTCCGACATCTGCATGGGGACGATGACCTTCGGCAGCCAG
The DNA here is from genome assembly GCF_001468265.1 of Sphingopyxis sp. H050. Lineage (GTDB taxonomy): Bacteria > Pseudomonadota > Alphaproteobacteria > Sphingomonadales > Sphingomonadaceae > Sphingopyxis. The sequence goes on along the minus strand of NZ_LNRZ01000002.1, from coordinate 248,249 downwards.
ACCGATGAGGCCGAAGCATTCCGCATCCTCGACCGCTGCTTCGACGAGGGCATCAATTTCTACGACACCGCCGAGGGCTATCCGGTGCCGCCCGACATCAAATGGGTCGGCCGGACCGAAGAGATCGTCGGTCGCTGGCTGAAGACCAAGAACCGCGACGCGATCATCCTCGCCACCAAAGTATCGGGGCCGAGCCATGTCTGGTTCAAGTCGCCATGCCGCGGCGGCATGACCGCGCTCGACCGCAAGAATATCTTCCAGGCCATCGACGACAGCCTGACGCGGCTCCAGACCGACTATGTCGACCTCTACCAGACGCACTGGCCCGACCATGATGCGCCTTATGATGAGATGATGGACGCGCTCGACGAACTCGTCCGCGTGGGCAAGGTGCGCATCCTCGGCTGTTCGAACGAGACGAGTTGGGGACTGATGAAGTCGATCGCCGCATCCGAACGCCTCGGCGTGGCGCGCTACCATACGATCCAGAACAACTTCAGCCTGAACAATCGCCGCTTCGAGGACGAGCTGGCGCAGGTCTGCCGGCAGGAAGGCGTCAGCTTGATCCCCTACTCCCCCCTCGCCGGCGGCGTGCTGTCGGGCAAATATCAGGATGGCGCCCGGCCCGAGGGTGCGCGCTTCTCGCGCTATCTCGGCATGGAGGGTCGGCAGGCTGCGATGGGCCGCCGCTTCGTCAACGACCAAAGCCTCGCCGCGACCGCGCGCTATCTGAAGATCGCCGAGGAGCATGGCCTGCACCCGGTGACGATGGCGACCGCCTGGTCGAAGCAGCACGATTTCGTTGCCTCGACGATCGTCGGCGTCAGCGCCTATGATCAGGTCGACCCGATCCTCGCCGCGAAGGAATTGGTGCTGAGCGACGACCTGATGAAGGCGCTGCACAAGGTCGGCAAGGACATCCTCTACCCAATGGGCTGACCGAGGGGATCGCCCGCAGTTCCAATTAAGGCCGCGGCGGCTGCCTAGAGGCTGGCCTTGAACAGCTCCAGCATTCGGCTCCACGCCTTTTCGGCCGCCGCCTCGTTGTAGGCGCGGCCGTCGGGCGGGCACCAGCCGTGCATCGCGCCTTCATAGACCTCGACCTCGTGCCATTGCTTGCGGGGGTTGAGGACGGCGTTCAGCCGGTTCTTCTCTTCGGGATCCTGTTTGTCGTCATTGTCGGCGATCGCGAACAGATAGCCCGCCTTGGTCCCGGGGATCAGCAGGTGCGGGCTGTCGGGCTTGTCGGTGCCGACCCCGCCGCCATGGAAACTCGCCGCCGCCCCGACGCGGTCGGGCTTCAGCGCCGCTGTATAGATCGTCATCGGCCCGCCCATGCAATAGCCGGTGGTGCCGAGCTTGCGCCGCGTATCGACCTCTTTCTGCGCGTCGAGGAAGGCAAGGTGCGCGGTCGCATCGGTCGTCACCAGCGGCTTGGTCAGCTGCTTCAGATAGCCGAACAGTTTCTCGCGGATCGGGGGATCGTTGAAGTCGTTGGCGGCATCGACGACGGGCGACTTCTGCCAGCGATAAAAGGGATTCACGGTCAGCACCGCATAGCCTTCGCCCGCCAGCCGGTCGGCCATCTGGCGGAAGGCGGGACGCAGGCCGCGGATGTCGGGCCACACGAGCACGCCCGGATGCTTGCCGCTCGCGGGCGCGACGAAATAGGCGTCGGCGACGCCCTCCGCGGTGCGGATTTCCACATCGCGGCCCTTCACCGGCCCGGCGGCGCCGGCCGATACGGGCAGCATCGACGCCAGCGCGCCCGCGCCAACCAGGGTGCCAAAGCTCCGCCGGTTTACGGGGATGCCCGCGCGGTCGAGATCGGCTTCGGTGATGTCATTGCACATGGCTCTCTCCTCGATCGTCTGATTTCGAAATGCGCAGAAAACTGCGTAACTTCACTCGCAATTCGCATCGCGCGGTGGGTTCCCCGGCGAAATTCAAGCATCAGGCTAACCGAGCAGCCAAATGTAGGACAGCGCTTTTTGCACCCGATCCTCCCCGTGGCGAAGCCATGGGGAGGATCAGCTGGTCGCAAGCGTCAGGGCAGCAACTTCGTCGTAGCTGTGCGCCACATGATGCACGCCGATGCTGTGCAACATTTCGCCATGCGCAGCGCGGTCGACGATATGCCCCGCCCCGCAGAATCCGACGACCGTCATCCCTGCGGCAAGCGCAGCCTGCGCGCCGGTTGGGGAATCCTCGATGGCGAGGCACACTGCCGGATCGACGCCAAGCCCCTTCGCGGAGGCGAGATAAATGTCGGGATGCGGCTTGCCGCGATCCCAGCCGTCGGCGCTGTAGATATGATCACCGAAATGATCGCGCAGGCCGAACAGCCCCAGCGCCCAGTCGATATATTCGGCGCGGCTCGACGATGCGATGGCGCGCGGTGTCGGTCCCAGCGCGTCCAGGAAAGCGGCCGCGCCGGGCACGGCGTCGAACCCCTCCATGAAGCGCACGCGGGCACGGGTGCGATGCGTCTCACGGAAATCGGCGGGCAGCGCGCGCCCGAACCGCGCCTCGATCCGCCGCTGCGTTTCCTGCCAGTTGTGGCCGTAATAGTCGCGCAGGCACTCGTCATAGGTCGTCAGCATCCCGACCGCGGTCAGGCTCTCGGCGAGCGACATGTTCGCGCGCACCTCGCTGTCGGCGATGACGCCGTCGAAATCGAAGATGATGGCGGCGGGGTTCATAGGAAACCAACAATCTTCATATTTGGCGCCTAGAGGCGGTTGGGTCAGGAGACAGCAAGATGAAATTCATTACCCTAAACTCGCGCGGCGGCAATTACCTGGTCGTCGCCGAGAATGTCGCCTGGCTTCGCGACTATGAAAATGGCCAGACGCAGGTCGGCATGGTCGGCGGCGCGCCGCTGCTGGTCGCAGGCAAGATCGAGGACGTCGCCGCGTCGATTCTGGCGCAGGCCAACGCGGCCGCTTAAGCCGCGCCGGTCAGGGCATGACCCCGGCATCGCGCGCATAGCCCCAGGCCCCCTCGCCCGACCAGCGACGGCCGTCGGGGAAGCTCAGCCTCATCCCGCTGAGCCGCTCCGGCGCGAACAGGCGCATGTTGACCCCCATCAGATCGACCGCGCCGCCCATCCGCTCGATCAGGCCTTGGGTGGCCGACCAGTGCGTCGAGCAACCGCAGATGACGCAGAAATGCAGGTCCGAATTGGGGTTCGGCCGGTCGGCGCGGTTATAGGTCCGCGTCTCGCCCTCGATCACCACATCGCGCGGCGAATAATAGGCCCACAGGATGCCGTGCGAAAAGCAGAGCGAGCAATTGCACTCGGCGAGTTCCTCGGGCGCCTTGGCGAGCCGTACCGTGACGGAGCCGCAGTGGCAGTTTGTTTCCCAGCTCACTCCACCGTCACCGACTTCGCCAGATTCCGCGGCTGGTCCACGTCGGTGCCCTTCGCCACCGCCACATGGTATGCCAAGAGCTGCACCGGCACCGCGTAGACCAGCGGCGCAATCAACGGATGCACCTTGGGCATCTCGATCGTCGCCATGCAGCCGTCACCCGCCTCGGCAATGCCGTCGGCGTCCGAAATCAGCACGACCTTGCCGCCGCGCGCCATGACTTCCTGCATGTTGCTGACGGTCTTTTCGAACAGCGGGCCGCTGGGCGCGAGGACGATCACCGGGACCGCCTCGTCGATCAGCGCGATGGGCCCATGCTTCATCTCGCCCGACGCATAGCCTTCGGCATGGATGTAGGAAATTTCCTTGAGCTTCAGCGCGCCCTCGAGCGCGAGCGGATAGTCGGGGCCGCGGCCGAGATAGAGCACGTCGCGCGCCGGGGCGACGAGGTGCGCCATCTTGGCGATCTCTTCGTCGTGCGCGAGCGCGGCGTTGAGCGCGGCGGGGGCTTCGATCAGGTGTTTCACGATCTCATGCTCTTCGGCCGCGGTCAGCTTGCCCTTTCTGAGCGCGAGGTGCGCCGCGAGCGCGGCGAGCACCGCGAGCTGGCAGGTGAACGCCTTGGTCGAAGCGACGCCGATTTCGGGGCCTGCGTGCGTCGGGAGCAGCAGGTCGGCCTCGCGCGCCATGCTGCTGGTGGGAACGTTGACGACGACCGCGATCGTCTGCCCGTTCGCCTTGCAATGACGCAGCGCCGCGAGCGTGTCGGCGGTCTCGCCCGACTGCGATATGAAGAGCGCGAGCCCGCCGGGTGCAAGCACCGGGTCGCGGTAGCGGAACTCCGACGCGACATCGATGTCGACGGGGACGCGCGCGAAGGTCTCGAACCAATATTTCGCGACCATGCCCGCGTAGAAGCTGGTGCCGCACGCGACGATCGTGATGCGCTCGATCTTGCTCAGGTCGAAATCCATCTGCGGCAGCGCGACGGTCTGTTCGAGCGGGCGGATATAGGAGGAAAGCGTCTGCGCGACGACGGTCGGCTGCTCGAAAATCTCCTTCTGCATGAAGTGGCGGTAATTGCCCTTCTCGACCGCCGCCGCGGTAACGCCACTGGTCGTGATCTCGCGCTCGACGGGGTTGTTCGCGGCGTCGTAGATCTGTGCGCCGCCCTGGGTGATCACGACCCAGTCGCCCTCGTCGAGATAGGCGATCTTCTGTGTCAGCGGCGCGAGCGCGAGCGCGTCCGAGCCGAGGTAGGTCTCGCCCTCACCGTAACCGACGACCAGCGGCGAGCCGAGCCGCGCGCCGATCAGCAGATCGGGATGCTGGCGGAAGGCGATGGCGAGCGCAAAGGCGCCGCGAAGCTGCGGCAGCACCGCCTGCACGGCTTCCTGCGGCGACTTGCCCGCCTCGACCTGTTCGCTGACGAGATGCGCGACGACCTCGGTGTCGGTCTCGCTCTCGAATGTGCGCCCGCGCGCCTGCAACGCTTCGCGCAGCGGCTTGAAATTCTCGATGATCCCGTTGTGGACGAGCGCAACCTCACCCGTCGCGTGCGGGTGCGCGTTACTCGTCGTCGGCGCGCCGTGCGTCGCCCAGCGCGTGTGAGCGATGCCAACGGTGCCGGGCGCGGGGTTGCCCGCGAGTTCCTTGACGAGATTATTGAGCTTGCCCTCGGCGCGGCGGCGGATCAGCTGCCCGCCCTCGACCGTGCACACGCCCGCCGAATCATAGCCGCGATATTCCATGCGCTTGAGGCCATCGACCAGCCGGTCCGCCACCTGGTCCTTGCCGATGATTCCGATAATTCCGCACATGGGGGCTATGCTTTCTTCTAGAGCGTGTAGGGAATGCGAATACCCGGCATCGACGCCGGAAACACCTTGATATTGCGCGTGACGAGGATGCGTCCGCTGATCTGCGCGGTCGCCAGTACGAAAGCGTCGGCAAGGGTCAAGCCCTTGCGCTCGGCGCGGAGCGCAGCGGCGCGGCGCGCGACAGCGTCGCCGATCTCCTCGACCTGGAAACAGCCGAGGAAGGCCTCGACGGCTTTCAGGCTCTGCGCATCGGCAGCGGACATCACCTCGGTCCAGCTGACGCGGCTGATGCTCTTGCGCCCCGCCCGGCGGATTTCCCCGCGCGCGGCCTCGATACCGTTGAGCGCATCGATGAGGATGTCGCTGTCGAACTGCGCGTCGATCATTCGCGCTTGCCCCTGAGGCGCCGCTGATATTTGAGGCCGTCGCCGATATCCTCGCGGCCCTTCCATATGCCGAAGGCATTATCGATCGCGTCGCCCGAGACATCGGCGCGATAGGATGCGACCGCGCGGCGCACCAGCTCGGCGCGCGAAACGCCTTGCTCGGCCGCAAGCGCGTCGAGCCACTCGACGTCGGAATCGGGAAGGTCGGCGAGAAAGCGCATGAATGTATGATATCATATCATGATATCAGATCAAGTCCTGCCGAAATTCCTGTCGACGAACGTCATCGCAAATTGCACCGGATCGGCGGGGCGGCCGTTGCCCTGCTCGAAGCGCACTTTGCCCTCTTCCCAAATCTTGCGAATCTGGCCGGCAAGGTCGGGGGCGAATTTCATCTGCGTCGCGACGATCTGCGTCCAGCTGCCCGTCAGACCGAGGCTCTGGCGCAGCGTCGGCTCCATCGCGGCGCAATAGGCGCGGGTTGGCTCGTCGAGGTGGCCGATCGCATTCAGCACCCACGCGTCGACATAGCGCAGAAAGGGTGCGGCCTCGTAGCGGTCACTCAACATCTCTCTCCTGTCCGCGCGTTCCATTCGTCGCGCAACAAACCATAGATCAGCGAATCGCGGACGCCGATATGCGTTTCCCATTCATCGCGAAGCCGCCCCTCATATTGGAACCCGAGGCGTTCCAGCAAAGCGATCGATCCGACATTTTCCGGATCGGTGTCGGCAAAGATGCGGCGGAAACCGAGATCGTCGAAACCATAGGCGATCACCCGGCTCACCGCCTCGCGCGCGATGCCGCTGCCCCATTGGTCGCGATGCAGGATATAGCCGATCTCGCCAACCCCCGGCCTGCGATCCATCAGGATCACCCAGCCCAGCGCGACGTCGTCGCCCACCGTGATGGCCCAGCAAAGCCAATCCTGCTCGTCGGCCGCATTGCGCGCCAGATATTCTCTCGTTTCGGCCAGCGACTCGTGCGGACCGCTCGACCACCAGATCATCACCTCCGGGTCCGACAACACCGCGAACAGCGCGATGGCATCGGCCTCGTCGGCGCGCAGCCGGCGCAGCACCAGCCGTGCGGTGTTCAGCGTCGGCGCGTCCATGCGACTATTTCTTCTCCGCCGCTTTCTTCTTGCGCATCGCGTCGTGGAAACGGTCGGCCCAGCCCGGCTTGACCAGTTGTTCGCCGCGCACGAGGCGAAGCTCGCCGTCGGCGACGTCGCGCGTCACCGCGCTGCCCGCGGCGACGATCGCATCGCGGCCGATCTTCACCGGCGCGACGAGCGCGCTGTTCGATCCGATGAAGGCGTTCTCGCCGATCTCGGTCCGATATTTGAAATAGCCGTCGTAATTGCAGGTGATCGTCCCCGCGCCGATGTTCGCCCCTGCGCCGACCGTCGCATCGCCGATGTAGCTCAAATGGTTCGCCTTCGCGCCCTTCCCCAACACCGCCTTCTTGACCTCGACGAAATTGCCGACCTTCGCCTTTTCCTCCAGCACCGCGCCGGGACGCAGCCGCGCATAGGGGCCGACTTCGCATCCGGTCGCGATCGTCGCACCCTCGATATGGCTGAAGCCGCGGATCGTGGCGCCGTCGGCGACCTTCACGCCGGGGCCGAAGAAGACATTCGGTTCGATCGTCACGTCACGGCCGATCTCGGTGTCCCAGGAGAACCAGACCGTTTCGGGTGCGCGCAGCGACGCGCCATCGGCCATCGCCTCCTCGCGCCGGAATTCCTGCCATTGCGCTTCCGCCCGCGCGAGTTCGGCGCGGCTGTTGATGCCCGCGACATCATTGGGATCGGTCTTTACGACCGCGCAACGGCGCCCGTCGGCGTTCGCGATATTGACGATGTCGACGAGGTAAAACTCCTTTGCCGCATTGTCGTCGGTGACCCGCGCGAGCAGCGCGAACAGGTCGCGCGCCTTCGCGGCCATCAGCCCCGAATTGCACAGTTTCACCGCGCGCTCGGCGTCTGTCGCGTCCTTGTGCTCGACCATCTTGGTCACGTAATCGCCATCGGTGATGACGCGGCCATATTGCAGCGGATCGGCGGGCTCGAAGGCGAGCACGACGACCGCCGGCGCGTCGGCGGCACCGAGCCGGTCGATCATCGCCTGCATCGTTGCAGTCGGCACGAACGGCACGTCGCCGTAAAGGATCAGCACATCGCCGTCGAAACCGGCGAGCGCGCTCTCGGCCTGCTGCACGGCATGGCCGGTGCCGAGCTGCGGCTCCTGCACCGCCAGATCGGCGCTGCCCGCGAGCGCCGCCTCGATCTGGTCGGCCTTGTCGCCGACGACGACCACCTTCCTCGCCGGCGCCAGCGCATCGACCGCCGCCATCAGGTGCAGCAGCATCGGTCGCCCGGCGATCGGGTGAAGCACCTTGTGCAGGTCGGACTTCATGCGGGTGCCCTTGCCCGCGGCGAGGATGATGGCGGCGATGGGATTGCTCATGCCCGCGCCATGCCAGCAAATCATTGCGGTTTCCAGCACATCGCGCCATGCGCTTCCACAACCCCGTTCGCGTCGAGCCCTTCGACTGCCTTGACAGGCGCTAAGGATAAACTTCGGCCACTGGCCGAAGTCCAGATGCCGTGAAGGCGGGCTTGATCGATGGGTGTCTCGACTTCCCCCGACCCGAACGGCAGGATATATTTGCGCATGAATTTCCCCTTCCGCATTGTCGGCTTCGACCTCGGCGGCACGCTGATCGATACCGCGGGAGACCTGACCGCGGCGGTGAACCACGCGCTCGCGCGGCTCGATCGCGCGCCGCTGAGCGAAGCCCAGGTGCGGCCGATGATCGGGCTCGGGGCGAGGCATATGCTCGAACAGGGGCTGACCGCGACCGGCGGGATTCCAGACGGCGCGGTCGAGCGGCTCTATCCGGATCTGCTGCAATTCTATGCCGCGCATATCGCGATATACAGCCGCCCCTTCCCCGGCCTCATCGAAACGCTCGACCAGCTGGACGAGTTGGGCGTCCGCACCGCCGTCGCGACGAACAAGGCCGAAGGGCTGGCGCGCCAGTTGCTGACCGAGCTCGGCCTCGCCGACCGCTTCGCGGCGGTCGTCGGCGGCGACACGGTCGGCGCGCGCAAGCCCTCCCCCGAACCGATTCTGGCGATGATCGAGCAAAGCGGTGGTGGCCGCGCCGCCTTTGTCGGCGACAGCATCTACGACGTCATGGCCGCAAGGGCGGCAGGCGTGCCGAGCATCCTGGTCGGCTTCGGCTTCCTCGACCGCCCCGCGGAGGAGTTCGGCGCCGATCATGTGATCGGCCATTATGACGAGCTGGTTCCCCTACTCGAACGCCTCTAACCCTTCCGCCATTTCGTCCACAGATGTTTCGCGAGCATCAGCGGCGGCATGCGCAGCCAGTGCGAGCGGATATAGAAGGCCTGTTGCAGCGCGACGTTCGTCGATCGGCCCCAATCGTCGCGCGCGAGCAGGCGGCGGCGATACCATATGTCGTCCGCATCCTGCCGGCTCCATCCCGACGGCAGCTGCGCGCCATAGAGATCGCGCGCAAGCCGCGCCGCTCGATGCACCGGCGCGCGTAGCCCGTGCAAATCGGCGCGCGCATCGAGCTTGCCCCAGACGTCCGCGTCCGCTGCGGCAAAATCGCGCGTCAGGCAATGGAAGTCCCACAGATTGCGAAGCCCGCCCTGCAGGTCGCCATCGGCGAGCATATGCGCTGCGCAATGGCACATCATGTCTTCGGGATTGAGAACGGCAAAGCCCCCCTCCGCCCTTACCGCATCGCTCATAAGCGCCAGCGCGTCGGGCGTGATCCGGTGCGTCTTGGGCAGGATCGTGTGGTGGACGTCGATCATCCGGTCGCGCGCCTTGTGGATGAGCGGCGGCAGCTCGTGCATATGTTCGCGGTAATAGAAATCGTCATAGGGGTCCGACTTGACCCATTCCCAGCCGGCTTCGAGCAGCTCATTTTCGGCGCGGCGAATGTCATGTGCGAGAACGAGGATGTCGAGATCGCCGATCTGGCGGCCCGCGCTGCACGACAAGCCCGCGGCGGCATAGGCCGCGCCCTTCAACAGAACAAACTCGATCCCTTCGGGCGCGAGCGCGCGGCGCGCCATTTCGGCTTCCCACAGCGCCTGCGCCTGCGCCACCGCAGCGGCTGCGCGCTGATCGGCGAGCAACTTGGCGACCGGCTCGGGCAGGTCGGCATCGGCGAGGTGATGGGCCAGGGTCGCGAGCATCGCCTCGGCGCGCGCTACCCCGATCACGCCGTCCCAATCGCGCGGCGCCAGTGCCGCCGCATCGGCTCGCCCGGCCAGCAGATCGACAAGCGTGCGAAGCGCGCTCACCGTGCCGCCTCCGCCCAAAGCTGCTCGACCAGCGCCATGCCCGTCGCGCTGTCGGGATAGGCGATGCCGAAAGCGGGGGCCTCGCGCACCAGCCGCGTCAGCGCCGCAAAACCAGCCTCGCCGAGCGCTGTATAGTTCGTCGACGCTTCGGTCAGCCGGACGAAGGCTTCGCCCGCGCCCATCGGTTCGATCGCCGCTTCGCCGCCGAAGCGCGGGAAAAGGATCAACGCCGGGCGCGCCGGTTCGTGCATCGCCGCGATCGCGTCGGCGCGCGGGACCAGGTGGCGGATGTTGCCCTTTGGCGTCCCGGCGAGTAGCGGCCCCAGCCGCGCCGCATCGACGCGCGCCGTCATCTCGGCGATCGCCTCGTTCTTCAGGCTGACCGCGCGCGGAAAAGCCAGCGCATCGCCGCTGGCTGGCTCGATCAGCGTGAACTCGTCGCCCATCAGCCGCCAGTCGCCCTCGCCAAGCAGCGCCGCGAGCGTCGATTTGCCCGACCCGGATTCGCCGGACAGGATGACCGCGCGCCAATCGCGCGCGACCGCGCTTGCATGCAGCAGCATGTGCCGCCGCCAGCCGAGCGCAACCTGCAGGTTCATGCCCATCTCGGCCGCGAGCAGCCCCATCGACAGCGGCAGCGGCAGCGCGTCGGGGACGACGAAATCGCCGCCGATATGCACCGACGGGCGCAGCCATCGCCGCCACGGCCGCGCCGCGAACAGGCGCACGGTGGCGTCGGCCGGGCGATCCTCGTCCTTGGGATAGCCGGCATAGAGGCGTTCGAGCGCGGTGATCGGCTCGCGCCAGTCGCTGCCGATGCGAAACTGGACCGGGCCGACAGCGATTCGCGTGCTGTGCCTCACGCCTCCGCCACCAGCCCCATCGCCGCCAGTTCGCGCAGCCGCTCCGCGACGATCTCCGCGGCGTCACCCTGCGCGTCGAGGTCGAACGCCGCCGCCAGCCGACGGGCCAGCGTCGCGGCGCTGCTGGGCCCTTCGCCCATCGCCGCCAATATCTCGGGCATCGGCGCAACGACCAGATGCGTCTGCATCGACCGGCGGTCGAAGATCGCGGTCAGTTCGCCCAGCGCCTCGATGCGCAGCGCGTCGGGGGGCGCGGCGCGGTAGGCCGGGTCAGCCATAATCTTCGGCGGCGGCGGTCAGCTTGGCGAGAATGGTGAGCAGCGTCGAGCGTTCCTCGGGGGTGATATTGGCCTCCAGCCGCGCTTCGCTCGCAAGCGCGGTCGGCGCGATCGCATCATATAGCGAGCGCCCGGTCTCGGTCAGCTCCAGATGATGCGAGCGTCCGTCCGCCGCGTGCGCGAGGCGCGCGATCAGCTGGCGATCGGCGAGCGCCTTTGCCGCGCGGTTGACCGTCACCTTGTCCATGCGCGTCGCCGCGACGAGCTCGCGCTGGGTCAGCGGCTTGCCCTCGCCGAGCACCGCCATCAGCCGCCATTCGGGAATTTTCAGGCCGAAGCGGCTCTGATATTCGGTGGCGATCCGCTCGGACAACGCGTTCGATGCGATCGACAGGCGATAAGGCAGGAAATTGTCGAGATTCAATTTCTTCGTAGCCATGCCTTCGACACCCCCTGACGCCATCCCCGGCCGCACGCACCCTATCGCCTAATCCGCGGCTGTGAAGGTCAGAATGTGACGCGCGCGCCCAGCCAGAGCGTGCGCGGGGTCGCGCGCTCGACGATTCCCGCTGACGAGATGGCCGCGGGGACCAGCGCGTTCGTGATATTCTCCCCGCGCGCCTCGATGCTGACGGCATCGGCGAGCCGCCATGTCAGTCCGGCGTCGAGCGTCAGCGCATCGTCCAGCTGCAACAGCCCGAGATCATCCTCATTCTGTTTGCCGATATAGCGCAGCGTCGCGAAACCGCCGAGCGGCCCGCCACCGTCGCTGCGCAGCGAAAGGCTGCCGGCCTGCTTGGCGATCTGCGCGGGGCGGCGGCCGTCAAGCGTCGCCGCGATTCCCGACGCGTCGACCTTGGCGTCGGTGAAGGCATAAGTCGCGCGGAGCGTCGCCGGGCCGATCCGCTGCTCGGCGCTGACTTCGACGCCCTTGCTGTCGATCTCGTCCAGATTCTGACGCTGGTTGAGATTGGAGGCCAGCGTCACATTGGCGATCGCATTCGCCAAATGGTTTGCGAACAGCGTGACCGACAGTTTCGTATCGCTGCGCTCCCAGTCGGCCCCGACCTCGCCGCCCCACAGCCGTTCGGGCTCCAACGCCTCGTTGGCAGTGGTCACCTCCGCCCCGACGCGGAAAGGTCGATAAAGTTCGTTGAGCGTCGGCAGGCGCCAACCGCGATAGCCGGCGGCGCGCAGTGCGACGTCATCCACGGTCCAGCGCACGCCCGCCCGCCCGCTGCCTTCCCACCCTTGCCGCGCTGCGAAACGCAGGTTGGTGATGGTCGATCCGCCGATATTGCGCTCGAGCCGGTATCCTTCGCCGAGCGACCAGCGGTCGATCCGTCCGCTCAGCGTCCAGAGCAGCCCGTCGCTGGCGTCGCCCGACGTCCATTCGGCGAAGGCGCCCACGGTGTCGCTGCTACCGCCCGCGCTGCGATGGCGCCCCGGCACGAGGCCGGTGAAAAAGAAATCCTCCTCGGTGCGGCCGACCGTCCGCCGCCAGTCGGCGCCGACGCGGAGCGGGTTTTCGCCCTCGATTCCGGGGCGCACCTCGACGCGAGCGCCGAGCCCCGTCGCCGGAACGCGCTGGAAGAGCGCCGGCACGACGCTGTCGCGCCCCGCCGCGACGCTGGCGAAGCCGGTATCGAAATCGCGGAGCTGGACATAGGCCAGCGCGAGCCAGCGCGTCTCGCCGTAGGGATCGTGAACGAAGCGGATGCTGGCGTCAGCCCCGTCGACCTTGCTTTGCGTGAAGTTGGTTCCCCGATCGCGCCGGTCGGAAAAACCGCGCAGGCTGGCCTCGACCCGGCTGTCGTCGCCTGCGTCGAAGCGGAGGCGCAAGCCGAGCCCACCCTGTTCATAGGGCGCGGCGCGGTCGACGCTGCCGCGCTGGCCTTTGGCGATCGGAATGAAGCCGTCGCCGCGGCTGTAGCGGCCGTCGACGGCGACCTGCCCGCTCCCGACCTGACCGCCCGCCGAGCCCGTCACATCCCAGCTGCCGCGGCTGCCATAGGCCGCGCTGGCGTCGATGCCGTCGGTCATCGTCGAATAGAGCCCAATGGTGCCGCCGAGTGCGCCGGGGCCGTCGGCTCCGTTCCCGCCGCCGCGCGTCACGATGATGCCGCCCAGGTTGATCGCGTCATAGGCCGACCAGGCGACCCATCCGCCGAACGGATCGGCCTGCGGTATCCCGTCGAGCGTCACCAGCGCGCGGCTCGACGCATTGCCGCCGAGCCCGCGCAGTGTGATGCCTTGGCTGGTCGGATGCGCGCTGCGACCATCGGAGCGGCGGAATTGAACCAAACCGGCTTCGTCGCGCAGGATATTCTCGACTCGATTGCCCAGCCCCGGCCTGATGTCGGTTATCAAGGTCCGGCCCTGCGTCTTGTCGGCATCGACGATTGGCAGCTGACCGCTACCATTCACAATTATTACGTCCTTGGGCCGCGTTGTGGGAATACAGCAATACCCATCATCGTCTTCGGCCGGACCAACAGGTTCCTGCGCTATCCCCGCCGCCGGCACCGCCAGCAGCGCGGCCCCCGCGAGCAGCCGGATCACGCGGGCTTCACCCCATCGGGATGCGCCCTTTGGAACGCGTCCAGTTCCATGCACGCCGCGTCGATCGCGGCCAGCCGCGGATAGCTGTCTAACGGCACCTCGAAGCGGCGCGCATTGTACATCTGCGGCACCAGGCAGCAGTCGGCGATCCCCGGTGCATCGCCGCCGAGATATCTGCCTTCACCCGCCATCGCCTCGAGCGCATCGAAGCCCTGCAGGATCCATTCGTGGATCCAGCGATCCTTTGTCTGCTCGTTCAGCCCCAGATCCTTGGTGAGATATTTGAGCACGCGCAGATTGTTGAGCGGATGGATGTCGCTCGCCACCACCTGCGCCTGCGCCAGCGCGACCGCGCGCGGCATCGGATCGTCGGGGATCAGCCGCGGTTCGGGATAGGCGCGATCGAGCCAGTCGATGATCGCCAGGCTCTGGATAATCGGCTCGCCATCGACGACGAGCATCGGGACAAAGCCCTGTGCATTCTGCTCCAGATAGGCGTCGCTGCGCTGGTCGCCCGCGATCAGGCTGACCTCGACGCGCTCATAGGCGAGCCCCTTCAGGTTCAGCGCGGCCCGAACGCGGAAGCTGGCCGAGGAGCGGAAATAATCATGGAGGACGAGGCTTGTCATGCGCGTCCTAATGCGATGCTTTCGGCATCTCCGCAATCCATTGCCGCAGCAGCGCCGCGCCCTCTCTATGCACCGTCGAGCGACCGACCTCGGGCATCGCGATCCCGGGGTCCAGGCTTTCGAGGCGATAGAGCAGGAAGCTGTGCGCGGGATCGCCCGGCGCAACCGCGAAATCCATGCCGCCGCTGCCCCTGCCGGCCGCGGTCGGGCGTTTGCCGATGCCGTAATTGACGTTCACCGGATCGGTCCAGCGCAGGAACAATCCGCTGTTCGACGCGCTCCCCTCGGGGTTGTGACAGTGCGCGCAATTAACCGCGAGATAGGCGCGCGCGCGGTCGTGCAACGACCCGCTCTTCGGATCATCCCACCTGGGCATCGGAGCGATGCGCATGGCCGGATACGAGAAGAAACGCGAGGAATCGGCGCCATTGAAGTCCAGGTTATTGGCTTTGGGCCCGATCGGCACGATCTCGCCCTTCAGGCTGTGGCATTCCTTGCACTGGTTCTTGTTCGGCACCGCATAGTTGATGCTGTACGACGTGCCGTCGGGGCTTTTGAAACGCACCGGAATGCGCCGCCCCGCGATCGCGAGCGAGGCATCCTTGCCGTCGGCATCCCAGATATAGGGCAGCGCGGTCCAGCCGCTCGCGCGGCGGATCAGCAGGCGCGTCTCGACCGGACGCCCGCCGTTCCAGTCGGGCCAGCCGAAGCTTTTGACAATCACCGTCCCCACCGGAAAGTCCGGCACCCCGTCGCGGCCGACCGGCGCATTGGCGCCCGGCGGCATCCAGATGGCGCGATGCTTTTCGGCATAATCGCTGAACAGCGGCGTGTGCAGGCTGTACGGCAGCAAGGCGGGGAGCGGCTCGCTCGTCCCCGGCTTGAACAACCCGAAGGCCGATAGTTTGGCCGGCATCGCAGGGCCGTCGATCACCGCCTGATCGGGCAACAAATGGGGCGCGGGCGACGCGCCGCCCGCGCAAAGCAGCGCCGCGGCAAGTGCTGCCGCGATGCGCCTCACTTGACCTTGGCCTCCATGCTGTCGGGCAAATTGATCGCCGGCAGCGCGGCTGGCGGCGTCGCTCTCGACAGGTCGACGGGCGTGGGCTTCGCTTCACTCCGCGGCGTTTTCACGTCGGGCAGGTTCAGCGACAGCACCCCGACCTTGTCGAGGACAATCGCATCGCCCGCCCCGTCCCACAGCACCGGCGGGATCGCGCCGCCCATCGCCGCGGCGATCATGCCGCCGCCCTCGAACGCCGGCGCATAACCCGCCTTGCCATGCTGGTTCCCGCGCACGACGATAGCCTTCGGCAGCGGCTGGTATTTCGGGTCCTTATGCTCATAGCGATAGCCGACGATCATGACGTTCGCGGTGCCGTTCTGGTCGAACACATTGCCGAACACCTCGACATTGCGGTTCGCCATCACCAGCACGCCGGTGCCGGTCGGCACGCTCGCGACGATATTGCCCGCGGGCGCGAAATTCGCGGTGTTGTTGTCGTTGACGACATTCTCGAAGACACGGACATTATGCCCGCCCTGCTGCGGCAGGCTGGGCAGGTCGAAGACCAGGATGCCCCCTGTGTTGCGCGTCGCGATATTGTCGTGGACGTCGGCGTCGAAGCTGTTTTCGATCTCGATCCCCGCGACATTCTCGGTCGCGATCGAATCGCGGACGACGATATTCTTCGACTGGCCCACGTAAATGCCCGCGTCCGACGCGCCGCGCACGAAGACGCTGTCGATCAGCACGTCGGTGCTTTCGACCGGATAGACGCCATAGGCGCCGTTCGTAGATTTGGGGCCGCCCGTCCATTCGACGCGCAGCTGGTGATAGACAATGCGGTCGGCGCCCTTCGACTTGATGCCGTCGCCCTTGGTGTTGATCACCGCAAAGTCGGTCAGGAGCACATCGTCGGACGTGACGAGCAGGCCCTCGCCCGCCCCCTGCTGGCCCGAGAAGTCGAGGATCGATCCGCCTTCGCCCGCTCCGGCGCCGCGCACAGTGACATTGGCGACGTCGAGCGACAGCCCGTCGGTCAGCGTCCACGTCCCCGCGCCGAGCTGCACCGTGTCGCCCGGTTCGGCCAGGATCAGCGCCTCCTGCAGCTTTTCGTTCGCGTCGGGCGTTCCTGCCTTGACGCTGATCGTTTTCGCGGCAGCCGGACCGGCTGTGAAAGCTGCGACAATGCAAAGCGTCGCCGCGTGGCGGAGGCCGGGGAATCGCATAAGTCTCTCCCTTGTTTTCTTGAAACCATGCGGCAAGACTTGACGGATGCCAAGCGGGTTGCTGACATAGGTGTAGCTAATAGAACCGGAGAGGGGTCGCAGTGATTTATAGATTGGGATTGGCGCTGGCCGCCTTTGCCGCGGTGCCGTCGATGGCCGCCGCGCCGTCTTCGCTGACGGGACGCTGGAAAACCGACGACGGCAAGGGCATCGTCACCATGGCGCCATGCGGCACGAAAATGTGCGGCAAGATCGAGCGCCTGCTGATCAAACAACCGGCAGGCGGACAGCTCGACGAGCGCAACCCGGAGAAGCAGAAGCGCAGCCGCCCGGTCACCGGCCTGCAAATCTACTGGGACCTTGTGCCCCACGAAGGCGGCTGGAAAGGCCCCGGCTACAGCCCCGAAGACGGTCGCTATTACACCGCGCACCTGCGCGTGAACGGCAACAAGCTGACGATGAAGGGCTGCGTCGCGGTCTTCTGCCGCACGGTCACCTGGACACGGATCGTCTAGGCCGTCGCGGCTTGTCCCGCAAGCGGCGCATCCTCCGATAATTGGTCCTTGCGAATGGGCACCACCTTGGCAGCGACGGCGAAGCTGATCCAGGCGAGCAATATTCCGGCCGGTATATCAATCAGATAATGCCAGCGGCTCGCCACCGCTGCGACGACGATGAACAAGAACAGCAGCGCGTAGGGCGGCACGAGCAAGCGCCCGTGCCGCCAGGCAAACAGCAAGAACAGAAACGCGCCCCCCGCGTGCAACGACGGCATCGCCGCGAGCCCCGCTGTGAAGCCTTCGCCGCCATGCCGGGCGATCCAGTCCGGGCCGCCTGTTACGGAATGCTGGTAAAAGGCCAGCATTGCGCGCTGGTTCTCGGTGACTAGGGGATTGATCCCTGGTTCATAAAGAAAGGGCCCGACGGCGGGAGCGATCAGGTAGGCGAATGCACCGAACGACTGAAAGAGCAGGACAGCGACGACGAGCTTGCCGAAATGATCGGGCGTGCGCAGCGCATGATAGAGGAAAGAACAATAGAAGAGGCCGATGAACGAAATCATGTAGAAATTTGCGTCGTAAGGGATCAACCACAGCATGGATTCGCGCAGCCAAAAGCATAGGTCAACGAGCGGCCGCGCCGCCATGTCCATCCGCCAGTAAAAGGCGTCGAAGTGCAACGGATTGATGTGCGGAACCCACAGCTTCATGTTGAAATGCGCAAAAAGGACTACCGTATAGCACGGAAAAGCAAGGAGATATTGCGACGCAACCCGGCGATGGCCGAATAGTGCCAACCCGCCTCCGAGCAGCGCGACGCCGATCAGCGGATAGACATAATGGATGCCGACGAACCGCGCGCTGCCGCCGCTTGGAAAGACGATCGGCATACCGTAATGCGCTGACAACAGCAGCATCAGTGCCAGCATCGTCGCCGCGATCCGTACCTCGATGGGTAACCATTCGATTCGCAAACGCATAACCACCCGCTAAGAAAGAAAATTCCAGCGGAAGATGGCCGTTTCCAAGAGCCCCCTCCGCAACGGAATCTACGCCTCGAAGATTATCGAGTGGATAATTTTCTGTCGGTTGAAAGCGCCAATCTGGAAGCGTCAGGACGCGTCGCCCAAAATCCAGTCGACCCCCGCCGCAACATGAATGCGCGTCGTGTCATAGATCGGCAGGACGTTCGCGTCGGGATCGACGATCATCACCAGTTCGGTGCAGGCGAGGACGAGCGCCTGCACGTCCTGCTTCGCGATGTCGGTGATGAAGGTGCGCATCTGGCGGCGCGCGTCTTCGGTCACCTTGCCCTGCATCAGCTGGTCGTAGATGATGTTGTCGATCGCCTCCGCCCGGCCCGCGTCATAGGGCGCAAGCGTCAGCCCGTGCCGCACGAGACGCTGGCGGAACCAGGGCTCGGTCATCACGTTGCGCGTGCCGATCACCGCCGCCGACTTGACCCCGTCGGCCTTCATCTTCTCGCCGGTCTCGTCGACGATGTGAACCAGCGGGATCGAGATCGCCGCCGCGACATCCTCGGCGACCTTGTGCATCGAATTGGCGGCGATCATCAGCGCGGTGGCGCCCGCATCCTCGAGCCGCTTCGCCGACGCGATCAGCACGTCCTTGGCGTGCGCCCATTGTTCAGCCGTGGTGATCCGCGACAGATCGCAATAGTTGAGGCTTTCGAGGATGATCGGCGCCGAGCAGGCGGTTCCGATGCGCTTTTGCACGCCCTTGTTGAGATGGCGGTAATATAGCTCGGTCGATGCCCAGCTCATTCCCCCGATCAGGCCGATTTTGCGCATATGGTCCCTCTTTAAAACACGTCGCCCCTGCGAAGGGCGTTCAGAGGCACGTGACTCTGGACGCGGCCGCAGGGGCAAACGCTTGATAGCGGCCCCTGCCTTCGCAGGGGCGACGGTAAGAGTCTAGTGCCCGCTACCGCTCAGCGCCTTGACGATGTCGTCGGCCATCTTCTTGGCGTCGCCGAGCAGCATCATCGTCTGGTCCATATAGAAGACGTCGTTGTCGACGCCGGCATAGCCGACCCCGCCCATCGAGCGCTTCACGAACAGCACCGTCTTGGCATTGGCGACGTCGAGGATCGGCATGCCATAGATCGGCGACGACTTGTCGGTCTTCGCCGCCGGGTTGGTCACGTCGTTGGCGCCGATGACGAAAGCGACGTCGGCCTGCGCGAATTCGCCGTTGATGTCTTCCAGCTCGAAGACCTCGTCATAGGGAACGTTCGCTTCGGCCAGGAGCACGTTCATGTGCCCCGGCATGCGCCCCGCGACCGGATGGATCGCATATTTGACGTTGACGCCTTCCTTCTTCAGCTGGTCGGCCATCTCGCGCAGCGCGTGCTGTGCCTGGGCGACCGCCATGCCGTAGCCAGGGACGATGATGACATTTTCGGCCTGGCTCATCAGGAAGGCCGCATCCTCGGCGCTGCCCGGCTTCCACGGGCGCTGTTCCTTCGAACCGCCTGCAGCGCCCCCCGAATCGTCGGCGCCAAAACCGCCGGCGATCACGCTGATGAAGCTGCGGTTCATCGCGCGGCACATGATGTACGACAGGATCGCACCCGACGAGCCGACAAGCGCGCCGGTGATGATCATCGCGGTGTTGCCGAGCGTGAAGCCCATCGCCGCCGCGGCCCAGCCCGAATAGCTGTTCAGCATGGACACGACGACCGGCATGTCGGCGCCGCCGATCGGGATGATCAGCAGGAAACCGATCGCGAAGCTGAGGCCCGTGATCGTCCAGAACACCCACGGCGACTGGTCCTGCGTGAAGTACGCAGTCAGCGCGATGATCGCGGCGAGCGTGCCGAGATTGATGATATGCCGCCCCGGCAGCATGATCGGCGAGCCCGACATATTGCCGTTGAGCTTCAGGAAGGCGATGACCGAGCCTGAGAAGGTGATCGCGCCGATCGCGATACCGAGCCCCATTTCCACGCGGCTGACGACATGGATCTGCCCCGCCGCATCGGCGATGCCGAAGGCAAGCGGATTGAGATAGGCCGCCGCCGCCACCGCGACCGCGGCGAGGCCGACGAGGCTGTGGAAGGCCGCGACGAGCTGCGGCATCGCGGTCATCGCGATGCGCCGCGCCATGACGATACCGATCACCGCGCCGATGCCGATGGCGATAAGGATTTCACCAAGCCCGATCGTGTCTAGGCCGCCTTCGAGGGTAACCGGCACATGCGTCAGCAGCGTGGTGACGACCGCGATCGTCATCCCGATCATGCCGAAGCGGTTGCCGCTTTGCGCCGTCTCGGGGCTCGAAAGCCCCCGGAGCGCGAGGATGAAAAGGATGCCCGCCACCAGATAGGCGATGGCGGCGTAAGGATTTACCGCGCCATGGCCGCCCGTCGCGGCGGAGAGAATGGCCTGTATGTCCATCTCAGCGCTCCTTCTTCTTGTACATCGCGAGCATGCGCGACGTCACGGCGAAGCCGCCGAAGATGTTGATGCTGGCCATCACGACCGCCGCGAGGCCGAGCCATTTCGACGTCGCCGATCCCGCGGCGGCGCTGGCGATCAGCGCGCCGACGATGATCACCGACGAAATCGCGTTGGTGACGCTCATCAGCGGCGTGTGCAGCGCCGGGGTCACCGACCAGACGACGAAATAACCGACGAAACACGCCAGGATGAAAATCGAAAAGATGGAAATGAAATCCATTACAGCCCCCTGTCCGTCGCCGGCCTCAGCCGAGCAAACGCTCGTTCACCACTTTCCCGCCCTGCGTCAGGCGCACGGCATTGCCGATTTCTTCGTCGAGTACGGGCCTCCCCGCTTCCTTGTCCCAAAAGGCCGCAAGGAAATTGAAGAGGTTGCGGCTGAACAGCGCGCTGGTGTCGGCGGGCATCAGCGCCGCGATGTTTTTCGCGCCGATGACGGTGACGCCGTGGATCTTCTTCGTTTCGCCCGACACCGATCCCTCGACATTGCCCCCGCTTTCGGCCGCCATGTCGACGATCACGCTGCCCGAGCGCATCGTAGCGAGCTGCGCGTCATTGATCAGCCGCGGTGCGGGGCGCCCCGGGATCAGCGCCGTGGTGATGACGATATCCTGCTTGGCGATGTGCGAGGACACCAGCTCGGCCTGCGCCTTCTGATATTCCTCTGACATTTCCGTTGCATAGCCGCCGGATCCCTCACCCTCGATCCCCGCGACGCTTTCGACGAAGATCGGCTTGGCGCCGAGCGACAGGATCTGTTCCTTGGTGGCCGAGCGCACGTCGGTCGCGCTGACCTGTGCACCGAGGCGGCGTGCGGTCGCAATCGCCTGAAGCCCGGCGACGCCGACGCCCATGATGAACGCCTTTGCGGCGCTGACGGTGCCTGCGGCGGTCATCATCATCGGAAAGGCACGGCCATAGGCGTTCGCCGCCATCAGCACCGCCTTGTACCCGGCAAGATTCGCCTGGCTGGAAAGAATGTCCATCGACTGCGCGCGCGTGATGCGCGGCATGAATTCCATCGCGAGCGCTTCGAGGCCCAGCTTTGCATACTCGTCGACGCGTGCACGCTCCCCGAAGGGATTGAGGCCCGCGGCGAGCCAGGCGCCGTCGGCAAAGCCGCTCAGGCTTTGCGGGTCCGGTCCCTGGATGCCGAGAATGATGTTCGCGCCCTTCAGCACATCGGCGCGCGAGGCGACGCTCGCGCCCGCGGCGGCATAGTCGGCATCGGCGATCGACGCCTGCTCTCCTGCCCCGGTCTCGACGGCAATTTCAGCGCCCAGGCCAATGAATTTCTTCACGGTTTCCGGGGTCGCGGCGACGCGGGTCTCGCCGGCGGCGAGCTCCTTCAGGACAGCGATGCGCATGCCGGAAGGCCGGTCAGGATATGATGAGGACGACGAAGACGGTCACGATCGCGGTAATGATCGATCCGACCTTCAGGAGGCTGAGAAAACCCGAATAGGTTTCATTCGCCGCCGTCATTTCCTGTTCTGCCATGACCTGTCCCCTTTGCCTGTGGCCCGAAGCGCGCGCCCGCGCACCCAGAATCGGGCATCGGTGAGGTCTTAGACACGCCTTGCGCCATGCTCAAGGCCGCTGTGCCCGAAATCATGCGGAACCGCGGCAAAAGGGGAACGGCCTTAATCGCCCCTTTACCCATGTGCCTTACATCACTGCGCTTGAGCGGACGAAACGGCACTACGGCGCCGAACCACGGGGCAGAATCGGGATTATGGCCAGCACGCGCGATACGCGAACAGTGATGATCGTCGACAGCGAGTCCGCACAGCAGCGCTTCCTGTCGGCGCTGGTGTCGCGCGGCGGATGGCGCAGCATCGTGGCCGCCGACACCGATACCGCCCTCGCCAAGCTCGGCACACAGGAAGGCATGGCGCTCGACGCCGTCCTCGTCGACCAGGGTGCCCCCGGCATGGACATCGCCGATTTCGTCGCCGAACTCCGCCGCTGGCGCCCCGCGCTGCCGCTGATCGTCGTCACGATGCGCAACGGCGTCGAGGTCGCGGTCGCCGCGATGCGCGCCGGCGCGAGCGATTTCGTCCAGAAACCCATCGCCCCCGACCGCCTGCTCGAGGCGCTCGACCGCATCGTATCGCAAGGCGGCCCGCAGGGCGAGCTTCGCCCGCTCACCGAAAAGCTCCGCGCGCCGCTGGCGTTCGAGGAGATCATCGGGTCGAGCCCCAATTTCCGCAGTGCGCTCGCGATCGCCGCCAAGGCCGCGCGCGCACGCGTGCCGGTGATGATCAACGGCAAGCCCGGCACCGGCAAGGAAGTCTTCGCCCGCGCGATCCACAGCGCCAGCCCGCGCGCCCGCGGCCAGCTCGTCATGGTCGACTGTTCGGCGGTCTCCCCCGGCCTGATCGGCTCGGGCCTGTTCGGCCACGAACGCGGCGCCTTTCCGGGCGCCTTCGACCGGCAGGTCGGCCGGCTCGTCCAGGCCGACGGCGGCAGCATCATCATCGACCATGTCGAATGCATTCCGCTGGAGACGCAGGCGAAGCTCGTCGAATTTCTGAACAGCGGCGAAGTCCAGATGATCGGCGGCACGATCCGCCAGAGCGTCGATGTCCGCATCATCGCGACCAGCGCCAGCCCGCTCGACAAGCTGATCGAGGCGGGCCACTTCCGCGAAGACCTGTTCTACGCGCTCTCGACCGCGCAATTCACCCTGCCCTCGCTGTCGGAACGCCGCGGCGACGTCGGTCCGCTCGCGCGCCATCTGCTCGCGCGCATCGGCGGCCTGCCCGGCATGGGTCCGATCGGCGTCACCGACGATGCGCTGCGCCTCCTCGCCGCCTATGCCTGGCCCGGCAACGTCCGCCAGTTGCAAGACGTGCTGTTCCGCGCCGCGACCGCGAGCAAGACCGATGTGCTCACCAGCGCCGACTTCAAGGCGATCGAAGCTGCGCTCGGCGGCGGCACGCCCGGCGGCAGCGACGATGTCGCGATCAACGGCGAAGCGATTGGCGTCACGCTGTACCTGCCCGACGGCAACCTCCGTCCGCTCGAGGAAATCGAGGCCGACGTCATCCGCCTCGCGATCGGCCACTACCGCGGCCGCATGAGCGAAGTCGCGCGCCGCTTGGGGATCGGCCGCTCGACGCTCTACCGCAAATTGAGCGATCTGGGGATCGATACGGCGGCCTGAACCACCGGCACAATATAAGATGTGTTCCCCCGCGAAGGCGGGGGCCCATCTCCTGCCAACTTCATCTTGAACCCACCGAAGATGGATCCCCGCCTTCGCGGGGACACATATTTATGATCAGGCCGTCAGCGCCGCATCGCGCAGCCCGCGCCATACCCTGAGCGCCTGCCGGTTTTCCGCCACGTCATGCACGCGCAGCAACTGCGCGCCCTGCGTCGCCGCCTGATAGTGGAGCGCGACGCTGCCGCCGAGCCGCTGGTCGGCGGGCGCTTCATTGTCGAGCGCGCCGATCATCCGCTTGCGGCTCGCGCCGAACAGGATCGGGCAGCCAAGGGCGTGGAAGAGTGCCAGTCCGTTGATGAGCGCGAGATTGTCGGCGACGCCCTTGCCGAAGCCGAGCCCAGGGTCGACGATGATCTTTGCAGAGTCGACCCCCGCCGCCTTGCACGCCGCGACGCGATCGGCGAGCATGTCATAGACGTCGAACAGGACATGGGCGTAACCGCCGCCCTCGTGCGGATCGCTCTTTGCCGACGGTGCATGCATCAGCACGACCGGGCAGCCCGCGCGCACCACGACCTCCATCGCCCGCTCGTCGTAGCGCAGCGCCGAAATGTCATTGACGACGCTCGCCCCCGCCGCGAGCGCGGCTTCCATCACCGAGGCCTTGCGCGTGTCGATCGACACCGCGACGCCGCCCTTCGCCAGGGACGATACGACGCCCTCGATACGCTGGATTTCGTCGCCTTCCCAGACGAGCGGCGCGCCGGGCCGCGTCGATTCTCCGCCGACGTCGATGATCGCGGCGCCCGCCGAAGCGAGCGCATAGCCTGCCTCGCTGGCGGCGGCGGTGTCGACATGCTTGCCGCCGTCCGAAAAACTGTCGGGCGTGACGTTGAGGATGCCCATGAGCTGCGGCTCGTTCAGCCGCACGGTGCGCTCACCGAGTTGCAGCGCGCCGCGCGGGCGCATCACCGCCGCGCGCTGCATCTTCGCCGCGTCCGCCAGCCGATCGGGCATCGCCGCGATCCAGCCATCGAGTTCGGGAACCGGCACGATCGCCGATTTGACCCCGTCATTATCGCGCAGGCTGAGATGCCAGGCCGCAAACCAGACCATCGTGTCGGCGATGCGCAGGCAGTCATCGTCCAGCTCGTGCGGCCGGTCGACGAAGCATGCCGGACGCAGATAGACGCGTGCATCTTCCCACGTCTTGCCGAAGTCGGGCTTGGTCAGGGGTGCAAACATCAGCTTTCCCTTATCCGTTCGTGCTGAGATTGTCGAAGCACCGGTCTTCCTGTGCTGCCTCGAAGAACAAGACGGCCCCTTCGACGCCGCCTGCGGCGTCGCTCAGGACATGCTTCGACAATCTCAGGGCAAACGGTTGTGAAATGCTACGCCTCGTTCGCCAGCAGCCAATCCTGCCGCACCGCATCGATCACGCGCAATTGCTTGCCGTCGTCGACGTGCCAGAAGGTCCAGCCGTTACAGCTCGGCGCGCCCTGCACGCCTGCACCAACCTTGTGGATCGATCCCGCGGGCTGCCCTGCGCAATCGAGTGATCCGTCGACGCGCACGACCGCCTTCCAGCGGCGCTTGGCGTCGGTGAGCACCGAACCCGGCGCGATCAGGCCGCCTTCGACCAGCGTGCCGAACGCGACACGCGTCGCGGCCTGGGGCGCCATCATCGTCTTTACCGCGCTTTCGTCGAGCGGCAGCGCCATCTCGATACGCTCGAGGGCGGCTTCGATATAATCATCCTCGCGCTCGATCCCGATGAAGTGGCGGCCCAGGCGCTTCGCGACCGCGCCTGTCGTGCCGGTGCCGAAAAAGGGATCGAGCACGACATCGCCGGGGTTCGAGCAGGCAAGGAGGATGCGATACAGCAAGGCTTCGGGCTTCTGCGTCGGATGGACCTTCGTCCCGCCCTTCTTGAGCCGCTCCTGACCGCCGCAGATCGGGATCAGCCAGTCCGACCGCATCTGAAGCTCGTCGTTCAGCGTCTTCATCGCACGATAGTTGAAGGTATATTTGGCCTTCTCGCCCATCGACGCCCAGATCAGCGTCTCGTGCGCATTGGTAAAGCGCGTGCCCTTGAAATTGGGCATCGGGTTCGCCTTGCGCCACACGATGTCGTTGAGGATCCAATAGCCTTGATCCTGCAAGGCAGCTCCGACCCGGAAGATATTGTGATAGCTGCCGATCACCCAGATGCTGCCGCCGGGTTTCAGGATGCGCTTCGCCTCGGCAAGCCAGGCGTGGGTGAAACGGTCGTAGGTCGCCAGACTGTCGAACTTGTCCCATTCGTCGTTGACCGCATCGACCTGGCTGCCGTCGGGACGATGAAGGTCGCCGCCGAGCTGGAGATTATACGGCGGGTCGGCGAAGATCATGTCGACCGACGCTGCCGGCAAGCTGCGCATCATTTCGACGCAATCGCCCTGCAAAATGCGGTCTAGCGGCAGGTCGACCGGCGCCGCTTTAGGCGCACGCTGCTTCGCCGCGGGCGCCTTGACCCGTTCCATCACACCCATGTCGCCACCCCGTCCTCGATCGAAAGAAGCCCTTGATGAGTCCGGCGGAGTCCGCCGTCAAGTCACGGATTCTAGGGATTCCGGGTATCGCAATGGTTAACGCCGCAGGAACGAAACGAGTCTGCCACACCATATGGAGTCTGCCGCGAATCGGGGACTCAACCGGTGGTGGTGTGGCCGCGAAGACTCACCGCGGAAAAAATATTTGATCCTCCCTGCCGCGAAGCCATGGGGAGGAACTACAGCCCGGGATCGACCCCCGTCAGCTCGATCGAACGCTTCCACAACTCGCGCGCCAGCTTCGGATCGCGCGCATCGCGCGTCGCGCGTGCGGGGCCCGATCGTCCGGACACTTCGCCGAGCCCCTGTGGCCCCAGATAGTCGCCCCCCTGCACGTTCGCGCCCGTCGCCGCTTGCAAGGTCGGCCAAGCCCCTTGCGCCGCGCTGTTGAAAAAGGGCGCCGCCAGCGGCGTCATCGTGCGGAACGGCAGCGGCAGGTGCCGCGTCAATTCGGTGAGCGCGACGCCCGGATGGCACCCGATCGCCTGCGTCGCGCGGCCCGCGGCGCTCAGCCGCCGGTCGAGCTCATACATATGGAGCAGGTTCGCAAGCTTGCTCATCTGATAGCGCGCCCAATGGTGATAGCTGCGGCTGGCGGACAGATCGCTGTAGTCCATCGTGCCGCTCTTGTGCGCGATGCTGGCGGTCACGACGATGCGGTCGTCGACATGGCCGTGCACCAGCCCGGTAAAGGCGAAGGTGCCGAGGTGGTTGACCCCGAATTGCAGCTCATACCCCTGTTTGGTCAGCGTCTTCGGCGGGATCATCACCCCGGCGTTGTTGACCAGCACATCGATCCGCGGACCCTTGATCACCGCTTTGGCCGCGTCGCGCACCTGATCGAGATCGGCGAGGTCGAGCGGCTGGAACGACAGCTCCGCGTTCGGCACATCGACGCGGATGCGGTTCATCGCCGCCTCGGCGCGGCCTTCGTCGCGGCAGGCCAGCACGACATGGCCGCCGCGCGCCGCCAATATCTTCGCCGTTTCGAAGCCCAGCCCTGCATTGGCGCCCGTGATCAGGAACCGCCGTCCGGTCTGCTGCGCAACATCATCGGCCGTGAATCCGCTGCGCATGTCCGTCTCCCGTCGGTCAGATCAATGCCAGCTGCGCGACCGGGACGAAGCTGGTGCGATGATGCGGCGTCGGTCCATGCTTGCGCAGCGCCGCGAGATGTTGCGCCGTGCCATAGCCCATATTCGTCTCCCAGCCAAAACCGGGATAATCGCGCGCCGCGCCGACCATGAAACGGTCGCGATGCTCCTTCGCGATGATGCTCGCCGCCGAGATGCACGGATGCAGCGCGTCGCCGCCGACGATCGCGCGCGCCGTATAGCGCCATTTGGGCAGGCGATTGCCGTCCACGAGTACCTCGTGCGGCTCGAACCCCAGCGCCTCGACCGCGCGCGTCATCGCCAGCAAGGTCGCCTGCAAGATGTTGATGCGGTCGATCTCTGCAACGCTCGCCTCGCCGACGCCCCAGCGGCACCGCGCCTTGATCTCGATTTCGAGTTCGCCGCGGCGTTTCGCGGTGAGCTTCTTGCTGTCATCCAGACCGGCGATACCGCCCTCGCAGAGCAGCACCGCCGCCGCGACCACCGGCCCGGCGAGCGGGCCGCGCCCCGCCTCGTCGACGCCAACGATCACGTGCATTTCTCCGACAAGGCGAAACCCCATTTCCGTTCGCATCGAGCGAAGTCGAGATGCCCCTCGATGGCGCGCCACGCCGAAGGGTGTCTCGACTTCGCTCGACACGAACGGACTGAGAGGGCGCCTTGCGAAATCATACCCGCCACGGCGGATACCGGCGATACTCGCCCGCCTGATAGAGGCACAGCCGATTGCCCGCCGGATCGCTGAGCCGCGCCTCGCGCCAGCCCCATTCCTCGTCCTTCGGCATCTGCTCGAACGGCACCCCGCGCCGCGCCAGATAGGCGACCCATGCATCGAGCGCCCCGCTCTCCAAATAGGTCGCCGCCCCGCCCGCCGCGCCGTCACCGACATGGATCGACAGCGTCACGCCGTTCGCGGCCTCGAAGCGCGCATAGCCCCCAACTCCTTCAGCGCCCGGACTATCGACGATCTGCGTCAGGCCAAGCTGCTTGTAGAAGGCGACCGACACCGCATAGTCGTTCGCCGGCAAGGTGATCTGATTGAGCGCCGGCCCGGTGAACAGCCCGTCGTTGCGCACGAACTGCTGACCCATCGGGCCATGCCCGCTCCCCAGCCCGGGCGCATCGAGCAGCGCCAGCCGCACGAAATCGCGCGCCCGCGCGACCGCGGGTTCCAGCGGCATCCCTTGCGCCAGCCCGGTCGCGATTGCGCTCGCCAGCGTGCAGCCGGTGCCGTGCGTGCTTATCGTGTCGATGCGCGGCGCCTCCCAGCGCGCAACCTCGCCCTCGCCGGTTTCGAGCAGCCGGTCGATCACCGTCTCGCCCTCGCCGTGCCCGCCCTTGACCAGCAGCGAACAGCCATGCGCCAGCACCGCCTCCTCGCCGCCGAGCGCGGCGAGTTCGGGCAGGTTCGGGGTTGCAACCATTGCGCGGTCCAGCAGCGCCTTGAACGCCGCAATCGTCGCGTCATCGGCCAGCACCGACCCGCTCGTCGCGACCATCACCGGGTCGAACACCACCGCCGCCTGCGCCAGGTCGGGCCGCGTCAGCCGCACGGCCACGGCCGCCGCCGTTTCGGCGCTGCCGATCATCCCGATCTTCACCGCATCGACGCCGATATCGGCCGCCACGCTGTCGATCTGTGCGATCACCATGTCGGTCGGAACCGGGTGAACGCCCTGCACGCCCAGCGTATTCTGCGCGGTGATCGCGGTGACCGCGGTCATCGCATGGCCGCCCAGCATGGTGACGGCCTTGATGTCCGCCTGAATTCCCGCGCCGCCCCCGCTGTCGGAACCGGCGATGATCAGGACGCGTGCGGTCAACGCTTGAACTTTCGCTCCGTCGAGGCGGGGAATTTCGCCAGCGCCGCGCCTTCACGCAGCGGCCGGTCGAGCAGGTCGCCGCCGCAATTGGGGCAACGCTCGTCGAGCTTGTCGGCGCAGTCCGCGCAGAAGGTGCATTCGAACGAGCAGATAAAGGCGCCGTGGATGTCCGCGGGCAAGTCGCGGCCGCACTTTTCGCAATCGGGTCGCATTTCAAGCATATCTATTCTCCTGCCGCGACGCGCACCGCGTCGCAGATCATGTCGACAATCTGGTTTACCTGGCCCGCATCGTCGCCCTCGGCCATGACGCGGATCACGGGTTCGGTGCCCGAGGCGCGGATGACGAGGCGGCCGCGGCCGTTCAGCGCATGTTCGCCCTCTGCGATCGCCGCCTGGACATTGGCGTTGTCGAGCGGTTTGCCGCCCGCGAAACGGACATTCTTCAACAGCTGCGGCACCGGATCGAACTGGTGGAGCAATTCGCTTGCCGGCTTGCCGGCGCTCACCAACTCGGCAAGCACCTGAAGTCCGGCCAGCGTGCCGTCGCCGGTCGTCGCATGGTCCGACAGGATCATATGCCCCGACTGTTCGCCCCCGACGTTGAACCCGCCGCTCTTCATCCGCTCGAGCACATAGCGGTCGCCGACTTGGGTGCGCTCGAGCCGCAGCCCCTCGCCTGCGAGGAAGCGCTCGAGCCCGAGGTTCGACATCACCGTCGCGACGACGCCGCCACCCTTGAGCAATCCCTGCCGCGCCCAGCTGGCGCCGATCAGCCCCATGATCTGGTCGCCGTCGACCAGTCTGCCCTTTTCGTCGACGACGATCAGCCGGTCGGCGTCGCCGTCGAGCGCGATGCCGATGTCGGCGCCGCTCGCGACGACGGTCTCCTGCAGCAGGCCCGGCGCGGTCGAACCGCATTTGTCGTTGATATTGAGGCCGTTCGGCTCGACGCCGACCGCAACGACATCGGCGCCCAGCTCCCAGAACACGGTCGGCGCGCTGTTGTAGGCGGCGCCATTGGCGCAATCGAGGACGATCTTCAGCCCGTCGAGACGCACCGACTCGGGCAGGCTCTGCTTCACCGCGTGGATATAGCGGCCGCGCGCGTCGTCGATGCGCTTGGCGCGCCCGATCTGCGCGGGGGCGGCAAGCCGCGGCGCCTGATCGAGCAGGCTTTCGATCTGCAGCTCATCCTCGTCCGAGAGCTTGTACCCGTCGGGACCGAACAGCTTGATGCCATTGTCGTGAAACGGATTGTGGCTCGCCGAGATCATGACGCCAAGGTCGGCGCGCATCGAGCGCGTCAGCATCGCGACCGCAGGGGTCGGCATCGGGCCGACCTGCACCACGTCCATGCCGACGCTGGTGAAACCGGCGACCAGCGCATTTTCCAGCATATAGCCCGACACGCGCGTGTCCTTGCCGATGACCACGCGATGCTTGTGGTCGCCGCGCAGGAAATGCGCGCCCGCCGCCATGCCGACGCGCATCGCGGTCTCGGCGGTCATCGGAACCTTGTTGGTCAGCCCGCGGATGCCGTCGGTGCCGAAAAACTTGCGCATGAAACCTCTGCTATCTGATTCCTGGGGCGAAACCCCTGTCCGGAATGGCTCCCGCGGAGCGATTCCCCGCCCGAAAACGGGTTTCCGTTTCGCGCCGAAACTGCTCTATGTCACACATATTTGCTTGGCAAGTTGGCGGGCGCGTCCGGGGGAGAAACGAAGTTGAAATCGGCATGGATCATCCTCTCGTCGCTGATCGCCGGCATGTTGCTCGGCATCGGGGTCGAGATGATCTCGGTCGACTGGGGCACGGCGTCGCTGCCCTATGTCGAGCCGATCGGATTACTGTGGCTCAACGCGCTGAAGATGACGATCGTGCCGCTGGTCGTCGCGCTGCTCGTCACCGGCATCACCGCCACGGCCGATGCGGCGCGCGCCGGCAAGCTCGCCGGGCGCGCGGTCGCGACCTTCCTCGGCGCCAATCTGCTTGCCGGGCTCATGACTTTGCTGGTCCTGCCGCTGCTGCTGCGTCTGTTTCCGCTGTCGGCGGGCGCGGCCGAGGGGCTGCGCCATGGGCTCGGCGGCACGACGGAGACGGCGCCGTCGCCGACCTTCGCCGACTTCCTGCTGTCGCTGATCCCGACCAACCCGGTCGCCGCCGCCGCTGACACCGCGATCCTGCCGCTGATCGTCTTCACGACCATCTTCGCCTTTGCGATCACGCGCGTCGGGGCGAATGAGCGCGCGACACTCTCGGGCTTTTTCAAGGCGCTCGGCGACGCGATGCTCGTCGTCATCGGTTGGGTCCTCGCCCTCGCGCCGATCGGCGTATTTGCCCTGGGTTATGCCCTCGCCGTGAAGGCCGGCGTCGCGGCCTTCGGCGGGCTGCTTCACTATGTGCTGATGCTGTCGGCGATCGGCGCCTGCACGATCATCCTTGGTCTGCTGCTCGCGGTGTTCGTCGTCGGCGTGCCGCTGCCGCGCTTCGTCCGCGCGATGGTGCCGACCTTCGCGGTCGCGATCAGCACGCAAAGCTCGCTCGCCAGCCTGCCCGCGATGCTGAAATCCTCGGCCGATCTCGGCGTCGATCCGAAGAAGGCCGACATCGTCCTGCCGCTCGCGGTCGCGCTGTTCCGCTTCACCAGCCCGGCGATGAACCTCGCGGTCGTCGTCTATGTCGCATGGCTGTTCGGGATCGAGCTCAGCCCGTGGGAAATGGCGGTCGGCCTTGCGGTCGCGCTCGCCGCGGCGCTGTCTTCGGTCAGCCTGCCCGGCTCGATCAGCTTCGTCACCTCGATCGCACCGATCGCGATCTCGATGGGCGTCCCCGTCGCGCCGCTCGGCCTGCTTGTCGCGGTCGAGACCTTCCCCGACATCTTCCGCACCCTCGGCAATGTCGTCGGCGACGTTGCCGCGACCAAATTCGCCGCCGATGGTGTAGAAGACGATGCCCCCTCGGCAGGAGTCACGCCATGAAATATCGCACCCTCGGCCACGGCCTCGAGGTGTCCGCAATCGGCATCGGCTGCATGCCGATGATCCAGGGCGGCAACGTCCTCTATGGCGAGGCGGCCGACCTCGACGAATCGACGCGCACGATCCACCGCGCGATCGACCTCGGCGTCACCTTCTTCGACACCGCGCAAATCTATGGCCCCTTCACCAATGAGGAGCTGGTCGGCGAGGCGATCAAGGGCAAACGCGACGGCCTCGTCATCGCGACCAAGTTCGGCTTCAAGTTCGAGGGCAAGCAGATCGTCGGCGTCGACGGCACGCCCGAGAATGCGCGCCGCGCGTGCGAAGGCTCGCTCCAGCGGCTCGGCATCGACACCATCGACCTTTTCTACCAGCACCGCGTCGACCCCTCGGTGCCGATCGAGGAGACCGTCGGCGGGATGATGGAGCTGGTCCGGGAAGGCAAAGTCCGCCACATCGCGCTGTCCGAAGCCGGTCCCGAGACGATCCGCCGCGCCGCCAAGGCCGCGCCGATCACCGCGCTGCAAAGCGAATATTCGATCTGGGAGCGCGATATCGAAGAAGAAATCCTCGGCGTCTGCCGCGACAACGGCATCGGCTTCATCCCCTATTCGCCGCTCGGCCGCGGTTTCCTCGCGGGCACGATCCGCAGCCGCGACGAGCTTGCCGAGAACGACTGGCGCCGTAACGACCCGCGTTATTCGGAGGAGAATCTGCCCGCCAATCTCGCGATCGTCGATGCGATTGCCGACGTCGCCGCGAAGCACGGCGTCTCGAACGCGCAGGTCGCGCTGGCCTGGCTGCTCGCGCAGGGCGACGACATCGTCCCGATCCCCGGCACCAAGCGCCGCGCGACGATGGAGGACAGCGTCGCCGCGGTCGACGTAACGCTCACCGCCGACGACCTCGCCGCCATCGACGCCGCCGCGCCGCGCGGCGGCACCAGCGGGCCGCGCTATGGCGAAATGGGCATGCGGATGGTGCGGTTGTAGGGCGACGGAATCGACCGGAAGCGGACGCGAAGAGCCTCCCCCGCAGGGGGAGGGGGACCACCCGAAGGGTGGTGGAGGGGCACGGGAGACCGTAGGCCGCGCCAGACTGCACGTGCCCCTCCACCATGCTTCGCATGGTCCCCCTCCCCGTGCCGGGGAGGATCGGCAATGTCCGCTCACCACCCCAAAAGCGACCTATCGCCTACCCTTTTCCGTCCAGCCGATCGCAAAGCTCCTCCACCTTTTCGCGCAGCTCGTGAAACTGCATCTGGTCCAGCTTCTCGTGCAGCCGCATGATCTCCAGCTCGGCGCGCAGGTTGATCTCATAATCGACGCTCGCGGTCAGCCTGTCCTTCGCCGCCTGCCGGTTCTGGCTCATCATGATGATCGGCGCCTGCACCGCGGCCAGCGTCGATAACATCAGGTTCAGGAAAATGAAGGGATAAGGATCGAAGGCCAGCCCGAAGCGCTGCAGCACTTCGGAATTCAGCAGCATCCAGCCGAACAGCACCAGCGTGAAGACGATGATGAAGCCCCACGAGCCACCGACCGCGGCGACGCGATCGGCGAGCCGGTCGCCGCGCGAGGCCTGCGCGTCGTCGATGTCGGCGACATCGCGGCTGGTCAGCGCCCGCTCGGCGACCGCGCGCACGACACGGGACTCCTCGGGATCGAGCTGGTCATAGGCGCGCCCGAGCAGACGCAGCGACAGGTCGGTCAGGTGGGTATCGGCGGACATGCCCTTTCTATCCCACCCAGCGCCATATTCCCGCAACCATAAAGCCCAGCGCGCCATGCGCCCAGGTCGCAATCAGCCACAGGGCGATCCCACCCACTAATGCATGCGCACGCGGGATCGTGTCCCCCCACGGCGTCACGCCGGCGATCTGGCGGCCGAAGGGCAGGAAGCTGGTTCGCGCCGCCCAATGCCGCCAGCTGTCGCCCATCAACCGCGCCTTCTTCGCATCCTGCCCCGCCGATCCGACGAGCGCGAGGAAGGCGATCGCCGACGACAGCACGATCTGTCCCGGCGTCGGCATCACCAGCGCATGCGCGAGCGCCCACAGCGCAAAGCCCCACATCATCGGATGGCGCGTGATCGCAAAGACCCCCCGCGGCGCGGCTTGCGCCGCCTCGGCAGCGTTCGGCGCGGGCATCGCGGGATTGCCGATCAGCGATCCCATGAAGAGGATGCTGGCGAACAGCACCAGCAACGAGGCCAGCATCCACAGGGGGTCGTCGACCGCCCATAAGGGCGGCTCGGGCGGCATTCCACGCCACGCCTGGACGATCAGCACAAAGGTGGCGATCGCGACCACCGAATAGACGATCAGGAAACCGCGCTCGCCCAGCCGACCGGCAAGGCCGGCGCGCAGCGGATGCGACAGCGCGAAATGCGTGCCGACGAACAACACGCAGGTCGTGATCAAAAGCGACAGCGGTTGCATGGAGCCCTCTCCTTTCCCCGTCGACCGCTTTTGGTCAGGCGCGGCCGTTACCTGTCATATGCCTTGGGCAAAGCCCCTTCGGTCGGCGTCAGATAGCGGTCGCGCAGGCGGTCCTGACGCGTGACCAGCGACTGACGCTTGCCGTCGATCCAGATCGCCGTCGGGCGGCTGCCGAGTTCGAGCGGGTCATTGTCCCAGATCACGATATCGCCGGCACGTCCCGCGCGCAGCGATCCGATCGCGCCGTCCATGCCGACCGCTTTCGCCGGCACGCTGCTGATCGAGGCGAAGGCCTGATCCCAGCTGAGCCCGCTCGCGCCCGGCAGCTTCGACAGGCCGACGAGATTGCCGGCATATTGCGTCGCATAGCCCATCTTGTGCGCATCATCGTCGTCGAACACGCCGACCGACACGTCGACGCCGGCGGCTTTCAGACGGCCTGCGTTCGACTGCGTCGCGCCGAGCTGTTCGAAGCTGCCCGGCAGGTCCGTGAGCGGCGAGACGAGCACCGGCACCTTCGCCGCGGCGATGTCGCCAGCGACCAGCCACCCCTCGGTCGCGCCGACGAGCACCAGCTTCAGCGCCGGGAACTCTCCCTTCAGCTTCAGTACGTTTAGGATGTCGGCCGCGCGGTCGACGCGCACGAACAAGGGAGTCGTGCCATTGATCACGCGCACCAGCGCATCGGCGTCGGCGCGCTGGATCAGCGCATCGCTGCCCCATTCGGCGAGCGTCGCGGGGTTGCGGGCATAGCTGCGCGCCGCCAGCAATTGTTCGCGGAACAGCAGGAACAAGGCCGCCCGGCTGCCACCCGCCTTCGCCGAGCCATCCTCGCCGAACGCCACATATTGCAGCGCGCGCGGACGCGTCACCATGTCGTTGTCGTCGGCCAAATCGACGACCGCGCCCTGGCCCGCGAACAGGCTGCCGCTGGCGCCCGGCGCGACGATCGCGCGCGTGACGCCGGCGGCGCGGTTCACCGCGACGGGCGAGCCCATCGGGTTGAGCGCAGGGGCGATGTCGAGCCCGGCCGAAAAGCGCGACCGCGTCGCCGAGCGGTCGTTGGTGCCGGTGACGGCATCGACCTCGGTCAGGCCGACGCGGCTGAACGCCGCGACGATGCCGGGAGTCACATAGCGGCCCTGCGCGTCGATGCGCTCGACGCCCGCCGGAACCGCAACGCCGCGGCCCGCCGCGACGACCTTGCCGCCGCGGACGACGACAGTGCCGCCCTCGACCGGCGCGCTGCCGTCGCCGATGACGAGCTTCGCATTGGTGATCGCGACGTCCTGCGCCGCGGCCGGAAGCGCCACCAGCGCGACGGCTGCAAGCGCCCCTCCCAGCCCCGCTCGTGTCGAGCGAAGTCGAGACACCCCGAAGGCGCGTATGGACGATTGGCATCTCGACTTCGCTCGATGCGAACGGAAAAGGGAGGCCGTGAAACACTTACTCATTTCACGTCTCCTTCACCCGGCTGGCCCAGTTCGAAATCGCTCACCGGACGCCGTTTCGGATCCATCGCGTCGAACATCAGCGCGCCGTCGATCCAGACCTTTTCGGGGCGGCTATAGACGCTCAGCGGATTGCCGTTCCACAGCACCACGTCGGCCATCTTGCCCGGCTTCAGGCTCCCCGTCTTGTCGGCGATACCCAGCGCGCGCGCAGGGTTGATCGCCAGCCACGTCCACGCCTGTTCGTCGCTGATCTGCATCCCCATGCGGCGGCCCGCGGCGAGCGCCTTGCCCGCTTCCTGATTGAGCCGCTGGATTTGGTTCGCGTCGTCCGAATGGACGATCGTGCACGCGCCTTCCTTGAACATCAGCGCGATATTCTCCGGCACCGCGTCATAGGCCTCCATCTTGAAGCCCCACCAGTCGGCCCACATCGCGGCGCAAATGCCTTCCTTCTTGAGCAGGTCGGCGATCTTGTACGCCTCGACCGCGTGGTGAAAGGTCGACACCTTGTATCCGAACTCGTGGCTCATATCGATGACGATGGCCATCTCGTCGGCGCGGTAGCAGTGATTCTGGATCAGGATTTCGCCCGACAGCACGCCCGCGAGCGTTTCCATCGCCAGGTCGCGGTCGACCGCTTTCCCCTCGTCCAGCTTCTTCTTGTACGCCGCCGCCTTCTGCCACGTCGCGCGGTTGACCGCGAGATTGCCCATGCGGGTCGAGGGCATGCGGCCCTTGGCGCCATAGACGCGCTTCGGATTCTCGCCGCACGCCATCTTCAGGCTGTAGGGCGCGCCGGGGAACTTCATCCCCTGCATCGTCCGCGCGGGCACATTCTTCAGCGTGACCGAACGGCCGCCCATCAGGTTCGCGCTGCCCGGCAATATCTCCAGCGTCGTCACCCCGCCGTTGGCGAGCGCGCGGCTGAAGCCGGGGTCCTGCGGCCACACGCTATGCTCGGACCACACTTCGGGCGTCGTCGGCGAGGTCGCCTCATTGCCGTCGGAATGCGCATCGACCGAGGGCGACGGATAGTCGCCGAGGTGGCTGTGGATGTCGATCACGCCGGGGGTGACGAACTTGCCGGTGCCGTCGACGACATAGGCGTCGGTCGGCAACTCCATGTCGGGCCCGCCGATCCTGTCGACCTTGCCGCTCGACAGCACGACCGACCCATTGTCGATC
The DNA here is from genome assembly GCF_001468265.1 of Sphingopyxis sp. H050. Lineage (GTDB taxonomy): Bacteria > Pseudomonadota > Alphaproteobacteria > Sphingomonadales > Sphingomonadaceae > Sphingopyxis. Next base: position 211,015 of record NZ_LNRZ01000002.1, on the reverse strand, counting down.
CGCCCGCCCTCGCCGTCGAAGATGGTGACATTCTTCACCACCGTCAGCGTCGTGGGATATCCCTTGTAGGTCGAGGGATAGGGATCCTTGTCGAACTTGACCGGCTTTTCGGTGGGCGCGGGCTTGTCACCTGCCGACGCCGTTTCCCCGCCGCCAGCCGCGCAGCCAACGAGCGCCAGCGACGCCGCAGCCAGCAGGCTGCTCTTGATCCCCCTGACCATGTTTTAAACCCCCTGCGGATGGGTGCCCGCCGCCTGCGGCTCGCCCAGCTCTTCCTTGCCCGGAATCTCTTCCCGGTCGCGCAGCGTGTCGAGATGCATCCACTTCTTCACGATCGGCGACAGCGCCAGCACGACGACGCTGACGCCGATCGTGATGAGGCCGATTTCCCAATAGATGCCCAGCGTGGCTTCCTTGGTCATGTTGCCGCTCTCGCCGCCGGTCGCTTCACCGATCTTGCCGGCGACGAAATTGCCGACCGCTGTCATGTAGAACCAGGCGCCCATGATCAGCGACGCGAGGTAGCTCGGCGCCAGCCGGTTCATCGCGCTGAGGCCGACGGGCGACAGGCAAAGCTCCCCGGTGGTGTGGAGCATGTAGAGCAGGAAGACGAAGAGGACGGGCGTCGCGACTTCGGGCCCGACGCTGTTCGCGCCCCAGACAAAGACGAGGAATCCGAGCCCGACCTGCGCCAGCGCCAGCGCGAATTTCGCCGGCGCCGAAGGCTCGAGCCCCTTCTTGCCGAGCCATTGCCACAGCGCGGCAAAGATCGGCGCGAACAGGATGATGTAGATCGGATTGATCGACTGGAACACCGACGCGGGCACGCCGCCCTTGTCGACATAGCGGTCGGTGTAGAGGTTGAAGCTGCCGCCGGCCTGTTCGAACAGGCCCCAGAACAGCGGATTCAGGGCGATCAGGAACAGGATCGCGAACATGCGCTCGCGCGGTTCCTTGTCGAGCTTGAAGCTTTCGTAGAGAACATAGCCGAGCAGCGCGAGGCCCGAGACGATCAGCAGGTTCTGGATGATATCCTGATACTGGACGAGCGCCCACATCACCGCGACGGCGCCGACGCCGATCGCATAAATCGTCGTTTCCTTCTGCTTCGACAGCGGCGCCGGCGCTTCGCCTGCGCCAAGCAGCACCTTCTTGCCGAGCACGAAGACGATCAGGCCGGCGACCATGCCAATCCCCGCGAGGCCGAAGCCATAGGCCCAGCCGATCTTCTGGCCGAGATAGCCGACAAGGATCGTGCCGAGCGCCGCGCCGACATTAATCCCCATGTAGAAGATCGTGTAGGCGGCGTCGCGGCGCATGTCGGTCAGGCGATACAGCTGGCCGACCATCACCGAGATATTGGCCTTGAGGAAGCCCGAACCGACGATGATCAGCGCGAGCGCGAGCCAGAAGACGTTGATTGTCGCGTCTTCCTGTCCGCCGACGCCCTCGAACGCCATGAACAAATGGCCGAGCGCGAGCAGCACGCCGCCGAACAGCACCGCCTTGCGCTGCCCCAGATAGCGGTCGGCGAGATAGCCGCCGAGCACCGGGGTAATATAGACCAGGCTGGTATAGGCGCCATAGATCAGGTTCGACTTACCGTCCGAAAACAGCCAGTGCTGCGTCAGGTAGAAGATCAGCAGCGCCCGCATGCCGTAATAGGAGAAGCGCTCCCACATCTCGGCGAAGAAGAGCATGTAGAGGCCCTTGGGGTGCCCGGCGAACTCGGGTTTCTTGCTGCCGGCGATCAAGGCGCCGATCGTCAGAAACACACCAAGGACGAGCAGCGCGATAACTGCGATCCAGTCTCCCTCGTCCCAAGAGGCCATATCTTTCATGTAAATGCGTCCCTTTTCCCGGATATTTTTGTCCGCGGCCGTCCGCCGCGCGAATGGGGCAACCTAGCGCGAAAATTGCGTATGGGAAGAATCTAATTGCGTCAGAAACCATCGGCCGGGCGCAATTGCAGGGGTTGCGTGCGCCGCGCCGTGCCGCCAAATGGCCCGCATGTTCAACGACACCAGCTCGCTTCGCGCGCACCTCGCCACCCGCCGCTCGGGCAAGGCGCGCGACATGGTGGCGCCCGGCCCGGACGACGCCGAGCTTCGCCAGATCATCGCGCTCGCGCTGCGCACCCCCGATCATGGCAAGCTAGCCCCCTGGCGGATCGTCACGGTTGCAGGCGACCAGCGCGGGACCTTCGCGACGCTGCTCAAGGACGCCTGGGTCGCCGAAAATCCGGGCGCGGCGGGGATGGACCTGTCGGCGCTCGACCAGTTCGCGCATCAGGCGCCGACCTTGCTCGTGCTGATCTCCACCCCGGTCGCGGGCAGCAAGATCCCGATTTGGGAACAGCAGATGTCGGCCGGCGCGCTTGGCATGAACCTGCTCCACGCCGCGCATGCCCATGGCTATGTGGGCAGCTGGCTTACCGGCTGGGCGGCCTACAGCCCCGACGTCGCCAAGGCATTTGGCGCGGGCGACGGCGACACGATTGTAGGATATTTCTTCCTCGGCACCGCGAAGGGCCAGCTGTCCGAACGTCCGCGCCCCGAATATAACGACGTCGTCCGAGCCTGGGACATTTAATTTCAATCCGGCTGCTAATTTTATAATTTTTCGGATTTGACTGTGCTGCTGTCTTATGGCATTAAGGCGGCATGCTCGATCAGTCCAAGCCCGTTTACCAGCGCCTCCGCGATGTCATCGCCAGCGCCATCCTCGACGGCACCTATCGCGACGGCGACATGCTGCCGTCGGTCCGATCGCTCGCCGCCGACGAAGGCGCCAATCCGCTGACCGTGGCGAAGGCCTATCAGACCTTTCAGGACGAAGGGCTGGTGACGGTCAAGCGCGGCGTCGGCATGTTCGTCGCCGAGGGCGCGACCGATCGCCTCCGCGACCTGATGCGCCAGGATTTCCTGACCAACGTCTGGCCCCCGATCGCGCAGCAGATGAAGCGCGTCGGTCTCGACGCGCGGACGCTGCTCGACCTCACCGAGGCGTGACAATTGCGCCCCCCTGTCGCGCCGCGATGGGGAGGTGGCAGCGCGAAGCGCTGACCGAGGGGCAATGAAGCGGCCCCTCCACCACGCACTCCGCGCGCGGTCCCTCTCAACGCCTTCGCCGCAGGGCGGAATTTCTATCGCCCGATCTGCGCCGCCTTATCCCGCAGATCCGCTGCACCCTGCCGGTCGCCCTGCCTATCGAGCAGTTCGGCATAGCGCTCCATGATCTCGGCGTTGAGCGGCTGTAGCCGGTAGGCATAGGCGATCAGCGGCAGCGCGCGGTCCGCCCTGCCCTTCGCCGCCCACGCGCGCGCCAGTTCGCTGAGCACAATGACATCGCGGTTGCCGATCCGCCGTCGCACGCGCTCGAAATGCGCGATCGCCTGATCCCAATGTTCGATATCCATCGCCAGATGCCCGGCAAGCCGGTCGGCGGCGATGCTCGACGGCTGGCTGTCGCGCAGCGCCAGGATCGCGGCGCCCGACCCCGCCGCATCGCCGACACGGAACAGCGCATTGGCGAGCCGCAACGTCGTGCGTTCTCCTGCGTCGAGATCGCGCGCGGCGCGATAGGATTGCACCGCCAGATCATAGCGGCCGCCCGCCAGCGCCGCATCGCCGAGCAGGATATGCGCGTCGGCCACGCCCCGGTTGGCGTCGCGGAGCCTGGTGGCGCGCTCGATCGCACGGGCCGTATTGCCGCTCGCGATATCCGCCGAGATCGCCGGAATCGCCTTTGCCGGATTGAGCGGCTCGGCGTCCGCCTCCATCGACACCAGGCCGTAGCTGTTGTTCGCCGCGAAAGGCGCGGCCTCGCCCGGCGACAGCGCCGCCGCCCGCGCCTCATAAGCCGCGGATTCGGCGTTGCGCCCGAGTTCGGCCGCAACACGCGCTGCCAGCAGCAGCGACCAGCTGTCCGCATCGGCGCGGTCGGCGATCGGCGCGATCGCCGCCGCCGCCGCATCGGCGTCGCCATCGGCCCACTCGGCGACCGCCAGCAACCGGCGCGCCGTAAGATTATTCGGCTGCTCGACCAGCAGCCGGTCGGCCCAGGTCGCCGCCACCGCCTCGCCGCCCAGCTGCAACTCGACGATCGCGCTCAGCAGCATGAAGCCAGGCTCGTTGTCGAGTTCGCCGCGCGTGCGCTGGAGCAGGCTGCGCGCCAGCCCGTAATTTTCGGCGCGCGCCGCGACCACTGCCTGCAGATAATAGATGCGCGGCTCGCGCGGGACCAGCGTCGCGGCATGACGCACCGCCACCAGCATGTCGCGATAGCGGCCAAGATCGCCCAGCGTCGCGGCCTGCTCGATCAGCGCGCCGGCGTTGTCGGGATCGGCCGCCAGCGCCCTGTCGTACCAGGGCAGCGAGGCCGTCAGCCCCTCCTCGGTCCGAACGAGGTTCGCCTTATAGGTCAGCGCCGCGCTATTCTGTCCGTCGAGCTCGATCGCATAGTCGATCGCGTCGCGCGCGCCCATCGTATCGGCATTGGCATCGCGAAAGCGCGCGACGTCGACCCACAGCATCGATTCGCGCGGCAGCTCGCGGACGGCGCGATCATAGGCATCGCGCGCGGCATTGAGATCGCCGTTCGACAGATGGACGTCGCCTGCGACCCAAGCCGCCTCGCCGATCATCTCGGGTGCGATCGGGCCGGCGTCGATCGTCTCGAACGCCCGGGCTCCTTCGCCCTGCAAGGCATAAGCGCGCGCGAGCAAAGGCCGCAGATAGTCGCCGTTCCCGCCGGCGGCGAGCGCGCCCTGCACGGCATTTTCGGCGCTGACCCCGTCGCCCAACCGGATAAAGATGCGCGCCAGCTCGACGCGCGCTTCCATCGCCTTCGGGTCGGCGGCGATCGCCTGTTGCAGCTCGGCGCGGCGCTCCTGCAGCTGCGCCCGCGCCCTTTCGGGGGGCGGTGCGTCGCACCCGGCCAAAGCCGCGGCCGCCACGAGCACCGCCAACACAAAATGTTTCATCTCTCGTCACCCTGAACTTGTTTCAGGGTCCATGGCCCGGCGTCTCCCAACACGGAGCGCGCGCTGAGAGCACCGGCCATGGATGCTGAAACAAGTTCAGCATGACGAAAAATAAAAGGTCGACCGAGGCCCATTCAGGCGGCCTGCATCCGATATTGCTTGAGCAGGTCATAGAGTGTCGGACGGCTGATCCCCAGCAGCTTCGCCGCGAGCGAGATATTGCCTTCGCTCTGCGTCATCGCGCGGCGGATCGCGACGCGATCGGCGGCCTCGCGCGCCGCACGCAGGTTCAGATAATCCTCGCCCTCGCCGTCCTGGCCGCCCGCAAGATCGAGATCGGCCTTCATCACCAGCTTGCCGTCGGCCATGATCACGGCGCGCTTGATGCGATTCTCCAGCTCGCGGACATTGCCCGGCCAGCGGCCTTCGTCGATCGCCTGCAGCGCGTCGGGCGCGAAACCGCGCATGGCGGGGTTCATCTCGGGCGCATATTGGTGAAGGAAATGGCGGGCAAGCAGCACCGCGTCGCCCGGCCGCTCGGCGAGCGCGGGGATTTTCACCACCATCTCGGCGAGGCGGTAATAAAGATCGTCGCGAAAGCTCTGCTCGGCGATCATCGCGTCGAGGTCGCGGTGCGTCGCGCAGACGATGCGCGTATCGACCGCAATCGCCTTGCGCCCTCCGATGCGCTCGATCGTCCGTTCCTGCAGGAACCGCAGCAGCTTGACCTGCAACGGCAGCGGGATGTCGCCGACCTCGTCAAGGAACAAGGTGCCGCCATGCGCGAGTTCGATCTTGCCCTCGGTCGTCTTTACTGCGCCGGTAAACGCACCCTTTTCATGCCCGAACAATTCGCTTTCCAGCAGGTTCTCGGGGATCGCGGCGCAGTTGATGGCGACAAACGCGCCGTCGCGCCGACCGCTCGCCTCGTGCAGCCCGCGCGCCAGCAATTCCTTGCCGGTGCCGCTGGCGCCGAGCAGCATGACCGAAACGTCCAGGTTCGCGACGCGTTCGATCGTGCGCGCGACCTTCAGCATCTCGGGCGCGCCGGTGATCATCCCGCCAAGGACGCGATTGTCGCCGCTGCCCTGGTCGGCGAGCCGCGCATTCTCGACTTCGAGTTCGCGGACGTGAAAGGCGCGCCGTACGATCAGCCCCAGCTCCTCGATGTCGATCGGCTTCTGGTAGAAATCCCAGGCTCCGTTGGCGATCGCCGCCAGGGCGCTCGTCCGCTCGCCGTGCCCCGACACGACGATGACCTTGGTGTCGGGCTTATGCTCCAGGATCGCCTTCAATATGCGGAAGCCTTCGCGTGTCCCGTCGGGATCGGGCGGCAGGCCCAGGTCGAGCGTCACCACCGCGGGCTCCTCGGCGCGCAGCAGGTCGATGGCGCTGTCGTGATCGCCCGCGATCAGCACCTCATAGCCGTCATAGGCCCATTTGAGCTGCGCCTGCAGCCCGGGGTCGTCTTCCACCACCAGCAGCTTGCGCATGTCGGTCCCGCCCTCGCTCATCGTCATCCTGCTTTCATCATCCGGTCTGCGGCATCGGCATGGGCGTCGGCGAGCGGCAGCCACAGCGTGAAATTGCTGCCCTTGCCGGGCTCGCTCGCAACCTCGATCGATCCCCCCATCGCCTGCGCCAACTGCAACGCCTCGAACGCACCGAGGCCGAAGCCGCCTTCCTTGGTCGACACGAAAGGCTTGAACAGCTCGTCGCGGATGAAGGCGCGGCTCATGCCGCTGCCCTGGTCGATGACATCGATCCGCACGCGGCCATGCTCGGCGACCGCAATGAGCTGAACCGGCGTGTCGGCCGCGGAAGCGTCGATCGCATTGGCGACGAGGTGCTGGACGATCTGCCGGATCGATCCCGCTTCGCCCCATGCCGCCAGCCCCGCCTGACAACCGACAAACAGCGCGCGGCGCGCTTTCACCTCGGCGGCAATACTGTTGAGCAGCGGCTCGACGAAAGACCGGCTCGCTTCCACCGTTTGGCCCCGCTCGCGTGGCGACAGGCGGACGAGCAGGTCGGACAGCCGACCCGACGAAATCTTCAGCGTCTCGATCATGTCGGCGCGGAACGCCGGCTTGTCGGCGTGGCGCTCGGCGTTACTGGCAAGCAGGCTCAGCTGGCTCGCCAGATTCTTGATGTCGTGCATGATGAACGCAAAACGGCGGTTGAATTCGTCGAAGCGCTTCGCTTCGGAAAGCGCCGCCTGGCTCTGCGATTCGGCCAGATAGCTCGCTGCCTGCTGCCCCGCGATGCGCAGCACGTCCAGGTCTTCCCAATCCAGCGCCCGCGACACCGATGGACGGTGCAGCACCGCCACCGCGATCATCCGCTGGAAATGCAGCACCGGCGCCACCACCCAGGCGCGCGTGTCCGCGATCAGCCATTCCGGGATCGCCAGATCCTGCTCGCCCTGCCGCTTCCCCCGGCGCTCGGCGTCGAGGTCGACGATATGCCGCGTTTCCTGCAACATGAACGCCGAACGCAGCGACAGCTCCGCGTCCTCCTCGATTCCCGCGGGCCAGCGCCATTGCTCGGCGACGCGAAAGGCGCCCATCGCATCGGGCAGCATCAGCAGCGCGCCCGGGCTGCCCGTCAGCTCGGCCAGCGCCTTGGCGACGCGGCGGTGCAAATTGCGGTCGTCCTCGCCCCCGTCGCCGACGTCCCCCTGCGCCAGCGTCGCGGTGAAGCGCATCCACTCGGCACGATAGTCGTAGCGATGCTCGAAGAAATGCTTCGAGATCATCACCGACAGCCACGCCCGGGTTCGCGCCGACAGCAACAGCAGCCCGCCCGCACCCAGCGCGACGATCAGGAACGTGCCCTGCGCCAGCTCGCCATAATCGCCGCCGACGAGCCGCGCGACGGCGCCGGCGAGCCCGATCAGGATCAGGTAGATCGCGGCGCCGAGCAGAATCAGCGTGCGCATCGCCGCGGTCCGCGACAGCCGCATCCGCTCGCGCCCGATGTCCATCGCCGCCACGACGAACGTCGGGAGCAGCATCAAGGCGACCGCCGGCAACAGCAGGATCAGCGTCGACGCGGGCTTGCCGGTGAGCGCGCCGATCAATTGAACGTTGAGCTCATACGCCCACAGCATCGCAAAGCCGCCCGCGACCGCCATCACCGGCATCCGCAGCCCCGCACCCCCGCGCCGGACCGCGCCATCGACGATCAGCAGCCCGCCGATCGCGACGATCATCGCCGAAATGGCCAGCGCGGGCGCGATGTCCGCCGAACCCTCGCGCCAAGGCGCCGCGCCGCCCGCAACAAGCGTCACCAGGCTGATCGCGACGAGCAGGCGCCAGATCAGGTGCAGCGGGCGCGACATCGGCGCCTGCGGCGACCAGAAGGTCGCGCCCAGCCAGCCGAGCATCGCGACGTCGCGCAGCGCCTGCGCGACGAGAACATGCGGCGACCCCGCGCCGAACGCGTAAAGCGCCGCGCACCAGCCGGTTGCCGCGGCCGCCGCCCCGACCAGCCAGCGCGGCGACGGCATCAGCACCGCCATCCGCTGGCGCGGCCGGGCGGCCAGCCACAGCGTCACGCCCGCAAAAGCGGCAAGCGCGAGCGCCGAGAGGATCTGGGACAGCGTCGCCAGCGCCACGGTCAGCGCGCCCCCTCGGGCCACAGCACGACGCGAACCGTCTGGAGCAGGATCAGCAGGTCGAGGAAAGGCGAGTAATTCTTCGCATAATAAAGGTCGTACTCGAGCTTCACCCGCGCATCCTCGACCGACGCGCCATAGGGATAGTTGATCTGCGCCCAGCCGGTCAGCCCCGGCTTCACCATGTGCCGCTCGGCATAATAGGGGAGCTCGCGCTCCAGTTCCTCGACGAAACTCGGCCGCTCGGGCCGCGGCCCGACGATGCTCATATCGCCTTTGAGCACGCACCAGAGCTGCGGCAGTTCGTCGATCCGCGCCTTGCGGATGATGCTGCCGACCCGGGTGATGCGCGGGTCGTTCTCCGCCGCCCACACGGCCCGCCCCCCCGCCTCGGCATCGGTGCGCATCGAGCGGATCTTCCAGATCTGATAGGGTTCGGCATACAGGCCGACGCGCGCCTGACGATAGAAGAGCGGCCCCCGGCTATCGAGTTTGACCGCGATCCCCGCGATCAGGATCAGCGGCAGCCCGACGATCAGCACCGCCAGGCTGGCGAGGATGTCGAACAATCGCTTGCCGACGCGCGAGATGCGCTGCCCGGCCGAAAAGCCGTCGGAAAAGATCAGCGCGCTCGGGTTGGTCGTCGCCAGATCGACCCGCCCCGTCTCGCGCTCGATAAAGCTCGCGATGTCGTTGACATGCACCCCGGTCGTCTTGACGCGCAACAGGTCGGCCAGTGGCAGCGATCCGCGCCGCTCCTCCATCGCCAACACGACCTCGCCCGCGCCCAGCGCGACGACATGGTCGGACAGATTCGCGAGCGCATCGCGCGGCACCGCGCCCTTGATCGTCTTTTCGCTCGCCGACATGGCGACGAAGCCCGCAATCGCGATGCCGCTGCCGGACGCATCGGCCAGCGCCTGGAGCCGCGCCGCGCGCGTTCCCGCGCCAAGCACGAGAATGCGCCGCTTGAACGCCTCGGCGCCCGCCGATTGGGTCAGGATCAGCCGCGTCACGAACAGCGCCGCGATCGCCAGCGCCATCGCATAAAGGCTGTTGACGCGCCACAGGGTCGCCGTGGGCAGCAGGAAGCCGACCACCGCAAGGAATATGACCCCGAGCGAAATCGCCGCGAGCAGGCGCGCGGTCGCGAACTTCATCGACCGCAGCGCCTCGTTCCCATACATTCCCGTCGCCATCATCGCGAGCGAGTTGGACACCGCAAAGGTCGTCAGCGGCAGCCAGCGGTCGCGCAGCGCACCGGCATCGAAATCGGCGAAATGGGCGTAAAGATGCCAGGCCGCCTCGGCCGAACCGAGCAGCGCGATGAACTCGATCAGCGCCAGCCAGACGACGGCGTGCGGCACATAATGTTTGAACAACCGGAACATTCGAAGCGCCTGCACCTTTCGGAACTTATCCTAGTCGTCAGGCGTCAACTGTCGGTTAATTTTACACTCACTTATTGCCCTTATTCGAGGGATGACCAGCGCCTAGAGAGGCTATAGAGCCACTGCATGACCTTGATGATTCAGCCCGTCATTCTGTGCGGCGGCGCCGGCACCCGGCTCTGGCCCGCCTCGCGCGGTACGCGCGCCAAACAGTTTCTGGCCCTCAACAGCCGCGAAAGCCTCTTCCGCCAGACCGTCGCGCGTACCCCGGCGGGCCAGCATTTCGCGCCGCCGGTCGTCATCTGCGGCGACGGACATGTCGGCCAGGTGCGCGAACAGATGGGCGCGCAAGAGGCGCAGCTGCTGGTCGAACCGATGCCGCGAAACACCGCCGCTGCAATCGCGCTTGCCGTCGCGCAGGCCGACGCCGACACGCTGCTGCTCGTCATGCCGAGCGACCATGTGATCGCCGATGTTCCGGCCTTCCATGCCGCCATCGCCAAGGGCGCGCTGCTGGCGCAGCAGGGCTGGCTCGTCACGTTCGGAATCACCCCCGATCGTCCCGACACCGGATTCGGTTACATAGCGAGCGGCGAAGCGCTGGAGCACGGCTTCGCCGTCGCCCGGTTCGTCGAAAAGCCGCCACTCGATGAGGCCGAGCGGATGCTCGCCGCGGGCGGCTACAGCTGGAACGCCGGCATTTTCCTCTTTCGCGCCGGGCGGATGCGGGAGGCGATGCTCGACCATTGCCGCGCGATCTTCGAAGCCGCCGACGCCGCGGTGGCCGCCGGGATGCGCGACGGCGATGCGCTGCACGCCGACGCGATCGAGTTCGCCAAGGCGCCGTCGGATTCGATCGACTATGCCGTGATGGAAAAGGACGACCGCGTTGCCGTAGTCCCGGTCGCGATGGGCTGGTCCGACCTCGGCAGCTGGCACAGCGTCCACGCGCTCGCCGAAGACAAGGACAGCGCCGGAAACGCGGCACAAGGCGACGTTTTCCTGCACGACAGCCGCGGCAATCTGGTCCGCGCAGGCGGCAAGCGCGTCTCGCTCGTCGGAATGGAGGATGTCGCGGTGATCGTCGACGGCGACGATATTTTGGTCATCCCGCTGTCGCGCTGCCAGGATGTGCGCGCCGCCGCAAAGGCGCGGGAATAAGCGCGCTCGGCGCTATGTCAGCTGCGCCGCCATCACGCGAAACCGCATCGCGTCCCAATCGGGAAAGCGCCAGAAGGTCGGACTGTCACGCCCTGTAATGCGGGGATTTTCTGCCGACGGCGCGATAGGGCGGTCAAAGGGTTCGCATTCGAGCAGCGTTTCGCAATCGAAGAAGACGCGGACGACCACCGTTTCGCACGCCTCGCCCGCATTGCCCATCACGATCCCGAGTTCGCCCGTCGACAGGCGGACGAGCGTGCCGATCGCATAAATGCCCAGGCTGTCGGCGAACTTGGCGAGCAATGGCTCGTCGAAATGCCCCGTCCACGACTGCATCTCGGTCAGCGCATCGCACGGCGCCCAGGCATTTTTGTAAGGCCGGTCGGAGGTTACCGCGTCATAGACGTCGCAGATCGCACCCATGCGCGCGAACAGCGACAGTTCGTCGCCCTTCAGACCGCCCGGATAGCCGCTGCCGTCGACCTTTTCGTGGTGGCGCAGGCTGACCTCGAGCGCCGCGTCGGGCACCCCCGGCGAGCTTTCCAGCAACTGGCGCCCGGCATCGGGATGCCCGCGCACCGAATGCAGTTCGCCCGCCGACAGGCCGCCATTCTTGTTCAATATCTCATCGGCGATCGCGACCTTGCCGACGTCGTGCAGCAGGCCGGCGACGCCCAGATCCTGCACGACATCCTCGTCGAGTCCCAGATGGCGGCCGAAATTCATCATCAGCGCGCAGACCGCGACCGAGTGGAGATAGGTATATTCGTCCTTCTCTTTCAGCCGGACGAGGTTGATCAGCGCGCGGGCGTCGCGTTCGATCGATTTGCCGATCGAGCGGGCCAGCGGCGCCATCCGGCGCGCCTCGATCGCGCGGCCGAGTCGCGCCGTTTCGAACATGTCGACCACGGCAATGCGCGATTTGTCGATGATCTGCCCCGCGCGCCGTCGTTCCGCGTCATAGCCGGGTCGGGACCGCGGTTCGTCGCGGGGCGGGCCGGACGGGTTGCCGAACACAACGGGCTCGCTGCGGATCGGCCGCGGCGACCGTTCGGCGCGCAGGAACCGGATCGGGGCCGGCTCGGCGGCAGGCTCGTCGACCGGAGTCACCTCGCTTCGCGACTGGTCGATAACGACGGCGTCGATGCTGGAACTGCGGATACGCGCAAGCTGTTCGGCGGTTTCGATGCGAAAATGCTTCGTCCAGAACGGGTGATCGAACCACGACCCTTCAAAGGCGTGGATGAACATGCCGATCGCGGCGTCCTCCGGTTTGATCCGAACCAGCATCCTCTAAAACGGTCCCAAAGTTCAATAGCGCCCACCGCCCTCGTCAAACTACGGCATTGAAACGGATTTCTTAAATGCGGCGGTGTCCGAACGCGACCGGTTTCGGCTATGCTTGATGTGATCCCCGGCGAAAGCCGGGGCCCAGGGCGAAATCGAACAGGTTTGCGTTCTTACTCCGGCCCCGGCTTTCGCCGGGGATCACATGAGATGCGCTCTTTTTTTCGTCATCCTGAACTTGTTTCCGGATCCATGGTCTTTCTTCGTCATCCTGAACTTGTTTCAGGATCCATGGTCGACCGTTTCCTTCGGCGCCGCGTTTAATTCGAGCTCAGGCCATGGATGCTGAAACAAGTTCAGCATGACGAGGGTTGGAGCAGGAATGTCTGGAATCCATCCCCAAAATAGCCAAAAAACCCCTCAATCCCCTGCAAAATCGAACGCACTCATTCCCCGCTCGCCCTCGCGGAACCGCAGCGGACGCCCCAAGGGCGGCATCGAGCGCTGGACGCAGCCCGTGCGCGTGCAGCGCCGGCAACCGAGCCCGATCGGCGTCGTCGCGCTCCGCATCAGGTCGATGCCGCGCGCCGCGATCAGCGGTGCGGCGACCTTGGCATCGACGCCCACGCACACGGCAAAGCGCGCCGGCGTCCCGCTGCCCGTTGCGCCCGGAGCCGCGACGCTGCGCGACTGGGTGAACCAGCGCGAGCCGTCCTCCAGCTCGACCAGATCGGCGATGACTTCGCCGGGCCGCGCGAACGCTTCGTGGACGCCCCACAGCGGGCAGCGCGCGTCCCCGTCGACCAGCGGCGACTGGCTCGCCCCGGCATAGCGCTTGCTCCCCTGCCCCGCGCGGTCGATGCGCAGCATGAAGAAGGGCAGCCCGCGCGCGCCCACCCGCTGCAACGTCGTCAACCGGTGCGCGACCTGCTCATAGCCCGCGCCGAACCGCCGCTGGAGCAGCAACAGATCATAGCCTGTCGCATCGCAGGCGCGCAGGAAGCGGCCGTAGGGCATCATCAGCGCGGCGGCGAAATAGTGGATCAAATGGCGCTCGAACAGGCGCGCGGCGGCGGGTTCGGCAAACTCGGCGCCAGCGACCAGCGCGTCGATCTCACCCTTTGCCTCGACCTGCGCCAGCGTCGCCGCCGCCTGGAAGGTGCGCGACGCGGGACGCAGCAATTCGCTCAGCATAAGTTGCCGGGCGTGCCAGTCGAGCCAGCGCAGCCGATCGGGCATGACGTCGCTCGGCAAAATCCGGATGCCGAGCTGGTGCCGCGTGCGCAAACGCTCGGAAATCGTGCCGTAAAGGTCGCCGCCCGCCAGCCGCAGTTCGTCCGCCAATTCCTCGGCACGCGCGTCCAGATCGGGGAAATGGTTGCGCCATTTCTCGATCGCACGGCGCACCGCGGCAACTTCGGGCGCATCGCCTTCCCCTTCCGCGCGCCCCTCGGGCGCCGCATCGAACAATCGCGCAAAGGCCGCCGCGGTAGCCGGCGCGGTCTGCAACCACTCCTCGACCTCCTGCGAACCGATCCCCAGATCGGCAAAGCGCGGATCGGCGAGCCGTCGCCGCAGCCCCGCAAGCCCGCCCGGCACTTCGTCGGCGCCGAGCTTCGCCGCATCGAAGCCGAACCGCTCGGCGAGCCGCACGATCACCGTGGCACTGAGCGGCCGCTGGCCATGCTCGATCAGGTTCAGATAGCTCGGCGAAATGTCGAGCGCCTCGGCCATGGCCGCCTGCGTCATCCCTGCCCCGCGCCGCACCTTGCGCACCGCCGGCCCCGCAAACACCCGCCGTTCCCCCATCACTCTTGTCACTTTCTTTACAGCTTTACATATTCATTTACACCTGATGCCGATATTTCACAAATATTATTGACAAAGCTTTTCACTTTCCGGGGCAATCTCTCCAACATCCCCCCATCACCTCCTCACAAGGATACGACGATGGGTTATCAGGAAGACATGGCACAGGCGGGTCGCCTCATCCGCGACTATGACGGCACGTGGGACGGCATCAGCGGCGAAAGCATCGCCCGCATGCGCGCCCAGAACAAGTTCCGCACCGGCCTCGACATCGCCCGCTACACCGCCCGCATCATGCGCGCCGACATGGCCGCCTATGACGCCGATCCCGCGAACTACACCCAGTCGCTCGGCTGCTGGCACGGCTTCATCGCGCAGCAGAAGATGATCTCGATCAAGAAGCATTTCGGCACGGTCAAGGGCCGCTACATCTATCTCTCGGGCTGGATGATCGCCGCGCTGCGCAGCGAATTCGGGCCGCTGCCCGACCAGTCGATGCACGAGAAGACCAGCGTCCCGGCGCTGATCGAGGAAATCTACACCTTCCTGCGCCAGGCCGACGCCCGCGAGCTCGGCATGCTGTTCCGCGACCTCGACGCCGCGCGCGCCGAGGGCGACGAGCTCAAGGCCAAGCAGATCCAGGCCGCGATCGACAATCATGAGACTCACGTGGTGCCGATCATCGCCGACATCGACGCGGGCTTCGGCAATGCTGAGGCGACCTATCTGCTCGCCAAGAAGATGATCGAGGCCGGCGCCTGCGCCCTCCAGATCGAGAACCAGGTCTCCGACGAAAAACAGTGCGGCCACCAGGACGGCAAGGTCACCGTGCCGCACGAGGATTTCATCGCGAAGATCCGCGCCTGCCGCTACGCCTTCATGGAACTCGGCGTCGAGGATGGCATCATCGTGACGCGCACCGACAGCCTCGGCGCGGGCCTCACCAAGCAGATCGCCTTCTCGAAGGAACCCGGCGACCTCGGCGACCAGTATAACAGCTATCTCGATTGCGAAGAGGTCGAAGGCGCGGGCAACCCCGGCGATGTCCTTATCAACCGCGACGGCAAGCTGATGCGCCCGAAGCGCCTGCCCTCGAACCTCTATCAGTTCCGCCCCGGAACCGGCGAGGATCGCTGCGTCATGGACTGCATCGCCAGCCTGCAGAACGGCGCCGACCTGCTCTGGATCGAGACCGAAAAGCCGCACATCGAACAGATCGCCGGCATGGTCGACCGCATCCGCGAAGTCGTCCCCAATGCCAAGCTCGCCTATAATAATTCGCCGAGCTTCAACTGGACGCTCAACTTCCGCCAGCAGGTGTTCGACGCCTGGGAAAAGGAAGGCAAGGACGTCACCGCCTATGACCGCGCCAAGCTGATGAGCGCCGATTATGACGCGACGCCGCTGGGCGAAGAGGCCGACAACCGCATCCGCACCTTCCAGCGCGACGCGGCGAAGCGGGCGGGCATCTTCCACCACCTCATCACGCTGCCGACCTACCACACCGCGGCGCTCAGCACCGACAACCTCGCCAAGGAATATTTCGGCGACGAAGCGATGCTCGGCTACGTCAAGGGCGTCCAGCGCGCCGAAATCCGCCAGGGTATCGCCTGCGTGAAACACCAGAATATGAGCGGCAGCGACATCGGCGACGACCACAAGGAATATTTCGCCGGCGAAGCGGCCCTCAAGGCCGCGGGCAAGGACAATACGATGAACCAGTTCGCCGCATAAAAGCCGCGGGGGGGGGGGGGGGGAACCGTTCGCCTCCTGACACGAGTTCGGCGCGAGGGGCCCGTTGCACCCCCTCGCGTCACCTTTCTTGGCGCGGGGCCCTTGCGACCCAAGCCCCGCGCCTCCCGAGCTTTCCTGGGGAGGAAAGCCTGTCCGTCGGAAGCCGAGAGGCCTCCGGCGGACATTTTTATTGGCAGGGGAAAAGGAAAGCTGCGTGTATGGGAACGTTTTCCACTTGCCCGCCCAAGGTGGAATGTGCATTCTTGCTGCAACGCACAATACCCCCTCCCCAAGGCAATTCTCATGGACGAAACTCGGCTGAAAGTGATGGAAGCCATCGCGCGCCGTCGGCGGGTCACCGCCCAGTATAACGGCACGCGCATGACGCTGGCCCCGCACCAGATGTTCGAACGCCACGGCGCGCTGTTCATCAGCGCGCTCAATCTCGACAAGGCGTGGCGCTCCGACGACGAGCGCCGGCTCGGCCATTTCAAGCTCGACGGGCTTGGCGCCGCGCAGGTCGAGGAAGAAGAGTTCGAGCCCCTGCCCTCGTTCGAAGCCGCGGCTCCGCGCGACGACGACGTCCTGCTGATGGCGGTGTAAGAGGCGGGCGTTTCCGCCCGCCCCTCGTATCAGGCCGCCGAGGGCTCCTCCGCCTTCGTCTTCACCAGCGACCAGATCACCCCGCCCGCGATCAGCGCGACGGTGACGCCCAGGCTGATCAGCGGCGGGAACTTGTCCCCGCCGAGGATGAAGTCGGCGACGAAGATCTTCGATCCGATGAAGACCAGCACCAGCGCCAGCGCATATTTCAGGTAATAGAAGCGGTGCACCATCGCCGCGAGCGCAAAGTAAAGCGCGCGCAGGCCGAGGATGGCCATGATGTTCGACGTATAGACGATGAACGTGTCGGTCGTGATCGCGAAGATCGCGGGCACGCTGTCGACCGCAAACACCAGGTCGGCAAGGTTGATGACGACCAGCGCCAGGAACAGCGGCGTCGCGGCGAGCGTGAGCTTGCCGGTCTTCGTATCGGGCACGCGCACGAAGAATTTCTCGCCGTGCAGTTCGTGCGTGATCGGGATGTGGCGCGACAGCCATTTGACGACCGGATTGCCCGCGACGTCCATCGGCTTTTCGCCCGCGAACAGCATCTTGATGCCCGTGAAGACGAGGAAGGCGGCGAACACATAGAGCAACCAGCCATATTCGGTGACCAGCGCCGCGCCGCCCGCGATCATGATGCCGCGCAGCACGATCACCGCAACAATGCCCCAGAGGAGCGCGCGATACTGGTAGCGCGGCGGGATCGCGAAGGTCGCGAAGATCAGCGAGATGACGAAGATATTGTCGATCGACAACGCCTTCTCGATGAAGAAGCCGGTGTAATATTGCAGGCCGGCCTCGCCGCCCTTCTCGATCCAGATCCACGCGCCGAACGCGAGCGCGATCGTGATGTAGAGCGCCGAGAGTTTCAGGCTCTCGCCGATCCCCATCTCCTTATTCTCCTTGTGGAGAATCCCGAGGTCGAACGCGGTCAGCGCGACGACAAGGCTGATGAAGGCGAGCCAGAACCAGACCGGGGTTCCCAGCCAGTCGGCGAACAGAAATTCCATGATGATGATCCCTGGGATGCGCCAAAGGCGCCGCCCCTTCCCATTGCGGGAAGCGGGGCAGCGTCTCCGGCTTTGTCTTGTGGTGGATTAGATCGCCAGCGCGGGCTGGCGCGACAGGCTCGCGAGGCGCTTGCGCACCGCGAGCTTCAGCGTCTTCAATCGCAAAAGCCGGAACGGATCGGCGCCGCGGCGGTGGTTCTCGCGGCGCAGCGCATCATCGATCTGGCGATGCAGTTCGGTCAGCCGGTAAAAGCGCGTTTTGAAAGTCATAAGGGCCTCCTGATTGATGAAATCAAGCAGGTGACGCCGATGCCGGACCCGGGATTGAGGGGGGAGGTAGGCCAAGCATCGGTGTCACCCGATGCGGTCCGACATCACGTGGCGGAAGAGACTTCCGCCGACGCCAGAGGGGCCCGGCCCGCATAGCTGCTATATAGGATGGCGGCGGATGCGTTGCAAGGCTTTGCCCCTACCCCTTTCATCGTGCTAGCCGGGCAAGGCACCGGATCGCCGGGCAATGGGGAGAGACTATGACCGTCCGTATCGACCATGACGGCCCGGTGACGATCGTCACCATCGACCGGCCGGGCAAGCGCAATGCGGTCGATCCGCTCACCGCGCTGGCTCTCCGCGAGGCCTTCAGCGCCTTTGCGAAGGACGACGACGCGCGCGTCGCCATCCTGACCGGCAGTTCGGGCCAGTTCTGCGCGGGGTTCGACCTCGGCGCGGTCGGCACGTCGCGCTATGACCCCGACGGTCCGGGTCCGATGGGCCCGACGCGCATGCTGCTCGAAAAGCCGGTGATCGCCGCGGTCGAGGGCCACGCCGTCGCGGGCGGGCTGGAACTCGCGCTCTGGTGCGACATGCGCGTCGCGGCGGAAGGCGCCATCTTCGGCGTCTATTGCCGCCGCTGGGGCGTCCCGCTCATCGACGGCGGCACGGTGCGCCTGCCGCGTATCGTCGGCCAGGGCCGCGCGATGGACATGATCCTGACCGGCCGGCCCGTCGCCGCCGACGAGGCGCAGCGCATCGGCCTTGCCGACCGCGTGGTGGCCGACGGGGAGGCGCGCGCGGCCGCGGTCGAGCTTGCAAAGCAGATCGCCGCTTTCCCGCAGGTCTGCATGAACAGCGACCGGCTCAGCGCCTATCGCCAGTGGGATTTCGACCTCGAAGCGGCGCTCGCGCACGAAGCGCACGCCGGCGTCGCGCCGCTTCGCGAGGGCGCGGCGGCGGGGGCCAAACGCTTCACCGAGGGCGCGGGCCGCGGCGGCAGCTTTGCACAATGAATGAGAGCGGCGACTAAGGGGTGGGAAACTGACGTCTCTCCCTGATCCCCGGCGAAAGCCGGGGTCCAGGGACGTCTCAAGCAAGCGCAGAGTTGCGCCGCTCTGGGCCCCGGCTTTCGCCGGGGATCACGATGACAGCAACCAGTCGTTTTCAGACTGTCCCCTATCTCCGTTCGTGTCGAGCGAAGTCGAGACACCCCGAAGGGATGCACGACTGAGGGGCATCTCGACTTCGCTCGATGCGAACGGGTTAGGTAGGCGTGCGGGTCTGTAACCGGTCCTCAGCAGCCATCCATCACCGCATCGCCCGACCGATCACACATGCCGACGGCAAAAACAGCCCGCGATCAATCAACCCGATTGAAATGCGTCGTTTCCAGTCTTTGCCGACTATCGCCCGACCAGACGATGGTTTCCGTCATCGATTTTCGATCCTTGGCGACGGTGTAGACGCGCGTCGACACCCGCGCGCCCGCCTTTCCCAGCGTCATGACCAGCGTGTTCGGCGCCGGCTGCCGCAGCGCAACGCTGTCGATGAAGTCCATATTTCCGGTGACCGGCACCGGGACGCCGTCCAGGGCAGCGGTCGATTCCGCATGACGGCTGGAGCCGTCGGGCGCGACGATTTCGACGCGCGTCGTCCATTTGCCATCCTGCGACGCGTGGAAGGTCATTGTCACCCGTTGCGGGCGCTCGTCCTCCGGCAACTGCGATGCGTCCAGCGACCAGCGTCCGGCCAGCGGCGGCCGCCGCCACGCCGTGCTGTAAACGGTGTCCCGCTTGGCGGCCGGATCGGCGGACGGCGCGACCGCGAGCATCAATCCGGCAGCGGCCATGGGTAGTGCAAAAAGCATGACGATCATTCCTTTCGATCCGCGAACCCCGATGGCCGCGGCGTGCCCCGGATCCTTCCCGGCGGCGCGCAGGTTCGAAAGACCGATATTTTCGTCACAAGTTTTTTGGAGGTCCAGCAGCCGCGCCAGTTCGCGGCTGCTGCCGACGCCCGTCTTGCGGCGGGCGGAGCGCAAACGCTCGTTGATCGACGTTTCCGACCGATCCAGATGCGCGGCGATCGTCTTCACCGTATGCCCGGCGGCCAACAGGCGCAGGATTTCCTTTTCCCGGTCGGTGAGGCACGCAGAAAGGCCGACAGCAGGGTCATGGACAGGCATGTCGTTTGCTCACCACAGCGCCGCGAACAGGTCCATCCCAATTTATTTGGGACGCGGCGGCGCGGCCCGGCAAAGCGGCTGACGGCCCCACCGGGTTCGGCGCCTGCCATTATGTCTTCGGCATCAGCTTCATCGCCATCGCCGTCAGCGCCTCGGTCGCGGTCGAGATGACCGCGGGCGCGTCGGGCGCCCAGAACGGCGAATGCAGGCTCGGCAACGTCCGCCCTTCCTTCTTCGCCGCATCATATTCGGCCTGCGGAACGCCGCCGATCCAGATGATCAAGCTCTTGATGTCCTTATTCTCTTCGCGCGAAAAGCGGCTGAAATCCTCGCCGCCCATCACCGGCGGCTGCTGCACGACGCGCGCTTCGCCAAAGCGGGTCTTGAGGAAGCCCGCCATTTCGTTGGTGAAATCGACCGTGTTGAACATCGCGGGGGTGAATTCGTCCTTTTCGATCTTCACCTCGGGCATGCGATCCTCGGGAACTCCCGCCGCGATCGCCTCGCCCTTCGCGATCCGCGCAATGCCGTCGAGCAGCTTCGCGCGCACCTCGTCGGTGTAGCTGCGCACGGTCAGTTGCAGCCGCGCCTCATCGGAGATGATGTTGTGCTTCGCGCCCGCATGGAAGCTGCCGACCGTCACCACCGCGCTGTCGAGCGGGCTGATTTCGCGCGAAACCAATGTCTGCAAGGTCGTGACGATCCGGCTCGCGAGGACGATCGGATCCTTCGTCGCCTGCGGATAGGCGCCGTGCCCGCCCAGCCCCTTCACCAATATGTCGACGCTGTCGACATTGGCGAGTGCATAACCCGGCGTGTAGCCGATCATTCCCGCCGGAAAGCCAGCCGCATCGTGGAAGGCGATCGCATATTGCGGCCGCGGGAAGCGCGTATACAGGCCGTCGGCGAGCATCATGCGCGCGCCCGCGCCGCGCTCCTCGGCGGGCTGACCGATCATCACCAGCGTCCCCGACCATTTGTCCTTGTTCGCCGCCATGATCCGCGCGACCCCGACCCATGCCGTCATATGCGTGTCGTGCCCGCAGGCGTGCATGACGCCGGTCTCGACGCCTTCCTTGGTCGTCACGCGCACCTTCGATGCGCCGGGCAGCCCGGTCTGCTCCACCACCGGCAGCGCGTCCATGTCGGCGCGGACCAGAACGACCGGACCCGGCCCATTCTCCATCACCGCGACGATCCCCGTCCCGCCGACCTTTTCGGTGACCTTGAACCCCAATTTCCGCGCCTCGGCCGCCAGGATGCCCGCCGAACGCACCTCCATGAAACTGAGTTCGGGATTGGCGTGCAGATCCTGATAGATCGTCATCAGCGACGGCATCTGCTTTTGCACTTCGCCGCCGATGTCCTGCGCCATCGCCGGCACAGCCATTGCGAGGGCAGCGACGCCCGTCCACAAACTCCGCATCTTCAAACTCCCCTGTTTAGCTGGCCGGAACGAGCTCGATCACGTCGAGCAAGGATTCATAAGCCGGTGACGGCAACACCAGCCGCCAACGATTGTCGCCGATACGCTCGACGAGGCCCGCCATGTCGCGCATCCGGTCGCTGCCATAGCTGACCGCCAGCGATTCATCGCCGAGCACGAGCGTACCCAGAAACACCTGCCGCTTCAGATTGTCGGGAAACACAAGCCCGACCGGCCGCTGCGAGCCGGTCGTCTTGGTGAGGCTCATCAGCCCCTGCTCGGCCGAAACGCTACAGCGGAACCAGCCGTAAGCGATATAGGCCAGCGTGCTGCGACCCTGCGCGCCGACCTTGATCGTGCGGCAGCGATATTCGCCCGCGGGCAGATGCGGATTAGGCAGCGCCGCGGCCGGCTGGAGCAACGCGCCCTCGCGGTCGATGCTTGCGCCGAACCCTTTGGCTCGGGCATCGGCCAACGCGGCGGTCCAGCTCGAATACCAGTTCCGGATGCGTTCCTTGTCCTGCTCGGTCGCCGTGGCGCGCCAGCTCCCCGCAGGCGCGGCCTCGGCCGGCGGCGGGTCGGCGGCCGAAGGCGGCACCGCCGGCACCGGCTGGCAGGCGCCAAGGGCAAGCCCCAGCGCCAGCGTGGAAATCATTGGGATGCGACCCCGCATTCTCCGTCCCTCCTGGTTCGGTCTTTGATTAACCTTAAGAGGGACAAGGAGAATGCTCAAGGCATCCTGTCAGCCACCCGTCTGTCAGGCAGCAGTCCAGCCGCCATCGACGCTGAGGTTCGCGCCGGTGATATTCGCCGCCTCGTCGCGGGTCAGGAAGCTTGCGATCGCCGCGACCTGTTCGACCGTCACGAACTGCTTCGTCGGCTGGCCCGCCAGCAGCACGTCGTTGATCACCTGCTCGCGCGTCATCTTGCGCGCTTTCATCGTGTCGGGGATCTGGTTTTCGACGAGCGGCGTCCAGACATAGCCGGGGCTGATGCAGTTTACCGTGATCCCCGCATCGGCAACTTCCAGCGCGACGGTCTTGGTCAGCCCGGCAAGCCCGTGCTTGGCGGTGACATAGGCCGATTTGAACGGCGAGGCGACCAGCGAGTGCGCCGAGGCGGTGGCGATGATGCGCCCCCAGCCCTTCTTGCGCATTCCGGGCACCGCATGGCGAATGGTGTGGAAGGCCGCGGTCAGGTTGAGCGCGATGATCATGTCCCATTTTTCGGTCGGAAAATCCTCGACCGGCGAGACGAACTGCATGCCGGCGTTGTTCACGAGAATGTCGACCCCGCCGAGATCCTTGTCGGCGCGCTGGAACATCGCCTCGATCTCGTCGGGCTTGGTGAGGTCGGCGCCGTCATAGACCGCCTTGCCGCCGTTCAGCACTTCCAGCGCCGCTCGCTCCGCCTCGATCGCGGCCGCCTCGCCGAAGCCGTTGATGATGATGTTCGCCCCGTCGGCCGCGAAAGCTTTCGCGATGCCGAGGCCGATGCCGGAGGTCGATCCGGTAACAAGGGCGGTCTTTCCTTGGAGACGCATGATATTTCCTTTCAGGCGGGGGGATTTGCGGGGAGATTCAGCCGCTTTTGGGGCGCAGCATGTCCGACTGGACGGCGAAACTGTCGGACCGCCCCTCGACGATACTTTCGGCGAGCAAGTGCCCCTCCTTCATCGCCGCCTCGACCGCATCGCGGCCGAGCGCCCAGTTGACCTCCATCGTCGAACGCGAAAACTCGAAATCCCGCGCTCCGGTCTGCCAGGCGGGGGGCCGATGGATCAGTTGGACAACGTTGAGCGCCTTGCAGTCGACCATCTTCTCGACCGCCTTCACCTCGGGCAGGTCACGCACGTCGCGCGGCAACTTCGCCAACATCCGGTCGATCAGCCGATGCTCCTTGCGCCGCCGCACCAGCCCGTCCGAAATCCGGCGCGTGCGGCTGGAATAGCGGATATCCTTCTCGCGCGACCACGCCTCTTCCAGATCGTGCGGCCGCTCGCCGCGCGCGGGGAACAGGTCGACCTGAAAGACGAGCATGTCCTCGTTCGCGCTCTCGACGACATGCTCGAGCGGCGTATTCGACACGAGGCCGCCGTCCCAATACCAGACCCCGTCGATCTCGACCGGCGGCAGCCCCGGCGGCAGCGCGCCCGACGCCAATATGTGACGTGCATCGATGCGGTCGGTGGTCGTGTCGAAATAACGGAAATTGCCCGTCTCGACCGCGACCGCGCCGACCGACAGGCGGACCTTGCCGTTGTTGAGCCGGTCCCAATCGACCAGCCGGTCGAGCGTCGCCACCAGCGGCGCGGTGTCATAGAAGCTGACGGCCGCGGGCGTCTGCCGCTCGGCGAACATCGGCGGCGGAATGCGCGGTACGAAAAAGCCGGGCACGCCGAAGGTCGTTACCTGAGCGGCGGCCCCCAGATGTGTCCATTCGCGGATCAGGTCATTGTCGACAAGCGGCAGCGACGGCAGCGCCGATGACACGCCATCCCAGAACTCGCGCATCTTGCCCACGGCTTCGTCGCGCGGATTACCCGCAATGATCGCCGCATTGATGGCACCGATCGAAATCCCCGCAACCCAGTCGAGTTCAATGCCGAGATCGATCAGCGCTTCATAAACCCCGGCCTGAAACGCACCGAGCGCGCCCCCGCCTTGCAGGACAAGCACGACGAGATCGGGAAGCGGCAGGGCAGCACGGGCGGCACGGCGAGGCATGGAGTCGAAACGATCCTTCTCTGCGGTCGGCACCCGCACGCCATTTGTGCACCGCAACAGGAAAGATTGCAAGTCAACCAACGGTATGAAGTGCGCGCGAAGGCCCTTTCAATTGCCTCGCCCTGCTGCCACTATCGGGCGGAGACAGGCACTTAGCGCTGGAGGGACCCCGATGCGCCTCGACGATTATGATCCCGGCGACGACATCCGCGACCTCGGGCGCGGGGGCGGCGGTTTCGGCGGCGGCGGCGGCGGCATGGGCGGCCTGCTCATCGGCCTGCTGCCGATGCTGCTCGGGCGCAAGATGGGCTGCGGGACGATCCTGTTGCTCGGCGTGCTCGCCTTCGTTTTCTTCGGCGGAGGCGCGCAGATGCTGACCGGCGGCGGTACAACCGACCCGATGGCCGACAGCCGCGGCTCGCAACAGGGCATCGCCTGCGACACGGCAGCAGAGAAATTCGCCTGCAACGTCTTCGGCTCGACGCATCAGGTGTGGGGCAGCCTCATCACCAACTATCAGAAGCCGACGCTCAATTTCTTCACCGACCAAAACCGCTCGGGATGCGGCGCCGCGCAATCGGCGATGGGTCCCTTTTATTGCCCCGCCGATCAAGGTGTCTATTTGGACACCGCATTCTTCACCGAACTCGCGGGTCGTTTCGGCGCAGCAGGCGATGCGGCGCAGGCTTATGTCGTAGCGCATGAAGTCGGCCATCACATCCAGACGATCAGCGGTATTTCCGACCAGGTCCGGCAGGCGCAGCAGCGCGGCTCGCAGAGCGAAGGCAATCAGTTGCAGGTGCGCATGGAGTTGCAGGCCGACTGCTATGCCGGCGTATGGGCCGCGCGCGCTAAGACCGCAGACGGTCAGCCCGTCATGGAGCCCGGCGACATGGAAGAAGCGATGCGCGCGGCGAATGCGATCGGCGACGACACGCTGATGCGCGCGGCCGGCCAGCGCCCCGTCCCCGAAAGCTTTACCCACGGGACGAGCGAACAACGCATGACCTGGCTGCGCCGCGGCCTGCAAACGGGGGACCCGCGCCAGTGCGACACCTTCAACGCGTCGTTCTGATCGCCGCAGCGGCCTTCGCCGCGCTCCCGGCCGCGGCGCAGGTCGTCTATGTCAAGACCGGACGGCTGATCGACGGGATTTCGAACGAGGTGCGCACCGGCCAGTGCGTGACGATCGAGGCCGAGCATATCAAGGCCGTCGGTCCGTGCGGCAAGGCGCCCGGCGGCGCGACGATCGTCGACTGGTCGGGCTTTACGGTGCTGCCGGGACTGATCGACCTCCACACGCACCTCGCCGACCTCGGCCAGAGCGCCGACGTTGCGGCGCCGATGAAGGCCTCGCCCGCCGAAACCGCGCTCGTCGGGGCGCATAATGCGCGCGTCACGCTCGAGGCGGGCTTCACCAGCGTGCGCGACGTCGGCGTCTATCGCGGGCTGGTCGATGTGATCTTGCGCAACGCGATCGATCGCGGCGATGTTCCGGGCCCGCGCATGTGGGTGGCCGGGGCCTATCTGACGATTCCGAAAGGCGGCGGCGAACTGAACGGCGTCGTTCCCAACGAAGAACTGCCGCCCGACATGCGGCTCGGCGTCGCGGCCACGCCCGAGGAAGCGGCGCAAAAGACCGCCTATCTGCTCGATCATGGCGCCGACTTCATCAAGACGATCGCGACCGGCGCGGTCCTCGCGATCGGCACCGAACCGGGCGCGCCCGAACTCACGCCCGAACAGCTTGCCGCGATCGTCAAGGTCGCGCATGCCCGCGGCAAGCGCGTCACCGCACACGCGCATGGCGCGATCGGCATCCAGAACGCGATCAACGCCGGGGTCGACAGCATCGAGCATGCCAGCCTCGCCGACGAAGCGACGCTCCAGCTTGCCAAGAAGCATGGCACCTGGCTCGCGATGGACATCTATAATGGCGATTACATCGATGATGTCGGCACCAAAGAGGGCTGGCCCGAGGAATATCTGCGCAAGAACCGCGAGACGACCGACGCGCAGCGCGCGGCCTTCAAACGCGCGGTCGAGCTGGGCGTGAACATCGGCTTCGCGACCGACGCCGGCGTTTATCCGCATGGCCTGAACGCCCGACAGTTCGCCTATATGGTCAAATACGGCATGACCCCAATGCAGGCGATCCAGGCCGCGACCGGCCGCGCGTCCGAGGAAATGGGCCGCGGCGATATCGGCGCGATCGTTCCCGGCCGCTATGGCGATATGGTCGCGGTAAAGGCCGATCCGCTGAAGGACATACGGTCGCTGGAAAGGATCGACCATGTGATGAAGGGCGGCACCGTCATTCGGTGACTTGCAAGCCGGCGCGGCAACGTTAAACCCCCGCCATGCGTAACATGCTCCTCACCAGCGCGATCGCGCTCACCGCCGCCCTTTCCTCCCCGGCACTCGCCCGCCCGATGACCGAGGTCGATCTTGCGACGCTGAAGCGCGTCGCCGCGCCGACGGCCTCGCCCGACGGACGCTGGGTCGTCTTCCAGCAGACCGATACCGAGAAGGAGAGCTACAAGCGCTCGACCGGCCTGTGGCTGATCGACCGCAAGGCCAAGGATGCGAAGCCGTCCCAGATCGCCGACGTCGCCGGCAAGAATGAAACCTCGCCTGCCTTCGCGCCCGACGGCAGCCTCTATTTCCTCTCGAACGCATCGGGCAAGGACCAGATCTGGCGCATCGACCTTACGGCGGGCACCGCCGCAACGCAGGTCACCGACACCCAGGCCGATGTCTCCGGTTTCAAGATTTCGCCCGACGGCAAGAAACTGCTCGCGTGGGGCGACATTCCGAAGGAATGCACCGACTTTGGCTGCGATGCCAAGGACAAGGGGGCGCTGGTCGGCCCCGGCAGCGGCCGGCTCTACAAGGACGGCGTCGGCTTCGTCCGCCACTGGGATGCCTGGGAAACCCCCGGCACCTATAGCCGCCCGTTCGTGTTCAATCTCGACGGTGGCAAGGCGAGCGCCGCGCGCCCCGTCGACGCCGGCCTGATCGGCGACAGCCCGTCGAAACCCTTCGGCGGCGGCGAGGAACTCGCATGGGGCGCCGACAGCCGCACCGTCTTCTTCACGCTGCGCAAGGCCGACCGCCACGAGCCGACCTCGACCAATCTCGACATCTATAGCTGGCTGGTCGACAGCCGGATGATGCCGGTCAACCTGACGGAGAGCAATCAGGCGACCGATACCCTCCCGACCCCCTCGCCCGACGGCAAGTGGCTCGCCTATGTCGCGATGGCGCGCCCCGGCTATGAAGCCGACCGCCAGGTGCTGATGCTCCGCAATCTGGAGAACGGCGAAACGAAGAAGCTGACCGACGCCTGGGACCGCTCGGTCGATTCCATCAGCTGGGCGGCGGACGGCAAGTCGCTGTTCGTCACTGCGCAGGACGTGCTAGACCATCCGCTGTTCAAGGTCGATGCCGCGACGGGCAAGGTCGAGAAGCTCAAGGCCTCGGCCGAAGCCTTCGACGGCACGATCAATGACGTGACCGTGCTGCCGGGCGGGGCCCTCCTTTATTCCCGCAACAGCGCACTGCTTCCGACCGATCTCTACACCCGCGATGCAAAGGGCAAGGTGAAACAGCTGACCGCCGTCAACGCCGCGACGCTCGCCGAATTCGATCCGGTCAAGTTCGACCGGATGCAATTTGCCGGCGCGAATGGTGACAAGGTGTGGGGCATCATCCTGAAACCCGCGAACGCCACCGCGAAGCTGCCGGTCGCCTTCATCGTCCATGGCGGGCCGCAGGGCAGCTTCGGCAATGGCTGGTCGACGCGCTGGAATCCGCGCCTCTTCGCGCAGCAGGGCTATGGCGTCGTCAGCGTCGATTTCCACGGCTCGACCGGCTATGGCCAAGCCTTCACCGACTCGATCAACAAGGATTGGGGCGGCAAGCCGCTCGAGGATCTGAAGCTCGGCATTGCCGCGGCGGGCAAGCAGGACGCACAACTCGACATCGCCAACGCCTGCGCGCTCGGCGCCTCCTACGGCGGCTATATGATGAACTGGATCGCGGGCCAGTGGACCGACGGCTTCAAATGCCTCGTCCAGCACGACGGCGTCTTCGACGCGCGCGCGATGGCCTATGAAACCGAGGAGCTGTGGTTCGACGAATGGGAGCATGGCGGTCCCTATTTCGAGGTTCCCGAAGAGTTCGAGAAATGGAACCCGGTCAACCATGTCGCCAAGTGGAAGACCCCGATGCTGGTCATCACCAGCGAAAAGGATTTCCGCATCCCCTACACGCAGGGGCTCGCAGCCTTCACCGCCCTCCAGCGCCGTGGCGTGCCGTCGCAGCTGCTTGTGTTCCCTGACGAAAATCACTGGGTGCTGAAGGGCGCGAACAGCGTGCAGTGGCACCAGACGGTCTTCAACTGGCTGGACAGCTATTTGAAGAAATAGGGAGCTTTCAAATCCCGTTCGTGTCGAGCGAAGTCGAGACACACCGAAGGCGTGCCCCAATGACGGGCATCTCGACTTCGCTCGATGCGAACGGGAACGAGACGCGTTCCCCCTTGCCGCCTCGCGCCCCGGCTGGCAAAGCCCCCCGGCTATGCCGATGGAAAAAACCTTCGATCCCGCCGCAATCGAGGCGAAATGGGCCACTGAGTGGGAAAGTCGCGGGCTGTTTCGCCCGCACCGTCCCGACGCCACCCCCTTCACGATCGTCAACCCGCCGCCGAACGTCACCGGCGCGCTGCACATCGGCCATGCGCTCGACAACACGTTGCAGGACGTGCTCATCCGCTACGAACGGCTGCGCGGCAAGGATGCGCTGTGGGTCGTCGGCATGGACCATGCCGGGATTGCGACGCAGATGGTTGTCGAGCGCCAGCTCGAGGAGCGGCAGGACAAGCGCACGAACTATACGCGCGAAGAGTTCGTCGAGAAGGTCTGGCAGTGGAAGGCCGAAAGCGGCGGCCAGATCACCGGCCAACTCCGCCGTCTCGGCTGCTCGATGGACTGGTCGCGCGAGCAGTTCACGATGGACCCGCATTTCACCAAAGCGGTGGTCAAGGTCTTCGTCGACCTGCACAAAAAGGGCCTGATCTACCGCGACAAGCGTCTCGTAAACTGGGATCCGAAGCTCAAGACCGCCATCTCGGACCTCGAGGTCGAGACGCACGAGGTCCAAGGCGGCTTCTGGCACTTCAAATATCCGCTCGCCGACGGCGTGACGCTCGACGCCAATAATCCTTTGGGGGCACGCGATTATATCGAGGTCGCGACGACGCGCCCCGAGACGATGCTCGCCGACATGGCGGTCGCGGTCCACCCCGACGATGCGCGCTACAAGAGCGTAATCGGCAAGGATATCCTGCAGCCGATCACCGGCCGCCGCTTCAAGATCGTCGCGGACGAACATGCCGATCCCGAATTGGGCAGCGGCGCGGTGAAGATCACCCCGGGGCACGACTTCAACGACTTCGACGTCGGCAAGCGCGCGGGGTTCAAGCCCGGCGAGATGCTCAACATGCTCGACGGCGACGCGAACGTCATCCAGACGAGCGACGGGCTGATCCCGGACGAGTATCTCGGCCTCCACCG
Organism: Sphingopyxis sp. H050; assembly: GCF_001468265.1. Lineage (GTDB taxonomy): Bacteria > Pseudomonadota > Alphaproteobacteria > Sphingomonadales > Sphingomonadaceae > Sphingopyxis. The sequence goes on along the minus strand of NZ_LNRZ01000002.1, from coordinate 181,228 downwards.
CTTCAAGCGCGACGGTGTCGATGGCGCGCGCGAACTGGTCGTAGCGCGGATGAAGGAACTCGGATTCCTGATCCCGTACACCGATAAGGACGGCGGCGAGCATGACGCCGAGCCGCGCACGATCCAGACCCCGTTCGGCGACCGCGGCGGCGTGGTGATCGAGCCGTGGCTGACCGATCAATGGTATGTCGACGCCGAAACGCTGGCGCAGCCGCCGATGGCGGCGGTGCGCGATGGGCGGATCAACATCGTCCCCAAGACGTGGGAAAAGACCTTCTTCAACTGGATGGAGAATATCCAGCCCTGGTGCGTCTCGCGCCAGCTCTGGTGGGGCCACCGGATTCCGGCCTGGTATGCCGAAGACGGTCGTATCTTCGTCGCCGAGACCGAAGAGGAAGCGCAAGCCGAAGCGGGCACAGGCGTCGCGCTTACCCGCGACGAAGACGTCCTCGACACCTGGTTCTCCTCCGCGCTCTGGCCCTTCGCGACGCTCGGCTGGCCCGCGAACACCGACCTCCTCAAGCGCCACTATCCCAACGACGTCCTTATCTCCGGCTTCGACATCCTCTTCTTCTGGGATGCGCGGATGGCGATGCAGGGGATGGAGTTCATGGGCGACGTGCCCTGGAAGACGCTCTACCTCCACGGCCTCGTCCGCGCGCCCGACGGCGCGAAGATGTCGAAGTCGAAGGGCAATGTCGTCGATCCGCTCGGGCTGATCGACCAATATGGCGCCGACGCGCTGCGCTTCTTCATGGCGGCGATGGAAAGCCAGGGCCGCGACATCAAGATGGATGACGCGCGCCTCGCGGGTTATCGCAACTTCGCGACCAAGCTGTGGAACGCCGCGCGTTTCTGCGAAGCCAATGGCATTGCGGCCTCGACCAGCTTCGAGGCACCTGCCGCGACGCTGCCGGTCAACCGCTGGATCATCGGCGAGCTCGCGGATACCGTCGCGGCGATGGAGACGGCGTTTGCCGCCTATCGTTTCGATGAAGCGGCCAACGCGATCTACAGCTTCGCGTGGGACCGCTTCTGCGACTGGTATCTTGAGCTCATCAAAGGCGCGATCGAAGACGAGACCAAGGCGGTCGCGGGCTGGGTGCTCGACCAGATCCTCGTCATGCTCCACCCCTTCATGCCCTTCATCACCGAAGAGCTGTGGACGGGCCTCGGCGACCGCGCCGATTATCCGCTGATCACCGCGAAGTGGCCCGCGCCGAGCGCCGAGCGCGATGCCGATGCCAGCGCCGATATCGACTGGCTGATCAAGCTGGTCAGCGAACTGCGCACCGCAAAGGCCGAACTCGGCCTGCCGCCGGGCGCGCGCCTGGCCGCGCATTTCCCAGCTTCGCTGAAAGGCCGCACCGATAAGCTCGCGGCGCAGCTCGATCGCCTCGCGCGCCTCGAAACCGTCAGCTTCGAACCCGCCCCTGCGGGCGCCTCGGCGCAGCTCGTCGTCGAGGGCGAGACGATCACCGTCCCGCTCGAAGGCGTAATCGACATCGCCGCCGAACGCGACCGCCTCACCAAGGCACTAGCCGCCGCGGCAAAGGAACGCGACGGCCTCGCCGGACGCCTGAACAATCCGTCATTCGTCGAACGCGCCAAGCCCGAAGCGGTTGAAAAGGCCCGCGCCGATCATGCCGCGAAGGAAGCCGAGGCTGACCGCCTCACCGCGGCATTGGCGCGCTTGGGGTGAGCGATGGCGAAATCCCCGTCACGCCGACGCCCGTCGCGGCCGCTGCCGATCCAGCAGCGAGCCCGGTCCCGCCGCGCCAGACAGCGCGTGGCGGCGGGCGGATGGACCTGACGCAGGGGCCGATCGCTAAAACATTGATCCTCTTCGCGCTGCCGACGCTCGCCTCGAACATTCTCCAGACGCTCTCGGGATCGGTGAACTCCGTGTGGGTCGGGCAATTCCTCGGTGAAAGCGCGCTCGCCGCGACCGCCAATGCCAACATCATCATGTTCCTGATGTTCGGCGCCTTCTTCGGCTTCGGCATGGCGGCGACCGTGTTGATCGGCCAGTCGATGGGCCGCGGCGATATTGACGCGGCGCGCCGTGCAACCGGCGGCGTGATCGGGCTGGCGCTGATCTTTTCTATCGTGATCGCGATCCTCGGCTGGTTCGCGTCGGACCAGATCCTGCACTGGCTCAAGACGCCGCCGGAGGCGTTCGCGCTCGCCCACGATTATCTTCGCGTTACCTTCCTTGCCGTACCCGCCTCGATGGTCTCGATCACGCTGATGATGGCCTCACGCGGTGCGGGCGACGCAATGACGCCGCTGCGGTTCATGATCCTGGCGGTTGTCCTCGATATCGCGTTCAACCCCGTGCTGATCCTCGGCCTCGGTCCTTTTCCGCAGCTTGGCATTGCGGGCAGCGCGCTTGCAACCGCGCTCGCCGGCACAATCAGCCTGACCGGAATGATCATCTGGTTCTACGTGAAGAATCACGTGCTGCGCCTGCGCGGCCGCGAGCTGACCTATCTGATCCCGAAATGGAGCGAGCTTCGCTTCATCATCGGCCGCGGCCTGCCGATGGGCGCGCAGATGCTCGTGATCTCCGGCGCCGGGCTCGTGATGGTCGGACTCGTCAACCGCGAGGGGTTGGTTACCGCTGCCGCTTATGGTGCGACGCTCCAGCTATGGAACTATATCCAGATGCCCGCGCTCGCGGTCGGCGCCGCGGTCAGCTCGATGGCGGCGCAGAATATCGGCGCGGGACGCTGGGACCGCGTCGCCGGCGTCACGAACAGCGGGATCGCGATCAACCTCGCGATGACCGGCGTGCTGATCATTCTCCTCCTCATTTTCGATCGCGCAGCGCTGGCGCTGTTCCTCGGCAGCGGCAGCGAGGCGATCGATGTCGCACGCAACATCCAATATATCGCGACTTGGACTTTCCTGCCCTTCGGCACGACGATCGTCCTGATCAGTACCCTGCGCGCCAACGGATCGGTCATCCCGCCGCTCGTCATCCTGTTCCTGTCGATGTTCCCGATCCGCCTCGGTATCTACTATTTCGGCTATCCGCTGATCGGCAGCGACATATTGTGGTGGAGCTTCCCGCTCTCCTCGCTGGCCTCGCTCGCGATGGGCTGGTTCGTCTACAAGCGCGGCAACTGGCGCCGCACGCTCGCCCAGCCGGTCGCCGCATGACGATTTTCTTCGACCAAAGCGTCCGCCCCTTCGACTGGCGGTCCGGCGTCTGCTAGCATTGCCCCGATGACGGACGCTAAAGCAGCCCCAATGAATACGACCATTCGCAAAGAGGCGCTACGCGACCAGCGGGCTAAGATGCTGGCCGCGGCCCCCGACTGGCGCGCCGCCGATGTGCGCGTCAATCCGCGCGTCGCGATCGGCTCGATCCTGGCGATGTGGCTGCTCTATTTCCTGATCACCACGGGGCTCGGCACGCTCGCCGGCGCCGAGCAATGGGAATATGCGGGACGCCGCGCGATCGTCGTCGTCGCCGGCATCCTTTGCACCTTCGTGCTTTACCAGCTCATCCAGCGCGTTCAGCCGCGCAGCTTCGGCGCCCGCCTTGCCGTCGCCCTGGGGGCGGCGGTGCCGCTCGTCATCGTCTATGCAACGATCAACCTGTTCGTCTTCTTCTATTGGTTTCCCGCGCCCGACGCCGCACAGATCATCAAGGAGGTGCAGTCGAAATTCCCGGTCGCCTGGGAAACAATGCTGATCCTCGACAGCTCAATCCGCTGGTATTTCTTCTTCGCCGTCTGGGCCGCGCTGTATGTGGCCTTCGGCTATGCCAACGAGATGCGCGCGGTCGAACGACGCGCGAACCATTTCCGGATCGAGGCGCAGACCGCGCAGCTGCGCGCGCTTCACTATCAGGTCAATCCCCACTTCCTGTTCAACACGCTGAATTCGCTGTCGACGCTGGTCCTCAAGGGATCGAAGAGCGAGGCAGAAACGATGATCATGAACCTTTCCTCCTTCCTCCGCTCCAGCCTCGCGGTCGATCCCGAACAGCTCGTCAGCCTCGACGAGGAAATCGCGCTCCAGCGGCTCTATCTCGACATCGAGCAAACGCGCTTCCCCGACCGGCTGCAGGTCGAGGTCGATATGCCGAACGAGCTCAAAAACGCCTGCGTCCCGGTACTGATCCTGCAACCGATTATCGAGAATGCGATCAAATATGGCGTTGCGCCCAGCAAGGGGACGATCGCGATCCGCCTGACCGCCACCAACGAATATGGCCTGCTCGTCGTTCGCATCGAGAATGACATCGACCCGAAAGCGCCCGTTCCCGCATCGGGTACCGGCCTCGGCCTCGGCAATGTGCGCGAGCGCCTGCTGACGCGCTATGGCCCCGTCGCGGGCTGCGAATGGGGAGCATCGGACACCGGCGGCTTTTTCGTGTCACTGTGGCTGCCGCTCGCCCAGGAAGGATGCTGATGCTCCAGACGCTCCGCACGCTGATTGTCGACGACGAACCACTCGCAATCGAGCGGCTCCAGATCCTCGCCGGCCAGCAGGACGGCATCTCGCTCGTCGGCACCGCCAGCGACGGCGCCTCGGCGCTCCGCATGGTCGATGCCCTCGCGCCCGATCTCGTGCTGTGCGACATCGCGATGCCCGGGCTCAGCGGCCTCGATGTCGCCGCGGCGATCGACAAGCTCGACAATCCACCCGCCGTCGTCTTCGTCACCGCCTTCGACCAATATGCGGTCGCGGCGTTCGACGTCGCTGCGGTCGATTATCTCTTGAAGCCCGTCTCCCCCGATCGCCTTGGCCGGGCACTGACGCGGGTGCGCGAATGGCGCGCGACCGACCGATCCCCCAAGCAAAAGAGCAAGTGGATCAGCGAATTCTGGGTCCAGAACCGCGGCGAGATGCTGCGCATCGACGCCGGCCAGGTCGATCTGATCGAGGCCGAGCGCGACTATATGCGCCTCCACGTCGGCGCACGAAGCTGGCTGATCCACCAGACGATCAAATCGCTGGAGGCGCGGATGGACCCCGACCAGTTTATGCGCATCCACCGGTCGAAGATGATCCGCCGCGAAGGCATCGTCGGCCTGAAACACCATGGCGACGGTGCGTGGAGCGTCGACCTCGGCGAGGGCGGCGTGCACCGCATCGGCCGCACCTATCTGCACGACGTCAAGGCGATCATGCAGGGCTGACCAAAAAGGCGGCCATGCCGTTCCCGGCATGACCGCCTCCGTCGTGGCGCCCCCTGCTCGTGGGCCACCATCGAACCGATAGCCGTCAGGGAGCGGCGACCACCGGCGGCTTGTCGCTCGCGAATTTCGCGCTGGCGCCGTTGTAAAGCGCGGCCAGTTGCGGCTCGATGCTGCGCTTCGCCTGGGCTTCGCATTCGAGCGATGCAGCGCGAAATTTCAGGTCGCGATTGGCGCGGGTATCGCACAGATCGCGGATCGCCACGCGAACGCGCAGATCGAGCCGCTTGCGGCCGCCGGCGCTGTCCAGGTTGAGATCGTCATAGCGCACCGCGACCCGCGGCACGTCATCGCCTTGCGCAAAGGCAGGCGTGAAGGTGGTACTGGCCGCGACGGCGGCTAGGGTCAGGGAAAGTTTCGACATGGGGAGTCCTCTCTCATCGGGGGGATGATGCGGGACACGAGGGAGTCGAAACCGGGGAAGATCAAGCCCTCCCGCATCCCGCAGGTCCTCAATGCCGCTTTCCGACGCCGGGCGCATGCAAGGTTCGACAGGGCTGGAAAGCGTGTCGATTGACCGGATGAACGGCGGCCTCGCTCCGACGAGTGGCCGAACGCTTGTAATCTGGCGTTCATCATGGCCTTGTTGACGCATGGTCAAGAAGCGCAAACCGCCTGTGAGTCGTAATATCATTACGCGCCGCTGGACGCTGGGCCTTCTGCTCGCTGTCGCCGGTCTTGCGGGCGGCGCGTTGCTCGGCGCGATCGTCGTCGGTGGCGGTCTTCGCGGCAAAGGCGATGCGCCTGCTTCTTTTGCCGATCTCAGCGCCAATCCCGATGCTCTTGCCGCCGACGGCTCCTCGCCGCAGCCCGCCTGTCTCGATTGCGCCGATAGCTATGGTGTGGGTTTGCAGCTTCGCACCGAGCGCGGGAGCCGAATGGACGAACCGTTCCGGCGGCTTGGCCAAGTCGATATCGACGCAGCGCCGATCGATACGGCAGACGATGGCTATCGTTATGGCGGCCGCTTCCCCGATCCCGAGCCTATCGCGATGGTCCCGCCGGTGGCCGTCGTACCACCGCCGCAGGCGTCGCCCACTGAACCGGACGCTCCGCCGCCGCCCCAAACAGCGCTCCGAAAGACCGAAGCGCCGGCGCAATAGCAAAGGGCTCCGGCAAGCCGCCGAAGCCGTTTTTCTAGCGAACGGAAGCGATCAGTTCTTGGGTTTGGCCGGCGGCGGCGCGCAGCGTGTGGCGTCGCCCGCCTTGCATGCTGCGACGTCGGCTTCCCACTTCTGCCGTTCTTCGGCACCCATCGCTGCGACGCGTGCTTTCTCAGCCTCATAGGCCGCAGTTTCTTCAGCGAAGGTCGCCTGCGCGGCGGCTTCCTGCTGCGCGGCAGCGGCGACCTGCACCTGATAGGCGTCCTGCTCGGCCTTCGCTTTCGCCTGCTGCTCGGCGTTGAGGCGCGCGGTGTTTGCGCGCTCCTCGGCGGTCGTTCCGTCGGGCAGCTTCTGCATCGCCGCAGCTTGCCCGCCAGCGAACAGTGCAAGGGCCGTTGCGGCGGTCAAAATCATCCTGGTCATCGACGTCACTCCTTCAATAGGAAATCCTGGGCCTTCAACGTTTCATCGCGCAACGCGTTCCGCGTTTGACGGCGCTGCGATCGACCGCCATGCTGACCGCCTCTCCTCTTGCTCGAACGGCGGAGCTCTTGCCAACCCAACCGCGCCATCCGATCAATCGCCCGGTCTTCTTCGTCCCGCTCGCGATCCTGTCGGCGGCGCTGATCGGCAGCCTTTGGCTCGGCGCCGATTTCCTTGCGGCCGAGACGGCGGTCAACGACTGGATCTTGCTGCGACTGGGGCCAGTGTTCGCGGTCGCGGGCTTGGCATTCCTGCTCCTGCTCGCCGCCGTCGCGCTGTCGCCGCTTGGCAAGACGATCATCGGCGGGCCGCAAGCGAAGCCCATCCTCGATCGCTGGCGCTGGTTTGCGGTCATGCTCTGTACGACGATCGCCACCGGCATCCTGTTCTGGGGCGCGGCCGAGCCGCTGTTCCACCTTAACGCCCCGCCGGCGATGCTGGGACTGAAGCCGGGCAGCAGCGAAGCCGCTGCCTTCGCCATGTCGACGATGTTCCTGCACTGGACGCTGACACCCTATGCGATCTACACCGTCGCGGCGCTCGCCTTCGCGCTCGTCTATTATAATCGCCGCGAGCCGTTCAGCCTGTCGTCGCTGTTCGTGCCTTTGCTGGGTCCGCGTGCGCACGGGCCGGTCGGAACCGGGATCGATATCATCTGCCTTTATGCGCTCGTCGCCGGAATGGCCGCATCGATGGGGGCTGGCATATTGGCGCTGGCCGGAGGGGTCGAAGGGCTCGGCGGTTTCAGCGGCGGCATGCCGCTGCGCTGGGCCATCGCGGCGCTGATCGTCGCCTGTTTCCTGATGTCAGCCGCGACCGGCCTGCAAAAGGGCATCGCCGGGCTGTCGGTGCTCAACACGTGGCTGTTCTTCGGCATCATCGTCTTCGTGCTCGTCGCCGGGCCGACTGCGGAGATGGTCGGTCTGTCGCTTCATGGCGGCGCCGACTACGTCCGGACCTTTGTACCGCGCAATCTGGGACTCGACGTCGATGGCGACTGGCACCGGCAATGGACGATTTTCAATTGGGCAAACTGGTTTGCCTGGGCGCCGGTCACCGCGCTGTTCCTCGGACGGCTCGCGGTGGGTTACAGCGTCCGCGCTTTCATCCTCTTCAACCTGATCCTGCCCGCGCTGTTCGGCGCGGTCTGGATGACCGCAATCGCCGGCGCCACCATCGCATTCGATCAGCAGAGCGGCGCAGGTCTGTATGCGATCCTGTCGGCGCAGGGGCCGGATCCCGTGCTGTTCCGTCTGTTCGACGCGCTCGGCGGCGGCCCGCTGGTGACGGGGATCGTGCTGTTCACGATCTTTCTCTCTTACGTCGCTGGAGCGGACGCCAATGTCTCGGCGATGAGCGCGCTGTCCACGCACGGCATCACGCCCGATGCGCCCGAAGCGCCGTTCGGCGTCCAGAGCGTGTGGGGTATCGCGGTCGGGCTGGTAGCGGTCGTCCTCGTCGCCTCGGCGGGGATCGACGGCATCCGCATGATGTCGGTGCTGGGGGGTGCGCCCGCGCTGTTCGTGATTATCGGCGCGGCGCTGTCGCTCGCGGTGATGACGGTGCGGGGGCGACCGACGGCCGCCCCCATCATTTCTGAATGATTACCAGATCTTCGTCCGGTCTTCGGGCTTGATATAATATTTGCTGTCAGGGGTGACGTTGAATGCCTTGTACCAGGCATCGACGTTGCGCACTGGGCCGATGATCCGCCAGCGCGCGGGGCTGTGCGGATCGCTCGCTACCTGCTGCTTGATCGAATCCTCGCGTGCCTTGTCGCGCCAAGCCTGTGCGAAAGCGAGGAAGAAGCGCTGGTCGCCGGTCAGCCCGTCGATCACGGGCGCTTCCTTGCCGTTCAGCGAGCGGTGGTATGCGTCATAGGCGATCTCCAGCCCCGCAAGATCGGCGATATTCTCGCCCATCGTCAGGTCGGGGTTGATGAAGGCGCCGGGCGCCGCCTCATAGGTCGCATATTGCGCGCCGAATGCCTTCGCCTGCGCCTCGAAGCGCGCCGCATCGGCCGCGGTCCACCAGTCGCGCACCGCGCCATTGGCGTCGATCTTGCGTCCCTGATCGTCAAAGCCATGCGTGATTTCGTGGCCGATCACGGCGCCGATAGCGCCATAGTTGACCGCATCGTCGACGCTCTCGCTGAAGTACGGCGCCTGCAGGATGCCGGCCGGAAACACGATCTTATTCTCGAGGCCGCCGTTATAGGCGTTCACCTCCTGAGGGTTCATCGACCATTTCTTGCGGTCGACGGGCTTGTTCAGGTCCGACAGCGAATAGGCATATTCGAACGCCGCGCTGCGCTTCACATTGCCATAGAGGTCGGCGGGATCGATCTTCAGCCCCGAATAGTCGCGCCATTTGTCGGGGTAGCCGACCATGACATCCATCTTCGACAGCTTGTCTAGCGCCGCTGCTTTGGTCTCTGGCGCCATCCAGCTGTTGGCCCGGATGCGGTCGCCCATCGCGAGCTTCAGGTTCGCGACGAGCGTCTCCATCTTCGTTTTCGCGCTCGCCGGGAAATATTGCTTCGAATAGGTTTCGCCGACCAACTCGCCGAGGCTGCCGTCGACCAGCGTCAGGCCACGCTTCCAGCGCGGGCGCAGCTCGCCGACCCCGCTCAGCACCTTCGTATATTCAAATCGGCTATCGACGAACGGCTTCGACAGATAGGGCGCCGCATTGTCGGCGACGTGAAACTGCTGCCACAGCTTGATCGTGTCGAGCGGGGCCTTGGCATAGAGCGCCGCGATGTCCCGCACTGCGGTATTCTCGTTCACGATAATCCGCTTCTGCGGCGCGATCCCGGCGCCTGCGAACCAGGCCTTCCAGTCGAGCCCCGGCGCATAGGCCGCAAGTTCGTCTGACGACATCGGATTGTTGATCTTGCCGATGTCGCGGCGGTCGGCGATCGCCCAGCTGACCTTGGCGATCTCGGTCTCGAACGCCATGATCGCATCGGCCGCCTTTTCGGGCGCCGCGTTGCCGATCATCTTCATCGTCCGCGAGATATAAGCGCGATAGGCGTCGCGCTGCGCCTTGAAGCTGTCGTTGAGATAATAGTCTTTTTCCGGCAGCCCGAGCCCGGCCTGACCGAGCCACAGGACGTTGGTCGTCGGATCGTTGGTGTCGGCATAGGGGCCACCGCTGACGATCGATGCGCCGAAGCCGCCCTGCGTCGTGCCCATGAATCGCGCCATCGCGCTCTTGTCCTTGATCGCCGAGACTGCGGCGATATCGGCCATCACCGGCTTGGCGCCGAGCGCATCGACGCGTTTCTCGTCGAGGAAGCTTTGGTAAAGCCCGCCGACCTGGCTCGTCGCCGGGGCGCTCGTTACCAACTGGCGCAGCTGGCGCTGGGTCAGATTGTAGACGTCATAGTCGACGCCCGCCGACGCCTGGTCCGACGGGATTTCGGTACGCGCGAACCAGCCGCCGTTGGCATATTTGTCGAAATCGTCGCCGGGTTTGACGCTCGTGTCGCGGGCGTTCAGGTCGACGCCCCAGTCGCCGAATGTCAGCGCCTTCAGCGAACCGTCATCCTTGGCCGGGACTTCCCCGTCGGCCTGGGCGACCAACGTTGCGTTCGGTGCAGCTTCACGCGCTACAGCGGGCGCCACAGCCAATACGGCGGCAATTGCCAGCCCGGCGGCTCCTGCAAAAAGCGTCTTCATTCCCCAGTCTCCTGATTCCCCGGTCCGCCGGGTCGGTGGCGGCGCATGTAACATTGTTGTCCGCCCAACGCGGGAAAGCGTCAAGCGGCGGACGGGGCATTGGTCGAAGCCTTTGGGATGTTGGTGGAAAGCCACCGCATTGCGATGCGGCATCCGGCACCCTATCTTGACGCAGAACCGGCGCGAAACCGCCTCTTGCGCCAATAGAACAAATCTGGAACAAATCTCTCCCATGAGTCTGACCCACATCAAAGTGCGCGGCGCGCGCGAGCATAATCTCAAGGGCGTCGACGTCGACCTGCCGCGCGATGCGCTGATTGTCATCACCGGGCTGTCGGGCAGCGGCAAATCTTCGCTCGCCTTCGATACGATCTATGCCGAGGGCCAGCGGCGGTATGTCGAGAGCCTGTCGGCGTACGCGCGCCAGTTCCTCGAGATGATGCAGAAGCCCGATGTCGAGCATATCGACGGGCTGTCGCCGGCGATCAGCATCGAGCAGAAGACGACGTCGCGGAACCCGCGTTCGACCGTCGCGACCGTGACCGAGATATACGACTATATGCGTCTGCTCTGGGCGCGCGTCGGCATCCCCTATTCGCCCGTCACGGGCGAGCCGATTTCGGCGCAGAATGTCAGCCAGATGGTCGACCGCGTGATGGAACTGCCCGACGGGACGCGCGCCTACCTGCTCGCCCCGGTCGTGCGCGGCCGTAAGGGCGAGTATCGCAAGGAACTGGCGCAGTGGCAGAAGGAAGGCTTCACGCGCGTTCGCATCGACGGGGAATTCTACGAGATCGAGGATGCACCGGCGCTCGACAAGAAATACAAGCATGACATCGAGGTCGTTGTCGATCGTATCGTCGTGCGCGAGGGGATCGAGACGCGGCTCGCGGACAGTTTCGAGACGGCGCTGAAACTTGCCGAAGGTGTCGCGTATGTCGACATGGCCGATGGGGCGGTGCCGGGGCGCGAGGAGGAGGATGCCGGGGGCGCCATGAAGGGCGCGGGCATACCCGCCAACCGTTTGATATTCAGCGAGAAATTCTCCTGCCCCGTGTCGGGATTCACGATCGCGGAGATCGAGCCGCGGCTGTTCAGCTTCAACGCGCCGCAGGGCGCCTGCCCCGCGTGCGACGGCCTGGGCGAGCGGCTGGAATTCGACCCCGAACTCGTCGTCCCCAACCATGCGCTGAGCCTGAAAAAGGGCGCGGTGGTGCCGTGGGCGAAATCTAACCCGCCCTCGCCCTACTATATGCAAGTGCTTGAAAGCCTGGGCAAAGCCTATGACTTCAGCCTCGACACGCCGTGGCAGGAGCTGCCCGGCGCGGTGCAGCAGATCATCCTGTTCGGCACCGGCGGGATGCCCGTCGAGCTGACCTTCAAGGACGGCAAGCGCACCTATACGACGCACAAGGCGTTCGAAGGTGTCATCGGCAACCTCAACCGCCGGATGTTGCAGACCGAGAGCGCGTGGATGCGCGAGGAACTGGGCAAGTACCAGACCGCGCAGCCGTGCGAAACGTGCCACGGCGCGCGGCTGCGCCCCGAACCGCTGGCGGTGAAGATCGCGGGCGAGAATATCAGCATGTCGGCGCAGCGCTCGGTCGCCGACGCGCTCGCCTGGTTCAGCACGCTCGACGAGAAGCTGAACGACACGCAGCGCCAGATCGCGAAGGCGATCCTGAAGGAAATCAACGAGCGGCTGGGCTTCCTCAACAATGTCGGGCTCGATTATCTGAACCTCAACCGCACGTCGGGCACCTTGAGCGGCGGCGAGAGCCAGCGCATCCGCCTGGCGAGCCAGATCGGCAGCGGGCTGAGCGGCGTCCTCTACGTGCTCGACGAGCCGAGCATCGGCCTGCACCAGCGCGACAACGACCGCCTGCTCGCGACGCTGAAGCGGCTGCGCGACCTCGGCAATACGGTGATCGTCGTCGAACATGACGAGGATGCGATCCGCCACGCCGACTATGTCGTCGACATGGGCCCCGGCGCCGGCGTCCACGGCGGCGAGATCGTCGCCGAGGGGACGCTGAAACAGGTGCTGGCGAACAAGAAGAGCCTGACCGCGGCGTATCTGACCGGCGCGAAGAAGATCGAGGTGCCGGCGCGCCGCCGCCCCGGCAACGGTTTCGACCTGGTGCTGAAGGGCGCGCGCGCGAACAACCTGCAGAATGTCACCGCGACGATCCCGCTCGGCACCTTCACCTGCGTCACCGGCCTGTCGGGATCGGGCAAGTCGAGCCTGGTCATCGACACGCTCTATGCCAGCGCGGCGCGGACGCTGAACGGCGCGCGGCTGGTCGCGGGGCCGCACGACAGCCTGTCGGGCCTCGAACATTGCGACAAGGTGATCGACATCGACCAGTCGCCGATCGGCCGCACCCCGCGCTCGAACCCCGCGACCTATACCGGCGCCTTCACCGTGATCCGCGACTGGTTCGCCGGACTGCCCGAGGCGCAGGCGCGCGGCTACAAGCCCGGGCGCTTCAGCTTCAACGTCAAGGGCGGACGCTGCGAAACCTGCACCGGCGACGGCCTCATCAAGATCGAGATGCACTTCCTGCCCGACGTCTATGTGACGTGCGAGACGTGCCACGGCAAACGCTACAACCGCGAAACGCTGGAGGTGAAGTTCAAGGGGATGAGCATCGCCGACGTGCTCGACATGACGGTCGAGGATGCGGCGGAGTTCTTCAAGGCGGTGCCCGCGATCCGCGACAAGATGGAAATGCTGGTCCGCGTGGGGCTGGGCTATATCAAGGTCGGGCAGCAGGCGACGACCCTCTCGGGGGGCGAGGCGCAGCGGGTGAAGCTCGCCAAGGAATTGTCGCGGCGCTCGACCGGGCAGACGCTCTATATCCTCGACGAGCCAACGACCGGGCTGCATTTCGAGGATGTCCGCAAGCTGCTGGAGGTGCTGCAGGCGCTGGTCGATCAGGGCAACAGCGTGGTAGTGATCGAGCATAACCTGGACGTCATCAAGACCGCCGACTGGATCGTCGATCTGGGCCCCGAAGGCGGGGTCAAGGGCGGCGAAATCGTCGCGGCGGGGACGCCCGAACAGGTGGTGAAGGAACCGCGGAGCTTTACGGGGCAGTATCTGAAGCCGTTGCTCAAATAAGCCCCTCCCTTCAGGGACGGGTTTGGGGAAGGCCTGTGGCCCCCGCGCGATATCGACATGCCCTCCCCCGACCCCTCCCATAAATGGGAGGAGAGAGACTCAGTGCCACACCGCCGACAGCGGATAGGTGGCGATCAGCCAGATCAGGCAGGCGCAGACGACGCGGCGGTCCTTCGTCCAGATCGCGAGCAGCGCGACGGGGAAGAAGCTCCACGTAATCACGATCCGGCGCAGGTCGAGGGGCGGCAGGGCCGCGAGCCAGATCACGCTGGCGATCAGCGCAACGTTGCAAAGAAAAATGCCGCCGAGCACCTTGCGGCGGTGGCGGTCGAAATGCGCGTTCAGATCGTCCCACGCCTCGGGATCGTCGGGAAAGACGAGGCTCGCCGAGACGAAATAGATGGCGGTGACAATGAAGCCGCCGAACAGGACCGGCCAGCTCAGCGGCAGCGTGTCGCGCATCGACCAGCCGTACATCCAGAAGGTCACGACGTCGCACGACACGAACAGCCCGAGCAGCGCGGTCGGCCAGCCGATGCGCACCTTGTGGCTCGCCTTCAGCGCGCGGCTGAGCCCGCCCAGCCCCTCGGCGAGCGCAAGGCCGAGGATCAGCCCGAACAGCGAAAAGATGAATTCGAACCCGCTCATATGCTCCCCTGCCTCAACGCGCCGCTGTACCAATAGCGGGCATCTGCGCGCGATGCATCAGGATCGGTAATGTCCCCGATTGACAAGATTTTCGCGGCCCAGCATGACGCAGAGGCCGCGTCCTGCGGCGAGGGGAACGCCGCGGCATCAGCGGCAATTCGGGGGAATGACATGTTACGTTTGAAGGTCGCAACCGCTCTGGCGGGTTCTTTTGCCATGCTCGCCGTTCCGGCGCAGGCGCAGGAAGGCGCCGCACCCGCGGCGGCCGAAGCAACGGCCGCGGTCGAGGCCGAAAGCGCCGCTGCGCCCGCAGCCGCCGCCGCTCCCGCCGCAGCGCCCGTCGCCGCCGCCACGGCGATCGCGCCGACGCTGCTTCTGCCCTCCTATACCGAGGTCATCCTGACGCCCGATGACGAGGCGTCGAGCAAGCAACTGCGCGAGGGCGACGTGGTGCTGATGCGCAGCCTGTTCGACGTGATGCACAATGGCGTCGTCGTGATCCCGAAGGGCACGCCGGCGCGGGGCACCGTCACCTGGCGCACCGGCAAGGGCGCATTCGGCAAGTCGGCGAAGATGGAAATCACCTTCAACGACCTGACGATGCCGAACGGCCAGAAGGTCGCGCTGGCGGGCAAGCACCGGCAGGAAGGCGTGGGCAACACCGGCGCCGCGGTCGGCGCGGTGGTCGCGGTCGGCGTGTTCGGCGCCTTCGTCACCGGCAAGTCGGCGATCATCCCGGTCGGCCAACACCTGACCGCGCGCACCGCGGACGCGCTGAGCTATGTCATCCCGGCGGGCGCGAAGATCGTGCCCACGGCCGAGCTGGCGGCACCCGCCGCGGCCGCGGCACCAGCCGCAGCGGCTCCCGCCGCCGAAGCCGCCTCAGAACCCGCCGCCGCGCCGGCGGAGGAACCGGTCGCCGCGACGACGCCGACCGAAGGCTGATCGACCGGCATCGCGACAGAGGGGCGCCCCGGACCGGTTCCGGGGCGCTTTTCTTATGCCCGGCGCGCGCTTCTTAAAGCGACAAAAGATACGGACGCACAGCGCGAAACTGTCTCCTTTGTCGCTTTAGGCCGGGGCCGTAGCGGAGGAGCGGATCATCGACGAAATCAAAGAGCGGCCGGAACGCTGGCACAGCCGGATAATGTAGGACAGCGGTTTTTTCGGGCCCGCTTACACCCTTATCGTCACCCCGGACTTGATCCGGGGCCTGCCTTGTTTTGAAGGAGGAAAGGCGGATGCCGGGTCAAGCCCGGCATGACGGAATAGGGACCGCCGCGACAGCGAACGCCGCCCCTACCCCATCAGCTTTGCAGTGACATCCTCGGCGGCAAAGATGCGGATCACCGGCGGCTGCGGCGAGAGGGCGCGCATTTCGGCGACGAAGGCGGCGGACGCGGGCACCGCGAAATGGGTGCGCACGGCGTCGATGCTCTCCCATTCCTCGACGAACATCAGCCGGTCGGGGTTCTCGACATCGATATGGCAGTTGTGCGCGAGACACCCCGGCTCGCTCCGCGACCGCGCGCTATGCTCGGCGCCGAGCGCGATCATGCGCTCGCGATGCTCGGGGGTGAGGATGACGTGGCCGGTGATGAAGATCATCTGGAACTCTCAACTACTAACGCCTCAACGTCGGCATTGCAAAAACGGCATCGGGAATCCATAAAAACTGAACACCGTGGTAGGGGATGACAACTGTGTCAGCGACATTAAACGATATTGATGGCTACGATCCGCTGGCTACTAATTATGCAGAATCCGAGAACGAAGCTCTCTTGGACCAAGCAAATCGGCGCATTGTTCAGAACATTCTGAAGTCCTACACGGGCTATTTCGACTTATTTTGCGAGACCATTCAGAATTCGCTTGATGCCCTTCAGGCCAAAGCGAAAGTTGCCGATGAAACTTATTCGCCAAAAATCTGGATTACGATCGATGCCGCAAGAAGCCGCGTGAGAGTAGTGGACAATGGTGTCGGCATGACGATGCCAGAGTATCGCTTCTTTTTGCGGCCAAACGTCAGCTTCAAAAACCCAAAGGAGTATAGGGGCCAGAAGGGTGTCGGAGCGACGTTCCTTGCATACGGATTTTCACTGCTGCGCGCCCACACTCGCAAATCGGGCGAAGAAGTGTCGGCAATACTCCGCAATGGTCGCCAGTGGGCGCAAGATAGCGCGGGGTCGATCCCACGGCCTACGTTCGAAGCCGAAAGATTCAACATTCCCGAAATCGGCACGGAAGATGGAACCTCAATAGAAGTCATTTTGGGAGGATTGCCTGGCGAACGCCCGCGAGATCTGATCTGGCTCGGGGCTCGAAATGCCGAGCAATGGTTCAACGTTCTTAGAATCAAAAGCCCGCTGGGTGGAATCTATCTAAATTCGACGAAATTCCATCCACAAATTGAACTAACGTGTATAGATGTGGATGGAACAACTACAAAATTTTCAAGTGACCTGGCCGAGTATTTTTATCCTCACGAAATGGCCGATCTAAAGACAGCTACAGTTAAGGATATAGAAAGTGAGCTATCAAAGATTCAAGGTAGCCCTGACCAAAGATTTTCAAAACTTGCAATTGAATTCAAGAGATTGGACTGCATGTGGGAGATTTATTCAAAAGAGGATCTTCTGAGCGAGACAGGATGGTTTGCTACCGCTTTAGATGAAGAAAAGAGATCCCTAATTGAGCGCCATAGCGTTATTGTTTATGCTTCATTTCTTCGTTCCGCGAAAATATGGAATTCTTTTAATGACGATGAGCTGAAGCTTCGTCGTGGCCAACGAATTATACATGGCGGACTGCAAATGGCATGCGACAACATGCCGCAGGGAGAGTTGTCCATTATTCCGTTGACTAGCACCATCGGCTATCAAGCGAACTCGCACGTTGTAGTGCATTTTACCGACGGCGCGCCGGATATGGGACGAAAAGTGTTTCAACCAGAACTAACTGAATTAGCAGAAGCAATTTCGGTTCGGTGCGTGACAGTGTTCAAACGCTATTTGCAGCACCTCAAACCTGATACTGGTGCCGTTGCCGTGGCGCCGGATAAAGAGCTTCACGAGTGGAAAAAGAAGCAAGAAGAATATCGAGACCAAAACCTCCTTTCATTTTCTCATGACGGGAAAGACATCAGCCTCATATCAAAACCACAACAAGAGCAAGATGTTGTTGCTCTTTTCCACGAACTGATTGGAATTGGGGCGATACGAGGGTATCAGTTTTATTCTACATCACAAAGCGATCGATATGACAGCCTTTTTCAGCTAAATTACCATGAAGAAAACAACTTAAAATTTTCACGTGAGAATAATCCTTTGGGTGTCGATTCCGCTCTTGGGTTCCCCTTTTTATCGGAGCCTCGTGTGCTGGAGTTTAAGTTTGATTTTGATGCGCTGATAAGAGATTTCAGTAATGAAATAAAGTATCCTAGACATGTTAATTTGGTGGTGTGCTGGTCCGCCGAGAAGCAATGGCGAGAGAAGTATTTTATGAACTCTCTTCTTGTTGGCGATGAAGGCGCATCACGGCTGTGTTTTGGGGCAACCCATCAAGCGTTTCCAGATTCGGGAGGCTCTCAACCAGATTTTGAGGTAATTATTCTGGAGGATCTAATCAACTTTTTGGTAGATCCGGCGACTGAAGAAGCCCGTCAAAAATCTCGGTATAAGGATTGATGACAACCGGAACCCCTCCATGACACTTCCATGACACTCCCTGTCACAAACGCGTCACACAAATCCATCAGAGGGCAGTCAGCGAGTCGCCGCAGGGGTGGCGGCTTGGTTCGGTAACGACCCCCTCTACAGGATTACTCCATGGCCAAGACATTTGCCCTCATCGCCTGCGCCGCGACCGCCGCGCTGGCGCTTTCCGCCTGTCAGGACCAGGCGTCCTCGGGCGGCGCGGCGCGCGACTATATCAGCGCGGTCGGATCGTCGACCGTCTATCCCTTTGCGACCGCGGTGGGCGAAAAGTTCGCCGAGGCGACCGGCAACAAGGTGCCGAAGATCGATTCGACCGGCACCGGCGGCGGCTTCGAGCGTTTCTGCGCCGGGGTCGGCGGCGACACGCCCGACATCGCGAACGCCTCGCGCCGCATGAAGAAGAAGGAATTCGACACCTGCGCCAAGAATGGCGTCAAGGACATCGTCGAAATCCAGGTTGGCATCGACGGCATCGCGCTCGGCGAAGCGCAGCGCGGCCCGGGCTTCAAGCTGTCGGAAGAGGATGTCTACAAGGCGCTCGCCGCGAACCCCTATGGCAAGCCGAACACCGCCAAGACGTGGAAGGACGTCAACCCGGCGCTGCCCCCGGTCGCGATCTCGGTCTTCGGCCCGCCGTCGACCAGCGGCACCTATGACGCGTTCAAGGAGCTGATCCTGGGCAAGGGCTGCGACGCCAACCCCGAGATGAAGGCGCTGAAGGACAGCGACAAGGAAAAGCACGAGGCGACCTGCACCACGCTGCGCGGCGCGCCCTTCTATGTCGAGCAGGGCGAGAACGATAACCTGATCATCTCGAAGCTGGACAAGAACCCCGACAGCCTGGGCATCTTCGGCTTCAGCTATCTCGACGCCAACAAGGACAAGATCAAGGCGGTGCCGGTGCAGGGCGTCAGCCCGACCTATGCCGCGATCGCCGACGGCAGCTATCCGGGGTCGCGCCCGCTGTTCATCTATGTCAAGAAAGCGCATGTCGGCGTGATCCCCGGCCTCGCCGAATATGTTGCCGAATTCCTGAAGGGCGCGGCGTCGGGCGGCTATCTGGCCGCCAAGGGCCTGGTCGTGTCGCCGAAGGACGTCGCGGACAAGGCCGCGGCGAACGCCAAGGGCATGACCGTGCTGGACGGCGCGGAGCTGAAGTAACCCCCCGCCGGTGGCCGGAGGAAGGGGCCCACATCCCCCTCCCCCGGCCGCCGTTTTTTGCATATCCTGCCCGGGCCATCCCTTCTCCGTTCGCATCGAGCGAAGTCGAGATGCCCCACAGGATTGCGCAAGATCGATGGGTGTCTCGACTTCGCTCGACACGAGCGGAATTAAAGCGCCCGATGCGGCTGTAAATTGTGACAAGAGTCATCAAACTGCCATGCCGACCGGCTTTGGGTCGGACGCGATGACGCGCAAGCGACAACAGGGGACACAGTGACTTTCAACGCCGCCGCCTTACTGCTGCTGATCGCGGGGCTTGCCCTGATCGGCTGGCTCGCCGGCCGGGCGCGCTCGCTGATGCTGGCGGGCCGCGCGGGCGCCAAGCTGCATTCGCGCCCGCAATATCATGGCTGGTACGTCGCGCTGTGGCTGTTCGCGCCCGCCGCGATCTTCCTCGCCGTGTGGTCGGCGGTGTCGCCGGGCCTCATCACCAACAGCGTGCTCGCGAGCGAGGCGGCGCAGGGCCTGCCCGCCTTCGGCTTCGAGCGCGGGGCGATCCTGTCCGACGCGCGGAGCGTCGCGCAGGGGGCGCAGGCCGCGGTGCGGATTCCCGCCGCGGCGCCGCTGGTCAAGCCCTACACGCAAGCGACGCATTTCTATGCGTGGATCGGCATCGCCGCGATGCTGGCGCTGGCGCTGGCGGGCGGGCTCTACGCCTTCACGCGGATCAGGCCCGATTTCCGCGCGCGGACGCGGGTCGAGAAGATCGTCATGGCGCTGCTGCTGCTCGCCTCGCTCGTCGCGATCCTGACGACCTTCGGCATCGTGCTGTCGCTGCTGTTCGAATCGATCCGCTTCTTCCGCCTCGTTTCGCCCGCCGAGTTGTTGTTCGGGACGACATGGGCGCCGACGAGCGGCGCGCCGCAGCCCGGCACCTTCGGCGGCATCCCGCTGTTCTGGGGCACAGTGCTGATCGGCGCGATCATCGCGATGATCGTCGCGATTCCGATCGGCATGATGACGGCGGTGTACCTCACCCAATATGCCGCGCCGCGCGTGCGCCGCTGGGTGAAGCCGCTCCTCGAGATCCTCGCTGGGGTGCCGACGGTGGTTTACGGCTATTTCGCCGCGCTGACGGTGGCCCCGGCGCTGCGCGAGTTCGCGGTGATGCTGGGCGTTCCCAATGCCTCGACCGAAAGCGCGCTCGCCGCCGGTATCGTGATGGGGGTGATGATCATCCCCTTCGTCTCGTCGATGGCCGACGACAGCATCAACGCGGTGCCGCAGGCGATGCGCGACGGGTCGCTGGCGCTCGGCGCGACGCCGAACGAGACGATCCGCCAGGTGCTGATCCCCGCCGCGCTGCCCGGCGTGATGGGCGGCATCCTGCTGGCGGTCAGCCGCGCGATCGGCGAGACGATGATCGTGGTGATGGCCGCGGGGCTTTCCGCCAACCTCACCGCCAACCCCTTCGCCAGTGTCACCACGGTGACCGCGCAGATCGTCAAGCTGCTGACCGGCGACCAGGAATTCGACAGCGCCAAGACGCTCGCCGCCTTCGCGCTCGGCCTCGTGCTGTTCGTCGTGACGCTGCTGCTCAACATCGTCGCGCTCCGCATCGTCAAAAAGTATCGCGAAGCTTATGAATAGGGACACCGCCCCGACCGACTGGAAAGGCGCCGTGATGCAGAAACGCATCGCGGGCCGCTACGCCGCCGAGCGCCGCTTCAAGCTGTTCGGGCTGGGCGCGGTGCTGCTCTCGGGCTTTTTCCTCGCCTTCCTGTTGTTCGTGATGGTCGGGGGCGGCCTGCGCGGCTTCACCTACACCAATGTCGAGGTTCCGATCGACTTCAAGGCGATGCCGCTGACGGTCGACGCCTCGCGGCTCGGCGATGCCGACGCCGATCAGGCGATCGCCAACGCGGGGCTCGCCGACATCGTCGCCTTTGCCGCCGACGAGGCGCTGGGCGCCGAGGGCGCGAAGATGATCAGCGAAAATGCGTGGAAGGACGTGCGGACCGAAATCAAGGCCGACCCCGCGATCCTGCAGGGCAAGACGGTCTTCCACCTTCCCGCCTCGTCCGAAGTCGACATCGCGGCCAAGGAAGGCGCGAAGGGGGCGCTGGGGGCGAAGGTCGACGCACTGCAGCGCGACGGCAAGCTGTCGACCGGTATTCATTGGCCCTTCTTCAAGAATGCCGACGCGACCGATCCGGCGGTCGCGGGCATCTGGGGTGCCTTGAAGGGATCGGTGCTGACGATCTTCATCGCCTTCCTGATCGCCTTTCCGACCGGTGTGCTCGCGGCGCTCTATCTGGAGGAATATGCGCCGAAGAACCGCTGGACCGACCTGATCGAAGTGTCGATCAACAACCTCGCCGCGGTGCCCTCGATCATCTTCGGCCTGCTCGCGCTCGCGGTGTTCATCAACTGGTTCGGTATCTGCCAGGCGAGCCCGCTCGTCGGCGGGCTGACGCTGGCGCTGATGACGATGCCGGTGATCGTCATCGCCAGCCGCAACGCGATCAAGGCGGTGCCGCCGTCGATCCGCGACGCGGCGCTCGGCGTCGGCGCCAGCCCGGTGCAGGTGGTGTTCCACCATGTCCTGCCGCTCGCCCTCCCCGGCATCCTGACCGGCACGATCATCGGCATGGCGCGCGCGCTGGGCGAGACCGCGCCGCTGCTCCTCGTCGGGATGCGCGCCTTTATCGGCGACGTGCCGGGCGGCATCTGTTCGCCCTCGACCGTGCTGCCGATGCAGATCTTCCTCTGGTCGGACGAAGTCGACCGGGGCTTTGTCGAGAAAACCTCCGCCGCGATCATCGTGCTGCTCATCGTGCTGCTGTCGATGAACGCGCTCGCGATCTATCTTCGCAACAAATTCGAAAAACGCTGGTGACCATGTCCCAAGATGATTTGACCATCGCCGACCCCAAGATGACCGCCAAGGGCGTCGATGTCTTCTATGGGCAGAAGCAGGCGATCAACGATGTCTCGATCGACGTCGGCACCGACCTGGTCACCGCCTTCATCGGCCCGTCAGGCTGCGGCAAGTCGACCTTCCTGCGCTCGCTGAACCGGATGAACGACACGGTCGCGAGCGCGCGCGTCACCGGCACGATCCTGCTCGACGGCGAGGATATCTATGCGCCGTCGATGGACGTGGTGCAGCTGCGCGCGCGTGTCGGCATGGTGTTCCAGAAGCCGAACCCCTTTCCCAAGTCGATCTATGACAATGTCGCCTATGGTCCGCGCATCCACGGGCTCGCCCCGGGCAAGGCCGACCTCGACGTCATCGTCGAGCGCGCGCTGGTCCGCGCCGGGCTGTGGGACGAGGTCAAGGACCGCCTGGCCGAAAGCGGCACCGCGCTGTCGGGCGGCCAGCAGCAGCGGCTGTGCATCGCGCGCGCGATCGCGGTCGACCCCGAAGTCATCCTGATGGACGAGCCCTGCTCGGCGCTCGACCCGATCGCGACCGCGAAGATCGAGGAGCTGATCCACGAACTGCGCGGCAAATATGCGATCGTGATCGTGACGCACAATATGCAGCAAGCGGCCCGCGTGTCGCAGCGCACCGCCTTTTTCCACCTCGGGACGCTGGTCGAGTACGGCAAGACCACCGACATCTTCACCAACCCGAAGCAGGAACGCACCAAGGACTATATCACGGGGCGCTATGGATGATGCGCACCGTTACTCTCTCTTCGTCATGCTGAACTTGTTTCAGCATCCATGGCCCGCGCTATCCTGTTGCGCGGCGTCGATGGAGAGGGGCGACCATGGATCCTGAAACAAGTTCAGGATGACGAGGAAAAAGGTTGGGCGCTGATTTCCAAAGCGGCCTCCAGGATAGGACGAAGCAGATGGCAGTTACCAACGATCATACCGTCAAGGCCTTCGACGAGGATCTGAACCGCCTCCGCGGCCTGATCAGCGAGATGGGCGGGCGCGCCGAACAGGCGCTGCTCCAGGCGATGAACGCGCTGAATAGCGGCGACCTCGATCTCGCGGCGCAGGTCGTCGAGGGCGACAAAAAGATCGACGCGCTCGAAAGCGAAGTCGAACAGCTTGCGGTCCAGACGATCGCGCTCCGCGCCCCGATGGCCGACGATCTTCGCGAGATGATCGCGGCGCTGAAAATCGTGTCGGTGGTTGAGCGCATCGGCGATTATGCCAAGAATATCGCCAAGCGCGTGGCGCTGATGGACCAGACGCGATCGATCGAGGCGATTCCGCTGCTGATGTCGATGTCGTCGATCGTCGCCGAACTGATCCACGACGCGCTCGACAGCTTCGCCGCACGCGACGCCGAACTCGCGGTGCGGGTGACGGTGCGCGACAAGAATGTCGACGATTTCTACAACAGCATCTTTCGCACGCTCGTGACCTTCATGATGGAAAATCCGAAGCATATTTCGGAAAGCGCACACCTGCTGTTCGTCGCCAAGAACCTGGAGCGCATGGGCGATCATGCCACGAACATCGCCGAGATGGTCTATTATGTCGTGACCGGCGACCATATGGAGGAACGCGAACGCGGTGAGCAGCCAGAAGATGGCGCCGCGGAGCAGGAGCAAGGCTGATGCCGCAGCCCGACCTGTTGCTCATCGAGGATGACGAGGCGATCGCCGAACTCATCGTCTGGCATTTCGCGCGCGAAGGCTTTTCGGTCCGGCAGACCCCCGACGGCGAACAGGCGCTGATCCTGGTCGAGGAGCGCGTCCCCGACATCGTCCTGCTCGACTGGATGATCGAGAGCCTGCCCGGCATCGAAGTGTGCCGGCGCCTGCGCCGCAACCCCAAATCGGCGAACGTCCCCATCATCATGCTCACCGCGCGCGGCGAGGAAGAGGACCGCATCCGCGGCCTCGAAACCGGCGCCGACGATTATGTGACCAAGCCGTTCAGCCCGCGCGAACTGGTCGCGCGCGTCTCCGCGGTGCTCCGCCGCCTGCGCCCCGCGCTCGCCGGCGAGCTGCTCGCCTATGCCGACATCGAGCTCGACTCGGTGGCGCACAAGGTGGTGCGCAATGGCCAGATCGTGGCGATGGGCCCGACCGAATTCCGCCTGCTGCGTCATTTCATGGAGCATCCGGGCCGCGTCTTCTCGCGCGGGCAGCTGCTCGACAGCGTATGGGGTCAGGACAGCGACATCGAACTGCGCACCGTCGACGTCCATATCCGCCGCCTGCGCAAGGCGATCAACCTGCCGGGCACGGCGGACATCATCCGCACCGTGCGCTCGGCGGGCTATGCGCTGGATGCGGGGAAGAGCATCTGAGGGCGGCGGTTGCCGGATCCTGATCCCCGGCGAAAGCCGGGGGCCAGGGATTAACAAGCCACCATAGCGTCATGCCGCTCTGGACCCCGGCATTCGCCGGGGATCACGTCAGAGTGGAGAGCGCCGGAAGCTGCCCTCTATCCTCGTCGTCCCGGCGAAGGCAGGGATGCTGCCGTAGCGTCACTCCGATAGGGCCGGATCCCGGCCTTCGCCGGGATGACGGATGAGGTGGGGCGGTCTCGTCGGGACCCCAACCCCATCAAAAGTCGATCTGCGTCCGCAGCCCGAACGCATCGGCCGAATAGTCGCGGTCACCGGTCGGCGTGCCGATCGCGGCGTCGTCGAACGTCAGGCGGCCATAATTGGCGATCAGGCGAACGTAGGAAATCGGCGCCCACACCAGCGAGACGCCGATCGTCCTTTGCCGGCCGCCGACGATCCCCGCGTCGTTGAGGTCCAGATAGTCGTAGCGCGCGTTGATCTCGATCGCGCCGGGGCCGCCGGCGTTGATCGGCCGCGAGGGCGCGAGCCGATCGAAAGCGCCGTCCTTGTAAACGCGCGCATCGCCGCGCGTCAGCACATAGCCGACCTCGGCATAGCCGCCGAAGAAGGTCGGGTCGGCGAGGCCGGGCCGCCGCGCGGTCTGCCAGAAGGCTTCGCCCGCGACATGGAACGGCCCGGCCAGCGCGGCCGCTTCCAGGCCGAGCCCACGCTCGCTGGTCGCATTGAACGTCCCGGTATCGACGAGGCGGGCGTTCGTCGTGTGGATGAACGGCCGCGGCGAATAGCGAACCGCGGGCGCGTCGTTGATGTTGCGCCAGTGCCCCGACCCGCCAAGATGCAGCTGGGTATCGCCGAATTTCGGCATCCAGATCACCCGCCCGTCGAAGCTGACCGCATTGTTGGTGTCGCTGATCAGATCGTTGGCATTGTCGCCGAACACCCCGCCCTGCACCAGCAGCGCCTTGCCCTTATACTGCGCCGAGAGGCCGACGCGACGTTCGAACCCGAACGCCTGGGTGAAGGCCGCGCGTTCCAGCAACGTCGTGAACAGGTCGCTGGTCAGTTCGTCGAGCGACCAGAAGGGCTTGTGATGGCCCGCGGTGATCGTCAGCGGACCCGTGCCGTAGGTCATATAGACATCGGTTAGTTCGACCGAGCTGTTGGCGAAATCGGCCTCGACGCGATAGCCGAAGCCGCCCGGAATCTTGCCCTCGACGCCCAGGAACAGGCGCCGAAACTCGGTGCCGACGCCGCCGCGCGCGTCGGTGACGCCCGGCGGCGTATCGATGCTGGTGACATCGAGCTGCATGCGGCCGCGCGGCTTGAAGCTCCAGCCGTCGGCTGTCTTGATCTCCGGCGCGCCCTTCCAGGCGATCTCGGTCGCGGGCTTCGCGGTGACCGAGGGCGCGGGTGCAGCAGTGGGCGGCACCGGTGCGGGCGCGGGGGCGGGTTTCGCTTCCGCCGCGTCGAGCCGCGCCTCCAGCGTGTTCACCTGCGCCTTGAGCGCGGCGAGTTCGGCCCGAAGGTCGGCCGCTTCCTCCGCGGTCATCGCCTGTGCATGCGCGGTGGCGGGCAGGCAGAGCATCGTCGTCGCCAGCAAGGCGGCGGGCAGGTTGAATCGCATGGGGGCTCCGTTGCGTAGGGTGGCGTTGACGGTGCTGCTATGACGCATTTGTTACAAATGCACGTCATTCACGTGACATTTTCGTTTCAATCTGCGCGGGTCACTCGGCGCTTGCCTGACTGCCCCGAACGGCTAAGGACGGTCCAGTTTTTTCGGGCAACCTTTCGTCGGCTTGCCCTTTTCCGGGAGACCATAATGACCATCAAGTTTGACGGACGTGTTGCGATCGTGACCGGTGCGGGCGGCGGCCTTGGCCGCGCCTATGCGCTCGAACTCGCGCGGCGCGGGGCGAAGGTCGTCGTCAACGACCTCGGCGGCGCGCGCGACGGCACCGGCCATTCGGACGCCGCGCTGCAGGTCGTCGAGGAAATCCGCGCCGCGGGGGGCACCGCGATGTCGAACGGCGGCAGCGTCACCGAATATGACCAGATGGTCGAAATGGTCGCCAAGGCCAAGGAAGAATGGGGCGGCGTCCACATCGTCATCAACAACGCCGGCATCCTGCGCGACAAGAGCTTCGCGAAGATGGAGCCCGCCGATTTCGACCTGGTGCTGAAGGTTCATGTGTCGGGCAGCGCGAACGTCACCAAGGCGGCCTGGGACATCATGCGCGAGCAGGCCTATGGCCGCATCCTGATGACCGCCTCGTCGACCGGCCTTTATGGCAATTTCGGCCAGGCCAATTATGGCGCGGCGAAACTGGGCCTTGCTGGGCTGACCAAGACGCTGCACCTCGAAGGCGCAAAATATAACATTCGCTGCAACACGATCGCGCCGGTCGCGGGGACGCGCATGACCGAAGACATTTTCCCGCCTGAACTGTTCGAGAAGTTCACGCCCGAGAATGTCGTTCCTGCCGCGCTTTACCTCGTCAGCGAGGACGCGCCGACCAACATGATCGTCGGCGCGGGCGCGGGCGCGTTCCACGCCGCCTATGTCACCGCGACCCCCGGCGTCGCGCTTCCCGAAGACCAGCGCACGCCCGAAGGCGTCGCCGCCGCATGGGAAAAGATCATCGACCGCAATGGCGAGATCGTCCCGCAGTCGGGCAGCGAACAGTCGATGATCGTTATGCGCGCGCTGCAGGCGCTCGGCTGATCTGGTCGCGCCGCCGTCGGAAAAGGCGGCGGCGCATCACTGTATTGACACAGCAATACGCCAATGCCATAACATCGGCGGGGCAAGGGGATCGGTCACATAAAGGACGACCCCGATGTATAGTGAAACCGACCTGCAAGCTGCGGTCGATGCGAAGGTGCTGACGCCGGAGGCCGCCGCGGCTTTCCGGTCGCATATCGCATCGGTGCGCGCCGCCCCCGCGGCGGATGAAGAATCCTTCCGCCTTATCACCGGCTTCAACGATATTTTCGTCAGCATCGCGGCGGTGATCCTGCTCGTCGCGGTCGGCTGGATCGGCGAGTCGATCCACCCGGCTCTCGCCGGCGCGTTCGTCGCGGGCTCGGCCTGGTTCCTCGCCGAATATTTCACCCGCCAGCGCCGTATGGCGCTGCCCAGCATCGTCCTGGTCCTCGCCTTTTCGGCGGGCGTCTGCGCGACGATGATCGGGTTTCTGGTCAAGCATGGCGAGGATATTTTCGGTAACAGCCCCGGCGAGACCACGATGACGATCGTCGGCGGCGCTATCGCCGCCGTCACCGCCGCCGCGACCTGGCTCCACTGGAAGCGCTTTATGGTGCCGATCACCGTCGCCGCCGGAACCGCCGCGCTCGCCGCAACCGCGGTCGCGGTCGTCCTCGCGATCACCGGCGTCCCCAGCCCCGACGGCACATTGCCGATGGTGCTCGTGCTGATCGCCGGCCTCGGCGTCTTCACGCTCGCCATGTGGTGGGACCGCAGCGACCGCGTGCGCCAGACGCGCCGCAGCGACGTCGCCTTCTGGCTCCATCTGCTCGCCGCGCCGATGATCGTCCACCCGATCTTCCACCTGCTCGGCGTCACGCAGGGCGACAATATCGGCAGCGCCGCGGCGGTGCTGGTTGTCGCCATCTATATCGGCTTTGGACTGATCGCGCTGGCGATCGACCGCCGCGCTTTGCTCGTCTCGGCGCTCGCCTATGTGCTGTTCGCCATGACCCAGCTGTTCCGCGAGTTCGGGGCGGTCGAGCTCAACGTCGCACTGACGGCGTTCGTGATCGGTTCAGCGCTGCTGCTGCTCTCGGCCTTCTGGCAGAATGCCCGGGCGGCGGTGGTCGGCTTGCTGCCCGACAATCTGGCGAACCAGCTGCCGGCGACGATCCGCTCGATCAATCCCCAACCAGCTTCATAAGCTTGCGTTCGACGGGGGCGAGCACGTTCGCAAGCTCGTCCCCGCGCTTCAAAATCGCCCCGGCTTCGGAGACAAGGGCCCACATGCCCTGCCGGCTCCGCAAGGCGGGGCGTTTTTCGATGCGATATTCGGGGCGCTCGGCCGCGCGGCGAAAGGCCGAAAAGATCGCGGCATCGCGGTGGAAATCCATCGCATAGTCGCGCCAATGCCCCGCGGCGACCATGCGCCCATAGAGATCGAGGATACGGAGAAGCTCGGTCCGCTCGAAGCCGGTTTGCTGCGGTGCCGCCCGATTGGTGAACGGCAGAGGCGTCACGGTGCCCATCAGGCGCTTTTCCGGCTCCCTTTGCGCGGAGCTTCAAGTTGGGCGGCGATCGATTCCCGCTCTTCGAGCAACGCCGTGAGCTGCTTCTGCATCTGTTCGAGCTGGCATTGCAGGATTTCGAACCGCTGCGTCGCGGGATCGAAGGTCTCGCTGCACGGGGTGCCATAGGGCACGAACTCGCGCGCATATTCGCTGGCGTCGAGCAGCGTCGAGCGTGCCGGGATGCCGACCATCACGGCGCCCTCCGGCACATCCTTGGTCACGACCGCATTGGCGCCAACGCGCGCGCGCGCATTGACGGTGACCGGGCCCAATATCTGCGCGCCCGATCCCACGATCACGTCATTGGCCAGGGTCGGATGGCGCTTGCCGCCGATACCGTTGGCAGGATCGGTCCCGCCGAGCGTGACACCCTGATAGATCGACACATTGTCGCCGATCTCGGCGGTCTCGCCAATCACGACGCCGAACCCATGGTCGATAAACAGATGCTGCCCGATCTTCGCGCCCGGATGAATGTCGATGCCCGTCATCCAGCGCGAGAAATGATTGACGAAGCGGGCGAGGAAGAACAGCTCGGCCTCGAACAGCCAGTGCGCGACGCGGTGCATACCGACGGCAAGCAGCCCCGGATAAAGCAGGATTTCCCAGCGCGACCGCGGCGCCGGATCGCGCGCCTTGATCGAATCCAGATAGGCAATCAGCCCGTTGAACATCCCTATGTCCCCTGCGACCCTATTTCTGTACCGCGCAAGATAGATGTTCGGCGGCGGCTTTTCCAGTCCCGACCGCATTTATTCGGTCAGCGGCCGATCAGCCCGAGCCGCAACAGCAACAACCCTTCGCCTCGCCAGCGTCGTTCGCCATCATGTCTGGCGATCGCGGCGGCCCAGCGGTCAAGCATCACCGAAGCACGGTTTCCGCCGAAAGATACGCGCGGCGGCGCGGACCGGTTACGGGCGTCGGCGAATAATTGGCGGCCTTCCTGCTCGCCATCCTGCAGCATCGCGCCCCAGACCAGGCCCCAGCGTGCGCCGCCGCCGCCGCCCGAGAGCGCGAACAGCGCGTCGCCGAATCCACCGGCGGCGTCGCGGCGCGCCGCCGCATCCTCGGCGAGCAGCATCGCTTCGGCGGCATCGACGAGCGTGTCGAGCCCGCCCTGTCCCGCCCAGGTCGCCTGCAGTTCCGCAAGCAGCGGCTCGCCCTGCGGCAGCGCCCCAGGATCGCTCGCGAGCATCGTCATCATGTCGCGCCACCAGGCGAGCTTGATCTGCCCGATCAGCGGCTCGCGCGCATCTTGCAGCAATTTCGTGAGCCGTTCCGCGAGCGCCCATAGCGCCGCGATCGCGGCGCGCCGTTCGCGCGGCACCGCCACCATCACGCGCGGATCGCGGATGTCGGGGTAAGTCGTTTCAGTTTCGCTCGTCATCTTCGACCAGCGTTAGAGCAGAGCAAGAGCAAAATAAAAGCCGTTCGCCCTGAGCCTGTCGAAGCCTGTGCTGAGCGCCTGCCTTAGCAGGCAGTCTAAGGGGGCCGTTCTTTCTCTTGGACGGGCGCCAAAGAAAAGAGCGGTGCTTCGACAAGCTCAGCACGAACGGTTTTAAGATTACGCGGTGCCTCAGGCGCGATTGGTGATCGCCTTCACCGCCGCGATGACGCGCGGGGTGTCGACCAGCGCCGCCTTTTCGAGATTGTGCGCATAGGGCAGCGGCACATCCTCGTTGCAGACGCGCACCACCGGGGCGTCCAGATCGTCGAAGCCCTGCTCCATCGCGACCATCGCGAGTTCGCTGGCGATCGAGCAGACCGGCCAGCCTTCCTCGACGACGACGAGGCGATTG
Source organism: Sphingopyxis sp. H050 (assembly GCF_001468265.1). Lineage (GTDB taxonomy): Bacteria > Pseudomonadota > Alphaproteobacteria > Sphingomonadales > Sphingomonadaceae > Sphingopyxis. The sequence continues at coordinate 150,733 of NZ_LNRZ01000002.1, read as the reverse complement.
GTCTTTTTGAGGCTTTCGAGCACCGTCGCGGTGTCGAGCGGGCGCAGCGTACGCAGGTCGATCACCTCGGCCTCGATCCCCTCGGCCGCAAGCGCGTCGGCGGCTTCGAGTGCCAACCCGACGCCGATCGAGTAGCTGACGATCGTCACGCCGCCACCCTCTCGCATGATGCGCGCCTTGCCGATCGGCAGGACATAGTCGGCAACGTCGGGCACCTCGAAGCTGCGGCCATAGAGAAGTTCGTTCTCGAGGAAGACGACGGGATCCTCGCTGCGGATCGCGGCCTTCAGCAGGCCCTTCGCATCGGCGGCATCATAGGGCGAGATCACGATCAGGCCGGGGACGCTGGCATACCACGGCGCATAATTCTGGCTGTGCTGCGCGGCGACGCGGCTCGCCGCGCCGTTGGGACCGCGGAACACGATCGGGCAGCGCATCTGGCCACCCGACATATAGTTGGTCTTCGCCGCCGAGTTGATGATGTGGTCGATCGCCTGCATCGCGAAGTTGAAGGTCATGAACTCGATGATCGGTTTCAAACCGCCCATCGCGGCGCCCGATCCGAGGCCGGCGAAGCCATATTCGGTGATCGGTGTGTCGATGACGCGGCGCGCGCCGAATTCGTCGAGCAGACCCTGCGTCACCTTGTACGCGCCCTGATATTCGGCGACTTCCTCGCCCATCACGAAGATGCGGTCGTCGGCGCGCATTTCCTCGGCCATCGCGTCGCGCAGCGCCTCGCGAACCGTGAGGCGGACCGTGGTGGTGCCTTCGGGGAGCGACGGGTCGGTGGCGCGCTGCGTGGGTGCGGGCTTCGCAGCCTTTTCTTCCGTTTGCCCTGAGCTTGTCGAAGGGCCGCTCTTTTCTTCAGGCGGCGCCGAAGAGGAGGACGGTGCTTCGACAGGCTCAGCACGAACGGCAGTTGAGGCCGCCTCTTCCCCCTCGCCCGCGATCGTCGCGATGACGGTGCCGACCTTCACATTGTCGGTGCCCTCGGCGACCAGGATCGACGCGATCGTACCCTCGTCGATCGCTTCAAATTCCATTGTCGCCTTGTCGGTTTCGATCTCGGCGAGGATGTCCCCCGACTTGACCGCATCGCCTTCCTTGACGAGCCACTTGGCGAGCGTGCCTTCTTCCATCGTCGGCGACAGCGCCGGCATCTTCAGTTCGATGGCCATCTCAATATTGCTCCACCAGCACGTCGGTATAGAGTTCATGCAGTTCGGGTTCGGGGGCGCTTTCGGCGAAATCGGCCGCGTCGCTGACGATCTGGCGGATTTCCTTGTCGATCGCCTTGAACTTGTCCTCGCCGATCCCCGCTTCTTCCATCAGTTTCTTGAGATGTTCGATCGCGTCGCTCTTGTCGCGCACCGCCTGCACTTCCTCGCGGCTGCGATATTTCGCGGGGTCGGACATCGAGTGACCGCGATAGCGGTAGGTCTTGAGCTCCATCAGCACCGGCCCTTTGCCCGCGCGGACCCATTCGATCGCCGCCTCGGCCGCCCCGCGCACCGCGAGAACGTCCATGCCGTCGACCTGCATACCGGGAATGCGGAAGCTTTCGCCGCGGCGATAGAGCTGGTCCTCGGCCGACGAGCGGTTGACCGACGTGCCCATGGCGTACTGGTTGTTCTCGATCACGAAGATGATCGGCAGCTTCCAGAGCTCCGCCATGTTGAAGCTCTCGTAGACCTGGCCCTGGTTCGCGGCGCCGTCGCCGAAATAGGCCATCGCAATGCCGCCGTCGCCGCGGTACTTGTGCGCGAAGGCAAGGCCCGTACCGAGCGACACCTGCGCGCCGACGATGCCGTGGCCGCCATAGAATTTATGCTCGACGCTGAACATGTGCATCGAGCCGCCCTTGCCGCGCGAGATGCCGGCGGCGCGGCCGGTGAGCTCGGCCATGATGACCTTCGGGTCGATGCCATAGGCGAGCATGTGGCCATGGTCGCGGTAGCCCGTGATCACGCTGTCCTTGTCGCCGTCGAGCGCCGACTGCAGGCCGACTGCGACGGCCTCCTGACCGATATAGAGGTGGCAGAAGCCGCCGATCAGGCCGAGGCCATAGAGTTGGCCCGCCTTCTCTTCGAAGCGGCGGATCAGCAGCATCTCGCGATAGAATTTCTCGAGCTCCGCGGGCGTCGCATCATAGGGTGCGGGATCGCGCGGGGACTCGCGATTGGTCGCGGGCGCCGGGGTGGACGCGGTGTTTTTCGGCGCAGCAGTCTTGCGCGCGGGGGCTTTGGCCAAGGCGGGTTCCTTTACGGTTAGCCGTTACGGCAGGGCACCCCTATAGGAGCGCGAAGCCCCGTTTGGCAACGCGCGAGAACGCCCAAATTCTACGTATGCAAAAAATGCAAACCCGCTCAGGGCTTGACGTCGGGCTCCACCGGAATCGCGATCTCGTCGGGATGCATGACACCCAGCTTCTCGCGGACATATTCATCGGCGAGGTCGGGATCGACGCGGTTCCGGTCAAGCAGGTTGACGCGATTCTGAAGCTCGGTCTGCTTCTTCGCCAGTTCGGTCAGCACGACGCGCTTCTTTTCGACCGACTGGCTGTAGTCGCCCCAAGCATAGAGGCCGGTCGGGCCGAAGATGATGTAGCCGATCATCGCGAGCACCGCGATCAGCGCCACCGTGGGACCGACCGCCCGGCTCATCGATTTGCGGAATTTGTGGCGCTGCGTCATTCCAGCCCTTGAATCACAGGTGATTCCTGGCGTCAAGGCGTCCGCGGCGCTTTTCCGCTCCATTCGCCGAAACGCAAAGCCGCAAAGCGGTCAGGTCAGCCGCCAGAGCTGCGGCGCGGCCTTGTCGAGCGATCCAACCATCGCGGCGCCCTCCCACAACTGGAGCGAGCGGCCGCCGGCATGTCCCTGTGCGACGATCAGCGCATGATCGGGGGTTTCCGCCTGAAAATCGATGCGGATCGGCGTATCGCCGTCATCCTCATCGAGGAGAATATGAAAGGCGCGCATGATTTAAGCTCCCTCTTCGACGGGAGCGGGCGCGACCCACGGCTCACGACAAAGTTACGATCGACCGGTCATGCAACGACGGAGACTGCGGCAGGAGCCGAGCCACAAAAAACCGATCAAATGTGAAACCGCGGTCGTCGGACCCTGCATAACGGGTCCATGGCAGTCGACCTAAGCAATTCGGGCCCGAACATGATCCATGTTAAGAACAATGGGCTCGTTTTAAAAAATTGGCCAATGATCAGGCGGCTCGTGCGGCGGGTTCATGACCCTGATAGCGATCGGCCGTACGCCTGCCGCAAAGCGGACCGGCATTCCCCCGTCGCCGACGTCATAGACGACAGGATTATGCCGCTGGTGCGGATAGGAAGGGTGCGGCAGTTCGACGGGCGGGCGCCAATCCTGTTTCATATGTCGAGGCCGCGGAGCACCAGCCCGTCGTTTTAAAGGCCGACATGGGCCGCCTGCCACTCCATCGCCTCACCCGAAAATCGCCGCCCCCGGATAGCGCGCCATGTCGCCCAGCTCTTCCTCGATACGGATCAGCTGGTTGTATTTCGCGAGCCGGTCCGAGCGGGCAAGGCTGCCGGTCTTGATCTGGCCGCAGTTGGTCGCGACCGCCAGATCGGCGATCGTGGAGTCTTCGGTTTCGCCAGAGCGGTGCGACATCACCGCGGTGTAGCGTGCGCGGTGCGCCATATCGACAGCGTCCAATGTTTCGGACAGCGTGCCGATCTGGTTGACCTTGACGAGCAGCGAGTTGGCCAGGCCAGTCTTGATGCCATCCTCCAGACGCACCGGGTTGGTCACGAACAGGTCGTCGCCGACGAGCTGGCACTTGTCGCCGATCAGGTCGGTCAGCGCCTTCCAGCCCACAAAATCATCCTCGCTCATCCCATCCTCGATCGACTTGATCGGATAGTCGGCGACCAGCGCGGCGAGATAGTCGGCCATCTGTTCGGGGCTCAGCGACAGCCCCTCACCGCTGATCTCGTACTTGCCGTTCTTGAAGAACTCGGTCGCGGCGCAATCGAGCGCCAGCACGACATCGCTGCCGAGCTTAAAGCCCGCCTGATCGACCGACGCCGCGATGAAATCGAGCGCGGCGCGCGTCGAGGCGAGGTTCGGGGCGAAGCCGCCTTCGTCGCCGACCGCGGTCGCGAGGCCCTTCGCCGAGAGGCCCTTCTTCAGTGTGTGGAAAATCTCGCTGCCCCAGCGCACGGCTTCAGCGATGCTGCCCGCGCCGACCGGCATGATCATGAATTCCTGCACGTCGATCGGATTGTCGGCATGCTCGCCGCCGTTGATGATGTTCATCATCGGCACCGGCAGCGTGCGCGCCGAAACGCCGCCGACATAGCGATAGAGCGGGAGCCCGCGCGCGTCCGCGGCAGCTTTGGCGGCGGCGAGGCTGACGCCGAGGATCGCGTTCGCGCCGAGGCGGCTCTTGTTCGCTGTGCCGTCGAGGTCGATCATCGCCTGGTCGAGTTCGCGCTGGTCTTCGGCATCGAGGCCGACGAGCAGTTCGGCGATCTCGCCATTCACCGCGGCAACCGCCTTGGTCACGCCCTTGCCGAGATAGCGTCCCTTGTCGCCGTCGCGCAGCTCGACCGCTTCGTGCGCGCCGGTCGAGGCGCCCGAGGGCACCGCGGCGCGGCCAAAGCTGCCGTCTTCCAGCAGCACATCGACTTCGACCGTCGGATTGCCGCGGCTGTCGAGGATTTCGCGGCCATGGATGTCGATGATGGCGGTCATGGATGTTGTCCTGCTGAACGGCCTGCGGTCGGCCGGGTGGGAAAGGCGCCCGCCTGTTATCGGCGCCTTGCCGCCAGCGCAACCGCTGCATGGGAATTTAGGGGGAATTTTGCCCGGGGATGGAACCAATCAGCGCGTGTTGCTATATTAACGCAGACAGAGGAAAAACCGCCGCGCCCTTATCTGGCGCGGGATAAGAAGAAGAGGACGAACCATGGCCAAAGCTGCTACTCCCGCCGTCAAGAAAGCGACCCCCCGCGCTCCCGCCAAGCCCGCTGCGACCAAGGCTGCGCCCGCACGCAAGCCCGCCGCGACGAAGGCGACGGCCAAGGATCATCCGATCCGCGATCAGCTTGCCGCAACGCGCGACACGATCAAGTCGGAAGCCTCCAAAAAGGCCGCCTCGCTTAAGGAAGAAGCAGCAGCGCTGAAGAGCCAGGCTTCGACCAAGGCGCGCGAAGCCGCGACCAAGGGCAAGGGCAAGGCCGCCGAAGCGGTCGGCAGCCTCGCCAAGCTGCTCGAGGATGGCGCCGGCACCGTCGACACCAAGTTCGGCAAACAGTACGGCGATTATGCCCGCTCGGCCGCCTCGACCGTCGCCGGCCTCGCCTCGACGCTCGACAAGAAGGATCTCGACGAGCTCGCCGCTTCGACGCGCGACCTCGTCAAGAAGAACCCGGCGATTGCGGTCGGCGCCGCGACGGTGATCGGCTTCGTGCTTGCCCGACTGCTCAAGGGTGGCTCGAGCAGCGACTGACCGCTACAGTCGCGTCGATGCCCGCACCCGATTCCAACATGCCGCCCGAGGGCGATGCCCACGCCTATGACCGCGTGAGCCACGGCTATGCGCCGGACGGCCGTCCGATCACGCCGCCGCCGATGCCGCTGGAGAAGATCGTCGGCGACGTTGTCCACGATCTCTCGGCGACGGCGAAGGCGGAACTGGCTTTGCTCGAAGCGCGCGGCGAACTGGCGCTGCATGGCGTCAGCTGGACGGCAGGCTGGGGTGCGGTTGCGGCCTCGACCGCGGGTATCGCGATGCTCGCGCTCGCCTTCGGCGCGATCCTGGTGCTGATCCCGCACCTCGGGCCATTGCTGGCGACATTGATCGTCGTCGGCGTGCTGCTGGCCATCGCCGCCTTTGCCGGCTGGCGCGCGCGGGTTGCCTATGGCGACATCCGCACCGCGCTCCGCCGCGACCTGATCAACGAAGAGGCCGACGACTGATGCCGCGCACCCGCAACCGCCTGATCAACGCCGCGCGCCGCTCGATGCTGCAACGCGCCGAATTGCACCGGCGGCTCGACGTCGCAAAGGCCGCGTTCAAGCCGAAGGCGCTCTATGCGCGCGGCAAATATAATGTCGATGTGAAGGTGGCCACCGCGGCGCATAATGTGCGCGAGGCGTTCAAGAACAACCGCCTGCCGATCGCGCTCGCCGCGGCGGCGGGCGTCGTTTGGCTGCTGCGCGAGCCGATCAGGGACCATGCGCCGAAACTCGCGCAAAAGGTACAGGATCTGGCCGACGCGGCCGCGGCAAAATTTCGGCCCGTTGCGGCCGAGGATGATTTGACGGAGGACCATGATGAAGCCGCTGAGTGAAACCGCCCAAGACGCCCGCGCAAAAGCGAGTGAACTTGCCGAGAAAACCGCCGAAAATGCGCGCGCCACCGCCGAGGCGGCAAAGGCGCGGATCCAGGACGGATACGGCCGCGCACGCGCCGCAACGAGCGAGCTGGCCGCAAAGGGCCGCGAGCAGGCCGACGCCGCGCGCGAAGTCGCCGGCGAAGCCTATGCCAAGGGCAAGGCTCAGGCGAAGCGGGCAAACAGCAAGCTGAAAGACGTCGCCGAAAAGCAGCCGCTGGCGCTCGTCGCTGGCGCCGTCGCAATCGGCGCGCTGCTGGGCTCGTTGCTGCCCAAGGGCGGCACGAAGGACGACTGAGCTGGGCTTGCCGTAACGGCCAAGCGCTGGTAGGGGCCGCGCCTTCTCCCCTCCCCGTCCGGGGGCAGAACCAGACAATAGCGCCTTCGAGGTTTGGGGCGATTTTGTTCAGGGCTAGGAGGCGAGGCGCGGGCATATCGACATATTCCGGGCCTTGCCGACGCAGCCATGGACAAAATCGGCCAAATCCCGAAGGGACGCCGAAATGGCTTCGATCTCGCCTCAGCGCGACCTTGCAGATGGAACCACCATCCGCAGCGGCCACGCAGAGTCGATATCTTCGCCATTTCGACGCCTCGAACGCGCTATTGTCTGGTTCTGCCCCTGAACCCGCAAGGAAAGCTAGTCATGAGCAAATTGCACCTCGTGTTCGGCGGACGCGTCAGCGATCCGCAGGGCCTCGATTTCGTCGACCTGAACAGCCTCGATGTCGTGGGGCTGTTCCCCGATTACAAATCGGCCGAAAAGGCCTGGCGCAGCGCCGCACAGCGCACCGTCGACGACGCCGAAATGAAATATGTCGTCGTCCACCTGCACAAATTGCTGCAGCCCGAGGCAGAATGATCCGTCGCCCCCGCGAAGGCGGGGGCCGCTAGCAAGCTCCGCGCCACTTCTCCAACGGCCCCCGCCTTCGCGGGGGCGACGCCTATTTGATCAACGGAAGTTGTCGGCGTAGGCCTGAATCTTCAGCTTGCGGACGGGCGTCGGCATAACCTCCACCTCGATACCGTTCTTGTTGGCATAGGCGACCGCTTCTTCCCGCGTTGCAAAGCCCAGGCGGAGCTGGCGCTGCGTGTCGCCGCTGCCCGCCCAACCCATCAGCGGATCGGCCTTGCGCGCTTCGGCGGGCGCGAATTCCAGGAACCAGCGCTGCGTGCCCGCACGGCCCGACTGCATCGCATTCTTGGGCTTCTGGAAGATACGCGCTTTCATCGAGGGTCGTCCTGCTGGATGCTTCTGCCGCCGCCTTAGCGCCAAGCGCGGCCAACGAAAAGAGGCCTATTGCCCGTCGCGCCGCGCCTGCGCCGCCTTGGTGAGCAAGGTCGGACGCGCGTTCGCCGGATCGTCGGGCCAGCTATGCTTGGGATAGCGGCCGCGCATCTCCTTCGCGACTTCGGACCAGCTGCCGCGCCAGAAGCTCGCGATGTCGCGGCTGGTCTGGATCGGCCGGTGCGCGGGCGAGGTCAGCGCGAGAACGAGCGGGATCGGCGGGTCGCCGATCACCGGGTGCTTTGCGAGGCCGAACATCTCCTGCACGCGCACGCTGACCGTCGGGCCGCCATCGGCGCCATAATCGATCGCGTGGCGGCTGCCCGCGGGCGTCGTGAAATCGGCGGGCGCGAGCTTGTCGAGCAACTGCCGCGCGGGCCAGTCGAGCAGGCCAGACAGCGCATCGGCGAGACGTTGGTCGCCGATGTCACGCAGTCCGCGCGACTTCTCGAGCAGCGGCGCGAGCCAGATATCGAGGCTGTCCGCGAGCGCGGGCGCCGACAAGGTATCGAGCGCAGCGAAGGACGCGCGCTGACGCAGCGCCTGCGACACCGGCCCCCAGCCGATCAGACCGAGCCCCTTTTCGCGCACCGCCGCGAGCCGCACCGCGATGTCGTCCTCGGCGCCCTCGCTTCGCCCCGTCTGTCCGCTCGACAGCGCGATCGCGCCGAGGCGGCGTTCGCGGCGATGGTCGACGCGGTCGGCCTCGGCATCGTAGCGGCTTGCCGACCGGCTTTCGATCTGGCCCGCGAAGATCGTTTCGACCTCGGCCAAGCCGATCGGCGCCGCACCCAGAATGCGCACCCCGGCGGCATGACCCTGCGCGTCGGCAATAGCGAGCCATTCGCTGTTCGCCAGCGGATCGAACGGATCGAGCTTGTAGGCGCGGCCGCCCGCGCTCAGATAGTCGCCGCGCTGGCCCGCGCGCTGTCGAGCGACCCGGTCGGGCCAGGCAGTCGCGATCCAGCCACCCACCGACCGCTCGCCGAGTTTGCTTTCGCCCGATGCGCGTTTCTCGCCAAGCTCGGCGAGGCGCCGCGCCAGCCGCCATGCGCCTTCGGAGCGGTCGCCGCGCATCGCCTTCCAACGCCCAAGCCGCGCCTCGACGTCGACGCCGCGTCCGCCGAGCCCCGGTTCGGTGAGCAGCACCGCCAGCCTTGCGGCCAGATCGGCCTCCCCCGCGCGCGCCGCGTCAAGCAGCATATGCGCGAGCGGCACCGGCAGCGGGATCGCCGCAAGCGCCTTGCCATGCGCGGTGATGCGTCCGTCGGCGCCAAGCGCGCCGATCCCTCGCAGGCGCGCTTTCGCCTCGGCGATCGCGGCGGGGGACGGCGGATCGAGCCAGCCCAATTGCCGCGGATCGATAATGCCCCAGCTCGCGCAGTCGAGCACCACGGGCATCAGGTCATTCTCGTGAATTTCGGGCGGGTCGAAGGGCGGCATCCCCGCGGTCGCCGCGGCTTCCCACAAACGATAGGCAACGCCTGGCCCCTGCCGCGCCGCGCGTCCCGCGCGCTGGGTCGCCGATGCCTGGCTGGCGCGTTCGGTCACGAGGCGCGCGATCCCTGCCGCCTTGTCGAAACGCGGACGCCGCGACAGCCCCGCGTCGATCACGATGCGGACGCCCTCGATCGTCAGGCTGGTTTCGGCGATGCTCGTCGCGAGGATGAGCTTGCGGCCGCCGTCGGGATCGTGGACGAGCGCCTTTCGCTGCTGCGCCGGGTCGATCTGGCCATGCAGGCGATGGACGACGAGCGGCAGCCCCGCCGCCTCGACCGCCGCCGCGGCGCGCTCGATGTCGGCGGCGCCGGGCAGGAAGGCCAGCATATCGCCTTCGGGCTCATCGGCCATCGCCTGCCGCACCGCGAGCAGCACCGACGCCTCGAGCCGATCCTCGGCGCGGCGGCCGATATGCCGGAGGTCGAGCGGCCAGCTTTTGCCTTCGCTCTTCACCACCGGCGCGTTGCCGAGCAGCGCGCCGAAGCGCGCCCCGTCGAGCGTCGCCGACATGGCGACGAGGCGCAGGTCGTCGCGCAGCCCCTGCTGCGCGTCGATCGCGAGCGCGAGCGCGAAATCGCCGTCGAGGCTGCGTTCGTGGACTTCGTCGAACAGCACCGCCGAGACGCCGTGAAGCTCCGGGTCGGCGAGGATGCGATTGCGGAACAGGCCCGGCGTCATCACCAGCAGCCGCGTCGCCGCCGACTGCTTGCTGTCGAGGCGGGTCGCATAGCCGACCTTGCAGCCAACCGGTTCGCCCATCTCCTCGGCGATGCGCTCCGCCGCCGCACGCGCCGCGAGCCGGCGCGGCGAGAGCAGCCACACATTGCCTTTGCACCAAGGCTGGTCGAGCATCGCGGGCGCGACGCGCGTCGTCTTACCCGCGCCCGGCGGCGCGACGACGACAACGTTGGGTTTCAGCACCAGCGCCGCCATGATGTCGGGCAGCACGGCATCGATCGGGAGCGGCTGCGTCATGTGCGTGCTGCGGGATTGCCCAGTTCGATGTTGAGGCGGAAGGCTTCGGCGGCAAGGCGCGCGACCTGCTCCGCCGTGACATCGGTCGCCTCGGTCATCACCAGATTGCCGAGTTCATACTTGCCGCTCGCCTTGATCCGCGCATCGACTTCGCGCAGCCTTTTGCCGCGCCAGAAACCGAGCAGCACGCGATGCTCCTCGGCACGGATCAGGATGCACGGGCCGTTCGCCATGAACACGAGGTTGGTCCATTTGATCGTCTCTTCGAACGGCGCGGCGCCCATGATCGCGGCGCGCATCATCGCGCAACGTTCGTGCTGCCAGCCTGAAAGGGCGGCGATGTACGCATCGGGGGTTTCCGCTGCGGGGCCCATCATCGCCATTCCAACAAAACCCCTTTTCCTCTTTCTTTGCGCCTTCGCGCCTTTGCCTGAGGTTTTTCTGATTTCATGCAAAGGCGCAAAGGCGCGAAGAAGAAAAATGCAATCCCGCTGTCGCGGGAATGTTCAAAGTCAGTAAGCGCGCGCGACGGCGAAGGCGACGGCTTCGGTCAGCGCCGATTTCGCCTGGCTCGCGCGGAAGCCGCCGATCGCGTCGACCGCGCGCTGACCATAGTGTCGTGCGCGCGCGAGCGTGTCGGCGATCGTGTCGTGCTTCAGCAGCAGCGACTTGGCGTAAGCCAAATCCTCGTCCGAGGTCTTGTGGCCCACGATCGCTTGCTTCCAGAATTCGCGCTCCTCGGTGCTGCCGCGCGCATAGGCGAGGATGACCGGTAGCGTGACCTTGCCGTCGCGGAAGTCGTCGCCGACGCCCTTGCCCATCGTTTCCTCGTCGGAGACATAGTCGATCGCATCGTCGACGAGCTGGAAGGCGATGCCGAGGTTGCGGCCATAGGCGTCGAGCGCGGCTTCGGCGGCGTCGTCGCGTTCGGCGACGACTGCGGCGATCTTGCACGCGGCGGCGAACAGCTCCGCGGTCTTGGCGTTGATGATCGCGAGATACTGGTCCTCGCTCGTCTCGATCCGGCGCTGCGCCGAGAGCTGGTTGACCTCGCCCTCGGCTATCACGGCCGAGGCGCGGCTCAAAATCTTGAGCACCTTCAGCGACCCATCCTCGACCATCACCTCGAAGGCGCGGCTGAACAGGAAGTCGCCGACGAGCACGGAGGCGCTGTTGCCCCAGATGATGTTGGCGGTCTTGCGGCCGCGGCGAAGGTCCGATTTGTCGACGACATCGTCGTGGAGCAAAGTCGCGGTGTGGATGAACTCGACCGCGGCGGCGAGCTTGCAGTGGCGGCGGCCCGGATAGTCGAGCAGCTTGCCGCAGGCGAGCGTCAGCATCGGACGCATCCGCTTGCCGCCCCCCGCGATCAGATGGCCGGCAAGCTCCGGGATCAGCGGCACTTCGGACTGCATCCGGTCGAGAATGACCGCATTCACCTCGTTCATATCGGCGGCGACGAGCGCCATCATCGGGTCGAGCGAGGGCGGTCGGTCGCCGTGGAGAAGATGGATTTCCGCAGTCATGACAAGCGCCGCATTGGCCGGAGGACCGGGATTTTGCAACGACTTTCGGCTTGCCTTGCGCCCCCCGCCGGTGCCAAGCCTTTCTTGCATATGAGGAGCCGCGCATGGACGACCAGCTGAGCCGTTACCGCCAGAGCATCGACAATATCGACGCGGCGCTCGTCTATATGCTCGCCGAGCGGTTCAAGGTCACAAAGGCGGTTGGCGAACTGAAAGCGCGCGAGGGCCTGCCCCCCGCCGATCCGGGCCGCGAGGAGCGCCAGATCGGGCGGCTGCGCGAACTGGCGCGCGATGCCGACCTCGACCCCGATTTCACCGAGAAATTCCTGCGCTTCATCATCGACGAGGTGATCCGCCACCATCAGCGCGCCAAGCGGGAGACCGACGCATGAGCCTCGACCATCCGATCTTCGCCAAATGGCCGGCCGAGCACCCCGACCGCCTGCAACTGTTCGGCCTGCCGACGCCCAATGGCGTCAAGGTCAGCATCATGCTGGAGGAATGCGGCCTGCCCTATGAGGCGCATCGCATCGATATCATGGCGAACGAAAGCCATGACCCGGCGTTCCTGGCGCTCAACCCGAACGGCAAGATTCCCGCGATCTACGATCCCGACGGTCCGGGCGGCAAGCCGCTCGCGCTGTGGGAATCGGGCGCGATCCTGATCTATCTCGCCGATAAGACCGACCGCTTCCTGCCCGAGGATCCGGGCCGCCGGTACGAGGCGATCCAATGGCTGATGTGGCAGATGGGCGGCGCAGGTCCGATGTTCGGGCAGCTAGGCTTCTTCCACAAATTCGCGGGTCGCGAATATGAAGACAAGCGTCCCCGGGACCGTTACGCCGCCGAGTCCGCGCGCCTGCTCGGCGTCCTCGATGGCCGCCTCGACGGGCGGACGTGGATCATGGGTGAGGAATATAGCATCGCCGACATCTCGCTGCTCGGCTGGGTCCGCAATCTGATCGGATTTTACGATGCCGCCGAGATCGTCGGATTCGATCGGTTCAAGCATGCGCAGGCGTGGCTGGAGCGCGGGCTGGCCCGGCCGGCGGTGCAGCGCGGATTGCTGGTCTGCGCCGCTTAAAGTCACAAGAGCCCCGCTTGAAGACGCCGGAATTTTGTCCTTTGTGGCCTTAAGGCGACAAAAGCGACGGACGGCGCGCGCAAAAATGTCGCTTTTGTCGCTTTAGTGGCACGCTCGCTGAATGACGGTTCGATCGACGGACATTTTCAAAGAGCCGGATTACGGTCTCATGCCGCAACAATGTAGGAAAGTGTTTTCTGCGCAGCGGGCGATGTCGGCTAGCGAGCGTTGCTGACGATGATCCTCCCTGTGGCGAAGCCATGGGGGTTGGCAGCGCGAAGCGCTGACGGAGAGGCCTTTGGCGCGACGTCGTCGCCCCTCCACCACCGCCTGCGGCGGCGGTCCCCCTCCCCATGGCTTCGCCACAGTGAGGATTCTCATTTCTCGTCATCCCGGACTTGATCCGGGATCCACGACGACGGCGCGGCTATGGATCCCGGATCAAGTCCGGGATGACGAATGTCTGGAATCGACCCCAAAACAGCCTAACCCGCCGGCAACCTCAGCCTTACCAGCAATCCGCCCAGATCCTCGCTCTCTTCGAGCATGATGCTGCCGCCATAAATCTCCGCCACATCGCGGACGATCGCGAGGCCGAGGCCGGTCCCCGGCTTTCCGCTGTCGAGGCGGACGCCGCGGTCGAAGATGCGCTGGCGGTCGGCGGGGGAGATGCCCGCGCCGTCGTCCTCGATCAGGATTTCGGCCATCGTGCCGTCGCGCTGGACAGTGACGAAGACGCTGCCGCCGCCATATTTGGCCGCATTTTCGAGCAGATTGCCGATCAGCTCGTCCAGGTCCTGCCGCTCGACGCGCGCGACGATCGTCTTGTCGCCCGATGCATCGAGCCGTGCCTTGGGATAGAGCAGCCCGACCGCGCGCGAGACGCTTTCGACGCTGTCCCATACGATCGCGCGTGCCTGCGCGGCGCCGCGGCGGCCGACGGCGCGGGCGCGGGCGAGATGGTGGTCAACCTGGCGCTGCATCGTCGCCGCCTCGCGCCGCACGGTCTCCGCAAGCGGGCTGTCCGATCCCGTCGCGCTGTTGACCAGCACGGTCAGCGGAGTCTTGAGCGCGTGCGCCAGATTGCCCGCGTGGAGCCGCGCCTCCTCGGCTTGCTTCTCGTTATGCGCGAGCAGCGCATTGAGCTCGTCGACCATCGGCTGCACTTCGAGCGGCAACGGTGCGGTGACGCGGCGGTTCTGCCCGCCGCGCATCGCCGCGATCGCGCGGCGAATCTGGCGCAGTGGCAACAGGCCGTAAAAGGTCTGAAGCGCGGCGAGGATGATGAGGCCGAGGCCGAGCAGACCGAGGCTGGGGATCAACGTCGCGCGCACCGCGCCGATCTGCAGGTCCAGCGCCTCGCGCGACTGCGCGATCTGGAAGCGCCAGCTCGTCTTGCTGCCGGGCAGGATGACATTGCGTTCGAGGACCCGCAGCTGCTCCTCGGGAAACTGGTTGCTGTTGTAGGTATGAAGTTCGTTGTCGACATGGGCCTGCGGCGGCTTCAGTGTGCGCTCCCACAGCGAGCGCGACCGATAGGGCTCCTGTCCGCCGCCGCTGATCTGCCAATACAGGCCGCTATAGGGTTCGAGGAAACGCTGGTCGCCGAGCGGTTCGATCAACCGCACCTCTCCATCCGGCCCGATCTCCGACGAGCGGATCATCGCGATCAGCACATATTCGAGGCTGGAATCGAAGTTGCGCGTGATGGCGTTGGTGAGCACGCGATCGAGCGCGAAGCCGCCCCCGATGAGCAGCACCGAAATCCAGATCGTCGCGATCGCGATCATGCGCCGCGCCAGCGAGCCGGTGATCCGGCTCGTCAGGGCTGCCGGCCGGGCCGGATCGGATTCTACCGCCGGGGCGACGTCCCCCTCCGCCATGCCTTATTGCGGATCGTCGAGCTGGTAGCCGAGGCCGCGGATGGTGGTGATGATGTCGGCGCCCAGTTTCTTGCGGATGCGCGTCACGAACACCTCGATCGTGTTCGAATCGCGGTCGAAATCCTGATCGTAGATATGCTCGATCAGTTCGGTGCGGGACACGACCTTGCCCTTGTGGTGGAGCAGGTAGGACAGGAGCTTATACTCCTGCGCGGTCAGCTTCACCGGCGCGCCGTCGAGCGTCACGCGGCCCGAGCGCGTGTCGAGGCGGACATTGCCCGCAATCAGCTCGCTCGACGCGTTGCCCGCGGCGCGGCGGATGAGCGCACGCAGGCGCGCGATCAGCTCTTCGGTCTGGAACGGCTTAGCGAGATAATCGTCCGCGCCCGCGTCGAGACCCGCGACCTTGTCAGACCAGCTGTCGCGCGCGGTCAGCACGAGCACCGGGAAATTGCGCTTTTCCTTGCGCCAGCGGTCGAGCACCGTCAGCCCGTCGATTTCGGGCAGGCCGAGGTCGAGGATCGCCGCGTCGTAATTTTCGGTCGAGCCGAGGAAATGGCCGTCCTCGCCATCGGTCGCGAGATCGACGGCATAGCCGGTCGCCTCCAGCGTCGATTTCAGCTGCGGCCCGAGCGTGGGTTCATCCTCGACAATCAAAATCCGCATTGAAACGCCTTTCCTCTGCGCGCCGGTACATGGCCGGCCGCTATCCAACGACTGTGTATCAAGTCGCAACGATCATCGCAAAATGTCGTTGCAGGCAAATTGTCAGGGTTTGCGGCCTACGATGCGGCCCGTCCGCGCATCGACATAGACGACGACGACCTGGCTGCCATCCATGAACTTCAGCGCGTAGAGCATACGCTCCGCATCGAACTGCGGGCCGCCGAGATAGGTCATGCCGCTGTAGGGTGGGCGCGACTTCACGCCTTCGATGAGGCGGTTGAGCGGGATCACCTGCCCCTGCGCCGCGGCTTCGCGCAGATTGTCCTGGTCGCGGTCGCCGCGCGCGATCGCGGGTGTGCCGGCAAGCAGCGAGGCGGAAGCGAGGGTTATGATCAGAGTGCGGAACATGCCCATGGTCCTAGCGTGAACGCATTGAATAGGCGATGAATGGGCTGCAAGCCCCGGTTCGGGCAAAAGATGCTTCGGGGGAATGGTGGGCGCGACAGGGATTGAACCTGTGACCCCACCCGTGTGAAGGGTGTGCTCTACCGCTGAGCTACGCGCCCATTCCGATGCCGGCCGATGGCCTGAGGCGTCCGAAAGCCGGACGGCCATAGCCGCTCGCGCCGGTAATGCAACGCCCATTTGCCGAATTTTCGCCTGCAGATGCAAATCGGGCCGCAGCTTGCGCCGCGACCCGAAATGTTTTCACCAAAAGGTGCCTGCCAACTTAGTTGACAGCGTCCTTGAGGGCCTTGCCGGCCTTGAACTTCGGCTGGTTCGACGCCGCGATGGTCATCGTTTCGCCGGTGCGCGGGTTGCGACCGGTCGATGCCTTACGCTTGCTGACCGCGAAGGTGCCGAAGCCGACGAGACGGACTTCGCCGCCCTTCTTCAGCGAACCGGTGATCGCGTCGAAAACGGCCTCAACGGCCTTGCTCGCGTCACCCTTGGTCAGGCCGCTCGAGTCAGCGACGGCGGCGATCAGGTCTTGTTTGTTCATGCCTAAGGAACCCCTGCATTATGGTTGGATAACTGATGATTCATGGCCCGAAGCCATGGCGCGCCACTAACGATGTTTCGCCCCGCCTTGTCAAAGCAAAAAAGGGCGAAAACCGAGCCAAAACGTCGATTTTGCGACGAATATAGGACGAAATGACGTCCGGCGCCGATGACTCAATGCCGAATCGTCGTTTCGGGGTCGCTGCCGGGCGCAATCGGGGGCGATGCCGCGAGTTCGTCGGCCTCTGTCCACTCGATCGGCTCGACTGGAGAAACCAGCGCGACGGCCAGCACCTCGTCGACATGGCTGACCGGAATGATCTTCAGCGCCTTGGTGATGTTCGCCGGGATTTCGACCAGATCCTTCTCATTCTCTTCGGGAATGAGGACGGTGGTGATCCCGCCGCGGAGCGCCGCGAGCAGCTTTTCCTTGAGCCCCCCGATCGCGAGCACGCGGCCGCGCAGCGTCACTTCGCCCGTCATAGCGACGTCCTTGCGGACCGGGATGCCCGTCAGCGTCGAGACCATCGTGGTGACCATTCCGACGCCGGCCGACGGACCATCCTTCGGCACCGCGCCCTCGGGCAAGTGGATATGGATGTCCTTGCGGGCGAACAGGCTGGGCTTGATGCCATAGGCCGGCGCGCGCGCCTTCACGAACGACAGCGCCGCCTGTACCGACTCGGTCATCACCTCGCCGAGTTTGCCGGTCGTGCGGACCTGGCCCTTGCCCGATGCGGTAACCGCCTCGATCGTCAGCAATTCGCCGCCAACCTCCGTCCAGGCGAGCCCGGTCACAGCACCAACCTGGTCCTCGCGATCCGAAACGCCGTGGCGGAATTTGCGGACGCCCGCGAACTCGGCGAGATTGTCGGGGGTGACCGTGACACTCTCGGCCTTGCCCTCGAGGATCTTGCGCAGCGCCTTGCGGGCAAGACGCGCGATCTCGCGCTCAAGCGTGCGGACGCCCGCCTCGCGGGTGTAATAGCGGATGAGGTCGCGCAAACCTTCGTCGGTCAGCTCGAATTCGCCCGCTTTCAGGCCGTGCGCCTCGATCTGCTTGGCGATCAGGTGGCGCTTCGCGATCTCGACCTTTTCATCCTCGGTATAGCCTTCGAGGCGGATGATCTCCATGCGGTCGAGCAGGGGCTGCGGCAGGTTCAGCGAATTCGCCGTCGTCACGAACATGATGTCGCTGAGGTCGACGTCGATTTCCAGATAATGGTCCTGGAACTTCGCATTCTGTTCGGGATCGAGCACTTCGAGCAGCGCGGACGCCGGATCGCCCCGGAAATCCTGGCCGAGCTTGTCGATCTCGTCGAGCAGGAACAGCGGGTTCATCGTGCCGGCCTTTTTGAGATTCGTCACGATCTTGCCCGGCAGCGAGCCGATATAGGTACGGCGGTGGCCGCGGATTTCGGCCTCGTCGCGCACGCCGCCCAGCGACTGGCGCACGAACTCGCGCCCCGTCGCCTTCGCGATCGAGCGGCCGAGCGAGGTCTTGCCGACGCCCGGAGGGCCGACGAGGCAGAGGATCGGGCCCTTCAGCTTGTTGGTGCGCGCCTGCACCGCCAGATATTCGACGATCCGGTCCTTGACCTTTTCGAGCGCGAAATGGTCGGCGTCGAGCACGTCCTGCGCCTTCGCAATATCCTTCTTCAGCTTCGACTTCTTGCCCCACGGCAGGCCGATCAGCGTGTCGAGATAGTTGCGTACGACCGTCGCCTCGGCCGACATCGGCGCCATCGCGCGCAGCTTCTTGAGCTCGGCGTTCGCCTTGGCCTTGGCCTCCTTCGACATTTTGAGGCTGTCGATCTTGAGCTGCAGTTCGGCAAGGTCGTCGCCGCCCTCGCCATTGTCGTTGCCGAGTTCGCGCTGGATCGCCTTCAGCTGCTCGTTGAGATAATATTCGCGCTGGCTCTTTTCCATCTGGCGCTTCACGCGGCCGCGGATCTTCTTTTCGACCTGCAGCACGCCAAGCTCGCCCTCCATGAAGGCGAAGACCATTTCGAGCCGCTTCGACGGCGCATCCTCGACGAGCAGGGCCTGCTTGTCCGAGACCTTGATGTTGAGATTGCCCGCCACCGAGTCGGCCAGACGCGAGGCGTCCTCGATCTGCGACAGCTGCACCGCGGTTTCGGCGGGCATCTTCTTGTTGAGCTTGGCATAGCTTTCAAACTGGTCGACGACCGAGCGCATCAGCGCGGCGGTGTCGACGCTGTCGTCCACCGTGTCGGCGATCGGCTCCACGCTCGCCATCACCGCCTTGCTCTCCTCGGTGAGGTTCAACAGCTTCGCGCGCTCCTTGCCCTCGACGAGGACGCGGACGGTGCCGTCGGGCAGCTTAAGCAGCTGCAAAACCGTGGCAATCACGCCGACGTCGAACAGGTCGTCGCGCTGCGGATCGTCCTCGCCCGGATCGAGCTGGGCGACGAGGAAGATTTCCTTGTCGCTTTCCATCGCGGTCTCGAGCGCGGCGACCGAGCGGTCGCGGCCGACGAACAGCGGCACGATCATGTGCGGAAAAACGACGATGTCACGCAGCGGAAGCAGGGGATAAGATTGCGTCATTACGGCTCCTGAGCGGGCCGCGGCTTCGGCGGCTCCGCCCTTCTTTATAGGGTGTTCATCGCTAATATGGCGTAACCTGCTGGTGGTTCAATGACGCATTGCTGAATGGGCAGCGCAATCCTCCCTGTCGCGAAGCGATGGGGAGGTGGCAGCGCGAAGCGCTGACGAAGGGGCAATGGCGCGAGGTTTCGGCCCCTCCACCACGCCCTTCGGGCGCGGCCCCCTCCCCATGCCTTCGGCACAGGGAGGATATTCAGGTCAGAACGGCAGCTTGAAACCCGGCGGCAGCGGCAGGCCGCTGGTCATCTTGCCCATTTCCTCGTTGCTGGCGCGATCGGCCTTTTCGCGCGCGTCGTTGAACGCCGCGGCGAGCAGGTCTTCGAGCATCTGCTTGTCGGCGGGGACGATAAGGCTGTCGTCGATGTGGATCGCCTTGATGCGGCCCTTGGCGGTTGCGGTGATCTTGACGAGGCCGCCGCCCGACACGCCCTCGACCTCGACGGTGTCGAGCTTCGCCTGCGCCTCTTGCATCTGGGCCTGCACGGTGGCGGCGGCTTCCTGCGCCGCCTTCATCATTTCTTCGATCGATTTCATGGATTTGGACCTATTTACTGTCGTCGGCAAATTTTGCCTCGGGGAAAGCCGCAAACGCGGCCTTGACGACCGGCAGTTCGCGAATGCGGGATTCATTGTCGGCCAGCTTCGCGGCGCGCATCTGGCCAAGGCTGGGACGGCCTTCGCCCTCGCCCACGCGCACCTGCCAGCGGTTGCCGGTCTGGTTCAACAGCGCCTCACCCAATCGGCGCGGAAAATCGCCGTCGAGCGCCGCCGCGGGCGCGTAGACGAGCAGGCCGGGTTCGAGTTCCAGAAGCTTGAGATCGTCATAAACTTGCCGTGCAAGCTGATGATTACCCGTGCTTTCAAGCAGCTGATGAATTTGTGCTATCGTCAGCGCCGAGGCCGCCGCTCCGCCGCTCGCCGCGGCCGCGATTTCGGAAACCGGCTCGGCCGCCGCATTCTCGTGCCCGCCGGGAGCCGGCGGCGCGGCGAGCGGCATCGTCGGCACCCCGCCAGATTCGAGCAATTTCGCCAGCTCGCCGGGATCGGGCATCGACGCGGCATAGATCACGCGCAGCAGCAGCATTTCGAGATGTTCGAGCGGATTGTTCGCGCGCAGTACCTCGTCATGCCCCTTCAGAAGCAACTGCCACAGCCGGTTGAGGGGCGCGAAACCCAGCTTCTGCGCCCAGTCGCCGATCCGTTCACGGTCGCTCGCCGCGAGTGCGGGATCGTCGTGGCGCGACACCTTGGCGAGCGTGATCGCGTGCGTCAGGTCCATCAGCCCGCGCACCATCGCCACGGGCTCGATCCCCAGCGCATATTGCGCGCGAGCGAGGTCGATCGCACCGCCGCTGTCGCCCCCCAAAATCGCCGCCATCAACTGCGTGATCGCGGTGCGATCCGACAGCCCCAGCATCGTCCGCACCTGATCGGCCCCGATCTTGCCGCCGCCATCGAGGTCGGCGTGCGCGATCGCCTGGTCGAGGATCGACAGGCCGTCGCGCACCGAACCTTCGGCGGCATTGGCGATCAGCCAGATCGCGGGCGCCTCCGCCTCGACGCCCTCCTTCTGCAAGATCGAACTGAAATGCGCGAACAGCATGTCGGGGGTGATGCGGCGGAGGTCGAAGCGCTGGCAGCGCGACAGCACCGTCACCGGCACCTTGTTCACTTCGGTGGTCGCGAAGAGGAATTTGACGTGCGGCGGCGGTTCTTCGAGCGTTTTCAGAAGCGCATTGAAGGCGTTACGCGACAACATATGCACTTCGTCGATGATGTAGATCTTGTAGCGCGCCGATACCGCGGCATAGCGCACCGCCTCGATAATCTCGCGCACATCGTCGACGCCGGTGTTCGACGCGGCGTCCATCTCGATCACGTCGATATGGCGTCCCTCGGTGATCGCGCGGCACGGCTCGCACACCCCGCACGGATCGATCGTCGGTCCGCCCTGCCCGTCGGGGCCGATGCAATTGAGCGCTTTGGCGATCAGGCGCGCGGTCGAGGTCTTGCCCACCCCGCGTACCCCGGTCATCAGAAAGGCGTGCGCCAGCCGGTCGCGCGCGATCGCGTTGCCCAGCGTCTTCACCATCGCATCCTGCCCGATCAGCTCGGCAAAGGTCTGCGGGCGATATTTGCGGGCGAGGACGCGGTAGGGGCCGCTCGAAGCCGCGGGCGCGGGCGTCTCCGGCAAATCCATGCCCAGCATCGTCGGTTCGTCGTCGGCGGAATCGCTCATGCGATCCGTATTAGGCACGGTCGGAGCGCTTGTCGAAGGGGAAAGCGGACGGTCCCTCCCATAGCTCGTCATGCTGAACTTGTTTCAGCATTGATCGCCCGGCCTCACCTCCAACACAGCGTTTATCGAAAGCATCGGCCATGGACCCTGAAACAAGTTCAGGGTGACGAAACCGGAGAGGAAATGAGGGTGGGAGCCGGAACGACCCGCAGCGAATTCGTTGCGGCTGCTTCCTTCCGGACCTGACCGGGTTGGCGAAGACTGCGTCCGCCCGACTCCCGCGGCGCATATGGCGGCGCGATTGACGAAAATCAAGCGCGGTGCGCCCGGGTCAGGGGTCGCGTTCGGCCACGGCCTTCAGATACGCGTGGATGGCGGCAATCTCTGCATCGGTGAAATTTTTGTACCGGCCCCGAGCGACCTCCGCCATCAGCCCCAGCTTGCGATCGCCCGCCGCCACGCCGGTGCAAAGCAGGCGCGCAAAATCCCTGGCGTCATAGGAACCGGCGATCCGGATGTCGGGCCGGTCTCCGGTGATCGGCCCGGCCTTGCCGCCGCGCAAATCCATGCCATGGCATTCGGCGCAGGTGGCCCGGACGATATAGCGTGCCAGCCGATGCTCCGGTCCTGCGTCGGGCGGGAAGGCCTTTCCGTCGCGCTCGGTCCGAACCGCCGACGAAAAATATTCGCCCTTCGCCATTTCGGCTTTCAGGATCGGGCCGAAGGTGGGCGGCGGATGCGCTTCGCCCTTTTTGGGAAGGCTGCGGATATAGGAGACAAGCGCATCGACATCGGCATCGGCAAGATGCGTAAAGAGATGCGAGGGCATGTCCCAGAGCGGCGTGCCATCGGGCTTTTTGCCGCTCTTGATGACGCCTTTCAACTGGGCATCGGTGTAGCCCGCCGCCGCGACGGTCAGGTTGGCGGTCCAGAGACGGCCATATCCTTCCTGGCTCCAGTCCTGACCGGTCAAATCCGTGCCATGACAGCCCGAACAGCCCAGGATGATCGACATGCGCTCGCCATGCTTGACGGCATCGGTCGACAGCCGGGCGAAGGCGACCGGCGGCGCGGGCTTTTCCGCGGGCGTGCCGCATCCGGCGAGCAGTATCGCCGCCAACAACGAAAGTCTCCGCATCGCCCTTTTTCCCCATTCGGTGCGACCCGTACTCGATTATCCCGCTTTCAGCGTGGCCCCTGCATATTGCGACTTTCGGACGGAATATGCACGGTCAAACCGTCCATATCCTCGGTCAACAGGATTTGGCACGCCAAGCGGCTGGTGCGGCGCGCGCCGGCAGCGAGGTCGAGCATATCCTCTTCCATCTCGCTTGCAGGCGGCAGTCGGTCGAAATCCTGCTTGTCGACAATGACATGGCAGGTCGAGCAGGCCATCTGCCCCTCGCACGTCCCCTCGAGCGGCATCAGATGCGCCTGCGCGACGTCGAGCAGGATGCTGCCCGGTTCGGCGTCGGCTTCGGTACGGCCCTTGCCGTCTGCATGGATGAAGGTGACGCGCATTAATTGACCCCTTGCAGCCGCGCCGCATCCTTGATGGCGTTCAGGCCGTCGCGCAACGCCGCTTCGGTCATATAGCGTCCCCAGCCCAGGCGGATCGACGCGCGGGCGTCGGCCTCGCTGACGCCCATCGCCCGCAGCACATGGCTGACCTTGCCCGACCCGCTGCCGCACGCGCTGCCAAGCGAGAAGGCGACGTTTCGCGCGTCGGACATCAGGCGAAGGCCGTTCACGCCCTCGCGCCGGACGTTGAGGTTGCCGCGGTAGCGCGGGCCTTCGGCCCCGTTGAGCGTCCATTCGGGCAGCATGTCGCGCGCGAGCGACCAGAGGCGCTCGACATGCTCGGCATCCCCCTCGAATCGCTCGGCCGCGAGCGCCGCAGCCGCGCCGAAACCGGCGCAGAGCGCGGGCGAGACGGTGCCCGAGCGCATTCCTTGCTCCTGCGCGCCGCCGAACATCAGCGGCTCCAGATCGACGCCGTCGCGCACCCACAGCGCGCCGATGCCCTTCGGTCCGTGGATCTTGTGCGCCGAGATCGCGATCAGGTCGGCATCGTCGGGGATCGCCACGCGGCCATAGCCCTGCACCGCGTCGCAGAGCAGCAGGCTGTTCTTCGCATGCGCGGCTGCGGCGAAATCGGCGACAGGCTGGATCGTGCCGACCTCGTTGTTGACCAGCATCGTCGCGACGATACCGTTTTCGGGAATCAGCGTGTCATCCGGCGGGACGGCGACCCCCTCGCCATCGACCGGCAGGATCGCTGCGCCAAGCCGTTCGAGGCATTGCAGCGAGGCGGCATGTTCGATGCTCAGTCCCGCGACGCCGCCCGGCTTCGCCTTCGCGCCGCTGAACAGCGCCCAATTGAGCGCCTCGGTGGCGCCCGAGGTGAAATAGACCCGGCCGCCCTTTGGCAGCAGCGCCGCGACCCGATCGCGCGCGACCTCGACCGCGGCGGCGGCGGCGCGGCCGGCTTTGTGCGTGCTCGACGGGTTGGCGAAGCCCCCAAGGTCATCGGCGCCCTCGCCCGGCCCTTCGAGCCAGCGCAGCATCGCCTCGCGCGCTTCGGGGGCGAGCGGCGTCGTGGCTTGGTAATCGAGGTAAATCATGCGGGCGCGGCAATCATCTGCGAGGAACCAATCAAACCCCGTTCGCATCGAGCGAACGGAAACGGGGAGCGTGCCGCCACCTTATTGCGAGCGATTCGCAAAAGTTGCAACTTGCTACCCAATTTCTATATAGGCGCCACCTTCGCTCCGCCACCCCGCCAGCCGGCGATTCGGCCTTGAGCTCAAAAAGATAAGAGGTGCTTCCATGCCCGACGTGATTTTCCCCGGCCCCGAGGGCCGCATCGAAGGCCGTTTCTCGCCGCCGCCGCGCCCGCGCGCGCCGGTCGCACTGATCCTGCACCCGCACCCGCAGGGCGGCGGCACGATGAACGACCGCATCACGCAGGCGATGTACAAGAGCTTCGTCGCGCGCGGTTTTGCGGTCCTGCGCTTCAATTTCCGCGGCGTCGGCCGCAGCCAGGGCACGTTCGACAACGGCATCGGCGAGCTGAGCGACGCCGCGTCGGCGCTCGACTGGGTGCAGTCGATCCATCCCGAGGCGCAGACGACCTGGGTCGCGGGCTTCAGCTTCGGCGCGTGGATCGGCATGCAGCTGCTGATGCGCCGCCCCGAGATCCGGGGCTTCCTGTCGGTCGCGCCGCCGGCGAACATGTATGATTTCAGCTTCCTCGCGCCCTGCCCCTCGTCGGGCATCATCGTCGCAGGCGGGCAGGACGAGATCGTCCCCCCTGCCGCGATCCAGAAGCTGGTCGACAAGCTGCGCACGCAGAAGGGCATCACGATCCATCACGACGAGATCCCGCGCGCCAACCACTTCTTCGAGCATGAGCTCGACCAGCTGATGAAGTCGCTCGACAATTATCTGGACATGCGGCTCGCGCCGGATTCGCCGATCCGGTAAAGTGGAACGTCGCCCCCCGCGCAGGCGGGGGCGACGATTATTATGTCGTCGGCACCACCCAGATCGCCACATTGGCGAACATGACCAGCGCCGCGACCAGCATCAACAACGCGCGGCGCCGGTCGCCCTTGCGAAAGACATAGATGGCGCCGCCGGTCAAAATGACGCCGGTCAGCATCAGCACGGACAGGATCGTGTCGGACATGGCGCGGCCATATCGCCGGCGTCACAAATTTGCCACCTCGCTTATGGCCAATCGGCCAAGCTTCGCCTAAAGGCGCGTCATAGATTCCCTTTCTCCAGCGGGAGCCGCGCCGATGCGCATCGCGATAGCCTCTGACCACGCCGCTTATGAGCTGAAGGCCGTGCTCGCCGACTGGCTGCGCGGCGAAGGTCACGACGTCGCCGACCTTGGCACCAACGGCCCCGACAGCGTCGATTATCCCGACTATGGCTATCGCCTTGCCGAGGCCGTCGCGGGCGGCAGCGCCGACAAGGGCGTCGCGCTCTGCGGTTCGGGGATCGGCATCTCGATCTCGGTCAACCGCAACCCCGCCTGCCGCTGCGCGCTCGTATCCGAGCCGCTGTCGGCGAAGCTGGCGCGCGAGCACAATGACGCGAATGTGATAGCCCTCGGCGCGCGCCTGACCGGCATCGACATGGCGAAGGCGTGCATCACCGCCTTCCTGACCACCGACTTCGCCGGCGACCGCCACGCGCGCCGCGTCGACAAGCTTTCTCATCCGCCGCAACTGGAGACCAGCCGATGACCACCGAAACGCTCGACAAGCCCATCAAATCGGCCGGCTATTTCACCGATGGCGTCGGCACCACCGACCCCGCGGTCGCGGCGGCGATCAAGCATGAACTGGAACGCGAGCAGTATCAGATCGAGCTGATCGCCTCGGAGAATATCGTCTCGAAGGCGGTACTCGAAGCGCAGGGCAGCGTCTTCACCAACAAATATGCCGAAGGCTATCCGGGCAAGCGCTATTATCAGGGCTGTGCGCCGTCTGACGAGGTCGAGACGCTGGCGATCGACCGCGCGAAACAACTCTTCGACTGCGGCTTTGCCAACGTCCAACCGCACTCGGGCGCGCAGGCCAATGGCGCGGTGATGCTGGCGCTGACCAAGCCGGGCGCGACGATCCTGGGCATGAGCCTCGACGCCGGTGGCCACCTGACCCACGGCGCGCCGCCGGCGATGTCGGGCAAATGGTTCAACGCGGTGCAATATGGCGTACGGGCCGACGACCATCTCGTCGATTTCGACCAGGTCGAGGCGCTGGCGAAGGAGCATCGCCCCTCGCTGATCATCGCGGGCGGCTCGGCCTATCCGCGCACGCTCGATTTCGCGCGCTTCCGCGCCATCGCCGATGACGTCGGCGCGCTGCTGATGGTCGACATGGCGCATTTCGCGGGCCTGGTGGCCGGCGGTGCGCACCCTTCGCCGCTGCCGCACGCGCATGTCGTCACGACGACGACGCACAAGACGCTGCGCGGCCCGCGCGGCGGCATGATCCTGACCAATGACGAAGCGATCGCCAAGCGGATCAATTCGGCGGTCTTCCCAGGCCTGCAAGGCGGCCCGCTGGTCCATGTCATCGCCGCCAAGGCAGTGGCGTTCGGCGAAGCGCTGCGCCCCGAGTTCAAGGATTACGCCAAGGCGACGATCGCCAACGCCCAGGCGCTGGCGAACCGGCTGAAGGCGCGCGGCGCCGATGTGGTCGCCGGCGGCACCGACACGCATCTCGCGCTGATCGACCTCCGCCCGCTCGGCATCACCGGCCGCGACGCCGACGAGGCGCTCGAACGCTCGGCGATCACCTGCAACAAGAACGGCGTCCCGTTCGACCCGCTGCCCCCGGTCAAGACCAGCGGCATCCGCGTCGGATCGCCCGCGGGCACGACGCGCGGTTTCGGCATCGCCGAGTTCGAGGAGATCGGCGATATGGTTGCCGACGTTCTAGAGGCGCTGCGCGACAAGGGCGAGCATGGCGATGCCGATGTCGAAGCCAAGGTCCGCGGCCGCGTCCGCGCGCTGTGCGAACGCTTCCCCATCTATCAGGGCTAAGGCAATGGCGAGGCAGCATCCCGAAGAGCCGACGCTGGTCGAAGTGACCATCGAAGAGGTCAAGGCCATGGGCAAGCAGGGGATGAACCATCCCTCGACGCGCCCGGTGCTGACCGGCGGCGTCGTCGGCGCGATTGCCGGCGCCGTGCTGCCCGTCGTGACATGGCCGGTCGGCCTGTTCGCCGGCGCCGCCATCGCGCTCTATACGCGGGTGAAACGCTGACCGATGCGCTGCCCCTATTGCGGACATGAAGACAGCCAGGTGAAGGACAGCCGCCCGACCGAGGACGGCGCGGCGATCCGTCGCCGCCGCCAGTGCGAGGACTGCGGCGCGCGTTTCACGACCTTCGAGCGCATTCAGCTGCGCGAGGTCGCGGTGCTGAAAGCCGGCGGCGGCCGCGAACCCTTCGACCGCGAGAAACTGATGCGCAGCGTCCAGATCGCGTGCCGGAAGCGCCCGATCGACGGGGCGCGGATCGAGCGGCTGGTATCGGGCATCCAGCGCCAGCTCGAAACCTCGGGCGAGAATGAGGTACAGGCGGCGCAGATCGGCGCGATGGTGATGGAGGCGCTGAAGGGCTTCGACAATGTCGCTTATATCCGCTTCGCCAGCGTCTATCGCGACTTTACCGAGGCCAAGGATTTCGAGGAGTTCGCCTCATCGATCACCGAGGCGGCACGGCCGGGCAAATGACCGCGGCCGCCCCGCCTCCCGTCATCGTGCTCGTTCGACCGCAACTTGCCGAGAATATCGGCAAGGCGGCGCGGGCGATGCTCAATTTCGGGCTGACCGAACTGCGCCTCGTCGCGCCGCGCGACGGCTGGCCGAACCCCGATGCGGGGCCGGCGGCGTCAGGCGCCGATATCGTGCTCGCGAACGCCCAACTGTTCGACACGCTGGCCGAAGCAGTCGCCGATTGCACGACCATCTACGCCACCACCGTCCGCAAGCGCGGCGTTATCAAGCCGGTGTCGACGCCCGAGAACGCCGCGCGCGAAGTCCATGCCACCGCCGGGCGCTCGGCCTACATCTTCGGTCCCGAACGCTCGGGGCTCGAAACCGACGATGTCGCGCTCGCGCACAAGATCATCACGGTGCCGATCAACCCCGAATTTGGGTCGCTGAACCTCGCCCAGGCAGTGATCCTGCTGGCTTATGAATGGTCGAAAGGGGTGGCGCTGGCGAGCCCGCCCAACGTGCCGCTCGATCCTCCCGCACCGCATGCGGAGATGGAGGAGTTGATCCAGCATTTCGTCCGCGACCTCGACAAGGCAGGTTATTTCTTCCCCGCCGACCGCACGGAGGCAACGCTGCGGACGCTCAGGACCACGCTTACGAAGACCGGCTGGTCGCACAATGATATCAGGATGATGCATGGGATCGTGACGGCACTTGGCAGGACGCCCCGATCGCGATAACGGGGGGAATCGATCTTGGAGACCCTATGCTGACTCTCATCCTTTCCCTCGCGCTTTCGGCTTCAGCCCCCGAGGCGGCTGAAGCGCCAGCGCCGACCACCGCCACCGCCAAACCGGCGAAGCCGAAGAAAATCTGCCGCACCGACGTGAACACCGGTTCGCGCCTGAAGGGTCGCACCTGCAAGACCCAGGAACAATGGGACGCCCAGCCGCAAGACGTCGGCAGCGATGTCCGCATGAACGGCGGCGGCGGCGCCCGCTGATCGACCAAAGCACCTGAGATCGGATGATGCACGGCGGCATCGCGGCGTTCGGCCGCGAAACGCCGGCTTCAGTCGGGGGGATTTTCGATATGATGTCCATGCTCTTTTCGCTTGCCCTTGCAGCAGCGTCGGCGAACACCGCCGAAAATGATACGCGCGCCACTACGGCGCCGGCGGCCAAGCCCGCAAAACCCAAGAAGATCTGCGAAAAGATTGAATCGACCGGCAGCGCCGTCCCAAAGCGCGTATGCCGTACGGTCGTCGAGACCGTAAAGCCAAAGGAAGAGGCGACGCAAACCGTTGCCGACAAGCCGTCGGCTGGCGCTACCAACTGAGCGATCAGCTACTAGCTCGCAGGCGATCCCACTGGGTCGCCTCATAAGCGATCGACTGTTCGACCAGTTCGTACCACACCGCACGCAGCCGCGCCGGATCCAGTCCTGCGGCCTCGGCTTCGCGTGCGACATTGTCGAGCACCTCAGCTTTCCGCGCTTCGTCGCGAACGCTGGCGCGGTCGGTCTTGATGCGCGCCGCGGCGTCCATATAGCCGAAACGGCGAACGAGCAGCGCGACGAGCTCGCGGTCGACCTGATCGACCCCGGCGCGGATCTCGACCATCGTTTCGCAATCTTCGGGAAGTTTGGCAGACGTCATGCGCGCTGCCTTTAGCGGCTTTTTCCATTCTGTCGAGCGGGCCCTTGGGCGCTTGACTTTGTCCCCCTCCCCGTCTAACCGCGCGCCTTCGCAATGGACCCCGCACCCCGGTGAAGCGGCGGTCGCATATGGCCCGAGATTTCTTGGTGCCCATATGGTGCGACCCGGGAACTGCCGAAATCCCTCGGCACACAGCAAATTGGAGACGACGCATGTCGAAGCGCCAGAGCGCCAAGTATAAACTCGACCGCCGCATGGGCGAGAACATCTGGGGTCGCCCGAAGAGCCCGGTCAACCGCCGCGAATATGGCCCCGGCCAGCACGGTCAGCGCCGCAAGGGCAAGATGTCGGACTTCGGCATCCAGCTCCGCGCGAAGCAGAAGCTGAAAGGCTATTACGGCGACATCACCGAAAAGCAGTTCAAGAAGAATTATTTCGAAGCGTCGCGCATGAAGGGCGACACCGGCCAGAACCTGATCGGCCTGCTCGAGCGCCGTCTCGACGCGGTCGTCTATCGCTCGAAGTTCACGCCGACCATCTTCTCGGCGCGCCAGCTCGTCAGCCACGGCCACGTCTATGTGAACGGCGTGAAGTGCAACATCGCGAGCCGCCTCGTGAAGCCGGGCGACGAAATCACCCTCGGCAAGAAGGCCCAGGAAATGGCGCTGGTCGCCGAAGCGCAGAGCCTGCCCGAGCGCGACCTGCCCGAATATCTGTCGGTCGAAGGCACCAAGGCCACCTACGTCCGCGTTCCGACGCTCGACGAAGTGCCCTATCCGGTGAAGATGGAACCGAACCTGGTCGTCGAATTCTATTCGCGCTGATCCGGCGATTCATCGCGAGATGCAAAGGGGCGGTCCGGCAACGGGCCGCCCCTTTTGTTTTAGTGCGGCAGGAAAGCCGAAATCTTCCGCAGCATATCGATCCGCGCTTCGCTCGTCTCCAGGCTGTGGGCGAGTTCGGGATATTCGACCAGCTCGACCCGCTTGCCCGCGGCATCGAGCGCGCGCTTCATCGTCCGCGACTGCGCCGGCTCGACATTCTGGTCGAACGTGCCGTGGAACATCAGCACCGGCGCCTTGATTGCACCGGCATTCTGGGCGGGCGAGCCTTCCCTGATATGCGGGCCGCTGCCGATGAACTTGGTGTTGATCCGTCCCGTCCCTTCGCGCGCCGCCTCGTCCTTCAACTGCTGCAGGTCGGTAACCGGCGCGATCGCGACGATCGCCTTGAACAGGTCGGGCGACAGCACCCCCGACTGCAACGCGGCATAGCCGCCGTAGGACCAGCCGACGATCGACAGCTTCGCGGGATCAGCGCCCTGCCCAACCAGCCAGCGGCCGCCGTCGTTGATGTCACCGACCGCGAGCTTCCACGACTGGAAACCATTGCTCTGATACCAGGCGTCTCCATAGCCCGACGAACCGCGATAATTGGGCTGGAGCACCGCATAACCGCTCTGCGCAAAATATTGCGCCAGCCAGTCGAAGCCCCACTCGTCGCGCGCCGACGGTCCGCCATGCGGCATCACGATCGCGGGCAGGCCCTTCGCATCGACACGCCCGGGCGGCAGGGTCAGATAGCCCGGTACCCTCGCGCCGTCGGCGGCCGGATAGGTCACCGCTTTCACAGGTGACAGGGTCATTCCAACCAGCGGCGCCCGCGAATCAAGCAACGGGCGCAACTCCCCGGCTTTTGGCGTGAACAGATAATAGGCGCCCGGATCGGTGTCGGATTCGGCGCGGACCAGATAGCGGCTCTCGTCCGCCGAAGCATCGACGATCACGACTTGCTTGCCGCCAAGCGCCTTCGACAGCGCGCTCGTCATCTTCGCCATCGCCGCGTCGGTCATGACCGCCGTGCGCTGGTCGGTCGCATAGGAAACGCCCACGATCCGGCCATTGCGCCCGATGCGGATAATGTCGTCGACGTCAACCGACGGATGAGCATAGACCGGGGTCACCGCGCCGCTGCCGTCGAGCGCCATGGCGACCACTGCCTTGCGTCCGTCGATCTTCTGGAAGCCATAGACACGATTCGTCTCGGCATCGATCGCGGCAGGATCGAAGCCATCCTCCAGCACGATGTCGGTCTGCGCCAGCGGCTTCCAGCCGCCCCCTTCCTTGGGGCGATAGGAAAAGCGGATCGTCGGTTCGAGCTGTCCGGTGCTGCTCGACCAGGATTGCGAGGCCATGATGCGGACATTGCCGTGCCCGTCGGACAGATAATAGATCGCGTCGCGGTTGGCGGGTTCAACACGGCGGCCAGCGCCCGTGACCGAATCGACCCGATCGACGCCCAGCCCCTCGGCACGGTTGGCGATGCGCGTACCGGTATCGACCTCGGGCACATAGGTGCGCGTCATAAGCAGCGAGCCCTTGTCGGTCGACGACCAGTCGATCACGCTGCCGCCGCGCAAGTCGGCGTAAAGCGCCCGGTGGCTCCGACGATTGCTGAGCAGCTTCAGATTGCCGCCGGCCGCATCAATGCCGATGATATTTGTCGCCGAAAGGACATCGCCCGAGACATCGCCGCGCGTGAAGGTTTGACAGGCAAGACGCGCGTTTGTGACCCACCCGCACCAGCTGAGATTGCCGGAGATCCCCCCGTCGCTCGCCAATATCTGGCGCGGCTCGGACCCCTCGGCCGTGTCGACGACGAACAGCCGCCGCGTCTTCTTCGGCCCCTGATCGATAAACGCCAACTTGCTGCCGTCTGGCGACAGGCTGACGTCGAGGATGGATTCGAGCGCGCCGAAACGCGCCGCATTGTCGGTCCCTTGCGCTTGCGCTCCGCCCGCGGCCGCAGCCATCGCAAAGGCCAGCGCCGAAATACCTCTGCTGACCCGCTTCCCTTTAATCATCTCGCCCCCGTATTGCATGGTGTCGGCGTGCAGACTGGTCATCGCGACAAGATTATCAAGCGATTTTGGAACCCTAGTGGCGGGATTACCCGTAGGACCGATTTCGCGCGCCGCCTTGCATCGCCGCCCGGCGGCTGGCAGAAGCCCGGTCGTCGCAAATGTAACTTTCCAAGGACATTCCATGCTTCGTACCCCCCGAACCGCCGCGGCCTTCGCGGTCCTCCTCTCCGTTGCTGCGTGCAATGGCTCCGACAAGGCGGCCGGCCCCGATGCCGCGTCGCTGCCCGACGTTCAGGTCCCCGAGCTGTCGCTCGCGACGCTGCAGGATGTGACCAAGGAACTGTCGTCCGATGCCTATGAGGGCCGCGCCCCGGGCACGCCGGGCGAGGAAAAGACCGTCGCCTATATCATAAAGAAGTACGAGGAAGCGGGACTGAAGCCCGGGAACAACGGCAAGTGGACGCAGGACGTGCCGCTGGTCGAGATTACCGCGAAAAACGCCACGCCGCTGACCTTCACTGGCGGCAAGACGCCGGTCACCGCGCAATATGCCAAGGACTATGTCGCGTTCAGCTATCGCGTGCAGCCGAAGACCGAGGTCAAGGACAGCGACGTCGTGTTCGTCGGATACGGCATAAACGCCCCCGAAAAGGGCTGGAACGACTATGCCGGGCTCGATGTGAAGGGCAAGACCGTCGTCGTCCTCGTCAACGATCCCGACTGGCAGACCAAGGAAGCCAAGGGCGAATTCAACGGCCGCGCAATGACCTATTACGGCCGCTGGTCGTATAAATATGAAGAAGCCGCGCGCCAGGGCGCCGCCGCCGTTCTCATCGTCCACGACACCGAACCCGCCGCCTATGGCTGGAACGTCGTCGAAAGCAGCAACACCGGAACGCAGTACCTTGCCGAAAGCAAGAACGGCGGCGCCGACCAGACCGTCGCCAACGGCTGGATCCAGCTGCCCAAAGCGAAGGAGCTCTTCGCCAGCGCAGGTCAGGACTTCGACAAGCTGCGCGCCGCGGCGGGCAAGAAGGGCTTCAAACCGGTCGCCTTGACCGGCGTGAAGGCCAACTTCGGTTTCGACAACGAAATCGCCAAGAAGATGTCGCGCAACGTCATCGGCATCCTGCCGGGCGCCAAGCGTCCCGACGAATATGTGCTCTACACCGGCCACTGGGATCACCTCGGCCGCTGCACGCCGGTCGCGGGCGACGATATCTGCAATGGCGCGGTCGACAATGCGAGCGGCATCGCGGGCCTTGTGACGCTGGCTCAGGCGTTCCAGAAAGCAGGCGCGCCAGATCGCAGCGTCGTGTTCCTGGCGGTCACGGCCGAGGAATCGGGCCTGCTCGGCTCCAAATTCTTTGCCGAAAACCCCGTTTTCCCGCTCGCGCAGATCGTCGGCGGGGTGAACATGGACGCGCTGAACGCCGTCGGCCCGTCGAAGGACATCGTCGTCGTTGGTCGCGGCAAGTCCGAACTCGACGCTTATCTTGCGAAGATCGCCGCCGCCGAAAAGCGCGTGATCGTCGACGAACCAACCCCCGAAAAGGGCTTCTATTACCGCTCGGACCATTTCAGCTTTGCGAAGCTCGGCGTGCCGATGTTCAACTTCGGCAGTGGCGACGATCTGGTCGACGGCGGCAAGGAGGCCGGCAAGAAGGCGTCGGAGGATTATGAGAAGAACCGCTATCACGCGCCCGGCGACGAATATGAAGCGATCACCAACTGGAACGGCATGCTGTCGGACCTGCGCCTCTATTACGCCGCGGGCCGCATGCTGGCGATGACCGATGCATGGCCGAACTGGGTGGAAGGCGACGAGTTCCGCGCCGCCCGAGACAAGTCGCGCGCCGCGGCGAAATAAGGCGTATCCTTGCCGTTCGTGCTGAGCTTGTCGAAGCACCGTTCTTCTTCGGCGCTGAAGGAAAGAACGGCCCTTTGACAGGCTCAGGGCGAACGGAGCTTGGTTAGTTTTAAAACGAGAAGTCAGATGACCCTACGCATGCCTGTCGAATGGGCGCCGCACGACGCCGTGTGGATCGGTTTCCCGCACCTCGAGGACGAGTGGGCGGGACAGATCGACGCGGCGCGGCGCGATGTCGCGGCTTTCGCGAACGCCGTCCACGACGGCGGGCGCGGCGAGACGGTGCATCTTCTGGTCCGCGACCATGACAATGCCGATATCGCCGAGACGCTTGTCGATGAGGGCGTGCAGTTGTTCGTCGCGCCCTTTGGCGACATCTGGCTTCGCGATACCGGCCCGATCATCGTCGGCACCGGCGCAGAGCGCGAGGCGCGTAATTTCGACTTCAACTGGTGGGGCAACAAGTTCGTGATGCCCGGCGACCGCGAAATCGGGGCGATCCTGGCGGCGCATGCGGACCTGCCGACGCAGCACCTCGACTGGGTGCTCGAGGGCGGCGGGATCGACGTCGATGGCACCGGGCTGTGCGTCACGACCGAGGAATGCCTGCTCAACCCCAACCGCAACCCGGCGCTGACGCGCGAAGATATCGAAATGCGGCTGCACCAGTCGCTCGGCATCGAGCGGCTATTGTGGCTGGGCAACGGGCTGGTCGGCGACCACACCGACGGCCATGTCGACAATCTGGCGCGTTTCGTCGGCGAAGGGCGGCTTGCGTTGCCCGTCGCCGCTGGCGATGACGATCCCAACGCGCATATCTATGCCGATGCGCGCGCGCGGGCCGCAGCCTTCGGCGGCGTCGAGATCGTCGACCTCCCCTCGCCCGGGCGCGTCGAAGTGGACGGCGAGATCGCGGCGGCGAGCTATATGAACTTCTACATCGGCAATACGACCGTTGTCGTGCCGACCTATGGCGTTGCGAACGATCAGCTCGCCGTCGACACCCTCGCCGCACTCTTCCCCGATCGCCGCGCCGTCGGGGTGCCCGCGCGGGGGATCATCGTCGGCGGCGGCAGCTTCCACTGCTCGAGCCAGCAGCTTCCGGCCTAGCATCGGGCGCTAAGCCCCCTATATTCCGCCCCGACTCCCGCTTACCGGACAGGCCATGACCCGCACCATCACCGTCGCCGCGTTGCAGCTTCCCCTGCCCGGTCCCCTTCAGCCGAATATCGACGCCGTCACCGCGCTCGTCGAAGATGCGGCGGCAAAGGGGGCGCAGGTGATCCTGCCGCCCGAACTCTTCGAAGGCCCCTATTTCTGCCAGGTCGAGGAGGAGGAACTCTTCGCAACCGCGCGCCCGACCGCGGAACACCCGAGCGTCGTCGCGATGCGGGCGCTGGCCGCGAAGCTGAAGGTCGCGATCCCGACCAGCTTCTTCGAGAAGGACGGACCGCATTATTACAACACGCTCGCGATGATCGGTCCCGACGGGGCGATCATGGGGACCTATCGCAAGAGCCACATTCCCGACGGCCCGGGCTATGAAGAGAAATATTATTTCCGCCCCGGCAACACCGGCTTCAAAGTCTGGGATGTGTTCGGGACGCGGATCGGGGTCGGCGTGTGCTGGGACCAATGGTATCCCGAATGCGCGCGCGCGATGGCATTGATGGGCGCCGAACTGCTTTTCTATCCGACCGCAATCGGCAGCGAACCCTATGACGCCAACCTCGACACCAGCCGCATGTGGCGCCGTGCGATGCAGGGCCATGCCGTGTCGAACTGCATGCCGGTGATCGCCGCGAACCGCATCGGCGCCGAGGGCGACGCCAATTTCTATGGCCACAGCTTCATCACCGACGAATGGGGTGATATGACACAGGCGTTCGGTGCGGCGGAAACGGGCGTCTTGATCGAGACGATCGACCTCGATCGCGCAGCCAAGCACCGCGCCGGCATGGGCTTTTTCCGTGACCGCCGGCCGCAGCTCTATGGACGGCTCATCGAAGACATCTGATCGCCAGCGAGGGGGCAAGCGATGGAACTACCCGAGGATATCTTCACCGAACCCGAGAACGTCGACCCAGAAACGCTCGCCAATCTCGGCCCGCTCGCGCGGCTCGCGGGCGTCTGGGAGGGGCAGCGGGGTATCGACATCAACCCCAAGGCCGACGGCCCCGAAACGCGCCACTATTATGAGCGGATCGACATGCAGCCGATCGATCCCCAGGCGAACGGGCCGCAGCTCTTCTATGGTCTGCGCTATCACCAGCATGTCAACACGCGCGAGGAGGAAATCAGCTTCCACGATCAGGTCGGCTATTGGCTCTATGAAGCCTCGACCGGCCTGATCATCCAGACGCTCGCGATCCCGCGCGGCCAGATCGCGATGGCGTCGGGCCATGCCGAACGCGATGCGAAGCGACTCGTGGTCAAAGCCGAGCGCGGGCAGAGCGAATATGGAATTTGCTCGACGAGCTTCCTCGACCTCGCCTTTCGCACCGACCGCTATGAGTTGACCATCGACTTCCACGACGACGGGTCGTGGAGCTATGTCTCCGACACGATGCTGATGGTGAAGGGGCGCGACACTTTATTCCGGCATCGCGACCGCAACAGGCTTACCAAGATCGCCGAGCCCGACCTCAACCCTTGGGCCAAGATCATCCGCGGCGGCGCCTAGCCCTCGAAGTGGCGGATGCTTTCCAGGTCGTGTCGGTCGAGCGGCTGGGTCAGCCACAGGCCGCCGCGGCCGCCCCGCGCCCAGCGGACGATCGCCTTGCGGCGTACGCCACCCGCCAGAATCAGCTCGATCTCTTTGCCGACCTCCAGATTCTCGCCGTGGACGAAGCCCGCGCCGCTCTGTGACAGGTCGGCGAGTTCAATGTCGCTCGTACCGTTTTCGGTAACGACCTGCGCCTTGCTGTGAACCGGCAGGCGCGGCTGGCGGTAACCGCTGGCCCGCTGCTCGGCGGCAAGCCGTTTCAGGACATCGGCGACGTCGACTTCCTGATCGAAGGCGACGCCGCAGCGTCCGCCCTCGGCCCACACGACCTTGCCCTTGACCGAAACAGCGTCGGACAATGCGATTTCGAGATGTTCGCCGACGGTGATCGGCACGTCGGCGGCGAGCATCATGCCGCGGTCAGACATATTGCGCACCCGCCACAATCCGACATCCCCGTCGCGCACCACTTTCGCGATGCGCCACACGGTACGGTAGCGGTCGCCCCCCCGGCGATCCTGTTCAGATCCGATTGCGGGCTCGTGCGCTGGCTTGACGAAACGAGGGTCACTCATGCCATTTTCCTTACTCGGAACGGCGCTGGAAGAAGAGTTGTACGTCATCGTTATACCACAAGTAAGTCCCGATTGTCGGCAAACAAAACTCGAAAAGTCAGTTCAATACCGAATATTCTTGCGAACCAGAGTTAACCGTGACTCAACGAATTAACCTGATCCGCCGACCAACATGCGCACCGAATATGAACAAATTTCTCATTTTACAGAGTTTAACGGTGCCGAATTGGCAGCATTAAGGATGAATGGACAAATCGGTCAGCCGATCAACCCTGCGGCCTGCGTCAGCACCCACAATCCGATGACAAGAAACAGCCCTGCCGCGACCATTCGCACTTTTGCGAGGTCGACGCGCTTCAGCAATTCCTGGCCGAGGAAGATCGCCGGAACATTGGCGATCATCATGCCCATCGTCGTCCCCGCGGCCACCGCCGGAACATTGTGATATTGCGCGCCGAGCGCGATGGTCGCGACCTGGGTCTTGTCGCCCATCTCGACAAGGAAAAACGCGATCAGCGTGGTCAGGAACGCGCCGAAGCGCGGCTTGGGCGCCTCGTCGTCCTCGAATTTGTCGGGGATCAGCGTCCACGCCGCCATCGCGACGAAAGACAGCCCGATCGCATAGCGGAAGATCGGGCTATCGAGAAACGACGCTGCCGAGGCGCCGAGCAGCGCCGCGAGCGCATGGTTGGCGAGCGTCGCGACGAAAATGCCGAGGATGATCAGCACCGGCCGGTGGAAGCGCGTCGCGAGCAGGATCGCGAGCAGCTGGGTCTTGTCGCCGATCTCGGCGAGCGCGACGACGGCGGTCGACGTCAAAATGGCTTCCATGGGATTTAGTACTCCGGGGCCGGGCGGCAGGCAATTCCAACGGACATCGCTCCCCGCCGCCCGGCCCGGACGGAGGGTTCGATGCCATTGGTCTCGCCCAAGCGGTATTCCCGCTTCCGCTGCACCATGACCTCTCGGCCAAGTATGTTGATACGGCGGCCCGTCCCGAAGGACGGCTGGCTACTCCCCAGATGACGGGGGCGCGGTAGCGGGCTTTGCGGCCTCTGGCAAGCCCGCAGCCTGGGCCGCCTTTTCCGATTCGGCGATATCGGCGTCCATCGCCTTGGCACGCGCGTCAATTTCCTTCGCCGCCTTGTCGTAGCGCTCGTCGAACGACGGCTCCTGATGGCAGGCGGCGAGCAGCAACGGCAGCAGGATTGCGGCGCGGCGCATCAATAGTCCTTGCGATAGCGGATGCTGAGGTTCGACTGACCCGCTCCGCCCGCCTGGCTCAGGATCGACAGCGCCCGCGTCAGGCTGATCTCGAGCTGCGTCGCGGTATAGCCGCGCGCGTCGGTGATCACCTCCAGATAGATATCCTTGGAGATATATTGTCCCGCGGCCAGCGCCGTCCCGCGTCCGGCCACGTCGTCGGGGCCCAGGATGCGCAGTCGGTCGATCCCCGTTGCCGAACGCAGCGCTCCAAGTGGGCTCAAACCGCCGCTCCCGCCGCGAAGCGAATTGAGCGACGCTGCCAGCTGCACCGCCTGCAAGGGCGACAGCGCGGTAATCGAGTCGCCGAACAGGATGCGCGAGACGATCTCGTCCTGCGGCAGGCCGGGAACGCTGGAGAAGGTGATCTGCGGGTTCTGGGCGCGGCCCGAGACATTCACTGTCACCGTCACCTCCTCGATCGTCTCGTCGGCGACCAAGCGGATCGACGGGTCGTAGGCATTGCCTGTCGGGAAGGTCACGCGGCCCTCCTGAAGCTCGAACGAACGACCCGCGAAACCGAGCGTGCCGCGCACCAGTTCGATATCGCCGGTGACGCGCGGCGCCTGCGTGGTGCCGGTCAGCGTGACGTCGGCCTGCCATTCGGATTCCAGCCCCATGCCGCTGACATAAATCTCGTCGCCCGCGCGCAGGTGGATATTAAGCCGGATCAGGTCGAACAGGCTGCCGCCCACGGCCTCGAGCCCGTCGCCGCTGATCCGCCGCCGTCCGGTCGCCGGCTTGCGGCGCACGCCGGTCAGCACCGGCACGCTCGCCGCGCCCTCGCGGATGATGCGATACCGCGTCTCGGGCAGGCGGAGGTCTCCCGAGAGCAACGCGGTCTGCCCCGCAACCTTTTCGAGCGTCAGCGTACCCGTCGCGCGCGCTGCGATATTTTCGCTGCGTGCGAGCCGCGCGTTGTCGAGCGTCGCGGTGATATTCATAGGATAGCCGTCGGCTTCGGAAAGGCTGATGAAGCCGTTCGCCTTGACCGTGCCGTCCCCGGCGTTGGCGGTCAGGCTCTCGATCTCCAGCCGGTTGCCGGTGAAACGGCCGTTGACCGCCAGGTTGGTCAGCTGCGTGCCATAGGCTTGGTTCTCATAGGTCATGCCATTGCCGCGCACGACGCCGTTGAGGCACGGGTCGCTGACCCGGCAGCTGAAATCGGCGGCGACCGCGACAGGTCCCGACACACCCTGATCGGCCGGCCCCGCGAAGCTGTAAAGGGTGTCGGCGGGACCATTGTAACGGACGCCGCCGCTCAACGGCGCGGCGCGCAGCCGCGTC
Source organism: Sphingopyxis sp. H050 (assembly GCF_001468265.1). Classification (GTDB taxonomy): domain Bacteria; phylum Pseudomonadota; class Alphaproteobacteria; order Sphingomonadales; family Sphingomonadaceae; genus Sphingopyxis. The sequence goes on along the minus strand of NZ_LNRZ01000002.1, from coordinate 111,078 downwards.
GTCCAGTCGCCCGCGCCGGCGCCGAGCGGGCGGAGCGACGCCTGCATGCGGCCGATCACGGTGCCGCGTTTGCGGATCACCGCGCGCGCCTCGCCCCCGTCGCTCAGCAACTTGCCGGCGAAATTGATGTCGACCGGCTGGCTGACCGAGGCCGCGGTCGTGCGCGTGAAATTCTCGATCGTCAGCCGGGCGTCGGCGCGCGGGAAGGCGTCAGGGTTCGCCTGCTCGAAATCTACGCTGCCTGTCGCGCGCCCGCCGAGCCCGAGGCCGGGGTAGATTGAATTGACGAGCGCCATGTTCGCGCGGTCGAGGCGGCTCTGGATCATGATGCCGTCGCCGAAGCGGCCCGCCACGCGCGCGCGGCTGCCGCGACCGAGGTCGACCGTCGTCGGCAGCAGCTCATAGCCGTCACGGCCCGGAATGATCCGCGCGGGACTTATGGTGCGGAAACTGACGCCGGTCGCGCGGCCCTGCACGGAGGCGCGCCACAGGTCCGGTTTCAGATCGGCGTTGGCGGCGATGCGGAACGGCACCCCGCTCGATCCCTCGACCAGCGCCTGCGCCCGCCCGCTGCCGTTCTGATAGTCGATCTTCACGCGCCCGACCGCGATGTCATAGGTGCGGATTTGCGTGTCGGCGAGCTGGACGTCGGCAACGATATGCGGCTTGTCGTAGAGGACGACGTCGGCATCGACGATCGCCGATCCGATCGCGAGCTTTGCAGCGCCCGGCAGCACGACGTTGTTCGCCCGGACGTTGATCGCCGCAGCCTGATATTTCCCGGCCGCGCTCAGCCGCACGACGCCGCCGAGACCCTGCCCGGATGCGTCCAGCTGCCCCACGAACGGCCCGGCATTGCTCTTCACGAGCCGCCCGGTGAAGCCGATGCCCGACAGGTCGCCGCGCTGAATGTCGATCGTCAGCGGCCCTGAAGCCGTCACCAACACGACGTCGGCCGCCAACGGACCATAGTCCGTCTCGCCGGTCGCCGCCAGACGATAGCCGTTCGGCGCGCCGTTGATTGTCGCGACCAGCTTGGCCAGTCCGATGCCAAGCCCCGGCCGGTCCGCCGTCACCACCGCGCGGGGATCGCTGATCGTCCCAGCCAGCTGAAGCCCGACAGGGCCGTAATCGGTCGAGTTGGCGCGTGCGGTCAGCCTGATCTGGCCGTTCGGTGCGTAACTCCCCTGCCCGCCCGTCACGCGCAGGCGCGGCGCGGTCATGCGCAGGCCGGAGAAACGGACGACCCCGTCGGTGCCATAGCGCACGTCGCTCGACGCGGTCGCATTGCCACCGAGAAAGTCGCGCACGCCCGAATTGAACAACTTGGTCGACCGCGCGCGGACGCGTCCGACGATCTCGAACCCGCCACGCGGCGCAGTCTTCAGATCGGCATCGGTGTCGATGTCGAAGATGCCGACGCTCTCGATCCGGTAGTCGTTGATCCGCCCGTCGATCGCGCCGGTGTAGAAGCCCTTGGTCAGGTCCGCGATGACGATCGCCTTTGCATCGATACGCGGCGAACGCAGGCGCAAATTGTCGCTGAGGATACGGCCGTCGGCGTAAGCGAGATCGCCATTGAGCTGCACTTGCGTGAGTGTGCCCCCGGCGACCGTATCGAGCCCGCGGATGCGCGCCGCGCGGCCGGCGACCGGGATGACGATCTGATCGGCGTCGACCCGCGCCTTGCCCGCCAGGCTCAGCGCCTCGACGATGATGTCGTTGACCGCCAGGCTGTTCGCGTTCGCGGTATAATCGACCGTCGGCCGGTCGAAGGCGCCGTCGAACGCCGCCGTTGCACGGAGACCATTGGCGCGCAGCGCAGGCGCAACAGCGCTCGGGCGCAGCACGTTGAGCGCGAGCCTCAGCCCCTCATAGCGACTGTTGCCGAGGTCGATCCCGCCGCTGACGCCGAGTTGCGCGGCATCCGAGGCAACGCGGCCGTCGAGATCCATCTTGCGCTCGTCGAGCCTCGCGGTGAGATCGACCGACGTCTCGGTCCCCAATATGCGGGCGACGGGACCCCCGGCGAGCAAGCGCGACGCCTGCGCCGTGCCCTTGACAGCGAACGTCCCGTCGCGCGCCGTCAGCGCCAGCCGCGCGAGCGGATCGGCGCCGAGATTGGCGGTCAGCGCCCCGTTCCAGACCTTCCAGTCGCCCCGCCCGTCCAGTTTCGCGGTCAGCGGCTGCTCGAATCCGCCCATCGCCGCGAGGACGCCGCCCTTCGGCGCCGTAAGGTCCAACGTCATCGCGAGCCGATTCTGCTCGGGCACCGCGTCGAGCAGCAGCTTCAGCGTATCGCCCTCGCCGCCGCCGCCCGCGATCGTGCGCGCGTCGGCGGTCACCTGCGCGCGGCGGTCGGCGATCGCGATCTTGCCGCGTAGCGTCGCCACCTGCCGGTCGCCCGCCACCGGCGCCTCGAAGACAAAGCGGTCGACTTGTACGCGGCCGACATCGATGTCGAGGTCGGGCAGCAGCGGCTCGCCCGTGTCGGGCACCGGCGAGAAGGCCGGAAGTTTCTCCATCACCAGCGTCTTTGCGGTCGCCGAGCGGACGTCGATATGGTTCGACAGATAAGCGAAGGGTCGCCAGTCGACGCGCAGTTCGGGCGAGCGCAGGAACACCCCCTTGGGGTCGGACAAGGTGAAATCTCGGATGACCATTTCGCCGAACAGCGAACCGTCGAGCCGGCCGATGCCGATCTTCATCCCGTTTTCGAACCGATATTTCTCGACCTGGGTCGCAACGAAGCGCCGCCCGGCATCGCTGTTTAGCCCAATAAGGAAGATTGCGATCACCGCGATCAGGCTCAACAGAATGATGCCCGCCCATTTCGCAATCCGCGTCGGCCACGAACGCTTCGCCGCTCTCTTCTCGCTCTGGGCGATCGCGACTGCATCCTCCGCCATCAGAAGGCCTGTCCGATCGAGACATAGACGCTGACGCGCGCCTCGCCCGGCTGACGGTCGATGGGCGTTGCGATGTCGAGGCGCATCGGCCCGAAATTGGTGTAGAAACGGCCGCCGATGCCCAGGCCGAAGCGAAGATCGTCAAAGGTCGGCGTCGACCCGCGATAGACCTGCCCTGCGTCGACGAAGCCGACGACGCCGAAATTGCCGAAGCGATAGCGCGCCTCGAACGCGGCCTCGTTGACGCTGCGGCCGCCGATCGGGTCGTTGTTCGGATCCTTCGGCCCCAATTGCTGATAGCCATAGCCGCGCACCGACCCGCCACCGCCGGCGTAGAAGCGGCGCGACGGCGCCAGCCGCTCGCGCGCCGCGCCAAGGATCGAGCCGACCCGGACCCGGCCCGCAAGAACGAGGCTGTCCGCCACCGGATAATAGCCGCTGACATCGACCTGCGCGCGCGCATAGGGCGAGAAGCGACCGGCCAGCGACCCTTCGGGCTGGATGCGGGTCGTGACCCGGAACCCTTTGGTCGGATCGAGCAGGCTGTCGGTGCGGTCGAAACCGACCTGCCCGCTCAGGCCGAAGATCGTATAGAAATCGCGTTCGCGCGCACCTCGCGTGAAGCTGTAATCGTCTTCGCTCGTCGCGATCAGTTCGGCGCCGACGGCGTAGGTCAGCTTCTTCTGCCAGATCGGCGTCGAGTCCCGGCTCATCCGCACCCCGACGCGCCCCGTGATGGCCTCGAACGCATTGTAATTGCTGCGTGTCGCCTCGGCGACCAGTTCGACGGTGCGGTCGCGCTTGCCGGCGTTCGAGCGGCGCAACGTCGCGCCGATGCCCTGCTCCTGCGTCCCGATGACGGCGCGCCCGATCAGCGCGCCTTCGGGCGGGAACAGGTTGCGATGGGTCCAGGTCCCTTCCAGCCGGAGGCCCTCGCCGGTGCCATAGCCCGCGCTCGCGGCGAGCGTGCGCGGCGGCCCGGCTTCCTGCGTGACCAGCACGGTCACATATTCGGTATTGTCGCCCGCGCTCTCGCCCGTCTTTTGCGGCTCGACCGCCACGGTCGAAAAAAGCCCCGTCGCGACGAGCGCCTGCCGCAGATCGTCGGCCATCCGGCTGTCGTAGAGCTCGCCGCGCTTGAAGCGCGCGAGCACGCCGACATGCTCTGCATCGAAAGCGAGCTTGCCCGTCGTCTCGATGCCGCCGAACCGCCCGCGCGGTCCGATGTCGATCGGCAGCGTGTAAGCCCCCTCGCCCGTTGCGCCGTCGAGCAATATGTCGCGCTGGCCGACGGTGGCGAAGGGATAGCCCTCCTCGGGCAGCTTCAGCGCGATGGCGGCTTCGGCGCCTTGCACGCGCTGCGCGACGATCGGTTCGCCGACCGCGAGCGGGAAGTTGTCCTGAATCAACGTCGGCGGGATCGTCGGCTTTGCATCGAGGGTGATCGCCGAGAATTTATACCGGACGCCCGGCTTCACGTCGATCACCGCGGTGACCGGCTGGCGCGGTCCATTCTGGTTCGGGCCGCTACTCTGGGAACCGTCCGCCGGATTGCGGTCGGCGCGGTCGCCGCGATCGATCCGGGTTTCGACGGTGCCGTCATAATAGCCCTCGGACGCCAGGATGCGCTGCATCAACTCGGCGTCGGCCGACAGGCGCGCGCGCACCATGGCGATATTGTCCGCCTTCCCATCGCCGTCGTAGAGCGCCGACAGATCGCCGAACAGGTCGGCCAGATCGACATCCGTGCTGTCGTCGGCCGGCGCAAGACCGTTGACCTGCACCGTATAGGGAATGCTGCGCGTCTCGTCCGGATTTTCGGGTTCGGCGAATTCGACCGGGGTGACGTCGAAACTTTCGAGCGGTGGCAAAGGCGCCGCGAGTTCGGCGTCGCTGATCGGCGCATCGCCGATCGCCTCGGCGCTGTCACCATCGGCGAGCGCGGGGACCGGCGCGCCATCGACCACGGGCACCTCGGCGCCGACGTCGCGGGCGTCCTTGATCGCTTGGCGGCGCTCGAACTCCTCGATCGACTCCAATGGCTCGTTAAGTTCGGGATCGTCCTCGGCGCTGATCGTCGGGATCGCGCCTTTGAACTCCTCGTCCGAAATGATCGGCGCGACTTCAGGTAGCTGCGCTTCGGGCGGCGGCGGGGTCGGCGCGGCGATGTCGGCGGTGGGTGTCGCATCGACCGTCGGCACGACACGTGGCGGATCGACCGCCTGCGCGAGCGCGGCGGTGCTCCATCCCAGACACAGGATTGAGGCCGACAGGGTCAATATCCGGCGAAGGCGCAGCGACCGGCGCGCGTGCATTTCGCTGGAAAGATCAGTGTTTTGCATCAGTTGCCCGTCGCTGATGCTTCTCTGACTTGGGCGACAGAACCGCGCAACCGCTTTCTGCGGCGGCAAAGTCGCGAAACGACGCCATGGATCGCACTTCCCCTGCCCGTTGCCACCGACGGCGATTCAACGAGCGCAAGGCCCGGCGGTTCCGCGCAAAAGCGGCGGGTCGTTGAATATCGGCCTAAATCAGCTGTCGGCGCCGAACAAGTCGCGGCTATAGACCTTGTCGTAGACATCGGCGAGTTCGTCGGTGACGCGGTTCGCGATGATCACATCCGCCTCGGCCTTGAAAGCATCGAGATCGCGGATCACCCGCGAATTGAACAGCCGGTCCTCCTCGACCAGCGGTTCGTAGACGATGACCTCGATACCCTTGGCCTTCACCCGTTTCATGATGCCAAGGATGCTGCTGGCGCGAAAATTGTCCGATCCCGCCTTCATCGCGAGGCGGTGGATGCCGACCACGCGCGGGCGCCGCTTGATGATCTCCGATGCGATAAAATCCTTGCGCGTCGTATTCGACGACACGATCGCGGCGATCAGATTCTGCGGCACATCCTTGTAATTGGCTAGCATCTGCTTGGTGTCCTTGGGCAGGCAATAACCGCCGTATCCGAAGGAGGGATTGTTGTAGAAGCTGCCGATGCGGGGATCGAGGCACACGCCGTCGATCACCTGCCGCGAGTCCACATCATGCGCCGCAGCGTAAGTGTCGAGTTCGTTGAAGAAGGCGACCCGCATCGCAAGATAGGTATTGGCGAACAGCTTGATCGCCTCGGCCTCGGTATTGCCCGTATGGAGCACCGCGGCGTCGGGCTTCAGCGACCCTTCGAGCAACAGCTGCGCGAATTCCCTGGCGCGTGGGTGCGTATCGCCCACGATGATCCGCGAGGGGTGGAGATTGTCGTGGAGCGCCCGCCCTTCGCGCAGGAATTCGGGCGAGAAAACAATATTGTCCGATCCGGTCTCGGCGCGCATCCGGTCGGTGAAGCCCACGGGAATCGTCGATTTGATCACGATCAGCGCCTGCGGCGCCAGCATCAGCGCATCGGCGATCACCCGCTCGACCGTCGTCGTGTTGAAGTAATTATTGTCGGGATCATAATCGGTCGGGGTCGCGACGATCACGAAATCGGCGCCGTCATAGGCCGCTTCGCGATCGGTGGTCGCGGTCAGGTTCAGCGGCTTGTTCGCCAGATACTCCTCGATCTCGGGGTCGGCGATCGGCGATTTGCCCGCGTTCAGCAACTCGACCTTGCGCGCGTCGATGTCGAGCGCGACGACCTGGCTATGCTGCGCGAGCAGGACGGCGTTCGACACCCCGACATAGCCGGTGCCGACGACGGTGATTTTGGGTGGAGACAAAGCGTTATCCTCTGACGGGTGCGGCGGCGTGCCTAGCAGGCCGCGGGGGACGGCTCAACCGATCAGGTGCCGCAGAAGGTCTTGTAGGGGCCGAACTCGGCCGGCGCAGGCCCCGCGAACAGCGCCCAGACCGGCCGCTCGTCATAAGGATGACGCACCACCTCCAGCAGTTCGAGAAACGGCGCCATGTCGCCTCCCTCGGCGGCGCCGAGCGCCGCTTCGACCAGATGGTTGCGCGGCACATAGACCGGATTCACCCCATCCATCGCGTCGGCGATTTCGAGCGGGCTCAGCGCCTCGCGCTCGATATGCTCCCACCATAGCGCGATCCACGGCGCCATCGCGTCGGGCGTCGGCAGCAGCTTTTCGAGCATCGCGCCTTCCCCGCGCAGCAGCATCGCGAGCGCACGGAAAAAGGAGGTGAAATCGACGCCATTGTCTTCGAGCGCCGCGAACAGGGAATCGATCAGCGAGGCGTCGGGCGCATCTTCGAGCAGCCCCAGCTTCGCACGCACGAGCTGGTGCCAGACGGCGCGGAAGCGTTCGGGGATTTCGTTAACCAGATCCTTCGCCGTCTCGACCCCGTCGGGATCGACCGCGTGGATCGCGGGTAACAACGCCTCGGCGAACCGCGCCATGTTCCAGTGCAATATCTGCGGCTGGCGACCATAGGCATAGCGGCCGTTGGCGTCGATCGAGCTGAAGACGGTGTTGACGGAAAAACGGTCCATGAAGGCGCACGGCCCGTAATCGATCGTCTCGCCGCTGACCGCTACATTGTCGGTGTTCATCACCCCGTGGATGAAGCCGATACCCAGCCAGCAGGCGACCAGTTCACATTGCAACCCGATCACCCGGTTGAGCAGCGCCAGATGCGGATTCGCCGTGTCGGCAAGATCGGGGAAATGCCGCCGGATGACATAGTCGGACAACTGTACGACATGGTCGGCGCCGAAGTGCGCGGCAAAGAACTGAAAAGTGCCGACGCGAATATGGCTCGACGCGATGCGCGTCAGCACCGCGCCCGGATGCGCCTGCTCGCGCTGGACCCTGTCACCCGTCGCGACCGCGGCGAGCGAACGCGTCGTCGGCACGCCGAGGGCGGCCATTGCTTCGGACATCAGATATTCGCGAAGGACCGGTCCGATCGCGGCCTTGCCGTCGCCGTTGCGCGAGAAGGGCGTCGGCCCCGATCCCTTGAGTTGGACGTCGAAGCGCGCGCCGTCGGGCGCCACCACTTCACCCAGCAATAGCGCGCGGCCGTCGCCGAGCTGCGGCGAGAAATGGCCGAACTGATGCCCGGCATAGGCCAGCGCAAGCGGGTTCGCCCCGCCGGGCATCTCCTCACCCGAAAAGATGCGCGCAAGCTGCTCGTCGCTCGCGCAGCCGACATCGATCCCGAGTCGCTGCGCGAGGTCGTGATTGAAGAGGAGCAGCTTTGGCGCCGACGGCTTCGCCGCCTCGGCGGGGGCGTAGAAGCCCTCCATGCTGTCGTGAAAGCTGTTGTCGAACGCGAAATCCATGCCGCCTATGTCAAACGTCGGCGCCATTTATGCAAGTGGCCGCGCCGCTGAAGCGACCCGGCCACTCTCAATCAGCCGTCGATGTCGAGCCCGAGCGCCAGGCGGCCGCTGAGCTCCTTCTGCGCCGGCTCCTGCAGCGGGTGGAAGCGCGCGCCCTGCACGTCGCGGAAGGCGCGTTCGATCGGCGAGCCCTTGTAGAAGGCGCTGCCGCCCGCCAGCTCGATCGCCAGCTCGGCGGTGCGGATCGCCGCGCGGCCGGCAACCGTCCGCCCGATCATCGCCAGATTTGTCGTCTCGGGGCCCGGCGATGCCGTTTCCGCGGTCGCGATCATCGACGCCACCGCGGTTTCGGCGGTCCAGAAACTGTTCTGCAATTCGCCGGCGAGCGCAATCAGCGCCGGATTGGCCGGCTTGCGCTGGGCCGCCTCGATCGCCGCATCGCGCGCGCCCTCGGCGACGCCCAGATAGGCCGAGTAGATCAGCGGGAAGGCGATCATGCTGATGATATGGAACAGCGGGTGCCATTTGCCCTGCGGACGCCGCCCGGAGACGGCCGCGTCGGCAAGGAACACGTCCTTGAGCTCGACGTCGTGCGATCCCGTGCCGCGCATCCCCATCGTGTCCCAGGTGTCGAGGATAGTGACGCCCTCGGCGCTGAACGGCAACCCGAAATGCAGCACGCTGGGCCCCGCCTCGGGATCGTCATAGACCGCGCTGGTCATCAGGATATGGCCCGCCTGACAGCCGCTCGAGAAAATCTTGCGCGCGTTGATCAGGAATCCGCCCTCGACCTTCGTCGCGCTGCCCGAGCCTTGCAGCCAGTCCGACCCGCCGCTGGACACGAGCACCAGATTCTCGGCCGCCACCCGGCGCAGCAGGGCGTCGGTCGGCGCCTGCATATGCTGCCAGCGCCACGCCGCGACCGCGACCTGGTGACAGTGCATCGAAAAGGCGAGAGCGGTCGACCCGCAGCTTTTGCCGAGCCGGCGCACGACGCCGCACAGCGTCCGGTAATCGAGCCCGTCGCCGCCGAGTTCGACCGGCACCGCCGCGCCGATCAGCCCGGCCTCGCGGAGCAGGTCGTAATTTTCGGCGACGAAGCTGCCATCGCGGTCGTGCGCCGCCGCGGCCGCGCCGATCTTCGCGGCGATCTTGTCGGCCATGTCGAGCCAATATTGGGGGGTCTTCGTTTCAGTCGTGGCAAGCATTGTCATCTCCATAGATTTCTCTTGCTGACGACGGCTTCTGACGAGGGATGGCGCGGCCCGATAGTTCAGGAACTGAATCGCCCCCGGTACATAAACTGAACTCGCCTCTTCGGCGACTCATACGGTATAACGCTGGCCGAGGAGCTTATCATGGCGAATACCAGCTATGGCCAATTCTGTCCGGTTGCGATGGCGGCCGAGGTGCTGTGCACGCGCTGGACGATCGTTCTCGTCCGCGAACTCGCCGCGGGATCGACCCGATTCAATGACTTGCGGCGGGGCGTCCCGCGCATGTCCCCCGCCCTGCTGTCGCAGCGCCTCAAGGAACTGGAGGCCGCCGGCATCGTCTATCGCGCCCCGGCGCCGAAGGACTCGGGGGTGTTCGACTATCGCCTGACCCGTGCCGGGCAGGAGCTGGCGCCGGTCGTCGAGGCGTTCGGCGTGTGGGGCAAGCGCTGGATCGACGGCGACCTGTCGCTCGAAAAGCTCGATGTCCAGCTGCTCATGTGGGACATGCGCCGCGGGCTGGTGCTCGACCCCATGCCCGACCGCAAGACGATCGTGCAGTTTCGCTACACCGACCTGCCCGCCGACCGCCGCTCGTGGTGGCTGGTTATCGAGCCCGGCGCCGAAACGCAGCTCTGTTCGGTCGATCCGGGTCAGGACGTCGACCTCTACGCCGCGACCGACCTGCGCACGATGACCGCGATCTGGATGGGCTATGACCGCGTCGGCGATGCCGTGGAAGAACGACGCCTGATCCTGACCGGCGACGAGAAACTGACCGGCAGCATCGAATCCTGGCTCGGGCTCAGCCCCTTCGCCAAGACCGCGCCGGCCAAAGCCGCCGAAGCGGCGCTTTGACGCCGCGTCATCTGGTCATTGCAGCGGCATGGGCAATCCTTTGCATCGCGCGGCCTGACGCTCGCCGCTTGACGGCCACGCCGCGCGGCCGCATCTGAACCTGATGCTGACCCGCCTCGAAACCATCGTCGTCGAAAAGCCATGGGGCCGCACCGACATCCCGCCCGCGTTCGGCGATTTCGGCGGTCGCCGCATCGGCGAGATCTGGTTCGCGAACCCCGCCGGCGACGACGCGCCGATCATGGTCAAATTCCTCTTCACGTCGGAGCGGCTGTCGATCCAGGTCCACCCCGACGACGAAGCCGCGCAGGCCGCGGGCTATCCGCGCGGCAAGGAGGAATGCTGGCTGATCCTCGATGCGCAACCGGGCGCGGAACTCGGCGTTGGCCTCAACCGGCAAAGCAGCCGCGAGGAACTCCATGCCGCCGCGCTCGACGGCAGCATTGTCGACCTGATCGACTGGCGTCCGTCGAAGACCGATGATTTCGTCTATAATCGCGCAGGCACGATCCACGCCATCGGTCCCGGGCTGACCGTGGTCGAGGTGCAGCAGAATGTCGACTGCACCTACCGCCTCTATGATTATGGCCGCCCGCGCGAACTCCACCTCGACGAAGGGCTGAAGGTCTCGAACCCCGGCCCGGTCCATGACGAGCGCGACACGGTGGTCGATCCGACCGCCAACCGCATGCTCGTCAGCGGCCCGCACTTCCACCTCGCCCAGCTCGCGGGTCCCGTCGATTCGGCGATTCTCTCGCAAGCGACCGGCGAGTTGACGTTCGTTCCGCTCTCGGCCGGGTGTCACATCGCAGGCGAAAGCGTCGCGCTCGGCGAAGCGGTCCTGCTCACCGACACTTCGGCGATCGAGATCGACCAAGGCGCCCGCGCCCTCCTGACTTGGCCGGCTTAAATCCCGTCATCCCCGCGGAGGCGGGGATCCAGCTTTCTTCTTTGCGCCTTCGCGCCTTTGCGTGAGGCCGGGAAAACTAAACCTCACGCAAAGGCGCGAAGGCGCAAAGAGAAGAAAGGAAGAATAAGCTGGATCCCCGCCTTCGCGGGGATGACGGGTGGATTTGTAGCAGGAGGGATCGGAAAGCCCCTCCCCTTGCAGCCCCGCACGCCATCGCCCATATCCCGCGCCATGACCAATCCCCACGCGCAAAGTGCCGCGCCCTGGCACGGAACCACCATCCTCTCCGCCCGCAGTGCCGACAAGGTCGTCATCATCGGCGACGGCCAGGTCTCGATGGGCCAGACGGTGATGAAGCCCAACGCCCGCAAGGTCCGCCGCCTCCACGACGGCAGCGTGATCGGCGGCTTCGCGGGCGCGACCGCCGACGCCTTCACCCTCTTCGAACGCCTCGAAGCCAAGCTCGAACGCCACAATGGCCAACTGCTTCGCGCCGCGGTCGAACTCGCCAAGGACTGGCGCACCGACAAATATCTCCGCAATCTGGAGGCGATGATGATCGTCGCTGACAAGGAAGTGACGCTCGTCATTACCGGCAACGGCGATGTGCTCGAACCCCAGGGCGGCATCGCCGCGATCGGATCGGGCGGAAATTTCGCCCTCTCCGCGGCCCGCGCGCTCGCCGATTATGAAAAGGATCCCGAGGTCCTGACCCGCAAGGCGATGGAAGTCGCCGCCGATATCTGCGTCTACACCAACGACCAGTTCACCCAAGAAATCATCGAAATTCAGGCATAATCAAAATGAACAAGGATCTGACTCCGAAGGCGATCGTCGCCGCCCTCGACACGCATATCATTGGCCAGGCTGCGGCGAAGCGCGCGGTCGCCGTCGCGCTGCGCAATCGCTGGCGCCGCCAGCAATTGTCGCCCGATCTGCGTGACGAGGTGAGCCCCAAGAATATCCTGATGATCGGCCCCACCGGCTGTGGCAAGACCGAGATTTCGCGCCGTCTGGCGAAGCTTGCCGACGCCCCCTTCATCAAGGTCGAAGCGACCAAATTCACCGAAGTCGGCTATGTCGGCCGCGACGTCGAACAGATCGCCCGCGACCTCGTCGAGGAGGCCGTGCGGCTCGAAAAGGACCGCCGCCGCGAGGCGGTGCGCGCGGCCGCCGAAGAGGCCGCGATGGAGCGATTACTCGACGCGCTGACCGGCAAGGGCGCCAGCGAGGCGACGCGCCAAAGCTTTCGCCAGCGTATCCGCGAAGGTCATCTCGACGACAGCGAGGTCGAGATCGAGGTGGCGGACGCCCCCAGCATGCCGTTCGAACTGCCCGGCCAGCCGGGCCAGATGAGCATGATCAACCTCTCCGACATGCTCGGCAAGGCGATGGGCGGCGCGCCCAAGAAGCGCCGCAAGCTCAAGGTCATCGAGGCCGCGACGCGGCTGATCGAGGAGGAGCAGGACAAGCGCCTCGACCAAGACGATGTCGCGCGCATCGCGCTCGCCGATGCCGAGGCGAACGGCATCGTCTTCCTCGACGAGATCGACAAGATCGCCGTCAGCGACGTGCGCGGCGGATCGGTCAGCCGCGAAGGCGTTCAGCGCGACCTTCTGCCGCTGATCGAAGGCACAACCGTTGCGACCAAATATGGTCCGATGAAGACCGACCATATCCTCTTCATCGCGTCGGGCGCCTTTCACGTCGCAAAACCGAGCGACCTCCTCCCCGAACTGCAGGGCCGCCTGCCGATCCGCGTCGAACTGGGTGCGCTGACCGAGGCGGACTTCGTCCGCATCCTCAGCGAGACCAAGGCCGGCTTGCCCGAACAATATGTGGCCTTGCTAGGCACCGAAGGCGTGACGCTGAACTTCACGCCCGACGCGATCGCGCGCGTCGCGAAGCTCGCGGCCGAGGTCAACGAGAAGGTCGAGAATATCGGCGCGCGCCGCCTGCAGACGATCATGGAGCGGCTGGTCGAGGAGATCAGCTTCACGGCCGAGGACGTCGGTGACACGACGCTCGAGATCGACGCGGCTTATGTCGACAAACAGCTCGCCGATGTCGTCGGGGACACCGACCTCAGCAAATATGTGCTGTAGGATGTAGTCCCCCGCGCCATTATAGGGCCTTGGTTTGCAGCGGGGCCGAGACGAATTTCATATCGCCGAAAATCCAGCGCCACGGCGCCCCCGTCTCCCCGAGGATGTCGCGCACGATCATCGGAAAAGCGGCTTCGGCGCGGACGTCGTTCGACATGATCAAGACGCAGCGCTGGCCCTTTTCAAGGCATACCAGCGTGTTGCCGGTCGAATCATTGTGGCCGCCGCGGAAAAAGGCTCGGCCCTGCGGTCCGTCGAAGGTGATCAGCCCGACGCTCGCCGCCAGACCCTTGTGCTGCTGCGCCGCGGGCACGTCGCCGCCCAGCGTCGGGAACTGCCCGGCCGAACGGATCGGCAGGCCGGGTCGCAGCAGTTCGCGGCGGGCCTTCTTTGAAAGCCCCTTGCCCGACACCAACGCCGCGACGAAGTTTGCCAGGTCGGTGATCGTCGTGTCCATCGACCCCGCCATTCGTACGCGGCCGCGCTCGTCATGCACCTCGACGCTGCCGCCGAGCGTCCAGCCGTCGGCATAGTTGGCGGCAAAATCGGGGCGCCAGACCAGGCTGGAGTTCGGCATCTTGAGCGGATCGAAGACCAGCCGCTGCACCTCTCTGCCGGTGTCGAGACCCAGCCCCTTGTCGAGCCCGAACTGGAGCAGCATGATCCCCTCGCCCGAATAGCCGTAGCGGCTGCCCGGATCGAAATGAAAGCGCAGCTTTCCGTCGGGTTCGAGGAAGGAGAAATTCGCGAAGCCCGTGCTGTGGTTCAGCACATGGCGCGGCGTCACCGCCCGCCAGCGCTCGTCGCCCGCGAGGTCGCCCCAATTGCCATAGGCGTCGAGATTGCCGTAATCGGGCAGCGGCTTCGCCAGCATCGCCGCAATCGGCCTGTCGAGATCGACCTTGCCCTCGTCGACCAGCCGCAGCACCGTGTAAGCGAAGACCGCCTTGGTCAGCGAGGCGCCATACATGATCGTCTGCGGCGTCAGCGGGTCGCCCTTTGCGTTGCGATCGCCGAAGCTCTGGACCGAGACGACCTTGCCCCGGTCGATGACCGCGATCGCCAGTCCGCGCGCGCCGGTCTTCATCATCGCATCGCGCGCGGTCGTTGCAATTCGGGTTTTATCGAGCACGGATTTTGCCTGCGCCGGGACCGCGCTCAATAACATCGGTACGATCAGGGCCAGTTTCGCCAGACGCATCGCTATCTCCCTGTTCTCAGAGAGATAGACTGTTATGCTATAATAATACAGCTTGCAAGCATGGCCGTCATTGCGCGGGGCGCTTCGGGGGCGGCGGGGGCGAGCCGTCGGGCGTCTGCGACATCAGCACGACGCACATCGTGCGATGAACCTTGTGCGTTCCGCAGGCGACGCCCGCGTAGCGGTGTTCCGCGCGGAGCAGGCTGTACCGATGGCCGCGGTCGGGCACGCCGTCGTCGATCAGCAACTGGTGAATCACCCCCGCCGGAGTATGATGGCCGTAGGTGATGACCTCGTTGACATAGGGGCCGCCGCCGCGTGCGCGCATACGCTCGCTGGGGCCACGGCCGTTCGTATAATGGCCGACCGAGCCCGACCGCGACTGCGCCGCGACATGGTCGGCGGCGGCGCGGGCGAGGCTGTCGCTCCAGGTCAGCCGCGCGAGCGGCTTTTCGGCGCGCAGCTCGCGGATCGCCTCGTTCACCGCGGCGACGCCCTCGTTGGTCATGATGTCGATCTCGCCGCCTTCCTCGGCGATCAGCAGCCTGCCCTCGAAGCGCGGGCGATAGCTGCGCAGCACGTCGGCGTAGGCGGCGGGATCGGCGCGAAAGCGATTGAGCTCGGCAAGCACGCTGGCTTCGAAGCGGCTGGGCGCAGCGATTGCGGCGCCGGCCGCCAGTGCGGCGCTCACCACGGCAGCCGCCCGGAAATGTCTCGCACGATATCTCACGGCATGGATCTAGTCCCACCAGTCTGAACAAATAGCAACCGCTCAGCGCTGCCCGCGACGCCATATGGCTGGCGTCCGGCGTCACTTGGCGCTAGGGGCGCGGGCGACACACGGCGGCGCACGCCACAGCGCGCCGAACCTCACGGAGTTTTTATGGGTTTCAAATGCGGGATCGTCGGCCTGCCGAACGTCGGCAAGTCCACCCTGTTCAACGCGCTGACCGAGACGGCGGCGGCGCAGGCGGCGAATTATCCCTTCTGCACGATCGAGCCGAATATCGGCAACGTCGCGGTCCCCGACGACCGGCTGGAAAAGCTGGCCGCGATCGCGAACAGCAAAAAGATCATCGCGACGCAGCTCGCCTTCGTCGACATCGCCGGCCTCGTCCGCGGCGCGTCGAAGGGCGAAGGGCTAGGCAACCAGTTCCTCGGCAATATCCGCGAAGTCGATGCGATCGTCCACGTGCTGCGCTGTTTCGAGGATGACGACATTCAGCATGTCGAAAACCGCGTCGATCCCGTCGCCGATGCGGAGACGGTGGAGACCGAACTGCTGCTCGCCGATCTCGAAAGCCTTGAAAAGCGCGTCCCCGCCTTCGCCAAGAAGGCGGCGCAGGGCGACAAGGAAGCCAAGATCGCGGCCTCGGTGCTCGGGCAAGCGCTCGACCTGCTTCGCGACGGCAAGCCCGCGCGGCTCGTCGAACCCAGGGACGACGAGGAAGCGCGCGTGCTGCGCACCGCACAGCTGCTGACCTCGAAGCCCGTCCTCTATGTCTGCAACGTCGACGAAGGCAGCGCCGCAAAGGGCAATGGCTTCTCGGAAAAAGTCTTCGCCAAGGCCGCTGCCGAGGGGGCGCAGGCCGTCGTCGTCTCCGCCGCGATCGAGAGCGAACTCGTCACGATGGACATAGCCGACCGGCTCGAATTCCTCGAAGAGATGGGCCTGCACGAAACGGGCCTCGCCCGCGTCATCCGCGCCGGCTACGAACTGCTCCACCTGATCACCTTCTTCACCGTGGGGCCGCAGGAAGCGCGCGCGTGGACGGTGCATCAGGGCGCGACCGCTCCCCAAGCCGCGGGTGAAATCCACAGCGATTTCCAGAAGGGCTTCATCCGCGCCGAAACGATCGCTTACGACGATTATGTCGCGTTGGGCGGCGAAGCGCGCGCGCGCGAAGCCGGCAAGCTCCGCGCCGAGGGCAAGGCCTATATCGTGCAGGACGGCGACGTGATGCACTTCCTGCACAGCTAGGCGGAAAAGGCGGACGCGGCTTTGCCGCAGCGCCTTTCCTCTTGCCCACGCGCCGTGCTAGGAGCGGCGCGATGTTGCGGCATTTGCTCCTCGCCCTGTTTCTGATCGGCCTGTCGCTGCCTGCGATGGCCGTGCCGACGCACGGCCAGAGCGCGCCGGTCGATTGTCATGGCACGCAGCCCACGCACAAGCCCGACGGCGATACCGGCAAGATGGGCTATTTCTGCATCGGCTGCGTCGCCAATCCGGCGTTGCCGGCCGCTCAAGCCCCGCTTCCCCTTCCCCCTGCCGCGCCCGCTCCGCAGTCGATGATGGCGCTCGCGGGCGCCAACGCACCGCCGAGTACGCCGCCGCCCCGCGCCTGACGAAGACGGAAAACCCATTCCCGTTCTTTGTCAGGAAATTCATATGTCGAAACTGCCTTTTCTGGCGGGCGCCGCGGCGCTTGCCCTCCTCTCCCTGCCCGCAGCCGCGCAGGATCATAGCGGACATGATATGTCCGCCGGAACGCCGCCAGGCGACGAACCCATGGATCATTCGAGAATGGATCATTCGAAGATGGACCATTCGGCGATGGGCCACGGCAATCCGGACGCGCCCGGCGAAGGTTCGGGCACCGCGCGCCTTCCCGCCAACGAGAGCGGCCACACCGGTCTGCATATCGACGCCGGCGGCGGCTGGATGGTCATGGCGCATGGCTTCGCCTGGGGCGTCTATTCGGACCAGTCGGGTCCGCGCGGCGACGACAAGGCCACTATCCAATCGATGCTGATGCTGTCGGGCGAGAAGGACACCGGCTGGGGCCGCATCCAGCTCAAATCGATGATGAGCCTCGAGCCGCTGATGTCGAACCGCGGCTATCCCAATCTGTTCGCGACCGGCGAGACCGCGGGCGGCGAGCCGCTTGTCGATCGCCAGCATCCGCACGACCTGTTCATGGAGCTGGCGGCGCGCATCGACATTGACGTTGGCGACAATGGCGAACGTCTGTTCCTCTATGGCGGCCCCGTCGGCGAGCCAGCGATCGGGCCGAGCGCGTTCATGCACCGCGGCAGCGCGCGCTATAATCCCGAGGCGCCGATCACCCACCACTGGTTCGATTCGACGCACATCACCTATGGCGTCGCGACGCTTGGCTATCAGACGCGGAGGGTGCAGATCGAAGGCTCGCTCTTTACGGGGCGCGAGCCCGACGAGAAGCGCTGGAATATCGAAAAACCGCGCTTCGACAGCTGGGCGGTGCGCGGCACCTGGACGCCGACGCCGAGCCTTGCGCTGCAGGCAAGCCATGCGTTCCTGAAGCAGCCGGAGTTGTTGCACGGCGCACAGAATGAGCATCGCACCACGGCGAGCGTCCAATATGCGAACGGCAAGGGCTTGTCGGCGACCGCGGCGTTCAGCGCCAAGAACCGCGATCCCGGCGAGACGCTGACGGCGTATCTGGCCGAGGTGAACTGGGATCTGGACGATCATCATACGTTGTTCGGACGGATCGAGAATGTGAAGAATGACGAGCTATTCAGCGACCATGACGATCCGCTGCACGACGTGCCGTTCCGCGTGACGAAGTTCCAGGCGGGCTATGCGTACCGCATCCCGATCACGGGGCCACTGAACCTCGCGCTCGGCGGCAGCGTGGCGGCGTTCGACAAGCCGCGACGGCTGGATGCGGCCTATGGCAGGAACCCGATCGGCGCGACGGTCTTCGCGCGGCTCAGCATCGGTCATTGATGTAACGCATGGCTGGGCTATCGAGGATTAGCGATTCGCCTCCCCCCAATTCCTCCCCACGGAGCCCAGCCATGTTGAACCGCCGCAACTTTCTCGCCACCGCCACGCTTGCCGGGCTGTCGGCGCCCGCGATCCTGCGCGCGGAGGCTGGCATCTTCCGCGACTTCCCCTTCGGCCTGGGCGTTGCAGCGGGCGATCCCGCGAGCGACGGCTTCGTCATCTGGACCCGCCTCGCGCCCGAGCCGATGGCGCCGCATGGCGGGATGCCGCCGGTCAACATACCGGTCGAATGGGAAGTGTCGCCCGATAGCGGTTTCAAGGAGATCGCGGCGAAGGGCACCGAACTGGCGCGCCCGGAACTCGGTCACAGCGTCCATGTCGAGGTCGCCGGGCTACAGCCCAATCGCCCCTATTATTACCGCTTTACCGCGGGCGGCGAGCGCAGCCTGCGCGGGCGGGCGAAAACGCTGCCCCCGGTCGGCGCGAACGTCGACGCGCTGAAATTCGGCGTTGCGGGCTGCCAGCATTATGAGTCGGGCTTCTATGGCGCCTACCGTCATCTCGCGCGCGAGGACCTCGCCTTCGTCTATCACTACGGCGACTTCATCTACGAGTACAGCCAAGACTATCTGTTCCCCGACGGCCTGCCCGTGCGGCCGGTGCGCAAATATGCGCTGCGCGGGCTGCAGGATCTCGGCGACTTCCGCACCGCCTATTCGCAGACATTGTTCGACATCGACATGCAGGCGGCGCGGTCGCAGCACGCCTTCATCTCCAGCTTCGACGATCACGAGATCCGCAACGACTGGGTCTCGGTCTACGACGACTGGAAGATGGACCTCGACGGCAACGATCCCGACGCGCCGCCCCCCGAGGTGTTCATGCTGCGCCGGCAGGCGGCGTTCCAGGCGTGGTACGAACATATGCCCGTCCGCAAGGCGCTGCTCCCGCGCGGCGGCTTCATCGCCGCGAACCGCGAACTGCGTTACGGCAATCTGATGGCGATGCAGGTGCTCGACACGCGGCAGTATCGCAGCAATCAACCGTGCGGCGATGGCTTCAAGCCGACCTGCCCCGAGGTGTTCGCCAAGGATGCACAGGTGCTTGGCAAGGCGCAGGAAGACTGGCTCGCCAAGAATCTCGGTGAAGGCGGCGCGACGTGGAACGGCATCGCGCAGCAGGTGACGATGATGTCGCTCGACCGCCGCCGCCGCGAGGACGAGCCGAAGAAGATCCTCAACCTCGACAGCTGGCCGGGCTACGACGCCCCGCGCGAGCGCATCCTGTCGCGCTTTGCGGGGCTCAAGAATTGCGTCGTGCTGACCGGCGACGAGCATCAGAATTTCTGCGGCGATCTGGTCCACAAGGACAAGGTCGTCGGCGCCGAGGTCGTCGCGACCTCGATTTCGAGCGGCGGTGACGGCAGCGACCAGCGCCGGGGCACCGACGTGTTCCTGAAGCTCAACCCCGAGCTCAAATTCGCTAACGACCAGCGCGGCTATGTGGTGTGCGAAGTCGGCAAGGAGGCGTGGCAATCGCACTTCATGGTCGTCGACAAGGTGACGACGCCGACCAACACGCTGTCGAATCGCGCGACCGCCGTGGTCGAGCGCGACGTCGCCGGGATCAAGATGGCCTGAGGCGGGGAGAGACACTTGCTATACTATGAGGACATCGAGGTCGGCGTCGTCCGGCGCTTCGGCAGCAAGCAGGTCACGCGCGACGAAGTGATCGACTTTGCGGGCAAGTATGATCCGCAGCCGTTTCACCTCGACGACGAAGCCGCCGCGAACACCCATTTCGGGCGGCTCTCGGCGAGCGGCTGGCACACCGGATCGATGGCGATGCGGATGATGGTCGACAATATGAAGGAGCATGAGCAGGCCGGGCTCGGCTCGCCCGGGATCGAGGATCTGCGGTGGCTGACGCCTGTCTATCCGGGCGACACGCTCCGCTGCGAAACCGAGGTGCTGGAAAAGCGCCGGTCGGCAAGTCGCCCGGAAATGGGCCTTTTCAAATCAAGGCTCACCGTCTTGAACCAGCATGACGTGCCGGTGATGACGATGGTGTCGACCGGCCTGATCCGCGTCCGCGACCAAGCGGGGACCGACTGATCAGCGCATCACCGCCATCGCGCGGATCCGGTCCGACGGCGCATTGACGATCTGGAGCAGATAGCGCCCCTGCTCGACGTCGAATTCGACCGTCTTGCGGATGCCCGAACAGGCGGGACCATGGCCGTGGGTCGCCGATTTGACGATGCGGCCGTCGCGCACGAGGTCGATCCACGCCCCGCCGTCTAGCGCGACGACCAGCCGCCCGGATTTCTTGACGTCGATCGGCACCATACCGCCGAATTTGAACACATCGGGCTCGCGCGCGGGCGCGACCCAATAGCGCAAGCTTTCGGCTTTGTGCAGCGACAGCTCGGTCCGCGCCGCGCCGAGCGCGGGCCAGCCGATGTCGCGCGGCTCGCCATAGCCGTAGATGGTCTTCGCCGAAATACTGCGCGACCAGTCGGCGAATTCGGGCGGGAGGGTCGGATTCGCCAGGCAGGATTCGGCTTTGGCGGGCGCCTTTTTCGCCGGGGCGGCCAAAGTGGGAAGCGCGGCAGATACGGCCAGCATTAGCGCACAGACGCGAAACCTCATGCTATTTCCTCCCGAACAATCTCTCGACATCGTCCATCGCGAGCTTCACCCATGTCGGACGGCCGTGATTGCACTGGCCCGAGTGGGGCGTCACCTCCATCTGACGGAGGAGCGCGTTCATTTCGGCCACGCTCAAGGGCCGCCCGGCGCGGACCGAACCATGGCAAGCCATCGTCGCGGCGACAAGCTCCAGCTTTTCATTGAGCCCCAGCGCGGCGTCATAACCGGCAAGATCGTCGGCGATGTCGTTGACCAGCTTATGGCAATCGATCGCGCCGAGCATCGCCGGGGTCGCGCGCACCATGACCGCAGCGGGGCCGAAGCGCTCGAGTTCGACGCCGAGCGAGGCAAGCTGCGCGGCGGCGGCTTCGAGCCGGTCGCACGCGGGCTCGTCGAGTTCGACGACTTCGGGGAGCAGCAGGCCTTGCGACGGCACCGCCCGGCCAGCCATGGCGTGGCGGAGTTGCTCGAGCACCAGCCGTTCGTGCGCGGCATGCTGATCGACAATGACGAGACCGTCCTCCGCCTCGGCGACGATATAAGTGTTCGCGATCTGCCCGCGGGCAATGCCGAGCGGATGCTCTTCGGCCTGCGGCGGGGCGATCTCGGCGACCTCGGCGCGCCCGGCGAGCGGGGCCTGCGTGCTGGCGAACGGTACGAGCCGGTCGTAAACGCGCGCGACGTCGTCCGACCGCGGCGGCAGGTCGGTTCCGAACAGGTGGACCGCGGGCTCGGTCCGGTGGCCGAACAGGAAGCCGGTCGCGGGCTCGGGTGCGACGGGTTCCTGCTGCCACGCAGCAAGCGCCGCCTCCGCGGGACGCTGGACGCTGCGGAAGCCATGCTCGTCGAGCGCCCGCCTCAGGCCACCGACGATCAGGCCGCGGATCAGCTGCGGATCGCGAAAACGCACCTCGGTTTTCGCCGGATGGACGTTGACGTCGACCTCGCTCGTCGGAATGTCGAGGAACAGCGCGACCACGGGATGCCGATCGCGCGCAAGCAGATCGGCATAGGCCCCGCGCAGCGCGCCGACGAGCAGCCGGTCCTTCACCGGCCGGCCGTTGACGAACAGATATTGATGGTCGGCGATGCCGCGATTGTAGGTCGGCAGGCTGATCACCCCGCCCAGATGCACCTCGCCGCGGTCCAGATCGACGCCGATGCTGTTCGCAGCGAGCTCGCGCTGCGTGAGCGCGGCAACGCGCGCGATCCGGTCTTGGCCGCCCTGCACGTCGAGTACGCGCCGTCCGTCATGTTCGACGACGAAGGCGATGTCGGGGCGCGCCATCGCCAGCCGCTTCACGACGTCGATGCAGGCGGCATATTCGCTCCGCGCGCTGCGCAGGAATTTGCGCCGCGCCGGAACGCGCGCGAACAGATTCTCGACAAGAACGCGGGTGCCGTTCGCCAGCGCTGCGGGTCCTTCGGCGACCACCGCGCCATTGTCGACCACGCGTTTCCAGCCGTCGCCGCCCGCGACCCGGCTTTCCAGCGTCAGCGCCGCGACGCTGGCGATCGACGGCAGCGCCTCGCCGCGAAAACCCATCGTCGTGACGTCCTCGATCGCATCGGTCGGCAGCTTCGAGGTCGCATGGCGTTCGAGCGCCAGCGCCATGTCGGCCGCGGTCATCCCGCAGCCGTCATCCTCGACCTCCAGGCGCGAAATCCCGCCCTCGGCGATTCGCACCGAAATGCGAGTCGCGTCAGCGTCTATGGCGTTTTCAACCAGCTCTTTGAGCGCCGCGGCGGGTCTTTCGACCACTTCACCGGCTGCGATCCGATTTACGAGCTTTTCCGGCAGGCGGCGTATTGACATAGGCCCTCTCCTAGCGCAGTCGGACGCAAATCGCGACCCACCCGCACAGCCCTGATCATTTTGTCCAGCCAGCCCCCGTGGAAGAGCCGGAATCTCCCCCTGATTGAAGCTGTCCCCGGACGGGCGCGCGGGTGGAATCACGACAGGGGGCGCGGTCCGTGCGGGGCCGCGGCTTCGATGACAGGAAGCAGGTATAGATGTCCTTCTTTTCGCGCTGGCTTAAATTCAATTCCCAGGACATGGCGATCGACCTCGGCACCGCGAACACGGTGGTCTATGTCCGCGGCAAGGGCATCGTGCTCAACGAACCCTCGGTCGTCGCAGTCGAAACGCTGAACGGCATCAAGCGGGTGAAGGCGGTCGGCGACGACGCCAAGCTGATGATGGGCAAGACCCCCGACAGCATCGAGGCGATCCGCCCGCTGCGTGACGGCGTCATCGCGGACATCGACGTGGCCGAACAGATGATCAAGCACTTCATCACCAAGGTGCATGGCGGCAAGCCCAACGCGTTCCGCAGCCCGGAGATCGTGATCTGTGTCCCGTCGGGATCGACCAGCGTCGAACGCCGCGCGATCCGCGACGCGGCGTCGAACGCCGGCGCCAGCGAAGTGTGGCTGATCGAGGAACCGATGGCGGCCGCGATCGGCGCCGACATGCCGGTGACCGAACCGATCGGTTCGATGGTCGTCGACATCGGCGGCGGCACCACCGAAGTCGCGGTGCTCTCGCTCCGCGGCCTCGCCTACACCACCTCGGTCCGCGCGGGCGGCGACAAGATGGACGAAGCGATCGTCAGCTATGTCCGCCGGCACCATAATCTGTTGATCGGTGAATCGACCGCCGAGCGGATCAAGAAGGATTTCGGCATCGCGCGCATTCCCGCCGACGGCGTGGGCCTGACGATCCACATCAAGGGCCGCGACCTCGTCAACGGCGTGCCCAAGGAAATTTCGATCAATCAGGCGCAGATCGCCGAAGCGCTGTCCGAACCGATCGGGACGATCGTCGAGGGTGTGCGCATCGCGCTCGAGAACACCGCCCCCGAACTGGCCGCCGACATCGTCGACCAGGGCATCGTCCTGACCGGCGGCGGCGCGCTGATCGCCGAACTCGACGAACTGCTGCGCGATGCGACGGGCCTGCCCGTCACGGTCGCCGAAGACCCGCTGACCTGCGTCGCGATCGGCACCGGCCGCGCGATGGAAGATCCGGCCTTCCGCGGCGTGTTGCAGCAAGCCTGATCGGACGGTAGCGCTTCACTATGGTCCGCCCGGCACATCGGCGTCCGGGGCAATCCCGCAAGGCCCAGTACAGCCTGTTCGTTGCCTATGTCATCGCGGTGACAGGGGCGATGGCGGGCTTGCTGCTGGCGCTGCTGTCGGTCGTCGATCCCGTCGGCTTCGCCCAGCTCCGCATCGCCAGCCAGGAGATCACTGCCCCCGTCGCGCGCGTCAGCCGCTCGGCGATCGGCTCGATCTCGGGCATCGATGACGCGGTTTCGGCCTATGTGGGGGCGGGAACGCAGAACCGGCGGCTGCGCAAGGAGCTTGCCGAAACGCGGCGCCAGCTCGTCGCGACCAGCTCGCTGCAGGAAGAGAACCGTCAGCTCAAGACGCTGCTGAAGCTGCAGGAAACCGACAAGGCCGCGATCGCCAACGGCTATCTGCTCACCTCGACCTCGACGAGCACCAAGCGCATCGCGCTGCTCAGCATCGGCCGAAACCTGGGCGTCGCATCCGGGCAGCCGGTGCGCGGCGCCGACGGGCTGATCGGACGCATCCTCGGGTCGGGGCCGTCGGTGTCGCAGGTGCTGCTGATCACCGACGTCGACAATATCGTTCCCGTTCGCCGCGCGCGCGACGGCCTGCCCGCGCTTGCCTATGGCCGGGGCAATGGCGATCTCGACATTCGCACGCTCAACATCGCGAACAATCCCTTCAAGCCCGGCGACATCCTCGTCACCTCAGGCACCGGCGGAATCTACCCACCGAATATTCCGGTCGCGATCGTCATCCGCCGCCAGGACGATGGCGCGCTCGCGCGGCCGCTCGCCGATCCGGCGAAGGTCGATGCGGTGGCGGTGCTCCGCCCCTACACGCCTCAAGACGCCGAGGCGCAGCTGGCGCCGCCGCCCGAGGCGGTGCCGGAAGTTCCGAAGGCGCCATGAACCAGAAGGGCCCGCGCCTCGGCGAGCCGGCATCGCTGTGGCGGATGCGCGCGGTGCCGGTCATCACGGTGCTGGTCGCATCGGCGCTGCCGCTGATGCTGCCGCTTGTCGCGAGTTCGCCGGTGCTGCCGCCGCTCGGCCTGCTCTTCTTCCTGTGCTGGCAGCTCCTCCGCACCGAAATGTGGCCGGTGTGGATCGGCATTCCATTGGGCCTGTTCGACGACCTGTTCAGCGGCGCGCCGATCGGCACCGCGGTCTTTCTGTGGACCGCCGCGAGCATCGCGATCGCCTATGTCTCTCAGCGCATCTATTGGCGCGGTTTTTTCCACGACTGGGCGATTGGAGCTTTACTTGTCGCGATCATTCAGGCTGTCGCCGCGCTCATCACGCATCCCGACGCCCACACGGGACGCGTGCTGGGGCTCGCCCTGCCCCAGATCATCGTCTCGATCCTGTTGCTGCCGCTCTTCCTTCGCCTCACCGGCAAGTTTGACAATTTCCGCCTGAAACGCCGATAAACCGTCCCTCCATGCCGCGCAAAAAAAGTCCCCCGATCACCGAAGCCTGGAGAGGCTTCACCTTCACGCGGCGCGCGCTCGTCGTCGGCGGCGCACAGACGGCGGTCGGCGTCGCGCTGGCGGCGCGCATGACCTATATCTCCGTCGTCGATAACGACCGCTATGTTCTTGAATCGGAAAGCAACCGCGTCAATCTGACGCTCGTCCCGCCGCGACGGGGCTGGATCGTCGATCGCAACGGCAAGGCGCTCGCGAACAACCGCGTGTCGCTGCGCATCGACATCATCCCCGACCGCCTGCACAACAAGGATTTCGTGCTGGGTCAGCTCCGCACCCTGCTTCAGCTCGACGGCGACACCATGGAGCGCATCCAGCGCGACCTGAAATCCGCGTCGGGCTTCCAGCCGGTTGCCGTCGCCGAGGACATGACCGAGGCGGAGTATAGCTCGATCCTGGTCCGCCTGCCCGAACTGCCCGGCGTCGCCCCGCAGCGCGGCTTCGCGCGCAACTATCCGACGGGCGCGGCGGTCGGCCATCTCATCGGCTATGTCGGCGCCCCGACCGCCGAGGAATATGAGAAGGTCAAGGATCCGCTCTACATCACCCCCGGCTTTCGCACCGGCAAGGACGGGTTGGAGAAATATTTCCAGGACATGCTGCGCGGCAAGCCCGGCGCGAAGCGCGTCGAGGTCACCGCCGGCGGCAAGGTCGTGCGCGAGCTCGAGACGACGCGCGACACACAGGGCAAGACGGTCCATCTGACGATCGACGCCGACCTGCAGGAGTTCGTTGCGCGGCGCATGGGGCGCGAGTCTGGCGCGGCGGTCGTCATCGATTGCCAGAATGGCGACATCCTGTCCTTCGTGTCTATGCCCTGTTTCGATCCGAACAGCTTCTCCGACGGCATCAGCAGCTCCGAATATAGCTGGCTGCGCGAGGACGACCACCAGCCGCTGATCAACAAGGCGACGCGCGGCCTCTATCCGCCGGGTTCGACCTTGAAGCCGATGGCGGCGATCGCCGCGATCGAGCATGGGATTGACCCCAGCGAACGCCATACCTGCATCGGCGGCTATCGCCTCGGCAGCCGCTTCTTCCGCTGCCTCGGCAGGCATGGCAGCGTCGATATGGCGACCGCGATCATGAAGAGCTGCAACAGCTATTTCTATTGGGTCGCGCACCGTCTCGGCTATGACGCGATTGCACCGACCGCGCGGCTGATGGGGCTCGGGGAGGAATTCCAGCTCGCCGGCAGCAACCAGCGCTACGGCACCATTCCCGACAGCGCCTGGAAAATGAAGAAATACGACCAGCCCTGGTCCGCGTCGGATTCGCTGAACGCGGTGATCGGCCAGGGCTATGTCAGCGTGAACCCGCTTCAGCTGGCGGTCATGGCGGCGCGCATCGCCTCGGGCCGCCGCCTCTACCCGCGCCTGGTCAACCGCCATTTCAGGAACGAAGCCCTGCCCTTCTCGGCGGAGGCGCTGGCGACCGCGCGCCACGGAATGGACTTGGTCGTCAACGGGCCGGGCGGAACCGCGGGGCGCAGCAAGTTGCCGCTCGACGGCATCGCGATGGCGGGCAAGACCGGCACGGCGCAGGTGCGCGGGCTCAACACGGGCAATGGCAAGAGCGGCACGTGGAAGTTCCGCGACCACGGCCTGTTCATCGGCTTCGCGCCGGTCGTCAATCCACGCTATGCGACTGCGGTGGTGATCGAGCACGGGATGGGCGGCAGCCGCGCCGCGGCGCCGGTCGCCAAGGACTTCATGACCTTCCTGTTCGACCGCGCCAAGGCTATGGAAGCGCTCGAGGCCTTCGAGGCCGGCTGGGGCGGGACGATCAAGGAGCGGATGGACCGCGACTATGCGGCGTGGAAGGCGGGCATCGCCCGCCCCGATGCGGGGCTCGCGCAGTGATCCCCGTCCCACCCGCCATCCAGGCGATCCCTTGGAAGCTGATCGCGATCCTGGCCGGAATCACCGGCTTCGGCCTGCTCGTGCTCTATTCGGCAGCGGGCGGCAGCATCACGCCATGGGCGCTCAATCAGGGCGTGCGCTTCCTCCTGTTCCTCAGCGTCGCGCTGGTGATCGGCCGCCTGCCGATCCGCCTGTTCGAGGATTTCTCCTATCTCGCCTATATCGGCATCCTGGTCCTGCTGATCGCGGTCGAGTTGCTGGGCTTCGTGGGCGGGGGCAGCCAGCGATGGCTCAACCTCGGCTTCATGAATCTGCAGCCATCGGAGCTGATGAAGGTCGCGATCGTTATCGCGCTTGCGCGCTTCTATACCCAGCTTCCGCCCGGGAGCACGCGGACCCTCACTGCACTCTGGCCCGCGTTGGTCATGATCGGCGTTCCGGCAGCGCTCGTGATGCTCCAGCCCGACCTCGGCACCGCGCTCGCGATCTGCATAGGCGGTGTCGTCGTGATGTTCGCAGCCGGCCTTCCCCTTTGGTGGTTCGGCAGCACCGCCGCGGCGGGCATCGCTGCGTTGCCGGTGCTGTTCTCCTTCCTCCACGACTATCAGCAGAAGCGCGTTCTGATCTTCATGGACCCCGAAAGCGACCCGCTCGGCGCGGGCTACCACATCAGCCAGTCGAAGATCGCGATCGGATCGGGCGGGATCGGCGGCAAGGGCTTCCTCAACGGCTCGCAAAGCCATCTCGACTATCTGCCCGAGGGGCACACCGACTTCATCTTCGCGACGATGGCCGAGGAATGGGGCCTGATCGGCGGCCTTTTCCTTCTCTTCCTTTTCTTCCTGCTGCTGCGCTGGTCGACCCGCGTCGCGCTGCGGGCCCGCACCCGCTTCGGTCAGCTCACCGCGGCGGGCCTTACCATGACGATCTTCTTCTACATCGCGATCAACCTGTCGATGGTGATGGGTATGGCGCCGGTCGTCGGCATCCCCCTGCCGCTCTTTTCCTATGGCGGATCGTCGATGCTTACGATCATGACCTGCGTCGGCATCATCCTCGCCATCGAAAACGACAGCAAAAAGGGCACCCGCCGCTTTCAGTGAGAAAAAATTCGCTTTGGCCATTGCCAAGGCGAAAGCACCATGATAGCGGGCCGCTCTCTTCGCGAGACAGGGCTCCAACCCACCTCGTCGAAGCCTGCCGAAATGGCAAGTGGACGCATAGCTCAGTTGGTAGAGCAGCTGACTCTTAATCAGCGGGTCCTAGGTTCGAGCCCTAGTGCGTCCACCAAATTTCCCAATAATATCAGAATAATAGACACTATCCCCGGGCACCCTGGCGCAATTTGACACCCAGGCGCTGCTATGGGTGCCATATGGGTGTCATCGCGACGCCGATCATTAGCGGACCTTGGTGGTCGCCGACAGACAAGAGAATCCATCTGGCTCCAGATTCGGCGTTGCCAATAATCGCTCTCTGAGAGCCTTGTTCTCACCCGTTGCCTCGCCGCGCCTTTCGGCCTGCCCAAGCTAGTGGCTCGAGTGGCGCCTTGGATCTCAAACAGACGCTATCCGTCAGCGAGACGGTCAGACAACATAAGAGCAATGGCCTGTAGAGGGCCGTCGTCTGTGGATGGCTCCCGCGTTGCAAGTGTAAAGTGATGATCTGGCCGTTGGTCGGTTGCAGTCGTCTGTCCGGCCTGTTGATGCAGTCGGTGTAGACTGCTGGCCCTGATGGGGTCCGTGAACAAGGTCCGATCGGCTTTGCAGGCTATTACGCCTATGACAGTCTTTGGGTTGTCCTTGTTCCCGGTTCGACCGGTTTTGCCATCACATCCTTCGCTCTCACAACCTCGTGAAGCTGATCTCCTCGGCTAAGTTCTCGGTCTATGCGGCCGCCAGCATTGGCGCATGCCCGCGTTCGAAGACGCCGCCGCGCGCCATGATCGCCCATGCGATCCGCGCCATCTTGTTAGCGATGGCGACCGAGGCCACGCGCGCGGGCTTTCTGGCGAGCAGAGCGACAAAGCGCGGATCGACCGTGCCGGGTTTATGTTTGGCGTATCGGACCAACGCGGTTGCGCCGACGACCAGGAGCTGCCGAAGATACCTGTCGCCCATCTTGGTAATGCGCCCCAAGCGTTCCTTACCGCCACTCGAGCTCTGCCGCGGGGTCAGCCCCAGCCAGGCGGCGAACTGGCGCCCTGACGAGAACTGGATTGGGTCGGTCACCGACGCGGCGAGCGCGGTCGCACCGATCGGCCCGATACCAGGGATAGTTGCCAGACGTCGGGCTCGATCGTCGCTGCGCTGCCGAGCGGCGAGACGCAGGTCGAGCTTACGCAGTTGGGTGTGAAGCTGGAGCAGTTCCTCTGCCAGCATGGTGACGACATTGGTCGCCTCGGTCGGCAAATCGAGCCTCGACTCGCCGTCGACGATCTCGCGCGCCATCTGCAGTGCCTTTACGATACCAACCGGGATGGCGACGCCCAGCTCGGCGAGCACGCTGCGCATCATGTTGACCAGCTGCGTGCGCTGCTTGATCAACAGGCTGCGCACACGATGCAGCGACAAGGCCGCTTGCTGCTCGCGCGACTCGATCGGCACGAACCGCATCGTCTGGCGTGTGACCGCTTCGCAGATCGCTTCCGCGTCGGCGGCGTCGTTCTTGCCGCGCTTCACATAGGGCTTCACGTAAGCCGCCGGCATCAGCCGCACCTCATGACCCAGCTTGGTCAGTTCGCGCGCCCAGTGATGCGACGTCCCGCACGCCTCGGCGCCTACCAGGCACGGCGGCAGCTTCTCGAAGAACGGCAGCATCTGCGATCGCCGCAGCGCCTTGCGAATTACGACCTCGCCGGTCGCACTGATGCCGTTAACCTGAAAAACGTTCTTGGCCAAATCCAGGCCGATCGTGCTAATCTCCATGGTGGGTGGCTCCTTTGCTCGGGTTGCATGACAGCAACCCATCTTGGCACCTAGATGCCGTGAGCGGGAGCCATCCACCTCATCCGCTTCTAGGCGCTGATCGCGAAAAGCGGACGTTTCAATCTCACTCTTTGCGTAGGAGGGTGCCGGAGGCCATCAGCAATCGATCGGTGGCGCCAGTGGTTTTGGCATCGCCATCCCAAAACTTGCGGCAACGGGGCCGATTGCGGACCAGCAGCTGGCAGGAATGATGAACGGTCTGCGGCCGTAAAGCGCCCAGAATTCATTCATCGTCGGATTTGGCGCCAAGCCTTCGGATTCAAACCTTCAATCCGCCGAAAAGCGGCGGCAATCGTTCGTGATGGTGGAGCTTTGGTCTCATCCTGGGCTTCCTGCTCTTCGTAACAGGAGCGGCGTTGGTAAGCGTTACGCTCACGAAATATCCGATGCTACTTCGCTGGCTAGTTTTGTCAGCTTGTGCATTTCTCCTTGGTGAAATGATCTTGGACGGCAGCCCTCAAAGCCGCAGTTTCGATTTTTACGACGACATCGAGCCGCCAAGCGACTGCACCGATCAGCGGAGTGACACGGCCAAGGACGGGTTCTGGAAATGCTTGTTCAGATCGGATTACGGCGCCTAGCCAGGAACGCGCGAAGGCTATCCGTGGGAACAAGAGTGGATCTGCCGATTTTGATTGTTTCAATCTCACCAGCGGCGATCATCTCATATAAGGTCGATTTGCCGATACCCAGCATTTGCGCAGCTAGAGGGATTCGGACCGCCAATGGCTCCACAGCTTGGGCAATTCCTTCGGAGTTCATTTTTCTCACTTCATCAGTCCTTAGATCTCGTGTCGAATATCGGACTCGGTCCGGTCACGCCTGCCCGTCGAGAAAACAGGTTTGCACCGAAGCGGCGACGCAAGTGCTCGGAAACGGCGTTCGCATAGCGACGCTGCCGCCAAAGAGTTGGACTGTGGTATTTGCCGATCGCTTTCCAGTAGTCGCCGGTCGCGTGAAGGCCCGAAAGGAATATCCATCGTGCAGCATCGACATTAAAACAGGCATCGTTCGCGAGCCACCACCGAATTATCTCGGGCGAGCGACCTGTCATCGAAGCGATTTTGCCTACCCACCAACTATTGACCTGAAGCGGTCCAAGGTCGTGACTGCCGTCGCTGTTCTTGACCTCGGCCCCGATCCATCCGCCTTCCTGATCACGCAAGCCCCAAAGCGTCCTTTCAAGCCATTGACGGCCGCCGGCGGCGGCGCGAATGCATTGGGCAATCCTTGCTTCTCCAGCAGTGCTTTCCGCTCTGGCAAACGTGGCACTAGCTGGCGACAAGGCAACCGCGGTGACTACGATCGATATCCAATAAAGGCGGTTAGCGGTCATGACGGCCTCCTTCACTCGCATGGTCGGGAGATGGCTGCGGAGCCTGCGAGCTATCGGATGACGCGCGCCGCGAAGACCGGTCTCCGTCGAGGATCGAGCGGAAGAATCTGTCCATCGTCTCGGCTGCCGACAACGCCCGGTTTGCGAAATAGGAGCGGAAGTCAGGGGGCTCTGTCTGCTCGCGTCGAGCGCGGTCGGCCATCATCCGCTCCTCACGGTCATGCCGCTGCTCGTCACGCAGCTTATCGAGACGACCTCCATGCCGCGCAGTCCGGCTTCGCTCATTGTCGCGGTGGAGACGCCCCAAGCCTTCAAGCGCCGACGTCTTCTCACCGGACCGCCGTTCGAGCCGGTCGACGAGCCGTTTCTCATCCTCAGTCCAGAGCTTTACGCCAAACCGCGCACGCGTGATCGCCGTGTAATAATTCTGGCCCGTGACCAGCGGGGAGTTGACCGGGGCAAGCACATAGACGCGGTCATAGGTTTTGGACTGCGCCGAATAGACGGTCTCGGCATAGCCATGGTCCCAATTCTTGTGCCGGCCGAGATCGATCGTTTGCACACGCCCGTCGCGGTCCCAGCGGATCGTCGCCTGCGCGCCCTCCAGCCGCTCGACCGTTCCGCGGTCGGCATTGCGGACGCCGAGATCATGCGACACCAGACGCCACTGAACGCGGTCGCCCGCCGCAAGGTCGCGTTCCTCCGCCTTGAACACATTAACCTGCGAGGCCCGCCCAAGGCTCGGATCCCAACGAATGGTCCTGCCATTCTCGTCGACGAGGCGGACGATCTGTCGTCCGCGCGCGTCGCGCCCGATGCCAACGACCCGATATTCGGTGTCTCGGGCGATGCCGAGCCCGGCATTCTCGCGCGAGAAAACGAGCACCTGTCCGCCCGAATAAAAGCGCGCAAAATGCTTCTCCTGATCCGTCAGGCCTGAAGGGGTTAGCACAGCGAGACGGGTCTCTTGGGCCGCGACCGCGCCTTCGGTCTTCAGTGCCTCGCGCACCTTGGTGTTGACGATAAGCCGGGTCGCATTCTCAAGGACAAGGATATTGGTGTTCGCCCGGTTCTCAGGCTTGAGATGCGTCCATTCGCGGACGAGCTCCTCGGCGAGCTTGTCGGCGGCTTCTCCGCTCGAC
Organism: Sphingopyxis sp. H050; assembly: GCF_001468265.1. Classification (GTDB taxonomy): domain Bacteria; phylum Pseudomonadota; class Alphaproteobacteria; order Sphingomonadales; family Sphingomonadaceae; genus Sphingopyxis. Next base: position 78,397 of record NZ_LNRZ01000002.1, on the reverse strand, counting down.
ACCTTGTCGAGATTGGCGATTGATGCGGCATAGTTGAAAAGCCGGGCCTGGGTGACTGCCGCCTTCATCGCCCGCGTTTCCTGGCGGACCGATTCGGGAAGTTCGGCCTTCGGGAGCCCCAGGCGCTGCATCAGCCAGAAGGCCTTGCCCTGTTCGATCGCACCCGTCTGCCGGTTGTCACCGAGCAGGATCAGCCGCGCTCCCGTCAGCCGGCTGATCTCCAGCACCCGTAGCGCCTGCCGGTTGCCGAGCTGGCCCGCCTCGTCGAGCACCAGCGCATGCCGGTCATCGAGGCCGTACCCTCCGCCCGCGATAAGGCTCGCGACCGTCCGCGACTCTATTCCCGCGGTGGCGCCGAGATTCGCGGCGGCCGACGAAGTCGGGGCGAGCGCGATGATCGCCGTGTCCGGATCCGCCGCTTCACGGAGTGCCTTGACCAGCGTCGACTTCCCCGCGCCGGCGACACCATGAACACCGACCACACGATCAGTCGTCGTGCCGATATGGAGGAGCGCTGCCTCCTGCGCTGCGTTCAGCCCCGCTTCCTCGCTCATCCGCTCCAGCCGTTCGCGCGGCGCGACCGGAACGGCGTCTCCTAGCGCCAGTGCCAGATGATCGACAAGCGCGAGCTCCAGCCGTGCCGTGCGCCGCGTGGTCCGCCCGCGCACATGCACAGCGTCGCCCGTCTCGTGCCGGGTCACGAGGAGCTTCGCGCGATCCTCGTGCGCTTCGACAAGAGGGCGGATGTCGGCTAGCCGCACCTCGCCGACATGACTGGCGAGCGCGGTGCGGAGGAACTGTCCGAGATTATTGACAGCCTCGCGGCCTTCCGACTGCCGGATGCCGAACAGCATCGCGCGCGCGGCGGTCATCGGCTCGACCGGGATCATCCGCTCGCCGGTTTGAGCTGCGGCGAGGATCAGCTTGTCCAGCATCTCCCGATGGGGTTCGAGGCGAGCGGTCCAGCGCCCATGCAAATCATCCAGCGACGCGCGTTCCTTGGGTCCGCGGGTTTCGTAGAAGGATATGCGCCGCGCCGCCTGCCCTGTGAGACCGTGCTCACGGGCATGTTCCTCGATCTGGGCGGCGCGGGTCGAATAAGTCTCGATCAGTTCGCGCGGAACGCCCCTGATCTCGAAAAGACCCTTGCGAGGGTCGAAATCGACGGCATAGCCAAGCTCTCTCAGCGCGTGCGCGAGTTCACTCCGATAGACTTGCCCCGCGGTCATCTGCTCGGCGAACATGGCGCGGGTCTCGAGGCTGGCCATTTGCGCGCCATCCGCGCGATTAGTCATGTTCATTACGACGACATGGGTGTGGAGATGCGGATCGAGCTCGCGCGAGGCGTGTTCGGTGAACCGCGCGAAGATCAGGCGCCCGGTCGTCTCGTGGACAATCGTACCTCCATCGCGGTGGCGTAGCGTTGCATGTTCCTCCAGATAGGAAAGCGCGACGCCGACCGCGCGCTCATGCGCGGCCACGATGCGCGTGTCTTCGGCGACGAGGGCCAAGATCGACACGGATTTGGGCGCACTGACCGCGAAGTCCCATCCGGGGTGATGTTGGATCCGGCCGTCCTGCCTGTGCCGGCCGAGTTGCTGGCCGGCAACCGTACCTTCGAGGAACGCCTCGAAGATGGCTGGATCGACCTTGCCCTCAAGCCCGAGTTCAGCGGCGATCCGGCCACCCCATTCCGAATGCTCGTCGACACCCTTGGTATAGTAATCCCCCACCGAGTAGTAGCGGGACAGGTTGCGAGGCGTACCCTTCAGGCGGCGTGGATGGATCATGCCGGTCTCGCCTCATCGCGGTCGCCATCGCGGCGACCGTGCTGGCGCAGGCGGAACCCCGCCGGCTTGCCGAAAAGGGTGATTTCCGGCTGAGGCCGTGGCGAGGGCGCCCCTGGTTCCGGGTCTACGGGCGTTGGAGCATTCTTCGGCGGCTGCGGCTCGGGAAGTGGCAGCATCGGCGCATCGTCACCCGGGCGGCGGCGCTTCGGCTTACTCGCCGCCGCGGGAGTTTCCGTCAGCAGCGCCGCACCGCCAGGCGCATCGAGGCGGATCGGCGGATCGATTCGTTCCTCGAACGCGACCGCCACCGACCGCACCTTGTTGTAGCGATCCTCGAAGCGGACAACCGGGAGATTGCGGCCGAACCGGAGATAGCCTGCAAGGTTCGGAAGATTGGTGACCTCGGTATGCATCACCAAAGGCCGGGTCACCTGCATCCGCGAGAGATTGACCCCGTCGCGCATGTCGTTGACGCCGTAACTCATGCCCTCATTGGCCTCGACCTGTTCGACCTGGCCGAGATTCTCGCTGACATGCTTGGCGGTAGGGGTGTCGTTCGCGCGCAAAGCCACCCAAGTCGAGCAATAGCCGGTGATCGCGGCGGCATCCTGGATTCCGTAGGTTGCTTCGAGCTGGGGATAGCTCTGGAACCCCAAGATACCGCATCCGCCATATTTCCGGGCGCGGGCGAGGAAGTCGGAAAGTGATGGCAACTTCTGGAGGGTCGGGAGTTCGTCGATGACGCAATAGAGCCGCCGGTCGCGATCGGGCGCCATGCTCATGATCGCGCTGATCGCGATGTCGAGCCAGACCGTGATAAGCGGCCGGAGCGAAGGAAGCTGGTCGGCCTTCACGGTGATGAAAAGCCAGCTGTCATCCTTCTCGTTCGCCACCCAGTCGCGGATCGACAGCCCATCGACGGTATCGTCGAGATAGGAGAAGCTGCGCATCACCGAGGCAAGCTCGGCCTGGATGCCGGCCGAGGTGCGCTCACCTTCCGTCGAGATGAAGGCAGCGGCATCGGTTCCGGCAGCGAAAGCGGCGAGATCCTTGAGCTTGGACCGGAGCAGCGTGTCGAGCAGGATCGAGACCAGGGTCCGCTCCTGCCGGGCAAGTTTCCGGAGCACCGCGACCAGTGTCCCGCGCGCCGCCTTCGCCCAGAAGGGATCGCCCGCCTTGTCCGGAATCGTGGACTCGGCGATCTGGTCATAATGATAGTCGCGGGGTACATCGACCCAAGGCGACCAGGCGTCCGCGCGGGCATCGAGCGGGTTCAGCAGCACGTCGATCCCGGGGCGGTAGAATTTCTCGACGAAGGTCCCCGCGGTGTCATAAACGATAGCCCGACGCTTTCTCTTGCGGATGCCGTCGAGCATCTTGACGATGATGTTGGTCTTGCCGGTTCCGGGCGCACCGCAGATCAGGATATGCTCGGGCTCGAAGGCCTCGGGCACTTGTACGCCGCCAATCTCGAAACTCCCGCGCGGCTGCCAGCGCAGCGCCCGACGAACCTGGCGGACTGTCCCGAAGCGCGCTCCGCGCAGGAACTGGTTGGAGCCGAGTCCCCTGCCCGTCCGGGTGAAATAGAACCAGGCCCAGGCGAGCATCGCGAGTGCGAACACCCCCGAGAGCGCCGCCCCTTGGAGGAGATAGGTTTCGAAGGCATGGAGCGTTTTCTCGGCGATGCCGGAGTCAAGGAGCGCCCCGGGACTCACCCAATATTCGCGGCCTGCAGGCGTCCTGAACAGAAGGGGCGCGGCGGCGCCGGGGACCGTGTCCCCGATCATCGCCGCCTGCGCGAGCTTCAGGAGGACGAAGCGCTCATAGTCGGTGGATTTCTCGAACGCGTACCAGAGGACACCCCCTATCCAGAGGATGATCCCGGCGAGACAGGTCTGATAGAAGACCTGGGTGGTCATCCGGACGTTGTGGACGATCGCCTGACCGCCTCTCGTCCAGGAGCCCAGCGTGTCATGGCGGAATATGCTCATGCGCGGTCCTGCTCGGGGTCGAGCAGCCCCCTTTCGCGGAGCAGGCGCCGGGCATCGGCGAGTCCCTCCTCGAGGGTCTCGGGCGACCGCCGACCGATCGACTTGGCGAGGATCGCGAGCGTCTGGATCGCGGTCGCATGAAGCTCGTCGAACCGGGCGTGATAGCCGGCCGGATCATGACCTTCGTACCGGTCAAGGATATCCCGGATATAGGCGGAGGGTGTAGTCCCGATCCCTCGCGCAGCGGCAACCAACCGGTCATGCAGCGCATCGTCGAGACGGAGCGTTATTCTGGCCAAGCACTGATCCTTGAACAGCGCCGAGCGTGATGAAGCACCCGCTTGATAGCAGATTAGCACCATGATCTCAACATCTTATCGCGTCTGCCGGCGTCAGACGCAGTATGACGCATGATATCAGCGGGTTAGCCCGTTTCTTGCGCGGAAGGGTCAGACGCCGTCGGACGATCGGAGACATCGCGTCCGCCATTTTGTGACCCGCAAAACCGGCACTTTTCCGGCGATTTTGCGCCCGCAGCACCCGTGCGTACGGTGCATTACAAACGCCCTTGCGGCGTGCGTCCTCGCTTCGCAGCGCTTTTCGCGCTGCGCCGCCTCGTGCCGGAAGGCGCGGGGCCCCCCGGAGGGGATCATTCTCTTCGGCCGGCGGCACGCCGGCCCATCCTATGTCCTTGCGTCACTGGGTGATTTTGCGGATAAGAAAGAGCGGCGGGCGGACCTTCTTTTCGAAGGAACAGTTCATGCCCAAGATGACCGACCGCGAACGTCTCGCAAAGATCGACAATGACCAGAGGAAGCTCGCGGACGAAGCCGAGGCGGTGCGCCGCCAGATCCGCGCCCGCTATGGCGCGCTCGCTGCCGAAATCCCGGTGGAACAATTGACCGAACGCGAGTATAAGGACGTGCTCGTCCTCGCGACCAGGGCGGGCGGTGCGGCCGCTGTGGCAGCGCTGAAGGCGCTCCCGGCGGCTGCTACCTGAACCCCGGTCATCGCCGGAACGGCGTCCCTGCGACGAGCACGGCGGAGCCGCGCGCAGGAGGCCGATGCCGCTCAGCGAAGCGCGGCATCGCATCGCCGGGCGATGGACCCCGATACGGGGTCCTGGAGCTCGGCGAATGTCCTCCCGCACAAGAAAAAGGGCCGATCCGGGAAAGCCCGGACCGGCCCTTTTCCGCCCTCAGGCGGCGTGGCGCTGATCGGACAGCCGGAAGAAATGCGCCGGAATGCCCTTAGCCCGCACGCCCCGCGCGAGGTGCGACTGGAGTCCGCTGCCTTCGCAGACGATCGCTTCCACCGGCTTCAAGGCCAGCATCGCGTCGTTGCGCGCGAACCCTGCCCGGTCCCCCATGTTCCGCCACTTGGCAAGGGTGAAGGCGACCAGCGGCACCTTGCGGCTCGCGGCCCATGCGGCGGCGATGGCGTCGCAGCCCTTGTCCTGCGCGGTGGTTGCCAGGACCATCATGGGCACGCGCGCGCGGATGCTGTCGAGCCGGTTCCAGAGAGTACCGCTATCCTCCCATTTCTGGCCGCCCGAGAAGAGCACGACCGGCCCCTTCGGCGCGTGGCGGTCGATGCGCTGCTGACGGCGGGCGGCGAGGAAGTCGGCGGCTGCAACCACCGAAGCCGTGCGCTTGCTCGACACCAGGGATCCCCGTGGCGCCGACCATGGGCGGCCGGTCTCGGCGGCGAAGGAGCGGGCGGCATGGTCGCGCATGCAGTCGATCGCGTCGCGCGCTTCATCGAGGGACTGGCAGAGCCTTTGGGCCTCCTCCAGTTCGGCGGACAACACCTCGCTTCCGTCGGCGTCGCGGATGAGGTCCCGGACCTTGAGCGCCGCCTTGTCGGCTTCGCCGTCGAGCTGGCCCGCGACCTTGTGGAGGCTGTGCACCATGCCCCAAGCGATCCGGTCGGCGAGGTTTTCGAGGCGGGTATCGCGGAACAGGTCGAAGAAGGTGCGCACCACCATCTCGGTTGCCAGCTCCGCCTCGCGGGCGAGCGGCATCGCCGCGTCGGTCTCGTCCTCGGCGTAACTCATCCGAAAGCCGCCCCCGGTTTCGGTAAAGGCCTGTTCAAAGGCCGGGCTTGCGGTTTCCTCGGCGATGAGGTCGGCGATTTCGTCTGCGGTACGGGTATATTTGATCGTCGTCATGAGAACCTCCTTGAAACAAAAGAGGTCTTCTTTCCGGCACGGGCTCCGGGCGACGGGGTCAAGGACCCGCGCAGCGGGCCGCGAAGCGGCGGTGGGGGTCACGATTTTCCTTGGCGGACACCGAGGCCCGAAGGACAGGCGCCGCACCCGCCCCGCCAAGGAAAATGGTGGGGCCCCGCCGTCCTTGAGGCCGGCGCCGTCCCCGTGCCATGCTGAAAAGAGTTGAGAGAGAAGAAGAGGCTTGCGAAGCGGGGGCTCGATGCCCCCGATTCGCAAATGGTGCGCCCCAGGCGCCACCCTCAAAAGACCGGGGGGCGGCACCAACGATCACCCCGCCCCTGTGGCACCGGGGTAGCCATGAAAGGATGACAGGTCTTGAGTGCGCCGAAACAGGGGGAACGGGTCGACAGCACGTCACGAATCATCCTGGCGAGCCCGCGCATGCTCTTCCGGACCTTTCTCGACCCGGAGACGCTGAAGGCGTGGCGGATTCCCGAAGGGGTCGATGGCGGCTTCTCGGCGCTCGATCCCAGGGCCGGCGGCGGCTATCGCCTGGAGCTGCGTTACGCGGATGAAGCTCATGGTGTGTCGGCGCCTGGCAAGGACCTCGTCGAGGGCCATTTCGTCGATTTCCTGGCGGACGAACGGGTACTGGAGAGAGTCCGCTTTCTCGGCGAGGACCGTCGCGAGATCGCCGCCATGACGTTCGAGACACTGATCGAGGCGGCACAGAGCGGGACCAAGGTGACGCTGCGCGCGACCGGCGTACCGGACGCGGTCGGCGCGGACACGCATCGCGAGGCGCTCGCTGCCGCGCTTCGACGGCTCGCTCTGCTGACCGAGTGAACAAAAAAGGCGACCACTCCGAAAGGAGGGTCGCCCTTGAGGTTCAACTGGGAGTCGGCTGGTGCCCCGGTGGCCAGATGAGTTCGGCGGGGTCGCCGTCATGGAGATGCGCAAGCGGGGTGATGACATGGCCGCCGCCTTCGCGCCGCATCTCGCACAGGACATAGACCGGGGCGCCCGTCGCGCGGCCGGTGCATTCCATCAGCGCCAGGTCACGCCGTTCGGCGGCGCGCAGGAGCAGGGCATAAGTGTCGCGGCAGCGCGCGGGGAACGCCATGGCCCCCTCACGCCGCCCGCGCGGCCGGGGCGGCGGCCCCGGGGCGCCGCGGCGCATCCGCCGGGATCGCCGCGTCGGTCTTGCGGAAGGCGTGGATTGGGATGCCGGCCTTGCGGAGCAGCTGATAGAGATTGGCCTGGAGGCCCGATCCTTCACAGAGCAAGGCCTCGACCGGCTTTAGGTCGACGAGCTTGCGGTTGCGGTTGAAGGCGATCTTCTTGCCCGAACCATAGAGACCATAAGCGACGAGCGGCACCCCGTTTTCGGGGCGCGCGGCCCATGCCGCGGCGATCGCGTCGGCGCCCTTGCGCTGGCCCGTCGTGACCAACGTCATGTGCGGGACGCGCGCCTTGATCGCGTCGAGCCTCGCCCAGATCGGCTGCCAATTCTCCCATTGGGCAGGGCCGGAGAAGACAATGATCGGCCCTTGCGGCAGATGACGTTCGCGCGCCGCGAGCTGGCGTTCGCGCAGGAAGTCCTGCACCGCGACCTGGCTCGCGGTCGCGACGGTCGAGACGCGCGAGCCCCTGGCCGGGGACCAGGGCCAGCCCGCGAGGGCGCGGTACATCTCGGCGGCATAATCGCGCATGCATTCGAGAGCGCCGCGCTGCTCGGCGAGCGAGCGGCAGAGCATCTGTTTCTCCTCGAGGCTCGTCGCATAGACCTCGCTGAGATCGGGGCGGCGGGCGAGCTCGCCAAGGTCCCCGGCGACCGCATCTTCACGGCGTTCGATCTTGCCCGCCACGAAATGGAAGGAATTGACGATGCCCCAGGCGATGTCGGGGGCGAAGGGCTCGAGCCGCGTGCCGGTGAACAGATCGAAGATGGCGGCGACGATGCCGCCGCATTCGGCCTGCGCCGCGATCGGCTCGGGCATGTCATGCTCGCCGGGTTCGTCCCCGGCCTCGATGATCGAGAGAGGCATCGGGTCGCCGAAAGCGGCCTGGAATTCGGGGGTGGCGATCGCTTCGGCATAAAGCTGCTTGAGGTCGGCAAAGCGGTCGATGCTTGGGGGACGGCTGTGCGTCATGTCCTGACCTTTCCAATGAAAGAAGAGAAAAGGGCCGGGCGCGCGAACGCCCCCGGCCCGGCCAAGCCGCCCGTCAGAAGGGGATCTCGTCATCGACGGGCTGCTCGTCGCCCATCACGCCACCGTCGCGACCAGCGGTGCTGTCGCCGAAGCCGCCCTGATCCCCCGAGGGATCGCCGGCGCGGCCCGAGCGGATCGCGGGACCGAAATCGTCGCGCCGCTGCGGGCGACGCCAGGCGACGCGATAGCCATCCTCATCGCTTCCGAAGAGCGCGATAGGGAGCGGTTCGGCGAGGCCCGGATCGTCGATCGAGCCCTGGAGAAACACCTCGCCGGTCGTGTGCTTGGCGACGGCTTCCCAGAGTGCGCCGACCTGGACCCAGCGATTGCCGACATTGAGCGCGATGATCTCGAAGACCGGGGCGCGGTCATTGTCGCTTTCGACGGGACGGAGGCCGAGGCGCGGCAGATCGATCGTGCGGGTGGCGATCGAACCCAGGAGACGGCCATTGCGGACGTTGAATTCACCGATATTCATGAGACTTTCCTTTGACATATGTCGCTCAGGCCAGTCCCAAGCGACACCTTCCAAAAGCCCTCTCTCCTCTCTGTCCCACCGCCGCGGCCGCGTGCCGACGCGCAAGGGGATCTTCACCTTCGCCGCCGCACCGAGGCTCGCTTCATGGTGGCTCGGGCGCTATGATCGCACCCATGGACTCGGAGACGATGCGAACGGTCGCGCGGCTGGCGCGGTCCCGCGCCGAGCGCGGCAGCGCGGCCGCGCATGGCGACGGCCTCGAACGGCTGGGCGCCGCACGGGCGCTGCGTCAGCTTGCTGCCGATCTCGAGGCCTCCGCCGACGCGGCCGACCGCCGTCCGCGGCCTTTCCGCTAGCGCCGCTGATCTCCACATCCACCCTATCCTTCACCCCGCGCCTTTCTTCCCCCGGGAGCCTATCGTCATCCGGCAGGGCCGAGATCCGGCGCAGCCGGCGCTCGGTCGGAGCGGCGCGCGAGCGACGCGGAGATAGAGCGGCGGTGCCCGCGCCAGCGGGCAGCCGTCCTCGCTCACCTCCGTCAGCGGAATGGTTCAGAGCGAACCGCTGCGCAGCCCCTTGCGGCGCCGAACCGGGATTCCTATATCGCATTTCGGGTTGGACACCTGTGACCTGTCGCCGGGTCAAACGTCCGAAGACCATCGAGCTTTTGCATCATGATCCCGAGGCACCCTTCCACCGGGCAGCTGCGTAATCGGCGAACGGCCATGCCCCTCCTGGAGGTGCTCAATGTTCACCCTGTCCATTTCCGTCACTGCGTCCGCTGTCGATGCGGTCAAACGTTCGCTGACCAAGGCGCTGCCCGAGGTCAAATCGTCGCACCGCTGCGAAGCGCTCGCGCGGGGGCTGGCATACCGGACCTATGCGTCGCTCAAGGCGAATACGGACGCGGGTCATCATGCCGTCGCCGATGGCGCGGCGTTTACGGCCTATCTGGCGCAGCATGACTTCCACGGTCCGGGTACGGCACTGTACCGAGCGGTCGCCAAGGCTGCACTCGAGCAGGTAGCCGAGCGCTATCCGACGCTGACCGCTAGCGGCTTCGGCATCGGCGAATGGCAGCCGGACGACACGGCAGCGGTGCGGCGCCAGCGCTTCGACGACGACCGGGCCGAGCTGGTCAGCGGTCATTCGGCCGAACCCTTCCTCGCCAGTCTCGCCTTCGTCGCGCGGGTCGAACGAACGAAAACGATCCGGCCCGCGACCAACAGCTATTGGCTGAAGCATATCGCCGAGAATTATGAATGCCGCTATCCCGGCGGCGAAAAGCTCGGGCCGGTCTATGTCCCCAATGGCCTGCTGATCGCGGCCGCAATCCATGCCGGGTTCGACGCGAAGCCCCATACCGACGATTTTGGCCGCGAGACTCTCAATGCGGGCTTCAACATGGCCAAGGCGTCGCTCTACGATCTTGATTGCGAGATCAGGCCCGAAGGAGCCCGGGCGCAGGCCCGCCGCGAAGAAGAGCGGCGTCGCGCGCTCCGACGTGCCTATGGCTCCGCGGTCTGGGTCTAGCGGAGCCGTGGCTGAAAATAGCGACGACATGCTACGACGCGATGCTCAAGCGTCCGCGGCGCCTCGGGTTTCGACGCAGCCGATGGGGATAAAGAGATAGCGCAAGCGGCCGCCGGCTCCACCGACATCGGCATAGTCGCGCCAAGCCAGCGGATAGCTACCGGCGATTGCCAGCGGCACCTCCCGCCCCCTGGTCGTTCCCGAGCCGGCGCCCTCGGCCCAGGCCAGCGTGCCGCCAAGCACCCGAAGGTCGGCGAGGTTGAACGCGGCGTCGAACGTGTCGGCGTGCCGGCGCGGCGACCAATAGGCCGGGTCGTTGGTGAGGATGAGGACGCCGCCGGTGGCGCCGAAGCGTTCGCAGAAGGCCTCCATGCGGACGACATCCTTGCAGACGTCGTAGCGGCGGATGTCGTGCGCGCTTTGATGGCGCAGGCGGAACGCCTCGCCGGCGACCGAGACATCGGCGGCGCGGCACAGATATTTGAGCTCGAGGCCGGCCAGTACGTTCTTCTTTCGGAGCAGGATATCGAGGCTGGCGCGCGCACCGAGCCCGAAGGGATATTCGAGCCGCAGCGCGAGCGCGGGATCCATGGCGCGGAGTTCGATCGCCAGTTCGTGCTGAAAGTCCGCCTCCGAGTGGAAGATCGGACGTCGGGCGCTCAAGCGCGTCATCAGGGGTTCGATATGGATCATCTCACGCTCCCCCGCGAAGTTTGGCCGCTTTAGGCCCTCCCTCCCACAAGGCGTTCAGAACGCCCGGTGGACCGGTATGCCCATCCGGCCCAGCGCCGCATAGGTGAAGACGAGATTGACACCGTGGCCCCTGGACGCGTCGGTGAGCCTCAAGAGCGCGAAAAAGGCCTCGCGCAGCGACGGATCGAGCCGGCGCCGCTTGTCCGCGGCATCGCGCGCGAACCGCATGGCGCAACCGGCAAGGAGATCGCTGGCCTGCAAGCACAGATCGTTCGTGCTGGCGGTGAAGCATAACGCGGCGGCGCCGGACACGTCATAGTCGGCGAAGGGAAGATGCATGACAGGCCCCTGCCGGGCGAGGTCATCCATCGCCGCCTTGGTGTCGGCAAGAACGCGGCCATATTGGAGTTGCTCGTCATGGACGAGGCTCACGCCTTCGAGACCCCCGGCACGGGACAGGTTGATGCGGCCATAGATATGAGCGAGCGATGTCAGGTTGGGCAGCATCCAGACCATCCGGTCGGACTCGGTCCGGTCGGGCAGCGGCAGGAAGGCCCTTGTGTCGGCGTCGGCCCGACAGGCACGGTCTCGGGCTTCCATTGTGAGAAACTGGCCGACTCTGGCGATGTCTCCGTCCGAGGGTCGAACCAGGCCCACAGCTCATCGAGAAGCACGCGGATAGCCGGGAGCGACGGCTCGCGGCATGCTGCGAGATAGCCGAGCAGGAGAGCGTCGGCCGGTTCGTCGGTCAGGAATTCGGCGACGGCGTTGCGAACAGGTTCGGGCACCTGGCCCAGGCCAAGCCCGCCGCAGAGCAGATAGGTCACAACATGCGTGGCGATAAAGAAGCGCTTGTCAACGAGCTCGATGAAGACCGGGCAGTCCCGCGCCTTCAGATAGGCCGCGAGGTCGGTCACGAACCGGGGCAAGCGCGCCATGGCCGATTTGAGCTCGCCCGGGCCGCAGCCATGGACACCGCGCAGGCGTTCCATCTCGGCGCCGAGCGCCCTTGCATCGGCGACGCCGATACAGGCAAGCGCGAAGACCGGCTGATCGGCGAAATCGAGCGCGCGGGTGGCTGCGAGATCGCCGCTATGGCCGCTCTCATCGATAAAATAGGCGGTGGGTTCGGGCGGAGAGCCATGGGGTTCAGTAATAGAGATCATAATCGCCGCCAAAACCGCCGAGTCTGGCCAGCTCATCGAGAATGGTGATCGTGGTCGTGAGGAGAAGACGGGTACGCGGCGGATCGCTCCAATAGCTAAGCCCATGCTTGCCGCCGTGGAAGAGGTTGTTACGGACCGTCCGGACGTATATCGTCAGTGCTTGGAGGTCCGAGGCATCTTCGGGGATCGGCGGCTCTTCGAAATCATGGTCGGGCTCGCCGACGATCTGCCGTTCGGGTTTTGCCGCGATGAGCGCTTTGGCTGCGGGCGTCAGTTTGTACGCACCTTCATGGGCTTCCCAGAATTCCTTCCAGCTCGGTTCCGCTTTCCGTCCGACCACATGCGACTTCAGATAGCGCCTTTCCTTCAGCGCGAATTCGAAGCGCGAGAACCAATAGAAGAAGTCGAACACGATGGCCCGGAATTCCCGGTCGATCTCGTCACCGCGCATCATGGCCGTATTCTCCTGCCGGGCTGGCAACCGAGGGGCAAGGTCGCATCGCACCTACTCAATTGCGGTTGAGGCCGATGGTGCGGCTCAAAAGCTTCGCTTTCCATTGAGCTTCCATGGCAAGGATGTCGGCCTCCGAGGCGGCCGACCCCGCGACCTCGAGGATGCTGACCGTAAAATCGGAAGGGTCGCGGATTCTGAGGCCGACATTGCCGCCATGACCGGACGCGACATAATCGCGCCAGCGCGCGAGGAACCCTCCGGCTGAGCAGGCGGACCCGACATAATGTTCACGCGTGCGCGGACAGGCGAGCAGATAGACCCCTCGGCTGGCGGCGAGCACTTCCTTCCACGCCGCTGGTATCGTCTCGACCTCGGACAGCGGACGGACGAGATTGGTGAAGCCCGGGAAGGGATCCTCGCGAAAGGCACGCAAGAGCTCAACGATCGGCTTGTCGCGCAGCTCCGCCCGCTGCTTCCAGGCGCGGCGGCTGCTCGCGCTATCACCCCAATGGATGGACAGGCGGCCGACATAGTCAGCGAGATCCGGCATCAATATACAGTCATATTGATCATATTGCGCCCAGCCCTTCTCCTCGCCGATGCCCCGCCCGGTGAAGGCGTCGATCGCACCGACCGCGACGGCGCCGATCAGCTTCACCCGATAGAGGCCGACGAACAGGGTGCCGCCGCCGGGCGGCGCCACGAAGCTCGCCCAAAAGGCACTGCGGAAATGGCTGCGCTGTTTCACGTCCTGGACGGATTGATATCGCTCGAAGGCAGCGGGATCGTCGCGCCAGAGCGAATAAGGTGTGCGGCCACGCTCCTTCTCGGTCTGATGACGGAGCAGGCGCACCTCGGCCGGATCGATGCCTTCCGAGCGCAGCAGCATGTTGAAGGTTAGCGGCATCGCGGCGGCTAGTCCGCCAGGATCGGATCGATGGTGGGCAGGACCCAGCGCATTAATCCCACCTGGTCGAAATATCCCAGAAAAGTGTCGCGGGGCTTTGGCAAGCCATCGACGAAGCGCGCCGGTTCGCATCGCCAGCGATCCTGGGCGGCGGGACGAATGGCCTTGCGCGGCATCCAGGCGATGTGTCGCGGCGCAGGATCCTCGAGCCCTGCGAAGAGCGGGATTGCCAGGATCATGTCGTCATGAAAAGCCGTGATCGGACCCACATAACCGTAGCGAGCCTTGTCTGTTTTTCCCTCGGTCGGATATTTGCCCTTCACCTGGACTGGCCGGACGATCATACCGTCGGCGGCAGCATAGGTTGCGATCATGTCGAACCCCTGGTCGCGGTGCGGGAAATAGAGGTTCCAGCCGGCGTCGGCCATCAGGCCCGCCACATACATTTCGGCGAAATAGTCACGGGATTTCCAGCTGGCTTGTTCCTGTTCGATCATCGGCCGGCCATTCCCCTTTCCATATCCATGATGCGGACGGACCATGAAGAAAAGCTTGTTCCAAAGCCAGTCAAAGCCGTGGATCGCTATAGCGTCCTTCGCCGGAGTGGCAGAACGAGAAGAATTCGAAGCCGGAGAGCGGACAGGAACATAGAATGAACTTCTACTTGCGTGATGATCTCGCGGCGCGATACTGGGAGGACCGGTCCAACGGCGAAACGCCGTCGGGGATCTCGATATGAGGACAAGATCGATGACGGTGAAGGATGCCCGGAATGCCGAAATGGAGAGGCTGCATAGCGAAGGGGCAAGCTATGCGGCACTCGGACGGCAATTCGGATTGTCGCCGTCGCGTGTGACGGAGATTATTGCCCGAATAAGGCGCAAGCGAAAGACGCTGCAACTGCTCCTCGAGGCACCGCTTCGGCGCACGACATGAGTATCTTTCCCTATGGGCTCTGTTTTGCCGTCCGGCAGCATGGTCTGATTCTCACGGATATCGTCTGGAACAGGGCGGCAGCGCTCATCCGGCGAGAGATGCGATGACGTAAAGCCCGTGGGTCATGGTCCTCCCGCAGCAAGATGGGCAGCGGCAGCCGCGAATATGCGCTGCGCCTCCTCTGCACCCTGTTCGGATTCGATGATGAAGCGCACAGCTGCCAGCATGCGGTCGGCAGGCCAGGCGTCGGGGGAATCCATCTCGTCGTCGTCGCCGACGTCATCGCTTTCGCCGCTGCCGCCGCCAATGTCGTTGCCGTCATCCGCACCACCGCCATCATCGTCCTCCGGCGCAGGCACGTTGCCACCTCCCTCCTGGGGTCTCTCGGGTTCCGGTTTCGGGCGGGCGCGCAGTTCGTCGAGCTTCTCCTGCAATGTCTTGAGCCTCGACACATGGCCACCGACCTCATCGGGGTCTCCGCCGGTGAGCTTCTCAGGCTTCAGCCGGGCAAGGATGCGATTGATGGTGGCGGCGACCCGGTCGGCAACGACAGGTTCGATCCACTCCGCATCGATCGTTCGCGCGAGCCCGGCTATTTCGCTGGCGATCGAGCGGAGCGTCGTCCGGCTCTTCGAGGCTTCCCGGACGAGGGTGACGACGCGCTTTGCGACCTTCGTCTTCACGTCAGTGCGGATCTGGCGCCAGGCCGCGCTGTCCTCGAACCCGTCGCGGCGCGCGTTGGGGATTACGGCGGGATTGGTGATGAAAATCTCTCCGACGGCGTAGCGTTGGAGGCGGCCTTCGGTGCCACCGAGTGTCAGCTCAGACCCTAAAGTCTCGATGAGGCTCGACCCGTCTATCTGGATATTTTTCATCCGGAAGCGCACGCCTGCGACCGTGTCGTCGGTAAGTTCTCCCTTGAAGTTCGAACGGGCGATCCAGCCATGCCAGCCGAGCTCGGCGTTGTTGATGAGTTCGATGTCATTCACGGTCGATGGCTTGCGCGGATCGCTCGTCGGCGTCGCATCGTCATAGGCCTTGAGGATCTGGGTGCGTTCGCGCTTGTAGCGCGTTTCAACCTCGATCGAGCCGATCGGATGTCCGACTGTCTCGGCGAAATTCCGGATGCGCGGCGCGAAGGTGAAGCGATCCGAATAGTCGGTCGGACAAACCTGTCGGAGATAGGGCACCAGCTTTTCGATTTCGGCAAATTCGAGACCGACACCGGTGAGGCCGATCATTTCAACCTCGGTCCAATGGGCATCAACCGGTGCCGTCCTGATGTCGCTCGTGGAGCATTGCCGGATGACTTCGCGAATATCCTGATAGTCCGCGCTGGGCTTCATGAAACCTCGCAGGCGGCCGCAATCGAACTCGACGATGGTCGCGACATCCTCACCGGCCACGGTGGTGGAGAAACGAAGGGTCGTACAATAGGCGATGCCGGCAAGGCGCCCGATCCCCCGAAATCCTGCATTCAGCGTCGAGCGTTTGGTGCTGGCGCCGACAGACACGAGAATGCCGACGGCCTGCGCGGAGGGAATGCCGGTGCCATCGTCCTTGACGGTGATCGTGGGACGACTTTGCGAGCCGCTGATCGAAACCGTGACGAGGCCTTCGGCCGGACCGATCAGTTCAACGGCCCGCGCGGCACGGATCGCGTCATAGCCATTTTGTACATATTCGCGGATACAGTGCCGCGGATCTTCATACATACCCGTGGTCAGGGATTCGAGCGAATAGGATCCGACGATCACTGAGTCGGCGGGCACCTGGGCTTTCGTCATCGCAGCAATTCTCCGCTGTTCGGGCCCCAGCCGACAAAACCTATCCGCTCGGGAAGTTCGATCTGGAAATTGGTCGGGCCTTCGAGAGTCAGCATGGTCTCAGGGACCACGAACTCGCGCGCCAGTGCTGCGAGCAGATCAGTGACCGGCATTTCCTCGCTCTTGCCGCCGCTCACGAGCTGACGCGATTCAGGGGCATTCATTTCGAGCAAATCCTTTCCATCGGCCTGGCAACCGATAAGGCGGCTGCCGCTGAGCTGGAGTTCGATCGGGATGCCGCGTTCCGGTTCGCCCGGAAGAGCGAGATAGAGTTTCCGGAAGGGATCGAGTGTCGTCGCGATCGTCGCTTCATAGGCGACGCGTGTGTCGGCGTCGCCGGCGTGATCGAAGAGGATACCGGTGATATCGCTGTGCGCCGTCGGCTTCCTCGGCTCGCCATTTTCGTCAAAATAGGTCTCGCCGAGCATGCCGACGAGGAGGTTGGCCCGTATCTCCGCCGAATATTCGTCGCCGTTGAGAACATGCTGTGCGAGTTCGATCGGCTTCAGCGCGTCGTCGTTCGACGCTGCGACAATGCCCCGGCCAATTTGCTTGGCTTGATCGGCATTGACCTGGTGCATATATTCGGTCAGCGCCGCGGCCGCCGCGTTGGTTATGCTCCAGCCTTCCGCACGGAGCGCGTTAACCGCTCGCCAGACCGGGCCTTCTGTATCCTCCCCGGGCTCGAATATCATGTCCGACGATCCGAAGCTCACGGCAACGGGCTCGCCCTCGGCACTTTCCCCGCGTCGTTCGGCGCGCCCGTCGCGCACGCTTCCGCGCGGGTTGCCCACATCGGGCTGAAGCGCGCGGACAAGGTTTGTGACGCGCGCGCCATGACCTGTCCGCAGAATGTGCGTGAGCATTTCGAGCGAGATCACGTGGATCCCTTCGAGGTGCGGGCAGCGAAATTTCGCTTCCTGTGCGAGAAGCGGGAGCGGAAGGGTGATGAGGCCGCCATTCTGCAGGAGGCCGCCCTCGTCGGTCGCAACGCGTTCGGGATTATAGACCCAGTCCTTCTTGGTGTTGTCGCGTGTCACGATCACAAGATGCTTGGCTTCCGGCGCACCGCAATCCTGCAGCGCCTCGAGCCACATGATAAGGTCGCCGAAGCGGTTGCGCTTCTTACCCTTGAGTTGGGCCGATCCTTCGCCTTCCTCGCCTTCTCCATTTTGAGTCCTCACGCCGCCATCGCCGAAGCCGGGAGGAACGTCATGACTGTAGCGCGCCTCGCCCGTCCGGTTTACCTCATCGTAGATGATCGTCATGTCGGATGTGAGGGCGTGACCGGCGATGAACGGCAGCAAGCGCGCATTTGCGTCATCGTGCCCGGGGTCGATGTGCTCGGCCCGCTTGGCGAGCGCCTCTCCCGTAGCGAGAAAACCATCAAGCTCGCGTGAGAATTGCTCCATGCTCATGTCGCCGAAGGTGCGCTCATCGACGTAGCGAAGGCTTTCGGACCGAAATCGCGCCATATAGTTGCTCAGGGTCTTGGCGGTTGCTTTCAAGGGCCATTTTGTCCGCAGCGCGCGGGTATGATCCCAGGTTTCCTTCGCTGACCAGACGGGAATACGCACCTTGGGCCCGAAGGAATCGAGCGCGTTGAGCAGTTCCTCGCGGGCACTGCGGCTCATTTCGTAGCAGTGGATGAGAACGCTTGCGTCGACATAAATCCGGGCGCCGTCAGACCGGAAAGCCTCCTGGATCTGCCGCATGCACTCACTGCGAGAGGGAGCGATTTCCGGAAATATCATTGTGTGAAAGCCGCCCCGCGCAAGAATTTTATTGGATGCGACGACTGATTACTGATTCAATCTTCTGAGTCGAGGGTGAACAAACTCGAGTTTGGAAACAGCCCATTGCCGGACAATGCTTCGTCTCGAGCGTTCAAATGAAAGTGCAATGCTATTCGATTGTCCGGATCGGTTCCAAATAGCGAGCATGGGGCCGCCAGCCCGAAACTGAAGGCTGCTCCGCGCCTGCCGAGCCCCTCACCGAAGACCACTCAGGCAATCTGGGCAATAATCCGGTCGACAAGGCCCTTTGCGGCCGAGCGGTTGACTGAGCAGTTGTAAATTAGAGCAAACATTTCCTCGTAAAAGGCGCGTCGTTCGGGGTTCAGCCGGTCAAGTGGCGATGCGGGGGCCTGCTCGTCGGACGCCAGCATGTCGAGCTCTTCGCGCAACCCGTCGAGCTCCAGGCGCGTCTGTTGATGCACATCGACGACGAGCTCCGTTTGGCCGGTATGCTTCTCGGCACGCATCAGCGCGAGTTCGACCGAAAGCGCCACGCGGTCGCGCTCGGCGGCACCAAGGCTTCCCTGTCTCAGGATTGAAAGCCCTTCGCGGGCGGAGGCTTGCTCGAGCTCGATATCGCGCACCCGCTTGCGCTCCCGCGAACTGGTGCGGCAGCGGTTAGCAACCTCGCGTCCGTGCGGCGCGAGATGGTTCTTCAAATTCGCGAGATGGATGTTGCGCTCAAAATCGTCCCGGCGCCCATTCGGGACTATGCGGGGATCGAGAATATGGATTTCACCGACCGCCCAGCTGTCGAAACGCTGTTCGGGGAATGCGTCGGCGAGAACGCCCGCATCGCCAATCTGAATATTGCCGGCGCGCACGCGAAGTCCACGGACCTTGGTCGAAGGATGGATTGCGCCTTCATAATCATGATGGGCGATCCATCCGAGCGCCGCGGTCCCGCCATCCGTCGACGGGATTTCCACGAAGCTGATTTCATGCAGCCGAAGCGGACGAACGCCCTCTACCAAGATCTCGTCGACATGTGGACGCATGAGCGGCGGTTCGCCGTTGATGGAAATTTCAATACCGGCCATGTCAAGCTCGGCCGAAAGCTTCGCGACGATGCCCTCCCGGTGCGAAAAGGCGGTGTTGAGCGGAAGCGGCGCGACCTGGGACAGGTAATCGGCGACGGCGCCCGGCGACATGAGCCGGTCGTCACCGTGGCGCACCACCCCCTCGAGCCTGACCTCGAAAAAGGGAGGGCCGGCTTCGGTTTCTATATGTGTTTCTGTGACGGCCGCGACCAGCGCGGGAAGATCGCGGTGATCGTCGGGGTCCTTGAGCGCAGCGCGCATACGCTGACAGTCCCATCGCATTGTTGACACAATGTCCTCGCCGCGCGCGCGCGACCGGAACGTCAGCGCGCGCGCATAGGCCAGTCCCGACAGCCGGCCGACGCCGCGAAACCCCCGCGCCTGCGTGCCCCGTTTGAGACTCGCCCCTACAGCCGTCAATCTTGCGGCGAAACCCTGCATCGGCAGGCCGTCCCCGTCATCGCGAATGACGATTGTGCGCGCGGCGGGATCGAGCGCGATCTGGACCTGTCCGGCGGGATGCCCGGCGGCGCGCGCGGCATCGATCGCATCGGCCGAGTTCTGAATATATTCCCGGTAAACCGTAAGTGGGTCGACATACATCGCCGTCGAGAGGAGTTCGATGATGTCCTTTCCAACCGTCGCGGTCTGCTCGAGTTGGCTTTCCGCGTCGCCGCGACCAAGCTGCATCATCGTATTCATGCTGCCACCTTTCGGTTCGCCGACGCCTCAATCGGCTCTTCTTCGGCGTCAAGGCCCGCATCCTCAACGCGTTCGTCCTCTGGAACCCCGAGGTCAGCGGCAACCTTTGGCCAGGAACCCCGTCCGCTCCAGATTGCCGCAAGAAGTTCCTTCGAGCGAGGCATATAGAATTGGAGGATGCTGCGAACGGCCGCATCGTCGGTCATTTCGGTCAAAGTCGGATAATGGCGCGGGTCGCACGATGAAAGGAGCGTTATCAGTTCATGGCGCCGGTCCGGCGAGAGCCGGGAGGCCTGGGCCACATAGTCATCATATTCGGCCCGCCCGCCCTGCTTGTCATACCAGTCGCGGTTGAAGATCATGTCGTGCGGCATCATCAGGATATTCTCGAATTCGGCCACGGTGTCACCGAACGCCCGACGGAAAAATTCGGGGGCGCCGCTCACGACACCATGTGTCGCTTGAAGGATGAGTTGCATCGACCGCAGCTGGTAGCGCGACCAGTGCTCGCCAATATGACCGCGGTCCGGTCGGTTAGTCGGCTGGAAACGCATGGGGAAGGACCAGACGCGAATGTCGAGTTCTTCGTTCAGCGTCACGTTGAGGCGCATGCGCTCGAAGAGATCCGCAGGCGTATCGTGGAAATTATAGAGCATGTAATTCGAGAGCTCGGTAAGCCCATGTTCGTGAGCGTAGCGCACCGCCTGCTCATAGGGCTTGCGAACGCCGAGATGATCGAATGCGATGCGCAAGGGCTTGAGACAGATCGATGCCAATTCCCGCAGGTACATCGGGTCCTTGCACAGAATGCGCGCATCGACGCCTTGATTGAAATCGACCCGGCGCTGAACGGGGACGCGCGAGCCCGACCGCAAAAGCTTCGCGCCCGGGGTGAAGCCGAGATCGCGAATCTCGGCGATGATCTCCTTGAACCGCGGGCTTGCGACAACATTGTTGTCCATGAGGATAAGGTCCTTCTTGGGACCATATTTCTCGTCGATCGCACGGACGATATCGGTCAACGATTCGACGTCACGCTGCATGCCCTCGAGCTTTGGCACGCCGCAGAACTGGCATTTGCGAATGCAGCCGCGGGACGTGTACGCAAAATAAGCGTCGCGGACGGGATATTGATAGTCGATCTGCGAGAGGATGCTGTAGTCGGGCACGAGGTCTTCTATGGGCATTCCCGCGTGATCGTCGGAATAGAGCTCCTCAGAAAAATCGTCGAGTTGCAGCGAAATTGCCGGCGCATCCGAAAGCAGTCCCTTGATGAAGCGTACACCCTGCCAGCGCCGTTCCTCAAGAAAGCGTTCGTGCATCAATGAGGCGGCGATGCCACCGACGAACACCTTGTCGGCCTGGCCGTTCGCGACCTTCAAAGCATAATCGATGCTGTTCGCGATGCGGGGATATTCAAACGAGAACAATGTCGTCACGTAGATGCGGTCCCAGGCTTTGGACAGCACGCTCGGATCCTCGCCCTTTACAAAGCGGACATGGTCCTTCTTGCCGTCGGGCCCGTGATATTGCGCGATCTTCATCAGGCCGAGGGGCGGATATTTATTCTTGTAGCCCGGCTCGATAAGCAGGATTTTCCTGTCAGCCATGGGCCACCTTGCCTTGTGCGTGGAACCCCGTTTCCACCCGGAAACAGGCACGTCCGGCCGCCAGCCGGCCGACTGCCGCCGGGCGTGCAAATTCCCTCTCGATTCCTCGCTTGCTCATCTTGCGACCGCCCCCGAATTACAGTGCTGGCCTGCACTGTGGCAGTCTCATACTGCGCGTCAAGAAATAACCAAGGCTATTGCCGCGACGCTTTTCAGAGGCGCTCCGGGGCGTCGCGGACGTTTTGCCGGCATGGGCCTGACGGTGGGAGGCTGCCGGTCCGACCGCGACGGTCGCGAGGCAGACTAACCCGAACGTCCGCTTTTGGGTGCTGCATGGAGGGGAACGAAACGAGCCGTCCCGGGTCTGTCGCGGACGGAATCGGCCATCGACACCGCGTCAGGCGGTGCGCCGCGGACGACACGCTCGCTGATCTTCGCGGTGGAGCCGGCGCCCGCCCGGGGCGACAAGGAGAGGTGCGCAGCGCCGTCATCGAATCCAGGCCAGCACGCATCCGGGTTGGGCTGGCAGCGTAGCCGTCACACGGACCGGTTGAAACGGATCGCCTGTGCGCACCACATAGTGGTTGCAGCCGGTAGCATACCGAAGACGGGTCGCGAGGACATAGGCATGCTCGAACGAGGCGAGGCGCGCCCGCAGAGGTGACAGGGTCTTCATGGGAGTGTCCGGGATAGTGTGCACAACGCGGAGCCGAGGTTCAGTCGCCCTCAAGGGCGATCGCAATGGCATGCAGCGCATTGGCAAGATTGTGTTCGATCTCCGCGCTGGTCATACCGAGGCGGGTCGCGATTTCGCTGATCGCCAGATCATCGACGCGGTGCATCATGAAAACGGCGAGCTGGTCGACGGGAAGCGCGTCAACGGCGGCTCGGTATCGAGAACGGAGATCGGCGGTGCCCGGCGCGGCGGAAAAAAACCGCAGGGATGCAAGGCAAGCGCGGGCCGCGCGCTGAAGCGCGGCGCCGGCGCGGCGGGCGGCGTGACGGAACATGACGGTCATCCTCTTGGTGTGGCATCGCTCGGGCTGCCTGCTCCCCAGCCCTCTTCCCTCCGTCGCGCCGCTACCAGGGAAAGGTCGGCAGCACCGCCTCGGTGGGGCCGTCGCAGTCGAGGAGAATATAGTCACAGCCATACGCCCGCCCGAGCGCCAGGATCGGAGGAATTTCCTTCGGCAGATGCCGCGCAGTATTGCCGGTCTCGATCCGGGTAGGCAGGAACCAGCCATATTGGGTCGGCGCGACGGGCAATGGCTGGCGTACGGGCGGCAGGTCGGCCCAGTCGCTGAGCAGCTGACCGGTCGCACAGCGTATGTGCGCTGTGCTGAGCACGAGATATTGTCCGGTTTCCATGATATTGGTCTCCTTTGCTCAGGCGTGGCGGAGGGCTGCCGCGAGGGCGGGGCTCGCCGGATCAAAATCAGCGGCCCTCATGTGGCCGTGCGGTCACGCCCCTTCCAGGCGGCTTTGGCCTCCGCGATCGGTATTTCCCGGAAGTGTCCGAGACAGAACTGGATAAAGTCATATTCCTGGGCGATGTCCTCCTCGCCGAGCGCGGCCGCGAGGTCGCGCCGGTAGCGGTCGAGCGGCATCACATGGTCGGCGGGAACCCACCGCGCGAGATCGTCGCTCTCCGCGCCGCAAATATCGCAGGTCGTGCAGTCATAGAGTCCCGACATCGTCCAGTCCTGCGCATCCGTATCCCACCGCGCGGAGGCGTCGCGCACGAGTTGGTCCGAACCGCAATGGGTACAGACCGGCCGCGCGCGCGCCGGCTGGCGGTGGTTCGGGGTCGTCGGGGTCGAAGGGCGCGATCGTCATTGCATAGGAAAGCTCGGGGACAGACGCGTTGAAATAGGGACTGGCCTCGGCGGCGATCGTCGCTGCCGCCTCGATTTCGCCGCTGGCGGGTTGGTCGACAAGCAACGTCTCGGCGGCAAAAACGTCGTCACCAGTGAAATATTCCACGCGGACCGCGTAGGTGAGAACAGACGGGGTGGTCGTCATGAACGGGACTCCTTGAAATGCAAATGACCGGCGCCGGGGCCGGGCTCTTCTGCGGGTTGCTGGAATGGTTGGAGCGAACATCAGCCTTTGCGTGCGCCGCTCGTGATATCGGTAATGCAGGAGGCGACTGCATCGAGGTCGGCGTCGTCATCCGCGGCCGGACTCGCGAGAGCGAGCGTGCCCGCGCGGCAAGGCTGACCTGGACGGCGGACCATGGCGAGTTTGATCGACGCGGGCGTATCAGCGCCGGCAGTGTCG
Organism: Sphingopyxis sp. H050; assembly: GCF_001468265.1. Classification (GTDB taxonomy): domain Bacteria; phylum Pseudomonadota; class Alphaproteobacteria; order Sphingomonadales; family Sphingomonadaceae; genus Sphingopyxis. Next base: position 54,812 of record NZ_LNRZ01000002.1, on the reverse strand, counting down.
AGATTCGGGTTCGGCATGATCACGTCCGAGATGACCGGGTTGGCAGGACGCCGGTGTTATCGGCGCGCGCCATTCAATCGGCCCGCTGGAGCAGTCCTCTTGCCTTGCCTTCGAGTTCGAGGCGGCTGTCCTGGTGCGACTTCGTGCGGGCGACGGCGGTGATGCCGTTCACGAAATCGTAGAGCGATGCCGGCGGATGACCTTCCTCGCTCAAGACGCGCGCGATGATCTGCTGCGTGTCGGACCTGGAGAAGCCACGGTTGCGCAAGAAGCTAGCCCGGTCCTCATCGGTGCGCGCAACGATCCGTTCGCGCGCCGTCTTGATCCCATCGACGAATCTGGCGGGCGAGGAGTCTGCGAAATGCGCGAGTGCCGGTTCAGCCTGGTGCGCGAAGCGATTGGCGGCGAATTTTGAGTGCCGGATGTTGATTTCCTGGAAATTCTCGACGCCCCAGAGATTCCGGTTCATGCAGACCGCCCGCAGATAGAAGGTTGCGATGCCCAGCGCCTTCGATCCCACCTCGGAGTTCCAGCAGTAAAAGCCGCGGAAGAAGAGGTCGGGGTCGCCATTGGGCAGTTTCCCGGCCTCGATCGGGTGTGTGTCGTCAACGAGGAAGAGGAAGACGTCGCGGTCGGAAGCGTAAAGCGTCGTCGTGTCGCGCGAGACATCGACATGAGGGTTATAGTGCATCGTAGACCAGTCGAGGACGCCCGGCACCTTCCAGCGCGTATCGCCCGTGCCATTGCCGGCGATGCGCATGACGGCGGAGACGAGTTCATGGTCCCAGATGCGGCCATAATCGGGGCCCGTGACCGCGCGGAGTTCGGCGCGGCCATCGCTGGTCTCAAGGAGCTTCACCTGCTCGCCGCGATGATCGATCAAGCCATGTTGCATGTTGATCCCGGCGAGCGCTGCGGGAAGAGTCCGCAAATAGGAGGCCGGCGCGCCCACGAGGCTGCAGAGCTGGCCGAAGGACCAGTTGGTCGGTGCGACGGGTTCGTCACGGCCGGGTACGGCCAGGGTCAGGCGCTCAGGTTCGTCGCTGCGCGCGAATACACGCACCGTGCGGCTCTCGACGACGCGCGTCGTTGCCGCCTCGGCCCGCGCGTGAACGCGATGATAGAGGTCGGGAAGCGAGAGGAAGCGTTCGTCGTCGGGTCTTGAAAACCATTCGGACGACACGCGGCTGATATTGCGGCCGCGACTGATGTCGACCTTATAGGGTATTTGTGCGGCGCGCGCAGCGGGAGCCATCATGTTCATGGGAAGGGTCTCCTGATAGAGGATCTGGAACAGCATCGCGCTGCTCCGCCCTTCTCTGTCCCCCTCCCTCCTCCGACCACAGGCGGATCAACCGTCGCCGGCCGGATATTCGGCTCAACGCGGTCATTTCTGAAAAGCCGGAGGAGTCCCGCTCCGCGGCATCCGGCCTGAGCATCCGGCAGGGACGAACGTTCGATCGCATGCCGTGAACCTGGCGGGCGGCGTTACCTCAAGCCGCCGCCGCAAGGCTGCGGCATTTTGTACGCCGAAGCCGACCAGCGGGGAAATTCGATCAACATCCGGCGCACCGGTCGCGGTGAAACAGACCCGGAGCGCGGAGATTGTCAGTCCGTGTCCGGTCCTGTCAGAGGCCCGACGCCTAGAGAAAGCCGGCGCCCTGCTGTTCCTGGCGCAACGGGAAAATGAAATCTTCAAGTTTGGCCTCGACCCATGCCGGCAAACCGGGTGCCGCAGAATTTCGCAGGGCCAAAAGCGCATGCTGGACCCTAACCGTAAGAGGAAGCGCATTCGCCTCCCGGACCTTCTCGAAAAAGGGGTCGAGGGACGGCCATTCCTCGGCAATCAATTTGTGGATTGCGGCGGTCAAGGGTTCGGCAAGCGCATGGCCGGGGTCCAGAACCGTTGCCGTGCCTCCCAGGTCTTCGATTGCATGTCGCATCGGTGTCCGGCCGCCGTTGACGAGCGGGAAACCGCATTGACCGAGATGGGTGATGATTTCGAAATCGAAACGGTCTCCGTCGGAATCGCCGAATGCGGAGCGGAGACGAGCAAGCTGAGAGAGGATCATCCAGGCGATCATGTCCTTGTAGGATCTGGCTTCATCGCCTTCATCGACTCGTTCGAAGGGGCTGAGCGGGTTCCCGTTTGCATCGGCAAGGGCTGCCCATCCCTTTTCGTCAAAGACCATGTAGAACGGCCTTCCATCTTCTCCTTCCGCACTGACCAGCTTGCCCGCCATGGTCTCGGCTTCGGGGAAGAAGTTCATCAGAAAAGCAAGCAGTTCGAGAGGCAGGGCCCGCTGGCGCGCTGCGAGGTCGACGATGGCGCAGGCACCGATCAGGTCTCCCAGGAAAAAGCGCTGCGATTGCCAGAGGAGCTCCGTTGCGGCTGTTTCGGCGCCATCTGCCAGGCGTTCGGAAACGCGTGTGGCCAGTTCGGAGGCGAGCTCGCTGACCAGGAACTCGGGCGCACGAATAACCACGATATCCTCACCGCCATGATGACGGCTGCATTTGACCCAGCCTTGTGCAGCGAGCGCTGTCGCAGCTGCGTCCGACGCAGGGCCGAAGGCGTCACGGCGAACGACCAGGGCATTGGCTTGCGTCAACGCGAGAGCGTCGGACACCTCGCCGCCGTCCGCGAGCGCGTCCCGTGCCAGAAGGCGAAAGAGCCGGGCGGTATCGCCGCCCACCTTCGAAAGGTGCTGACGGGCAGTCTGAACGAACTTGAGTCCCATGGATGCCGGAATAAAGGCCGCGATATCCTCGTCATCGGGTATGGAGCCGGCAGCAAGCGCGGCGCGAAGGACCCAAGGCCTGCGATATTCCTGGCTTAGCTCGGCGCCGCCGTAGAAGAAGAGGCGAGCGGGTGCGATCGCTTCACGGACATATTGAAATTCCTGATCGTCGAGAAGGTCGACTTCGATCACTTTCGCGACCGGCTCGAGTGCACCCGGTGTGCGGCCATTCGCGCCGCGGAGGATCGTATCGGCGCGATCGGTAGACAGAACGAGCCGCAAGGCATCGCCGAAGCCGGTTTCGGCAAGCTCTTCCAGGTCCGAGGCGACGGCCGAACCTGGTGCGACGCCATCCACGGCGAGGATGAGAGCAGGCTTGCGGTTCGACTTGGACATGCGCCGCAGCCATGTCCGAACTTCCTGCGGCGAAAGCGACCATTCGAGCGTCGCTTCGAAAAGATTGGCGATCCGCTGGAAGAGTCCGGCACCTGCCGTGGCGGCGTTGATCATCAACATGGCCCAGTCGGGAGAAGAGCGGGTCAAGCGCGCAAGATCGCGCAGCACATTGCTTTTGCCGGAGAGCGGCGCGCCTTCGAGGACAACGGCCTTGGCGCCATCGTTGAGCATGGAGAGGATGTCGACGGTGGCCCGTCGACCGAACAGCAGATCACGGCCATAAGGCAGCCGGGCATCATCGGGGTCTCCGGTGAGCTGCTCGATCAGCGCGTCGGTGCGTGCGCGGACGGCCTCGACCCAGATGGTCGTCTCCGGACCCATGAGCATTTCGATCGCCCAAGCGAGGTTTGACGCTGCGACCTTGCCGATATTGCTGAACAGCTTCTCCGCGAAGTCCGCACCGTCCAGACCGGGGTCGAGCGGCTCGCCGTTGCTGGCTTGCCGCACCCATGTCTCCTTGCCGTTGCTCACGATGACCAGCGGCGGACGATCGAGGAGTTGCGCCGCATAGCTGCGTCCCTGGCCAACATGGTCTTCGCTGAGAGTCTTGTCCTCGCGCTTGAGTTCGAAGAGCGCGAGTGGCCGCTTGCCGTGAAGAACGAGCAAGTCGGCGCGACCTTCGGCCTCCCAAAGCGCGGCGCCATCATAGTCATCCTCATGATGTCCTATCCGCAGCTTGAATCGCTTCTCGACCTGAAAATCTCCAGGGGACAGATGCTTCAGTTCTTTGCGGAGCAGCGCCAGAGCATAGGCCTGCAACTGGGCTTCGGGTACGAAGGTCATGACCGAGCTGTAATAGCCGCGCCCCGTGCCCCGCGACATAAAAATCCGGCACGCTGGGTGCCGACGGTCAATCTCCATCAGGCGGCGGCCTGGCTGGCCATCGGCTCGCCGATGGCCGCGATGATCGCCTCGGCCTGCTTCGGGGGAACAAAGACCCGGGTCTTGTAAGCAATGATCTCGGTAAAGCAGCCGAGCGCCTTCAATCGGGCACGGCTGTCCGGAGGATAGTTCATGATTTCCAGTCGAGGCTCGTCATTGACCAGCGCGCGGCGGAGACGCGCCGGTTCGAGGCCCGGAATTGCCACGCCCTCGGACGAACGGGCAGCTCTGATGATCTCGGCCGGCGTCAGGCCGAACTCCATGTTGATGCCAAATGTCGCGGCGAGGCGCTCCAATCCCGCAGGCGAGACGATGCGGCCGAGGACGGCGTTGCCGGCCTGGTCCGCGATCCGCCAGACGCGGACGTCATCATCGGGAAGCTTGTCCCAGACCGGCAGGAGAAGACCCGTTGCGACGTTGATGTCGCTGGTTTCGACCTCCTGCGCCGCCATCTCGCATTCCGCCTGCCAGAGCCGCGCAAAGTCGGCTTTTCCGGTCGCCTGCCAGTGGCTGGCAGCAAGCCTGGACTCGCGAATGCGATCGGAACCGGTGGGTCGGATGAGCTCCCAGATGCGGATCGATTGGCCATCGTCATCGAGTATCGACCAGGACGGCACGCGAAGCGCGACACGGCCCGATCGTTCGTTGCGGAGGAACTGGATATCGCCGCAGTCGCGCCATTGATCGAGGAGGACGGGAAGCGCCGTGGCGCGCCGCCGACGTTTCAGTTCGATCCGGCACAGTTTGGTTTCAGCGCCGCTCACCGGATCGCACCGCAGCACTTGTTCCTCGACGATGCGCATCTCATCGGCAAGGATCGTCTCGACACCGACGTCGAGCGTGCCCGCCTCCCGCGCAACCTGAATGCGGGCCTGGATCAGCCCGAAATATTCCTCGAAGATGGCATTCTGAGTCGCAATCCTGAGCGCGAGCAGGCGATTCAGCCAGCGCTGGATCGGCGGCAGCTTGTCGAGCAGTTCCCCGCTGTCCTCGTTGACCAGCTTGAGACCCGTCATGCCGACATAGTCGGCAAGCGAGGTACTCTTGAGTTTTCCGCGGTGCAGCAGCCTGTACCATTGCTGGAGCGCATCCTTGGCATAGTCGCTCTCGAGATTGTCCGCAGGATCGAAGAGATTCTGGCCCCCGGCCTGGCGTTGACCACGGGTCAGGGCACCGAGGCTGTCGAGCCGGCGGGCGATCGTGCTGATGAAGCGCCGTTCACCCCAGCAATTGGTTGCCGCGGGAATAAAAATCGGGGCGCTTTGCTGGTCGGTGCGGTTGGAGCGACCAAGCCCCTGGATCGCGTTGGACGCCCGCCATCCCGGTTCGAGAAGAAAGTGCGCGCGGCGGCGGTGCGCGGTCGGGCATTTGCGATCGGCATGATAGCTCCGTCCGGTGCCGCCAGCGTCCGAGAATATGAGGATCCGCTTCGCGCCCGCCATGAAGGCGTCGGCCTCCGCGATATTGCTGCGCGCGGTGCGCCGTTCGATCCGCTGCCGCCCCACCATATCGGTCAACAGCCGCCGGCTTCGTCCGGTCACCTCGGCAACAAGGTCCGTACCGAACCGGGAGATGATCGCGTCAAGGGCACTCGGGATCGCAGGCATCGCGCAGAGTTGCTCTATGAGATCGTCGCGCGCGCGAAGCGCTTCCTGGCTGTGAATCGGATGGCCCGCCGCATCGACGACGATTTCGGAGCGAGGCTCACCGTCGGTGCCCTTGAAGACGCGCAGCATGCGCGTCGGGAAGGCCGTTTTGAGATATTCCACCATATACTCGCGGGGTGAGAGCTCGATTTCAAGGTTTGCGCGTTCGTCGGCGCCAAGTCCCGCAAGCCGGCGTTCGAGCATGGCCTCGGCGGTGGTCACGAGCTGGATCACGACATGATGGTCGCGCGCGAGATGATGCTCGATCGCGCCAAAGAGCGTGGGCAGTTTCATGGCGATCAGCACTTGGCCGAAGAAGAGCTGCTTCGCGCTTTCGAAGCGCGAGAGCGCGGCCCCCTTGGCTTGTGCGTTGAGCGACCGCCCGGTCATGCGGTCGACGATGTTGGTGGCCTCAAGCACCTCGTCGAGGCGGCGGTGGATGATGCTCCAGGCGTCGGCATAGGCATCGTAGACGCGGATCTGATCCTCGGTCAGGACGTGCTCGAGCGGCGCATATTCGACGCCGCGGAAGGTGAGCGAGCGGGCCGTGTAGAGGCCGAGCGCCTTGAGGTCGCGGGCGACGATTTCCATTGCCGCGATGCCGCCACTCGCGATCGCGGCCATGAAGGCCTCGCGGGTCTCGAAAGCGGTGCCCTGACCCCAGAGACCGAGGCGCGTGGCATAGCAGAGATTGGCCGGATCGGTGGCGCCGGTTGCTGAATTGTAGAGGATGCACGCGCGCGGCAACATGTTCTGGAGGCGCACGCCGGCCAGCCCTTGCTCGGATCCCTTCTGTTTGCCGTGGATGGTCTCGGCGCCCGCAGCATTGGCGAGCTCGTGCGCTTCATCAAAGGCGAGCAGCCCCGCGAAGCCGGTCCCGAGCCATCGCAGGATTTGCTGAAGCCGCGAAGGTGCGTCGTCGCGCTGCGACCGGAGCGTCGCATAGGTGAGGAATAGGATGCCGCTCTCCATCGGGATGTCCGAGCCGAGCGGAAAGGCGTCGAGCGGCTGCATGTCGATCGGCAGTCCGCCGAGTGCCGACCAGTCGCGCCGCGCATCCTCGATCAGAGCGGCGCTTTTGGAGATCCAGAGCGCCTTGCGGTGTCCGCGGCACCAGCGATCGAGGATGCAGGCAGCGACCTGCTGCCCCTTGCCGACGCCGGTGCCGTCGCCGACCATATAGCCCATGCGATAGGGCTGGCCCTCCGCCCCGGGTAGAAGGGCGGTGCCAGCTGCGTCCGGCACATACAGGCCGGGGAGATCGCGCTCGAACGCCTGGCCGGCGTATATGGCGGCCTCGCGCTGCGCGTCGGAGAGCGCTGCAGCTGCGGATGGTGGAAGAAGCGGATGATAATGCGGCACCGGCGGCAGGATCGACGACATTGCGACCGATTCGACGAGTTGGTCCGGATGGGGATTTGGTTCCGGAAAGGCGATCCGCGTGAGACGCCAGGGAACATAGATGCCCACCGGTTCATCGGCCGCCGGCACCTCTGCGAGCAATTCATAGGCGAGCGGCTGCGGCGTGGCATCGAGTGTCTGTGCGACAGGCGGAGCCGCGAGACGCCGGACGCCGCCAAGGCCACCGAGAAGGGCGCGCGACCGCGGCGGCCGGGCGTCGATGACAGCCGATACACGCACAGACGCGGGGTCGGGCTCGCGCGGAGCGAGGGCAAGGCGCGGCGGAAGCGCAGCAATGATCGGGAGCGCATCCGCAAAGCTCGATGCGAGGTGACGTTCGGTGCACCCGCTCCAGCCCTTGTCGAAGACGCAAAGACGCACGGTGATCGAGGCTCCCTGCCGCGCGAAGGGCTTGCCTTCCAGGGTGATTTCAGCGCGGGGTGTCGCGACCGCGCAGACCGATTGATAGCTGGTCGCGCCGGCACCGTCGGGCGCGAATGACGGCGGCATGATCGCGACGCAGCGTCCACCCGGCGCAAGCCGCAACAGCGCGGAACGCAGGTGGCGGGCAGCGGCATGCCGGTCGAGCCCGCGCCCCTCGCTTCGGCCGAAGGGCGGATTGATGAGCACGACCGTCGGGCGGCAATCGGGATCGATCATGTCGTCGATGAACTCCGCGTCGTGCCGCGAGACAGGCTGGCCCATGACGGCAGTCAACAGTCCTGCGCGTCCCGGATCGCGTTCGTTGAGGATGAGCGCGGCCCCCATGCGCCGCGCGTGGACCGCCAGCATCCCGATGCCGGCGGACGGTTCGAGCACGATGTCCTCGTCGGTCATCGCGGCGGCGACAGCCACAAGCCAGGCCAGCGGCAGCGGGGTCGAGAATTGTTGCAGCTCGACCTGCTGCTCGCTGCGATAGGTTTGCGGCGGCAGCGCGCGTGCGACGTCGTCGAGCGCATGAAGCCGAGCGGGGAGAGCGTCTTGATCCGATAGCGGCCCCGCAGGGCTTAGAAGGCGCAGAAGCTGGGCCGCCTCGAGCGCGTCATATGCGTCGCGCATCGACCAGGCGCCCGCCGCATCGCTCGCGCCATAGGCCTCGGTCATCAGCGACTTGAGAGCCTGGCGACTGATCGTGCCGCGACCGGCCAGCCGCTCGGCCACGGCGCGGGCGACAGCCACTACTCTGACGGTGCGGTCATCACCGGGTTCGGCGCAGATGGATGGCGCGGGCAAATGCCCGACAGAAATGGCAGAATGCATAAGTGGCTCCTGGGCAAAGGGCGGCCGGATCGCCGCCTTCTTCTCACGCCCCCTTCCCTTTATCTTGACAGAAGGTGCATTTCCGTCGGGTCCAGGGAACGGGGCGATGGTGGTAACGGTGGACATCGAGGTGCGATGGGGCCGCAGCACCGCCGCGGCCCCCAAGCGCAGGTTCGTCAGGCCGCCGCGGACATCGACCCGCCTTCCTCGGCCGTGACCGTGGCACCGTCGCCATCGGCGTCGCAGGGAAAGTCGACCCCGACCTGATCGGCCTCGGCGACGAAGCGCATCGCGCCTGGAAGCCAGACCAGCGCCCGTTCCTTGGCGTCATTGTCCATGATGATCGTACCCGCGAAGAGCTTTTCGGCCGAGACGGCGAGGTCATATTTGCGCGACGCGGCGTAGCGGCTCGCGAGTTCGCTGCCGCCGATGGCCGCGAAGAGCTTCAGGATAGCAGGCCTAGTGATGCGATCGAAGAAATTTCGGGCCGTCGGTCTCCACCAGGCAGCCACGTCGATTCCAAGCTTGGCGCCGAGATGGTTGAGGAAACCGCTCCCGGCCGCGCCGTCGGGAACCGACTGGAGCGTTCGCGCGACGGCCCAGCCGAGCCAGGCCGCCCGCGCCTCATCGTCGAGCGAGCAAAAGCCGTCATATCGCTGCTCGATGTCCTTGTGGTTGGCCCAGCTCCGGTCGAGCGCGGCATCGAGCTTTGCCCAAGCCTCGGCGGCGGCCATGCCGCTGTCGAAATTGGCGACGCGTGGGTGGGGTGCGCTCGCGCGGAGCTCGCTCGGCATATCGAAGCTGCCATAGGTTCGCGTTGCAGTATCGACCATGATGAAGGTACCGAGATCGAGCGCGAAATGCGGATCGCTGGCGACATGGACGGCGAGAAGCTCGGTCTTCATCATCGCGAGCTCATCGCTGAGCCGGGCACTGAATTTGACCTCGTCCTTTTCATCCTGGACGCCGTCGTCCTCGCCCTCGCCGCCATCGCCATCGTCCTCCTCGTCCTCGCCTTCATCGCCGGGAGCGTCCTCATCGGCGGCGGGCAGGACGTAGAGCTGCTCATGAAGCATGGGCTGGCCGTTATTGTCGATGACGACATAGGCGATCGCAGTGGCGCGCTGCTCGTCGGTGAAGACGGAACCGGTATCCTCGATGGTTTCGAGCTCCTCGTTCAGCGCTTCGAGGCGGTCATATTGCGCTTCGTCATACGCCCCGACATCCTCCCCGACCCGTTCGATCTCCGCAACCTCGGCCTCGATGGCGGCCTTGCGGACGGCCGCATCTTCGCTCAGCGGAACGGGCTCGCCATCGAGATGTTCGAGCTGGCAGGTTTCCATATAGGGGATCCGGCCCGCCGGAATCGCGCGAACCTCCGCGAAGCCCTCGCGCTCCCGAATGGCCTGCGCCGCGGCGACGAGTTTTTCTTCGGCAAGCCGTTCGAGAATGTCTCCGTCAAGCCAGGTCTCAGTATCGGTGCTGGAGAAAAGATCGCCATCGATACGGCCGCCGGCGGTCTCATAATCCTCGCGGCCCACGAAGACCGCCTTGGGATCGGCGCCCTTGTAGGAGCCCGCGGCAAGGCGCCTGCGGATTTCGCCGACATTGTTCGAATGATAGCTGTCTCCGAGCTCTTCGAAAACACCCGCTTGGCGCCCGGTGTCGGAGGTGCTGGCATAGGCGATGGCGATGTCGAGCGTGATCTGCTCACAGCGCAGCGCCTCGAAGATCGGGTCGGCTAGATTGGCGAGGCGCAGGCGGCCCTCGACGAAGCGCCTCGTCAGACCGAGCCGCTTGGCGACCTGCTCGGTGGTCTTGCCTTCCTTGTCGATCATGTTCCGGAACGCCTCGCAGGCATCGGCCGGGTTCATCGCGAGGTTATAATAATTCTCTGTGAGGCTCATCTCGATGGCGTCCTTTTCGTTCGCCATCACCATCACGGGGACCAGGAAATCTGCGGGCAGCTTTCCTTGCGCGATCTGGTCGTGAACAGCGCGCAGGCGCCGGCCACCGCCGATGATGCTGAAATGATCCTTCTTGCGCTTCACGGCGACGCCGATGAGGTTCTGCAGGACAACGCCGGTCTCGCCCAGATTGGCGGCGAGCTCGCTGTCGGCGGTCGCATTGCTGTGCTTGCGGACGTTGAGCGGCGACACCGAGCAATTGGCGGCGGGCGCGTAGAGGATTGGATATTGCATGATGATACTCCGAAGGCGGGGCGTCCTGACCATCAGGCCGCAAGCCGCACCCGCGCTCCTCCCCCCTCCCTTCCGCGAGTGCGCGGGCGCCCTGGCCTCTCATCGGTTCCCGGCGAACGCGGCCTGGCAGGAGACTTTATGCCTTCATGGCCGACACTGGTTCGGCCGCGTCGCGTCAGCCGCGTCAGCCAGATCGCGATCGCCGTTTGCAGCCACCCGCCGCAAGACATTGTTCCAGTCATTCAAACCGAACCAAGGCATTCGCGTTTCGACAGTGCGGCCGGGACAGGCATAGGCCCGCTCCGCGAGGTGCGCGCCGGCCCGGCCGGCCTTGTCGGCGTCGGGAAGAAGCAGGAGGTGCTCGATTGTGTCGGGCAACCGGATCCGGGGCAGACGCTCATTTCCAAGGGTAGCCCATACCGGGATACCGAGCAGGACCATGGCCGAAAGCGCCGTCTCAATCCCTTCGGCGAGGCCGAGCACCGTGCGTGCGCGAGACAGGCGAACCGCCCCGGCCAATGGACGGCCGAGCGTGAGCTTGGGTTTCTCGAGATCGGCGGCCAGCGTCGCTGTGGACGGGTCGAGAAAGATGCGCTGGACAGCGACCAATCGGGACGCTTCGACGATCGGGGCGATGATGGCTGGACGAAACCGGACGCTTGGGCCGCGGCCCAGGGGCGTACGCGGATTGTATCGCAGCGCCGATGTCCGGATCGCGAGGGCGCGCGAGCGCAGATAGCGATCGCCAGCGGTACCTCGCAGAGGATCACCGGCATCCCAGATTCGGCGCGCGAGCGCGGTCATGGGCGATGGCGCGCCGATGGGACTCAAGGAGGGCGTGCGCGCAGTCGATGGAATGCCAAGATGAAGCCGGCGGATCGCCCGCAATATCTCGGCAGTCGGGCAGCCCGCGAAACATTTGAACAACAGGCTTCGCTCGCCGATCCGGACCGACAGGCTGGGGCTTGTATCATCATGCGCGGGACATCGGCACATCGCGCCGCCATCGCGCCATAGCCCGCCAAAGGCCTCGACGAGGTTGATCGCGGCCGATTGAAGGACAGGGTCGTGATTGGAGTTCATATCTGGATCGTCTCATGGAAGGGGATAGCGCCCCCCTTCACCCCCTCTCCCCACCTGTTTTCCCGATAGGGTACGAGCGGCACCTCCATTTGATCCGATTTGATTGCAATCTCTGATTTCCGGAATTTTTTACAATCTCGCGGCACCCCCTTCAGCGAGGATGGCTTTCGGCGCAGGAGGCAATTCATGGCAGGGAGCTTGATACGCGGGCGCGCGGGCGGACCCTATGTGCTCGCCGGTCACCGCATTGACGGTGATATCGGCGTGCCGCGATCGAACGGTATTTCGATCGCAAATCGAGCCGTGCGAGCTGTGTGATGGCGGACGCGGGCGCGCCTCCTCCGGCCGCTGGAATGGACCGTGTGGCCTTCGCGCGGTTGATCGTTCGCGTGGGCCGCCATGTCGGCGACAGGCTGGGGCGCGACCTCTTCTCGACGCCGGCGCTCGACATGATGCTGGACCTTTATCTGCGCGATGAGCACCGGCCCATCTCGTTGACCAGCCTGTGCGGCGCGACCAATGTTCCGGGCCGCACGGCATTATTCACTATCAACCGGCTCGTTGAATGCGGGCTTTTGACCAGATATCCCGATCCCCGCGACGGGCGGCGGGTCAATGTGGACCTTTCCGCCGCCGGCCTTCGCTTGCTCGACGAATGCATCGAGGAATTGATCAGCCTCATAGATCAATGCGGATCTTGAGGGGGAACAAAGACATGGTTGCGAAGGAGCGAGATGTGATGCACATTTGATGCGCAGCGCGTCAGGTTGCCGGCAAACGACGTTGTGGAATTATCCTGCCAGACATCACGGGCGTTCGACCATTCGGGTCGAACGATAGTATAGGCATCTTGACCGGCATCTTCGGATGGCCTGCCCGTGATTATTGTCTGCCTTTCCCTTGTCCCGGTTGCGACCGGTCATGACACGATCTTCGTGTGATCCCATGCCCTCCCGGATGGAAGATCATGGCGAGGAGACCGCGAGCGACCGCCGCGATCTTGAAGCAGTCTACCGCACCCAAGCCCCGCAGCTGGCGCGATACTTCCGGTTCCGCTTCCGTGGCCTGGAGGATCCTGAAGATCTCGTCCAGGATGTGTTCGCACGATTGGCGGCTGGACGTCCGCTCGCCGAGCTTCGTGACCCGGAAGGTTATTTCAAGCGCATCTTGCGTAATTTTCTCATCGATCGACACCGGAAGCGACGGCGACAGCCTGTTTTCACGTCGATGGACGGCATTGAGCCGGGCAAGGAGCCCGATCAGGCCCATGCGATCGAAGTAGAGCAGATGCAGGAACTCTATCGCGCCGCAGTTGATGCTTTACCGCCTAGGACGCGGGAGGTCTTTCTCTTACACAGGGTTGAGGAGCTGAGCGTCAAATCGATCGCCGGGCAACTCGGCATTAGCACGCGAACGGTCGAATGGCATATTGGAGAGGCGATCCTCCGGATCGGGAAAGCGCTGAACAAGGGATGAGCGACCAAGGATTTCAGGACGAACCGGACGACGGGGACGGCCTCATGGGGGAAGCGACCGTCTGGTTCGGCCGGATGCGCGGCCCCGAAGCCGACTTGCACAAACCCGCGTTCGAGGCGTGGCTTGCACGAGGCGCCCTGCACCGGGCGTTCTACAATCGCGCGAGCGAAATCTATGCGATGGGCAAGTTCCTGAAGGAGGAACGGGATGGCGAAGATGCGCGAAGTGATCCCGCTCATCGGCGCCGTGCACACCAGACCCTGGGAGTGTTGGCCGCGCTGGCAGTCATCGTGACCGGATTATCCTCCCTATGGGTTTACGGACCATGGCGCCCGGTGCCGGAAACCGCCGCCGTCGCGCCCCAAGGGGCATTGCGGCTGGCGACGCGAGAGGGGCAGGTCTTGACGCAGGTGCTGTCCGATGGCTCGAAGGTGACGTTGCAACCCGAAAGCGCACTGGTCGTCCGCTATAGCCGCGCGCAGCGGACGCTTCGTCTCGAGCGAGGCCGGTCCAGATTCGAGGTCGCGCATGAGAGAAGGCCCTTCGTGGTTCTCGCGGCGCGCGGGAGCATCACGGCGCGCGGCACAATCTTCGAGGTTGCCCTGAATCGCGAGGAGCATGTGACGGTGCGACTTCTTCAAGGCAAGGTCGATGTCGCCATGCCCAGTGCGACGAGAACCCGCACGATCAAGCGCATGGTGATGGGCGAGACGGTTTCGTACGGGAGCGCGGTCAGTCCGCAGGTGGTGCCGCCCCCTCCGGTCAGCGACGCCAAACGCCCGGCCGCGGAGACCGTCGTGCCGGATGTGCGCGAGTTTGCGGCAACGCCGCTTGGCGAGATTCTGGCGGTTGCCAGTCGCCATCGACCATCCATTCGGGTGGTCGACGACGAACTTGCGGGCTTGAAGGTATCCGGCCGGTTTCGTCTTGATGAGCCGGATAAGCTCGCGGCCAAACTTGCGCTCCTCTTCGACCTCGCTGTCGAGCATGCTCCAGATGGTGAGATCTTGTTGCGGCGACGAAATAAATAATCTCGCAGCCGCCCCGTAGTTCGCGATAGCGAGCGTCCATTCCCCATAGCCGACTAGCCGGCGAGAAATTGGGGGACAGGATGGTGGCGAGACGATTTGGCCGTAGCACGTTGCTGGCGGTGGTTGCGATTGGCGGTTTGTGCGTTCCGAATATCGCCCTGGCACAGGATACCCGGCAAGACTTCAGCATCGCATCGATGCCCCTCGCCGACGCCCTCATCGCGGTCGGGCGGCAGGCCGGGGTGGAGGTGATTTTCGCGTCCGAAGCGGTCGCAGGACGGCAGGTCGCTCCGCTTCGCGGCTCCTATAGCGTCAAGGAAGCAATCGCCCGCCTGCTGGCGGGGACCGATCTTGTCGCGGAATTCCAGGATGGCGGCTATGTCATTCGGGGGCGATCGGCACCGTCGGGTGCCCCCGAACTCAGCCCGACGGCGAAAGAAGACACAGCCATCCTCGTGACCGGCACCCGAATTCGCGGAAGCAAATCTGCCTCACCCGTCATCGTTGCGACGCGTGATGACATCGTGGAGCGAGGTTTCTCTGATCTCGGTCAATATGTTCGCAACCTCCCGCAAAACTTCAGCGGCGGCCAAAACCCAGGTGTCGTGGGCAGCGGGCAAGGAGGAAGCGAGAATCTGAACTCGTCGTCAACGGTCAACCTGCGTGGCCTGGGCCCCGACGCGACGCTCACGCTGATTAACGGTCACCGCGTTGCGTATGACGGGGTTCGCCAGGGAGTCGACATCTCGGCGATACCATTGGCCGCTATCGACCGGCTTGATATCGTGGCTGACGGCGCGTCCGCACTCTATGGATCCGATGCTGTCGGCGGCGTTGCAAACGTGATTCTGCGCAAGAGCTTTGACGGCGTGTGGACCTCGGCGCGGGTGGGGTTCACGACCGACGGTGGCGGGACCGAGCAACAGTATAGCGCGGTCACCGGTACGACCTGGACGGGCGGCGGCATATTGCTGACGGCGGACTATAAGCATTCCACACCGATCACCGCAGGCCAAAGACCCTATGCGGACAGCGTCAACGGATCGGCGACTCTGATACCGGGCATGGATCAGTTCAGCAGCGTCGTTTCCGGTTTCCACCAGTTGACCGACAGCGTTCGCATCGAGATCGATGGCCAATATAGCCGGCGAAAATCTTCGCAGGCGAACCCCTTTTCCGTCGACTCCGATGTCCGCATTTTTGGCGATACGTTTGCGAGCACCGTCGAGACATTCTCGATCTCACCGACGTGGCGCGTCCAGCTTCCGGGATCATGGGAACTCAGCGTCGCGGGGACGTATGGTGAAGACCGGACGATCGGCAATGGCATTTCCTATCGACGTGGCCAGCTCGCGAGCACGCGTCGGATTCCATATGACAATTCGATCGAGAGCCTGGAGGCTTATGGAGAAGGTCCGCTCTTCGCGCTTCCGGGCGGTGACACGCGGCTCGTCATCGGTGCCGGGATTCGATCTACCAGCCTCGATGCTCGCAGCAGCCAGACCATTGGCGATGTCACGACCCCGATCCTTTCCTTCAACCGGCGGCACAAGGTACGTTATGGTTTTGGGGAACTGTCATTGCCTATTTTCGGCGAAACCAACGCCGCTGCATTCTTTCGAGAACTGCGAGCGACGGCGGCCGTGCGGTATGAAGACTATGAAGACATCGGCGGCGTGGCATCGCCCAAGTTGGGATTGATCTACAGTCCGGACGATAGTCTCTCCTTCAAGCTCAGCTGGGGAAAATCGTTCAAGGCGCCGACGCTCTACGACCAGTATCGGGGCTATGAAGTCCTTCTGCTCCCAGTGGAGTTCTTCGGCGCCAGCAATGCGCCTGCGGGCAGCACCGTTGCTTATACCGCCGGTGCAAATCCCGACTTACGCCCGGAGAGGGCAACAACCTGGACAGCGACTGCCACGATCGCACCGCGTTTCGCGCCTGGCCTCAAGATCGAGGCAAGCTATTTCGAAATCCGCTACAATGGCCGCGTTGCCAATCCCATTACGTCACTTTTCGGCGCGCTATCAGATCCGCTTTATAACCACCTGATTACATTATCTCCGAGCGCTTCCGAGATTGAAGCCCGGTCGGCGGGCTCGCTCTTCGGCCTCGAGAATTTTACTGGCGGTCCTTATGATCCGGGCAGTGTCTATGCGCTGGTCGAAGGTGTGCTCCGCAACACGGCTCAGCAGAAAGCGAGCGGCGTCGACCTTGCGGCTAGTTATGGGATCGAGTTGGGCACTAGCGACCACCTGAGCCTGCAAGGGTCGGCGACCTATCTCAAGAGCAACCGGCAGCTTCTGGAAGGAGCCGCAACGGTCGGCCTCGCGGGATTCATTTTCAACCCGCCCCACTGGCGAGCTCAAGGCGGTGCTACCTGGAACCATGGCGAGTTTAGCCTGTCGGGTTTTGGCACCTATATAGGCGGAACCTTGGACAACAGGCTCCCGCCGCTTGTCCGCGTCGGCTCCTTTGTGAGCATTGATCTTGCGGGACAGTGGAAAAGCAGCGCATCGGCTGGCCCCCTCCGCGGCGCCAGTGTGCTCGTCGCGGTAGGCAACCTCTTCAACGAACATCCATCGAGGACGCGCAGCAGAAGCGTGAGCGACCCGTCGTATGATTCAACGAACTATCCTGCGTCGGGCCGAACGATCAACCTGACGATCACGAAGGCGTGGTGACCTGTGCGCGGCCACCGGAATCGCATGCTCGCTTGCGCCACCATGCTCGCGTCTCAGTTCCTCTTGGCTGGGCCGGGCTGGGCCGCCCAATCGGATTGTTCCGGACTGGTCCCCCCCGCCTTCGAACAGCCTAAGGGAAATGGACGCGGCGTCGAGCCAGAAGATCTCGCGCGGGTTCGCGACATCGGTCCGCCGCTCAATGAGCTTCCCGACCGCCGCCTGTTCACATTATCGCCGGATGGAAGCGCCGTGGCGCTTCCTCTGCGACAAGCCGATCCGGCGTCGAACAGCTATTGCCAAGGGATCATGGTCGTTCCCTTGTCGGGCGCCGCGCCGCGGCTCATCGACCAGGGCGGAGATCTCATCCGCTATGAAACACACCAGCTCGATGGATCAACACAGGAAAGCGGGATTATCGAAGCGATCACGCCGCAATGGACTCCGGACGGTCGGTGGGTGATGTTCCTGAAGCGCGTGCATGGACGGACACAGGTCTGGAAGGCTGCAATCGATGGAAGCGGAAGCGCGCCGCTGACTGATAGCCCGATCGATGTCGATCGATTTCGGCTCATGCCCGATGGCAGAAGCGTCATCTTCACGACCCGCCCTGCCCTAGACGAAGCCAAAGCGGCCATCGAGCGAGAAGGGCTTACGGGCCATCACTTCGACGACCGGTTTTTCCCGCTGGCCGGAAGCAAGCCGCAGTTGCCGGAACAGATTGCCTCCACGTTCCACGCATTGGATCTGGAGCGCGGCAGCGCGCGGCCCGCGACAGCTATCGAGCGCGATGCGCTCGACGCCCCATCCATCAAGACCCCGCGTGAACCTGGCGCCAAAGCGAAGCAGAGCCGCGTGCCCGATGCGTGGGTTGAAACGACCGACGCCACTTTTGTCTATCCGGGCACGACGGTCAAATATGCCGGGGCCAACGGCAGAACCGTTCGTTGTGCGTCTGACAGTTGTTCGGATGCCCAAGCGCCCGCCTGGACGATCGCAGGCGGAAAGCGGGTGCTCTTTCTTCGGCGAGAGGGTTGGGCCAAGAGCCTGACGGGTCTTTACGAATGGAACCCCGGCGAGGCGCGCCCGAAGCGGATTTTGCAAACGAAGGATTATTTTGCCGATTGCGAACCATCGGGGCACAGCCTCTTGTGTTTGCGCGAAACGTCGACCCGACCGCGGCACCTCGTTCGGATAGATCTTCGGCGCGGGTCTATGGAAACGCTTTTCGATCCGAACCCAGAATGGCGAGGTCTCCGGGTTGGAAAAGTCGAGCGTATAAACGTCCGGAACAGCTTTGGGCTGGACAGCGCAGCGGATTTCGTCTTCCCCGCAAATTACCAGCCTGGACGACGTTATCCGGCGGTCGTCGTGCAATATGTGTCGCGGGGATTCTTGCGGGGCGGCGTCGGAGATGAATATCCGATCCAGGCGCTTGCGAACAAGGGGTATGCGGTCCTCAGCGTCAACCGGCCACCGCATCTCGGAATATTGGCGGGCGCGACGACCCTGATCGAGGTCGAGCAGGTCAATCTAAAAGATTGGGGCAATCGGAAGAGCTTTCTCTCATCGATCGAGACGCCGCTTAGACAGCTCATCGATCGCGGGATCATCGATGACAAGCGCATCGGCATCACCGGGATGAGCGACGGCACGACAACCATTCAGTTCGCCGCACTCCACAGTTCGCTGTTCTCCGCAGCGATCATGAGCCACTGTTGCTGGGAGCGGTCCCAAGCCTATCTCGACGGGCCCGACCTCGACGAACTCTACAGGCAGATCGGCTATCCGAGCATCCTTCAGCCGGCGCCCGAGTTTTGGCGTGAAATTTCCTTCGCTCAGAACACGGACCGGATCAAAATGCCAATCCTGATACAGGCATCCGATCGCGAATATATGGGCGGGCTTGAGGCTTACACCGCCTTGAAGCAGGCAGGTCGTTTCGTGGACCTGTTTGTGTTTCCAAACGAATTCCACATTAAGTGGCAGCCCGCGCACCGGCTGGCGATTTATCAGCGGTCGCTCGACTGGTTCAACTTCTGGTTCAAAGGGGACCTTCCGACCGACCCCCGTCGACGAGCAGAAGCCGAACACTGGCAGGACCTTCGCGAAAAATGCCGGAAGGATGACCATTGTGGATGAAGCTGGAAGTCGTAGTGCATTTTGTCAACTCGCGACGGATTCCCGGGCGCTTATGTTGTGTTGGTCCGCACTCGATTGCCACGCTTCAATCCAGGATTCGGTGTCGAGGAGAAGCAGGAGGCGCACATAATTCGTACCATGCGTCATTCGGTCTTTAGCAAGCGCAACCTCCAGTTCCGGCTTATTGATGATCCCATTGGCTGCGAGTTGCCCCCCCAGAAGCCGGTTTCGAACGAGGTCGTAGTTGGATCTCAATATCTCCATTGCGAACGCGTCCGGGCCGCCTTTCATTCGCCTGCGGATAATATTCGACGGAAGCTTGGGGGCGAAGGCGCGCCGTGCCGCAGAGCGATCGACGCCGCCCTCGCAAGCCATCCAGCTGGGAATGGCCAATGCCGCTTCGACGACGGGTTGCGACAGAAGAGGTGCGATCTCGGTGAAATTAAGTCGCCTGTCGTGTCCGTGCATATAATGTTGGGCGCGCGTGATCATGGCGACATGTCCACATTTCCCGGGCAACGCGTCCGTCGGCGCCTCCAGCCAGGGATGAGATGGCATTTCCCGTATCAGGTGTCCGATCCAGCCTGGATGGAGAAACTGCGGATCGAAAGGCCAGCTATATTTGGGGCCGCGGCGTCTCGGAACGGAAAAAGCACGACGCGCCACTTCCCAAATGCTCGCTTCTGTGACCTGTGCGAGGTCGCGTAGTGTCGCCAGAAGGCCCGGGACGGTCGGAGCCGCGAGATAGCGATCGACGATAGGGCGAACAGAGCGTGTATTATAGAAGACATTGTCCCCGCCAGCGCCCGTGAAGAATGCCGTCGCGGACCGAGCCGCCATTTGCCGAACAACGGTTTCATCATAGGCCACCATCTGCGCTCGCCCCCCGGGCCTTGGCAGATGCGCAACGGCGGACTGCATGATATCGGCTCGATCGAGCCGATAGGTTCGCGTCTCGAGCGGCAGCGAGCACCATTTGCACAGCTCCTCGGCATAGATTGTCTCGTCCCCTCGCGGTTCATTCGTTCGAAGTGTGAAGCATTCCACTTCCGGCGATCCCGCCACGCACGACGCGAGGATCGACGAGTCGAGGCCGCCCGATACGGCCAAAATGCTTTTATCGAATGTGGCGACCCACCCCCGGCCGCATTGTTCGACAGCCCGGCGCAGTCTTTCGACATGGACGGAATAATCCACCTCCAGGGGGTTCGAAACATGGTGCCACGGCGACCAGCAAACAGCCTGCGAGCAGCCACGTTCGTCCACGGTAGCAAGGTTGCCTGCAAGCAAATCGGAGACACCGGTAAGTCCCGTGCGTATCTGCGCGAGGTCGTCGACATAGAGAGTGGTCGCTACCCCGCCCCAATCAATCGACACATTTACAACCCCAGCATCGATCAAGAGTCTTGGATCCGATGCGAACGCAACGGCCCTTGGACCGACTGCATAGCAACATGGCAACTGGCCGGATGGGTCGCGAAGCGCGCGGACCAGTTCGCCATCGGTCCAGACAGCAAGATATCCGCCCCAGTAACGCTCCAGGAGTTCCCGGACCGGCGCTGCAGAGAGGCCGACCCCGGACGCGGCATCGAAATCCCTGATCGCGGGGCCGCTGCCATGGCGGTGGAACAGGTCGCCGATGATCGTACCGGCGCCGTCACCAATTCCGAGTGGCGACCGCTGCTCGCTCGTCAGAACAGCGTGACGGCTAGAGCGCCAATGCGCGACAAGCCCAGTTCGTTCACCGACCGCGTCGACCAGTCCGTCGTCGAGTTTGCCGCCGCGCGAGGCCAACACAAGATATCGAAGCGCCATCAGAGCGCCAGTATCGGGGTAAAAAGTCGAACACGTTCAAGCGTGTCATTGACCACATATTCGTCTCTTTGAATCCAGCAATGCGCGACAAAGGGGTCGAGCTTGACGCCGATCACCAGCGTGGTGGGAGTCCGGCGTGCAAGGCAGAGGTGTTTGAAAGCGATCGACAGCGGGAGGCATTGATCCTGACGCCGTATGATGATGCCGTTTACCGCGAACGCCGCCGCGACGCGGTTTACAGCGGTCCAATCTTCGATGCGATCCGGAACGAGCGCGGCGCTCGACCGCGACATGGTATTAAAGAGGTTTTTGAGTGGTCGCTTGGCTAGTGCGCGTCGCGCTCTATGGACCGAGAGGAGGGCCGCGAGCCGATCGGTCAGCCTGGCCATAGACAGCATCGGGTCGATCTCGGCCATTGGCGGGGAGACAGTGACAGGCGAAAACGTCCGCGCACCATGATGCGCATCGACCATCAGGCCGCTGATTGCCATTGCCTCGAGGGTGGTCTCGTCGCCTGGTTGTGGCGCTTGACCAGAGGCGAACCGCTGGAAAGCCAAATCCTGATGAACCGGCAACTGAAAATATCGGTCGGCACCGACGTCCAGAAAGACGGCTCGTCCAGAACAGATGCAGAAGTACAAATCGTCTCGCAGGCGCAGAGGCATGGTCGAACCCCTCGGGGTTGGGCGCACGACACCCGGGGGCCGTGCGCCCTCCCGTTCAGTCGTCGGAGATTCCCGCGGCACCGAAATCGCGGCCACCCTTGGTGTCGAGCGGTCCCACGATGGACCCCTTGGTGACTTCGCTGGCAACGCCGAGGTCGATGACTTCGGCGTCGAGATGATCGTCATTGCGTTGCATGATACGTTCCTTCTTCAAACACCGCGGACATTCGCGGTAGTCCCAATTTACGCGGGTTGAAGGAGTTCTCCGCCCATATACGCAGCAATTATTGCTTTAAATCAGCGATTTAGACCAAAATCGAAATTAACCTGACGAGGATCGCGCCCGGTTTTCAGAAGCTTATGCGGTACCTTGTAGCAAGGCACAGAGTTGCGCCACATGCTCCACGCGTCGTCGATGATAAGCGGTCACGCGTCTTCGGACGTTCATTTTGACGTCGATTGTGCCGTTTCTGACAAACGTCCGAAGCTCCCGTTCGAGGTCGCCGAAGAGGCCGACCTCGGCGAGTCGAGAATAGTGCAGGCGTTCATTGGTTCGCCGGATTGAATCCAGGTATTCGCTGTTTCCAGATGCCCACGCGATCGCCTCAAATGTTGCCGATGTCGCCGTGACGATAGAGATAGGATCCGGGCCGATATCCAGACTCCGGATCCGCGCCATCGCAGCCTTTATGGCGGATCGGCTTGTCAAGTGCAGGGCAGACAGAAGCTGATGCCCCGACCACGCATAGAGATTGGCAAGCGCATTGAAGTCAGGAAGCGCGATTCGGAAACCGCCGTCCGGATCGGCTTCAACGAGCCCCTCGCCAACGAGGCGATACAGGGCCTCGCGCACAGGCGTTACGCTGGAATCGGAGCGACGCGCGATCGCCGGAATTGGGATCCGCGCTCCTGGATAGAACACACCAGCGAGATAGTCTTCCTTGATTGCGCGGTAAATCCGCTGGTGAGTGGCGGTATCGAGCCCCATCGATCAGGCAGCCGATGATATCCGGAGCCCTTGGCTCCATCGGGGCGTGAGCGCACTCGTCAGCTGGTCGAGATGCTTTTGCGCGACGACTTCGATGCATAGTCGCTCGAGCTCGCGCAGATCTCCGATCGCGAGTTGCATCGGAAACGCCATCTTCTGCGAATAGAACATCAGCGGGATGAGGATATGCCCTGTCGAGAGGTCCAGCTTGTAAGCACAGAGCAGATGGTCATCGAGCCTTGCCTTCGGATTTCCGGATTCGATTTCGCGTAGCCAGCGCACGCCCATGCCGAGCTCTCTCGACAATTCGCGTTGCGTCAGCCCTTCCCGTTTTCTCGCTTCCTCAATTCGCCTTCCCGACTGTTCCTTGATACGCGACAGCGGGCCTTCAGCGACGGAAGCCGCGTCTTCCAGCGACATTTCCGCGTCTCCTTCTCGGGAGATTGCCCCAGCCAAGGCCTGTAACTCTTGGAATGCTAGGTGTGCATCACACCACGGTCAAACGGAACTGCCGCAATTCTTGCCGGGTCGCGTCGCGCAAGACCTTGAGAAAGTGAAGGCTTCTATCCGGGCACGCCGCTATGGGCTGCCGGCTTCACGCGTTCATAGGTCGCACGGAGCGTTTTGTGGTCGGTTCTTGTGAGTTGGTGCAGGGCGACAATGTAGATGCTCGCCAGGGTCGGCGCATCACGATCCGGCGCGACTTCAACGACGCGCTCGGCGATACGCGTCGCCATATGATTGAGCCCCTTGGACGCGCCGACATAATGATCCTCGCCGCCCTGAAGGCCCGCCGTCGAAAGCGAGGCGAGTTGCTCCAGAACCTTGGGGGCCGGCATTCGGTCGAGGCAATCGACTGCGACCTGGAGGGTGGTGCCCCAGGCGAGCAATGCCCGCGTGCTTCGGATCAGGTGGACATGGGAGTCGATGAGCAAATCCATGCCTGCCGGAGAAAGCCGCAATTTGAACGTGCGTGATTGCCGCGTCATCGGTCTGCCTCCCAGCACACAGAAAACCAGCGTGGTGATACCATGAGCATATTAACCATTTGCGCCAGTAAGCCGAAGTGCATTTTTCGGTCTCCCGGGATCAATTGTGACCCCGCGGCCCGCCAATCGTGAATCAGGGCGCCGTTTAGGCAGCGTCGGCGCGCAATTTGCACAATCGGCACTTCAGTGCCCTCATCATTGTGCGCTCTTCGTTTCATCATCATTCCTCGCCTCGTTCCGGTTGGAGGAGACCATTTGGTCTCGGATCATCAGGTCCGTTCCGATCCACCGATCGTCAATCACCGCGCAATTTGCGCCACGAGGAGATAGTCATGACGCCGTACAATCGGTGCCTTGCGGGCATCGCAATCCTGTTATCCGGCGGCACGCCCGCATCGGCGCACTCCGATCCGGGTCGCTGCGCCGGGCAGACCGAACCGTCCGCCAGACGGGGCGATCTGATCGTCACCCAGGACGCGAGCGGTTTTTCAATCGAACGCCGTACCGTCCCGATCCTGGACCCTCGCGAGCCTTTGGCGAAAACGCCGGTCACGCTTGGCGCGGCGCACCGGATCGACAGGTCGATCTTCCTCAACGCGGTCGCGCCCGCCGGAGATAAATTCGATGCGCGCCGCTAGTGCTTTGTGCTGCGCCGCCATGGCCATCGCGTCCCCTGCGCTTGCGCACGCCGCATCGGCGGAGGAGTCCGGGGACGCGCTCGGCGATGCCGCCGGGCAGGCGGAACGGGAGCTGCGACAGACCTTCACCAACCTCCAGTTCGAGGAGTTCGGACCGGCGCCTGTAAGGGGGCCAATATATCAGGCTATCGCCGGCGGGCGAGTCCTCTATTTCGCGCCGGAAAGCGATCATCTGCTGTTCGCGGCGATTTACGACAAGAATGGCGTGAACATCACCGCGATGGCTCAGGACGCCAGCGCGCGAAAGCGGCTCGGGGCGATTGACGAACGCGACGCCCTGGTCATCGGCCCCGTCGGCGCGCCGAAGGTCATCGAGTTCACGGATCCCGATTGCCCCTATTGCCAGGCGCTCGATCGCTTCTGGGCGACAAAGGCTGCGGAAGGCAAGCCGGTCCAGCGGCTCGTCTATTTCGTGAGCGGTATCCACCCGGACGCGGCCGCCAAGGCCGAGCACATCCTGTGCTCGCCGGACAAGGCGGCGGCGTTCAGGGCGATTTATGCGGGCGCGAGCCCTCCCGGTCTGACGAAATGCAAGGCCGGTGCGGAGCAGGTCGCGCGCCACGGAGCAACAGTCCGCAAGATGGGCATTTCCGGCACCCCCACCCTCTTTGTCGATGGGAAGTTCGTGTCGGGCTTCCAGCAGGCGGAACTCGAGGCGTTCCTGAATGGGAAGAAGGGAGCCGCTGGCGCCGATCCCTGATCGGCAGCCTCACCCCCCCAAAGAATTTCTGGCGGGCCCCGATTGCTCCCTGCCGCTCGCATGAGCGCGACCTGAGGGGATCGAGGACCGGAATGCCGGCGGCATCGGCTTTTTTGGAGACCGTCCACCGCTGCCGTCGGCCGGAAACGATTTTCGTCGTGCCGGCAGGTATCTTCGGACGGTCTCCCTTCAAGGAGAATGGACATGATGACAATGTTTCGGGGAAGGACGGTCCGCACGGTTGACGCGGCAGTCCTTTTCCTCCTGGCCGCAGTCGCGTGCGCCGGCGTGGCCCACGCATTCCAGGCGCCGGCGGCCGGCGACCTCGGTTACGACATTTACGACATCGTCGTGAACAAGGGCGTGAAGGGCCCGCTGGGCTTCGTTGGCGGCGTCGCCGCCTTTCTGTTCGGCGTCTCGCGGCTCTTCTCCAACATCATGATCGGCATCCCGACGATCGTGGCGGCGGTCTGCCTCATCAAGGCGGATTCGATCCTCCAGACCTTCGGCATGGTGATCTGACATTCGGCGCGCCGTCGCAGGAGGACCCGGCGACCGACGCGTCATCCGGAACCGGAAGTGGTGGTCATTTCCGGGATGTCACGCCGACGCGTGATGAAGCATGGGAGAAGGGCGTTGGATGAACGTCTGCCGCAGTTCCTGCATCGACCGGTCCAGATCCTCTGGTTCGACGCCCAGGAATTTGTCGTCGTCATGAGCACGATCTTCGTCGCGGTCATCGTCGGCGGCCTGATCGGCTGGGGACTCATCGGCGCCCTTCTCCTTTTCCTTCCGTGGAAGCGAACCAAGCCGCGCGGTTTCATTCCGCACCTCGCCTGGCGCTGGGGTCTCATCCGTTTCCGCTTCTACCCGGGTCCAACCCAGACCCGCTTCTTCGAGTAGGTCCGATGGCAGGTTTCTTCAGACGCAAGGACAGCGCCGACATGATCGGCGATACGCGCCCGAGCTGGCATTTGCACCGCTATCTCCAGGGATCGGCCAACCTTTTCGAGGAGAACCGGTTGCTGAAGTTCGCGATCGCGGGTCTCTTTGGCGTGAGCATGGTGCTCGGCACCGTCATCTATTCGACGAACCAGGCTCAGCGCACGGTCATCGTCCCGTTCGGCGCCACCGGAGACCTTTATGTCACCGGCAGCAAGCCCTCCGAAACCTATCTCCGTACGATCACTTTCAATATCGTCGGTCTTGCGGGGACCTATTCCGCCTATTCGGCGGACCGGCAATTCCAGGAACTGCTGACGATCGTCCATCCAAGCGCCTACAACGCGCTTCGCGATAGTCTCAGTCATTTGCTGGGCGAGCTCGAGAATAATCCGACGCTGTCGATCGCGACCTATATTCGGGGTGACCAGCCCGTCACCTACACGGCCACTGAAATATTGGTGCCCGTCGAAAAAGTCCGCGTGATCGGCGGCGTGATCCGCAAGTTTCGTGGCAATCTGCGCATTCGCTACGCGACCGAAAATGGCCGTTTCTGGCTGACCGCCCTCCAAGAGGAGAATTTCAATGCCGATATCCGGTAACCGCCGGAGGTTTGCCTGCCTCCTCGGCGCACTGCTGGCGCCGTCCGCAGCCCTCGCCCAATCGGTCTCCGTGCTCCCCGACCAGACCAGCCGCATCCGGCTCTCCAATCGCGACGTGAACCATGTCGTATGCGTCGGCGGCGAGATCGAAGATGTGAAATTTTCGGCGGAAAAGGGCCTTGCGGTCGAGCGCGGCGGATCAGACGCCTGGATCAAGTTCCTCGTCCACGAAATGGACGATGCCGGCGCCAAGACCCGCAGCTATGTGACAACGCCGTCCGAATTCTTCGTTTCGTGCAACGGCGCGATCTATCCGCTCTATGCCGAACCCGCCGACATCCCCGCACAGACGGTGACGCTCGTTCCCGGGTCCGCCCAGCGCACGCGGGCCAATGACGCCCTGCTCGCACCGCTGGTCGAGGAAGAACGGGCCGTGGGCATCGCGCTCGCGATCCTTCAGGACCGCGTTCCCGCATCCTTCACCGAGGTCGCTCCCGCGCGTGAGGCCGTCGCAGTCGGCGACCTGCCGCAGGTCAAAACGACCGAGCGGCGGCGCCTTGAAATCGAGGGCGCAGGTCTTTCGGTAAGCGAATATCTGCTTCACGCAACAGAAGCGACCTCGCTCGACGAGCGCGATTTTCTCGACAATGCCTTTGGTGCCGATATCTTCTCGGTGACGCTCGACCGCTTGACGCTCGCCGCGGGAGACACCGCGCGCCTCATCGTCGTTCGCCGGAGTGCGCAGCCGTGAGCGCCGAAGCCGACAGCGCCGCAACAGGCGATGAAACGCTTGTTCGCGAGATAACGTCAGCCGAGGGATCGCAAGGTCCGGCCTTGTTCGATTTCCGGGCGCAGTGGGAGCGCATGACGTCACGGCAGCAGTTGAGAGCCAAGCAAGCCGGGGTCGTATCGGCCATCGCGCTGGTCGGGCTCGGGCTCTACACGGCGAGTTCGTCGAAGGATGCCGAGGCTCCGAAGCCGGCGGAAGCGTCGAAGCTCGACATGGGCGCGGGCCTTCGCGGTGACAGCCTCGAGGTCAAGCTTCGCGGCGATCTGCAAAAGATCCTCGACGGGCAGACGCTGCTGGGCGACCGGGTCACCGCCATCGAGGAAGGCAAGGTCACGCCCGGAAGCTTGGGGGATGGCATGCCCGCCACACAAGGCGGCGCCTACGATGGGCTACCCCCGGCCCTTCCGGGAGATGCCCCGGCCTATCCGCCCGCTCCGCCCGAAGCGAACGGCGAGGCGGGTGTGATCCCGCCCCCGCCCGCAGCTCCAGCCGCCCCGGCAGCGCCGCCGGCGCCCCCCATTGAACGCCAGGTTGGCGCAATCGGCGCGGCGACCACGGCCGTGGTTCCCGAAGGAGGCGCGGCCGGCGGGGCTCGCTCAAAAAAAGCGAACCGGACGATTTATTTGCCGCCTGGTTTCATGCGGGCACGGCTCCTGACCGGGATCGACGCGCTGGCGAGCAAGGACGCGACCAATAATCCAGAGCCGATCATCGCGCGCGTCCAGGCGCCCGCCGTTCTGCCGAACGATGTGAAAGCCAATCTGGCCGGGTGCTTCGTAATCGGCAACGCAACCGGCAGCCTCGCCAAGGAGCGGGTCGAGGTCCAGCTCGTATCGATCTCATGTGTCGATTTCGACGAGCATGCGGTGGTCGACCAGACCATCAAGGGATTCTTCGTCGACACCGATGGCAAGAAAGGCCTCTCAGGCAAGGTAGTGACGCGCGCGGGCGCGACACTCGCCCGCTCCTTCATCGCGGGCACGATCGCGGGCATTTCGCAGACGGTCGAGGGCACATACGGCAGCGTGTCGACGTCTGCGCTCGGCAGCGTTCGCAGCCTTGATGCCGGCGACGCGGCCAAGGCCGGCATTGCTGGAGGCCTCTCGAAATCGTCGGACAAGCTCACCGACTTCTACCTCGACCTGGCACGGCAAGCCGGCCCGGTGGTCGAGGTGGGCGCCGCCAAGGAGGTCGTGGTCGTCATCCAGGAGGGCATCGCGCTCGAGATCAAGCCCTCCGTCGGAAGCAAATTCTGATGCGCATCTTATCCAAGCCCAAGGGAGAAACCGCCATGGTCCCAAACTTTCGTATCCTGTCGTCCACCCTGCCCGCCCTGGCGATCGCCGCGTCCCTCTCGGGTTGCGCGAGCGTCGGCTCGCTTATGTCGCCTTTTTCGGAAAAGTTCGACTGCAAGAACTCTGATCATGGCCAATGCATCCATCCCGAGCGCGCCTATGAGGATGCCGTCGCCGGCGCGCGTTCGAAGTCGGATCCGGCGGTGACCAACGACCAGAAAATGTTGCGCAGCATAAATGACGGCTCCGCGGCTCCGAAGGCGCGCGGCCGGACAGGCGGGGACGTCTATGGCAGCTACAAGGAGAGCGTCTACCAGGAGCTCAAGGGCCTGATTGATGCGCCGGTGACACCGATGCTGCGGCCGGCGCGCACCGTTCGGACGCTCATCCTGCCCTATGCTGATCGGCAGCGACCCGACCGGCTCTATATGCCGCGTTACATCTATTCCGTGCTGGATAAGCCCACCTGGGTGGTCGGCGGTGCGCTCATCACCTCGCCTGCCCGCGCCTCCCAAGCGCCCATCTTGTCGCAGGTCAAGGAGTCCTCCAGATCGGATGCCGTCCCGCCGGTCGCGGAACCCCGGCCATGAGCAGGCAGTCCTCGAACCTCAGCTTCGCGCGGATGCGCAGCGCCGTGCAGCGGGACAGTTTCTCGAACTATCTGCCGATGGTCGCATGGGACGCTGGCAGCGAGGCGTTCCTGTGCATTGACGACAGCTGGGGGCAGGCCTGGGAGATCGTCCCGACCGCCTATATGTTTACGCACGTCCAAGGCGCGCTCCAGGGACTGCTGAACATCCATTTCCCGGACGGCACGGTTCTCCAGATCCACACCTTCGCCGATCCGCTGATCGACGACGCGCTCGACGCCTTTCTCGATCTCAAGACCAGGGATGATCCGCTGATCCAGGCCTCGGCGCGCCGGACGCGCGATTATCTGAGCGCAGGACGCCATGGCCTCGACGCGCTGCACGGCATTCCGGTCCGAAACTTTCGCACCCTGTTGTCGATCAAAACGCGGCGGCCGCTCGGCGAGGATCTTCGCCGGCAGGTCGAGGAGCAGCTTTCCAAACTGGGTATCCGGCGTCTCCCGCCCGAGGAGATCATCTGCTTCTACCGGCGGATTTTCAACGGCGTCGCCAATGCCGCGCCGGGCGTCTTCGCCGATGGGACCACAGTCGGGGCGCCGCCGATCGCCAAGCAGATCATTGATGCCGGCCCCGATCTTCTGTTCGAAGGACCCGAGGTATTCCTTGGAAATCAGGTCGCCCGGTGTCTTACGCCGAAGGCGCCGGCGCGGCGGATCACCGCCGAGCGGGCCAATCGTTTCCTGGGTGGGATGCGCGGCGCATCGGAGGACAGCGACCAGATAGGCGGGCCGTTTCTCTACACGCTCAATGTCCTCTTCGATCATTCTCAATTCGAGATTCACAAGCGCGCACAGATCCTCTCCGCGCAAAAGGCGGCGGGGAGTTTCGCCGTCGAGGTCGGCAAGCAGATCGACGAGATCGGCTGGATTCTCGATGAGGCCGGGAATTCCAAGTTCGTCCGGGTGATCCCGTGTCTCTGGGTGTTCGGGCGCGATCGTGGCCATGCCCGCGAGATGGCCGCGCGGGCGAAGCGCCTTTGGGAAGGCGAGCCCTTGCCATTCTCGATGCAGGAAGAAAGCTATCTCAATCCAACGCTGCTGGTGATGAGCCTGCCGTTCGGGCTCTATCCCGATCGTACAACGCTGCGGCTCCTCGAACGCGACTTTCGAATGCCGGTCAAGGCCGCTGTGCTTCTGGCGCCCGTGCAGACCGACTTCCGGGGCGGCGGGCGGCCGTCGCTGCTCTACACTGGACGCAAGGGCCAGCTCGTGACGCTCGATCTATTCGATCCGCGCATCAACAATTACAATTTCATCGTGTCGGCCGAGAGCGGCGCGGGCAAGAGCTTTCTCCTCAACAATCTCTGCCAGCAATATTATGCCGGCGGGGCGCTCATCCGCATCATCGATATCGGCGGCAGCTACCGCAAGCTTTGTACCTTGTGCTCGGGCCGCTATATCGACATCGGCGAGGAGCGGCTCGTCCTCAACCCCTTCGACATGGGGCTAGCGCTCGACGGGGACGACAAGCAGTCGGCGATCAGCATGGCGGTTGCGATTGTCGCCGAGATGGCGAACGCCGCGACGCGCAAAGGCGTTACCACGTCCGAATGGAATCTCCTGAAGTCCGCTGTCCAGTGGACTATCGACACGGGCCGCGCGGATCATGGTATCGACGCGGTGCGCGACTGGCTCGGCACTTATCCGGAGCGGGTCGAATCCGGGTTGGACAGCGTCGAGCATCTCGTGCCGACCGCGCGCGAACTCGCCTTCAATCTCCGGGATTTCGGGTCGGACGGGGCTTATGGCCATTATTTCAACGGCCCCTCCACGCTTGACATCCGCTCCGACGAGTTCGTCGTGCTCGAGCTCGAGCGGCTGAAGGCGATGCCCGATCTCTTCAATGTCATCGTCATGGTTGTCGTCAATGCGGTCACGCAAGAGCTCTATCTCTCGGCGCGCGATCGGCCGCGCTTCGTCCTCTGCGACGAAGCCGCGCAGTTCATGACGCGGACCGAGGGCCAAGACTTGTCGCGCCTCGCCGAAGCCTTCGGCCAGGGCTATCGCCGCGCGCGCAAATATCGAGGATCGTTCGGAATCGTGCTGCAGAGCATGAACGACCTCGCGCTGTTCGGCGGTACCGGACAGGTGATCCTAGAGAATGCCGCGACCCGGTTCCTGCTGCAGGGGTCGACCTATGATCGCGCGGTCGACAACAAGATTCTCGATTATTCGGGATTCGTCCTCGACCTGTTGAAATCAGTTCGTAACTCAAAGCCCAATTATTCCGAGGTCTTCATAGACTCGCCGCTCGGGCTCGGCATCGCCCGCCTCGTGGTCGATCCTTTCTCCTATTGGATCAACACCTCGGCGCCCGAAGAGGTCGCGGCATTTGAAGCGCTGATCCATCAAGGACTCTCCCCGCTCGAGGCGATTTGCCGGTTGGCCGGTGTCGATCCGGACGAGGTCGGGAGCACAGCGGGGCCCCGCCCGTCGATGCGTGACGTCGCATGATGCGCGCCCGGCCCGCCCCCTCTTCCGAGACGCTGGAACTGACAGTGGCCGACATGGAGATCGTCGACCGGCTGGTCGAGGAACGGCTGGCCGCGCGCTTCGAGTCTGAGTCCTTCATCTGGCGCTTCCGTCTGGTTTCGGTCGAGACCTTTATCATGGGCGCGCTCGTTCTGGCGGCGGGACTCCTGCTCAAGCAGCCGGTGATGATGGTGCTCCGCGCTAGCGTGCTGGTTGCCGCCACCTGCTTTGCAACCGGCCTGTCGTTGCTGCTTCTCTCGGCTTGGGCAGCGAGGGCCATGACACGGCTACGCCAATGGTGGCAGCGATGAACGGGCTCATCTCAGGAGCACCGTCGCAGCAGGCGGTCCGGATGGTACTCGGCGGATTCCTCCTCCAGGTAGTACAGAGCATGCTTCTGCTCCTCGCGGCGGCACCGGGATCCAACGAGCGGCAGCTGATCTGGGTGCTGACCCCGCTCGCAGTGGCCACATTGGTCCTGTCGCTGATCGGATTTCCCGACCCGCCCGCACATCATTGGAGACGGCGCCATGGGCTATAGCCACGAAGCTGTCGCGCGGCGGCGCGCCTGGCTGCTCGTCGCTTTCGCGAGTGGCGCAATCGCGAGCGCCTCGGCTGCAGCGGTCATCGCTACACGAAATAGCACAATCGGGCGCACCTGGGCGATCGCCGAACCCGACGCGCTTGCCGAGATCGAGGCCAAGGTCGCCACACTGCCCCGTGACATGAGCAAGAATTTTGGACCGCGTAGCCGCTGGAGCGCACTGAAGGCGGCCGCTCTGCCTCCGGCACCGACGGACCGGGTGCGGACGGTGGTGCCCTTCTACACGCTCGAATTCGACATCAAGCTGCCCGACGGGCGCATGGTCTACCCGAAGGGGTTCACCCTCAATCCGCTATCCTATGTGAAGATGCCGCAACGCCTTGTGATCGTCCATCCGCGCGACCTTGGCTGGGCGCTCCGGGTTGCCGGGCCGTCGGATTTTATCCTGCTCACGGCGCTTGGCTCCGACAGCGGCGATGCGATCGCACTCGGCGAACGGAGCGGCCGGGCAATCTACATTCTCGAAGAGCGGGTGAAGCAGCGTCTCGGTCTTAGCGCCGCGCCAGTGATCGTCGCGCAGTCGGGCACGCAGTTGGTGCTCACGGAATTCGGCC
This sequence comes from Sphingopyxis sp. H050, assembly GCF_001468265.1. Classification (GTDB taxonomy): domain Bacteria; phylum Pseudomonadota; class Alphaproteobacteria; order Sphingomonadales; family Sphingomonadaceae; genus Sphingopyxis. The sequence continues at coordinate 22,049 of NZ_LNRZ01000002.1, read as the reverse complement.
CCAAGAGCCGCACGCTGGAGGGGACCCCGCGATGACGCACCGTCTTTCGTTGTGCTTCGTCGGCCTGCTGATCAGTCTCGGCGTCTCGCTTGCCTGGCCTTCCCAGGCTCATGCCTCGAAATGCGAAGCCGGCACCATCTTCAACCCGATCACCAAGGTACGCTGGACCTGCGTCTTCCCGATCACCGTCGGCGGCGTCCGGATCGGAAGCTATGACAAACTCGACAAGGCACTCGACGCGCAATCGGCATCAAAGCCGCTTTGCGCCTGTCGCAAGGGCGTGCAGTTCTGGTTCGGGGTGAAGGTATCCTACTGGTCGCCGAACCGGATGATCGACGTCGTGACCGAGCCTGGCTGCATGATCGCGCTTGGCGCTGACCTGATGCCGACTGGGGGACGCTTGCAAGGGAGCCAGTCGTCGATCGCGGACGGCACCAACACCCGCAAAATGTTTGCGCAGATGCATTATTATATCTCGCCGGTTTGGGCGATGCTCGACATGTTCACCGACCTGCCATGCCTTGAGAATGACGGGTTCGACGTCGCGCTGATCACCGAGGTGCTGCCGACATGGCAATCGAGTGCCCTCGGCGCAATCATCCAGCCCGAAGGGATATTGTTCGGCAATCCCGCAGCAGGTCTCGCCTGTATGGGCGACAGCGCGGCCGCGGCCGCTGGCAAGGTCATCGATCCGCTCTTCTGGTGCATGGGGAGCTGGGGTGCGACCTATCCCGTCGCCGGCGACATCCATTTCGACGACAGCGTCGAGGCGTGGGCCGGTCTCGCCGCGCGCGGCACCTTCATGATGGGACGCCTCGGCGCGCTGACGATCAGCTCGGCAGACGGCTGCTCCTTCATCCCCCAGCCGATCTGGACCAAGTCGCGATACAAGCTCCAGATCATGGAGCCGGTCAAAGGCGGCAAATGCGTCAATATTGGTCGCCCCGGTGCGCTCTGGACGAGCGCCAAGCACGCGCCTGGCAAGGACAATGCCCAGTTCATGCTCTTCGAGAAGGTCATCTGCTGCGCCGGGATACCCGTGCCATGAGACCGCTGACCTTCCATCATTTCGCATGGCTCTCCGGCCTCGTTTGGAGGTTCGCCCGCCAAGGCCTCGACGGCCGCCGGTGGCCATGCGGAACTGGGGCGGTGCCGCCCTCCCCTCCCGGCACCGCCCCAGACCCGGCCAGCGCGGCTTCCGCGCCACGGCGGATCAGGCGCCCCTCCCTGAACCGGTCTGCTGTGGCAGCCGCGCTGGCCACCCTGATAGGCTCATCCCCAGCTCAAGCGCAGTCGATGGAGGAGCGGGCACGAAGCGCGGCCGAGGCATCGCGCGCGAAGAGCGGTGACAGCGAGGCGATCCAGCGCAACTATGTGACGCCCGGCCTCGCGGGACAGCCCGTCAGCACTGTCGATAACAGCAAGGCCTTTACGCCGAACCTGGCGTGCCGGAAGACCGCGACCTTGATGGAAGTGCTCGTCCAGCCCGGCGCGGGCGGCGACCTCGCCACGATCAGCGTCGCTCGCGACAGTGACCTCGACGGGACCATCGACGATCGATCGAGCCTCGGCGTGCCGGTCTCGGGCATTTGCGCGAACGGAGTCATCTCGTGCGCGCCGGGAACGTGGGAACAGTGCCGCCCTTTCCGGTGGGATGTCAGCGCGGACCGCCGGATCAAGTTGACCGAAGTCGAGCTACCCGAATTGGCCGGATGCTATTGCATCAACAACAGCTGCGGCGTGAACCTTGCCTGGGGTAATCTCGCATCGGTTCTGCGCGACCTCGGCGGCGGCATGATCGGGGCCTTGACCACGGCCGATCCCCGTTATGGCGTGGCCGAAGCGGTCATCGACGAGCCGGTAATCCGTTATGTCGGGTCCGAGACCACCGCCTGCACAGGCGCGCCGTCGCTTCCGCAAACAGCCTATCGCGGCAATCCTTCCGCAATCCAGGGCGACGCGAACGCGGCTTCCCAAGCCAGCTCGGTCTTCCAGGCCGTCCTCGCCTCGCCAGCGGGCACAGGCAAGGCCGAACAGACGCGGGCCTGCACGATCGAACGCGAGGTGACGGTGAAATCCTGGAGCTATGACGACATCGTAACGGCATCGGGGCCGTTCGAGTTCGTGCAAAGCTGCGGGCCCGACTGCCGGCGCTACCGGCTCGCGGGCGAGGGAAATTGCTCGGCCACCCCGCCGACCTACGCCGCCTTGTTCCGGGTGATGAAGCCCGAACGTATCGTCTCTGCGCGGATTACCCGCATCGCGGGCGACGATTGGGTCCAAGCGCGACTGAACGGCCAGGTCGTCGGCTATGCCGGCAAGCGTCCCTGGCTTGGCGACGGCATTCCGTCCGGCGACTGTTCGGTCGATCTCGACCCGGTCAATACGACGCCGATCGACCTGACGGCCGCGTTCAAGACTGGCGATGCAGAAGTCGCGATGCGCGTGCGGGGCGGCAACGGCAAGCGCTGGGGTGCCGTCGACGTCGAGGTCCGCGTCGATACGAGTTGCGAATTGTTCGAGCGCATCGTTGACCTCTGCTCAGGCTACGCGGCGGAGCCGGCCTGCCGCCTCGTCGATGAAAATGTCGACGGCGTAGAGACTTTCCGGAATGGCGCGGCGACAGGGTTGCGGCCCCTGCCCCAGACAAGGCTCTTCGGAAGCGCCGCCTGCACGGTGTCGCTCGGGCGTCCCTTCTTTCTCCGCTCGCGGCGCTATCGCTGCGCGATCGATACGGCCGATGTACCGCGACCGGACACCAGCCGGGGCGCTTATATCATCGATCACTCGACCGAGACGTTGCTCGGCGACCGCATCCGGCAGAAGGACGGCGCTTTCGTCACTTGGTCGACCGGCTTTTCGCTACCCGATCGCGGCAGTGTTCCGGTCTGCGAGCCGATCTGCAAGACGCGCGCGATCAAGGCGAACAATGGCGTGGCGCCTTCCGGCGTGGTCGGAGCCTTGCAGAACGACCCGAGCGGCACCGACATCTTCTATCATGGCTGCGACGGCGCCAATCGCTGCCCGGCGGGTCCCGGTGAGGAGGTCGTATCGGCGTGCGGTTGCCTCGACGATTTTCCAGAGGCGGTCGTCATGATGCAGTCAGTGCGGCTGGCGGGGGCGGATCTCGTTTGCACGGGGACGGTGCGATGATTCCTCACCGGCCAACAACCCTGTACGCTCTGACCCTCACGATGGCGCTCGCGTTCGCCTCGACACTCTGGACGCCTGCCGCCTCGGCGCAATCGCTCCAGATGTGCGCCGCCGATCTTAACAATAGCGGCGATGCGTCCGATCCGGGCGAGATTACCTATTGCCAGCCGACCGCCTCGGGCGCGTTCCTTTGCCCGATCCAGGAGGTCGCCTGCGCCGTCGATCCTGCCGGCGAATATAGCTGTCCGGCAGGACCTCAGTTCGCCTGCCTCACCAAGACTAGCGGGGGCGTGCCGTCCTGCTCGCCTAATCAATGTGCCGATCCCGCGGTCCGTCCGATCGAGGAAGAACCGGCGATCGCCGATCCGGGTGCCGTACCCGACGGTGCGGTCGATGCCGACGGCAATTGCCTTGGCGCAATCGAGATTTTCTCCGGGCGCGGCATGCGGTGCCGCCCGCCCGGGATCAGCACGACCTTGTCCGATTGCTGCAAGGACAAGGGCAAGATCCTGAAGGATGGCATGGGCTCCTCGATCGGATCGGTCGGCACAAAGATCGCGGTCGCAAAGGGCGTCTTCACCGGCATGCAGGCAGCTTATACCGCTTTCAAGGCCGGGGCCACGGCGAGCCAGGCGGCGAGCGCCGGCGCGAACGCGCTCATCGTCGGCATCGATCCAACATCGATCGCGATCAGCCTCGCGATCAATTTCATGATCGATTTCCTGTTCTCGGGCTGTGACCAGCAGGACATGGAGACAGGAATGCTACGCGGATCGGGCATGTGCCACGAGGTCGGCACCTACTGTGCCTCGAGTTTTCTCGGCGTTTGCCTCCAAAAGGCGCGCGGGCATTGCTGCTTCAACACCAAGCTCGGCCGGATCATCCAGGAACAGGGGCGTCCCCAGCTCAAGTCGTTCAACACCAATCCCTGGGGTACGCCCAAGAAGCCGCTGTGCCGCGGCTTCACACCGGAAGAATTCCAGGCGCTCGATTTCAGCAAGATCGACCTCTCCGAATATTATGCGGACATCGAGGCCCGCGCCCAGTCCGATATCCAGATCGACATGAAGGATCGTGTGGATGCGTATCTCAAAGCCGTTCAGCCGCAATAGCGCAGCCCTTCTCCTGTCCCTGCTCGCGGCAGGAGCCGCGCTGGCGCAGGATTCTGCCCGAACCCGAATGGAGGAGGAGGGACCCGCCGCCATGGAGCGGGTCGAGCGCGCGATTTCACGGCAGAAGGCGGAGGCTGCGCCCACCCCTTCTCCCACGCTCCCCCGAAACCAGCATGAGGCCGAACGGCGGCGCGCTTTTGACGGCTTGCGAAAGCGCATGCCGGACGCGCGGATGGACGCGCGTGCCCGCGCCGCCGCGGGTAACGGCGCGGCCCGTCTTGCAGCACAGCGCGAGGCGCAGGCGAAACGGCTGCGCCAGGCCCTCGGACTCGAGCCATCCGAAGAAAAGGCGCTCGCGAAGACCGTCCCGGCACCCGCGGCCAAAAGCTGGGTGCCCGTGCTCTTCGTATCCTCCTCGATGCCCGTCCCGGTGCTGCGCGCCTATGCCGCGCAGCTCGAGCGGGTTCAGGGCGTGCTGGCGTTTCGCGGCATGCCCGGAGGTTTGCGAAAAGTCGGACCGATGGCCAAGCTCTCGGCCGAGATTCTGCGGCTCGACCCCGGGTGCGAGGGGCCGGGCTGCGCAATGCGGAATGTCCAGATCATCGTGGATCCGATCGTCTTTCGGCAGCATGGCGTCACGCGCGTGCCGGCGCTGGCGATGATCCCCGGCGATCCGACCCAGGCGTATTGCGAAAGGGACGATGAGAGCCCCCGCGCCGCCTATCTGGTGTTCGGCGACAGCGCGCTCGCCGGACTGCTCGCGGAATATGCCCGCCTCGGCGGAAGCAAGGAGGTGCAGGATGCTCAGGCTCGCCTTGGTTCTCTTTAACGCGCTTGGAGCATTGTGGCATCGCTTGCGGGGCCTGCCGCGCGAAGCGGCATCCGCGCTCGGCGCGCCCGCGCCCGGCAGGCCGGCGGCACCGCGGCGGTTGTGGATCGCGCTCGCCCTGATCCTCCCGATCGCCTTCGGCGCGGCGGTGGCGATGCCGAGGATCGTGCTCGTCATGAGCCCGTCGATCGACGCCTGGGCGGTGCGCAAGGCGGCGGGTCCCATTCGCCGCGGTGATTATGTCATGTTCGAGCTGCGGCACCCGATCGCCGGCCCCGAGCCGGTGTCGGTAACCAAGCTTGCCCTCTGCGTGCCGGGCGATCGCCTCACCAAGATCGAGATGCCGTCGCGCATGTCCCGGATCGCGATGGACGCACGCTATTTCTGCAACGGTCACCGGCTGGGAACGACCCTCCCCTTCGCCGGCAACGGGATGAAGCTCGAGCATATGCAATGGAGCGGCATCGTGCCGCCCGGCATGGTCTATGTCGGCTCGCATCACCCTCAGGGGTTCGATAGCCGTTATTTCGGGCTTCTGCCGATCACGAAGCTTACCCGAATGGCCCGGTTGATCTGATGCGTGAGCTATTAGAACGGGTGTACTACCTGCACCCTTGCGGGTCCTTTTCACGCCGATAGAATCAGGGGATTTCGACCTGAATCGGCGAGAGTCCCTTGGCTGCCTTCACAAATTTGCGATCGAAGGTCAGAAATGCAGTGCAGTCGTCGGACTTGGCCAAATGCAAGGCATCGGCGAAGTCCATCCCCTCCACCATCCAATCCAGTGCCTGCGCAAGTACAAGAGGTTCCTCCAGCGTGAGGCCGGGGAGACCAGCCAGGTTGCGCAAGCCCCCAGCGATCTGAGCGGGTGTGAAATCATAGCCGCTGCGAAGGACCCATTCGCTTTCGAGCAGGACCGTCGTCGCGATGAAGATGTCCCCGGCCTCGATCGCCGCACGGGCGGCCTTTGCCTGCTTTTTATCGTCGGCGGTGAGAAAGCGAACGATGATATTGGTGTCAATCGCGCGCACGTCGTTTCGCCTCGCGCGAGATCGCTTCGTGCATGTCATCAATCGACAAGGCGGGTCCCTTATATGGCAGGGAACCGAACACAGAATCGATGCTGGATGCGGGGAAAACGGGGACTGGCTTAAGGAGCACGCCCTCGGCAGTATCCTCGACCGTTAGCCGTGTGCCAGCAGGCCAATGGCGTTGATCGCGAATGGTCTTCGGCAGGATGATCTGCCCTTTGGTCGATACAATCGTGGTCAACCGTTCATGCACGCCCACGGAAACTTCCTCCAAGTAAGACATCGGTAAGATAGAGACAGTTACCGCAATTGGCAAGGTCCAGCGGGATAAAGCTCGATCATATGCAATGGAGCGGTATCGTGCCGCCGGGCATAATCTATGTCGGCTCGCATCACCCCAAAGGATTCGACAGCTGCTATTTCGGGCTTCCACCAATCACAAAGCTCAAGCGAATGACGCGGCTGATTTAAGTCGAGGGTTCGCAGAGCGGTCGAGTGGCTTCCATGCTTCGTGAGGGGAGGAACAGTCCCGCTTCGCTCCACGATGATGCCTGGTCGCCCTTCAATCTGACCATTTCGCGTCAAAGTCCGTTGCTGTCTGTCGGGTCTTCGCGATGTTACCGCGCACGGCCTACCAGTCCGGCGATCGCGGCTGTGGGCGCCGCTCGGCCCAACGGACATAATAAGGCGCAAGTTCGCCGGGCAGCGCCGCTTCGAAGGCATCGTCGAGTGGATAGTGCGGCATAGCCTCGGCAACAGCATCGAGGAGAAGCAGCGCCTGCTTCAGGTCCTTGCCACGCTTGAGCGGGTGACGCTTCGATTGCCCGGACATCCACAGCTTCTGGAGCGCAAACCAGCGCGGATCGGGCGCAACGATGCGTGCCGGGCTGCCATTGCGGCAGATGACGACCTGGTCGACGGGTCTCCCCTCAAGCAGCCATTCCTGTTCGGGAAGCGGAATCGGCTGCGGCCGATCGGTACGTGCCATATTGGCCGCACGCGAAGGACCGGCGATGATTTCGACCTCATAGGCGTTGGCGTTGCGCGCCTGAAAGCTACGCCCGGTGTTGACTGTGAATGTCGCATCGACGGCTTTCAGCAAATTCCAGACGATCTGTGCATCCTGTTGGGGATCGATCTCGGTCCAAGCGAGATCGAAGTCGGCAGTCTCGTCGGGAAGTTCGGGAATGAAGCCGCCGGCCTCAAGTGCGTAGGCAGCAACTGCATTGGTTCCCACGACGAGCAGCGCGCCACCCAGCAGCCCTCGCCGATCGGCCTCGCGCAAAATGGGACCGGCTTCGTTGGCGATCATTGGCACGCGCAAGACGCGTGCGATCGAAGCGCTTTCATCGAGCGCCGATCGACTTGCGGCGGCTCGGGCCTTCAGGCCTTCTTTCTCATCACGATAGGCTTCGAGTTGCGCGGCCTGGGCATCCGACCATGGTCCAAGGCTCTTGCCATTGCCCTTGCGGTCGCGGATTTCATAAAGATAGGCTCGCCCGCCAACTTCCTTCCGCGCGAGGCCATAGGGAAGCTGGGCCAGGCCTCGCTCGGCCTCAATCCAGACCTCGTAGCGTTGGCGCAAATTGATGAGCGCCCTCGCCTGTTCATCGGAAAATGCCCTGATCGCCATCGGCAATTTATCCTGCGAATATTGGATTCTGTCAATTGCTGGATAAATCGCTCATATATAGATACTTATACAATCCCATTGAGCGTGTATCAGGGTTTTATCCTGCGATTTTTCGATTTTCGGATTTGCAGGACAAAATCTGATGACGTCGGCGGGCACATGAAACCACTCATGCTCCCATTGTGCGCATTTTGGTCCTTTTGGTGCATAATGAGTTACAAACGGCACTGAAGTGCCCCCCTTCTTGTCGCGCCGTCGCTCGATCCGCACGATGTCGGCATGACATATCTCGTCACCAAACACCGCGCTTTCGAAAAGCGGGCATCCTCCCAAGTCAGTGTAATGCCGTCGCGGCGCGCGCTACTACTGGCTTGCTCGCTTTGCGGTTTGCCCGTGATCGCCATGGCGCAAACCGTGGTCATCGCTCCGCCAGCGAAGCAGGGCTATTGGTGGTACGAGACGCCAGAGCCGAAGAAGGCGGACGACAAGAATCCGGAGGCGCTCACCAAACCCGTGATTCCACCGATGAAGGAGTTGGCGACCTGGACGCCGCCCAAGATCCGCAAGCTGATCGAGCAACAGCGCGACTATGCTGCGACGGTTTTGACCGTTGATGCGGTGGCGGACTTCTGGCGGCTCCAGGACTTTGCCCGGCGCAAGGCGCGCGCCTTCGCCGGGGTGACGCAGATCGCGATGCTCCAGCACCCCGAGCTCAACTCGAAATCCGCCAATCCCATGGTCGGTGACGCACGATCCGGGCTCACCGCCGAGAAGGACAGCATCCGCCGCGCCTATCTCAGAAGCCATGCCGGCGAATTCGCGCTCGTCATGTTCTCGCGTACGACCTGCGGCTATTGCCGCGTCCAATGGCCGATCATCCAGCGCTTCCAGGAAGAGATGGGCTGGCAGGTCACGCTCGTCGATCTCGGCAGTCGGCCTGACGTCGGCCGCCGCTTTGGCGTCGAGGTGACGCCGACCACCATGGTGATCCGCCGGGGCAGCCAGCAGCGCATGGTCATCGCCTCGGGGGTCGAGGCCTATCCCAACCTTTCGCAGATGGCCTATCAGGCGGTCCGGCTCCTGCGCGGAGACATCCGCCCCGAGCAGTTCATGACCGGCCCCGGCGAGGATGCCGGCTTCTTCGATGCGCTGGGCAATGGCCCGGTTTCGGCCACGGACCCGCGCGTAATCGGCGGCGATCTCGTCGAGACCCACGTGGGCGTCGAACCGTGACCCTCTTCCATATCCTGCTCGGCATTCCCGGTCTCGTGTTCGCGATCGGATCGGCCGCAACCGCTCAGACCGTGTCACGCGAAGACGCGATGCGCGCGGCTATCCATCCGGTTCGCGATAACGGTGCGATGCAGGCCTGGCTGTCACGCGTTCCCGTCACCCGCGACTTCCCGGACGATTTCACGAGTACGCTTAGCGGCCACGGCCAAGCTTTCACAATCGAGATGAGCACCGCGCCGGGCTGCCTTCCATGCGCGGACCTCTGGACCAAGCTCGTTGCACTCGGCCGGCACTATGGCTGGCAGGTCCGGACGATCGGTTCGCAAGAAGCTATGCTGCGCTCCGGGCGTCTCGGGCTTCCCTGGGTCGGACACCCCGTGGCCTGGGTTCGCCCGCTCGCGGACGTCAATCGCACGATCCCGGTCGCGGTCGGGACCGATCATCGTCCCAACCTCGCGCGCAATCTCTATCTCGCGGCGAAGATGGCGACGGGCGTGCGCCCCGATGTCGGGGTCCGCGCCATGTCCAAATTCACCGGCATAGTCGGCGTGCCCGCGCGGGCCAGCACCCGGTGACCACGAACAACGTCCGCCGCTCCCGGAACGGGTGGTCAGCCGCCGAGCGACAGCAATTCCTGCGCTGCGAATGGGAGGGGCATCGCCTCTACCCCCTCCTTCAACGGGAAGGCCTCAGCGCCGGGATAGATCGCAATCTTGCGTTGGGGCTTAAGGTCTTCGCACGCGCTGTAGAATCCGCGCTCCATTTTCGGAGCGAGGCTGCGCTTGATTTCGATCGCCCAGAGCGCACCGCCCGGAAGGCTCAGCAGAAGATCGATTTCTGCACCGGCGGCCGTCCGATAGAAGTTCGCGGTGCTCCCTTCAGGCGCGGCTGCGATCATGGTTTCGATGACGAAGCCTTCCCAGCTGGCCCCGGCGACGGGATGTCCCAATATGTCGTCAAGAGTCGTCAGGCCGAGCAGATTGTGCACCAGGCCGCTGTCGCGAACATAAACGCGCGGCGACTTGACCAGGCGCTTGGAACCATTGCTGTGCCAAGGCTCAAGCCGCCGGATGAGCAGCAGATTTACGAGCAGGTCAAGATATCCCGCGACGGTCTTGGAATCCACGCCGAGGCTGCGCGCGAAGTCCGATGCGTTGAGCAATCCCGACTGGTGATGCGCAAGCATCGTCCAGAAACGCCGCAGCGTTTCCGCCGCGATGCGTGGTCCCAGCATCGGAATGTCGCGTTCGAGATAGGTGCGAACAAAATCCTGCCGCCAGCGCTGGCTCACTCGGTCGCTGATTGCCAGAAAACTGTCGAGGAAGCCGCCGCGCACCCAAAGCCGGTCGAGATCCTTCGGCGGCACTTCGAGAGCATCGAGCGGACGCATTTCGAGATAACTGATACGGCCCGCAAGGCTTTCCCCGGATTGAGCGAGCAGGTCTATCGAAGCCGACCCCAAGAGAAGGAAGCGACCGACGCGAAGACCCTTTTGGCGTCCGCGATCAACGAGCCCGCGCAGGATCTGGAAGATGCCGGGCATGCGATGAACCTCGTCGAGAATGACGAGCTGTTCCTCATGGGCCGCGAGATAGAACTCCGGATCAGCAAGCTTCGCCCGGTCGGCGTCCGATTCGAGATCGAGATAAATCGAAGGGCGCCCCTCCGCTATTTCGTGGGCAAGCGTCGTCTTGCCAACCTGCCGCGGCCCAAGCAACGCGACAGCGGGCACCTCGCCGAGGCGCTCCGCGAGCTCCTGCTTGATCCTGCGTTCAATCATCCTTGCATATTCGGAGTTATATTCCGAAAATGCAAGGATGATATGGGATGCCTCATCACCCTGCAACCCGGGCTTGGCGGGCCGGGAGCGGGATCTTTGCCTTCCAAAGGAAACCCGCCATGTCCACCTCCCCTCCCCGCACGATCCTCGCAGCCCTCGCCTTGTTCGCCGGCTTTGGCTCGGCGCCTGCACACGCCCAAAGCTGGGCCGAGAGCTGGTTCGACAATGTCACTTATACCTCGCCGGGCTCGTTCGAGGACCAGACGCGCGGCTATGTGACCGCTGGCGGCATGTCGGGGCGGGTCGACGTCCATAATGATTATCTCATGTCGATCAGCCTGCCCAAGGTGCGTGCGGGCTGCGGCGGCATTGACATGTTCCTGGGCGGCATGTCCTTCCTCGACCCCGAATATCTCGTCCAGAAACTCGAGAGCATCCTCCAGGCGGCACCGGCGGTCGCATTCCAATATCTTCTGGAAACCCTCGACGAGAAGATGGGCAACATCATCTCGAAGATGGAGGCGGCGACCAATTTCCTGAACTCGATCCAGGTCAACGACTGCCGCCTTGCCAACCGCATGGTCCAGATCGCCAAGGGCGACGACAATATGTCGGGGATCATCGAGGAGATGACCGGCTATCGCTCGATCAAGCAGGGCTATGCGAAAAGCTATCAGCAGAGCCGAGAGAAAATCCAGGCGAACAACAACAACCCGACCGAGGATCTGAAAGACGCGCTCGCCAATTGTCCGCGTGACGTCACCGACATCTTCCGCACGGGCTCACTCCTCGCCCATGCCGCGCAGCGGGTCGGTGCCGGCGAATGGACGGGCGTGATGCGCGCCCGGGTCGGCGACGTCTATATGCGCTGGGACCCGTCGGACAAGGTTCCGTTGTTCACGGCCATTCCGCAATGCCCGGCGCAGGACAGCGAGAGCGCGCAGGATTTCCTGACCGGCAAGGTCCAGCGGCGCTCGCTCAGCGTGCCGCCGACCGGTGCCGACTGCTCACAGGATGGAGCGGGCCGCGGGGCGCTCCTCCTGGCGCGCGAGCGGATGCAGTCGATCGCCACCAAGATCCGGACCCGCGCGGCGCTCAGCCCCGAGGAGCGCCAGTTCGTCGCGAATGTTCGCACTCTTCCTGTCTATCGCATGCTCGAATGGGGCGTCCGTCAGGGCGTTGTCGATTCCGTCATCGCCGACACCGACGAACTGGTGGCGCTTACGCTCGCCTACCAGATGCTCAACGATCTTACCCGGACGATCGATTATGCCCTCACCAACGCCGAACGCGGATCGGCCGCGGCGGGCGCGGCCGACGCCAACAACGCGAATGTTTGCCAGACCAGAATCCTGTCCAAGGGCCTCGAACAACTCCGCGACCTGCGCGACGAGGTGCTGCGCCAGCGTGCACAGATGCGGCAGAGCTATCTGGCTGCGATGTCGGCGGCGAACCTTTCGGCGAGCTATGCGGGACTGGTGCGAGAGCGCGACCGCGATGCTCGCGACGCCGCCGGCACCGCCGCTTCGCGCAATCCGTGACGAGGGCGACCGCAATGCGCCGCCTTCTTCGCCTAAGCGCCGGACTTCCCGCCCTTCTCGCCGCCGGTCCCGCCTGGGCGATCGATACGAGCTTCCACACTTATAATGGCTTCGCCGAGACGGTCGATGCGTTCCGGCTCGTCTCGATGATCTTCGCCGATCCACGCTATGAGACGTTGGTCCTGATCATCGCGACCGCCGGGATCGCGCTCGGCGCGGTCATCGCGAGCGTTCGCGGCTCGGGAATGGGCCTCGTCGGGTTCGGTTTCCAGATGTTGTTCGGCATTGGCCTGTTCGTGGGCCTTATCGCGACCACGGGCACGGTCCATGTCTATGACCGGGTGCGCAACGCCTACCAGCCGGTTGGCGACGTCCCCAATTTGCTGGTGCTGGTGGCGGGCGCCACGAACATGATCGAGCGCGCGATCGTCGAGACGATCGACGACAATACGCTCGATCCTGGTGCCAAGATCGAGTTCGGCGCCGGCGGCCACGGCTTCGATCTGCTGCTCAACGCGGTGAGCCCGCGCGGGCCGATGACCGACACCTTCCTCGATGCCACGATCAAGGATTATGTCCGGCAATGCTATCCGGTCGCCAGGGTATCTGCGGCCTATGGCGTCGATGACGATAAATTGTTTCACACAGCAACCGACCTTCCCGAAGCATTCGCGGCGATGGCGGGGCCGGCGACCTTCTCCACGGTCTTTACCGCCGCCGACAAGGGTGGGTCGACGATGAGCTGTTCGGACGCTTGGACCCATATTTCGGATCGCCTGTCCGACCCGACGCTGTTCGACGGCTACACAAAGCAGATTTGCTCGCGAACCGGCTATGACGTCGGCAGCGCGCAGCAGCTGGCGCGCTGTCGGCAGCAGCTTGGCGATCTCGGCCAGATGATGCTCGGCCACCCGCTTACCACCCAGGCGCTCATGACCCACGTGCTGCTCGGCAATACGGTAGGCGATGTCCTGTTCGAGGACTCGCCCGCGAGCGCGGCGCGCGTGATGGCCAATCGCGCGGTCATGTCGAACGGGCTCGCGACTTTGTCGGTCGCCAATGAATGGATGCCGACAATCCGCGCGACGGTGTTCGGGATCATGCTGTTCATGATCCCGGTCGCGCTTCTCTTCATCCTGACCCCGATCAATCTCCGGGTCGCAAGCTTCGCGCTCGGGCTGTTCGTCTTTGTCGCGCTCTGGGGCGTGATCGATGCCGGCATTCATCAGCTCACGCTGGGGCGGGCCATGGCGGCGCTCGAAGAGGTGCGCGCGAACAGACTCGCGGCGAACGCCTGGTTGCTCGCGCCGTCATCGGCCATGAAGGCGCTCGCGGTGTTCGGGACCTTCCGGACGGCGGCGGCCGGGATCGCCGGGGCCTTCGTGTTCACGATCTTCCGGTTCAGCGGAAACGTCTTCTCGTCCTTCACCCACGGCGCACAAGGGATTGCCGGCGGCGCGGCGGCCGTGGCCGCACCGATGACCACCCCTGAAGGGCAGGCGTCGGCACTCGAAGCGCAAGCCTCCGCGCTCGGGACACGCGCCCGCGCCTCGGCGGCGTCGAGCTTCGGCGATTTCGGCGAGCGCACGACGTTCAGCGCCAACCGCTCCTTCGGCGAGGCGGGCCGCATCCTCGGTGAACGGCCCGGCACCCCCGGCGGTACGGCCATGGCGCTGGGCGGGATCGAGGGATCGCGCGCGCTCGGCGGCCTTGCCCCCGCGCTTGCCGGGCGCGATCTCGCCGATCCGGATGCGGCGCGCGCGGTCCAGGCGAGCGCAGCGACCAGCGCTATCCACCAGTTCGCGCAGCAAGATGCGCTTCGTTCGCTCGGCACGACCTATTTCGGCAAGGGCGAAGCAGGTGAACGTGCCTTTGCCTCCTTTGCCCAGAATCTGGTACAATGGCGCGCGTTCGGCGATCAGCGCGCCTATGGGATGATGCAGCAGGCCGCGACGCGTCATTTCGAACGTAACGGCTATTCGAAGGACGACGCGGCGCTGAAGGCGTCGGGTGTCATCGGCGAAGCGCAGGCCGACCCGACCTTCGCGAAGCTCATAGCCAATGCCTATGACCAGGAACAGATGATCGCGAACGACCTCACCGCCGCACAGGTCCAGGCTGGCGCGATGGCTGGACGCAGGGACTTCGCAGGGGAAGATGTTGCTGGCGTCGAGCGCGCGAATGTCGCGACCGAACAGGCGTGGCGGACCGGCAGCAATCAGGGTCAGCGTGGTGCGGCGGGCATGCTCGGCCTTCCGGTTGACGAGACTGCCCGGCGCATCTCCTTCATCAACGCCTTGTCGGGCGAGGCGCGCAGCAGTGCGATTACGCAGCTCGCGCGGTCGACGGGACGCAATGAAGCGCAGGTCATGCGCGCACTCGAGCAATATAATGCCTCGGTCTCGGTTGGAACCGCCGACGGGGCGACGGCCGAGGCCGGGCGCGAGGGCGCGAGCGTCTATGGACGCACTCGTGAGGCAGCCGGCTATGACTTCGCGGAACGGTCGGGCAAGCTCGATGCGCAGCGCGAGGTGGGAACGAGCGGCACCCGTGCCGCAGCGCGGATCGGTGAACAGCGGCGGCAGTCGGACAATTTCGGGTTCGCGCAGGGCGCGGCCGCGGCCGGCGTTTCGACCCGCGAAGCCGCGCAGCTCGACAGCTTCATCCAGGCGCTCAGCCGCACGGCGGGCAATCAGGTCGATATGGCCGCTGGCGGCGCTGCCGGGATCGCCGATCGCGCGCGCAACGAGCGGACCACGAGCATCGTAGACAAGGAGCGGCTTACCCGTATGCAGGGGCTGCTCCGCGCGCAGGGCATCACCATGTCCAAGCGCGACCTTGCGCTCGCGCAGAATGGCGATCTCGGTCTCAACCTCACAGCGGCGCAGGCCGCACAATTCCACCAGGCCGGGCTCATCAACGACAGCCAATATGGCGCGCTCGCCAATGGCGGCCATGCGCGTTTCAGCTTCGCGAATAACGATCTGCTTGTATCAAGCAGCGCGAGCTATCAGCAATCTGCGCGGAGCGACACGAGTACGCGGTTCGAGGCGGGCAAACAGGCCGGACCCGACACGATCGAGCATTTCCTCGGCGGCGGCGCGGAGGGGCAGCGCGCGATGGAAGGGTGGCTCAAGGGCGGATTCGAGATGGACCGCCAGGGCAATTGGCGGCTCAAGCCGCAAGTCGCGGACACGCTTCAGCGCGACGTGCAGGCGATCATGGTCCAGACAGGATGGCAGCGGTCGATCACGCGGAGCGCCAGCGACAGCATTACCATGGGTTCGACGATCGACGCCGAGATCTCGGGCGGAGCCGGAAGCCGAGGCGCGGCCGCAGCGTCGCGTGCGGGCAACCGTCAATCGCCCAGCAAAGATCATTATGGCCGATCCGGAGCCAGCCTCGGCGGTTCGAGCAGCGACATGGGCAATTCCACCGAAGATGCCAATGCCAATCTTGATATCGTGAACTATGATGTTCGCGATGCGATCGCCAAGGCCGAGCGTGCGGCGGCCAGGTCGTCCGTCCCCGAGAAGGCCTTCAGCTCTGCTCTGTCGCGCGAGGTCCTCGGCAGTGATGGCCTGCGAAACCGTTATCTCCGGCAGGCCGATGCGAGCCGCGGGACGGATGACATTACTGGACCCCTGACATCGATCGAGCAGCGATCAGTCTTGAACAGCGGAAGCTTCTCGACCGACCTCGACAACGGCTGGACCGATGGCAACTCCGAATTCAAGGAACGCAAGTAAGGCGCCACCTTCAGTGCCGCTTGTGGCCAATCCAGAGAGGACCCGAGCGCGGGTCGAGCGGATCCACGTAACAGGGCAAGCCGCTTGGTCCACGTTCCGGACCGAACCGTTCGTGGGGATCATAGTCGCCGGACCAATCGAAAGGGCCTATCCGCTCTTGCGCAAAGCCCAGCCCGAGCACCATGAGTGCGGTCGGCGGAAAGAAGAAGACGTTGAGATAGCCGGCAAGTGCGAGATCATAGAAATCCGCGATCAGCGGCACTTGCGACGAAAGCGCCATTCCCGCCCAATAGGCGGGGATCGCCACCCACCAGAGCCGAGCGTACCATGGGCGCCAAAGATAAGCGGACAAGGGCGCCCGTTGCACCCTTTCCGGAGGATTTTCTTCCTCGCTATCCGTCGTTTGAAATTCGCGTGTCATCTCGATTGATCCCGGATATCCTATCATGTGGGCTGACCTAGCCCAACCAATTTCTTCCATCTTTCCTCCGACCCCGAGGGACAATCGCCGCAAATCTTGCGGGATTCCGGCAAACTTCGATTGCGCCTTTCCCGCTCGCGATGTCGATCCAACCTTTCTCTTGAATATTTCGAAGATCAATGTATATGGATATTCATTATATCCCATTGGACATGCGCATGGCTGCGACCTTTCCCACCGAATTGACGACAATCGGCTTCGAAACACTCGCAGGCACGGCTTCCGAGGTGCGGCGGAAACTTGACGCCGCCGGCGACGATCAAGTCGTGGCGTTCACCATGGAACATGGCAACAAAAAGCTCGCGAAGGCGGTCGAAGAGGCGATTCAGGCGATCGCACCTCTCGTGCTCGCTGCCGTTGCTCGCCGTGAGCAGCAGGCGCTGGAGACGATTGTCGATGCGCTGGTACCGCAGGTTCCGCCGCCGCAGCATCTGCTTGCAGAGGCCCGGATGAACGCCGAGGCACGCAAGCATGTGCTTGAGACTGCGGATTGGCTCACGGCCGCGCAGCTTTCGGAAATCGCAGGGTTCAGTGGGCAGAATGCCAGCGCCCAGCCAAACAAGTGGAAACGCGAGGGCCGTATATTCGCGATCCGTCGCAACGGGAGTGACTATTACCCTGGCTATGCGCTCGACCCCGACAGCGGATATCGGCCAGCCAAGGGGCTCGCGCCGATCCTGGCCCTATTCGACAGCGAACTTGACGCATGGGACGTCGCGATCTGGTTTGCCTCGGTGAACAGCTTCCTTGACGGCAAGATACCAAAGGATTTGCTGTTGGGCGCTCCAGATCGCGTTCTTGCGGCAGCTCAAGACGAAGTGGCCGGCGTGCTGCATGGCTAGGAAGAAGGCCGCTTCCTCCACGCCGCCGCCCACTCCCCCTCCTTCACCTCCGGCAAATCTGGATGCGCTCGTACGCCGGGTGACCTGGCCATCGACCAAAATCATACACCGGGTCCATCCGGAGGCATATGGCGCTGACGTCTTCAATCCCGGTCCGAAGGGTAATGCGCGTTTCAGTCCCATCCTTGACGCCAAGGGCAAACCGGTTCCGACCATTTACGGCGGTGAGACCTTCGATTGTGCCGCCATGGAAACCGTCTATCACGACGTCCCTTTTGTGCCCGGACTCAAAAGCGTCGCCAAGCGCAAGCTCCGCGGCCATCTCTATTCGCAGTTCGCCAGTTCCTCCGACCTGACGCTGGCGGACCTGCGGGTAACCGCGCTGCGGAAGCTCGGGGTCGCGCGCACCCAGCTCATCGATACCGAGAAGGATCGCTATCCCTATACCCGGAGCTGGGCGGAGGCGATCCATGCGCAATGTGCAGATGTTCAGGGATTGTACTGGGTATCG
Source organism: Sphingopyxis sp. H050 (assembly GCF_001468265.1). Taxonomy (GTDB): domain Bacteria; phylum Pseudomonadota; class Alphaproteobacteria; order Sphingomonadales; family Sphingomonadaceae; genus Sphingopyxis. The sequence goes on along the minus strand of NZ_LNRZ01000002.1, from coordinate 4,154 downwards.
CGACAGGATGACCGGGCGCTTGCCATCGTTCTGTTTGGCGACCGGATTGATCCCGGGCTGTTGTCACCGCATGGCCCTTCACTCGACATCGTCAACGAACCCGCCATTTTTGCCGGGATTGTTCTGCTCGCCGACAGAATTGGCGTGAAATTGACGGGGCGATGACCAGGATCATGTGATGCCATTCGGGTGGAGATTCCTCCAGAGCGGCCTGCACTTGTGTTTCCTGTTCCATAGCGAACATCCTCGGTTGGCTCGTATCATGACGGCGGATCGACCCCAAACAAGACCTCCCCCTCCTCTCTCACAACCCATGAAAATTGCCGCAAGATCTGCGGCATCTCTCATGGAACGCCATTGAATACGCAGCTATCCAAACGATCGGGCATCGCCTGATGGAGCCGAGCCGTGCTGCCCTACTCAACTCCTCCTTCGAATACGATATCCGCTATTGCCGTTCGATCGAGGTGTCGCTATATCTGACTAGCTAGTCAGAAGAGGTGTGAGTATGGTTGCCCGCAAGATTGCTCGTGGCGCACCCGGCGTTCGAATGCGGAGCTGGAAGCTGGAGGATGCCAAGGCACGATTCAGCGAGGTTGTTCGGCTCGCCGAGAGCGAAGGTCCCCAACGCGTTACGGTGCGCGGGCGCGAAGCGGTCGTAGTAATGAGCGTGGCTGAGCTCAACCGGCTCCTGCCTGATAATCCCGAACAGCTCTCCTTGGTGCCCTTCCTAGAAGGGCTTCATCTCGATGGACTCAATCTGGAGCGCGAGATTGACCGTGGACGAGATTTTGCGTTGTGATCGGGTGGCTGCTCGACACTCATATTGTTTCAGCGCTCGCAAGCCCCAGTGGCGCGCCATCGGTCAAGTCCTGGGCGTCGACGCAGCACGAGCAACGCATGTTCGTCAGTGTCCTGACGCTCGCGGAGATCGATAAGGGCATCCACAATCTCGAACCGGACCATCCCGATCGGTCACGCTATGCCGTCGCCCGGGACGCCTTGGCGACGCGGTTCGCCGATCGCATCCTTTCGGTCGATGACGCGGTGATATACCGCTGGGGCGCGATATCGGGCGAAGTGAAGCGGCAGACCGGGCATGCCCCGTCTGTGATCGATACGATGCTTGCCGCGACCGCTGTAGAGCATCACCTGATCTTGGTGACGCGGAACGCGAAGGATATCCGGCACAGTGGCGCGGTCATCTTCAACCCTTGGGAAGACGACCCTTCCCTCTTCCCGCTGACATGATGCTGACGAGATTTATGACGTGAAAACCGACCTCGATAATCTCCCTCCCGCAAAACAGCGCGAGCTTGAGCGTGTCGTCCAGATTCTGTTCGAGGAATTCGGCGATGCCAATGGCCAGGCGACTGGCAACCGCCGGCTCGGCCGCATTCTCAAAGTCATTCTCTACGGCTCCTATGCGCGCGGCGGTTGGGTCGACGAGCCGCATACGGCGAAGGGCTATCAATCGGATTTCGACCTTCTCGTGATCGTCAACCAGAAGGAGCTCACCGACCGGGTCGCCTATTGGGAACGCGCGGAGGAACGGCTCAACCGTGAGCGCGCGATCACGCAGACCCTGAAGACGCCCGTCAATTTTATCGTCCACAGCCTCCAAGAAGTGAACGATGGCCTCGCGCATGGCCGGTATTTCTTCATGGACGTCGCGCGCGACGGCATCGCCCTCTATCAGGCTGACGAGAGCGAACTTCACAAACCGAAACCGAAAGCGTCTGGTCAGGCGCTTGCATTGGCAGAAGAGTATTTTGAAGAATGGTTCTCGCTGGCTGTAGCCTCTCAAAAAGGAGCTCTTTTCTACATTTCGCAGAATGAGCATCGGCACGCTGCGTTTTCGCTACATCAAGCCACCGAGCAGTTGTACCATTGCGTCCTCCTCGTCCTCACCTTCTACACACCCCACGTCCACAATCTCAACTTTCTCCGCACGCAAGCCGAGCGCGCCTCCCCGCGCCTGTTCGACGCCTGGCCGCGCGATACGCAAAAGGAACGCGCACGGTTCGAGAAGCTGAAGGATGCCTATGTGAAAGCGCGCTACTCAAAACACTACAAGATCAGCGAGGAGGAATTGACCTGGCTCTCCAAGCAGATCGAGGCCCTCGGGCAACTCGTTCATATGGTTTGCACGGCGCGTATCGAGGAGCTTCGCGCCTCCACTTCATCGGAATAGTCGCTCGCCCCCTCCTACCTGAGCCGCTCAAAGCGGTTCCCTTTGCGCGACTCGATCCGAGCACCACCGTCTATTCTCGCTATCATTGGAACGACGCTGACCTTGGTATACTCTGCAGTGGCCCCTTCCGTTCTAGCTCCAATTTCCGCTTCCGGCTGCACAATATACCCTGCAGGGTGTAATGAAGGATTATACCCTGCAGGGTATATTGCGTTTTTATACCTTAAAGGGTATATCGACGCCCGGAGGCACGGCATGAATCAGATGGTACGAACCGCTACGCAGCTAGGCGCCTATATTCAGGACGCCCGCGCCCGCAAGGGCATCTCGCAGCAGCAGCTTGCCGAGATGATCGGCAAGCATCAGAAAACCATATCGAGTATCGAGCAGGGCAGCGACGGCACGAAGCTCGACACGCTTCTCCTCGTGCTCGCCGCACTCGATCTCAACATAGCAATCAGCGCCCGCACCAAGGGAAACCAGAATATCGGCGACATCTTCTGACATGGCGCGCGAGAAGACGCACATCCCGCTCGACATCCTGATAAACGGGCGTCTTGCGGGTCAGCTGGAAAAAGAAACGAGCGGCGCGATCAGCTTCCGTTACGATGAAAGCTGGCTTGCATGGGAGCATCGCTTCGCGATTTCGCTCTCGCTTCCGTTGCGCCGCGCCATCTACCGCGGCGCCCCCGTGGTCGCCGTGTTCGACAATCTCCTTCCCGATAATCCCAATATCCGGAGGCGAGTTGCCGAGCGCACCAGCGCCGCAGGAACCGACGCCTACAGCCTGCTTGAACAGATCGGCCGCGACTGCGTTGGCGCGATGCAATTCCTGCCGCACCACGAAGGCGACGGAAATCGCACCATCCACGGCAAGCCGATCAGCGACAAATCGATCGAGAAAATGCTCGCAAATCTTAGCGGCGTGCCGCTCGGTATCGATCCCGAGCACGAGTTCCGGATTTCGGTAGCTGGTGCGCAGGAAAAGACCGCGCTGCTTCATTTCGAGAGAAGATGGATGAAGCCGATCGGCATCACCCCGACCACGCATATCCTTAAGCCTCAGATCGGCGAGATACCGACCTCGACCGGCGTCATCGACATGGCCGCAAGCGTCGACAACGAGCATTATTGCCTGGCGCTTCTCGAACAGTTCGGCCTCTCCGTTGCCCAGACGCGCATCACAACCTTCGGCAAGCGCCGCGTGCTCGTCGTCGAACGTTTCGATCGCCAATGGCGCGGCGACAAGGACCTGCTGCGCATTCCGCAGGAAGATTGCTGTCAGGCGCTCGGTATCCCGCCGACCCGCAAATATCAGTCGACCGTCATCGGCCATCAGAACGGGCCGAGTGCGGTCGACATTTTGAAACTGCTTGCCGCGAGCGACGAGCCAGCGAAGGACCGCGCCGATTTCTTCAAAAGCCAGATCATATTCTGGCTGATCGGCGCGACCGACGGGCACGGCAAGAATTTCAGCATCTATCTACGCCCTGGCGGCGGCTTTGCCCTCACCCCTTTTTACGACGTGCTGTCGGCGCAACCGGCGTTCGACAAGAAGCAGATTCCGAACAACCGCTACAAGCTCGCGATGTCGGTCGGCACCAACCGCAAATACAAGATTCTCGACATCTGGGGCCGGCATTTTGTCGAAACCGCGCGCGAAGCGGGGTTCGGCAAAACCCAGATAAGGGCAATGATCGACGATATTCTTGCGAAGGCGCCAAGCGCCGCCGAACGGGCCCTCGCCCGCATGCCCAAGGATTTTGCAACCCATATCCATGAAAGTGTCGCTGGCGCGATCGGGGCGCGCCTGTCGCGCCTTGAACATGTGCATCAGTAGTTGGCAACGGCCGCATTTCACGTAAGCGTGAGCTGGAGGCCGCAGATCAGGCGGCTTCGGCGATCGGTTGCTGATCTGGCTGCCAGTTCCAAGGCATGAGTTCATCCCAGCGCGTGGCAG
>NZ_LNRZ01000001.1 GCF_001468265.1 Sphingopyxis sp. H050 | reverse complement strand
GCCGGAGCGGGTCCCAGCCCGCCCTCCCTTTCCGTTCGTGTCGAGCGAAGTCGAGACACCCCGACGGCCAATGCTCCCCAAGCGTGTCTCGACTTCGCTCGACACGAACGGGACTGGTAGGACGGTTACCAACGAAGCGCGATTACGCCTTCCAGTACAGCCACGCCGCCCACAGCCAGCCACCGATCAGTAATGTCCCGCCGATCGGCGTGATCGCGCCAAGCCATTTCGGCGCGCCCAGCGCCATCGCATAGAGCGTGACCGAGAATATCGCTCCGCCGACCAACAAGGTGACCGCCGGCCCGCGCGCAACGCCCATGATCGCAAGCGCCGCGACCGCGTGGACGAGCTGGTAGATGCCGCCGGTGCGCAGCCATTCGGCTTGCTGCGGTCCCGCCGCGCCATGCGCGCCGAACGCCCCCGCCGCCACGGCCATCGCCGCCGAAATCGCTGCCAAAACACCGATCACCCGCACGCCCTTCCCTAAATGTCTGCAATCGGCCAAAGCTATAGGCCGACAAGAGGGAGAAGGCGATGCCCCGCGACGTTCCGTTTCCCGAAGGACTGAAACCGCCAAGCAAACTGGCGACGCTCGGCGAGCTTGCGCTGCCGTTCGACATGATCCGCTTCGGCCTCGGCGGCTATCATCTGATCGGTGCGCCGCGCGGCGATGGCCGTCCGGTCGCGCTCCTCCCCGGTTACGGCGCGAGCGAGCTGTCGATGCGGCCGCTGGAGGCGTATCTCCGCCACCTCGGCTACCATGTTCGCGACTGGGGCATGGGCCGGAACAACGGCCGCGTCGCCGCCGACGTCGAACGCTTTGCCGCGCAGGCGGTCAAATGGGCGAAAGCCGACGGTGCGCCGCTCACCCTGATCGGCTGGAGCCTCGGCGGCGTGATCGCGCGCGAGACCGCACGCGCCTACCCGCACCTCGTCCGCGAGATCATCACGCTCGGCACCCCGATCATCGGCGGTCCCAAATATACGGCGCTGGCGCAGCGTTTTGCGGGCCGCGACTTCGACGCTATCGAGCGCGAAATCCATGCGCGCAACCTCAAAGGCCTGACCCAGCCGCTCACCGTCATCTACTCCGATCGCGACGGCATCGTCGGCCCCGATATCGCCGTCGACATCTACAATCCGCAGGCGCGCAACATAAAGGTCGACGTCACCCACCTTGGTCTCGGCATTGCGCCGCGTGTGTGGCGGATCATCGCGGACACATTGGCAGGCGTGACAAACCCCGAAAAATAGACTAGGGGCGCCGCCAATCATGACAGTCAAAACCCTCCCCACCCAGCCGAAGGTCGGCATGGTGTCGCTCGGCTGCCCGAAGGCGCTCGTCGACAGCGAACGGATTCTCACCAAGCTGCGCGCCGACGGCTATGGCCTGTCGCCCGACTATGCGGGCGCCGACGTGGTGCTCGTCAACACCTGCGGCTTCCTCGACTCGGCAAAGGAAGAAAGCCTTGAGGCGATCGGTGAAGCGATGGCGGAGAATGGCCGCGTCATCGTTACCGGATGCATGGGCAACGAGGCCGAGGTCATCCGCGCGCGCTTTCCGAACGTGCTCGCGGTCACCGGCGCGCATCAGTATGAGCAGGTCGTCGATGCCGTTCACGACGCTGCGCCGCCGACGCAGGGGCCGTTCGTCGATCTGGTGCCCGAGGGCGGGCTGAAACTGACCCCGCGACACTACAGCTATCTGAAGATTTCCGAGGGCTGCAACCACAGCTGCTCCTTCTGCATCATCCCGGATCTGCGCGGGAAACTCGTCAGCCGCCGCATCGACGCGGTGCTGCGCGAGGCCGAAAAGCTCGTCGCGGCGGGGACGAAGGAATTGCTGGTGATCAGCCAGGACACCTCGGCCTATGGCGTCGATATTCGTCACGACCCGCGCCAATGGCAGGGCCGCGAAGTCCGCGCGCACATGACCGACCTCGCGCGCGAACTCGGGCAGCTCAAGACCAGCGAGGGCCGCGCGCCGTGGGTGCGCCTCCACTATGTCTATCCCTATCCGCATGTCGACGCGGTGATCCCGCTGATGGCCGAGGGGCTGCTCACACCCTATCTCGACATCCCCTTCCAGCACGCGAGCCCGAGCGTCCTCAAGCGCATGAAGCGCCCCGCCAACGAAGCGAAAGTGCTCGAACGGCTGAAGGCGTGGCGCGCGATCGCTCCCGACATCTCGATCCGCTCGAGCTTCGTCGTCGGCTTCCCCGGCGAGACCGAGGCGGATTTTCAGTATCTCCTCGACTGGCTCGACGAAGCGCAACTCGACCGCGTCGGCGCCTTCCGCTTCGAACCCGTCGCCGGCGCGCAGGCCAATGCGCTCGACAATCCGGTGCCCGAAGAGGTCAAGGAAGAGCGCTACCAGCGGATCATGGACAAGACCGCCGCGATCAGTGCCGCGAAGCTCGAAGCCAAGATCGGCCGCACGATGCCGGTGATCATCGACGAGGTCGGCGAAGCGGACGAAGACGGCAGCATCGGCGCCACCGGCCGCAGCCAGGCCGACGCGCCGGAGATCGACGGCCATGTCTATCTGCGCGATGTCGCCGCGACGTTGAAGCCCGGCGATATCGTCGATGTCGAGATCGAGGACGCCGACGAGCACGACCTGTTCGGGGTGATCCGCTAGGCACCCACGCCGAACTCACAGAGCGGCAAGCGATCGAAAACTGCCCTCTACTGCATCGTCACCCCGGACTTGATCCGGGGTCCCGCTTGTCAACCTCGCTGAGCGGGACCCCGGATCAAGTCCGGGGTGACGAAGGGCGGGAAGCGACCGATAGCTGCCTAACCTACCGCCGTTCGCATCGAGCGAAGTCGAGATGCCCCTCGGCGTGGCGCGAGGTCCATGGGTGTCTCGACTGCGCTCGACACGAACGGAAAAGAGAGATGAGCGGTTTCGACCGGAACACGACATTTATAGCTTCGTCATCCTGAACTTGTTTCAGGATCCATGGTCTGCCGTTTCCTTCGGCGCGGCATTTCATTCGAGCTCAGACCATGGATGCTGAAACAAGTTCAGCATGACGAGAATTGATGGGCAACTCCCCACCCCAAAGCCGATATTCAGCAAACCATGCAGCTCGCCTAGAACAGCCGCGTCAGCGCGTAGAACGCCGCCGCCACCAGCGCGCTCGCCGGAATGGTGATAAACCACGCCGCGACGACATTGCTTGCGACGCCCCAGCGCACGGCGCTCGCGCGGCGGGCGACGCCGGCGCCGATGATGCTGCCGGTGATCGTGTGCGTCGTCGAGACTGGGATGCCGAGCAGGCTGGCGGTGAACACCATGATCGAACCGCCGGTCGAGGCGGCGAAGCCCTGGTGGTGCGACAGCTTGGTGATGCGGCCGCCCATCGTCTCGATGATCTTCCACCCGCCCGACAGCGTGCCGAGGCCGATAGCGATATAGCAGCTGATCGCCACCCAGTGCGGCACATGGAATTCGCCGGTAAGATAACCGGTAGAATAGAGCAGCACGGTGATCACCCCCATCGTCTTCTGTGCGTCGTTGAGCCCGTGGCTCAGCGAGTAAGCCGCCGAAGAGAAGAGGTGCAGCGTTCGGAACGTGCTTTCCGCGAACCGCGCGGAGGCCCGACTGAGCGCCCAGCTGCTGACCAACATGACGAGCATCGCCAGCAGCATGCCGAGCATCGGGGACAGGAAGATCGCGATGACGGTCTTGTTGAGTCCCGTCCACTGGATGCCCTCGAACCCCGCGTGCGCGACGCCCGCGCCGACGATGCCGCCGACCAGCGCGTGGCTCGAAGACGACGGAATGCCCTTGAGCCAGGTCACGACGTTCCAGAACATCGCCCCGACGAGGGCGCCGAACACGACCGCGGGCGTCACCAGATCCTTGTCGATGATCCCCTTCCCGATCGTCTCAGCAACCTTGTGAAGCTCCGGAAAGGCGAGCGACAGGAAATAGGCGGCGAAGTTGAAGAAGGCGGCAAAGATCACCGCCTGCACCGGGCGCAGCAGCCGGGTCGCGACGACGGTGGCGATGCTGTTCGCCGCGTCGTGCAGGCCGTTCAGGAAATCGAACGCCAGCGCGAGGATGATCAGGCCGACGAGGAGCGGAAGAGCGAGTTCGTGCATGGTGGGCGCCCCGCCTTACGCGTGGTCGATGACCAGGCCGTCGATTTCGTTCGCGACATCCTCGAAGCTGTCGGTGACGCGCTCGAGGTGGCGGAACAGTTCGCGCGCGATCAGGAAGCGCGTGGGGTTGGCCTCGCCATGCTCCTTGAACAGGCGCTTGAGGCCGGCGGCATGGATGTCGTCGGCATGCCCCTCCATGCGAACGAGGCGCTCGGTGAGTTCGTGCAGCCGGATCGCGTTCGCGGAGATGTTGCGCAGCAGCGGCACCGCTTCGGCGGTGAGGCGCGCGGCGTCCACGATGATCCCGCCGATGTCGCGCATTTCGGGCTCGAACTCGGTGACGTCGTACAGATCGACCGCGCCAGCGGTCTTCTGCATCTCGTCGATCGCATCGTCCATCGAAGCGATCAGGTCGGTGATCGCGCTGCGGTCGAACGGGGTCAGGAAGGTACGGCGAACAGTCTGCAACACTTCGCGCGTGATCGCGTCGGCGTCATGCTCGCGCTCGATAATCTCCTGCACATGGTCGGCCATCCCTTCGCCGCCCTGCAGCATTCGTGCGAGCGCTTCGGCGCCCGAGGTCAGCGTCGCGGCGTGCGCCTCGAACAGCTCGAAGAAATTGCCCTGCTTGGGAAGCAGGCGCTGGAACCAGGCAAACATGTGATTGACCCCTGTCTTTTGGGCAACGTTGAAGACGACGCCGGACCGCCGCGCCGCGGCGCGGAAACCGCGGTCGCCGAACGACCGGATCATCGCCTGAAGATCGGGCTCGTCGACCGACGCCGCCGCTTGATCGAGCGTGAACCAGCGCCGCTCGCGCTCGTCCATTTCTTTCCATTCGTCGAGTTCGCGCGTCACCGCCAGCGGGAACACCTCGACATCGTACATGATCGCGGCGCCGTTCGCGCGGCGCTTGCGATATTCGTAGCTGCCGATCGAGGTCGGGCACACGGCGCCGAGCACCCCCGCCTCTTCCTCGGCCTCGATCGCCGCCGAGGCATGGCGGTCCAGCCCGGTCAGCGGATTGCCCTTGGGAATCACCCAGCGGCCCGTACCCCGCGACGTAACGAGCAGGATTTCGGTCGGACCATCCTTGTCCACGCCGCCGAATCGATAGGGAAGAACCGCAATCTGCCGCATAATTACCGCTTCAACGCCCCCTACCGCGCCCGCCGGGCGAATGATTGCAAACTCGTGACGCCCCTATGACAATAATGTGACAGCGGCAATGGCACTTTGGCGCACCGGCACTTTCCGTAAACGTCAATTCGATTGCAAAATGCAACGCGGTGCGTAATCTGCGACCTAAAGACAAATGGGAGACGAAATCATGGCAGGCACGGCGAGCCCCGTTGATCAGGACGTGCTGATCGTCGGCGCGGGCATTTCGGGCATCGGCATGGCGGTGCATCTTCAACTGCACAGCCCCGACCGCAGCTTTGGTATCGTCGAGCGTCGCGCCGAGCTGGGCGGCACCTGGGACCTGTTCCGCTATCCCGGCATCCGATCGGACAGCGACATGCACACGCTGGGTTTCGTCTTCGAGCCGTGGAAGCATGAAAAATCGATCGCCGACGGCCCCGCGATCCTCGAATATCTCAACCGCATCGTAGACGAGCGCGGCATCCGCGAGCGCATCCGCTTCGACAGCAAGGTCGTCGGCGCCGACTGGGACAGTGGGGCCGCGCGCTGGACGGTGACGTTGGAGCGGGGCGACGGAACGAGCGCGACGACCACGGCGCGCTGGCTCTACCTCGGATCGGGCTATTATGATTATGACGAGCCGTTCGACGCCCAGTTCGCCGGGCGCGAGGATTTCCGGGGCCAGATCGTCCACCCGCAATTCTGGCCGAAGGATCTCGACTATTCGGGCAAGAAGGTTGTCGTGATCGGGTCGGGCGCGACCGCGGTGACGATCGTCCCGTCGATGACCGACAAGGCTGCGCACGTGACGATGCTGCAGCGGACGCCAACCTGGTACGCGATCCGCCCTGCGAAAGACGGCATCGCCAATTTCCTCCGCAAGATCCTGCCCGACGGGCTCGCGTACAAGATCACGCGCTTCAAGAATGTGAAGATGCAGGATATCGTCTTCAAGAAGGCGCGCACCAAGCCCGAGAAGCTGAAGGAATTCCTGAGCACGAAGGTCAAGGACGCGCTCGGCGACAAATATGATCCCGAGGCCTTCACGCCGCCTTATAATCCTTGGGAGCAGCGGCTTTGCCTCGTCCCCGACGGCGATTTTTTCGAGGCGATGAAGGCCGATAAGGCGTCGGTCGTCACCGACCATATCGAGCGTTTCGACGCGACCGGCATCCAGCTCAAGTCGGGCAAGCACCTCGACGCCGATATCATCATCACCGCAACGGGCCTGAAGCTTGCGGTCGCGGGGAAAATCCCCGTGCGCGTCGACGGCGAAACCATCGATTGGAGCGAGCATTTCTATTACAAGGCCTGCATGTTCTCGAACGTGCCGAACTTTTCCGCGGTGTTCGGCTATCTCAACGCCAGCTGGACGCTTCGCGCCGACATCGTCGCCGAATATGTCTGCCGGGTGCTGAACCATATGGCAGCCACCGGCACGACGATCGCCACCCCCGCGCTGGCCGATCCGGCAAGCCTGACCGAGGAAAACATCTTCGACTTCTCGTCGGGCTATATCCAGCGGTCGATCCACATCATGCCGAAGAATGCGGACAAGCTGCCGTGGCGGCTCAACCAGGATTATATCCGCGACCGCGTTGAAATGAGGACCGGGACAATCGACGACGGCGTGCTGACGTTCAGCAACGCCGGCGCGATAGCGCGCGCTACTCCGTTGGCGGAACTGGAAGCGGCGGAATAATCAGCCGGCGTGTTCGGGCTTGCCCTTGATCGAGCCCTTGGCGAAATCCTGCAGTTGCTTTTCGGTCATGCTTTCGGCCATCTCTTTGGATGCGCCCCTCAGCTTCGACTTTGGCGTATCGCCGCGCTTGGCGCTGAGCGCGGCACCGGCGGCTTTCTGCTGGGCTTTGGATTTGGCGGGCATCGGCTTTCTCCTGTCTCCCCCGCTAACCGTTAACGATCGTGCCGCCGTTCGGATGCAGCACCTGACCCGACATATAGCTGCTGTCGTCGCAGGCCAGGAACAGGAAGGCCGGCGCGACCTCGTTGGGCTCGCCCGGCCGCTTCATCGGGGTGCTTCCGCCGAATGTGGCGACCTTGTCGGCCGGCGCGCCGCCGCGCGGGTTGAGCGGGGTCCAGATCGGACCCGGCGCTACCCCGTTGACGCGAATACCCTTGCCGACCAGATTTTCGCTCAGTGAGCGCGTGAAGGCGGTGATTGCGCCCTTGGTCGCGCTGTAGTCGAGCAATCCCTCGCTGCCCTGATACATGGTGACACTGGTGCAATTGACGATCGCCGCGCCTTTCTTGAGATGAGCGAGCGCGGCTTGGACCAGATAGAACATCCCGAAGATGTTCGTCTGAAAGGTACGCTGAAGCTGCTCCGGACTGATGTCGCGAATGTCGGCGGCGGGATGTTGCTCGCCGGCGTTGTTCACGACGATGTCGATCCGGCCAAAGGCGTCGATGGTATCAGCGACGATCCTCTCGCCCGCCTTGGGCTTTCCGACATCGGCCTTGATGGCATCGCCTTGCGGCCCTCGTCCTCGACGATCGCGACCGTGTCGTCGGCGTCCTGCCTATTCTCCAGATAGACGATCGCGACATCCGCACCCTCGCGGGCGAAGAGGGCGGCGACCGCCCGGCCAATACCGCTGTCGCCGCCGGTTACGATAGCCACCTTACCCTCGAGCCGGCCCGAACCCGGATAGCGCGGCTGCCATTTCGGCGCACGGTCGAGCTCGGCTTCGCGGTCAGACGGCGGGCGGGGAATGGTCTCGCCCTTCCCGACCGCTTTGGAGAGCTTGGCGGCGGCCTGCTTCTTGCCCTTCTTTTCTTTCGGCGTTTCACCAATCTTTCCGGCTTTCGGCATCATCCGTCCTTTATCGTATCGGGAGAAAATCGCGGGCAAAGTCGGGTTTGACCGCCCGGACCAGCGCTGACGTGACGGGCACGTTGATCTTGTAGCTTCCTTCGGCAAACGGCCCGATCTCATAGGGCGCGATCGCGATCGTCATCCGGTCGAGATGACGGCTATCCGACGAACCGAGCCATATTGTCTGCGACGAAGCCGGCGGACATTTGCCGAAAGGGCCGTCCGGGTCGTCGGCGGCCTGGATGCCCTTTGCGGCCTTCGCCTGCCTGATGCGCGCGCAGAAATCCTCGCGGATCGCAGCGTCGAACGCCTCTGCGCTGGTGAACAGATCGACCGGCTTCAGCCGCGCCCGCTTGTTGCGATCCCACAGCAAGGTGTCGAAACTCGTCATGCCGTGCGCGCCGCCCATATAGGTTTCTATCTCGGCCGAAAGACTCAGAAAGCGGGGCGTATTGGTAACGCGCTGCCATCTCTGGAGGTGGCTGTGCGCGTGATAGGGGAAGTCGCCTTTCGCCGACGCCGCCTTGTCCCGCTGCGCGGCGGCAACCAGCGCATCGCGTTTGGCCTGCCGGTCTGCGTCGAGGAATGTGGCGAGTTCCGGGATCTGCGCCGCTTCGCGCGGATAGGAATAGGCGAATTCGACAAGGTCACTCGTTTCCTCGACGTCCGACGCGGGTGCATTCTTCGCCACCTCGTCCGCGGCTCCGCCCGGCGGGGTGCCCGGCACCTTGGCCGCCGCCACCTTCTCGGCCTTGGTCGGCTCATCGTCGGAGCAGCCGGCAGCAAGCAGCATCGCGGGCAAGATGGCGGCGGCAATTCGGAAGCTCATTCCCGAACAACGCAGGGAATCGACAAAATATCCACACCGGCCTAGCACCCATCGCATGACCGACTATTCCGACCTGATCCAGCCCGACAAGGGACAGGAAGCGCGCCCGATCCATCTCGTCGACAAGAAGGGCTATGACGAGTGGCTGAAGGGGCGGAATGCCCGCGAGCGCGCGCATCTCGCCGCGGTCGGCTTCAAGCCCGACGCGTTCGTCCATGCAATCCTGCCCGGCGACGACCCCGATCGCTGGGCGGTCGTCACGACGGTCGCGAACACCGGCAGCCTGTCGGCCTGGTGTCTCGCCAAGCTGGCGCAGATATTGCCCGAGGGCCGCTATCGACTCGAAGGCGGCCAGCCGGGCAAGGCGCTGTTCGGCTGGCTGAGCGCGCAATATCGCTTCGACGCATATAAATCGAACCCGCCCGCAAAAGGCCCGCGCGTGCTGCTTACCACCGACGTCGTCACAATCGCGCCGATGGTGGCAGAGATGCGCGCGACCGCGCTGGTCCGCGACCTCGTCAACACGCCCGCCGCCGACATGGGGCCGGCGGCGATCGAGAAGGCCGCCGAGAGGATCGCCAAGGCGCATGGCGGCAAACTGACGGTCACCAAGGGCGAAGCGCTCGAGCAGGGCTATCCCATGATCCATGCGGTCGGCCGTGCCGCGGCGAAGCATCATGCACCGCGGCTGATCGAGATCGAATGGGGCAAGGAGGACCACCCGCGCGTCGCGCTCGTCGGTAAGGGGATCAGCTTCGACAGCGGCGGACTCGATATCAAGCCCGCGTCGGGCATGCGGCTGATGAAGAAGGATATGGGCGGCGCCGCGCATGTCCTCGCGCTCGCCGAACTGGTGATGGCGAGCGGGCTGCCGGTGCGCCTCCATTGCCTCGTCGCCGCCGCCGAAAATGCCATTTCGGCCGACGCTTTCCGCCCCGGCGACGTGCTCAAGAGCCGCAAGGGGCTGACGGTCGAGATCGGCAACACCGATGCCGAGGGCCGGCTCGTACTCGGCGATGCGCTGACGAAGGCCGGCGAGGGCCAGCCCGAGCTGATCGTCGATTTCGCGACGCTCACCGGCGCCGCGCGCGTCGCGCTGGGACCCGACCTCCCTGCCCTTTACGCCAACGACGATGCACTCGCCGATGATTTGCTCAAGGGCGGAATCGAACGCGACGATCCGCTGTGGCGGATGCCGCTGTGGGACGGCTATGCCGACCTGCTCGAAACCGACATCGCCGACCTCGGCAATGCGGGCAGTTCGCCCTTTGCCGGATCGATCACCGCGGCGCTGTTCCTGAAACGCTTCGTTCCCGACGGGACGCCGTGGGCGCATTTCGACACCTTCGCCTGGCGGCCCTCGGCGAAGCATGGCCGGCCGAAGGGAGGTGCCGCGCTGGGCCTCCGCGCCGCTTGGGCGATGCTCAAGGCGCGCTACGACCGGCGCGGCAAAAATTGAACAAAACTTGATAAAGCGGGGTCCGCTGGTCTAATGCGCCGCGATTGCCCGCGGGGCGCGGAAAACGGTTTCTTACAGGACGGCAAGTGACAGCGAATAGTGTCGAAAATTCAGCGGCGAACCGCGTGCGGATGGGACGTCCCGGCGTCGCCGGACAGGGACGCGACCGCTTCGGGCTGACCGGCACCTCGCAAGCGTTCGACCCGCGCATCGTCGCGATCCGCCCCGACCTCGCCGACATCGCGGTCGCCGGGACGCACTTCGCACCGCATTATGCGGCGCCGATGATGATGAGCGGCGTGTTGCCCGCCGCGGCGATCCGCAGCGCCCCCTCGCTCGATGCCGAACAGTCGACCGAATTGCTGTTCGGAGAGGGTTTCGCGCTGCTCGACCTCACCGGCGGCTGGGCGTGGGGCTATTGCCTCGCCGACCATTATGTCGGCTATCTCGCCGCCGAGGCGCTCGCGTCGCCGATCGCGCCGACGCACCGGGTCGCCATGATCGAGGCGATGCTTCACGCCGACCCCGATGCGGCGAGCGGCGGCCCCGCCGTCCTGCCGCGCGGCGCGCTCGTCATGGGCGAGGCCGACGGCGAGTGGCTCAGGACCGCGCATGGCTATCTGCCCCTCGCCGCCTTGGTCGAGGTCGGCGCCGAAGATGACGATCCGGCGGGGGTCGCCGAAACGATGACGGGTACGCCGTACTTGTGGGGCGGGCGCACCGCAAAAGGCATCGATTGCTCGGGCCTCGTCCAGCTCGCCTGGGCCTCCGCGGGCATCCAGCTGCCGCGCGACAGCGACCTCCAGCTGGCGTCGCTCGGCCCCGACAAGGATGTCGACCCGGCCAGCCTGGCGCGCGGTGACCTGGTCTTCTTCCCCGGCCATGTCGGCATCATGGCCGACCATCAGAATATCATCCATGCGAGCCGCCAGTGGATGGAAGTGCGCGTCGAGCCGCTCGCCGACGTCGCGAAGCGTTCGGCGGCCAAGGGCAATGAAGTCCCGGTCAGCGGCATTAAACGACTGCGATAAGCCAATGACACAGACGGTCTTCATCGACGGCGCGGCGGGAACGACGGGCCTGGAAATCGCCGAACGGCTGGCGGGGCGGAGCGAATTTTCGCTGATCGCCCTGCCCGATTCCGAGCGCAAGGACGCCGCGCGTCGCGCCGAGGCGCTGAACGGGGCCGATTTCGTCATTCTCTGCCTGCCCGATGTCGCGGCGATCGAAGCCGTCGCGATGGTGACCAATCCCGCCGTGCGGATCATCGATGCATCGACCGCGCATCGCGTCGCACCCGGCTGGGCCTATGGTTTCCCCGAACTCAGCGCAGCACAATACGACGCCATCGCTAGCTCGACGCGCGTGAGCAACCCCGGCTGCTATCCGACCGGTTTCCTTGCGCTCGTGGCCCCCCTCGTCGCGGCCGGGATCGTTGACCGCGACGCCCGGCTCAGCGTCAACGCAGTCTCGGGCTATTCGGGCGGCGGCAAGGAGTTGATTGCGCGCTTCGAGACCGACGAAGACATCGGCTTCCGCAGTTACGGCCTCAACCTCGCGCACAAGCATGTGCCTGAAATGACGAAGGGCGCAGGCCTCGCGCACGCCCCGATCTTCGCGCCGGCGGTGGTGCCGGTTTATCGCGGTATGCTCGTCGAAGTGCCGCTGAGCTTTGACGCGCCAATGGCCGACGCGGCTTTCGATGCGCTTGTCGCGCATTTCGAGGGATCCCCGATTGTCGGCGTGCGCCGCGCCGCCGACGAAAGCGAACTGCTGCTGCGCAAGAGCGACGAGGCCACTGACCGGATGGAGCTGATGCTCTACGCGAGCCCCGACGGCACGCAATTGCGGCTGGTTGCGCGGCTCGACAATCTGGGCAAGGGCGCCAGCGGCGCGTGCGTCCAGAACCTCAACATCATGGCGGGTTTGCCCGAAACCGCGGGCCTGCGGCTTTAAGCCTTAGTGGACGGTGTCGAGCGCGACGTCGATCGACAGATAGGTGATCAACCGCTCGATCTGGCGCCAGCGCGCGAAATGGACGTGGTTGCCGAGAACGCGATACTGCTCGGCGCGCGCCGCCGCGGCGAAGCCGGCTTCTTCCCCATGCTCGACGATCATCGCATGGGCATCGTCCACCGCCTTGCGGTCGGCTAGGAATGGCGCTGGCAGTTGCATGGAGTTCCCGGTCCGTTGCTTCGAAGGCCGCTCTAGCAACCCCGCATCACCGCGCCGTTCCCGAGCGTGATGAACAGACAGGTAAGGTTAATTGCCTGATCTTGCTGGTTAACCATGCAGCCACCCAATCGAGCCTTTGCCGCCGCGCTTTCGCTGTGTAAGAATGCGGCCATGCGCAAAATCCTGAAATATGTCGCTCTCGCCCTTGTCGTCCTGATCGTTGCCGGGGGGATCACCCTTTATGTGATGTCGCGGCCCGATGTGGCGCGCTTCTCGACCGCCGAACTCAGCGGCCGCGTGCCAGTGATGGCGTCGCAGAAGGTCGAGAGCTTCCCGACGGTCAACGTCCCCGAGGCGACCAAATGGCCCGCCGGCCAAGCGCCGCGCGCCGCGCAGGGGCTGCAGGTCGCACGCTTCGCCGAGGGGCTCGATCATCCCCGCTCGATACTCGTCCTGCCGAACGGCGACGTGCTTGTCGCGGAAGCGCAAAGCCCGCCGCGCGACACGTCGGGGATCGAGGGCAAGGTCATGGGCCGCCTGATGAGTAAGGCAGGCGCCGGCGGCAAGTCCGCGAACCGCATCACCCTGCTCCGCGACGCCGACGGCGACGGCAAGGCCGAGGTCAAGACCGCCTATATCACCGGGCTCAACTCGCCTTATGGCATGGCGCTGATCGGCAAGACGCTCTACGTCGCCAACACCGACGCGCTGCTGGCCTTTCCCTATGTCGAGGGCGAAACGACGATGAGCGGCAAGCCGACCAAGCTCGTCGACCTGCCCGCCAAGGGCACCAACCGCCACTGGACCAAGAGCCTCGTCGCCGCGCCCAACGGCTGGCTCTACGTCGGCGTCGGCGCGGATTCGAATATCGGCGAGAAGGGCATGAGCCGCGAGTTCCGCCGCGCCGGCGTGCTCGAGGTGCGGCCCGAGAATAAATATGTGCGCACCTTTGCGGCGGGCATCCGCAATCCGGTCGGTCTCGCTTTCTATCCGGGCAGCGATCGGCTGTGGACGGTCGTCAACGAGCGCGACATGCTCGGCAGCGACTTGGCCCCCGACTATTTGACCGACGTCGCCGAGGGCGATTTCTATGGCTGGCCCTGGTATTATTGGGGCGGCTTCATCGACCCGCGGGTCGAGCCCGAAGCGGAGGACCGCCGCCAATATGTGAAGCGCCCCGAATATGGCCTCGGCGCCCATGTCGCGCCGCTGGGCTTCACCTTCACCGACAAGCTCGACCTGGGCGAACGCTGGGCGAACGGCGCGCTGATCGCGCTGCACGGCTCGTGGAACCGCGAGCCGGTGTCGGGCTACAGCGTCGTGTTCGTCAAGTTCGGCGCGAACGGCAAGCCGCTCAACGTCCTGCCAGTGACGCTGGTCGACCAGTTCCTTGCCAAGGATGGCAAGACGACGCGCGGCCGTCCGGCCGACGTCAAGGTGGCCAAAGACGGCAGCGCGCTGATCGCCGACGATACGGGCAATATGATCTGGCGGGTGTCGAAGGCAGGCTAGCAGGGCGCATGGAGCGCTTGGCTTTTGCACGGGCCAATTGAGGCACCATTTCTGTCCGCGGCGTCGCGCTCCTCACGTCGCCGGAGCGCTATCTGCGCAAATTTCGGGGCGGGCCGAACCTAAAAGGCAGAAGGCGCCGCTGCGGCTCGGCTCCTAGTTGCCAGCGGCTTTCCGCCGCGCGATCTCGGCCTCCAGCTTTTCGTTCTCGGCATCCAGCGCGGCAGCCTCTGCGTTCAGCTGTCGCGACGCTTCTTGGATGATCGGAACCGCGACACCGAGGTCCGTCGCATATTGCTTGCTTTCGGCGATGCAGGGACCCGCCTCTTTCGCAGCGTTGGCGGCAACGTCCTTGACCGTCTCGACAGGGAGCATCGCGGCAATCGATGTCGAAACAGGATGACGTCCGCGAACCTTGCCCACGAAATAGATCGCGATAGCGTCGATCCTGGCGTTGTCGGCCGCCGAAAGCTCGGTCCCCGCCTCCGTCGCTTTCGCCCTCAGCATGTGCATCGCGAGGAAACAGCGGGCATCGGCGCGATCCTGGGCGCTTATCGCCTGTCCCTGCGCTGTGCCGGCAAAACCCACGGTCAGCAGGACCGCCGACAGGATCAGCGCCCGCCGCACCATCAGACGCGCATCGGCATCAGGACGTACAGCGCCGGGCTTTTCTCGCTCTCACGGATCAAGGTCGGCGCATTGGCGTCGGCGAGGTGGAGTTCGACCGTATCGCCGTCCACCTGGCCCAGAATGTCGCTGAGATAGCGGGCGTTGAAGCCGATCTCGATCGCGTCGCTGTCGTAAGCCGCGGCGACCTCTTCGGCTGCGGTGCCGTTCTCGGGGCTGGTCACCGACAGGGTGATGCGATCCTTGTCGATGCCGACCTTGACCGCGCGCGTCTTTTCGCTGGCGATGGTCGAGACGCGGTCGACGCCCTGATACAGGCTCTTCGGATCGACCTTGAGCAGCTTGTCGTTCGCGGTCGGGATGACCCGGCTGTAGTCGGGGAAGGTCCCGTCGATCAGCTTCGACGTCAGCACGGCGTTGCCGAGCTGGAAGCGGATCTTCGACGCCGACAGGCTGATCTCGACATTGCCCTCCGCCTCGTCGAGCAGCTTGCGGATTTCGCCGACGCATTTGCGCGGAACGATGACGTCGGGCATCGACGAGGCGCCGTCGGGACGCGTCACCGTGTAGCGCGCGAGGCGGTGGCCGTCGGTCGCCGCGGCCTTCAGCACCGGACCCGTCGCATCCTCGGCAACATGGAAAAAGATGCCGTTGAGATAATAGCGCGTTTCCTCGGTCGAAATCGCGAAACGCGTTTTGTCGATGATCTGGATGAGCTCGGCGACGGGCAGCTCGAAACTGGTCGGCAGGTCGCCCTCGGCAATCACCGGGAAGTCGTCGCGCGGCAGCGTCGGCAGGTTGAAGTTCGAGCGGCCGGCCTTGACCTGCATCTTGCCCTCCGCGGCAGCCAGGCTGACCTCCGATCCTTCGGGCAGCTTGCGGGCAATTTCGAAGAGCGTGTGCGCCGACACGGTGGTTGTGCCGGGGGTCTCGACCTTGGCGGCGATCGTTTCGACAACCTGCAGGTCGAGATCGGTCGCCATCAGCTTCAGCTGGCCGCTGCTATCGGCCTCGATCAGAACGTTCGAAAGGATCGGAATGGTGTTTCGCCGCTCGACCACGGACTGGACGTGGCCGAGGCTTTTGAGAAGCACTGCGCGTTCGATCGTCGCTTTCATTCTAATTCGCCATCCCTGTAGTGCGGGGAAAAGTCCCTGAGAGCTCGGCGGAGCGGGCATTTCGCCCCGAATCCCGTCCCCCGAAAATGTCCACCTTCCTTAACGTGCGCCACGCGCCGTGCAAGCCATGCTTGCAAAGCAATTCCATTCGGGCAAACGGGGCGCAATGCGGCGGACGGCCTTCCTTTTCCTGATTGCGGCGGCGCTTCCCGTCACGGCCCTGGCCGCCCCGCGCACCGCACTCGGCATTTTCGACGGCTGGGGCGCCTTTCGCGAGCCGGCGACGCCGCGTTGTTACGCCCTCGCCGCCCCCGCCGCGACGGTGGGGACGCCTCAGGTCAAGGCCTATGCCAGCGTCGGCTATTGGCCGAAATCGCGCATTCGCGGTCAATTCTATGTCCGCCTGTCGAAGGCGCGCGCGCCGGGGCGCGACCTGCGCTTGACCATCGGCAGCCGGCGTTTCGTGCTAACGGGCAACGGCCTCCACGGCTGGGCGAGCGATGCCCGGATGGACGCCGCGATCATCGCCGCGATGCGGTCGGCGCCGAGCATGAGCGTCGAGAGCAGCACCGACAGCGGCCGGACGATCGCCGACACCTACCGGCTGCGCGGCGCCGCGACGGCGATCGATGCGGCCGCCCTGGGGTGTGCGAGCATTCGCTGAGGCCGTTTCGGGAAAGGGCGGATTTCTGCGTAACTTCACTCGCAAATAGACCTTCGTCGCGCGCCGGGGGGGCGTGACGACGCACCGGTCATGGTCGGGAGGAAAATGATGTCGCACGTCATGGTCAGCGAGGCTAGATCGGCGAGATATTGTAGGACAGCGTTATTTTGCGCGGCGAATGTCGG
Organism: Sphingopyxis sp. H050; assembly: GCF_001468265.1. Taxonomy (GTDB): domain Bacteria; phylum Pseudomonadota; class Alphaproteobacteria; order Sphingomonadales; family Sphingomonadaceae; genus Sphingopyxis. Next base: position 679,857 of record NZ_LNRZ01000001.1, on the reverse strand, counting down.
GTTTGGGGTGGTTAGCTGCCGTTCCACCCAACCGTCGCCCCCGCGCAGGCGGGGGCCGCTGGCGGCCTGTTCCTGGGCCGCCAGAGTTAGACCGACTGCGGCCCCCGCCTGCGCGGGGGCGACGGCTTATTTCGATCGCTTCCTACCGTCGTCATCCCGGACTTGATCCGGGATCCATTACGACGGCGCGGCTATGGATCCCGGATCAAGTCCGGGATGACGATAAAAGAGACGGCGGCAACCGGTCGAAACCGGTCACCTCTCTTTTCCGTTCGTGTCGAGCGCAGTCGAGACACCCATCGACCTTGCGCCACGCCGAGGGGCATCTCGACTTCGCTCGATGCGAACGGGGTTAAGTAGGCCGCAACCGGTCGTCAGCAGCCGTCACATCGCACATCGTGTCTCGCCTACTCCCGCCCCAGCTTCGTCAGTTCGGCCGCGAGGAAATCGAGCACCAGCCGGACGCGTGGCACATGGCGTAGCCGCTCGTGCGTGAGCAGCCAGAGCCCCGTCCTGTCGTCGCTCATCGTGGGGATGCAGCGGACGAGATTGGGTTCGCGGTCGGCGAGAAAGGCGGGCAGGATGGTGAGCCCCATGCCCGAGCGCACTCCCGCGAGCAGCCCAGTGCTGGTGTCGTACCGGATCACCACCGAATCCTCGAGCCGGTGATGGCGCAGCCACGCCTGATAGGGCTCCCAGACATAGCCTCCACCGCCGATGAAGGGATGCGCCGCCAGTTCGTCGCGTGTGTGCGGGATGCCGTGGCGGTCGGCATAGTCGCGGCTGCAATACACAGTCCACGGATTGTCGGCGATGCGGCGCCCGACGAGGCCGGCGCCCGTCGGCTGCTTGCTGCTGCGGATCGCGATGTCGGCGGCGCCCGACGCCAGGTCGCGCGGCTCGTCCGAGGTGTCGAGATGCAGATGGATTTCGGGGTGCGCGGCGCGGAGGTCGCGCAGGATCGGCGGCAAAATCGTGACCGCAAAGATTTCCATCACCGTCAGGCTGACCGTGCCGCCCGCGTCGCGCGAGCTAGCGCCCGCCGCCTCGCCGAAGCGTTCGGCGGCGTCGCGGACGTCGGCGGCGCGCGCGAGCATCGCCTCGCCCACCGGGGTCAGAGCATAGCCCGCCTGCCGCCGCTCGAAGAGGTTGAGGCCGGTCGCAGCCTCCAGCGCCGCGATGCGCCGCGCGACCGTCGTCTGGCTGACACGCAGCGTCTGCGCCGCCGACAGCGTGCTTCCGGTCTCGGCAACCGCCAGAAAGGCCTTGAGGTCGTTCCAATCGTACATGATGCCTTGTGCGACATAATCGCCCGCGCCTCATTCTGCAATTTTGCAGAATGGTCGCGCAACATCGTTGCTCCAATCACGCGGAACGATGGATTATCTGGTTCTCCACCGGCTTCCTCCCCTCCTTCAGCCGGCCGATGGAGAATCAAGATGACAAAGACTCTGATCCTCGCCGCGCTGGCCGCGACCTCGCTGGTCCAGCCCGTCCTCGCCGAACCCATTACCCAGACGGTGGTCGTGGAACATCAGGACCTCGACCTCGCCACCCCGGGCGGCGCCAAGACGTTGCAGCACCGCGTATGGCGCGCCGTCGTCGCCGTGTGCGGCACGACGTCCGAATTCGATGTCGCGGGCAAGAACGACATTCGCCAATGCCGCCGCGATACCTTGCAAGCCGCGTCGGCCAAGGCCGATCAGGTGATCGCAGGCGCCTCGCGCGGCGAACCGGTGCGTGTCGCCTCGATCCGGAAATAAGGCCTCGACCACTATCGGCAGGCACTCGCCGACACCTGTCAGGGCCGCGGTATCCACTGGATCGCGGCCCTGATTTTCTGTCGTCAGCCGCGATCGTCGAACGACTTGCGCGCGGATTCGACGCGGCCGAGATTTTCTCCCGCCCAGTGCCATACCCCGCAGAAGGCCTCGCCGAGACTGCGGCCGAGGTCGGTCAGATCATATTCGACCTTGGGCGGGATCACCGGATAGACGGTGCGGCGGACCAAGCCGTCGCGCTCCATAGCGCGCAGCGTCTGTGTGAGCATCTTCTGACTGATGCCGGGGACGAGCCGCGACAGCTCGGTGAATCGGCACGTGCCATGATCCTCGAGTTCCTCCAGAATCAGCAAGGTCCATTTGTCGGCGACTCGCCCGATCAGCTCGGTCACCAGCGCTTCGACGCGCGGATCGACGCTCTCGAGCGGGTGATGTGCATTTTTTTCGGGTGCGGTCATGGCGGAAAATCCAAATCTCTCATTCGGGTAACTATAGCACTTTCGGGTGCCTTCTTTCTTTTGGAGAGTATAGGGATATTCAGGCCTTCTCACCACCCCCGAACATTCTTTGTGGAGAAAAGATCATGAAGACCTCAGGCAACACCATCCTCGTCTCCGGCGGCGGCTCGGGCATCGGGCTCGCCCTCGCGCAGCGCTGGCACGACGCCGGCAACACCGTGATCGTCACCGGGCGAAACGCCGCGAAGCTGGAAAGCGCGGTTGCGGGACGCGACAACATGCACGCGCATGCGCTCGACGTGACCGACGCCGCCGCGATCGCCGCCTTCGCCGCCGACATCGTGGCGCAGTTCCCCGAGCTCAACGTCCTCGTCAACAATGCCGGCATCATGGGCTATGAAGACGCGACCGCGGCGCGCGATCTTTCCACGGCGGATGATATGATCGTCACCAACATCCTCGGCCCGATCCGGCTGACCGACGCGCTGATCGACCATCTGGCGAAGCAGGCGGACAGCGCGATCGTCAATGTGACGTCGGGCCTGGCCTTCGTGCCGCTCCCCAAGGCGCCGACCTATTCGGCAAGCAAGGCCGCGATGCACAGCTATTCGGTCGCGCTCCGCGTGCAATTGGAGGGTAAGGTCGAGGTGATCGAGCTGGCGCCGCCCGCGGTGCGCACCGACCTGACGCCCGGACAATCGACGCGCGAGGGCTATATGCCGCTCGACGATTATGCCGACGAGGTGATGACGCTGTTTGCGCAGCAGCCGACACCGGCGGAAATCCTGGTCCAGAATGTGCTGCCGCTGCGCAATGCCGAGGCGAATGGCAGCGTGCCGCAGGTTCTGGCGATGCTGGCGTCGCTTTGATCCTCCCCTCCCGCTTGCGGGAGGCGTCGGTCGAGGGCTTGTGGCATCCCCCCCTCCCCGCTGCGACTAGCGTGCAAGCCCGCAAGTCTCGCTGCCCCTCCCGCAAGCGGGAGGGGTTTTCGCGGCCCAATTGCGCTTTTCCGCCTTCCCCCCTATATGGCCGCGCATCATGCAGATTCCCGGCCATATCGACCCCGTCACGACGGGCACCGTTCCGCTGCGCGGCGGCAACCGCATCGACCTTGTCGGGCTGACCCGCGACGCGATCGGCGCGGTGCTGGTCGAGGCGGGCCTCGACGCCAAGGGCGCGAAGCTGCGCGCGAAGCAGATCTGGCACTGGATCTATCACCGCGGCGTCACCGATTTCGAGGCGATGACCGACATCGCCAAGACGATGCGTCCCTGGCTCACCGATCGTTTCATCATCGGCCGCCCGACCGTGCGCGAGGCGCAGGTGTCGAACGACGGCACGCGCAAATGGCTGCTCGCCGCCGCCGACGGCCAGGAATATGAGATGGTCTTCATCCCCGATGCCGATCGGGGAACGCTCTGCGTGTCGAGCCAGGTCGGCTGTACGCTGAACTGCCGTTTTTGCCATACGGGCACGATGCGCCTCGTCCGCAACCTCGCCGCGGGCGAGATCGTCGGACAGGTGCTGCTGGCGCGCGATGCGCTGGGCGAGTGGCCGAAGGGCACGATGGCCGGTTTCGGCGCCGATCCTGAGGATGAGGACGCCGATGACGACGCGGCGGGCCACTACACCGACGACGGCCGGATGCTGACCAACATCGTGATGATGGGCATGGGCGAGCCGCTGTATAATTTCGACGAGGTCAAGGGCGCGCTGAAGATCGTTATGGACGGCGAAGGCCTCGCGCTGTCGAAACGGCGGATCACGCTGTCGACGAGCGGCGTCGTGCCCATGATGGCGCGCGCGGGCGAGGAGATCGGGGTCAATCTCGCGGTGTCGCTGCACGCGGTGAACAAGGAAATCCGCGACGAGATCGTGCCGCTCAATCGCAAATATGGCATCGAGGAGCTGCTGCAGGCATGCGCCGACTATCCGGGCGCCAACAATGCCCGGCGCATCACCTTCGAATATGTGATGCTGAAGGACAAGAATGACAGCGATGAGGATGCGCGCGAGCTCGTCCGGCTGATCAAGCAGTATAAGCTGCCGGCGAAGGTGAACCTGATCCCGTTCAACCCCTGGCCCGGCGCGCCCTATGAATGCTCGACCCCCGAGCGGGTCAAGGCGTTCAGCAGCCTGATCTTCAAGGCCGGCATCTCGGCCCCCGTTCGCACCCCCCGCGGGCGTGACATCATGGCGGCGTGCGGACAGCTGAAGAGCGCGGCGACCAAGCCGACCCGCGCCGAACTCGACCGCATCGCCGAAGAGAAGCAGGCGGCGCTAGGCTGATTAGCCGACAGTTCAAGGGGCTCTCGACGCTTTCGGCGGCGATTGCATAGCTATGCGTGTTGCCGAAATAACACAGGTAATAAAATTGTCATTGTCTGAACGATGCATTCATTGAAGCGACAGGTACGAACACCGATTTGAGCGCTGGGCCGCGACCCAAAGGGCGTGGTTCGAATGGAAGAAAAAGGAAAAGACAATGAAGAAGTTCGCAGTTGCAGCCGCTCTCCTCTCGGCCGTCGTTGCCACCCCCGCGCTCGCCCAGGACGGCGGTGAGGCCCGCGTCGAATTGCGCGGCGGCTATATCTGGGGCAATGGCGTCGACGAAGCCACCGCGGGTCTCGCGGCCGGTTATGACTTCGACCTCGGCAGCACGGCGTTCGCCGGTGCGGAAGTCGCTGGCGACAAGGTCCTGCAGGACGGCGCAGACGTCCAGTTCTCGGCCGGTGGCCGCGTGGGCGCCAAGGTCGGCACCGCCGGCAAGGCCTATGTGACCGGCGGTTATACCTTCAGCGACATCGACGATCCGTACATCGGCGCCGGTTACCAGCACAAGTTCGGCAAGAACGTCTATGGCAAGGTGGAATATCGCCACCAGTTCATCGGCAACTTCGGCGACTTCGACACCGTCGCCGCCGGCATCGGCCTGGCGTTCTGATCCGTTCGGGACGCGCGAAAGCAAAGCGAGGGGCGGCCTGCGGGTCGCCCCTTTTCTTTTGGGTGCGACCCGGCCACGGTGAGCGCATGACCGCTTTCGCTTACATCGGCGCCGCGCTGGCCGAGATCGCCGGATGCTTTGCCTTCTGGGCGTGGCTGAAACTCGACAAGCCCATCTGGTGGCTCGTGCCGGGCATGGCCTCGCTGGCGCTGTTCGCCTGGCTGCTGACGCTGGTCGATGCTGATCATGCCGGGCGCGCTTATGCCGCTTATGGCGGGGTGTATATCGTTGCGGCGCTGCTTTGGCTGTGGGCGATCGAGGGGGCGCGGCCCGACCGGTGGGACTTGATCGGTGCCGCGGTCTGCCTTGGTGGCGCGGCGATCATCCTCTTCGGGCCGCGGGGAGCGACCGCGTGAGCTATGCGATCGATGCGGTGCTGACGGGTAAGGCGCGCCCCTTTCGCGGCGACGAGGCGAGCGCAATCGCTAAGACGCCGGTCGATCGGGCGCTACACGTCGGCCTGCTGGGCATCGACGGCGACGAACAGGCCGACCTGACGGTGCATGGCGGCGTCGACAAGGCGATCCACCATTATCCACGCGATCATTATGCGTGGTGGGCCGAAACGCTCGGCGGCCATGCGCTGCTGGAGGCGCCCGGCGCGTTCGGCGAGAATATCTCGACGGCGGGGCTGATCGAGAGCGAGGCCTGCATCGGCGACCGCTATCGCCTCGGCAGCGCGCTGGTCGAGATCAGCCAGGGCCGCCAGCCGTGCTGGAAGCTGGGGCACCGCTTCGGCGTCGCGACGGTGCCCGCGACGGTGGTGACGACGCGGCGGAGCGGCTGGTATTACCGGGTGATCGAGGAAGGCGTGGTCGCCGGGGGCCACACACTGGAACTGGTCGACAGACCGCTGCCCGAGTGGAGCGTCGAGCGGGTGTTTCATTTGCTCGTTGGCGGCGCCGGCAAGCGCGAGCCGGAGGCGCTGCGCGCGCTCGCCGCAATGGATGCGCTCGCGACGAGCTGGCGCGCACGGGCGGAGAAATTGCTGGGGTAGCCTCTCCCTCCACCGCCGGATTGCCGCGTCGCTTGGCTCCTCGCCATGATGCAGCTCAGCCAGGACCGGGCAGTGCATCCTCGACGAGCGGCGCCAGTCCCTCGACCACGACCTTCACCCCCTTCGCATTGGGGTGAATATGGTCGCCGAGCATCAGGTCGGGCTTGCCGACCACATTGTCGAGGATGAAGGGATAGAGGCTCGCCTCATATTTGGCGGCCAGTTCCGGATAGATGGCGTTGAATTTCTTCGCATAGTCCGGACCCATATTGGGCGCGGCAATCATGCCGGTGAGCAGCACCGGAATTTCGCGCTTGCGAAGTTCGGCGAGCATCGCGTCCAGGTTGGCGCGCGTCTGGGCGGCGTCGATGCCGCGCAGCATGTCGTTGCCGCCAAGTCCGAGCAGCACGAGCGCGGGCTTCGTCTTCGCGTTGTCGAGGACGTAGGTCAGGCGCTGGCGCCCCGCCGCGGTCGTGTCGCCCGAGACACCGGCGTTCTGCACGCGTGCGACCACACCATCCTCGGCCAGCGCGGCCTGCAATTGCGGCGCGAGACCCTCCTTCGGACCAAGCTGATAGCCGGCATAGAGACTGTCGCCGAAGGCGATCACCAGCGGCGCGTTCGCCGGGATCGCAGCGACCGCCTTCGCATCGCCCTGGTCGTTCGTCGATGCCGCCGGCGCCTCCGCCGAGCCACACGCCGCAAGCGGTTGGCAAAGCGCGATAACGCAACCATATATCAAGGCAGACCGCCATCCGGCCGTTTTCATTCCAAAGGACTCCTTCTTGTCCCACGCTGAACGACCCCAAGAAACGGGGGCGCCTGATCTGGCGATCGCCGCCCATAATGTGACGCTGACTTTGGGGAGCGACAAGGCCCCCGTCGAAATTTTGCGCGGGGTCGATCTGGAGGTCGATGCGGGAAGTTCGGTCGCGCTGCTCGGCCCCTCGGGATCGGGCAAGAGCTCGCTGATGGCGGTGCTCGCGGGGCTCGAACGCGCCGGCGGCGGGACGATCCGCGTTGCAGGCCTCGATTTCGCGGCGATGGACGAAGACGACCTTGCGCGCGCACGGCGCGGGCGCATCGGCATCGTGTTGCAGGCCTTCCACCTGCTCCCAACCATGACTGCGCTCGAGAATGTCGCGGTGCCGCTGGAGCTCGCCGGGATCGACGATCCGTTCGGCAAGGCGCAGGCTGAGCTCGAGGCCGTCGGCCTCGGACACCGCCTGACCCATTATCCGGCGCAGCTGTCGGGCGGCGAGCAACAGCGCGTCGCCATCGCGCGCGCGATGGCGAGCAGCCCCGCGATCATCTTCGCCGACGAGCCGACGGGCAATCTCGACACCACGACCGGGCAGTCGATCATCGAGCTGATCTTCGCGCGCCGCGCGGCGCTGGGCGCGACGCTGCTGATCATTACGCATGATCCGGATCTTGCCGCGAATTGCGACCGTGTCGTCGTGATGCACGACGGGAAGATCGAGGAAAGGACGTGAGGGGCCTGACGACCCTCCCACAGCGGGGGAGGATTTGATGTTGCCGCTCGCGACTCTCTGGCGGATCGCGCGGCGCGATCTGGCGACGCGCATCCGCGGGCTTCGCCTGCTCGCCGTCTGCCTGTTCCTCGGCGTTGCGACGCTGGCGGCGATCGGCAGCCTGACCAGCGGGATCACCTCCGAGCTGGAACGGCGGGGACAGACGATCCTCGGCGGCGACATCGAATTCAGCCTGCCGCAGCGCGAAGCCACAGCCGAGGAAATGGCAGGCTTTCGCAGCATCGGCACGCCGTCGGCGACCGTGCGGCTGCGCGCGATGGCGAATGCGCCGGGCGGCGACGCGCTGCTGTCCGAATTGAAAGCTATCGACGGAGCCTACCCACTCTACGGCACGATGCGGCTGGAGAGCGGCGTCCGCGAAGGCCCGCCGCCCGCCGGATCGATCTGGATCGGCAAGGATCTCGCCTCGCGGCTCGACCTGAAGGTCGGCGGCGATGTGAAGTTCGGCGAAAAGAGCTTCAGGATCGACGGCATCATCGCCGAGGAGCCCGACCGGCTCGGCGAAGGCTTCACGCTGGGTCCGGTGGCGATCATCGGGCTGGGGGACCTACCCGCGACGCAGTTGATCCAGCCGGGCAGCCTGTACGAAAGCAAATATCGCGTTCGCTTGCCGGCCAGCGCCAACCCCGAGGCAGTCGGCAAGGCGCTGACGGCGAAATTCCCCGGCGCCGGCTGGGACATCACCGACAGCAGCAATGGCGCGCCCGGAACGCGGCGCTTCATCGAACGGATGGGACAGTTTCTGTCGCTGGTCGGGCTGGCGGCGCTGGTGATCGCTGGAATCGGCGTCGGCAACGGCGTCGCGAGCTATCTCGCGGGCAAGCGGCCGGGGCTCGCGACGCTGAAGGTGCTGGGCGCCGACAGTGCGGCGGTGCTGCGCATCTATGGATTGCAGATCCTCGCGGTCGCCGCGGCGTCGATCGCCGCCGGGCTGGTCGTCGGCGCGCTGATGCCCCGCCTGATCGGCGCAGTCGCGGGCGACGTGCTGCCGGTCCGGCCTGGGTTCGCGCTCTATCCGCTGCCGCTGATCGTCAGCGCGGCCTATGGCCTGCTGATCGCAATCGCCTTTGCCCTGCCCCCGCTCGCGGCGACGCGGCATGTCCCGGCGGCTGGGCTCTATCGCGCGACGGTCGACGGCGGCGCGCGGATCGACCGTCGGACGGTGATTTCGGTCGGCGCGGCGCTGGCGGCGATCATCGCGCTGGCGGTCGGGACGGCGCGCGAGCCTTTGTTCGCGCTCGCCTTCATCGGCGCGGCGATCGGCCTGTTGTTGATCCTCGTCGGGCTCGGCTGGCTGGTGCGCCGAACGGCGAGCCGGGTGCCGCGGCCCAAGCGCCCGCTGCTGCGTCTCGCGGTCGCGAACCTGCACCGGCCGGGTGCTGCGACGGGGGCGCTGGTCGTGGCCCTAGGGCTGGGCCTGACGCTGTTCGTGACGCTCGCCGCGATCCAGACGAGCATCACCGCCGAGATCGCGCGGACGGTGCCGCAACGCGCGCCAAGCTTCTTCATCCTCGACATTCCGCGCGGCGACGCGGCCCGTTTCCGCGACGTGATCACGAAGACGGACCCCGGCGCCCAGATCAACATGATCCCCGCGATGCGCGGCAGCGTCACCGAGTACAAGGGCCAGCGAGTCGACGAACTCGCCGAGATCCCCGAGGGCGCCTGGGTGCTGCGCGGCGACCGCGGCCTGACCTACAGCCCGACGCTGCCGAACGGCAGCAAGCTGGTCGAGGGCCAGTGGTGGCCATCGAATTACAAGGGCCCGCCGCTGGTCAGCGTCGAACAGGAGGTCGCGGCATCGCTGGGCCTGAAACTCGGCGACACGCTGTCGGTCAACGTGCTGGGGGTCGAGGTTCAGGCGAAAGTGGCATCGTTCCGCACCGTCGAATGGAATAATTTCGGCCTCAACTATGTCCTCGTCTTCTCGCCCGGCACGCTCGACGCGGCGCCGCACAATATGGTCGCAACGGTCGCGGTCGGCCAGCAGGCCGAAATCGCGCTGGCCCGCAGCCTGCCTCGCGCTTTTCCCTCGGCGTCGCTGATTCAGGTGCGCGAAGTCATCGGCCAGGTCACGACCCTGCTTACCCAGATGAGCCAGGCGATCGCGGCGGCGGCAAGCATCGCAATCCTCGCGGGCATCGCGGTGCTGATCGGCGCGATCGCCGCGAGCCGCGAGCGGCGCGTGTACGACAGCGTGATCCTGAAGCTGCTGGGCGCGACGCGCGGCCAGATCCTCGGCGCGCAGGCGATGGAATATGCGGTACTGGCGGCCATTCTCGCGGTGCTGGCTTTGGGCCTTGGGCTCGCGGGGGCCTGGTATGTCGTGACGCGGATCTTCGACTTCACCTTCGCACCTGATCCGCTGATCGTCGGACTGACGCTGATCGGCGGCGCGGGCCTGTCGTTCCTGATCGGGATTGCGGGGAGCTGGCCCTTGCTCTCCGCCAAGCCCGCGCAGGCGCTACGGAGTCTCTAGTTCAGCAGACGGACGAGCGCAGATATGCCCGCGACGCCGAGGACGACCGCGACGATGCTGCGCCAGACCGGCACCGGCACGCGTCCGAACAGGCGCGCGCCGGCATGGTCGCCGAGCAGCATCGGAATGAATAGCAGCAGCCCCAGGATGAAAAGCTTGGCCGTTGCGAGGCCGAGCCAGAGCGACGCAAGCGTTCCCGCAATCGCGGTCGCGAAGAAGACGAGCATCATCGATGCACGCGCGGTCGCGGGCGCAATCCGCTGGCGGAGGTAGAAGGGCACAACCGGCGGGCCGGGCATTGCGGCGAAACCGGTGAGGATGCCCGAGGCGATACCGGTCGCTCCGATAGCGGCCGGGCCGGGCCGATGGCCGTCGGGATGCTGCGGCATCAGGATCAGCAGAAAGGCACCGATCGCGATGATCGCGATCATGAGCCGCGCAACGTCGGGGGTCACGGCCTTCAGCGCGAGCATGCCCAGCGGGGTCGCGAGCATCGCGAGCATGGCGATAGGAACGGCGGTGCGACGGTCGGCGTCGTTTGCGATCCGGCGAAATCCAACAGGACCGATCAGCAGTTGCAGGATGATCCCGAGCACCACCGCCTGCCCCGGCGGCATAAGCATGCCGAGCAGGGGCACGAGGATGATCGCCATGCCGAAGCCGGTCAGGCCGCGCACGAAGGCCGCGCCGAACGTCATCGCGGCCGCGCCCGCGAAAGTCAGCGGCGCGAGGCCGACAAGGTGGAGCGCGCCGTTCACCGGGCAGCGCCCTGCGGCCCGAGCGTCACCAGCCACACATCGGGCGGCGTGTTGAAGCGAAGCGGCAGGATGCTTGTCCCGAGCCCTGCGCCGACAAACAGCCGCTGGCCGTTGTCGGTGATGTCGCCGCACGCGAAACGATTGCCGTAGCGCGACACATAGGTCAGCGCGCCGATCACGGGCAGGCGGATTTGCCCGCAATGCGTATGCCCCGCGAACACCGCCGCGACCGGACGGCCGATGCCGGGGACGATGTCGGGGCTGTGCGAGACGATGACGGGCACGCCCGGCCCGAGCGCGTCCATCGCGGCGAGCGTCCCGGGAATATCGTCGTGCCGCGTGTAGTCATCGTCGACCCCGCCGATGATCAGCGGACCGCGTTTCACCGCCTCGTTCTGCAGGACGCGCAGCCCTCGTGCCTCGAGCGCGCCGCGCAGCGCGTCGGGCCGGAACCAGTGATCGTGATTGCCGGGCGCGACGATGACGCCAAGTGGCGCCCGCAGCCGCCCGAGGGGCGCGACGATCTCGGCGGGCGTGTAGATATGCGTCGCGGTGCGCTTTTCGCTGACGAGGTCGCCCGCGATCAGGACCAGATCGGGTTTCAGCCGGTTGAGCCTGTCGACGATCCGTGCAAGCCGGGCGGGCGGCATGTCGGGCCCCGCGACATGCGTGTCCGAAAGGAGCAGCACCCGCAGCGGGGCTTGCCCCGCAGGCCAGTTGGCGACCGCGACCGCCGCGGTGCGGACGACGGGGTCGCGGGTCGAATTCCAGTAGCCGCGCGCGAGGATCGCGCCGCCGAGCAATGCCAGAAGCGCGGCCCAGCGCCGCCATCGCCGCCGCGGTTTCGCTCTCAATCCTTGAGGTCCGGCGGGGTGGCCTCGCCCTTCAGCATCGCGATCGCTTCGGCGAGCGGCATGATGCGCTGGCCGTCCTGCCCGAGGGTGCGGATCGCGACGGTGCCTTCCTCGGCCTCGCGGTTGCCGACCACAAGCAGATAGGGGACCTTGGCGAGGCTGTGTTCGCGGACCTTGTAGTTGATCTTCTCGTTGCGAACGTCGGCCTCGACGCGGATGCCTGCGGCGGTCAGCTGCGCCACGGCATCCTTGGCATATGCGTCGGCGTCGGACACGATCGTCGCGACGACCGCCTGCACCGGCGCGAGCCAGGTCGGGAAGCGGCCGGCGAAATGCTCGATCAATATGCCGATGAAGCGTTCATAGGTGCCGAGGATCGCGCGGTGGAGCATCACCGGCCGGTGGCGCTCGCCATCCTCGCCAACGTAGCTCGCGTCGAGGCGTTCTGGCATCACGCGGTCGGACTGGATCGTCCCGCACTGCCACGTGCGGCCGATCGCATCGGTCAGGTGGAATTCGAGCTTGGGCGCATAGAAAGCGCCCTCGCCCGGTAGTTCTTCCCAGCCATAATCGTCGTTCGCCATGCCGGCGCGCGCGACGGCTTCGCGCAGCTCCGCCTCGGCCTTGTCCCACATTTCGTCGGTGCCGAAGCGCATGTCGGGGCGCAGCGCGAGCTTCACCGCATATTTCTCGAACCCGAGCTGCTTGTACACGCGGTCGAGCAGTTCGCAGAAGGCGCGCACTTCCTCCACGATCTGATCCTCGCGGCAGAAGATATGGCCGTCGTCCTGGGTGAACTGGCGCACGCGCATGATGCCGTGCAACGCGCCGTGCGGCTCGTTTCGGTGACAGCAGCCCATTTCGGCCATGCGCAACGGCAGGTCGCGGTACGACTTCATCCCCTGACGGAAGATCAAGACGTGCGCAGGGCAGTTCATCGGCTTCAGCGCCATCCACTCGGCGTGGTCCGAGACCAGCGGGCCGTCATCCTCGATGTTCGGCACCTCGTCGGGGATGACGAACATATTCTCGCGATATTTGCCCCAGTGGCCCGATTGTTCCCACTGCTTGGCGTCCATCACCTGCGGGGTCTTGACCTCCTGATAGCCCGCGCCGTCGATCGCGCGGCGCATATAGGCCTCTAGCTCGCGGTAGATGCGATAGCCCTTGGGGTGCCAGAAGACGCTGCCATGCGCCTCTTCCTGCAGGTGGAAGAGGTCCATCTCGCGGCCGATCTTGCGATGGTCACGCTTGGCGGCCTCCTCCAGCCGGACGAGATGCTCGGCGAGCTGCTTCTTGTTGAGCCAGCCGGTGCCATAGATGCGCGACAACTGCGCATTCTTCTGGTCGCCCCGCCAATAGGCGCCCGAAACGCGCGTCAGCTTGAACGCCGCCGGATCGAGCTTGCCGGTCGACGCCAGATGCGGCCCGCGGCACATGTCCATCCAGCCTTCGCCCGAACGGTAAACCGTCAGTTCCTCGCCCTCCGGCAATTCGTGCGCCCATTCGGCCTTGAACGTCTCGCCCTCGGCCTCCCACTTCGCGATCAGCTTGTCGCGCTCCCACACTTCGCGCGTCAGCGGCAGGTCGGCGGCGATGATCCTGCGCATCTCCTCCTCGATCAGCGGCAGCTCCTCGTCGCGGAACGGGCCGTGCTCGGCGGTCGGTGCGAAGTCATAGTAAAAGCCGTCGTTCGTCGAGGGACCGAAGGTGATCTGCGTGCCGGGAAACAGGTTCTGCACCGCCTCGGCCAGGACATGCGCAAAGTCGTGGCGCACGAGTTCGAGCGCATCGGCCTCGTCGCGGCTCGTCACCAGCGCGAGGTTCGTGTCTTCTTCGAGCGGGCGCATGATGTCGCGCAGCTCGCCGTCGATTTTCGCGGCGAGCGCCGCCTTCGCAAGGCCGGGTCCGATATTCGCCGCAATCTGCGCCGGGGTGGTTCCGCGCCCGACTTCTCGGGCAGAGCCATCGGGAAGGGTGACGCGGATCATCTGGGACATTTAAAAATCGGCCTTTCTTCGCGCAAAAGTGCGGCGCCCCTTTGCCAGCCATACTGCGCCGCCGCAAGGGGCGCGGCGCATCCGTAATGAGTGGCGGCCTTGTCAGTATGTCAATGTCACTTGACTAAGCGGGCGAATCGAGTAAAGTAGACTTGTCAATTTATGGAGGTTCCTTGACATGGCTATGTACAGAAGTGCCGCGACCCGCCGCTATTTGATCCGCATGGCGGTGCTGATGAGCATCTATATCATGCTGATCTTTACCGCGGGCTGGACCTTTCGGCACACCAGTATCGCCGGTATCCCCGCCTATGCGCTGGCGATCGCTCCGGCGCTGCCGATCATCGGCGTCTTCTGGGCGGTCATGCGGCTGCTGGTCGAGGAACCCGACGAGTTCATCCGCATGCTTCAGGTCCGCCAATGCCTGTTCGCTACAGGCTTTTGCCTGACTGTCATGACGATCTGGGAATTCCTGCAGAATTACGACCTCGTTGCACCGGGCAACGGCGGGTTCGGCGCCGCCTTTTTCTGGTTCGTCGGGCTGGGACTCGGCGCATTCTTTAATAAGGTGACGATGGGCACCGTCGGCGGCTGCGCGTGAAAAACCGGCTGAAAGTGCTGCGCGCCGAACGCGACTGGAGCCAGCAGGACCTGGCCGACCGGCTGGAGGTATCGCGCCAGTCGGTCAACGCGATCGAGACCGGGAAATATGATCCGTCGCTCCCCCTTGCCTTTCGCATCGCCGACCTGTTCGACATGCGGATCGAAGAGATTTTCCAGCGCGACTGAACGGCAACCTTGCTCCCCCGCCGCCGCCCCGCTAGGGCGGCGGCAGCCGGAAAGGAGCGATCCCGCCATGTTCAAGCGCCTGTTCGTCGATCACCCGAAGAGCGTCGATGAGAATTACATCGAGCATTTCGGCGTCGCGTCCAAATTCGGGGTGACGATGATCTATGGCGGCGTCTGCGCGCTGGTCCATGCCGTCGTGCCCGGCTGGTGCATCACCACCGGCAGCGACACGATCCAGCGGCTCAACAAGATCATGGTCGAACAGCGGCGCGCCAAGGGGCAGGCCGTGATGCAGATGAGCACGATCGACTGGGTGATCTGAGCGGCGTGCTTATCGGCCACGCACAATATCGCGTTCGCATCCGCCGACGTCGAGAGGCCTCTCGATCTTATATTGTCCCCATGGGTGTCTCGACGTCGCTCGACACGAACGGAATTAGAGAGTGAGCGACGCTACCGCGCCCAGCTATCTCGACCGGCCGGGCCGCCCGCGGCTCGCCTATCGTCACACGCCCGGCGCCGGGCCGACGATCGTCTTCCTGCCGGGCTATATGTCCGACATGGCGGGCGGCAAGGCGACCGCGCTGTTCGATTGGGCGGCGGCCGAGGGCCATGCGTGCCTGCTCCTCGACTATGCCGGATGCGGGCTTTCGGACGGTTTGTTTGCCGAGCAGACGCTGCTCGACTGGCGGGGCGATGTGCTCGACCTGGTCGATGCGAAGACCGAGGGGCCGGTGATCATCGTCGGGTCGTCGATGGGCGGCTGGCTGATGCTGCTGACCGCGCTCGCGCTGGTTCAGCGCGACGGGCCGGCGCGGGTTGCCGGGCTCGTCGGGATCGCGGCCGCGCCGGATTTTACCGAGTGGGGCTTCAGCGATGCCGAGAAAGCGATCATCCTCGCCGAAGGGGCATTGCTCGAAGAGACGCCGTACAGCGACCAGCCCTATATGACGACGCGCCGTTTCTGGCAGTCGGGCGAGGCAAACCGGCTGCTAGATTCGGAAATCCCCCTCGCCTGCCCGGTGCGGCTGCTCCACGGACAAGAGGACGGCGACGTGCCGCCCGAGATCAGCCTGCGCCTGTCGGCTGCGCTGGCGAGCGAGGATGTGCAGGTGACGCTGGTCAAGGGCGGCGATCACCGCCTTTCGCGCGACACCGACATCGCGCTCCTGATCGATACCGTCGCGCGGCTCGCGACCTGAAACCAAAGGACAGATATGGCTCGCAGCGATTTCAAGTTCAGCGTCAAGAAGCGCGTCCGCTATGCCGAGATCGACGCGCAGGCGGTGGTGTTCAACAGTCGCTACCTCGAATATTTCGACATCGGCATCACCGAATATTGGCGCGCAGCCGGAGTCTATGACCGCTGGCCCGCGAACAACAGCCCTGAGTTCCACGTCGCGCGCGCTGAAGTCGATTACAAGGTGCCCATCCTGCTCGACGAGGAAATCGACATTTGCGTGCGCTGTTCGCGCGTCGGACGCAGCTCGATGACCTTCCTGTTCGAGCTGCACGGCGCAGGCAAAGACGATCTGCGCGCGACGGGGCTGGAGGTGAGCGTCCATGTCGAGGAGGCGCAGGGCGCGACAGCGCCGGTGCCCGATGAATTCGTATCCCTGTTCGAAGCGTTTGAAGGTCGCGCGCTTCGCGCCTAGATAGGCGCCATGACCAAATATCTTCACACGATGATCCGCGTGTCGGATCCGGACGCCACCATCGATTTCTTCAAGCTGATCGGGCTGGAGGAAGTGCGCCGCTTCGACAGCGAGCAAGGCCGCTTTACGCTGATCTTTCTTGCGCCGCCCGGGCAGGCGGGGGTGGCCGAGGTAGAGCTGACCTATAACTGGCCGCCCGAAGACGGCAGCGCGCCCGAGGAATATTCGGGCGGGCGCAATTTCGGGCACCTCGCTTACCGGGTCGAGAATATCTACGACACCTGCCAGCGGCTGATGGACGCCGGCGTGACGATCAACCGCCCGCCGCGCGACGGCCATATGGCGTTCGTGCGCTCGCCCGACGGCATTTCGGTCGAGTTGTTGCAGGAAGGCCATCTACCGCCGCAGGAACCCTGGGCGTCGATGCCGAACACCGGAGTCTGGTAAGCGGACCATGCCGGGACTGTTGATCAACATCGACGTCCCCGATCTTGCGGCGGCCGAACGCTTCTACACCCAGGCATTGGCTTTGACCGTCGGCCGCCGGTTCGCTGCGGATATCGTCGAACTCCTCGGCAGCGATGCACCGATCTATCTGATCTTAAAACCCGACGGGTCCACGATCGGCCCGGCGGGCGGCGGCGTGCGACGATATGATCGGCACTGGACGCCGGTGCATCCCGATTTCGCCGTCGACGACCTCGATACGGCCATAGCGAAAGCAATTCGCGCCGGAGCGGTGCAGGAAGGTGAGACATTGGACTTGCCCTATGGCAGACAGGCCATGTTCGCCGATCCGTTCGGCAACGGTTTCTGCCTGATCGCGTTCAACGCGAAAGGTTATGACGCCATTGCGACCTGACCGGCCAAGGCTGGCGGCCAACCGCTCCGTCAGGGAGACATGAGGCCGGAGCGAGAGGAGACAGAGGTGAGCGTGCTCGACATCGTCCGCATTCCGGTCCTCAGCGACAATTATGTCTGGCTGGTCCACGAGCCTGAGAGCAAAGCGACGATGGTCGTCGACCCCGCGGTCGCCGAACCCGTACTCGAAGCCGCAAAGGAGCGCGGCTGGACGATCACCGACATCTGGAACACCCACTGGCACCCCGATCACACCGGCGGCAACGCCGCGATCAAGGAGGCGACTGGTTGCACGATCACTGGCCCGGCGGCCGAGTTCGCCCGCATCCCGACGCTGGATGTGCAGGTGAAAGGCGGAGACCGGGTCAAGCTAGGGGCGCATGTCGCCGACGTGTGGGACGTTCCCGCACACACCGCGGGACACATCGCCTATCATTTCGGTGACGACGCCGCGATCTTCGTCGGCGACACGATGTTCGCGATGGGCTGCGGCCGGCTGTTCGAAGGCACGGCGGAACAGATGTTTGCGAACATGCAGCGGCTCGGTACGCTCGACGATGCGACGCGGGTCTATTGCGCGCACGAATATACGCTGTCGAACGCGCGCTTCGCCGTGACGGTCGATCCCGACAATACTGCGCTCGCCGAGCGGCTGGCCGCGGTCGAGTCCGCGCGCGCTGCCGGCGAGCCGACGGTTCCCACCAGCATCGGCGCCGAACGCGCGACCAACCCCTTCCTGCGCGCCGGGACCGCAGCCGAACTCGGCCGTATCCGCGCGCTCAAGGACGCCGCCTAATGGCTTCAGCGCGCGTTCAGTTTCAGATTGCCAGCATCGTCGATGCTGCAAGGAGTGTGATCATGTCGAAGAGGATAGGCACCGCAGCGATGGCGCTGGTCGCCGCGCCGCTGATCGCGAGCTGCGCCCCCGCAGGGACCGCGGAGCCCGGCGCAGCGGCGCTCACCCCGAAGCAGGCCGAACGGCTCGACAAGCAGTTGGCAGGCAAGGTCCCCGGTGAACCGATCCGCTGTCTTCCCAGTTATCAAAGCAATCAGACGATCCGCGTTTCGGACGACATCCTGCTCTATCGCGCCAGCGGAAAGCTGGTCTATCGCAACAATCTGAAGGGCGTCTGTCCCGGCCTTGCCCGCGACAGCGACATCATGGTCGTCCAGCAGTTCGGTTCATCGACCTGCGAGGGCGACTTCTTCCATCTGGTCGACCGCACGAGCGGTATCCGCGGCCCGACCTGCGTCTTCGGCGAATTCGTCCCCTATCGCAAACCGGCGGGGGACGCTGGCTGAGCATCATGCTCGGTCGCAGGCGGGGGCCGGTTTGCGCCGAGTTCTTCGGGTCGCAACCCCCGCCTGCAACACAGGGGCCAGTCTCCCTCTGCATCGGCTGAAGCCGAGATGGTCGCTTGCGCACCTTCTTCTCGGCGGCTGTCTCGGCTTCACCCGCTGCAGAAAGGGGACGATCAGGCCCGCTATCAAGCCTTGTAGAGCGCGGCGATCTTGGCCTCATAGACCTGCCGCAGGATATGGCGGCGGATCTTCATCGACGGCGTCATCTGCTCATTTTCGATCGTGAAGGGCTCGTCGGCGAAGTCGAATTTGCGGACCTTTTCGATCACCGACAGCTGGGTGTTGACGCGGTCGACCGCGGCGCGGACAGCAGCGCGGAACTTCTCATGCTCGCGCAGCAGCTTCGGATCCTTGGGCAGCCCCTCGGCTGCGGCCCATTCGGATGCCCATTCGGGATCGGGAACGATGATACCGACGAGGTGCGGGCGCTTGTCGCCATAGACCATCGCCTGCAGGATTTCGGGCTGAAGCGTCAGCATGCCCTCGACCCGCTGCGGCGAGACATTGTCGCCCTTGTCGTTGACAATCAGGTCCTTCTTGCGGTCGGTGATGACGATGCGGCCCTTGTCGTCTATATGACCGATATCGCCGGTGTGTAGCCACGGTCCCTTGTCAGGCTCGGCCGGGTCGACGATCAGGACGCGCTCGGTTTCGGGCTTGTTCCGCCAATAGCCCTTCATCACCAACTCGCCGCGGACGAGGATTTCGCCATCGTCGGCGATCCGGACCTCGGTGTTCATCAGCGGCGGGCCGACGGTGTCCATCTTGAGGCCCACCGAGGGGCGATTGCAGCTGATCACCGGCCCCGCCTCGGTCTGGCCATAGCCCTGAAGCAACGTCAGCCCGATCGAGTGGAAGAAGACGCCGATTTCGGGGTTGAGCGGCGCCCCCCCCGAGACGAGCGCCTTCATCCGGCCGCCGAAGCGGGCCGAAATCTTCGGCCGGAACAATTTGTTGAGCAGCATGTCGACCGGCCGGTCGAGTACGCCCAGGCGGCGCTCATAGTCCTTCTCGCCGACGCGAAGCGCCTGTCCCAGCATCCAGTTCGCGAGCTTGCCCTGCTTTTCGACCGACTTGATCATCCGCGCGCGGATCACCTCGAACAGGCGCGGCACGACGACCATGATCGTCGGGCGCGTTTCCTCGATGTTCGAGACAAGCTTTTCGAGGCCTTCGCTGTAATAGATTTGCGCGCCGACCATGATCGGCAGGAACTGCCCGCCCGAATGCTCATAGGCGTGGCTCAAGGGCAGGAACGACAGGAACACCTCCTCGTCGCCGATCCCGAAGTCGTTGACCAGTACCTCGGCTGCGCCCGCGGCATTATGCAGGATCGCGCCATGATGCTGCATCACCCCGCGCGGCGCACCGCCGGTGCCGCTGGTGTAGATGAGGCAGGCGATATCGTCGCGCGTCATCGCCTGCCCGCGCGCCTCGGCGTCGGCACGATGCGCCTCGCCGCCGGTGACGAGCGGGTCCCAGTCGATGACCTGGACATCGCCCTGCTGGCCGACGCGCATGCTTTCCATGCTGATCACCAGCTTGACGTTCGAGCGCAGCGCCGCGGGCATCAACACGCGCGCAAGCTTCGCGGTCGAAACGATCACCGCGCTGGCGCCGCTGTTGTCGAGGATGTGCTGGTGATCGCGCTCGGTGTTGGTCGTGTAGGTGGGGACGGTCACGCAGCCCGCGGCCATGATCGCGAGGTCGGCGATACAGAATTCGGGTCTGTTCTCGCTGACGAGGACGACGCGGTCCCCCTGCTTCAGGCCAAGGTCGCGAAGGTTATGCGCGAGCGCCGCGACCTGATTGGCGACCTGGCGCCAGCTCAGCGGCTGCCACGCGCGGTCGGCCTTGCGCCACAGGAACGGGTCTTCGCCGCCGCGCCCCGCGCGGTCGAAGAACATCGCGACCAGGCTTGGAAAATGGTCGAGATGGGGATTTGCGAGCTTCATGCCTCTCTCCAGCGAATGTCGTTTTCTTTTATTATATTGATCAATTCTGCGCCGGCGCGCCATCGACCGACGAGGTGCCGGGGCCGCGCGGATCGGCGGCGCCGCGCCAGCCGTCGCCGACCCGCTCGAGCGCGTTGAGCTTCGAGCCGAGACCCGTTGCGGTGAAGCTGTAGCCGAAGGGTTTCATCTTCGCGGCAATCGCCTGCCCGGCTTCGGTATTTTCGATAAGCACGCCCTGCTGGCCGAAAAACAGATTGGGAAGCTCCATTGCACTCTTGGCGTCCAGACCCCAGTCGAGCACGCCGATCAGCGTTTTTGTGACGTGCATGATGATGCGCTTGCCGCCCGCCGAGCCGACCGCGAGCACGACCTTGCCGTCGGGGCCATAGACGATCGTCGGCGACATCGACGAGAGCGGGCGTTTGCCAGCCTGCACGCGGTTCTGCGTCGGCACGCCATTCTCGGTCGGCGCGAGGTCGAAGTCGGTGAGTTCGTTGTTGAGGAAATAGCCGTTCGCCATCAGCTGGCTGCCGAAGATGCTTTCGACGGTCGAGGTCATCGACACGACATTGCCGTCCTTGTCGGCGGTGACGAAGTGCGTCGTCCCCTGCTCCTTGACCGGCCGGGCCTCGGCGCGCGGCTTCGCGCCCGGCGGCGTGCCGGGCTCATAATGACCCGCGGCACCGAAAGGCGAGATCAGCTGGCGGCGCTCGGCAAGGTAGCTCTTGTCGAGCAGGCCCTTGACGGGGACATCGACGAAATCGGCGTCGCCGAGATAGGCCGAACGGTCGGCATAGGCGAGCTGCATCGTTTCGGCGAGCAGGTGCCAGCTCATCGGATTATCCTTGCCCATCGCCTTCATGTCCCAGCCCTCGACCATGCCGAGGATGCCGAAAACGGTGGTCGCGCCCGACGAGGGCGGGCCCATGCCGCACACCTTGTAGATGCGATAGGTGGTGCAGACCGCGGGGCGCTCCTTCGCCTTGTAGGCGGCGATGTCCTTCACCGTCAGCTGGGCCGGATTGCGCGGCGCTTTCGCCACCGCGTCGCTGATCGCCCTGGCGTTGGCGCCCGAGTAAAAGGCTTCGGGACCGCGCGCCGCGATGTCGCGAAGGATCGCGGCATAGGCGGGATTCTTGATCGTCGTGCCGACCGGCGCGGGCTTGCCGTCCACATAATAGATGGCGCGCGCATCGGGGAAATCCTTCCACGTCGGCTCGAACTGGACCAGCCAGGTGTAGAGCGCGGGAGTGACCTGATAGCCGTCCTCGGCGAGCTTGATCGCGGGCTGGAACAGCGCCTTCCATTCCAGCTTGCCCCATTTCCGATGCGCGATCTCCATCAGGCGGACGTTGCCGGGAACGCCCACCGACAGACCGCCCGGGATGACGTCCGAATAGCCGCGCGGCTTGCCGTCGGGACCGAGGAAGCGTTCGGGTTTCGCCGCCGCCGGCGCCATCTCGCGGCCGTCGATCGTCGAAATGCTGCCGTCCTTGGCGTTGTGGAAGAGCATGAAGCCGCCGCCGCCGATGCCGCTCGACTGCGGTTCGACGAGGGTCAGCACCGCGACCATCGCGATCGCCGCGTCAGCGGCGGTTCCGCCCTCGTGCAGGATCTGGCGCCCCGCCTCGGTCGCGCGCGGATCGGCCGACGAGGTAACGCCCTGGGCCGAAGCAAGCGAGGGAATGGCGAGGACGAGAAGGCTGAAAGCAGCAAGGAGTCGTTTGATCATGCGCGCGACATTGGCGCGCACCTCAACTCAGCGCAACCCCGATGGGTTCAGTCGCCCGCCCCAACAGCATCGGCAACGCGCGCAAAGCCATCGCGCGCGGCGAGGCTCTCCAGGCCGTGCGCGATGCGCGCGGCGAGGCCGGGGCCTTCATAGACCATTGCCGAATAAATCTGGATCAGGCTGGCGCCCGCACGGATGCGCGCCCAGGCTTGTTCAGGCGTCGCGATGCCGCCCGCGGCGACGAGAGCCAGCTTGCCGCCGCTCGCGGCGCGAAAATCCCTGACGCGCTGCAGCGCCAGTTCGGTAAGCGGGGCGCCGGAGAGACCGCCTGCTTCGCCAGCATGGCGCGAGGTCAGCGCGGGGCGCGTGATCGTCGTGTTCGAGACGATCACCGCGGCAAGGCGCTTGTCGAAGGCGACCGCGACGATGTCGTCGATGTCGGCGGGTTCGAGATCGGGCGCAACCTTCAGGAAGACCGGCCTGGCGCTTTCCGCTGGCTGCGCCGCCGCAACGCCGTCGAGCAAGGCTTCGAGCGAACCCTTGTCCTGCAACGCCCGAAGCCCCGGCGTGTTGGGCGAGCTGATGTTCACCGTCAGATAGTCGGCGAGCGGCGCCATGGCCGCCGTCCCCTTGGCATAGTCGGCGATGCGGTCGACGCTATCCTTGTTCGCGCCGATGTTGATGCCGAGCGGCACCGGCAGGCCGTAGCGGCGCAGGCAGGCGATCCGCTCCGCCGCTTTCGCCTGCCCGCCGTTGTTGAAGCCCAGGCGGTTGATCACCGCGCGATCCTCGACCAGCCGGAACAGGCGTGGGCGCGGATTGCCCGCCTGCGGCAGCGGGGTCAGCGTGCCGACCTCGACAAAGCCGAAACCGAAATGCGGCATCGCATGGGCAACGCGGGCATCCTTGTCGAACCCGGGTGCGAGGCCGACGGGGTTTGGAAAGTGCAGCCCCGCCAGCTCGGTCGTCAGCGCCGGGCTGGTCAGTGCATGGCGGGCGCGGGGCAACGGCTGGAGCGCGCTCAGCGTCAGATTATGCGCCGCCTCGCCGTCGGTGGCATGAACGAGCGGACGGACGAGCGCATAGGCGGCATCGGCGGCAGAGGCGAGACGTGACATGGCCCGGCATTGCGCGCGCGCGGGGGCTATGGCAAGCCCACCATCATCCAAAAAAACAGGGAGATCAAAGTGTCGCGCCCCCCCAACGTCCTTCGCTTGTCCGCCGCGCTGATCGCGCTTTCCGTCGCCGGTTGCACACCGGCCGCCGTCCGCGACGGCCCGACGACCGCTGCGACCGAGGCGCCCCCGCCTGCCCCGGCGGGCGCAACGCTGGCGCAATTTTTCGACAAATATGACGCCGCGCAACTGTCGTTGAACCCGCAGGGCAAGGCCTATCGCGGCATCCGCGACGCCGACTATGGCAAATGGACCGACGTCAGCGACGAGACCGAGGTCGCGACCAACAAGCTGCAACAGGCCAGCGCCGAAGCGATGCGCGGCAGCTTCGACCCCGGGACGCTGTCCGAGGATGAAGCGCTGTCGTTCGAACTGTTCAACGCGCAGGCAGCGCGCGCCGACCGGCTCTTCGCTTTTCGCGATCACCGCTACATTTTCGACCAGATGAACGGCGCGCAGAGCCAGCTGCCCGCCTTCCTGATCAATATCCACCGCGTCGCGAACGTCGCCGAGGCCGAGGCCTATATATCGCGCATCCGCGGGCTAGGACCACTCCTGGATACGCTGTCGGCGCAGTCGACCGGGCGGGCGGCGGCGGGCATGGGGCCGCCGAAGTGGGTCTATCCCTATGTCATCTCCGACATCGACAATCTGCTGAAGCCCGACAATGCGGTGATCGAAGACATAGGCGCCAAGATCGGCAAGCTCGAGATCGACGCGCCCGAAAAGACGCGGTTGGTCGCAGCCGCCAAGGCCGCGTGGAGCGAAAGCGCCGGTCCCGCCTATGCGCGGCTGAAGACCGAGATGGCGCGCCAGCAGGCGACCGCGCCGACGCAGGACGGCGTGTGGCGGATGCCGGACGGCAAGGCCTATTACGAGGCGCTGCTCGCCAACTACACGACGACCGACATGACCGCGGCGCAGATCCACGACCTGGGGCTTGCCGAGGTCGCGCGTATCCATGGCGAGATGCGCGCGATTATGAAGAAGGTCGGATTCAAGGGCACGCTCCAGCAATTTTTCGACCATCTGCGCACCAGCCCGCAATATTATTATACCACGCGCGAGGCCTATCTTGCCGAGGTCGACAAACATGTGAAGGCGATGGAAGCCCGCCTGCCCGCTTTCTTCAACACACTGCCCAAGGCGCCGCTGGTCGTGAAGGCGGTCGAGGCGTTTCGCGAGAAATCGGCGGGCAAGGCTTTCTATCAGTCGCCCTCGCCCGACGGGTCGCGGCCTGGCACCTATTATGTGAACCTCTTTGACCTGCGCGACATGTCGAAGACCGAACTCGAGGCGCTTGCCTATCATGAGGGCGTGCCCGGTCATCACCTGCAGCGCGCGGTGCAGACCGAGCTGACCGGCCTGCCGCCTTTCCGCCGGTTCGGCGGCTTCACCGCCTATACCGAGGGCTGGGGCCTCTATTCGGAGGAACTGGCGAAGGACATGGGCTTCTATACCGATCCGTACAGCGATTTCGGGCGGCTCGGCATGGAGCTGTGGCGCGCGACGCGGCTCGTCGTCGATACCGGCATCCACGACAAGCGCTGGAGCCGCGAACAGGCGATCAAATATCTGAAGGACAATACGCCGAATCCGCAGGGCGACATCGAAAAAGGGATTGAGCGCTATATCGTCTATCCGGGCCAGGCGACGGCCTATCTGATCGGCAAGCTCAAGATCATGGAGCTGCGCGGCCGCGCGCAGGCGGCGCTCGGGCCGCGGTTCGATTTCCGGGCCTTTCACGACGTCGTGCTGAAGTCAGGGCCGGTGCCGCTCGACATCCTCGAACGCCGTGTCGATGCGTGGATCGCCGCAGAGAAATCAAACCGATAGACAATTGCGGGTTGACCCACTGGTGAAATTAGAAAATTATAGCAGACAGAAAAAGGCAGCAACATAGCTGCGACAGGGTCCGTCTCGTCATGTCAGATAAGCCTCTTTCGCCAACCGGCGTCGATGGCGACACGCCATTCGAGCTGCAATATTTTCCGCCCGATCCCGATCTGGCGGAAATGGTGTCGAGCTTTTACTTCGTGCGCATCGACATGCCGCTGTTCGATGAGAGCGAACGCGCCGATCGCCCGCAATTCCGCATCATGAGCGTCGCCGAAGGCGAGTATATCTTCCCCGACGGCCATGTCTTTCCGGCGAAGCGCGCGACGATCATCGGCCCCACGAGCGGCAGCGTCCGCGCGCGCGGGAAAGGCCCGCTGCGCATCTATGGTTTCGGGATGATGCCCGCGGGCTGGGCGACGCTGATGGGCGACCATGCCGACAAGCTGACCGACCGGGCGATGGACGCCGCCGACCTGTTCGGCGACTGGATCGACGCCGTGGTCGAGGCGCTGATCGCGGCCGAAGATACCGAGGAACGGCTGGTCATCGGGAATAATTTCGTCCGCGAAATCCTGAAGAAGAACGAGCCTGCGCCGGTATGGTTCACCCGGACGGTCGACAAGTGGCTGACCGAATCGGTCAGCCCGCAGGTGCCCGCCCTGGTCGACGCCACCGGCATGTCGATCCGCTCGGTCGAGCGGATGACCAAACATTATTACGGCCTGTCGCCGCGCATGCTCGCGCGCAAATATCGCGCCGTGCGCGCAGCCTCGGCGATCGCGCGCGGCGAAACGCTCGACGACGCCGAAATGGGCGACGCCTTCTATGACCAGTCGCATCTGATTCGCGAAATCAAGCGCTTCACCGGCGCCACGCCCGGCCAGCTCGCCCGCCCCTCGCGCTATACCGAGGCGACGACGAAGGGCCGGAAGGAAATGACCGGTAAGGTCAGCCCGCTCGTTTCGGATACCTGACCGCCTCGCCTTCCCGCGCCCAAACGAAATAAAAGAGCGCCGAATGACGTTTTGGCGCTTTGGTACAATCGCGAATCGGCCGCCGGGCATAATCCCGCCTTGCGACCCAGAAGAGCTCGCCTCTCACGAGGCCGAGACCTTCATCTTGGCACCTGTTCGGCTTCGGCCGGGCGGGTGCCTTCTTTTTTGGCATCAAAAAGGCCGCCTAGGTTGCGCCGCACCAAGCTCTTCCCTATGTAAGTGGAGTGATTTACTCCAGTTAAGAATCGTTCGCAGTTTCAGTGGGAAATGAAGTGCGCCTTTCCAACCTTGCCGATTATGCCGTCGTGCTGATGAGCGCCGCCGCACGCCAGTGCGGATCGCATTATGGTGCCGGGCCGATACACGCCGCCATGCTCGCCGAACAGACGGGCATCCCAGGGCCGACCGCGCAGAAGCTGGTGAGCGGACTTGCGCGTGCCGGCCTGCTCGTCGCGTCGCGCGGCAGCGGCGGCGGGGTGCGGCTCGCGCGGCCGGCGGCGGCTATTAGCGTCGCCGATATCATCGAGGCGGTCGAAGGCCCGATCGCGCTGACCAGCTGCGTCTCCGAGGGCCGCCATGATTGCTCGCTCGAGGGCAGCTGCAAGGTGCAGCCGCATTGGGGCGTGGTGAACGGCGCGGTGCGGGGAGCATTGGCGGAGATCAGTTTGGCGAGTTTGACCGTCGCCCCGGCAAAATCAAACCCGTTCGTGTCGAGCGAAGTCGAGACACCCATCGACAGCGCGCGGACGAAGGGCCTCTCGAATCCTGAGCGTGTCGAAGGGCTCGAGGCGAACGGAATTCCATTATGACCGACAACACCGAACTCCCCGTCAAGGATCAGGCCGCGCACGACGCCGCGGCGAAGGTCGCCGATTATGAGCATGGCTGGTCCGCCGACATCGAGACCGACTTCGCGCCCAAGGGGCTGACCGAAGATACGGTCCGCTTCATTTCGGCCAAGAAGAACGAGCCCGAATGGATGCTCGACTGGCGGCTGAAGGCATTTCGCCACTGGTTGACGATGGAGACGCCCGACTGGGCGAAGCTCAACATCCCGCCGATTGATTACCAGGACGCCTATTATTACGCGGCGCCCAAGGCGAAGCCGAAGCTTTCGAGCCTCGACGAGGTCGACCCCGAGATCCTCGAGGTCTACAAGAAGCTCGGCATCCCGATCGAGGAGCAGAAGGTGCTCGCCGGCGTCGAGGGCGCGCGCAAGGTCGCGGTCGACGCGGTGTTCGACAGCGTCAGTGTCGCGACGACCTTCCGCGAGGAGTTGAAGCGCGCGGGTGTGATCTTCCTGTCGATCAGCGAGGCGATCCGCGAATATCCCGAGCTGGTGAAGAAATGGCTCGGCAAAGTCGTGCCGATGCACGACAATTATTTCGCGACCTTGAACTGCGCGGTCTTTTCGGACGGGACGTTCGTTTACGTGCCCGAGGGCGTGCGCTGCCCGATGGAGCTCAGCACCTATTTCCGCATCAATGCCGAGAATACGGGGCAGTTTGAGCGCACGCTGATCATTGCCGACAAGGGCGCCTATGTCAGCTATCTCGAAGGCTGCACCGCGCCGATGCGCGACGAGAACCAGCTCCATGCCGCGGTGGTCGAACTGGTCGCACTCGACGATGCCGAGATCAAATATTCGACCGTCCAGAACTGGTATCCCGGCAATGCCGAGGGCCTTGGCGGCATCTATAATTTCGTGACCAAACGCGCGCTCTGCCAGGGCAAGCGCAGCAAGGTATCGTGGACGCAGGTCGAAACCGGCAGCGCGATCACGTGGAAATATCCGAGCTGCGTGCTCAACGGCGACGACAGCGTCGGCGAATTCTATTCGGTCGCGGTGACAAACAATTTCCAGCAGGCCGACACCGGCACCAAGATGATCCACAATGGCAAGCGGACGCGCTCGACGATCGTGTCGAAGGGGATCAGCGCGGGCAAGTCTAACAACACCTATCGCGGCATCGTGCGGGTGGCGCCGAATGCCGAGGGCGTGCGCAACTTCACCCAGTGCGACAGCCTACTGCTGGGCGACCGGTGCGGCGCGCACACTGTGCCGTACATCGAGGTCCGCAACCCGACCGCGACCGTCGAACATGAAGCGACGACGAGCAAGATCAGCGACGACCAGCTTTTCTATGCGATGCAGCGCGGGCTGGGGCAGGAAGAGGCGGTGGCGCTGATCGTCAACGGCTTCGCCAAGGAAGTGCTGCAGCAGCTGCCGATGGAATTTGCGGTCGAGGCGCAGAAGCTGCTGGGGATCAGCCTTGAAGGGAGCGTGGGGTGAGCGAAATGCACGATGAGCTGCAAGACGTCGAACTCTGCATTCAATTCAGTGACTTCGATGGCACACCAAATCTAATTCGCGAGGCTCCTTTGAAGTTCATTCCGAGGGCCGGCGATTATTTAAACGTGTCGAAGGAAGGAATGACGTACTTTTTAAATGTGGACGACATCACTCACCACATCGACTGTGACACCTCGCGACACACCATCACAATTAACGGTGAATTGAAGAACAGCTATGCTCGAAATCTCTAACCTCCACGCCACCGTCGCCGACAAGCCGATCCTGAAGGGCCTGTCGCTCGCCATCAATGCGGGCGAGATCCATGCGATCATGGGGCCGAATGGCGCGGGCAAGTCGACGCTGTCGTATGTGCTCGGCGGGCGGCCCGGCTATGAGGTCACCGAGGGTTCGGCGACGTTCGACGGGCAGGACCTGCTCGATATGGAGCCGCACGAGCGCGCAGCCGCCGGGCTGTTCCTCGGCTTTCAGTATCCGGTCGAAATCCCCGGCGTGTCGAACGTCCAGTTCCTGCGCGAAAGCCTGAACGCCCAGCGCAAGGCGCGCGGCGAAGAGCCTTTGTCGGGCGGCGATTTCCTGAAGCTCGCGCGCGAGAAAGCGGGGCTCCTCAAGCTCGACATGGACATGCTCAAGCGCCCGGTGAACGTCGGCTTTTCGGGCGGCGAGAAGAAGCGCAACGAGATGGTGCAGATGGGCATCCTCGATCCAAAGCTCGCGATCCTCGACGAGACCGACAGCGGCCTAGACATCGACGCGCTGCGCGTCGTTGGCGACGGGATCAACAGCATCATGCGGCGCCCCGACAAGGCGGTGTTGCTGATCACGCATTATCAGCGCCTGCTCGACTATGTGCAGCCCGATTTTGTGCATGTGCTGGCCGCCGGGCGGATCGTGAAGTCGGGCGGGCCGGAACTGGCGCGCGAGTTGGAAGCGCATGGTTATGCGGAGATTGCGGCATGAGCCATTTCCGCGCCGAAGGCGCCCTTCCTCCCTTTCGTCTTCGCGTCTTCGCGTCTTCGCGTGAGCCAAAAAAGATTCTGTTCACGCGAAGACGCGAAGACGCGAAGAGGAGCAGGCTATGATGACAGCGCCAATTCCGACGCGCCGCGATGAGGCTTGGCGGTACAGCGATATACAGGCGCTAACGCGCCTTTGGCCGTTGCCGGCGCCCGAGAGCATCATCGTGCCCGCTGGCGGCGACTACCGCCGCGCAATCGTGCAGAACGCGGGTGATATCCGCCAGATCGAGCTGGTGCTCGGCAAGGGCGCGACGGCATCGCTGCATGTGTTGAACATCGGCGGCGCCTATGGCCGCATCGAACTCGCCGTGACGCTGCACGAAGGCGCCGACTTCCATCTCGGCGCCGCGCAGATCGGCGGCGGCGAGCAGAACCTTGAGATCGTCACGACGGTCACGCACGCCGAGCCCGGCGCGACGTCGCGGCAGGTGGTGCGGTCGGTGCTCGGCGGAACCGCGACGGGTACCTATCTCGGCAAGGTCGCCGTCGCGCGCGATGCACAGCAGACCGACAGCGAGCAGGATGTGAAGGCGATGTTGCTGGGTCGCAGCGCGACTGCCAACGCAAAGCCAGAGCTGGAGATTTACGCCGACGACGTCAAATGCGCGCATGGCTGCGCGATCGGCGAACTTGATGCCACGGCGCTCTATTATCTCCAGTCGCGCGGCCTGCCGCCCGGCGAGGCGAAGAAGCTGATGCTGCAGGCGTTCGTCGCGGGCGTGTTCGACGGCGCCGAGGATGAGGAACAGCTGCAGGCCCTCGCGCTCGCGAAGCTGGGAGAGCTGGTGTGAGCGATCTCTCCTCCCCGTTCGCATCGAGCGAAGTCGAGATGCTCCACGCCAGCACATTCTCGCCCGGTGTCTCGACTGCGCTCGACACGAACGGAATTCGGGGTCAGTTTCCCGGCCTGACGCCCGGCTGGCATTACCTCGACACCGCCGCCACCGCGCAGAAGCCGCAAGCGGTGATCGACGCGACGGTGAACGCAATGGGCCGCGACTATGCGACGGTGCATCGCGGCGTCTATGCGCGCTCCGCCGACATGACGCTCGCCTATGAGGCGGCGCGGCGGCGGATCGCGGCATTTATCGGCGCGAAGGAAGAGCAGATCGCCTTCGTGCGCGGCGCGACCGAGGCGATCAATCTCGTCGCCTACTCACACCCGCGCAAAGGCCGCGTGCTGCTCTCCACGCTGGAGCATCACAGCAATATCGTGCCTTGGCAGCTTGCGGGCTGGCAGGTTGATGTCTGCCCGCTGACCGTCGATGGTTGTATCGACCTCGATGCCGCCGAAAAGCTGCTCACCCCCGGACACACGATGGTCGCCTTCGCGCATGTCTCGAACGTGCTCGGCAGCCCGCTCGATGTCGCCCGTGCCGCCGACCTCGCGCACCGCGTCGGCGCCGAGCTGCTGATCGACGGCTGCCAGGCGGTGCCGCGGCTGCCCGTCGATGTCGCGGCGCTCGGCTGCGACTATTACGCTTTCTCGGGCCACAAGCTCTACGGCCCCACCGGCGTCGGTGTGCTGTGGAGCGACAAGCTCGACATGCTGCCGCCCTGGCAGGGCGGCGGGTCGATGATCGACCGCGTGACCTTCGCCAGGACGACCTACGCCCCCGCCCCCACCCGCTTCGAGGCAGGAACGCCCGCGATTGTCGAAGCGCTGGGGCTCGCCGCGGCGATCGATTTCGTCGAGGGCATCGGCGTCGAGGCGATCCATGCACACGAAGTCGCGCTGGTCGCGTCGCTGCGCGCGCAGCTCGCCCGCAAGAACAGCATCACGCTCTACGGCCCTGAAAACAGCGCCGGAATCGTAAGCTTTTCGATGACGGGGGTTCATCCGCACGACATCGGCACTATCTTGGACGAAAGCGGGGTCGCGATCCGCGCCGGGCACCATTGCGCACAGCCGCTGATGGAGCATCTGGGTGTGCCCGCGACCGCCCGCGCGAGTTTTGGCGTTTACAGCAATCAGGACGATGTGGCGGCGCTGATCGACGGCCTCGCCCGCGTCGAGAGGATTTTCGGATGAGCGAGGACCGGATGATCAAGGTTGAGGAAGTCACCAGCGTCGAGGCGCCGCCGAAAGCGCGCGTCGAGGACGTCGAAACCGCGACCGAGAAGCTGGAGCGCAAGCGCGACTATCTGGAAGGGTTCCTCGCGGCCAAGCCCGCCGCTGTCGATCCCGCTGCGGTCGGTGGTGATCTGTACGAAGCCGTCGTTAACGCGCTGAAGGACATCTACGATCCCGAAATTCCGGTGAACATCTACGACCTTGGCCTCATCTACAATGTCGAGATCGACGAGGGGCATGTGATGGTCACAATGACGCTGACCACCCCGCATTGCCCGGTCGCGGAATCGATGCCTGCCGAGGTCGAACTCCGCGTCGGCGCGGTCCCGGGCGTCGGCGATGCCGAGGTTAATCTGGTCTGGGATCCGCCGTGGTCGCCGCAGAATATGAGCGACGAAGCGCGGCTCGAACTGGGAATGCTGTGAAACAGGCCCATCAATTTCCGTTCGCATCGAGCGAAGTCGAGATGCCCATCGGCAGCACGCGCCCTCGGGGTGTCTCGACTTCGCTCGACACGAACGGGGAAAGGAACGGATTGTGACTGAAACCAAGACCCGCGCCCGCCCGGCCGCTGTTACCCTGACCCCGGGCGCCGAAGAGCGCATCGCGAAGCTGATGACATCGGCACCCGAAGGTGCGATTGGCGTCCGCCTGTCGACCCCGCGCCGTGGCTGTTCGGGGCTTGCCTACTCGGTTGACTATGTGACCGAGGAGCAGAAGTTCGACGAGAAGATCGAAACCCCCGGCGGCACCTTCTACATCGACGGCGCGTCGGTGCTGTACCTGATCGGCAGCACAATGGACTGGATCGAAGATGATTTCGCCGCGGGCTTCGTGTTCGAAAATCCGAACGCCAAGGGCGCGTGCGGCTGCGGCGAGAGCTTTACCGTCTAGGCGCGCTTTTCCGCGCAAAATCTGATAGAATGCCCGCGAAACTGCAGGGGCTGTCGGGATGCGTGCGCTCTATTTGCTTTATGCCGCAGTGGCTTATGCGATCTTCTTCGCGACCTTTTTGTATCTGATCGCCTTCGTCGGCAATCTATCTCTGGTGCCGGTAACGGTGGACTTTGCGCGCATTGCATCGCCCGGCAAGGCCGCAACGATCGACGCGGCGCTGATCGCGCTGTTCGGCATCCAACATAGCGTGATGGCGCGGCCGGGTTTCAAGGCAGGCTGGACCCGCATCGTCCCGGCGCCGATCGAGCGCAGCACCTATGTCCTGTTCGCCAGCGCGGCGCTGATCGTGCTGATGGCCTTCTGGCATCAGCTGACCGCGCCGGTCTGGACCGTCACCCATGGCGTGGGCGCGGCGATCCTCTGGATCCTGTTCGCCAGCGGCTGGGCGATCGTGCTGATCAGCACCTTCCTGATCAATCATTTCGAATTGTTCGGATTGCAGCAGGCGTGGTTCGCCCTCCGCCAACGGGCGGCCGCACCGCCGGTCCTGCGCCAGCCCTTCTTCTACAAATTCGTCCGCCATCCACTTTACACCGGCTTTTTCATCGCTTTCTGGGCGACGCCGGTTATGACGGTGGGCCACCTGCTGCTCGCCGCCGGCCTGTCGATCTATATGCTGATCGCGATCCGGCTTGAGGAACGTGACCTCGTCGACCTCTTCGGCGAGGCCTATGTCAGCTATCGCCGACGCGTCGGCATGCTGTTTCCTCGCATCGGCGGCAATTAGCGACAGACCGACCAGCCCGCCGTGCGGGCCGCCATGTCGAAATGGAAGTGGTTGGCGTGCGCTTCATTGTGGTCGGGCGACAGCACGGTGCTGAACAGATCGCACGACCCGTCGCGGATTTCGCGCAGGAACTCGCCGCGCTTGTCGCCAGGCGTCCAGTCGTTGATCAGCGTGATCCGGGTGCCGTCGGCCAGGATGAAGGCCGATATGTCGATCGCGTTGGCGGTCGAATGCTGGCTCAGCGCCTCGCGTCCGGCGATCTTGCGGCAGTTGTAGGCGCCGAGATTTTCGAGCTCGACGACCTTTTGCCCGAAATATTTCTGTGCCGCCGGCTGAACGACATCGCGGTTCCACAGCACCATCGCCGCCGTGACCGCGCAACCGGGGGCAGCGCGCGCCGGGCGCATGGTCGGCACGAAGCGGTTGCCGGTCAGCACCATGCGCTGGCTCGCGCGGCATTGCCCGGTGCCGACGACCGGCCGTCGCTCATAGCCCGCCTTGGCGCGGTCGAAGGCCGCGAAGCACGCGGCATCATCGCTCGCGAAGTTCATCAGCTTGCGGTGCGTCGCCCAGCCCTGCGGCTGGCTGAACTCGAACCGCGCACCGGGAAAATGTTCGGGATGGTCGCGCACCCATTGCATGACGCGGATCGCGCCGATCGCCAGTACGACGGCGATCGCAAACCAGATCAGATAGGGGCGCAGACTCGTCACCCACTCCAGATGGCGCGCCCCACGTCCCGCGGCAAGCTCAGAGCGGCTCGAACCTCACCGTCAGCCCGTCCTTCGGCCGCGGGATCGGCAGCATCTGCCACTCGGGCGCATAGCCATCCTCAACGACGATCCGATGAGTGGTCACGACATGGTGGAAAAAGATTTTTGCCTGCATGTAAGCAAAATGCAGGCCGAGGCACATATGCGCGCCGCCGCCGAAGGGCACCCAGGCATATTTGTGCCGCTCGCGCGTCGCCTCCGGCGCAAAGCGCATCGGGTCGAACTTTTCAGGTTCGGGCCAGTGCTCTTCCATCATATGCGTGAAGGCCGGACTGACGCCGACGCTGGTGCCCGCGGGGATGCGATAGCCGCCGAACTCGAAATCCTTGAGCGCACGGCGCGGAAAACTCGGCACCGGCGGCACGAGGCGGAGCGATTCCTTGAACGCC
Source organism: Sphingopyxis sp. H050 (assembly GCF_001468265.1). GTDB lineage: Bacteria > Pseudomonadota > Alphaproteobacteria > Sphingomonadales > Sphingomonadaceae > Sphingopyxis. The sequence goes on along the minus strand of NZ_LNRZ01000001.1, from coordinate 645,354 downwards.
CATTCGGTCATTTCCAGCTCGCCGAGGCCGTTGTGCCCGACGCCCTCGCCCGCGGGCGCGACGCTCAGCATCTCCTCGCGCAGCCGGTCCTGCCATTCGGGATGTTTGGCGAGCTGATAGACCATCGTCGTGATCGAGCTGGTGATCGTGTCGTGCGCCGCCATCATCAGGAAGTTCATATGATCGACGATCGCGCCGGTGCTTAGATATTCGCCGTCATCATCCTTGGCGCGGCAGATCTGGCTGAAAATGTCCTCGCCCGCGCCTTCGCGCCGCTCCGGCACCATCTTGCCGAAATAGTCGACGAGGTACGCGCGCCCCTTGGCGCCGCGGCCCATCGCGGTGAAGGGCAGCGGACGGCGCACGACACCGATCGACGCCTGCACCATGTCGACGAAGGCCTTGTTGACCTTGTCGGCCTCGGGCCCCCACGGAATGCCGAGGAAGCTGGTCGCGGCAAGGTCGAGCGTCAGCTCCTTGATCGCGGGATAGAATTTGAAGGTCTTGCCGCTCCACGCGGCGATGCGGTCCCGGATGCCCTCGTTCAGCGATTCGGCATAGTGCCGCATCGGTTCGGGCTTGAACGCGACCGACAGCACCTTGCGGTCGGCGCGGTGCTTTTCGAAATCCATCAGCATCAGGCCGCGTGGGAACAGCAGGTTGAGCACCGGTCCCCAGCCCTGTTCGGACGAGAAGATTTTCTCGCGGTCGAACATCACCAGCTCGTTCGCTTCGGGCCCGTGCAGCGCGACGCTGCGCCCGCCGAAGCTGTTGTTGCGATAGACGCGGCCATATTTGGCGACCATGCGGCGCGTGAAGGATGGATAGTCGCGCAACTGTTCGAGCGTGTTGCCGATCACCGGCATCCCGTCTTCGCCCGGAATATGGTCGAGCGCGGCGTCGGGATTGCGCGGCAGCCAGTGGGCGGTGTCGGGGCCGAAGCGGCGTTCGGACCAATTGATTTTCGCGGGGGCGTTCATCGGGGATCTTTTCTATCGTTGCGCATATCGCGCAGGCTATCTCACTACTGACATCCATGCAAGTAAGGCCTTTCCCGCCGCGGGACTCCATTCACCGCAAATTCAACTCGACTCGTGCAACTTGCTGGCCGGATGACGGGTCTCATCCATGTGGACCCTGAAGGAAAAAACCATGCCCCAGAGTTTCCAGCGTCCCCTCGCCATCGCCCTCGGCGCCGTTGCGACGACGATGCTCGGCGGCTGCTATTATGGCGATGTGTACGGATCGAGCTACGCCGGCGGCGACTGCACCACCCGCTATGGCGCCAATTATTATGATTATGACGGCTATGCCTATGACGACGGCTATGGCTATGACTGCTACGACGGGTCCGATTATGGCAGCGGGTTCGCGCAGATCGGCTTCGGCGGCGGCTGGTACGACAATTATTACTACCCCGGCTACGGCCTGTGGCTCTTCGACAGCTATAACAACCGCTACCCGCTGCGCGGCTCGTACCTCAACTATTGGGGCGGTCGCCGCGCGTGGTGGAAGCATCATGGCGGGCGCGGTGACGGCAACTGGAACCGCCCGGGTCGCGGCGACGGCGACGGTCGTCCGGGCCGCCCCGGCGGCTGGACCGGCCAGCCGGGTCGCGGCGACGGCGATGGCCGCCCCGGACGTCCGGGCGGCTGGGGTGGCCGCCCCGATCGCGGCGACGGCCAGAACGGCACGCGCCCCGGCTGGGGCAATGGCGGCAACACGGGCGGGCCGCCGGTGACGGGCAATCCCGGCCGCCCCGATCGCCCCGGCGTGGGCCAGGGCCGCCCGCCGCGCGGCGATGGCAATTATGGCCGTCCCCCCGGCGGACGCCCCGATGGCGCCGGAAGGCCGCCGCGCGGCAGCGCAGGCGACCCGTCAGGCGTTCGCCCCGCGCCGCGCCCGCAGGCCGCCCCGCCGAGCAGCTACACGCCGCCGCCCCGCGCCGAGCGACCGACCGGCCGACGAACCGAGCAGTCGGCGCACGAGCGCCCGGACTAAGTCGCCGCCGCTGCGGCGGTCTGCTCAGCCATGGTCCAGCCCCTCGTCCGCCCCATAAGGGGCGACCGGGACGCTTGGTTCGCGCGTCAGCCGGCCGCCGGCTTGCCGTCCCCATCCTCGTCGCGAAGATCGAGGCCGCGCGTTCCATGGTGCGGCGTATGGCTGGGCGCATGCGGACGCTCGGTCGTCGCCGGGTCGGGCACTTCCAGCATGCCCTCCCATTTGGTGATGACGCTGGTCGCCACCGCATTGCCGACGACATTGGTCGCCGTGCGGCCCATGTCGAGGAACTGATCGATCGCCAGGATGATCGCCACGCCCTCGACCGGCAGGCCGAACTGCGCGAGCGTGCCGGTGATGACGACCAGGCTGGCGCGCGGCACGGCGGCGATACCCTTTGAACTGATCATCAGCGTCAGCAGGATCAGCACCTGGGTGGCGATCGACAGGTCGATGCCATAGGCCTGCGCGATGAAGATCGTCGCGAAGCTCATATACATCATCGAACCGTCGAGATTGAAGCTGTAGCCCAGCGGCAGCATGAAGCCCGAAATGCGCCGCGGCACGCCGAAGCGGTCGAGCTGTTCGAACATCTTGGGCAGCGCGGCTTCGGACGAGGCGGTCGAAAAGGCGATCAGCAGCGGCTCGCGAATATAGCGGATGAGCATCCAGATGCGCTGGCGCAGGAAAACCCAGCCGGCCGTCAGCAGGATGATCCAGAGCAGAACCAGCGAGGCGTAGAATTCGATCAGCAGCTCGAAATAGGTCGCGAGAATGCCGAGCCCGCTCTTGGCGACGACATTGGCAATCGCGCCGAACACCGCGAAGGGCGCAAAGCGCATCACATAGCCGGTGATCTGGAGCATCATTTCGGCAAGCGCATCGGCGCCGCGCACCAGCGGCGCGCCCTTTTCGCCTATCGCCGACAGCGCGACCCCGGCGAAGACCGAGAAGACGAGGATCTGGAGGATATTGTTCGTCGCCAGCGCCTCGAGCGCGTTCTTGGGGAAGATCGACAGGGTGAACTCCCACGCGTCGAGCTTTTTGACCTCGCCCACCAGCTTTGCCGCCTCGGCGGCGTCGGGGATCGGCGCGCCGACGCCCGGCGTGAAGAGATTCACCATCAGGAGGCCGAGCGCGATCGACACGAAGCTGGCGGTGATGAACCAGATGATCGCGCGTGTGCCGATGCGTCCGAGCGCCGAGCTGTCGCCCATATGCGCGATCCCGACGACGATCGTCGAGAGCACCAGCGGCGCGACGAGCAGCTTGATGAGGTTTAGGAAGATGTCCGAGAGCAGCTTGAACGTCTTCGACAGATGCTCGAACCACGGGTCGCTCGCCGGAATGCCGACATGCACGGCATAGCCGACGATCACGCCCAGCGTCATGCCGGCGAGAATATACCAGGTAAGCTTACGGTCCATACGGCCGTCCCCCTAAAAAATCTTCGTGCTTCGGGGCGCGGTCGCGGCCCGGTTTTATGGCGTCCCTTTGAGCGGGCGCTGCGCGCAGCGTCAAGGGCGGCGCGCTCAACCGATCAGGTCATGAAGGCGGTGATCGCCAGACAGGTCGAAACCCCGGTGATGATATTGAGCGGAACGCCGATCCTGACGAAATCGACGAAGCGATAATCGCCCGCGGCATAGACGATGGTGTTCGTCTGATAGCCGATCGGCGTCGCGAAGCAGGCGGAAGCGCCGATCATCAGCGCGATCACCAGCGGGCGCGGATCGACGCCGAGTTCGGAGGCGATCGCGAGCGTCACCGGCGTCATCAGCGCCGCGACCGCATTGTTGCTGAGCAGTTCGGAGAGGATCAGCGCGAAGAAATAGATGCCGAAGATCAATACCCACGCCGGCTGGCCCAAGAGCGACGGTTCGACCCAGCCGACCATCATCGCGACCGCGCCGCTCTGTTCAAGCGCCAACCCGACAGCGAGCATCGCGAAAATCAGGATCAGCACGTCGCCGTCGATCGTTCCCCATGCTTCCTCGCTGTCGATGCAGCGCGTGACGAGGATGACCCCGATCGCGATGATCGCGGCGACGCCGATCGACATGATGTCGAAGGCGGCGAGCGTCACTACCGACAGCATGCAAAGCACCGCGATCCATGCCTTGCCCCGGCGAAAGGCGCGCACCTTGGCAAGATCTGCGCCGATCAGGTGCGGATTGTCGCGCAGCGCCTCGACCTCGCGCGGCCCGCCCGCAACGAGCAGGCGGTCGGCGGGACGGATGCGCACGCTGGCAAGGTCCGGCCCGGGCTCATGCGCCGGACGGTCGAGGCCGATGATGCGCGCGCGGATCTTTTGCAGAAAGGGAATATCGATAAGCCGCTGTCCGATCGCGGGATGGTTCGACGCGATCATCGTTTCGACGACCATATCGCCTTCCGCAGGCTCGCCGCTGCCGATGCCGAGCCCGAAACGCCCCTGTTCGCGCCACGTCATCAGCGTCGCACCATCGATACGCAGAATCACGCGGTCCCCCGCGGCAAGCGTCCAATGGTCGAGGTTGCCGCCGTGAATTACCGCAGACCCGCGCCGCACCCCGACGATGCGGCCCGAACGCGGGAGGTCGCGGAACGCCTCGATGGTCATTCCGACCAGATCGTCGTCGTCGCCGAGGATCAGCTCGGTCAGATATTGATGCGCGTCATGGGTGCCGGCCGGCCCCTTGACCGGCTTGTCCGAGGGCAGCAGCCACCACATCAGCGCGAGCCCGACCATCCCCGACGCAGCGGTCACCAGACCGATCGGCGTGATCTCGAAAATGCCGAAGCGTTCCATTCCCGCCTGCCGCACGATGCCATCGACGACGAGGTTGGTCGAAGTGCCGATCAGGGTCAGCGTACCGCCGAGCACCGCGACGATCGACAGCGGCATCAGCAGCTTCTTGGCGCTGACCCCGGTGACCTCGGCGAGCTTCATCATGATCGGGATCAACACCACGACAACCGGCGTGTTGTTGAGGAAGGCCGAGGCGAAGAGCGCGCCGACAAGCACTTCGACGATAGCAAGGCGCGGATGCTTCTCCGCGCGCTTCATGATCGCATCGGCGACGCGCTGGATAACCCCGGTGCGGATCAGCGCGCCCGACAGTACGAACATCGCGCCGATGACGATCGGTGCCGAGTTGGAGAAAACCGAATACATGCCGTCGGCATCGAGGATGCCGAGCGCAAGATAGGTGCAAGCGCCGAGGATCGCGATGACGGTCGCGGGCAAGCGTTCCATCAGGAAGCCGACGAACATCGCGGCGAGAATGACCAGCGACAGGGCAGCCTGATGCGCGTCGATAAAAGCCCGGACGGTCTCGATCACGCCGGCCTCAGCCGTTCTGCGCCCTGTGGAGCAATTTGTGATCGGCGAGGACCAGCGCCATCATCGCCTCGACCACCGGCGCGCCGCGGATGCCGACGCAGGGATCGTGGCGGCCCTTGGTGACGATGTCGGCGGCCTCGCCCGCGTTGTTGATCGTCGGCACGGGCGTCAGGATCGAGCTGGTCGGCTTGAACGCGACGCGGACGACGACCGGCTGGCCGGTCGAGATGCCGCCCGCGATGCCGCCCGCATTGTTCGAGAGGAAATCGGGGCGGTTGCTGCCGTCCGTCGCGGGGCGCATCGGATCGGCATTTTCCTCACCGCGAAGCCGCGCCGCGTGGAAGCCCGCGCCGATCTCGACGCCCTTCACCGCATTGATCCCCATCATCGCGGCGGCGAGGTCGCTGTCGAGCTTGGCGTAGATCGGCGCCCCCCAGCCGGCGGGCACGCCGCTCGCGGCGCATTCGATCACCGCGCCGAGCGACGAACCCGCCTTGCGCGCGGCGTCCATCAGCCCTTCCCAGCGCTGCGCCGCGGCGGGGTCGGGACAGAAAAAGGGATTGCGATCAATTTCTTCGAGGTCGAAGTTCGCAGGATCGATGGCGTCGCCGCCGATCTCCGCCACCCACGCATGAATCTGCACCTCGGGGATGATCAACCGCGCGACGCCGCCCGCCGCGACGCGCGCCGCGGTTTCGCGCGCGCTCGACCGGCCGCCGCCGCGATAGTCGCGGATGCCATATTTGGCGTCATAGGCATAATCGGCGTGGCCGGGGCGATAGGCCTGCGCGATCTCACCATAATCCTTCGACCTTTGGTCGACATTCTCGATCATCAGACTGATCGGCGTGCCCGTCGTCTTGCCCTCGAACACCCCCGACAGGATACGCACCTGATCGGGCTCCTGCCGCTGCGTCGTGTGGCGCGACTGGCCGGGACGGCGCTTGTCCAAGAAAGGCTGGATGTCGGCTTCGGACAGCGACAGGCGCGGCGGACAGCCATCGACGACGGCGCCGAGCGCGGGGCCGTGGCTTTCCCCCCACGTCGTGAAGCGAAGAACGCGTCCGAAGCTGTTGAAACTCATATGCCCCTCTCCCCGCGGGGGAGAGGGAGAGGTCCATCCGGCGCAGCCGGATGGGAGGGTGAGGCCCTGCCAGCCAGCGCGAGCTCGATCGCACGGCAAACGCCATCCAGATTGCCCATCACGTCAGCATTCGTGAACCGCAGCACCCGATATCCCTCTCGCGCCAGAAATTCCGTTCGCCGCGCGTCATAGTCGATTTGGAGCGCGTGGCTATCCCCATCGACCTCTATCACCAGTCGCGCCGATTGACAGGTAAAGTCGGCGATGAATTGGCCGATACGTTGCTGGCGGCGGAATTTATGGCCGCCAAGATTGCCCGCGCGGAGAGCCGACCAGAGCTTCTTTTCGGCTGGGGTGGCGTCGCGGCGCAGGCGGCGGGCGCGGTCGATCGTGCCATCGTCGGAGGTGAAGCGGCTCTTACTCACACCCTCACCCTCCCATCGCTGCGCGATGGGCCCCTCCCTCTCCCCCAAGGGGAGAGGGCTGGCTTGAACCCTCTCCCCTTGGGGGAGAGGGAGGGGCCCGCCCGGCATCGCCGGGTGGGAGGGTGAGGGTTTGTTCGATCAAACCAGCGAAATATCCGGCGCGTCTTCCTGTTTCATGCCGACGGTGTGATAGCCCGCGTCGACATGGTGCGTTTCGCCGGTGACGCCGCTCGACAGGTCGCTGAGCAGATAGAGCGCCGAGCCGCCGACATCGTCGATCGTGACGTTGCGGCGCAGCGGGGCGTTGTGCTCGTTCCATTTGAGGATCAGGCGAAAATCGCCGATCCCCGACGCCGCGAGCGTCTTGATCGGCCCGGCCGAGATCGCGTTCACGCGCACCCCCTGTGGACCATAGTCGTTGGCGAGATATTTGACGCTGGTTTCGAGCGCCGACTTGGCGACACCCATGACGTTATAGTGCGGGATTACCTTTTCGGCGCCATAATAGCTGAGCGTCAGCAGCGAACCGCCGCCCTTGCCCGTCTCGGGATCATAGGGCGTCATCATCTTCGACGCGCGCTGCGCGACCGCGGTGAAGCTGTAGACGCTGATGTTCATCGTCATCAGGAAATCGTCGAGGCTCACGTCGGCATAATGGCCGCGCAGCGCCTCCTTGTTCGTATAGCCGATCGCATGGACGACGAAGTCGATCGTCGGCCAGCGCGCCGCGAGCGCCCCGAACGCGGCATCGAGATTGTCCATGTCGGACACGTCGCAGTCGATCAGGAAATCGCAGCCGAGCTCGTCGGCGAGCGGTTTCACGCGCTTGAGCATGACATCGCCCTGATAGCTGATCGCCAGCTCGGCGCCGTGCGCGTGCAGCGCCTTTGCGATGCCCCAGGCGAGCGACTTGTCGTTCGCCAGCCCCATGATCAGCCCGCGTTTGCCCTTCATCAGCCCCGTCATTCTTCGTCTCCGGCCTTTTTGTCTTCAATCACCACATCGTCCACGCGCCCAATAGCGTCGTGTCCCAAATCCTCAACCTCCACCAGCGCCGCGTTGAGTTCGGCGCCGACGACCATACCCAATCCGACGAGGTAGAAAAAGAACAGCGCGACCATGACGCCCGCCAGGCTGCCATAGGTCGCGTCATAGCTGAGCAGGCTGGCGAGCAGCGGCGGCAGCGCCAGCGTCACCGCGATCCACCACAAGGTCGTGAACAGCGCGCCCGGCCATTTGGGGAACTGCCGCCGCCGGTATTTCGATGGGGTCAGGCTGTAGAACAGCATGTAGATGGCAAGGAACAGGCCGAGGCCCGACACGCCGCGCGAGATCAGGACGATGCCCCATGCCTGGAATTGCTCGGGCAGGACGCGGGTGACGAATTGTTCGATCCCGACGATCAGCACCTGCATGCTGAACGACAGGAGCATCAGCACCACCGCGCCGGTGATGATCCCGATCGAGAGCAGGCGGTAGTGGAAAAAACCCTTCGAGAAGTGCGTGCCATAGGCGCGGCGCAATATGTCGCGCACGGTTTCGATCAGGCTGCCCACGGTCCACAGCGCGACGAGCGCGCCCAGCCACAGGAAGATGCCCGTGCGCGCCGTCATGACCTCGCGGATCGGGCCCGACAGCGCCTGGGCCACCGTCGGCGGCATCGTCGAAAAGACCGCCTCGACCGCCGCTTCGCCGCCGACGCTGCCGCCGAAGATCGACAGCGCCGCGGCGAGCAGGATGAAGAAGGGAAAGAGCGCGATCAGCGCGAGATAAGCCAGGTTTCCCGCATGGATGAAGCCGTCGGTGTAGGTGCCGACGACGACGCGGCGCAGGATCCTGAACGCGCGCGTGCCGGGGCCGAGCGTCTCGCGTCCGCGGTCGATGATGCCCTGCGCCCGGGTCCGCAGCTTGACGCGTTTCGCACGCTCGGCGCGCGCTTCGGGGGAGTGCGGCGAATGGCCCTCTGCGACGAACTTCTGGGCAACCTCTTCGGCGACCTCGCGCTCGATCGCGGCGACCGCCGCCTTGTCGGTCGGTTCAGCCACGCATCAGACACCAAGGTCCGCGCGCACCGCACGGCGATCGCTCCATTCGCCGACGAATTTTTCAAGCGCCGCGTCGCCGGCGGGCAGATCGACCATCAGCCGCACCAGCTGGTCGCCGCGGCCGCCGCTCTTGCGGCTGAAACCCTTGCCTTTCAGCCGCATGACCTTGCCCGAGGTCGAGCCGGCGGGGATCGAGAGCATCACCGGGCCGTCGACGGTCGGCACCTTGATCTTCGCGCCCTTGACCGCCTCGTTCAGCGTCACCGGCAGATCGAGGCGGATATTGTCGCCGTCGCGCTCGTAGAAAGGGTGATCCTTGACCGTGATCGTGACGATGGCGTCGCCATTGCCGCCCGGCCCCGGCTGCCCCTTGCCGGCGATGCGCATCTGCGTGCCGGTCTCGACCCCGGCGGGCAGCTTGACGTCGATGGTCTTGCCGTCGGCCAGCGTGATGCGCTGCATCGCCTGCGTCGCGGCGTCGATGAACGAGACCGACAGACGATAGGCGACGTTCGCGCCCTTCGCCGGCGGCCCGTTGCCGCGTCCGCCGAAGCCGCCGAACGGCCCGCCGCCCCCGCCGCGCCCGCCGAACAGCCCCTCGAAAATGTCGCCGAAATCGGCGCCGTCGCCGCCGAACCCGCCAAAGCCGCCGGGCTGGCCGCGCGGGTCGCCGCGAAAGCCCCCGCCCCCGCCGCCATAGCCGAAGGGCATGGCCGGGTTGCCGTCGCCGTCGATTTCGCCGCGGTCGAATTGCGCGCGCTTGGTCTTGTCGGACAGAAGGTCGTAGGCCTTGGTCACGTCGGAAAATTTCTCCGACGCCTTTGGATTGTCCTTGTTCTTGTCGGGATGCAGCTCCTTGGCGAGCTTGCGGTACGCGGACTTGATCTCCGCTTCGGTCGCGGACTTCGACACGCCAAGGGTGGAATAGGGATCGGCCATTTCGCTCCTTAGCCCAATAAGTGAGTGGCCGGAAAGGCCTCATCGACCCGCGATGTGGGAACAGCGGCGGATGCGGTCAAGTTCCCGTCTCGACCCGCACGGCGCGCCGCACTATGAGGCAGGGATGATCGACGATCCCTTCGCGCTGTTCGACAGCTGGTTCACCGAAGCGCGCGCGAGCGAACCCAACGACGCCAACGCGATGGCGCTGGCGACGAGCACGCCGGGCGGACGCCCCTCGCTGCGCATGGTGCTGCTCAAGGGACATGGCCCCGACGGCTTCGTCTTCTATACCAATCTCGACAGCCGCAAGGGCGGCGAGCTGGCCGCGAACCCGCAGGTTGCGCTGCTTTTCCACTGGAAGTCGCTGCGCCGCCAGATCCGCATCGAGGGGCCGGTGACGCCGGTCGACGACGCGACCGCCGACGCCTATTTCGCGACGCGCGGCCGCGACAGCCAGCTTGGCGCCTGGGCCAGCGACCAGTCGCGCCCGCTGGGTAGCCGCGAAACCTTCGAGGCGCGGTTCGCCGAGATGCAGGCGCGCTTCGAGGGGCAGGATGTGCCGCGGCCGCCGCGCTGGTCGGGCTGGCGCGTCGCGCCCGAACGCATCGAGTTCTGGCAGGACCGCGAACATCGGCTGCACGAACGTACCCTCTATGTGCGCGACGGCGAACGCTGGACGAAAGGACTGCTTTATCCATGAGTGCGCTCCGCTCGCTGCCGATCACCCGCGTCGACGCCTTCGCCGACCGCCCCTTCGCCGGCAATCCCGCCGCGGTCATGCCGCTGGAGGAATGGATGAGCGACGCGATGCTGCAGGCGATCGCGGCGGAGAATAATCTCTCCGAGACCGCCTTCCTGGTCCCCGACGAGAGCGGCGAGGCCGATTACGAACTGCGCTGGTTCACCCCTACGGTCGAGGTCGCGCTCTGCGGCCATGCGACGCTGGCGAGCGGGCATGTGCTGCTGTCGCACGCCGCCTGGCGCAACGAAATGCGCTTTCGGACGCGCAAGGCCGGCATCCTGCAGGTGATGCGCGGCGGCGAGGACGATGAATATCGGATGCTCCTCCCCGCCTATCGCGTCACGGCGAAGGCAATGCCCGACGCGCTGCGCGTGATCGGCGGCGAGCCGGTCGAGTCGCTGTGGAACGACGGCGGCTATGCGGTGATCGCCTATCACAGCGCCGAGGAAGTCCGCGCGCTGTCGCCCGATTTCGCGGCGCTGAAGGCCGGCGGCGACGTCGCCTATATCGCGACCGCGCCGGGCGCGGGCGACCCCTCGGGCGCCGACGTCGTCAGCCGCGTTTTCGTGCCGGGCGCCGGAATCGACGAGGACCCGGTGACCGGATCGGCGCATTGCGCGCTGACGCCCTATTGGACGACGCGCCTCGGCCGCGATCATTTCGCCGCCTATCAGGCGAGCGCGCGCGGCGGTTATGTCGGGTGCAAGCTGGTGGGGGATCAGGTCGAGTTGACGGGTCGCTGCGTGACGACGCTGGTGGGCGAGTTTTTGCTGTAGGGGGATGGACTGCTTTGGGGTGGGGAGGGGACGTTAAATAGTCCGTCGCCCCCGCGAAGGCGGGGGCCGTAGTCGGCCTTGCGCAACGACTCCAGCGGCCCCCGCCTTCGCGGGGGCGACGGCAACTACCGGTCGCATACCGACATCCATTGCGGTCCTCACGCCAATCACAGCGCCGCGATCAAATCCGCCAGATGTCGCCGCAGCGCGGGAAATTCGTCGTCGGTCGTGATTCCCAGCCGGACCACCGTCACGCGCTGCGAGGGCGAGACGATGATATATTGGCCCTGATGGCCGATGCAGGCGAACAGGTCGTTGGGGCCGCGGTCGGGCCATAAAGCCTCGTCGGCGCCGGGCGGGCGGCGGCGGTTGAGCCAGATGTGACCGCCATAGCCCGGATCGTTCGCCGAGGGGGTCAGCATGAAGCGCATCCAGGTTTCGGGCAGCAGGCGCTGGCCGCCGGCAACGCCGCGGTTGCGCAAAAACTCGCCGAACTTCGCATAGTCGCGCGCCGTCGCATGCATGATCGATCCGCCGATCATCGTCCCCTTGGCATCGAATTCCGGCGTCAGGCTGGTGATGCCGAGCGGTTCCATCAGCCGCCCGTGGATGAACTCGCGCATCGCCTCGCGCCGCGCCTCGGGGTTTTGCGACGGGGTCAGCGTGTCGGCGATGATGTCGGACAGGATGACGCTGGTCGCCGAGCTGTAGTTGAACACCTCGCCCGGCTGCGCCGCCGCGGGCTTGGCCTCGGCAAAGCCGCCCATGTCCTGCGCGCCCTCGCCGAACAGCATCGTGACCGTGTCGCCCTTCCACACCGGATCGCCGACTTCGACATGCTCGAGACCCGAGGCCATGTGGAGCAGGTCGCGGAGCGCGATCGCGCCGCGCGGGTCGCCGCTGCGCTCCCACGCCGCGACGGGCGCCGGGCCGTCGAGCGACAATTGGCCGTCGGCGACGAGGAAGCCGGTGAGCACCGCGGTGATGCTCTTCGCCATCGACCAGCTGATCAGCTTCGAATCGGGGCCGAAGCCCTCGCCATAGCGTTCGTAGATCGGCTCGCCGTCGCGCAGCACATAGAGGGCGCGCGTCTCGCCGACCTGGCTGTCGTCGTCGAACAGCGCATCGGCCTTCGCCCTGATCGCGGGGTCGAGCGCGGGCAGCGCTTGCGACGCCTCGGCGGCCGGCACATCGTCGAGCGAGGCGCCGAATTTGGGCGAAGGCGACGCGGGCGCGATGCTGCCCTGCCCCGCCGCCTGCGTCAGCGACCAGCCCCCCAGCATCACGAGCGCGGCACTTGCCAGCATGGCTTTTTTCGTGATCATGGCCGGGGTGACTAACACCAACCCGACCGATCCGGCAACGGCCGACCATCAGCCGTCGGCGCCGCCGCCCGAAGTGCCGCCGCACCTGCGCGGGCGAAAGCGCGACGGCAAGCGCGGCGGGTGCCTGCCGTGGGCGATCGGGTGCGGGGTGCTGTTCCTGATCTTCCTGATCTGGCAATTCCCCTCGTTCAAGGCGCAGGCCGAGCTCGGATCGGCCTATGCCGCGCGCGTCGGCTGTTCGTGCCGCTATGTGCAGGGGCGCAGCCTGGAAAGCTGTCAGACCGATTTCGAGCCCGGGATGGAGATGGTGTCGCTGAGCGAGGATCCGGCGACGAAGACCGTCACCGGCAGCGTGCCGCTGCTTGCGTCGCGCAGCGCGCGCTACGCGGGCGCGAGCGGCTGCCTGATCAATCCCTAGCCTAGGGTCAGGACCCTAGGGTCGAGGCGCGCCGAGCCGTACCACGATCAGCGCCAGCGCCGCGGGTGCGCCGAAGACGAGCAGCCAGACGACCGCCTCCTCGCCCCAGCCGTAACCGGCCGACAGCACCCCGACGAGCAGATTGCCGACCGAGATGATCAGCCACAGGACGAGGAACGCCCAGGTCGCGCGCGCCTTGTCGCGGATCAGAATGCGAAGCCCGATCAGCAGCGCGAGGCCGGCGATCAGCATGATGGCAGTGTGCGACATGGTCCTGTCTCCCCCTCTCGTTCACCCTTCGGCGGCATCTCCGAAACGCCCGAGCCACGGCGCCCAGCGCCGCCAGCCGCCATGATAGCTGCCCCATTCCCAGAGTGCGGTGAAGACGAGCACGGCGAAGACGGCGATGCCGAGCGCGATCGGTTGCCAGTGCAGGAACCAGGCCGCCGCGCCGACCGCGATCAGCAGGATGCAACCGATGATGTGCGAAAAGGGCGGCAGGCGGCGGCCCGCCGTCGCGTGCTTGAAGCCCATATTGCCGATCAGGAAGAGCAGCGACCCGCCGATCGACACCGCGAGGAACGGAAATTCGATATGGCCATAGGGGTGCATCAGCAGCATCTCGTCGGCGACCGCCGAGACGACGAGCCCCGCGACGATCGGAATATGCCAATAGGTATAGGCGCGCCGCGCGAGCACGCCGGCCTGGTCGCTTGCCTCGATCACTTCGCTGCCGCGTTTGGCGCCGCTGTCGAAATAGAGCCACCAGAGCGCCGCCGAACCGAGGAAGCAGGTCGCGAAGGCCAGCCAGTGAAGGCCGTCCTGCGGCAGTTTCGCGAAGGTCGCGCCGGTGATCAGCACCCCTTCGCCGAGCGAGATGATGACGAAGAGCGCGCAGCGTTCAGCCATATGCGCGCCCGAAATGTCCCAGTCGGAACCTTTCGACCGGCCAAGCCCCGGCGCGGGAAAGAACAGCAGCGGTCCCGCATAATCGACGAGCAGCGCGCCTGCCCAGAACAGCATCCGCGCCGCGGGGTCGGCGAGCGCGCCGGCGATCCACAGGGGCAGCGAGAGCAGCGACCAGAAAGTGATGCGCATGAAATTGCGCGCGCGGCCGTCGTGGACGCCCCAACTCGCCCACACGACATAGAGCGATCGCGCGGTCTGCATCGAACAATAGGCCGCGGCGAACAGCCAGCCTGTCTTGCCGAACGCATAGGGAATCGCGCTCGACAGAACGAGCCCGGCCAGCATCAGCAGGATCAGCATCAGCCGGACGTTCGGATGGTCGGGATCGACCCAGTTGGCGACCCAAGTCGTGTAGATCCACACCCACCAGACGGCGAAGAGCAGCATCAGCGTCTGGAGCGCGCCGAGCCAGCTAAGATGTTCGAGCAGTCCGTGCGACAATTGGGTGATCGCAAAGACGAAGACGAGGTCGAAGAACAGCTCGAGATTGGTGACCGGCGCATGGCCGTGCGCGTCGCGGGTGCGAAACAGTTTGTCGCGGATCACAACAGCCCCTCCCTCGTCGCCTGACGGCGCCAGGCTCCGGGAGATATACCGAGCTTGTTGCGGAAGGCGGCACATAAATGTGCGTGGCTGGAAAACCCGGTCGCGAAGGCGATCTCGGCGACGGTCAGCGGCCGGTTCATCAGGAACCAGCGCGCGCGGCGGAGGCGCTGGTGGAGCAGATATTGCGCCGGGGTGCGCCCGGTCGCGCGCGCGAAATGGACGATCAAGCTGTTCACCGACATCCCCGCCTCGGCCGCCATCTCCTCGACGGTCAGATGCGTTTCGATCCGCGCCTCGATGAAGGTCATCAGCCTGTCGAGCCGCCGCGCGATGTCGGGCGCGACGGGAAAGCGCATCACGCCGCCGTCGAGCGCCGCGGCGATCGTGTCGACCAGCCGATCGCCTGCATCGGCCTCGCCCGCGCAGAGCGCGCGGACGAGCCCGGCCATCGCGGGATCCTCATATCCGGCCAGGATGCGCGCGCCGGGCGGCACGATCAGACGGCCGGACGGTATCTCGACCATGATATGGCGAACCGCGCCTCCCTGCGCGCGCGCGCGATAATCATGCCCGGCGGGGATCAGCCACATTTCGCCGGGCAGCGGATCGCCGAGCGAGGTGCGCCGTCCGTCGAGCCAGGTCTCGAGCCAATGATAGCTTCCGGCCTCGTACAGGATCAGCAGATGGACGGGCCGTTCGATCGTCCATTCGGAAGGGCCGTCGATGCGGTCCTCGACAAGAGTCGCCTTGATCCCCTCCCTCTTCATGGCCCGATAATGGCAACTATGGGAGAATCTGAAAGCCTGCAATTTCGGGCGATTCTAGTGTTTAATCCCGTCGTCCATATACGAGTTCAAACACCTCGGACGGCGCGAACAACTGTGTCCTGCGCTCCTTCCCGCCACCCTTGGAACGCGCATGGCACAGCCGGACCCCTCCTGGCGGGCGGCAATCGGATCTCGCCGCCCGCCCCCTTTTTCTCAAGGGGTTCGATCGCTGCTATGCCAGGAAATCGTCCATCGCCGCATTGACCGCTGCGGGGCATTCCCACGGCACGAAATGGCCGCAGCCGGGGACCTTGACGATCGTCACATCGGGGACGAGGTCTTCGATGCCGTCGAGATTGCAAGGCGGCAGCGCGACGTCGTCGAGCGCCCAGACCACCAGCGTCGGAATCGTCAGTTTCGGGAAAGGGGTCGCGGGCGGTTCGGCGAAAGGCTCGTCCATCGCGGGCACATTCGCAGGCGATCCGCGATACCAGTTTATCATCGCGCGGCAAGTGTCGCGATCCTCCCAGTCCTGGAGCAGCCGCGCGATCTCGTCGGGCGGCTGGATGCCGCCGCTCGGAACCTTGCCGGCAAAGGCATGGGCGAGGATCCCGGCGATGCCATGCTCCTCGATGATCGCGTCGCTGGCGGGATCGCGGAAGGTGCGGATATACTGGCTCGCCGCGCGCTGTTCCGGGTTGGTGAGCAGCAGGCGCTGGAAGATCGCCGGGTGCGGCGCATTGGCGATCACCGCGCGCGTGACGCGGCCCGACCACGCCGGATGCAAGCCGCCGGGCTGGCCGCCGAGCGCCACGCCCCACGCGATCGCCCCGCCCCAGTCGTGGCCGACGATGGTGAATTGGTCGACGCCCAGCGCATCGGCAAGCGCGAAGATGTCGGCGATCAGCTTGTCGGGGGTGTAGGATTGGGCGTCCTGCGGCTTCGACGACCCCCGATAGCCGCGCTGATCGGGGGCGATGCAGCGAAAGCGGGTCGCGAAGTGCGGCAACTGGAACCGCCAGGTGCGATGCGATTCGGGAAAGCCGTGGAGAAAGATCAGCGTCGGCGCATCCTTCGCCCCCATATCGACCACGTCGAGTTCGACCCCGGTCGAGAGCGTCAACCGCACCTGTTCGAAATCGCCGCTCATCCACCCTGCTCCTTTGGTTTCGTTTCGAAACCAACTAGGCGCGGATCAGCGCGGCTGGCAAGCCGCAACAGGCGGCGGCCTGCACGGGTCAGGGGTAGCTGACCGTCTTCGGCACCTCAGGGATCGGTATGAATTCCTCGCTGTCGCCGGGGACGAGCGGGAATTTGCGGTCCTTCCAGTCGTGCTTCGCCTGCGTGATCCGGTCGCGGGACGAGCTCACGAAATTCCACCAGACATGGCGCGGGGTCTTGAACGCCTCGCCGCCGAGCAGCATCACGCGGGCGTCGCTCCCGGCGCGCAGCGTCATCGCCTGTCCCGGCTGGAGGATATAGAGGCTGTGGCGTTCGAGCTTTTCGCCGTCCAGGCTGGCGTCGCCGATCGCGACGACGATCGCACGCTCGTCGGCTTCGGCCTCGATCGGCATCGTCGCGCCCGCATTCATCAATATGTCGGCGTAGATCGTCGCGCTGTGCTGGGTGATCGGCGAGGTCGCGCCCCACAGGCTGCCCATGATCACGCGCGCCGAGACGTTGCCATCCTCGACGAGCGGCAGATCCTCCTTCGCGACATGCTCGAACGCGGGATCGATCTCCTCCTTGCCGTCGGGAAGCGCGAGCCAGGTCTGCATGCCGGAGATCGCCGAGCCGGTGGCGCGCTCGGCCGCGGGTGTACGCTCCGAATGCACGATGCCGCGGCCGGCCGTCATCAGGTTGCACGCGCCGGGACGGATCGTCGCGAAGGTGCCGAGGCTGTCGCGATGGTCGATCGCGCCTTCGAACAGATAGGTGACCGTCGCCAGGTTGATATGCGGGTGCGGACGCACGTCCATGCCCCGTCCGATGTCGAAATGCGCCGGGCCGAACTGGTCGACGAAGATGAAAGGACCGACCATCGTCCGCGCCTTGTTCGGCAGCGTGCGGCGCACCTCGAAGGCGCCGATGTCATGGGTCGAGGGAGTGATGATCTGCATCAGGATTCTCCCGGCGCGGTCGCCTTGATCGCCAGCGCATGGACGCGCTGGCCCGGCAAGTCGCCGAGGGCCTTGTTCACCGCGCGCTGGCGCGCGACGCGGTTCTGGCCCGCAAAGCCCGCCCATTCGATGGTCAGGCTGAAATGCGATTCGCCCGATCCGTCGTCGCCGGCATGGCCGTGATGCTTGGCGCTGTCGTTGCTGAGGGTGACCTTCGCGTCGGGAAAAGCGGCGGCGAGCAGCTCTTCCATCTCGTGTTGGACTGGACCTTTTTGTGTCATGCCCCCATGTTGGGCGCGGACGTTCCGCATGACAAGCCCCCGCTCCCCCCGATTCCATGGCCGCATCCCGCGCGAAGCCCCCTGCGCCGTTCCCGGCTGCCGCGAGCCCGGCGAATTCCGCGCGCCCCTGTCCTCGCACCGCTCGCCCGACGGGCCGCCGCCGTACCGCTTCCTGTGCCTCGACCATGTCCGCGAATTCAACGCGGGCTATAATTTCTTCGAGGGCATGACCGCCGACCAGATCATGGCGGCGCAATCGCCGACCGCGGGCTGGGAAACCGAAAGCCGCGCCTTTCGCCCCGCGGGCAGCGCCGACCTGCCGCCGCGCTGGGCCGACTTCAAGGATCCGATGGACGCGCTCGGGGCGCGCTTTCGCCAGCGCATGGACGAGGCGCGGCGCGAGGCGAGAAATCCCGGCCTCAGCCGCGAAGAACATGCCGCGATGCAGTTGCTCGCGCTGCCCGCCGACGCCGACCGCGCGGCGCTCCGTCGCCGTTACAGCGAACTCGTCCGCAAATATCATCCCGACCGCAATGGCGGCGATCGCAGTTTCGAGGCGAGACTCGGCGAGGTGGTTCAGGCATATCAGATGCTGAGAAAAACAAAGGCGTTCGCATAGGGAGAGGTTCGATGAGCGACCTGAACGAAGCGCGGATCGACGTCGTGCGCCGGCATATGGCGCTGGAGATCACACACGACTGGGACGGCGTCCTCGCGACCTTCGAGCATCCCCGCTACGAGCTGATGGGCCCGGGCACCATCTTCGACGGCGAGACCGCGGTACGCTCCTATTTCGCTTCGTCGCGCGAGCCCTTTCCCGATCAGGCGAACGAGGTCATCGCGATCGCGGCCGACGCCGCCACGAACACGGTGCTGGTCGAATTCTGGTTGACCGGCACGCATCTGGGTCCGCTGCGCCTGGGCCTGCGGACGATCGAGCCGACCGGCAAGGCTTTTCGCATCCGCATGGCGGCCAGCTTCGAGTTCGCGCCGGGCAGCGACAAGATCGTCTGCGAGCGGCCCTATTACGACCAGTCGGCGGTGATGAAGGCGCTCGGCCTGCTCTGAATAAGGCGTTGCAAGCCGCAACCCATAGCGATACCGGCTAGCCGAAGCGCCGTCTGCGGCGACTCTCCCTGATCAAGATCGCTGGACAACCGACATGACCGATATCCCGAACAGCCTCCCCGACCACCACGGCTCGACGCTTCTCGGCGCGCCCGATACCGAGGTGAGCGCGCGCGAGATGTTCGGCGTCGATATCGACATGATGGTCCCCGCGTTCAGCGAGTCCGACGAGCGCGTTCCCGACCTTGACCCGGCCTATGTCTTCGACGGCGACACGACGCTGGCGATCCTCGCCGGCTTCAAGTTCAACCGCCGCGTCATGGTCCAGGGCTATCACGGCACCGGCAAGTCGACGCATATCGAACAGGTCGCGGCGCGGCTGAAATGGCCGTGCATCCGCGTCAATCTCGATGCGCATATCAGCCGTATCGATCTCGTCGGCCGCGACGCGATCGTGCTGAAGGACGGCCAGCAGGTCACCGAGTTCCGCGAAGGCCTGCTCCCCTGGGCGCTGCAGACGCCGACGGCGCTCGTCTTCGACGAATATGACGCGGGCCGTCCCGACGTGATGTTCGTGATCCAGCGCGTGCTGGAGGCCGAGGGCAAGCTGACCTTGCTCGACCAGAACCGCGTCATCCGCCCGAACCCGCATTTCCGCCTGTTCGCGACCGCGAACACCGTCGGTCTCGGCGACACCAGCGGGCTGTATCATGGCACGCAGCAGATCAACCAAGGCCAGATGGACCGCTGGAACATCGTCGTCACGCTGAACTACCTTCCCGCCGCGACCGAAAGCGCGATCATCCTCGCCAAGGTTCCCGGCACCGACGACACGACCGTCGCCAACATGGTGAAGGTCGCCGATCTGACGCGCCAAGGCTTCATCAACGGCGACATCTCAACGGTCATGTCGCCGCGCACCGTGATCAGCTGGGCCCAGAATGCGGCGATCTTCAACAACCTCGGCTTCGCCTTCCGCCTGTCGTTCCTGAACAAGTGCGACGAGGCCGAACGGATGATCGTCGCCGAATATTATCAGCGCGTGTTCGGCGAAGACCTGCCCGAAAGCGTCATCGGCAAGTGACGTTGGTGCGCCACCTCGCGGTGGCGTCCGCCGCATTGGCGCTTGGCGGCTGCGTCGTGACGCCGGTCGACTATGGCAAGGTGCCGCACGCGGCCTATGTCGCCGACCCGCGGTGCACCGCACAGCCGGGCGCGGCGGTCGACGAGGCTGCGCTGCCGCTCTTCTTCGTGACGAGCCGGCTGCCCGATTGCCGCACGGACGCGATCAGCCTGACCAACCATCGCGGGGAGCGGATACGCCACGGCCGCTTCGCGAAGCCGGCGGAGATCGACAAGAAGCTGCGCACCCCGATGGCGTTTCAGGACGAAGGCGACTGGTGGCAGGCATTGCAGGCGGAAACCGACCGCAAGCAAGGCCGCGTGCTGCTCTACGTCCATGGCTATCGCGAGACGTTCGAGACGACGTCGAAGGACGCCGCGCAGATCGCGCGCATGACGGGCTTCGACGGGCCGGTGATCGGATACAGCTGGCCCTCGCAGGGCGAAGTGCTGAAATATGCCGCCGACGAGACGAACATGTATCACGACGTCCGCAATTTCCGCGATTTCCTGCGCGGGCTCGCCGACAAGCCGTGGGTGAAGGAGATCGTCATCGTCTCGCACTCGCTCGGCGCGCGGCTGGTGATCCCGGCGATCGGCACGGTCGATCGCGTATCGCGGCGCGCCGACCGGACGGGGAATATCTCGACCATCATTCTCGCCTCGCCCGACATCGACAGCGAGACGTTCGAGCGCGACATCGTCGACGAGGTGCTGTCGCCCGAGCGCGTCGCGCAGGGGCGGCACATCACCCTTTATGTGTCGGCGAAGGACAAGGCGCTCGCGGTGTCGCGCGCGGTTCACGGCTATCCGCGGCTCGGTTCGCCCTTCTGCTTCGACCCGTTCGAGGCGGCCGATCTCAAGGCCAAGGGCTTTCCCGAGCGGTGTTTCGTGGGCACGATCCCGGGGGTCACCGTCGTCGACACGACCGAGGTGTCGCGTGGATCGACCGGGCACAGCAATTTCCTGCGCAGCGCGGTCGCGTGCCGCGATTTCGTCGATGCGGTGGCGGGCAAACAGACTCGGCCCGAGCGCGTCGCAACGCGATTGCCCCATGTCTTCTGGTTGCGGCCCGACCCGGCGGCGCCGAAGGAGCTCGACGAGACGATCTGCAACCGCGATCCCCTTTGACAGCGGCGGCGAACCCTCCGATCCCCTTTCTTCCCGCCGCAAAGCTGGTTACAGCCGACTCGTCATGTCCGCCCAATCCCCCCTCGACGACCTGAAAGCCGCGCTGTCGAGCGTCGCGCGCGCGGTCACGCGCGATCCCGAGGTCGAGGTGGGCTTCACCGCCGATGCGCCGGTGCAGATCGGCAAGGCGATCAAGGTGCCGACGCCGTCGCGCACCCTGCCGCGCGATCAGGTCGCCGAGGCGCGCGGTTTCGCCGACGGCTATGCGCTGCGGATGAAGCATCATAGCGACAAGGTCCACAGCGCCGCGCGCCCGTCCGAGCCGCTCGCCGCCGCCGCGTTCGACGCAATGGAGCGCGCGCGGATCGAGGCGCTGGGCGCGCGCAACATGGCGGGGATGCGCCAGAATCTCTCCGCCTCGCTGACCATGCGGATGCGCAGCGACCCGATCAGCCGCGCGCAGGCCAAGGAAGATGTGCCGATTTCGAGCGCGCTGGAACTGCTGATCCGCGAGGCGCTGACCGGCGAACGCGCGCCGCAGGGCACCGAGACCGGCCTGTCGCTGGTGCGCGAGTGGATCACGAAGGAAGCCGGCGGCGACCTCGACGCGCTCGCGATGCTGATCGACGATCAGGCCGCCTTCGCCGAGACCGCCAAACTCGCGCTGCGCCACCTCGACCTCATCTATGGCGACGAGCCGATGGAGGAAGGCGCCGAGGATACGGGCGAGGAAGACGAGTCCGAAGCGGACGAAAGCCAGGACGAGCAGGAGAGCGAGGACGGCGGCAGCGGCGAAAGCCAGGTCGACGCGCGCGCCGAAATGGCGGGCGACCAGGCCGACGACGGCGACAGCGACCCCGACGCGCAGGAAGTGGAAGCCGACGGCGAGCCCGAGATGGGCGGCGAAGGCGACGAGGGCATGCTGCCCGTGCGTCCCAACCGCCTGCCGACCGACGTCCCCGATTTCAACTATGTCCGCTTCACCGAGAAGCATGACGAGATCATCGCCGCGACCGAGCTTTGCGACGCGGACGAACTGACGCGCCTGCGCGCCTATCTCGACCAACAGATGACGCATTTGCAGGGCGCGGTGACCAAGCTCGCGAACCGCCTCCAGCGCCGGTTGATGGCGCAGCAGAACCGCGCGTGGGATTTCGATCAGGAGGAAGGCCAGCTCGACGCCGCCCGCCTCGCGCGCGTCATCGTCTCGCCGGGCAGCTCGCTGTCGTACAAGGTCGAACGCGACACCGACTTCCGTGACACCGTCGTCACGCTGCTGATCGACAATTCGGGCTCGATGCGCGGGCGGCCGATCAGCATCGCCGCGATCAGCGCCGACATCCTCGCGCGCACGCTCGAACGGTGCGGGGTGAAGACCGAGATTCTTGGCTTCACCACGCGCACCTGGAAGGGCGGGCAGAGCCGCGAGGACTGGCTCGCCGCGGGACGCCCTCCCCATCCCGGCCGCCTCAACGATCTGCGTCACATCATCTACAAGCCCGCCGACGAGCCCTATCGCCGCGCGCGCAAGTCGCTCGGGCTGATGATGCGCGAAGGGCTGCTCAAGGAAAATATCGACGGCGAGGCGCTGATCTGGGCGCACCACCGGATCGTGGGCCGGCCCGAAGAGCGCCGCATCCTGATGGTGATTTCGGACGGCGCGCCGGTCGACGATTCGACACTGTCGGTCAACCATGGCGCCTATCTCGACCAGCATTTGCGGCAAGTGATCGAGTGGATCGAGAACCGCTCGCCGGTCGAGCTGTGCGCGATCGGGATCGGGCACGACGTGACGCGCTATTACAGCCGCGCCGTCACGATCATGGACGCCGAGCAGCTGGGCGGCACGATGGTCGAGCAGCTCGCGGGCCTGTTCGACATCGACTGATCGCCGGGGACTGCCCCGAAATGGGCCGCCCACGGGGTGGGTGACAAGCCCTTTTGCCCTCGTTACAAACGCTTCCCGGAGCAGCAGGGACTCGCGGGGCTACGACGGGAACCGCTGCATCATCATTGTGCTGACGGGTCGCCGGCACGGACTGAGGACCGCACCCCCGAGGGTGCCGGCTGAGGGGGCGACTGACCGTGAAAAAAGCATCCGACCTGTTCATCGACTGCCTGGAGGAAGAAGGCGTCGAATATATTTTCGGCGTTCCGGGCGAAGAGAATCTCGACTTTCTCGACAGCCTATCGCGCTCGACCAAGATCAAGCTGATCCTGACCCGCCACGAACAGGGCGCGGGCTTCATGGCCGCAACCTATGGCCGCCACACCGGCAAGACCGGCGTGTGCCTGGCGACGCTGGGCCCCGGCGCGACGAACTTCGTCACCGCCGCCGCCTATGCGCAATTGGGCGGCATGCCCATGATGATGATCACCGGGCAGAAGCCGATCAAGAAGTCGAAGCAGGGTCGCTTCCAGATCCTCGACGTCTGTTCGATGATGGCGCCGATCACCAAATATACGCACCAGATGGCGTCGTCGGACAATATTCCGAGCCGCGTGCGCGAAGCCTTTCGCCTCGCCGAGGAGGAAAAGCCCGGCGCGGTGCATATCGAGCTGCCCGAGGATATCGCCGACGAGCATACCGATTCGACGCCGCTGAAGCGCAGCCACTCGCGTCGCCCCAACGCCGACGTGAAGTCGGTCCGCGAAGCGGTGAAAGCACTCGAAAAGGCGAAATCGCCGGTGCTGGTGATCGGCGCGGGCGCGAACCGCACCATGACCAGCCGCATGCTGCTCCAGTTCATCGAAAAGACCGGCATCCCCTTCCTGACGACCCAGCTCGGCAAGGGCGTGATCGACGAGCGGCACCCGAAGTTCCTCGGCTGTGCGGCCCTGTCGGCGGGCGACTTCGTCCACCGCGCGGTCGAGGCGTCGGACTGCATCGTCAACCTGGGGCATGACGTCATCGAAAAGCCGCCCTTCTTCATGAAGCAGGGCGGGCCGACGGTGATCCATGTGTCATCGAAGACGGCCGAGGTCGATCCGGTCTATTTCCCCGATATCGAGGTGATCGGCGACATCGCCAATGCCGTCTGGCAGATGAAGGAGGATATCGTCCCCAACGGCGGGTGGAAATTCGACCATATGCTCGCCTTTCGAAAGGCCGAGGTCGAGCATACCGCGCCGCTCGCGGCCGACACCCGCTTCCCTATTTTTCCGCCGCACCTCGTGCAGTCGATCCGCGACGCGATGCCCGACGACGGGATCATCTGCCTCGACAATGGCGTCTACAAGATCTGGTTCGCGCGCGGCTATACCGCGTGCAAGCCGAACACCGTGCTGCTCGACAATGCGCTGGCGACAATGGGGGCCGGCCTGCCCTCGGCGATGATGTCGGCGATGGTCTATCCCGACCGTAAGGTCATGGCGATCTGCGGCGACGGCGGCTTCATGATGAACAGCCAGGAGATGGAGACCGCGGTGCGCCTCGGCCTCAACCTGACGGTGTTGATCCTCAACGACAGCTCCTACGGCATGATCCGCTGGAAACAGGCGAACATGGGGTTCAAGGATTGGGGGCTGACATATGGCAACCCCGATTTCGTCAAATATGCCGAAAGCTATGGCGCGCACGGCCACCGCGTCGAAAGCGCGGCGCATCTGAAGGAGTTGCTCGCGCATACCCGCGACACGCCGGGGGTGCATCTGATCGACTGCCCGGTCGATTATTCGGAGAATGACCAGATTTTGAACATCGACATCAAGAAGCTGTCGAAGGAGCTTTAATCTCCCGCTTGCTGCTCCCCGGCGAAAGCCGGGGTCCAGAGCACCCTTGCGCAACCGTTGCGCGTTCCAGCCCTGGACCCCGGCTTTCGCCGGGGAACGGAGAAGTAAGATATGAAGCTGAAAGACGTCTACCCGCTCTACCTCAACAACAAGGCGGTGCAGCCCAACACCGATCTGGAGGTGATCGACAAGTTCACCGGCGAGGTCGCGTTCCGCACCGCGCTGGCGACCCCCGACGTGATCGACGCGGCGATCGCGGGCGCCGTCCGCGCCGCCGAGCCGATGGCGCGGCTTGCGAGTTTCGAGAAGCGCGACGTCCTGGCGCATTGCGTCGCGCGCTTTCAGGAGCGCTTCGACGAGCTCGCCTATGCTTTGTGCGTCGAGGCGGGCAAGCCGATCGCCGACAGCGAGGGCGAGGTCACGCGCCTGATCGACACGTTCCGCATCGCCGCCGAGGAAGCGACGCGCAATTATGGCGAGGTCCAGCCGCTCGACATTTCGGCGCGCGCCAAGGGCTATATGGGGATGTGGAAGCGCGTGCCGATCGGCCCGTGCAGCTTCATCTCGCCGTTCAACTTCCCGCTCAATCTCGCGGCGCACAAGATCGCCCCGGCGATCGCGATCGGCTGTCCGTTCGTGATGAAGCCGGCGTCGCTGACGCCGCTCGGCGCGATCATCATGGGCGAGGTGCTCGCCGAATGCGACATATTGCCCGAGGGCGCGTTCAGCATTTTGCCCGCGAGCCGCGCCGGCGCCGATCTGTTCACGACCGACGAGCGGCTGAAACTGCTTAGCTTCACGGGTTCGCCGGGTGTCGGCTGGGATCTGAAAGCCAAGGCGGGCAAGAAGAAAGTCGTCCTCGAACTCGGCGGCAATGCCGCGGTGATCGTCGACAAGGACGCCGACCTCGACCATGCGCTCGCCCGCATCGTCTTCGGCGGCTATTACCAGTCGGGGCAAAGCTGCATCCATGTGCAGCGCGCGATCATCCATGCGGATATCTACGACACATTCCGCGACATGCTCACAGCGAAGGTCAAGACGCTGAAAGCGGGCGATCCGAAGCTGCGCGATACCTTCATCGGGCCGATGATTTCGGTCAAGGAAGCGCAGCGGCTGAAGGGCTGGATCGACGATGCGGTCGCCGCGGGCGCGACGCTGCTGGCGGGCGGAGGCTGTGAAGGCAATATGCTGGAGGCGGCGCTGCTCGAAAATGTGCCGACCGACACCGACGTGGTGCGCGAGGAGGCCTTTGGCCCCGTCGTCATCCTGTCGAAATTCACCGACTGGGAAGCCGCGCTCGCCGAGGTCAACGACAGCAAGTTCGGGCTTCAGGCGGGCATCTTCACGCGCGACATCCACAAGGTGCTGGAGGCGTGGGATCATCTCGACGTCGGCGGCATCGTCGTCAACGACGTGTCGAGCTATCGCGTCGACAACATGCCCTATGGCGGGGTCAAGGACAGCGGCCTCGGCCGCGAAGGCGTGCGGTTCGCCATGGAAGATATGAGCGAAATCAGGAATTTGGTGTTTAGGCGCATTTGATCCTCCCTGCGGCGAAGCCGTGGGGAGGGGGACCGCTTGCGAAGCAAGTGGTGGAGGGGCCGTCGACGTCGCGCCATTGCCCCTCCGTCAGCGCTGCGCCAAAGGCGCAGTTTATCCTGAGCGCCTGCCAGGCAGTCGAAGGGCGCTGCCACCTCCCCATCGCTGCGCGACAGGGAGGATCAGCAAGGCCGTCACAAACCCGCCCACAAACTTTCTTCAAACTGTCGCGGCTTCGATTCCCGCGTTGTAACAAATCTCCTGTCTACGCGGGGGGCAGCAAAGGCTGCCTTCGGAGTGTGACATGGCATCGATTTCGACCCTGCCCATCCCCGCCCGCTTTCCCGATCCCTTCACCACCGATCCGCATGTGCCCGAACGGCTGATCGGCGAGCGGCGGAGCTATCGCACCGTTTGGGTCAGCGACATCCATCTCGGGACGCGCGGGTGCAACGCCGCGATGCTGATCGACTTTTTCGACCATGTCGATTGCGAGACGCTGTACCTCGTCGGCGACATCATCGACGGCTGGCGGCTCAAGAAGCGCCACTTCTGGCCGCCCGAGCATAATGACGTGGTCTGGCGCGTGCTGAAGCGCGCGAAGCGCGGCACGCGCGTCGTCTATGTTCCCGGCAACCATGACGAGATGGTCAAGCCCTTCGACGGCTTCGATTTCGGCGGCGTCGAGATCCGCCGCGAGGCGATCCACGAGACCGCCGACGGGCGCAAATTGCTGGTCGTCCATGGCGACGAATTCGACGCGGTGATGCTGGCGCACCGCTGGCTCGCCTTCGTCGGCGACGCCGCCTACACCGCGCTGATGAAGTGCAACGTGCTGGTCAACGCGCTGCGCAGCAAGCTGGGCCTGCCCTATTGGTCGCTGTCGATGGTCGCCAAGCACAAGGTCAAGAACGCTGTCCAGTTCATCGGCCGTTACGAGGAAGTCGTCGCGCACGCCGCGCGCTCGCGCGGCGTCGACGGGGTGGTGTGCGGGCATATTCACAGCGCCGAGATGCGGCCGATCGACGGCGTCGACTATTACAACGACGGCGACTGGGTCGAGGGCTGCACCGCGCTTGTCGAGCATCACGACGGCACCATGGAAATCCTCCACTGGGCCGAGGAAGTCGCGGTGCGCGCGTTGCCGGCGCAGCTCGCGCTGCCGGCGCGCGCGGCATGAGGATCCTGATCGTCACCGACGCTTGGGAGCCGCAGGTCAACGGCGTCGTCCGCACGCTGCAGGCGACGATCGGCGAGTTGCGTGAGGCGGGGCATGAGGTCGGCGTCATCTCGCCCGACCTGTTCCGATCGATCCCCTGTCCGACTTATGGCGAAATCCGCCTTGCCTTCGCCGGCCGGCGAGCGGTCGGGAAGCGCATTCGCGCCTTTGCGCCGCACGCGATCCATATTTCGACCGAGGGGCCGCTCGGGCTGGCGGCGCGGCGCTGGTGCCTGGCGAATGACTTTCCCTTCACCACCGCCTACCACACGCGCTTTCCCGAATATGTTGCGGCGCGGTTCCCGGTGTCGCCGGCTTTCGTTTGGCGCTTCATCCGCTGGTTCCACCGCCCCGCGCGCCACATCATGGTCGCGACGCGCAGCCTGGCGCGCGAACTCGCCGATCAGGGCCTGACGCAGACGATGATGTGGGAGCGCGGCGTCGACCACGCGCTGTTTCGCGAGGATCGCGAGCCGCTGGCAGCGTTCGACGGGCTTGTCCGTCCGATCCAGCTCTATGTCGGCCGCGTCGCGGTCGAAAAGAATATCGAGGCCTTCCTGGACACGCGCGAGCCCGGCACAAAGGTGGTGGTCGGCGGCGGTCCCGCGCTCGCCGACCTGCAGGCGCGCTATCCGGAGGCCGTTTTTCTGGGCAAGCTGAGCGGCGAAAAGCTAGCCGCCGCCTATGCCGGCGCCGATGTCTTCGTCTTCCCGAGCCGCACCGACACCTTCGGCCTGGTCGTCATCGAGGCGCTGTCGTGCGGCACGCCGGTCGCCGCCTATCCGGTGCCGGGACCGGGCGACATCGTGCGCGACGGCGCCGGTGCGCTCGACGACGATCTGGACAAGGCGATCGCCGACGCGCTCGCCTGTCGCCGTGCCGACGCCGCGGCGCTCGGCGCGCGCTACAGCTGGCCGAACTGCACCGCGCAATTCCTGAAGGCGCTGACCTTCGTGCCTGAGGGCCGGGCGGCTGAAGGCGCATTTGGCACAGCGGCCCTGCCGGCCTGACCCCTTCCCCCCTAAACGGGGAAAGGAGGCTCTCCCGATTGTCAGAAAGCCTTGCGCCACTCCAGCTCGATATAGCGGCCGAGCGGGTCGGTGTAGCCGGGCTGGTAATTGAGCGGCACGACGCCGTTGGCGTCGGTGATCCGGCGCTGGGCGTCGAACAGATTGTCGACCGACAGGCGGAGACGCGAGCCCTTCAGGAACGGCAGGCTCTTCGTGATCTCCGGCCGCTGGTTGAAGTCCATGAAGAAGCGGAGGTTGAAGGTCGCCAGATCGCCGAAGTTCAGATCGCCCGCGCTGCCGCCGACGACGGTGCTGCCGCTGTCATATTTGGCGCTGACCCGCGCGCCGAGCCCCTTGTAGAAAACGCCGCCGTCGAGTTCGACGAGGTGGCGGTTGCTGCCGCCGCCATTGCCCGTCGCCGACCCATTGAGCAGGTCGAGTTCGGGAATACCGGGGCCGATCAGGACCTTATCGGTCAGCTTGACGGTGTGATAAAGCGACACCTGCCAGCGCCCGCCCTGCGGCCCGCCGAACATGCCGCCGGGTCCGCCCGCACCGCGCCCGCGGAAGCCGCCGCCGGCTGCGCCCGGCCCGCCGGGGCCGCGGCCCGCGCCCGGCGGCCGGCCGCCTTCGCCGCGCGGCGCGCGGCCGGCCGCGCCTGCGCCGTCGGGCCGTCCCGCGCCTTCCTTCGGCTGTGCAAAGCTCTTTCCGAAATTGAAGCCCCAGCGAATCTGCGAATTCTCCGCGCGGGCGAAATTGACCGGACGCTGATCGAGCGCGATCAGCACGCCGTTCGCGTCGCGGATCGCGCGGCCCGGGAAGGCGGCCTCGATCTCGGGCGTGAGCAGCGGGAAGCTGTTCGAGGTGTCAAAGCTCTTGTTGCGGTTATAGTTGATCGACAGGTCGAGGCCTTCGAGCATCGGCGGCGACCAATTGAGGCCGACCTTGAAGTCGCGGCGCTTCTCGGCGAGCAGGAACGGATTACCCCCAGTCGTCGTCGTAATGCGCACCGTCTGGCCGGTCGCGAAGTCATAGTAAGTGACGTCGGGCGTCGTCAGCGGCGCCGCGCCGAGCTGCGTCACGCTGGGCGCCGCCTCGTCGGTGTTGAAGCTGGTCACGACCGACAGATTGCGGGTCAGCACGAAGTTGAGGTTCGCGCCCCAATTTTTGAGCGTCTGGAAATCGCTCGGCTTCTGCACCTGACCGCTGAGCGTCGCCGACAGCCGGAAGGGTCCGACGCCATATTCGGGATCGAGCAGCGGGATATTGAGCGAGCCGAAAGCGCTCGGCACGTCGCGCGACAGCACGGTCGTCGTGACCAATGTATCGCCCGTCACCGGGTCGCGGCGTTCCGACCGGCTGTCATAGCGCAGCCCCGAATAGCTGCCCGTCGCCGACAGGCGCAGCGGCCCCGCCCAGCCTTCGGCGAGCGTGCCGGACAGATTGGCGTTGCCGCCAAAGGTCTGCTGGCTGCTGTCGAACCGCTCGGTATAGCTGTCGGTGCCGTTGAAGCGATCGGTGAAGATCAGCGAATCCGCATCGGCATAATTTCCCGACACCGACCAGCGCCACTTGCCAAGCAGGCCGTTGACGCTGGCGGTCGAGGTCAGGTTGCGGCTGCGGCTGTCGCGTTCCAGCGGATCGGACACGCCGCCCGCACCGGGGCCGAGCAGCGACAGGCTGTCGGTCTGGTCCCAGCGCAGGTTGACCGACGCGTCGGTCGTCTTGCCCAGGCTGCGCTGGATCGTGCCGTCGATCGAGTAGGTGTCGGTCGCGGCGAGCAGGCTGCGCGAAGCCGCCTCCGCGGCGTCGTTGGTCGCCGGGTCATAGGTCAGGTTGCGCTCGCTTTCGAGCAGCATCGACTTATGCTCCCAGCCGCCATTGACGCTGATACGGCCGTTTTTTCCGATCGTCAGGAAGCTGGGCTCGATCTCGCTCTGCAAGCGACCGCCCTGTGTCGGGATGCCGCCTTCGACCTCGATCGCGACCTGACGGAAATTGGGCTTCAGCACCACGTTGACGACGCGCTCGTCGGCGGCATAGCCATATTGCAGCGCGACTTCCTCGGGGAAAATCTCGACCTTGGCGATCGCTTCGGGGGGCAGGTTGCGGACTTCGCCGAAGCCGCCGACGCGGCGGCCGTTGACGAGGATGATCGGCCGGCCGCTGCCGCGCCCGCGGCCCGAACGCGTCTGCGGCGCCAGCGCGTCGATCAGTTCCGACAGGTTCGATACCCCGTAACTGGCGATCGCCGCCTCGTCGAGTTCGGCCTCGGCCTTGATGTCGGTGTCGAGCTGTCCGACGAGGCGCTGCGCGGTCACGACGATCTCGTCCTGATCATAGTCCTCCGCCGGCTCGGCGGCGTCGTCCGCGACGCTGGCGGCGGGCTCGGCGGGCTGCTCGGCGGCCGTTGCGGCGGCTTCGGTTTCCGCCATCGCGGGCGTCGCGATCGACGCGCCTGCCGCCAGCAGGATCGCACGGGTGGAGAGCGCGAGGCGAGTTTTCTTCATCGGGGGAGAGGCCTTTTTCTTTTTTCTGTCTTTGTTTTTCTTGCCGCATCAGGGCTTAACACGCGCTGACGCCGATCTTTGTTCGGCGTTCAGTTATGTCGCAATTGTCGCAACAATGTGTCGGGGCCACGCTTGTTCCACCAACGGCCGATATCGACCGCTGGACAGCAGGGACGCGCCTCTTTATCGGCCACCCATGCCGACTCCCGACTCTGCCGCCGCCCATCCCGAATCCATCCTGATCGTCGATTTCGGCAGTCAGGTGACGCAATTGATTGCCCGCCGCGTCCGCGAGGCCGGCGTCTACAGCGAGATCGTCCCGTTCAACGCCGCCGAAGCGGCGCTCGAGCGGATGAAGCCAAAGGGCGTGATCCTGTCGGGCTCGCCCGCCTCGGTCCCGGCAAGCGGCAGCCCGCGCGCGCCGCAGTCGGTATTCGACAGCGGCCTGCCCATCCTCGGCATCTGCTATGGCCAGCAGGTCATGAGCCAGCAGCTCGGCGGCCGCGTCGAACCCGGCGGCGTCGATGGCGAGCGCGACGGCGAATTCGGCCGCGCCTTCCTGACCGTGACCGAACCCTGCGTGCTGTTCGACGGGCTGTGGGAGGTCGGCGAACGCCACCAAGTATGGATGAGCCACGGCGACCGCGTCACCGAGTTCGCCCCCGGCTTCCGCATCGTCGCGATCAGCGACGGCGCCCCCTTCGCGCTGATCGCCGACGACGAGCGCCGCTATTATGGCACGCAGTTCCATCCGGAGGTCGTGCATACGCCCGACGGCGCCAAGCTGATCGCCAATTTCGTGCGTCACGTTTGCGGCTGTTCGGGCGACTGGACGATGGCCGAGTTCCGCGCCGCGAAAATTGCCGAGATCCGCGCGCAGGTCGGCGACCAGCGCGTGCTGTGCGGTCTGTCGGGGGGCGTCGACAGCGCGGTCGCCGCGGTGCTGATCCACGAGGCGGTCGGCGAGCAGCTGACCTGCGTCTTCGTCGATCACGGCCTGCTGCGCATGAACGAGCGCGAACAGGTCGAGCGCCTGTTCCGCGACCATTACAACATCCCGCTCGTCGTGGTGGACGCCGAGGAGCGTTTCATGCGCGGCCTCGCCGGCGTCACCGACCCCGAAAAGAAGCGCAAGTTCATCGGCGGCGAGTTCATCAACGTCTTCGAGGAAGAGGCGAAGAAGATCGGCGGCGCCGACTTCCTCGCGCAGGGCACGCTCTACCCCGATGTCATCGAGAGCGTCAGCTTCACCGGTGGGCCGAGCGTCACGATCAAGAGCCATCACAATGTCGGCGGCCTGCCCGAACGCATGAACATGAAGCTGGTCGAGCCGTTGCGCGAATTGTTCAAGGACGAGGTGCGCCTGCTCGGCAAGGAGCTGGGCCTTCCCGACATCTTCGTCGGCCGCCACCCCTTCCCCGGCCCCGGTCTTGCGATCCGCATCCCGGGCGAGGTGACGAAAGAGCGCTGCGACATCCTGCGCAAGGCCGATGCGGTGTATCTCGACGAGATCCGCAACGCCGGACTGTATGACGCGATCTGGCAGGCGTTTGCGGTGCTGTTGCCGGTCAAGACCGTCGGCGTGATGGGCGACGGCCGCACCTACGACAGCGTGTGCGCGCTCCGCGCGGTGACCTCGACCGACGGCATGACGGCCGATATCTATCCCTTCGACGCGAGCTTTCTCAGCCGCTGCGCGACGCGGATCATCAACGAGGTCGAGGGCATCAACCGCGTGGTGTACGACTATACGTCGAAGCCGCCGGGCACGATCGAGTGGGAATGATTCGGGGCACGCAAATGCCCGAATACCTCTCGCAGGGATGACGTCCAACTAATTGAAAAAAATAATTTTGTTGTCGATAACATTCGGCGACAATCGGTGGGCAGCCTTCATTGCGAGCGGACGGGCTGACGGCGTTGCCTACCCTTGTTTCTTCCAGAAATCGTCGATACCGTCAGGAACACATCAGCCCTAGACGGTATTTTTTTCGCTCTAACAGTCGGAAAAGCAGTGCTTTTTCGGGCGGGAGAACCGCGCTTTTAGGCTGACGGTATTTTTCCGTCGGAGTCCCCCTCATGCTTACCGATACAGAACTCAAGCACCTGAAACCAAAAGCAAAACCATATAAGGTCACGGACCGTGACGGCATGTATGTGCTGGTCAGTCCCGGCGGCACCATTTCCTTCCGCGTGGACTACCGTTTGCATGGGCGCCGGGAGACCGTGACACTTGGCAAATACGCGCCTTCGGACCTCTCGCTAGCGCGCGCTCGCGAAAAGTGCATCGACGCAAAACGAATGATCGCCGAGGGGCAGTCGCCGGCCATCGAGAAGCAGCGCGAGAAGAGGCGGATCAAGGAAGCCAAGAGCTTTGGCCAGTTCGGAGAGAAGTGGCTTCAGTGTGCTCCTATGAGTTCGTCGAGGAGCCCCGGCCAGGTCGACGATGGGAAACCGGTGATGGTCAGCGTCCGCAAATGCTGGTTGCCAAGCCGCGGCTCGAGCCCGCCGACGAGCGGCTGGTCGGTCAGTAGCGCATCGAGGTACACCGGCGTCTCGGGCAGACGCCGGAGCCGACGTCGATGCTGGCGGCCGACGGACTTCCGCTCGGCGCGGTCATCGATGCGGCCAACAAGGTGAACGTCAAGCCGATCCGCCTCGCAGACCCTGCCCTCGCATCGCTCCCGGTGACCGGGCGCTTCGACGTCGCCAATGGCGCGAGCCTTGCCCGCAAACTCGCCGCGGCGCTGGGCCTTGAGGCGATTGAGGGACCGGACGCGATCACGCTCCGTAAAAAATAATTCCAATCGGAAAGGGGGAAATCCCCTTTCCGGTGTTTTGCACCCCCAGACGGCCATCGGTGGCCGCTTGGGGAGGTATGATGAAGTACAAGTTTTTGGCGGCGATGCTCTCGGTGAGCACCGCGGCAGTCGCGATTCAGGTTCCCGCTGCCAAGGCGCAGACACAGCCGGCCCAGCAGAGCTACAATATCGCCGCGCAGGATCTCGGCGCGGCGCTGCAGCGCTACTCGCAAATCTCGGGCCGCGAAGTGATCGCCTCTTCAACCATCGTCCAGGGCAAGCGCAGTGCGCGTGTCCAGGGCCGCCTCACGCCCGACGCCGCCCTCTCGCGGCTCCTTTCCGGCACCGGCCTCGTCGCCGAACTGGTCGACGGCGCGCTGATCGTCCGCGAGGGAAACGACACTGCCGAGGAAGCTGGATCGACTGAGGCAGGAAGCGATGCGATCGTCGTCACCGGTTCACGCATTCGCGGCGCAGGTCCCACCGGTTCACCGGTCGTATCGATCAATCGCGAGGCTATCGAGAAGAGCGGCTATGGCACAGTCCAACAGCTCCTTCAGTCGCTGCCGCAGGCGTTCGGGGGCGGGTCGAATGAGTCGACTACCGGGACAACCACGCGGAATGGCACAGGCAATGATGCGACGCTTGGTTCCAGCATCAATCTCCGCGGCCTCGGTACCTCGTCGACGCTCGTCCTGATCGATGGCGCCCGCCCCGCACTGGGCGGGGTCGGCGGGCTCTTTGCAGATATCTCGCTGATCCCGGTGAGTGCGATCGAGCGGGTCGAGGTTCTCACCGATGGCGCCTCGGCGATCTACGGCGCCGATGCCGTCGCCGGCGTCGTCAATATTCGCCTGCGCAATCGCTTTGAAGGCGCCGAGACGACGCTCCGGGCCGGCACCGCTGACGGCGATATGACGGAAGTCCAGTTCAGCCAACTCCTCGGCAAACGGTGGAGCGGTGGCCATGTCGTGCTCGCCTATCAATATTCGGAGCGTGGCGCGCTCGCCGGCTCGGAGCGCGCCTTCGCGCGCGAGGACCTGCGGCCGTTCGGTGGCCCGGACTATCGATCGACGACGGCGGTGCCGGGCACGATCCGCGCCGCGAACGGCCAGATCTTCGGCATCCCTACCGGACAGAATGGCACCGCACTGACGGCCGCACAGCTTCTGCCGGGAGTGCAGAACCGTCGTGACGCTCGCGCCGAAAGCGATGTCCTGCCGCGCCAGCGCGTCCATAGCCTTTATGCGGGAGGCGAGATCGCGCTGACCGAAGGCCTGACGCTGCGTGCCAATATTCTCGCTGCCGAACGCCGGTTCAGGCGGATCGCCAAGGGCGACTTTCTCCGCGTGTCGCGGGTACCGGTGACCAATCCCTTCTATGTCGACCCGATCGGGACGAGGCAGCCGGTCCAGGTGACCTACAGCTTCGTCAACGACCTTGGCCCCGATACGCGTACCGGCCGTGTCCGCGCGGTGACCCTGTCAGGCGGCCTCGAGCAGCGGCTCGGCCCCTGGCGCGTCGAACTCAGCGGCGCCTTCGGCCGGCAGAAGGGCAAGGCCAATTACTACAATCTCGTCAACAGCGCCCGTCTCGCGGCGGCGCTGGCCGATACCAATCGGGCGACTGCGCTCAACGTGTTCGGCGACGGCACAGCGAACAACCCGGCGACGCTCGACCGCATCCGGGGAAGTTACGGGACGATCGACGACTTCTCGACCTGGTCGGCGGCACTTCGGGCGGACGGCCCGCTGTTCCGGCTTCCGGGCGGCGATATGCGGCTCGCCGTCGGCGCGGAGTATCGACGCGAAGCCTATGACTATTTCGTCAAGAATGACATCAGCACGGCCACGCCGAACAATGCGCCCTACCCCGGCTTCCCCGGACCGCGGCACGTTAAATCAGTCTATGCCGAACTGAACCTGCCGATCGTCGGGGAGGAGAATTCGATTCCCGGCATCCACCGCCTCGAACTCTCGGCGGCGGGCCGGATCGAGGAGTATAACCAGTTCGGGCGCACCGAAAATCCGAAGTTCAGCGCACGTTGGGAGCCCGTGCCCGGCATTGCGCTACGGGGCTCCTTCGGAACCTCCTTTCGCGCCCCGCTTTTCGACGAGCTGATCGGGCCGGCGCTGTCGCTCTATTCGGTCGAGCGCGTTCCCGATCCCGCCTCGCCGACGGGCACCTCGCCCGTGCTTGCGCTGTTCGGCTATGCGCCGAACATCCAGCCCGAGAAGGCGACGACATGGACCGCGGGGTTCGATATTGCCCCGCCGTCGATCCCGGGTCTCCGCGCCTCGCTGACCTATTATGATGTCGACTATCGTGACCGCATCGGGACGGTCACCGAGGACTATCTCCGGTTCCTCTCGAACCGCGATGTCTTCGGCGGTGTGATCGTCGACAACCCAACCCTGTCGCTCGTCCAATTCTACTTCGCCCAGCCGACACTCAGCAATCCGCTCGGGCTCGCGCCGACCGACATCAAGATCATCCTCGACGGGCAGACGCGCAACCTGTCGGCCGAGCGCCAGCGCGGTATCGATTTCGACCTCGGCTATGCCACGTCGCTCGCGGGCGGAACGCTCGATCTCGGTGTCGGTGGTACGCATATCTTCTCGATCATGCGGCAGTTGACGCCGGGCGCGGCTAGCACCGATTTTGTCGGACTCTATGCGAGTCCGGTCAAATGGCGCCTTCGCGGGCGCGCTGGCTGGTCGAAGGGCGGCTTCTCGGCCAACGCCTTCGTCAATTACACCGATAGCTATCTCAACCAGATCCCCGTGCCCGCCGAGCGCATCGCATCATGGACGACCGTGGACTTGACGCTGTCGCAGCGCATCGGCGGTGACGAGAGCGATGAAGGAGGCCGCGGGCTGCAACTCGGGCTCAGCATCCAGAATCTCTTCGACAAGGACCCACCCTATGCCGCGGTGCGGAGCCAGACGTCGGGCCAAGGCTATGATCCCGAGAAGGCCAGCCCCATCGGGCGGATGATTTCGGTGCAGGCGACGATCCGGTGGTAAGCCGCGCAGCGCTCTGCCTCGCCCTCCTCGTCTCGACCTCGCCCGCCGCCGCCCAGGTGACGGCGCGCGAGATCGCCGAGACGGCCGACATCTCCGGGATCACGGCGTCGCCCGACGGCAAATGGGTCGCCTACCGCGTCGAGCGGCCCTCGACGGCGACCAACCGCATCGACGTGGACTGGTATCTGGTGCCGGCCAATGGTCAAGCGCCACCGCGCGCCCTCGGCCGTCTCGGTACGGCAATGTGGGACGATGCCGGCTCGGTGCTGCCCGGCGATGCGAAATGGTCGCCCGACAGCCGAGCCCTCGTTGTTCGCGCACTTGTCGATGGGCAGGTCGCGCTGTGGTCCACCGGACTCGACGGCGCGGGATTCACCCGGATCGTGGCGGCAGATGGCGACATCGAGGCTTTCGCTTTCGCACCCGATGGGTCACTCATCACAAGCGAAGGCCCGTCGCGCGACACGATCGCGCGAGCCGAAGATGCCGAGCGCGAGGCGGGCATTCTCGTCGACGGCAGCACAGATCTCGCGCAGCCGCTCTATCGCGGCGCGTCGATCAACGGGCGGCCTTCCAGCCAGCGTTTCTCGGGCGACTGGTTCGATCGCGCACCGCTGCTCGCGGCCGAGCCGAGGCAGGTCGCTGTACGCGCCACGCTGCTCGCCCCGCCTCGCGGCGCGTCGGAGGAAGAAAGGGCGGCTCTCGTGCCGCCCCCTCACCCTGCCCTGCTCATGCTGAAAGACTTGCCCGCGGAGCTGCGCACCGCCCTCGAAGCCGAGCGCGTCTGCGCCACGAAGACCGGCTGCGCTGCCGACCTTCCCCGGCTTTCCTGGTGGATCCCGAGAGCCGATGGCGGTGCGGTCGTGGCCTTGCATGACGCTGACTACAGGCAGAGGCTTCAACGATGGCTACCCGCGGAGCAAAAGCTGGCGCCACTTGTCGAATCGAACGGCCAGCTCTCGGGCGGCCGCTACTATTTCCGGCCCTGCACCGCAGCGGGCGACGCGACTTTCTGCGTCGAGGCTGCCGCGAGCACGCCCCCGCGTCTCGTCCGGATCGGCGCGGACGGCGCAAAGTCAGTCATTGCCTCCCCCAATCCCAATCCTGACAGCGACGGGCTCCTTGCCGAAACCATCGCATGGCAGGTGAGCGGCAGCCGTGCGTCGGGCATTCTTATCCGCCCGAAGATCCCCGGGCGGCTGCCGCTCTTCGTCACCTATTATAGCTGCTATGGATATGTCCGCGGCGGGGTCGGCGACGAATGGCCGCTTCGCGCGCTCGCCGCGCATGGCATCGCCGCGCTCTGCATCAACGCGGTCCCGAGCAAGCTCGAAGGCCCGAAGCGCTACCAGCTCGGGATGGAGGCGATCCAAGCGGTCGTCGCCGAGCTTGCCGGACGCGGCATTGTCGACCCCGATCGGGTTGGCATGGGCGGCCTCAGCTTCGGTAGCGAGGTCACAATGTGGACAATGATGCACAGCAAGCTTCTCAAAGCTGCATCGATTGCCTCGGTACAGATGGAGCCGGCCTACTATTGGTTCAACGCGCGTCCGGGACGCGAGACCTTCGCCGACAATGTGCGCAAGGGCTGGAACGCAGGCAGACCCGACGAGGATCCGGCAGGTTGGAAGCGGATATCGCCGGCGCTCAACATCGACAAGATCGGGGCGCCGCTGCTGATGCAGCTCCCCGAGTCCGAAGCCCGCCTCTCGATCGAACTGCAGAGCAAGCTTGGGCTCGCTGGTCTTGGCGAGATGCACATATTCCCCTTCGCGCCGCATCTGAAGGTCGAGCCGCGACAGAAGCTCGCCGCCTATCAGCGAAATCTCGACTGGTTCCGCTATTGGCTGAAAGGCGAGATCGATCCCGATCCCGCCAAGGCCGCGCAATATCAGCGCTGGTCGAAGCTCGGCGCAAAGCCCGCCTCGGCCGCGCGCACCCAACGCTCGACATCGCCGATCTCGATCAAGCGGAAATAATCGAAGTCGCCCTCGACGAGATCGCGCCCGAGATAGGCCTCGATACGGGGCCGATCGAGCAGGCCCTGCTCGGCGAGCCGCCCGCCAAGCAGCAACTCGCGCAGCGCCTCGCGCTGCGCGAGATAGGCCGCCCCGCAAAGAGATTCGAGCCGGCCCTTGCCGCGTCGCCAGACAATATCCGCAGGCAGGTGCGACGAAAAGGCAGCGCGCGCCACGGCTCGGTCGCGCCCACCCGTAAACCAGGTCCAGCTCGGAATAGTGAGGCAGAATTCGACGACGGGCTGCGAGAGCAAGGGCGTAACCACGTCGCGTCCGTGCCAACGGCCAGGGCGGTCCAGGAAGTCGACGATGCGGCGGAGCGAGTGGACATGGTTGCGCTTCGCCTGCGACACGGCATCCGCGCCATCGTCCCAAGGGTGCGGAAAGGCGCGATCGGGCAATGCCGCAGGATTGAGATAATCGGCGTCGCGGCGCCAGGCCAGCCGTGGTCCTGCCCGCTTCGCCCGCCAGGCGAGCCGGGCCGCCTCCCAGATCGTCGCCCCGCCCGCGCGAGCGATATCGCGCAGCACGCCGAAGGACCGGGACCCGACTCCGAATGTCCCGAAAGCATCGAGGATCGGCGCCACCGTGCCGTCGAACTCGAAGATATTGTCGCCGCCGATCCCGCCGAAGACGGATATCCCCCGATCAGGGACATTGTCCGCAAAGGCACGGTCGATCCCGCCTAGCGCGCTATAGGCGCCGGGCCGCGGCAACGGTCGGCGCGGCAGCGCCACGAGATCGATCCCTGTCTCGTCGTGCAACAACTCGGCAAGCTCGATCCCGAGATGCTCGGCGACCTGCAGGGCGTAGTGGCGCTCGTCACCGTCGGCCCCGGGGGTCACGAAGGTGATCGCTGAAAAGTCAGCTCCGGAGGCGGACAATGCGGCAGCAACGATCGAGCTGTCGAGCCCTCCCGACAGCTCCAGCAGGATGCTTTCCCTGGAGGCGCTCCACTGACCGACACTCTTGATGATCCGTCGCTCAAGCTCGGGAGCGAGATCGGACACGCCGCGGGTATCCGATTTCGCGACATGGTCCCATGGCGACCAGAGCGACCTTACCGCAATATCCCGGCCATCGAAATCAAGCCGCGTCCCCGCAAGCAGCTCGTTGAGGCTCGCTATGCCCGTGCGATCGGTGCGCAAATTGATATGCACCAGGCTTTGGGCAATGAATTCCCAATCGACATCCCTGTTCGATAAGAAGCGGGCCAGGAGCTCGAGATCGCTCCCGCAGACATTGCCGCTCTCGTGCCGGGTCCAGTAAAGCGGCATGCCGGTCAATGGTGCGCGTGCGACATGCTGTCCCGAGCCGTCGCGTGAAAATGCAAGAAAGTCGCCCCATCCGTCGCCCGGCGTCGAGCAGGTGGCCCCGGAACGCGAAAACATATCCCCCAGCACATGAGTGCCATCGGGGAGGCTGGCAGCAGCTATCCTATCTCCCGCAAAAATCAGCAGATCGGGCTCGAGCGCGACCGCCCTGAGCCCGTGAGCGTCGGCCGCAGCCGCCACCGGCGCGCCGCGCCCGGCGGGGCCGAGAAAAGCGAGGACTCCCCGTCTCATCCAACCACCAGGATCGGAGTGAAGTTGCGCGCCTCCGCTGCCGTGCCGGTCAGCACGGTCTCCGGGGTCTGCAACCAGCAATGCGCTGCAAAGGGTTCGAGCCGAACGCCGAACACCATCGCCGCGGCGAGACCGCGCGAAAGGAGGATATGGTCGAGCGCCAGCGCGTCGATCAGGCAGCGCGGCGGTTCAGGATTGATCCAGCGGCTCGCGGCATAGCTGGCAGCGACCCGCGTCGCGTCCTTGTTCGCACCCGGTACTCCAACCTTTTTCTTGCGCTGGCGGCGGCGTTCGATCGTGGTAGCGATTTGGTCAGGGCGCATGCCGCGACGCGCCGTTCGAAGCGCCCGTGCCGTCGACAGGGCCATGGCTGCGCTGAAGCGCTCTTCCCGCAAGGTGGAAATATCGCGTCCCGGAATGTCGATCGACGCGGGCGCGAGTTCGGTTTCCCGGCCGGCCCGGGCGAGGAAACCCGTGGCTACGAGCCGTCCCATCGCATCGCTGTCATTGGGCTCTCCCGCCCGCAGCCGCAGGAAAGCCGCTCGATCGCCACCCCGGAGCGCAAGATATTTGTCGCGGGAAAGATCGAGGAAGACGAGTTCGCTTCCGATCTCGCAATATCCCGTGCCGGGAGCCAGACGCCATCCGATCATGCCATTCAGGCAGCCCCCCGAAGCCGCCTTGAGGGCGGCCCCGGGAAAGCCGCTCAGTCCTGGGTGAGGCCGGGATGCGGCATCCGGCCGCCGGGTTCGAAGGCCGGCCCGCCTTCGCCGGCGGTGTCATTGCTGACGGTGCCGAGTTCGACGAGATCATTGGGTTCGCGTTCCATGTCGGGTCCTTTCGCGAGATCATGGTCATGCCCTGTGCCGGGGGCCGGCAGGACCGACCCCCGGGCGGCCCGGTCAGTCCTGGCGGAGACCGGTCTCGAGGATCTTGCCGCCGGCTTCGATGCCGAAGGGGACCTCGCCGGCCGTGTCGGCGCTGACGCTGCCGAGATCGACCAGTTCGTTAAGTTCACGATCCATGATCGCTTCCTTTCAGATTGCCGCGGAATTGCGGCTCCTTCGAAGCTAGGGAGGCGGCGCCGTATAGGAATTTTATACGACTCATATTCTCCGAATATTATCGGAGCGGCTCGGAGCGCTTGCGGATCTCGGCGGCAACCCGCCCCGCGAACCCTGCCCGTCGGCGATGGAAGCGCGTGATTTTGCTGCGCAAAGCGCTCCAGCGCCCGAAGCGGTAGTCTTCCGCCATCGCCTTGAGCGCTTCGCCAGCGTCGGCATCAACGCGGACCTCCAGCGAGCGAATTGTCATGCTCCTCTCCACCATATTGACGATCGCGGCGCGAAGTTCGCCATTCGAGCTGCCGGTCGCGATGGTCCGGAAGAGACTTTCGATCGCCTCCGGATAGGAGTCGTGAGCCGCAAGTTCGATCAGGCCGCCGGGCAAATCCGGCCGCGGCGATCGCCCCTTGAGCGCCATCGACAGGAGCGCCCCGGCCCAGCCATAGAGGTCGACGAGATCGGCCTCGCCAAGGAGGGGCTGCCGGAACCCCTCCTGGTGCCAGCTCTCGATGATCCGCTCCCCCGAGAGGCGGTAGAGGGCATCGCGGACCGGAGTGGCGCTCGAGGCAAGCGTTCTCGAAAGCTGCGCGGCCTCGAGGCGAGTGCCTGGCGGATAGGCGCCAGACAATATGCGTGCCTTCAAATCCAGATAGACCCGCTCCATCGTGGCACCAGGGCTCATGCCGCCAACGCCCCGCGCTCGCCTTCTCCTTCCGGCCGCTGCCCGGCGACATAGTCGGCGAGAAGGGCCTGCTGATCGGGCCGGAGCGCATCGACCGCGGCGATTGGGTCGGCGGGGTAGCCATTGAACAGCACCGACGGACATTGCCCCTCGAAATTGCCGAGATTGGGACGATGCTGCGCATAGCCGGCAAGCGCCGCGAGGTCTGGCGCGAATGTCCGTGCAATCTCCGGCGGATAGGCCAGCCACTGGTTCTCGTAGGGCTTGAGCCAGCCGAGGCAGTAGCTGACGATGATTCCGCGGCGGACGCTGCCGCTCCGATTTCCGCCGGCGCCGTGCAGTGTCGAGCCGAGGAAGACGATCGCGTCGCCGGGCTGGGCCTCCGCAACGATCGGGGTTTCCTTCGATTCCTCCACCAACGCTTCGACGCCATGGCTGCCCGGCCAGATGATCGTCGCGCCATTCTCCTCGGTGAAGGGGGTAAGCGGCCACATGACATTGACGAGATATTCGACCTCGCCGAGAGCGCCCTGCCACATATTCTGGTCACGGTGCGGGAATTGCGCGAGAGCGCCCGGATGAAGCTCGATCGCCTGGGCGAGATTGAGCTGGATCCGGTCGCACCAGTTCCCGAGTACGATCTCGGCGAGCTCGAGGACGGCAGAGTTCATGACCAGATCGCCCATATGTGGCGAGCGGATCAGAAGGCGGCCGAACCGCTTGGTCCTTGTCCCGTAGAAGCCGCCTTCACAAAAAGGCGTCGCCTCGTAGCGTGGCCCGAGATCCTCGGCGATCGCGCCGATTAGCGAAGCCGGAACGGCGTCGCGGAGAACCGTATAGCCCCTTCCCATGAGGTCGCGGGCTGCCGGGGATCGATGCGAACGTGCGTCGAGCGCAGCATGATTGATCAGCATCGTCCTCTCCTCACGCGGCGCAGGCGGCGTCGGTCGCCGCGGCGTCGCTGGCGATGCCGGCCGCAGCGAGCTTGGCAATCGTCGAGGCGTCGATCTCGATCCGCAGCGCCGCGAGCGCTTGTCCCCGATGGAGCACGGGTTCGCCAAGGGCGCGGCAGTCCCAGCCGAAAGTCTGGATCTGGCGGAACCAAGGGAGCTCGGCGACGCCGGTGTAGGTGCGTACGCCATTGGCGAGGGCGAACTCGGCGAGGCCTACCAGGAGCGCGTCGCGTGCGTTCCTGCGCTCGCGCGCCCCGATGCCCGGCGACAGGCAGAAGCGCGTGATCTCGAGCACATCGGGACCTTGCGGCACCTCACCCTCGACGAGACCCGGAAACAGCGTGTCGAGCAGCGCGGGCCGGGTCGTCAGCAGCAGGCGGGCCGAGGCGAGATGATCGCCCTCCTCGGTCGCGACGATCAGGTAGATCGCGTCCTCATTGTCGAACTGGTCGAGCTCGTAGCGGCCGGCGAGCGCGGGAAGGTCCCATTTCAGGAGATCGATGAAGACGCGCTTGCGCGCCTCGAACATGGATCTCAGCACCAGGTGCTCGCGGGTCCGGTTTTGTTGATCGACGATTAGCAGCATGGATAAGCCTCCTTTTGAAAGAGGCGTTCCAATTGAACGGCTTTTCGGACCCGCACCATAGCATGATAGGGGGGTGTCCACGATTTTTCTCAGCGCTTCGCGATGTCCTCGAAGCTGATGTCGCCATCGTACAGCGCCCGCACGGTCAGCGTGATCCCGCCATTCGCCTCATAACGCTGGCGCGCATTGCGCAGATGCTCGCGGACCGTATCGGGACTGAGACCGAGAATAAGCCCGATCTTCCAGACCGGTT
Organism: Sphingopyxis sp. H050; assembly: GCF_001468265.1. Lineage (GTDB taxonomy): Bacteria > Pseudomonadota > Alphaproteobacteria > Sphingomonadales > Sphingomonadaceae > Sphingopyxis. The sequence goes on along the minus strand of NZ_LNRZ01000001.1, from coordinate 601,306 downwards.
CCCCCTTGGCGGCCCATATCAGGCATTCGCGCTGCCGATCGGTGAGCCGCGGCGCGATGCGCGCGAGGGCCGGATTGCCGATTTGCCGCGCAGCATCGAAGGCCGCGCCTCCGATCATGCGAGCGAACTGCAGCGCATCGGCGTTCGCCGCGATCCCCGGCTTCCAGGCGAACGATACCGATCCATGCGCATCGCCGGGAATATGAGCGGGGACCGTGAGCCCGTCGCCAATGCCGTGCCGTAGCGCCTCGCCGAGGATCATCTCGTCCTCGCGCCGTTCGCCTGCCAACGGCTTCATATCGTGCCACAGAAACCCCGCCGAACTCCGCTGGCTCGCACGATGGACCGGATCGGTCACGCCGAGTTTCCGCTCGTCGAACCAATGCGCCCATTCCTCGGGATAGTTATGGATGCGAATGCCGCGATCGGGCGCAGCGAGAAAATCGACGTGATGGCTCAGCGCGAACCAGGAGCAGCCCAAGGCGCGGCAGGCTTCGGACAGGAGGTCGGCGAGCGCCGCCTTGTCCTTCACATGACTGACGTCGAGCGCAAATGCATGCGCGGCGTCCATCGTCGGCATTATGACCTATAGCGCGCCGACCGGCGTTTCCGACCTGCCCGGTCCGCGTGCTCCTCGTCAGTGCAGGCGACCCTGCCCTCTCACAAGGCTGGCCGGCCCGCAACGGTCGATCGCCGCTGGTCAAGGCGATCTTGGGAGAATCTGAAAATGCGGGACAAGTCCATATTATTCAAATATATTCGGAAGATATAACCAGATTGAGGCCATTATTTCGAGAGATCGGCCGGCGTTCGACCGATTTCAACCTTCGCCCGCTAATGGCAGGTCCCCCGAAGTCAGGCGCCCAGATTCTTCAGGGGCATCGAAACAGGACCGTATCCAGCGTCGGGCGGCAGCACCAGAACGGGTTCTCCATTCTCTTCGGCGACCTCGGGCAGCACGGTGACGAGCCTGCGTTGCCTTGCGCGCGAAATGCAATCCTCCGCACTTTCTGCCTCTGCTAGCAGCTTCAGGTTCATCAAGGTCGGAAAGATGATGGTCCGCTCGCCCGCCGCCGCCAATCGGATCGCCTCCCGCGGCGATATCCACTCCACATCGACGGTCTCGCGTCCGTCACAGGCCGCCACCTGTCTCGGCGGCGCGCTTATGGTGTAGAACCAGGTATCGAACCGCTTGGGCATGATAATCGGGGTAATCCACCGGGCGAAGGTGGCGAGTGCGTCGAGATCGAGGCGCACGCCCAATTCGCGAACCACATCGATGAAAGCGATTTCGCCCGTCTCGACCGCGCTGCGCGCCGATGCGTCGCAAGCGCCCTCAAACGGCGCGCCTTGGGCGGTCTGCGCCAGCAGAATCCCCGTTTCCTCGAATGCCTCGCGGATCGCCCCGATGCGCAGGGTTCGCTGGACCGCATCCAGATTGTTCCACCCGATCGCATGCTCGGACCAACGCTCGTCCTTGTCGCCATCATGCGTCTTGCCGCCTGGAAAGACCAAGGCACCGGATGCAAAATCGATCTGGTGATGGCGCTTGACCATCAGGACCTGAAACTCGGGCTGGTCGCGGACCAGGAGCAACGTCGCGGCGGGCTTCGGTTCGGGAACCTGGGGTGCATTGGTCATTTGTGTCTCCTTGGGTCGAGCTGCATCGAAACTCTCTGGTGCGCGCGCAATTCAGTTGCTTCCCGCCGTGCCCATCGGGTCCCGCCGAACATCTGCTGCTGCCGCGCGCATCGAACCGTCACCCTTGGACCACTCTTCGATCAGCGCCCGCAAGGCAGCGGCAAAGGCGAGAGGTTGGTCGAGCATCAAGTGATGTTGTGCGTCCGGAATCGCGATGATCGGGATATCTTCCCCTCCCAGTTCGCGCACGTAGAGGTGGGAATCGGGCGTGAAGAGCTGGCTCTGCTCGCCGTGGACAATCGCCTTTCGACCAGGTGCGGCGATCAGCCGGGGACCGATTTCGAGCCACAGGCGGCGAGAATTGTCGCGCCGGAAGACTGCCGGGGAGAATTTCCACACCCACTCGGCCCCTTGGCGGCGGAGCGCATGATAGGCCATGTAATCCATCAGAAAAGGTTCGCCCACCGGCTGTGGCGGGGCCAGCACGAACCTGGACCGCGCACTCGCGTAATCGGGATAGCGCCGATGAGGCTTGTCGGGATCGCCCGAGCCGGGACTGCTGCGGCCGTTGCTCCAATATTTTTCCAGTTCCGACGGGCGTAGAATCATCATGTCACAGATTATCACTCCCGCAAATGCGGCCGGCGCGAGTTCGAGAGCCTGCAGGGCTACGGCCGACCCGAAGCTGTGCGCTACCAGGATGGGTTTGCGAGCGTGGCCGAACAGGCCAAGGGCATTGGCGACCCCGATCATCTCGCGCCCGCGCGCCGCCATGTCGCAGTCGGGGCGCACGTCGCTGTCGCCCATGCCGGAAAGATCGTAGGCGACTATGTGGTAATCGCGGGACAGGAACGGCGCGATGAAGGCAAAGCAGCGGGCGTGCGACAGGAAGCCGTGGGTCATCAGGACCGGCGGCGCCGCGGGATTACCCCATCGGAAATAGTGAATGCGCACGCCATCGACTGTCACGAAGCCTTCCTCGCGCGGAACCGCCAGCGCCGCGACAAACCAGTCCGGCAGGACCGACGGGTCAGATACCCATTCTTGCACGATATCGGGGACAGTCTCGGTCATCGGTCGTTGCTTTCGTTCATGCCAGCGCGAAGCCGCGATACCCGTCCGCTGCCACGTCTTCGGAAATCTTGGCGAAACCGATCACGCTGGGATAGTTGAGCAATTGTCGAGGTTTACCCGGAATATTGTCGCCCATGTACCAGGACATTGCCCGGGGAAAGAGCGTCATGGACCCGATCGCGGCGACCCCCTCGGTCCATTCACGCTCGGCATCCTCTTCCGCTTCAAACCGCGTGAAGCCGCGGTCGCGCAGCGTCACCAGAAAATCCCGGACCCAGTCCCCCTGGATTTCCGCTGCCGTCGGGCCGTTGGCGAAACCCGACGGGCTCAGCGGCCCGTAGAGATAGGCCAGGTTGGGGAAGCCGTGCACGGCATAGCCGAGATAGGCAGTCACCTGTTCGCGCCAGGTGTCGGCAAGTCTGAGATCATTCCGGCCCCGAATATCGATCTGCATCAGGCCGCCGCGTCCGGCATCGAAGCCGGTAGCGAAAACGATCAGGTCGCATTCGATCAACCCGTCGGCGGTTTCGATCCCCTCGGCTATGATCCGCTGCACCGGTGTCCGCGCGAGGTCCACCAGCGCGACATTTTCCTGAGCGAATATCTCGTAATAGTTTCGCTCGAGCGAGGGACGCTTGGTTCCGAACGGGTGCGGCGGTTCGCTTGGTGCCAGGGTTTCGTGCAAGGCCGGATCGGCAATTCGCGCCCTCACCTTGTCGCGCCAGAAATCATAGGCGTGGCGGTTGGCTTGTTCGCTGGTCAGCAGATCGGCGAAATTGGCGTACCAGAAACGCAAACCCCCAGCCTGCCATTGCTTTTCGAACAAGTATCGCCTTGCCTCCGCATCGACATCGAGCGCCGAAGTGTCGACGCTGCCCGTATCGAAACCGCCAGAGGTCTGAAGGCGAGCTGCAAAGATCGCCGGATAGCCAAGCTTCTCCCGCTCCTGTTGCGCGATCGTCAGAGTTTCCTGTCGCATCGGCAGCGCGAGGATTGGCGTGCGCTGCAGCAGGGTGACGTGCGCCGCTTCGGCGGCCGCTTCCTGCGCCACCTGGACTCCGCTGGCTCCGGTGCCGATGATCGCCACCTTCCGGCCGGCCATGGACAGCCCCCGCTGCGGCCAGTGCGCCGTGTGGTGCCATTCCCCCGCGAAGCTTTCCAATCCCGCGATCTCGGGGACATGGGCCTTTGCCGCAAAGCCAAGGCACGGCAGCAGGTAGCGCGCCCGCAACATATCGCCGGCGTCGGTTGTCACGCGCCAGAGGCGCTCGCTCTCGTCCCAGTGGGCGCTTGCCACCCGGGTCCCCATGGTGATGTGCGACCAGAGTGACAGGCGGTCGCAGACATGGCGGAAATAGGCGCGCAGCTCACGCCATCCGGGATAGCGTTCGCGCCAGGTCCAGTCGCGCCACAGCTCGGGGATCGAATATTCGTAGATCGGCACCTGCGAATCGACGCGCGCGCCGGGATAGCAATTCCAGTACCAGACGCCGCCCGGCTCGGCGGCTGCATCGATCAGCCTCGCATCGAAGCCCGCCTCGCGCAACCGGTGGAGCAGGTAGACCCCGCTGAAGCCGGCGCCGACGATCAACGCCTCACAGTCGCCAACCGGTCCGTTGTTCACGTCGTCGCGCCTTGCGATATCGCGAAGTCTCTTACCGCGGCATAGTCGGCCTTTCCGTTAGATGCGCGCAGCGGGATGGTGGCACGATAAACCGCCTTCGGGGTCTTGTAGCCCGCCAGATGCTTGCGGACGTGCGCCTTGATCTCGGTCTCGTCGAACGCGGCGCTCTCCTCGAGGCGAACTACCGCGGTCACCGCCTGGCCCCATTTCTCGTCCGGTACGCCAACGACGAGCGCATCGGACACGGACTTATGGGTCTTGAGCACCTCCTCGACTTCCTCGGGATAGACTTTTTCGCCGGCCGTGTTGATGCAGACGCTTCCCCGTCCAAGCAGAGTGAGGCTGCCATCGGCCTCCACCCGGCACCAGTCGCCGGGGATCGAGTAGCGCACACCGTCAATGGTCCGAAACGTCTTCGCAGACTTTTCCGGGTCCTTGTAATAGCCTGCCGGTATGGCGCCCTTGCGGGCAATGAAGCCGGGAATTCCGCTCCCTGCTTCGACCCTGGCGTCATTTTCGTCGAAAATGTCGCAATGCTCGCCGATCACGAACCTCGCGGTCTGGACGGACCCCTGAGCGGTGGTCACCGACAGTCCGTAACCCAGCCCTTCGGATGCACCGAAGGCGTCCATCAACGCCACTTGCCGGATGTGCCTGATCAACCCTTCCTTGACCTCGCGGCTCCACATGACGCCCGATGAGATGATCGAGACCAGGCTCGAGGTATCGAATTGCTCCGGCGCGTCGTCCAGAGCGGCCAGCATTGGCTTGGCGAAGGCATCGCCGACGATCGCGATGGACTGCACGGCGTGCTTCTCGACACCGCGCCATAGCTCGGCTGCATCGAACGACAGACTGTCGAGCGTGACGATGCAGCCACCTCCCATCATCGCGCCGAGGGCAGAGAGAAGGCCGGTTCCATGCATCATCGGGCAGGCCGGGAGAAATATCCGGCCAGGGCCGTCGGCGCGGATCATATCGACCGTATCATCCAGGTCCAGGGGCGCCGGGCCGAGCAAACCGGCGGTATCGAGTTGCGCCCTCCGAAGGTCGTCGTGCCGCCACATCACACCTTTGGGCATGCCCGTGGTGCCGCCTGTGTAGATGAACATCATGTCGTCGGGAGAACGGACCATTTCCAGCCGCGATCCGTCTCCTTGCGTCGCCAGTGCTTCATAGGGTTCGGCAAAAGAGGCGATTGCCGCCGGATCGCCGATTTCGACAAAGATCCGGACCTTGCCGAGGCGGTCCTTCAGTTCGACGATGCAATCGCGGAATTCGCTGCTGTAGACGATCACCTCGGCATCGGAATCGTCGAAGATGTAAAGCACCTCGTCGGGCTTGTAACGATAGTTGATATTGACGTGGGTCAGCCGGGCCTTGAAGCAGGCCGCCATCGTTTCGCCATATTCCGGGCGGTTCCGCATGTAGAAGGCGACCTTGGCCCCGGCTTCGATCCCCTCATTGCGCAGCGCGCGCGCAAGATTGTTGGACCGGGCGGACATTTCCGGCCAGGTGATCAGCCGGTCCCCATGGATCAGCGCGGGGGCGTCGTGCGGGAGCACGGGTTCGATCGCATCGAGAATGTCGCCAAAGTTCCAAGCAGTCATTCTCTTCCTCTCTCCCGCCTTATCGTGTCGCCGCGTTCAATCCTTGAAGCTGCGCCGCTTCAGCCCTGACCCGCTCCGGTCCGCCCAGAAGCTGGCGGTCGAAGCCGATCCGCTTGAACCAGAAGTGCAGACCAAGCAGGTCGGTAAAGCCCATGCCGCCATGCACCTCCGTAGCCGTCCTCGCCACGAAGCGGTGGACCTCGCCTGTATGCGATTTCGCGAAACAGGCCGTGAGTGCCGCCTCGTCGGGAAGGACGTCGAAGGCATGCGCGGCGTACCACACCAACGCACGGCATGGTTCGTGCCGCGCCGCCATCTCGGCGCACATGTGCTTGACCGCCTGAAAACTGCCGATGACCCGCCCGAACTGCTCACGCTCTGCGGCATAGGCAACCGCCTGCTCGATCATCGCTTCGCCCGCGCCAAGGCTATCTGCCGCTAGCAATATCCGGCCGGCGTCGCGCAGCCGCCGCGTCGCAAGTCCGCCATCGTCGGCAAGGGGCTCGGCCGCCGCGCCGGTCAACCGCAATTCTCCTACGCTTCGCGTCGCATCGATCGTCTGCAAGGCGATCGGTTCGACCCCGGTCGTCGCGGCAGCAAGCAGGTGAAGGCGCCCCGACGCATCAGCGACAATGAAATGGTCCGCCCCCTCGAAGTCGAGCGCGAACAGCGCGGTGCCGGTCAGCCCGCCGTCTTCGATCCGGACCGAAGCGCCATCGCGCTCTTCGACGATGCCTGCGATCGCGACGCCGAAGCGCGCGGCGCCGGAGGCAATCCGGGGTAGCCAGTCGGCCTGCTGCGCGGGCGAGCCTGCCAGCATCAGCGCGAGCGGGGCGAGCACGCTGCGCCCCAGAAACGGTACGGGCGCCACGGCCCGGCCGAGCTGTTCGGCGACCACCGCCGCATCGAGCATCGTCATTCCCAGTCCGCCATGCGCTTCGGGAACCATCAGGCCGGTCAGCCCGATTTCATGGAGAGCAGCCATGACACGATCGCTGACCGCGCTGCCCGCATCCACACAGAAGCGCACATGATCGAGGGGGCAGGTTTCCGCAAGGCAGCGCCGGACCGCTTCGCCGAGCATCTCCTGTTCGGAGGAAAGACCGAAATCCATCAGGCGACGTCCTTCCGGCCCTCGGCAGAAGCCAGCGCAAGTCGCGGCTCGCGCGGCATGTCGAGGCCACGTTCGGCGATGATGTTCTTCTGAATCTGGGCCGTTCCGCCGCCGATGATGAGACCCAGCTGGAACATGTAGTTCCACTGCCATGTCCCGCCCTCGCGCACGCGCGGACTGTCGCTGTAGAGGATGCCCATTTCGCCCATCGCGTCGATCGCCAGGGCCGAGATCTGATGCGCCAGCTCGCAACTCTGCAGCTTGACGATCAGCTTCGCCATGCCCCCCGCGTCGCCCTTGAGCTGGTTCGAAAGCACGCGCATCCCGTTGTATTTCATCGCCGCGACCTCCGCCTGCAGGGCGACGAGGCGGTCGCGCAGCACGGGATCCTCTATCGCCCGGGCCGATCCGACCCGTTCGTCCCGCATCAGCCGGATCAGGGCCAGCAACCTGTTTTCAAGGGCATCGGGATCGCCCAGCATCCCGCGTTCATGGCCAAGCGTGGCATTGGCGACAAACCAGCCCTGGCCGCGCTGGCCCACGATCTGATCGACCGGTACCCGGACATCGGTGAAGAACGTCTCGTTGAATTCGGCGTGTCCGGTCATCGTCTTGAGCGGACGAACCTCGATGCCCGGCAGATCCATCGGGAAGATCAGATAGGAAATACCCGCGTGCTTGGGCGCCTCGGCCTCGGTCCGCACCAGACAGAAGATCATGTCGGCCTGCCGCGCGGTGCTGGTCCAGATCTTCTGCCCGTTGATCACGAAGTGACCATCTTCCTCGCGGGCGCTGGTGCGCAGGCTGGCAAGATCCGACCCTGCGCCGGGTTCCGAATAGCCTTGGCACCAGACGATTTCGCCCCGCAAGGTCGGCTCGATCCAGCGGCGCTTCTGCTCTTCGGTGCCCAGCTCGAGCAGCGTGGGAACAAGCATCGAAATGCCCTGGTTGGAAAGCCCGGCCGGGACGCCCGCGCGGGCGAACTCCTCCGCGATGATCCGGGCCTTCAATATATCGGGTTCGGCCCCGTAGCCGCCATATTCTCTGGGGATGGTCCGGGCGGTGTAGCCATGCTCGATCAGCAGCTTCTGCCAGGCGACCGCAGCGGCATCGGGCCGGGCGGCGCGCTGCGACGCGTGCGGTGCGCGGTGCCTGTTGCCGGCCAGAAAATCGCGCACTTCGTCACGGAAGCGCTCATATTCGGGCCCATATTCGAGGTTCATGGCGCAATGTCTCCAGGCGCGGCCGGCTGGAACACCGGCAACCGGAAATCGTCGCCCAGCGTCTCGAAGGTCAGTTCGACCGGCATGTCGAGTTCGAGTGCGTCGGGAGAGCATTCGATCAGTCTCGAGGCCATCCGCACCCCTTCCTCGAGCTCGACGACCGCGGCAACGAGCGGGATTTCGTCGGCGAAAGCCGGGTGCAGGGCCTGATGCGTAACGGTCCAAGAGAATAAGGTGCCTTTGCCGCTGCTGGGCAGCCAGGCGAAATCGGTGGAGCCGCAGCGTGCACACATATAGCGGGGAAGGTGCCGCCAGGTGCCGCAGGAGGCGCAACGCTGGAAATGCAGCCGGCCGTCCTGGCACAATCTCCAGAATTCCTGTTCGACGGGGTCCTGCGGACGCGGGCGCGGCTTGGCCGGAACGGCCTGCGCATCGGGGCGCAGCTTGGGAGGAAGTTCGCTATCCCCGCTCATGAGAACCTCCGCAAGATGGCGATGCTGCCGTCGCCCAGATCGCCCCAGCCGGTGACGAGGCCGGTCTGGGCGTTCTCGACCTGCCGATCTCCGCAGTCATGGCGCAGCTGGCGGACCGCCTCGACCACATGGTTGAGGCCCCAGACATGGGCCTCGCTGAGCAGTCCGCCATGAGTATTGAGTGGATAGCGCCCGCCCAGCTCGATCTGCCCATCACGGACGAAATCGAGCTGCCCGCCCGGCTCGCAGTACCCCAGCGCTTCGAGCTGCAGCAGCACTACATAAGTGAAACAGTCGTAGATTTGCAGGAAATCCATGTCCTCGCGGGTCATGCCGGCCATCGCGAACGCTTTCGGGGCGGCGTAGGAGAGTCCGATCTTGAACGGATCCGGGCGGGAGGGAATGTCGTCGGCGGGATAGGGGTGCCCTTCGGCCGCTCCGGCGATCGTCACGGGCACGTGCGGCATGTCGCGCGCGCGGTCGATCCGCGAGACCACCACCGCGCAGGCTCCGTCGGTTTCGAGGCAGCAATCGTAAAGCCGAAAGGGTTCGGAGATCCAGCGGGAGGTCGCGTAGGTATCCCAGTCCAATGGCCGCCCGTAGGTAAACGCCCTGGGATTGAGCTGGGCATGTTTTCGGCAGGCCAGCGCCACGGCGCCCATTGCCTCCGGCCCTACTCCGAACAGCCGCGAGTGGCGGGTCGCCAGCCAGGCGTACATCTGCACCGGCAGAAACACACCATAGGGGATGTAATAGCCCTGGATCGTGTTGGTGAGCGTGGTCATGTTCATCGACCGGGTCGGCGGTGCGCCGGCTTTTGGTCGCAGCGCGGAAAAACCGTTCCAGCCAAGCGTGACAAGAACATGGTCGCACAGACCGGACGCGATAGCCATGGCCGCATTTTGCAGTGCGGTCGTGGGACTGGCTCCGCCCATGTGGACGGTGGCTGCGTAACGCAGCACGTCGATCCCCAAATTGGCGGCCATTTCCTCGGAGGTCGTATAGATCGGCGGCGGGACCATGCCGTCGATGTCTCCCGGTTTGAGCCCCGCGTCGGCGATCGCGCGACGCGAGGCCTCCAGCATCATGTCGACCGCGCTGCGTTCGCTGCCCTTGACGAAATCGGTCTCGCCAATTCCGGTAATCGCGGCCTTGTCGGAAAAACCGTTCACGCGCTTCGCCACCGGGTCAGCGAAAACGGCTGGCCAGCGCGAGGGCCTTCTCGGCCTCGGAAACCAGATCGGCCATGACCGAAGCCGCGGGGCGCACCGCGTGGATCAGGCCGATGCCCTGGCCGGCGAACCCGGGGAGAATATCTTTGCGCCTTGCCTCGATACCGGCGGCCATGACCGGGCCGGCGATCATCGACTGATATGGCATCGGCAAAGGTTCCTTGCCTGCCGCGACCCACGCATCAGCCCATTTGTTCCGGATCATTCGTGCCGGCTTGCCGGTGATCGAGCGACTGACCACGGTATCGGAATCGCCGCCTTCGACGATCGCCTCCTTCTGGAAGTCCTCTATCCCCGCCTCTTCCGTGGCAAGGAATGCCGTGCCAACCCAGGCCCCTTCGGCACCCAGCATGAAGGCAGCGGCGACCCCCCGGCCATCGGATATGCCGCCCGCGCCGAGCACCGGCACCCTGTCGCCGACGGCATCGACCACCTGCGGGATCAGCGAGATCGTCCCGATCGGCGAATTATGCCCCCCGCCGTCATGGCCCTGGGCGACGATCACGTCGATCCCGCTCTCGACCACCTGGCGCGCGTGCTGGACCTTGCCGACAACCGCCATGACGATGGTCCCGTTTGCGTGGAGCCGGTCCATCCACGGGCCGGGGTTACCGAGCCCGGCGGCGTAGACCGGTACCTTTTCCTCGATCACGACTTCCATCTGCGCCTCGAAGAACTCCTTCGAGAAGAGCGGCGGGCCGCCTTCTGCATCCCGTCCGCCGATCGCGCGTCGCGCCGCCTCGCTATCGACCTTGGCCAACCCCTCGCGGGCCATGAATTCCTCGGCGAACTGGCGATATTCGGCAGCAAGCTCCATCGGATCGACGGGCGCCGCGCCATCTGGGGCGGGCTTGCCGCGGCGTACCGAGGCAGGGAGCAGCGTATCGACCCCGAACGGTTTGTCTGTCAGTTCGCGGGTCTGGCGAATCCATGCCCGCAGCCGCTCGGGCGCGCAGGCCGCGGCGCCAAGCACGCCCAGCCCGCCGGCATTGGAAACCGCAGCCGCCAGCGCCGGAACGCTTGCCCCGCCCATTCCCGCAAGCACGATCGGGAAATCGATCTTCAGCAACTCACAAATGCGGCTGTTCAAGGCCATTGCCTCTCTCCCTTCAAGCTAGCCTGCTTGCGTTCCCCCAGCGCACCTTTTGCGCGAGCAGATCGGGACTGCGCTCGGCCAGGTAGGTTGTCGAACCAGCGATCAGCCGCTCCATCTGGCGGCGCGCGCCCGCCGCATCGCGCATCCGGACAGCGTGCAGCACGCGGCCAAGGCACCGCAGCTGGGTGTCGCGTTCCTGGGCCGAATAGCCCAGGCTTATCGACATGTTGCGGGTCAACAAGTGCAGTGCGGAGACAAGCAGGCCGAATGTGGGGTTGCCGCTGGCCCAGCCCAGCAGATCGTGAAACCGGCGATTGGTTTCCTCGAATTCCGCTCCGTCTCGCTCGCGCTCGAGCCGTCCCAGGCAATCCTCGAGCGCGGCGAGATCCGCGACGGTTGCCATTTCGGCCGCCCGCGCCGCAACCGTCGGGGCGACCGCCTCGCGCAGCTCGAGCAGCGCCCGAAGATCGGTGTCCATGAATTGGAGGATCAACGCCATCGAACTGGCGAAATCGGCGGTCTGGGGTCGCGTGATGACCGGCCCGCCACCCCGGCCCTGGGCGAGGTGGATGACACCCTGCAACTCAAGAAAGCGCAGCGCCTCGCGAAGCGTTGCCCGCGCCACATCGTAGCGCGCCAGCATGACGTCTTCGGGGGGCAGCCGGTCTCCGGGTCCTTGCGCCCTGCTCTCGATATCTTCGACTATTTCGCGAGCCAGCACCAGCGCACGCTTGGCCTTGGCCTGAGCCTGGCCACTGCCGAGTGCCACGGTGCGGGCGGGATTGCGGCTTGATTGCATATAATTCTGATAAGATTTCGACGAGAAATTGTCAACAGAGGGGTCATATACCGGTTGACTTGGGGGAGTGACGCGTAAAAGCTTATACTATTATTGACGAATCGGCATGATTCTCCTATGCCGCACCCGACACACGAAAGGGAGTGGCGCGGTTATGGCTACGCGATCGATGCAGTCCGGTCCGGATCGCGAAGAACCGGACCGCCCAATTGCCGAAATCCCGCTTGCGGAAATCGACGTCTCTCGTCCGAGCCTGTTCCAGAGCGACAAGGTCGGAGCCTTCTTCGAGCGGTTGCGGCGCGAGGATCCGGTGCATTATTGTTCGGAGAGCGCCTTTGGACCCTATTGGTCGATCACCAGGTACAACGACATCATGGCGGTCGATACCAATCACAAGCTGTTTTCGTCCGAAGCCAAGTTGGGCGGCATCGCCATCCAGGACATGCACAACGACGCGACCAATCTCGAGCTCGAAATGTTCATCGCGATGGACCAGCCCAAGCATGACGCGCAGCGCAAGGCGGTTACGCCGGCAGTGGCACCATCCAACCTGCTGTTGCTCGAACCGGTGATCCGCGAACGGGCCGGGGCCATTCTCGATTCCCTGCCGGTGGGCGAAGAAATCGACTGGGTGAAGAGCGTTTCGGTCGAACTGACGACGATGACGCTTGCGACGCTGTTCGATTTTCCTTGGGACGAGCGAGCCAAGCTGACGCGCTGGTCGGACGTAACCACCGCGATTCCGGGATCCGGCATCGTCGAGAGCAACGAGCAGCGCCGCGAGGAGCTGATCGAGTGCGCCATGTATTTCAAGGGCCTTTGGGATCAACGCGTCGACCGCTCCGAGGGTAGCGACCTGATCACGATGATGGCGAATTCGCCGGCCACGCGTGAAATGCCCTTCCTCGAATTTCTGGGCAACCTGCTCTTGCTGATCGTCGGCGGGAACGACACCACGCGCAACTCGATCAGCGGGGGTGTGATCGCGCTCAACCAGAACCCCGATCAATATGAGAAGCTGCGCCAGCACCCCTCGCTGATCGGCAGCATGGTCCCCGAGATCATCCGCTGGCAGACCCCGTTGACCCATATGCGCCGGACCGCGCTGGCGGATAGCGAGATCGGCGGAAAGCGCATCGCCAAGGGCGACAAGGTTGTCATGTGGTATCTCTCGGGCAACCGGGACGAAACGGTGATCGAGAGGCCCGAAGAATTCATCATCGACCGAAAGAACCCGCGCCAGCATCTGTCATTCGGCTACGGGATCCATCGCTGCATGGGCAACCGTCTGGCCGAACTGCAGCTGCGGATCATCTGGGAAGAGATCCACAAGCGCTTCCGCCTTGTCGAGATGGTGGGTGAGCCCGAACGCCTGCTCTCCAATCTCGTTCGCGGCATCACCCGCCTGCCGGTCAAACTTCACGCGCATTGATCGATGCACCAAGGGAAGGTCACAATCTTATGGTGAAGGTCACCTTCGTCGCCCATGACGGTCGGCGGTTTCCGGTTGAAATCGAACCTGGCATGACGGCGCGCGAGGCGGCTCTGTTCAACGAGGTTCCGGGCATCGACGGCGATTGCGGAGGCCAATGCGCCTGTGCAACTTGCCACGTCCATGTCGATCCTGCGTGGATCGACCGGGTCGGCCGCCTGGCGGATGACAGTATGGAGGCCGACTTGCTCCAATTTGCTGAGGGAACCACGACGGAAAGTCGGCTTGCCTGCCAGATCAAGCTCGATGATCGGCTCGACGGGCTTGTGCTTCGCGTCCCGGAGCAGCAATATTGACCGAGGGCCTTTAGCTGCGGCGCGGCCGCGCCGAGAGGCTGCACACCGATATCCGCGCGGGGCCGATCAGTAGGAGGGCGCCGGCAGGCTGGAAGCCTCGGATGTCCGCGACGGGCCCTTCTACCGGCGGAAGCACGGCGCCTCCCCGGCCCGAGCGGTGCCGCGTTATAGCGTGCAGGCGGATCGATGCGGCATCGGATGCCGGCGATGAACGACGGGCGATACGCCGCGACGGGCAATCTGCGGCTCAGCGCGTTGCGCGCCGGAAATCCCAGAGCGGGATGCCCATTCGCGCCGCCTTGTCGGCGAGATTGTCCTGTATGCCGCTTCCCGGGAAGACGATGAGGCCGACGGGCAGCGCCTCGAGCATCCGGTCGTTGCGCTTGAATGGGGCCGCTTTTCCATGGCGGTTCCAGTCGGGCCGAAAGGTGACCTGCGCCACGCCTCGACTATCGGCCCAGCAGGCAGCCGCACGTTCGGCCCCCGTAGGCGCCGCCCCGTGAAGCAGGATCATGTCGACATGCCGCGCCCGGACCTTGTCCAGCGCAGTCCAGATGGCGTTGTGATCGCCGGTATCGCTTCCGCCGGTGAAAGCGATCCGCGTTCCTTCGGGTATCAGAGCCGCTGCTTTCTCGCGAAGTCTTGCGTCGAGGAAATCGCGGCTGTCGATCAGCGATGCCGTCATCGCGCGGCGATGCGCGCGCGACCCGGTTCGCGGCGCCCAGGCCTTGCGCAGCAGGATGCGGAACTGCTCGGCGGCTGCCTCGCGGAAGAACTCCATGGTATCGCGCCGTTCGAGGAGCGAGATGCCCTCTCGGGTTGCCTGCTCGAGTTCGACCGACCGGATCTCGCTGCCGTCCTGCTCGCGCTGGAGGCGGCGCTGGAGCTGCTCATTGTCGTCGAGCGCGCGCTCGACACGTTCGCCGGCCCGGTGGAAGATGTTGACCAGGTTCCAGAGGAGGTCGCCGAGATCGGGCTCGATCCGGGTTTCGACGAGACATCCGGCCAGCGCATCGAACATGTCCGCGATCGCGCCGCCGGCAAGATGCGCGTCGGGAAGCGGTCTCGGGTCAGGTTCGTCTTCGAACGGACGGTGGCCGAAGAGCTGCATCTCCTGTAGCAAATAGGCCGTGGTGCCGGGTTCGGCGGGACGGTCGTGCGGGGTGGCGTCGCTTTGCATCATGGGTCTCCGTCTGTCCAAGCCGCGCCTCGTGCGGCCTTCGTGGCGACGGAAGGCGGCATGCGGAGCGGGGTTGCATCGCGGCGCGCCGCGACCGGAGCGCAGCGGAGGATGGCGGGCGCGCGGCTATTTTGTTTCGCGATGCAAAGGGGCCGCGAGGCCCCGGCGGAAAATAGCCGCACGCACGCCATTGTTGCCCCGCCCCGCCTGCCGCAGTCGCCCTCTCGCGAAGGCCGGGCGCGCACCGGAGCGGAGAAGCCGCAAGGCTCCCACGCCGCTCGCTAACCCTCCCGGCAATCCGCCACCAATCAAAGAAGCTGCAGGCGATCCGCGGTTGCCAATTGCCGGCTGAGCGAGGCAGCCAGTGCGCTTCGACCCAGCTTCCTGAGGTCAGCGTTGAAGTCGTCATTGTGCGGCTCAAGGGGAATGAGCTCGATGCCGGCCACTCCTGCGCGTTCGCGAAGCGTGGACAGTGCGACCATGCCGGCGGGATCGTCGTCAAGCGCGATATAGAGCCGCCGCAGCGCATCGGGGAACGCGATGGCGGCAAGATGCGCGCCTGACAGTCCCGCGATCATGGGCAGGGTCGGCATGACCTGGCGGATCGAGAGCAGCGTCTCGATCCCTTCACCCGCTGCCATGACGGCTCCCGAAATTCCGAAGCGGACGCCATTTCCGAGAAGGTGGCCCATTGCGCGGCGCGGATAGGCAACCGGTGCCTTGTCTTTGGTCTCCGGGTCGAGCCAGGTTCGGTGGACGCCCGTGACCGAACCCGCGAGATCGGTCACCGCTGCGATCATCGCCGGCCACGCCGGCCGCCCGACCGGATCATCGTCGGTGGAA
Source organism: Sphingopyxis sp. H050 (assembly GCF_001468265.1). GTDB lineage: Bacteria > Pseudomonadota > Alphaproteobacteria > Sphingomonadales > Sphingomonadaceae > Sphingopyxis. The sequence continues at coordinate 585,609 of NZ_LNRZ01000001.1, read as the reverse complement.
GCGCGGTAATAGCAGTGGGGGTGAAAGCGGAGAGGAGCATCGGGACAAAGCTCGGTGATCGACCGTCCGCGCAGATATTCGGCTCCAAGCGTGCCGAGGAGAGGCTTTGTCGCTGCCAGCAAACGCCGAGCCGACTCCGGCGATCCGGTCGGCGCCTTTGGCGGTCGAGGATTTCGGGGCATCTCGGGAGGCGGAGGCAGGCTCAGGAATCGACGCGCCTCATCCAACGTCTCGCGAAACCCCGCATGGCCGCAGCTCGCGGCGATGATGTCGAGGAGATCGCCATGATCGCCGGTCGCGGCATCGGTCCATTTTCCCGGAGACCCACCGTCTCCGCTCGCGCCGAGCCGCACATAGAGACTTCGCCCGGGCGCGTTTCGAATGTCGCCAACCATCCAGTAATGGCCTTCTCGGCGGCCGTTGGAGAGATAGCGGCGGCACACAGCCTCGGCATTCTCCCCGAGGCGTCGCGATATGTCGGAAGCTGGACTGGACATGCGGGGCTCCTTCAGGCGGCCTTGCGATCGATGACCCGCTGGATCGGAAACCGATCGACGAGCGCGTCGAACACGTCGGCGCCAGCAGCCCCTGCCGGCACGTAGAGCTTGAGCTTCCACGAAACGATCTCGGAGATCAAGCCCATGGCTTTGAGCCGCTCGACGCCGAGGTCGTTGAACCCGCCGAGCTCGATGCGCCAGTCGTTCATCGATCGGACGCGCCGCAGCGTCTGGCCTTCGGTAAGCTGGAAAGCCACCTCGCCCGCGCCGAGCAACCGCCATGCCTCGGCCTTCGGCAGATCGCACGGCCCGTCGCGCACCACCGACGCCACCCAGCCGGACGATACCTTGCGCCCGATAAGCCGCTCGCCGTCGTCGGTCTGGAGCCGGTAAACGCGCGATGATTCCTTCGGGAGCCGCTTCCAGATCGGCAGCAGCAGACCCGACACCATGTAGAGCGTCGAAGTCTCATACTCGGGGATCCCGTCGAGTTCCGCAGACCACACCGACCGGAATTCAACAGCCGAAGCCGGTTTCCAATGGCTCGCCTCATAGTCCTCGAGATGCATGAGCGTGCGCTCGACCGGTCGCTGCAGCCCGACCCGGCGATGCACATTGCCGTCGTCGTCGATGACGCTGCGGGCACGCTGGCGCAGCGCCGCCCGTCCCGACCGGGCATTCACGACAAGTTCGCCGAAGCCACTTGCCGCCAGGTCGACCGCCTCGTCGAGATCATAAGGAATGATCCGGTCCTTGCTCTCGACGGTCAAAAGCTCGGTCGCCGCGCCCGTCCCCGGGTGCGTATAGATCGTCTGGCGCGACGAGACGATGAAGCTCATCGCGCGCAGTGTCTCGAGCCCGACCTCGTAAGTGCCCGAGGCCATCGCCCCCTCGATACGCGCAACGAGCAGACCCTCAAAAGCCTCGAACAATATGTTCTGGAGATCGATGGTGAGCGCGAGCATGCGATTGAGGAAGGTGGTGATCTGCGGCAGCTCTTCCTTGAGCCCGCCGCCCTCGTCGAGAAGCGACAGGCCCGTCGCCGCCTCGAAAGTCAGCAGCGAGCACCCCTCGACCTTGCCGTCGACGAGCAGCTGGTAGAGGCGGCGAAGCGCATCGCGTGCATAGGCGCTTTCGAGATTGTCCTCGGGCCGGAACATATTCTGCCCGCCCGTCTGCCGCTGACCGCGGGTGATCGCGCCGAGGGTGTCGAGACGCCGCGCGATCGTCGAGATGAAACGCTTCTGCGCCTTCACGTCGGTGGATACGGGTCGGAACAGCGGCTGCTGCTTCTGGTTGGTGCGGTTGGTTCGGCCGAAGCCCTGGATCGCGGTGTCCGCCTTCCAGCCCGCTTCGAGCAGATAGTGGATCCGCCGGCGCTGATTCTTCACGCCGAGATCGGCATGATAGGAACGCCCCGTGCCGCCCGCTTCGGAAAAGACGAGGATGCGCTTGGCATCGTCCATGAAAGCATGGGTCTCGCCGAGATTGGCACTCCCGGAACGATTCTGGACCGCGAAACGCACGATGCCGTCGCTGCCCGTCCTCGGGACGATCCGCCGCGACCGGCCCGTGACCTCGGCAACCGCGTCGGTTCCGAAATGCTGGACGATCTGGTCGAGCGCCCCCGGCACCGGCGGCAACGCTGCGAGCTTCTCGATCATGGCATCGCGATAGCGGGCCGCTTCGCGGTTCTGGACCGGATTGCCATTGCCGTCGAACACGGGTCGCGACGATAGATTGCCCTCGCTGTCTTCGCACGGCTCGTAGAGCTGGACCGGGAAGCTGTGCTGCAGATAGTCGAGCACATATTCGCGCGGCGTGATGTCGACCGACACATCGTCCCATTCCTCGGTCGGGATCTCGGCGAGCCGCCGATCCTGAAGCGCCTCGCCGGTCGAGACGATCTGCACAACAGCCGCATGCCCGTCCTCAAGATCGCGCGCAATGCTTGCGATCGTGCTCGGCGTCTGCATCGCGGTGATGAGGTGATTGAAGAAGCGCTGCTTCGTGCTCTCGAAGGCCGAGCGGGCCGCTGACTTGGCCTGCGGATTGAGCGTGCCATGGAGCGAACTGGTGACCCCGGCCGCTTCCATCGCGGCGCCCAAATTGTTGTGGATGACCTGAAAGGCGCCGGCATAGCTATCGTAAATGCGGCGTTGCTCGTCGGTCAGTGCATGTTCGAGCAGCTCATACTCGACCCCGTCGAACGACAGCGAGCGAGCTGCGTAAAGGCCGAGCGCCTTGAGGTCGCGCGCGAGCACCTCCATCGCTGCGACCCCGCCCTCTTCGATCGCCGCGACGAACTCGCCGCGCGTCGCGAAAGGGAAATCCCCGCCGCCCCAAAGACCAAGGCGCTGCGCATAGGCGAGGTTCTGGACCGTCGTCGCGCCCGTGGCCGAGACATAGACGATCCGGGCATCGGGCAGTGCATGCTGCAGGCGAAGCCCGGCCCGCCCCTGCTGCGACGGTTTGGCCTCACCACGCGTCCCCTTGCCGCCGGCGGCGTTCGCCATCGCATGCGCCTCGTCGAAGATGATCACACCGTCGAAATCGCGCCCGAGCCATTCGACGATCTGTTCGACCCGGCTCGCCTTGGTGTCGCGCGCCTGGCTGCGAAGCGTCGCATAGGTTGTGAAGATTATGCCCTCCGCGAGTTTGATCGGCGTGCCCTGCCGGTAGCGCGAGAGCGGCGTGACGAGCAGACGCTCGCGGCCGAGGGCGGTCCAGTCGCGCTGCGCATCCTCGAGCAGCCGATCCGACACCGACAGCCACACGGCGCGACGCCGGCCCTTCAGCCAATTGTCGAGAATGATCCCGGCGACCTGGCGCCCCTTGCCGGCCCCGGTTCCGTCGCCAAGAAACCAGCCACGCCGGAACTGAACGGCTTCCTCATTGTCGTCGCTCGCCGCGGTGACGACGTCCCAGGTCTCGTCGACAGCCCAACTTCCGGTGATGTGGCCGCTGTGCGCTTCGCCGGCATAGATGATCGACTCGATCTGCGCGTCCGAGAGGATGGCGTCGGCAATGAGGCTTGTCGGCAGATGCGGACGATAGCCGGGCTTGGGCGGCGCGACCGAGGCCATCGCCGCCGATTGCACGAGTGCGGTCGGATGCGGCTTAGCATGCGGGATACCCACCGATTGCAGGACATAGGGCTCGTAGATGCCGTCGCCGAGCGCGCCGTCAGCCGCCGACCAGTCGCGGCAATGATAGTCGAGTTCGGGAGCATCTTCGGCCACGCCAACACGGACGTGTCGCTCGTTGGCGACGACCCGCGTCCGTGCCGGCGCGGCGAGCGGAAGCGCTGCGATCGCGCCCGGCGGGGTCGGCGGCGTGGATCGCGGCGGGACATCGGCGATGACCCAGCCGAGCAAGGTTTCAAGATCGGCAGCCTCGCCGCGGCTTGCCGGCAGGACCGAAGGGTTGATGGCTGCGATTTTGTCGAACACGAGCAGACGCGTCGGCGTGGTCGTGCCATGCTTCGCATAGAGTTTGCCGGCGATGGCAGCGGAAAAGATGAGGCGCGCCTCCCGCTGCAGGCCGGTGAAGGCCTCCCGCCACGCCGGTGCCTCGGGCGAACAATTGGCGCCGACGATGGCCACGAGCCGCCCGCCCGGCCGCAGCCGCGCGAGCGCCGAGCGGATGTGACGGATGGCGGCATCCTTCATCGCGCGATCGACATTCGCGACCGCAGAAAATGGCGGGTTCATCAGGACGACATCGGGAACGACGGCGCCGTCGAGGCGATCGTCGATCGATGCCGCGTCGTGGCGCGAAACATGCGACGAGGGGAAGAGATGTCCGAGGATGTCCGCGCGCGCGGGCTCAAGCTCGTTGAGGGCCAGGCGCGCGCCGGCGAGTTCGGCATGGATCGCGAGCATGCCGGTGCCGGCGGACGGCTCGAGCACGAGGTCGGCTGGACCGATCGAAGCCGCCACAGCGGCGACATAGGCGAGCGGCAACGGCGTCGAGAACTGCTGATAGGCCTGCCCGGCTTCCGAGCGCCGCGTCTGCGTCGGAATGCGGCGCGCGATCTGCTCCCACAGCATCAGGCGCCTCGCCGCCGAACCCGCCCGCGTCATCAGGGCGCGACCATAAGAGCGAAGCAGCAGAACCTGCGCCGCCTCGCAGGCATCATAGGCGGTCTTCCAGTCCCAGCCGCCTTCGGCATCGCTCGCACCGAAGGCTGCGGTCATCGCCGCACGCACCTGTCCGGTGTCAAACGGGGTGCCCGCTTCGAGGAGCGGGAAAATAGCCTCGGCGGCCGCCAAGAGGCGGGAGGCGTCGGACGGGACGGAGAAAGGCGCGGCGCCGAGCGTCGCGCAGGCAGAAGATTTTGGCATGAGCGTATTCCTCGGGAGAGCGGGACGGATGATAGTCCGCCGGACGCTCTCTCTCGGACCCGGCGGCTCCCTTTCCGGCCCCGGGACACTTCCTCTCATCCCATGGAGCGATGGCGCTCCGGATCGATCACGAAGCCATGCCGGCCGACGACATATTCCCCGTCCGGCACGACGAAATCGCGGGTCGCCACCGCGCCGCGCAAGCCGCCAATCGAGGCGGTCGCGATTATCTTGCCGGGGTGCGCTTCGGCCTGGCTCGCAGCGATCACGACCCAGTCGCCTGCGTGATCGCGCTGGAAGGCCTCGCGATCGCGCGTCCGGGACTCCGAGCGCTCGAGCCTGCGGCCGTAGAGCGCCTCCCAGATATCCGGTTCATAGTCGCGAAGCGTTCGCTCGGCCGCCTCGCGCTCCCGATCGGTGAAGAGATCGGGATAGCCCGCGGCGACGCGCGCCCAGTCGCAATCCTCCTCATACCAGCCGTCGTCCCACCGCAGCGCCGGGTGCAGCAGCGCGTTGCGGATCTCATCGAGGTGGAAGCCGCCGTGGCTCGCCGTGTCGTAGCAAATGATCCCCTCGGCGTAGCGTGTGGCTACCTGCGATGGCCCCCAGGGCGTATGCACGCTCCCGGAAATCCGCTCGCGGCCGAAAGCGGCGCGTTGCCGGAAGTGGAGCAGCCACGCCTCGACATGCGATCGGAAGCCCGCTTCGTCCGGGACGATGCCATCGCGCCCGAAGGCATCCTTCGCGGACCATGACGCGATCGGGCGCGAAGAGGAGCCAGCGGTCGAGACGCGATATCCGTCGCCCTCCGGGAGCGCGATCAACCCGAGATAATCGATGCGCGCCGCCATGTGCCCGTCGGACGTGGTGCCATATTCGGCCTGTATCTCCGTCATGCCGCTTCCTCCCGGATGAGTGGGCGGTCGACCGGGTCGGGATCGCTCACCAGCTCGATCCGCGCGTCGTGATAATGATGCTCGGCCAGCCAGGCCCGCGCCGCTTCGTCATTGGCCGCGAGATGACGCAGTTCGCAATTGTCCGCCCGTCCGGTGAGCACGCGTGCAGAACCGGCGACAGGCCGGTCGAGAATCTCGAAGTCGAGGTTACCGACCACCGAATAGATGCGGCGCACGACGAGGATCGGGACCCCGCCGTTCGAATAGGTCGCGAGGTGGAGGCCAAAGGTCGCCGGCGACGAAAAGCCGGGCCGATCGCAGCCGGGCTGGCATCCGATCAGCGTCCCGGTGCCATTGTCATTCTCCCACGTCTTCACCTTGCGCGTGAATCGTTCGGGCGGGCGCGGCTGGCCGTTCGAGAAGCGGATCTTGCTGCCGAGCGGCGCGGACAGATAAAGTTCAAGCGGTGTCATCATAAGTCTCCTGAAAATGAAGAAGCCCGGCGCGATGGCCGGGCTTCGAAGAAGGAAATTCGGTTCGCGGTTTCAGCCGGGCGGTGCTCCAATCGGCAGCTTGGCGATCGCCTGTTCGAGGAAATCGGATGTCGACACATGTTCGATGTCGCCAGCCGTGATCAGGGTCGCCGAGCCGCCGAAGCCATCGGACAGCATCTTCGAACAGGACCAGGCAGATTCCACCTCGATGTAATCGAGAGCCGAACGTTTCACGACGTCCTGGAAGATGCCTTCGAAACCGATGACCGACAGGTCGAAGTCGAGCTCGTTCGTGTCGGGATCAAGCCCTGCAAGCTCGTCGCGGAGACACTCCGCGAGCGAGCTTGCTACGCCATCGTCGGCGGCGAGCATCGTGATCACCTCGGGGACATCCATCGCGACGCTGTCGTTCGGTCCGAACGGCGCATAGAAATAGACATCCTCGCCGATGACCTCATGTCGAAACACCGACGACAGCACCCTGAATTCCAGCTCGCTCATCGCCGTCTTCGGAATGTCGGGGCGCACGACCATCTGGGAATAATAGTCAGCCACGATCAGCGTCCTCCCCACCTTTGTGCGGGAGCGCCGGCTCCGGGTCACCGTCGACGACCAGCGGCGGGATTTCGAAGTCCGCTTCCTCGAAGTAGGTAAGGATCGCCTCGATCGAACCGCGTTCCTTCACGACATGCTGGTCGATCATGATGCGATCATTCTCGTCGCACATGTAGGAGTCGGCTTCCCCCGAGCCGCGGAAGATGACGCGTTCCGCGCTCCACTCGCCGGGATAGCCGCCCGACCAGCGAACGAACGGCAGGCCTTGCTCGACACAGAAGGCTTCAAGCGACTCCGCCCTGCCCCACGGCACATTGTGGGCGTAGAGCGACAGCGATTCGCCGACGATACGATGACCGGCGTGGAAGGTGGGACCTTCCCATTCGATCGAGAGGCGTTCGCTGTTGATGATCTCGACGAGCGCGCCAAAAGCCTCGGCGCCAACGCGCCCGCCGATCGTGATCGAGATGGAGACGCAGTCAGCCATGATGACCTCCTGCGATAGCGGTAGCGCCACCGGCCTCGGCGGCATGGATTGAATTGGCCATTTCATTTCTCCGAAAAGGCGAAAGCCCGGCGCGATATCCGGGCTTTCGTAGTCAGGATGGATTGCGGCTCAGCGCCGCAGCCGGATCATTCGGCCGCGACCGCTTCCGCATCGTCGTCGTCCGTGGCATCGCCCTCGATGTTCTCGTCAAAGCTTTCGGCGAGGCCGGGCGGCAGTTCGCCGGCACCATCGTCGTTCGCGGCTGCGGGCGGCGCCACCGGTTCGAGCTCGGGCGTGCGCAGCGGTTCGGGGAGCCAGTCGGTATCCTCGAGCAGTCGTTCGGCCTCGCGGGCCATGTCGGCCTTCTTCAGATGGTCGATCATCTGCGCGAAATTCTCGCCCCGCGCCTCGGTGACGTCGGCGAGGATGCGCGACTTGGGCACGGCCGCGAGATAGGCGTCCGCTTTCGCCTTCCAGCCGGCGGCAACGACATCGAGGCCGACCGCGCGCGCGATGACATGGCTGTGCGCGACACGCCGCTCGACGCCGTGGGGAGAGATGCGGCCGTTGTCATATTTGACCGCCTCGCGCTGGGCATTGACGCCGACCGACACGCAATGCGCGAACAAGGCCCATTGGTCATCGCTGCCGAGCGCGAGCACCCAGTCCCAGATGTCCTTGTCGCTCTTCGGCATCCGGGTGCGCCATTCCTCCCGCCGCTCGGCGATCGCCTGCCCGGGCGCGCTGTCGCGAAGGCCCGGAGGCTCGTTCGAGAAGCTGACCGGGTTCACGCGGACCTGCACGCAGCCCTCGCTGCTGTACCCGAAGAAGCAGGACAGGACGAAGGCGTGGAGCACCGAGACGAAGGCCGTCGCCGGATCCTTGGCGAAAGCATCCTGCAGCGCGAGCGTTCGCCACGCCGTCAGGTCGGAGACGAGCCGCTCGGACAGAGGCTTGAGCGTCTCGATCTCCTCCTCGCCGGCCGCCTCGCCGGTCACTGCGGGCGCCGCGGCATCGGTGGAAGCCGAGCCGCCATGCTGGCCGCCGGCACTGGCGCCCGCTTCGCCCTCACCGCCTTCGACTTCGGGATCGACTGGTTCGTCCTCTGCTTTCACGAAGCCACGCTCGATCCGGAGCGATCCATTGGCCTCGATCGACAGGAATGCGCCGGCAATCGCGATCTCGGCGGGATCGAAGATCTGCGGCCGCTCGGTGATCGCGCTGATCGTAGCGTCGATCTCCTCGAGGCGCGCATGGACCTCTTCGGGGACTTCATCGGCGTCGCACCATTCGTTGCTGAGCGCCTCGCCTTCGGTCTCGAGATCGGCGAGCGTCTTCTGCTCCTCGTCGGTCATCGGCACTTCTTCGCCGTAGATCGCGCGCATTCCGCGGCTCGCGTTCCATGGCGCATCAAGGCCGGCATCGACCCATTTCCAGCCCTCGCCGCCAATGCGTTCGGCTTCGGATTCGAGTTTCGCGCCGACAAGCTTGTCGAGCAGCGGGGGATCGGTCAGCCAGCCGCCGGCGTCGGCCTCGAAGAGGTCGCGCACGACGCTGCCGCCCGCATCGACATAGGCCTCGAGCCCGACGAAGCGGACGCGTTTGTCGACGACACGCACGCTATTTTCGGTCAGCTTCTGGCGAATGAAGGCAGGCGCCGAACTGAAGCTGGTCTTCAGCAGCTCGAACACGGCTTCCTGGCGCTCGAAATCGTCCGAGATCGTGAAGGCCATGATCTGTTCGAGCGAGAGGCCGTCCTCGGCATAGACCTTGAGCAGCGCAGGCGACACGCCCGCGAGCTTCAGGCGTTGGCGGACGACCGCCGGCGTAACGAAGTGATGCGCGGCGATTTTTTCGACATCGTCGCCCTTCTCGGCCATCGCCTGCATGGCGCGGAACTGGTCGAGCGGATGAAGGGATTCGCGCCGGGCATTTTCGGCGAGGCTGTCGTCTTCGGCAAGGATGCCGCAATCGGCCGGCTTGACGATGCACGGAACGGGAGCATCCCTGGCGAGCCGCTTCTGCTTCACCAGCAGCTCAAGAGCGCGATATCGCCGGCCTCCGGCCGGAACCTCATAATCCCCGGTTTCCTGGCCGTCGTCATTCAAGACCGGCCGGACATTGAGGCTGGTCAGCAGGCCTCGCCTCTCGATATCGGCTGCGAGTTCAGCAATAGTTTCCCCGGCGAGGATTTTCCGCACGTTGGATTGGGACAGGAGCAACCTGTCGAAGGGAATGTCGCGAGACTGGTTGAGGGTGATTTTCGGTTGCGTCTTGGCCATGAGCCATCTCCGGGGCGGGACGCCGGAAGCCACTCTCCCGACTCTCGATTCCGCCGCAAGAACCGGAATTTCCTCTGGCTCTCGAAGAGACACCGGCAGGTCCGGCGTTCGGGCCGGATCAGGCAAGACACCGGCAGGATGGCTTTCGACCGATTCCCGGAAGCACCGCGCGGTAGCGCGGTGAACAGCGTCCAAGCTCGCGCTGCCGAAAAATTTCACCTCCAGCTAGGAAACCGAACTCGGCCCCAGGATCCGGGCGTCGGAATCGCTGACGGTTCGCCGAAAACGCACCGCGCCCCTGCCGCGGCCATCATGCCAATCCCGGCGCGGACGGCGTCATCACTATCCGGTCATGGTGGCCGTCGCCCTCTCCATGACCAGGGCCAGGGCTGCCGGGAGCGCATGTGCGCCGAGCGCGCGTTCGCGGGCAACGACAAGGGCAGCGCGTTGCCAGGCGCTCACCCCAAGTTCGGGCAGGCTGGCACCTTTGAATCGGTCAGCAGGACGCTGGCCTGAAACCCGCCCGGCACAAAGCGGAAGCTGAGCTGCCCTGCGAGCGCTGCGACCGCGCGTTTTGTAATGGCCAGGCCCAATCCGGTGCCTTCGCCGCCGCGCGCCACGTCGCCTCGTGCAAAGGGCCGAACCATCGCGTCGCATTGGCCGGGAGACATCCCGCTGCCCCGGTCGGTGACCGCTATCGCGACGCCATTCTCATTTCGCCGGGCCTCGACACGAACCGGCGCCGCACCGTGGCGGACGGCATTTGCAACAAGATTGGCGACTGCACGCGAGAGGGCGTGCGGCCTGGTTCGAACTTCGAGGCCTGCCTCCACCTCGAGGTCGATAGCACCAGCCGAACCGCTGTCGGCAACGACTTGCGTCAGGAGCGGAGAGATCTCGACTATCTGGATCTCCTCTGTGTCGAAGCTGCCCGCAAAGTCGAGAAATTGGCCAAGCATGGCCTCGATCCTGTCGACCTGCCGAACCGCGCTCAGCTGCAATTCGGGGTCGCCTCGCATCATTTCGAGCGAGAGGCGCAATCGTGTGAGCGGCGTTCGCAAATCGTGACTGACACCGCCGAGCATGAGCGCGCGATCGGCCTCGTGATCGGCAAGTCGCTGTGTCAGTCGGTTGAAGGCAGCAGCAACGGTGGAAATTTCAGGCGGGCCTCCGGCATCTATCGGCTCGGGCGGATGATCGGGGCTATAGGCGTCGACAGCTGCAGTCAGGCGCCGCAATGGTCGGTCGAGACGGCGCTGGATCAACAGTCCCGCGAGCGAAGCGACGACGAAGGCGACACCGAGCGCGGTCAGGAGGCTGAACATGGCGCTCCGCTTGCGCGGCGGCGTCATACTGACCCAATATTCCTCGCGCCCCAGCGTCAGGCGCACCCATAATCGGTCGCCGGGATCGGTGATCCAGTCGAGACTCTCCTGTCTGTCCAGGCGTCCCGCGAGGGCACGCATGAAATGGACTTCAATGATCGACGGGAAGCGTCGCCCGTCCGCAGGCGGATTCGCGAGTGGCCGAACGAGCAGATTGTCGCCGCGATTCAGGTCGGCGAGCACTGCGGCGCGGCGCGACCGCGGCATGTCGGCCATGGCGTTAGACAGCGCTTCGATCATGTCGGCCGTCACGTCCGCGACACGGGCAGTCTGCGGTCCGATGACAAGCAATTGCACAAGCAGCCCGGCAAGCAGCTGTCCCGCCAGCACGATGCCGACCAGCATCGCGACCTTTCGCTTCGCGAAGCGCTCAACCATCCGGGCTGCAGGTCAGCATATATCCTACTCCCCATATGGTGCGCACGAAGCGTGGCGCATCTGCGTCATCGCCGATGGCCTTGCGCAGACGGCCGACCTGGACATCGATCGCGCGGTCGCTGATTTCTGCATCGCGACCAAGCGCGCGATCGATGAGCTGGGCACGGGTGAGCGGACGCCCGGCGCTTCGCGCGAGAGCCCCCATCAGAGCGAATTCCCGCGATGAGAGCGCGACGGGGTTACCGTCGCGCAGCACCGTCATCGCCGAGTAGTTTATCGTGAAGGGGCCGACGATCACCGTCTCGTCGCGCGACTGGGTGCGCGCTGGGGACAGTCGGCGAAGCAGGGCGTTGATGCGGGCGACCAGCTCACGTGGCAGGAAGGGCTTACCGAGATAATCGTCCGCCCCCATCTCGAGGCCGATGACCCGATCGACGGGATCGCCCCGCGCGGTCAGCATGATGACCGGAATGCCGTCGCCGCCTTCACGAAGACGGCGCAATATTGCGAGGCCATCCTCTCCCGGCATCATCAGGTCGAGGACGAGGAGGTCCGCGGGCTCACGCTGCAACCCCGCCTCCATGGCGCGCCCGCTATCCGCCACGCGAACCTCGAAGCCATGTTCGCGGAGAAAGCGCTGCAGCAGGGCTCTCAGTTCCGGGTCATCGTCGACCACCAAAATGCGGGGCGCCTTGCCGTCCATCCGCGCACAGTGCCAGCAAGCCCGCGCCCGGGCCAGTGCAGAAGATGTGACAAGTCATGACAGGCGCGCGCACCCGTCGCACCCTGTCGCAACTTGGCTCATCGGCGACATCATCATGATATAGTTTTGCGCGATGAGGGGGCGTTCCCATTGATACAACAGACAGGAGTATCGGCATGACCAACACCCCGAAAATGTTCGCTGCCCTCGCAGCGACACTGGCCCTCGCCGCGGCGGGCACCGCCGACGCCCGCCAGGGCTCGATCAAGGCGCGGGGCGCAAACGGCTCGGTTTCTGCCAAGAGCGGTCCCAATGGCACGATGGTCCGCGGTCGCGGAACGGTCCAGAATGATGACGGCTCGGTGACGACCCGCTCCGGCGGCGCCTACCAGGGGGCGAACGGAAGCCAGGCCAAGCGCGCTTCGACCACGACGGTCTCGCCCGACGGATCGGCCAGCCGGAGCGGCGAGGCCTATGCCAGCGGTCCGAACGGCAGCGCAAGCAGCGCCGGCGGCTTCCAGCGAGACGCGAACGGAAACTGGTCTGGCGGGCGTACGACGTCGGCCACCAACGCGAACACGGGTAACAGCTATTCCGGATCGACGGCGATCGATCCTGCAACAGGCAAGCCGGTGCACAGCGCAAGCTGCACCGATGCAGCCGGCACCGTCATACCCTGCCGCTAACCGGGGCCGCCTTACCCCCTCCCCCCGGTATGCGAGGGGCGGCCACCGCGAGCCGCCCCTCGCTTTTCCGGCCGCCTGTTCCTCCCTTGCAGGAGATTCGGTCATGAAGATGAATGCCAAGTCCATCCACGCCCTGCGCAGCGCCTCGCTCGGCCTTGCACTTACGCTCTCGCTCGTCGCGAGCGCCGGGAGTGCGCAGTCTTTCCCCGGCGCCCCGGGGAATTTCGATCGCGTCGAAGAGCAACTGCGCGCCGCCGACAAGAATGGCGACGGCTCGGTCAGCCGAAGCGAATATAGGCAACAGCGAGCGGCGCAATGGTCCAACCTCGACCGTGACGGCGACGGCGTCTTCAGCAAGGACGATTTGCCGTCATTCCTCCAGTCGCGCTGGGATGGCGAGCGGATCGCCGATTTGCGACGGCAGTTCGATCGAAACGGCGACGGCCGCATTTCCCGGACCGAGTTCGTGGACGGACCGATGCCGGGATTCGATCTCGCCGACGCCAACCGCGACCAGCTGGTCACAGAAGCCGAGATGAAGGTCGCCGCCCAGAAATTCAAGGCGAAATAGCGATGCGGCTTGCGATGCAATATCCGGTCGTGATGGTCGCCATGCTGCTTCTTATCGTCGCCGAATTTGCCTGGCGGCGCGCGGGCAGGGGTTATGATTTGCGCGCGGCGCTCGCGAGCTTCGGCGTAGCGATCGGGCAGGCAGCCATCCGCCCGGTTACCGGTATTGCGACTCTTGCAATCCTGCAGGCCGCGCACGGCTGGGCCCCGTTCCGCCTCCCCGTCGATGACTGGCGGACATGGGCGGCAGGATTTTTTGCAGTCGAGTTCACCTACTACTGGTTTCACCGCGCGAGCCACCAGATACGCTGGATGTGGGCGACCCATGCCGTGCACCACAGCACGCGCGAACTGATCCTGCCTTCGGCGATCCGCCTCGGCTGGACAGAGTTTTTTTCGCTCGGCTGGCTGTTCTTCGCGGCGCTCGCGCTTGCCGGTTTCCCACCTGTCGTGATCGGTGTGCTCCTGGGGTTGAACCTGATCTATCAGTTCCCGCTCCATACCGAGGCGATAGCCAGGCTTGGACCGCTCGAATGGGTGTTGAACACGCCCTCGCACCATCGAGCCCATCACAGCAGCGACGCCGCCTATCTCGACTGCAATTTCGGCGGCGTTACGATCATCTTCGATCGCCTGTTCGGCACGTTTCGCGCGGAACCCGTCGGCGGAGGGCTCACCTACGGTCTCGTCAAGCCGGTGAACTCGAACAACCCCCTGCTGATCGCGCTTCATGAATGGGGTCGCATGTTCTCCGACATGGTGGCCGCCCGGGGCTTCGCCGCCAGGCTGCGGATCGCAATCGGGCGGCCCTGACGCCGAAGCGTGGGACGTCGCGGGTCGCGCCAACGAGGCTATATTGTCAATAATCGACATAGCTGATATTGCGCGCGGATCGATCCGGTCCGAGGCGGTGCCGAAAGAGCGGAGTAATGTCTCGGAGCCGACGCTATGCCCGCCAGCCGCGCCCATCTACGGACCTTCACCCCTGCCAGCGATCCCTATCGCGAGATCGCGGTCAAGAGACTGACGCCGGCCATTGGTGCGGAGATTGGCGGAGTCGACCTCGCTGCGCCGATACCGGACGCCGTCTTCGCCGAGATCGAACGCGCTTTCGCGGAGAATCTCGTGATCTTCTTTCGCGACCAGACGCTGACGCCCGAGGCTCATCTCGCGTTCGGCCGCAAATTCGGGGAGCTCCACGTCCACCCTGCCGCGCCCAGTGAAGCCGGACATCCCGAGTTGATGGTGATCGCGACCGACGAGAATAGCCCCCGCGCAAATGGTGAAGGCTGGCACTCGGATGTGTCGTGCGATGCGGAGCCTCCGCTCGGATCGATGTTATACATCCGCACCTGTCCCGAAGTCGGAGGCGACACGCTGTTCGCGAACATGTATGCGGCGTACGATTTGCTGTCGGAAGGCATGAAGCGCCGCCTCGAAGGCCTGCAGGCCGTTCACGACGGGGAGCATGTCTATCGCGGCCTCTACGCGAACTTGGGTGTCACCGATCGGCCGGTCTATCCGCGATCGGTCCATCCGGTTGTCCGCACCCATCCGGTGACGCGGCGCAAAGCGCTCTTCGTCAATTCGGGGTTTACGACCGCCATCGTCGGCCTGTCTCCGGACGAGAGCGACGCGCTGCTGCGATATCTCTTCGGTCACCTAGCCCATCCGCTATTCCAGTGCCGGTTCCGCTGGACGCCCGGCACTCTCGCCTTTTGGGACAATCGCTGTGCCCAGCACCAGGCGATTTGGGACTATTGGCCTGAAAGGCGTTATGGAAATCGCGCGACGATCAAGGGCGACGCCCCTTTCTGAGGCGATTATGCGCGGCCGCCCGGCCATCTGTCGTAGCAGCGATTCGACGCCTTGCTGCCCCGCCGGCCTGGCCCGGAACCGACGCTTCAGTCCAGCAAGAGCCTGAGGAAGTCGGCATCGGACCATTTGGTCGCGGGGTCCGCGCCGGGGCCGAGCGCGGCGAGGTCGAGCCGCGCCTGGCGCACGATGACAAGTCCGCGCGAAGGGATGACGTATAGCCGTTGGTCTCCGGCCCCCGCCGCGAGCACCAGGTCGCGAGGCAGTTCGGCGGCGCGGCGGCCGATGTCGGTCGACGCCGTGACGGGATCGGCACCTGGCGCAATATGGGGGAGCCACCAGGTGAGGCCATAACCGGGATTGGCCTTGCTGCCTTTGAACAGCTCCGCGAATGCCCCGGGATCGACGAGCGATTTCCCGTCCTTCGTGCCGCCGGCGCGGATGAACTCACCAAATTTTGCCCACTCGCGCGCCGTCAGGACCATCCCTTGCGGCAGCAGCGGATTCCCGTCGGCACCTCGTCGCCACTGCGCCACCGTGATTCCCAATGGCTTCAATATCCGGTCACCTAGATAGGTTTCGATGTCGCCCGGCCGGCCGGCGGCGACAAGCTTGCGCCGGAGGACCTCTCCGAACAACTGCATCGGGGCCGGCCCATAATGAAATTCGGTTCCGGGCGCGGCGACCAGATCCTGCGCGGCTGCTTCCGCATATGTTGGCGGCTTGCCGATCGCGCTGACCTGTCCACCCGTCATCGAAAGGAGATGCCTCAAGGTGACGTCCTTCTTCAAGGGGGTCCCGGACCATTCCCTGATCGTTGCGGCGACCGGCTCGTCGAGGGTCAGAAGACCGTCCTGCACCGCCGCTGCGGCGATTATCCCGACAAAGCTCTTCGTCCCGGACCAGAGTTCATAGGCTTCCTCCGCGGCGCCCTTATGGGTGTCACAGACGATTGCTCCATTCTGCAGGACCAGGACGGACAGGCCCCGGCGGCTGTCCGAATAGGCGGTCGCCGCCGCGCAGCCGGCCCCGGTCGCGGCGATCGCGTGGCCGGGGGCTGCCAACGCCAATGCCGCGAGTATAATCCTGTATCTTGCCATGAACCTGCTCCCACCTGCTCGGCTTTGCCTACATTCTGGCCGCGCCTGCCGTTTGTGAGAAAGACCGCGGCCATTGTCAATAATTGGCAAAGAACCGGCCGGGATCGGCATTCGGAGACATGGCACCGATGTCGCGAGACATGCCTGCCCTCAGATTCTGAACTCGCACTGCGCAGCGCAAATCGGCTTGTCCGGCCCGAGCTGCCACGCCTCGCCGTGAACGACGGCAACACGGCGGCCAATGCGCCTCACCTGTGGCTTCGAGAAGGTCGGGACCGGGCCAGCGCTGGCGATATATTGCAGGTTGATGCTGATCGGGCGCGGCGGTGTGTGAAGCCCCGCAACCCGCGCCAGTTCAGCGGCGCAGCAGAGTTCGAGAAAGGCCGCTATCGCCCCGCCATGCAGCGCCGGGAGCTGCACGTTGCCCACCAGCCTCTCGCGTTCGACAAGCCTATAAAGATGCGCGCCATCGCTTTCGTCCATCTCGACCCCGAGGAAAGCCGCGAACGGAGAATGGGCGAGGATGTCACCTGATGGGAACGGCTTGTTCACGGCGAGGGGTGCCTCCTGAATGCGAAACTTCCCTGAGCGGCGGCGACGAGCGCGCCGGGGTCCGTATCCCACACGTCTGCACGCACGAAGGCGATGTTGCGGGTCATGTGGTAGCAGCGCGCCTCGACCGTCACGGACGATGCCGTAGCGGCTGGCCGTACATGGTCGATTTTGAGGTTGAGCGTCGAGATTACGACCTGTCGATCGAAGCGAGCCATCACGGCCATCCCGCATGCCTGGTCGATCAGTGTCGCGATCGCGCCGCTGGCAAGCAGCATGGCGTCCTCAAAAGCAGCGAGGTCGTCGCGCCAGGGCAGTCTCATTACCGCGCAATCGGAGGATATCGTCAGAAATTCGAGGGCGAGGGCGCCGCTCCATGGTGTAACCCGGTTGAGCATCTCGGGCCGCGACGTCATGCGTCACCCTTCTGCGGATATTCCCCAGGCCCGGTAGCCACGGGGCGATGCACGCTCGTGCTGACGATCCGGTGAACCGATTGCATACCGCAGAATCCCGAGGTGTCAGACCGCAGCTCGCCCGGAGAAAGCAGCGGTACGTGCCCGAAGTCCGGGACGAACTGCGGATCGTTCATCTCCTCGGGAGCGCCAGGAAAAACTCCACTATCGCACGGCTTGCGTCCATGTCCCGGTTCGTTTTGCCGATGAGGAAGACCGGGGCATATTGCGGCCCCCCGGGCCAGCTGTGGCCCCCGCCCACGACCGATACCAGCCTTACGGGGGCGCTGAGCGGACAGGCACGATAGTCCGTTGCGACGGTCGACGCGGATTCGGCGCGCCTCGTGGCCGCAGCATTGTTTCGCACCGTCATCGTGCCACATCGATTTTTCTCCGCCCAGAATTTCGCGCTGTCGTTAGCGGACAGGACGATACCGCCCTGCCCCCTCCCGCCGAAGTCTTCAACCTTCCCGCCGCCATAGGGCACGATCGGATCGGCGTCGCCGCTGATCTGCAGCAAGGCCACGGCGCGCCGGGGGTTGCACACCGCCGCATAGTTGGCGGCGAGCATCCCGGCGACAGCAGCGACAGCCGCAATCCTGTCGGACATGTCGCAGCCCAGCCTGTGCGCCATCATGGCTCCGTTCGACATACCCGTCACGAAAATGCGGCCGCGGTCAACAGGGTGGCGGCGCCCCACATCATCGAGGACCGCCCCGATAAAGCCGACGTCGTCGACCTTGCTTTTGACCGTTGCGCGGCCGTCGTTCCAATGTTTGCCGATGCCGTTCGGATAGACCGATATAAAGCCCCGTGCATCCGCCAGCGGATCAAGCCGTGCGAGCTTGACCATGCTATCGGCCTGTCCCCCGCCCCCATGAAGAATGACCACCACCGGATAGCCGCCTTCGGGCGGAGCCTTGGCCGGGACATGCATCAGGTAGCTGCGTTTCAGTCCGCCATGATCTATCGTGACTGCTGTGTCGGCTTCGACGGCGGAAGCGTGCGAAACGCCGCTGCCCGACACCGGCAGGGCCATCAGGGCGGCCGCGACCATGAAGTATCTCCGCATTGCTCAAACTCCCCCTTCGGTCCGCCAACGGAATTCCCCCGCTCGCTGCCCAGTTCGACTTCTGAGCGGGCCGGGCTGTCGTCCCGGGCAAGCTGGCTCGCCGGACCATTTTCCATCGCCGTCACGAGCAGACAGGCTCGTTTGACACTTGTCAATAATCGACCTAGCTTGCCGTCACAAAAGATGAGAGACAGGAGGAAGGCCGGATCAAGCGCCGTTGGCACGGGGAGCGTTAGATAACGGCAATCGTGCTGCCAGCATTTTGACGAAACGTTGAGCGAGGCAGGTGGAACAGTCGCTCCTGGATTGCAGCCGCTCGGAAGCTGAGATCATCATGGCAACCGGCCGTGTCGATGCCGAGGGCCGATATATTTGTACCTGGACGAAGAGGTCAGAGCAGGCGCAGGTCGATGATCCCTGCAGACGAGGTACTCGATTCTAGCTCGATCACCCGATATCGAGCAATTGAAAGGCGCTTTAAAGCATCGACCGCTTGGCAGCGAAAAGGGAGGCGGAATGACTATCGCGGGGCAAATGCAGCCGACCCAGCTCCTGGTCGGATCGATTCTGGACTATGCGGCGAGCGCGCACGGAACCCAGACGATCGTTTCCCGGGAAATCGGCAGCGACAGAATCTGGCGTTACACCTATTCCGGACTCGCTAGCCGTGTGGCGAAACTGGTCAACATGCTCGATGTGCTTGGCGTCCAGAGCGGCGAGCGTGTGTCGAGCCTTGCCTGGAACTCGCACCGCCACCTCGAACTCTTCTTCGGCGTACCCGCATTGGGCGCGGTCCTGCACACAGCAAATCCACGCCTGTCGGACGAGCAACTTACATATACTCTAAACCACGCCGAAAGCCGTATCCTCGCATTCGATGCCAATCTCGCGCCGCTGGTCGAACGAATCGCCGACAATCTCGAGCATATTGAACATTTTATTCAGCTTTCTGACGGATCCGCCGATCTCGGCGGCGGCCGCGAGGCCAAAGCCTATGAAGCGCTGATTGCCGCGGCGCCGACCGGTTTTAGCGCTCCGGCGATCGACGAAAATGCCGGAGCTTTTCTCTGCTATACCTCGGGGACGACCGGCGAACCTAAAGGTGTACTCTATAGTCACAGGTCAGTCGTGCTGCACGCCATGGGCGCCGGCCTCGCAAGCGCATTCGGCCTGACAGCCTTCGACAGCGTAATGCCTTGCTCTTCGCTCTATCATGCTACGGCCTGGGGCTTGCCCTTCGTCGCGCCGCTCTGCGGATCGAAGCTAGTGCTGCCGGGGGATCGCATGGATGGGCCAAGTCTTCAGGCGCTGATCCGGGACGAGGGTGTGACCTTTACCGGAGGCGTGCCGACGATATGGACGATGTATCTCGCGCATCTCGATGCAGCGGGCGAAGGGGTGGGCTCGCTGAAGCGCATCATGATCGGGGGTTCGGCCGTGCCTCGCGCCATGGCCGAGAACTTCAAGTCTAAGCATGGCGTAGATGTGCTTCAACTATGGGGAATGACCGAGACCTGTCCGCTTGGGGTCATAGCGACCCCGACCCCGGCGATCGCGGCGCTCGGGCCAGACGAGATGCAGGATATTCTCTGGACTCGCCAGGGCCGACTTCAGTTCGGCGTCGAGGTTCGCCTCGTCGGAGAGGATGGGCAGTGCTGCGACCATGATGGACAATCAGCGGGCGCCCTGCAGGTCCGGGGACCGTGGGTGGTCGAACGCTATTATCGTCAACCGGCAAGCTGTACCGGCGACGGGGACTGGTTTGACACAGGGGACGTCGCGACGATCGACCCGTTCGGCTTCATGCGCATCACGGACCGCACCAAGGATGTGATCAAGTCGGGAGGCGAATGGATCAGTTCGATCGATCTCGAAAATTGCGTGGCGGGCTGCAGCGGGGTCAAGGTTGCCGCGGTCGTCGGCATCCCGCATCCCAAGTGGGAAGAGCGCCCGCTGCTTGTCGTCGAACCGCATCAGGGCACAATTCCCGACGAGGGTGAAATTCTCAAGGCCCTGTCGCTGGAGTTTGCAAAATGGCAACTGCCTGACCGCATCTTGTTCGACACGGTTCCGCTGACCGCAACGGGAAAGATCGACAAGAAGTGCCTGCGCGATCGCTACGGCGATATTTTCCAGGCCGAGTGACCCAAGGCAGGACGGGAGGCCTCTGAGAGGACCCGACCCTCGCGGGCCGGGCACCCTTGTTCCCGCTGCCACGCCCGCAGGGAGACCTGGCAGAAGGTGTAGACCGCTGGGCGGCTGAACGGCCGGTCGAGCTTCGGCTGCACCGGCAAGGGCTGGAGCCGGTATCGAGCGACGCTGCCCGTATCGCAGCGTTCGCCCTCCAGCACCGCCGCACAAAATTTGTAGCTGCCGTGCTACGGCCCAGCATCCGTCGCCCCGTCCCGGTCGGCGCCTTGAGACCGCTGCACTGGCGTTGGACGCTGCAATCGGAGGTTGATGACAACCGCTGTTATATTTCCTTCTCGTTACTGACGCGGCTCCTTCTCCGACGTGTCGCAACCAGACCCTACTGGCCGTGGCGACACTGCTGGCGGGGACCACGACCATGAACCATTCTCTCCCGAAACTGCGGGCCGCACTCCTTTTCACCGCGGCCCTGATTCCTCTACCGCTTCTCGCCCAGACCGAACCCATCGACGGGGCGGCCGACCCAGATGGCGATTCCATCGTTGTGACCGGCCAGCGCCGCGCGCAATATGAGGCGACCGCCGAAAAGCGCGACGCCTTCATCGTGATGGACGCGATTTCGTCGGACGATATCGGCAAGCTGCCCGACCATAATACCGCCGCCGCGCTGCGCCGCATTCCGGGTCTGTCGGTGCAGGAGGATCAGGGCGAACCGCGCTTCCCCGTGCTGCGCGGGCTTCAGTCGACCTATAACCGCACGACCGTCGACGGGGCGCTGGTGTCGGGCGTCGATTCGTCGGGCCGCACCGTGCCGCTCGACATCATCCCCTCGGTGATGGCGGCGCGGATCGAGGTCATCAAGACGGTGACGCCGGAGAATGACGCCAACGCCATCGGCGGCATCATCAACATCGCGACGCGCAGCGCCTTCGATGCAAACCGTGCCTTCTTCAACGGCGTCGCTTCCTATGGCGTCTACGAACAAAATGGCGACGTCCGTAACAGCAAGCCGTCCTATCGCGTCGCCTTTGCGGCGGGCACGACCTTTGGCGCGAACGACGAATGGGGCGTGGTGATCGGCGCGAGCCAGGAACAGCTCGATTACGACATTCCGCAGATCGAGGTCGCGAGCCCGTCGGTCCGCGAATATACGGCGGCCGGCGCGCCAGTGAACTCGGGTGCGGCGAACGGCAACGGCATTCAGGTGCCGACCCAGCACCGACTCTTTTGGTATAACAACACCAAACAGCGCACCGGCGGCAATGTGAAGATCGAATGGCGCCCGTCGGATCGCTTTCGCTGGGAATTGTCGGGTGTCATCGCGCGCACCGAGGACGACGAAGAGCGCATCGAATATCGTATCGAACCGATCGGCAATGTCGCGAACCAGACGCCGACCAGCGGCGATTTCGCGCGCGGCCGCATCATCATTCAGCTCAACCAGCCGATCACGAAGCGCCTCGTCGCGCTCGGCCGCACCGCCTTCGACTGGGATGCCGGTGAGAAGCTGAAGGTCGACGGCGACGCCGTCTTCTCGCTCGGCCGCCTGCGCGTTCCCAATGAAAGCATCGAATTCCGTACCCGCGACGCCGATGGCACGCGCTATGCCTTTCACTTTGACACGTCGGACTTTTATCCGGTGTTCACCCCGACGAACGCGGCCGCGGCGGTCGACCCGACCAACTTCTATCTACAGCAACAGCGCAGCGACCTTCAGAAATCGCTGGAGAAGAGCGGCCAGTTCCGTCTCAACCTGACCTATGGCGACGACAGCTATGACGGCGGGTTCAAGATTAAGACGGGCGGCGTCGTTCGCCTGACCGACCGTGAGAACAGCAACCCGCGCACCGATTATCGTGCTGCGACCGGCTTTACCTACACGCTCGACAAGGTCGTCGCCGACGGTCCGACCAAAGCGATCCGCGATCAATTCTATATCCCGATCCGCATCGATGCCGGTGCCTTCCCCGCCTTCTACGAAGCGAACAAGGCCAGCTTCACGACGACGGTCGCATCGGCCGCGGGCAATTACGACGTCAGCGAGGATGTCTATGCCGCCTATCTTCAGGGCAGCACCCGTATCGGCAACGTCACCTTGCTTGGGGGGCTGCGCTATGAACGCACCGATGTTTCGTCGAACGCCTTCCGCGCAGTCGGCTCGACGCTGACCGAGATCACGACCGACGGCAGCTATGACAATTGGTTGCCGAGCTTCCATATCCGCTGGGACGTCGCGGATCGTTTCGTCGTGCGCGGTGCCTATACCAACACGATCGGCCGTCCCGATTACGGCTCGATCGCCGCGACCGAAACACTCAGCTTCGATGGCAGCCAGCCGACGCTGTCGCGTGGCAACCCTGGGCTGAAGCCCCGCGAAAGCCGCGGCTTCGACCTGTCGTTCGAATTCTATCCCAAGGATGGTGTGATCTCGGCCGCGCTGTTCCACAAGAAGATCAAGAACGAGATCTTCACCCTGTCCAACGTCGAACGGATCGACGTGGGCCGCGGGGTCGAGGATGTGCAGGTCTCCGAACCGCGCAATGCCGAAAGCGCGACGATAAAGGGACTGGAGCTCAATCTCCAGCAGGCGCTGACCTTCCTGCCCGATCCGTTCGACGGGTTCGGCGTCAGCGCGAACGCGACCTTCCTCGATACGAAGTTCACCTTCCTGACCAGTGTCGGGCCGCGCGTGACCGGGCTGTTCCTGCAGCCCGACACGGTTTGGAACGCGTCGGTATACTATCAGAAGGACAAGTTCGAGGCGCGCCTGTCGTATAACTATATCGGCGGCTTCCTCGAAACGATCAACGACACGATCCCCAACGCCGATCAATATTGGAAGAGCCGCGGCACGCTCGACGCGAACCTCAACTTCCGCCTGACGCCGAATGTCACGCTCTACGCCGAGGGTCAGAATCTCACGAACAAGGGCCGCCGCGAGCTCGTCGGGCCGGGACAGGCCTATCTCCAGGAATCTGCCGAATATGGCCGCACCTTCTGGTTCGGCGTAGCAGCGAACTTCTGATGCTCGGCGCGCTTCTGCTCCTCGCATCGACCGCAGCAACGCCTGCCGCCGTCGTTCCGCAGGGGGAAGCGGCCGAAACCATTCGCCGCATCCCTGCAGCAGAGGCGCGGCAAGGTGTAGCCGCCGGTCCCGCCGGCATCTACGCCGTCGCGAACTGGACGATCGCGCGTTACGACCGCAAGACCGGCGAACGCGTGACCATGTGGGAGGGCGATCCCGCCCGCTATCCGCACATCAATAGCTGCGCGCTGCTCAAGGGCGAGTTGGTGTGCGCGGCGTCGAACTTCCCCGCGGTGCCGCAGGCCAGCTCGGTCGAAATCTTCGATCCCTTCACGCTCGCGCACAAACGCACGGTATCGCTGGGACAGGGCACGGGCTCGCTGACCTGGGTCGACTGGCACGACGGCCACTGGTGGGGCATGTTCGCCAATTATGACGCCAAGGGCGGCGAGCCGCCGCGCGACCACCGTTATACCACGCTGGTCAAATACGATCCCGAGTGGCGCCGCACAGAAAGCTGGGCGCTGCCCGCGACGATCCTCGAACGGATCGCGCCGATGAGTATTTCGGGTGGCGGCTTCGGGCCCGATGGAAATTTGTGGCTGTCGGGACACGATTTGCCCGAACTCTATGTCACGCGGCTGCCCAAAGGGGGCGCAACGCTCGACCATATTGCGACCGTGCCGATGGAGGCCGAGGGACAGGCGATCGACTGGGACGAAAGCCAGCCGGGCGTGCTGTGGGGGATTTCACGCAAGAGCCGGGCGTTGATCGCAATGCGCGTGGCGGCGGTCGACAGCCGCGGCCGCTGAGGCGACCTGCTGCCACCAGCCCGGGGTGGCGGGACGTCCGCGCACCGGTGGCTCACGGTTCAGGGGCGTTTCGGGGCGCAACCCAACGGCCAACGTCGCGACCCCTAGATGAATTGGTCAGGCAACGCGCTCGATCGCCGGGAGCCGCCATGCGAGCGAACGAAGAGCGGGCAGCGCGAGATAGCCCCGAAAAAGCGGCCGGAAGGCACCGGCGGGTGTTGGCAGCCAGTTACCGGCCATGGCCGCCTCAGGCGCTTCGCGCTGAAACAATATGTCGATCGAGCCATCGCGATTGGGACGGATCGACCGGGTTCGGTCACCTATCGAATAGCGGGAAATGGGATTGGGAACGAGATACAGCCGACCGTCAGCCTCTTCACTGTACATGGTGAGCGACCAGAAGGCCTTCACCGGAACGCCCCCGGGTGGCAGGCGGAGACGGTAGTTCCGGTCGCCTCGCAGTGCTTCGCCATGATCGTCAGCGAGCCCGTGAGCGTAAAGCGCCTCCTCCGGCGGCAAGGCGGCGAGGCCCACGAGTGCGACACGCGCTCGCTCCTCGTCGTTTTCCCCAAAGTCGCCCGTCGCGTCGGCGGAGTAGCTCCAGCCATCAATTCTCCGCTCATTGGACGACGCGGCGGCTAGCCGGGTCAGCCCGTCGGCAATCGCGGTGCGCCACGACCGAAGCAGGGGCGCGGACCAATCTTGTGCAGGCGGCATGGCGCCCGAGAACTCGGGAAACCGCCTTGCTCTTAGTGCACGCGGGTCTCCGGGGTCGCATCGATCGAGCATCGCCTTCACCACCGCGAGGAAATTTCCGGCATCGGCTATGTCACCCGGCTCGACCGGCAGGATCGGTCCGTCCTTGCGGGTTGCCGCATCCTCGATCCGGATGGCGTCCTGAAGCGCATTGACCGCAGCGACATCTTCGGGTCCGTCGATCAGAATGCGGATCAACATCCAGACGTCCGAAGTCGCGGCACGAACAGGATAGGCGCCCTCGGGAACCGCGCCTTTCGGCCAGCCGGGCGGTATAATGGCAAACCGTCCGCCCCTGCCTCCCGATGCCCGTGTACCTGCAAAGAAGAAGTTATCGGTGAAGGCATCCATGAACGCCGCGCTGAAATAGCGGTCCGGAATGTCCGGTATCTCGACAACGACCGGGCCGCCCGTGAGATCAATTCGGGCATTTGTGACGAGGCAATCATTGTTGACGGCGGTTATTTGCCGCATGGCGGGATCAGACAGGGTGCGCCGACTCATCGGCCTGTTGAGAATCCAGGCCCCTCCCGCAGTCCGCGGCCTAGCCGAAACATAGGCGGTGCGGGCGAACTCGAAAAGCGGAAAGCCGGCGCAGAAGGCTGCGAAGCGATCCTCGGCCGCGGTCACCGCAGCGACCGCCTCACCACCGGGAATGACCGCAGCGGCGGCGGCAAAGCGGATCATGTCGCGCCTGCTTACTGTCATGGTGCGCGCCTGGCCCACGCTAGATGCAAAAGGACGACGCGGCGGCTGCTGCCGCCGCGCCGAGGTATTGCTCCCTCGGAGGTGAGGTCAGGGAGCCGGAGTACGGTTCGCGATCGCAACTTCGATCAAATCCTGCATGACCTGCTCGAGCTCGACGCCCTTGCGGTCGCCGCCGGTCGAGATTTCCGTGGCGATCAGGCCATAATAGCCGGTCTGGCGATCGATCCATCCGGTCCATCCATAGGCCCCTGGCGAGGAATTGATCTTCGAGGTCGCGCAGGCCGCTGGGGTATCGCATTCGACGAAGGAGCCGAGCGCATATTCCCAGTTGGTCGCGCCGGACGGAACGAACAGCCGCGGCAGGCCAGCCGTTCGCTGCTGCGTGAAGGCAGTCATGTCGGTCACGAATGTGCCGCTCAGAAGGGCGCGCAGGAGCTTCGCATAATCGCGCGGCGTCGAGTAGGCGCCGCCGGCGATCCACGGATTGGTCGGGGCACTTCCGCCTGGATCGTACCAGACCGTGGAGGTCATGCCGAGCGGCGTTGTCACGTGCTGGCTGAACAGCTCGTGGAAATTGCGCTGACGCGCGGGGCTCGTCCCGGGCTGGATACTGGTGTCCTTCGCCTCGAGATAGGCGGCCGCGATCTGGATACCGTGCGGCCCGTAGCTGTACTGGGCGCCAGGCGCATTGCCTGGCCTCAGGCTGTCATAGCGCAGGTCATGGATGCTTTTCGCGCAATTGTAGAGCGTCCAGGTCGGAAGCAGCTGGCATCCGCCGACCAGCGGGCTCGCATTGAAGCCCGAGGTCATGGACAATGTGTGCTTCAGCTTGACGTCCTTCTTGGTGCCGCTCGTCGTCCAGAAGGCAAGCGCCGGGGCCATGGGATCCTCGAGCGTGACGATACCCGACTGGACCATTCGCATGGCGAGCGCTCCGGCCATCCATTTCGAAGCCGAGGCGAGCGGGGTTACGCGATCGATCCCGAAGCTCCCCTTCTCATGGGTGAACAGATATTCCGGATCGTTGGCGTTGCCGACGATAAAAAAGCCGTTCGCGACCTCCGTGTCGGCTTCGATCGCGGCTTCCAGCGCCGTCCAGTCATAGGTATAGCCTCCGACCGTGGTCGACAGGCTGGCGCTCGCAGCGGGTGCAGCGGCGGTCGCGCTTCCGGATGCCCGGGCCATGGGGGCCTGGGGAGGCAGCTGCACCATCGGGCGCGCGCCGTCCTCCTCCCTCTCACCAAGGACGGATTGCGCGGCAATCGCGCCCGCGCCGATCAAGGCGGCACCGGCGGCGCCCCAGACCAATATTCTCCTCTGCACCATATTCTCTCTCCCAGCTTCGTTGCACGTCGTCGAAACGGAGCCCGCGGACCCGTGGGCGCTATGGAGCAGTGCCCGATGCTTCGGCATGCACCTTCAGAAGATGATCGATCTGCGCCTTGCGAAAGCCGGAAGCCACGATCGGGTTCGGAGCGAGCAGGGCCAGACGGTCGTCAGCCGCGTCATAACGCGGCCAATCCGGGACGAGCGCGCAGCGCGGATTTCCGAATTTCGCGAAAGCCACCCAGCATTCGGACATTGCGGCGCCGAACCGGCGGTCCTCTTCGCCGATCGGTCCCGCGAGCGACGCGAAATAGTCCAGCGATCCGAACAGATAGGGAATTTCGGAGCCATGGGCGGCACCTTTCGCCTGCGAGCGACGACCGGCCGCGACATAGTCGAAATGATAGAGAAAGGAGGGCTTGCCCCGTGCCGTGCGTGCGGCCAGCCATCGCGCCGGCCCGACGAACCAGGCGTCGCCGAGGATCTGGCGTGCAAGTTCGTCTTCGGCGAGACCAGCGCCATAGGCTGACCGCCCCCCCGCCTGGTCGGCGCCGAGATAGACCATCGCCATCGCGGGCGGCACACCCATTGCGAGGATCACGCTGGCCTCGTTGCTGTTTGCGCCGACGAGGAGCGGTACATCGACCGGTTCACCCTTGGCGAGCGTCCGCCAGGGGGCTTCGCGAATGAGCGTCCCGTCGAGTATGGGGCCTGTCATCTCCCCCGGTGACCGGACTTCGCTTGCGGAGACCAGCGCGGCGACGGGAAGCGCGCGCAAATCGGCTGCCGATGCTCCGGGTTTGGCTCCAGCCCGGACCGCCAACGCGGCGCCGAGGGCTTCCTGCTGTGCGAGCGGTCGCGGGTCGAGGAGGCCGACACCCGACTGGACGATCGCGCGCGCGAAGAGCCCCTTGGCCTGCTCCTGCGCGAGGATCGTCGTTACGCCGATCGCGCCGGCCGACTCCCCGAACAGCGTTACCTGCTTCGGATCTCCGCCGAAGGCCGAAATATTCGCCTGGACCCAGCGCAGCGCCGCCAGCTGGTCCATGAGACCATAGTTGGCGAGCGCTTCACCCTTTGGCCTGGCGGCGCTGAGCGCGGGGTGAGCATAATATCCCAGCGCACCGAGACGGTAGTTGATGGTGACGAGAACCACGCCCTGGCGCGCGAAGGCGGAGCCGTCGAAGGCCGGAAAGACACCCGATCCGAGAACATGGGCGCCGCCGTGGATCCAGACCATGACCGGGAGTTTGCGCGCGTCCTTGGGCCGCCAGACATTGAGTTGGAGGCAGTCCTCGGACTGAAGGTCCGCGACACCACCGGCGACGAGGGCGGGCACGACCCGCTGCGGGCAGGCCGGTCCCGGCCGTGAAGCATCGCGGGAGCCCTTCCACGCGGCCGCGCGCTGGGGCGGACGCCAGCGCAGGCTCCCGGTCGGGGCGGCGGCAAACGGGATGTTGTAGAAGCGATCGATCCCCGATGCGCTGCTGCCGACGAGCCTGCCCTGTGCGAGGCCGACCGCCGGCCCCGCGTCGCCTGCGAAGGCGGACGCGGGACAGAGCAAGCCGGCGGCCAGGCAAAGTCCCAATGATCTGCTCAGCCGCAATTCGGCCTCCTCATTTCTGCTGCCAGGTGCGAAGGCCTCCTCCGCCGTGCCGTGTCAGAAGGTTATGCGACCCTCGACACCGATTACACGCGGCTGGCTGTAGCGATTGATCGTGGGGGCCTGAGCGACATAGTAGAGCTTGTCGAACAGGTTGTTGGCGAAGGCGCTGATGTTGACCTTCCCGAACTGTACGCCGACGCGCAAGTTCACCAGAACATAATCGTCAAGATCGACCGAGGTGGCCGTCAGCTCCTGCTTGCCGCCCCATTGACCGCTCACGAGGACATTGCTCGTCAGCGCGACATCCTTGGCGACGGGATAGCGAAGGTTGAGATTGGCGGAGGCGAGCCAGTCCGGCACCTGGGCAAGGTCGAGCCCGTCATAGCGTCCGCTCTTGACCT
The DNA here is from genome assembly GCF_001468265.1 of Sphingopyxis sp. H050. Taxonomy (GTDB): domain Bacteria; phylum Pseudomonadota; class Alphaproteobacteria; order Sphingomonadales; family Sphingomonadaceae; genus Sphingopyxis. The sequence continues at coordinate 556,551 of NZ_LNRZ01000001.1, read as the reverse complement.
TCCCGCCCTGACGCGACCCGCTGAGCGCGAGGCGGCCATTGCCCTCCCCGAGATCGAAGCCCTGCGAATATTCCGCTTCGATGCCCCAGCTCTTCGCATCGCCTGCATTGGCGAGATAGGTTACGGCGGCCACCGGGCAGGTGGGATTGGTGAGGGCGCAGCCATCGTCGAGTTGGGCGATCAGATCATCCAGCTCGGTATAATAGCCGGCGATCGCGAAGTAGCCGCGGCGAAGGGGGCTGCCCTTGATGCCGACTTCATAGCTCCGGCTCCCCTCGCTCCCGAACGGCACCTGAACAGGGCTCGGCGCGCGCGGATCCGACAGGCGGGTGTTGAAGCCGCCGGCGCGGTAGCTGGTTCCCACCTTACCATATGCCAGCACGTTCGGCGTGAGCTTGAACGACAGGGTCGCATTGTAGGAAAGATTGTCGTCGCTCAGCTTCCCGTCGATAATGCGGCTCGGCCCGCCGGTCGGGAGGCCGGTCGCCAGATCGTAGAGCCGCGCCGTGATCGACCGGCTGTCGCTGGTGTAGCGAAGTTCGCCCGTGATGTTGATCGTGTCGGTGATGTCGAAGCCGAGCGATCCGTAAGCGGCATAGCTTTCGAAGTGGAGGCGCGACGGCGCGATGTTGCCCGGCGACGGGTTGGCGAGCGTCGGCGTCCGCGTCGTGGTCAGCGAGAAATCGCTGTCGAGAATCAGCGCCTCCGCGCCCAGGAGCCAGGCGAAGCGCCCGCCCGATCCGTTGACGTGGATGTCCTGCGAGAAGCTGTCGGTGGTATCGATCACAAACGACCCGCTGCTGGGATCGATCGGCGTCAGCGCGCCGACCTGGCCCGCTGCCCGCGCACGCGCCAGCTCGGTCGGGCTGACCGCGTCGTTGTCGAGGTCATATTCTGAATGGCGTTTGCGGAAACTGGTCGTGGAACTGAGCTCGGCGCCGCCCAGATCGACGCGCACCAGGGCCTGCAGTCCGTCGATATCCTGAACGGCGCGCGGGGCGGTGCTCCAGGGATAGCTGAAGCGGTCCTGGATATAACCTCCCGGAAAGCCCGGCGTGCCGGCCGGGATGAAGATCTGGTAGTGGATGCTGGGCGTCGTGAGGCGCTGCGTCTCGGCGAGAAGCACGACATCGACGGGACCGCGTCGAAGGCGGAGCTGGCCGCGCAGACCGTGGCCCTTCTGCCGATCGAAATATACGTCGTTGTCCGGATTGTAGAAAAAGCCCTTGTCCTGCTCGACAAGGTCGCCGCTTATGCGCAGCGCAGCGCCTTCGCCAAGCGGCACATTGACTGCGCCCTGCAGCTGGAGGCTGTTGTTCTCGAAGGCATAGCGTGCGCTCGCCCACCCCGAGAGATCGAACTCCGGCTGTGCCGAAATGATGTTGATCGCGCCGCCGACGGCGTTGCGGCCGTAAAGGGCGCCCTGCGTCCCGCGCAGCACCTCGACGCGACCGATATCGAGCATGTCGAGCCGCGAGAAGTTGCGGCCGCCGACGGGGCCGCCGCCGATATAGGCCCCGTTGCGGTAGAGGCCGATGCTCGGATCGCCGTTCGTCGCCCGCGCCGTCGACGATGCGCGAATGGAAATTTCGGAGGTCAGCGACGAGTTGAGGTTGTTGAAACGAACGCTCGGCTGATCGGCCAGGAGTTCGGGGGTCGACGTCGCGCCACCGCGATCTGCAAGCGAGGCTGCGTCGATGACCGAGGCCGCCGTCGGGACGTCGGCGAGCCGCTCCTCGCGCCGCCTCGCCGTTACGACGATCGAGCCGTCATCGACGGCGGCCGACGCGGTGTCAGCCGGGGCGGGCGCGTCGCTTTCCTGGGCCAGAGCCGGATCGGCGCCGACGACCCAAAGGGCGGCCGAACAAAACAACGTGCACGCGTAGCGTCCCATAAATCCCTCCCATGTCATTTCTCATTATTATCGATAATTTTGAACATCGATATAATTCTGTCAAGCCGATTCTGCCCGCCTCGCCTCTCTAATCAGCGATGAGCCGGAACCAGCGCGGAGATCAAATCGCGGATCCCGCGTGCCGTAGCGGCAAGCGGCTCGGAGGCGACGACGTCCAGCGTATCGGTCGCCGCATGATGATGTCTGTGGGCGCCGAACACGCCGGCATGCCGAACATAGCCGGCGCCGATGACCTCGGCGAGTTCGCCCGCCACGCCCTGCGAAGACGGATAGGCCATCTCGAGTCCGGGTTGCCCCTTGAAGATCGCGCGCGCGCGATCGACGAAGTCCGCCGAGGTCATCAGGAAGCGGTAGGGGTCCGCACTCGGCAGCGGCAGAAGCGCGGACGGCGTTTCCTGAAAGTCGCGCGTGGCGACATTGGCTCCGAGGTGGAGCCAGAGGTCGGTCTCGGCCGGCGGCGGCCCGATGCTCTCGACGACGTGGCTGGCTCCGAGATTCTCATACTCATGTCCGCTGTTGCAGAGGAACAGCAGACTGTGACCGGTGAAAATACGTGGCATCCAGTCTGCCAGCGCCAACCAGACGGCGATCCCGGGACCCCGTTCGCCGGCGCAATCGGTCCAGCCCGAACGGGGGGTCGAGACGACGATCCAGCGGCGGCCGGCGCGCTCGACACGCCCTATTATATTGTCCGCCCGGCGAACGCCCCCGTCGCCCGTTATCGTGAGGCTCGCGCGCGTGCCGTGGCGAGCCGCTTCGATTACGGGCGCCGCATGACGCGGCGCGAGGAGGGCTATCGGCCTGTCGGAAAATGGCCCGTCCGCGGGAGCATTCAGCAGAAGCGCCTCCCCGCTCGGGCCGGTCGTGACGAGGATAACCCCGCTGGCTCCACGCGCGAGAGCGTCGGCCAGTGGCTCGCGCACGGCCCGGTCCAGCAAACTCGACCAACGGCGGTACGGGAGCCGGATAACCGCGATCGCGCCGTCGAGCCGCCCGCCGGCTTCGGCCAGCCGCAGCGCCGCTTGAACCCCCCGGGGCTCGGTTACGGCAGCCAGCGGCTGCGCCGCGAGCCCGATCTTGATATCGCCGAAGGCGAGCTCGCAGACGGAGCCATCGAACCAGGGCACCTCGAATCCTTGCCGTTCGACGTTGAAGCCCGCGACTTCGAGGCGCTTCGCGGTCCAGTCGGCCGTCCAGCGGTCTCCAGCTCCGCCCGACCTCTTGTTGCCAGCTTCCGCATAGGTTCTGACGTCCGCCAACAGTCTTTCGGGCCCGAACATCGCTTCACCCCCGGTTGCAGCGCCAGCTGTCGTTGCCTCGAACGCCAGCGGAGCGGCGAGCCCGGCCTTGAGCAGCGTCCGCCGATCGGTCCGGACGCGGGTCACGCCGACTTCGCGCGGCGACGGCTCGCTCTCGGCTTTGAGTGGCGCGCCTTATACTCCTCGAGGGCCTGCTCGAAGCTCTCCTGCGTCACACCGATCAGGGCGCGTGCGGCCGCGTCGGCGGCATCGCCGTCGCGGGCCACGATATGGCGGCATAGCGTCTCGTAGAGCGCGGCCGAGCGCCGCGCGGCCTCGTTGCCATGGGTCTCGATATAGCTGTTGGTGTAGACATTATGCTGCCATCGCGCGAGCAACGCGACGCGGTCGAGGAGTTCGAGAGCGAGCGGCGCATTGCTGCGCTTCGCGATGAAGCGGCCGATGCGGTTCGAGACGTTGAGATGCTCAAACGTATTTTCGGTGCGCAATGTGACGTCCTTGTATTCGACAAGGCGATGCATGAGTTCGCGGCCGTCGCGGTCGCTCATTTCCGCGCAGGCAAGGCGGCAGGCCACGCCGAACAGCGCCTTCCAGAGCTCGTAAACCTCGTCAGCGGCATGTTGGTCGAGATCGATCACGAAGGCGCCGCGCCAGGGGACGACCTTCAGGAGACCTATGTTTGCCACCTGCCTGAACGCCTCGCGCACGGGGGCGTGACTGACCCCGAAGCGCGCGGCTATCTCGCGCTCCCGGATCCAGGCTCCCGGCGGAATGCGCCAGGCCACGATGTCATCTATCAAGAGACGCGCGATCACCCTGTCCTGGGTCGGCGCGCTATCATCGTCGCCAGTATTTCTCGCCATGAAGCTCCGCTCGAATTCCGTTCCGGGTCCATTGTGTTGGCACAATGTTTCCCGGAAATCGATGATTGCGAGAGGCATTATTATCGATAATTTTATTTTTTCACAAGCGGTAGTGCGCCATCGGCATTCAGCCTTCAGGTGCCGGCTTCGGCGCCATGCTGCGGGGCCCGGTCGCCGGCCGATCTCCGTCCGGCCCAAGGGCGTTCGCCGCGGCAGCGAGGGAGGCAGGCGATCGCCCGCGGTCGGCGGAGGATCGCTATCGTGCATCATCGTCCAGCTCCTCGCGCCGCCGCTGGCTGGCCATGAATTCGCGCGTGGTTCGGAACGACGGCGGCAGCGACCGGCGCTTGCGGCGCATCGTCGCCCAGATCCGCAGCATGTGTCGCCTGCGTTCCGGCTCGACATGGTCCTCGAACGCAGTCCGGGCATGAAGGACGGTGTAGTTATTGGCGATTTGAAGGTCTCCGGGGACCATCACGAACTCGAAAAAATGCGCCGGGTCGTTCAGCGCCGCATCGAGCGCGTCGAGCGCGGCGACTTGCTGCGCCGTCAAACGCGGGACACCGGGCATGGCTTGCGCGAGATCGATATAGCCGCGCTTGTGCAGAATATTCAGCAACCCGCGATGCTCAGCGAAGATGGGCACGGCCTGCACCGGCCGTTCGGGGCCAAGTTCGCCGCGGGTATCGAAATAGAATTCATGCTGAAGGACGAGCGCAAGACCGGGGTCGCGGGCAATGACGGCATTGAAGGCCGCCCCGGCGCTCACGATGCGGCTATGACCGCCCGATTTTCCCGCGTTGCGGCAGAGAAAAAACAGGGCGTCGGACCCGTCTCCGTGGAACTGCAGCTCGACGTTCGTCTGATAGCCCCGGATATTGCTGCTGCGAAAGGCGGTACGCGCTTCGGCTTCGTCGGCGAAACTCTGCTCGGCGCGGACGTGATGCAGTCGCTTCCCGCTGGCGTCTTGCGGCTCGGGATAGCCCATATGGCTCACGATGCCCCAGAACAGCCGTTCGACATCGGCAAGCTCGAGCCCCTCGATCGGGACATTGCGCAGGAGCGCAAAGCCCGGCCCCCCTTCGATCCGGTCGATGATCGCGTCGAGCCGGCGCGCAAAACCGGGCAGCCGGAAAGTCTCGGGCCCAATCTCGTCGCGCGCGACGCCCATCCGGTTGACATCGGCGAGAGCTGCCAGGGCCTCGGCCCGGTCCGCCGGGGACAATTCGACGATCCAGCTCCGGTCGCTTTCGATATCCGCCGAAAGCCACACCGAAGGCCCGGTAACCGGCGTCGTGCGAACTGAGTCGGTCTGGATCATTCAGCTTGTGTATTGTCAATAATCGACATTGGCTATAGGAATCTTTCACGCGGCCCCAATGGGCCCGGAGACAAATAGGTGAAGCGGGGGTGGTGATGGCATCGATTGCGAAATCCGGAACCTGGACGGGCCGGCTCGCCTATTTCCTCTTCCTGATGTTCCTGGTCTCGACCCTCAACATGGCCGACCGCCAGATCATCGGTATCGTCGCGGAGCCGATCAAACGCGAGTTCGGCCTTTCCGATACGCTGCTCGGGCTGCTCGGCGGCACTGCGTTTGCGCTGGTCTATCCGCCGCTTGGCCTACCCATCGCGCGGCTGGCCGACCGCTTCAACCGCCGGAACATTCTCGCGATCTGCCTTGCCTTCTGGAGCGGGATGACCGCGTTGTGCGGCGCCGCTACGGGCTTCTGGTCGCTGCTCTTGGCGCGCGCGGGCGTCGCGGCAGGGGAAGCGGGTTACGCGCCCTGCACGCATTCGCTCATCGCGGACGAAGTCGATGAGCGCTACCGTGCTACGGCGTTCGCGGTGCTCGTGACCGGCATCTCGGCGGGCGGCTTTCTCGCCTCGGCGCTCGGAGGCTATGTGGCACAGGAATATGGGTGGCGGTGGGCTTTCGCTGCAATCGGAATTCCGGGCCTGCTTCTCGCCCTGCTCGTTCGCCTGACCGTCCGCGAACCGCCCCGAACCGTCGCACCGCGCGGCGCGACGGCCTGGAGCGTCTATCGCAGGCTCCTTACCAACCCCGCCTTCTCCTGGTGCATTGCCGGTTCCGCGTTGCATCTTGTCGTAACGTACGGGCTCGGTGCGTGGGCGGTGGTCTGGTTCGTGCGGGGTCATGACATGCCGCTCGCCACCGCAGGCCTGGCTTTGGGCGGCCTCGGCGCAGTCGCCGGTGCGCTGGGGAGCTTCTCGGGCGGACTGGCAGGCGACTGGCTGGCCCGGCGCGACAGGCGCTGGCTCGGCTGGTGGCCATCGATCACGGTGCTGATCGCGGCGCTCGTCGGAGCGCCGGCTTTCCTCACGGACAATGTTGCGCTGGCCATCGCCGGCGTCACGCTGGCGGTATTTATGAACGCGCTCTACCAGCCTTCGACCTATGCGTTGGTGCAGGGCGTCGCCGACCCGGGCGCGAGGGCCAGCGCCGCAGCGCTGATGATCTTCGCCCAGAATATTGTCGGGCTCGGACTGGGGCCGGTTGCGATCGGCGTCGCCAGCGACGCGTTGACGCCGGCAATGGGCGAGGCCGGCCTGGGACTGGCACTCGCGGGGGTCTTCTTATTCAACGTGCTGGCCTGCATCGCCTATTTCATGGCCGCCCGCTTTTTGCGAACCAAAGGAAACGACGATGCATAAGATCCTCATCTCGGTGCTGCTCGCCGCCGCACCCGCCAGCGCGTCCGAGCCGGTTCGACGCGACACGCCGCAGGGCGTGGTCGAGGGCCGAAGCGACAATGGCATAGAGATGTTCAAGGGCATCCCCTATACGGCGCCGCCGCTGGGACCGATGCGATGGCGCCCGCCCGGTGATCAGCCGCACTGGACGGGCGTCCGCGACGCCTCCGCATTCGGCCCGGTCTGCGTCCAGAAGGCTCCGGCCACCGCGCGCGTTCTCGCCTCCAGCCCCCAAAGCGAAGACTGCCTCACGCTCAATATCTGGCGCCCGGCCGATGCGAAGAATGCCCCGGTGATGGTCTGGATCCATGGCGGGGCGAACATGTTCGGGTCGGGATCCGAGCCATTCTACGATGGAGCCGCCTTCGCGCGGCGCGGCATCATTTTGGTGACGATCAACTATCGGCTGGGCTATCTCGGCTTTTTCGGTCATCCCGCGCTCAAGGAGGGCGGCGGCAACCTCGTCAACTATGGTCTTCTCGACCAGATCGCCGCGCTCAAATGGGTCAGGGACAATATAACGGCCTATGGCGGCGACCCGGCGCGCGTCACCATGTTCGGAGAGAGCGCGGGCGGCGGCGCAGTCCTGAACCTGCTCGCCGCTCCTTCGGCACGCGGCCTCTTCGCGCAAGCGATCGTGCAGTCCGGCGGGGGGCTTCCGGCTCGCAAGGACGCCGGGGACGCCACAAAGGCCGGACAGGCGATCGCCGCGGCCCTCGGCCTGAAGGACGCGACTGCCGATGCGCTGCGTGCCTTGCCGGCGGAGCGGTTCTTCGATGCTGCCGTTCCCCGGCCGGAGCCGGGTTTCGGCGCGGTACCGGGAGGTGCAGAGGTGGCGGAACCTCCGCTCGCCGCAATTCGCGCGGGGCGTGCGGCGAATGTGCCCCTCTTGATCGGCGTCAACAGCAACGAGGGCAGCCTGGTCGACAGCTGGGGTATGAAGGACGAGCAGGTGCTGGCGCTTCTCGGGGGCCGCGCGCCGGTCATCGCGGACGCTTACGGGTCTGCGACGACAAATCGCGGCGACTTTGCCCGCAGGCTGTATGGCGATGTGATCTTTCTTTATCCTGCGCGTGCGATCGCGCGGGCGCAGCAGCGGCGCGCGCCGGTCTGGCTCTATTATTTCGACTATCTGCCGGAGGGCCTCCGCGCCCAGCAAAAGGGCGTGAACCATGCGGGCGAGATCCCGTTCGTCTTCGACATGTCCGCATCGCTGGCGCAGATCCCGCGCACGGAGCGGGACTTGTCCTTCGCAAAAGGCGTGAACGGATGTTTCGCCGCCTTCGCGACGGGGGGCAAGCCCTCGGCGTCGCCCTTGTGCTCGGCGTGGGCGCCCTATGACGCTAAGGCCGACAACTGGTTTGTTTTTCGTGACCCGCCCGCCGGGGCCAACCGCTTCGCGGAGCGGCAGCTCGACGCCATTGGCGCCGTCCTTCGTCAGCTCGGGCTGGATTGATATTGGCTGGCGTTCGTCGAACTGCCCCGCGAGGCGGGGCAAGAGGCAGCCGTTTGCCTGCCGCGCGGCTTGCTTGTCCTGTCGCTGAAAATTCGGGGTGGACGATCAGGCCGCGCGGCCGCTGGCAGCGCGCGCACGCCTGCATATGATCGAATTCTTACGGCACGGATCGCAGCGGAACCCGGCCAGGCCGCCTGCGGGTTCTCGCCAATGCCCCCATCCCATCGCGTACCGCGCGCCAGGCTGACAAGGAGAGACAAGATGCTGCGTATCGAGGAAGATGGCGGGATAGCCGTCGTTCGGATCGACAGGCCGGAAGCGCGAAACGCCCTGAACGCGGAAACGCTTTCCGCCTTGACGGATACCGCGCGGACCCTGGGTCGGAGATCCGACATTTCCGCCGTTATCTTGACGGGCACCGACAGGTTTTTTTCCGCTGGCATCGACCTCAAGGCCGAACCGAGAGCTTCAGCTACGCTTCTCGAGCGGCGCGATGCCGCGCGCGCGGGTCCTGATCTGTGCCGTGCATGGGAAGCGATCGAGGCCGTGACGATCGTTGCCATCGAAGGCTATTGTGTCGGCGGGGCCTGCGCGCTCGCACTCGCGTGCGACTTCCGCATCATGGCAGCGGGCGCGATGATGCGGCTTCCGGAGGTCCCGCTCGGCATGAACATGAGTTGGGGGACCCTGCCAAGGCTGGTCGCTCTGATCGGGCCTGCACGGGCAAAGGTTTTCGCGCTCTTCGGAGAGCCTGCCCATGTATCGGAGTGCCTGGCGTGGGGGCTTGCCGACCGCTCGGCCGAGCAAGGCGAGGCCTTGGCCGAGGCAAGGCAATGGGCCGAGCGTGTCGCAGCGCTTCCACCACTACCGGCGCGCATGACCAAGGAGGCGATCAACGCCAGCGCCAACGCGCTGAGCGCCGCGGCAAGCTTCATGGACCGCGACCAGTTTCTCCTCACGTCGCTCACCGGCGATTTCGGTGAGGGGGTCGCCGCCTTTCTGGAGAAGCGCGCGGGGCGCTTCCGCGGGGACTAGTAATGTCGCTGCATATCGACATATAGCCTCCTTGTAGGGGAAAACAGTGGTCGAGCCTAAACCAGCGGGACGCGTCGCGGACAATCGCCTCGCTCCGGACGATGTCGTATTCGTTGCCCTCGAACGGATTATCGAAGGCGCTCTCGTCGCTGGCGCGCGCATAACCGAGCGTTGGATTGTCGACCAGGCGGGCGTGACGCACGCGCAGGCGCGCGAAGCCCTTCATCGCCTCGACAAGCTCGGCGCCCTCACGCTCTCCGCGCGCCGCGGCGCAACGCTGATACGTCCCGATCATGTTGACCCGTCCGACATCCGGCCGATCTGGCTTGCACTGCTCGGGATGGCAGGCCGAAAGGCTGCGGGGCGCGAAGTGGTCGCGCCAGCGCCCGTCCTCAGGACCCCGTCAGCCCGCTGGCCGCGATATCTGGCCTTGCGAACGAATATCGACCTGATCGGGCGAGCCGCCGGAAGCGAGCGACTGACGCACGTCCTGCAGCGGCTGGCGCTGCAAAGCGTCGTCGGCCGTGGCGGTTTCGGCGCGATCGCCCCGGACGCCGTCGCGCAATTCGCTGCCAGCGTTGCTCGCGGGGCGTTCGACGAAGCCGCGCTCAACGCCAGTTTCGAGGAAAGCTCTCCGCGCGCTCCCGCGCGTGACGAGGCGACCTCATTGCCCCGCGCGGTCGGCAGCGCAATCATCGACCTCGGCAACACCGCTTCCTCGGCGCGCACATATCTCGACCGGATCGCGAAGCGCCTTTCGCTGTCGCCAACGGCCGCGCCCTCGACGTCGGATCAACTCGCCTCTGCGATCCTGCAACGAATCCAGTTCGGCGAGATCAGACCCGGGGAGGCGGTGCGGGAGCTTCCGCTCGCCCAGGAATTCGGCGTCAGCCGGGGACCCGTGCGGGACGCACTGCGCGCGCTGGACCGCCAGGGCATCATCGATATCGAGGGGCGGCGCGGCGCATTCGTCCAGCGATTTGCGGCACGGGATGTTGCCGACCTTTTCGAGATCCGTGCGACCGTATCGGGGGTTCAGATGGCGGAAGCGGCAATCGCCCCGGACCGTCCGGACTGGATCGATGATGAACTGCGCGCGGGCGCCGCCCTTCTCGATGAAATCGCGCATGATCCGGATAGTCCGCTCGGAAACTATATCGTAGTCCGCCGGGCGCTGGCGATGGTCACGCTCGCTGCCGGAGGAAACATTGCCGTGGGACGATTGGCGGCCGAGCTTGAGGGCCAGGTTTCGATCCTATGGACCACGGTCCTCAGGAAAAGCCGCCAGGTCGCCTCTGCCAGGACCTGGCGATCCATTGTCGAGGCGATAATTTCCCGGGACGCAAGCGCGGCGAGGTACAACGGACAGCGCATCGTCGAGGAGGCCGCGGTCGAGGCCCTGAGCGAAGCGAGAGCGATCGAGCGGCGAAGCGCTCCCGGTCCATGACCGGCGATATGGGCTGTCGCCCTTCCCGCTGCGAGGTTCGAGATTGGGACCGCGTATGCGCCCGGCAGGCTTTGTCCAGACACGGAAGGTCCGGTTGCATTCGTGAGGGTGCGGAAGGCTGGTCCCTCTGCCCGTGTCGAGGAGCGACATTCGGCCGCGCGCAATGCTGCCCTGGCGCAAGGGCGCAGCGCGCGATGGTCCGGACGCGGGGACATTATTTTTCATCGGCAAGGCCTTCGAGCCCTGGAAAGAAAATCGCGGCTGCTACGCCCGTCCGCGGTCCTGTGACGCCGGTTCGGCCGCTTGTGCCATGGCTGGCAGCGACGCCGCCGCTTCTCGCTTCGCGAGCGCTACACGCGTCGCCGACCCGCCATGCGGGCAGCTTCTAGCGCGAGATATCCTGCGCATGATTGGAGGCGCCATCGACGGCTGCGCGTGAAAATGGCGCGAAATCCCCGCGAATGCCGTGCTTGAGGACTGCCAGCGAGAGGCCGTCGCGCGCCGCTTCTGCGAGGCCCCTGCCCGCCCACAGTCCGTCGAGCGCGCCCGCCGCAAAGGCATCGCCAGTGCCGACCCGGTCGATCACCGGCGCGACGAGAACCGAATCGGTCGAACCGCCCTCGTCGCGCGTATCGACCCGGGCCACGAGCCGGTGCGCGTCAGGCCCGATGATTTCGCGAGCCGTCGAGGCAACATATTCGAGGGCTGGAAACGCCTCCAGCAACCCCAGAGCCGCTTCGCGCCGCCGGGTTTCTCCATCACCCGAAAAGGCCCGTCCCAACAGCAGCCCGGCGTCGCGATGATTGCCGAACAGCACGGTTGCGTGTGCAACGATCGGCTTCAGTATCGCCGCCGGTTCAGGCTGCCAGCGCTCCCAGAGCCGGCCGCGCCAATTGCCGTCGAACGAGACCCCGATCCCGGCAGCGCGAGCCCGCGTCACGGCATCGAGTGCCGCCTCGGCACTCTTCGGTCCGAGCGCAGGGGTAACGCCCGAAAGGTGCAGCCATCCCGCGCCTTCCAGCAAACGATCCCAGTCCCAATCGCGCGGCCGCATCTCCGCAAAGGCCGATCCGGCGCGGTCGTAGACCACTTGGGCCGGGCGCATCGGGCCGCCGGGGAGATGATAGTAGAGGCCGATGCGGCCCACAGGCCGCGGCACCGCTGCGACATCGACGCCGTGGCGGCTAAGTTCGCCCAGCACGCCGTCCCCCAGGGGCCCCTCGGGGATCGCGCTGATCATTTTGGTGCGGCGCCCGAGCGCCGCAAGCGCCACCGCTACATTTGCTTCCGCGCCGCCGACATGCGCGTCGAAACGCGCCGATTGCAGCGGCAGTTCGCCGCCGGGGACCGAAACCCGCATGACGATTTCGCCGAAGCAGGCGATGGGACCGGGGGTCTCGATCACCCGCGGAACCCCGTCTCGCCGACGGCGGAGCACATGATCTCGACGCCTGCACCGAAGCGCGCGATCGCCATCTGTCCGATGGCGACCGAATGGACCCCGGTAATCGCACCGGCCGAAATCCACTGCCCTGCCTTCAATTCGATGACACGCTCGCGGTGGAGACCGACGAGAAAATCGAGCGATCCAAAGGGTCCGTCGAGGACGTCGATCGGACGCCCCGTCCCGACGACGACATCGTCGATCAGCGTTTCCACCTCCAGCGTCTGAAAATCCTCCATGTGCAGCCCCGGCCCCAGGAGCAGCCCGTTGTTGATACCCATGTCAGCGACGATGCCGAAGGGAGCATGATCGTGAACGTCGGGTGCCGGGGAGCTGGCGACCTCGAAACCGGCGCGGATCGCATCGATCCAAAGGTTGCCGGCCTCGCCGGAGCCGCCCTCGTCCGGCACCGCGCGAAGGCGCAGCATCACCTCGGCCTCGATCGCGCCCGCCCCGCCCTCGAAAACCGACGCATCTCCGGGCGTACCGGGATCGAGTTCGGCAATCCGCATGACAGGTCCCGCGACGCGCTCGGCACCGAGCGCCTCGACAAGCGCCGGCGGAACCCGCCCGACTTTCCATCCGAGCACCGGGGCGCCGAGCGCATGGACCAGTTGCCGCTGGATCGCATATGCCTCGGCCAGGGTCGCGGGAACCGGGGTCGGAAAGGCAGCCAGCGAACGCCCGGAAAGGCGCGCATCAAGCAGCGCCGCGACGACATCGTCCGCGGCCGGCGGGAGCGAATGTCCAGACATCAGGCCAGTTTTGCGCTCAGCAAATAGCGCTCGCGACTTTCCGCCGACTGGCGGCGCAATTCGACCATCGCGCGTTCTTCGGTCTCGTCGAGCATCGATTCGAGCAAGCGGTTGAAATGCCGCCGCATGGCGAGGCGTGCGCCGGTCGCATCGCGCTTGCGCAAGGCTGCGACGACGTCGGCATGCTCGGACTGCCGCGCGGCGCCGTCCTTGCGACAAACCAGCGAATGGCTGTGCCGCACCTCGGGAAGCTCGAGGCGCATGCGCCAAAGGCTCTCGATGACATGGACAATCGCCTTGTTGTTGGAGGCGGCCGCAATGGTCATATGAAACTCGTGGTCGATCGCGCTGATCTCTTCCTCGGTGGCACCGTCGTCGGCCATCGCGGCCAGGAGGTCGTCGAGCCGGGCGAGCTCGCTGGCGGCGATGGTCGGGGCCGCCAGCGCCGCGGCTTCGGCCTCGAACAGCGACCGTGCCTCGGTCAGCTCGAACGCGCTGACCTTGGGCAAAATCGCGTTATCGCCCGGAAGCTCGGGCGCCACATAGGCTCCGGCACCGGTGCGGATCCGAATCCAGTCGGTGGCCTGTAGCGCTATTTCCGCTTCCCGGATTGTCACACGGCTTACCTCGAACTGCTCCGACAGCTCGCGCTCGCCGGGAAGCCGCGTTCCGGGCGGCCATGTTCCATCCAGGATCGAGCGACGAATGGAATCGGCGACATCTTCATAAAGGCGGCGTTCAGCCATAGCTCATGGTTCTCCACACAAGTAAGTGGAGAAGGTCATACAATGTGGTAGGACATGTTTGAACCCCAACTTTCAGGCTCCTACTCTTTGCAGGCGCGCGGCGCGGGCAGTTTGTGCAAGCAGAGAAATTTCATCAGCCGGGCGTTGACAAGCGCCTTGCCTTCCGGGTCGAACTTGCCATGTCCGCCGCGCTCGACCGTTACATAGTCGTGGGACACCCCAAGCCGGGTCAGGCGCTGCTCCAGATCGATCGACTGGCTGATCGGTACGACCGGATCGGCATCGCCATGAACGATGAAGATCGGCGGGCTGTCCTTGGTCAACCAGTTTACCGGCGACATATGCTGTGCCATTTCGGACGCGTCGCCGCGTTTGCCGATCCAGTTGGCGACCGAGGGATGGAGATCGCCGGTCACGGGTCGCAACGCGGCTAGATCGGTCGGGCCAAAAAAGTCCAAGATGGCGGCAGGGCGCGGCGCCGCCTCGCATTGCCGGGCGTCGATATCATTTCCTTCCGGCAGCAGGCCTGCCATCAGGGCAATGTGACCACCCGCCGAAGTCCCGAACACGACAATCCGTTCCGGATCGAAACGGAGACGCACTGCATTGGCGCGCACCCAGCCGAGCGCGCAGCGGGCATCCTGTACCGCTGCCGGAGCCGGCGCCTCGCCCGCGAGCCGATATTCCACCGCGATGACGGAGAAGCCGGCCTCGATATAGGCCCGGAAGCTGTCCGCATCGGACGGGCGGGCGCCCTTGGACCAACCGCCGCCGTGGAAGTAGACGATCACCGGGGTCGGGGCGTCCCTCGAGCCGGGATGAATATAAGCGTCGAGGTGCAACGACCTCGCGCCGATCTCTCGATAGACGATATCACGGATTTCGGTTCCGGCCGGACCGTACGGCGCCGCAGCCGAAGGCCAGGCGACGGACAGGAACAGAAACAGCCCGGCGAGGCCGAGCGTCCGCCGCCAGTTTCCCTCAACTGGCGGGATGCGGGCGTCGGCCGAGTTTGTGATTGCCTGCCCCATGGTCAGATCCGCGCCCGGATGCCGACGAAATATTTCGCGCCATAATAGTGATACTGACGGCTGCTTCCATAGACCGGCATGTAGGTCGCTTTCGGTTCGTTGAAGATGTTGAGCGCCTCGAAGCGGAGCGAAACACCTTGCATCAAGTTTATCGAGGCGCGGAAGTCGAATGTTTCGCTGGGCGCGACAAAGCGCAGCTGGCTGTTCCCGCCCACGAAGTCCTGAAAATAGCTCGACCGGTAATTGTAGATCGCCTGCAGTGACACCGGGCCGATGTCGTAATAGGCTTGTGCCGACAGCACATGCTTTGAGTAGCCCGAGAGCCCGGCCGGCGGGATGATACCGGAGCTGACGGTGTCGGTTTCCGGATCGTAGACGTCACCGAGGCGGATATCCTGCGTTTCGAAATTCGAGTTGGCGTAATTGTAGCTGACTTTCGCGCCGAGCCCGTCCAGCGGCTTGGGCAGGAACGAAAAGCGGGTAGCTGCGGTCAGTTCAAGCCCATAGACGCGCGACTTGTCGGAGCTGTTGCGCGTCTGTGTCACGGGGATCGACACCGACTGACCGTCGATCGTGAAATCCTCGTTGAATACGACGGGCTGGAAACCGCCGGTGAACTGCTTGTAATAGACGGTCGCCGAGAGAAGGCTGTCCTTGTTCGGATACCATTCGACCGCCAGGTCGCCGTTCCACGACATCAGCGGCTTCAGGCGCGGGCTGCCGTTTGCAGTGATGTTCCGGATGGCATCCTCCACCGAGCTGAAGCTGGTGCCGTCCTCGAGCACGATCGTCCGGCCCGCGCCCAAGGCGCTGGGATTGGGGCGAGACATCGCACGATAGGCGGCCGCACGGAGCAACATGTTCGGCGCAACCTCGAAGATCGCGTTGACGCTGGGCAGGATGCGCGTGCTGCCGCTCTTGATCGTCACCGTATCGAAATCGCTCGACGCGACGAGGCGGATCGACCCGTCGGGATTGTTGACGATACTGAGGTCGCTGCGCAGCCCGTTCGACGTCACGTCGGTCTTGACGACGCGGACACCGAAATTGCCTCGCACCGGCATGCTGCCGAGGTCGCCGCCATATTCGGCCATGACATAGCCCGCGAGCGTGCGCTCGGTAACGTCGCGGTTGGCCACCGAACGAATCTCGGCGGGAAGTCCGGGATCCTCGGTGCCCATATATTCGCGGAACAGACAATCGACGTCGAAGGTCGCCCAGCTATGGATGCTATTGCCTTCAGCGGCGGACAGGTAACTGGTCTGGGGAAACGCCTGACGGCAGAGGTTGTTGATGCGACGATCCTCGGTCATCGCCGGGTTCAGGTTGAAGTCGCCATTGCGTATGTCGTAATCGCGGTACGTCAGGTGCGACCAGCGGACGCCGGCTGACAGCGCCTTGAGGAAGCCGTCCATCTCGTATGCGGCGTCGAACCGACCGGCATATATTTCGTTGCGGCGCTTGCTCTCGTCGCGCCGAAATCGCGCATCGTCCCAGAAGAGATTGTGATTGTTCAGGTCGAAGCGCGGATCGATCGTGATGGTCGGAACGAAGCTGCCAGGCGCGATCGAATATGTATAGGGCACGCGCATATTGCTCGACGTGAAGCCGTTGCCCGTGACGCTGAAGAAATTGCGAACGTTATTTACGTCGAACGGATCGGTGCGCAAGCGGACATTCCGCTCCAGTTCGGTGCGGATCGTGCGCGAATAGCTGCCGTCGAGGGTGACGGTAAGCCGGTCGGTTGGCTGCCATGCGACCGAGAGGCCGCCGCCCAGATACTCCTCGGATCGCGACAGTTCCGATCCGTTGGACTCGAGCGATGAAAGGCCATTGAGGCTCTGGATGATGCCATTCTCGTCGAAGACGACGTTGGTAAGGCCGAACCGGCCTTCGGATATATTCAGGTCGCGCCGGCTCTCGACGAACGTGCGGTCGGAATATTGGACGTCGAGATTGACATCGATCGTGTCCGACGGCTGCCACTGGATCGCGCCGAAGATCGCGTCGCGCTTGTCGGTCTCGCTGATCTGGCGGAAGGTGTACGCATTGGGGACGAGGTAGAAGGCGCGGTTCTGGCCATATTCCGCGCGCGTATATTCGTCGCAATTGTTGTTCGCGACGACCGGCGCTGCCTGGCAAGCGGTCCAGGTCGACGAGGCCGCATAGGTTTCTTCGGGGTTATTCGTATCGTTGCGCTGGACGCCGATCGCAATGCCGATCGTGTCGTTCGCGAACTGGTCGACGTAGCTCAGCGTCCCGCGCCAGCCGACGCCGCCCTCGCGGCCGGTGATGCGGTCCCCATAAGGATTATATTGCGCTTTGAGTTCGCCCTGCAGACGCCGCTTGCCGAAGTCGAGCGGTCGAAGCGTGCCGATCTCGATAGTGCCCGCCACGCCGCCCTCGACGAGGCTCGCCTGCTGCGTCTTGTAGATTTTGATGTTATTTACCAGTTCCGACGGGAACTGGTTGAAGTTGACCGACCGGTCGCCGCTGCCGTTGGTCGCGTCGCGGCCATTGAACGTAGAATTTGACAGGAACGGGCCGAGCCCGCGCAGCGCGATCTCCGAGGCATCGCCCTTCTCGCGGTGGGTCGTCGCACCGGTGATCGTCTGGATCGCCTGCCCGACCGAGATCGCCGGGATGTCACCGATGTCGTCGGACGACAGCGCATCGACGATCGCGGTCTCCTCGCGCTTGGTGTTGATGGAATTCTGGATCGTCTCACGGATACCGGTGACGATGATCGCCTCCTCCTCCACCTTCTCCTGCGCTGCAACAGTCGCATCCTGCGCCATCACGGGCATTGCGGCGACCGCCATCGTCGAAGCTGCACCCGCCAGCAGCGCGGCACGCAAGCTGCGCGCGCGCAATGAATTGCGAGAATTCACATCGTCTCTCCCTGTATATCGATTCTGTTCTGGCAACTGCTGTCCAGCATTATGACCAGTTTGTCAACAATTGTGTATGCTGGATTGGTTAGTCCACTTTGTCCGACCTATTTCGTCAGCGAACAAGCTGGCTCCTTAGTCCTGGCACTGCCCGGGCGAGCGCTTGAGTTACGAGCTTTGCGGTCACCTCGGCTCCCACATCGCCAAGATGGGTGTAATCGAATTTACGCGTCACCTGTCCGCGCGCACCGTCGCCGGTGATCGGCGCCGGCTCGGGGGGCGCAGGGCGCGCAGTCAGCGTTGTGCCCGCCTTCGCCGCAGCAAGTTCCTCGGCGGTGGGCGGTTCCTGCGCGAGTTTGGTCGCCATCTCGGGGCCCATTTCCTGGGTCTGCGCAGCGCTGAGCGCATTCAGGTCGACGAGCGGCACGTCCAGCGCCTTCGCGACGCCGCGAACCTGATCGGACCAGGTGGCGAGCGTGTTCTGGAGCTTGCCGTCCTTGAATTCGCGGCGTGTCAGCGGGGTGACGAGCACCGGCGTCGCGCCGACGGAGCGTACCTCTTCGACAAAGCGGCGGAGGTTGGCGGGAAACTCGGTCGTCTCGTCGGTCCAGCGCTCGGGCCGCGTCGACTGGTCATTGTGGGCAAACTGGATCAACACCCAGGTGCCGCGATAGCCGGGCACCTTCGCTTCGGCGAGGGCGATGTCCCAGCCACCTTCCTGACGATAGCTGCGCGTGCTGCGCCCGCCGCGCCCGGCGTTGAGGCACGCGACCGACGATTTGACGTGACGCGAGCAGAATGCCCCGCCCCAGCCGCTGTGCGGCGCCATGGTGGAATCGCCGACAAGGATGATCTTGTACGGCTCGAGCGGCGGCGCATCGGTGCGCTCACGAGTCTGAGCCTGTGCTCCGCTCGCGAGCAGGGCGGCTGCGGCGACAGTGGCAACCCCGCGCATCACGAGAAAGCCAACCCGCCGTTGATGTCCAGGCAGACGCCGGCGAGGAAACTTGCTGCCGGTGACGCGAGGTAGACGATCGTGTCGGCGACCTCGTCGGGATGGCCTTCGCGGCGCAGCGGTGTGTTTCCTGCCACTGCGGCGCGGCCCTCGGGCTTCGAGAAGATGTCGTGAAAGCTGGTGCCGATCAGTCCCGGGCAGACGGCGTTGACGCGGATGCCCTGCGGTCCGAGCTCTTTGGCCATCGCGCGCGTGTAGGTCATCAGGGCACCCTTCGCGGTCGCATAGACCGAGGCTCCGGGGCCGCCGCCGTCGCGGCCCGCGAGCGACGAGACATTCACCACCGCCGAGCCTTCGCCGAGGAAGGGCAGTGACGCCTGCAGCACGAGGAAGGCCGACTTGAGGTTGAGCGTCATGACATGGTCGAAGAAGGCCTCGTCCATCTCGCTCAAAGTCTTGCGCGCGACCATGCCGCCCGCAAGGTTGACAAGGATGTCGAGTCGGCCGCTGAACGCGGTTCCGACTTGTTCGAGCATCGCCTTCACCGCGGCGCCGTCGGTCACGTCGGCCTGGATCAGGAAAGCGTCGCCGCCCGCGTCCTTGATCGTCTTCAGCGTTTCTTCGGCGGCTTCGCGGCCGCTGTTGTAATTGATTGCGACGCGAACACCGGCGCGGGCGAGCGCGATCGAGACCGATCGGCCGATGTCGCGGCCACCGCCGGTGACGAGCGCGGTTTTCCCCTGGAGAGTCATGTGATGCAGTTCCTTATTCTTGGATGTTGGCAGGCTTGACGGAGACCGGAGCGACGCGACCGCCGACCAGCCAGAAACACAGGAAGGAGATGGGCACGATCGCCGCGGAGAGCGCGAAGATCGGCGCATAGCTCGTCTCGGTGAGCACGGGGACGAGCCAGGTCGTGATCAGCGTGCCCGCGACCGCGGCGGTACCGCTGATCCCCGCAAGGCTGCCGACCGCGCCGCCGCCGAAATAGTCGCTGGGCAGCGTCTGGATATTGCCGATCGCCATCTGGAACCCGAAGAGGATGCACGCGATCAGCAGCACCGCGGTGAGCGGATCGCTGGCGCCGATCGTCAGCAGCAGCGCGGGCAGCATGATCGTGCAGCCGATCGCGATGGTCGTCATGCGCGCCTCGTGCACGCCGCCGCCCTTGCCGATGATCCGGCCCGCGAGCCAGCCGCCGAACAGGCTCCCCAGCATCGCGCCGACGAAGGGCACCCAGGCAAAGAGCCCGATCTGCTTGACGTCGAAGCCGAAGGTCTCGGCGAGATAGATCGGCAGCCACGAAACGAAGAGCCACCACACGGGGTCGAGGAAGAAGCGCGACAGGATGACGCCCCAGCTCTGGCGATAGCGGAGCAACTCGCCGAGCGGCACGCGGCGGTCGTCGTCGCGGCCCGCCTCGGTGCGCCCGGTCAGGATATAGTCACGCTCTTCCTCGCTCAGCCCCGGATGCTTGTCGGGGTCGGCCTTGTAGAACCAGAGCCAAGGGACGAGCCACACGAAGCCGAGCACGCCGATGAGCAGGAAGGTGCCGTGCCAGCCGAACTGGACGAAGAGCAAGGCGATCAGCGGCGCCGACACGATGCCGCCGAGCGAGGCGCCCGCATTGAAGATGCCTTGCGCCAGCGCGCGCTCGCGCGAGGGGAACCAGAGCGCGTTCGCCTTTGCCGCGCCGGGCCAGTTGCCCGCCTCGCTGATCCCCAGCGTCGCGCGGAGCACCATCAGCAGCGGCATCGAGCGCACCAGCGCATGCGCCGCGATCGACAGCGACCAGATAACGATCGAGATGGTGAAGCCCATCCTTGTGCCGATCGCGTCGAAGATGCGCCCAAAGAGCGACTGGCCGAAGGCGTAGAAGATCATGAAGATCGTCACCAGCAGCGCATAATCTTCCTTCGAGGCGCCGATTTCCTTCGACACCTCGGGCCACATCACTGCGAGCGCGTTGCGGTCGATGTAATTGATGACAGTCGCCAGCGCGATCAGCCCGATCACGCACCAACGGAAGCGGCCCTTGATATTGCTCATTTCTTCGCTCCGGTCTTGGCGAGGTCGAGGCGGCCGACGGGGCCGGTCCAGACGAGGGTCCGGCCCTCGACGCTGACGCTGTGCTTGGCATCCGCCGCGACATCGTCCGCGACCGCGAGTGCGATGCGGCGACCATCGACGAGGGTCACGAGGACGAGATCGACGCCCTTTTCGCGGCGATGCTCGAGCCCCGCGACGCGCGCGCTGCTCGCGATGACGGTCTCGGCCGAGGCATCGTACGCGCCATGCGGTTCGAGCAGGCTGACGAAAGTCGCGTCGCCCGCACCGTCGAGCCGCTGAATGACCACCGGCTCGCGGCGGAGGTTGAAGTCGGGATCGTTGGCGCCGCTCTCGGCGACGATGAAGCGCGCGCCCGCGGGTGGCAGCATATGGTAGGAGTAAAAGCGGCTGCCCTGCATCCAGGTGAGCCGCGCCTTGTCCGCCTTGCTCCCCTCGCCGTCGACCCACAGATGCTGATAGCCGTTGGCCTGGCCGAGCACCGGGCGCTCGGCGAGCTTCCGCTCGAAGGCGATGTCGCTGTCGATGATATGCCCCGAAAAATGCAGCGGCAGGTCATAACGATGCCTGCCGCTGCCAGTCCCGTGGAGGATATCGAGCGTGAGGGGATTGGCGAGGCCTTCGACCTCGGCGAGCAAGAGAGCGCGGCGGATCTGGACGCCCTTATAGGCGTGGTCGATTTCGCCGATCGCGTAGCGCGTCGGGCCATCGAGCGAGGCCGCGAGCTGGCGCGTGCCGAACTTCTCGCCCGCCTTCCAGTCACCCCCGAAGTGACTTTGTTCGTCGACGACGAGGGTATTGTGCGCAATCGTCGCGCTCGCCCAGCTGTCGTTTTCGGGGAGATAGCGCCCACCCTGCTTCGCCTCGACGTTGAGGAAGCGCGCGGCGCCATAGTCGGTCACGACCGCGCCGGTTTCATCATAATAGAGCCATCCGAGCCTGTCGAAATGGCCGTGCCCCATGCCCTGGACGGTGTTCTTGGCGACGAGCAAGGGACCGGTTGGATCGGCCTTGGTGCGCAGCAAAACGAGCGCGCCGCTCTGGCCGTCGGGACCGTCCGAAAGCAACCGCGAACCGAACCGCCACGGCTTGGCCCTTCCCGCGGCGAGGTCCGCGGCCATCGCCTGCCCCGCCGGCGTCAGCACCGTCCGCCCCTGCCAGTCGGCGATCGACAGAAAGGTCGGGTCCCTTGTCGCACCATAGGCGATGGCGACGGCGTGATAGAGTTCCTCGGTGCGCAGACTCTTGTCGGGCATCGCGTCGTTGATCGGCAGGAAATAGCCGTCGTGCGTGATGTCGATCGCAGTGCGGATCGCCTTCAGAACGATGCCGTCGCGATACTCGAAAATCTTGCGGTTCGGGTCATTCCTCGCAATCGCTTCTGCAAAGACGACAAACGGCTGGAGAGCGTAGCGCTGATAATAGGGACCTTCGGCATAATAGCCGTCGGGCGAGAAGAGCAAATCGAGCTGGCGGAGGAAGCCCGCCTTGCCGCTCTTGTCGAGCCCCAGCAGCGCCTTGTCGACAAGGTCGCGGTCGCCGAGCAGATAGCCCGACAGGCCGACGCCTGCGGCGGCCCAGGTCGCATGATTGTGAATGCGATCGATCACCTCGGGCGAGCCGTCCGACAGGAAGCGCGCCATCGGGCGGATCACATTGTCGTCGATGCGCTTGCGGTCGGCGGCGGAGAGCGCATCGCGGATTTCAGCATAGCCCTGCACCGCGTTGACCAGAAACACGCTGTCGTTGAGGCTCTGCCAGAACAGGCGCCCCGGCACCTGGTTCGACGCCGCGGGATGCGGCCCAAGCTTTGGATAAAGATCGGCATAGGCGAGCAGCAGGTCGCGGACATGGTCGCGGTAGCGCGCGTCGCCGGTCAGGCGGAAAAGCTGGCCGCCTTCGAAGATCACGCGATAGTTGCGCTTATGCTGCTCGTGCGTGAAGCCGCCGCCCGGATCCTTGGGCACCGGCACGTTGACGCCGGACTTGATCGATGCCTCGACGTCCCGCCGCGCGCGATCGACCTCGCCCGCGAAGAGGGGCGCATAGGCTTGCGGCGACGCCGCGGGCGGGGCTTGTGCGGCCGCGGGCGACGCTGGCAGCGTCGCGGCAGCGAGCAGGAGTGCAAGGGTGCGGGTCACGGACGCGCCTCCACGACATTGCCGGTGACCTGACCGCGCGGCGGACCTTTCCACGCAAGTTCCTCGATCCGCGGCGCGGGCGTCGCAGCGAAAGCGTTCGACGCGATCCGCGTTTCGGGCGCACCGACCGAATGGATGACGAGGATGCCGTCCGATTTCGCAAAATTATTCTGTGCAATTTCGGTGTGCTGAGCGCCCGAGATGCGCAGCGAAGCGCCGTCACGGCCGCTGCCCGCGACCCTCGATCCGGTCATCGCGAACCACGGACCGAAGGTGCTTTCGTCGGTGCCCTTGCGGAGCAGATCGGCGACCATCGCGACGCGCGCGAAATTGCTGTCGGCGATCGTCAGCCGCTCGATCGGATACCAGCCCTTTGGTTCCTGCTCGCCCGTCGCGGCAACAACGACACCCATCTCGGCGAAATCACTGTTCGTGATCTTCACGTCATCGGCGAAAGTACCCGGCGCCATGACGATGCCGTCGACACGCCCTTTGCCCGGTCCGCGCACAGATACGCCATCGAGCGCAATACTGTAGTTGGGAGCGGCGCCGGACCCGACGGTAATCAGGGCGGCTTCGCCGGATACGGAGCTGGCATCGACGGCCAGATTTTCAAGGCGGAGCCCGCCGCCACCGGCGATATCGGCAAGAGCCGACGCGACACGCAGCACCGGCTTGGCATCCTTCACCCCGGCAATGGTCAGCCGATGGCGGAGTATCAGCGGTGCCGAGACTTCGTAGGTACCGGCCGCGAGCGCGAGCGTGTCGCCCGCCTTCGCACCGGCAAGCGCCTGCGCAAGCGAAGCCCCGTCCGTGAGCGGCCGCGTGACCCCGGTGCCGAACGCAGCTTCGGGCGGATCGCCGCGATACCAGCTGGCACCGACTTCTTCGCGGGTCACGGGCTTTAAATCGCGCGGCGCGCCGACCGCGGCGAGCGCGGAGTCGGTTGGGTAGAGCAGGCCGTTGGCGGCGCGCTCGAGTATCACGTCTCGCTGTTCGACACCTACACCCAGCAACGGTTTTTCGACCTTGGCCTCGACATTGCCGGCAAAGGCGATGCCTGCGATCTCACCCTCGGCGCGGAACGGATCCTGCCCCTTTGCGCCAACGATCAGGTTGCGCTCGAACTTGCTGTCGACGGGCGCGGCGGATCGCTCGGCGTCGGCACCGGCGGCCAGCGTGATGCGCGCGCTGTCGATGACGCTGTTGTTCTCGATCCGCGCGTTCGCCACCTGGTGGTAGCGATTGATCACCGAATTGGGGACACCGTTCATCACGCTGAGCGCGCTTTTGAACGAGGTGCCGGCGAGTCCCTCGAAATAATTGCCGCGAACGGTCTGGTCGCGATTGATCACACGCACGCCCCCGGTATCGGCGACGCCCTTGCCGAGGAAGATATTGCGCTCGACAAGGTTGCCGTTGCCGTGGCGCAGCACGAACGCGCCCTGCGCTTCGAGTACCAGATTTTCGCGCAGGATATTGCCGCCCGACTTGACCGAGACGATCTCGACCTCGCCGCTCGTGCGGTCGAAGATGTTGCGCTCGACGATGGTATTGGATGCGGACAGCGATTCCTCGCTGGTGCCGATACGGATCGTCTCGCCGCCGTTCGAACCCAAGGGCGGGCGCGGGCCGAAATAATTATGATCGATGCGGTGGCGGTTGTCGAGCGGATCGCCCGCGCGGCGGATTACCGCGAGCGTCACGCCCGAATTGGTCTTGCCCTCAAAATGGGAATGGTCGACGCGGTTTCCGGTGCCGTAGAGCGCGACCCAGATATCCTCGGCGCGGCGGTCGGCCTTGCTGAAACCGTCGATGACGACCTCGGTCACGCGCGTATCGCTCGCGAGCGTTTTGGAATCGCGGCGGAAGCTGATCACCTCGCCCGTCGGACTCGCACCATTTTTGAAGACGAGGCCCGAAACCACGAGGTGCTGGCCGCCGATGCGCAGGTTCGACTGGCCGGTGACGAGCACCTTGCCTTTGCTCTGGGCGGTCAGCGTGATCGGCTTGGCGGCGGTCCCGGTGCCGGTAAAGACGATCTGGAAATCGCGCCATTCGCCGTCCGCGAGGATGATCGCGTCGCCCGGCTGCGCCTTTTTCACTGCCGCCCGGTACTGCGCCTGGTCCGATACCAGCATGTCGCGCGCCCACGCCGGATGCGCCGTCGAGGCCAGCATCGCCCCCACAAGAATCGCCTTTATCTGCACGTCACCTCACCCTTTTTTTGATTCTCGGAAAGTGGTCTATACAAGAGGTATGACAATATCAACTGGTTTGCGGTATGTAATAAAGGTTGACATATTGGTCTGACAAAGCGAGCGTCCCGCAAAACAATGCCGAATAGGGAGAGTGGGATGATTCGGGGCAGCCTCGTGCGCGGTTCGCGCGGCAACATCAATTTCGCGGCGGCGCTGCTGGGTTCGACCGCGCTCGCGATGCTCGCCGTCCCTGCGTTTGCGCAGGGCACAGAGGCGCACGGTACAGACGAGACAGGCGATGAAGCGATCGTCGTCACCGGCATCCGCAGCTCCCTTGCCACCGCGCTGGGCGAGAAACGCACCTCGGACAATATCGTCGAGGTCATCCAGGCCGAGGACATCGGCAAGCTGCCCGACCAGAACCTCGCCGAAGTGCTGGAAAATGTCACCGGGGTCCAGATCACGCGCCAGGCCGGCGTCGGCAATGCCGTGCAGATCCGCGGCACCGACGCCAACCGCACCGAGATCAATGGCGTATCGACTGTCGGATCGGGCGCCGGCCGCTCGGGCATCAGCTTCGAGGATCTTCCGGCAGCGTTGATTGCCTCTGTCGAGGTCACCAAGGTCCCGACCGCTCAGACGATCGAGGGATCGGTCGGCGGCACGATCAACCTGCGCACGATCCGTCCGCTCGACCTTAAGGACCCGCTGATCGCCGCACGCGCGCAGATGGAAAACAGCGACCTGTCGAAAACGACGCTTCCGCGCCTCTCGGCGACTCTCGGCAACCGGTGGGATACCGGCATCGGCGAGATTGGCATCGTGGTGAGCGGCAGCTATGCGCGGCAGGACGTCGCGTCGTTTCGACCGCGCGTCGATCGCGACGCCGTTGTTCTTCCCGGATCGGGCCCTAGCGCAGAAGCCTTCCCGTTTCTCCGTATCCAGTTCCTGCAGCAAGGACTCGAAAATCTCGAATATGAGACGTACAACGGCACCGCCGCGCTGGAGTGGAAGCCCAACGACGATCTCAAATTCTATTTCGACGCGACGCTGAACAACCAGCAGCGTGGGCAACAAAGCCACCGCGTCCAGGTGTCGGGCACCGCGACGCCTTCCGTGGTCGACGCTATGAACAATACCGATTTCGAGACCGTCGATTTCGGAACGCTCGACGGCCCGAACGGCCCCATAGATCTCGGCTCGGTACAGGCTGCAGTTGCCGGCACGATAGGGATCGGCGGTTCGACGGGAACGGTCATCGACCCGAATCTCAGGATGTCGAGCGACACTGGCGCCCGAGTGACCAAAAGCCGTGTGTTCGACCTCGGAACCGAGTGGCAGATCACCGAAAAATTGCATATGCGGGCGGAAGCTTCGCTTTCCACTTCAAAGTCGGACTTCCCGAACTTTTCGACGACCCTCGACTTCATCAACCCGCGCGGACCGCAGCCGGTTATCGGGCGAAGTATCGATAATGGCGTACCGCTCGAATTCGACCTCAGGAATGGGACGTTGCAGTTTGGGATCGACCAGGCGAGCCCCTTCGCCCCATCGACCGCCGAACTACTGGACCCGGCAAACTATCAACTGCAGCAGGTCACCCAAGGCGCCAATTCTACCGATAACCAGGAACGCGCGGCGCGGCTCGACTTCACCTACGACACCACCGACCTCAACCCCTTCGTGACCTCGATCGACTTCGGCTGGCGCTGGAACCGCACCTCGGCCGAGAACAGCGAATTTTCGAACAATGTCAGCCTGACCAATACCACCACCGCGTGGAACCGGCCGTCGGGCGACCTCTTCTCCGACATCCTGATACCGGGGCCGAGCAACTTCAACGCCGCCGACGGGCGCCGGCTCTATTTCCCCGACTTCCTGCTGATCGACGGCGGCCTCGCCTTCCGCGATCCGGCGAGCGTCCTCGCGGCGCTCAACGAAGCGATTGCGGCGAGCAATGCCGCGCGCACGCAGGGCCCCGCGGTCGCCTCGCTCGCGACGCCGACCGAATCCTTCGCGGGCTTCTTCAGCATCAAGGAGACGACCAACGCCGCCTATTTTCAGGCGAATATGGAGGGCGAAATCGCGGGCATGCCGGTGCGCGGCAACGCGGGCTTCCGCTGGCTGCGCACCAGGTTGTCGTCGACCGGCAACAATATTGCCAACGGCACGGTCACCGGCCAGACGGTGGCGAAGAGCAATTATAATTTCCTGCTGCCGCGATTCAGCCTGGTGCTCGAGCCCGCGGACAAATTGCTCGTCCGCGCCGGCATCGCGCGCGATATCCGCCGGCCCAATTTCGACACGCTGTCGACTTCCTTCTCCTTCGGGACGGGCGCGAACACGCCGGTCGCGGTCGGCAACCCCGATCTGGTTCCCGAGGCGGTGTGGTCGTTCGACCTGTCGGGCGAATATTATTTCGCGCCGTCGAGCCTGGTCAGCATCGGCTTCTTCCACAAGAGCCGCACCAATTTGTTCGCGCAGCGGCAGGAAGATCCGGCGCCGAATCTCGATGCCAACGGCAATCTCAACATCTCGATCGACCCCGCCTGCCCCGGCGGCGGCATCTACAACCCGATCGCCAATCGCAACATCAACAATCCGGTCCAGGGCGTCGGCATCTGCGTGCCGCGCAGTTCGACCTTCAACGTGCCCGGAAGCACGACGCAGACGGGGATCGAGGTCGCCTTCCAGCACGATCTGTCGGCGTGGGAAGACACGCTCGGTTTCGCCTCGGGCTTCGGCGTGATCGGCAATTTCACCTATCAGAAGACCGGCGGCTCTGCGCGCGAATATCGCGTCGCCGACGGCCCGCGGACTGTGTTCACCCAGCTCGGATTCCCGAATTCGCGCGACCTGATCACGCTGACCAACCTGTCGAAATATGCCTATAACGCGACGCTTTTCTACGACAAATATGGGTTGAACGCGCGTCTGCGCTACACATGGCGGTCGAGCTATGTGTCGAACGACCCCTTCTTCTTCGGCCTGCCGCTGATCAACGGTGCGCGCGGACAGCTCAACGCCAGCATCAACTATGACATCACCGACAATATCAATGTCGGGGTCGAGGGCATCAACCTGCTGCGCGGCGACCAGAACCAGTACTGCGTCAACAACAAGGCACTGCTTTGCTTCCAGGGGCTTACCGATCGCCGCGTTACCGCAGGGGTCAGCGTGAAGTTCTAACCGCCGATTCTGCGGGGGCGCGCGCGGTGGATGCGGCTGCAGGACGGATGGGATTTGCCCCGTGAAAATCTCGCGCTGGCGACTGGCTCCCGATGCCAATGGTCGTCGCGAGGCGGATCAAAGATCGGGCAGCCCTGAAAGTCGCGCACACGACAGTGTTGGCCCGAGCAGGTTCGTGCCGTTGCCATTATGACTTATACAGGCGAAGCTGCACCAGTGCAGCGCGATGGATCCTACCCGTGCATCGCAAGATTTCGGCAAGATGTTCAGGACCTGCAATGGGAGTGGGGCGAGCCATGGCCCTTCCGGGTGGCAAGACGCGGCAGGGCGACGCCGATGCGCGCTGGGGCCGAGCATAGCGGCGGCTGCGCCAAATTCGAGCCCGGAAGCGAACCCAGCGGGTTTGCGTCACTCGAGAGGCACAATAGGAATCGGGCGTGCATCTCGCGGAGCGGGCCGAAGACCGGTCGTTCGAGAAGGCTTGCAGCAGAGCGATAGAACAGGCCGTCGACGCTGGCGGAGTCGAGTTCACCGACCCGGTATTTCGCGGAATGATCTACCTGACAAGCGCGTGATCCTCCACACCGGCCGGGGATGTACGTTCATATTTGGCCTGAGCGAAATATCAGGGTAGCGGCTGTAGGAAGTCGAACAGAGCCCTTTCGGCGTCCGGTTCGCTCAGCATCGGAGCATGCCCGACACCTGCGATTTCGGCCACCGTGATAGATGGAGCCGAACGCTGCATCTTCGCGGCGATCGCTGCGGTAACCAGATCCGAATGCTCACCCCGCATTAACAAGACCGGACGTCTGGCAAGTCTTCGAAAGAGCCACCAAGCGATCCAGGACGAGCGCTTGACGGGCTGGGCGCTAAGCGGCTTTCGAATTTCCGGATCATAGTCAAGTTCAAGACTGCCGTCCGCATTGGTACGAAATCCACGGCGGGCCATCAAATCCCAGTCGGCGCGCCCGCCTTGCGGGAAAGCATCCGCCATGATCCTTTGCATATAGGCGGACGCTTCATCCCAATTTCGGATAGCTTCCGCCTTTCCGGCGTATCCTGTAATCCGATCTATACCTTCCTGAGCAATCTCCGGCCCTACGTCGTTCAAGACCGCCGCAGCAACAACGCGCCGCCGCAGCCCGCCGATCGCCATGGTTATGAGCCCGCCCATAGATGTTCCGACAAATATCGCGCGGCCTATGCCCAGAGCGTCGAGAAGCGCCAGCAAGTCACGAGCATAGGTAGGGACGGCGTAGCGACCCGCGTCGGGGCTTCTTGCCGATTTGCCCCTGCCGCGGACATCCGGCACGATCACCCGGCGGCCTTCGGCCGCAAGCTGCGGCGCCAGAAGTTCGAAATCACTCGAATTGCGGGTAAGTCCGTGAAGGCAAACCACCGGCAACCGCGCTGCGCCGGCCGCGGCTTCATAGTCGCGCGCGTACAGCTCGAGACCGTCACGCGACAGCCACCAGCGATCGACATAGCCAATCTCGCGCACTGCGCTTTCGATTGCCATCTGCCTCAAAACTTCACCGACGCTGCGACAAATATCTGGCGAGGATTGCCGTAGAATGCTGTAAGCGTCCCTTCCCTTCCGAGAGCGGGTATGAGATTCCCGGACGCATTGCGGAGCAAGGCGCCCGTGCGGGCGTCAACTGCCATGAATGTGTAACCCGACGTCTTGTAGCGCTTGTCGAGCAGATTCTTGCCGTGGAGGCCGACCGACCAGCGCCCGCCCGGCGCGCGGTACACGAGATTGGCGTCGAACAGGGAGTAGCCGTCCTGATCGAGGAACGGGTTGGGAATCTCAAACTGGTAAGTCTTCGAACGATACGACCAGGTGGCAGACGCGTTTATGCTCCCGTCACCGACTGGCATCAGATTGGCAGCCGTAACGCTCGAGGTCCACTTCGGCGTATTCTGTACCTGCCGGAAATCTGCGACATCCACGGGCGCTCCCGCCACGAGCGTCACATACTCCTTGTACTCGGCATCGATATAGCCGAGCGTCCCGGCGAGGCTGAAGCCGCCGGGGAGCCGGACATTTGCTTCCGCCTCTACGCCGCGAAACCGAGCCTTGCCCGCGTTGCTCACGACGCCGCAGAAGCTTGGCACGCCGGCGACCGTGCAGCCGACCGATCCGGGAATCTGGACATTCTTGTAATCGGCATGAAATGCTGCGAGCGCCAGCGTCAGTCGCCGGTCGAAAAGGGCGCCCTTGTAGCCGATTTCGTAGCTGTCGACCGACTCGGGTGCGAAGCTCAGGAACGCGGCGACCTCGTCATTTTCCCGGACGCCGTTTCCATTCAGGTCCGGTGCGTTCGCGCCAACCCCGCGTGGATCGAAACCGCCCCCTTTGAAGCCCTGGGAGTAACTGGCGTAAAGATTGTGATCGGGCGTCGGCTTGAAGCTGATCGAGGCGCGGGGCGTGAACTTGCTGAACACACTACGTCCCCTGAAATTGGTCGACGGACCGCCCAGCGGCACGCCCGCGCCGCCAAAGACAGTAGATCCGCCGCCGAGATAATTCTGGCGAAGTATCTGGGCTTTACGTTCATCCCACGTGTAGCGCCCGCCGACCGACAAGCTGAACTGATCAGAGAAGTCATATGTAAAATCGCCAAAGGCGGCGAGCGTGTTGGTCCGCACGTCTGCGCTCGTATATGCCGCAAGGGTCGGCACAGTTGTGAAGATGCGCGCATCGAACTGCGTCAGCGCCGATGCGTCGAGATAGTAGCCGCCGATCAGACCGTGAAAGCGATCGGTGTCGATCAGCAGCTGAATTTCCTGACTGAACTGCGTATTGTCATATAGCCCCGGAACGTCCGTATCTTCCGATGGGAGCGCGTCGAAATCGATCGGGCCTGCCGATTTGTCAGCACGGTATGCCGTGATGGACCGGAACATGATGCTGTCAGCCGGACGCGCCTCGAGGAAGAGCGACGCGCCCCACGCTTCGACGTCCTGCTTTGGGGTGTTGAGAGCTCCTCGCGTGTCATAAACATCGGACAAGACGGGCGCGCCGGTAAGCTGGCTCACGATCAGCCTGTGCCCTCCCCTCGGATTCGACATGTCATGGGTATAGTCGCCGGTGAGCCGGGCGAAGATCTGATCTCCGTGCACCTCGGCGGTCCCGCGAGCCGCGATCACCTTTTTATCGTAATTGTCCAAGCCGGTCGTCAGATTATCGCCGAAACCGTCCCGATTGAGCGATGCGAACGCGCCACCGACACGAAGGATACGGCCTGAATCGACGGGCATGCTCGCGCTTACTACCGCGTCACGCTGATCGTAGCTTCCGTAGGCGGCTCGCAGGTTGATCTCGGCTTCGTCGGGAAGCTTCTTGGTGACATATTTGACCGCGCCGCCGACGGTATTGCGGCCATAGAGCGTTCCCTGCGGTCCTCGAAGGATTTCGATCCGTTCTACTTCATAAATATCAAGAACGGCAGCCTGGGGACGATTCAGATACACGTCGTCGAGATAGATGCCCACACCCTGCTCGAAACCCGAGACGGGATCTTGCTGCCCGACGCCGCGAATGAACGCAGTCAGCGTCGAGTTGGTTGCGCGCGACGCCTCGAGGGTGACGTTGGGCGTGACGTTCGACAAATCGGTAATGTCGATCGCGCCCTGTGCTTCGAGCTTTTCCCCGCTGAACGCGGTGATCGCGATCGGGACATTGATGAGAGTTTCCTCGCGGCGACGAGCCGTGACAACGATCTCGCTACCGTCGTCCGCCGCCGCCGCACTTTCTGTCCTGGCAGGCGCCCCCTCCTGCGCATGTGCAGCCGCGACGGCTCCCGAGGCCACGCCGGCAATAATGACCGCACGCACGGCTTTTCCCAGAATGATCATCTACCCTCTCCCCTAATTGATTCTATATGGTATGAGAAACTCGTACGCCGAGGTGAACGAGTCGTCAACTTCGTATGTTCCTAGGAAAATGACGATCGGCACCTTCAGCATCGGGCGTATGCCGACGAAGCCGATTAATCCATTCCTCTAAGTATATATGATAACTTGACCGTCCGGACAGCAGTCCGATAGGCAGGCCGCTATGTCCGGTACCCGATCAATCAAGCGCGCGGGGCGCGAAGGCGACGGTACGCCTCCTTCTCGCGCACTGAAGCGCGGTCCCAAGCGCAAGCTCGACGAAGATCACTGGTTTGAGGCAGCGCTGGACGCGATGGCGATCGGTGGTGTGGAGCGGGTGAGGATTGACCGCCTTGCCGCTGATCTTGGCGTCACCAAGGGCAGTTTCTATGTCCTTTTCCGGTCACGCGAGGCGTTTCTGGACGAACTTCTTGCCCATTGGCGCCGGATTTCCACCTTGCAGGTGATTGCAGAACTGAGTGCAATCAACGAGCCGCCCCTCGATCGCCTGGCCCGCGTCTTTGCCATCTCAACCTCCGATCGCGCCAAACGACGGGCGCGCATCGAGGCAGGCTTTCGGCTTTGGGCTTATGATGATCTCCGCGCCTCCCAAACGATGAGGGAAATCGATCACCATCGCCTCCTCTATTTCCAATCTGTGGTCGCAGCCTCTGGGATATCGGCAGATGATGCCCGGCCACGGGCGTTTCTCATCTACTCCTACCTGATTGGCGATGCGATGCTGGCGGCCGGGCAGGATGATCTACGGGAAGTATGCAGAGCCTTTCTGTCGACTGGAAGCGAGCGGCAATAATCGTTTATGGCCCGGTAGCGTCTGGTCCGCTCACCAAAGCACTCGTCAACTATGGCTGCGAACGCGCGGTCGGCTGACACACGAGACCGCAATGCTTCACAATTTCCGCTGAGCGGGCTGACGGAATCGCGAAGACTGTCGGGTGCTCCAGCGACATGCCGGCCTCGTCATGGACATCGAGGAGCTCGGGCGAGATATTGATGTGCTTCGGCCCTCGGCGGAGCGCTCCAAGCGCCGTGGCGGGAGGGGACGCCGAAGTTCAGTCGGAACCGAACCTACCGCGGCTCCAGAACATAATGGCAATTGCATCAAGAGAGACAGGATTTCGCCAGACCCTCGATGTGGATCCGGGCGGCGGCTTTGGATCCTTCCACATCTCCTGCGGACACATTTTCGATCAGTCCGTTCAGCCGGTCCTGAAATCCTCGCAAGTCAGGCGCTGTGTCGGAGGATTGCATGACGAAGAAATTCGCCATGCTGATTAACGATCCGAATTTCTGGTTTATGAGCGGCGATCCAGCCATCGCGTGAACAATGTCCAGGAGTTCCTTGCCTCGCAGGAGCTTTTCGCTATCCGCAAGGCCGTCCCATTCACTGGCGAGTGTGCGCATGGCGACGATGATGGCCCGTCGCCCTCCTTCGCCGCGCGCAGCCGCAAGGCCGGCAAATTCCTCCTCCACAAGGACGAGGCAGCGGAAAAAATCGTCGATTCTTCCCGGACTCGGATGGACAACATCACAGCCGACCTGAGGCACGACGCGGACATATCCCTCTACCGCCAGCGCATTTAGCGCAGCTCCGATCGGTTGCCGGCTGGCACCGGTTTCCGCAGCGAGGTCGTTCACGATTATCCGATCGCCGAAGCGATATTTCCCGCAGATCAGTCGGCATAACAGTTCGTCATAGAGCGTGTCCCGCTTGTTGGCGCTCATCGCTCGAGCCTCGCGCTCGCTATTCGGACGTTGGTTAGCCCCGCCCGGACCCAAGCGATCCCTAGTCTCATCCGACAATGCCCCGAGCCCGCAAAGCGGCGATTTGGCCGGAGTTCAAACCGAGGTCGCGAGCCAGAATTTCGTCGGTGTTTTCACCGAGCATCGGTGGCGCGCTCGAAGCGACAGCCCGCTTCCCGTCGATCATGATCGGGCTTGCGACGCCGGGAAGGTCACCGAGATGTTCATGTTGGAGTTCGACCTTCATTCCCCGGTGCCGGACATGAGGATCGGCAAATACGTCGGCGATCTCGTTGATCGGCCCTGCCGGGACACCGGCCGCGTCCAGCCTCTCGATCCATGTGTCGGCGCTGGCTGCGGCGAACAACGGGACCAGTTCGCACTCAAGCGCAGACTTGTGAGCGGCGCGGGAGCCATTGGTGGCGAAGCGGGGATCTTCTGCAAGATACGGGCGGCCGACCGCTTCACACAATCGCCGGAATTGCGAATCATTTCCTATCGCGAGATTGATCCCGCGGTCAGCGGCCAGGAATGATTGATAGGGAACGATATTGGGATGCGCATTCCCGTAGCGGGGCGGGTTCTGCCCAGTCGCAAAATAGTTGAAGGCCTGATTTGCGAGCGTCGCGACCGTTACGTCGAGCAAGGAAACGTCGAGATGACAACCGGAGCCGGTGCGACCCTGCTTGAAGAGAGCGGCAAGGATCGCAGCCGTGGCGTATAGGCCGGTCATGATATCCGAGAGCGCGACGCCTGTTTTCATGGGACCGCTTTCGGCAGAGCCCGTCACGCTCATCAGGCCTCCCATGCCCTGAGCGATAAAGTCGTAGCCCGGGCGGCCGCTGTAGGGGCCATCCTGGCCAAATCCCGTGACCGAGCAATAGACCAGCCGGGGATTAAGAGAGCGCAGGCTTTCCGCGTCCAATCCATATCGCTTGAGCACGCCAACCTTGAAATTCTCGACGACGACGTCCGACCCGGCGGCCAGGGTCCGGACGAGTTCCTGACCTTCGGAGCTGGCGAAGTCGGCGGCGAGCGCCAGCTTGCCGCGATTTGCGCACAAGTAATAGGCCGAAGTCTGCACATCATTCCGGTGCAGCCATGGGGGACCCCATTTGCGCGTATCGTCCCCCTCCTGCGGTCGTTCGACCTTGATCACGGTGGCCCCCATATCGGCCATGAGCTGCGTCGCCCATGGCCCAGCCAGCACGCGACTAAGGTCAAGAATCCGGACGCCCGCGAGCAACCGGTTCATTGCTCACATCTCTTCGCGAAGGGCCCGCTTGTCATCTTAACGTCTCGACCCGGACGTCGCATGGCGCATCACGCCGCCCCGCTCGTGGCGAAGTGACATCAGGCCCGGCTTCCAGATTCCCAAGCCCGAGCAAGCCGTTCCACGACGCCGACTGCCCAAGATATTTCACATCCGAATCCATCAGCACTCCATCTCGGCTCGCGGTGGAGACGCCGGAGCGGACCGGGAAGAATTGCCGGCGCGTCGCGCTGCGATCGGAGCGATCGTCGCGCTGACGGATCTACCGGTCCTTTCCGGGTCAGCATGTCCCCATCGGGCCAGCTCCTCGACAAGCCCGCCACTTCGCTGTTCGTCCCGGAAATCCATGTCGCCCCCCACCCCGCTATTGCATTACGACGAATGTGATGCACTATGTGCAATACTCAATGGCTCAGCAAGGCTCGTTATTCAAGCCTGTTCGCCTGATCCGGAGAGCGACCGCGCAACCCGGAAAAGGAGCTGTTGAATGTCGGTAAGCATATGATGGCCGTTCGCGACCGGATTTGGGGCTCGGCGAGCCTGCTACTGTGTTCCGCGTCGCTTTTCTGGGCACTCAACCCCATCGTCGCGCGGGCCGTCCACCATCTGGTGTCACCCTTGGGGATGGCGTTCTGGCGGTGGGTCGTGGCTATGGGCGTCGGTATGATCTTCGCCTGGCCGCATCTTGTCGACGACCGCAGGGAAATCCTGCGCGAGTGGAAAATGCTCGCGCTGCTCGGAACCTTGGGTATCGGGGCGTTTGCCCTCGTCGTCTATTGGGGGCTTCAATATACCACGGCGACGAACAATCTGATGATGCAAGGCGCGATGCCGTCTATGATCCTGCTTCTTTCAACACTGGTCTTCAGAGACAAGATCACGCCTGGCCAGCTCGTGGGCACTCTGGTTTCCCTCGCAGGACTATTGGTGATCGTGGCGCAGGGCAGCATGGCGAACCTGCTCGCCATGACATTCAACCGCGGAGATGCCGCCGCGCTCTTCGGCGTCTTTCTATATTCGCTATACTCGACGCTGCTGCGCAAACGGCCCGCGATCCATCAGCTAAGCTTCCTGGTCACCCTGTTCGGTGTCGGGGCGGCCAGTATCGCGCTGCCATATTCCCTGGAGATCGCCCAAGGCCATTATATGGCGGCACGGGCCGAGGTCGTTCTTGCCATTCTCTATGTGGGAATATTCCCGTCGCTTCTCGCCTACTTCTTCTTCAATCGATCAGTCGACCTCATCGGCATCTCCCGCGCCAGCATCTATATGAACCTGCCGCCGATATTCGGGGTTGGACTTGCGATCCTGCTGCTGGGCGAGCGCCTCGCGCCGTTTCACCTCGTGGGTGCGGTGCTCGTGGCGTCGGGCGTTTTCCTGGCGACGCGCCGAGGGGCCGAGGCCTCGCCCACGGTCGGCGAAGCAGAGCCCAAGGCAGCCGAAGCTGAGCCGATCTCACGCTAGGGCGCAGGCGGATATCCAGCTTTGCGGGGCCCTTATGGCGCCGGGGATCGCACGCGTAGCGCCACGACCGCATAGGAATGCACCCGTTCCCGACCAAGAAACGCCTTTGCATTGCGCGCGATGAATTGTATCTAGCGAGCTTATAGTGATCGTGGTTCGCGCTTTCTGTGACGGGCCGCGGACTTGCATAGACTGGAATGGAAATACTTTGGAACGACTCGGCAAGAGCGTGCGCAAGACGAACGTGGAAGACGACAACATCGCACCCTCCGAGGCGCCTGCCCAAACTGGTTCGCGGGCACCCCGATCGGCTCAGGCCCCAAGGCCCCGGAAGAGTATCCAGTCGGTCGAGACGGGCGTCCGCGTACTTGAAGCTCTCATTTCCTGCCCTGGCGGCTGTGCTCCCCTACGAGACATCGCGGCCGCTGCGGCCATGTCGCGGAGTCAGGCTCACCGTTATCTCCTGGCCTATATCAACACCGGGCTGGTTCAGCAGGAGCCTTCCGACGGCCGATATTCGCTTGGTCCGATGGCCCTCAAGGTCGGCCTATCCGCCCTTTCGCGGCTCGATGTGATCCGGATTACGACCGCCTACCTGCGGCAACTCGCCGATGACCTTCAAACCACGGGGCTGCTCACGATCTGGGGCGACTATGGCCCGACGATTATCCGCTGGCTCGACGGAGGCGTTCCC
Organism: Sphingopyxis sp. H050; assembly: GCF_001468265.1. GTDB lineage: Bacteria > Pseudomonadota > Alphaproteobacteria > Sphingomonadales > Sphingomonadaceae > Sphingopyxis. The sequence goes on along the minus strand of NZ_LNRZ01000001.1, from coordinate 519,367 downwards.
ATAGCGACGTCGCTGCACGTGGGTTCGGTCCTTCCAATCCAGCACTCCTCGGCAGGCCTGACGTTCATGGCCTTCCAGCCGCCGCTTGCCTATAAAACCCTCCTCGAGCGCGAGCGGGCGGCTCGCGCGGCGATCGACGAGACGGAACTTCAGGGAATGCTGTTCGAGATCCGGCGCCAGGGCTATGCCAAGGTTGATGGTCAGGTCGTACCTGGGCTTGCCGCCATCTCGGTGCCGATTTTCGACATGCAGGGCAAGACGGTAGCCGTGATCGGTGTCCTTGGCCGGATGTCCGACAAGCACTTCTTCTGCCAGGGCAATGTTGACAAGGTGAAAGCCGCGGCCAATGAGGCGAGTCTCGCGATGGGATGGCAGCCGGACGAGGCGCGTGCTGCATCCTGAACCGGCGCTCGCGGTGTCGTCGCCTGCTGAGCCCGGTCTTTAAGGCCACTCGGTGGTCAGGCGATGATTGAACTCGACCCGGACTTTTTCTGGAATTTCTCTCTAGACGCCTACGCTCGCCCCGGTGTTGCCCGCCTGTGCCTGACCTTGCAGGACGATCATGGGCTCGACGTCAATGTCCTGCTGTTCTGCTGCTGGATCGCGCAAAGCCGGTCGGCATCGGTCGAAGAATGCGACATCGAGCGTCTCGTGGGCGAGGTCGCACCGACCAACGCCGAGGTGGTTTGGCCGCTCCGTCGCGCGCGCAGATGGCTGAAGGCGGCAGCAGAGGCCGAAGATGATATCGCTCCAGCGGCTGCGCGCACCCGTGCCCTGGTGAAAGAGGCAGAACTTGCAGGCGAACGCCTCGTACAACAGATATTGGCGACATCGGCGCGGCTATCGTCGGCCGCGAGCATTCAAAACCCCGTTGACGCGGCAGATCTGAGCCTCGCTGCCTATGCCCGTGCAACCGGTGCAATCGCCGCAGCCCCAGATCTTCACCACCTCGCGAGGCTCATCCTCCAGTCGGCCGGGCCGGCGGCTTCGGCGGAACCTTTGCCGTCTTGAGATAGGTTATGAGGAGTTGGAGATCGTCTTCCGATATCTCGGTCGGCCGAAACGGCGGCATCTCGACAAGACCGTTGCGCACGACCGAATGGACATAATCGCCGTCGAGGTCGGTTCGGCCGATCAGCGAAGCGACCGGGCGATCAAGCTCCTGAAGAAGCATCGTTCCGGGATGACCCGGACCCGGATCGTGGCAGCCCGCGCAGTGGAGGGCGTAGAGTTCCATCCCGTCCGGCTTGACCTCCCCGTTCTGCTTCGAGCAGGCTGCGAGTATCAGCAGGGCGATAGCCGGAATTCCCATCTTCATGGTTCGAGCTCCTCTGCGCCGCTCAGGCAGAAACAAAAAGATTTGCGGGATCGAGCGCGCGCTTGACCCGGGCGTGGAGCTGCGCCGTGGCGCCGCTCTCGTAACTTGCCCGGGCAGCCCCCGCCAGCGAAGCTTCCACATGCGTCTGACCGAAACCGGCGCTCGCTTGCGCTTCGATGATTTCCTGCGCGCAGGTTCGAACCTTCGCGTTACCCTCGCTGCTTCCATTCCAGCAAATATGCTGCAGATGCTGAGCGGAGCGCCAAATTGCGTTGGCTTCTGTCAACAAGTCGAACCCATGACGCCCGGCAGCGTCCCGCGACAGCTCGTAGAGGCGCAAGACGTCCGCGCCGTCGACGGGGCTCACGGGGCTGACGCGCATCGACGATCCGCCGGCCCATGCAGGCACGCGCCCCGGAGGCGCGCCGACGGATCCGCTCATCATGCCGGCCCGCCAATCCCACAACCCGCGGTTCGCGAAGTCCGTGCCCGACAGAATGCGCGCGCCGTTGATCGACGAGAAAGCATCCGAGATCATCGACCAGGCAATGGAGACATTTTCGGGCAAGCCGTAAAGCGAGCCGTAGAGCGTCCAATATCCAAGACCTAACGACGCTCCGGCCTTTCCGATCTCGCTGGCCTTCATTGGTCCGGACCCGGCGAAGTCGCGTCGGGTCTTGCCCGCGAGGGCTGCCTCATGCAGGGCATTCGCGACCGCAACGCCGTTCGGAACCACCATGTTGGTCTTGAGCGGACCGAGCACGTCGAAGAGGGCCGCAAGGTCGTCTTCTCCCGGCACGGTTACCGCGAAAGGCTTGGCCGCGGGCGGACTGGGCATCAGCCAGAGGCCGACCTTCGTGACGATCCCGAGGTCGGACTGCGTGAAGAGGCCGTCAACCCATGGGCCGTACCCGAATTTGAACAGCTGCCAGCATGTGCTCTTGGGCATGGCTCCCATGCCCGTCCGCACGCTGCGACCGTCGGCCAACATGACCTCGAGGCCACATTGCATGAGATAATGGTCTGCATATGGCGTATAACCGGCGCGGCGCTGGATGAAGGCATCAGCGACAGACTCATCGGGATCGCCGGGGCAATCGATCCCGAGTCTGAGGCCGCGCTCGCTGATATGCTCGGACAATTGCTGGAAGGTGACGCCCGGTTCGACCAGACAATAAGCGAGTTCCTCGTTCACCTCGAGGATCTTGTTCATGCGGGAAAGGTCGAGGATGATGATCTTGTCGCGCGCGGCTGCATCGCGCCCCGGCGCCGCCCGGGATGCCGGCTGAAGTGCGGCGCCTGCCGACCGTGCCGCGGCGAGGATCCTGGAAAGCTCCTCCTCGCCGGCCGGCGCGACAATCGCTATCGGCAGATTGCGTCCCGATCGAAACGGCTCCAACATCGCGGGATCGCGCGTCAAACTGGCGCCTCCCACCGAAGCTTCAATGGCGTTGACCGCCGCGGCTTGTCGCGTCGCGTCCATTTGGAGCTCCTATTTCTGGAAGTTCGAAGGCTGGAGGACGACCGGGAACCGCCCGGGGTCCGAAATGTCGAGAGCGAATTCCCCGGCGCGCAGCTTGCGGTCGATCGCGCTTGCCGGCTCGCTGTCGCGCCAGGAAAAGCAGCAATCGTTACAGCGCCAGATCGTCCAGACGGTCTCACCGTCATCGACACCGCGAAAATCGGCGGTGCTACCGTCGGATCCGCATCTTGGGCATTGCGCTGGCGTCACCGCACGTCTCCTCGCTGCATCTGGCGAATGCGTTTGCCAAGTTCTTCGATTTCCGGTCCGGTGGGCGGGGATACCAGATGAGCCTCGCCGACCGGATCAGGCGGTAGGTAGCTGGTCGCATCGATAATGAGATGATGCCCTTTCCCGGGCGTCACGGCGGCAGGATCGATCGGGACCATTGCCATATTGGGCAGCACGATGATGTCGTCGGCGCGCGTTCGGGTCGATAGGGCCCACATGACCTGGTTCAGGTCGAACGGATCGATGTCGGCATCGACCATGATCAGATTCTTGAGATACATCAGGCCGTGCGGAGTCCCGAGGGCGCGGAGTGCCACCGACTTGGCGAAGCCCGCCATCCGGTTCTTGACCGCAATGATGCCTGTCAGCCCATGCTGGTAAAGCGCATTAACCGCGGTGACTTCAGGAAAGGTCTGGCGGAGCTGCGCATAGATCGGCGCGGAGGTATGAAGGCCGATCAGCGTGTCATGTTCGGTCCAGCCCCTCCCGATGTAGATATTCTCGAAAATCGGGTTCTGCCGGTGCGATACCGCCGTCACCTTGAATACCGGGGCGCGCCGAACCCCGCTGTACGAGCCCGGGAATTCTCCAAACGGTCCCTCGAAGACGCGCTCGCCCAGGACGAGTTCCGCTTCGATCACGATCTCGCTGTCGGCGAGGATATCGATACCGTTTCCGGAGTTGGTGAGGCGTATCGGTGCTCCCATCATCGCCGAGGCATAGGCATATTCGGATTCATCATATCCGATCGGGGTCGCGGCAAAAAGCGCAACGCCCGGATGATTGCCGAGCATCACCGCGACCTTGAGCGGGACCCCTTCCCGCTCCGCGGCCAGGATCTGCCGGCCCATGTCATGGGCCGGGATCGTCATCAGGCTGAAGCGATCGGGTCCCTGGATCTGCAGGCGGTAGATACCGACATTCTGCTTGCCGAAATCGTCCGGTTCGAGCGGATCGCGCGATGCGACCGACGCCTTCGCAAGATAGAAGCCGCCATCATATTCGTTGATCCTGTAAACGGGCAGAATATCATAGAGGTTGATATTCTCTTCGTGGCGACATTCGTGGACGGGCGCCTGCCCTTCCGACACGCGGCTGATCTGCGCCGAGGCATCGCCCCATCGACCCGCGATATCGAAGAACATCTCCCTGATCGTGGTTCCCTTGGGCTGCCCGAGAAGCAGCGCGATATTGTCCCACGAACCATGGACGCCGACGACCGTTCGCTTCCCCGGATAACCCGCAATATTGTCGAATATGATCGCCGGCGCGTTGTTGACGTCCCGCGAAGCCGCGACGGCGATATTGCGAAGGTCGGGTTCGGGCATGACGCGGTCGCTCCAGCGAACCGCCTGCCCATGCTCCTCGAGAAGCTCCAGGAAGTCGCGCAGCGATCCGACCCCTCGCGCGCGCTCCGCGAGGTTGCTTCGCAAATTGCCGTCTGCCCGCTCCATCAATGCCCTCCTTCACCAGCGGCGCCGGTCTGAATGGTGACCCACTTCCACTCGGTCATGATGTCGAGATCGACCTCGGTTCCTTCCCGGCCGAAACCGGAGGCTTTCGCACCCCCGAATGGAACATGGGGCTCATCGTGCAGGGTCGGGGCATTGATATGCACCATACCGACCTCCGCTTCGCGCGCGAACTTCAGCGCCTTGTCGATATCGCGCGTGAAGATCGCCGCGCTCAAGCCATATTCGGTATCATTTGCGAGGCGCAGGGCCTCGTCCATGCTGTCGAACGGATAGAGCGACGTCACGGGACCGAAGGTTTCCTCCCTTGCGACGTCCATCTCCGGCATGACGCCGGCGAGGACTGTGGCTTCGCACACATTTCCGAGCCATTGCCCTCCCGCCAGCACATTGGCGCCCTTGTCCCTGGCGTCGTCAACGTGACGCCGGACGCGTTGCCGTTGGCGATCCGAGATTATCGGCCCCAGCATCGTCGAGGAGTCGCGGAGATCGCCCCCCGTCAGCCGCGAGGCGGCCGCGGCAAACGCTTTCGAGAAATCCTCGAATATCGGTCGCTCGACATAGATTCTCGAGGCGCCCATGCAGACCTGCCCCTGATACATGAAAATGCTGAAGATCGCAGCCGCGACCGCCTTTTCGATATCTGCGTCGGCGCAGATCACGAGCGGGCTCTTGCCGCCGAGTTCGAGCGTGTATTTCTTCAGCTCCCTTGCGGCGATCGCCGCAATATGCCTTCCGACGCGCGATGAGCCCGTGAAGGTTATCGCGCGTACCTTCGGATGGCTCGTGAGCGTGTCTCCGATGCGCGCGCCGTCGCCATAGACGACATTGAAAAGCCCAGCCGGAACGCCGGCCTCGGACCAGAGCCGGGCAAGCATGTCGGCAACCCGCGGCGCAGACTCGGAGGGCAAAAGGACAAAGGCATTTCCCGTCGCCAGAGCCATTGCGGACTGCTTGATCCCCTTGATCAACGGCACGTTGAACGGGGTAATGCCCGCGACCACGCCAACCGGCTCGCGCAGGCTCATGCTGAACCTGCCGGGGGCGTCCGAAGGGATGGTCTCGCCACGGATACGGCGCGGCACACCCGCCGCGGCGCGCAGGAAGCTCGCGGCAAATCGGGTTTCGAAACCGGCCTTCGCGATCGGTGAGCCGATTTCCTCGATGAGGACATCCGCAAAGGCTCCGGCGTCGCGCTCGATCAGCGCCGACGCCTTCACCATCCAATCCTCGCGCACCGCTGCCGGCAGGTGGCGATACTTGCGGAAGGCATCGTCGGCCGTCTCAACGGCCCGTTCGATGTCGGCGGACGTCCCTGCCGCGGCGCGCGCGTAAAGGCTGTCGTCAACCGGGTTGAGGTCGTCGAAATATCCGGCATCTCCGGGCGCCACGAACTCGCCGGCGATCCAGTGGTGAAGGTGGGGACGGGCATGGGTCATGATGAAAATCCCGGGAGATCAAGGGACGCCGACATCAGCCGCGCGCAGCCTTCGGCCAGATACCCTGCTTGCCTGGCGACAGAATTCCATTCGGATCGAGCACATCCTTCAGGCGGTGGTGCAGGTCCCATAGCGCTCCATCATTGTGGCGATAGGTCTTCGCGATCTGGTCCATGAAGGCGAGATGGGTGCGATATTCGCCGAAGCCCGCGTCGGCGGCCTCGTCCACAAGGAGGCTGAACAGGTCGTATGCACTTTTGCGCATCGCTTCGTCGGCGCGATTGTACATGATCATCAGGATGTGATGCATGTCGCGCCACCCCACGAGGAATTCGCCGATATAGTCGAAGCCGAACTGGTGGCAGCGTTGCTTGATCAGATTATATTGCGACATCGCCTCGGCCCCGTTCGGCGCGGAGATTGGCGAGAAGTTCACATGCCCGCCCCCCCCGATCCAGTTCATTATGCTGAACTCGGTCATATTGGGTTCGCCGCGCATCAGTTTCACGCGATAGTCCCATGCCGGGTCGTTTTCGCGCGCGAAGTGAAATTTCGCCCCCGGGATGCTGCCGAATGCGTCCTCGATGACTTTCCAGTTGTTCTCGATCATGGGCGGCGGCCCGTAAAGCGCGCCGTAAAAATTCCACATGCCAAGATCGAGATCGGATGCGATCTTGGCCCGGACTGACGGCGGAACCGGGCCTTTTCCGTCATAATAGTGGCGGCGTGTCGTCTTTGCCGATGCCTCCCACAGCAGATCGACTGCGACAGCAGCATTCGGGATGATCTGGTTAACCTTGAGCGGGCGCGTGATCTCGAAAATCTGCTCGAGATCTTCTTCCCGCGGGAAGGTGATCATGAACGGCTTGTACCCGGGTGGTTCGGGCATCAGCCAGATGCCGAGCTTGGTGACAACGCCGAAGTTCGATTGGGTGAACATGCCATCGAACTGGGGACCGATGCCATGCTTGCTGATCTGCCAATTCTTGCTTCCCGCGATTCCACCTTGCCCCGTGCGCACGACCTGACCGTCCGGCAACATCACTTCCATGCCGCACTGCATGATGAAGTGATCGCCGTACGGAGTGTAGCCGGCGCCATGTTCAAGGGCATTCCCCATCACGCCGCCCCATGCCGGCGCGGCGGGATCGATCCAGAGCTTGCTGCCGATCCGCTGGAGGTGCCGGTAAAGCTGCATGTAGGAAACGCCGGGCTCGACCAGCGCATAGCCATATTTCTCGTTGACCTCGATGATCCGGTTCATGCGCTTCAAGTCGAGGATGACATATCCGGACTTGCGGGGGGCCGGGCCGCCATAGGCAAAATTTCGCCCGGTCCCGATCGTCCACAACGGCGCGCGATAATTGTTCGCGATCGCGAGAATTTTCTGAATTTGCTCGATATTCTCTGGAGCAACGGCCGCCGAGGGCAACAGCGTGCCGTCGGCGAGAGGCGAATATGCATCGCGGTAGCTTGAAAGAGGAAGCTCGTCGACGAACACCCAGGATTTCCCGACGACGCCGGAGAGCTCCTCCAGAAGGCGCGAGAAGTCGGCAGCAGCAATGCCCTCGGGAAGGTTGGGCGTCATCGGACACCTCCGTCGAGGCGAAATGCCCAGGTCACGAGAAATCCGGGACTGCGCGCACTCAAGCCGCAAATCTCCGAGGCACACACCGACTCCCGCGGCCCGGCCGCCCGTCCGGCGAGCTCGTCGCGGAGGCGCATCGCAGCAACGGCCGGCCATGTGAATTGCGAAACACCTGCGAAGCCTGGCTGGCCGGCTATCCGGTGCGTCCATCGGCCGGCACCATAACTATGGTCCCAGCGCAGGATCGGAGTGGCGCCCGCCTCGACCAGAAGCTGACCGGCGATCATCGCCACCGGGTCGGAGGTCAGTCCGGCAATCACGCCCTTTCCGCTCGGGCGGTATCCGAATAATTCGTCCAGCCCAGGCCCAACCTCCAACGCGCTGGCGGTCGGAACCTCCGAGGCAAGCGCATCGGAGAAGCGGATGCTTTCGGGGATTCCCTGCTGCCGCACCACCCGGACCGGTTCGCCTCGCGCAGGCACGGAGCCGAGGCCGGCGACCCCTGCCAATCCAGCGGTGACAAGCCCTGCCCCGAGCAAGTCGCGGCGATTAAGCTCGTTCATCATTGGCTTACCCTTTCCGAAGGTTCGGTCGATTCAAGGCGCGTGATCTGGGCACTGCTGAGGCCGGTCCAGCGCCGGTCCTGGTCCCGATGAATTCCGAATTGATCGAGGACGCGAATGCAGCTGTGATCGACGATGTCCTGGACCGTCGACGGCCGCGCGTAGAAGCCGGGAACAGGCGGAAATATGACCGCGCCCATTTCAGAGCATGCGACCATGTTGCGCAGGTGAGCGAGATTGAGCGGCGCTTCGCGGACCATCAGCGTCAGCCTGCGCCGCTCCTTGAGCATGACGTCGGCTGCACGAGTGATGAGATTGTCGGACAGCCCGTTGGCGATTGCGGCCAGAGTCCGCATCGAGCATGGCGCGACCACCATACCCTCGCAAAGGAAGGATCCGCTCGCGATAGAGGCTCCCACGTTGCGAACATTGTGCACCACGTCGGCTGCCGCTTCGAACTGCTTCAGCGTCAGCGGTAGCTCCTCACGGATATTCAGCACAGCGGCCTGAGAAACGACGAGATGCGTTTCGAAGCCGGGCGTATCGCGCATCATTTCGAGAAGCCGCAGACCGTAGACTGCGCCGGTGGCGCCAGTCACGGCAATAACGATCCTCCGCAGCGTCACAGGACCCGGCGGATCGCGTCGCATTTCGGTCCAGAAATCGCCATTGCAGACCCGCTCCCGATTCTATTGTTGACGCACACCATACAATCCATTGCTCATTGTGCAAGGGATAAGTGGGTGACACCGTCGCGCATCATGGCTTGAAGCGTTCCAGCAGCCTCCCGGCCGCATCAGCGAGCGCGAATGCGTCGATTCCGACGGCGACGAAGCTCGCCCCGCCCGCGAGATGGGCATCGACCAAGGAGAGATCGCGCGACAAGATTCCTGCGGGCTTTCCGGCCGCGATGATCCGCGCGAGAGCGTCCAGCGTCAGGTCCCGCAGCCTGTCCCGGTTGGAGCTGCCCATCAGCCCCGCGGAGGCTGCGAGGTCCGCGGGACCGATGAAGAGGGCATCGACACCGTCGACCGCGGCAATTGCCTCGAGATTTTCTATCCCCGCCATGGTCTCGATCTGCGCGATTACGCAAAGCTGCGCGTTCGCTTCAGAGACAAAGGTGGGGATAGCACCCCAGCGCGACGCCCTCGCGCCGCCGATCCCCCGACTCCCTGCAGGCGGATACCGGCATGCATCGACGATCCGGGTCGCCTGTTCGGCATTTTCGACCATCGGGATCATCAGCGTTGCAGCGCCCAGGTCCAGGATCTGCCGCAGCACGATCGGATCGGAGGAAGGTGCGCGTACCACGGCGGCGCAGGAAGAGCAGCCTTCTATCGCGCGAAGCTGGTCAATAATGCCGGGCAGCGTCTGCGGGCCGTGCTCGGCATCGATCAGCAGCCAGTCGAAACCGACCCCGGCGCATATTTCAGCCACACTGGCGTCGGCCAGGGCAAGCCAGAATCCGAACAGGGGACGTTGCTGCGCCAGCGCGGCTTTGAAGCGATTGGGAGGCATGGGCAACGGCACGTCAGGCGAATCTCATGCCGATGGAGCCGAGCCTGCCGAAGTCGGCCGATATGACGTCGCCTCGAGAGACGGGAACGGGGCGCGTAAAAGAACCTCCGAGCAAGATTTCTCCGGCTTGCAGGTCCTCGCCCCAAACCCCCAACCGGTTCGCGAGCCAAGCGACGCCGCGCGCTGGATGGTTCAGCACCCCGGCCGAGAGGCCGGTCTCCTCGATCACGGCATTGCGCGAGAGGATGGCGCCCACCCACCGAAGGTCAACGGCATCGACCCGGACCGGACGCCCGCCGATGACGATGCCGGCATTCGCCGCATTGTCCGCGATCGTATCCTGGATCTTGCGCGCGCTTCCCGTCACCTCGTCGATGGCTTGAACGCGGCTATCGATGATCTCTATCGCCGGTACGACATAGTCCGTCGCCGCAAGGACGGCGTGAGCCGTGACACCGGGCCCTTTCAGCGGGCGAGCCAGGAAGAAGGCGAGCTCGACTTCGACCTTCGGGTTGATGAAGCGATCGATAGGGATATCGCCTCCTTCCTCGAAAGCCATGTCGTCGAGCAATGTGCCATAGTCCGGTTCGGTAATGCCGGCCGATTGCTGCATTGCGCGGGAGGTCAAACCGATCTTGCGCCCGATGGAATGGCGGCCCGATGCGAGTTTGCCGTCCACCCAAGAGCGGGCGACCCGGTAGCCATCCTCGATCGTCATATCGGGATAGCGGGCCGACAATTGACGAACGGGCGTCCGCGTCTTCTCGGCTTCGCCCAATTCGCCGGCGAGCGTCGCGATGAGCCTATCGTCCATGGCGGTCCCCTTCCGATCTTCCTTCGCGAGCCAAAGCGCTGCGCGTGGAAGTGAAATCCAATGGGCAATGCATTGCACATAGAGATATTCGAGTCTAGCGATATGGGATCTCGCGAGATTCCAAACGCGAATACATTAGACAATGCGATATCCATTGTGCAAAGCACTTGATCGTCTTGGACATGGAGAAGGAAGGGAGAGACATCGTGAACACAGCTGTACGCGAAGAAAAAATCGTAGGCCGCGGGCTGACATCGCACACGCTCATTGCTGGCGATCCTGCCAATCCGGCGGTCCTGCTGCTGCATGGCGCCGGGCCCGGAGCGCACGCCGCGTCGAACTGGCTGCACCTCATGCCCGACCTGGCGGAGAATTTTTTCGTCGTCGCTCCGGATCTGATCGGCTTCGGGCAGTCGACGATCCCCGACCCCTCGCCGGACAATATCATGGGCTGGATCGGCACGCGCGTGGAACAATGCCTCGGGCTCATGGAGACCATGTCGATCGACGTCGCGCACGTCGTCGGAAATTCGATGGGCGGCGCGCTTACGCTGCAGCTTCTGAGCGAGGCCCCGGAGCGTTTCGGCAAGGTCGTATTGATGGGTTCCATCGGGGCTCCCGCTCCCCGGACGCCGGAACTCATCCGGTTTCTTTCATTCTATTCCGATCCCCGTCCGTCGCGGTATCGGCAGCTTATGCACAGTTTCGCCTATGATGCAGACAAGTTCGAGGGCATGGAGGAGATCGTCTCGTCGCGCTACAAGATTGCCACCGACCCGTCCGTCATGGCCGTCGCAGCGAAGATGATCGACTCGATGAAGGTTGGTATCGAAGCTCTGGCGATGCCGCCGTCGATCCTGAGCAAGCTTCCGCACGACGTGCTGATCTTCCACGGCAGGCAGGATCGCATCGTCCCCCTCGACACCAGCCTTTATCTGCTGGAACATCTGCAACACGCGGAACTTTATGTTCTCGACAGGTCCGGCCATTGGAGCCAGCTTGAGCGGTGGGACGTCATGCGGCCGATGATGGAACTTCACTTCGGCGCCAGGGACTGGGCAAAATCGGGCTGACGATTTGGGCCATCGTCTCGAATGAGCCGACGCCGTTTGCCGGGCGGCCACTCCCCCAAGTGACCGCCCGGCGGGGCTAAATCGGATAAACCAGGTAACGTGGCAGCACGGTCGTATCGAGCAGCGCCCGGCGGGAGAGGAGCCTAAGCTCTCCCGCCGCGGATTCGCGCACGACATCCTCGTACCTGCCCGTTGCCAGCACTTCCGATACGCCGCTATCTTCGGGCGTCATGAACACGCTGAAATTCGAACGTGCGTGCCAGGTCTGATCATCGATGCGCCCGGTCGCCACCCGCTGTACAAAGTGCCGCGTACGATAATCCTGGAAGGTTCCAGCCCAGATTTGCGTGATATAGGTAACCCGGTCGAGGAGCCGTGCGCGGCAATCGTCGTACATGAAACCGAGCGCAAGCCCCTGTTCCTCATTCTCGGCCGACAGGCAGATATAGGAGGCCGCATCTTCCTCGGCATAGTTGGACAACCAGCGCGCCATGTCCTTGCTGTCGAGGGCGTCTGCGTCGGACACGAGCAGAGCGTCGAGGGCGCGGTTCAGAGAATCTGGCGCGAGGCTCATGCCGCACGCCTCGCGAATCCCATGACCTCGCGATAATATTCCCAGCGCGGCAAGTTACCGCTCTCGTCATTCTGCAGGAATTCCTCCTCGATCGTCTCGGGATCTCGGACGCCTTTCTGGAAGACGGCTGCTCCCGGCGTATGATTTCCGATGTGAATGCGATGGAAGATCGACGCGTCTTCCATGCTGATGAGGCCGCTCGGCCCGAGGAGGTTGGAGCTTTGACGCAGCCGGTGACGCACCATTTCCTCGTCGTCATCGGCGTGCGCAAAATAGGCGTAGTGAACTTCCACACGCTCGTGATCGATGGGAGTCGCAAATCGCAGGTTGATGACATCGAGATGTTTCGTCGCGACGAACGTCGGAAAAAGGCTCACGATCCGCGACCCGACCGAGGGGTCCTGACCCTTGAACTCGATGATCGAGGGATCTTGCAGGATGGTGTCACCGCGGGCGACCGACAGCTCGGATTCGAATCCGATATGGCCTCGCTTTGTGCTGGTGAACTGCCGTCCCTTTCCGCCCTGCCAGTTCAGAAGGTTGAAGGCCTGATGGAGCAAGGGGGCGTGATACCCGTCATTGTCGGTATAAGACTTCCAGTTCGTATTGTAGCGAACCTTCTGATAGCCAAGCAGCTTCAGGCGTCCGTCGCCGCCAACAAGCTCCCGCAGCGTCTCCATCATCCCCCCGAGGCTTTCCACAAGGGGTTCGGTCCGCGCCGACATCGTGACGAATACGAGACCGTAGACGCTCTCCATTCTCGGCTGCGCGAGCGGATAGTCGGAGCGGTTGAATCCGGGCAGGAATTCGCGCTGGTTCGGACAACCGACCAGCTCCCCCTTCGTGCTGAACAGCCAGCGGTGATAGGGGCACTCAAATTCTGTCTTGTTCCCCATCGGCGCGGTCTCGAGCTGATTGCCCCGGTGGGAACACGCGTTGAAAAAGGCCCTTACGACCCCATCGTCGCCACGCGCGATCAGCAGCGGGACACCCGCGAGCCTGAAGGTCTTGAAATCGCCTGGCTCGGGAATCTCGCTCTCGTGACACACGGGGTGCCACTCCTCGCCATGAAAGATGCGACGCAATTCGACATCGTAAATGTCCTTGCGCGTGAAAGCTTCCTTGGGAATCTCGTTTATATTGTGCGGCCAGTCCAGCTCCACCTTTGTCATAACGCCGACTCCATTGCTGCGGGGCTGGCGCGCTCCGCTTCAAGCGCCCTGCCAAGGTCAGCCCACATCGTCCCCGACTGCCGCGCGCCGGCGAGAAAGGCCTCGGGAACGAGATGGTATGGTGGCCGGACGGGGCCGGCCTTCATCCAGCCTGCGGCGTCCATCCGCGCCTTCTCCAGCCCGATATTGTACGTCGAGAATTCCTTGAAACTTCCATTCGGAAATAGCGGGGCCGCGGTCGGCCCGAGGCGAGACTGGAGCGCCCGGGCAGCCGTCCAGTCACCGCTTGCCCTCGCTCCCGCGACGATGTCGCGCAAGGTGGTCGTCACGAGGGGATGGCACACCGCACCGCTCGACCAGAAGGCGTCGACATCGTCTGCCATCCTCGCCGCGGCATAATAGTCGAAATCGATCGGAAGCAGCTTGATCTTGTCCTTCACCGCGGCAAGATCGGCCAACAGGGTTCCGATCCCGATATATTTGGCCGTAACGACTTGCGGAATCTCGGCGACTTGCGCCCAGAAGGATCGCGGAAAGTCGAATTTGAACGCTTCAGGGTTCGCATAGACCGCGATGTTCATGCCGGGCACTGCCTCTGCGACGTCGCGGTAGAACTGGACTGCCACGTCGAGCGCAGGCGCACACCACATCGGGATGCCGAGCATCGTTCCATCCGCGCCGATCTCGAGTGCCTCGCGGGTCAGCGCGATCGTGTCGCGCGTGTTGAGACAGGTCGTCCCGACGAACACCGGTACGCGGCCTCGGGCGGCATCCACGATGGCACGCATATAGTCGAGCTTTTCGGCGTGGGTGAGCGTGGCTGCCTCGCCCAGCGTACCCATGCTCAAAATCCCGTCGATCCCGGCTTCTATCAGGCCATTCACAACGCGTGCGGCCTCGTCGAGGTCGACGGTCTGCGTGGCCCGCCAGTCCGACGCATCATCGGTTGCTGGCGTCGGTACGATCGCCCAAGCGCCCCTGATATCCCGCGGGTGGATTAGCCTGTCGCGCATTGTCCCTCTCCTTTGAAGCTCCGCAGAATCGCGGGCCCCATTTCATTGTTCATAGTGTAATGCTTTACCCCTTGTGTTTGCAAGCACCGAGATGGTAAGATTGGACCGATCGTCCGATGCCAAGATAAACACCTGAAACTATGTAACTAATTGCGATGCGGGAGAAATGATCCATGTATGGCGGCTCTAATCGTTTTGCTGGTCAAATCGCGGTGGTCACGGGAGGCGCGCAAGGGATCGGCCTCGCTGTCGCAACGCGGATGGCCCGCGAGGGGGCCTCTGTGACAATTGCCGACCGCGCCGAGGAGGCGACAAAAGGAGCGGTAGCGGAACTGCGGTCGCAGGGGCTGGACGCACGGGCCGAGTGCCATGATCTGGAAGGCCTTGAGGGAGCGCGAGCCCTTTATAACAATGTCATGAGCCGTCACGGCCGGGTCGATGTCGCCGTGCATAATGTCGGTGGCACGATTTGGGCGAAGCCATTCTGGGAATATTCCCCCAACGAGATCGAAGCGGAGATCAGACGGTCGCTCTGGCCGACCATATGGTGCTGTCACGCTGTCTTGCCGCACCTCATTTCCGCCGGGCAAGGCGCGATCGTGAATGTCGGATCGGTTGCGACGAGAGGCATCAACCGCCTGCCCTATGCCGCCGCGAAAGGGGGTGTCTCCGCGTTGACGGCGGCATTGGCACAGGATCTGGAAGATCGCCCGATCCGCGTGAATTGCGTGGCACCTGGCGGCGTGAATGTCGCGCGCGTAACGCCCCGCAACCCGGCACCGCCCACCGACGCGGACCGCGCGGGTTTCGACACCGTTGTCCGTCAGACGCTTCGCGACACGCCGATGGCGAGGTTCGGCGAGCCGGACGAGATCGCGTCCGCGATCTGCTTTCTTGCCGCGCCGGAGGCATCCTATATTACGGGGCAGACCTTGTATGTCGCAGGGGGCGGGATAGGCTGAGGTCGACGAGGCTCAGGCCGTCGCACGCTTCAATATCTCCCGCAGCGGTGTATCGACATCGGCAAGATGCGCCGCGTCGATCTGCGTTCTGCGCTCCACGAGGCGCTTTGCGATGCCCATGTCGGAGGGGCGGTTCGCGGTGAGTGCACCGGTCACGACGCCGTCCGACAGGAAGAATGCGGAGAAGGCGCCATCTTCCATCCTCCCGCGGAGTACCACCTGCTTTTCGGCATCGATCCGCCCTGTGCACTGAATATTGAGGTCATACTGATCGCTCCAGAACCAGCAGGGACGACAATATTCCACCGGCAGCCCGAGCATGCCCGACGCAGCCGCCGCCCCTTGCTCCGCTGCATTCTGGTAGGTTTCCAGACGAACGCGCCCGCCAAAGAAGTCAGGCTGCTCGGCGACATCTCCCGCGGCGAACACGTTGGGATTGCTGGCCCTGCACTGGGCATCGACGACGATCCCGTTGCCCACGGCAAGTCCGGCGCTCGCTGCCAGCTCGATCGCGGGCACGATTCCTATCCCTACGACGATGGCATCGCACGGCACCAGCTCGCCGTCGTCAAGCTCGACCGCATTGACCCTAACCCCGTCGCGGCGGAGCGCGGCAACCGACCTGCCGAACAGGGACCGAACACCCTGCGTACGATGATATTCTCCCAGCCACCCGCCGAAATGCTCGCCGATCGTGCGAACCATCGGGGCGGCAAACGGCTCGATGGCCGTGACCTCGCACCCGATGCGGCGCGCACTCGCCGCAACCTCGGCGCCAATCACCCCCATTCCGATCACGACTATCCGGGCGCCAGGCCGCAAATCTCCGGCCAGACGAAGCGCATCGTCATAGGTTCGCAAATGATGGACGTTGACAGCGTCCGCGCCGTCCAGCGGTAACCGTCTCGCGGCCCCGCCCGTCGCGAGCAATATCCGGTCCGCGTCGATGCGCTCGCCCGAAGCCAGCCCAATGGCCCCCGCGCTCAGGTCGATGGTGTCCGCTCGCACACCGAGGCGAAGCTCTATTCTGTTCGCTTCGTACCAGGCTTCATCATGGAGATAGAAGGTTTCCGGCGGCGCTCCGTCGTGCCACAGCAACTCTTTCGAGAGCGGCGGTCTTTCGTAAGGCCGCCACGGCTCGTCGCCGACGAGGTGTATCCGTCCGTCATATCCAGCGCCGCGGAGCGCTTCCGCTGCGCGCGCGCCGGCCATATTGGCGCCGACGATCGCAATATTTCTGATCATCTGCGCTCGCCCTACTGATCGAACATTCCAAGCTTGCCGTCCTGGAGATTGACGATAACCGACTTGGTCTGCGTGTAATGGTTCAGAACCTCGTGGCTGAACTCGCGGCCGAAGCCGCTTTGCTTATAGCCTCCGAGCGGCATGTTCGGCTTGAGATTATAATAGCGATTGATCCAGACGGTCCCGGTCTCCAGCTTTCGCGCGATGCGGTGCGCCCGCGCGATATCACGGGTCCAAACGCCACCGGCCAGGCCAAAACTGGTGTCGTTCGCGCGCGCCATCATTTCATCCTCGTCGCCCCAGCTCTGCACGGTGGTCACGGGACCGAATATCTCCTCTTGCGCGATGCGCATGTCGTTCGCGACCTTGGTGAAGATCGTCGGCTGCACATAGTGACCTTTTGCAAGACCAGGATCGGCTGACCGCGCTCCGCCGGCAAACACGGTTGCGCCTTCTTCCACGGCCAGCGCGAGATAGGATTCGACCTTCTCCATCTGCATTGCCGACGCCTGCGCTCCGAGCTGGGTCGCCGGATCCAAAGGGTCTCCCTGGCGGATGTTGCCGAGCGCAGCACGAAACTTCTCGAGAAATTCCTCCTCGATGGCCTCATGGAGGAAGAGCCGCGATCCGGCGAGGCACACTTCGCCCTTGTTCAGGACCGTGGACATGGTGGCGCTCTCGACAGCGGCGTCGATATCGGCGTCCGCACATATGATATGGGCCGACTTTCCGCCCAGCTCGAGCGTCTGCGGCACGATGTTGGCAGATGCATATTGGATCACGCGCCTTGCCGTCGCTACCGACCCCGTAAAGGCCACTTTACGCACATCCGGGTGGGTAACAAGGGCTTCCCCGACGTCGGCGCCATAGCCTGTCACGACATTGACCACGCCTGGGGGCAACAGATCTGCCATTTCCACGAAGAATTCGAGCACCGACAGACATACGGTCTCGGCCGGCTTCAAGACAATGGTGTTGCCGGCCGCGAGCGCGGGCGCCACCTTGCACGCCATCATCAGGAGCGGGACGTTCCAGGGAATGATCTGGGCGCAAACACCAAGCGGCTCCCGGTGTACGATCCCGATCGCATCGGGAAAGTCCAGCGTCTGGCCATGCAGGCCGTAGGCCGCGCCGGCAAAAAGCTCGAACTGGCCGATCGCATTGGGCATGTCGAAATACATCGACTCCCGGATCGGCTTGCCGTTGTTCAAGGTCTCGAGGATGGCATATTCCTCGTGCCGGGCCTTGAGCCGGCGAGCGATCTCGTAAAGCAAGTCCTGGCGCTCTGCCGCGGAACTTTGAGACCAGGCCGGAAATGCGGCTTTCGCCGCAGCGACCGCGAGCCCTATATCCTCTGCATTGCCGGCCTGGATCCGCGTCAAGGTTTCCCCTGTCGCAGGATTCAAGAGCGCGATCGTCTTTCCGCTCGAGCCTGCGATCCACTCGCCGCCGATCAGGTGGCCATATTCGCTCCGGATGCCATAATTGCTCTCCACGGGTTTCAGCGATGCAGACATGTCAACTCTCCAGGATTAATCCACGACTTCGATCGTCAGCCGTCCCAGTGGATAGAGGCGGCACGCGAGGGCAATTCCGGCGGCCAGGTCCGAGTCCGACACATGGGCCTTGCTCATCTTGCCGAGGCGATGCGGTCCGCGAAGCACGCGGACCTTGCAGATACCGCATCCGCCTCCGCGGCATCCCACCCCGATATCGCTTGCTCCGCTCCGTTCCATCGCGACCAGAACGCGCTCGCCGTCAGGGCAGGAGAAAGCGCTCCCGCCGTGAATCTCCACCATATGCGCGAGACTCATGGTCCCGGTCCCAGCTCGCGCGCGCGGCGTGCGGCGATCGACTGACCTGCGACTGCAAAATGCGCGGGCGGTATCTCCCGCAGGATGACCCGCACCGACTCGACAGGGGCGCCGATGGCCGTCACGGCCGCAGCGGTCAGCTCGGCGATGAGCGCCTCCTTCGCCTCGGGCGTCCGCCCCTCGAGCAAGGTGACCTCGATGATCGGCATCAGGCTTGCACCCTGAGCGCTACGGACCCGAGATTTTCGATCGTCGTACGTATTGCTTGACCCCCATGGAGGGCCGGAGCGGCGGTGATGCCGCCCGCGAGAACGATGTCGCCTTCCTCGATGCGTCCGCCGCCCTGCGAAACCATTGCCGCGGCCGCCACGAGGGATCGAAGCGGGTGACCGAGGATCGCGGCGCTCGAACCCACTTCCGTTACCGCGCCGTCAACTTCCAGGATCACCCCGAGATTGGAGAGATCCTGCGAGGGATCGTTCCATCCGCCGATCACGAAGCCCGAGGATGAACTGTTGTCGGCGATCACATCGGGCAAGGCGAACTTGAAGTCTTCATACCGGCTGTCGATCACTTCCATGGCCGGCGCCACCGCCGCCACGGCGGCGAGCGCCTCGACCATCGTGACCCGCCCGGCCAGCGGAGCGCCCATCAGAAACGCGATTTCCGGTTCGATTCGGGGATGGATGAAGTTCGCGAGGGAGAGGCTTCCGCCTTCGTCCAGCATCATCGCGTCGGTGAGCCGACCCCACGCCATCTGGTCTACTCCGACCTGCCGCATTTTCGCACGGCTGGTCAGTCCCATCTTGATGCCGACCAGTCGCTCGCCGCGATCGAGGCGACGATCGATCGATAGCTTCTGGATCGCGTAGGCATCCTCTACCGTGAGGTCGGGACGCGCATGGGTAAGCTGCGGGACGGCCCTGGCGCCGACCGCGGCCTGATCGAGCGTCTCTGCAAAATCTGCCAGCCAGTTCATCGCGTCGCTGCCTGTCCGCTGCGCCCCACAAGATCGAGGGCCACGTCGACGATCATGTCCTCCTGGCCGCCGACCATTCGCCGCCGCCCCAGCTCGACAAGTATGGCCCTGGTATCGAGGCCATATTGATCGGCCGCCTTTTCCGCATGGCGGAGGAAGCTCGAGTAAACGCCCGCATAGCCAAGGCTCAGTGTTTCGCGATCCACGCGAACTGGCCGGTCCTGCAGTGGTCGGACCAGGTCTTCTGCGGCATCCATGAGCGCCATCACGTCGCAGCCGTGCTGCCAACCTTTCCGATCGGCGGCCGCGATGAAGACTTCGAGCGGCGCGTTACCAGCACCCGCTCCCATTCCGGCCAGGCTGGCGTCGATCCGTATCGCGCCCGCCTGGGCGGCGGCGATGGAATTCGCGACGCCCAACGAAAGATTGTGGTGAGCGTGCATGCCGCGCTGGGTCTCGGGCTTCAGCACGCGATCATAGGCCTCGAGCCGCGCGCGCACTCCGTCCATGTCGAGCGCGCCCCCGCTGTCGGTAACATATACGCAGTGCGCACCGTAGCTTTCCATGAGAAGGGCCTGCGCAGCGAGCGCGTCAGGCTCGATCATATGGCTCATCATGAGGAAGCCCGAGACATCCATGCCGAGGTCCCTGGCAATCCCAATGTGCTGCTTCGCGACATCGGCTTCGGTGCAGTGGGTTGCGACGCGAACCGACCGAACTCCGATGCTGTGCGCCCGCCTCAGTTCCTCGACCGTTCCTATGCCGGGAACCAGCAACGTCGTGAGAACGGCATTTTTGATCACGTCCGCAGCCGCCTCGATCCATTCCCAGTCGGTATGCGCGCCGAACCCATAGTTGAAGGACGTCCCGTTCAGGCCGTCGCCATGCGATACCTCGATCGCATCGACGCCGGCGTCATCGAGCGCCTTCGCGATCATCCGGACGCTGTCGGTCCCGTACATATGCAGGATCGCATGCATTCCGTCTCTGAGCGTGACATCCTGGATGTAGAGCGGTTGGGTAACGGGATCGAAAGTCATGCCGCCGCGCTCCCCGCATGCTGCACCATCACCTCGGCAGCCGCCTTTGCGGCGGAGGTCATGATGTCGAGATTGCCTGCATATTTGGGCAGATAGTCGCCGGCGCCTTCGACCTCCAGGAAGACGCTTGTCTTCAGCCCTTCGAATTCGCCGTAGCCCGGAATTCTCAGGGGGCGGTTCGACCCGAACCGCTCGAACTGAACATCTTGCTTCAGCCTGTAGCCCGGGACGTAGCGCTGGACCTGCGCCACCATCTCCTCGACCGCACTGCGAACCAGCCCTTCGTCAACGATATCGGTCAGCGTGAACACCGTGTCGCGCATGATCATCGGCGGTTCGGCAGGGTTCAGAATGATGATCGCCCGCCCCTTTGCGGCACCCCCGACAACCTCCAGGCCCTTCGCCGTCGTCCGTGTAAACTCGTCGATGTTGGCCCGCGTGCCAGGCCCGGCGGACCGCGACGAAACCGAGGCGACGATCTCCGCATAATGAACCGGGGCCACGCGCGATACCGCCGCGACGATCGGGATTGTCGCCTGCCCGCCGCAAGTCACCATGTTGATATTGCGCGCGCCCGAGGAAACGGAGGCGTTGACGGGCGGCACCGTGAACGGCCCCAGCGCGGCCGGGGTGAGATCGACGACGAGCTTGCCGTCCTCCGCCAGCGCTTTCGCGTGCTCGATATGCGCATAGGCGGAGGTTGCGTCGAACACGAGGCCAATTTCGCCATATACGTCGAGCGCCTGAAGGCCGGCCATACCTTCATGCGTCGTCGTTACGCCGCGCTCCCTTGCCATCGCCAAGCCTTCTGACGCCGGGTCGATACCGATCATCGCGGAGAGTTCCAGCTCACTGGAGCCCTTGAGAATCTTGATCATGAGATCGGTACCGATGTTCCCGGACCCGATTATCGCGCATTTGGTCTTTTGCATGTCATTCTTCCCTTCGGAACTTCCGCAACGGCTCGCGACGTCTCAGCCGGCGAAAGCCGCCTTGACGCTACCGAGCCCGTTGATTCTCGCTTCGATCACATCGCCGGCCGCCGCTGCCGCCATGGGACCGAGCGCGCCGGACAGGAGAACATCGCCCGCGACGAGCGGTCGGCCCTCTCTCGCCATTACCTGCGCAAGCCAGAGCGAGGCGCTGATCGGACTGCCGAGGCAGGCTATCCCGGCTCCGACCGAAATCGGCTCCCCGCGGCACTCCATCACCATGCCGCAGGTCCTGAGGTCCAGGCCCTCGAGCTTGCGAGGCACCGCACCGAGGACGAAGAGGCCGCTCGACGCATTGTCCGCAACGGTGTCCCAGATTCTGATGTCCCAGTTGGCGATGCGGCTATCGACGATCTCGATGGCCGGCACGACATATTCGATGGCGCGTATCAGTTCCGCAGTCGTGAGGTCCGGATAGGGGAGATCGCGCCCGATGATGATCGCGACTTCCGCCTCGACTTTTGGCTGGATGACCCGATCGAGGGCTACCGGCTCTCCTTCGGGCACATCCATGTCAGCGAATAGCATCCCGTAGTCGGGCTGATCGACGCCAAGCTGTGCTTGAACGGCACGGGAGGTAAGGCCGATCTTTCGGCCCACGAGCCGCCGACCCGATTCAAGCGCATTCTTGGTATTGGCCTCCTGGATCGCGTAGGCGGCCGCCACCCCCCCATCGGAAATCCGATCGCGGAGAGGGCGCACCGGAGTCCGCGTTTCTGCCGCGACTCTGAGTTCGGCCGCGATCTGTTCGATGATCTGCTGGTCGAGTTGTTCCTGATCGGGCATGGTCAAACCTTCACGCAGATATTTTCGAGTTCGGTATAGAATTCGAGGCTGTGCTGCCCGCCTTCACGGCCGATCCCGGATTGGCCCGCTCCACCGAACGCCGTCCGCAGATCACGTAAGAACCAGCAGTTCACCCAGCAAATGCCGACCGACATGGCGGCCGCGACGCGGTGCGCGCGAGACAGGTTCTGGGTCCAGATCGTCGCACACAGGCCATAGCTGGTGTCATTTGCGAGAGCGACGGCTTCGTCTTCGCTGTCGAACGGGATCACACCGCAGCATGGTCCGAATATTTCCTCGCGCATAACGGCCGCGTCGTGGGGCAGCCCCGTCCAAATTGTCGGCTCGATCCAGAAGCCCCCGGACGCGGCCGGATCGACTTGCGGTATACCGCCCCCCGTGATCAACGTGGCCCCTTCCGCCAGCGCCCGCTCGTAATAGCCGAGCACCTTTTGGCGATGCTCTTCGCTGATCAAGGGACCGACATATTGGGGATCATTGACGTCGCCCGGCCTGAGCGCTTGGGCAGCGGCGGCGAGCCTCGCTACAAAGGGCTCGAATATGGAGCGCTCGACGTAGATGCGCTCCGTCCCGAGGCAGACCTGCCCGGTGTTGAGAAACGCCGCTCGCGACACCCCTTCGACCGCCTTGTCCAGATCGGCATCGGCAAAAATCACCGCAGGATTCTTACCGCCCAGTTCGAAGCTGATATCGCGAACCCCCACGGCCGCCTGCTTCATGATCGCCTCGCCCGTACCTGTCTCCCCCGTGAAGGTGATGGCATCGACACCTGGATGGGAGGTCAGGAACTCCCCGGCCGCATCCGGGCCGAACCCGTGTACAACATTGTACACGCCCGCAGGCATACCCACCGCGTCCATCACCTCGCCCAGCAGCGCGGCGGTCCGGGGCGTCTCCTCCGAAGGTTTGACGACCACCGTGTTACCGCAAGCAAGCGCCGGTCCTACCTTCCAGGTCATGAGCAAAAGCGGAAAGTTCCATGGGCAAACGACGGCCACGACGCCTTTCGGCTTGCGGACAGAATAATTGAGCGCGCCCGCCCCGTCGGGGGTCGGGGTGGAGAACGTCTCGGTGGGAAGGGTCGAGACGACGTCCGCGAACATCCGGAAATTCGACGCGCCCCGCGGAATGTCGATATGCGAAGCGACGTGACGCGGCTTGCCGGTATCGGCGACCTCGGCGGCCAGAAAGTCCTCCGCCCTGCGCTCGATCTCGTCGGCGACCGCGGCAATGAGTCGGACGCGTTCAGCCGTCGTCATCTTGCCCCAGGGGCCGGTCAGCGCGCGCCGGGCTGCCCCGACAGCGCGATCGACATCCGCTCGCGTCGCCTCGTGGACGCGCCCCGTTTCGAGGCCGCTTGCAGGATCGATGTTGGCAAAGGTGGCGCCTGCGCTGCCCTTTTCGAAACGGCCATCGATATAATTTAGAATATGGCGTGCAATCTCCAATCCGCCTGCCGCGTCCGTAGCCTCGAGCCGCCTTGCCTGTTCCATTTAAAACTCCCTCGCCCCGATCGCAGCGGCAGCCGCATTGGCGCAGGCGACGTCGACTTCCTCGCTGCCGCCCGAAACGCCAATTCCCCCAACACATTCTCCGTCGAAGACGACCGGGACGCCTCCCCCGAACATCACGACACGGGGCTGGTGCGCGATACCTTCGCAAAGCGCAGCCGATCCCGACACCAGATCGTAAACTTCGGCAGTAGGAACCTTGAAACTTGCAGCGGTGAACGCCTTGTCCTGCGCAATCTTCTCGGAGTGGAACGGTGCCGCGCCTCCCCGCAGGAACGCGACCAACTCACCGGAAGCCCCGACGACCGCGGCGACTACCGGCGTACCGTTCGCGGCGCCGTGTCCGACAGCTGCCGCAACGGCCTGCACGGCAGCTTGATGCGTTATGGTTCGATAGTTCTCAACCATGGCGGCGGTGTCATGTATTGACCGTCATGAACCGGTCGTTCAGCGCCTTCTCATAGTAGAAGATCGCCTTGCCGGCCTGATCGACCCCCCATGTCCTTCGCGGATTGTCCGGATAATAATCGTAGCCGCCGGAGAAGGTTTCGTTCCGGTTGCCGGACGGATCGAAGAAGTAGATGGTCTGCCCGCGCGTGATCCCGTGTCGAGTCGGACCGATGTCGAGAGAGATGTCATATCGGCTGATGATATCCGCCGCATTGCCGACATCGTTCCACGATTCCAGACGGAACGAGGTGTGGTGAATTTTCGCGTCCTCGGGACCAGCAAGAAAGGCGATATCATGCGCCTTGTTGCTACAGCTCAGGAATATGCCAAGGCGCGCGCCGCTCTCCTCGTCAACCAGTTCCTCGGTGACGGAGAAATCCAGAGCATCCACGAAGATGCGCGCCGAACCGGCAACATCGATGCCATTGAGCGCGGAGTGATCATAACGCATCGCCCGCATGCCCCGCGGTTCGCTGCGCCAGACGTCCGGATTTTTCACCGGCGGACCATCCGCCGAAAGCTCCATTTCGGCATAGAGGTCGAAAATGTGACCCGTCGGAACTGCAAACCGCAGCTTGCGGCCGACGCCCGGGTCCTCACCCGCCGCGATCCAGTCGGTAGCGACGCCGCCAGCTGCGAGGCGCTCCGCGAAATGATCCAGATCCTTCTCGCTGCACACCTTGAAGCCTATCCTGTCGAGGCCGGGCATGTCGGCTTCGCGCAAAATGATGCTGTGGCGATCAAATTCGTCGAAGCCGCGAAAGAACGCGCGGTCGCCTGACCGCCCGACCAACTCCAACCCGATGCGATCGCGATAATGGAGGGTCGCCTCGTCGAGATCGAGGACGCGCATCTGGACATAGCCCGGACGCATGACGCCTGTAACTGCCATTATGACTCTCCCAGAGTTTTTACCATTTCAGCCCATGTTTGAAGAACTCGGACACTGCCCGATTGAAGCTGGCCATGCGCTCGATCTGAACCCAATGGCCGCATTCGCCGAAGAAGCGGACGTCCGAATGTTCGATGAGGTTGCCGAGGCGCAGGGAAACTTCCTGCGGGATCACCTGGTCTGCCTTGCCGTGAAGAATGAGGACCTCGTGCGGCAACGCCGCGATATCTTCCTCGCGGCTCGCCAGCATATTGATCCCCGCCTGCCGATCCGGCCCCCCGAACGTGGCGCGATATGGCTCGTGCGCGCCGGGCCGAATGCTGGCCTGATATCTGGAATCGATCAGGTCGTCGGTCAGGCGGCTTTGATCCCAAGCGAGCATCTTGAGCGATGCGTGCATCGCCTCGCGCGAAGGCTCGTAACCCCAGACGAAGTCGAGAGCCGGCGTCAGCGGGAACTCGAGCCCGGCGGCGCCCATAAGAACCGCCCGGTGCACCCGGTCGGGATGTGCGATCATGAAGGCGAGCGTGACGCCGCCGCCGAAAGAATTGCCGACCATCGAGACCCGTTCGAGACCGAGCTCATCCAGCAGGCGCACCAACTGGTCCGTCCACACCCGCTTGTCGGTGATCGCGCCAATGGAATCGCTGTAACCGAAGCCCAGCATGTCGGGCGCGATGACCCGGAACTCTTCGGCGAACACCGGCATATTGAGCCGCCAGTTTGCCCACGACGTCACGCCGGGCCCCGACCCGTGAACGAGCAAGATGGGATCGCCCGACCCGATATCGTGATAATTTGTGGTCACTCCGTCGAACGTCGTCGACTTGCCGATTTCCGGGCGATCCTGGATCGTTTCGGAGGTCATGCCTCAACCTCCATCGCATGGAAACACGTGCAAATGGCATTGGTCGCTTCGAGCATCCTCACCCTCCGTTCCGTCCGTTGAATATCGGCCGTCTGTAATGAAATTGTTGCACCATGAGAAACGCGTTTGCAACAGGTAAATGGGAACATGCCGCCGAATTCACAGAAGTCCCTCGGCCCGAAGAGCTTCGCTCACGCCCTTTTCGGCGGCAATGCGCTCCCGGAAGCGACTGAGCGAAGGGAAAGCGGCCAGTTCGATGCCGCAGAGCGGCGCCCATCCCAAGATGCAGAAGAGATAGGCGTCGGCCACTGTGAAGGTCTGTCCGAAGCAATAGCTTCTCTCGTGGAGACAGGCCTCCAGCGCTTCGAGATGGCGCAGCACTTCGGCTCGTGCCGCTGCCTTGGCAGCTTGCGGAGCCCCCTTTGAAAAAAGGGGCACGAAGCTCTTGTGAATCTCCGAAGAGATGAAACCGAGTAGGTCCGTGAACAAATATCTTTCGAAGGATCCTGCGGGCGGCGCAAGCCCTGACCCGGGCGCGAGATCGGCGACATAAAGCAGGATAGCCAGAGTCTCGGTGAGAACCTCTCCCGAGGCGAGGCGGAGCGCGGGTATTTTTCCGGACCGCTTGATATCACGGAAATCCAGCCCGTCTTCCGTGAGGCGCGTGGCCATATCGACTCTCGTCAGGGAGAAGGCCTTGCCGGTGCGCGCGAGCGCGATGTGAGGGGCCAAGGAACAGAGCCCGGGCGCGTAGAATAGCTGCATTCGTAACTCCGCGACTTCAAGGGCGGATCAAGTCCGGTGGCGGCCAGCCAGCCGGGTCAGTTGTCGATTCCGGAGAAGCCTTTCCCCGCTGCCAGGACACCGCAGGTCCGCATTGCGCTGAGCATCATCGCGGGATCTGCCTTCCCGGTTCCCACGATGTCGTAGGCCGTCCCGTGCGCAACCGACATGTGGAGATAGGGTGGCCCCATCATGATGACGCAATTCCCGGAAAAGCCCCACGTCTTCACGGCAATATGGCCCTGGTCGTGAAACATCGCGAGCACCAGATCGTAACGACCCTCTATGCACTGGCGAAACACTGTATCCGGAGCCGACGGCCCTTCGACGTTGATCCCGCGCTGCCGCGCGCGCGCAACGCCCGGGGCGATGGCACGCACCTCCTCCTCGCCGGTCGCGTGCGGATTGAGCCCTGCCACGACGATGCGAGGATCGTTGACACCCCAGCTTCGCATTGCCGCGTCGATTTGCTGCAGGGCTCCATCGATAAGGTCGGGTGTGATGAGATCGCAGACTGTGCGGATCGACATGTGGTCCGTCAGGTGGGCAACGCGCAACGGCCCGGTGAGCAAAAGCAGGTAGCTTTCGCCCGGGGTCGGGCTGATGACCATATCGAGCTTGCCGGCCAGCTTGAGCGAGCCGGTGCTGATCGGCCCCATTACCGTCCCGGCAAAATGTCCGTCGCGGGCCAGCGCGTCGAGCTCGGCGAGCCACTGAGCGGTTGCCAGGCCAGACGCGAGGGTATCTTCTGCAAAAGGGAGATCGGCCGCATCAAGTGCGCCGGTGTCGAGGACGTCGATGATCGCAGGATCGTCGCTCGGCGCGTCGAACGAGCGCAAGACCCGGACGCGCGCCGCGACGCCCGTCACTTCCAGCGCGCGTTCGATGGACGCCGCCGAGCCGACCAGCATGGGTATCGAAACCTCGTGCACCCGCCCCGTCGCCCACGCACGCACGACCACCTCGGGACCGATACCGGCGGGTTCGCCGACCATCGTCCCGATACAGGGCCTGCCACCTGTCCCGGACGTCACCGCCGCTGCCTCAGATGCTGTAGACATCGAGCATCGTCTGCGCCATGTCGTTGACTACAATGGTATATTTGCGCCGAATGACAAATGTGTCGCCGTGGGGTTCAAGGTCGTAAACGGCCGAGCCGCAATATACCGTCGGCCGATCCTCCAGCACCGACGTTGCCGACCAGTTGGTCCTCGCCTGAATGGCACCGTCGACTTGCTCGACAGAAAGCAGGCTGAACAGGTGAGATGTTCGCGGTGCCGGAGAGCTCGCTGACGATCGTCCCGTCCTGATCCTGTAGACGCGGTCCTCGAGGCCCGCGCGAGTTGGGTAGTAAATCAGCGAGATCTCGCGCTCGGGGTCTTCGGTCAGTCGGCCGCTGTCGTCCCAGGCCGGAACCCAATATTCGGCCTCGGGGTGATAGAGGTCCAGCCAGCTGTCCCAATCCTTGGCGTCCAACGCTGCGGCTTCGCGGCCAAGGAAGCGCTGGATCGCCACCCATTGTGCAACCTCGCTGCTCATTTTGCCATCTCCGGAACCGCGGTCGCGCGCTCCGTCTCCTCGCGCTCGATCGCGGTATGCATCCGCGAGACCCACTCGTCGTGGATAGCCACATAGAGGCCCTCATCCGCCACGGCGGTCCCGCTCATGATGGCATCGACACCGAGCGCGTCGCCGTGACTGCTGACTCCGCGCACCCACCTCGTCGCGCCGCGCGACATATCGTTCGCCCGCCCTGCGCCGCCGCCGAATCCGACTTGGCAATTGTTGAACTCGGTGAGATCGTCGGGCGTTGCCATTCCGCTGGCGTTGAAAAAATCCTCATATTGGCGAATGCGTAACGCACGGGCGCGGTCGCTTTCACCGACCGGAGCGATGCAATAGGTCGTCACCTCGGTCTCATCGACCGAGATCGGCCGAATGATGCGAATCTGCGTGCTGGTCTGATCCATCAGGAACACATTGGGGAACAGCTCAAGATTTCGGATTCTGCCGTTCATCCATGTGGCGCGCTCCTCGCCCCGCTCGCACTGCAGCCACTCCAGTATTTCGAAATTGGGACGATCCTGGAAATTCGCATAGTCATTCCAGAGCACGCAGTGCCCGTTGTCGAACGAAAATGACCCCCCCTCGAGCTGGTTCCAGCGACCGAAATCAAAGGCCCTTGTCTCGTTCTTCGAGGTTCCGTCGACGCGGCGGGCTACTGTCATGAAGTAGTTCGCGTGCACCGTCCCGATATGGTAGCCGTCAAGGCCGTTTTCGACCTGCAGCTTCCAGTTGCCGCGGTAGCGGTAGCGCGTTGCGCCGGGCAGAACCTCGAGATTCCCCTCGATGGACTGGTCGACCATCAGATCGATGAAGGTCTTCGCCCCGGCAAGATAGTCTTCGAGCGATACCACGTCCGGGTCGAGACTCGCAAAGACGAAACCCCGGTAGGTTTCAAGCCGCGCGACATGTTCGAGCCCATAATCTTCGCGCTTGAATCCGGGCGCGTAGCCTCCTCCGGCCTCGTCGGTGACGTCGAGCAGCCGACCGGCTGGGTCGTAGGTCCAACCGTGGAAGGGGCAGGTAAAGTTACGGCGACTGCCGCTCTTCTCCCGGCAGACACGTGCGCCGCGATGCGCGCAGGCGTTGATCATGCAGTGCAGGTTGCCCGACCTGTCGCGTGAAAGGATCACGGGTTGCCGGCCGATGAAGGTTGTCAGGAAGTCGTTCGGCTTGGCCACCTGGCTCTCGTGCGCGAGGAAAACCCAGTTTCGCTCGAAAATATACTTCATCTCGAGCGCGAAGACCTCGGCATCCGTAAAGGCGGCCCGATCGATTTGAAACCGGCCGCTCGCTTCGTCCTTGACGAGCCATGCATCAATACGCGCGCGAAGTGATTCAAGGTCGGTTGTTCCGGCCGAAGCCTCTCTCCCAGGTTGCGACATCCCTCTCTCCATGTTCGCCGGCCGTTCGTCGGCGGGCCCGTTACGCTTCGGGAGGATCGGAAAGGCGCGAACGCTGCGCTCAAGCCGATTTCGCCCTGACGATCACCATAGCAGCTATGCCATAATGTGCAATGGGTTGCACTCAGAACAAAGTTGCACTATCGGAACCACGTTGCACCATAAGAGATGCATCGGGGCGAATCGCCCCTCAAATGAGAAAAAATGCTGTGGGAGTGCGGAAAATGACGGGCGTGACCGAGCTTGGCTATCTGGGACTGTCGGTATCCGACCTTGACGCCTGGAAGCGATTCGCCAGCGGCATCGCGGGCATGGAATATGTCGACGAGGGCGAGGACGGTCGCGCCTATTTGAGAATGGACAAGTGGCATCATCGAATCGCCCTGCACCGGGACGGCGGCGACGACCTCGCCTATCTGGGGTGGCGGGTGGCCGGACCGCGCGAGTTCGACGACCTTGTCGAAAAGCTGGTCTCGCAGAATATCGAGGTTGATGTATCGACCGAAGCCGAGGCCCTCGATCGCCATGTTCTCGGGCTTGCCAAGCTGAAGGACCCAGGCGGCAATCCGACCGAGATTTTCTACGGTCCGCAAGTCGACAATCATCGTCCTTTCCACCCGGGCCGCCCGATGTTCGGAAAGTTCGTCACCGGGCCGGAAGGCGTAGGTCACTGCATTCTACGACAGGATGACGTTCCCGCTGCGGTCCGCTTCTACGAATTGCTCGGTTTGAGGGGGTCGGTCGAGTATCGACTCACCCTTCCGAACGGCATGGTTGCCACACCTTATTTCATGCATTGCAACGACCGGCAACATTCGGTCGCCTTCGGGCTCGGACCGATGGAGAAGCGCATCAACCACCTGATGCTCGAATATACCGAGCTCGACGACCTCGGCCTTGCTCACGACATGGTGCGCGAGCAGAAAATCGACGTGGCTCTCCAACTCGGCAAGCATGCCAACGACGAAGCGCTCACCTTCTATTGTGCCAACCCGTCGGGGTGGCTGTGGGAATTCGGCTGGGGAGCAAAGAAGGCCGGACCCCAGCAGGAGCATTATCTTCGCGACCTCTTCGGCCACGGCAACGAGGCCGAGGGTTACGGCATGGATATCCCGCTCGGCTGATTTGGCGCCGATCAATCAAGGGCATCTAACAAATGGAAATGGTTGCGATGGAGAGAATTCGCCTGTGCCGAATAGAAGAACCGAAGGACGGCGAACCCGTCGCGATAGCTCCCGGCGCCTATCCGCCTCTTGCCGTCTATAATGTAGACGGCGACTATTTTGTCACTGACAATACTTGCACTCACGGAAGCGCTCTCCTGACCGACGGATATCAGGACGGCGCGACGATCGAATGCCCTTATCATGGCGGCGCATTCGATATTCCGAGCGGGGCCGCGACGACCTATCCTTGCCAGATTGCCCTGAAGACCTACCCGGTGACCCTGGAAGACGGGTGGATCACCATTGATCCGCCCCGCAGTGAAGCCTGAGCCGGTGGACCTCACGACCCTCCCTCGGGCAGAATTGATGCGCGAAGTCACCGACCTCGTTGCCCTCCATGCCGAATTGATCGACGACGACCGTTTGGAGGAGTGGCCGGACCTCTTCACCGAGGAATGCCTATATTCGGTCATACCCCGCGAAAATGCAGACCGCGGCCTGCCCGTCGCAACCATCTTCTGCGACAGCAGGGGCATGCTCGTCGATCGCGTCGTCTCGTTACGAAGGGCGAACATTTTTCCCGTCCATAACTATCGTCACATCATCAGCACCAGCCGTATCCATGGCGTTACGCCGGAGGCTGTCACGGCACACACCAACTATGTTGTACTGCAGACCCGAAATATAGGCCAGTCATTCGTTTACAACACCGGGAAGTATGTCGACGAAATAGTTTACAGTTCAGGACGATTTCTTTTTCGTTCGAAGAAAGCGATCTTCGATACGGACCTTGTGGACACTCTGATGGTTCGACCCATCTAGGACTGAGGTAAGGCATGCTCAACAATCACGGCGCGGCCGACGCATCGGCAACAGCGAGCGAGCACGATCGCATCGGGTGCCGGGTTCCCTACTCGGTCTTCACTGACGAGGCGTATTACAAGGCGGAACAAGAGCGTCTCTTTCGCGGCCCCACCTGGAATTTCGTCGCCTTGGAAGCCGAGGTGCCGGAGCCGGGCGACTACAAGGCGACGTTCATCGGCGACACGCCGGTCGTCGTCACGCGCGACAAGGATGGCGGCCTGCATGTCGTCCTCAACAGGTGCGCGCATCGCGGCGCCATGGTTTGCCGTGAGCGCCGCGGCAACGCGCCGCACCTCGAATGTGTCTACCACCAGTGGGCCTACGATCTGAACGGGGATCTCATTGGTGTTCCCTTTCGCCGCGGTATCAAGGGCCAGGGCGGAATGCCCGCTGACTTCGCACTCAAGGATCACGGCCTGGTCAAGCTGCGGGTGGAGTCCCTAAACGGGCTGGTCTTCGCCACATTCTCCGAAGAGGTCGAGCCACTGCGCGACTATCTCGGCCCGCTCATCACGGAGCATGTCGAACGGATTATGTGTCGCCCCGTCAAGATTTTGGGGAATCAGCGCCAGTTCATTCACGGCAACTGGAAACTGTACGCCGAGAATACGCGCGACCCCTATCATGCGAGCCTGCTTCACCTGTTTCACAATACATTCGGTCTTTATCGCTCGACCCAGACAGGCAAGTGCGTGATGGACGAGAACAAGCGGCATTCGCTCCTGTTTTCGATGGCAGGAAGCAACGACGCCGAGCGCGACAGCCAAGTCTACCAGGAATCGCGCAGCTTCGACACGAGCTTCACGCTCAAGGACCCCTCGCTGCTGGCGGGGCGCAGCGAGTTCCCGGATGGGATTACGCTCGTCATCCTGGCACTCTATCCGAACCTCATCCTCCAGCAGATATCGAATACGCTCGCGGTGCGCCAGATTGTCACGCGCGGGCCGGACTCGTTCGAACTCGTGTGGACCCAGTTCGGCTACGCCGACGACGACCCGGAAATGGATGCCATCCGGCTGAAGCAGTCCAATCTGATCGGTCCCGCCGGGGTTATCTCGATGGAGGACGGCGAGGCGGTAGAAATCGTCCAGCAGGCAGTCACACCCGATCGCGGTGCGAAGTCGTACATCGCAATGGGCGGCGGCGGCGCGGACGATGCCGATCATCTGGTGACCGAAGGGGCCATTATCGGCTTCTGGCAAAACTATCGGAAGATGGTCGGCTTCGAAGAGGCCCTCCCATGACATCCGTCATCGATTTCTACTTCGATTTCATCAGCCCGTTCAGCTACCTTGCTCACGTGCGGCTACCCGCAATGGCGCGCGCGCATGGCCGGACCCTTGCCTATCATCCGATCGACATACCCGAGGCCAAGATTGCGGCAGGCAACTACGGCCCGTCTAACCGCGAAGTTCCGGCCAAGATCAAGGTTCTGATGGCCGATCTTGGACGCTGGGCGGACCGATATGAGGTTCCCCTCGCCTTTCCCGCAAGCTTCGAGTGCTCCGAATGGAACATCGCTGCCATATACGCGGCGCAGTGCGGCGCTGCCGAGGCGTTCGTCGCCGACGGGTATCGCAGGATCTGGGGGATCGGCATCGACCCCCGCGACGACCAGGAACTGCGCGCAGCATCATCGACGGCGGGGCTCGATCCGGACGAAGTGACGGCCTTCGTCACGTCCGGGGAGGGCGCGCTCCGCTACCGCGAGGCGAGATCGAAAGCTTATGCGCGCGGCGTGTTCGGCGCGCCGATGATGTTCGTCGATGACCAGATTTTCTGGGGCAACGACCGCCTGGATTTTCTCGAAGGATATTTGCGTCTGAACTGAGCAGAATAATCAGGGAGAGGGAGAAAAATAATGTCGAAGAATAGCCGCAGAGGCTCGCGCATCCTGGCGAGCGGCGTCGCAATGATCGCGTTTGCATGGAGCGTGGCCGGCCACGCGCAGGAGACCGCAACGGCCACCGAGCCGGAGCCCGAAGCACAGTCGAGCACAGGCATTTCCGATATCATCGTGACGGCGACCCGGCGCGAAGAGCGGCTGCAGGACGTCGCTGTCGCCGTGACGGCAATCACGGGAGATTCGCTTTCGGCCGCCGATGTGTCGACGGTTCGTTCGCTGACCCAGGTTGTGCCCGGCTTCATCGGCAGCCGCAACATGGGCGTCTTTCAGCCCGTCATTCGCGGCGTCGGGTCGACCGGGATTTCCATCGGCGACGAGCCCAATATCGCCACCTATATCGATGGCGTGTACCAGCCGGAATCGGCCGCGAACTGGATCGACCTCGTCGAGGTCGAGCGCGTCGAGGTGCTTCGCGGCCCCCAGGGCACGACATTCGGGCGCAATGCCACCGGCGGCCTCATCAACGTGATCACGCCGGACCCGAGCTTCGATCTCCGCGGCAAGGCGTCGCTGCGTTACGGCCGGATGCGCAACGATGCGGGCGACTACGACGCGCGCTTCTACATCACCGGCGGCCTGAGCGACAAGTTCGCGGCGGATTTCGCCGCGCTGTATCGCAAGAACGATGGCTATATCGACGACCTTGTTCGCGGCGGCACGCTCGGCGACCAGCAGGTGATCAACCTGCGCAGCAAGCTTCTCTGGCAGCCCGCGGACAACGCCAAAATCATCCTTACGGGCGAGTTCTTCGACCAGAACAGCACGACCAACTCGCCGCAGCCGGTTAACGGAAACACCGCGGGCCGCCGTTTTCCCGGCGTCATACTGCCTACCGATGCATGGCAGGCATCCTTGACCGGTATCCCGGCACTGGATCTTCGCCGTTGGAACGCAGCGCTTCACATCAAGCTAGAATTCGATGGCTTCAACGTCGAGGCGACGAGCGGCTTCATGAACCTGCGCTGGTATCAGGAAACCGATTCCGACGCCTCGAACATCTTCCTGGGTAATTTCCCGGCAGCCTTTGCGACCGAGTCGGGGAGCCAGGAAATCAAATTCAGTTCCGCCGATCCCGGCCGCTTCCAGTGGCTTGCCGGCGGCTATTTCTACCAGTTCGGGGGGCATTCCGGCCTGCAAATCGTGACCTCTGCCGGCCCCGGCATTCCAGCGACCACGCTCCGCCTTGACCCCGCGCTGTCCGGTCGCTCCTTCGCAGGGTTCGCCGAAGGAACATACGAGATCGTCGACGATCTGTTCGTGACCGTGGGCGCCCGTTATACGACCGAAAGGCGCACGTTCGAACAGGTCGTGAATGGCAATCTCGTTGTTCCGAAGACGGCCAAATCCTTCAACAAGTTCAACTATCGCGGTGCCATACGCTACCAATTTTCGCCGGACGGCAACATTTATGCGAGCTACGGCACCGCGTTCAAGAGCGGCGTCTATAATATGGCCGGCACCTCGCCAAACCCGGTCAATCCGGAAAATATCAAGGCGTGGGAAGCCGGAATCAAGGTCGATCCCGCCGATTGGCTGCGTACGAACCTCGCCGTCTACCATTACACCTACGACGATCTCCAGGTGCAGGCGAAGGACGCGTCGGGCCCGAGTTACATCCTGCAGAATGCGGCCAATGCGAAGATCTACGGCGGTGAGTTCGAGGCGATCGTGCAGCCGGTACAGGACCTGAGCATCCGCGGATCGGTTGCTTACAGCCACGCGCGCTATCGCAACTTTCCGCTCGCCCAGAGCTTCTTTCCCCGCCCGGATGGCGGCAACACCGTTTCGCCGGCGGACGCTTCGGGCAACGTAATGACCCGCGCGCCCGAATGGACGTTCAACCTCGGCGTCGACTGGGGCCACGAGTTCGATGCGGGTCGCCTCGGCGTTTCCGTGAACACCTTCTATTCGAGCCGGCTCTATTATGATTTCCAGAATCTCTTCTCGCAGCCGAGCTATACCCTGACGAATGCGTCGATTTCCTTCGCTCCGACCGGAGATCGCTGGAAGTTCAGCCTGTGGGCGACCAACCTCACCAACGAGAAGGTCTTTCAGACGATCCGCGTCGGCGCCCAGGCGACCGATGGCTTTTACGAACAACCAAGGAAAGTGGGCGTCAGCGCCGAACTGCGGTTCTGACGCGCCCGAACGCGATCCGAGGGCGACGAATTCGCGGATCGCGTGCGGCCAGGCTGCCGCCTTGTCCGCCAGCGCTTGCCGATAGGGCACGTGCTGGCGGACTTTGATTCACAATCGCTGGAGATTAGGTGGTCCATACCGACCCGGAGTGACTTCATGACGATCAACGGACAGATGCAATCGGCGCAGCTCACCATCGGGTCGATACTCGATTATGCCGTTCGCGCGCACGGTAACCGGCCCGTCGTATCGGTCGAACCCGGTAGCGCCGATCTGTGGCGCTACGACTATGCCGGACTGGCGCGACGGACGGCGCAGAGCGCCAATATGCTCGCCGCCGCGGGCGTCGCCAGCGGAGACAGGGTATCGTCTCTCGCATGGAATACACACCGCCACCTTGAGCTCTTCTACGCCGTGCCGGGCCTCGGAGCGGTACTCCACACCGCCAATCCGCGCCTGTCCGACGAGCAACTGATATACACGCTGAATCACGCCGAGAGCCGCGTCCTCTTGTTCGAGGCGAATCTCGCGGCTCTGGTCGAGCGCATCGCGCCCGCGCTTCACCATGTCGAAACTTTCATCGTCCTCGCGGCCGAGCCGCTTGCCGCTGGCGGTGAATTGGAAGCGCGCGCGTACGACACTTTGCTCGCCCAGTTCCCGGAGACGATCAGCTGGCCCATGTTCGACGAGAATTCGGCGGCATTTCTCTGCTATACCTCGGGCACGACGGGCGACCCAAAAGGGGTTCTGTACAGCCACCGGGCCGTTGTGCTTCACGCGATGGGAGCAAGCCTTGCGAGCGCATTTGGCCTCACGCCCTTCGATTCCGTGATGCCCTGTTCGTCGCTTTACCACGCAACGGCCTGGGGGCTTCCCTTCGTGGCCCCGCTTTGCGGCGCCAAGCTCGTACTGCCGGCAGACCGGCTGGACGGGGCGAGCCTCCACGAGCTCATTCGCGACGAGGAGGTCACCTTTACCGGGGGCGTTCCCACGATCTGGACCATGTATCTTGCCCATCTCGAGGCGACCAGGAGCGCACCCGGACCTTTGAAACGCATCATGATCGGCGGATCAGCCGTTCCGCGCGCAATGGCTGAGACATTCAAATCCTCCTATGATGTCGATGTTCTCCAGCTTTGGGGAATGACAGAAACATGCCCACTCGGCGTCATTGCGACACCGACCCCGGCAATCGCTGCCCTCGGCGAGGCGGAGATGCAGGACATGTTGTGGACGCGCCAGGGGCGACTCCAGTTCGGGGTCGACATGCGGATTGTGGGAGACGACGGCACCACATGCGCCCACGACGGCCGCAGTTCCGGGGCTTTGCAGGTGCGAGGCCCTTGGGTCGTACAACGCTATTTTCGACAGCCATCGGACTGTACGGACGATCTCGGCTGGTTCGATACCGGCGACGTCGCGACGATCGACAGCTTCGGCTTCATGCGCATTACCGATCGCACGAAGGACGTTATCAAGTCGGGGGGCGAATGGATCAGTTCGATCGACCTCGAAAATGCAGCTGCCGGATGCAGCGGAGTAAAGGTTGCTGCCGTAGTCGGTATAGCGCATCCAAAATGGGAGGAGCGCCCGCTACTGATCATCGAGCCCCATGACGGGGCGGAGCCGGCCGAAAGCGATGTCATGGCGACCCTTTCAAGGGAGTTTGCCAAGTGGCAGCTGCCCGATCAGATTCTGTTCGGTCCCGTCCCGCTCACCGCGACGGGGAAGATCGACAAGAAGCAGCTGCGTGACCGTTATGCCGGGCTCTACGGGGCTGACAACTGACCGGGACCGGCGGCGGGCAGCGCCAAGGTCAACCGGCCTCGCCGGGCCCCTCGCCGTGGGCCGGCTGCTTGCGGAGCTTCCCGGTATATTCCGAAAGCAGATCGATGGTCATCCTTGTCACGCGCTTAGAGCGTTCAGGGTCGCGGCCAATCTGGTTTCTGATGGCCAGTCCTCGAATGACGCTCCACATCAGC
The DNA here is from genome assembly GCF_001468265.1 of Sphingopyxis sp. H050. Taxonomy (GTDB): domain Bacteria; phylum Pseudomonadota; class Alphaproteobacteria; order Sphingomonadales; family Sphingomonadaceae; genus Sphingopyxis. The sequence goes on along the minus strand of NZ_LNRZ01000001.1, from coordinate 481,704 downwards.
CACAATATGTCCTCGGCGTCGGAAGGCGAAATACCGGTCCGGGCGAAGCGCCGAACCCAGGCCTGCTCGGCTCCGACACGCCGTCGCTTCGACATTCCCCGCACATCGTCCGCAAGCGCGCGAAGTTTGTTGCCCGAAATGACAAGGTCGAGTGCGATCAGGAAATCCTCCCCGTAAAAAAATGCTTCCGCATCCTCACAGGCGGCCTCGAGTATCCGATCGTCGTCTGCGGCTCTACCGGCAGCTTCGCTGGCTCGTTCCAACGCGACGGCAAAGACTTGCTCGAGGCACGCCGCAACGAGGAGGTCCTTCGTTGGGAAATGATGCAATTGCGCGCCGCGCGATACGCCAGCGGCGTCGGCTACATCCGCAACACGAAAAGCCGAATACCCCTTCTCTCGAAGTAGTTCGATCGCCGCGGCGAGTATTCGGGCCCGCATCTTCCGGCTGCGCTCGCCCTGCGGGACACGGGATGCACCCGCTGCTTGGAGGTTATCCGTCACTCGCCTGCCACACCTCTCGCCTGAGCCTTCGCAGCACCGCTCGAAAAGGCTGCATAGCTTCCCGTCGGTCCGAGTTAAAGGCCTATTGGGTCCGCGGATCGCTCGCTGGCTTGCGGCGCGAAGTTCATATCATGTGCCGGCAGAGACCTCAGCGAAACGTCGTTCCTCCATCAACGGCAATCGACTGACCTGTTACGAACTCGCCTCCCTTGGAGGCGAGATACAATGCGGCAGCGAGCAGGTCGTCGGCTGTCTCGTGCCGCTTGATGCATTGCATGTTGAGTATCTGGGTCTTCTGCTCGGGGGTCACCGTTTCGCGTTCAATCTCCGTGAAGGTTGCGCCTGGGAGCAATGCATTGACCGTGATCCCGTCAGTGCCGAGTTCGCGCGCCATGGCGCGCGTCATACCTACGACCGCCGCCTTCGAGGCGACATAATGAAGATAATAGGGTCGCCCCAGCGTCACCACGCCCGACGAGATATTGATAATCCTGCCATGGCGGTTCCGCCGCATTACGGGGGCACAGGCCTTGGTGACGAGCATGACGCCGTCGACGTTGACGCGCATCACGTCGCGCCACTCCTCGTAAGGAATTTCCTCGAACGACCGCATCTTCAGCGTCGAGAATATGGCAGCGTTGTTGATGCAAATATCGATACGGCCGAACGCCGACAAAGTCTGGGCCACGGCGGCTTCGACGGCATCGGGATCGGCAACATCCGCAACGATGGCGATGGCGGCGCCGTCGCCGAACTCCGATACGATCTCCGCGGCAACCGCATTCGCCTTGGCCTCGTTGAGTTCAACGATCGCGACTTTCGCGCCAGCCCGAGCGAAACCGTTCGCGAAGGTCCGGCCGATCCCCTGCCCTGCTCCGGTGATCAATGCTACCTGCCCTGCAAGATCCTGCCCATATTCGGTCATATCCACTCCCTTTCTATCTCTTCGCGGTGCGACACCGCGACCTGCACGGCCGCATTACCGACTTGCCGCGCGTGAATCCTCGGGCTGCTGCCATTCGGTCAGCCATTGCCAAAGTCTTTCGACAACCCCTCCCGACAGGGTCTGCCGCGCCCTGATCTCGCATGCGTCCAGGAGTCCCGTTGCGGGATCGAAGCCCATCGAGCGAATGTCCCGCTCGACGCGTGCCGCATCTTCGAGAAAGAAGGCGAAGGTTGCCGCCTCTTCTATGTCCCGGCCAACGGTAATCGCACCATTGGCACGCATGACGACTGCTGATGCGCTTCCCAGGGTCGTGGCGAGCCGAGAGGCGGATTCAGAATCGCGCAGCAACCTCGGGTCGTTCCAGAGCGGCGGGGCGGGCGCGAAATAAGCCCCCAGTCCATGGCGGGCCGCGGGGGTGATCCCCATCGTTGACAGGGCCATGGTCGCCGGCGGCATGATCCGGCAGATACCTCCGACATCCGGTCGCGCGCGATAGATGGCCTGATGGGCTCGAACCTCTCCGAGGACGCCGGAAGGCAGATCCCCTTCGACCGAAACAATCGTCCCGGGCTCGTCGCGGATAAGACCCATAGGCATGGGCGCACATACCAGGAATTTTTCTGCATCGACCCTGGCGCTGCAATGCCCAAAGGCATGAACCAGCCCTGCGCGCCCCAATCCGCGAGCTGCCAGGCGGACCCGCTCGTCGAGAACGGGATCAAGGCGGTCCATCGCCGAACCCCTTTCCGCAACACAGCGACTCCGCCATTCGCATCGCAGCCGCCATGCTGGCGTGCTGAGCCACTCCTTTTCCGGCAATTTCCATAGCGGACCCGTGCGGAACGGTTAGGCGAACATAGTCCAGGCCGACATAGATTGTGCAGGCGCCCTCGAAGGCCGCTGTTTTGAGAGCGATCTGGCCCTGGTCGTGATACATCGACACGACGACGTCGTAACGGCCCTCGATAGCAAGGCGAAAAATCGAGTCGGGAGATACCGGCCCCTCCACGCGCCGCCCTGCCGCCCGCGCCCGCTCTATGGCCGGCGCGATCTCTGCCGCCTCCTCCATGCCCATCGCGTGGGGGTTGAGACCGGCCACGCCGATCCTGGCATCGGGCACCCCCCACCGCTGGAAGCTGTCGTCGACGACCTCAATCAGCCGGGAGATGGATGATGCGTTCACTGACGCCGGGACGGCGGAGATTGCAATATGTTCGGTTATGGGAACTACGCGAAGCGAGGGACTTACCCTGAGAAGATAGGTCCCCTCTGGCTGCAGGTCGTCGATCGATTCGACTTTCCCGGAGAGCTTCAGCGAAGAGGAATCGACCGGCGCCATGATCCAGGCCTGGATCTGCCCGTCCCTCGCCAATCCTTCCGCAATCTCGATCCATTCGATGACCGCCCTGCCCGACGCAGCGCCGGCCTGCCCGACCGACCATGCCACCCTGGGCAGATTCCCGGGGTCGAGGACGGCAATCCCGTCGGCCGCATCGTCGATATCGCCAGGGGATCGGACCGGGTAGGCTTGACACGCGATTCCGCTCGCCGCGACCGCCAGCCGGACAGCGTCAATGCTTCCGATGAGGAGGTGGCGAGCCGACCGCGGATCGCGGTCCAGCGCGAGGGCTTTCGCGCAGACTTCCGGCCCGATACCTGCCGGGTCGCCGATCACCGTCGCGACGACCGGCAGCGCGCCCAAGGCTGCTGACGCGCCGCCGTTCACAGGAGAAACGTCACGTTGCGCATCGGGGAATCATTGGCGATCAGGTAAACTTTCTTCCCGAGTATCCGCAAGCCGTCCGCCTCGCGCCTCAATCGATGGGCGGCACGCCCGAACAACGACTGCTGCTCAGCCCCCCTGACTTCCCCGAGAATGAACGTCGAGAATGCCAGGATATCTGCAGGTCCCGAGGCGCTCGCGGTGATGTTGGAGACGATCCGGATCAACCGCGACTTCGGACTTTGCGAATGCATGCGCTTGTCCTTCAGGCGAAATATCCTGTCCTCGATCTGCGGATACCGTTCGTAGATGATCGAGACCGACTCTCGCGGATCGATGTCTTCGCCATTCGACGGAACCCAGTAAAGGCCGTCGGGGTGCCAGAGCCCGAGCCATGCGTCGAACGAATGGCTGTCCATGAGTTCGGCCTCGCGATACAGGAGCGCCTCGATCTCGCTATACAGGCTGCTGCCCGGCAATATGGACGTGTCGTCCCCGGCCCGCACAAACATGGAGACTTCGTCCCGTTCGGTCATCGCAACGCCCATTCTAGCCCTCCTCGAATTCCGGACGCCCCACCATCATCGTCAGCCATTGCTTGAGCTGGCCCCGTTGCGGCACCTCGTCCGAAATATGGCCAACGATGGTGCCGTCGGCCTCGACTCGTTCGCGGTTCATGCCGCGCGAAATGTTGATCCAGGGGTCGATGCTGGCGCCGAGACCTTTTTGGACGCGCTCGAAGATTTCGGCGTCGTCGGTGGAGCCAGACCCGGCCGGCCCATAAAAGGATTCATGCTGTCGAAGACGCAGCGCGTTGATTTCGGGACTGACGTTCGCAAACAGGACGGGGAACATGACGACCTCGGTCTCGTCGACAGAGATCGGGTTCACGATCCGTATCTGGTTGTTGATGAGCTGGAGATTGGGGAAAATCCCGACATGGGGGTCCCCGGCCATCGCGAGAAGCACATCGGCCCACGATTCTTCATGTTCTGCGTAGAGCGCCTCGATGTAATCGGCCCCGCCAGGCGTGTTTTCGAGGATTGATCGGAACTTGCCCGAGTGGTTTAGCCGGTGCTTCAGAAAATCGAGCATCGTGTGGCCATTCCCGAAGTCGCGCGTTTCGGAGACGCCGTCGAAGTTGAACGGGTTCGCGCTGTGGGTCGCGCCGAGACTATGGCCGGAATCGGAATGCCGCTCCCAAGTTGCCAGCACGGAGGCATGGACGAAGAGCGGATGATACCCGTCCATGCCGACCTGCTTCCAATTCCCCTTGTATATCGTTCGGTTCGACCCCGATCGCACCAGCAGTTCGCCGCGCGGGGCTGAATCGACGAGAATGTCTATGACCTTTGCGGCGCCGCCGAGATAGTGTTCGAGAGGGGGTACGGCATCGTCCAGTGTCGCGAACACGAACCCCCGGTAGCTTGCAACGCGGGGCACTGGGGTGAGGCCGTTCTCCCGGGCATCGAAACTCGGGCCGTAGCCATCGGGTCCGGATACGCTGACCAGTTCGCCCGAGTTCGAGTAGGTCCAGCCGTGATACCAGCAGCGAAAATAACTGTCGCGCCCCTCGTCGACTTCGCAGACGATCGCGCCGCGATGACGACACCGGTTCAGGAATACCCGAACTTCGCCATCCTGGCCACGAACGAAGATGACAGGCTGCCGGCCCATCTGGCGGCGTCGGAACTCTCCGGATTTCGCGATCTCGCTTTCGTGACCGATGTACACCCAGCCCTTATGGAAAATACGTTCCAGCTCGAGCTCGAATATGCGGGGATCGGTATAGACAGCCGAATGCACCCAGCCGGGCGCAACGAGCGAGCGCAGCCCCGCGGCATCGTATCGACTGCGCGCCACGTCGAGGCGGTCCGGCACACGATGCGGCCCTGGCGGCGCGGCGCGCTCCATCGCTGCCACATCAGCGGAGGCAGGCCGGACAGGCGAGATTTGGTGCTCAGTTGGCATTTCATTCTCCGGATTGCGTCAAGAAACGGATGTCCATTTGGTCTGAAGGGCTATTCACGAGACCATGTCGTCGGCAATCGACCTCCTCGCTTGCCAGAATATGTAGGCGGCGACCGGGGCCAGGAGGCTCGCGCCGACGAGAGCGAAGCGCAGGCTCGCTCCCTTGTCCTCGCCTGCCTGCCAGGCGATGGCGTCGCTCGCTGCTCCGACGAGCAGCGGGCCAAGGCCGACGCCGATCAGGTTGAGGATTAGGAGGAACAAGGCGGTCGCTGCGCCGCGCATCTCCGGCGGTGACACGCTTTGATGGGTGCTGTGGACCGGCCCCATCCACATGGCTCCCAGAATATTGGGAAGGGCGAGACCGGCGAGCGCGAATATTCCGCTGTCGACCGTAAAAATCAGCGCGTAACAAGGCAGGGAAGCTGCCGCCGCCAGCGCGGGGACGGTGACATAGGCCCGCGCGTCATTCCGGCCATGTCGGTCGGCAAGAAAACCGCCGAGCCACACCCCGATCGCACCGCCAAGGCCGGTGGATAAACCGAGAGTCAAACCCAGGAAGCCCGCCGCGCCTAGGCCGGCAGAGGAGGCAAGGTCGCCAATCTCGGCGCCGTGGTTTCGGACGAAAAACGAGGCAAGAAACGGACCGAAGCCGTAGCCCACCGCCGCCTGGAGCGCGGTGGCCATGACCACCAGGCGGTAGGTGCGGATCCGCCACAATGTCACGACGGTCGCCACCGTCCCGATCGGCGCAAGGTCGGGACCCCGCTCCTTGCCGGTTCGCGGCTCGGACAAGACGAAGAGAAGACAGGGGGCGAGAAGAAGCCCTGGAACGCCGGCAAGGAAGAAGGCAGCGCGCCAACCATAGGCATCTGCGACCAGTCCTCCCAGTGCCATCCCTGCCAAGGTTCCTATCGGGACGCCGAGATAGTAGAGCGCCAGCGACGAGGCACGGCGCTCGGGCCGGACATAGTCGACTATCAGCGAGTTTGCCGCTGGTGTCAGACCGGCCTCGCCGATGCCGACGCCGACGCGGCCCAGGAGAAGCTGAGGAAAGTTCCGCGCCAAGCCGCAGGCGATCGTGAAGCCACTCCACAGGAGCACGGCCAACGCCATGATCCGAGGGCGGTGGCCGCGATCTGCCCAGCGCGCGAACGGAATGCCGGCGAGACCGTAGAGCAACGCGAATGCGAGCCCCGACATCAAACCGATCTGCCAGTCCGCGAGCTTCAATTCTCGACTGATCGGTTCGGCGAGAATATTCACGATCTGCCGGTCGACGAAATTGAGCGCCAGTGCTGCGGTCAGGAACATCATGGCCGCGCGCGGCCCGAAGGGCAGCCCGGTGTCCGCGGCGCCCGGAGCGTCGTTCGATCCGCGCTCCCCCGTCAGAGTGTCGGGTGCGGGGATCGACATCGGGGGTGCGTCCGGCGCTTTCACGTCCCGCCGGACCTGAGGGAGATGAAGATATTTTTCTCCTGCGAGAAGGCGAGCAGTTCGCCGAGACACTCCTCACGGCCGATCCCGGATTGTTTCATGCCGCCAAATGGGGCGCCGAGAATGTGGCGGGACGTCTCGTTAATCCACACATAGCCGACATCGACTTCCATCGCGGTTCGGTGCGCCGTTTCGAGGTCACGCGTCCAGATGGAACATGTCAGTCCGTAATCGAGTTCGTTCACCGTCTCGATCATTGTTCTTTCGTCGGTCCACTTCATGATCCCCAGCACTGGCCCGAATATTTCCTCCTGGGCGATGCGCATGCCGGGCGTCACGTCCGCGAAGATCGTCGGTTCGACAAAGAGTCCCTTCGAGAGAACGGGGTCTGATGGCGCCCCTCCTCCGCAAATGAGACGGGCTCCATCATTCTTTGCCGAAGCGATCGCTCCCATGATGCGCTCATACTGCTGCGGGCTGATCACGGCTCCCATAGACGTATCGGAATCGAGCGGGTCTCCTGGTCGAAAGCGCCCGACCGCCGCCTGGATATGCGCGAGCACATCATCGTAGATGTCCTCGTGAACGAACGCCCGGCTAGTGGACCCGCACGACTGCCCGCACCAGGCGAAGTTCATGCCCTGTACCAGCGCCTGCCCCACTTCGCCCGGATCGGCGTCTCCATAAGCGATCAGGGCATTCTTTCCCCCGAGCTCCAGCAGGACCGGTTTCAGCGTAGCGCTTGCCGCGCGCATCACCTCGCGCCCAGCCGCCGCACTCCCGACGAGACTGATCATCGCCACTTTGGGGTGCGAGGCGAGCGCGGCCCCCGTCTCACCGTCTCCGGTCAGCACGCCGAAGGTCCCGGCGGGCAACAAGCCGTCGATCAGCTCTGCAAATCTGAGGGCCGAGAGGGGCGCCTGATCGGATGGTTTGACGATGACCGCGTTGCCCGCGGCCAGCGGAGCCGCGATTTTGCCAGCGCAGAAGAGAAAGGGGTGGTTGAACGCCAGAATGCGAGCCACCACGCCGAAGGGTTGCCGAACGGAGAAATTCACCGCGTCCGGGCCGACGGGGATGGACGCCCCTTTCATTTCCGTCACCAGGCCCGCGAAATATTCTATGAGCGCTGCCGCGACCTGCGCATCGCCGATCAATTCCCGGATCGGGTTTCCGCAGTCCAGCGCGTCAAGCCGGGCAAGCTCGGCGTGGTTCTTGCGGATGATTGCAGCCATCTCGCGAAGCAAGCGCGCCCGCTCGAGGGGCAAGACATCGCGCCATACGCGAGATGCGGCAACGGCGGCCAGCACCGCCCGATCGACGTCCTCCTTGCCGGCCTTCGACACGAGTGCGATGTAGGATCCGTCGGCAGGATTGATCGACGGTCGAAAGGTGTCGGATATCGGGGCATGCCACGCACCGCCGTAGTAGAGGCCATGTTCGATCATTGCTGCCATACCGGGACTCGCTGCTGGTCGATAAATCGGGTGACGGTGTTCAGAAGCTCAGCTCGATCCCGGCACCGATGCGCCGCGGCAGTTCGTAGCGAAGGTCGGTGCCGAGCGCTCCCGGGCGCACTTCCTGGATGATCTTCTCGTTCGCGATATTGGTAGCCCAGATCGAGAAACGGAACTTCTCGTCGGCGGTCCTCCAGGAAATCTCGCCGTTGATCGAGGTGTAGGGATCCTGCTTTGTCGTGTTCAGGAAGTCGAAATAGACAGTAGAACTGCGAAAGAGGGAGCCATTGATATTCAGCGTTCCGGACTCCAGGGGCACATCGAGGCTGGGAGCGATATTGAAGGTCCATCGCGGTGCCCGCGGCAGGCGGTTGCCGGAGACATCGGCCTGCGAGACGACGTTCCCGCCCGTCGGCCTGGGGATGAAGACCTGGGCTTGCGGGAAATTGTCATATTGAGCGTGGGAATATGCGATGGCGCTGCTGACCCTGAAATTCTCGCTCGGCGCGATCGTAGTTTCCAGCTCCCCGCCATAGAGCGTCGCGTCCGCGGCGTTCTGCAAGACGTATCCGGGACCGATCGGATCCCTGGCAGTCACCTGCAAATCCTTGTAATCATAATGGTAGAGCGCAAGGTTCGCGCGTAGCCAGGGCGTGATATCCGACTTTATACCGCCCTCGAGGGCTCTCAGCGTTTCGGGATTGACGGCCGTCGCTGCCGTACCGGTCATGTTGAACACGCCGCTCTTGAACCCGGTGCTATAGGTTGCGTAGACATTCGTGTCCGGGGAGATCTCGAAGCGGACCGTTCCCTTGTAGGTGACCCGGCTGAAGGATTTTTTCGCGGTTTGCGGAAAGAGGGCGACGCCGTTGACAACCTGGTCGAAACTCCTCTTCTCGTCGGTGTACCTGATGCCCCCCGTTACGAAGAGACTGGGAACGACCTCGAGCGTCGCCTCGGCAAAGGCGGCATAGGAGGTGGTCTTGATCAGCGGGTCAAATGTGCGGACGAGCAGCGGCTGTGAAGGATCGGTGCGGCTGCTGAGAATGAAGTTCGCGTCGCCTTCGAGGTGGAAGGCGTAAAGGCCGGCGATCCACTGGAGCGGACCCGATCCATCCGATAGCAACCGAACCTCCTGGCTGTAATATTCGGACGTGATATTCGGTGCCACGAACGTCGCGAGGAGAATGTTGGAGGAATCGGAGTCGGTCGCTTGGGACGTTCGATTATGCGCATAGGCGCCCGTCGTTTCCAGGTTCACGCCCCCAAGATCGAAGCGCGTCTGAAGCGCGACACTGTACCGCCGGGTCTTGAGACTCGGACGCAGGTCGGTTGATAATTGCCAAGGCTTGGTCGGCAGGATTGCGCCGGCAAAAGCGCGCCCTGCCGTATTGCTTTCATAGGGCTGATACACATTCTCGGAACCGGCGCGATCGAAATACTCGCCAGTCAGGACGATCTTGCTGCCGTCGCCGTCGTTGAACATGAGCTTGCTTCGAACGTCTATGACACGATAGCCGCCAGCTTTGCCGCCGCGGACGAGATCGTCGACGAAATTGTCGGACTTGCGGTAAATACCTGCGATATCGGCCGCCACGGAGTCGGACAGCCCCCCGGTAAGGTAGCCGCGAATGTTATAGTCCCCGTCGCCCGTTTCCATGGCAGCGGCACGGGCCGAGACGAGGCCGCTGAAGTCGAAGCTCGGATCGGGCGTGATGACATTGATCAGGCCGCCGGTCGCGTTGCGTCCGAAAATCGTTCCTTGCGGGCCTCGAAGCACTTCGACGCGGTCGACTTTCACGAGGTCGGTCCAGGTCGAGAACGGATCTCCTTGATATATGCCGTCAACATAAGTCGCGACATTGGACTCGTCGCCCACCGAAATGCTGCTCGATCCGACGCCGCGAATGACAGGAAGGAAGACGCCCGCCGCACGCCCGCCGAAAAAGCCGGGAACGACTTGCGTGAGATTGCGAATGTCGGCCGCGCCCGACCGTCCCAGGGCCTCGGACGTCACGGCGGTCACGGCCACCGGCACATCCTGCAGCTTCTGTTCTCGCCGCGTCGCAGTAACGACGATTTCCCCGAGCCCTCCGCCTTGCTGGGTCGATTGCTCGCTTTCCTCCTGCGGCGCCGTTTCTGCGGTCGGGGGCTGCGACCCGTCACCGACAACCGCAGACGATTGCGCGTTGCTCGGCGCAGCAATTGTCGCGCCTGCTGCGAGCAGCAAAGCTCTTGTGAGGTGATAGCCTTTCATTCCCCGTCCTCCTCCTCGTCATATATTTTTTGTAAATGCCGTTCGCCCCTCAGAGCGGGAACACGAGGTACCGCGGCAGGACCGAATTGTCGGTCACGGCGGTCCGCGACAGGAAGCGGCATCGACCGCCATCCATCCGGATGATGTCTTCGTATGTCCCTGTCGCGAGTTGCTGCGGCAGCCCGGTGTCGTCCGGCGTGAAAATCACCGAAAAATTCGACGACATCGCCACGCTGCCGTCTTCGCGCCGTTCGGCTGTTACGCGCTGCGAAAAGTGGCGCGTCCGGTAATCCTGAAACGTCCCGGCCCAGATATCCTCGATGAAGGTACAGCGGTCTATGAGCCTGTCTCGACAATCGTCGAGCATCATTGCCACCTTCAGGCCGCATTCGACGTCGTTTCGGGCCGTGCAAATGTAACTCGCATCCGGGTCATCGTCGAAAGTATCAAGCCAGGCCTTCATCGCCTTGCCGTCGAGTGCGGAGATATAGGCGGCTTGCAGCACGTCGAGGCTGGCCAGCTCTTCCAGGCTCAACTTGCTCATGCCGCCGTCCTCCGGAAGCCCATCGCCGCCCGGTAATATTCCCAGTGGGGAAGATTGCCGCTTTCGTCATTCTGCCGAAATTCGAAGCTGAGGCGCGAGGGATCGGTCACACCTTTCTGGAAGACGGCCTTGCCCGGCGTGCGATTCCCGATGTGCACCCGGTGAAAAACCGACGCATCCTCCATGCTGATCAGGCCGGACGGCCCGATCGCATTGGAGCTTTGGCGGATACGGTGGCGCACCATTTCCTCGTCATCGTCCTGATGGGCGAAATAGGCGTAATTTACCTCGACCTCATCGATCGCGACCGGCGTGGCAAATCGAATGCTGATGACGTTGAGATAATTCGACGCGACGAGCATCGGAAAGAGCGCAAGAACGCTTGACCGCTTCGGGCGCCCTTCGTCACGGAACTCGATTACGGAGGTGTCGCGAATGACGCTGGTCGGCTTCGGGACGGTGAGTTCCGTATCGATACAATAATGCCCACGACCGGTCGTCGCATATTGTCTGCCGGCACCGCCCTGCCAATTAAGCATGGTGAACGCCTGGTGCAGAAGCGGCGGATGATAGCCGTCGTTGTCGCTGTAGGCCTTCCAGTTGGTGAGATATCGGACCCGGTGGTAGCCGATCAACCTGAGGCGACCGTCACCGCCCATGATATCCATCAGCGAGGTCTTGGCTTCCTGCAGGAAATCGTCGAGGCTGTCGGTCTCGGGCGACAAGGTGACGAACAGGAGTCCGCCCAATGATTCCTGACGCGGCTGAGCCAGCGGATAGTCCTTCTTGTCGAACCCGGGCGTGAACTCGCGCTGGTTCGGACAACCGACCAGCTCGCCTGCGCTATTGAACAGCCAGCGATGATAGGGACATTCGAATTCGGTCCGATTGCCGGACGGTTTGACCTCGATCTGGTTGCTGCGATGCGAGCAGGCGTTGTAGAAGGCCCTGACCTTCCCGTCCTCGCCCCTGATGATCAGGAGGGGGACGTCCGCGAGATTGCAGGTCTTGAAGTCGCCGGGGAGCGGCACCTCGCTTTCATGCGCGACGGGATGCCATTCCGGCCCCCGAAAAATCCGGTTGATCTCGGCTTGATAGAGATCCTGCCGAACGAATATCTCCTTGGGGATCTCATTGTAATTTGCCGGCCAGACAATGTCTCGCTGATACGCCTCCTGACCCGTCATCTCCCGTCCTTCCTCTAGCGCTCCACCGGCGCGTTATCGTTTGCTTCAAGATTTGAAATCGATGTGCCCCGGCTACGCTCGCAGGCACCGCGAGCCCAAGGCCGCGGACATTTAGCTCGACAGCTCCTTCATCTTCGGCGAGGCACCCCACATGCAGAAGCTCCTCGGCTCGAACCCGAACTGACGCTCCCTGTATGTCTCCTCATCGACCTCCCGGACCCCAACGGAATATTCGAAGACCATTCCGTCAGGACCCTCGAAGTAAACGAACCGCGCCCCTGAGGTCGGGTGCCGACCGGGACCGAACACGATTGGAACCTTGTGCTGCCGAAGCAGCGAATAGCTGCGTTGGACGTCGTCGATCGACTCCACTTGGTGATTGATATGCTGGATTCCGGAACGATCCGACGGCACCAGCGCGATGCTGTGATGAATCTGGCTCAGTCGCAGCAGCGGGAGCTCGCCGACGCGATCGCTCACGCGCGCGTTGCAGACCTGGGTCCAGAAATGTTCGTCGCGCGCCGGGTCGCTACTGAACAATCCGACGTGGCTGAAGCCCGTGATTCCGGCATCGCGACTTAATGTCGCGCCGCGCCCCGAGACCTGGGGAGCGACCGCGAATTCGATTTGCGCGCCCCCCGCATCGCGGAATGATATGAAGTCGATGACGCAACGTTGTTCGCGCTCCTCGTGCGATCCGCGCCGCACCGCGTGCCCGAGCGCCTCGAGCGTCGTGGCCGCACTCTCGAGGTCCGTGCCACTGGCGAGTTCGAAGCCAACGACCGTCTCGGCCGGATCGCCGGTTTCGTAACTCATCGTGCACATGCGATGGTCGGACCGAAAGGATCCGCGACCGCGTGCGCGATCGACAACCTCGAGTCCGAGAATGCGGGTCGCGAAGTCCGCAGCATGCTCGAGATCAGGGGTCTTGAGCCGTGTGTACGCGATATCGAGAATGCCGATTGTCATAACGCCGAACCTCCCAGTTCAACGAGTTCGGAGGTGGACCCCCAACTGCACCGTGACGACGGCAGGTCGGCGAACTGGCGAGGTCGCGAGCCTTGCGGAAGAGGAACGGACCCAGTCGAATAGGAGAAGTAGAAGCCCGGTACCGGACTGCTGAAAGTCAGGAAGATTTCGCCGCTCGCCGGATCCTTGCCCGGACCTCGAACGATGGCGACCTGGCGCTCCAGGAGAAAATAGCTCGATTGCATCACGGCATCGATGCTCTCGACCTCGTATCCGCCAACGAGAAAGCTGTCGCGCTTTGTCGGGACGAGCATCACGCGATGATGCTGCCCGTCCCAGCTGAGGTAGACCGCGTCCCCGACCCGGTCAGTGATGCGCGCGCCAAAGGCCTCGACCCAGACTTCAGCATCGGAAGCGGGATCGAGACAACCCAATATGACCTGGTTCAGACCGAGAATTCCCGCGTCTCGGGACGGAAAATAGCGTCGACCGCTATCTTCGGGACGTACGACGAGCTCGATGCAATTGCCGCTGAGGTCGCGGCAGCTGAGTCCGGCATGGTAACGGCGCGCCCGGCATAGCTCATATGGTATCGTCTCGGCTCGCCATCCCAGCTTCGGTAGCTGCTCCGAAAGCGCGTCCAATTGTTCGACAGTCCGGAGCGAGATGCCCACCACAGGGCGCGTCGTCTGTCCCGAGGCATCGAACTCGAGGCTATAGTATCGGGCATCCGAACGAAAACGTTCCCCATTGGGCACCTGGTCGACACGCTCCAGGCCCACAATCTCCACGGCGTGGCGCGCCGCTTCATCGAGCATGGGGCATGGGACCCGAATGAACCGCAACTGCTCTAGCATGAGCGCCTTCCATAGTTTCAGTCCGTCCATACTGTTTGTTTTGATTCGAAACAAGCCTGTTGGAAAGGGCAGCCCAAATCTAACAGTCAAGTGGTTGATTCAGAACGACAACAAGTCTCTATTTCCGCGCGGGGTCGTGAGCAGGCGTGCACCGCGCAAGACACTCTTCCGGAGCTCGCGGAGCCACATCGGCAAGCATCGCTATTCCGAGGGCCGTGCAAGACGCTTCAGGAGAGGGTGGGCTCGAGGATAGGCCTCGGCAAACGACAGCGGCTTGCCATCGGCCCTTACCTTGATCTCGAATATCGGCCCTTCGGCGCATGATACACCCGCCGTTGAATGCACACGGCAATATGGTGGCGGCGACGATCGCGGCAAATCCACCTCCCAGAATCAGACCATTGTCCTCAAGGAAAATCGTTGCACATTATGCCAAACCTGTCAATCAGCGGCGCCTCGCCCCGCTAAGACATCGCATCGGACAAAGACTGATCCCGAGCTCAAGGCGCTACGTTCAGGACGCTGCCATTCTCCGACGTCTGCTTGCTCGAGCGAGCATTTGATTGCGGGGGCGCGCACCGGACAGCCAAATGCTGGATGGGGAAGCGCGTTCAAACCTCTTGGTGGGAAATTTGTGCGGCACATTCCGACCCGGCGATTCGCGGCAGTCGATGGTCGACGAGCGGCTGGAAGCGCGGTTGCGATAAGCGCCGAATGTCACAGCAACAGCGCTACCCCTTGGAGAAAACCGTTGCAAATTCGCGCAAATCCGTGCCCAATTTCGGACCTCGGCCGCGCTCCGAGGCGAGCCGATAGTTATCGATAGGTTCCGAATTCGCGACACGGTCGAATCGAGGAATTTCTCTCTATTTTTCAAAAGCGTAGGTTTTTGACGGGCCGCAGTTCGGTCATTTCGGACCAAATATTTTTTTTGGACTTATTTTCAGTGCGTTACGCCTTAGAAAATTATTGAGTGGGAATGATGCCGGCGTCGCGGCGCTGGCTGGTATCGACAGTCAGCCGCTGGCGGCCTGCGAATGGCGGCAATCGTTAGGATCATCCGGGCGGGCATCATCGGCCTGATCGATTGAGGAGGACCATATGGACCGCATCGAGACCGAAGCGTCGGGCGGGTGCCAGTGCGGCGCGGTGCGCTGGCACGTCACGGCGGTGCTCGACACTTCGCATATCTGCCATTGCCGCATGTGCCAGAAGGCGGCGGGCAATTTCTTCGCGGCGCTGATCGGGGTGCCGCGCGACGCACTGGCCTGGACGCGCGGCGCGCCCGCGACCTTCGCCAGCTCGGACAAGGCTTCGCGCGGTTTCTGCCGCGACTGCGGCACGCCTCTCACTTACGATTATCACGAAAGCGGGCACATCAACCTGACCACGGGGTCGTTCGACGAACCCCACAAATTTGCCCCGAAAGTGCAGTTCGGCAACGAAGGCCGGCTGGCTGTCTTCGACGACCTGCCGCTGAAAGCCGAGGGGACGACCGAAGCGACGATGAGCGCCCATGTCGCCGCGATCAGCGCGAGCAACCACCAGCACCCCGACCACGACACCGACCGCTGGCCGCAATAATTCGCTAGCGCCGGCGAACGCCTGTGATACCCAACGTCCGGGCTTTGGGGAGGCACGGGGATGGCGACGCAACCGATGGGCCAGCGGATAGGCGGCGGGCGGCTGACATGGGTCGTCGGGCTGATCGCGCTGTCGTTGCTGCTCAACTATATCGACCGCGGCGCGATCGGCGTCGCCGCGCCGCTGATGAAGGACGAGCTCCAGCTGTCCGCCACCGGCTTCGGCCTCGCGGTGTCAGCCTTCTTCTGGGTCTACGCCCCCGCCTGCCTCTTCGTCGGCTGGCTTTGCGACCGTTTCTGCGTCTACCGCGTCTTCGCGCTCGGCGTCGCGATCTGGGCCGTCAGCACCGCGCTCACCGGCTTCGTTGGCGGTCTCGCATCGCTGATTTTGCTCCGCTTGTTCCTCGGCCTTGGCGAGAGCATCGCCTTTCCGGGCAGCAGCAAGATTTTCGCGGCCGAAGTGCCGATCGAACGCCGCGGCATCGCCAACGCGTCGGTCTCCGCCGCGCTCGCCTTCGGCCCGGCGCTCGGGGTCCTCCTCGGGGGAGCGATTCTCGGCGAATGGGGTTGGCGCTCGGTCTTCTGGATTTTCGGGCTGGGCACGCTGATCTGGCTGATCCCCTGGCAGATCGCCTCCGCGCCCCTGCGGGCAAAGACTTTCGCGGCCGAACCCGGCGAGCGGCTGTCGATGCGGCGGCTGATGCGCGTTCCGACCTTGTGGCGGATGGGCATCGTCCATTTCCTGTCGAACTACGGCTTTTACTTCCTGCTCGCCTGGCTGCCGCTCTACCTCGTCAATACGCGCGGCTATTCGATCGGCGAGATGACGGCGCTGACCACGCTGAGCTTCACGACGCAGGGTATCGTCGCGCTGGCGGGCGGCTGGATTTCGGACCGCATGGTCCAGCGCGGCGCCGACGAAGGCGAGCTTCGCCGTTGGCTGATGATCGGCGGGCAGACCGCGACCGCGGCGGCCATCGCCGGAATCGCCCTCAGCGACAACCCGGTGACGCTCGGCCTGTGGCTGGCGGTGGCGGGCCTCGGCACCGGGCTGATCGCGACGAACCTGTTCGCGATCGCCCAGATTTTCGCCGGGCCGCGCGCCGCGGGAAGCTGGGTCGGCATCCAGAACGCCTTTGGCAATATTTCGGGCATCATCGGCCCGATCGTCACCGGCCTGATCGTCGATTATCTTGGCGGCTATGGCTATGCCTTCGCCGCCGCGGCGGGTCTGTCGCTGCTCGGCGGATTGCTGTGGTGGACGATCATTCCCAGGATCGAGGCGATCGAGCTTTGAGCGACCCTCTGGCGAATCCCGCCGCGCGGCACTAGAGCGCGGCGAACGCCAGCGACGAAAGCCCCAGCCATGACCCCCACCGCCAAAATCCTGCTGCTCGGTTCGGGCGAGCTCGGCCGCGAGTTCGTGATCTCGGCCAAGCGGCTCGGCTGCCATGTCATCGCTTGCGACAGCTATGCGGGCGCGCCGGCGATGCAGGTCGCCGATGCGTTCGAGGTTTTCTCGATGCTCGACGGCGAGGCGCTCCGCGCGACGATCGAAAAGCACCGGCCCGACCATATCGTCCCCGAGGTCGAGGCGATCCGCACCGAGATCCTCGCAGAGGTCGAGGCCGAGGGTTTCCACGTCGTGCCCTCGGCGCGCGCCGCGCAGTTGACGATGAACCGGGACGCGATCCGCGATCTCGCCGCGAGCGAACTCGGCCTCAGGACCTCGACCTTCGAATATGCGACGAGCCGCGAGGAACTCGCCGCCGCCGCCGCGCGCATCGGCTTTCCGCTCGTCGTGAAGCCGGTGATGTCCTCGTCGGGCAAGGGCCAGAGCACGGTCAAGGATGCGGGCGGCATCGACGCCGCATGGGACTACGCCGCCGCGGGGATGCGCGGCGATCGCCTCCGCGTCATCGCCGAGGCGTTCATCGACTTTGATTACGAGATCACGTTGCTGACCGTGCGCCACAAGGACGGCGTCGCCTTCTGCCCGCCGATCGGCCACCGGCAGGAACGCGGCGACTATCGCGAAAGCTGGCAGCCCGCGGCGATGTCGGATGCGGCGCTGCGCTCGGCCGAGGCCATGGCGACCAAGGTGGTCGATGCCCTCGGCGGGCACGGCATCTTCGGCGTCGAATTCTTCGTGAAGGGCGACGAGGTGATCTTCTCCGAACTCAGCCCGCGGCCGCACGACACCGGCATGGTGACGCTGATCTCGCAAGCGCTGTCCGAATTCGACCTTCATGCCCGCGCCATCCTCGGCCTGCCGATCCCCGCCATCGCGGTGCCCGACGCCAGCGCCAGCGCGGTGCTGCTCGCCGACCGCGACGCGAGCGATTTCACCATCACCGGTCTCGCCGATGCGCTGACCGCACCCGGTGCTGCAACCTCGGTCGATGCACGCATCTTCGGCAAACCCGTGACGCGCCCCTGGCGCCGCATGGGCGTCGCGCTCGCCAGGATCGCGGACGGAACGACCGACGACGCGCGCGCGGCAGCAGTCGCGGCGGCGGCGAAACTCAAGATCGAGTATCGACGATAAAGATCCAGGCGCCGATCGGTAGAAAACCACCTGTTACGAACGTTCGCAGCGCTGATTGGGGAAGCACGAGAAGGACAATCTGGGGAGGATATCCAAATGAGCTGGAGTCGAGCGGCGACGTTAGCGCTGGTCCCATGGGCACTCTTTCTGGGGGCGCTGGTGCCATACCAGATTTGGAACGGCATGGCCGATCATTATGGCTGGGCCGACTTCGCAAAGAGGATGATTTCGATTGCGGTTATTCTCTATTGCTCTTTCACGATTGCTCTGCGGATGCGCGGGCGCGTGTGACCGGACAACCAATCGTGCTTTTTGCAATCGGCGTAACGAACCGCCCGCTAACGACCGATTGCGCACATTCTTTACCATCGTCACCCCGGACTTGATCCCGGGTCCACAGCGACCGTCGCGCCAATGGATCCCGGATCAAGTCCGGGATGACGAAAATGGGAATGGCAGCTCCCCACCCCAAATCCGCCGTCCGTCCACATCGCCGCTCAACGCTCGGCACGGACATAGCTAGCCCGCGCCCTTGGCCCGCGCTACACCCCGCGCCATGTCGGACAAGAATCATCTCTATCTGGTCGATGGCTCCAGCTACATCTTCCGCGCCTATCACCGCCTGCCGCCGCTGACGAACCCCAACGGGGTGCCGGTGGGTGCGGTCTATGGCTACACCACGATGCTGTGGAAACTCGCGAAGGATCTGCACGACGCCGACGGGCCGACCCACCTTGCGGTGATCCTCGACCATAGCAGCCAGTCGTTCCGCAACGAGATTTACGACCAGTACAAGGCGAACCGTCCCGAACCGCCCGAGGATCTGCGCCCGCAATTCCCGCTGATCCGCGACGCGACGCGCGCCTTCTCGCTGCCGTGCATCGAGATGGAGGGCTTCGAGGCCGACGATCTGATCGCCAGCTATGCCGAGGCCGCGGTGCGCGAGGGTTGGGATGTCACGATCGTGTCCTCCGACAAGGATCTGATGCAGCTGATCCGCGAACCCGCCGACGGCCCGCACGTCGACATGCTCGACACGATGAAGAATGTCCGCCTCGGCCTTGACGCGGTGCACGAGAAGTTCGGTGTCACGCCCGATCTGGTCGGCGACGTCCTCGCGCTGATGGGCGACAGCGTCGACAATGTCCCCGGGGTGCGCGGCGTCGGGCCGAAGACGGCGACCAAGCTGATCCAGGAATATGGCAGTCTCACCGCGGCGCTCGACGGCGCCAGCGGCATGAAGCCAAGCAAGCTGCGCGAAAATCTGATCGAGCATCGCGCGATGGCTGAACTGTCGCGCATCCTCGTCGACCTTAAACGCGATTGCCCGCTGCCCGATGCTCTCGACGACCTGAAGCTGGGCGCGATCCCGCCGCTGCCGCTGAAAGCGTTCCTCGACGAACATGGCTTCCGCTCGCTCTCGGCAAAGCTCGACACCGGCGCGGCGCCCAGCGGTCCGCCGACGCTGCCGCGCGCTTCGGCCCCCGCCGCTGCGGCCGCACCCGCTGCGCCCTCGACGCCTGCCCTGCCCGCATGGCCCGCGATCGACCGCGCCCTCTATGAAACCGTCACGACCCTCGAGGCGCTCGATCGCTGGATCGCCGACGCCCGCGCCGCACACATCGTCGCGGTCGATACCGAGACGGCGACGCTCGACAGCGTCACCGGCACCCTCGTCGGGGTCAGCCTGTCGACCGGCCCCGGCAAGGCCTGTTACATCCCGCTCGGCCACGGCGGCACCGACATGTTCGCCGAAAAGCCGGATCAGATTCCGCTGGGCGAAGCGATTGCCCGCCTCGGCGCGCTGTTCGCCGACGATGCGGTGCTGAAGGTCGGGCACAACCTCAAATACGACATCGGCGTGCTCGCGCAGCACGGCGTCACGATCGCGCCCTATGACGACACGCTGCTGATGAGCTTTGCGCTCGATGCCGGCAAGCATCAGCACGGGCTCGACGAGGCCGCGAAGATTCACCTCGATCATGTCTGCCTGTCTTTCAAGGACGTCTGCGGCACCGGCAAGTCGCAGATCAGCTTCGCCGAGGTGCAGCTCGACCGCGCCACCGAATATGCCGCCGAGGACGCCGAAGTCGCGTGGCGGCTGTGGAAGCTGCTCAAGCTGCGCCTGCCGATCGAGGGCGGCACCCGCGTTTACGAGATGGTCGACCGTCCGCTCGCCGCGATCGTCGAGACGATGGAGCGCGCCGGGATCATGGTGAACCGCGACTATCTGGCGAAATTGTCGGGCGAATTCGCGAACGAGATGCTGCGCATCGAGGGTGAGATCCATGAGCTCGCCGGCCAGCCCTTCGCGATCGGCAGCCCCAAGCAGCTCGGCGAAATCCTGTTCGACAAGCTCGGCCTGAAGGGCGGGCGCAAGGGCAAGTCGGGCGACTGGTCGACCGACCAGAACGAGCTTGAACGCCTCGAGCGCGACGGGGTGCCGATCGCGCGCAAGATTTTGGAATGGCGCCAGCTCGCGAAGCTCAAGTCGACCTACACCGACGCGCTGCAGCAACAGATCAACGCCAAGACCGGCCGCGTGCATACCAGCTACAGCCTCGTCGGCGCGCAGACCGGGCGGCTGTCGTCGACCGACCCCAATCTCCAGAATATCCCGATCCGCACCGAGACCGGCCGCCAGATCCGCGACGCCTTCATCGCCGCGCCCGGCCATGTGCTGATCGCCGCCGACTATAGCCAGATTGAACTGCGGCTCGCAGCGCATATGGCCGACGTCCCCGAGCTCAAGGAGGCCTTTGCGCAGGGGCAGGACATCCACAGCGCGACCGCGATCGAACTGTTCGGCGAGGTCAACCGCGACACCCGCGGCAAGGCCAAGACGGTCAATTTCTCGATCCTCTACGGCATTTCGCGCTGGGGGCTGGCGGGCCGCCTTGAAGTCACCCCCGACGAGGCGCAGGCGCTGATCTCTCGCTATTTCGAGCGCTTCCCCGGTATCAGCGACTATATCACCGACACGCTCGAGACCGCACGCGCACGCGGCTATACCGAGACGTTGTTCGGCCGCAAAACCTGGTTCCCGCGCATCAAGGCCGCGAGCCAGAACGAACGCGCCGGCAGCGAGCGCGCCGCGATCAACGCCCCCATCCAGGGCACCAGCGCCGACCTGATCAAGCGCGCGATGGCGCGCATGCCCGCCGCGCTCAACGAGGCCGGCCTGTCGGACGTCAAGATGCTGCTCCAGGTCCACGACGAACTCGTCTTCGAAGCCCCCGAGGACAAGGCCGAAGCCGCGGGCGAAGTCATCCGCCGCATCATGTCGGGCGCGGCCGAACCCGCGCTGACGCTGTCGGTGCCGCTGGAAGTCGAAATCGGCATCGGCAAGAGCTGGGGCGAAGCGCATTGATCGAAGCCTGGTTTTTCGTGGCGGCGCTGGCCGCCCAACCGGTCGCGGCGCCCGCGCCACCCGCCGCGACCGAAGTCGCTGCGCCCGCCGTCGCCGACACCGACCTGCGCGAATATGCCGCCGTCGCCGGCCGCAAGGTCGTTGGCCGCCCGGTCGGCGGGCCCTATGCGACCGCCGACAAGATCCTGCTGCTCGGGCGCGACGGCAAGGGGTATCCGGTCGTTGCGGCGAGCATCGGCTTCCCCGCACGCCAGTCGCTGCCAAAGCCGCCCGCGGGCACGCTTGCCGTTGTGCGGCTGCACCAGCGTTATGAAACCACGCTCCCCGGCCCGACCGCCGACGACCTTGCCTTCGTCGCGGCGAACCGGATGCCGTTGTTCGTGATCGGCGAATGGGCCCGGCCGGCGCCGATGTGGGAGGTCGCGTGGGTCGACGACGCCGTGCGCTTCCGCACCATCGGCGAGGTCGGCGAGATCGGCCCCTGGCAGGAATAGGCTCGCCCCGTCCACGACCGGGGAACTGGCGACGCGGCGCTGCGTCGCGCTCGCGGCGCGCGCCCGCGTGAGGCACGCCGCCGACGACGCCATCGCCGCCCAATGCATCGCCCGTCGCCGAAC
This sequence comes from Sphingopyxis sp. H050, assembly GCF_001468265.1. GTDB lineage: Bacteria > Pseudomonadota > Alphaproteobacteria > Sphingomonadales > Sphingomonadaceae > Sphingopyxis. Next base: position 459,738 of record NZ_LNRZ01000001.1, on the reverse strand, counting down.
CGAGCCGATTTGGCGGCAAAGCCCCGTATCGCGCGCCCTGGCGAGGGCCGCGCCCTTTTCCGGCCGCGATTTTGCCTCTATGACAGGACAATGACATCCCGCTGACGCCCCTGCGACAGCGACAGTGAAAGATTTTCATGAGCACCAACCCGGCGGCGAACATGCCGACCCGCATCCAGCAGAATTTTCTGGCGCGCCACGAGCGCCGCCTGCTCAACTGGATCTGCCCGCGCCTTCCGGCCTGGACGACGCCCGACCAGCTGACGACGCTCGGCTTCCTCGGTGCGGTGATGGTCGCGGCGGGCTATGTGCTGAGCTGGATCGACGACGAGTGGCTGGGGCTGGCGCTCGTCGGTTATATCGTCAACTGGTTCGGGGACTCGCTCGACGGCAGCCTCGCGCGCTGGCGGCGGATCGAGCGGCCGAATTACGGCTATTTCGTCGATCACAGCGTCGATGCGGTCGCGACCCTTCTGATGGTCGGTGCGATCGGGATGAGCCCCTACCTGCGCCTCGACGTCGCGCTGATGGCGGTGATCGGGTATTTCCTGCTGTCGATCCACACCTTCATCGCGGCGAAGGTCGTCGGCGAATTCCGCCTGTCCTACATGGCGGGCGGCCCGACCGAGCTGCGGCTGATGCTGATGGCGATGACGATGGCCATGCCGCTGATCGGCGGCGGCGACGTGCTCGGCACCAATTTCTCGGCATTCGACCTGTTCGGCCTGGTCGTCGCGAGCATCCTCGTGACGCTGTTCATCATCCAGAGCTTCGCCACCGCGCGGATGCTCCGCGCCCGCGGCGCTTAAGGCCGCAGGCGCGCCTGCGGGTAGGTTCCAAGCAGTCGCAGCGACTTGGTCTGGAAATCCAGCTCCTCGAGCGCGCGGTCGATGCGCTCGTCGCCGGGCGCGCCGACGATATCGGCATAGAATTTGGTCGCCGCGAAGCTGGCGCCGACCTGATAGCTTTCCAGCTTGGTCATATTGACGCCGTTGGTCGCGAAGCCGCCGAGCGCCTTGTAGAGCGCGGCGGGAATATTCTTCACCTCGAAGACGAAGGTCGTCATCAGCGGCACGCCGGCGGGCGGCGCGGCCAGCGCCTCGCGCGCCAGCACGACGAAGCGCGTCATATTATGGTCGGCGTCTTCCATCCCCGTCCCGTGCAGCGTCAGGCCGTACAGCCCGGCCGCATGGGGCGGCGCGAGGGCCGCCAGGCCGACCTCGTCGCTGTCGGCGACCCACGCGGCGGCGCCCGCAGTGTCGCTGTGCGCGACCGGCGAGATATTGTTCGTGCGCAGCCATTTGCGGCACTGGCCGAGCGCCTGTTCGTGGCTCATCGCGCGGGTCACGGGACCAAGGTCGCGGCTCATAAGCCCGTACCGGATCGGCAGGAAATGCTCGCCGACGATGTGCAGCCCGGATTCGGGCAGCAGGAAATGGATATCGGCGACGCGGCCGTGCAGGCTGTTCTCGATCGGGATGATCGCGCGGTCGACGCTGCCATCGCGCACCGCCTCGATCGCGTCCTCGAACGAATAGCAGGGCAGCGGCAGCGAGGCCGCGTCATATTCGCGCGCGGCAAGGTCGCTGTTCGCGCCGGGCGCCCCCTGAAAGGCCAGACCGCGCGCCGGATCGGCGAGCGCCGCCGCCTTCATTTCGTCCACCAATCGCTGCGCCGATGCCGAATAACTGCCCATGTCTGCCTTCCCGAACTGCGCCGCGGCGCATAGCGGGGCGTGGCACGACGCGCAACCGGCCGGGCGCGCTATTTCATCCCCTTGCGCCGGGCATCGCGCGCCAGTAAGGGAGCGTCCAAATCATTACACGCGCTCGGGTTTGGAGCGCCAGCGAACGGGGCTGCACGCATGGACAATCGCAACAATACTATTGCCGGCTGGGTGCTGTTCGCCGGCATTTGCGCGCTGGGCCTCTCGATCGGTTCGGGGATGGTGTTTGCGGGCCACAACCCCGAAAAGCCCGGCTTTCCGATCGAGGATGCCGATGGCGGCGCGGGCGGCGGCGCGTCTGCCGTGCCGCTTCCGAACCTGCTCGCGGCGGCCGACGTCGCGAAGGGCGAAGCGGTGTTCGCCAAGTGCGCGGCATGCCACACGATCAACGCGGGCGGCGCCAACGGCATCGGCCCCAATCTCTATGCGGTGGTCGGCGACGAGATCGGCCATGGCCGCGGCGGCTTCGCCTTTTCCGACGCGCTCAAGAGCCATGGCGGCACCTGGACCTTCGAAAATATGGACGCGTGGCTCGCCAGCCCGCGCAAATTCGCCAACGGCACCAAGATGTCGTTCGCCGGCCTGTCGAGCCCGGAGGATCGCGCGAACCTGATCGTCTATCTGAACAGCCAGGGCTCGAACGTGCCGCTGCCCGCCGCGGAGGCGGCTCCGGCGGCCGACGCCGCCGCAGCCCCGGCCGAAGGTGCGGCCGCTGCCCCTGCCGAAGCCGCAAAGGGCGCCGAAGGCGCTGCCGCTGCTCCGGCGCCGGCTGAAGCCAAGAAATAATGCGCCTCGCGTCGGTCGTGCTGGCGGGCGCGCTGGCCCTCGCCGGCTGCGGCCAGGCCGACCAGCCTGCCGAGACGTCCACCGGAACCGCGCCCGCCGAGCCCGCCCCCGCGATCGAACCGACCGCGGCGATGGGCGAACAGGTCTTCAAGCGCTGCGTCGCGTGCCACACGATCGACAAGGGCGGCGCCAACGGCATCGGCCCCAACCTGCACGGCGTCGTCGGCCGCCCGGTCGCCTCGCATGCCGGGTTCAGCTATTCGTCGGCGATGAAGGCCAAGGGCGGCGTCTGGGATGTCGCGGCCCTCGACACCTATCTGGAAGCCCCGATGAAGGCGCTCCCCGGCACGCGCATGGCGTTCGCGGGGGTCTATGACCCCTTGGATCGCAAGGCGCTGCTGCTGTATCTGGAAGCGCAGTCGAAATAGCCCCCTTCCCCCTTGATGGGGGAAGGATATGAAGCCTTGCGCCTTTGGCGCTAGGCGAAGTTGGATGGGGGTGAGGGTGCGTCATGGCACCGCCCGTTTCGGGCCGACACCGCACCCCCACCGCTGCGACCAGGCAGCAAGCTGCTAAGTCTCGCTGCCTTCCCATCAAGGGGGAGGGATAGCTGCGCTACTCCGCCACTTTCGCGTAGAAATCCTGGATGATCTCCCACGCCTCCTCGGCCGTCTCGACGAAGTGGAACAGCGACAGGTCGCGCTGGCTGATGACGCCCTCTTCCACCAGTGCATCGAAATTGACGACGCGGGTCCAGAATTCCTCGCTGAACAGCACGATCGGGATCGGCTTGATCTTGCCGGTCTGAATGAGGGTCAGCAGCTCGAAGGTCTCGTCGAACGTCCCGAAACCGCCCGGAAACACGCAAACCGCGCGCGCGCGGAGCAGGAAATGCATCTTGCGCAGCGCGAAATAGTGGAACTGGAAGCTGAGGTCCGGGGTCACATAGCGGTTCGGCGCCTGCTCGTGCGGCAGCACGATGTTGAGGCCCACCGATTCCTTGCCCTCGTCGTCGGCGCCGCGGTTCGCCGCCTCCATGATCGACGGCCCGCCGCCCGAGCAGACGACATAATTGCGGCAGCCATTCTTGTCGGGCGGCACCTGGCTCGCGATCCGCGCCAGCTTGCGCGCTTCCTCATAATATTTGGACTTGGCGGCGAGCCGCTCGGCGATGCGCTTTTCCTCGGGGGTGCGCGCGGCGTCGAGGACCGCCTGCGCCGCGTCGGGCGCCGGGATGCGCGCCGAGCCATAGATGACGAGCATCGACTCGATCTTCGCCTCGTCGAGCATCAGCTCGGGCTTGAGCAGTTCGAGCTGGAAGCGCACCGGGCGCAGATCCTCGCGCAGCAGGAACTCGGTGTCCTGGAACGCCAGCCGATAGGCCGGGCTCTGTGTCTGGGGGGTGGAAACCGCCTGCTTGGCGAATTGCGCGTCGTCCTTGGCCTTGTGGAAACGCGAACGATGGGGTTGTTTGTCTTCTGTCATTGGCGGACGGCTACTCCCTCCGCGTGACTTTGCCAAGACTGGGGCCTCTTGATCCTCCCTGTGGCGAAGCCATGGGGAGGATCGAAGAGCTAGCGGCAATAACCGTTGCCGCTCATATCCATATGGAAATGATTATAGTGCGCCGCGTTGTAATCGGGGCTGAGCACCGTGCCGAAGCGCCGGCACGCCGATTTGTGGAGCGCGCGAAGGAAATCCTGCGACGGCTTGTCGCCCTTCCAGCCGCCGTCGAGCATGATCCGGCGGCCGTCGGCGAGGACGAAGCCCGACACGTCGATCGCGTTCGAATAGGCGTGCTGCGACAGCCGGCCCGAGCGGCCGCCATAGATGTTTCGGCAGCTGTAGGTGCCATAGGTCTCGATCTTGACAACCTCCTGCCCGAAATATTTGCGCGCCGCGGGCTTGACCGCGAACTGCGCCCACGCCGCGAAGCTCTTCGCCAGCGGACAGGTCATCGCGCCGAGGTTGGTCACCGGGGTGCCGATGTCGAGCAGCTTCACCGAATCGATCGAACTGCACCCGCCGCCATGATCCTGGTTGGGGAGCGGCGTGAAGCGCACGCCGGCCTGCTTCAGGTCGAACGCGCATTGCTGCGCCTCGGGGCTGGTGAAGGATGGTGCGCCGACCGGTTGCGGGCGCATCGGCTTGCTCGCGACCGCCTTCTTGCCGCCACCCTGTTTCATCACCTCGGGAGCGCCGAAACAGGCCGAAAGCGCCAGCGCCGCGGTGGCGGCGATCAGGATCCGGGGCTTCAGGAAAGACGGGATCGGCATAGCCGCCACAGTAGCGGCAAGATGGTTAACAAGGCGCTAACTTTTGGCCTCGGCTCGTCTGAAATTTCGCGCGGGCGGTGCAATTTGTTTGACAGCCCGGCGCACGACCCTAAACGCGGCGCCGGGCCACGCGGTCCCAACGCCGCGCGAGCTCTCTGCAAGGAGAGACTATGATGAGTGAAGTGCCGACGCCACAGGTGCGCCCGATGCGCCCCTATTTTTCGTCCGGACCCTGCGCCAAGCCGCCGGTCTGGTCCCCTGACAAACTCGCTACCGAATCACTCGGCCGCTCGCATCGCGCGAAGATCGGCAAGACGCGCCTCGCTTACTGCATCGACCTGATGCGCGAGATGCTGCAGCTGCCCGACACGCACCGCATCGGCATCGTGCCCGGATCGGACACCGGCGCTTTCGAAATGGCGATGTGGACGATGCTCGGCGCCCGCCCCGTCACGACGCTCGCATGGGAGAGCTTCGGTGAGGGCTGGGTCACCGATGCCGCTAAGCAGCTCAAGCTCGACCCGACGGTGATCCGCGCCGATTACGGCCAGCTCCCCGACCTCGGCCAGGTCGACTGGTCGAACGACGTGCTCTTCACCTGGAACGGCACAACCAGCGGCGTGCGCGTCCCCGACGGCGACTGGATCTCCGCCGACCGCGAAGGGCTGAGCTTCGCCGACTCGACCTCGGCCGTGTTCGCCTACGACCTGCCGTGGGACAAGATCGACGTCGCGACCTTCAGCTGGCAGAAAGTGCTCGGCGGCGAAGGCGGTCATGGCGTGCTGATCCTCGGCCCGCGCGCGGTCGAACGCCTCGAAACCTATACCCCCGCCTGGCCGCTGCCGAAGGTGTTCCGCCTCGTCAGCAAGGGCGCGCTCGCCGAGGGCGTGTTCAAGGGCGAGACGATCAACACGCCGTCGATGCTGGCGGTCGAGGATGCGATCTTCGCGCTCGAATGGGCGAAATCGCTTGGCGGTCTCGACGGTCTGAAAGCGCGCAGCGATGCGAATGCCGCGGCGCTCGACAAGATCGTTTCGGAACGCGCGTGGCTCAGCCACCTCGCCGCCGATCCCGCCAGCCGCTCGAAGACCTCGGTCTGCCTGTCGGTCGCAGGCGCCGACGAGGGCTTCATCAAGAAGTTCGCCGGGCTGCTCGAAGCCGAAGGCGCAGCGTACGACATCGCGGGCTATCGCGACGCGCCCCCGGGGCTCCGCATCTGGTGCGGCGCGACCGTCGACACCGCCGATATCGAAGCGCTCGGCCCGTGGCTCGACTGGGCCTACGCCTCGCTCAACGCATAACGTCGTCCCAGCGAAAGCTGGGACCGCTATCGATCATCCCCATTCCCAACGATCCCAGCTTTCGCTGGGATGACGGAGAAAATGACATGACCGCACCCAAAGTCCTCATCAGCGACAAGATGGACCCCAAAGCCGCCGCGATTTTCAAGGAGCGCGGCATCGACGTCGACGTCATCACCGGCAAGACCAAGGACGAGCTGATCGCGATGATCGGCGACTATGACGGCCTTGCGATCCGTTCGGCCACCAAGGTCACCGCCGACGTCCTCGCCGCCGCCACGAACCTGAAAGTCGTCGGCCGCGCCGGGATCGGCGTCGACAATGTCGACATTCCCGCGGCGTCGAAGCAGGGCGTCATCGTGATGAACACCCCCTTCGGCAACAGCATCACCACCGCCGAACATGCGATCGCGATGATGTTCGCCCTCGCCCGCCAGATTCCCGAAGCCAACGCGGGCACACAGGCGGGCAAATGGCCGAAGAACGACTTCATGGGCGTCGAGCTGACGTCGAAGACGCTCGGCCTGATCGGCTGCGGCAACATCGGCAGCATCGTCGCCGAGCGCGCCCTCGGCCTCCGCATGAAGGTCGTCGCCTTCGACCCCTTCCTGACCCCCGAGCGCGCGATCGAACTCGGTGTCGAAAAGGCCGATCTCGACACCTTGCTCGCCAAGGCCGACTTCATCACGCTGCACACGCCGCTGACCGACCAGACGCGCAACATCCTGTCGAAGGAAAATCTCGCCAAGGCCAAAAAGGGCGTGCGTATCATCAATTGCGCGCGCGGCGGGTTGATCGACGAGGCGGCGCTGAAGGACGCGCTCGAATCGGGCCACGTCGCCGGCGCCGCGCTCGACGTGTTCCAGACCGAGCCGCCCGCCGCCGACCATCCGCTGTTCGGCACGCCGAACTTCATCTGCACCCCGCATCTCGGCGCCTCGACCGACGAGGCGCAGGTCAACGTCGCCATCCAGGTGGCCGAGCAGATCAGCGACTATCTGCTCACCGGCGGCATCACCAACGCGCTGAACGTCCCCAGCCTGTCGGCCGAGGAAGCGCCCAAGCTGCGCCCCTATATGGCGCTCGCCGAAAAGCTGGGCAGCCTGGTCGGCCAGCTCGCGCACGACAATCTCGCCAAGATCTCGATCGAAGTCGAGGGCGCGGCGGCCGAGCTCAACCTCAAGCCGATCACCGCCGCGGTGCTCACCGGCCTGATGCGCCGCTATTCGGACGCGGTGAACATGGTCAACGCCCCGCACCTCGCGCGCGAACGCGGCCTCGACGTCCGCGAAGTGCGCCACGACCGCGACGGCGATTACCACACGCTCGTCCGCGTCACCGTCGCCACCGAAGCCGGCGACCGCTCGGTCGCGGGCACCCTGTTCAGCAACGGCGACCCGCGCCTCGTCGAGATGTTCGGGATCAAGGTCGAGGCCGACCTCGACGGCCACATGCTCTACATCGTCAACGAGGATGCGCCGGGCTTCATCGGCCGCATCGGCACGACGCTCGGCGACGCCGGGCTCAACATCGGCACCTTCCACCTCGGCCGCCGCGCCGCGGGCGGCGAAGCGGTGCTGCTTTTGAGCCTCGACTCGCCGATGCCCGAGCCTTTGCTGTGGCAGCTTTGCCAGTTGCCCGGCGTGAAGACGGTAAAGGGTTTGAAGTTTTAAAGCCCGCCTCTCAATCCCGTTCGTGTCGAGCGAAGTCGAGACACCCATCGTCGGTGTTTGCCCTCGCGGCATCTCGACTGCGCTCGATGCGAACGGAATTCGGGATTGTTGACCGCCTTAGACCATCCTAAAGGCCGCAATCGATGACCAAGGCCCCTGCCCTGCTGCCCGAAGGCCTCCGCGACCGCCTGCCCGCGCAGGCCGAGGCCGCGTCGCGCGTCACGCGCGCGCTTGTCGATGCGATGCGCGCGCACGGCTATGGCCGCGTCGCGCCGCCGCTCGCCGAGTTCCGCGAGACGCTGGGCGGCGACGACGACCGCAGCGCGCGCGACCTTCTGCGCTTCACCGATCCGGTGTCGCAGCGCACCCTCGCGCTGCGCCCCGACATCACGCGGCAGGTCGGCCGCATCGCGACCTCGCTGCTTGCCCATGCACCGCGCCCGCTGCGCCTCTGCTATGCCGGCCAGGTCGTGAAGCTGCGCGCGAGCCAGCTTCGCCCCGCGCGCGAAATGCTTCAGGTCGGCGCCGAACTGATCGGCAGCGACAGCGTCGCCGCGGCACGCGAGATCGTGACGGTGATGATCGACGCGCTCGATGCGGCGGGGATCGGCCCGGTGACGATCGACTTCACCGTGCCCGACGTCGTCGACCTGCTCGCGGGCGGGCCGCTGCCGGTCGCCGCCAGCCTCGACGCGCTGCGCGACGAACTTGATGCCAAGGATGCGGGCGCGCTCGTGCGGATCGGCGCCGAGGCCTATCTGCCCTTGCTGCGCGCCACCGGCCCGTTCGACCGCGCCATCGCCGACCTGCGCACCTTCGACACGACGGGCGTCCTGTCGACGCGGATCGACGCGCTCGAAGCGATCGCCGCGCCGATCCGGGGCCGCGTCAACCTGACCCTCGACCCGACCGAACGCCACGGCTTCGCCTATCAAAGCTGGTTCGGCTTCCAGATATTCGTCCCCGGCCAGGGTGACGCGATCGGCCGCGGCGGCGGCTATGCGATCCCGGTCGGTGACGAGCAGGAAGAGCCCGCGGTCGGCTTTTCGCTCTATCCCGACCCGCTGATCGACGACGGCCTCGGCGCCGAGGACGAGGCCGAACGCCGCATCTTCCTCCCCCTCGGCCACGACCCCGCACTCGCAGCGAGCCTGCGCGCCGACGGCTGGCAGACGATCGCGGCGCTGTCGGACGCGGACGAGGCGCGCACGCTGGGCTGCGGCTACCGCCTCACGGCCGACGGCCCGGTCCAGGCCTGAGACCCACTCCAAAGAGCCCAAGCTAAAAATCCGCCTTCCCGAACCGCGGAATCCCCTGATTCACCCCCGGCGGATCGAGCACCGTCAAGTCGAGCTCCACAGGCTCGCCGATCCAGTGCGCCAGGCTGGTGTGATCGGCGACATCGTCGTCGGTCAGCGGATGCACCAGCGCGCGCAGCCCCGTCGCCTCGATCGCCGCCACGACCGCAGATCGGTGGGCCGCCAGGAAATGCACCTCATATTGCGCAATCGGATGCGGCCCCGCCGCGCCATCGGTCAGCGCCCCGACGAACAGGATCGCGGGATCACCCCCGAACGCATCGCGCAGCGCAACCGCGGCGGGCCGTTCGGCGGGATCGTAATAGATATGCGCATGATAGGGCGCAGCGGGGTTCGTCATCGTCTCATCTTTCCAACTGCCTCGCTCGGACCCGGCCCATGGCCGTCCGATGGGATCCGGGGCAGCCGATATTGAAGGAAAGGCGCGGTCCCGCGTCAAGCTCGGGATGACGAAGGCGGGGAATGTGCGGTGACGGCCGGAAGTTGCCGTCGCCCCCGCGAAGGCGGGGGCCGCTGGAGCCGTTACGCAAGGCCGACTACGGCCCCCGCCTTCGCGGGGGCGACGGACTATTTTAACCTCCACTCCCCACCCCAAAACGGACGCCGCGCCCCGCTCGCTCAGCTGAAATCGAGCTGGATGATCTCGTTCGGCGTCGCGCGGCAGTACATTTCGATCGACTGCGAGCCGCTCGGATAGGTTGCGGTCATCGCGGCGCGGATGCGCCAGCCGCCGTTGCCTTGTTCGAGCGAGACGAGCTTGTCATACGACAGCCTGGTCCCGCCGGTCGCGCCGATCTGCCGCGCGGCGTCGTTGAAGCAATTGAGCACCGACGGACGCGACGCCGCCGGCAGGCTGTTCAGATTTGCGCTGAGCGTCGCAGGCGGGCCCGACGGATTGGTCGTCGCCGCCTCTTCGGTCCCGTCGGCCTTTTTCTTCTTGCTCGCGAGCAGCGCCAGCAGACCGCCCGCGACGACGATGCCGCCGATGATCAGCCCGGTGCTCGGCCCCTTCTTCTTTTCGGGCTCGGGCCCCGGCAGCGGCGTCAGATTGGCATAGCCGTATCCGAATTCGGCGCGGCAGCCGCTGGTCACCCAGATATAATCGGCGCCATAGCCCCATTGCCGCCCGGCGTTGCATTTGCCGCCGAGCTTGCGGAGGAGTTCGACGCGGCCATTGGTCTGCACCGCGCATTGTTCGTAACGATTGCCGCGCGACTCGCAGCGAAGCGTTCCTGCGAAATCATTGCCGGGATAGGTGCCGCCGGCGTAGCCATAGCGAAACTCGGCGCGGCACCCGCCCGATACCCAGATGCCGTCGGCGTCGAAACCCCAATCGCGCCCCTTCGAGCAGCGCCCGCCGATGACGCGGACCAGCTCGACGCGATTGTCGGTGCGGACATTACAGCGTTGCTGGCGATTGCCATAGGATTCGCAGCGGATCGTGCCCGCCCAACCCTGATTATAGCCCGGCGATCCGGTCGGCGGCGGATAGGGATAAGGGGTCTGGGCAAAGGCCGGGACGGCAAGCTGGCTGGCGACGAACGAGGCGGCGGTGACCGCGGTTACGACTGGATTGCGCATAGCTATCTCTCCCCGGTTGAATTCTGTGCCCTACAGTCCTCTTTTCCTTCGACGATCGATGCGAAGTGTTTCACATTTCAGCCGCTGGCGCCATCTTCGAAAGTGCGCGTCGATGGGGCTTTCCTACAGTATCCGGCCATGCTTAACGGATATTCCGCCGCAGCGCCGCGACGCACCAAAAAGTCACAAAGTCACAGTTCCGATCCGCGCATGCGGGGCTTTTGGAGCGTTGGCGATCTCCCGAGGCCCCGGGATAAAGGGACAAAGGAAACAAACGGATGCGTTCATCGGTGTCCCTTGTCGCTTTAAGGGTGATCGCGGCATCGGCTTGCGCGCTTTCGCGCATGCGCTAAGGACGTTCGATGGATCAAATCGTCATTCGCGGCGGCCAGCGACTCAAGGGCCGTATTCCCATCTCCGGCGCGAAGAATGCGGCGCTGACCCTGCTCCCTTGCGCGCTGCTCACCGACGAGCCGCTGACGCTGCGCAACCTGCCGCGGCTCGCCGACGTCGACGGCTTCGGCCACCTGCTCAACCAGCTCGGTTGCTCGACGACAATCGAAGGGTCGCGCCCCGAAGATTTCGGCCGCGTGATGACCGCGCGGGCGACGACGCTGACGTCGACCGTCGCGCCCTATGACATCGTCCGCAAGATGCGCGCGTCGATCCTCGTCCTCGGCCCGCTGCTCGCGCGCGCGGGCGAGGCGACCGTGTCGCTGCCCGGCGGCTGCGCGATCGGCAACCGCCCGATCGACCTGCATCTGAAGGCGCTGGAAGCCTTCGGCGCCGAGATCGAACTGGCATCGGGCTATGTGAAGGCGGTCGCGCCCGGCGGACGCCTCAAGGGCGGCAAATATACCTTCCCCGTCGTCTCGGTCGGCGCGACCGAGAACGCCGTCATGGCGGCAGTGCTCGCCGGCGGAACCTGCGTCCTCGAAAATGCCGCGCGCGAGCCGGAGATCGTCGACCTGTGCAACTGCCTCGTCGCGATGGGCGCGCATATCGACGGCATCGGCACCGAGACGCTGACGATCGAAGGCGTCGATCGCCTGCACGGCGCGACGTACCGCGTGATGGCCGACCGCATCGAGGCGGGCAGCTATGCCTGCGCCGCCGTCATTACCGAGGGCGACGTCGAGCTGGTCGGCGCGAAGGCCGACGAAATGGAAGCGACGCTCGCGGCGCTCCGCGAAGCCGGCGCGACGGTCGAGGAGACCAAGAGCGGCATCCGCGTCGCCATGTCGGGCCGCGCCCAGCCGGTTACGCTATCGACCGCGCCCTACCCCGGCTTCGCGACCGACATGCAGGCGCAGTTCATGGCGATGGCAACACTCGGCGCCGGCGCCTCGCTGTTCACCGAAACGATTTTCGAGAACCGCTATATGCATGTTCCCGAACTCGCGCGCATGGGCTGCGACATCCAGGTCAAGGGACGCACCGCGATCGTCCGCGGCGTCGACCACTTGGTCGGCGCGCCGGTGATGGCGACCGACCTTCGCGCGTCGATGAGCCTGATTATCGCCGGGCTGGCGGCGCAGGGCACGACCGAGGTCAACCGCGTCTATCACCTCGACCGCGGTTACGAGCGGCTCGAGGAAAAGCTGCAGGCAGTCGGCGCCGATATCGAGCGGATCAGCGCGGGCTAGTCCGCGTCGACCGGCACCGACACCATATTGCCGCTCACCGAGGGGCGCTCGGGCCGCTTGGCGACGGCGATCACCAGGCCGATCAGGGCGACCACGCCGCCCGCGATCGACAGCGTCGCCCAATGATAGTCCTCGAACACCGTCGAAAATCCCATGGCGATGATCGGAATCAGCACGCTCGACCAGGCCGCCTGGCCCGGCCCCACGGCGCGGATGACGTTGAAGTAAAGAGGAAAGGTGACTGCGCTGGCGATGATGCCGAGGTAGAGCACCCCGCCGAGATAGCCGGCAGTCGCCTCGATCACCGGCGGCCCGGTGGTGATCCACGCATAGCTGCCGTCGGCGAGCGCGCCGAACAGCATCGCCCAGGCGATCATCACCACCATCGACTGCGCCCGCGCCATCCTCGTTCCCTGCATGACGTTGGCGGTCGACGCGCTGACCACCCCCGCGATCGTCAGCACCGTGCCGAGGATCACCTCGTCCGCACCGAGCGCCGCGGCACGATATTCGTGCAATATCATGAGGCCCACACCGACGATGGCGATGCCGGCGCCTGCGAGGAAGCGCCCTTCGAGCGGCGTCTTCAGAAACGCGCGGCCGAGCAAGGTGTTGGGCACGATCAGCAGCGCGAACAGCACGGCGACGAGCCCCGAGGTAATATGCTGCTCGGCGCGGTAGACGAAGTTGAAGTTGAAGGTGAACTGGGCGACGCCGAGCAGCATGGCGAACGCCATGGCTTTCGCGTCGAGCCACAGCCTCTCCCGCCGGACGATGGCGAAGGCGAACATCGCGATCGCCGCCACGGCAAAGCGGTAGGTGACCGACCAGCTCGGCGGTACGATGCCGAGCTGCCCCTTGATAACGATCCAGGTCGATCCCCAGATCAGCGTCACCAACGCAAACGGAATGAGGACGCGAGGGTGGAGGAGCGTTGCGGGTTGGCTCATAGCGCCGCGATGGCGGCGGCGAGCGGTGCGACCGCGGCGGCGTCCTGATCCCAGCTGACGACAAGACGCGCGGCGCCATTGCCCCAATCGTAGAAGTCGAAGCCCTTGGCGCGAAGGTCGGCCGCTTCCTCGGCGCTGATCCTCAGGAACAGTTCGTTCGCCTCGACCGGATACATCAGCCGGTCGCCGCAAGCGGCCGCCAGCGCGGCTGCGCCGGCGTTCGCGGCGCGGGCATTTGCGAGCCAGAGATCGTCCTTCAGCATCGCGCGGATCTGCGCCGCGACGAAACGCCCCTTGCTGAGGAGGTGGCCGCCGCGCTTCTTGAGCTCGCGCACGCCAGCGCCGCCGCTGCCGCCGAAGAAGACGAGCGCCTCGGCCATCATCGCCCCATTTTTGGTGAAGCCAAACGATAGCGCATCGACCCCGGCGCGCCATGTCACATCGGCGGGCGAGCAGCCGACGAAGGCGACCGCATTGGCGAAGCGCGCGCCATCCATATGCAGCTTGAGCCCGCTCGCCTTCGCGATCGCGCTGATCTCGCGCACTTCGTCGGGGCGCCAGGCGAGGCCATATTCGGTCGCGTTGGTAATGCTGATCGCCGCGGGCTGGACCTGATGGACGTCCTTGCGGATGCCGGCGATGCGCGCCTTCAGCGCATCGGTGTCGATCTTCGCGCCCGGTCCCGGCAGCGTCATCAACTGCGCGCCGCCCGAATAGAAGGTCGGCGCGCCGCATTCGTCGACCTCGATATGCGCTTCCTCGTAACAGAGGATGCCCTGCCAGGGCCGGACGAAATGCGCGAGGATGATGCTGTTCGCGGCGGTGCCGGTCGAAATCCAGACCACCTCGCAGTCGGTTTCGAAGAGGTCCGAAAAGGCGGCATCGAGCGACTGGCTGAGCGCGTCGCCGTCGTAGGCGGTGTCGACATGATTGGCGGCGGCGAGCGCCTCCATCACCTGGGGATGGACGGTCGCAGCATTGTCCGAGAAGAAACGCATGGCGGTCATGGAGGCGCCCCTTAGCGCAGGATTCGCGATCACGCTAACGCGTTAAGATTTGGACTGTCCGGTGGCGGAATCGTCCTCCTCCGGCGCGCTGCGCGCCAGGCCCATGCCACTCGCGAGCCCAAGGCCGCCCGCCATTCCCATTCCGCCGCCGCCCGCGCCGCCGCCGCGTCCACCGCCGCTGCCGCCGCCAGCGCCGCCGCTGCTCCGCCCGGATCCCCCGCCCTTGCCACCGGCGCCCGATGGCCGAGTCGGGCCCTGCAGGGGGATGGCGATGTCGTCAGGCACGGGATCGAGGTCGAGCGCGTCGCGGATATAGTCGCGCAGCGCGATGACCAGTTCGTGGACATGCACGGGGCGGCCCTCGGCAAGTTCCTGCGCCGCGCTCGCCGCCAGCCGGACCTGTTCGGCGGTGCCGAGCAGGATGATGTCGGAAAGCGCCGCCTCGACCGCATCGCGGATGCGGCGCGGACGGTCCGATTCGCTGCCCCGCCCCTCGTCCCGGTCGCCGGTCGGCGGGTCTGTCGCAGCGTCTTGATTCGCGCCGGCGCGCCGCAGGTCGCGCAGGTGGCGCGGATCGACCGACAGGTTGCCCGTGAACGAGCCGCCGAGCACCTTATAGGCGGCGATCAGCGTCCGCAGGCGCTCGTTGATCTGACGATTGAGCCGTTCGCGGCGTTGCTGGATCGTCATCATGACCATCAGCCGGATACCGACGCCGATCAGCGTGACGAGCGCGAGCCCGAACAAGGTGGTGGCGATGCTCTGCCACGATGAGAAATCGAAGACGCGCACGGATCGGCAATCCCTTCGGCCCTGAATGCTTCAAATCGATCCTGACGCGTGTCGGCATCGCGCGCCACCCCAGAATAGGTCGAGGCGGCCAAGGCCTGGATTCGCCTTTAGCGTTCCTAGCGGTCGCGCTTCGCGAGCAGCTTCAGGCGCAGCGCGTTCAATTTGATGAAGCCCGCGGCATCCTTCTGGTCATAGGCGCCGGCATCGTCCTCGAAGGTCACATGGCGTTCGCTGTACAGGCTGTTCGGCGACTTGCGCCCGACGACGCTGGCGTTACCCTTGTAGAGCTTGAGGCGGACGGTGCCGCTGACCTTTTCCTGGCTGAGGTCGATCGCCGCCTGCAACATCTCGCGCTCGGGCGCGAACCAGAAGCCGTTGTAGATGAGCTCGGCATATTTCGGCATCAGCTCGTCCTTGAGGTGCGCGGCGCCGCGGTCGAGGGTGATGCTTTCGATGCCGCGGTGCGCGCGGGCATAGATTTCACCGCCCGGCGTCTCGTACATGCCGCGCGACTTCATGCCGACGAAGCGGTTCTCGACGAGGTCCAGGCGGCCGATGCCATGCTTGCGGCCGAGGTCGTTGAGCGCCGCGAGCAAAGTGGCTGGCGACATCGCCTGCCCGTTCAGCGCAACGCCGTCGCCCTTCTCGAACTCGATCTCGATATATTCGGGCGTGTCGGGCGCGTCCTCGGGATTGACCGTGCGCGAATAGACATAGTCGGGGGTCTCGTCCCACGGATTTTCGAGGACCTTGCCTTCCGAAGAGGTATGGAGGAGGTTGGCGTCGGTCGAAAACGGGCTTTCGCCGCGCTTGTCCTTGGGCACCGGGATCTGGTTCTTTTCGGCGAAGTCGATCAGCGCGGTGCGGCTGGTGAGGTCCCATTCGCGCCACGGCGCGATCACCTTGATGTCGGGATTCAGCGCATAGGCCGACAGCTCGAAGCGCACCTGGTCGTTGCCCTTGCCCGTCGCGCCATGCGCCACGGCGTCGGCGCCGACTTCCCTCGCGATCTCGACGAGCCGCTTCGAAATGAGCGGGCGCGCGATCGAGGTGCCGAGCAGATAGTCGCCCTCGTAGCGCGCATTGGCGCGCATCATCGGGAAGACGAAGTCGCGCACGAATTCCTCGCGCAGATCGTCGATATAGATATGCTCGGGCTTGATCCCCATCAGCTCGGCCTTGGCGCGCGCCGGCTCCAGCTCCTCGCCCTGCCCGAGGTCGGCGGTGAAGGTCACCACTTCGCAGCCATAGGTGACCTGCAGCCACTTCAGGATGACGCTGGTATCGAGACCGCCCGAATAGGCGAGGACGACGCGCTTGAAGGACTCGGACATGGACATACCTTTGGCGAGGGGAAGACGCGGGCGCGGCTAGCAGTCCGCCGCCAAAGGTGCAACCGGCTTGCCCTCTCTTGCATACACCGTGCCCCTGCGAAGGCAGGGGCACGGCAGTTTAGGAAACGCGCGTCCAGTCCATGAACCAGCCGTCGTCCCACGACTTGCCGCCGTCGCGCGAGACCCCCTGGAACCAGCGGCAGCTTTTGGGCGTGATGCGGTCCCACACGCCGCGATAGAGTTCGGGGCTCGCAAGTCCGTCGGCGCCGCCCTCGCCTTCGGACAGGAAGGTGCCGACGCCGTTCTCGAACACGCCG
Source organism: Sphingopyxis sp. H050 (assembly GCF_001468265.1). GTDB lineage: Bacteria > Pseudomonadota > Alphaproteobacteria > Sphingomonadales > Sphingomonadaceae > Sphingopyxis. The sequence goes on along the minus strand of NZ_LNRZ01000001.1, from coordinate 443,030 downwards.
AGCTGGCCGGGGACGCCGACGACGCCCGATTTGGCGTTGACCCAATGGTCGGACCATATCCTTTTTTCGACGTCGAGCAGGCGGAGCCCCATGCCCGAGAAATTACGCGCCGGGATGCGCAGTTCCTCGATGCTGGCGATGCCGCCGAGGATCGCAAAGACGGTCGCCTCGCCCGGAAATTCGATCCATTTTTCGCCCTCGCGGAACCTGTTGTGAATGCGCCATTCGCCGGTCAGGAAATCGAAATCGCCGGGCTTGCCGACGGGTGCGGGGTTGATCGCGGCGGATGCGGCGGCGGGGATGAGGCTGGACATGAAGGCTCCTGTTGCAAAGGCGAGCAAGGTTCGCCGGTCTGGGGTCGCCCCCGCGACGGTGAAGTGGGGCATCGGACATTCCTTTCGCCCCCTGCCTACGCCCTCTATCCTGACATTTTCTGTCAGTTATTTTCTGCTAAGGCAGAAAAATGCGCGCGAGCCGCCTTCTCTCGATCCTGATCCTGTTGCAGGTGCGCCAGCGGCTGACCGCCGCCGATCTGGCCACCGAGTTCGAGGTGTCGGAGCGCACCATCTATCGCGATGTCGATGCGCTCAGCGCCGCGGGGGTGCCGGTCTATGGCGACCGCGGGCCCGGCGGCGGGTTCCAGTTGCTGGACGGTTATCGCACGCGGCTGACCGGCCTGTCGGCGGGCGAAGCCGAAGCGATGGCGATGATCGGCCTGCCCGGTCCCGCGGCCGACCTGGGGCTGGGCGCGGCAACGAGCGCCGCGCGCAACAAATTGCTTGCAGCCCTGCCCGGCGGCGGCGGGGCACTCGCCGACCGGATGGCGGCGCGCTTCCATCTCGATGCCGTCGACTGGTATCGCGGCAGCGAGGCGCTGCCGCACTTCCCCCGCCTGGCGCGCGCGGTGCTCGACCAGCGGTCGTTGGCGATGCGCTATGAAAGCTGGCAAGGCGTGCGCGACTGGACGGTCGATCCGCTCGGCCTCGTCCTGAAGGCGGGCATCTGGTATCTCGCCGCGCGCGGCGTCGGAAAGGTCCGGGCCTTTCGCGTTTCGAATATCCAGAGCCTGATCGTCGAGGACGAGAGCTTCGAACCGCCGGCCGATTTTCACCTGGCGCCCTGGTGGCAGGCCGAGCAGGCGCGCTTCGAAGCCGCGCTGTTCGCGACGCGCGCGACCGTACGCGCATCACCCGAAGGCTGCAAAAGGCTCGCGGCGCAGTCGCCGCGCGGCGCGGCGGCCGTCGCCGGGGCCGGCGATCCCGATGCGGACGGCTGGCGACGGATGACGATGATGGTCGAGGACGCCGACCATGGCGCGCGCGACATGCTGGCGCTCGGCGCGGAGGTCGAGGTCGTCGCCCCGGCCGACTTTCGGCGCCGCGTCGCCGCGCTCGCGCGCGAGATTGTGGCGCTCTATGACAGAACCGGTTAGTCTTTGCCTGCGGGAGGAGCATGATGAGCAAAGTCGAGATCAAGACCAAGGCGACCGAAGTGACCGTAGAGGACTTCATCGCCGCACTCCCCGACGCGCGGCGCCGCGAGGAGGCGCCGGTCATCGACGCGATCTACCGCCGCGTGACGGGGCTCGATCCGAAGATGTGGGGACCGTCGATCATCGGCTATGGCAGCTATGACTATAAATATGACAGCGGTCATTCGGGGACGATGTGCCGCGCGGGCTTTTCGCCGCGCAAGGCCGCGATCACGCTTTATCTGATGGAGAATTATGGCGATCGGCAGGACGAAGCCGACGCGCTGCTAGCCGCGCTCGGCAAGCATAAGACGAGCAAGGTTTGTCTCTACGTCAACAAGCTCGCCGACGTCGATCTGGGGGTGCTGGAGAAGCTGGTCGCGCTGACGTGGGACGTGACGAACGAGCGCTATCCGAGCTGATTGCAGGATGGGCGGGTTGCGACCGGAAGTTACCGTCGACGCCGCGAAGGCGGGGGCCGCTGGAGCCGTTGCGCAAGACCGACTACGGCCCCTGCCTTCGCGGGGGCGACGGACTATTTTAACGTCCGCTCCCCACCCTAAACCGACGTCGCTCCCTCCTCGGCCACGCCGCGTCGGAGATAGCGCCCTTCGGCCTCGCCCATATAGTCGCGCGTCAGCGGCAGGGCGTGGCGGCTGCGGGCGAACTGGATCTGGTAATTGCCCATCCCGCCGCTCTCGAACGCTGCGGTCGCGCCGGCGAGGTAGAAGCACCACATGCGAAAGAAGCGCGCGCCCATCATCGCCACGATTTCGGCCTCGTGCGCCAGCGTGTTGGCGTACCATTGGCGCAGGGTCAGCGCATAATGCAGCCGCAGCGTCTCGACGTCGGTCGCGATCAGCCGGCTTTTCTCGCTCGCCGCGAGCGTCTCGCTGAGCGCCGGGATATAGCCGCCGGGGAAGATATATTTGCGCGTGAAGGCGTCGGTCGCGCCGGGTTTGCCGAAGCGCCCGATCGTGTGGAGCAGCATCACGCCGTCGGCGGTCAGCATGTTCGCGCAGGCGCGAAAGAAGGTTTCGAAATTCGCCGCGCCGACATGTTCGAACATGCCGACCGAGACGATGCGGTCGAAGCCGCCGACTTCGCGCGCGGCCAGGTCGCGATAGTCGATCAGCTCGAACCGGACGCGGTCCGCCACCCGGGCCTGCTCCGCGCGCTGCCGCGCAAGCTCCAGCTGTTCGACCGACAGCGTGATGCCGAGCACCTCCACCGCTTCGAGCTGCGCCAGCGTGATCGCCATCCCGCCCCAGCCGCAGCCGATGTCGAGGATGCGCTGCCCGGGCGCGAGCGCGAGCTTGGCGGCGATATGAGCCTTCTTCGCCTCCTGCGCCGCGTCAAGCGTCATGTCGGGCCGCGGCCAATAGGCGCAGCTATACTGCATGTCACGGTCGAGGAAGAGGCGATAGAGGTCGTTGCCGATGTCGTAATGATGCGCGACGTTCGCGCGCGACTGGCGCCGCCGGTTGATCGAGCCGAGCCGCGTTTTCAGGCCGTCGATCCAGCGGCCGAGCCGCGTCTTGTCCTTGAGCTTCGCGCCGCGGTCCCACGGCGTGTTCATGCGAAGCAGGCCGATCAGCGCCATGATATCGCCCTCGACGACCTCCATATCGCCATCGATATAGCTTTCGCCCGCGCCGAGCCGCGGATCGAGGATCACCCGCCGCATCGCGCGGCGGCTGGCGAACCGTACGCGGACCTCGGGGAAGCCGGGAGCGGGCGAACCGAAGGTTTCGACCCCGCCGTCGGGGTCGATAACGGTCAAGCGGCCGTGGCGGATGACGCGCGAGAGGAAGGGGGTGAGTATGGACAAAAATGCGACCTCGTCATGATGGTGTCTGCCTCCCCCAAAAGTTCAGATACCGGCGTACCATTCGTAATCGACCTGGTCTTCCCAAAAGCCGCCTTTGCCCGCGCCGATGCCGTCGAGACTCGCGACGGCCTCGATCCCGGTCAGATATTTGGCGTGCTTGTAGCCCAATTGGCGCTCGATCCTGAGGCGCAGCGGCGCGCCGTTGGCGATCGGCAGAATCTCTCCGTTGAGCGCCCAGGCGAGGATCGTCTGCGGGTGGAGCGCATCGACCATGTCGCAGCTTTCGTAATAGAGCGCGTCGCCGATGCGGTCGGCGCAGCGGAAGACGATGTAGCGCGCGCTGTTCCTGACTTTCGCCGCCTCAAGGATGCGGCGGAGCTGCGGGCCGGTCCAGCCGCCGATCGCGCTCCAGCCCTCGACGCAGTCGTGGCGCGTGATCTGCGTGCGCTGCGGCATCGCGCGGATGTCGGCCATCGACAGCGACAGCGGCCGCGCGACGAGGCCGGTCACCGCGAGGCGCCAATTGGCAAAGCCTGCTCTGGCCTGCGCGGCATAGTCTTCGCCGTCGGGCAGGCTGGTGCCGTTCGAGCGAAAAACGGGCGAGAGATCGGCGACGGTGAATTCGCGGGCCAGCGCACCGCGGTTCATGAGCGCGCGCTGGCTCGCGCGGTTCATCTCCTCGCCCATCGAGAGGATCTTGCGGACCGCGGGGGCTTCGTTGATCGCGTCGCAGCCCGCCAGGAGCGGCAGCGCGCCCGCCGCGGCGACGACGCCCCCGGCGCGGGCGATCAACCGGCGGCGCGGCAGGATGAGGCCCGTCATGCCCCGTCCTCCTTTTCGGGCGGCAGCGTGAACCAGCCGCTGACCATCGACCTCACCTCATTGAGCGGACCGGCGAGGAACACCATCGCGATATGGACGAGAAAGAACAGGACGAGCGTCCATGCCGCGATGAAATGGATCGAGCGCGCCGATTGCCGTCCGCCGAAGACGTCGAGCAGCCACGGCCACGCGGCGTCCATCCCCGGCGACATGGTCAGCCCCGTCAGGATCATCAGCGGCAGCAGCACGAAGATCACGCCGATGTAGCTGAGTTTCTGGAGAATTCCGTAGCGCGCCGCCGCCTGGCCCCTCGGCAAGCGCAGCCGCGCATGATCCTTGATGTCCTGCCAGATATGCCGCGGCGACCATTCGGCGCGGCGCACGTGAAGATTGCGGCGGATATGCCCTCCGATCAGGCTCCACACCATGTAGAGCGACAGGCTGATCGACAGGACCCAGGCGAAAAACAGGTGCCAGCGCCGCCCCGAGGCAAGATCGTAGGTCGTCGGGATCGTGGCCCAGCCAGGGAAAGCCCAGGTCTGTTCGGCGCCCTGCCCGTCGGTCCAGCGCCCCAGCACGCCGGTGGTCTCGATCCGTGTCTCGCCGAAGCGGATATAGCCGGTGTCGGGCGTCGCGCCGATCGCGAACCAGGCGTGATCGAGGTTCGCGCCATATTGGCCCCAATATAGCCGCGGATGCGCGTTGAAGATCATCAGCCCGCTCATCAACAGGATGAGCAGGGTGACGGCATTGACCCAATGCCAGGCGCGCGTCGGCAAGCGGTGGCGATAGATGCGGGCCGGTGGGGAGGAAGCGGCGACGGGAGGGTCAGGCTCGGCCATAATCCTCTTTCGCTCCTCCATGCCGATCGGTTACGCTGCGACCTCCGCTTGATATTCCTCGCGGTAGCGGTTGCGCAAGCTAACCTTGTCGATCTTTTCGCTGCCAAGCTTGGGCAGTGCTTCGTTCGACAACCAGATCTTGCAAGGCACCTTATAGGCCGCAAGCCGGGCGCTCAGAAATAATACCAACGTTTCGGCATCGACATCGCTGCCGGGCTTCGTCCAGACGACCGCGCCGACGCATTCGCCGAGCCGCTCGTCGGGCAGGCCGAACACCGCGCATTCATTGACCTCGGCGTGTTCGTAGATCGCGGCTTCGACCTCCTGGCAGCTGATATTCTCGCCGCCCCGGATGATGATGTCCTTCTTGCGGTCGACGATGAACAGATAGCCGTCGGCGTCGAGGTAACCAAGGTCGCCCGAGCGGAAATAGCCATTGTCGAAGAAGGCCGCCTTGGTCGCGGCCGCATTGTTCCAATAGCCTTCGAAATTGCACACCGAGCGGATGCACACTTCACCGACGCTGCCCTGCGGCAGTTCCTTGCCATTGTCGTCGAGAATCGCGAGATCGACGAGCGGCTTCGATGCCGGACCGGTCGACGTGGGCTTCTCGACGTAATTTTCGTTGATGATGCCGCAGCCGACGGCGTTGGTTTCGGTCAGGCCATAGCCGAGCAGCGGCTTGGCCTCGCCCATCTCGGTCGCCAGGCGGCGGACATGTTCGGGCGCGCGCGGCGCACCGCCGCCAGCGTAGCTCTTGCAGGTCGAGAGATCGTAATTCTTGCGGTTCGGGCTGACGAGAATTTCATAGCTCATCAGCGGCACGCCGACGAAATAATTGCACTTTTCGTCCTGGATCAGCCGCATCGCTTCGTCGGCGTTCCACTTGGGCATCAGGACCAGTTTGCGCCCGAGCGCAAAGCTCTGAAGGAACACGGGGATTTCGGCGGTGACGTGGAACAGCGGCGTGCAGATCAGGGTCGCGGGCTGGATGTCCGACATCTGGCCGTCCTCGGTGAGCAGATGGACGATGCTCGCGGTCTGCGTCACATAGTTGAAGATCGCCTGCACGACCGCCTCGTGGCGCGAATAGGCGCCCTTCGACTGGCCCGTCGACCCCGAGGTGAAGAGAATCGTCGCCAGATCCTGCCCGGTGAGCGCCGGCAGCGCGGTTTCGGCGCTGCCGCCCGCGGCGATCGGCGCGATCGCCTCGTCGATGGGCCGGGAGATGTCGAGCGTGACGACCTTCGCGCCGTGACGGACGCCCGGTTCGGCGAGGCGCGCCGCGCGCTGCGGGTCCGCAATCACGAGCTTCGCCTCGGCGTCCTCGATCCCCGCCGCGAGTTCAGCACCCTGCCACCAGCCGTTGAGCAAGGTCGCGCAGCCGCCCGCGAGCAGGATGCCGATATAGGAAACGCACCAGGCATTGGCGTTGCGCATCGCGATGGCGACGCGGTCGCCGCGCTGGACGCCATGACCGTCGATGAGGCCCGCCGCGACCCGGCGCGCCGCGGAATAGACCTGTTTGAAGCTCAGCCGTTCGTCGCCCTCGACCAGAAAGGTCGCATCGCCATGCTGCGCAGCAAAAAATGCGACATAGTCAGCCAGATTGGTCGGTGCGTTGGAGATAAAGGGAAGCTGGTGGCCGAAGCGTTCGACCGACCCGACCTGGATCGGTCCGCCCGGACCGGTGATCAGATTATAGGCGGCTTCCAGGCGCAAATCGAGCGCTGATGGCATCTTTCATCTCTCCTCTTGGTCTCGCTCGCCTAACCCCTTATGGGGAGGCCTCTCCTGGGGAAGGATCGCGCGACTATATGTTTCTTTTTGCAACCTTAGCCGAAGCAACACAATATGTGAACTTCACTGACCTGATGGGGGAACATAGCGAAGTCGCCTTCAGCGTCTTCGGCTTTCCCATCCGCTGGTATGCGCTCGCTTATCTGGCCGGCATCTTCCTCGGCTATTGGTATCTGCTGAAGCTGATCGCGCAGCCCGGCGCGCCGATGGCGCGGCGCCATGCCGACGACATGATCTTCTATGCGATGCTGGGGATCATCCTCGGCGGGCGGCTCGGCTATGTGCTGTTCTACAATCTGGAAGCCTATCTGAAGGAACCCGCCGCGATCGTCCGGCTGTGGGACGGCGGCATGTCGCTGCACGGCGGCGTGCTCGGCGTGCTGGTCGCGATCTTGTATGTCACGCGCAAGGAAAAGCTGAGTTTCCTGCGCTTCTGCGACTATATCGCCTGCACCATTCCCTTTGGCCTCTTCCTCGGCCGCCTCGCCAATTTCGTGAACGGCGAGCTGTGGGGCCGCGTGACCACCGTGCCGTGGGCAATCATCTTTCCGCGCGGCGGACCCGATCCGCGCCACCCGAGCCAGCTCTATGAGGCCGGCCTGGAGGGCATTGTCATGATGGCGATCCTCGGCTGGCTCTTCTGGCGCACCGATGCGCGCTACAAGCCCGGCCTTCTCGTCGGCATGGCGTCGATCATCTATGGCGTCAGCCGTTTTATCGTCGAATATTTCCGCGAGCCCGACGTGCAGCGGATGAACGTCGTCGAGGCGACTGGCCTGTCGATGGGCCAGTGGCTGACCGTGCCGATGATCGTGATCGGCATCTGGCTGGTCGCGACCGCGAAAAAGCGCCGCCAGCGCGTCGAACCGATCGCGGGGCCCGACGCCGTTGCGTAACGGCCCGCCGACGCCCGAGCAACTGATCAAGGATATCGCCGCCGCCCGGCCGATGACCGTCGCCGACTATATGGCGGCGGCCAACGCGCATTATTATGCGACGCGCGATCCGCTGGGCACGGCGGGCGACTTCACCACGGCGCCCGAGATCAGCCAGATGTTCGGCGAGTTGATCGGCGTCTGGATCGCCGACCTCTGGAGCCGCGCCGGAAGCCCATCCTTCCGCTATGTCGAACTGGGGCCGGGCCGCGGGACGCTTGCCGCCGATGCGCTGCGCGCGGCGTCGCGCTTCGGCTGCGTGCCCGCCGGCATCCATCTGGTGGAGACGAGCCCGACGCTGCGTGCGGCGCAGTCGGCGCGACTGCCTGCTGCAGAGCATCATGACGAAGTCGATGCCCTGCCCGACGACGCACCGCTGGTGATCGTCGCGAACGAATTTTTCGACGCGCTGCCGATCCACCAATATGTGAAGACCAAGAGCGGCTGGCGCGAGCGGATGGTGGAGCGCAGCAGCGACGGACTGGCGCCGATAGCCGGCGACATCCCGGCCGACGATGCCGTTCCCGCCGGTCTTAGTGACCGGCCCGACGGCACCATCGTCGAAACGACGCCCGTGTCCGCCGCGATCATGCAACGCTGCGCCCTTCGGATCGCGCGGCAAGGCGGCGCGATGCTGGTAATCGACTATGGCTATAGCGGGCCCGCCGCGGGCGACACGTTGCAGGCGGTCAAAGCGCATCAATTCGCGAACCCCTTCGCCGAGCCCGGCGAGGTCGACCTGACCGCGCATGTCGATTTTACCACGCTCGCCGAGGCGGCGCGGCCGGCGGGTGTGGCGATCAGCAGCGTCGTGACGCAAGGCGAGTGGCTGAAGCGGATCGGCATCGATGCGCGGCTCGCGTCGCTATCGAATGCCGCACCCGAGCGCGCTGACGACCTCAAAGGCCAGCGCGACCGGCTGGTCGGCGCCGATGCCATGGGCAAGTTGTTCAAGCTGATCGCGATCACCGCGCCGGGCTGGCCCGCACCCGCAGGATTCACAGGAGACGCCGCATGACCGCCATCGAACTGGCGAGGCCTGACGATGCCGAAGCGATCGCGATGTTCGCGAACGGATCGTTCACGCACACCTTCGGGCATATCTATGACCCCGCCGACCTGGCGGCCTTCCTGGCGGGCTGGAACCCGCCCGGGCGCGTGCGCGCGCAGATCGAGGATTCGGAGCACGACATCGCGCTGGTCCGCGACGAAGCGGGCGCGATCCTCGGCTATATCAAGATGGGGCCGGTCGAATTCGACCTGCCGCCCGAGCAGCCGACCGACCATGCCGTCGAACTGCACCAACTCTATGTCGCCGAAGCCGCCAAGGGGACGGGCGTCGCCGCCGCGCTGATGGACTGGGGCATCGCCTGGGCGCGCGAGCGGGCGTCGATCCTGTACCTGACCGTCTTCACCGAGAACGACCGCGCGCAGGCCTTCTATCGCCGCTACGGCTTCTACGATGTTGGCCGCAACGAATTTCGCGTCGGCAATCATGTCGACGAGGACCGCTTCTTCAGGCTCGACCTGTGACGGCGCCTTTCGTCTCCGCGCCGACGCTCGCCGGCATTCCGCACGGTTTCTTTGGTCGGCAGGGCGGCGTTTCGAGTGGCGACCTCGCCTCGCTCAACTGCGGGCTTGGTTCGGGCGACGATCCGGACCTGATCGCCGAAAACCGAAGGCGGGTGGCCGATGCGGTGCTGCCGGGGGCGACACTCACCGGTCTGTATCAGGTCCACGGCGATCGCTGCGTGATCGTCGATGACGACACCGATCTCGCGGCGCGGCCCCAGGCGGACGCGCTTGCGACGCGCTCGCCGGGCATATTGCTCGGCATATTGACTGCTGACTGCGTCCCCGTGCTGTTCGCCGACCGCGAGGCCGGGGTCGTCGGTGCGGCCCATACGGGATGGAAGGGGGCAATTGCCGGGGTGACGGACTCGACGCTGGGCGCGATGGAAAGCCTGGGCGCCAGCCGCGCCAATGTCGCCGTCGCGATCGGCCCGTGCATCGGGCGCGCTTCCTATGAGGTCGACGAAAATTTCGTGCAACGCTTCGCCGCCGCCGATCCCGCAAACGAACGCTTCTTTGCTGCCGGCAAGCCCGGTCACGCGATGTTCGACATCGCCGCCTATGTCGCGGCGCGCCTCGCCGCGGCGGGCGTGTCGCGAATTGCCATCGGCGGACAGGACACTTATGCCGAGGAAGCAGATTATTTCAGCTATCGCCGCGCGTGCCACAAAGGGGAAAATACCTATGGCCGCCAATTGTCGGTGATCGGACTGGCGGGAGGATAAGAGGCAAGATGACGCGCACGCGCTGGTTTGGGCTGATCGGCGGGCTCATCGTCTTTTGCACCATGCTGCTGTTGCCCGAACCGGCGGGCATGGAGGCGACGGCCTGGCGCGTCGCGGCGCTGACCGTGCTGATGGCGATCTGGTGGATGACCGAGGCGCTGCCGCTGACCGTCACCGCGCTCCTCCCCTTCCTCACCGTTCCCGCCTTTGGCGTGATGGACGCCAATGCGATCGCCAAGGAATATTATTCGCCCATCCTCTTCCTGATCCTTGGCGGCGCGTTCCTTGCGCTGGCGATCGAGCGCGTCGGGCTGCATCGGCGGCTGGCGCTCGCGCTGCTGAAACGCGCCGCGCCGACCGGGTCGGGCCTGCTCTTCGCCTTCATGGCGGCGACCGCGCTGCTCAGCATGTTCATCTCCAACACCTCGACCGCGCTGATCATGATCCCGATCGCGCTCGCGGTCGTCCGCGCGGGGGGCGTGCGCGAGGGCGAGACCGAGGGGTTTGCGGGCGCGGTGATGATGGGCATCGCCTTCGCGGCGTCGATCGGCGGGCTCGGCACCCTCGTGGGCAGCCCGACCAACGCGATCGCCGCGGGCCTGATCGAAAAGGCGCTGGGTCTGCGCATCTCGTTTCTCGACTGGGCCATCTATGGCGTTCCGGTGGTGCTGCTGGCGACCCCGGCCGCCATGTTCGTCGTCGCCCGCGTCCAGCGGCTCGCCGAGCATCCGTTCGACGGCACCGCGGCGGCAGCGGCGCTCGGCAACCAGGCGGCTTGGTCGACCGCCGAGCGCCGCGTGGTCCCCGTCTTCCTGCTCGTGCTGCTCGCATGGGTCGCGCAGCCATGGCTGGAGCCCCTCCTGCCCAAGGGGGCGCTTACCGACGGCACGATCGCGGTTGCCGGAAGCCTGCTGCTCTTTGTCCTGCCCGACGGCACCGGCCGCCCGCTGCTGCTGTGGAAGGAAGCCGACCGTGCGCCGTGGGGGGTGATCATGATGTTCGGCGGCGGGCTCGCGCTCGCCGCGGCGATCACCGCAAGCGGCCTTGCCGCCTGGCTGGGCGCGGTGCTGGCGCCGCTCGGGTCGATTCCGACGATCCTGCTGGCGGCGATCATCGTTGCGCTCACCATTCTGATCACCGAGTTCGCGAGCAATGTCGCGACGGCAAGCGGGATCATGCCGGTGCTCGCCGCGCTGATCGCGGCGACGGGCGCCGACCCCGTCCTGCTCGCGCTTCCCGTCGCGATGGCGGCGAGCTGGGGCTTCATGCTCCCCTCGGGCACCGGACCCAATGCGCTTGCCTGGGCGACCGACCACATCGCGCTGCCGCGCATATTGAAAGCCGGGTTCGCGCTCGACATCATCGGCGTGCCGCTGTTGATCGGCGTCATCTGGGCGATTGCGTGGATAGCGTAGAAAGCGACCGGCGCGCGGACGATTTGCGCGCAATATAGTTTCAAACGAAACCTGGAGCGCTATAAGGGCCGCCATATCTCAAGGAGCTTCCCCCATGGCCATCCGCGGCACACCCAAGGCAAATACGAAGAAAATCGGCGACAAGGACCTCAGCCCGGCGACGCTGATGATGGGGCTCGGCTATGACCCGGTGCTGTCGGAAGGCTCGCTGAAGCCGCCGATCTTCCTGACCTCGACCTTCGCCTTCGAAAGCGCGGCGGCGGGCAAGCGCTTCTTCGAACATATTACCGGCAAACGCGAAGGGCCGGCCGACGGCCTCGTCTATTCGCGCTTCAACGGGCCGAACCAGGAAATCCTCGAGGATCGCCTCGCGGTCTGGGACGGCGCCGACGACAGCCTCGTCTTCTCCAGCGGCATGTCGGCGATCGCAACCCTGCTCCTCGCCCTCGTGAACCAGAATGACGTGATCGTCCATTCGGGTCCGCTTTATGCTGCGACCGAAACGCTGATCGCGCGCATCCTGTCGCGCTTCGGCGTCAGCTTCCTCGACTTCCCGGCGGGCGCGACGCGCGAGGAGATCGACGCGATCCTGGACCGCGCCAAGGCGCTCGCGGCCGAAAAGGGCGGGAAGGTCGCGCTCGTGTATCTTGAGAGCCCGGCGAACCCGACCAACGCTCTTGTCGATGTCGAGGCCGTCCGCGCGGCGCGCGATTCGGCCTTTCCCGGCGAGCAGAAGCCGGCGATCGCGATCGACAACACCTTCCTCGGCCCGCTCTGGCAGCAGCCGATCAAGCAGGGCGCCGAACTGGTCGTCTACAGCCTCACCAAATATGCCGGGGGCCATTCCGACCTGGTTGCCGGCGGCGTGTCGGGCGACCAGAAGCTGCTCAACATCATCCGTCCGATGCGCAACACGATCGGCACGATCTGCGACCCGAACACCGCCTGGATGCTGCTGCGCAGCCTCGAAACGCTGGAACTGCGGATGAACCGCGCGGGCGAGAATGCGCTGAAGGTCTGCACCCTCCTGCGCGATCATCCGAAGGTCGAAGGGCTCGGCTATCTGGGCTTCATCAGCGACGCGCGGCAGAAGGACATCTATGATCGCCATTGCAGCGGCGCCGGATCGACCTTCTCGCTGTTCATCAAGGGCGGCGAAGCCGAAAGCTTCCGCTTCCTCGACGCGCTGAAGATCGCGAAGCTGGCGGTCAGCCTGGGCGGCACCGAGACGCTGGCGAGCCACCCCGCGGCGATGACGCATCTGTCGGTTCCCGACGAGCGCAAGAAGGCGCTCGGCATCACCGACAATCTGGTGCGCGTGTCGATCGGGATCGAGGACGCCGACGACCTGATCGCCGACTTCGCGCAGGCGCTCGACGCGGTCTGACCTGTTCTCCCCTCCCGCTTGCGGGAGGGGCTATTTCTTCGCGCGCCAATCCACGACCTGCCAGCCCATCTTCGGCGCGAGCAGCTTCAGCTTGCGCGAGGGCGTGGTCGCAACGGCCTCGTCGGCGAAGTGCAGCATCGGATGGTCGGAGACATGGTCCGAATAGGCGCGGATATGCGCCGCATCGCGCGTGATCTCGTTCGCGGCAAGCCAGTCCGCGATGCGCGCGAACTTGGCCTCGCCATAACAATTGTCGCCCGCCAACCGCGCGTGGATATGATCGGCGCCGTCGGGCTCGTCGAGCCGGGTTGCGAGCACGTCGTCGATGCCCAGCCGCCGCGCGATCGCGTCGACATAGAGATGGAAGGATGCGGTCGCGAGCAGCAGCCGGTATCCCGCCTCGCGGTCGGCGGCGATCTGGTCGAGCGCGGCGCCATGCAAGCCGCGCGCGATCACCTTGTCGGCGTAGCTTTCGGCGAGCGGCGCGATCTCCGCGCGATTGAAACGCTTTCCGACGAGCAGGCGGAGGTTGATCGCCTTGAGCTGTGAGCGGTCGATCAACCGCAGGCTGTAGCCGATCCCCGCGAGGGCGACGAGCGGCAGGAACACGAGCCGCCACTGTTGCCGACGCCTTGCCACATGCATCAGGAATCCGCTGTAAGTCCCTGAACGCGTTATCGTTCGGTCCATATCGTACATTGCGACGCGATGCGCATAATCGATCGGGGGCTGAACCGGCGGCGTTTCCATGATTTCGTCCATAGAGCCGCGCATCGTTACGGCCAAGGGGGCCGGAATGACTTGCTGTCCCAATGTAAATAATACACTGTCCTCCGCAAGATGGTGGCCAGAGCGGATTTCGAAACTAGCGACGGCGCCCATGGCGCCGCGGTCCGTTTTACCGGCCGCCTGACGCTGGCCCGCCTGGGCGACGTCCCCGCGCGGCTCGAGGCGTTGGGCCCCATCGAATCGCTCGACCTGTCCGGACTCGAACGCATCGATACGGTCGGAGCGTGGATCGTCACGCGGACGGTCAACGAGCATGGCGCAAAAATCATCGGCGCCAGCCCCGAGGCCGAGCGGCTGCTGGACGCGCTGAAGGACGACAAGAGCGAATATCGCGTCCACCGCGACCGCCGCTCGGCGATCGAACGGATGCTCGACCAGGTCGGGACCGCAAGCGTTGCGATCTGGCGCGAGCTCGTCGGCATCGTCGATTTCTTCGGCGCGATGATCATCGCGCTTGCCGTCCAGATACGGGCGCGGCGGCGGCTTCGCTGGAACGCCGTCGTCACGCGCTTTCAGGCGGTTGGCGTCGACGCCCTCCCCATCATCGGCCTGATGAGTTTTCTGATCGGCATCGTCATCGCGCAGCAGGGCGCGGTGCAGCTCGAACAATTCGGGCTGGAAGTGTTCACCATCAACCTCGTCGGCCGCGCGTCGATCCGCGAACTTGGCCTGCTGATGACCGCGATCATGGTCGCTGGACGCTCGGGATCGGCGTTCGCCGCGCAGATCGGGACGATGAAGCTGACCGAAGAGGTCGATGCGATGCGGACGATCGGCGTGTCCCCGATGGAGGCGATCGTGTTGCCGCGGGTCGCCGCATCGACGATCACCATGCCGCTGCTCGGCTTCTACGCCAGCATCTGCGCGATCGTCGGCGGCGGCGTCTTCTGCTGGGTCGGCCTTGAAATTCCGCCGCTGACCTATGTGCAGCGGCTGCGCGAAATCATTCCGATGACCGATTTCTACATCATGCTGATCAAGGCGCCGGTGTTCGGCATATTGATCGGGGTGACGGGCTGTTATGAAGGTATGCAGGTACGCCAGAATGCCGAAGAAGTCGGCAAGCGCACGACCTCGGCCGTCGTCGCCGCCATATTTCTGGTGATCGTGCTCGACGCCTTCTTCGCGGTCTTCTTTTCCTCGCTGGGATGGAATTGATGACCGACGACATCCAGCAGCAGGAAATCGAAAATGAGCTGGCGGCCGCCGACGCCGTGCGGCCCGAGAAATTCGAATATGCGATCCGCATTCGCGGGCTGCGCAACCAGTTCGGCGATGCGATCATCCACGACGGCCTCGATCTCGACGTGCGTTCGGGCGAGATCCTCGGCGTGGTCGGCGGATCGGGCACCGGCAAGTCGGTGCTGATGCGCTCGATCGTCGGGCTGCAGACGCCGACGGCGGGCGAGATCGAGGTCTATGGCAAGACCCTCGACACGATCACCGACGCCGAGGAATCGCGCGACCTCCGCCGCCGCTGGGGCGTGATGTTTCAGGGCGGCGCATTGTTTTCGACGCTCAGCGTGGCCGAGAATATCCAGGTTCCGCTGCGCGAATATTATCCGCGGCTGGACCAGCGGCTGCTCGACGAGATTGCCGCGTACAAGGTGCAGATGGTCGGCCTGCCGCCCGATGCCGGTCCGAAATATCCCGCCGAGCTGTCGGGGGGCATGGTGAAGCGCGCCGGCCTCGCCCGCTCGCTCGCGCTAGACCCCGCGCTGCTCTTTCTCGACGAGCCGACCGCCGGGCTCGATCCGATCGGCGCCGCCAAGTTCGACGAGCTGATCCGCGAACTTGCCGACACCATGGGGCTGACCGTGTTCCTGATCACGCACGATCTGGATTCGCTTTATGCAACCTGCGACCGGGTCGCGGTATTGGCAGAGAAGAAGGTGATCGCCGTCGGGACGATCCCGGAACTGCTTGCCACCGAGCATCCGTGGATACAGGATTATTTCAACGGGCCGCGCGGGCGCGCAGCAGCAAGCTGCAAGCAGGCCACCGAACGGCAGGATGGGAAAAGCTGATGGAAACACGGTCGAACAATGTGCTCGTCGGCGCTTTCGTCCTCTTCTTCGTGGCGGCGCTCGCGATCTTCGTCGTCTGGCTCGCGAACGACAGCGGCGGTACGAAGCGCGAATATGACATTTTTTTCAAGCAGTCGGTCGACGGACTGAACAAGGGCGCGCAGGTGCAGTTTTCCGGCGTTCCGGCCGGTCAGGTGCGCGAGATCGCGCTGTGGCCGGAGGACCCGCAATTTGTGCGCGTGCGTATCGAGGTGAACGAAGGCGTCCCGGTGCTGCAAGGGACGACCGCCGCGCTCGAAGGCGTCGGCTTCACCGGCGTCTCGCAAATCTCGCTCGACGGCGCGGTCAAGGGCGCGCCGCCGATCACCGACAAGGGGCCGGCGGGCAAGCCCGTTATCCCGACACGCGTCGGCGGCCTTGGCGAACTGCTCAACACCGCGCCGCAACTGTTACAGCGGCTCTCGACGCTGACCGAGCGGCTGGCCGAACTGGCGGACGACAGGAATCAGGAGAGCTTCGCGAACATCCTCGACAATGTCGAAGCGACGACCGCGACGCTCGCGCGCAACGGCCCCGCGCTCGAACGCGCGCTCGCCGACGCGCGCATCGCGATCCAGCAGGCGGGCAATGCCGCCGAGCAGGTCGGCAATCTTGCCGCCTCGGCGCAGGGCACGATCGATCGCAACGTCGATCCCGCCATGCAGAATCTGCGCGATACGCTGAAGTCGGCGAACAGTTCGATCAAGACGCTCGAAGGCGCGATCTCGGACGCCCGCCCCGGCCTCCAGACGTTCAGCGAGACGACGATCCCCGAAGCCAATGCGCTGATCCGCGACCTTCGCCGCACCTCCGCCTCGCTGTCGAGCCTGACCGACAAGCTCGACCAGCAGGGCGCCGGCGCGGTGCTCGGCGGCAGCAAGCTGCCCGATTACAAGAAATGAGGACGCAGATAATGCAAACGCTCCGTACTTCCGTGCTTGTCGCCGCGGCGGCCGTCACGCTCTCGGGCTGCTTTGGCGGGCTGGGCGGCAAGACCCCGCCCTTTCTGCTGACGCTCGACCCCGATGCCGCGCCGCCGGCCGGCTCTGCGCGCACCGCGGCTGAATCAGCGACGCTGACGATCCTAATCCCCACCGCGCCGCAGAAGCTTCGCACGACGCGCATTCCGGTACAGCAAGACGACAGCAGCGTCGCTTATGTAAAGGACGCGCAATGGGTCGAGGCGCCGTCGCGGCTGTTCCAGCGCCTCGTCTCCGAAACCGTCGCCGCGCGCACGTCGCGCGTCGTGCTCGACGAAGGGCAATATCTGACCGCGCCCGGCGAGCAGCTTGCCGGACAGCTGATGGAATTCGGCGTCGATGCGCGCACGAACGAGGCGGTCGTCGTGTTCCAGGCGATGCTCGTCGCGGCGGGAGGCAAAACGGTGACCCAGCGCCGCTTCGAGGTACGCGAGCCCATCGGCGCGGTCGAGGCCAAGCCCGTCGGCGAAGCGCTCACCCGTGCGGCGAACAAGGTCGCGATTGATGTGGCCGGCTGGCTGGGGGGATGACGGCCGGGTGCGGCCTTTTCTTCCCTTTCGTCCACAAGCGACCGGAACACGACATTTATAGCTTCGTCATCCTGAACTTGTTTCAGGATCCATGGTCTGCCGTTTCCTTCGGCGCGGCATTTCATTCGAGCTCAGACCATGGATGCTGAAACAAGTTCAGCATGACGAGAATTGAACGACCGCTTCCCACCCCAAAGCAGCCCTCACCCCAGCAAGCTCTTCGACGCCTGCTCGGTCACGTCGCGCGATAGGCCGGGCTGGGCGAGAATACGTTCCAGTTCGGTTTTCATCATCGCGGCGCGTGCCTCGTCGAAGCGCTTCCAGCGTCCGAGCGGCGGGATCATCCGCGCCGCGGTCTGCGGGTTCTTCGGGTCGAGCGCGATGACCAGGTCGGCGATCAGCCGATACCCTGCCCCGTCGGCCTGATGAAAGGCCGCCTGATTGCCGGTCAGCGCGCCATAGAGCGCACGCACGCGGTTCGGGTTGGCGAGCGTGAAGTCGGCGTATCCGGCCAATTCCCTGACCGCGTCGACGGTATCGTCGCGCATCGACCACGCCTGCACCTGAAACCATTTGTCGAGCACGAGCGGATTGTCGCGATAACGCTGGTAGAAGATGTCGAGCGCCGCGACACGCTCGTCGCTGTCGCCATGCGCCAGCGTCGCCAGCGCCGCCTGCCGCTCGGTCATGCCGTCGGCATCGGAGAAAATCCTGAACGCGAGCGCCGGCACGTCGGCGAGGTCGGTCGCTGCGAGATAGGCCAGAGCGACACCGCGAAGGCGGCGGCCGCCCTTTGCCTTGCGCGACAGGATCGCCGCCGGCGGCGCGACGTCGGACAGGATCGCGCGCCAGTCGCTCTCGAGCGCCTTTCCAATCTCCGCCTGCAACGCGAGCCTTTCTCGGCGGATCGCGTCGGGATCCACGGTGAGCATCTGGTCGCCGATAAACGCTTCGCTCGGCAGCAGCACGGCCTCGGCGACAAAGGCCGGATCGGCGGCGCGGCCGGACAGCGTTTGTCCGACGGCGTCGATCACGGCCTGCGCGTTCGCCTTCTCGCCCGACACCGCTGCGACGAGCGTGTCGAGCATCAGCTGTTGCAGCGCTTCGTAACGCGCGAAGGGATCGTCATCGTGCGCGGCAAGCCATGCGAGCTCGCCGGGGGCGCGGTCGAATTCGACGATCACCGGCGCCGAGAAGCCGCGGTTGACCGACAGCGCCGGGCGCGCGGCGAATTTGCCGAGCGCGATGAGCTGGGTCGCGCCGGTCAGCACGGCGAGCGTGTCGGGCAGTTTCGCTCCGCCGTCCATGGCGAAGGCTGCAACGCGCAGCGGCATCATCGCCGGCTGCTTGTCGGGCTGGCCGGGGGTCGGCGGGACGGTCTGCACCACGTCGAGGAACCATTCGCCGCGCTCTTCGGCAAGCGACAGCTTGAGCTTGGGCGTCCCCGCCTGTTCGTACCAGCGGCGGAACTGGGTGAGGTCGATGCCCCCGCCTTCCTCCATCGCGCGGACGAAATCCTCGCACGTCGCCGCCTCGCCGTCGTGGCGTTCGAAATAGAGATCGGTGCCCTTGCGGAAGCGTTCGGGGCCGAGCAAGGTCGCCATCATCCGGATGATCTCGGCGCCCTTGTTGTAGACGGTCGCGGTGTAGAAATTCGAGATTTCCTGATAGCTGTCGGGCCGGATCGGGTGCGCCAGCGGGCCGGCGTCCTCGGGGAATTGCGCGGCGCGGAGCAGGCGGACGTCCTCGATCCGCTTGACCGGCGGGGAGCCCATGTCGGCGGAGAAGCTCTGGTCGCGAAAGACGGTGAAGCCCTCTTTCAGGCTCAGCTGGAACCAGTCGCGGCAGGTGACGCGGTTGCCCGACCAGTTGTGGAAATATTCGTGCGCGACCACGCCCTCGACCCCGTCGTAATCGAGGTCGGTCGCGGTGTCGGGGTCGGCGAGGATATAGCGGGTGTTGAAGATGTTGAGACCCTTGTTCTCCATCGCCCCCATGTTGAAGTCGCTGACCGCGACGATGTTGAACAGGTCGAGATCATATTCGCGGCCATAGACGCGCTCGTCCCACGCCATGCTGTCCTTCAGCGCCTTCATCGCGTGACCGGTGCGCTCCACATCGCCCTCGCGCACCCAGATGCCGAGTTCGACCTTGCGCCCCGACATGGTGACGAATTCGTCGCGGTTGACGACGAGGTCGCCCGCCACGAGCGCGAACAGGTACGACGGCTTCGGCCAGGGATCTTCCCACAGCGCCCAGTGATCGCTGCCGTCCTCGCCCGAGGCGATGCAGTTGCCGTTCGAGAGCAGGATCGGAAACAGCGTCTTGTCCCCCGCCATGCGCACCTTGTAGCGGCTGAGCACGTCGGGGCGGTCGGGATGGAAGGTGATGCGGCGAAACCCCTCGGCCTCGCACTGGGTGCACAGCATCCCGTTGGAGGCGTAGAGGCCCATCAACTGCGTGTTTGCGGCGGGATTGATCGCGGTATCGACCTCGACCACCGCCGCGGCGCGGTCGCCGAGATCGACGATCAGGTCGGGGCCGTCCATGCGCCAGTCGTTCCAGCCCTCGCCATCGACGCGCACCGCAAGCGGCGTGAGCCCGTCGCCGCGCAGGGTCAACGGCAGCGGCGCATCGGCATGGCGCACGACCGAGAGCGCCGCAGACACCCGCGTTTCGTCGATCCCGAGGGCGAAATCGAGCGCGATGTCGGGGATCTGCCATTCGGGCGGTCGATAGTCGCCGCGGTGGATGGTGACGGGGACGGCGGGGGTGGAAGAGGCGTCGGTCATGCACGAGGGTCTAGGCGCGGCGGCACAGGCGCGCAATAAGGTGCGCGATGGCGAAGATGCTGATTTTCGGAATGGGCTATGCCGCGGGACATCTCGCCGCGCGGCTCGATGCGCGCGGCTGGGAGGTCGTGGGCACGACGCAGGACGGACGCGGCGACAGCATTGCGTTCGGCGATGAGGCGGCGGTGATCGGGGCGCTGCGCGCGGCGACGCACATCCTGTCGTCGGTGCCGCCGGTTGCAGGCGCCGATCCGGTGCTGGCGCGCTATGGCGAAGCGCTCGGCGTCGCGCCCGCAAACTGGGTGGGCTATCTTTCCTCGACGGGCGTCTATGGCGACACCGGCGGCGCATGGGTCGACGAAAGCGCGCCGATCAAGGGCCGCCGCGCCGATCGCAATGCGGCCGATGCCGCGTGGCAGGCCCTGCGCAGCGATGTCCGCGTGTTTCGCCTGCCCGGGATCTACGGCCCCGGCCGGTCGATCCTCGACCGCATCGGCGAAGGGCGGGCGCACCGGATCGCCCTGCCCCACCAGGTTTTCAGCCGTGTCCATGTCGACGACATCGCGGGCGGCGTGATCGCGTCCTTTGGGGGTGCAGCGGGCGTCTATAATCTTGCCGACGACGAGCCTTGCCACCAGAACCGGCTGGTCGAATGGGGCTGTACGATGCTGCGTGCGCCCTTGCCGCCGCTTCAGAAGATCGAGGACGCGGGGCTGTCGCCGGCCGCGCGTGCTTTCTATGCGGAGAACCGCCGCGTCGCGAACGGCAAGGCCAAGCGACTATTCGGCTGGACGCCGCGTTATCCGACGTTTCGTGAAGGACTGAGCGCGGTGCTTGGTTGATTGCACGCAAAGGCGCGAAGGCGCAAAGACGGCAATCGGCGCTCCGCGTTGGAAACCTTACGCAAAGACACAAAGGGGGCGCGCTCCGCATCGTCGCCCCCCGGCGCCTCAGGCAATATTGAAGAGAGAACTTCGCGCAATCTCGACGCCGCGCCGGTTGAGCGGCCGCCCTCTTTGTGTCTTTGTGTGAGATACTCTTCTTTGCGCCTTCGCGCCTTTGCGTGAGGCCCTATTGTTTCCCGTCAGATCAGCACATCCACCGTGTGGATCAATACGCCCACCAAACCGCCGACCAGCGTGCCGTTGATGCGGATATATTGCAGGTCGTCGCCGACGGCACTTTCCAGCCGGTCGGTGATCGTCTTGGCGTCCCAGCCGCGGATCGTGTCCGAGACCAGCTTCAGCGCGGTCTCGCCATAGCTGTCGACCATGCCGACGACCGCACGGCGCGCGTAGCGGTTGAGCGTGCGCTTGATGCCTTCGTCCTCGCCGAGCATCGTGCCGAACTGCGTGATCAGCTCGCCAAGCTGACCCGCCAGCATCGTGTCGGGATCGCGCGCGGCCTTCAGGAGCGCGCTGCGCCCCTGTTCCCACAGGCCGTCGAGCCAGCGCTTGACCGCCTTGTTCTCCAGCAGTTCGTCGCGGACCTTGGCGACCTTGGCCTTCACGTCGGGGTCATGCTGCAGGTCGAGCGCCATCTTGGCGAGACCTTCCTCGACGCGGATGCGCAAGGGGTGCGTTTCGTCGACCGCCATTTCGCTGAGCAGCTTGCTGAGCCCGGCGACGATCCGGTTCGAGATGCTTTCGTCGAGCCCGGTGAAGCGCACGATCGCGTTGCTGTTGTCGTGGACCATCTGGTGGATCAGATGCTCGTTGAGTTCGAGCGTCTTCGATCCCCATTTGACCATCGCGTCGAGCAAGGGCTGGTGGCGACCCTCGGCCAGCGCCGCCTGGAGCGCCTGACCGAGCAGGGGCGCGACATCGAGCTCGCGCAGACGGTCGGCGATCGCCGATTTGACCATGCCGCCCAGCCGCTGCTGGTCGAGCGCGCCGAGCCCGTCGGCGATGATCCGCGACGCCCCGAGTTTCAGCCGTCCGCCGCCCTCGGCCGGCTGCGAGAGGAATTTACCGACGGCGCCCGCGACGTCGACCGTTTGCATCTTGCGCGCGATCAGCCGCGGCAGCAGAAAATTGGTGAGCAGGAAGCGCGCGAGCGTGTCGCCGATGCGGTTCTTGTTGCGCGGCACGATCGCCGTGTGCGGGATCGGCAGCCCCATGGGGTGGCGGAACAGCGCAGTGACCGCGAACCAGTCGGCCAGCCCGCCAACCATCGCCGCCTCGGCAAAGGCGCGGACGAAGCCGACCGCCGGATGGACATCCTGGAAATATTTGGCGCTGATGAAGACGATCGCCATGACGACGAGCAAGCCCGTCGCGACGACGCGGATATTCGAGCCCTTCGCCGGAATCGCGACGCCAATCGGCCGGGAGAGCGCATGGTCGGTCATGCGAACCAAATGGCGAAATGCCGCAAAGGTTGCAACCGGCGCAGTCGTTTACCGCGCCGGCTGCGATCCCTCATTCGGCCGGTTCGGGCGCGGGCGCGCTGTGCGGCTTGGTATCGTCGCCCTTGCGATAGGTCAGCAGGTTCATCGAGAAGAAGCGGCCGAGGCGCTTTTCAATGCTGTCGGCGAGGCTGAAGCCGGCTGGAACGATCAGCAGCGTGAGCATCGTCGACAGCGTGAGGCCGCCGATCACGACCACGCCCATCGGCGCGCGCCACGCACCGTCGCCCGACAGCGACAGCGCGGTCGGCACCATGCCGGCCACCATCGCAACCGTCGTCATGACGATGGGCTGCGCGCGCTTGCGGCCGGCATCGAGCAGCGCCTCCATCTTGCTGACGCCTTGGTCCATCTCCTCGATGGCGAAATCGACCAGCAGGATCGAGTTCTTGGCCACGATGCCGAGCAGCATCAGCAGGCCGATATAGACCGGCATTGAGACTTCCATGCCGGCGATCCACAAGCCGAGCAGCCCGCCGAGCGGCGCGAGCAGCAGCGACGACATGTTGACGAGCGGCGACAGGAAGCGGCGATAGAGCAGCACCAGCGTCGAGAAGACGAGCATCAAGCCCGAGATCACGGCGATCAGGAAGTTCATCGCCAGTTCGGCCTGCCACTTCGCATCGCCCTGAATCACCCGGCGTACGCCCTGCGGCATATTCTTGACCGCGGGCAGCGCGTCGATCTTCTTCTGTGCATCGCCCGTGACCAGTCCCGGCGCCAGATCGGCGCCGATCACGATGCGGCGGGTCTGATTGTAACGGCGAAGCTCGGTCGGACCCGCGCCAAAGCCGATCTCCGCGACCGATTTCAGCGGGACGGTCGTCCCACGCGAGGTGGGCACCGGCAGATTCTCGATGGTGGCAAGGGCGCGGCGCGAATCTTCGGACAGCAAGACACGGATCGGAATCTGGCGATCGGACAGCGAAAATTTCGCTGCATTCTGATCGATGTCGCCGATCGTCGCGATACGGATCGTCTGGCTCAGCGCAGCGGTCGTGACGCCCAGCTCCGCAGCGAGATCGAGGCGCGGCTTCACGATGATTTCCGGGCGCGGAATGTCACCCTCGATCCGCGGCGAGCGCAATTCCTTGAGCTTGCCCATCTGGCTGACGATCGTCATCGCATGCTTTTCGAGCAGCGCCGGATCGTCGCCGCCGATCACCATGGTGATGTCGCGGCCGGAGAAGCCACCCGACTGGCTCTGGAACGACACGCGCGCGTCGGGAATGGCCGCCATCTTGGGCTGAAGGCTGCGCTCCCATTCGACGCTGCTGATTTCGCGTTTCTTCTTCAGCGTGATGTAGACGCTGCCGCCGCCGACATTGACGTCGTAGAAGGCGTTTTCGACCGTGCTGTTCGCATCGAGGATCGCATTGATCTGGTTCGAGATATGCTCGCTCTGCGCCAGCGTCGAACCCGGCGGCAGTTCATAGCGGACCTGGCTATAGTCGCTGTTGGTCGTCGGCTGAAACTGCTGGGGCAGCGTCATGAACAGCACGATGCTCGCGGCAAAGGCGACAACGCCGATGCCGACGATCCAGACGCGATGGTCGAACAGGCGCGCATAGGCGCGCTGCGCAATCGACTTTGCCCAATGGGTGAACGCCCATTGGCGCAGGCCAAGCGCATAAGCGAGCGCACCGACGATGACTTGCAGCAGCGCGACGAGCAGATACGCCGCGATCACCGAGATCGGCGTAAGCAGCAGAAAATGCAGCGCAGCGTTAGGAGCATCCTGGCCGACCGGCACCGGCTTGAAATAGCTCGCGATCATAAACAGCCCGGCCAGGGCGGCCGAAACAAGCGGGACGATTAGAAACATCGGGCGCGTCGGTATCAGTTCATAGCCCGCCCGCTTCGCCTGATGCTTCGAATTGTCGAGCGTCCACGCGAGGATACGCTCGTAGCGGTCGACCCACGGACCCGAGGCGTGATCCTGTTCGCCCTGCGCCGACAGAAAATAGGCAGCGATCATCGGCGTAATCATGCGCGCGACCGCCAGGCTGACGAGCACCGCGAAGACCACGGTCATCCCGAACTGGATGAAGAACTGACCCGACACCCCCGGCATCAGGGCGACGGGGAGGAAGACGGCGACGATGGACATCGTCGTCGCCACGACGGCAAGGCCGATCTCGTCGGCGGCGTCGATCGACGCCTGATAGGCGGTCTTGCCCATGCGCATATGCCGGACGATATTCTCGATCTCCACGATCGCGTCATCGACGAGCACGCCTGCGACGAGGCTGAGCGCGAGCAGCGACAGGCCGTTGAGCGAAAAGCCCATCATTTCCATGAACCAGAAGGTCGGGATCGCCGACAACGGGATCGCGAGCGCGCTGATCAGCGTCGCGCGCCAGTCGCGCAGGAACAGGAAGACGACGACGACGGCGAGCACCGCGCCCTCGATCATCGCGGCCATCGAGCTGCGGTATTGCTCCTTGGTATATTCGGTGCGCGTGAAGAGGATCTTGAAATCGACCTTGGGGTTGTTCTTCTTGATCTCTTCCAGCTTCTTCATTGTCTCGTCATGGACGGTGACGTCGGACGCGCCCTTTGCCTTTTCGATCGAAAAGCTGAGCACCTGACGGCCCTTGATCTTCGCAAGGTTGCGCTGTTCGGCATAGCCGTCGGTCACCGTCGCGATGTCCGACAGGCGGATCGTGCGGCCGTTGCCGATCGAAATGCGCGAGTCGCCCAGCGCGAAGGCATTGGCGGCGTTGCCGAGCACGCGGACGGCCTGCTCGGACCCCGCGATTTCGGTGCGGCCGCCCGCAGCATTGACGTTGGTCTGGCGAAGCTGCTGGTTCACCTGGCTTGCAGTCAGGCCATAGCTTTGCATGCGCGCCGGATCGAGGATCACGCGAATCTCACGGTCGACGCCGCCCGAGCGGCGCACCTGGCTCATGCCGGGGATCGACAGCAGATCCTTCGCGACGGTGTTGTCGACAAACCACGACAATTGCTCGAGCGTCATGTCGCTCGTCTCGACCGCGAAATAGGTGATCGGGCCGCCGGCGATATCGACGCGGACGACCTGCGGCTCGAGGATGCCGTCGGGCAGGTCGCTGCGGATCTGCTGCACCGCCTGGTTGACGTCGTTATAGGCGCGGTCGATCGGGGTGCCGATGGCGAACTGCACCATCGTGCGGCTGTTGCCTTCGCCGATATAGGACGACATTTCATCGACGCCGCTGACGCCGCGCACCGCGGCCTCGACGCGCTGCGTCACCTGCGTTTCAAGCTCGGTCGGCGCGGCGCCCGGCTGGGAGACGATGACCTGCACCGCCGGGAATTCAACGTCGGGATTGTCGTTGACGTCCATCCGGTTGAAGCTGACGACACCGGCCAGCAGCAGCAGCACGAACAGGACGATCGGCGGCACCGGATTGCGGATGCACCAGGCGGAGATGTTGCGAAAGCTCATGATTCAAACGCCTTTTGTGCGCGTGCTGACCGTATGCGGTTCGTTACTGCGACGATTTCTGGACCACCGGCTTCACCTTTTCGCCGGGGTTGAGGAAAGCGCCCGCAAGCACCACGACCTTTTCGTTGCCGGTCAGGCCCGAGGCGATCGACACGCCGCCATCGGTCACCGTTCCGACCTTCACCGGCACGCGCTGGATCACATTTTTGCTGTCGACGACGAGGACATAATTTCCGGCAGTGCCGTCGCTCTGGACCGCGCTTTCGGGAAGCAGCGGCGCCTGTTCGGTGCCCGAGACGAGCCGCGCGTCGGCAAAGCCGCCGGGGCGCAGCGCCGCGCTGTACGGGACCGCAATGCGAACCGTGCCCTGGCGCGTCTCCAGGTTCACGATCGGCGCGACCTGCCACACCTGACCCGCGATCTGCAGGCTGGTGCCGACGGGCGTCACCGTCGCGCGGGTGCCGACCTTTATCCGCTGCAGATCGGCCTCGGACATTTGCGCGAGCATCTCCATCTCGCCGCCTTTCGCCATGCGGAACAGCACGCCGCTGCCCGCGCCGACCACCTGTCCCGGCTCGACCTGGCGCGTCAGCACCAGGCCCGCCGCCGGCGCGACGATGTTCAGGCGGCTGTTGCGCGCCGTCGCCTCGCCATATTGGGCCTGCGCCACGCGGACCCGGGCGTTCGCGGCGTCGCGCGTCGCGCGCTTGCGATCCATGTCGGCTTTCGAGATGAAGCCGCGGCCGACCAGCGCCTGCGCGCGTTCGAGCTCGGCCTGCGCCAGATCGGCGTCGGCCTGCGCGACCTTGATCGAGGCGGCAAGGCTCGCCGCCTGCTGCGACTGCACCGAGCGGTCGATGATCGCGAGCGTCTGCCCGG
The DNA here is from genome assembly GCF_001468265.1 of Sphingopyxis sp. H050. Lineage (GTDB taxonomy): Bacteria > Pseudomonadota > Alphaproteobacteria > Sphingomonadales > Sphingomonadaceae > Sphingopyxis. Next base: position 416,357 of record NZ_LNRZ01000001.1, on the reverse strand, counting down.
CACCGACCCACTGGCCGGGCTCGACGAGCACGCGGACCACCTGGCCGCCCTCGCCGGCGATGCCGACGGGCATTTCACGGCGCGCGGCGATGGTGCCGTTCGCGGCAATGGCCGTCTGCACCGACACGCGGCCGGGGACCATGACGGTCACGCTGGGTATATTCTGTGCGCCCGGCCCCCCGGCTGCCGCCGCCGGATCGTCGGCGGCCCTGTGGGTGAAGGCATACCAGACGCCGATCAGGATGACGGCGATCAGGACGACGGCGGCGATCGTGAACATCCGCTTCCGGCGATTGTCCTGATCTTCGTAAAAGCTTTGGGTCCCCGCCAGGCTGTCCATCGAATCCACTTTCCGCTCGTAGTTCACGCCAAATTCCTCATCCGCCGCCCCGCGGCGGCCGGAACCGCGATCGCCCTCAAGCGACCCGCCCCCAATCCACGCAGCGAAACAAACCCTTCGAAGGTGTATTATCTTATTACATCACCATAGGCAAGGCTTGAAACAACAGTTGCCGCCCGACGCCTCGGCGCGCGCCTCTTAGGCAGATTGGGCTGTGAATTCCAGTGCTTGGCGCAAGAAAAAGGGGCGGCCGGTCGATCCCGGTCGCCCCTTTTGCGGCCATCCGTCCGGATCGGACGAAATGGCGATGCCGGTCAGCGCACCCTGCCGCGCCGGACGAGGTTGACGATCGCGAGCAGGATGATCGCGCCGAGAAACGCCGTCAGCAAGGTCATCGGGTCGAACGCGTCGCCGCGGAGATGGCCGCCGCCGAGGAACCGGCCAAGCAGGAAACGCCCGAGGATCGAGCCGATACAGCCGACGATGATGTTGAGGAAAATGCCCTGCTGGGCATCGGTCCGCATCACGATGCTGGCGAGCCAGCCGATGACGCCGCCCATGACGATAGCGATAATGAAATCAATCATATTGAGACCCCCTACGATCCTTATGATGCCCGACGCTGCAGGCGGGATGATGGTAACCTAAATCCTTGCAATTACCTAGCGAAATGGCCGCATCCATGGGGTGCGGCATGCCTCGCCGGATGCGCATATAATCGAGAATGGGGAAAAAGGTTCCCGGCCGGTCCCTGAGGACACGGCCGGGAGAGGAGGATCAGTTCCGGTCGGGGAACTGCTCCGGGTCGCAGGAACAGGCTTAAGCAGGGTTGTTTTACGGCGATGTGACGAAGGTCACAGGCGCGGCAATTTGTTGCGGGCGGGCAGAAGGCGGCGCGCAAACGAAATGGGGGCCGACATTGCTGCCAACCCCCACTATCCGGTTGTTGCTCCCGCGGGCCTCCGCTCCATGTCATCCCGGTTTACCGGCCCGAAGGCCTGCAACCCGCAAATGATACGTCGCGGCGCGCGCCGGATCAGTCCGGCGATGGTTTGGTCGGCCCCCTTTCGGGGGCCGGCCTCACCTGAAAGACCCTTCATCATCTCGTCCGTGCCTCTGCCGAAGCAGCTGCGCTTCCAAAGCGATGGACTGTCTTTCATATGCCCGGTCTGGTTCGCCTCAACTCGTGGGAATCGCTGCGTTCCGTGACCAGACTGTCGGTCGATTTCCTCGTAAATCCAGTCCGTTATCTTCTGGCTAGTCTTGCAACTACCCTTCGTGTCCCGGCGGCTTTTCGTCTCTGTCGTCCGATGATTTGAAGCTGTCACGAACCGTTTTCGCCGCCAACAAAAAATGCGCGAAAAATCCGCTGCCGGCTCCTGCGCTTGTGGATAACTCCGGCATTAGCAACAAGCGGATCCACTGCTGCATTTTTGTAACAAGCGCGCAGCATTTTCCAACGCGATTGCCGCGGTGCAGCAATCGAGTCCCGAAAACGACTCAGTCCGAAAATCCCCGACGCGGTCAGCGAGTCGCGACTCAGGCGCGGCCGAGATCGCCCTTGCCGACAGTCCCCGACGCCATTTCGAGCATCCGGTCGAGGCTCTTGCGGGCGGCGAGACGCAGCCCCTCGTCCATCTCGATCTGCGGTTTGAGGTCGCGGAGCGCCAAATAGAGCTTCTCCATCGTGTTGAGCGCCATGTACGGGCAGATGTTGCAGTTGCAGTTGCCGTCCGCGCCCGGCGCGCCGATGAAGGTCTTTTCGGGCAGCGCCAGCTCCATCTGGTGGATGATGTGCGGCTCGGTCGCGACGATCAGCGTGTCGCCGGGGAAGCTCTTGGCGAACTGCAGGATGCCGCTGGTCGATCCGACATAGTCGGCATGGTCGACGATATGCGGCGGGCATTCGGGGTGCGCCGCGACCGGCGCGCCCGGGTGCTGCGCCTTCAGCTTCAGCAGCTCGGTCTCGCTGAACGCCTCGTGCACGATGCAGACGCCCGGCCACAGCAGCATGTCGCGCCCGAACTTGCGGTTGAGATAGCCGCCGAGGTGCCGGTCGGGGCCAAAGATGATCTTCTGGCTCTCGGGGATCTGGCTGATGATCGTCTCGGCGCTCGACGAGGTGACGATGATGTCGCTGAGTGCCTTCACTGCCGCCGAGCAGTTGATGTAGGTCAGCGCGATATGATCGGGGTGCGCCGCGCGGAAGCGCGCGAACTGTTCCGGCGGACAGCTATCCTCGAGGCTGCAGCCCGCGTCCATGTCGGGCAGGATCACGGTCTTTTGCGGGCTCAGGATCTTCGCGGTCTCGGCCATGAACTTGACGCCGCAAAAGGCGATGACGTCGGCGTCGGTGTCGGCGGCCTTGCGCGAGAGCTCCAGCGAGTCGCCGACGAAATCGGCCAGGTCCTGAATCTCCGGCTTCTGGTAATAATGCGCGAGGATGACGGCGTTGCGCTCCTTGCGGAGGCGCTCGATTTCGGCGCGCAGGTCGAGGCCCGAGAGATTCTCGCGGACGGGAGCAGTCATGGCTTTATCCTTATATGGCCTTGCCTTGCGGGCCCTCTACACCGGGGTCCGCGGCAGGGCAATCGGCGCCGTCCTTACATGGTTGGCGGCGGCGCAAAGGCAAGGCCGTCGACGGCGGCGCCCGGATGACCCGAGGTAACGAACGCATAGATGGCGTCGCCGAGCGGTGAAAAGGCGATCAGATGCGCGATCAGGATCGGCGCGAGGATACCGAGGATACCCCACCACCACGCCGGATGCACCCGCCCCTCGCGCCTGAGGTCGCGCGCCATGCCGACGGCCGGCATGGCCAGTCCGCACAGGAGGGCAATGTCCCAGGCGTGCGCCCCGAGCAGCGGCATGGGCAGCAGCCGTCCGAACGCCGGCCCGAGGATCGACGCCATCGCGCACAGCTGAAGCCGCATATGCCAGTCGCGGCGCCGACGCATCTTGAGCGCGGCGGCAATCAGCACCGCGAAGCACAGGACGTTCACCGGATTGGCGATCAGGAAATGCTGCGGCTGAAAGAAGAAGGGTGCGGTCCCGCGCTGGATGACGTCGATGGTGATCCAGAAGCCGAGCAGGATCATCGCCAGCGTCCAGACCGCGGCCAATTGGCCCAGCCGTCGATGGAGTGCCGCCGAGCCGTTCGATGCGAACCAGCTTTGCGCCACGAAGATGCCGACCCAGGTCATGAAGATGAGGGCGTGGACATGGACCAGCGGGCGCGCCGCGAAGGTCGAGCGCCCCATCGCCCATTGCATCGAAAAGCCCGCGACGACGATGATCGCCATCGCCGCTGCGCTGCGAAAATAGAAACTGTCCTTGCCCGCCGCCGCGGATGATTCCTGCACCATGGTCGCCATCGGAACGCCCCTTTTGCCCCAATGCCGGCGAGACTATCGCAACGGCCGGGCTGCGGAAAGTCGTTTCACTCGGCGAAGCGCGCCGTCACGTTCGCGTCGATGCCGGCGGCCTTGAGTGGCATCGCGAAGCTCTGTTCGACCGCGTTGCGGGCGGCGGTGCGCGCGAGGCGCATCGGGGTCGCGCCCTTCGCCTGCTTGATGAGTTCTTCCTGCGCCGCCTTGCGGTTCGCGGCGTCGAGCGTCTTTTCCGCGTCGGTCAGCGTCAGCAGGATCACGCCGTCGCGATATTCGCTGATCGAGTCGAGGTCGATTTCGGGTCCGGCGAGGCGGAGCGGCGGCAAGGTGATGCCGAGCGAATTGGTCGCCGCGTCCCAGTCGAGATCGGATTGCTTCAGCTTCGCGAGGTCGAGTTCGTAGCGCACGGTGCCGGGCATGATCAGCGTCTTCTTTGCCTCAAGCCCGAGCCGCGACTGTGTCGAGGTGACGACCGCCACATAGCGCGCGGTAAAGGGGACGAGGACATTCTGCTCCTGCAAGCCCTGGAGGCTCGCGGCGACGACGGTCTCGGGATCATAGCCGCGCTGCCAGTCGCGCCACGCCCGCCAGCCGAGGAAGAGCGCCACGCCCAAGAGGACGAGGACCAGGATGCGGAACAGCGAACGGTTCATGCAAGGAGCCGCCATTCGTCGGCCGCGCGCGCAACCTGACCGCGCTGTTCGAGGTCGAGCAGATGCGCGAGCACCGAGCGGCCGGCGGCGCCGGTCAGGCGCGGGTCGAGTCCCTTGTACATATGCTTCACCATATCGGGGATGACGTGCGTGCCCTTTTCGAGTTCGCGCAGGATCTGGCGCTCGCGCTGCCTGCGATGCCCGAGCATGCCGCGGACGAGCTGGCGCGGCTTGGTCACCGCCGGCCCGTGCGCGGGATAATAAACGCGGTCGTCACGGTCGTAGAGCTTCGAGAGGCTCGCCATATAGGCCGCCATGTCGCCGTCTGGCGGGCTGACGACGCTGGTCGACCAAGCCATGACATGATCGCCGGTGAAGAGCGCGCCGCTTTCGACAAGCCCGAAGCAGAGGTGGTTCGAGGTGTGGCCGGGCGTCGCAACGGCTTCGAGCGTCCAGCCGTCGCCCGACAGACGCTCGCCGTCGGCGAGCACGCGGTCGGGGGCATAGTCGGGGTCGAACGCCGAGTCCGCGCGCGGGCCGTCATCGCGAAGCGCGAGCGGGGCGCAGCCGATGATCGGCGCGCCGGTCGCTTCCTTGAGCGGCGCGGCGGCCGGCGAATGGTCGCGGTGGGTGTGGGTGCACAGGATGGCTGCGACGCGCTGGCCTTCCACGGCGCGCAGGATCGCGTCGACATGGCCCTGCCCGTTCGCGTCAGGCGGATCGCCGATGCTCATGCCGCTGCCCGTCGGGCCGGGGTCGATCACCGCGACGTCGCTGCCCGCGCCGACGATCCAGGTCTGGGTGCCGGTGAAGGTATAGGGCGACGGGTTCGGCGCGAGGACGCGGCGGACGAGCGGCTCATGCCGTTCGCAATCGCCGGCGCGGATCGTGTCGGGCCAAGGCTTTTCTTCGCTCATGCCCCTGCATGTGGCATCGCCGCCGCCAAAGGAAAAGGGCGGACGCGAAAAAGGGAGCGGTCATGAAACCGCTCCCTTTCCCCGCCCCTGCCGCCAGCCCCACCGGGGAATGGGGGCCGGCCAGGTAGCTCTTGGCCCGTCAGTTGCCCGCTTTTTCGAGGTCGGCGATCGCCTTGTCGAGGTCGGCGGCGACCTTCGCGCGCATCTCGTCCGACAGGCCCTGCGCCGTGCGGCCCTTGTCGAATCCCTCGCGCGCCTTCTTGAGCGCCGAGAGCCGCGCCGCCTTGGTTTCGGCAGTATCGCCGCAGCGGATCATGTAGATGTGCTCGCGCTTGTTGCCGTCGACCTCTTCGCGGTTGACGATCGGCGCGGGCTTCGATCCGTCGCCGCACTTGCCCATCACCATCGCCTTGCCATCGGGCGACTTCCACGCGCCATGGGGCATAATCGCCATCGGCGGCAGAGGCGCCATCGGGGGCATCGGCGCCATGACGGTGCGAATGCGCTCGCGGCGCTTCGCCTCCAGCTTGTCGGCGATCGCCTCCGCCTGCGCACCGGCGATGCCCTGTTCCTTCAGCGTCGCAATCACATCATCGCGCGACAGGCCGCCGGGGGTGCGGATTTCGATGCGCTTCATCTTCCCATCGGTGGGCGCGAACATCACCGCGGGGTGATCCTTGCCCTCACCCTCGCCGCTTTGACGGATGACGATGCGGCGGACTTCGCGCTTCTTGCCGTCCTTATCGGTGCCCGCATCGCCGTCGGCATGTTCGGTGAAGACCATGAAGCCGGGTGCTTCGGGTGCTTCGGGGGCAGCGGGCGCTTCGGGCGGCAGCGGCGCCTCGGGCGGCGCCGGCGGCTCGGCGATGTCGGCCTGCGCGCTCGCCGTCGCGGCGGGAATCAGCGTCGCGGTCGTCGTAAGCACCGCAAGCGTCGCCCCGCCGACCAGCAGCTTGCCGATCAGACCCCGCTTCTTTGAAATATCCTCCCTGGTCAGCATCGTCAGTCTCTCCTGCAGATTGTCATGGACCGCCATCGGCGCGGCGAGCGACAGGCGGGAGCCCACCGCCGCCTTGGCGATCGCGGTGGCGTAGCGCGCGGTCCGCAAATGGCGGGGCGCGGCGTCGGACATCGTCAGGACACGCGCGTCGCACGCCGCCTCCTGATCGAAACGGAAGGCACGGATCGCGCGCCAGGCAAAGGGGTTGAACCATTGCGACGCGAGCAGCAGCAGCGCGGCGGCATTCGCCCACAGGTCGCCGTGGCGATGGTGCGCCAGCTCGTGATCGATCGCCAGTGCGCGCTCCTCGGCGGCGTAGCGGGCGAAGAAATCATGCGGCACGGCGACGAAGCGGTTCCAGAGGCCGAAAGCGACCGGGCCGTCGACCATATCGGTCATCACCAGCCGAATCTTGCCGATCGGTTCCAGTTCGACCGCGGCGCCGAGCACCTCGCGGCGGAAGCGGCGGTGCGACAGCCAGGCCGCGACCAGCACGAAAGCGACCCCCGCCATCCAGATCGCAAAGATATAAGGCACAAGGTCTGCGAAGGACCAGAGCGGCCCGGCCGCGACCGGCGCATCGGCCAGCGCGTCGACCGGCACCAGGAACACCGCCTCGCTGGCGGGCTGCGCCGCGGCGACCGGCACCGCATCGGCGAAGGGCAGCGGCGGCAGGAACAGCCGCAACGCCGGCACGAGCCAGAGCATATAGGTGAGCTGCGGGCCGAAATGGCGCGCAAAGGGCTTGCGGATCAAAAGGACCGCGAGGACGAGGGCCGCGGTGGTGACCATCGTGTCACCCCAGACCTGCAGGACCATGGCGGCGCTCATGACTTGAGCTTCCGGAGCAGGGCCTCGATTTCGGCAATGTCGCTGTCCGATAAGGCTTCACGCTCAGCAAGATGCGCGATCAGCGGGCTGACGCGGCCGCCGAAGAGGCGGTCGACGAAGCGCTGCGATTCCTCACCGACGGCGTCGGCGCGTTCGACCGCTGGGCTGTAGAGATAGCGGCGGCCATCGGCCTCGGCCGTAACCGCGCCCTTCTGGACGAGCCGTGCAAGCAGCGTCTTCACCGTCGCCTGCGTCCAGCCGTTGATCTTGCCGATGCGCTGGGTCAGGTCGGCGGCGGTCTGCGGGGCTTTCTCCCACAGGGCCGACAGCACCTGCATCTCCGAGTCGCTTGCTCTTTCCGCCATGCCGGAAACCCCTCCCATCGGCGCTGATCTGCAATACGACTACAAATGTAGTCAATCGGCTGAACGCTTCCTGAACGAAAATGAACCGGCGGATGTCGGGAATTTTGACAGGGCGCAGGAGCGGTAAGGAATTGCTAACCAGCGTCTCCCGCCAAAATCCCCGAAGCCGGCAAATTGGCACGCGGCTTGTATAGTATCAGATGTTCCCGAGTGTTCCGCTCAATGGAGCGGTGGGGGACATCAGTCTGGTCCCTGATGTCCCCTGCCCCCACTCCGGAAATCCCCACTTGCCCCCGATGCAAACGGGGGGCGGAGCGGCCGAAAGGCCCCGCCCCCCGGATGCTTTTCCATGCGACGGAAAACAAAAAGGGACGGGCTGCGAAGGCAGCCCGCCCAGATATCGGCCGTCGCGGTGAGCGCGACGGCCGCCCCATCTATCGGTTATTCGGCGGACTGCGCCTGCGCGTCCTGCTGCTGCTCGGCGGCGTTCTTGAGCTGGCCCTTGGTCATGCCCGTGACGAGCACATCGCCCGACCCGGCGAAGTTCGCCGCCGGAAGCGTCGCGACGCGGTTGCCGACCTCGACCGTCACCGCCTGCACGACACCGCGGCCGGTCTGGCGCAGCTCCTGGACATAGCCGATCACCTTACCGCGCGGGTCGGTGACGGGCATGCCGGGGGCAACGGCGAACATGCCGTTACCGCTGGCGGCACCGCTGCCCGCGGCCGCAAGCTGGCCGAGGCTGCCCTGAAAGCTGCCCGCGGCCGAACCCGCGCCGCTCGCGGTCCCTGAAACGCCCGACAGCGTGCCGCCGGCCTGATCACGGACCTTGCCCACCGCGCCGCGCGCAGTCCCAGCGACGGTCGAGGCGCTGTCGCGGGCGGCGCCGATGGCGCCGCGGGCGGTCTGACCGACGGCGTCGGTGCCGACCAGCTGGGCGTCGAGGCTGCCGTTGCCCGAGGCGCTGCCCGAACCATTGGCGCTGCCGCCGATCGTGTTGCCGATCAGATTGCCGTTGCCGTCCAGCGAGCCGCGGCCGCTGGCATCAGCGCCGCCCTTGCCCTGCACGCGGCCCGAGCGCCGATCGACGCTCGCGTCGCCGCGACCCGAACCGGCGATGTCGCCGGTCGAACCGATGGTGCTGCCAATCGGACCGGTGGGGTTGCCGAGCGTCCCGCCCAGCGTACCGCCGAGGTTGCCGCCAAGCCCGCCGCTGCCGCCGAGTAGCTGCGCCGAGGCCGGAGCCGAGAAAGCCATGGCCGACGCAGCGAGCGCGATGGCCGAGATGAAAATACGATTTGCCATTTGTCCTACTCCTGAATGTGCGGCCCGGAGGGGGTGGGCCTGAGGAGAGAACGAGGGCGCGTTCGATTTTCTTCCGAAAAAATTTGTGCGCGCCCGGCGATACGTCCCTTCGTCATCCCGGCGAAGGGACGTTCAGCGGCCGCCGCAGGTGCCGCAAATCAGGCCGTGGCCGTAAAGCTTGTCGCGGCCCTTCTTGCCGAGATCGCGCGCCTCCATCACCATCGCGGCGACCGCCGGGCCGATGCGGTCGATGCCCGGGGCCGGGTAACGGAGCGCGAGGCGTCCGGCGACGAGCGGGGCGGCGAAGGACGTCCCGCGCAGCCGCTCACTCGACGCGGCGCCGGTCGCGGCGAGCACGGCGTCGCCCGGCGCCGCGAAATCGACATGGAGCGCTCGCCCCGCCTCGGGAAGCACGCGATCCTTGGCGTCGACGCCGGTCACCGCAAAGACCCCGCGGTAGGAGGCCGGATAGGCGGGCGGCGCCGCTGGTCCGTCGTTGCCGACCGCCGCGACGACCAGCATGCCGCGCTGCTGCGCGCGCTGGATCGCCGCCGCGAGCAGCTTGTTGTCGGGGCCCACCAAGCTGATCGTCGTCACCGCGACGCCGCCTTGGGCGAGCCAGCCGAGCGCGCGCGCGATTGCGCTGGCGTTGCCGCCCGCGGGATCGCTGCCATAGACATCGGCCGCGCGTAGACGCTGCCCCGGCGCGCTGCCGCGGACCGCGCCGTTGCCGATCAGCAGCGACGCGACCGCCGTGCCGTGCTTGCTGGCCGCGGGCGCCCCCCTGGCGAAGCCGCGCTGCTCGACCCGGCCACCGAGCGACGGGTGCGCCGCGACGCCGCCGTCGATCAGGCCGAGCGATGCCGCGCCACCTGCCGAGGGCGCCGCGAGCGCGGCACCGGACAACGCGCCGCCGGGTCCGCTGGCGAAATAGATATTGTCGACATCGACCTCGGCGGCCGGGAGCAGTTTCGCGAGCTGTTTGCGCGCGCGGGCGAGGCTGCGCCCCTCGGGCACGCGGAAGCGCGCGATATCGAGGTCGAGCCCCTCGACATGTTCGCGGTCGATCAGCGCAAAGCCCTGTTTCGCCGCGCTCGCCACCATCGCGTCGTCGATGCCGGTCGCGACGAGGACGCCGCGCACCGCGGGCTCGCCGCGCTCGTCGAGCTCGATGCTGTCGCGATGGCCACGGACGAGCGCGGCGATACGGTTGAGACGGACGTCGGCGAGCGTATCGGCAACGGTGATCAGCGGATCGGCGCCCACGCTCGGCAGCGGCGGGATCGTTCGCGCCGCATCGGGCAGCTGCACCGGCGGCAGCGCGACCTGCGCCGAGACCTTCTGCCCGATCCCGACTGAAATCAGGAGCAGACTCGCAATCAGCAACAGGATGGCGGTTACTCGCATCATTGACCCTCATACGCGGCGGCCGCGAAGCCGATGCAGAAAAATTTATCACGATGCGGAAGAAACGATAGAAGCGCATCGTTTCTTCCTGCGAACGGCGAGAAAAGGCGACGATGCGCTTCGAAGAGGAACTGATCGAACTGCTGCCCCGGCTGCGCCGTTTTGCGCGCGGGCTGGCGCGCGACGCCAACGATGCCGACGATTTGTGCCAGGCGGCGATCGAACGCGCGTTGAAGTCGCGCGATCAGTGGCAACAAGGAACGAGACTGGATAGCTGGATGTACCGCATTACCCGCAACCTCTGGATCGACGATCGCCGGGCCGCGACCCGGCGCGGCATCCATGCGCCGATCGACGACGCCGTCACCCAGATCGCGGGCGACGGCGCGGCCGAAGTCGAGGCGGGAACGCTGCGCGGCGACGTCGACGGCGCGATGGCGCGGCTACCCGACGAACAGCGCGAAGTGGTGATGCTGGTCCTCGTCGAGGGCTATGCCTATCGCGAGGCGGCCGAGATACTGGAGGTGCCGATCGGCACTGTGACCTCGCGCCTCGCACGCGGACGCGAGACGTTGATGAATTTGCTGGGAGAAGCGGCATGAGTTTCGATCCCGCCACCGTTGCCGCCTATGTGGATGGCGAGCTCGACGACCTGACCGCGCGCCGGATCGAGCGCGAGGCCGAAACCGACACCGCGCTCGCGGCCGAGATCGTGCGGCACCGGGCGCTGAAAGCGCAGCTTGCGGCCCATTTCGCACCGATCGCCGAGGAGCCCGTTCCCGAACGGCTGCGCGCGCTGCTGGCGACCCGCGAAACGGTCGACACGAGCCTTGCCGCGCGGCGCGAAGCGAAACGGTGGCGGCTCGACGCCACCCACTGGGGCGCGATGGCCGCGGCGCTTGTGCTGGGCATTACGGTCGGCACGCGGCCTTGGGCGCCGACGCCGAACGTCGCGACGTCGAACGGAACGCTGATCGCCGCCGGGCCGCTGGCCGAGGCGCTCGACACACAGCTGGCGTCGAATCAGCCGGCCGGCGCCGATGTCCGGATCGGGCTCAGCTTTGCAGACAAGGACGGCCGCTTCTGCCGCAGCTTCGAGAGCGCGACCCTCGACGGCATCGGCTGCCGCAAGGAAGGTCGCTGGCAGCTCGAGCGGACGCTGCAGGGACAGGCGGGATCGGACTACCGGCAGGCGTCGTCGGGCGAGCTTGCAGCAGCCGCCTCCGCGATGATGGCGGGCGATCCGCTGGACGCCGACGCCGAGCGCGCGGCGCGCGACGGCGGGTGGCGCAAGAAGTAGGGCTTAGCGCTTATTCGGCGCGGGCGGGGATGCCGGTCACCAGCTGGTGAAGCTCGCCGGCTTCCCACATTTCCATCATGATGTCCGAGCCGCCGACAAATTCGCCCTTCACATAGAGCTGGGGAATCGTCGGCCAGTCGGAAAATTCCTTGATGCCCTGGCGAATTTCCATGTCCTGCAGCACGTCGACGGTGTCATATTCGATCCCCAGGCGGTCGAGCATTGCGATCGCGCGCGAGGAAAAGCCGCACTGCGGGAACAGCGGCGTGCCCTTCATGAACAGCAATACGGGGTGATCGGCGACCAGCTTGGCAATACGGTCGTGGGTGGCGGGATCGCTCATTGATTCAGTCTCCGGGGCGCGTCGCGCCGAAAAAGTTGGCTCAGTCCCTTATGAAGGAACGCCGGTCGTCAATTGCAAGGCATGAAGTTCGCCGCCCATGCGTCCGCCGAGCGCGGCGTAGACCGCCTTGTGCTGCGCAACGCGCGTCAGGCCGCGAAAGGATTCGCTGACGACATGCGCTGCATAATGGTCGTTGTCGCCCGCCAGATCGGTGATCGACACGCTGGCGTCCGGGAACGCCGCCTCGATCATGGCCTTCAGATCGGCCTGCTGCATGCCCATCGGATCGCCCCTCAGTTCTGGCTGTCCATGAACTGGCGGCGCGCCTCGGCGGTCTTGTCGTTCAGCACCGAGCGGATTTCGGCGTCGCTGATCTCGACCTGCGCCGCGGTGAGGTCGCCCGCGAGCTTGCGGATGACGTCTTCGTCGCCCGCTTCCTCGAAATCGGCCTGCACGACCGCCTTGGCATAGGCGTCGGTTTCCTCGGGCGTCAGCCCCATGCGCTCGGCCGCCCATTCGCCGACCAAGCGGTTGCGGCGCGCGATGATGCGGAACTGCACTTCCTGATCGCGCGCATATTGCGCTTCAAAGGCTCGTTCACGATCGTCGAATGCGCTCATTTTTAGTCCTTGCCGGAAAATAGGGGTTCGCAGTCCAGATAGGTCGCTGTGCCAAAGCGCGCAAGGCGCTGTGCCGCTGATCACTTCCCTTTTTCAAATGATGGGTTTAGGGTCCGCCCCGACGGGAATGGGTCGTACCGCAGCATTGAAGACTGCGCCTTGCCGCCGACAGTTGCGGACATGGCGCCTTGAAGCTTGCTTTGGGGGATTTGGTGATGACCGCTCGACGTCCGTTTTTCGTGCCGATTCTGGCGGCGCTGGCTCTTGCCGCGCCCGGAGTCGCACAGGCACAGGCCAGCGACCCCACGCTCCGCGACAGCTTCTCGATCGGCGACCAGGGCGGTTCGCTCTGCGAAGTGCAGGCGACGGTCCGCGATTCCGTCATCAAGGGGATGTTCGACCGCGCCTGGCTGATCGTGTGCCGCGACGCCAGCCAGCCGGTGGGCTATGTCCGCATGCTGCGCGCCAGTCCCGAGGAGGCGCGCGCGCGAATCGACGCCGGCCGCACCGGCACGATCGTCTGCGCCGACGGCGCTTGCACCGTGAAGGACAGCAATGTCGCCTGGACGACGCGCGTCGAGGGCGCCGGCGACGTGACTTACGCGGCCGAAGGCTTCGAGGCCTATGGCGACGCGCTGACCATAGCGCTCGCTTCGATCAAGCAGCGCAAGGTCGTGCCCGGCGTGATCAAGGTCGCAACGACCTCGGTCGGCGGCAACGACGGCTTCGCCCGCACGCTCGCCGGCACCATCGACGTCGACAAGGCGCTGGCCGAGGGATACCGGCGCAACCACAGCGGCGACTATGCCGAAGCCGCCGAATTCTTCGAGGCGCTGTCGCGCCGCGCGCTCGACGAGCAGGCGGCCGCCGACCTCGACCCGACGGAATTCACCCTGAACCGTGCGCTCCAGCGCTCGAACCTCGGCGAGTTTGCGGAAGCCGAGCGACTGTTCGGCGAAGTCGAGGCGATCCCGACCAGCGATCCGGTCCAGCTGCGCCTCCGCCGCAATTTCCGCGCGATCCACGCGCTGAACCAGCGCGACTATGACGGCGCGGCGGCGCTGCTCCAGACGCCGATCCCGCCGTTGTCGAACGCGGTGACGGTCGAGGACGGCGCGGTGACGTTGACGCCGGAAATCGCCGCGGGCGTCAACAGCGGCGCCAACGCGCGCGCAGTGCGCCAGACCGGCGACCGCGAGCGGCTGACGCCGCTGGAGCGCGCCCAGATCATCGACGCACAGGCGGTGCATCTGCTCGGCACGGTCGAACGGCTGCGCGGGAATGCGGCGGCAGCAAAGACGGCGCAGCTCAAGGGGCTTGGCGACGCGCTTGCGGTCCGCGAAGGGCGCGTGACCTCGATCGTCCGGCTGCGTTCGCAGATGCTGGGCGAACTCGCGCTCGCCGAAGAGGCGCTCGGCAACGAGGCTGCAGCGGACGCGCGCTTCCTCGAATCGATCAACGCGCTGTCGGTCGAATATCCCGAGACCAACGCCCTCGCCTCGGCGCGCGCGCGCTATGCCGCGTTTCTGACGCGGCATAGACAGGACGACAAGGCGCTGGCCATCTACAAGGAGGTTGTCACCGCGCTTGCCGCGTCGCAGCGATCGACCACCGGCATGGCCAATATGATGGCGCCCTATTACAAGCTGCTCGCAAGCCGCAGCGCGGCCGACGCGTCGGCGGTCGGCGACTTCTTCGTCGCCAGCCAGTTGCAGGTCCGTCCCGGCGTCGCCGACACGCAGGCGGTGCTCGCGCGCGAACTGTCGGCAGGCAGCGACGACGGGGCGCGGCTGTTCCGTCAGGCGACGACGCTGAACCGCGACATCGAGCGCGCGCGGATCGAGGACGCCCGCCTCGCGCAGCTGCCGGTCACGCCCGAAATCAATGCGTTACGCGCCGACCTGAAGACCCAGCTCGACAATCTGTCCTTCCAGCAGGCCGAGACGGTCGCGAAGCTGTCGGCTTATCCGCAATATCGCGTCGTCGCACCGGGCAAGCTCGACCTCGCCGAGCTGCAACAGGTGCTGAAGCCCGACGAGGCCTATCTGAAGATGCTCGTCGTCGGCGATGCCGTCTACGCCATGATGATCGGCAACCAGGACGCGCAGCTCTGGCGTACCGATATCAGCACGCAGGGGCTGGAGAATGCGGTCGATGCAATCCGCGCGACGATCTCGGTGGTCGAGAATGGCCGCCGCGTGACCTATCCCTTCGACGCGGCCACCGCGCGCCAGCTTTACACGCAGCTGTTCGCGCCGGTTGCCGACCGGCTGCCGCGCGTGTCGCACCTGATCTTCGAGCCGGACGGTGCGATGCTGCGGCTGCCGGTCAACCTGCTGATCACCTCCGACACCGGCCTCGCCGCCTATGAGGAGCGGCTGACCGATCCCAATGCCGACGCGTTCGACATGCGCCAGATCGCCTGGCTCGGCCGCACGACGCGCCCGAGCACCGCGGTATCGGCGCTGTCCTTCCGCAACGCCCGCCAAGCCCCGCCTTCGGACGCGGCGCGCCAATATTTCGGGCTGGGCCAGAATTTGCCGGTCGTCGGCGGCGTCCTGCCCTCGACCGGGACGCGCGGCGCGGCATCGGGCAGCGCCATCGACGGCAGCTGCCAATGGGACGTCAGCCAGTGGAGCCGGCCGATCTCGGCGACCGAGCTGGTGACCGCCACCCGCACAATGAGCCGCGACACGACGACCATTCTGACCGGCGGCGCTTTCACCGACACTGCGGTCAAGAACCGCGGCGACCTGTCCGATTATCGCATCATCCATTTCGCGACGCACGGCCTGGTCACCGCACCCCGGCCTTCTTGCCCCGCACGCCCGGCGCTGGTCACCTCGTTCGGCGATCAGGATTCGGACGGCCTCCTGACCTTCCAGGAAATTTTCGACCTCAAGATCAACGCCGACCTCGTCATCCTGTCGGCGTGCGACACCGCGGGCGCGGCTTCGGTCGCAGCGACGCGCGAAGCGGGCGTCGCGAGCGGCGGCGGCAACGCGCTCGACGGGCTCGTCCGCAGCTTCATCGGCGCCGGCGGCCGCTCGGTCGTCGCGAGCCACTGGCCGGCCCCCGACGATTTCGACGCGACGACGCGCCTTATCGGCGGCCTCTTCGCAGCCCCGCAGGGCGAGAGCGTCGCCGATGCGCTGTGGCAGACGCAGATGGTGCTGATGAACGACAAGCAGACCTCGCACCCCTATTATTGGGCGGGTTTCGCGATCATCGGCGACGGCGCCCAGCCACTGCTGCGCGCGACGACGACCGCCGCGGCGGACGGACAGGCAGCAGGCCGCGCGGCCCGCTGACGAAACCCGGACCCTGATGGCCAGCCAGACGATCGATACAGCGACGGCAGACGCACGGCCGGCGGCCGTGCCGCTGCGCAAGCGCATCCGCCGGCTGGTCATGCAGCTGGGCCCGTCGCGCATGGCGGCGACGATCCTGTTCCTGATCGTCGCGACATTGTTTGCGCGCTTCAGCTGGCAGATGCCGCTGGTCGGCGATGCCGAACGTGCGCTGTATGACGCGCGTTCGATGGTGATGGCGCCGCATGTCCCGCAGGACAAGCGCATCGTCATGGTCACTTATAATGACGAGACGCTCTTCAACACCGGCATCCGCTCGCCGCTCGACCGCACGGTGCTGACCAACGCGCTCGCCAATCTCGACCAGATGGGCGCGAAGGCAATCGGGATCGACATATTGTTCGACTCGCCGCGCCCCGACGACGATGCGCTGAAGGCGCAGTTGCGCGCGATGAAGACCCCGACCTGGATCGCCTATATCGAGCAGTCGAGCAATCCGAACACCATCTTCTTCGAACAGCAGAAGTTCCTTGCCGCCTATCTGGCGGACGTCACCACCGACAAGACGAAGCCGACCAGCGTGCGTTTCCGCACCGATGCCGACAGCGTGATCCGCAACTGGCCCGACCGGCCGAAGGGCCTGCCGCCGCTGATGGCGAACGCGATGGCGCCGGTCGATGCGAGCCACGCCGATTACCAGGGCAACATCCGTTTCCTGGTCCCCGCGCGCGCCGCCGCGGGCCAGGAGGAACCGGTGTTCGCGAACATCCCCATCGACACCTTCGCCATGCCGATGGACGACGAGATGCGCGCCGGTTTTTCCGAGCTGATCAAGGACCGCTATGTCCTGATCGGCGGCGACATCATCGATACCGATCAGTTCAACATCCCGTCGAGCCGCTTCGTCGACCCCACCACCGGCCAGCACGAGACGATGATCGGGCTGGAAGTCCATGCGAGCATGCTGGCGCAGCAGCTGGACAAGGACTGGTCGCAGCGGCTGCCAGGGCCGGCGCTCTGGATCCTGGCGCTGCTCGTCGTCCTTGCGGGCGGGTTGACCGCGCTGATCGACATGCGCGCGCGCTGGGTCGCGGTGGCGTTCCTCGGGCAGATGGCCTTCTTCGTCGCCTTTCCCTTCTGGCTGCAGGGCAATGGCGTCGACACCACGACCCTCCCCGCCTTCGGCTGGGCGCTCGGCTGGCTGCTCGGCTATGCCGCGGTCGGCACCGCAGCGCGCACCATCGGGTCGCGCCAGCGCGCCTTCGCGCAGTCGGCGCTCGGCAAATATCTGCCCGCCGACGTGGCCGCCCAGATCATGCGCGACCCCGATCAGTTGTCGCTGCACGGTGAGCGTCGCAACATTTACTGCGTCTTCACCGACCTCGAAGGCTTCACAAAACTCAGCCATGCGACAACGCCGGAAACAGTGGCGCGCCTCCTCAACGAATATCTCGACCGGCTGTCCGACGTTGTGCTCGAGCATGGCGGGACGATCGACAAATTCGTCGGCGACGCGATCGTCGCCTTCTGGGGCGCGCCGCTGAGCCGGCCCGACGACGGCGAGCGGGCGGCAGCCGCCGCCATCGCCATGAACCAGGTCGGCGAACAATTCCGTACCGACTTGAGGGCCGAGGACGTCCCGCCGATCGGCATGACGCGCGTCGGGCTGCACGTCGGCGACGCGATCGTCGGCAATTTCGGCGGTGAGGACCGTATTCAATATACCGCGCTCGGCGACAGCATGAACACCGCCTCGCGGCTCGAATCGGCGAACAAGAGCCTGAAGACCGCGGTGCTGATCTCCGCCGAAGCCGCGGTGAAGTCGGGCCGGGATGATCTGGTGCCAATGGGCCGCGTCACGCTGCGCGGCCGCGCTCAACCTGTCGACGTCTTCACCCCGCGCCCCGACCTGTCGG
Organism: Sphingopyxis sp. H050; assembly: GCF_001468265.1. Taxonomy (GTDB): domain Bacteria; phylum Pseudomonadota; class Alphaproteobacteria; order Sphingomonadales; family Sphingomonadaceae; genus Sphingopyxis. The sequence goes on along the minus strand of NZ_LNRZ01000001.1, from coordinate 398,660 downwards.
CGCAGCAGCGCGCGCGTATCGCAGACCTTGTTGCTGCGCACGCCGCAGGTGATAAAAATGCCTATGTGACCTGCGCCACAGCGCTGGCCGAAGAATTCGGTCAGGAACCAGCCATCATGTTCCTGATAGAACGCTTGAACGAGACGAAAAAAGGAGAAAGCTATGTCCTTTCCTGAAAAGTCGATCCGCCGGATGGGGCTGACCGCCGCGGCCGCGATCATGGCGCTGGCCGTCGCCGGCACTGCCGCCGCGCAGTCGATGGTCGTCCGCTCGACCGGGCCCTCGGCCGGCAAATATCCGACCGGCACCAAATTGAAGTCGACCGATAAGCTCACCCTTGCGTCGGGCGACAAGGTCATCCTGATGCAAGGCGGCAAGACCCGCACGCTGTCGGGGCCGGGCACATTCGGCGCGACCGGGGTAATCCAGGCGAGCAGCTCGATGGGCACCACGGTCACGCGCATGTTGTCGCCCAGCCCCATGCGGCCGCGCGGGGGGGCCACCCGCGGCGACCTGCCCGAACCGGCGCCGAGCGAGATGCGCGCACCGAACGTCTGGCTGCTCGATTATCGCGAAAGCGGCACCTTCTGCGTCGCCAACCCCGCGACATTGATGCTGTGGCGCCCGAACATGGAAGGCGACACCGCGCTGGAGATCGAAAGCGGTGGCAAGAAAGCGACGGTGGCGATCGTCGACGGCGCCAATTTCCGCAAATGGCCGACCGACCAGGTGCCGCTGCAATATGGCGTCGACTATCGCTTGTCGGGCGCGGGCCTGTCGAAGCCGGTGACCGTGCGCTTCGCCGAAATGGGCGCGATCCCCGACACGGTCGAAGGGTCGGTGGACATGCTGATGGCCAAGGGCTGCACGCCGCAGCTCAACCGCCTGGCCGAGGCGATGTCCGAAGCCGAGACAGCGGGTGGTTAACGGAAACGGGTTGGCATTGAACCGTTTCGGACCATCTGTTAACAACTGAACAAAATCAGTCGCAACCAAGCGGCAAGTCCTTTCCTTGGGTCGAAAATTCGCACTGCTGCGCCAGCGGCAGAGCCTGCAGAATTGTTGCGTTTCGTAGGTTGCGAACGCATGCGAACACAAGGGGTGGTGATGACCGACAAGGGGTATGTGGACACGATGGGAATCGCGGTGCCGAAAGGCGGAGCGATTCGGCGGGCGCTGGCCTGCTCGGCCGGGCTGATCGCCGCCGCGATACCCCTGACCGCACAGGCGCAGGTGGTGCCGACCCGAGAAGAAATCCAGCGCCCGAACCTGCCCCCTGCCTCCCCTCCGGGGGAACAGGTCGTCACAAGCGACGATGCCATCGAGCGCGCGCCCTGCCCGCTCGCCAATCCCGAATTCGCGAATGTTCGCGTCACTGTCCGCGGCGTGCGGTTCTCGCCCGTCGAGGGGATCGATACCTCGATGCTCGACGCCAGCTGGTCGGACAAGGTCGGCCAGGATCTGCCGATCGCCGTCGTCTGCGACATCCGCGATCGGGCCGCGACGATGCTGCGCAGCAAGGGCTATCTCGCCGCCGTCCGCGTGCCGCCGCAGACGATCGGCGCCGACGGCATCGTCCAGCTCGACATTCTTTCGGCGCGCATGACGCGCATCGAGGTGCGCGGCGACGCCGGCGCGAACGAGCGCCTGCTGCAACGCTATCTCGCGCGTCTTGACGATCAGCCGGTGTTCAACATCATCGATGCCGAGCGCTACCTGCTGCTGGCGCGCGACATTCCGGGACTCGACGCGCGCCTGACCCTGCGCCCCGGCGCGGTGCCGGGCGAAGTCGTCGGCGAAGTCACCGTCGTCCGCACGCCGGTGCTGTTCGACGCCAATATCCAGAATTTCGGGTCGAAGGACGTCGGCCGCTGGGGCGGGGTCGCGCGGGTGCGCTTTGCCGGGCTGACGGGCATGGGCGACCTGACCACGGCGAGCTTCTATACGACGCCCGATTTCGATGAGCAGAATGTTCTGCAGCTGGCGCACGAGTTTCGCATCGGCGGCGAAGGCCTGCGCCTCGGCGCCAGCTACACCTATGCCTGGACGCGTCCCGATATCGCCAATTTCCCGGTGAAATCGACGACGCAAATCGTCAGCCTGTTCGCCTCCTATCCGCTGGTGCTGACGCAGGCGCGGCGGCTTTCGGTCGGCGGCGGGCTCGACATCATCGATCAGGACATCGGGCTCGGCGGCGTGCCGCTCAACCGCGACCGCATCCGCGTCTTCAACCTGCGCGCCGATGCGAGCTGGGTCGACCCGGCCTCGATCGGGGGCAAGGGCGGATTCAGCCCATCCGAACCGCGCTGGAGCATTGCGACATCGCTCGAGGCGCGGCAGGGCGTGAATTTCCTCGGCGCGAGCGACGATTGCGGTCCCGGCGGCGCGACCTGTTTCCTGCCCGGCGCGATCCCGCTGACGCGCATCGAGGCCAAGCCCGACGCGTTTCTCGTGCGGGCGCAAGCGCAGATCGAATGGCGGCCGCACAAGCTGTTCACGCTCGCGATCTCACCCCGCGGCCAATGGGCGAGCGATCCGCTCGTCGCCTATGAGGAGTTTTCGGGCGGCAACTTCACCGTGGGGCGCGGGTTCGATCCCGGCACGATCATCGGCGACAGCGGCGTCGGTGTGTCGAGCGAGCTGCGCTACGGCTCGTTCGTCCCCGCGAACACCAAGGCCTTCGCGCTCCAGCCCTTTGCCTTCTTCGACGCGGCATGGGTGTGGAACAAGGACACGGCCTTCAACGGGCTCAACCCGCAGAAGCTCTACTCGGCGGGCGGCGGCCTGCGCATCGCCTATGGCGCGCTGGCACGGCTCGACCTGACCGTCGCCGCGCCGCTCAACCGCGCGGGTTTCCTGGCCCAGAAGCCCGACCCCCGCTTCCTGGTTTCGTTTACGACCCAGTTCGGCGTGAAGGCGCGCTGATCCATGACTTTTGCATCGAGGACCCATGCCATGCGTGCCACCGCCACCCCCTCGCCCGTCCGCAACGGCAAGCGGCGCCTGCTAAGCAGCTGCGCAATCGCCGCGGGCATCGCGGCGCTTGCTTATGGCGGGCCGGCTCTGGCGCAGGTCGCGGGATCGGGGACGATCACGTCGCTGCCGGGCGGATCGACATCGAATACCGGGGCGAACCCTTCGACGATCAACGTCAACGGCGCGCAGACGATCATCGATTGGACCCCCTCCAACACACCGGTTGGCGGCGTCATCGATTTCCTGCCTTCCTCCAATAACCTTACCTTCGTCGGCAACGCGCAGAACTACATCGTGCTCAACCGCTTCGCCGGAACCGGGACCAACCAGGTCGGAATCAATGGCACGGTCAACAGCTTCGTCAACGTTCCGGGTATCGGCAACGTGCAGGACGGCAATATCTGGTTCTACAATGCCGGCGGCATCCTGATCGGCAGTTCGGGCGTCTTCAACGTCGGCAGCCTAGTGCTGACGAGCAACAATATCGACACGACAGGCGGCCTTCTCGATCCGTCGACAGGGGCGATCCGTTTCCGCGGCACATCGGGCAGCACCGCGCCGGTCACGATGAACGGCGAGATCAACGCCAGCCGTGCTCTGGGGCAGGCGGGCAGCAGTTATGTCGCGCTCGTCGCACCGCGCGTCACGCAGGCGGGTTCGGTCACCGTCAACGGCTCGGCGGCCTATGTCGCCGCCGAACAGGCCGACATCACCATTCGCACCAGCGGCCTGTTCGACATCAACGTCACGGTTGGCGCCGAGGGCGGCAATGCCCTCACGCACAGCGGCACGACGACCGGACCCGAACAGCAGGCGGCGGGCCTTGCCCAGCGCATCTACATGGTCGCGATCCCGAAGAATGTCGCGGTCGGCATGCTGGTGTCGGGCGACGTCGGCTACACCGATTCGACATCGGCCATCACCAATTCCGACGGATCGGTGGTCCTGTCGGCGGGCTATAACATATCGAACGGCGCGATCACCACGACCCCCGTCAACGCCACCGCGGCGAACCTGACGATCAACGACGCGCTGTTCCGCAGCGACGTCCTTGCGCATGCAAGCGGCGCGTTTGTCGGCCAGCCGCTTTTGACGGTTCCGCCGCTTGGCGGGCCATCGTCGGGTCCGCCGCCATTGCAGATCGGCCGTATCATCATCCAGGGCAGCGGAACCTTCATCGGCGACGCGAGCGCCACGCTGACCGTCAATGCGGGTCGTCAGGTCGGCGCGAGCGGTCCGTTGACCGTGCTGTCCGGCGGCGTCGGCAGTTCGCCGGGCAGCGCGGCGGTCAACGTCAATGGCGGCGCTCTGATCCCGGTCGGCGGCCTGTCGATCCTGGCAAATGGTCATCTCGATAGCGTGACCGGCAATGTGCTTGGTGGCAATGCGTCGCTTTCGATTACCAACGGTGGCATCCTCCAGACGACGAGTTCGGTCCTCGTTTCGGCGACGGGAACGGGCGGCATCTCGGGATCTGGCGCGGGCGGCAACGGCGCCGGCGGCACGGCGAGCATCGCTGTCAGCGGCCTCGGCAGCCAACTCAACGCCGGCGATGTTTCGGTCGACGCCAACGGCTTCGGCGGCGGGCTGACCACCAATCCCTCCGGCGTCACCACGGCCGCAGCCAACGGCGGCAACGGCCAGGGCGGCACGGCGACGGCGACGGTCGACAATGCGGCAAGCGTAACCGTGGGCGGCGGCGTCACCCTGTCCGCAAGCGGATATGGCGAGTTCGGCAGCGCCCTGTCGGGCAATGGAACGGGCGGCACCGCGCGGTTGACGATCAACGGGGCGCGCACGGCCTTCACCTCGCAATTCGCCGCGATTGAGGCGCAAGGCTTTGGCGGCGGATCCTTCTCGCGGTCATCAATCGGCACTTTCCTCTCGCCGATCGGCGGCGACGGCACGGGCGGCGTCGCGGAGTTGCTGATCAATGCCGACACGTCGGCCGCGCTCAGCCTGGGCGCGGTGGGGCTCAACGCCAGCGCGGCCGGCGGCCAGGCGAGCGGCGCGGAGAATGCGGCGGCCGGCGACGGCTTCGGCGGGACGGCGAACCTGACCGTCGATGGCGGGGTATTGCTGGCCTTCAACGACTTTTCTGCCCTTGCAAGAGGCGATGGCGGCAGCGCGTCGAGCCCGACCGGCCTGACGGGCGTGTCGGGCAACGCCCGCGGCGGCGACATCGCGGTCATCATCGACAATGGCTCGGCGCTGACGGTGAACGGCAGCTTCGTCACCGATGCGAGCGGAACGGTGCTGACGTCGGATCTGGTCGGCAACGGCGCGGGCGGCAACATCGACATCACGGCGCTGAACGGCGCGCTGCTCGACGTCAACGCCGTCCTTTATGCCTATACCTTCGGCGGCAGCATCGCCAACGGCTTGCCGGGCAGCGCCGGAACCGGGTCTGGCGGCACGATCGATGTGCTGGCCGACCTCAGCGGCACCGTCAGGGCCGACAATTACTATCTCGATGCACGCGCGTCGGTCGCCAACGTGTCCGGCAACAACGGCATCGCCCAAGGCGGCCAGATCACAATGACGTCGCTCAACGGCGGCGTGCTCGAATCGACGAGCGACGGGCTCGATTTCCTGGGGGTCGACGCGGGCACCGGTTATAGTCAGGGCGGCGCGTCGGCAACGGGCGGCGACATCACGATCTTTGCCAATGAAGGCAGCATTTCGCTGGCAAATCCGTTACTTTCGGCGTCCGGCGTATCGGGCGGCGCGCTCGCCGCGGGGGCGCCGACCCCGACCGGCACGGGCGGCACCATCACCATCCGGACCGGTTTCGATGCGACCAGCGCGCTGACGTTTGGAAGCTTCAGCGCCATCGCGAACGGCAGCACGCAGGCTTTCGTCGAAGGATCCGGCGGCGAAGAATTCATCCCGGCGGGCAATGGCCAGGGCGGCACGATCCTGTTTGAAGCGAATGGCGGCACCGTCACCGCCAACGGCTCGATGACTCTTCGGGCGGACGGATATGGCGGCGTCGGAACAGGCAATATCGGCCGCGGGGGCACCGCCGGCTTCAGCCAGATCGGCGGCGCGGTCACGGTCGGCGACTTGCGGATCAGCGCCGACGGTTACGGCGATGCGATCCAGGGCCTGTCGGGCGATGGCTATGGCGGCAGTGCGTCGGCCGCATTCACCGGCGGCACCTTCACCGGCGGCGACCTTCGCGTTTCGGCGAGCGGCTTTGGCGGCAACGGGTTCAGCGGCGACGATCTGGACCCGTCCAATCCGCGCGCTGCCGGCGACGGCGGCAACGGGGTCGGCGGCAATGCGACGATCACCGTTGGCGGCGACACCGTCATCGATTCCGCCGGTCTCACGGCGACTGCAAATGGCTTCGGCGGCTCCGGCGGCGATTTCTTCAACTATAACGGCGTGACGGGCAACAGCGGCGATGCCGGCAACGGCGCGGGCGGTTTTGCGTCGATCAACCTGACGTCGGGCGAGATCAACGCCGATGCCATCGTCGCCGACGCCGGCGGCACCGGCGGCAATGGCGGCCGGACCTTCCTGCCGTCGAGCAGTTCGGGCCTTGCGACCGGGTTCGGGGTCGGCGGTAACGGCGGCAACGGCGACGGCGGCTCGGCAATGATCGAGATCGCCGGCGCGACGCTCAACATCAGCGAAAGCATCACAAGCTATTCGGGCGCGCGCGGCGGCGATGGCGGGGGCGTCCCCGAATCGAGCAGTTCGGGTACGCCGACCGGCGCCAGCGTCGGCGGCACCGGCGGCAGCGCACGCGGCGGCCTCGCGCAGGTGATCGTCGACAATTATGACGCCGGCACCCTCGCGATCGTGCTCGACACCTCGTCGTTCGGCGGCCGCGGCGGCGACGGTAGCGACGGCGACGGCGGACGCGGCGGCGATGCCTTCGGCGGCACCGCGCGCGTCGAGGCGATCGGCGCGAATGCCCGCGTTATCGTCTCGCAGGCCAATTTCGAAGTCAGCGCGGTCGGCGGCGACGGCGGCGATGCCTTTACCGATTTCTCCTCGCGCCCCACAATCGGCGGCCGCGGCGGCGACGGCGGCTTCGGCACCGGCGGCGAGATCCAGGTCGTCGCGAGCGACGGCGCGATCGTCGGGCTCGGCATCGGCCGCACCGGCGGCGGCGTGTTCAGCAGCATGGGCACCGGCGGCAACGCGGGCCGCGGCGCCGACAATCCGAATTCGGTCACCCTGCCGGGACCCGACGGTATTCTCGGCACAATGGACGATATCGTGCCGCGTGGCGGCGACGGCGGCATCGGCGGCGGCGGCACCGGCGGCACCGTTTTCCTGTTCGGCAACGGCGGCACCATCACCTCGGGCGGCGCTCCGATCGACATCACGGTCAACGGCCTGTCGGGTCTGGGCGGCGATGGCGGCATCGGTTCGGGCGGCACCGGCGGCTGTTGTTCGGCCTATCTCGATTTCGGCGGCCGCGTCCTGTTCGAAACCCGGAACACGGCGGGCGGGGCCGGTCAGATCACGCTGGGCGACACGGTCATCGACGCCAATGGCGGCGGTGCGGGGCGTATCGAGATGCGATCGGTCGGCAATATCACGATGACGAGCCTGACCGCCGAAGCGCTGGGTTTCGCTTTCCCGACCAGCAACAACACCGACGAAGCCAATCAGGGCATTTTCCTCGCTCCCGTCGGCGGAACGATCGGCACCGGGGGCGACCTGACGCTCCGCACCAGCGGCTCGATCGGCGTCTATGCCGCGGGTAGCGGCAGCGTGAACGCCGGCGGAAACATGTCGCTGGAGGCCGGCGATCAGATCGACCTGCGCCATGATGAGCGGGGCGCCGCGAATGCCACCCTGTTTGCCACAGGCGACCTCACGATCACTGCGGGCAACACGCTCAGCGGCGCGGCGGGGACGCTGCTTGCCGCCGACGGTAGGCTGACGCTGGCGAACTCGACGCCGGCCGGCAGCATCGCGGTCGACCGGCTCGACGGCGACGACATCTTCATCACCAGCGACGGCAGCGTCAGCGTCGAGCATGCCGAGGCGGATGGGGATTTCACCGCGACGGGCGCCAGCTTCCGTACCGGACTCAATTCCATCATCACCGGCGGCAACATCAACATCACCTCGCCCGGCGCGGTCGATCTCGGCAATTCGACCGCGGGCGGATCGGTGTTCGTGACCGGCCAGTCGATCGTCTTCAGCAACATCGACGCGGGCTTCTTCGTCGGCCTCAACGCGACGGGCACCACGACCGGCGCCGAGGGCATTCGCGGCGCATCCATCACGTCGGACAACAGCAGCGTCAGCGTCAACGCCAACAGCATCGCGGTCGAGGCGGTCCAGTCCGACGGCTTCCTCAGCGCTGCGGCGAGCGGCGGCAATGTCGCGATCGGCGAAGCGATCGCCCGCACGGGCATCGATATCTTCGCGCAGGGCGATATCACCGGCAGCTATGCGGGCGGCGGCGATGTCTCCCTGCGGGCAGGGAGCGACATCATCGCTTCGGCGAGCGCGATCGGCGAAGGCGGCAGCAGCAGCAGCGGATCGCCGACAGCGGCGAGCGTCTATGCCCAAGCGGGCGGCGACATCGTCCTCACCAACAGCGAGGCGTCGGGCATGTTCGGCGTCGCGGCCGGCGGCGCGATCGACATCGACGGCGCGACGGTCGGCGAGGATATGCTTGTCATCGCGCGAACCAGCGCAACGCTGGCTAACATCACGGTGGGCGACGATTTCGACGTCCGCGCTACCGGTGACATCAACGCGACCAATGTCGCCACGACCGGCGCCGGACCCGATACGCAGTTCCTGCTGTACCTGCCCGAGGGGGGCTTTACGATCACGCAGGGTGAAGGCAGTTCGGCGATCAACGGCGCGGACATCAACATGACGTCGGTGACCGGCACGATAGCCGCGACCGACGTGTCCGCCGACGATGATATGACGCTTGATGCGGCGATCGACATCACCGGCGACGGCGACCTGTTCGCGGGCGGCAATTTGACGCTGACCGCGGGCGGCGCGATCGCGATCCTGGACGCTGAAACGGGGGATGGCGGCGCGATGACGCTGACCGGCGCAGCGGGCGTGACCGCAAGCACCCTGCGCAGCCGCGGCGTCACCACGCTGACTGCCGACAACGGCGACATCGAGATCGGCAGCCTGAGTTCGTCGGGCAACGTCACAGCGAGCGCAGACAGCCTCAACATCGGGACCAGCGGCCCGATCGCGTTTGCAAGCATCGTCACCGACGTCGGCGACGCGACGATCGATTCGAACAACGTCCTGACCATCGACAGCGCGACGGTTGCGCGCACTGCACGCTTCGTCAACAGCGGCGAGCATATGATCATCCGCAGCCTGACCGCCGCGGACGCGCAGATCGACGGCAACGACATGATCACGATGACCAGCGTCAACGTGACCAACAGCATCGACGCCTTTGCGCGCGGGCTGGTTCTGGTCGACGGGGTCGTTACCGCCCGCAACATCGCGATCGGATCGGGCGACATCACGATTGCGCCGGCCGGGCGCGTCGGCACCGCGGGCACGACCGCGGCGCTGTCGCTCGCGAACAGCGATAATGAAAGCCCGACCTACGTCGGCGGCACGGGGTCGCGCAACGGCTACCACATCGACGCGGACGAGCTGACGCGCCTGTTCGGGACCGACATCGAAATCTTCGCGCCCGAGCTCGATATCGTGTCGGGCGGTTCGGTCGGCAGCAGCCTGCCCCCCGACGTGATCGTCGACAGCTTCACGCTCACCGGCGGCGGGCCGAACGCGCAGGGCGTTCCCTCGAATCTCGGCGCCAACGGCTCGTTGACGATCCGCACGCCGGGCAAGATGCGCGTGATCGGCAATGTCCAACTGACCGGCCTCAGCGATACCAACGAATTGAACCTCTTCGCCGATGAGGCGCTGGAGGTGATCCTGGGCCAGGGCACCGTTCGCCTACTCGGCGCGAACAATGCAACCGGCGGCGTGCTGAACATGCGGTCGGAGGACATCATCGTCGCGACCACCGCGGCGATCACCGATGTCGCCAACGCGACGACGGTTACCGCAATCAATACGCGGCTGGGCCAGAACGACGGCGTCGTCCTCGACGAGGGCGCGCTCTTCGCGCGCCGTATTGCCTTCGACGTCATCGGCGGCGTCTATGTCCAGAACAGCGGCGCCGGGACCGACTTCGGCCAGCGGCGCGGACTGACCTTCGGCGCCGGGGGCCTCGATGTCGTGACCGAGGGGCCGTCGCGGATCGTTATCAACGGCGTTCAACTTGGTCCCAACGGCCAAATCACGGGGCTCGACACCATCTCGCAGCTGACGATCGCGGGCAGCCCCTTGTCAAGCCAGCCGACGACAGGCTCGCTGGGCTTCGATCCGCTCTCGACCTTCAACGGCTGTGCGATTGCGAATGTGGCGAGCTGCTCGGTCCGCTTCGACGGGGAAAGCCTGTTCCCGGTGCAGGACGTGATCGAGGATCAGGAAAGCGATGGCGACGGCGACGAGGGCGACGGCACGACGCTGCCCACCGCGCTGATCACGATGCGCGATCTCGACCCGCTTTCGGGTGAGCCGCTGCTGGACGATCCGGTGACGGGCGCGGGCAACGACGATCTGTGGACGCCAGCACCCGACACGCAGCAACCCTGAAACGTCGCCCCCCGCGCACGCGGTGGCCCTTGGCGGCTTCGGCCACCATCGCTGCGTAAAAGGTTCGCGGCCCCCGCCTGTGCGGGGGCGACGTGGGAGTTGACGCATAGCGATAGATCAAGGCATGGGCGCGGACATGACCGACGCCCCTGCCCCCCTGCGGCTGTTCAACAGCCTGACGCGCCAGCTGGAAGAATTCCAGCCCGTCCACCCCGGCGAGGCGCGCGTCTACAGCTGCGGGCCGACGGTCTATAACTATCCCCACATCGGCAATATGCGCGCCTATGTCTTCGCCGACACGCTGGGGCGCACGCTGTCGTTCAAGGGCTACAAGCTCACCCACGTCATCAACATCACCGACGTCGGCCACCTGACCGACGACGCCGATGCGGGCGAGGACAAGCTGGAGAAGGCGGCGGCCGAGAAAGCCCAGTCGATCTGGGACATCGCGCGCCATTATACCGAAGCCTATTGGGCCGACGTAAAGGCGCTCAATATCCGCCAGCCCGCGCACTGGTCGATCGCGACCGACTATGTGCCGCAGATGATCGAGTTCGCCAAAGCGATCGCCGACAGGCATTGTTATGAGCTGGAGAGCGGCCTCTATTTCGACACCACGACGGTCGCCGACTACGGCCGCCTCGCGCGCCACGGCACCGATGAGGGCGAAAGCCGCATCGATCCCGTCGACGGCAAGCGCCACCCGGCGGACTTCGCGATCTGGCGCAAGACCCCCGCGGGCGAAACGCGCCAGATGGAATGGGACAGCCCCTGGGGCAAAGGCGCGCCCGGCTGGCATCTCGAATGCTCGGTGATGTCCGAAGCGCTGCTCGGCTTTCCGTTCGACATCCACACGGGAGGGATCGACCACCGCGAAATCCACCACCCGAACGAGATCGCGCAGAACCAGGCGCACAGCTGCTCCGACGCGAGCGGTGCGCGCATCTGGATGCACAATAATTTCCTGATCGAACGATCGGGCAAGATGAGCAAGAGCGCGGGCGAATTCCTGCGCCTGCAACTGCTGATCGACAAGGGCTACCACCCCCTCGCCTACCGCCTGATGTGCCTGCAGGCGCATTATCGCAGCGAGCTGGAGTTTTCGTGGGAAGGCTTGGGCGCGGCGCTGACGCGGTTGAAGCGGATCGTGATGGGGGTCCAACGATTGAAGACCCAGCACAAGGAAAAGTATGGCGCTGAATGGTCACCTCTACATCCGCCCGGCGAATGGACGCTCCAAAAGTTCAAGAGCGCAATGACGGATGATTTTGCGCAGTCGAACAATCTGCTTCAATTTGACCGAGAAATCTCGAACGACCTCGGTGCCCAAAGCGCCTTGTTGGAAATCGAGTTGGTTCTTGGGCCTGGAGCAGAGAAGCAGTCGGCTTCTGACAGGTTGAATACTCTCGCCGCCATCGACGACGTTCTTGGTCTCTCGATTTGCACCATATCCCGAACTGATCTGCGTGTCCGCCCCAAAGCCGCTAAGATAACCGAAGACGAAATCGAAACATTGCTGGCCAAGCGCAAGGAAGCCCGCGCCATCAAGGACTTCGCAACCTCCGACAAGCTCCGCGACGAACTCGTCGCCGCGGGGGTCGAGGTGATGGACGGCGACCCGCTCGGCTGGGACTGGCGATTGGAGAATTAATCGGCTTCTCTTCCCGTTCGTGTCGAGCGAAGTCGAGACACCCGGAAGGAGTGCGCCGTCGATAGGCATCTCGACTTCGCTCGATGCGAACGGGAATGGGAGAGCAAGATAATGCCAAAAACCGTCACCGTCCTCTCGGGCCTGATCCGTCCGCTCGTCGAAAACCGCCTGCCCGACTGGATCGAACCGCGCTTCTTCGCCTCGAAGGAAGAGGCACTCGAACTCGCACCATCGGCAGAAATCGGCTGGTTCGACATGTACGACAAAAAGGATATGGCCGCGGTCATCACCGCCGCGACGCAGCTGAAATGGCTAAACTCGATCTACGCCGGGGTCGACGGCATGCCGCTCGATCTGCTCGCCGAGCGCGGCACGGTCGTGACCAACGGCGCGGGCATCAACGCAATCACCATCGCCGAATATGTCGTGATGGGTATGCTCACCGTCGCCAAGGGCTACCGCGACGTCGTCCGCGCCCAAGAACGGCGCGAATGGCTGATGGAGTCGCCGGGCAAGATCGAACTCTTCGGCTCGAAAGCGCTCCTCCTCGGCTATGGCGCGATCGGCAAGCTGATCGAGGAGCGGCTGAAGGCGTTCGCGGTCGACGTCACCGTCGTTCGCCGCTCGCCCGGCGCCAACACGCTGACCCCGGACCAATGGCGCGATCGCCTGGGCGATTTCGACTGGGTGATCCTGGCGGTGCCTGCAACGCCCGAAACCGACGGGATGATCGGCGCCGCCGAACTGGCCGCGATGAAACCGACGGCGACGCTCATCAACATCGCGCGCGGCAGCGTCGTCGATCAGGACGCCCTCCTCGTCGCGCTGAACGAGCAGCAGATTGCCGCCGCCTTTCTCGACGTCACGACCCCCGAACCGCTGCCTGCCGACGATCCGCTGTGGTCGCTAGACAACGCGCACATCACCATGCACCTGTCGGGCCGCGCGCAGGACAAGATGTTCGTTCGCTCGGCGGCGCGCTTCCTGGAAAATCTCGATCGCTGGAAAAAGGGCAAGGCCGTGGAGCCGCGGGTGGATTTGACGCTGGGTTACTGACGCGGCCGCTCGGCCTTCAATTCACGCACCAGCGGTTGCAGCCGCTCGTCATATTTGGCGAGCATCGTGTGCGCACCCGCATGGTCGTAGAAGCTGACGAGCTCGCGCCCGTTCCAGCGATGCAGCGCATAGGCCGGGTCTTCGGCGACGATCATCGGCCGGTCGTCGGGGTGGTTCTCGTCGATCGGACGGAGGTCGAGCGAGACTTGCGGCGCGGTCGAGGAGCAGATCGCGACGGTGCGCCCCTCCCACGACACGGTGACGCTGCGATGCAGGTGGCCGCAGATCAGCCCGCGCACCTGCGGGTGGCGCTGGATCACGGCGGTAAAGGCGGCGACCCACGGTTCGTCGGGGTCGGTGTTCATCCACTCGATGCCGCTTTCGACCGGCGGGTGGTGCATGACGATATAGGTCGGCTTGCGCTTGTCCTTCGCCAGCTCGGCATCGAGCCACGCCGACCGCCGTTCGCAAAAGGCGCCGCCATGGCGACCTTCCTCCAGCGTATCGATCGTCACCAGCCGCAGTTCGGGCAGTTCGATCGTATATTGGATGAAGCCATTGCCGTCGTCGAAGCCGGGGAATTGCGCGTGGAAATTGTCGCGCAAATCGTGATTCCCGACGCTCGGCCACACCGGAAAGGGGCAGCGCGAGAAAGCGGTGGACAGGCGGCGGTAGCTGTCGGCGTCGCCGCGATCGGTGATGTCGCCGGTCGCCAGCAACAGGTCGGGGCGGTTCGGCCCCTCGATCAGCACATCGAGGACGTCATCGAGCCGCTTGCGGTTGTATTCCGCCGGATTATCGGGATCGAACCCGATGTGGATGTCGGTGATCTGGGCGATCAGCATCGTCGTTCATTGCCCCTGCTCCGGCCGTCCGGTCCCGGCCGTACCACGTGTCATCCACCCCGCCTAATGGCCCCGAGCGCCGGTGTGCGCCACGTCACATCATAGAGCCCGCGCCCCTGCGGACCTGTGATCATGCTCACACCATAGATAGCGCGCAGAGGTTTATTTGTGATTGCCGCGCTGTTTACCTTTCTTTTGCGGGCCGGCGACCACGGTTTGCCGCCGTCCGAATGATATTCGTGGCACATCGCGCAGGGCGATTCGGTCGCCGTCTCGACCTTCACCAGCCGCGCCCCATTCTCGCCGACATGACAGTCGCGGCATTGGCGCAGGGCGGGCACGAGCAGGTCGGCCGACTGTTTCGATCCCGGCGCCGCGGTGTGGCAGTCGGCGCATTGCGTTTCGCTGTGCGCGTCATGATCGAACCAGCCCTTGGTTAGGAAGCGCGGCGTCTGGTTGACCGCCATCACGCGCCAGCCGTTGCCTCCCTGCGGGGCAAAAATCGTGTGGCAGTCGTAGCAGGCGCCGCCTTTCGAGAAGACGGCGCGCACCGCATCCTCGGCACGGTTCGGGCGCACCGCGACCTCGCGGAAATAGATGTTGTAGACCCGCCCCTCGGCATAGTTGCCGGGGCGGCGGCGCTCCATGCCGCCGAGCTGCAACGGCCGCGACGGCGGGGTCGAGCGGTAATAGGCGGTCAAATCGGCGACGACCTGGTCGGGCTCGCCGTGACGCAGCGTGCGCGTGACGCCGCCGACGGTCTCGAACGCCAGGCTGTGGCACATCGCGCAGTCGCGCTCCATCTCGACCGGCTTCACACGCACGCCGTCGGCCTCGACGCGGTGGCAATTCTCGCACTCGAGCTTGTTCCCGAAATCATAGCGGCCGCGGAAGCTCGCCGCCATCCGCGCGACGCCGCCGGTCGCCTGCAGGTGCAGGTCGTGCGGGAATTTGAGGCCGTCATAGTCGAGCGGCGCGCCCTGGCCCAAGGCCGCGCGCATCGGCTTGGCGCCCGGCGCGGCGCGGACGAGCGGGCGGAATTCGGGGTGGCTGGTGCCGAAATCGGCGGCGTCGGCAAGCAACGTCGGATGCCCCGCGGCCTTCAGGCGACCGGACATCCCGTCGTGGCAGTCGGCGCAGAATTTCTGCGGCGTCGCCGCCATCGGCCCCGCGCCTTCATGCTCGGTATGGCAATCGACGCAGCGGCCCTGCGGCTTGTTGAAGGTCTTGGCGAAGCCCGCCAGCACCTTCTCGCCGATCCCCGGCGGATGCCGCGCGGCAAGCAGCATCGCGGCGGGCGCGTCGGCATGCGCCATGCTCATCGCCTTATGCTCGCCGGTGTGGCAGCCGACGCACGCCTTGTCGGTCACCGCGACGAAGGGCTCGACATGGCACGACTGGCAGTCGTTCTTGAGATTTGCGTGCGCGCTCGACAGCGTTCCGGACAGCCAGGCCGTATCGGCGTGATAGCCGTCGGGCCGCTCGTCGACATTTTTATAGCTGTACCACGCCCAGATCGGCCCTACGAGGAAGGCGAAGAGCATCAGCAGGCCGAACACCCACGCGCCCATGCGCTTGCCGGGCATCACGCCCTGCAACGAAAAGGCCTTGGCCTCGTCGACGTCCTTCGACGATTGCGACAGCTCGTCGATGCGCTCGACGAGCAGGATGATATTGTCACCCTCGCGCGCGATCGTCAGGCGATGGCCGCCAAACCGCAGCTCGGCGCCGGCGGCGCTGTCGATATCGGCGGCATCGACGCTGCGGCCGTTGATGTCGAACCCCAGTCCTTCCTGCGCCTGCACCCGGACATGGCGGCCGTCGGCGCTGCTGATCGTCGCATGGTGCGGATTGACCGCCAGATCGGCGATGTGGATGACATTGCCGCCCTCGCGGCCGAGCGTGATCGTATCGCCCGGCAGCGCTTGGTCGCGGATGATCTGCTTGCCCGTCTTGGTCGTCGAGATACGGCGCAGGATAAAGCTCATGGTCCCCCTCTCCCCGCCCTACCAGTAGAAGAAGACGCTGATGATGTGCGCCGACAGCGCCGCGATCAGCGCGAACGTCAGCGGCACATGCACATAGAGCCAGATTTCGAGCAGCGCCCGGATCTTGAGATGCTGGCGCAGCCGCGCGAGTGCGGCTTCCTTTTGCGACAGCAGCCCGATCACCTTGTCGCGCGCCTCGGCATCGCTGCTGCGCGACATGCCGAGCGTGCGGAGCGCGGCGGCGGTCGCGCAGCGCGGGTAGCGGCCCGACAGGCGCGCGCCGATGCCCCCCGCGAACGGATCTTCGTCGAGCGCGGCGAGCACTGGCGCGGTATCCTCGGGCGTCAACGGCTGCGCGGCGGAATGAAGCTGGCGATCGAAGGCGCGGATCGCCTCGAGCATCTGCATCTGCGTCATTTCGTCGCGGTTGTTCGACAGCGCGGCGGGCAGGGTCGAATAGACGACGACACCATAGAGGCCCGAGAGGATCACGAGCATCATAAGCGCCCAGGCCAGCGTGTGGACGTTCCAGCCGAGCTGGAACCCGGTGTGCCAGGTGCCGATGACGATCAGGCTGAGGCCCAGATAGACATGCGCCGAGGTCCACGCCTTCAGCGACCAGTAATCGCTCGTCATCTTGCGCTTGCGATAGCCGAGCGCGGTCAGCCACAGGATCAGCCCGGCGCCGATCGTGCCGAGCGTATAGCCGTACCAGCTGCCGCCATTGTGCCGCGGGGTGACGTCGACCAGCGCATAGCTGACGATGATCAGCAGGCAGAGCCCGCCGGAAATCTTGGCCCAGCGGAAATTGGCGTAGCGCAGGAAGCCTTCGTGCCGCCGTTCGCGGACGCGCTCGGTCTGGGTCGCCTTGCTGCGACGGCCCAACAGCCTTTTGGGAAACAAGGACGCCATCAGCCCGCGTCCTCCTGCAGGCGCGCGATCGACAGGAATTCTTCGGGCGAAACGCGGATCGCGGCGCCGGTCGGGCAGGCGCGGACGCAGGCGGGGCCGCCGGCGATGCCCTTGCACATGTCGCATTTGACCGCGATCTTCTTGGGCTTCTCCTCACCCAATTTCTTCTTGGTCCATTTGGGCGAGGGTTCGCCGGGTCCGGGGCCGAAACCGGTGAGCAGCCAGCGCAGCAGGCTGGGCTTCTCGGGCGGCGCGGCCTCCATGCGGATCACGCCATAGGGGCAGTTGCGCATGCAGTTGCCGCAGCCGATGCAGCCGGGCTCCATGAACACTTCGCCGTCCGGTCCGCGATGGATCACATTCGGCGGGCAGTCGGCCATGCAGTGCGGATGTTCGCAGTGACGGCAGCTGGTGGGGACGTGCAGGTGCGCGAAGGTCTTGCCCGCTTCACGGTCGAGGCGCGACAGGCCCTCATGGCTGTCCGCGCAGGCCTTTTCGCAATTGTCGCAGCCGACGCACAGATTCTCGTCGATCAGCAGCGCATCGGTCGCCTCGCCGAGGCCTTCCTTCATGATGAAGCCTGCGGTGTCCGAATAGAGATCGACCGCACTCGAATAGCTGGCCTTGCGCGATTCGATGAAATTGTTAATCGCCGCGCGCTCGGCGACGGCGGCCTCGGTCGCGATGCGGACCTGCGGGCGCTTGGCGAGCATCTCCTTGAACTGCTGACCCTTCAGCCGGATGACCTCGCTCGCGACCGCCGCCTTCACCGTCGCATTGCGCTTCTCGCCGCTCAGCACCGCCATTTCGCCGAAAAAGCTGCCGGCTGGCAGGTAGCGGAGAAAGATCGGCTTGCCGCCGATATCCTTCTCGACGACCATCGAGCCCGAGCGGATGACATAGACGTCGTCGCCTTCATCGCCCTCGGCGAGCACGACCTTGCCCGCGGGGACGCGCTCGATCGCCGGGTCCTCGACGATCGGCTGCAGATCCTCGACGGTCAGGCCGCCCTTGAAGATCTGGAGCAGCTGGCGTTCGAGCGAGATGCGGTTGATCACGCGTTTGGCGCCCGGCACCGCCGCCATCAGTTTGAGCGCCGCGGTGCGCGACACCTCGACGAAAATGCTGTCCTCGCCGGCGCGGATCGTCGCGCCGCGCTTGCGGCCCGAGATCAGGCCGACCTCGCCAAAGATCGACCCCTGCTCGATCGGCACCGTCACGCCGCCGCCGATGTCGACGACCGCGCTGCCGTCGGCGATCGCGAAAAGCGACGATCCCGGCTCATCCTTTTCGAACACCACCTCGCCCTTGCGATAGAAGGCGACCTTGGAATCGAGCATGAACTCGCGCATCTGCAGCGGCGACACATCGGCGAAGATGCGGACGCGCTCGCGCAGGAAATCCAGCCATTCGGTCACCGACCGCTGCTGCGGCAGGCCGGCAAAGATCGCCGCAAGGTCCTTTTCGTCGGCGGGGGTCAGCGTCTTGTTGCCGTTGATGAACTCGACGACGTCATAGCCCTGGTTCATGCAATGCTTGATCAGCGGATAGCCCGCGAGCGCGCCGATGACGAAGATGCCGGGCACGGTCGATTCAAAGGTCGGTGACAGCTTCGGAAAGGCTTCGCGATCGGGGCCGGTAAACTCGATCCCCATCGACTCCACAAAACCTCGCGGCGCGACCGAGCCCAGCCGCGCGACGATGACATCGCACTGGATCTTTTCGTCGCCGGTCGGGGTCTCGAGCGTCAGCCAGCCGGGCTCGACCAGCTTCGGCTGGGTCTCGGTGCGGATCGACATGAAGCCGTTTTCGCCCGCCTCCATCATGTCGGAGACATTCTTGGCCTTGGCGCGCGCGAAATCCTTCGATCGGTTGAGGATGGTCACGGTATTTTCGAGCGCTTCCTCGGCGACGCCGAGCGCATTTTCGATCCCCGCGTCACCCGACCCCACGACGGTGATATGCTTGTCCTTGAAATCCTCGGGATCGTCGACGGTGTAGATGATGTGCGGCAGGTCGTTGCCGGGGCAGCGCATGCGGTTGGGATTGCCCTGCGTGCCGATCGCCAGCACGATATTCTCGGCCTTGAACGCGCCCTTCGTGGTCTTGATCTCGAACGCGCCCTGCTGGCCGGTCACCTCGGTGACTTCGGCTTCCTTGACGACATTGACCTTGTTTTTGGCGGCATCCTCGTCCCAGTTGGCGAGGATATATTCGCGCGCGCCCTCGGCAAAGCGGCAGTCGGAGCGAAGATCGAGCCGGTCGGGCGTCGCGAGGACGCGCTTGCCCTTCTGATATTTATAGATGGTGTCGGAAAGGTGATCGGTCTTTTCGAGCAGGACGTGGCTCATGCCCAGCTGCCCCGCGCGCGACGCCGCGCTCAGCCCCGCCGGTCCCGACCCGATGATCGCAACCTTGACCGTCTCGCTCATGCGCCCGCGCTCCCGCAGGAGCGGCCTTGGTCAGTCCTGTTGCTGAAGCACGCGCGCACGGGCATCCTGATCCCCCCAATCGCCCACCCCTGGACGATCATCAAACTGGATGCGACCCGGACTTATGTCCTGGAGGACGAGCTATGCCCTTGAAAGCGGGAAAAGGTCAACCGGCGAGACACCAGATTCCCCCTGCTGCGATACGTTCGCAATAGGGCGGTTTCAGGCGAGTTCAAACATCGCCGCGATGCGGTCCGACGTCGCCGGCTCGAAACGCGACCAGCCATCGGGGCCGAGCTTTTCGAGCGGACGGAAGCGCGCCTTGTACGCCATGCGCGCCGACCCCTCGATCCAGTAGCCGAGATAGACATATGGCAACCCGGCGTTCGCGGCGCGCAGCACATGGTCGGCGATGATATAGGTGCCGAGCCCTTCGCGCAGCGCGTGGCCCGCATCGAAAAAGCTGTAGATCATCGACAGCCCGTCGCCCTGCCGGTCGGTCAGGCAGCAACCGACAAGGCGGCCCTTGCTGCCGTCGGTCGTCGGCTCGCGATATTCGATCATATAGCTGTCGACCGGGGTCTGCTCGACCATGTCGGCAAAATCCTGCTCGTCCATGTCGGCCATGCCGCCATTGGGGTGGCGCGATCCCAGATAGGCGCGCAGCAGCGCATATTGCTCTTCGGTCGCCCACGGCTTGCACGCGACGGCGACAAGATCGCGGTTGCGGCGGATCGTCCGCTTCTGCGAATTGCTGGGCGTGAACTCGCTGGCGCAGACGCGCACCGAAACGCAGGCCGAACAGTCGGCGCAGCTCGGGCGATAGGCGACCGACTGGCTGCGGCGGAAACCGATTCGGCCCAGCGCGTCGTTCAATTCGGTCGCGTTGTTGCCGCTGAGTTCGGTGAACACCTTCCGTTCGGTCTTGCCTTCGATATACGGGCATGGCGCCGGGCTGGTGACGAAAAAGCGCGGGAAACGGAAGGGTGCGGACACGCGAGACGGACCTTTCGGACTAGCAATGCGGAGCCCCCCGACGCGGGTCCGTTGCGCTACATGCAGCGGTTATGCCGCGCGCCGTCAATGGTGCAAAGACCATTTACCATTTTTGTCCGTGCCGATTTGAATCAGGCGCAAAAAATTCTGAATCGCCTGGTAACTTTTGTGCCGATTTGAATCGGATCAGGCGTATCCACGCAGTTCGTCGCCGGTCAGCGTCGCGACGTGCAGCACATTTGTGGACCCCGGCGTGCCGAACGGGACGCCCGCCATCATGACCAGCTTCGATCCCGCCTTGCCGATGCCGTGGCGCAGCGCCATGCGCTTGCCCTTGGCGATCATCTCCTCAAAGCTGCCGATGTCCTTGGTCGGAACGGCATGTGCGCCCCACAACAAGCCCATGCGCCGCGCCGCCTCGCGCTTCGGCGTCAGCACGAGGAGCGGCGCCCCGGCCCGCTCGCGCGCGACGCGGCGCGCGGTCGAGCCCGAGAAGGTGAAACAGATGATCGCGTCGGCGCCGATCGTCCGTGTGATGTCGCCCGCCGCTTCGGCGAGCGCGTCGGCGGTCGTCGCGTCGGGCGTCGTCTCGGTAAAGTGCAGGCGGCGGAAATAATCGGGGTCGCTCTCGACCGACCGCGCGATCGAATCCATCATCGTGACAGCTTCCACCGGCCAGGCGCCCGCCGCAGTCTCGGCCGACAGCATGATCGCATCCGCGCCGTCGTACACCGCCGTGGCAACATCGCTAACTTCCGCACGCGTCGGCGACGGCGAGACGATCATCGATTCGAGCATCTGCGTCGCCACGACGACGGGCTTGCCCATGCGCCGCGCGGTCGCGACGATGCGCTTCTGCAGCGGCGGCACCGCCTCGGGCGGCAGTTCAACGCCCAGGTCGCCACGCGCCACCATCGCGGCGTCGGCGATCTCAAGGATTTCCTCGAGCCGCTGCACGCCCGAGGGCTTTTCGAACTTCACCAGCAGCGCCGCCTTGCCACCGATCAGCCGCCGCGCCTCGGCCACGTCCTCGGGGCGCTGGACGAACGACAGCGCGATCCAGTCGACATGCTGTTCGAGCGCGAAGGTCAGGTCCTTGCGATCCTTTTCGGTCAGCGCCGCGAGCGGCACGACGACGTCGGGGACGTTGACGCCCTTGCGATCGGAGATCTTGCCGCCGACCTCGACCACCGTCTCGATCCGGTCCTTCGAAACGCTCTTCACGCGCAGCACCAGCTTGCCGTCGTCGATCAGCAGCCGCGTGTCGGGTTCGAGCGCCGCGAAGAGCTCGGGATGCGGCAGATAGACCCGCGTCGCATCGCCTGGCGCCTTGTCGGCGTCGAGAACGAAAGGCTTGCCCTTCACGAGTTCGGCCGGGCCATCCTTGAAGGTGCCGACGCGCAGCTTCGGCCCCTGCAGGTCGACGAGGATGGTCGTCGGGCGCCCGGTGTCCTTTTCCAGCGCCCGGATCGCCGCGATCACCTTGGCGTGACCGGCATGATCGCCGTGGCTCATGTTCACCCGGAAGGCATCGGCCCCGGCGCGATGCAGCGCCGCGATCATGTCGGGATTCGCGCTGGCGGGGCCAAGGGTCGCCAGGATGCGCACCTTGCGCTGGCGGGGGGTGAAACTCTGGACCACAAATGCTCCGATGACGTGGGGGGAATTGAGACCGCTTGCCTAGGCGCGTTGCCCCGGCCAAGGCAAGTCGCGTATAGCTATTCATCCGCCGACCAGAAGGAAAGCCGCCATGTCCTGCAGCGACGACACGACCGCCCCGAACGATGCGCTCGACACCCTCGACGACGCCGCCGCCGCCGCGGCGTTTCGCCGCCTCGTCCGCCTGCTCCAGCATCGCAGCGACGCCCAGAACATCGACCTGATGGGCCTCGCGGGCTTCTGCCGCAACTGCCTCGGTGACTGGATCGCCGAGGCGGGCGGCATGGACAAGGAAGCCGGGCGCGCAATCATCCACGGCATGCCAACCGCCGACTGGAAAGCGCGCTTCCATACGCCTGCCACGGTAGAGCAGCTGCAACGGATGGAAGAAAGCATGGCCAAGAATCCCTGACCTCGCTAGGTGAGCCGCGAGGCGATTCTCGCCACCCAAATCCAACCTTCAGCGGAGTCCAAAATGAGCGAAGCCACCGTGTCCGACGAACAACTGCGCCTTTTCATCGAGCGCATCGAGCGGCTGGAAGAAGAAAAGAAGGGCATCGCCGACGACATTCGCGACGTCTATCTGGAATCGAAGTCGCAGGGCTATGATCCCAAGATCATGCGCCAGATCGTGCGCCTGCGCAAAATGCCCGTCCACGACCGCAAGGAGATGGAAGCGATCCTGGACGTTTACAAATCGGCGCTCGGCATCGCCTGACGCCTTTTATCCAAGCCGGGAGAATGACGATGTTCAGCACCACCACCAACATGATCGAAGGCCGTCCGGTCCGCGAATATCTGGGCATCGTCACCGGCGAGGTGATCGTCGGCGCCAACCTCTTCCGCGACCTGTTCGCGAGCATCACCGACATCGTCGGCGGTAGGTCGGGCAAATATGAGGACGTCCTCGCCCGCGCGCGCAAGGAAGCGATCGCCGAGATGGAAGCCGAGGCCGCACGCCTCGGCGGCAACGCCGTGGTCGGTGTCGACCTGGACTATGAAGTGCTGGGCCAGAACGGGTCGATGCTGATGGTGAGCGCCTCCGGCACCGCCGTGGTTGTCTGAAACCGCGCGCCACGCTAGGGGCGGCGCCAGCTTTCAAAATTACCGATGGAGGGTGGCTGTGGCCGGCCATAGTAAATTCAAGAACATCATGCACCGCAAGGGTGCGCAGGACAAAAAGCGCAGCGCGCTTTTCTCCAAACTCGCGCGCGAAGTCACGGTCGCGGCGAAGATGGGCCTGCCCGACCCCGATGCCAACGCGCGCCTGCGCGCCGCGGTCAACGCCGCCAAGGCGCAGTCGATGCCCAAGGACAATATCCAGCGCGCGATCGACAAGGCCGCAGGCGGCGAAGGCGAGAATTACGAGGAAATCCGCTACGAGGGCTATGGCCCCGGCGGCGTCTCGCTGATCGTCGAGGCGCTCACCGACAACCGCAACCGCACCGCGACCAACGTCCGCACCGCCTTCTCGAAAAACGGCGGCAACCTCGGCACCTCGGGCAGCGTCAGCCACGGGTTCGACCGGCTCGGCCTGATCACCTATCCTGCGAAAGCCGGCGACGCCGACACGGTGTTCGAAGCGGCACTCGACGCGGGCGCGGACGATGTCGAATCGTCCGAAGACGGCCATGAAATCTGGACCAGCGTCGACAGCTTGCACGAAGTCGCGAAGGCGCTCGAGGTCAAGATCGGCGAAGCCGAAGGCGTAAAGCTGGCGTGGAAACCGACGATCAAGAGCGAAGTCGGCGACGAAGCGACCGCCCAGTCGCTGTTCAAGCTGATCGACACGCTCGACGACGACGACGATGTTCAGACCGTGTGGGGCAATTACGAAATTCCCGACGCGGTGATGGAAAAGCTTGGCTAGACCCCAAGACCCGTTCGCATCGCGCGAAGTCGGGATGCCCATCGGTCGTACACGCCTCCGGGGTGTCTCGACTTCGCTCGGCACGAACGGATTGTGATGATCATCCTCGGCCTCGATCCCTCGCTCAGCTGCACCGGCTGGGGCGTCATTCGCGTCGAGGGTAGTCGGATCAGCCACATCGCCAACGGCCAGGTGAAGACCGACGCCAAGGCGCCCCTGCCCGAGCGGCTCGCGCATCTCGATACGGTGCTCGCGGCCGTGATCGCCGATCATGCTCCCACCTGCGCGGCGGTCGAGGAAGTGTTCGTCAACGACAATCCGCAATCGACGCTCAAGCTGGCGCACGCCCGCGGCGTCGTCCTGCTCGGCTGCGCGCGCGGCGGGCTGGACGTCGCCGAATATGCGCCGCGCCTCGTCAAGAAAGCCGTCGTCGGCACCGGCGGCGCGGCGAAGGAGCAGGTACAGGCGATGCTGCGCGTCCTGCTGCCGGGAGCGAAGGTCGCGGGCGCCGATGCGGCTGACGCGCTGGCGGTCGCGATTTGTCACGCGAACCACCGCCCGCGCTTTTGATGATTTCACGCGAAGGCGCGAAGACGCGAAGAGGCCCGCTTGGGCCGTCAGGCCCGGTTCTCGCGCTCCACCGCGTCGTCGCCAACGTAAGGGGAAACAAGCCGCTTCGCGGCAAACGCGGCATCTTCGCGTCTTCGCGTCTTCGCGTGAACCAAATCTGTTCCCTTTTCATTCCTGCCGCGCTAGCACGGTGAAATGATCGCAAAACTCACCGGACGGCTCGACAGCAGCGGCGCAGGCCATGCGGTGATCGACGTCGGCGGCGTCGGCTATCTGGTCGAGGCCTCGGCACGCACCTTGGACGCGCTCGGTCCGGTCGGCGGCACCGTCACCATCCACACCGAAATGCTGGTCGGTGAGGATTTCCTGCGCCTGCTCGGCTTTGCCAAGGCCGAGGAACGCGACTGGTTCCGCCTGCTTACCAGCGTCCAGGGCGTCGGCGCCAAGGTCGCGCTCGCGATCCTGTCGGCGCTGGAAATCGGCGACCTGCAACGCGCGCTCGCCAGCGGCGACAGCGCGATGATCGCCCGCGCGAACGGCGTCGGGCCGAAGCTGGCGCAGCGGATTGCGCATGAGCTGAAGGACAAGGCGGGGGCGCTGGGCGGGATCGCGGGTTCGAGTCCAGCCCTGTCCGCCACCAGCGGCCCGCTCGGCGACGCCGTCACCGCCCTCACCGGCCTCGGCTTCAAGCCCGGCGAAGCCAGCGCCGCGGTGGCAGCGGCGAACGAGGAATTGGGTGCAGGGGCGAGCCTCGACGCTTTGGTTCGCGCGGCGCTGAAGAAAGTGGCCAAGTGACCGCCCGCATCCGCAACGCCGCCTGCCGCTGCGGCCAGCTCCGCATTGCATGCACTGGCGAGCCGATCCGCGTCTCGGTCTGCCACTGCCGCAACTGCAAGGCGCGAAGTGGAAGCGCCTTTGCCGCACAGGCGCGCTTCCCGGCCGATCAGGTTCGCACCGAAGGCGAAGCGAAACTGTACCAGCATCCCGGCGGCAGCGGCACTCTCGCGGACTTCTACTTCTGCGAAAACTGCGGATCCACGCTCTGGTTCCTCAATCGCCCGGGACTCGACAGCTACGCCGTGCCGATCGGCAATTTCGAACCCGGCCATGATTTCGAACCCCAATTTTCGGTCTATGAGGATCGTCAGGAACCTTGGGTTTGTATCCTCGGCGAGGCAATAGAGCGTTTATGACCGAGCCCGCCCTCACGACCCCGATCCGTACCCCCGAGGACGCCGACGCGGCGCTGCGGCCCAAGTCGCTCGCCGAATTCGTCGGCCAAGCCGCGGCGCGCGAGAACTTGCGGATTTTCATCGAGGCGGCGAAGGCGCGGTCCGATGCGCTTGACCATGTGCTCTTCTATGGCCCCCCGGGGCTCGGCAAGACGACGCTGGCGCAGATCGTCGCCAAGGAGCTCGGCGTCGGCTTCCGCTCGACCAGCGGACCGGTCATCGCCAAGGCGGGCGACCTCGCCGCGCTGCTTACCAACCTCGAGGACGGCGACGTCCTCTTCATCGACGAGATCCACCGCCTGTCGCCTGCGGTCGAGGAAATCCTCTATCCCGCGATGGAGGACCGTGCGCTCGATATCATGATCGGCGAGGGGCCGTCGGCGCGGTCGGTCCGCATCGACCTACCGAAGTTCACCCTCGTGGGCGCGACGACGCGGCAGGGGTTGCTGACGACGCCGCTCCGCGATCGCTTCGGCATTCCGGTGCGGCTCAACTTCTATACGCATGGCGAGCTCGAACAGGTCATTTCGCGCGCCGCGCGGCTGCTCGCGCTGCCGATCGCGGCCGACGGCGCGCTGGAAATCGCTAAGCGCTCGCGCGGGACGCCGCGCATCGCCGGACGTCTGCTCCGCCGGGTGCGCGACTTCGCGACCGTCGCCGGGCATGCGGTGGTCGATGCGAAGGCCGCCGATGCCGCGCTCAATCGGCTGGAGGTCGACGCGCTCGGGCTCGACGCGATGGACCGCCGTTACCTGACCATGATCGCCGACATCTATCGCGGCGGCCCCGTCGGGGTCGAGACGCTCGCGGCGGGTCTCAGCGAGCCGCGCGACACGATCGAGGACGTGATCGAGCCCTATCTGCTGCAGGCCGGCCTCATCGCCCGCACTGCGCGCGGGCGGTGTCTGAATGCCAGCGCGTGGAAGCATCTGGGGCTCAATCCGCCCGCAGGTTCGCAGGACGGACTTTTCGATCAGGCAAAATAGGCGGATTTCCGCGGCTTTCATTCCACCAAGCGGCCCTCAAGTGCGACGAACCGTTGATGAGGGGTTTGCGACGAGTCGTTGCGTCGCTATCGGTCCTAAAGATGGCCGATGTTCCCCCACCCTTCGTCCCCGGCGCCTTCGTCGGGGCCGCGCACCATTATCGCGCGCGCATCTATTTCGAGGACACCGACCTGTCGGGCATCGTCTATCACGCCAATTACCTGCGCTATATGGAGCGCGCGCGCTCCGACATGCTGCGCCTTGCGGGCATCGACCAGCGCGCAGCGATGGAGGGCGGCGAAGGCGCGTGGGCGGTCACCGATCTGACCATCAAATATCGTAGCCCCGCAAAGCTCGACGACGACATCTTGGTCGTCAGCACCGTCGAAGCGGTGCGCGGTGCAAGCGTGATCATCGCGCAGCGCATCCTTCGCGGTCAGGACGAGTTAACGAACGGACGCGTCACCGCGGCCTTCCTGTCGCCCGAAGGCCGGCCGCGTCGCCAACCCGCGGGCTGGGCCGAACGCTTTACCGCCATCATGAATGGAGAGACTTTCCCTTGCTAGACAATATCAAGCTGGCCGCCGACGCGGCGACGCTTTCCCCCGTCGCACTGTTCCTGCAGGCCGACTGGATCGTCAAAGGCGTGATGATCGGGCTTTTGCTTGCATCGGTCTATGTCTGGGCAGTGATCTTCACGCACGGCCGGGGCGTCGGGAAGATGATGCGCGCATCGGACCAGTTCGAGCGCGATTTCTGGCGCGCCGAGAATATCGACAAATTCTATGACAAGAACAGCACCGAGGAACTCCCCAGCGCGAAGGTGCTGGCGGCCGGGATCAGTGAATGGCGCCGCTCGACCAAGGGCAAGGTCATCGATCGCGACGGCACGCGCGAACGGCTCGGCATTGCGATGAACGCCGCGGTCGAGGGCGAAGTCGACCGGCTGGCCGAAAAGATCGGCACGCTCGCCACCATTGGCGCCGTCGCGCCGTTCGTCGGCCTGTTCGGTACTGTCTGGGGCATCATGCGCAGCTTCACCGCGATCGCGGCGGAGAATAACAGCAGTCTTGCCGTCGTCGCGCCCGGCATCGCCGAGGCGCTGTTTGCGACCGCGATCGGCCTGTTCGCGGCGATCCCGGCGGTCATCGCCTACAACGCCTTCTCGCAGCGGCTGAACCGCCTCGAATCGCGGCTCGGCCGCTTCGCCGACGGGCTGCACGCAACCTTCAGCCGCGAACTCGAGGTCGAAGCCTGATGGCGATGTCGGGCCCTTCCGGCGGCGCCGGCGGACGGCGGCGCGGGCGCGGCGGACGGCGGGCGCCGATGGCCGACATCAACGTCACCCCGCTCGTCGACGTCATGCTGGTGCTGCTGATCATCTTCATGATCACCGCGCCCTTGCTCGCCTCCGCGGTGCCGATCGACCTGCCCGACAGCCGCGCCAAGCCGGTCGAGACCGAGGAGCAGGAACCCGTGCAGCTGTCGATCAACGCCGACGACACCATCTATCTTGGCGATCAGGTCGTGCCCGAGGCCGAGCTGCCCGCGCGGCTCGACGCGATCGCGCGCGAGAATGAGGGCAAGGACAAGCCTCGCCAGATCATGCTGCGCGCCGACAAGGGCCTCGACTATGGCCGCGTGATGGCGGTGATGGGTGAACTCAACCGCGCCGGCCTGACACGCATCGCGCTCGTCACCACGGGAGCCGAAAGCGGCGCGGCGGCCGAAGCCGCGGTCACCGACGGTTCAGGCAGCGGCCAATAGGCTCCGGATCATGGCTGCCACAACAGCACCCGGGGGGAACCAGAATGCCGGCATCGCGATCGCGGTGCTGCTGCATATCGTGGTGATCGGTCTGCTGTCGGTGCAATGGACGGCCGGCGACCGGCGCTTCGACAATCCGCCGATGGAGGTCGATCTGGTTGCCGAGACGGCACCGCAATCGAGCGCGCCGGTGATCACCGAAACGCCACCCGCGGCGCGGCTGGGCGAAGAATATTCGGAAGAGATCGCCGTGTCCGAGCCCGTGCCGACGCCGCCGGTGCCCGAACCGGTCGTCCGGCCGACGCCGGCTCCGACGCCCAAACAGGTGGCGCGGCCGGTGGTGACGCCGAAGAAAACGCCGCCGGCTGCACAGAAGGCGGTGCCCAAGGCCACGCCGAAGGCGACCACGCCGCCGAAGAAGACAACGACGCGCCCGACCGGACGGCTCGACGGGATCGTCGACGGCCTCAGCAAGGGACCAACGAAGTCGACCCAAACCAAGGGCGCGCCGGCCGCGACGACGGCGGCCGAGGTCAAGCGGTCGATCGATGTCGCGATCGACGGCAAGATCCTGCCCTACTGGCGGCGCAATGTGCCGTCGGGGGTCGATATCGACCAGCTGCGCGTCGTGCTCCGCATCCAGCTCAGCCGCGACGGGCGCGTGACCAGCGTCAGCCAGGTCGGCGAGCTATCGGGCAAGACCGACAGCAATGCGCCGCAGCAGAAACTGTTCATCGAACGCGCGGAACGCTCCATCCGCCAAGCCTCGCCCTTCGACTTGCCCGACGAATATTATGATCAATGGAAGGTCTGGGACGTGACCTTCCGCGCGAAAGGAATGTGATGACACCGCTGACTCTCCGGCTCGCTCTGCTTGCTTCGGCGCTCGGCGCCGTTTCGGCGCTCCCCGCAGCAGCCCAGACGCCGCCCGCGACGACGACCGAGGCCCCGCGTACGGCGGAGGTGGTGGCCGAGGTCTCGACCGAGCGCACCATCATCGCCGTCCCCGCCCTCGCCACCCCCGCGGTCACAACTGTCGCGGGCCTGCGCACGGACAGTCTCGGCCGTCAAATCGCCGAGGTCATCGCTGCCGACCTTGAGCGCAGCGGGCTGTATGCGCCGCTCGGCCCCGGCAGCGTCCGTGCGATCAGCATGGCCGAAGTCCGCGCGCCCAATTTCGCCGATTGGCAGGCCAGAAACGCCGACAATGTCGTCCACGGTTTCGTGCAGACGAACAGCACCGGCGGGCTTGTCGTTGGATGTTATCTCTACGACACGGCGCTTGGCACCGAGCTCGTCCGCCAGGGTTTCGAAATCCAGCCCGGCGACTGGCGCCGCGCCGCGCATAAATGCGCCGACGCCATCTATTCGCGCCTGTCGGGGGAATCGCCCTTCTTCGACAGCCGCGTCGCCTATATCGCCGAGAGCGGGCCCAAGGGGAACCGCATCAAGCGGCTCGCGATCATGGATTCGGACGGCGGCAACCACCGCTTCATCACCAACGGTCAGGCGCTCGCGATCAGCCCGCGCTTCTCGCCCGATTACAAGAAGATCGTCTACGTCTCCTATCTGAACAACCGCGTCCGCGTGTTCATTTACGACATCGCGAGCGGCAGCCAGAAGCTGGTCACCGAAAGCGGCAACGCGACCTTCGCGCCGCGCTGGTCGCCCGACGGGCGCCAGATCCTCTATTCGATGGCGGTCGGCGGCAACACCGACATCTATCGAATCTCGGCCGACGGCGGCACGCCGGTGCGCCTGACGAGCACGCCGGGGATCGACGTGGGCGGCAGCTTCTCGCCCGACGGCAAGAAGATCGTCTTTGAAAGCGATCGGTCGGGCAGCCAGCAAATCTATACGATGAACATCGACGGATCGAACCAGCAGCGGATCAGCTTCGGCGGCGGGCGCTATGCCACCCCCGAATGGTCGCCGCGCGGCGACCTGATCGCCTTCACTCGCATGGGCGGCGGCGAATTCCGCGTCGGCGTCATGACGCCTTCGGGCGGCGGCGTGCGGATGCTGACCAACAGCTGGCAGGACGAGGCGCCGACCTGGTCGCCGAACGGCCGCGTCATCCAGTTCTTCCGCACCTCGCCTGGCCGCGAAGGCAAGTCGCAGTTGTGGCAGGTCGACCTGACCGGCGTGAACCTGCGCCGCCTGCCGACGCCGCAAGACGGTTCGGACCCGAGCTGGGGTCCAATCCTGCCCTGAGCGATCGGTCGAAGGCATCGGAACCAAAGGAAATCGGCCGGGTTCAACTTAAGTTAATCCCCGACCCGCACGACTGAAGACGAAACAACAAGAGGACAGAAGCCATGACGATACGCAAAACCACCGCGATGATCGCGGCGATCACCATGTTGACTGTTGGGGCTTGTGCGAAAAAAGCACCCGATACGCTTCCCCCTGCGCCCGATGGCAGCGGCACCGACACGGGGACCGGAACCGGAAACGGGGTCGTTCCCGGATCGCAGGAAGATTTCCTGGCCAGCGTTGGCGCCATGGGCGACCGCATTTTCTTCGATCTCGACCAGTATAATGTCGATGCACAAGACCAGGCGACGCTGCAGACCCAGGCGCAGTGGCTGGCGCGCTATCCCGCTGTCCGCGTCACGCTGGAGGGCCATGCCGACGAACGCGGCACCCGCGACTACAATATCGCGCTCGGCGAGCGCCGCGCCAATGCTGCCAAGAATTACCTCGCCTCGCTCGGCGTCGATCCGAACCGCATCCAGGTGATCAGCTATGGCAAAGAGCGCCCTGCTGCGCTCGGCTCGACCGAGGAAGCCTGGGCGCAAAACCGCCGCGCGGTGACCGTCGTTATCGGGAGCTGATAAGCGGCCACAAAGGCACCGCGGCCCACGCCGCGGCGCACGCGAACAATCCGAAGGGGACCGGCCGCTGGGCCAGCGGCTGGTCCCCTTTTCGCTGTCCGAATAGCGCCCAGACAATCCCGCCGAGGCTGGCGAGCAGCAGCATCAGCGGCAGCGCCTGCCAGCCGAGCCAGGCCCCGATCGCGGCGACGAGTTTCGGATCGCCGCCGCCCATGCCGTCCCTGAGCCGCACCCTTCGGTAAACCCACGCGATGGCGGCGAGCGTCAGACCGCAGACCACGGCACCGACCCAGCGGTCAATGAGCAGCGTGCCGAGCATCGGCCCCGCGATCAGCAGCCCGGTCGCGCCAAGCAAGGCGTTGAGCCCATCGGGCAGCCAGAAATGCCGCGCGTCGAGCAGCGCGAGCGGCAGCAGCATCCAGCCGAACAACGCCCAGAGCCACCCCGCCGTGCCGGGCATCCACGCGAGCGCCGCGACGCCGATCAGCGCCGAGCCGAGTTCGACGCGCCAGTGGAAGGGATCGATCGGGCGATGGCACTGGCGGCAGCGTCCGCGCGAGGCGAGCGCCGACAGCAGCGGCACCAGATCGGATACGCCCAGCCCCCGCCCGCACCCGTCGCACTGCGAGCGGCCGAGGACTGAACGTCCCGCCGGCCAGCGCAGCACCAACGTTGCGATGAAGCTGCCGAGAACCAGCCCGACGAGCCCGGCAAAAGCGACGCCCGCGCCAAAGGGCAAGGCGCCGAGGATCGGCATGTCAGAAGCGGCCCGTGGTCGCCAGCACGTAGCCGTCCGATTCCGGCTTGAAGCCGAGCACCGCGAGCGCCGCCGCCATCGCCGGGTCGCGGTCGACGTTGATCGCGAATTGCGCACGATAGGCGCCGCTGCCGTCGAATGACAGCGTCAGCCGTTCCATCCCCGACTGACTGGCGAGCGCCGCCTGCGCGCGGCCATTTGCGCAGCTGAGCGGGCCCGACAGCCCGTGCGACAGGTCGAGGCCCGCGATCGGCGCGCCGACCATCAGCTGCAGCCGTCCCGCGGCTTCGACGCATTTGCCGTCTGCGCCGAAGCGAACGGACGCGCCCTCGAAGCGGATCGTGTCGACCGGTAGCAGCCCGAGCCCGCCGGAGAGCGAGGTCACGCCATTGACGTCGGACATGCCGCGCGGATCGCTGCCGTGCAGCCGCCCCGCGAGCGCGCCCAAGCGATCATCGGCGCGCGAAAAGCTGAGTTCGGTATCCCCGCCGAGCAGCGCGAGCGGCGAAAGGCTGGCGCGCACGCTGCCCAGCGGCAGCGCGCCCAGGCGCGCGTCGATCAGGGCGCCCGACCAGACCGAGCCGCGCACCTCGCGCGCCGCGATCCCGGCCTCGCTTGCGCCGGACCATGCGAGCGCGAGCCGCATCGGAAAGGTCGTGACCAGCAGCAACAGCGCGAGGAGCGCCGCGGCGATAATCCAGCGCCGGCGCGACCTCATTGGTCGCCCTTTCGAAGCTCGGCGGTCATCCCGACTGTGCCGTCGGCCGCGGGCGTGATGGTCAGCTGGTCGACGACGAAGCCCTGCGCCTCCAGGCTGGCGATCCAGTCGGTGAGGACGGGCGCTTTCGCCGTCGCGATCGCGATCGTCGCCTGCCCCTGCCCGCGCGCCTCGTTGCGGTCGAGCGTCAGCCCGATCTCGCCCGCCGACTGCGCAAGATATTGGTCGAGCGCGACCGCGTCGACCGCAGCGGCAACCGGTTTGGCGGGGCGCTGACCCAGTAGCGCGACCTTCGCCGCGACACGGCCCTCGCGCTCGATCGCCGCCGCATGACGGGTTTCGAGGTCGACGAAGGCGGCGTAGGCGGGACGGCCCAGACCCCAGATGACGACGCCGAGCGCAAGCATGCCTGCGACGCCGACGAGCCAGCGTTCGCGCGTCGACAGGCCGCTCCACCAATTTTGCAGTCGCTCGGTCATGGCACCGCCCGGATCGTGATGTTTGCCATCTGCTGGCCGTCGGTCCCTGCCATCGGCTGCGCCGTGACCTTATACCCGCGCGCCTGCAGCGCGAGCAGCACCATATTCACATCCTCGACCCGCGGCGCGGCAAGCGTCGTCGTCAACGTGCCGTCGGTGCGGTGCGACAGCGCTTTCAACGACACGCCGGGCACGTCGCGCATCGCGTCATAGAGCGCCGAGGCGGGTATCGAGAAGGCGAGCGGTCCGCCGCCCGCTGCGGCCAGGCGGCGGTCGATCTCGGCTTCCGCCGCCGCCGCGTCCGCCGCCTCGATGCCAGCCTTTTTCGCTGTTACGACAACGACTTCGTCGGCGCGACTGGTATCGGACATCAGCCGAATGGCATGGACAATCGGGATCGCGACGCTGACGATGACGAGCGCGATCAGCAGCCGCTTCGCGAGCGTCAGACGCTCCGCATCGACCGACCAGCGCCGCTTCGGCTTCCACGCGCCGCTGCGCAGGTCGAGCGGGGGCGCGGCAAGCGAGAGCAGCAACGCCTCGCGCATCCGGTCCGCGTCGAGCGGCGCGATCACGCGCTCGCCCGCGATCCACGGATCGAGGTCGGGGTCGGACTGAAAGGCGCGGTCTGGCGTGCGGATGATCGCCTCGCCGGCGACTTCGGCGAGCCACAGCGAGTCGGGCTCGGGCGGCGGCACCGTCGCCGCCGAGGGAATGATCGTCGGCGCGTCAAGGCCGCGCGCCGTCAGCCAGTCGGTCCACGCCGTCATCGCGGCATGCGTCGTAACCGCCACGGGAACCGCCTGCCCCGCTTCGGCGGGCTGGCCCGCAACCACGTGCAACGCCGCGGCGTCGCCCAAGCTATCCTTCAGCGCGTCGAGCCGCGCCGCGGCGGCGGCCTGCGCGGGCGGCGCGTCGGGATAATGATGCCAGCGCAGCGGCACGTCGGCGGCGGGCGCGAGCGCGATCAGCCGGTCGTCGCCCCTCCCGTCCTGCGGTTTCTCCCACGCATCGACCCAGCCGTCGTCCTGCCCCGAATCGACGATCACGCCGTCATCGACGCGCAGCCAGGCGGGGCGCACGGCATCCTCGCCCGCGAGCGCCGCCACGGGGGGCAGCCACAGAACCAGGGTGCGCGTCACGTCAGTCGCTTTCGCCCCAGTCGCGGCGCACGATCGCGGGCGGCGCCCGTCCGGCGCTGGCCGCACCGCCATTGGCGTCGATGAGCGACACTGCCTTCAAGAAACCGTCCCCCATCGTCACATTCGTCGTCAGCGCCAGCCAGCGACTGTTCACCCCGGCCTGTTCGGCAACGTCGCTCGGCGGATCGAGCCGTTCGAGCGACCGCGCCTCCCAGAATCGCACGCTGCTGCCATAGCCGCCTGCGGGCCGCGCCGCCAGCGCCGCCCGTGCATCGGCGATGCGGATTTGACCGGGGATCAGCATCGCGATGAGCGGCGCCTGTTCGGGCGCAAGCGTGTTGACGTTGAGCTTTACGGGTTCGGCGACCGGCAGAACGCAAATCCAGGGCTTCAGCCGCGCATAGGTCTTCGGCGTCACGCCACGCACCGCCCGCAGCTCGCTGACATCGGCCATCTTGCGGTTGGCGGGCAGATAGGCGGCCTGCAATCCGCGATAGACATTATCCTCGGCGCCCAGCGGCCCCTCGTTGCTGTCGCTGTCGATCCAGTCGGCGGCGGCGCCCGCGATTCCCTGTGCCTCGCTTTGGTCTATGCCGATCAGCTTCATCAGTTCCGCAAATTGCGCCACCGCGCCCGACCGCTGGCTGAGCTTGCCCGGCAGCGTCTCGGCCGCAAGGCTGTTGAGGTTGAAGCAATTGTTGGCATCGCTCAGCCGCGCGCGCCCTTCGCCGCCGGGCAGCGGCAGGGTGAAATCGCGGCCGAGCCAATCGCCCGCAAGCGTCAGCTTGGCCGGGTCGCGCCCGACGAGATCGGCGACACGGCGGAGCGCGATCTGTTCGGCGGCGAAGGTGTAAGCGCGGCCCTGATCCACCGTCGCCGCGCTGCCCGCGATCCGCGTCGCCAGCGTCAGCCGGTCGAGCGCGGTCGCGGCGATCACCGCCATCACCGCCACGAGCAGCAGCACGCTGAGCAGCGCCGCACCGCGTTGATCCCTGCCCCGCTTCATGGCGCGGGCACCGGAACGACGGGAGGCGGAGGCAAGGTCGGCGCGGTCAGAAAGAGCATGGTCAGCGGCTCGCGGCCGCGCCGCGTCAATCGCACCTCGACCGCGCGCGGAAGGCGATCGCCGGGTTCGCTGGTCCAGCTGTCGCTCCAACCGCCCTGCGCGTCGCGATAGCGCACCGCGACCCCCGCCACTTCGCCGATCAGCCGGTCGCCGTCGGACAGCGCCTTGCCGTCGAGCATCGGCTGCGTTACAAGCCGCCATTCACCGCCGACCAGCGCATAACCGACGCGCTCGACGCTCGGCCGCGGACTGCCGTCGTCGGCCCCCGCCCCGGCATGGACGAAGGCGAAGCCGGTCGAGGAGCCGATGAACGCCGGCACGGCCTCGCCCGCGGGGCCGCGCGTCGGCCGCTGCACCGCCTGCGCGAGGTCGTTCGCCATCACCGCGCGCAGCCGGTTGATCCCGCTCATCCCCTTGAGCCGCGCTTGCACCGCATCCTGCGTGTCAACGCTGCTGCGCAGCAGCCCGACGCCCATCGCCGCGATCACCGCGAAAATCGACAGGGCGACAAGCATCTCGACCAGGGTAAAGCCGCGTTCGTCCCTCATCGCGACGGCCTGATGATCGTCAGCACCGCCTGCCCGTTGCCGCTTTCGGGACGCACGGTCAGGTCGATGCGCAGCAGGCTGTCGTCGGCGGTGCGCGCGACGCGCTGTTCGATGCGCCAGGTGCGCCCCGCGTTGGAGATGCTGCTGGCGCTGTTGCCGATCGTCGGCGGTGCGGGATCGGTCCAGAGTTCGACCGCGCGGTTCTGCGCGACGATGCCCGCCATCGTGCTTTCGTCGAGGTCGCCGGCGGTGCGGACGGCATAGGCGTCGAGCCGGACCAGCGTCAGCGCCGCGATGCTGATAATGCTGAGCGCGACGAGCATTTCCAGGAGGGTGAAACCGCGCTGGCTATTGCCCACGGCTGACCTCCCCGGTCGCCGAGACCCGGACGATCTCGCGCGCGTCCCCGCCCGACAGGACGACCGCCTGCGGGGTCGGGCTGGTGCCAACGCGGTCGAAGAGGATGCGCGACGTCGCCTGTCCGTCGCCCGCCGCAAAGTGGACGTCGTTGGGCCAGCCCCGCTGCTCGAAGGCGCGGCCCGGCACCGGCTGCCAAGCGCCGTCTATGCGGCGCTCAAAGCCATAGCCCGACGGCGCGAAATTGACCGCGACGCTACGCCCCTCGATCACCGCGACGTCGCGCGCAGCGGCGAGGCGCGCGGCAAGCCGATCGGCTTCGGTCCGCACATTGCGCTCTTCGCCGGGAATGGTCAGCACGACGACCGTCGCCGCGAGCGCCATGATCGCAAGCACGACCATCAATTCGACGAGCGTGAATCCGTTGACCGGAGGCGAAGGCGCCTCAGCTGTCCGCCCGGATGTCCGCATTATCGCCGGTCCCGCCGGGTGCGCCGTCGGCGCCCATCGACCAGATCTCGAACGCCTTTCCGTTCGCACCGGGCGCTTGGTAATTATAGGGACGGCCCCAAGGGTCGGCGGGCAGCTTCTTGATATAGCCGCCGCGTCGATAGCGCTCGGGCTGCGCGAGTGCGGGCGGCGCGGTGACCAGCGCGTTGAGACCATCTGTCGACGCCGGATAGGTCAGATTGTCGAGGCGATATTGCTCGAGCGCGCTTTCGAGCGTCGCAATATCGGCCTTCGCCTTGGTCACCATCGCCTTGTCCTGGCTGGGCAGCACGTTGATCATCACCACCGTCGCCAGCAGGCCGATGATGAAGATCACGACCATCAACTCGGTGAGCGTGAAGCCGCGTTCGCCCTTGCGGGGCCGGCGGGACGGACGCGCCTGATTGGTGTAGGCAGGATCGAGCATCAGGCGAATGATTAACTTCATCAGCGACATTTTCATAGTCCGGCAAGGTTCTGCAACTGGAGGATCGGCAGCAGGATGGCGAGGATGATGAGGGCGACGCACGACCCCATAACGACAATTATGACAGGTTCGAGTAAGGCCATCGACGCGGCGGTGAAGCGGTCGAACTCGCGCTCGAGATAGTCGGCGGCGCGCTCCAGCATCTGCTCGAGCCGCCCCGCGCTTTCGCCGCTCGCGGTCATATAGACCAGCAGCGGCGGAAAGACGCCGGCGTCGCGGAGCGCTGCCGACAGGCTGCCCCCTGCGCGCACCTGGTCGACGATGCTGGCGGTCGCCGCGGCAAGCGCAGCGTTGCGGATCGTCGGCACGGTCAGCCGCAGCCCCTCGACCAGCGGCAGCCGGCTCGACACCATCGTCGACAGCGTGCGCGCGAAGCGGGCGGCATGGAGATCGCGGAGCAACCGGCCGAAAAGCGGCAGGCGAAGCAGCCGAGCATCGACCGCGGCCTTGAAATCGGGGCGGCGCATCGCCGTGACCCAGCCGAATATCGCGGCGGCGATCAGCAAGGCGATCAGCCACCACCAGCTCGCGGCAAAACTTGAAATCGCGATGACCGCGCGGGTCAGGAATGGCAGTTGCTGGCCGACATCGGTGAACTGCTCGACAACGCGCGGCACGACAAAGATCATCAACGCCGCCACGACCCCGATTGCGACGATCGCAAGCACGACCGGATAGGCGAGCGCCGCGATCAGCTTGCCGCGCACCTCGGCTTGGCGTTCGAGCAGGTCGGCGAGGCGCGCGAGGATCGTCGTCAGGCTGCCCGTCGTCTCGCCCGCCGCGACCATCGCGCGATAGAGCGGCGGGAAGCTGCCCGGCTGGCGCCCCATCGCGTCGGCGAGGCGGCGCCCTTCGAGCAGGCCGGCGTGGACGTCGGCGATCACCGCTCGTGCGCTTTCGGCCTCGCTCTGGCGGGTCAGCGTGCGCAGCGCCTCTTCGAGGGGCGCGACTTCGACGAGCGTCGCGAGCTGACGCGTGAAGAGCGCCAGCTCCTTATGGCCCAGCCTGCCCTTGCGAAACGCGAGCAGCGAGCGGCTGGCGACGGGCTTGCTCCCCGCCTCTTCGACCGCGACGATATGGAATTTGCGGCGAACGAGGTCAGCGCGGGCGGCATCGTCGTTGGCGGCGGTCAGCCGCCCCTTGCGCTCGCGGCCCTGGGGATCAATCGCCACATAGCGATAGTCAGGCATCGACATCCTCGCGCCGCGCGATGCGGATCGCTTCCTCGGGCGTCGTCAGCCCCTTGGCGACCATCGTGCGGGCCGCGCTGGCGAGGGTCGGCGCCTTCAGAAAGGCGTGCTTCGCGATCATCGCCTCGTCGCCGCCGGCATAGATGTAGCGGCGCACGGTCTCGTCGACCTTGATCGCCTCGAACACCCCAATGCGCCCCTTGAAGCCGGTGCCGCCGCACTGGTCGCACCCCTTAGGGCGCCAGATGACTGTGCCGATGTCGAGCCCGAGCATGGCGGCGACGCTGTTGTCGGCCTGCACCGGCTCGCGGCAATGGTCGCAGAGCTTGCGGACAAGCCGCTGCGCCAGCACCGCGCGCAGGGTGGAGGCGAGTAGGAAGGGCTCGACCTTCAGATCCTTGAGGCGCGTGATCGCACCGACCGCGTCGTTGGTGTGGACGGTCGACAGCACGAGGTGGCCGGTCAGCGACGCCTGTACCGCGATATCGGCGGTCTCGCGGTCGCGGATTTCGCCGACCATCACGACGTCGGGGTCCTGGCGCAGGATCGCGCGCAGCCCCGCGGCAAAATCGAGCCCGACCTTGTTGTTGACCTGCGTCTGTCCGACCCCGTCGACGGCATATTCGACCGGATCCTCGACCGTCAGGATATTGCGCTGGCCGTCGTTGAGCTGCTTGAGCGCCGCATAGAGCGTCGTCGTCTTGCCCGATCCGGTCGGCCCTGTGACGAGGATGATGCCATTGGGCTCGGCCAGCGCCTCGCGCAAGATCCGGTCGGCCTCGCCCGCCAGGCCGAGCACGTCGAAATCGATCCCTGCCGTCTCCTTGTCGAGGATACGCATCACGACGCGCTCGCCCGCCCGGCTCGGCAGGGTCGAGACGCGGACGTCGACCGCCTTGCCCGCCAGCGTCAGCGCGATCCGCCCGTCCTGCGGCACGCGGCGCTCGGCAATGTCGAGGCGCGCCATGACCTTGATGCGGCTGACGACGACCGGCGCGACGTGCGGCGGCATCCGCAGATGTTCGCGCAGCACGCCGTCGGTGCGCATGCGCACGACAAGCCCGCTTTCATAGGGTTCGATATGGATGTCGCTGACCCCCTGCCGCACCGCTTCGGCGATGATCGCATTGATCAGCCGGATCGCGGGCGCATCGTCGGCGCTGTCGAGCAGATCCTCGGCGCTGGGGATGCCGAGTTCGAGGTCGCTGCCGCCCACCGTGCCCGCCATCGCGGCGGCCGAGGCGTCGACGGCATAATGGTCGGAGAGCAGCCGGTCGAAATCGGCGGCGTTTGCCGTGGCGACGCGGATCGGCGCCGCGAGATAGCGCTTCACCTCGATCAGCACCGCAGGATCGCTGCCCTCCCGCAAGGTGGCGAGCCAGCGTCCCTCGCCGTCCTGCGCGATGACGACGCCGTGGCTTCGCGCGAATCCATAGGGAATATCGACCGGCGCCGGGGGAGGCGCCGCCGGTTCGATGTCGGTCACGGATAGTCTCCGGGCGGGGGTGCGGGCGCTTGCGACACCGAAGGGGGCACGTCGGTGCTGATCACCTTGCCGTCGGGGCCGCGCAGTTCGGGCAGGTTGACGGGGCCGACGGTGATATCGGCGGCGGTCGCTTCGGTCGGAACCGGCGGCACGGCGCCCAGATAGTCGCGCACCAGCGTGTCGATCGCGGGCTCTTCGTCGGGGTTCCGCTGCAACTGGAAGTCGCGGATATAGCCATAGCGGCGCGCGGTGAGCGCGGCATTATCCTCACGATTGCGCAGAACCGTCGGACGGATAAAGACCATCAGGTTGGTCTTCGAGCGGCTGCGGCTGCGCGACTTGAACAATTCGCCGATCAGCGGAATGTCGCTGAGCAGCGGGATACGCTCGATCGTCTTGCGCTCATCGTCGTTGAGCAGGCCGCCGATCGCCAGAATCTCGCCGTCATCGACGGTCAGCACCGTCTCGAAAGAGCGCTTGTTGAGGATCAGGTCGCTGTTGCGCGACGATACGGGGCCGGCGACGCTCGACACTTCCTGCCGCAGAAACAGCTTCACCTCGCCCGCGCCATTGACCTGCGGCGTCACCTCCAGCTTGATCCCGACCTCTTCGCGCTGGACCGTGCGGAAGGCGTTGTCGAAATTGTCCGAAAGCGCCTCGCCCGTCGTGATTGGTACTTCCTGCCCCACGAGGAATTTCGCGGCCTGATTGTCGAGGGTGACGATGTGCGGCGTTGCGAGCAGGTTCGAGGTCGTGTCCGACTTCACCGCATTGATGATCGCGCCGAAGATGGTGTTCTTGCCGATATCGCCAGCAAAACCCGCAAAGCCACCGGTCGCCGTGAGGAGCGATGCCGCAGCCGCTTCCTGCAGACTGTTGCCGAGCGCGCTGTTTGTTTGAGTGACCGTCGTGTTGCCGTTGACCGTGGTCGTCTCCTGCGACAGCCGGTTCGCCGCATAGGCGCCGCCCAGCGTGAAGATGTTCGGCTGGGCATTGCTGTAATTGGTCGCGACGAATGGGATATTCTTGCCGCCGAGCAGGAACTGGACGCCGAGGCGCTTCGCCGCATCGTCGC
This sequence comes from Sphingopyxis sp. H050, assembly GCF_001468265.1. Classification (GTDB taxonomy): domain Bacteria; phylum Pseudomonadota; class Alphaproteobacteria; order Sphingomonadales; family Sphingomonadaceae; genus Sphingopyxis. The sequence goes on along the minus strand of NZ_LNRZ01000001.1, from coordinate 357,460 downwards.
CGATTTCGACGACGATGGCCTCGACAAGCACCTGTTGCCGCCGGCTGTCGAGCTGGCGGATCAACTCCCCGAGCATCCGCTGCACATCGCTGTTCGCGGCGACGATGATCGCGTTCGCGCCCTCGTAGCGCGTGACGATCGCGGGGCCGCGCGTCGCGATGCTGCCGCCCGAGCCGCTGACCGAGGTCGAGGTGGTGGCTGCCGGTGCCGATGGCGCCGGCGCGCTGCCCGTCGAGGCAGAAGACGAAGAAGTCGCCGGAGGCAGCCCCGCCTTCTGCGCCGGATCGCTGCCGCCGCCGACGAGTTGCTGCAAGGTCGGCAGCAATGTCTCGGCATTGGCATGTTCCAGCCAATAGACGCGCAGTTCGGTCCCGCCGGCTGCTTTCGCATCGAGGTCGTTCGCCATCGACGCAAACCGCGCGACGAGCGCCTGGTCGCCGCGCAGCGCGATCGCGTTGCTGCTGTCGATCGGCACGATTGCCAGCGGCGCGCGCGCGCCCTCGCCCGCCGCCGGGACAAGCGCGGTGAGCGCGGCGGCGATCTCACGCGCGCCGGCATTTTTGAGCGTAACGATCTGGCTGGTCGAACTGTCGCGGTCGATGCTCGCCGCCAGCGAACGGATGCGGCGGATATTGTCGGCGAAATCGGCGACGACCAGGCTGTTCGCGTTGCGGTTGGCGGTCAGCGAACCCTGCGGGCTGACCAGCGGGCGCAGGGTTTCGACCGCGGCGACAGCGTCGATATGTTTCAAGCGGATGATTTCGGTGACGAACTGGTTCTGCGCCGCGCCGCCGCTGCCGATGCGGCCCGGCTGTGCCGCGGCGCCATCGATCGGCTGGACGCGGTAGCTGCCGTTCGGCCCCGGCACCGCGACGAGGCCGTTCGAACGCAACGTCGACAGGAAGATTTCGAAATACTCGCTCCGCGACAGCGGCCGGTCGGTGACGACCGACACCTTGCCGTTGACGCGGCCGTCGATCACGAAAGTGCGCCCGGTGATCCGCGCCGCGTCCTGGATGAAGGCGCGGATATCGGCGTCGCGCACGTTCAGCGTATATTGCGCGAGCGCAGGGACAGGCGTGGCAGAAACGAGCGCGGCGGCAAGCATCAAGGAGAGTTTGAAGCGCATGGATCTCTATTGTTTGGACAGGAAGATGGCGACCGGGACGACGCTGGCGCCGCGCTCGACCTCGAGCGAGAGGCGTGCGCCCGGCGCGAGCTGATTGGCGAGCGCGGCGGCATCGGCCGCCGAGCCGATCGGCCGGCCGCCGACCGATCGGATGACGTCCCCGGGGCGCAGGCCCGCGGCGCGGAAAGCGCCGCCGTCGCCCTGCGGCTGGACGACCAGCCCTGTGACCTTGCCATTCTCGGTGCGCGGCGCGAAGCCGACGCCGGCCTTGATCGCGGCAGGCGAAAGTTCGCCACCCGCGGGTGTTGATCCGACCTCGGGGGTAGGCGCAGGCAGCGGCGTGGCCGCATTCGGCGCGGCAACAGGCGCGTCGCTGCTCTGGTCCAGGAACAGGCTCTCACGGGCGCCGCCGCGGTCGAGCAGCACATGGTCGAAGGCGACACCGACAAGCTTCAGCCCCGGCGCGACCTCGTCGCCGACCGCATAGCTGTTTTGCACCCCGTCTTCGCCCGCGATGATAGCAGAGCCGCCGCCGGTCGCTTCGTTGATGTTGATGCCGAACAGCGTGAGGCCGGCGGACGTCACCGTCGCATTCGCAGGCCCGGCTGCGCTTGAGCGGAAGAAGGGGTCCAGGCTGGAAAAGAGCGCGCGGCGTTCGGCCGGCGATGCGATCACCGCGGTCTGCGGCTGCCAGGCGCCGAGCGGCGACAGGGGCACGACCAGCGCCCAGAGCAATCGCACCGCCTGCCACACCAGCAGGGCTCCGAGCAGGCCGACCAGCAGCAGCGGCCAGATTTCCCGCGGCGAGCCCCCCCGGACGCGCAACCACGACGGGAGCGCGCGTGGCAACCGAACGGCCGATCCGGACATCAGCGTCGCCATGAAATCGTCCTGTCCCCCTTAACTGAAACCCGTCTCGCGAATCGCCTAGAGGCGAACGGTGACAATCAGTTGACGGGAAGATTACAGTTTTTTGTCAGAGGGGCGAGTCCGCCCTGCACGGCTCGTCGCAGTCGCCACCCCGGCCAAAACCGGGGTAGCGCGCAAGGGACGCCTAAAACTTCAACGTGCCGCCCAGCGAAAAAGTCGTGCCGGTCTTATAGAGGTTATAGTAGATGATGTTGTCGCCGTTCTGCTGCAGTTCCTTGTACTTCGTACCGAAAATGTTGCGGGCCTCGAACTTCAGCTCCAGCTCCTTGCCGAACATCGAGACGCCCTGCCGCGCGACGAAATCGACCTGGATGCTGGGGCGTTCGAAGATATCGGGCTGACCAGACGGACCGCGACGCGTGATACGATCCGAGGCATAGGAGACCAGTATCGTCTGCTGCGACAGTCTCTCCGTGTCCTCGAGGCCGAATTCGACGTTCACCAGATGATCCGACTGGCCGGTCAACGGCGCACCGTCGCGGAAGAATTGGCTGGCCAACGTCGCGCCGGTGAACGGAAAAGCCTGAACCGGGTCATCGGCGGCGACCTTAAGCTTGGACTTTGAATAGGTGTAATTGCCGATGAACACGCCGCGGCGGGTCGCGAAAAAGCCATCGCCCCAGCCGCTGAGCTCGAAGAATTTTTGGACCTCGAACTCGGCGCCATAGAGCGTCGCTTCCGGCGCATTGGCGAACCGCGTCGTCACGCTGTTGCCGTCCGAGCTGGCGTAGGTTTCGATCGGATTTTTGATCTTCTTCCAAAAGCCGCCGATCGACACGCGCTGTTCGGGCGCGAAATACCATTCGAAGCGCCCTTCGGCGTTATAGAGCTGGCTGTCGACGAGTTGCGGGTTGCCCTGGAAGGTCCGGTTGGTGTCCGGATCATAATAGGTCTGGAACACCAGCTCGCGGAACTGCGGCCGGGCGATCGTTTTTGATGCGCTGAGGCGCACCTGCATCTGCGGCTGCAGCTCGTAGGTGAGCGTCGCGGCGGGCAGGAAATAGTCGCGGTTGAGGCTGGTCGGGGGCGGCAGCGTCGGGCTGACGTTATAGACCTGCACCGCGCTGACGCGTTGCACAGCGGTTTCATAGCGAACACCAGCGTTGATGTTCAACCCGTCGAGCAGGTCGGCCTGCAGCTGGAAATACGCCGCATGATTGCGCAGGATCGCCTCGAAAGTCGGGTTCGAACCGGTGCTGTCGACAAGGCTGATACCCGTCGGGCTGGGGTTCGCCGGGCAATTGGGATCGGTCGGCGGGTTGAGCGGCGGGAAACAGATCACCGCCTGCGACAGCAACTGGTCAGGGCGCAGAATCGAAATGGCCAACGGGATATTGTTGTTGCCCTGAAACAGAAAATCGCGGCGTTCGGTGACGCGGTTGGTATCGGCATAGGCATAGCCATAGACCGCCTTCACCGTTGGCGAGAGCTCGTAGGTGAAGTCGACGCCCGCCGAATAGAGATTCTCGTTGAGCTCCGAAAAGGCGATCGTCGCGCTGCCCGGACGCTGGCCCGTGTTCAGCGTGTTCGTATAGAATTGGCCGAAGGGATCGGTCGCGCTGTTTGAGCGGCTGTAGAGAAAGCTCAGTTCAAACGGCGCTTCGCGCCGCGAATTGGCATAGCTTGCGCGCACGTCAACGCTGAGGTCGTCGAAGGGCTGGAATTCGCCGACGAACTGGGTGTTGAACAGCTGACGCGCGAACCAGGCGGTGTCCTGATACAGGAAGCTGACACCGGGGTTCGAATCCGCGGTCAGCGGGCGGTCTTCGGCGCCGAGACGCGCCTGCTTGATCGTGTCGCGGATATAGAGATTGGTCCAGCGCACCTTGTTTTCGCCGAATTCGGCGCTGAGACCGATCAGCCCGTTCACCACGACGCGATTGTCGGTGATCACGCGGTTGACGTTGGTGTTGAGCGACGACAGATCGAGCGCGTTCGCGGTTTGCTGCGTTACGTCGCGCGTGCGCCAGCGGCTGGTATAGCCCGCCGTCGCAATCAGGCCGACTTCGGTGCTGCCAAGCGTCCAGGATTTGCCGCCGGTAACATTGGCACCCCAATTGACCGGCATATTGTCGTTGCGCTGGACGATCGCATTGCGGCCGGTGACGAATTGGCCGGCGATCGCCTGCTGGTTGACGCTCGGGTCGTTGATGCGAAGCCCCGACGCGCGCCAAGCCTTGTACGCGGACGGCAGATTGCGTTCGCCGTCGCCAAAGCCGGTCCAGTCGGTGCTCGACCCATAATAGGTATAGCCAAGCTGGCCCGTCGTTTCGGAATTGCCGCCGATGCTGCCGCCGACCTGCAGAAAGGCGTCGCGCGGAACGGCCTTGGTCGTGAGGTTGATCACGCCGCCGCCGAATTCACCGGGGAAGTTTGCCGAATAGCTCTTCTGCACCAGCGACGAGGCGATGATGCTGCTCGGAAAGATGTCGAGGGGAACGACGCGCTTCAGCGGCTCCGGGCTCGGCAGCGGCGAGCCGTTGAGCAGCGCGAGCGAATAGCGGTCGCCAAGGCCGCGGACATAGACGAAGCCGTTGCCGACGACGCTAAGCCCGGTGACGCGACCGAGGGCGCCGGCGATATTGCCTTCGCCCGTCCGCGCGATGTCGGCAGCGCCGAGGACCGAGACGACCTGCGGCGCGGTGCGTTCGATATTGGCGTTGCGGCGGCCGGTGACGACGATCTCGCCGCCGGGGATCGAGACGTCGGTGTCGTCATCGGCCGGCGCTTCGTCGGTCGCCGCCTCGGCAGGCGTGTCGGCGGCCGGATCGGCCGCGGGCGGCGCCGCGGTTTCCGCGGCGGGGTCCGATTGCGCCATCGCCGGGGCGGGCGCGACGAGCGCCGTGGTGATCAAAAAAAGGCTGGCGAGCCGGATCGGCTTGGACATGACAGTCACCCCTCAGAAACTCATAAAAATGCGGGAAAGGGAGGGCGCGGCCTGGACCGCCCCCTCCCCTCCAAGAGCCGAAGCCTCAGGTGGTCGGGATCGCGGTGCACAGGCCCGAGTTGGTCGTACCGAAGTTCGCCGTCGCGCTGTTGCACGTCCAACCCTGATACCAGGTGTCGCTCGCGCCGCTGACCGCGCCGATGTAGGTTACTGCGTCGAAGAAGCCCGCCCGCGTCAGCGCAAAGCCGTTGAACGTCGTACCGTTCAGCGTCGACACGTTGAACGGCGTAACCGCTGTTTCGGTCGCGCCGTTGACGAAGACGTTGGTCAGCGTCGGCGTATAGGCGTCGTTGTTACCGTTGGTGCCGGTGCCGAAAATCGCCTGGACGTCGCCCGCGGTGACGCCGTTGCTGCCGATATATTTCGTCGCGCCGCACTGCATGAGGACCGAGCGGAAGAGCGGAGCGCCAAATTCGTCGACCGCCGCATCCTGCGTTCCCGACGCCGTCTGGGTGCGGCTGATGCGGAGGCACGAGTTGTTCGGGCTGACGACGACCGAGTTGTAGAGGCCATAGTCCGTGCCGCCGCGCAGCAGGAAGGTCGCCTGGTTCGACGAGCTGTTGGTCGAATTCTGCACGAAGACATAGTTCGACACGCGGGTGTTCTGGCGCGGGGTGTTGCCATCGCGGTCGTTGTCGGTGTCGGCTTCGATCATCGAGTCGCCGACGTTCGGACGCTGGACAAGGATGCCGTACTGGAAGTTCGCTTTCGCACCGACGTCGGTGTCGAGATTATCGTCTTCGGCCCCGACCGAAATAAAGTGCTTCACATGCGTGTTGCCGCCGAACACCTCAATCGCGTCGTCCGAGCTGTTGTACGACTGGACATGGTCGATCTGCGTCGCCGAGCCCACGCCCTGAAGCGTCAGCGATTGCAGCTCGCTGTTGCCCGAGAGAATGTAGCCCGAGAAGCGGATCTGGACATAGCTGATCGTGCCGCTGTTGTCGGTGTTGAGCTCGCCGCCATAGAGCGCCGGGTCGACCGCGCCTTCGGTCTGGCGTTCGCAGGCGTTGGTGCCCGGGGCCGCTGCGGTGGCGGCACAATCGGTGATCCGGCCCCGGCCGCTCAGCACGACGCCGCCCCACTGGCCCGACGAATTTTCGGTGTTCAGGCCCTGGATGTTGTCGCGGCTGGTGAAGATGATTGGGCGCGTGGCGGTGCCGACGGCCGAAATGCGGTTGCCGCGGTTGACGTTAATCCATGACGGACCCGATTCACCGTAGAGGATGACGCCCGGTTCGATCGTCAGGACGACGTCGGTCGGATCGGTCGTTTCCTCGGTCGGCCCCTGGTCGAAGCCCACGTCGACGCGGCCGTTGATGCGATAGACGAGCCCGGCGATTTTCGGCAGCGTCGAGCTGGCGGTGAAGCGCGCCGGCAGCGTGCAGACGCGAAAGCTGCCGACCGAGGCGTTGGCGATCGTGCCGCTGTCGGTGAGCGTGCCGCCGCCAACGGTCGGACAGCCGGCGGCCGGGGTCACCGACACGGGGGTCGGCGTCGGAGTCGGGGTGGGAGTCGGGGTCGGCGTCGGGTTGATGATGATAGGACCGCCGGTGCCCGGCGACGCGATATCGTCGGCGCCGCAGGCTGCGAGGGTAGAACAGGCCACGCTGGTGAGCATGACCAAACGAACGCGCGCAAAAGCCGCCATGATATCTCCGTTCCCGGTGTGCGCCTGCGGCGCGATGAAAAAACAGGCCGTGAACGAGTGAAGAGTCGCCGTCTCGCCCCCGGTGACGCCGCCACTAGGGTGATTCGATGACGGTCTGACGCCAGAGCGATGACATTTGGGTGACGCTTTCGCGTCGGTTCGGTGACATCGGCGAATAGCGCAGCGGAAGCCCGGACGCGGTCGCTTCGCAGGCGTAAGAAATAAAAGCCGAGAAGCTCGCTTGCATCGCCCGAAAAGCTTTGCTAGGCGCCCGCTCCTACCTGGTGCCGGACCCGATCCGGACCATCATGATGTGCGGTCGTGGCGGAACTGGTAGACGCGCAACGTTGAGGTCGTTGTGGCCGAAAGGCCGTGGAAGTTCGAGTCTTCTCGACCGCACCATTTAGCCCGATCATGGCTTATCCCGATCATCTGGGAGCGATCCGGCAGGCTTCGGCCGGGCCGCCGCAACGTCGTTGACGGCCGTGCTCGATCGGCAAGGCACGGGTCCGAACCTTAACCGCCCTTAATTGCGCACTCCCGCGGCGGCGGCCGGAGCAGCGCGCGGCCGGCGGCGGCGCCCGTCGTCCGGCCGTCATCGACGGCGAGCACCCCGTTGACGAACAGCTTACGCACCCCAGCGCTTAGTTCGCGCGGGTTCACATAGTGGGCGCGGGGTCTGTATTCGATGGGGTCAAATACCAGCACGTCGGCGTAGTAACCCGAACGCAGATAACCGCGCCCGTCGAGCTTGTAGATGTCGGCGGTGCGCCCCGTCGACTGGCGGACAAAGGTCGCAAGATCGATGACCTGCCTTTCGCGGACATAGCGCAGATATTTCTCCGGAAAGGTCGCGAACATGCGCGGATGGCCGTCCGATCCGTCGGACGACGTCACCATCCAAGGCTGCTGCATCAGCAGGTCGACATCGGCCTGCGCCATGTTGAACGAGGCGACCGAGGTGCCGCCGCCGCGCTCGCCCAGGCCTTTCGCCTGGACGCTCTGGCGGATGATGCGCAGCGCCGCGTCGCGGCTGTCGACTTTCCACTCCGCCGCGACCTGCTCGAGGGTTTGGCCGGTCCACGGAAAGCCTTGCGCGATCAGCAGCAGCGCTCCAGCTCCGCCGCGCCGGCGCAGATTGTCCTGCATTTCGGCGCGGATCCGGGCAAGCGTCGCCGGTTCGTCCAGTCGCTTCAACAGCGCTGGCCCGCCGCCATCGACCGCCCAACGCGGCAGCAGCGCCGCGTCGAGGTTCGATCCCGAAGCGAGCCACGGATATTGGTCGGCAGTCACATCGACCCCCTCGGCGCGCGCGGCGTCGATCGCCGCGATCACCGCGCCCGCCTGACCGTGGACATCGACGCCGAGCGCCTTCAGATGCGCGAAATGCACGGGCATGCCGGCCTGCCGCCCGATCTCGATCGCCTCCCGCACCGAGCCGAGCAGGCCGATGCTGTAGGTTGATTCATCACGCTGGTGCGTGTCGTAGAGCCCGCCGCGAATCGCCGCTTCGCGCGCCACGGCTACGACTTCGCCGGTTTTCGCAAAGCTTTGCGGCGCGTAAAAGAGTCCGGTCGACAGACCCAGCGCGCCCTCGCACATGCCCTTCGCGACGAGCGCCCTCATCCGGTCGAGTTCCGCCGCATCGGGTGCGCGGGCGTCCTGCCCGAGGACGCGCTGCCGCACCGGCCCGAAGCCGACGAAGAAGGCGACATTGGTCCCGACGCCCGAGGTCTGAAGCTGGGCGGCATCCTCGGCGACATCGGGCGTGCCGGCGCCATCGACTCCGATCATCACCGTACTGACGCCCTGGTTGAGCCATGCCGCGTTGACGCGGACCGCCTTGTCGGGCGAGCGCAGAAAGCCGTCGGCATGGGTGTGCGGGTCGATGAAACCTGGCGCAACGATCAGACCGGTCGCGTCGATCACGCGATCCGCGGCATAGCCGCCTGCCGGGCCGACATAGACGATCCGGTCGCCGCGGATCGCGACGTCACCAACGAAGGGCTTGGAGTCGCTGCCGTCATAAATCATCCCGCCGCGTATGACGACATCGACCGCCTCGTCGGCCTTCGCCGATGCGCCCGAAACGCAGAGCATCGCGGCGGCGGCCGAGAACGCGGCCATCGTGCGGGCGATACGAAGCGAGGCTAGCGGCATGTCATGACCTTTCGGCGGATGCGTCCCGCAACGAGATGTCCCGAACAGGCGCCGCGCGTCCAGCGAGCGTTGTTGCACCCCCTATAACCCGATGGCATAGAGAAGGAGCCGCCGCCGGGCAATCCGTTGAATGGCGACGCCGGCGCAGTCTTCACAGGGACAAGAACGCGATGAATCTGCGCCAGATCGAGGTCTTCCACGCGGTGTTCCTGCACGGCACGGTCAGCGCCGCCGCGCGCTCGCTCAACGTGTCGCAGCCGTCGGTGACGAAAGTCCTGCGCCACGCCGAACGCTCGATCGGCCTCACCCTGTTTGAACGCTCGAAGGGCCGGCTGATCCCGACACAGGACGCGCATACGTTGTTCGCCGAGGTATCGGACATTCAGGACCGCGTGCGATCGCTGCGGCAGGCGTGCCAGAATCTGCGTCACGGCCGCGGCGGCCTGCTGCGCATCTCGGCGCTTCCCTCGCTCGGCCTCGGCGCGGTGCCCGAGGCGGTGTCGCGCTTTCTCGTCGACCATGACGATGTGATGTTCGACCTCCAGACGCTGCATCACGACGAAATGGTACGCAAACTCTATGAGCATGAGACCGACATCGCGATCAGTTTCGAGGTGCCGCTGTCCGCGCCCGTCGCGCATCAGGTCATCGGCGAGGGCGAGTTGGTCGTCATCTATCGCGAAGAGGATATGCCCGGCGCGCCGCCGCGATTGCATCTCGACGAGCTCTGCGGCCACAAATTCATCAGTCCCATCCAGGGCGGCCCGATTGGCCGAATGCTGTCGAGCGAGCTCAGCCGGCTGGAAGTCGTGCTCGATGAAGTCGTATCGGCGCGAACCTATTATGTCGCGGCGGCACTGGTGAATGCCGGGGTCGGCATGGCCATCGTGGACAATTTCACTGCCCATGCGGCGCTGCCGCCCGGCGTATCCAGCCGGCCGCTCCAGCCCGCGATCACCTTCGACATCAACGCCGTCTATCTTCAGAACCGGCCGCCGTCGAAAACCGCGTCGGCCTTTCTCGCGACGCTTGCCACGGTGCTGGAAGGATTATAGCGTCAGGCTATAGGATATATGGCGCTAGATATTGGGGCGCCGCGCCCGGCGAGAGTAGGGTCGGCGCTTCCGTCATCCGCAGGTTGCCCTGATCCATGATCGAAACGCCTTATCTTCTCTACCTCGGCCATTCGACCGACCCCGCCGACATCAAGACCTCGCGCGGACTCGCCGTGTTCCGGCCCGACATCTGCATCGGCGAATATCGTCATGACGATTGCCCGCTGACGCTCGACCTGCCGCGCATGGATTTCGCCGCGGCGCATGCGGCGGGCGCGCGGACGCTGGTGCTCGGCATCGCCAACGCCGGGGGCAAGCTCGGCGAGGCGCTGATCGTCGACGCGCTCGCGGCGTTGGAGGCGGGGCTCGACATCGCATCGGGGCTGCACCACCGGCTCAACGCCGAACCGCGGCTGGTCGAGGCCGCGGCGCGGCTGGGGCGACGGCTGCACGACGTACGCGACCCGCGGCCCGACATTCCGATCGGCAACGGCAAGAAACGCGCCGGCAAGCGCCTCCTTACCGTCGGCACCGATTGCTCGGTCGGCAAGATGTACACGACGCTCTGCCTGGCCAGCGCGCTTAAAAAGCGCGGCGTGGCCGCCGATTTCCGCGCAACCGGGCAGACCGGGATCTTGGTCGCGGGCGACGGCGTGCCGCTCGACGCGGTGGTCGCCGACTTCATTTCGGGCGCGATCGAGCAGGTGTCACCCGCGCGCGACGACGGCGGCTGGGATCTGATCGAGGGGCAGGGCTCGCTCTACCATCCCTCCTTCGCCGGCGTGTCGATGGGCTTGCTCCACGGTGCGCAGCCCGACGCGCTGGTGATCTGCCACGACCCGGTGCGCCCGCATATGCGCGGCCTGCCGCACTATCCGCTGCCGGGCATCGCGCAGACGATAGAGGCCAATCTGACCGCCGCGCGGCTCACCAATGCCGATGTCCGCGTCGTCGGCATCGCGCTCAACACCTCGGCGATGACAGAGGACGAGGCGAAGGCAATCTGCGCGAGCATCGAGGCCGAGTTCGGGCTGCCAACGAGCGACCCCTACCGCTTCGGGGTCGAGGCAATCCTCGACCGGCTGCTGGATGTCGATGCGACGGCGCAAACGGCCGTCACCGCCTGACCCGAGCGATATGCCCCGTACCCTGACCGTTGCCGGCGAGATACTGCCGCTGCACACCCCGTTCCGCATCTCGCGCGGGGTCAAGACGGCCGCGCAGGTGGTGACCGTCGCGATTGCGCAGGACGGGGGCACCGGGCGCGGTGAATGCGTTCCCTACCCGCGCTATGGCGAGAACGCTGAGAGCACCATCTTGACAATCGAAGCGGCGCGCGGCGCGATCGAGCGAGGCGCCACGCGGCAGGAGCTTTTGCAGCTGATGCCCGCCGGGGCCGCACGCAACGCCGTCGATTGCGCGCTGTGGGATCTCGAGCTGAGGCTTGCGGCAACCGATATCGCGACCGCGCTGGGCCTCGAAACGCCGCTGCGCCCGATCGTCACCGCGATGACCGTCAGCCTCGACGCGCCCGACCGCATGGCGGCCGCGGCGGCCGCGCTCGCCGACGCGCCGCTGCTGAAGGTCAAGGTCGATCGGAGCGATCCCGCCGCGCAGATCCGCGCCGTCCGCGCCGCCGCCCCGAAACCTAAGATGATCGTCGATCCCAACGAGAGCTGGACGATCGCCGAAGTCAGCGACCTGCAAGGGCTGTTGACCGACCTTCGCATCGACCTGCTCGAACAGCCGCTTCCCGCCGACGCCGACAGCGACCTGATCGGTTTCCGGTCGGCGATTCCGATCGCAGCCGACGAGGCGGCGCACGTGGCGGACGATCTGGAAAGCCTGCCCGACGGCTATGGCGTGGTGAACATCAAGCTCGACAAGACGGGCGGACTGACCGCCGCGCTGGAACTCGCGGAGGCGGCGCGGGCCCGCGGGCTGCGGGTGATGACCGGCTGCATGATCTGTTCATCGCTGTCGATCGCGCCGGCCTGGGCCATTGCGGCGCAGAGCAGCTTCGTCGATCTTGACGGGCCGCTCTGGCTTGCAGAGGATCGCGCGGGCGGGGTTCGGGCGGACAACGGCATCCTGATGCCCCCGCAGCCCGGCTTCTGGGGCGGCATGTGACGTAATCGATCGGGTAAGGGGGCGGATGACAGGCTTGCTTCGACGCTGGTTCGCGGTGCCGCTGTGGCAAAGGGTGCTCGGCGCGATGGCGATCGGCGTGCTGCTCGGCCTCGTCTGGCCCGCCGCGACCGATGCGATCGCCGTCGTCGGCGAACTCTTCGTCCGCCTGATCCGGATGCTCGTCGTGCCGATCGTGTTCATCAGCATCGCCTCGGGCGTCACCGCACTCGCCGACCCGCGAAAGCTGGGCTCGGTCGGCGCGCGGACGGTCGCCCTGTTCGCCGCGACGACTTTCTGCGCGGTGTCGATCGGCATGATCGTCGGCCTGCTGCTCGAACCCGGCCAGGGCGCCGCGCTCGGCAGCGCCGCGCCGCATGCACTCGGCGAGCCCAAGTCGCTGCACGACCAACTGGTCGGCATCGTGCCGCTCAATATCGTCGAAGCGCTGGTCGCGGGCGACATGCTCGCGATCATCTTCTTCTCGATCCTGTTCGGCTTCGGCGTCATCCTCGCCGGTGAACAGGGCCGCCCGATGGCCGACCTGCTGCAATCGGCGGGGCATGTCCTGTTCCAGCTGGTGCGGATCGTCATGGAAATCACGCCCTTCGGCGTCCTGGCGCTGATTGCGAAAGCGGTCGCCGACAATGGCGTCGCCGTGTTCGCCAACATCGGCTGGCTGGCGGTCGGGGTCGCGGCGGGCGTGGTCCTGCAGATATTGCTGGTTCACGTGCCGCTGCTCGCCTTCGTCGCCAAACAGCCGGTGTTGCGCTTCTACCGCAAGATCGTCGATGCGCTGGCAGTGGCCTTCTCGACCGCATCGTCGGCGGCAACCCTACCCGTCGCGCTGCGCATTGCGCTCGAAGATCTTCACATCGCCCCCGGCGTCGCCAAGACCGTCCTGCCGATCGGCGCGAGCATCGGGAAGGACGGCACCGCCATGTATGTCGGGCTGCTCAGCATATTCGCGCTGCAAGCCGTCGGCGTCGAACCCGACCTGCCGATGCTGGCAATCGTCCTGCTCACCGGCGCGCTCGCCGCCTTCGGCACCGCGCCGATCCCGTCGGCTTCGCTCTTCATGCTCGCCGCCGTGCTGTCGGCGGTCGGCGTGTCGCCTGAACAAACGGCACTCGTTGTCGGCTTCATCCTGCCCTTTGACCGGCTGCTCGACATGACGCGCACCGTGGCGAGCGCGAGCGCAAACCTGACGGTCACGAGCACCGTGGCGCGTTGGGAAAAGGCGATCGAACCCGAGGCTCAGGCGTGACCGCCATCGCCGTCGATGCGGGAGCGGTCCCGGCCGAAGCCCCCGTGAAGCCGTCGACGCGCCGCCTGCTCGGCCTCTACCTGCTGCTCGGCTTTTCGGCCGGCCTGCCCTTTTACATGTTCAACGCCGTGCTGACGCTGCGCCTGTCGCGGCACGGCGTCGATATCGTGATCATCGGCTTTTTCGCATGGATCGCGCTACTGCCGACGTTCAAATTCGCCTGGGCGCCGCTGGTCGAGCGCTATGACATCCCCGGATTTGCACGCTTCTGGGGGCGGCGGCGCGGTTGGATCATGTTGTCGCAGCTTGGAATCTTCCTCTCCATGGTCGCGATGGCCTTTACCTCGAGCGACAAGAGCCTGCCGCTGACCGCCTTATTCGCCATCCTGCTCGCGTTCTGGACCACGACGCTCGAGGTCGCAGCCGACGGCTGGCGCATCGAGCTTGCGCCGACCCAGGCCGAACAGGCGCCGCTCGTCGCCGCGAACCTGTGGGGCTATCGCAGCGCGATGGTGGCGGCGGGCAGCGGCGCGATACTGGTGGCGGCTTGGTCCGATTGGACGATCGCCTATCTGGTCATCGCGGTCGCCGCCTTCCTCCCCTTCCCAATCCTCGTGGCGATGCGGCCCGAGCACGAGGGTGCGCGCCGCGCGCGTGCGCTGGTGAAGGGAATCCTCGCCAGCCTCGTCATCCTGTTTGCCGTCGCGCTCGTGACCGCAGCGGTGGGTTGGGCGCTGCTATCGGTCGCACAGGGCGCGGGCATTTCCGCCAGGACCAACGTGACCCCCGTCGTTCTCGCCATTGCGCTGCTGCCTTTCGCCGCGCTGGCGCTCGCCCTCCCCCGCATCAACCGCCTGCCCGCGGATGCGTCCGCGCGCATGTCGACCTTCGCAGCCCCCTATGTCGAGTTGTTCTGGCGCTACGGCTATGCCGTCCTCGCCGTGCTGGCGTTCGTTTCGCTATACCGCATGGGCGATGTGCTCGCGCTGACCCTGTCGCACCCGCTGTGGAACGATGCGGGCTACAGTCTGCACCAGATCGGCGTCGCCGATGGCGTCGTCGCGCTGTCGGCGAGCATGGCGGGCGTCGCGCTCGGCGGCTGGCTGTCGACGCGGCTATCGCTCGGTTGGACGCTAGGGATCGGCGCGGTGACCGCGGCGCTCGGCAACTGGATCTATGTCTGGCTGTGGCACAGCGAGCCTTCGGCTTTCGTCCTCTACACCTCGGTCGCCGTCGATCAGTTCGGCAACGGCTACGCGGGCGCGGTCTTCGTCGTCTATCTGTCGATGCTGGTCAGCCCCAAATATCCCGGCGCACAATATGCGCTGCTCTCGGGCTTCGCCTTCCTGCTGCCGCGCCTGCTCGCGGGCGCGTCGGGATCGATGCAGACTGAGATCGGCTATGACGGCTTCTTCCTGCTATCGGGTGCATTGAGCTTTGCCGCGATCCTGCTGTTACCTGTCATCGTGCGCGTGAAGGCGCGGCTGACATGACGATCGAAGCTGTCTGCGAAGCGGGCTTCGCCCCAGCGTTGGATGCGGTCGAAAGCAGCCGCATTCCCGGCGCGGCGCTAGGTGTAATCGACGCCCAGGGGGCAAGTGCCGTGCGCTTCGCCGGCATGGCCGCGCTCGTCCCCGAGCGTGAGGCGCTGACGCGCGAGCACTGGTTCGACCTCGCTTCGCTCAGCAAGGTCATCGCGACGACCGTGATGATCCTGACGCTCGCCGAACAGGGCCGCCTCGACCTCGACCGCCCGCTGACCGACGCAATTCCCGATCTCCGCCAATATGACGTCGCGAACGCCGCCGAGCGCAGGCTAACCTTCCGCGACTGCCTGATGCATCGGACCTTCCTGCCCGCGGTAGAGCCCATCTATACCTATGGCGACGATCCGGCGCGGCTGCGCGCCTTCGTGCTGCAACGCGAATGGCGGCACGGGCCGCCGGTCTATTCGGACATCAATTTCATCCTGCTCGGCATCGCGATCGAGCGCCTCACCGGCGCACCGCTGTCGGATTGGCCACTCGGCGAAGGGCTCGGCTTCGGCCCGCCGCCCGGCCCCGCGGTCGCCACCGAACATTGCAGCTGGCGGGGGCGCGTGATGAAGGGCGAGGTCCATGACGAAAACGCCTTCGCGCTAGGCGGCGCCGCGGGCCATGCGGGGCTGTTCGGCACCGTCGAGGGCGTCCTCGGCTTCACGCGCGCGCTGATGGCGGGCGAAATTCTCTCGCCCGCCATGCTCGCCGAAATCCGAACCGCGGGCGACCGCCATCGCACCTGCGGCTGGGAGCGCGCCTTTACCGGATGGCACGGCGGCGACACCTGCTCGGCCAATACCATCGGCCATACGGGCTTCACCGGAACCGGCCTCTGGATCGATTTCGAGCGCGGCCTTGCCTGGACGTTGCTCACCAACCGGGTCCACCCGACCCGCCACGCCGACAGCGGCATCGCGACTCTCCGCCCCGCCGTGGGCGAGCGGGTCATTTCAGCTTGGGACGAACGGACATAATATGACCCCATCGATTGCACGCTTCACTTTCGCATCGGCTCTCGCCCTGTCGCTTTCGTTGACGACGGCCGGCGCCCAAACGACCCCGGCGGCGCCATCGCCGCAGACAATCGTCGAACAGAAGCTCGCCGAAGGGCCGGCAGGATCGCGCTTCGGCGTGCTCGTCACGACGCTCGACGGTAAAATCCTCGTGTCGATCGCCCCCGACCAGCGCTTCATCCCGGCCTCGAACACCAAGATGTTCACGACCGCGATCGCCTATGCCGAACTGCCCATGCTCCAGCGCACCGCGAAGGGCGCGGGGGTGCGGCTGGAAGAACGCGCGGGCGGCGTTGCCGATGTCGTACTGCACGGCCGCGGCGACGCGGTGCTGTCGAGCGCCGACGACTGCAAGACCGACTGCCTTCAGACACTCGCCGACGCGGTCGCCGCGAAGACGCGCCATGTCCGCAACATCGTCGGCGACGACAGCTGGTTTCCCGACGAGCGCTGGAGCCCGGGGATGAGCTGGAACAATATCCAGTCGCGCTATGGCACCGGCGTTTCGGCGTTGACGCTCGACGATAATGAGCTGGTGATGACGCTGACGCCCGGAGCGGTCGGCACGAAGCCCGCTCTTCAGGCATCGGGCTATTATATCGTCGAAAATCTGGTCGCGACCGTCGCAGGCAAGGCGGAGAATATCGAGGCCTTCCGTATGCCGAACAGCCGCGCGCTGCGTCTGACCGGCACGGTCGGCGCAGAGGCCGGGCCACTGACCCTTCGCTATGGCATCGACGATCCGGCCCATTATTCGGCATGGCGTCTCGGCGAATTGCTGAAGGCACGCGGCGTCCGCGTCGATGGCGCGATCGAGGTGCGCCACCGCCCGCTGACCGCCGCCGACGATCCCAGGAACCGCAACGGGGGCCCGGTCGTTCTGCCCGCCGAGCCCGCGATGCTCGCCGAGCTGCCCGCGCCGTCGCTCGCCGAGAATATGGTGCGGATCAACAAGGAGAGCCAGAATCTCCACACCGAGCTGATGCTGCGGCGCGTGTCGCGCAACGCTGGCAGCGGCTCGATCGCCGACGGGCAGGCGGTGATGCGCAGGGTCATGACTGAGGCGGGGCTGCCCGCCACAGGCTATTTCTTCGCCGACGGGTCGGGCATGTCGAGCTACAACCGCATCAGCCCGCGCGCCGCGGTCGGGCTGCTCAGCTGGATCGCGCGCCAGCCATGGGGCACGGATTGGCGCACAACGCTGCCGATCGCCGGGCGCGACGGCACGCTCCAGAACCGCTTCAAGGGCACCATCCTCGAGGGCAAGCTGTTCGCGAAGACCGGGACGCTCAACGCCTCGCGCGCGCTGTCGGGCTATTTCATCGCGCGCAGCGGCCAGACCCTGGTCTTCTCGGCGCTGGCGAACGACATGCCCGAGGACACCGACGCCCAGGCAAGCGCCGCGGTGGACCGCGCACTCGTTGCTATTGCCGAAATGCTCTAGGCTTCGGGGTCAAAACGGTGTGGGCTACGGCATGCCGATCCACCGCCGCGTTGCTGAACCACAAAGGCTGCATCGTCCCCGCGAGCCATAGGGGATAGAAGTCCCGGTAGCGCGGCGAGCGCGGATCGGCCGACTGTCCGGGCAGCAGCAGGAAGCGGCTGTTGTCCCATGCGCCGACGTCGGCGACGAACAAATAGCTTGCGCCGTGCGAGACGTTGAAGCTGCGCCGCGCGTTGAAACCGCGCGCCATCGGCGTCTGGCCGTCGCCGCCCGAGCGCCCGCCCTCGATCTTTGGAAAGGCGGCCGCGATCGCACGATTGGACGCCGCAAGCGGATGCTCGATCGCGACACGGTGCAGGTCGCCCCATTGCCAGCCCGCCGGATCGGGACCCCCGAGCGTGATCGCCCGGTTCCAGCCCGCGACCAGCGCGCGGTCGATCATTGCGTCGCGCTCGGCAACCGGATCCTCGCCCAGACGATTGTCGGGCGACGCCAGGATACGCAACATTTCGGACAGGTTGACCGACGAAATCAGGTCCTTTGCGCCCGCTGGGACAATCCGCTCGCGAAAGTCCGCCGATAGCGCGAGCATCACCATTTCATAGAGCAGCGCCGCGGCGCTGTCGGCCTCGATCCCGCAGTCCCAGCGCCGCAGCAGCGCGACCGCCTTGGCGGCCTCGGCCGTGGGCGCGCTCGGAAGCAGCTTGAGCAAGGCGCGCGCCGGCAGCGACTGGACGTCGTGCTGCAACGCGATGCTGTCGGCGATCCGGTGTTTCGGTTGCGCGCGCAGCACTTCGGCGCAGCGGTCATAGCGAAAGGAATCGCTCCAGCTGAAGCTGATGATCCGCTCGCGATAGGGATAGCCCGCGGGCAGGTTCATCTGGTTCGCCGAGGCGAACCAGCCTTCGGGCGGGTTATAGACGTGCGGCATATCCTCGACCGGCAGGATGCCCGTCCAGTCGAAATCGCCGTCGCCGGGTGCCGGAAACAAGCCGTCGTGCTTGGGCCGCCGCGGCACGAAACCGATCGTCTGCCAGCCGGTGTTGCCGTCAATATCGGCATAATGGAAGTTGGTCGGCGAGACATGCAGCTTGAACGCCTGGCGCAGCGACGCCCAATCCTTCGACAGGTTGATCGCAATCATCGCAAAGCGCGAATTCGCGCCCGGCAACATGCTGGCCGTCGCAAAGGCGACCGCGCGGTTTCGCGCCGCATCCTGTGAGACGATCGGACGTCCCCCGGCATAGCGCAGCGTAACGCGCTCGGGCGGCGCGCCCTTGACCGCAATCTCGTCCTCGAAAATCTCGAACGCCTTCCATTCGCCCTGGTGCCAATAGCGGGCGGGGTCGCCCTCCTTCGTGCGCAGGATGAACAGGTCGGTCTGATCGATATGGAAATTGGTGCGACCGAAGGCGAAGCGGTCGGTGTGGCCCTGCATGATCCCGGGCAGCCCCGGCGAACCCGCCCCGATGACGTCCAGCCCCGGCGCGGTCAGATGCACCATATGCCGCGGGCTCGCACGTCCGATGCCCAGATGCGGGTCGTTGGCCAGGATCGGCCGCCCCGTGGCCGTCCGCGACCCGGCAACCGTCCACGCGTTGCTGCCCAGCGCAAAGCGATCGCTCGTCCGCGTTTCGGGGTCGAAGCGCGCCTCCTGCACCGGATCGAAATCGAGCGGACGGTTCGCGGGGTCCAGCACCCCGAGATCGGCCTCGCTGACCGCCGCGACGTCAAGGCCTTCGGGCACGGTAAAGGACCAGGCGGGGCGCAGCGGGATCATCAACTGCTCGGCCTCGAGCAATCCCCGCGCCTGAAGCTGGGCGCGGCGTATCTCGTCGTCGGCGTCGCCCATGCCGATGCCGCGATTGCGGACCAGATCGCGCACATCCCAGCGCAGCGGGCTGATCCCGAGGATGCCATATTCGAGCGGCAGCTGCGATGGTTCGGCGGCCAGCTCGTCGATCCGGGCATTGACCCCGGCGACATAGCCGCGCGCGCAATCGAGCACATCGGGCGGCATCGCGGCCAGTTCGGCGTCGATGTCGCCGCGATACAGGAACAGCCGCGCCGCCTTGTCCGCGGCGACGAAACGCGGGCCGAACGCCTCGGCCATCCGCCCCATGTCCCGGCGCTGCTCCATGTCGATCTGGAACAGTCGGTCGCGCGCAACCAGATAGCCCTGCCCGAAATAGGCATCGTGCAGCGAGGCGGCGCGGACGTGCGGAACGCCGAGTTCGTCCTCGATCACCTCGATCGGCGCCCGGGCGCCCGCCAGGCCGATCTTGCGCGTGCCGCCCTTGATCCGCGGTTTTGCCCAAAGCTCCCCCGGCGTCGCGACAAGTGCGGCGGAAGCCAGCAAGAACGCACGGCGCTGGATCAACGGCCCCTCCCCCCAAATGGATAACGACAGCAAAAGCAGACCCTATCCCAGCAACATACCCGCAGGCCATAACAAGCGAACCGCCCCCTATAACTGCAAGCTATCCGGCTTCGGCCATGCTTCACGCTACCCATTCCCTTGGGCTATATGTCCATATCGCGAGGTTAGCAGCGAAGCTGTTGACCGGCCGCGGCCACCCTGTAACCTCGCTGTCACGAAATCGGCTGTCCGCGGCCTCCGGCCCCCGCGATGACCGAGGCGCGCAAAGAATATCATGAAAAAATAAAAGGGCGGAGCGAGACATCCGCCAGGCGATCAGGTGGGACAATAGGGCGGTCGGGAGTACGCGTTGGACGGCTCACGGCGCAGCCCTTGGTCAAAAAGGGGACTGTTAACATGCATGATTTTGGACGAGTTCGCCGGCCGCTGGGCCGCCGCAGTGCTTTCGGCGCCGCGATGACCGCGCTGGCGCTGGTGCATGGCGCACCCGCCCTGGCGCAGGAGAGCGCTGCGCCCGCCGACGCGGCCGAGGCGGCGGCCGCCGACCAGATCGTCGTCACCGGCTCGCGCGTCGTCCGCGACGGGTTCCAGGCCCCAACCCCCTTGGTCGTGCTGACCCGCGAAGACATTCAGAACACTTCGCCGACGAACAATATCGCCGATTTCGTGAACCAGCTGCCTCAGCTCGCCGGTTCGACCAAGCCCGCCAACTCGCGCCTCAACATCTCGAACGGTTCGGCGGGCATCAACGCGCTCAACCTCCGCAACCTCGGTGAGGGCCGCGTCCTGATCCTGGTCGACGGCCGCCGCTCGGTCGGTTCGACGATTTTCGGCTGGGTCGACATCAACACCATTCCGCAGGCGCTGGTCGAGCGGGTCGAGGTCGTCACCGGCGGCGCCTCGTCGGCCTATGGTTCGGACGCCGTCACCGGCGTCGTCAACTTCATCCTCGACAAGAAGATGACGGGCGTGCGCATCACCGGCGATATCGGCATCACCGACGTCGGCGACGGCTTCAACTATTCGGGCAGCATCGCGGGCGGCAAGTCCTTCGCCGACGGCCGCGGCCACGCCCTGTTCAACCTCGAGGTCGCGCATCAGGACGGCATTTACGAGGTCGATCCGAACGACCGGCCTTGGAACCACAAGGGCTACCTAGCCTTTGCGAACCCGGCCTATACGGCGACCAACGGCCAGCCCGCCTTCATCACCTTCCGCCAAAATGCCGGTCAGACGAACCAGGCGCCCGGCGGCTTCATCACCGCCTCGACCGGCACCACCGCGAACGCACTGCGCGGCCTCTATTTCGGCAACGGTGGTCAGGTCATCCCGTTCCAGTATGGCTCGTTCAACTCCCCCGCGCTGGGCGGCGCTGCCGCGGTCACGCGTACGGTCGGCGGCGACTGGCGGGTCAATGACTCGGGCCGCCGCATCGGCCTCAACCCCCGCGACGACCGTTGGGGCGCCTATGGCCGCCTGAGCTATGAAATCTCCGACAATGTCGAGATTTTCGCCGAAGGCTCGTTCAACAAACAGGAAGTCTTCTTCAACGCCGGGCCCAACCTCGGTTCGGCCAACCTGAACACGACGGGCTGTACGACCGTTCCGGTTCCGATCACCTGCAACGCCTTCGCCCTGCAAACGCTGGGCGCAGCGCGCCTCGCAGGGGTCACCCAGATCAGCATCACGACCACCGCGGCAGATCTGCCGTTCCGCGGCATCAACAACAAGCGCCAGGTCCAGCGTTACGTCGCCGGCGCGCAAGGCGAATTCGACGCGTTCGGCAATGCCGCGCGCTGGGATGTCTTCGGCCAGTACAGCCGGTCGGATCTGCGCGAGCAGCTTCGCAACATCATGCATGTGACGCGCATGGCGCAGGCGACGAATGCGGCCTTTGCACCGGCGGGCAATGCGCGCGGCTATGCCGTCGGGTCGATCCAGTGTCTGATCAACGTCGACGCCGTCACCACCAACGACGATCCGAACTGCGTGCCGCTGAACCGCCTCGGCATCGGCGTCGCCGATCCGGCTGCGATCGACTATGTGCTGGGCGACCCGTACCGCAAACAGGTGCTCGAACAGTTCGTCACCGGCGCCAACCTGTCGCTGACGCCTTTCGCGACATGGGCCGGCGACGTCAGCGTCGCGGTCGGTGCCGAATATCGCGAGGAAAAGATTCGCGGCAGCGTGCCTGACGAGTTCCAGCCGATCATAAACGCCAACGGCACGACGACCAACCGCTGGTCGGTCGGCAACTACCTGCCCTTCCGCGGTAGCTACAATGTGAAGGAAGCCTATCTCGAAACCGTGGTCCCGCTCGGCCTTGGGCTTGAGTTCAACGGTGCGGTGCGCGGCACCGACTATTCGAACTCGGGCTATGTCACCACGTGGAAGTTGGGCGCAACCTGGGCGCCGATCGAGGATATCCGCTTCCGTGTGACGCGATCGCGCGACATTCGCGCGCCGAACCTCAATGAGCTGTTCCAGGCCGGTACGGCGAACAGCGATTCGGTCCGCAATCCGGCCTTCACGCCCGACCTCGCCAACGGGCCGCAATTCTTCCCCTATTCGGGCCTGACGACGGGCAACCCGAACCTGACCCCCGAAAAGGCGGATTCGTGGAACATCGGCGGCGTGGTCACCCCACGCTTCATTCCGGGCTTCACCGCATCGGTCGACTATTTCCGCATCGACCTGGAGGACGCGATCGATTCATTGAGCGCGCAGGAAACGATCAACCGCTGCTTTGAAGGGCGGCAGGAATATTGCGACGCGATCACCGACGATCCGACCCGCTCGACGCCGACCGTCCCCTACAAGCTGATCCGGACGCAACCATTCAATTTCGTCAGCAAGCTGGTGCGCGGTATCGACTTCGACGCCGCCTATCGCCTGCCGGTGGGCGAGAACGCCGCGATCACGCTGAAGGGCACAGCCACCCGCTATATCGAGAATCTCTCCGATACCGGCATCCCGGGCACGGTGCCGGTCAACACGGTCGGCGCCAATGGCGGTCAGGCCAGCACGCCGAAATGGATTTTCCGCGCCAACATCAACTATTCGACCCCGACCTTCTCGGGGACGGTCACCGGGCGCGGCGTCAGCGCGGGCAAGTATCTCGCCAACGCGATCGAATGCACGACCGGCTGCCCGACCTCGACCAGCCAATTTCCGACCTACGACAACAACCACGTCAAGGGTCTGTTCTACGTCGACCTCAATCTGACGCAGAAGATCCGCTTTGAAAGCGCCTCGCAAGCGGAGCTTTTCTTCAACGTCACCAACCTGTTCAACGCCAACCCGCTGCTGCTGCCCGAAACCGGCCTGGCGGCGAACAGCACCTATTCGGACCTGCTCGGCCGCCAGTTTCGCGTCGGGATCCGGTTCAAACTGGACTGACGCAACATCATTGGCGCCAAGGAAAGGGAGGGCGGCGCCCTCCCTTTTTTTTGCCCCACCCGCCGAACCGCGCCCGGACCGCAAAACGCGATCCATAAGGGATAGGCTCGGCGTCGATGGCGTTTGAATTTGCGCGAGGTTCGATGTGACGATGCCGGCGCTGTGACGTCTTGACCGCGGCGCGATCGCATTCCACATTGTTGCTATCGTTCAACAACGGAAAGGAGGTGGTCTGATGTCTCATTGTCATATGCCGCGTGCGGCAAAGTTCATGAGCCTGGCCTCCGCCACGGAGGCACGGCTCGCCTGAGCTGGCCCATGTTGGCTGACAATGGAAAGGCCGTCCCGAAAGGGGCGGCCTTTTGTCATGGCGGCGTCTCAGGTGACGAAGAGGTCGGGAAACTCCCGCGGTTGCGATCGCAGATATTGCGGGGGCGCCTTGACGCTCGCGCCCAGATGCGCCGCGGCGTGCCACGGCCAGCGCGGGTCGAACAGCATCGCACGAGCCAGCGCGATCAGATCGGCATCGCCCGACGCCACGATCGCTTCGGCCTGGTCATAATCGGTAATCAGCCCGACTGCGACGACGGGCACCGCGACCGCCGCCTTCACAGCGCGCGCGAGCGGCACCTGATAGCCTGGCCCGACCGGAATCTGCTGTCGCGGATCGAGACCGCCGCTCGACACATGGACCGCCGCGCAGCCGCGCGCTTCGAGCACTCGCGCAAACGCGATGGTTTCCTCGATCGTCCAGCCGCCTTCAACCCAGTCGGTGCCCGAAACGCGGACGGTGACCGGCCGCTCGGCGGGAAAGGCGCGGCGTACCGCGTCGAAGATTTCCAGCGGAAAACGCATCCGGTTTTCGAGGCTGCCGCCATAATCGTCGGTGCGCTGGTTCGACAACGGCGAGAGGAATTGATGCACCAGATAGCCATGCGCCGCATGGATCTGGACCGCGGCCAAGTCCAGCCGCGCCGCCCGCTCGGCCGACGCGGCGAAGGCGTCACAAATGCGCGCCATCTCGCCGCCGTCGAGCGCAATCGGTGCGACTTGCCCTGCGGCGAAGGGCAGCGGCGATGGCCCGACGGTCTGCCAGCCGTTTGGATCGCCCGGCGGCAGCTGCGCCCCGCCCTTCCACGGCACTTCGACCGAGGCCTTTCGCCCGGCATGGCTGAGCTGGATCGCGATCGGCATGTCCGACCAGCGGCGAACGCTTTCCAGCGTGCGCGCCATCGCGGCCTCGGTCCCCTCGTCCCACAGCCCGACGTCGGCATAGCTGATCCGCCCCTCGGGCAGCACCGCCGTCGCCTCGATCGTCAGCAGCGCCGCCCCCGATAGCGCGAGGTTGCCGAGATGGATCAGGTGCCAGTCGGTCATGCAGCCATCGACCGCCGAATATTGGCACATCGGCGCGATGACGATGCGGTTGCGAAGGTTGAGGCCGCCGACGGACATCGGCTGGAACAGCGCAGGTTCGGTCACAAAAACTCCAGAGCAGAGGGGATCAGACGCCCATCATACCCGCGGTTGTGGCGCCGTCGATGACATAGTCGCTGCCCGAGATGAAGCCGGCCTCGTCGGACGCGAGAAAGGCGACGAGCGCGCTCACTTCATCGAGCTGCGCCATGCGCCTCATCGGCGCCATCCCCTCGAACGTTGCGCGTGCGGCCGCGGGATCGGGCGAGCGGTCGATGACGCCGCGGATCATGTCAGTTTCGACGACACCGGGCAGGATCGCATTGACGCGGATTTTATACCCCTTGCCCGCGCAGTGGATCGCCGCCGATTTGACGAGCGCGACCACCGCCGCCTTGGTCACCGAATAGGCGACATAATTTCCCATGGCGCGGTGCGCGTTCATCGACGAGTTGACGATGATCGAACCGCCGGGCCCTTGCGGGTTCTTGGCCATCGCGCGGATCGCATGCTGAACCGTCAGCATTACGCCGGTCTGGTTCACGCCGACGATATGGTTCCAGGCATCGATGCCGATGTCCTCGACGCTGGCATCGCCTGCCTCGGTCCCGGCATTGGCAAAGGCGACGTCCAGCCGGCCATATTCGGCCTCGACCTCCGCCATCAGCGCATCCCACGCCGAAGCGTCTTCGACGCGATGGGCGCGGAAGATGGCGCCGGTCCGGGCTTCGACGAGCGCCGCCGCTTCGGCGTTCGAGCCGGTGAAGACGACCTTCGCGCCTTCCTTCGTCAGCCGCTCGACCGTCGCCGCCCCGATTCCGCTCGTCCCGCCGGTGACCAAAGCGACCTTGCCGCCGAGCCTCTGCTGCATCGCACCTCTCCTCTCGTCCGCCCTCTTGCCAGTTTCGCTCCATTCGGGAACCTATCAATACAGCAAGGTGACGGCAGCGCACCGCGTTCGCATGATGGCGCCATAACAGGAGGAGAGGACCGGCGATGAGCGACAGCGAACATCCGCCCCGCATCAACTGCGTGCTGATCTGCGGCGGCGTCTGGCACGACATGGATTTCGCGCGGCTCGAGCTGCTCAAACTGCTCGCCGAGGACCAGCGCGTCCGGACGCGCGTGTTCGAGAATTACGACAATATCGAGGCGATCGAAGGCGCCGACATCCTCATCACCTACACCTGCGACGTCGCGCCGTCGCTCCCCGCGCAGGAGGCGCTGAAGCGTTGGCTCGCCAGGGGCGGGCGCTGGTACGCACTCCACGGCACCAATTCGATCCTGCGGTTGCTCGACACGGGCGTGTGGGATGCGCCGCGCTGGGCGCCGCTGATGATGGATTTGCTGGGGTCGCAGTTCATCAGCCACCCGGCGATCGAGCCTTACACCGTCCGCGTCGTCGATCCCGATCACCAGCTCACCAAGGGCATCGAGCCGTTCGAGACGACCGACGAGCTCTATCATCTCGAAACGCACGGCGACCTCCATGTCCTGCTCGACACCGAATGCACCGGGCCGGGCACCGGCTTCGTCGAGGCCGAGGATGCGCCGGGCACCTATCCCGTCTTCTATATCAAGCGGCATGGCGCGGGCGCGGTGCTGTACCTCACGCTCGGCCATTGCCGCGGGCATTATGATTTGCAGCCGATGATGGACTGGTGGCCGACCGTCGACCGCTGCGCGTGGGACCTGCCGGTCTTCTACGACCTGCTGCGCCGCGGGATCGGCTGGCTGAAGGACCGCGAGAGGGTTTGAGTGGAGGTGCCGAGCACGAGGCAACATTTCCTTATCTTGTCATTCCCGCGAAAGCGGGAACCCAGAGTGGGGTATGCCGACGGACGCCCTGGGTCCCCGCTTTCGCGGGAATGACAAACGGGGCGGGTCCGCTTCCGCCCCAAAACTGCCCCGCCAAACCCCTCAAGCCACCGCGCGCAGCTTGCGCCTATCCTCGCGGATCAGCCCCGCCGCCCGCAAAGCAACCGCCATCGCCGGCGCGTTCGTGTTGCCGGTCACCGGCGACGGCATCACCGAACAGTCGACGACACGCAATCCGTCGACGCCGTTGACGCGCAGCCGCGCGTCGGTGACGGCGCGGTTGTCGCTTCCCATGCGGCACGTCCCCACGCCGTGCAGGCCGCAGGTCGCGAGGCGGCGGAAAGCGGCGAGGATTTCGGCGTCGCTCTGCACCGCCGCGCCGGGAAGCAGTTCGCTTTCGACCAGCCCGACGAGCGCGGGCTGCGCCATATAGCGGCGCATCGTATGCACCGCGGCGATCGCGGTGCGCTCGTCCTCGCGCGTCGAGAGCCAGTTGGGCTTGATGTCGGCGGGCGCGTCGCTGCCCGGCCCGGTGATCAAAATGCTCCCCTCGCTCGTCAGGCGGAGCAGCTGGCCATAGATGGTCATCCCCGGCTTGCGGTCGATGCTGCTGAGCGGCACCGGATGCTTGTCGTCGCCGAGCGCGAAGGTGTAGCCGCCGAGGTAAAGCTGAAGGTCGGGCCGCAGGTCGCGGCTGGTCAGGTTCAGGAAGGCGCCGACCTCGAACGGTCCCGTCGCCATGATCCCGCCGCGCGTCAGCAAATATTGCGCCATCGCGCGCATCAGGCCGATGCCGAAGAAACTGCGGTTGCTGCCGACGTCGCGCGACAGGCGGTGCGGCATCGAAAAGCCCAGATGCTCGCGCATCCGCCCGCCGACGTCGGGCGCATCGACGACCGGGCCGACCCCGGCGGCGCGCAGCACATCGGCGGGGCCGATCCCAGAGCGCTGGAGCAGCAAGGGACTTTCCAAAGCGCCGCCTGAAACGATGACCTCGCCGGCGCAATCGAACCGCTGCGGTTGGCCCGCGACCTTCGCCTCGACCCCGACGACCCTGCCGCCCAAGATGACCAGCCGCTCGGCCATCGCATGCGTCACGACGCGCAGGTTGGGTCGTTTCTTCGCCCGCGCGAGAAAAGTCGTCGCCGCGCTTTCGCGCCGCCCACTCCGGACGTTGTGCGCGTAAAAGCCAACGCGATCCAAGGTCGATCCGTTGAGATCGTCGACGGGCTTCAGCCCCATCTCGACGCCCGCCTGCACCATCGTCTCGGCCAGCGGATAGCTGTGGATCTTCGGCGCAACCCTGACCGGCCCGCCCGCGCCGCGCATCGCGCTGGCGCCGAGGCCATGATCTTCCAGCTTGCGAAAGGCGTCGGTCATCGCATCGCCATTCCAGCCGGTGCAGCCGAGCTTTTCCCATTCGTCATAATCGGCCGGTTCGCCGCGGCTCCAGATCATGCCGTTGACCGCCGACGATCCGCCCAGCCCCTTGCCGCGGATCCACACCTCGCCGGGCGCGCTGCCGTCGCCGCGCGGCTGCGACACGCCATAGGCCCAGATATGGTCGGGATTGGTGACCAGCTTGGCGACCCCCTTGGGGATCGCGACCCAGCGGCTGTCGTTGCTGCCGCCCGCTTCGAGCAGCAGCACCCGGATGGCGGGGTCGGCGCTTAGCTGCTCGGCAAGGACGCAGCCCGCCGACCCGGCGCCGATGATGATATAGTCCCAGTCCGTCGTCATGCGGCCTCTCCTGTCCCGGGCCAACCTTGGAACCGTCGGCGCAGCCGGCGCACCTAGCTCAATAAATAGTCCCCTCGCCCGCTGTCCGGCATGATAGTGCCGCCACAAAATAAGGGAGGATGCGATGGCAGGAGCAAGCGGGCGGATTGCCGAGAAGACGGCCTTTGTGACCGGCGGCGCGTCGGGGCTGGGGCTCGACATCGTCCGCCGCTTCGTCGCCGAGGGCGCCAGCGTCGTGATCGCCGACATCGACATCGCCGCGGGCGAGGCGCTCGCCGCGGAGCTTGGTCAGCGCTTCGTCAAACTCGACGTGTCGCAGGAAACCGAATGGCTCGCCGCGCTCGGCACCTGCGAGCGCATCGACATCCTCGTCAACAATGCCGGGATCACGACGCACGGTTCGATCGAGGATCTGACGCTCGCGGCCTTTCGCCACGAATTTTCGGTCGACGTCGACGGGGTGTTCCTCGGCTGCAAGCATATCATTCCGAAGATGAGGGATCATGGCGGGTCGGTGATCAACATGTCGTCGATGTGCGGTGTGCGCGCGCAGGCCGATCTCGCCGCCTATAACGCCGCCAAGGCCGCGGTGACGCATCTCACCAAATCGGTCGCGCTGCATTATGCCCGCAAGGGCTATGGCATCCGCTGCAATTCGGTGCATCCGGGCGCGATCCACACCCCGATCCTCGAGAAAGTGATGGCGCAGGTCGCCGACGGCCAAGCGCTCTACGACAGCTGGGTCGCAACCCACCCGGTGGGCCGCCTTGGCAAACCCGAGGAGATTTCGGCGATCGTTCTCTATCTGGCGTCCGACGAATCGGCGTTCGCGACCGGCGCCGAGTTCCGCATCGACGGCGGCAGTTCGCTGTGACGGCGGGGCGCCTCGACGGCCGCGTGGCGCTCGTCACCGGCGCGGGATCAGGGATCGGCCTCGCGACCGCACGGCGCCTCGCCGCCGACGGCGCGCGCGTCCTGACCACCGACCGCGCGGGTCAGGTCGACATCGTGGGCGATGTCACGGCGCCGGGTATCAATGCAAAGCTGGTAGCCGAAGCCGAGGCGCGGTTCGGCCGGCTCGACATCGTCGTCGCTTGCGCCGGCATTACCGGCTTGCAGATGCTCGACGAGGCCAGCGACGAATTTTTCGACCAGATGATGTCGGTCAACGTTACCGCGGTGTTTCGCCTGATGCGCGACGCGCTGCCCCTTCTCAAACAATCGCCGCACGGACGGATCATCCTGATCGGATCGGTGATGTCGAGCTTCGGCGAAGCAGGCATGACCGCCTACAGCGCGTCGAAACATGCGGTGCTGGGCATGACCAAGTCGGTCGCGGCCGAGGTCGGCGCGCATGGCATCACGGTCAATTGCATCCAGCCCGGCGCGATCGAGACGCCGATGACCGCCCCCGCCTTCACCGCTATGCCCGAATTCCGGCAGAAGTGGATCGACAAGGCGGCTCTCGGTCGGCTCGGCCAGCCCGAAGACATCGCCGACGTTGCCGCCTTTCTGGCCTCCGACGACGCCCGTTTCATGTCGGGGCATGGCGTTTTCGCCGATGGCGGCGCGACCCAGAGGCAATAGAAAGCAAGGAAATCAGGGGATTTCGTGCCGCTACGGCATGCCTGATATTTTTGATGATTGTTGAATCGCACCATAAAGCGGACCTTCCCCCCAACGCGACCGGCGGGCTATGCGCCGGCGCGAGAGGGAGGAACGACGATGATCACGCATGCCCGAATGCTGCCTGCCATCCATGCCACTGTGTCGCTCGCTGCACTGGCCATTGCCACGCCGGCGTTTGCCCAGGAGGCACCGGTGCAGGACGACGGCGGCGCCATTCGCGAAATCGTCGTCACCGCCCAGAAGCGCGAGGAAAGCGCCCAATCGGTCCCGGTCGCGATTACCGCCTTGGACGAAAAGGCGCTGGATACCGGCATGGTGCAGGATATTCGCGACGTCGCGGGGCGCGTTCCCAGCCTGGTGATCGACAGCGTGTCGGCCGGTCCGAGCGCAGCGGCGATTTCCATTCGCGGCATTTCGTTCGAGGATATCGAAAAAAGCTTCGACCCGACCGTCGGCGTCGTCGTCGATGGCGTGTTCATCGGCACCAACACCGGCCAACTGCTCGACAGTTTCGACCTTGAAAGCCTGCAGGTCCTGCGCGGTCCGCAGGGAACCCTGTTCGGCCGCAACACGATCGGCGGCGTGATCGAGGTGAAGCGCACGAAGCCGACCGACGATTTCGGCGTCAAGGGCCGCCTATCCTATGCCAGGTTCGACACCAAAAGTGCCCGGCTGGTCGCCAACAGCGGCAAGCTGGGAGATTTCATCGCGATCAAGGCCTTCGGCTTCTACGACAAGACCGACGGTTTTGTCCGCAACCTCAGCACCGGCGGCCGCGATGGCAAATATGAAACGCTGACCGGCGGGGCGACCCTGTTGATCGAGCCCAGCAGCGATTTTTCGGCCGAGATAACCTATGAACATATGCGCGAGCGCGGCGAGACGGTTTCGATCCCGACATCGTCGAGCCTGGACCTGATCTGCCTCGCCGCCGGCGCGCCCGGATTCTCGCCGGTCGCCGAATGCAACCGCTTTGCCCTGCCCGATCGCGGCGTCGACGGCACCTACCAGCGCGCCCCGCACGACGTCACCAACGACACCGACGCGGTCACCGGCAACATCACCTGGTCGCTGAACGACAATATCACGCTCTTTTCGGTCACCGGCTATCGCACCAATGACGAGAATGTCGCGCAGGACTTCGACGGCAGTTCGGCGGATTTCTTCGCCACCCGGCGCATCCAGCAATTCGAACAGTTCAGCCAGGAGCTGCGGGTGCTGGCCGAGCTGAGCGACGCGGTCAACCTGCTGGTCGGCGGCTATTATTACAACAGCAATTACCAGCTGGACCAGTTTACGCGTCTGGGACCCGTGCCCTCGCAAAGCGCGACCGGCGCGACGCTTCGCGCCTACACCGACAATAAGGCCAGGTCCTATGCCGGCTTTGCCGACGCCCAGTTCAAGCTGACCGACCGCTTCAAACTGTCGGTCGGCGGCCGCTACACCCGCGACAGAAAGCAGACCTTCAACAACTACGGCCAGGTCGTGGGGCTGGTCGAATTGAGCCAGCCGAACTTCGACGGACGGTCCTGCGTGCGCGTCACCGGCGTCTTTGGACCGGGACCCCTCGCAGGGCTGCCGACTTACGGTCCCGCCACCAATTGTTCGGGCAAGGCGTCGTTCGGCAAATTCACTTGGCGCGCCAACGCGACCTATGAAGTCGGCGACAACAAGATAATCTATGCTTCCTATTCGACCGGCTTCCGGTCGGGCGGGTTCAACGGACGCGCCGCATCGCCGACCTCGCTTGGTCCCTATTTCCCGGAAACCGTCGACGCGTTCGAGGTCGGGTTGAAGGCCGACTGGCTCGACCGGACGTTGCGGACCAACATCGCGCTGTTCCACACCAAATATGACAACAAGCAGGAAGAGGTCGTCCAGCCCTCGCCGCCGGGTTCGGCCCAGCCGCAGGAGACGGTGGTCGGAAACGCCGCGTCGGCAAAGATCACCGGCGCCGAGCTCGAACTGATCATGCAGCCGTCCGAATCGCTGAACTTCACGGCATCGGCAAGCTATATCGACGCCAGGTACGGAACCTTCCTAAAGGATCTGAATGGCGACAATGTCGGCGACGACGTGTCGACGCTCACCCTGCGCCGCGCACCGAAATTCCAGTTCTCGACCGGGGCCAATTATTCGAAGGACATCGGCTCGGGACGCCTCGACGCCAATATCTTGCTCCGCTTCCAGAGCAAGGTGGCGACCTGCATCGTCGCCAACCGGCCGGTCGTCTTCGGCGCGGTCACCAACGATTTCCGCTGCTTTACCAAGGATCGCGAAAATCTGTCGGGACAGGTGTCCTACACCTTCATGACGGGCAGCGGGGAAGTCAGCGTCGCCGTGTTCGGCCGCAATCTGACCAACGTGCGCGACATCGGCAGCACCTTGCCGGTCGCCGGTCTTTTCACCTTCTCCGGCTCCATCGAGCCGCGCACATACGGTGTCGAGCTCGGCTTCAAGTTCTGACGACAGAATGTTCCCGCCGGGGCACGGCGGGGTCGTAAAAGGGGAACCAAGAACAAGGGGCGGCGCATTGCACCGCCCCTTGTTTGATGGACAGACCAGAGGAACCAGGATGACGCAGGCCTTTTTCGACCATCCCTATCTGTCCGGGCATCATCAGCCGGTGCGGTTCGAGGCGACCGCGCCCGACCTGATCGTCGAGGGCGAGATCCCGGCGGATCTGGTCGGCGTCTTCTATCGCAACGGCCCCGAACCGCTCTATCCGACGCGCGAGGGCGAGTATCATTGGTTCGACGGCGACGGCATGGTCTATGCCTTCCATATCGCCGACGGCCGCGCATCGATGCTCAACCGCTGGGTCCGAACCGAAAAGTTCGAAATGGAAATGGCCGCGGGCAAGCGCCTGTTCGGGCTGTTCGGCAACCCGATGACCGCCGACCCGTCGGTCGCGGGCAAGCGCTACAACACCGCGAACACCAACATCATCGTCCATGGCGGCAAGTTGCTGGCACTGATGGAGGGCGCACCGGCGGTCGAACTCGATCCGCGCACCCTCGAAACGCTGGGCGAGGAACATTATGGCGGGACGATCACCACGACCTTTTCGGCGCATCCCAAGATCGACCATGCGACGGGCGAGCTGATCAATCTGGGCGCGATGATCAACGGCCCGATGGGGGCGCCGCAGATCCGCTACGACGTGATCGACGCCGATGGCCGGGTGACCAAGGCCGAGCTGATCGACATGCCGCACAATGCGCTGATGCACACCTTCTTCCTGACCGAAAACTGGGTCGTCTTTCCGGTCATCCCGATCGACGCCGACCTCGGCCGCTTCATGCAGGGCGGGCCGATGACCGCGTGGGTCAATGGCCGCCCGACGAAATTCGCGATCATGCCGCGCCAGGGTTCGGCGAGCGACATACGCTGGTTCGACTATGAGCCGCGCCACATGTTCCACGAACTCAACGTCTGGGAACAGGACGGCAAGATCGTCGCCGACGTCGCCGCCGCGAACGGCACCGCGCTGTTCCCCGACGAGACGGGCGCGAAAAAGACCCATGGCGATACCCAGCAGAGCCTGCGCCGCTGGACGATCGATCCGGGCACGAACGGCAACGGGACGTGGCTCAGGGAGGAAACGCTCAACGACCGCGACATCCAGTTTCCGCGCCCCGACGACCGGTTCATGACCCGCGCCTCGCGCCACAGCTTTGCCAACATCAATTTGAACAGCCGCGACGGCCGCGCCGAGGGGATGGACGCGGTACTGCGCTTCGACACCGTGAGCGGCCGGGAGGATATCTACCACTTCGGTAATGGCGCTTCGTGCGGCGAGCTGGTTTTCGCGCCAAAGATGGGCGCTGTGGGCGAAGGCGACGGCTATGCGATGACGCTGGTCCACCGCGCAGGCGCAGCGACAAGCGAGCTTGCGATCTTCGACGCGCTCGACATCGCGGCGGGGCCGGTTGCGACGGTCCATGTCCCGTTCCGCGTCCCGTCGGGTTTTCATTGCAATTTCTACGCCGCCGACTCCAGTCTCTACCGGCAGGCGTTCGGTCACGCCTGACCAGGGGAGAGAAAGTCAGTGAAGGTTCCAGCCTTTCAGCGGATCGCCGACGTCGCGCGGACCAACGCGCGCGAACGTCCCGACCGGATCCTCTTCCACTTCGAAGGCCGCGCGACGCGTTACGCCGATTTCGACGCGAACAGCAGCCGCGCCGCGAACGCGCTGATCGCGCTCGGCCTGAAGCCCGACGACCGCGTCGCCTATCTCGGCAAGAACAGCGATCTTTATTTCGAGCTGCTGGTCGCGGTCGCCAAGGCAGGGGGCGTCATGACGCCGGTCAACTGGCGCCTCGCGGTCCCGGAAATCGCGTGGATCATCGAGAATTGCGGCGCGCGCATCCTGTGCGTGGGACCGGAATTCACCGAGCTGGTTGCCGCGAACCGCGCCGCCTTTCCTGGCGTCGAGCATGTGGTCGCGACCGAAGGCGCGGCGAGCGGCTTTCCCGATTATCGCGGCTGGCGCGACAGCTTCCCCGCCACCGACCCCGGCATCGCGCGCGGCGAGACCGATGCGGTGATCCAGATGTACACCTCGGGCACCACCGGCAAGCCCAAGGGCGCGGTGCTGACCAACGGGTCGGTGCTACGTTCGCAGCTCGATCGCGATCCAGCGCTACAGGCCGAATGGGAACGCTGGGACGAGGATGACGTCGGGCTGGTCGCCATGCCCTGCTTCCACATCGGCGGCACCGGATACGGCATCACCGTGATGACCAACGGCGCGACCGGCGTCATCACGCGCGAGTTCGACCCCGGCGGGGTGCTCGACCTGATCGAGGCCTATGGCATCTCGAAAATCTTCATGGTGCCCGCGGCGATGCAGATCATCGTCAACCAGCCCCGCGCACGCGAGGTCGATTTCTCGCGCCTGCGTCACATCGCCTATGGCGCCTCGCCAATCCCGCTCCACCTGCTGCGCCAGTGCATCGACGTCTTCCAGTGCGGCTTCGTCCAGATGTACGGCATGACCGAGACGTCGGGCACGATCGCCGCGCTGCCGCCCGAGGATCACGACCCGGCGGGCAACGAGCGCATGCGCTCGGTCGGCAAGCCTTTGCGCGGGGTCGAGATGCGGGTGATCGATGAGGGCGGCAATCCCCTGCCCCCGCGCGAAATCGGCGAGATCGCGATCCGCGCGCAGGCCAATATGCGCGAATATTGGGGGCGGCCCGAAGCGACCGCCGAGACGATCGACGCGGGCGGCTGGCTGCGCACCGGCGATGCCGGCTACACCGACGAGGACGGCTATTTCTACCTCCACGACCGGGTGAAGGACATGATCATCTCGGGCGGCGAGAATGTCTATCCGGCCGAGGTCGAGAATGCGATCTATGGCCACCCCGCCGTCGCCGATGTCGCGGTGGTCGGCGTCCCCGACGACAAATGGGGCGAAGCGGTGAAGGCCTGCGTCGTCCTGCGCGAAGGCCAGAGCGCCGATGCAGGCGAGATCATCGGCTGGGCGCGGACACGGATCGCGGGCTATAAATGCCCGAAGTCGGTCGACTTCATCCCCGCGCTGCCGCGCAACCCGTCGGGCAAGATCCTGCGCCGCGAGCTCCGCGCGCCCTATTGGGAAGGGCGCGAGCGGCAGATCAGCTAGCTTGCAGCTTCGCCATCGCCGCGCCGACGGCGGCGGCGATATCATGCTCCTGCGGATTCCCGCGCAGCGCGAGACCGCCATTGGGCTGCAAATTCTCGCCGGTCACGAACGCCTCGTCGCTCGCCAGCCACAGGCATGCGTTCGCCACATCCTGCGACGTGTTCAGCCGCCCCAGCGGATAGCGCGGCAGGAAGGCATCGACGAGCCCCGGCGTCGCGAACGCGCCCTCGGTCATCGGCGATTCGGTGAACGCCGGCGACACGATATTCGCCCGGATCCCCGCCGCGCCGAAATCATTGGCGACGCAGCGGATCAGCGCCTCCGACCCTGTCTTGGTGCCGATGTAGGCCGCGTGATTGCTGATCGGCGAGCGCGTCGTCGCCGACGATATCTGGATGATCGAACCGCCGCTCGGGTCGTTCGCCAGCATCGCGCCGACGAACGCCTGCAGGAAATGATGCACGCCGGTGAACTGCAGCGCGACGATGCTCGCCAGCTCCTCCTCGGTCACCTCGAGCAAGGGCTTGAGCAGCCCCCAGCCGCTCGCGTTCAGCGCGACATCGACCCCGCCCATCTTCGCCTTCGCCGCATCGGCGAGCGCGAAGACCGATGCCTTGTCGGTGATATCGCAAAGCGCGGCGTGGCCGCCGATCTCCCCAGCCAGCGCCTCCAGCGGCTCCGCCTTGCGCCCCGCCACCATCACCGTCGCACCCTCGCGCGCAAAGAGCCGCGCGGTGACCTGCGCCATATTTCCCGTCGATGCCGCGCCGATGATGACGGCGCGCTTGCCTGCCAGCCTGCCCATGTCGATCTCCCTACAGCTTCAACAATTGCTTGCCGCGGTTCTGGCCGCTGAACAGGCGCTTCAGCGTCGCCGGAGCATTTTCGAACCCCTGCTGCACATCCTCGCGATAGGTGAGCCGTCCATCCTGGACGAAACCCTCCAGCCGTTTGCGGATCGCCGGAAATTCGGCGGCCCAGTCGAGCACGATAAAGCCCGCCATCGTGCCGCGGCGAAAGACCAGATTGAAATAATTTTGCGGGCCCGCGGGCAGCGATCCGGTCTCGTACCGGCTGATCCCGCCGCAGATCACGACCCGCGCGCCTGTCGCGATCTCGCCGAGCATGTCGTTGAGGATCGCGCCGCCGACATTGTCGAAAATGACGTCGACCCCGCGCGGACAATGTTCGCGGATCTGGGCCCGCACATCGCCTGCCTTGTAATCGATCGCGGCGTCATAGCCCGCTTCCTCGACGAGCCAGCGGCATTTGTCCTCGTCGCCCGCGATGCCGACCGCGCGGCACCCCGCAATCTTCGCAAGTTGACCCACGACCGACCCCGTGGCCCCCGCCGCGCCCGAGACGAGCACCGTATCGCCGGCGACCGGCCGCCCGACCTTGAACAGTCCGCACCAGGCGGTGACCCCGGTCGTCCCCAGCACGGACAGCATCGCGGTCGGCGGCAATTTTGTGTCGATCTTCACCAGCCCCTCGCCGGTCGAACGGTGCCATTCGGTCCAGCCGGTCGATCCCATGACGAGGTCGCCGACCGCAAAGTCCGGATGGTTGCTCTCGACAACTTCGCTGATCCCGCTACCGCGCATCACGTCGCCGATCGCCATCGGCGCGACATAGTCGGCGATATTTTCCATCCACCCCTTTTGCGCCGGATCGAACCCCAGATAGAGTGTCTTCAGCAGCAGTTCGCCCTCGCCCGGCGCGCCGATCCCGGTCTCGACGAGCTTGAAATCGCCATCCTCGATCCCGCGCCCGCGCGGATGTCCGTTCAGCAGCCATTGGCGCGATGTCGGCATCGATACTCTCCCTGTTCGTTGCCGCGAAATTGCGCTCGCGCCGGACAGGCATCCACCGCCAAAAGTGCCAGTCGATTGCGGGGCGGCGAGGCGTAGGGTGCAATCAGGGAGAGATATTATGCCTGAGGTCCGCCGCAGTTTCTGCCGCTTCTGCCATGCCAATTGCGCGATGCTGGTCACGATCGACGAGGGCCGCGTCACCAAGGTGCAGGGCGATCCCGACGACCCCGTGTTCGGCGGCTATACCTGTATCAAGGGCCGCCAATTGCCCGACGCCCACCACGGCCCGCAGCGGCTGACGGTGTCGCAAAAGCGCGTCGCCGGGGCGTTTCAGGATATCGCGATGGACACCGCGCTCGACGAGATCGCCGCGAAACTGTCGGCGATCATCGCCGAGCACGGCCCGCATGCCGTCGCAGTCTATGGCGGCACCTACGCCTTCCAGAACAGCGCCGGGGTCGGCAGCGCGATGGCCTTCGCGCAGGGGCTGGGCACGCGCAACATCTATACGTCGGTCACCCTCGACCAGCCCGCCAAAGTCTATACGACGATGCGTTACGGCAACTGGATGGGCGGGATGCACAGCTTCGCCGAGGCCGACGTCGCCTTTTTCATTGGCAACAATCCGATCGTCTCGCATTATGGCCCGCCGGGTGGCCTGCCGCCCTTTTCGCCATCGCGCCGCTTGCGCGATGCGCTGGATCAGGGGCTGAAGCTGATCGTCGCCGACCCGCGCGAGAGCGACGTCGCGGCTCTCGCACACATCCACCTGCCGGTTCGCCCCGGCGAAGATCCCGCGCTGCTTGCCGGGATCATTCATGTCATCCTGTCCGAAGGCCTCCAAGACCAGGCGTTTGTCCAGCAATATGTCGACGGCCTCGACGAGCTGCGCCGCGCCGTCGCCGATTTCACCCCCGCGGTCGCGGCCGCGCGCGCGGGCGTCGACGAAGCCCAACTGGTCGCCGCGGCGCGGATGTTCGCGGGCGGTGCCAAGGGCGTCGTCTCGACCGGCACCGGTCCCGAAATGGCGGGAAACGGCACGCTCACGCAGTATCTGGTCTCGTCGCTCAACATCATCTGCGGGCGCTTCTGCCGCGAGGGCGAGAAAAGCTCGATCCCGCGCGTCTTCACCCCCGTCACCCCGCGCCGCGCGCAGGTCGCGCCGCCGATGGCGCTCTTTGGCGAGGGCTTCCCCGCCTCGCGCATCCGCGGCCTCACCCATCTCGGCATGGAGATGCCGTGCAACGTGCTCGCCGACGAAATGCTGACGCCTGGCGAAGGCCAGGTGCGCGCGCTGATCGTGATCGGCGGCAATCCGGTGGTCGCCTTTCCCGATCAGGACAAGATGACGCGCGCGATCGACGGGCTCGACCTGCTCGTGTCGATCGACGTCAACGCCGAGTCCGCGACGGCGAAGCGCGCCGACTATATCCTCGCGCCCAAGATGTGCCTCGAGCGCGAGGACATCAGCAACCTTTCCGAATGGTGGTACGAAATCCCCTACGCCCGCTATACCGAAGCGATGATCGCCGCACCCGGCGACCTGCTCGAGGAGTGGGAGATGCTCTGGGAACTTGCACACCGTCTCGGCACCGGCCTGCCGCTTGCGGGCGGGGCGTGTCCGATGGACGTGCGCCCGACCAAGGAGGCGTTCCTCGACCTGATGGTTGCGGGCTGCTCGGTCGCACCGAGCGTCGTGCGAGCGGATACCGTCGACGGCAAGGCAGTCATCTATGAGGATCTGCATCCGATCGTCGAACCCGGCGATCCCGATGCGCCCGGCCGTTTCGACCTCACCGCAGGCGCCATGCCCGACCAGCTGATCGCCTATGGCAACGCCG
The DNA here is from genome assembly GCF_001468265.1 of Sphingopyxis sp. H050. Classification (GTDB taxonomy): domain Bacteria; phylum Pseudomonadota; class Alphaproteobacteria; order Sphingomonadales; family Sphingomonadaceae; genus Sphingopyxis. Next base: position 318,530 of record NZ_LNRZ01000001.1, on the reverse strand, counting down.
AGCAGCCGACGCCCGATTTCCCGTGGCGCATGGTCTCGCGCCGCAGCAGGCACCGCTTCAACTCGACAGGGCAGAATTTGCCCGCGCTGCGCGCCAAGCGCACGACCAATCCCGCCTTTCTGCATCCCGACGATCTGGCGCGCATTCCCTGCAATGACGGCGACACCGTCCGCATCCGGTCGGCGGTCGGCGAAGTCGTCGCGGTCGCGCGCGCGGCGGAGAATATGCGCCCCGGCGTCGTGTCGATGGCGCATGCCTTCGGCGGCCCGGACATCGGCCCAGACGGGGTGCATGAGCATGGCGCCTCGACCAATCGCCTCGTCAGCGAGAGCGCCCACTACGACCCCATCACCGGCCAGTCGCTGCAAAGCGCGATCCCGGTCTCCATCGTTCCGGCTTGAGGAGCCCCTATGCCCGACAACCGCCGTTTCCTGCTTGTCCGTCGTCCCGAGGGGGAACCGGTGCCGGACGATTTTTCGCTGGTGACCGAGCCGACGCCCGAGCTCGCCGACGGCGAGTTCCTGATCCGCAACCATTATGCCTCGCTCGACCCCGCGATCCGCGGCTGGATGGACGATGCGCCGAGCTATATGCCGCCGATCCCGCTCGGCGCGCCGGTGCGCGCGTCGACCGTCGGGATCGTCGAGGCGAGCAGGGCGGAGGGCTTTGCGCCCGGTCAATGGGTGATGGGACTGAACGGGATCGAGGATTATTCGGTCGGCACCGTCGGCGGCTTCACCCAGCCGATCGACGCCAGCCTCGTGCCGTCGGTGACCAACTACCTCTCGGTGCTCGGCGCGGTCGGGATGACCGCCTATTTCGGCTATATCGACGTGTGCGAGCCCAAGGGCGGCGATGTCGTGCTGGTGACCGGCGCGGCGGGCGCGGTCGGTTCGCTCGTCGGCCAGATCGCGAAGATCAAGGGCGCCAGCAAGGTCATCGGCATCGCGGGCGGCCCCGAGAAATGCGCCCGGCTGATCGACCGCTACGGCTTCGACGCCGCGATCGATTATCGCGGCAAGGATGTGCAGGCGCTGACCGATGCGATCCGCGCCGAAGCGCCCGATGGGGTCGACATCATCTTCGAAAATGTCGGCGGCGACATCCTCGACGCCGGGCTCAACAATCTGCGCCACGGCGCACGGATCGGCCTTTGCGGGTTGATCAGCGAGTATAACAGCGTCGAAAAGGTCGGCGCGCGCAACATCTGGCAGCTCATCGTCCACCGGGCCTCGATCCGCGGGCTGCTGGTGGCCGATTATATTCCGCGCTTCGCCGAGGGCGCCGCCGAAATGGCTGCATGGCTCCAGCAGGGTCGGCTGATCGCCGACGAGCATGTCGACGAGGGGATCGAGAACAGCTTCGACGCCTTCATGCGGCTTTTCGCCGGGAGCAATCAGGGCAAGATGATCCTCAAGATCGCATGACCGGACCGCGCCGCCTTCTCGTCCTGTCGGGCGGCCATCCCTATGAAGCCGAGCCTTTCGCCGAGCTGCTCAAGAGCTTCGAGGACTGGACGGTCACGCACCTGGCCCACCCCGAAGCCGAGATCGCGGTCGCCGAGGGTGCGGCTAACGATGCCGATGCCATCCTCTTCTACGACATGCCCGGATACAGCTTCGGCGACGGCCGCGCAGCGACGCGGCCGCCATCCTTCACCTATCGCCGCGCCATCACCGACTATTTCGCCCGCGGCGGCGGCGCGGTCGCGATGCATCATGCGATCGCCGGCTGGGCCGAATGGCCCGATTGGGCGGAGATGATCGGCGGGCGGTTCCTTTACGAGCCTGGCGAGGCACATGGTGAGGAGCACCTCGACTCGGGTTACCGCCACGAGGTCCGCTACGACGCGGTGGTCCTCGACCCTGCGCATCCGGTGACCGCCGGCCTGCCGCCGCGCTTTCCGCTGTGCGACGAGCTGTATCTGGCGCCGGTGTGGGGCGCGGCGACCCCCCTGCTCCGCGCCGATCACGCCTTCGTCCGCGGCAATTTCTATTCGGCGGCGCAGGCGGTGGCGGGGCGCATGTTCAGCAACGACGGCTGGGACCATCGTCCCGAAAGCGACCTGATCGCGTGGGAGAAGCCGGTCGGCGCGGGACGCCTGATCTATCTTCAGCCCGGCGACGGCCCCGCGGCCTATGCCGACCCGAACCTTCGCCGCTTCCTCGCCAACGCGCTGGCGCATGTCGCGCGCGCCTAACGAAAACGTGCATCGCGCGGCGGGTGCGGCTGCATATAGTTGCGCCGATAACGAGAAGATTGAGGGACGAGGCGTGAACACTATCGCCGCAAGCAGCTTTTTCGAGCCGCAGGTCATCGCCGACCCGTTCGATTATTATCGCGCCTGGCTGCCCAAAAGCCCTGTCGTCCAACTGTCGGAAACGATGTTCCTGGTGCTCTCGTACGACCTGTGCGCGCAGGCGACGGGCGATGTGGAGACTTTCTCGAACAATTTTCAGGGCGCCTTGTCGGGCGCGATGGCGGAGGATGGCGATGTCGCCGCAATTCTCGCCGAGGGCTGGCCGCAGGTCGATACGCTGCTTACCGCCGATCCGCCGACGCACACCCGCTTTCGCAAGCTGGTCAATCTCGCCTTCTCGATGAAGCGCGTCGCCGCGATCGAAGAGGATATGCGCGGCGTCGTGATCGAGCTGATCGAGAAGATGGCCGCAGCCCATGAGTCCGGGGCAGAAGTCGATTTCGTCCGCGATTTCGGCATTCCGCTGCCCGTCGCGATGATCGCCAGCCAGATCGGCATGACCGGCGACGATCTCGACAAGGTGAAGCGCTGGTCCGATGCCTTCGTCGACCGTCTCGGGCGGATGATCCCCAAGGAGCGCGAGCTGGAATGTGCGCGCGAGGTCGTCGAGTTCCAGCATTTCGTCAAGGCCAAGATCGACGAGCGCCGCGCGAACCGCACCGACGACCTGCTCTCCGACCTCGTCTATGCCGAGGTCGACGGCGAACGACCGCTGGAGGACGCCGAAATCCTGTCGATCATGCAGCAGTTGATGGTCGCGGGGAACGAGACGACGACCTCGGCGCTCGCCGGCGGTCTGCTCCAGCTGATCGAAAACCCCGACCAGATGGCAAAGGCGGTGGCCGCCGCCGACACAGGAAACGAGCGCGCGATCATCAATCTCGTCGAAGAAGTGCTGCGCACCGAAAGCCCGACCGCGGGCATGTGGCGGATCGTGCTGAAAGACGCCGAGCTTGGCGGAGTGAATATTCCCAAAGGCGCGATGGTCCAGCTGCGCTATGCCGCGGCGAACCGCGACCCGGCCAAATATCCCGACCCCGACCGATTCGACATCGAACGCGCCAATGCGCGCAGCCACCTGGCTTTCGGCAAGGGCATCCATATGTGCGTCGGCAATATGCTGAGCCGCAAGGAAATGGCCGTCGCCTATACCGAGCTGCTAAAGCGCCTGACCGATTTTCGCGTCGCCGACGGACATGTTCCGAGCTGGCCGCCGAACATGCTGCTGCGCGGGCTGACCACGCTGCCGATCAGCTTTCGGCGGCGCGCATGAACTTCGACCTCGACGAAGACCAGCAGCTGACGCGCGACACGATCGGCCGCTTTCTGCGTCCGGTCGATGTCGCGGCGCGGCACGCAATGCGGCGCAGCGCAGGCGGCTATCCGCGCACGCGCTGGCAGGAGATCGCCGACTTGGGCCTGCTGGCGCTCGCGGCGCCCGAGGCGCTGGGCGGGATCGGCGGCACGATGGTCGATCTGGCGCTCGCCGCCGAGGCGCTTGGCACGGGGATCGCGATCGATCCCTGGATCGAAAATGGCGTGCTGCCGATCCGCCTTGCCGCGGCCGCCGGAGACGCAGCGCTTGTCGCCGACCTGCTGGCCGGCCAGCGCCTCGCGGCCGTCGCCTTTGCCGAGCCGGGCCGGCGCTATGAAACGACAGCGGTCGGGACGAGGGCCGAGGACGGCCAGATCGTCGGCGCGAAGATTTTCGTTCTTGGCGCGCCGCTGGCCGACACGCTGCTCGTCACGATCGCGGGCGACCGGCTGGCCAAGATCGCGCCCGATGCCGCCGGGGTCGTGCGGCAGGATTATCCGGTAATCGACGGATCGAACGCCGCGACGCTCGACCTGCACCGGGCGCCGGCCGACATCTTCGACCTGCCCGACGCCAAATTCCGGCGCGTGATCGGCGACGTCCAGACGCTGGCCGCCGCCGAAATGCTCGGCCTGGCGCAGCGGATGTTCGACGACACGCTTGCCTATGTCGGCGAGCGCCAGCAGTTCGGCGCCGCGATCGGCAGCTTTCAGGCGCTCCAGCACCGGCTCGTCGAATGCTATGCCGCGCTCGAACAGGCGCGTTCGATGGTGCTGCGCACCGCGATGCTCGACCCCACCACCGACGACGCCAACTGGCCGCGCATCGCCGCGGGGGCCAAGGCCTTTGTCGGCGAAGCGGCCATGCGGATCGGGCTGGAAGCGGTGCAGATGCACGGCGGCATGGGGCAGACCGACGAGCTGGCGATCGGCCATGCGCTGAAACGGGTGATGCTGCTCGACAAATTGTTCGGCGATCAGGACCATTGCCTGCGCAGCTTTGCGAGAGCGGGATGAGCGCGCTCGCCCCCATTGCGCCGGGCCTGTGGACCGACGAGGCCGAACCGCGGCTGATCGGCGGCCGCCGCGCCGACGGCGAGATCGTCTTTCCCGTGCCCGATGGCGACGCCGCGGCGCTGGTCGAACCCGTCGCGCTGTCGCGCAAGGGTGCGCTTTGGTCGTGGACGACGCAGGGGTTCGAACCCAAGGAGCCCTACAGCGGCCCGCAGCCGTTCCAGCCTTTCCTCCTCGGCTATGTCGAGCTGCCCGGCGAGGTGATCGTCGAGACGCGGATCGTCGATGCCACTCCCGACGACCTGATCATCGGCATGCCGATGGAGTTCGCGGTCGTTCCCTTCGACGACACACGGTCGACCTATGCCTTCCGCCCGGAGCGCCAGCCATGAGTGACGACGTCTATATCATCGGCGCCGGCATCCACCCCTTTGGCCGCACCGACGGGCGGTCGGGGCGCGACCAGGGCGTGTTCGCGGTGCGCGAGGCGCTGGCCGACGCAGGCATCGCGTGGAGCGACGTCGAATTCGCCTATGGCGGGTCGGCGGCGGCGGGATCGGCCGACATCATGGTCAACGAACTCGGCCTGACCAGCGTGCCCTTCATCAACGTCGCCAATGGCTGCGCGACGGGAGGCAGCGCGCTGACCGCGGCGCAAAATGCCATCGCGGCGGGCGCGTGCGACATCGCGCTCGCCGTCGGTTTCGACAAGCATCCGCGTGGTGCCTTCAACGCCAAGCCTGCCGATTACGGCCTGCCCGATTGGTATGGCGAGACGGGGATGATGCTGACGACGCAATTCTTCGCGCTCAAGATCCAGCGCTACATGGCGCTCCACGGGATCAGCCGCCGGACGCTGGGGCTGGTGGCCGAAAAGGCGTTTCGCAACGGCACCTTATGCGACCATGCCTGGCGGCGCTCGCCGGTCGATCTCGACACGATATTGAACGCGCCGATGGTCAACGATCCGCTGACCAAATATATGTTCTGCTCGCCCGCCGAGGGCGCGGTCGCGCTGGTGCTGGCATCGGCCAGGAAGGTGCGCGAACTCGGCGCCGACGCGGTGCGCATCGCGAGCGTCGCCTTCCGCACCCGCCCCGAGGGGTCGTTCGAGGTGTTCGCGCCGTCGATCAGCGTGGGCGGCGGCGGCAAGCCGACGGAGATCGCCAGCAAGGCCGCGTTCGAAATGGCCGGCATCGGGCCCGAGGATGTCTCGGTCGCGCAGTTGCAGGACACCGAAAGCGGCGCCGAGATCATGCATATGGCCGAAAACGGCTTCTGCGCCGACGGCGAACAGGAACACTGGCTGGCCGAGGGCTGGAGCGAGATCGGCGGCAGGCTGCCGGTCAACACCGACGGCGGCTGCCTCGCGTGCGGCGAGCCGATCGGCGCTTCGGGCCTGCGGCAGGTCTATGAGAACACCGTGCAGCTGCGCGGGCGCGGCGGCGAACGACAGGTGCCGAACGACCCCAAGGTCGGTTATTCCCACGTCTATGGCGCGCCCGGCCTGTCGGCCGTCGCGATCCTCGAACGCTAGAAGAAATATGGATCTGGATCTGACCAAGGACGAACAGGAATTTCGCGAGGAAGTGCGCGACTTCCTGCGCACGTCGCTGCCCGATTATGTCCGCGACGGCGCGCGGCGCACCCCCGGGGTTTTCGTCGAACCCGACATCGGCCTCGTCTGGCACCGCATCCTCAACGACAAGGGCTGGGTCGCCTATCATTGGCCCGAGGATTGCGGCGGCACGGGCTGGACGCCGATGCAGCGCTATATCTTCGAAAAGGAGTGCGCGGTCGCCGGCGCCCCTGCGCTGTCGGTGCTGGGTCTCCGCCTCGTCGGCCCCGTGATCTGCGCCTTCGGCACGCAGGAGCAGAAGGACCGCTTCCTCCCCGCGATCCGCGCCGGGACCGATTATTGGTGCCAGGGCTACAGCGAACCGCAGAGCGGCTCCGACCTGGCCTCGCTGCGCACCCGCGCGCGGCGCGAGGGCGACGAATATATCGTCGATGGGTCGAAAATCTGGACGACGCACGCGCATCACGCGAACTGGATCTTCTGCCTCGTTCGCACCGACGGCGAGGTCAAGAAACAGGCTGGGATCAGCTTCCTGCTGATCCCGATGGCCCAGCCCGGCGTCACTGTCACCCCGATCATCACCATGGCGGGCGATCACGAGGTCAACCAGGTCTTCCTCGACGGCGCGCGCACGTCGGTCGACAACCGGATCGGCGAGGAAGGCCAGGGCTGGACGATCGCAAAATTCCTGCTCGAGAACGAGCGCGGCGGGTCGTTCCACGCGCCGCGCCTGATCCGCGCCATCGACCATCTGGAACAGCTCGCGGGCGCCGCGCCGAGCGGACATAATGGCCCGCTCGGCGACGATCCGCAGGTCGCGATGCGAATCGCGCGGCTGCGACTGGAGGCCGAAGCGCTCGAAACAACCGAACTGCGCATCCTCGCCGACATCGCGAAGGGTCGCCCGGCCGGGCCGCAGACGTCGCTGGTCAAACTGATCTCGTCCGAGATCCACCAGCGGATCGATGGCGTGGCGATGGATCTGCACGGCTATGACGGCCTGCAATTGCCGACCGTCCGGCCGCTCTATGGCAATGAAGCGCCGCCGGCGATCGGCGACGAGGACGCACAGGTCGCGGCGGCCCGCTATCTCAACAGTCGTGCCTGGACCGTCTTCGGGGGTTCGAGCGAGGTCCAGAAGAATATCATAGCAAAGACGGTGCTCCGCTTATGACACATGCATTGCGACTTGCCGGTCCGTATGAGATAGTCCCCGCCATGGGAGAACAGGCAGAAAAACTGCCGGTCGACGGGTTTGCACCGCCAATGGACGCCCGGACGCTGGTCGAAGCGGTCACGATCCGCAATGTGGAGGATATTCACGATGCGGCCGTCGTGCTGCGCGATTATGCCGCGGCCTATGGCCTGCGCGTCGCGCTGTGCGACGATATCGCATCCAAAGAGACGATGGTCGATGCCGACGGCGCGGTTCTGGCCGCCGACCTGTTCGGCTGGCTGGGAGACGGCGAGCGCTGGTGGGAGGACCATCGGCTGGCGCTCCATTCGCCGCTGCCGCGCTCATGCCGCTACGAAAGCGAGCCCTTCTGGTGCAACAGCGAAGGATTTCGCACCGCGCAGCCCAACCCCTATCTCGAAGAGATCGATCCGGGGCGCTATTTTGCCGCGAACCCGCGTTACAAATCGGCGATCGTGGTTCCGGTCCATCTGCCCTTCGGCCAGATTTCGGCCAACAGCTTTCATCCTGGCGATCCAGACATCGTCGACCTGACCGATTTGTTCGCCGAAATCGGCGACACGCTGGGCCTCGCGACGCGGCGCTTCATCGCCGGCTATGCCTCGGCGATGCGCACCAAGCGACGCATTCCCTCGGATTGCGAACTGTCGAAGCGCGAAGTCGAATGCCTGCGCTGGGCGGCGATCGGCAAGACCGACCGCGAAATCGGCATGATCATCTCGCTGAGCCACGCCACGGTCCGTTATCATGTGCACCGCGCGGGCGAGAAGCTGAACTCGGTCAACCGCGCGCAGACGATTTTCAAGGCCGGGCAGCTGGGGTATCTGGGGGCGAATAGTTAGAGCTATCCTATATTCCGTTCGTGCTGAGCTTGTCGAAGCACCGTCCTTCTCTTCTGCGCCGCCAAAAGGAAGAGCGGCGCTTCGACAAGCTCAGGGCGAACGGAGTTGGGCGAGCGCGATCGAATTACCCCAACGACCGGAGCGGCGCGCTTCCGTCCCAGTCCTTCGCTGCATCGCGCATCATTGCGAACAGTTCGCGCGTGCCTGCCTGCGGTTCCAGCAGTTCGATCAGCGTCCCCGGCCCGGTGCCGGGGTCGGCGTAGATCACCCCGCCGCTGTCGCCGACGGGCGCCTCGAAGATGACTACCGCACCGACCTCGGCGCAGCGCGTCCGCGCCTCCGCAATCGAATCGACCAGCACGCACACATGGTGCAGCCCCTCGCCCACCGCATATTCGCCGCGATAGAGCGACTTCGCGTCATTCTCCGGCTGGATCAGCTCGATCTGCATGTCACCCCAATAGCCGAGTGCCATGGTGAACACCGGATCGCTCGCCTCGCCGCGATAGCGCCCTCCGGGGAGCGACACGTTGGGCAGCAGGAAGAAGGGGCCCGCACCCATCACCTCGGTCCAGTGCTTTACCGCGGCGTCGAAATCGGACGGCACGAAGGCAAGCTGCATGATGTCGCCCAGCGATGCCAGCGTTGCGGGTGCGGCCATGTCTCTCCCCTCAAAAGCGATAGCGCACAAGCGCCAGCCTTTGTGCGATAAGCTGTTCGAGACCCGGAGTCATACTGGGCAAAATGTGAGGGATAGCCATGGCCGAGTCCGACCCCAAGATCGCCGCGCAGGACTGGTTCACCGTCCGCAAGCGCAACGCGCGCGCGGGTCTGCGGAAGCTGGTGGCGATCATCGCCGAGAACCGCACCGACCGCGCCGAGGCGCCGCTGCCGCTGCACAAGTCGGTCTATATGAGCGATGCTCGCAATGCGGCGGAGATGGAGCATGTTTTCCGCAACGAGCCGATCGTCGCCGGGCTCTCGGGCGACATTCCCAAGGCGGGCGACACGCTGGTATTCGACTCGGTCGGCCCGTCGATCCTCGTCACCCGCGGCAAGGACGGCGTCGCGCGCGCTTTTCTCAACATGTGCACCCACCGCGGCGCGAAGCTGGTCGAAGAGAAAGAGCCCTGGAGCGGGCCGCGCCCGCGCCTCGTGTGTCCGTTTCACGCCTGGACCTTCGACCCGGCCGGTCAGCTCGTCGGTCAGCCGGGCAAGGAAGGTTTCGCGAACTGCGAAATCGGCGCGCGCAACCTGATCGAACTGCCTTGCGCCGAGCATCTCGGCCTGATCTTCGTGCGCGCCAATCCCGATGGCGCGCCGATCGATGCCGCCGCGCACTTGGGCGATTTCGGGCCGGTGCTCGCGCAGCTGGAATTGCACCGCGCCGAGCCGGTCAAGAAGGGCATCCTCACCGCGGACGCCAACTGGAAGTTCGCGCTCGACACCTATGGCGAGGGCTATCATTTCAAGATGCTCCACGCTTCGACGATCGGGGTCACGCACTACAGCGACCGCAACGTCTATGAACCGATGGGCCGCCATCACCGCGTCAGCTTTCCCGACCTGTCGATCGGCGAGCTGGTCGGCAAGGACGAAAGCGAATGGCCCGAGACCGACTATGGCGGGGTGCACTTCCTGTTCCCCAACACGGTGATCTTTTTCGGTGCGGTGACGCCCGGCGTCTATTTCACCCAGGTGTTTCGCCTCTTTCCCAACGGAGCGGGCAGGATGTTCTGCCAGTTTGCCGTCTATGCGCCCTTCGGCGTCGAGAGCGAGGAGCATCGCGCGATGTGCGAGATGGCCTATGACGCGACAGCGACCGTCGTCCAGACCGAGGATTATCGCGTCGCCAGCAACGGCTATGCGAATCTCGTCACCGCGCCCGACGATTTCCATGTCGTGCTCGGCGCGAACGAGCCGGCGCTGCACGGCGTCCACCGCTCGATCGCCGCGGCATGCAAGATGCCGCTCGACCAGATCGCCTGACCTTTCCGGAGCTATCGATGAACGACCTCTCCCCGCCCCAGGACCAGACCCGCGACGACCGCTGCCCGGGTACCAGCTATACCGACATGCTCAAAGCCGACACCCGGCGCGTCCCCGACTATCTCTTCGCCGAATCCAATCAGGACCTCGGCGACGCGCCGATCCCGATCGCACGCTATGTCAGCGAGGATTGGGCGAAGCTCGAACGCGAAAGGATGTGGCCGAACATTTGGCAATTCGCCGCGCGCGAAGAGGATATGCCCGAACCCGGCGACACCGTCGTCTATGACATCAACGAGAAGAGCATATTGCTCGTCCGCCAGAAGGATTATTCGGTCAAGGCCTTCTACAACGTCTGCCTCCACCGCGGCCGCAAGCTGCGCACCGAAAGCGGCCCCGCGGTGCATCTGCGCTGCCCTTTCCACGGCTTTTCCTGGCATCACGACGGCCGCTTCAAGGAGGCGCCCTGCGCCTGGGACTTCAAGCATCTCGAAGCCAAGGACATGAGCCTGCCCGAGTTGAAGGTCGAAAGCTGGCAAGGCTTCATCCTCGTCACCGAAAATCACGACCTGCCCGCGTTTCGCGACTGGATCGGCCCCGGGGTGGAACATTACGACAATTGGCGGCTCGACGAATGTTACACCGGCGCGTGGGTCGGCCGCGTCATCCCCGCGAACTGGAAGGCGGTTGCCGAAGCGTTCATGGAGGCGTGGCACAGCATCGTCACCCATCCGCAGATCCTGGGCTTCACCGCCGACGCCAACACGCGATACGATCTCTATGGCGACTTCCTCAATCGCGCGATCACCCCGGCGGGCGCAATGTCGCCGCACATCAAGGGCAAGGACCAATTCTACGTCCTGAAATCGCTCGAGGAGTTCATCGGCGGCGGCGACAGCCGGGCGCGCCGCGCGACGGGTGATCCGACCGACCTCAAGGGCTTCGAGGCCGACGACCCGATGCTGGCGCGCAAGGTGTTGGCGCAGGCGAACCGCGACGCCTTCGCGGCAATGAACGGGCACGATTATTCGAACGCCACCGACAGCGAGATGCTCGACAATTTCACCTATAATGTCTTTCCCAACTGGTCGCCGTGGGGCGGGCTGGTGCCGAACATCGTCTATCGCTGGCGGCCATGGGGCGATGCCGACCATTGCCTGATGGAAGTCCGCATCCTGATGCGCACGCCGAAGGGCGAAAAGCCGCCCAAATCGGCGCCGATGCACCTGATCCCCGACGACCAGCCCTTCGCCAGCGCCAGCCACCTGATCGGCGCCGCGCTCGCCGGGGTGTTCGACCAGGATATGGAAAACCTGCCCTATGTGCAGGAAGGGATGAAGTCGTCGCCGAACGGGGTGATCGAGCTCGGCCATTATCAGGAAAGCCGCATCCGGCATTTCCAACGCACGCTCGGCAAATATATCGACGGCGAACTTCCCGTCTGATGGCGCGCACGGCCCCGCTGCTATCGCTTGCGGCCGGGGTCCTGCCCGAATTTTCGCCCGAGCAAACCGTCGCGGCGGCCATCGACGGCGGCTGGCCGGCGACCGGCATCTGGTACGATCCCGAAACCTGGACCACCGCAACGACGATCGAGGTGCGCGACCGCGCCGCCGACGCAGGACTCGCGATCCTCGATATCGAGGTGATCTGGCTGAAGCCCGGTCCCGACGATCCCGCGCATTTCGCGGCCATCGACGCCGGCGCGGCAATCGGCGCGCGCAATGTCCTGATCGTCAGTTCGGAAGACCATGACGCCCGCGCGGCGGGCAAACTGAACCGGCTCGGCCATCATGCCGCAGCGGCGGGGCTGCGCGCCTGTCTGGAATTTGCGGCCTTCACCACCGTCGGCAGCATCGCGAGCGCAACGGCCCTGCTCGACGCCGCCGACTGCGACAATCTTGGCCTGCTGATCGACCCGCTGCATCTGGCACGGACGGGCGGCTCGCCCGCCGACCTGGCGGCGATCGATCCGCAGCGTTTCCCCTACGCGCAGTTCTGCGACGCGCCGGCGTCGGGCCCGCCGCCGAGCGACGTTCCCGAAATCATCCGCGAAGCGCTCGACCTGCGCCTGATGCCCGGCGACGGCGCGCTGCCCCTGGACGCGCTTCTGGCGCAGTTACCTCCGGCCACACCGCTCAGTGTCGAGCTGCGCAGCGCCGCATTGCGCGACAGGCACCCCGATCCTGCCGATCGCGCGCGCGCGCTCTTCGCCGCGACGCAGCGCTGGTTCGTCGCCTAAGTCCAGTCCTGTCGCTTCGCCCATTCCGAAAACGGGGTCGGTGTTACCCCCAGCAGCCGCGCCGCCGGCGCGGAATCAAGCGCGACGGGCGACACCGGCTGGTCGTTGTACCAGCGATAGAATTTCGCCATCCCGTCATAAATGCTCGCCGGCTGCACCTCACGCGAGCCGGTTACAAGCTCGCTCATCCGCGCCGCGAACTCGTCGGGGCTCAGGCTCTGAAAGCGCACCGGCCGTCCGGTCGCGACGCTTAGCCGCTCGGCAACTTCGGCGCCAACCAGCGGCTCGGGACCGCCCACAGCGATCCGGTCGGCGACCAGATCCTCGTGCAGCAGTGCCGAAGCCATATAGGCCGCGACATCAGTCAGGCAGATCCAGCTGATCTTCAATGTCTCGGCGGCGGGATAGGCGAATACCCCGCTGTTCACGATCGCCGGACGCGACCAGATGCGCGTGATATTGTCCATGAACACCATCGGCTCGATGATGACATAAGGCACGCCGCTCTCATGGATCGCGCGCTCGATATCGCGCCGTCCGTCGTGCGCCGACAGGCCCAGGTCGCGGTCGGCGACGAAGCAGCTGGTGTTGAAGACGATCTTCTGCAGCCCCGCCGCGCTTGCCGCCGCGGCAATATTGCGCCCCATCGTCGCGGCGCGCTCGCGGTCGAATTCGAACGGCAGGTGCATCGCAAGCGCGTCTTGCCCGTCGAAGGCTGCGGTCAGGCTGGCGACGTCGTAGAGATCGGCCGCCACCTCAGGCACATCGGCATGGACCGTCGCCGCCATGGCGCCCGGCCGCCGCACGCCGGCGGTCGGATCGAGGCCCCTCGCCTTCAACGCGGTCAGAAGCGGAATCCCCTGATCGGCGGGGGCGCCGAGGACGAGAATCTTCTTCACGCCGCGCCTTGAACGCTCTCAGCGTTCAGTTGCCCGACCATGTGCGCGGTGTCGAAATAATGGATGCGCATCGACGCCATCTTGCCCGCATCGTCGAATTCGGTGACCTCGGCGATATGCGTCTCGAAGCGTTTGCCGCTCGACTTCGCGGTCACGGTGAAGTGCAGCAGCGCGACGGCATATTTCTCTCCGCCCACCAGCTCCTGCCACTGGACGACGGGATCCTCCCAAAAGCCCATGACATGCGCGTAAAGCCGCTGCAGCGCGTCGCGCCCGCGCCATTCGCCGCCGTAAGGAAGCGACATGGGTTCATAGATGACGAGATCGTCGGCCATGAAATCGGCGACCGCGTCCCACTCGCCGCGTGCGACCGCGGCGTACATCGCCTTGCTGGCTTCGAGCGGGGTCATTCGATCGTGCCGACCAGCGCGCCGACCGGATAGACTTCGCCCTCGACCCCGATCGGACGGATGATCCCGGCGACCTGCGCCTCGACCTCGACCGTCGTCTTGTCGGTTTCGACCGTATAGATGATGTCGCCGACCTCGACGCGCTCGCCGTCGCCGAACATCCATTCGTTCAGCGTCATTTCGGTCGCCGACATGCCGACCTTGGGAATCCGCAGCTCTTCCGCCATGGCTCAGCCTTTCCAGTTGACCGCCGTGCGCACCGCATCGGCGATCGCATCCTTGTTCGGGATCCACGCCTGTTCGAGCGCGTTCGCCATCGGCACCGCCGAAAAGGCACCGCCGATGCGCGTCACCGGCGCCTTGAGCTTGCCGAAAAGCCGTTCGTTAAGCCGCGAGGCGATTTCGGCGCCGGTGCCATATTGCTTCACCGCCTCGTGCAGCACCACCGCGCGGCCGGTCTTTTCGACCGAAGCGTTGACCGTCGCCTCGTCGTAGGGGGCGATGGTGCGGAGATCGATGACCTCGACCGAAATCCCCTCGTCGGCAAGCTTGCCCGCGATTTCGAGCGCGTCGAGCACGGTGCGGCCATAGGTGACGATCGTGCAGTCGCTGCCTTCGCGCGCGATCGCCGCCTTGCCGAGCGGCACGATGTGCCCCGGCCCCGGGTCGTCGGATTTCAGGCCGTAGCAGAGGATATTCTCGATGAAGATCACCGGGTCGTTGCACGCGATCGCCGCGCGCATCAGCCCCTGCGCGTCGGCGGCGTTCGACGGGGTGACGATCTTCAGCCCCGCGACATGCGCGAACCAGGCCTCGAGCATGTCCGAGTGCTGCCCACCGAAGCCGACGCCGACCCCGGTCGTGGTGCGGATCACCAGCGGCACATGGGTCTGCCCGCCCGACATGAAGCGCAGCTTGGCGGCATGGTTGACGATCTGGTCCATCGCGACCGTCACGAAGTTCATCAGCATGATCTCGGCGATCGGGCGGAAGCCCGCGAGCGCCGCCCCGACGCACGCGCCGACGATCGCCTGCTCCGAGATCGGCGTCGCGCGGACGCGGTGCTCGCCATATTTTTCGGTCAACCCCGCCGAGATCTTGAATACCCCGCCGCCTTGTTTGGCGGCGACATCCTCGCCAAGCAGGATCACGCCCTCGTCCTCGGCCATCGCCTCGTCGATCGCGCGGTTGATCGCCTGCGTCATCGTGATCTGGCTCATGCCGCAATCTCCTCTTCGAAGACATCCTTGCGGATTTCCTCGGGCCCCGGCAGCGGGCTGTTGGCGGCGAATTCGGCAGCGGCGTCCATCTGGGCATCGAGATCGGCGACGATCGCGTCGAGCTCCGCCTCGGTAAACTGATGGTCGAGCATCAGTTGTCGCAGCCGCGGCAATGGATCCTCGGCGGCCATTTCGGCGAGATGCTCGGGCGGCATGTAGGAAAAGTCCGCGCCGAAGAAATGGCCCATCATGCGGTAGCACATCGCCTCGATCAGCGTCGGCCCCTCGCCCGCACGGGCGCGGTCGACCGCGGCCTTGGTGGTGGTGTACATCGCGATCGCGTCGTTGCCGTCCACCTTCACGCCGGTCATCCCATAGGCCTTGGCGCGGGTGACGATCGAGTCGACCTTGGTATGGTCGGCAAAGGCGGTGTGCTCGCCGTACCGGTTGTTCTGGCAGAGGAAGATCACCGGCAGCTTCCAGAGCTGCGCCATGTTCATGGCCTCGTGAAACGCGCCGATGTTGGTCGCGCCGTCGCCGAAGCAGACCATCGTCACCTTGCCGTCGCCACGGTTCTGCGACGCGAGCGCGAGGCCGTTGGCGATCGGCAGGCCCGATCCGACGACCCCCGTCGTCACCATCACCCCGGTTTCGGGATGGGTGATGTGCATCGATCCGCCCTTGCCGCGGCAGGTGCCGCCGACCTTGCCTGCAATCTCGGCGAAGAGGGGGTTCAGCGGTACGCCCTTGGCGATCTGGTCGTGCTGGCCGCGATAGGTGGTGACGAGATAATCGTCCTGTTCGAGCGCCGCCATCGCCGCCGCCGACACCAGTTCCTGCCCGCGCACCGTGTAATAGATGACCGCGAGCTTCCCGGTCATCAGCAGCGAACGGAATTTCTCGTCGGCGCGCGCGACGCGCATCGTGCGGGTGTAGATGTCGCGCAGCTTGTCGCGGTCGATCGTCGTGTCGGTCATGCAGGCTCTCCGATGCCCAGTTTGGGGTTGGCGCTGGCGGCGGCACTGGGACGCGCGGCGACCCGGTCACGCCAGGCGGCAAGGTTGGTCAGTGCGGGATCGAGCGGCTGCCCGACCATCGCGCCGAATTCGACGAAGCTGTAGAGCAGGATGTCGGCGAGGCTGAAACGGTCGCCCGCAAGCCACGGCCCCGCCCCGACGATCCGGTGGAGCTGGACCAGCCCGTCGGCAGCGAGCCGCTTCAAATCGGCGGCTGCATCGGGCAGGCAGAGCAGCCGGCTCTCGAACATCGGCAGGCCCTCGGCACCGCGGAAGCCCGCGGTCATCGGGACGACGACGAGCTGGTCGACGATCCGCACCAGCATCCGCGTCTGCGCACGCTCCTCGGCGCCCGCGCCGAGCAAGGCGCGGCCGCCCATAGTCTCGTCCAGATATTCGCAGATGGCGACACTCTCGGCTATGCAGCCGCCATCGTCGAGCTCGAGCAATGGCGTATGCCCAAGCGGGCTCTTGGCGCAGAACTCTGGCTGCCTGTTCTCGGCCGCCATGATATCGACGAACTGGCGATCGACCGCGACTCCCGTCTCGGCGAGGTACATCAGCACCACGCGCGGATTGGGGCCGAGCGACTGATAGAGTTTCATCGCAAGGGCCCTAGAACTGGACGCGCTTGGTGAAGCCGCCGTCGATGACGAGATGCGCACCGGTCATGTAGGGGCAGGCGGGCGAGGCCACGAACACGATGCCTTTCGCCACTTCCTCGGGCTCGCCGAACCGCCCCATCGGCATCTGCGCGAGCGTCGCATCATACAGCGCGGGAACCGCCGACTTGATGACCTCCCAATTGCCGCCGGGATAATAGATGGCGCCGGGCGAGACGATGTTGACGCGGATATTCTGCGCCGCGAGCGCCTGGCTGAGCTGCGAGCCATAGGTGATCAGCGCCGCCTTCAGCGCGTTGAACGCCTGCGGCACGATGAAGGTCTCGACCGCGGCGGTCGACGACATGAAGATGATCGACCCCGATCCCGACGCCGCCAGCGCTTCGGTCAGCGTCTCGACACCGTGCACCGCCCCCATGATGTCCATGTCGAGACCGCGCTGCCAGTCGCCGGTCGCCCCCTGCCCCGACGAGCTCGCGGTGTGGATGAAGATGTCGCAGCCGCCGAGCGTATCGCGCGCCTTTTCCAGCCAGGCGCGATAGCCGTCGGGATTGTTCGTCATGTCGAACTGTTCGCCAAAGACCTTGCCAGGCCCCGCGGCGTCGATCGCCGCCACCGCGGCCGCGACCTTGTCGGCATCGCGCGAGAAGAAAGCGACGTCGGCGCCCTCGGCGGCGAAAATCTTGAGCGAGGCGAGCCCCAGCCCGTGCGCGCCGCCGTTGATGATCACCTTCTTGCCGGCAAGACCCAGATCCATCGCATCCTCCTCATGTCATTTTGCGAGGAAGAGTAACGCGATCTCCGGGTCCTAGACATCAGCAAAAATGGGAGCGGCCAACCGCCGTCTTTGCACGTCCATCAGCCCAAGCTCGCCCGGCGAAAGGACGCGCAGCTCCTTTACGAAGTCGCGCGCCGCGCCGCCCATAGCCCGAAACTGCCGATAATCGCATAGCAGAGGAGCGGCACGGCCAGCGCGACCCGGATATCACCGCTGACGTCGGCCACGACGCCGAACAGATAGGGGACAATCGCGCCGCCGATGATCGCGGTGCACATGATGCCCGAACCCTGCGGCGTCCGGTCGCCAAGCCCCTCGGTCGCGAGGCTGAAAATCGTCGGAAACATCAGCGAGTTGCAAAAGCCGACAAGGACGAGCGCCCAACCCGACAGGGATCCGGTGGTCACCGCCGACAGGATGATCAGCGAAATCGCGCCTGTCGCAAAGGCCGCAAGCACACGTCCGGGCTTGGCCAGCCGCAGGATGAAACCGCCGAGCAGACGCCCGACCAGCGCGCCGAGCCAGTAGAAGGCGACCAGCTTGCCCGCCGCCTGAAGCCCGAGGCCCATGACGCTGGCCTCGCCGAGATAGGCGATCAGGTTCGAACCGATCGCCACCTCGGCGCCGACATAGGCAAAAATGCACAGCGCGCCGAACTGGACGCGCCGGTTGTGGGTGAGCAGGCTCCAGGTGCCCTCTAGCTTCACGTCATCGGTCTTCGCGTGGTCGAGCGCCGATCGATACGTCCAGAACACCGCCGCGATCACGAGCATCAGCACGCCGAGCCACATATAGGCCGTGCCGATCGACGCGCCTTCGGCGACGCGATAGGCCTGAATCTGCGCCTCGGTTGAGGTGTCGGCATCGATCGGCTGCGAATCGCCGAGCAGAAAGGTCGCGCCGCCATAGACCATCAGGAATACGCCGATCGAGTTGAACGCCTGCGCGAAGGTCAGCCGGCTGTGCGAGGTTTCGACCGGTCCAAGCGTGAGGATCACCGGGTTCATCGCCACCTGCAGCACGGTGATCCCCGCGCCGATGCAGAAGAGCGCAGCGAGGAAACCGGGGTAGGACGCCGCGGCCGAGGCGGGGATGAACAGAAAGGATGCCGCCGCGACGATGACGAAGCCGAGCACGAAGGTGCGGATATAGCCGAGCTTCGACATGATGATGCCCGCGGGAATCGAAAAGGCGCCATAGGCGATGAAAAACGCCATCTGGACGAGGTTCGCCTCGGCATGCGTCAGGTGGAACATCGGCTTGAACTTGCCGACCAGCAGGTCGTTGATGTTCGTCACCCCGCCGAGCAGGAAGAACACCGCAAAAGCCAGGATGAGTACAATCTTCGTGCTGCCGCCGCCCCTCCCGGGTTCTTCGACGACACCCGGATCCGCATGTGTCGCAACGTTCGGCGCCAATGCCATGTCTCTTTCTCCCCGGCCTGCCTATATTTTTCGATGTGTGGTCATTCTGCCTTTGGCGGGCAAGCCAGATTCTCACCGACCGCCTCGACCCGCGCCGACATCAGCGTCAGCGCGAGACCCTTGTCGCCGCTGAGGTTCACCGCTTCGTCGATCTTCTTGAAGTCGGCGCCCGCGTCCGCGAAGCAGCGCAGCGGAATCTTGATCATCGAGACCTTGCTGGTGGGCGCGGTCTTGACCAGCTCGCCGATGTCAAAGGCCCGGCCGCCGAGCGACAGCCGCGCCGGGGCGGCGGCGTCGATGCGCCAGTCGAGGCGTAGCGCGAAGCTGTTGTTGAGCTGGCGCATCATGTCGGCGTTCGGGCCGGAGAGGCGGAACGAGGCGGCCCCGGTCCAGACGAAGCTCTTGCCGTCTTCCTGCGCGGCGACATCGACCGAGCGCGTCTTGAGCAGGCCGTAGCTGCTGTCGAGCGGCCCCGAATCGACCTGCCGCGATCCCCCGGCGTCGGCGATCGACAGCGTCCATGGCGCGCGCGCACGGCCGCCCGAGAAGAAATTCTCGACATTCAGCATGCCGGCGATGTCTATGCCCGGCTTCTCGGAAAGCTGCGGCACGCTCTTCTTGTCGGCGTAGGTCAGGCCGTAACCGACGTCGAACTGCGGCTTCTCGATCGGCGAACGCGCGTCGGCGGGCCAGGCGAAGGGCAGTTTCCCGGTAAAGCCGCGCGGCGTCTCGCCATCCTTGCCCGCGACGAGCACGTCGGCAACGCCGTCGCCCTGCGATCCCGGCAGCCAGGCCGCGACGAAGGCGTCGGCGGCGTTGATCTCGGCATTGGTGAACATCGGACGGCCCGACAGGAACACCGCCACCACCGGAATGCCTGCCGCCTTCAGCTTTTTGAGCGTCGCAAGATCGGTCGCCTCGGCGGGCTGATAGTCGAGCGTCGGGACGTCGCCCTGGAATTCGGCATAGGGATGCTCGCCGAACACGACGACCGCCACGTCGGGCTTTTCCTTGTAAGCGCCGCCGTCGGACAGCGTCGCGACGCCGCCCGCGTCGCGCACCGCCTTGTCCATCGCCTCCCAGATCGTCTGGCCGTTTGGGAAGTCGGCGTGGGTGACGTCGGTGCCCTGCCAGCTGATCGTCCAGCCGCCCGACTGGATCGCCATGTCGTTCGCGCCGGGGCCGGTGACGAGGACGCGGGCTCCGGGCTTGATCGGCAGCACGCCGCCATTGTTCTTGAGGAGCACGAGCGATTTCGCGACCGCTTCGCGCGCCACCGCGAGATGGTCGGGGCTCCCGACAGCAGCGAAATTGCCGCGATCGACATGCTCGACGTCGAACAGGCCGAGCTTGTATTTCACACGCAGGATACGGCGCACCGCATCGTCGAGGCGCGCGGCGGGGATCGTGCCGTCCTTCGCCTGCTTCACCGTGGTTTCGTAGAGCCCCTTCCAACTGTCGGGCGCCATGAACATGTCGAGCCCGGCGTTGATCGACTGCGGGCAGTCGGTGACGCTGCACCCGGCGACCTGGCCGTGGCCGTTCCAGTCGCCGACCACGACGCCTGCAAACCCCATCTTGTTCTTGAGCGCGTCGGTCAGCAGGCCCTTATTGCCGTGGTGCTTGACCCCGTTCCAGCTCGAAAAGCTGGCCATGACCGTCAGCGCGCCTGCGTCGATCGCGGCGGGATAGCCCTGCGCATGTTTGGCGACCAATTCCTCTTCGCCGATCTTGGCATCGCCCTGGTCCTTGCCCTCGAAGGTGCCGCCATCGGCGAGGAAATGCTTGGCAGTGGCTGCGACATGCGTCGCGCCGACCGATCGGCCGGGAACGAGCGGTCCCTGCAGCCCGAGCACCATTGCCTTCGCATAATCGGCGACCAGCTGCGGATCCGAAGAATAGCCTTCGTAGCTGCGACCCCAACGCAGATCCTGCGGCACGGCCAATGTCGGTGCGAACGTCCATTCGATCCCGCTGCCCGAGATTTCGGCGGCGGTCACTTGGCCGATGCGGCGGATCAGATCGACATCGCGCGTAGCGCCCAGACCGATATTGTGCGGGAAAAGCGTGGCGCCGGGGATATTGTTGTGGCCGTGGACCGCGTCGACCCCAAAGATGATCGGGATCGCGACGCCGTTCGGCTGCGAGCGCAACGATACCGCGCGAAATTCGCCGACGAGCTTCGCCCAATCTTCGGCGGTCGAGCGTTCGTTGCCGTTGGGGCCGCTATTACCCCCCGCGAGGATCGACCCGAGCGGGTAGGTTTCGAGATCCTTGGGCGTGATGGTGCTGATGTCGCCCTGGATTAGCTGGCCGACCTTCTGCTCGACCGTCATCTTCGCGAGCAGCGCGTCGATGCGCGCTTCGGTTGCGGCGTCGGTGAGCGCGGCGGGGCTTCTGGCGGCCGGCCAGAGATCAGTGTGGACCTCAGCGCTGCCCGAATTCACCGGCTGCGCCGTCGCCACATTGGACCCGCTTGCCAGCAGCATCGCGGTCGCCATCGCTATCGCCTGTCGACGCATCTCTCTCCCATCCCTTTATTGTCGCGCTCTATGTGAACGTTATCAAAATCTCTCTCGCACAGCGTCTGGCCGAAATCAAGCGCGATCGTGGGATGCCGGTCAGGCCCGGCGGGGCATGGTCGCGAGCAGCAGGACGGCGACCGCCGTCAGCCCTGCAAGCAGCAGGAACAGCGCGCTGAATCCGAATCCCGGCACAAGCGAGAGCGTCAGCCACGGCATGATCAGCGACGGCATGGTGTTGGCCAGATTGAAGATGCCGAGGTCGCGCCCGCGATACTTCGCGCGCGGGAGAATACGGAGCGTCTGACCCGCGTGGAGCGACAGAAAGGCTGTCGTCGTGATGCCGAAGACCAGATAAGCGAACTTCGCCGATGTGGGGTCAGCGGCCAGCGCCATACCGACCAGCCCCGCCGCCGACACGATCGCCGTCACAACCAGCGGCGCGAAGGGGCGATCGTTGCGGTCGGCCCAGCGTCCCGCGAGCAGCGCGACCGGCACCGCCACGGTCAGTGCGACGCTGAAAATTCCCGCCTTCTCATTGTCGCCCATCGCGGGGTCGATCGAGCGGAACCAGAAATAGAGATAGGCGAACAGCGCCGCCTCGGCGATCTGGACGAGCAGGCGCGCCAGCCACATTCGCGCGGCAGGCTTGGTGACCTTGCGCTCCTCCGACGCCTCCGACCGCATGAGTTCGGGAAAGGCTCGCGGGCGGCCCAAGACCAAAGCCGGCAGGACCGCGGCCGCGACCATCGCCGCGATCACCGACAGCCGTTCCCCGAAACCGGTGATCCCGGGCAGTGTGACGATCGCCCCCGACCAGGCTCCGAGCGCGGGCGAGAGCGCGAGAAGGCCGCCAAGCAGGCCCTTCTGCTCGTCGGGGACGACATCGCCGGCCCAGGCCGCGAGCGGTCCCAGGATCATGTTGAGCGCAAACTGCCAGGCGATGATCAGGCTCATCAGCGTCGCCATGTCATGCGCGAGCGGCATCGCGAGGAGCAGGAAAATCGTAAGGACCAACCCCGCGCCCACCCACAGCCGCCGCCCGCCGGTCCGGTCGCTGAGCCAGCCGAACAGGATCCCCGCGGTGCTGGCCGCGAGCGCGCCGAAAAAGGTCAGATAGCCGAGCCACTGGACATCGTTCGCGCCCGCCAGCTCGGCCATGCGCGCGGGCAGCAGCAGCGTCAGGAAGGGCACATAGGCGATCGCGCCGCCGGCGGAAGCGAGCGCATAGAGCAACAGGAAGCCGAGTGACTGGCGCCGCGGCGGTTCGGCCTCATCCATAGGGCGCTGTCGATCCGCGCTCGACGAGCCCGCCGCTGACGACTGCGGGCTCCGTCGGCCGCGGCGCGCCGCGCTGCGCGGCGATAATCAGTTCGACCGCGCGCGCCACCGTCTCCGAAATCGGCTGGTCGACGGCGGTCAGCGGCGGTTGGCTGAAATTCACGATTGGCGTGTTGTCGAAGCTGACAAGCGACAGCTGCCCCGGCACATCGATGCCCAGCTCGCGGGCGACCTCGAGCGTCGCGAGCGACATCTGGTCGTTGCTCGCGATGATTGCGCTCGGCGGGTTCGCCTGCCCCAGCAACTGCCGCGCGGCCGCTTCGCCCGAGGCATAGCTGAAATCGCCCTCGGCAAGCAGGCCGTCAGTCAGCAGCCCCGCGGCGGTCATCTCTGCGCGCCAGCCGTCGATGCGCCAGTGGCTGAGGTCATATTCGACCGAGCCCGAAATGAACCCGATGCGCCGATGGCCGAGGTCGATCAGGTGCCGCGTCGCGCGCGCCGCCGATCCTTCGTCATCCATCGTCAGCGCAATCCCCGCCTCGCCGCCGTGCGAGCCGATGCGCGCGAAGGGAATCTTCTGTTGATGCAGCAGGTTGACGATCTGCGGATTGTCCGAATGGGGCGGTGTCAGGATCACCCCGTCGGGTTGCAGCGCCGCGATCGCCGCGCGAAGCTCGCGCTCGATATGGTCGCTGTGCGTATCCACCAGCTCGAAGATCATCCGGTATCCGAACTCGGCGCATTTCAGCATCCCGCCGAACAGCATCTGATCGACCCAGTCGGTGCCCTGCCGCGCCTTCCAGTCCGCGATCGTGCGTTCGCGGTCGTTGATCGCGAGGATGAGGTACGAACGCGACCCGCTCATCCGCTGCGCCGCGATCGAGGGGACATAGCCGAGCTTGTCGATCGACGCCTGCACCCGCTCCTTCATTTCGGGGCGCACATTCGGTTCGTCGTTGATGACGCGGCTCACCGTCTGCAGCGACACCCCCGCGTCGGCTGCAACATGCTTGATCGTCACCGACTGCCGCCGACGCCCCATCAGTCCCCGTCGCCCCCCTTCATGCCACGATTTGCGCTGCTAGCCGCCTCATCGCCGCATTGCCAGACGCTAAACCGACCGTCTTTCATCTTCTCCAAGGTCACGCCGCTTTCGGCTCCGCCGCGCCGCAATATTGCGCAACATAATCCTGATGCGACGGCAGCGTCGCGGCGGTGCGCGTGACGCTCTCGCGCAGCGAGGCCATCAGCCGTTCGAGTTCGTCGTCGGACAGCTTCTCGGCGATCGGGTGATAGCTTTGCGGATCGACCCCCTGCCCCATCATCACCTGCACCCAGCTGTTCTCGGCGAACAATTCCTCATTCTTGCGGAAGGTGCGGCCGGTCTCGCGGAACAGCTCGATCTTCTGTTGCAGGCTATCGGGCACCGGCATGTTGGCGACATGCCGCCAGAACGGGCTGTCGCGGCGCTCGGTCGCCTTATAGTGCAGGATCACGAAGTCGCGGATCTGCTCGATGTCCTGCCGCTGTTGCTCGTTGAACTCGATCGCGTCGCGTTCGCTGACGCGGCCGTTCGGCATCAGGCGGATGAAGCGCAGCACCGCGCGCTGAATGAGGTGGACCGTCGTCGCCTCGAGCGGTTCGACGAACCCGCCCGCCAACCCGACCGCGACGCAGTTGCGATACCATTGCTTGCGGCGGACGCCGCCCTTGAACTTGATGTCGAAGGGCTCGATCCGCGGCGTGCCGACGCTCGACATCAGCCGGTTCAGCGCCTCGTCGCGCGACAGATAGCCGCTCGCATAGACGATCCCCGCCCCCATCCGGTGCTGGAGCGGGATGCGCCACTGCCAGCCGGCGTCGTGCGCGATCGCCTGGGTATAGGGCATCGGCGGCCCGAGATGGTCCGACTGCACCGCTATCGCGCTGTCATTGGGCAGCCAGTGCGACCAGTCCTCGAACCCCGCGTGCAGCGCACCGTCGATGAGAAGCCCGCGAAAGCCAGTGCAGTCGACGAACATATCGCCCTCGACGCGGCGGTCGCCGTCGAGCAACAGCGCCGCAATGTTGCCGCTCTCCCCATCGAGCTCGACCTTCTGAATCTTGCCCTCGACCCGCTTCGCGCCGTCCGCCTCGGCCAGTTTGCGCAAAAAGCGGCCATAGAGCGTCGCGTCGACATGATAGGCATAGTTCATCCGGTCTTCGGGCAGGTGCGCGAACTTGCCCTGCAGCCCGGCAACGAGCTCCAGGCAATAATCGTCGTAGCTGTGCGGATAGCCCTTCGCGCGGGCGTGCAGCCAGAAATGCTGAAAACCCGCCGACCAATGATCCTTGCCGCTGAGGCCGAAGCTGTGGAAATAGCTGTGCCCGTCATATTTCCAGTTGTCGAACAGGATGCCGAGTTTGAAGGTCGCCTGCGCCGCGCGCATGAACTCGGGCTCGGGAATGCCGAGGATGCGATTGAAATTGACCAGCGGCGGGATGGTCGATTCACCGACGCCGATCGTGCCGATCTGCTCGGACTCGACCAGCGTCAGGTCGACGGTCTTGCCCATCGTCCGCGCGATCGCCGCGGCCATCATCCAGCCCGAGGTTCCGCCACCCGCGATCACGACCCGGCGCACTGGCTTTGCTTCACTCATCTGCTCAACGTCCTCAATAAAAAGGCGCGCAGGCGCCCGGCGCTTTCAGGGGTCAGGGGCGCCAATATGCTGCGCCCCGCTTCGGGGATATGATCGGTGACGGCACTGCCGGCGGCGAAGACATAATGATCGAACAGGTCGCGCCAGATCGCGCGATCTTCGGCCGGCAGGTCGCGGATAGCGAGGATCGCATGATTGAGCGCCTCCTGCGGCTGGCCCAGCCAGGCGGGGGTCCGCCGCCACCAATAGTTGACGAGGATATTGAAATCCTCGAGCCCCTCGACATGGTGCCACCACATCGACGGAATGAAGATCGCGTCGCCGGGCTCCAGCTCGACCGTCTGCGCCTGCGCCATCGCCTCGACGAACTTCGGATGCGCCGCGAGGTCGGGATGGTCGAAATCGACCATCGAGACCGCGCGCCCCGCCGGGGTGTTGTCGATCGGGCCGAGATACAGGTTGCGAAACTCGCCCGGCGGAAACAGCGTGAAGCGGCGGCGGCCCGCGGCGCAGCAGGCGAGATTGTCGGGAAAATCGTTGTGCGCCGCAATCCGCGTCCGCGTCCCGATCCAGATGCTTTCGAGCGGCGCGCGGTTGCCGAGATCGACCCGGTTCGCTTCGCGGAGCCCATCGAAATAGGCCGCCATGTCGACCGAGCCCAGATAGACCGCGCGCGGATCGTTCAGCTCTTCGCTCTTGTCGATCCCCGCGAAAATGTCGGTGAGCTTGCCGGTGCCGGTGCGGAAATTCATCTCCATGTTGGCGTCGTAGAAGAAGCGCCCGTCGTGCCCCGGCGGGCCGATCGATACGGTGAACGGCCGGTCGCGTGCGCGATCGAGCAGATATTGCCGCACCGCGCGCGCCGATGTTTTCGCCTCGGCGACGAGCGGCCAGTCGGCGACGAGGCCGCGGATCACGAAAGGCTCGCGCGCCTCGTCCAGCAGGGCATCGAGCGCCGCGGCATCCGCCACCGCCCGCTCCCGAACCCGCGCCAGGCGGTCGTAGATCGGGGCGTCGCGATCAGCCACCGCGCCGCCCGTTCTTGCGCGCGATCATCGGCCCGATCTGCGCCAGCGAGGCAAGCGCCATGAAGATCGGCATCAGATGTCCCGCCTCGTGCAGCGCGCCGAGCGCCGCAGCATCGAGGCTGCGCAGCTTCGCCTCGTCGATGATGTGAAAGCCGACGAGCGAATGCACCGACCCGTCGTCGAGCGTCACCTCCAGCGTGAAGGGTTCGAGCAGGTCATGCTCGGCGAGCGCCGCGAAGAACGCCGCGCTTTCGCGATAGCCTTCGTCGAGATCCCCCAGCTTGTCGGCGATATCTTCCAGGAAGGGCGTCGACAGCCCGCTGGCGTCGAACAGCCGCACCCCCTCGCCGTCCGCCGCGATGCGCGGATGGCCAAGGTCGACATGCACCTGCCCCGGCGTATCGTCGTCGGCCGACCGCCCGATCAGGAAGGGCTGGATCGCGAGCGACAGCGGGCGATAGCCCGCGTCCCAGCGCGGCCCGTCGAGAAACAGATTTTCGCCGCTCTCGAAGCCGAAGAGCGCAACCGCGAAGAATTGCTCCTGACCCGCCTCACGGCGGAAAAGGATCGGAAAATGCCCCTGCACGCGCCGGAACTCGGTCGGCACGGTCAGCGTCGCCATCACCCCGTCGCCGAGACCCGCGCCCGGTTCGACCCGCACGCGAAGCTCGCGGTGGCTGCTGCTGTCGAGAAGGGCGTGGTTGGTCATTCGGCTCTTTCTTTATTCGGCGGCGATGCGTTCGGCAGCGAGCGCGTCGAGGTAGCTACGGTTCGTCGGCAATCCCGCGGTGAGCATCCGCGCGCGCTGCCGTATCTCGGCCAGCGCCGTCATCGCGCGGTCGCTCGTGGACCAGCCGGCGGGAGCAGGGAAGCCCATGCCGTAGAGGATATATTGGTGGCTCTCGGCCGAGAAAATCTCGTCGACGTAGGGAAAGTCCCACGTCGACGGCGGCTGGCTGCGCCACAGCTCCAGCATCTCGGCAAGGTGCGGCGGGATATGACTTGGCTCGCGGTGCGCGCGCCAATAGGGCTCGTCGCGGCGGCTGAGCACATAATGGAGCTTCAGAAACTCGACGATGCGGTCCCAGCGATAGCGGAAGAGCGTGTTGAAGCGCGCGGCGTGAATATCCATCGCCGTCCGATCGGCAGGAAAATTGTCGGTGAGCGCGCGCAGCGACAGTTCGATCAGCACGATCGCCGAGGCCTCGAGCGGCTCGATGAAGCCCGCCGACAGCCCCACCGCAATACAATTCTTCTCCCAGAAACGGGCGCGGTGGCCGGTGCGAAAGTCGATATGCCGGAAGGGCACCTCAGGCGCGTCGGGCAGTTCGCGGGCGATATGGGCGCGCAGCACGGCCTCTGCGGCATCGGGCTCCATAAAGCGGCTGGAATAGACACAGCCGATCCCTCGCCGCGATGGCAGGCCGATGTCCCAGATCCACCCCGCTTCGTGCGCGGTCGCGATCGTCTGCGATGCAATGGGGCTGCCCGGCGGGACAGGCACCTGCGATGCGATCGCGCGGTCGTTGAACAGCTGGCCACCGCGGTCGATCCACTCGATGTCTAGCGCGCGACCGATCAGCAGCCCGGCAAAGCCGGTGCAATCGATGAACAGGTCGCCCGTAATCGCAGCGCCGTCACGCACGGTCAGCGCGGAGATGTCGCCATTCGCGGCTCGCTCGACGCCGGTGACATGCGCAAGGGCATGCGTGACGCCCAGTTCGCGCGTCGCGTGTGTTGCCAGCAGCGCCGCGAATTTCCCGGCGTCGAAATGATAGGCATAGTTGGCGGCGCCCTGATAGCCCGGCATCGCCCGCTGCCGCGGGGCCAGATGCTCGCTGCAAACCGCCGCCTGCGCGCTCATCGCTGTTGCATAGGGCTGGTCGGGCGCCGCCACCTGCCACGCCGCAAGCAACTCGCCCGTCGGCACCGCCGGCGGTGTCGTGAAGGGGTGGAGATAGCTGTCATCCGCGGAGCCATCGACCCAGCCATCGAAGCGCGACGCCTGCTTGAACGCGCCGTCGCACGCCGACAGAAAATCGCCCTCATCGAGACCTATGGCAGCCAGCGTCGCGCGCATCGTCGGCCAAGTGCCCTCGCCCACGCCGACGATCGGCACATCGGGCGCCTCGACCAGCGTCACCGACAGCGGCGCGGCTTTTGCACGGCGTGATACGGCGAGCAGCGACGCGGCTAGCCAGCCGGCCGTGCCGCCGCCAACAATGACCACCCTCTCCACTTTTTGCGCCATTGGGAACGTTCCTAAGCCACTCGTCGCCGTCCGTCACGCAAAAGAGCCGCACCCCGGGGAAGGCACGGCTCTCTTGCCACGGAAGGTGTGGCCAGGCCTAGAAGTTGAACCGGACGCCGGCCGCGTAGCGGGCATAGCCCGGCGACGCGAAGGTGACGTTGTTCTTGCTCCGCAGGTGCCCGCGGCGCCCTTCGCCGGTCAGGTTGATCGCCTCGGCAAAGACTGTGAAGCCCGGAATGAACTCATAGCTCGCGCTGGCGTCGATCTGCCAATATTCCTCGATATAGGTCGGGTTCGGCCCGCTGCTCTGGAGGAATTCGTCGCGCCAGTTCCAAGCAACGCGCGCCTGCAACCCGTTCTTGTCGTAATAGGCGACCGCGTTGGCGCTGTCGCTGAGGCCGGTGAGCGCGAACTGCGGCACCGACGACGGCTGCGTATTGTCGTAGGTCGCGTCGCCGTTGACGATTGTATAGTTCAGGATGACGCCGAAGCCGGTGTCCCAGAAGCTGTGCTGGAGCGCAAATTCGAAGCCGTTAAGCGACGCCGTCTGATCGCTGTTGATCGGCTGTGTGATCTGGAAGTTGAGCGCCGGATCCTCGGGCAGCGTGTTGATCGTCCCGACAAAATTGCCCTCTTGCGTGCCACCGGTGATCGTCACCGATCCCGGATAGTTGGCGAAGATATATTGGCGGATCTGCGAAACCGTCGCATTCTGCCCCCGCGCTGCGAGCGCGGCATTCCAGCGCGGACCGCCCACGGGCGTCCGCAGCCCGAATGCCTCGGTATCGACGCGGGTGGTCGAGATGAAGTTGCTGACATCCTTGTGGAAATAGCCGACCGACAGATAGCTGCCGGGCATGTAGTACCATTCGGCCGACAGATCGATATTCTTCGATTTGTAGGGGATCAGGCCCGGATTGCCTTGCGCTCCCGTGCCCCCGCCGACGCGGAACAACGTGTCGAGCGTGCGCCCCCCCTGCATATTGGCATAGTCGGGCCGCGTGATCGTGTGGCTGTACGACGCGCGCAGCTTTACGTTCTCGATCGGCGAGACGTCGAAGTCGAACGCGGGCAGCCAATTCTCATACGACCCCTTGAAACGGGTAAAATCGCTCTGGCCGGAGAAGATGATGTTGAACTCGTTATCGCCGACCCAGCGCGTGCCCGTCGGGACGGGAACCAGCGCCGCCGAGGAAATATCGGTTGTCTCGTAGCGGACGCCCGCGACGAAATGCGCGGGATTGTCGAACAAGTCGAACTTGCTCGCAACCTGCAGATAGGGCGCCAGCGTCTTTTCGGTAATCCGCCGGTCGGTGTTGTAGGTGGCGATACAGGTGCCGGGGATCGCCTGCGAACCCGTCTGCGGCCGGCTGCACGTGCCGTACTTGGACTCGATCAGGTCGACCATCCGTTCGAAATCGAAGGTATAGAAGCTCTGGATCATTCCCGGCTGCGCCAGACCGGGGAATTTGTCGGGCAGCGTCTCGAGCGTGAAGATGTCGTCGGGAATGTCCGACGCCGGACCAGCGCCACCCCAGGTATCGTTCTGGATCGTGCCAAAGGCCGAACGGACATTATTTTCGACATAGGACACGCCGAAATCGATGCTGTCGAGGAAGCCGCCTTCATGATCATAGCGGCCGCGCAGCTGGACCTGATTGATCTCGTCGCGGAAATAGGCGGCGCGGAAGGCATTGCCCGTGGGCTGGATCAATGCGGCGTTAAGCGGATCGATTCCCGGGTGCATCGCATAGGAAATGATCGGCAGGTCGTTCTCGAAATTGATCGTCTGGGTTCGCACGCCGAAGATCGCGTTGCCGACCGACATGCTCGACCCGAAGCGGTTGACCGGCTTGACCGTCGCGGTCGAATGATGCGCATCGAGTTCGACGAAGACACCCTCCGGCCCGTCCCACTGCAGATTGAATCCGACCGAGCGGTTTTCGGCCCGGTTATCGGTCAGCGCGCCGCTGTACGACAGATCCTTGCCCCCATTGAGCGCGGTCGTGCTGGGCGGGGCCGGCGGGGCGGCGAAGCGTTCGGTATAGAAGATCGGGCCGGCGACCGGACCGTCGGTCCACGCGCTCGACGTATCTTCATGGTTGAACCAGATGCCGACGTTGCTGTTGCGCGTCGTCACCGTGTTGCGGGAATAGGTATAGTCGAGCGTTGCGGTCAGCGCGTCGCTCGGGCGGAATTGCAGCACTGCCTGACCGTTGATGCGCTCGCGGTCGATGTCGTTGAGGTCATAGGACGCGTTTTGCGGCACCTGATAGACGTCGGTCGCATCGGGGCGGTTGGTGATGTTCGCAAAGCGCGGATCGCCCGGCTGCGCCAGCGAGCCCCAATTGTTCTCGCTGCCTAAATAGCCGTCGCGCCAGCCCACATTCGCCTTGTTCTCGCTCGCCTTGCGCTTCTGATACGACCCCGTGATCAGGATGCCGATCGTGTCGTCGCCGAGCGTCGTGCTGAAGATGCCCGAAATTTCAGGCGTAATCGGATTGCCGTCGTTGCGCGACGAGTCATAGACGGCCTTCGCCGACAGGCTGCCGTACAGGCCCGGCTTGTCGAGCGGGCGGGGGGTACGGATGTTGATCGTCGAGCCGATGCCGCCCGATTCGATCGTCGCCCGGCCGCTTTTGTAGACTTCGACCGCCGACACGCCTTCGGAAGCGAGATTGGCGAAGTCGAACGAACGCGACGAAGGGGCGCTGCCGCCGTCGCCGATGAGCGCCGTCGGCATTTGCCGGCCATTGAGCGTGACGAGGTTGAAATCGGGACCGAAGCCGCGGACCGTGACGGTCGAGCCCTCCCCATTCGAGCGGTCGATTGAAACGCCGGTGATACGCTGGAGCGATTCGGCGAGGTTGGTGTCGGGGAATTTGCCGATATCTTCGGACGAGATGGCATCGACGACGCCTTGCGCGTCGCGCTTGATATCCGCCGCCGCGGAAAGGCTGGCGCGGATGCCGGTAACGACGATTTCATCGCCTTCGCTGACGTCAGCCGGTGCTTCCTGTGCCATGGCCGCCTGGGCCGTGCCGATCAGCGCCAGCGCCGACGTACCGACCATGAATTTGGCGAGCCAATGCTTGTGCGAAGCCTGCATCCCGTAACCCTCCCAATATCGCCATTCTGTTGATGGCATTTGAATGTGAACGTTCACCTAAATGATAACGTTCTCTTTGTCAACGCGTTCGCAGCGATAATTGCTTTTGGCATTGGGTGCGCCACCCATGGCTGGGATCCGCCGCTTTCCCTCTTCAAGAGTGAATATCAGCTTGAGATTCAACGAATAACATTTGGCCTTGGATGATGCGGCGCAGTTCACGTCCGCAGGCTACAAAGCGCGAAGACTACGAATGCAACGATCCAGCCGCCTCGGTTGGTCGGCATCAGGAGCGAGAAAACCGCGCGGACGGCCTGGCCTGATCCTTTGCACCATCAAAAGCGCCGCGGGCATTCATTGTTCAGGCAGGATCGCCGCGGCAGTTGAAGAGCCTACGCGGCATACGCAGCTGCGACGGTGCTATGACCCGCTGCCCCGGCTTGGCGTTCGTTTTGAACGCTTCGGCTATGGCAAACCGATGCAACGGAACAATCTTTTCGCGAAGCGGTAATCGCAATCGGAAGGCGGCCACCCTGGCCGTAGGAGAGATACGATGACAAAGCTTCTGACAATTTTTGCGATGGGCTGCTCGATCTTGGCTCTGTCTGCTTGCAACACGGTGAAAGGCGCCGGACGCGACGTTGAATCGGTCGGAGACTGTGCCGATGGCGTGAAGGGCAACTGCTGACGCGGCTTGACCATGTTAATGGGCCAACGAGCACGAGCGTCGGTGACGCTCGTGCTCCCATGATCATCGACCAGATCAGCAGAAGATTGTCCTGCGCCGCCTATGGCCGATAAAAGGTCGCATCTCGAGCAGGCAATTTACGCGCTTTCACTCCAGCGCACGGACAGCCGCGCCAGTTTCGTCTGCCGAGCAGCACGAGCAACTGCGCGAAGCCATGATCGGCCTGCATCCGGTATGACATGGCGACGTCGACATCGTCGGCATGCAAGGCGCGGATGCAGTCGAGCGCCATATCCTCTGGCACGTCGAACGCGCCGCTGCCGATGTCATAATCACCAATCGCCTCGGCGCGGATGCCGACCGTGAAGGGCGGCAGCATGTCGTAGAAGAAGCCCTTGAAATGATCGGGCGCGAACTGGATCACCAGCTCGGGATCAAAGGCCCGAACCTCTTCGCCCAGCGCGCGGAACGCCGCCCGCACCTCGGCGTCGATCGCCGGGTCGGCATCGACATGGTCCATCAGCGGGGTGTGCGATGCGCAGATCAGGCGCACGGTCATGCGAACCGCTCCGTCACGCGGGCGTCAGCGCGTGGGCGCGCAGAAACTCGATGTGAAGCGCATTGAATTCGTCAGCCTTTTCCCACTGCGGCCAGTGCGCGCAGTCGTCCATCACGACCAGCGGCCGGGCGTTCGGGATCGCCGCGACGAAACGCTCGCCCGTCGCGACCGGCGCAGTGGGGTCGTGATCGGTCCAGATGACGAGCGTCGGGGCGCTGATCCTCGACAGGCTTTCGTCGGTCAGGACGTTGCGCATGCGGATATCCATATTCTGCAGGCACAGGATATGCTCCATCGCCTGCAAAAATCCGGGCTGAGTGTAGATGGCGAGACGCAGTTCGACGAGATCGTCGGTCACGCGGGCGGGATCGTTCATCAGCCATTCGAGCCGCGCGCGCACCGTTTCCGGACTGGCCTCCGCCACCGCCTTCATCGTGACATTATAGACGCGCTCCATGACCTTCGGGTCGGTGTTCAGCCCGCCCGCGGTATTCAGCGTCAGTGACGCAACACGCCCCGGATGGTCGATCGCGAACTGCGCCGCGATCCAGCCGCCGAGCGACTCGCCATGAACGTGGAGCCGGTCGAGACCCAGCGCGTCGGCGAAGTCGAGCAGATGCTGCACATAATGCCGGATCTCGTAATCATGGTCGGGCTTGCTGCTGTAGCCGTGGCCGACCATGTCGAGCGCGATCGTCCGCCAATGTTCAGCATGCGGCAGCAGGTTGCGGGTGAAGGCCTCCAGATGTCCACCGGTGCCGGGGATGAAAACCACCGCCTCGCGTGCGTGCGGGTCACCCGCCTCGACATAGCGCGTCCGCACGGGTCCCGCCTGCACATATCCCAGACGGATCGTCCCCGCCGCGATTTCGGGCCACAAAAACATGCGATCTCTCCCGTCTGATTCGATATACATCCTAGCATGCTAGAAGGCAAAGTAAAGCCAGGTCGGCTGAAGCGGGTTCAAATCACCGCACCGCGAGTCTGGCCCCATCCTCAAAATCCCATGACATTTGGGGATTTTTGTTAGGATCGGGGCACAGGAGTCGCTTGACGATCGACTCTTGCATTCTAGTTCGTCGAGAGAGATAATCGGCAGACCTCGGCGCGCGAGGTCGGAGGCTGACGGCGTGAACAAGAAGGATGAAATCTACGACCTGCTGGTCAGCCGGCTCGTCGAAGCGCGCTACAGCTTCGGCCAGCGCCTGTCGGTGAAGGAGCTTGCCGCCGATACGGGCGCGAGCCGCCAGCCGATTATGGCAGCGCTCAACCGGCTGAGCTCGGAGGGCTTTGTCCGCATCATCCCGCAGGTCGGCTGCGAAGTGGTGAACCCCGGTCATGACGAGATCGCCGACTTCTACCTGATGTTCGAACGGCTCGAAGGATTGCTCGCGGAACTGGCGGCGGCGCGGCGCACCGACGCGCAAATGCGGGATTTGCGGGCACTTCAGGGCCGCATTTTGGCGATCGACTTCGGCGATCCGCACAGCGCCGCAGAATATGGCCAGCTCAATCGCGCCTTCCACCAGCTGATCCACGACATGGCGCAATCGCCCTTCGTCGATGAACGGCAGAACAGCAATTTCAACATGTCCGATTTCTTCATCAACCAGGCCGGCGGCTTCGATCCGTTCATGGCCGACGCCGCGCGCGAGCATGACGAGATCATCGAGGCGATCGCCTCCAAATCCCCCGCTCGCGCCCGGACGCTCGCCGAGACCCATATCGGCGCGGTCGCCTCGTCGGTCCTCGCCGGCATGCGCAAACATCGCGCCGCCGCGTAACTAACATACTTGCATGCAAGTCGCAGTTGCGCTAAAGCGCATAGCATAGGGCGGCCGGCCCGCGCGACTCGTTCAATCGGAAGCGCGAAAGCCGGCCCCCTCCACCGCCGAGCACCCACAGAGGCGCCGCAAGGGAGTGAGAAACGATGGCCTCAGGCCCGACGACCGGCCCGATCTTTGATGGCGAGGCGCTGCGCGCCCGCTACCTGGCCGAGCGCGACAAACGCCTGCGCCGTGACGGCGAAACACAATATATCGAGGCGAGCGGCGACTTCGCCGATTTCGTGGCCGACCCTTATGTCGAACCCGGCTTTGCCCGCAGCGCCGTGGCCGAGGACGTCGAGGTTCTTATCGTCGGCGGCGGAATCGGCGGACTTCAGACCGCCGCCGAGTTCGTCCGCCGCGGTATCGCCGATTTCCGCATCGTCGAACAAGCGGGCGACTTCGGCGGCACCTGGTACTGGAACCGCTATCCCGGCGTCCGCTGCGACATCGAATCCTATATCTATATGCCGCTGCTCGAGGAGGTCGGGACCGTCCCGGCGGAACGCTATTCGACCGGCGCCGAGATCTTCGCGCATTGCCAGGCGATCGGCCGTCATTTCGGCCTTTACGAGCGGACGCTGTTCCAGACGCGGATCGAGCGGATGGATTGGGATGCAGGTGCCGAACGCTGGATCGCGCTGACCGACCGCGGCGACCGCATCGCCGCGCGGTTCGTGACCGTCAGCCAGGGACCCCTCGCCAAGGTGAAGCTGCCCGGCATTCCCGGGATCCGCGACTTCACGGGCCGCATGTTTCACTCGGCGCGCTGGGACTATGGCTATACCGGCGGCGATCAGAACGGCGGACTGACCGGGCTTGCCGACAAGCGCGTCGGGGTGATCGGCACGGGTGCGACCGCAGTGCAGATCGTCCCGCGCGTCGCCGAGCATGCCAAGGAGCTCTATGTCTTCCAGCGCACCCCGTCGGCGATCGACATCCGCTCCAATCGTCCAACCGATGCCGACTGGCTCCTGAGCCAGGAACCGGGATGGCAGCGTCGGCGCATGGACAATTTCCTGGGCATCGTCTCCGGCAAGCCGGTTCCCGAGGTGCTGGTCGACGACCATTGGGGCGACCTGTTTCTGCGCATGGGCGAGTTGATGCGCGAAGCGCGTGCCGCCGGCGAGACGCCGGACCCCCACGAAAAGATGCAGCAGTCGGATTTCGAAAAGATGGAGGCCATCCGCGCCCGCGTCACCGCCGAGATCACCGATCCCGATCTGGCCGCAAAACTGAAGCCCTGGTATAATTTCCTGTGCAAGCGACCGCTGTTCAGCGACGAGTATCTGCCCACCTTCAACCGTCCTAACGTCACGCTGGTCGACACGGACGGGCGCGGCATCGAGCGGATCACCGAAACCGGGATCATCGCCAATGGTCGGGAGTATCCGCTGGACCTGATCATCCTTGCGACGGGTTTCGACGTCGGCGCGCCCCCGCACAAGGTCGGCGGCTATAAGGTGACGGGCCGCGACGGCGTGACGCTTGCCGAACGCTGGGAAGGCGACCTGCGCACCCTCCACGGCACGCAGCTCAGCGGCTTTCCCAATTTCCATATCGTCGGCGGCACCGCGCAGGGGACGACTGCATTCAATTTCACGCATACGCTGCGCATGCAGGCCGAACATGCGGCGGAGATCATCGCCCATTGCCGGAGCCGGGGCATTGCCGCGCTGGAACCCAGTACCGACGCCGAAGAGCGCTGGCACGCGTTGCTCGAGGCCAAGCATGTCGATCACGAACATTTCTATGAAGAGTGCACGCCGGGCTTCCTGAACAACGAGGGACAGTTCCGCGACAAGCCGACCTTCGTCGGCGGCACCTATGGCGGCGGCCCGCTGGAATATGAGGAATTGCTCGCACGCTGGCGATCGAAAGACATGGCAAGCGACCTCGTGGCGCCGCCCGCCGCGGCCGAGCGTTACCGCGCAACCGGATAATCAGGGGGACGGAGCGGGGCCGGCTTTCGGGCTTTCCCTGCTCCAATCTTACATGCTAGAATGTTATGAGGGAGAGGTCGAATGAACAAGATGGTCAGCAGGCTGCTTGCCGCCAGCGCCACGATCGGCGCACTCGCCGCCGCGCAAGCTGCGCAGGCGCAGGACGTGCCCCCCGCCGGGGATACCGCCAGCTATGGCGATGACGAGATCATCGTCACCGCCCAGAAGCGCGAGACCAATCTGCAGGACACGCCGCTTGCCATCTCCGCGATCGGCGGCACTGCGATGGAAGAACGCGGGATCGACGACGTCAACAATCTGCAGAGCTATGTCCCCAATCTTCGCGTGGGACAGGAGCAGGACGGCGTGAAGATCACGCTGCGCGGGATCGGCATCCAGGGGACGAGTTCGATCACCGACAATGGCGTCGCCTTCTATCAGGACAATTTCTATGTCTCGCGCCCGGCGGGCGGCAGCGCGGTCTTCTATGACGTCAACCGCGTCGAAGTGCTGCGGGGACCGCAAGGCACGCTCTATGGCCGCAACGCGACCGGCGGCGTGATCAACGTGATTTCGAACGAGCCGTCGAAAGGCAATTTCGCGGGCGAGGTCGGAGCGAGCTATGGCTCGCGCAACCTGTGGGAAGTGCGCGGCTGGTTGAACGCCCCGCTCGGCGACGTTGCGGCGGTGCGCATCTCCGCCGTCTATACCGAGGAAGACGGCTATCTGAAGAATCTTCGCGGCCCCGACCTTTACGGCACCAACGGCGATCTCACCGTGCGCGGGCAGGTCAAGGTCGGCGACGTCGATAGCGTCGAACTGCTGCTCTATGGCCTCTATTCGAAGCTGAAGGGCACGGGCAGCGCGAACCAGTTCCTGCAGCGCAATATCGGCGGGCCGCCGCCGGTGCAGGCGCTGCTCCGCACCCTGCCCCCCCTCAATCTGAACCCGCGCGTCACCGACATCGACGCGCCGGCCTATCTGACCGTCGAAACCAAGCTCGCCTTCGCGCGGCTGCGCAAGGATTTTGGCGGGGTAGAGGCGTATCTGCAGGTCGGCCGCATGTGGCAGGACAGTTATAACCAACAGGATTTCGACGGATCGCCGGTCGACGTCTCGATCTTCAACAAGGATCAGGACAATAAGTCGACCAGCGTCGAAGCGCGGCTGGCGTCGACCCGCGACGGCCCGTTCAGCTGGATCCTCGGCGGCTATTATTTCGACGAGAGCACGTACACCTTCGCCGCGTCCGCCTGAAAGGCCTGACGCCGGGCGGCGTCATCAGCCTGCCCGATTTCATCCTCGACGAATATGGGAACAGCAAGACGATCGCGGGCTTCGCGTCGATCACCTATGCGCTGAGCGATGCCTTCCGCGTCAGCGGCGGCGTCCGTTATACCGAGGACAAGAAGGACGGCCGCAAGATCACGCGGGGCAATTTCGGCCAGCCCTTTCCGCCTGACCTGCCCAACGCGATGTTCCCGGCGGACGTAAAGTTCGACAAGGTCACGTGGAAGGCCGGAGTCGAATATGACGTCGCGCCCGACGTGCTGGCCTATGCGAGCGTGTCGAACGGTTACAAGGCGGGCGGCTTCAACCTGTCGTCGGACGGCCGGCCCTATGACCCCGAAACGATCACCGCCTATGAATTCGGCATCAAGTCGGACCTGTTCGACCGCGTCGCGCGGATCAATCTCGACGCCTTCTACTACGACTATACCAATCTGCAGCTCACCACGCTCGGCGTTGCCGCCGACGGGGTGACGCCAGGGCAGTTCACGACCAATGCCGCGGCCAGCACGATCTGGGGTATCGAACTCGATACGCGCTGGCGCCTGTCCGATCGCTTCACCTTTACCGCGGGCTATTCCTATATCGATGCCGAGGTCGACGAATATCGCAACCGCGACCCGCTGGCGGGCCCGGGGCCGCTGCTCGACTATTCGGGGAACCGCCTGCCTTTCGTCTCGCGCCACACGGTCAACCTCGGCATCAATTACGAGGTCGAACTGGGGTCGGGCACGCTGACCTTTGCGGCCAACAGCAATTTCCACAGCGCCTTCTATCTGCGCGAATTCAACAATTATGCGATCGACCGCGTGCCGTCGAACACCAAGACCGACCTGACCGTCACCTATCGCCTCAGCGATCCGGGCCTCAGGGTCACCGGCTATGTGACGAACATCGAAAACAACGTCGAACGCAACAACATATATCTGACGCCGGGCTTCATCGGGGTCAGCCCGACGACCGCCTATACCAAGCCGCGCACCATCGGCGTGCGGATCGACTATTCCTTCTAGGGGAGACCTTGTGGACCCAGATTTGCCGCTGCGCCGGGGACCGCGCCCGCGCACCATCCCCTGCGCCCCGCACAGCCAAGTCGACCAGATCGTCCTCGAAGCGCGTCGTCTGGCGGCAGAACTGATCGAGCAGCTTGCTGGGCTAGCGCATGTGAAGCTGGGGCACAGTCTGCGCGCCCCGCCAGGTTCGGTAGGCTTTTATCTCGACGCCGCGGCCTGCTGCGACAATGGCAATGCCTTCCTGCTGGGCGACGAGTTTGCGCATGTCCATCTGGAGGATGATTGCAGTCTGCACGTCATCCTGCCCGAGCCGCTGCGCAGCGCCGCCATCGCTGCCGGCTGGGCCGAACCGCACCCGCTCGCCGGACAGCCTAGCGTGTCGCCCGACACGGTGATGCTGTATGCGCCGCGCGATGCGGAGGAGGTCGGGGTGCTCGCAGCGCTGGTGCGGGCAAGCTGGGCGAATGCGCGCGGGCTCAGTGGCGCAACTGCTCGCTGATCTGCCGCGCCGTGTTCTGGAGCCGGGCCGCGATATCCATCGCATGGTCCGGGTTGAAGCGCAGCGGCGATCCCGACAGCGAAATCGCATAATCGCTACCCCGCAATCGATGGAGCGGCACCGCGACGCAGCCGAGATCGTCGGCCATTTCGCGATCGTCGATCGCGTAGCCGCGCACGCGCGTCGCCGCGAGTTCGTTACGCAGCCGGGCGGGATCGGTGATCGTATGCGCCGTCAGCGGCACCAAGGGCGCGGCGAGATAGGTATCGAGCCGGCTCTCCACGAGCTGCGCGAGCAACACCTTGCCGATAGCCGTGCAATAGGCTTCGAGCTGCATTCGCTCGCGCGTGAATCCGGTCTGCGCGCCTTCCTTGACGAGATATGTGACCATTTCGCCTTCGAAAACGCCGAGGTAGGCGGTCGCCCGCTCGGCTTGGGCGAGGCGTCGGAGCATTGGTCGTGCGATCTCAATCAAGCGCGCATGCGGGCTCACCCGCGCGGCGAGCTGGCGCAGTC
The DNA here is from genome assembly GCF_001468265.1 of Sphingopyxis sp. H050. Lineage (GTDB taxonomy): Bacteria > Pseudomonadota > Alphaproteobacteria > Sphingomonadales > Sphingomonadaceae > Sphingopyxis. Next base: position 278,558 of record NZ_LNRZ01000001.1, on the reverse strand, counting down.
TTTCCCCGCCGGCATATCGGCCGCGCGCAATTCGCATCAGCAATTCCCGTTCGACCAAGAGCGCCAGCAGCCGCCGGCCGGTCGCCGGGGCGAGTCCCGCGCGGGCGATGAGTTCGGTGGCCGGCGTGCGCCCGCCGTCCAGCGTGACGGCTTCGAGAAGCGCCAGCGTCCGAGCGGCCGACTGCGAACCTTGCATGTTAGAATTACTCATAATGTGAGCATATATACGCACTCGCAACTATCGGGTCAAAAGCCGATCGCATAGAATGACAGGATCGGGAGGATGTTTGAATGACGGTCAGCCATGACGATCTCGCGCTCCGCTTGCGCACTGCCTATAATGCCGGGGCCGTGCCCCCGCTGCGCGACGGTCTGGAGCCGACCGATGTCGAGGGCGCCTATGCCGTGCAGACCATCAACACGCGTTTCTGGGAAGCCGCCGGGCGCCGGATCGTGGGTCGCAAGGCGGGCCTGACCGCGAAGGCGGTGCAGATACAGCTCGGGGTTGATCAGCCCGATTTCGGCGTCTTGTTCGACGATATGCGCGTTGCCGATGGCGGCACGCTCGACCCCGCAAAGACCTTGCAGCCGAAGGCCGAGGCCGAAATCGCCTTCGTGCTGGGAGCCGACTTGCCCGACGCCGACACGAATGTCGAGCAGGTCGCGGCGGCGGTGGCGACCGTTCATGCCGCGATCGAGATCGTCGACAGCCGCATTGCGGACTGGAAAATCACCTTCGCCGACACCGTCGCGGACAACGGCTCGTCCGCCTTCTTCGTGCTGGCCGACGAAGGCCTGCCGCTGCACGGGCTCGACCTTGAAGGCGCGGCGATGGCGATGGAAATCAACGGCGCGGTCGCTTCGACGGGTATCGGTGCCGCCGCGCTCGGCAATCCGCTCAACGCCGCGGCCTGGCTTGCGCAGACGCTAGCGGCGCGCGGCGAGCCATTGAAGGCTGGTGACATCCTGCTGGCGGGCGCGCTGGGGCCGATGGTCGCGCTGACCCCCGGCGATCATGTCCGTGCAGAGGTCGCCGGGATCGGCGCGTGCAGCTTCACCTATGAGGGCTGAGACGATGACGAACATGCCTGATGGTAAGACCAGAGTCGCGATCATCGGATCGGGCAACATCGGCACCGACCTGATGATCAAGATCATGCGCCTGTCCGACGTGCTCGAGATGGGCGCCTTCGTCGGGATCGATCCCGGCAGCGACGGGCTGAAGCGCGCCGAGCGGCTTGGCGTGCCGACCACCGCGGACGGGCTCGACGGGCTCGTCGCGATGCCCGGCTTTGCCGATATCGGCATCGTGTTCGACGCGACGTCGGCGGGCGCGCACCGGCGGCACAGCGAAGTGCTGATAGCGCACGGCAAGCGCGTCGTCGATCTGACCCCCGCGGCGATCGGTCCCTACACGATCCCACCGGTCAATGGCGATGCGCACCTCGATGCCGCCAACGTCAACATGGTGACCTGCGGCGGGCAAGCGACGATCCCGATCGTCGCGGCGGTGAACCGCGTCGCCAAGGTCCACTATGGCGAAATCGTCGCTTCGATCGCCTCGAAGAGCGCCGGCCCCGGCACGCGCGCCAACATCGACGAATTCACCGAGACGACAAGCCAGGCGATCGTCGAGGTCGGCGGGGCGACGCGCGGCAAGGCGATCATCATCCTCAATCCCGCCGAACCGCCGCTGATCATGCGCGACACCGTCTATTGCCTGTGCGACGACGCCGACCGAGCAGCGATCGCAAGGAGCGTCGACGAGATGGTCGCCGAGGTGCAGACCTATGTGCCGGGCTATCGCCTGAAACAGGCGGTGCAGTTCGAAAGCATCGGCGGCAACGCGCCGCTGCGCATACCGGAGATGGGCGGCAGCTTCACAGGCTTGAAGGTCAGCGTCTTCCTCGAGGTCGAAGGCGCCGCGCATTACCTGCCGGCCTATGCCGGCAACCTCGACATCATGACCTCGGCGGCGCTGAAGACCGCCGAGAAGATCGCGCTCCGCATGAAGCAGGAGATGGCGGCATGAGCTTCGATCCGACGAGCGAGAAGCTCTACATCCAGGACGTCACGCTCCGCGACGGCATGCACGCGATCCGGCACCAGTACGGCCTCGACCATGTGAAGGCGATCGCCAAGGCACTCGATGCGGCGAAGGTCGATGCGATCGAGGTCGCGCACGGCGACGGCCTCCAAGGGTCGAGCTTCAACTACGGCTTCGGCGCCCACACCGACTGGGACTGGATCGGCGCGGTCGCCGAGGTGCTCGAGCATAGCGTGCTGACCACGCTGCTGCTGCCGGGCATCGGCACCATCCACGACCTGAAGCACGCGTATGAGATGGGCGTGCGCTCGGTGCGGATCGCGACCCACTGCACCGAGGCCGATGTCGCGAAGCAACATATCGAGTTTGCGCGCGGCATCGGCATGGACGTTTCGGGCTTCCTGATGATGAGCCATATGTCGGAGCCCGAACCGCTCGCGCAGCAGGCCAAGCTGATGGAAAGCTATGGCGCGCACTGCGTCTATGTCACCGACAGCGGCGGCGCGATGACGATGGATCAATATGCGGCGCGGCTGCAGGCCTATGACCGGGTGCTCAAGCCCGAGACGCAGCGCGGCGTCCACGCGCACCACAATCTCAGCCTCGGCGTCGCGAACAGCATCGTCGCGGTGCAGAACGGCGCGGTGCGCGTCGATGCGAGCCTCGCCGGCATGGGCGCGGGGGCGGGCAATGCGCCGCTCGAAGTCTTCATCGCCGCGGCCGACGTCGCGGGCTGGAACCACGGCTGCGATCTCTATGCGCTGATGGACGCCGCCGAAGACCTCGTCCGTCCGCTGCAGGATCGCCCGGTGCGTGTCGACCGCGAGACGCTGACGCTCGGCTATGCCGGGGTCTACTCCAGCTTCCTTCGCCATGCGGAGAAAGCCGCCGCCGACCACGGACTCGACACGCGCGCGATCCTCGTCGAACTTGGGCGGCGCAAGATGGTCGGCGGGCAGGAAGACATGATCGTCGACGTCGCGCTCGACATGCTGAAACAATAAGCCGGGGAGAGGCACGAGTGGATCTGGGTATCAAGGGGCGCACCGCGATCGTGTGTGCGGCGAGCAGCGGCCTCGGCCGCGCCTGCGCCAAGGCGCTGGCGGGCGAAGGCGTTGATGTCGTGATCAACGCGCGCACGGCCGAAACGCTCGAAGAGGCGGCGGCCGAAATTCGCGCGCATGCACCCGATGTGACGGTCACCACCGTCGTCGGCAGCGTGACCGAGCCCGACGTGCGTGAGAAGCTGGTCCGGGCGGCGCGCGAGGTCGATATCCTCGTCAACAACGCCGGCGGACCGCCGCCGGGCGACTATCGCGACTGGGACCGCGACGTCTGGATCGCGGCGATCGACCAGAATCTTCTCGCGGCGGTCGAACTGATCAAGCTGACCGCCGACGATATGGCGGCGCGCGGCTTTGGCCGGATCGTCAACATCACCTCGTCGGCGGTCCGCGTCCCGATCCCGGTGATCGGCCTGTCGAACGCGACGCGCGCGGCGCTCACCAATTTCGTCTTCGGGCTGGTGCCGCAATATTCGGGCAAGGGGGTGACGATCAACAATCTGCTCCCCGGTCCGTTCGACACCGGGCGGTTGCGCAATTCGAAGGACATCACGAAGCATTTGACCGGCAACGCCGTCGCGGGCCGCGTGGGCGATCCCGACGAAATGGGCGCGATGTGCGCCTTCCTCTGCAGTCGCCATGCCGGCTATCTGACCGGGCAGAATATCCTGATGGACGGTGGCCTCTATCCCGGCAGTTTCTAGCTGTCAGGCCATCATCCGGGGCAAGTGGGACGCGACGGGACGCCAACTACCTTTAACCCGATGATTTTCTTGTTTTTATGAGACGCCCTGGATCCCCATGGTCCCCTTCGGGACCGCGGCCTGGCAGGGGCAGCAGGACTCGAACCCGCGACCCTCGGTTTTGGAGACCGATGCTCTACCAACTGAGCTATACCCCTAGGCCGGAGTGCGCCCCTAGCCCGATTGCCGGGCGGGAGCAAGGGGGATGACGGGTTGCGCGTCCCAATGCGCCTGATATGCGCGAAGTCGCATGACCGCCGCCCCATCCTCCGGCCCGCCGCAGCATTATCTGGGCGGCATCGCGCTCCGCCTGCTTGCGATGGCAAGCCTGTCGTTCATGTTCGTGCTCGTCAAATATATCGACCGGGCTGGCATCCACCTCGCCGAAAGCCTGTTCTGGCGGCAGGCGCTGGTCCTGCCCTTCCTGCTCGTCTGGATTCGGGCGACGACCGGGGGCTTCGCCTCGCTCAAGACGGATCGTATCGGCGCCCACGCCCGCCGCGCGATGATGGGGCTGACCGGCATGGCGTGCAATTTCGGCGGCATGATCTTCCTGCCGATGGCCGAGGCGACGACGATCAACCTGTCGGTGCCGATCTTCGCGGTCATCTTTGCCGCGATCCTGCTCGGCGAGCAGACCGGCTGGCAGCGCTGGGGCGCGGTGATCGTCGGCTTTATCGGCGTGCTGGTCGTGCTCAACCCCGGCGCGAGCTTTGCTGCCGGGTTCGGCGGCGCGCACGGGATGGGGACGCTGATCGCGCTCACGGGCGCGGTGATGACCGCGCTGATCACGATCGCGGTGCGCGACCTCGGCCGCACCGAGCCTGCCGCGACGATCGTCTTCTGGTTCAGCCTGCTGTCGATGATCCCGCTCGGGATCGCCCTGCCCTTCGTCTATACGCCGCACAGCGCACACGAATGGCTGCTGCTGATCGGCCTCGGCTTCTCCGGAGCGGTGGTGCAGATGTCGCTGACCGGAGCGCTGCGACTGGCACCGGTCGCGGTCGTCATTCCGATGGACTATTCGGCGCTGCTCTGGTCGATCGCCTGCGGCTGGTGGTTCTTCGGCACCTTCCCTGCCGAGACGACCTGGATCGGCGCGCCGCTGATCGTCGCGAGCGGCCTGTTCATCGCCTGGCGCGAGCATCGCCGCCATATCGACCGCCCAAAGGAGGTTGCCGCGTGACGTTACCCATCCTGTACCACTGCGCCGATGCGCGCTCGCTGCGCTGTTTGTGGGCGGTCGAGGAGGCCGGGATCGACGTCGACCTGCGCCTCCTCAAATTTCCGCCGCGCGCGTTCGAGCCCGACTATCGCGCGGTGAACCCGCTGATGACGATTCCCGGCTGGGTCGAGGACGGCCGGCTGATGACCGAATCCGCGGCGATCTGCGAACGCATCGCCGAAGGTACGCCGCTCGAAGTGCGCCGCGACGAACCCGACTATTGGGATTGGCGCAACTGGCTGCACCGCAGCGACGCGACGCTGACCTTCCCGCTCGCGATCATGATCCGCTACACGCGCGTCGAGCCCGAGGAACGACGGCTGCGCCAAGCCGTCGAGGATTACAAGGCCTTCTTCGGTGGCCGCGCCAAGAGCATCGAGGCGGCGCTGGCCGACGGGCGCGAGTGGCTGGTCGCGGGGCGCTTCACGATCGCCGATATCGTGATCGGCTATGCGGCGTTTCTGGCGACGACGCTGGGTGCTGACGATGTGTTGGGCGACGCTACGAAGATATGGCTGGAGCGGTGCATGGAACGCGACGGGTTCAGGCGGGCAAGGGCTCGGCAGAAGGGCTAGCGGAAACGGCGGCTTTGGGGTGGTTAGCTGCCCCTCAATTCTCGTCATGCTGAACTTGTTTCAGCATCCATGGGCTGAGCTCGAATGAAATGCCGCGCCGAAGGGAACGGTAGGCCGTGGATCCTGAAACAAGTTCAGGATGACGAAGCTATAAATGTCGTGTTTCGGTCGCTAGCCGCCACCGCTCAATTCACCATCCGCTCATAGCCCGCCCAATAGGGCGCACGCAGGTCCTTGCGCAGGATCTTGCCCGAGGCGTTGCGCGGCAGCGCTTCGATCACATCGACGCTGCGCGGCGCCTTGAAGGCGGCGATGCGTTCGCGGGCCCAGGCGATGATGTCGGCTTCCTCGACGCTCATGCCGGGCTTGGGCACGACGACCGCCTTCACCGTCTCGCCCCATTTCTGGTCGGGGATGCCGATCACCGCGACCTCCTGTACCGCGGGGTGGCCGAAGATCGCGCTCTCGACCTCGGCCGGATAGACATTCTCGCCGCCCGAGATGATCATGTCCTTCATCCGGTCGTGGATGAAGAGATAGCCGTCCTCGTCGAGATAGCCGGCGTCGCCGGTGTGGATCCAGCCATCGGCGGTCATCGTCTTCGCGGTCGCCTCGGGCAGGTTCCAGTAGCCGATCATGTTGTTCGACGAGCGGGTGACGACCTCGCCGACCTCGCCCGTCGGCACGCTCTCGCCGTCGGGACCGAGAATGCGAATCTCGACGCCGGGCAGCGCCTTGCCCGCCGAACGCATCCGCGCATTCCCCTCGGGATCATGATCCTCGGGCGGCAGCATGCAGATCGTGCCTGTCGTCTCGGTCATCCCGTAAGCCTGAATGAAATCGGCTCCGAACATCTTGATGCACTGGCGCAGCAACTCGAGCGGGATCGGCGCGGCGCCGTAGAGGATATATTTGAGGCGGCTGTAGTCGACGCTGGCGCAGCGCGGGTGCATCAGCAGCATCTGGAGCGCCGCGGGAACGATGAAGAAGCGCGTGACGCCATGATGCTCGACCGCGTCGAACACCCCGTCGGGGTTGAATTCGGCAAGGATGATGCCGGGCAGCCCGGCGGCAAGCGCCATGATGCCGAGCCCGGTGCCGCCGATATGCGCGCAGGGCATCGCGACGAGCACCGCCTCGTCATCGTCCCATTTGGTGTAGGGCATGTCGGCGTCGTTCGAATGCTTGCGCAGCGCGAAGAGGTTGCGGTTCGACAGCACCGCGCCCTTGGGATTGCCCGTGGTGCCCGAGGTGTAGAGCTGAAGCACCGCGTCGTCCTGCCCCGAGGGGGTGAACGATGCGCGGGCGGTGTTCGCGATCAAGGCACGCGCCTCGTCGGCGCCGACGATGCGCGGACCATGCTCCAGCTTGCCAGCGAGCTGGTCGGGCACCGCGTCGAAGCCGGGGCCGGTGAAGACGATCTTGGCCTTGGTGTCGTTGACGACATAGGCCCATTCGGTCGGCGACAGGCGCCAGCCGATCGGCGCCATCACGATGCCCGCGCGCGCGGCGCCGTAGAAGAGGGTGAAATAAAGGTCGCTGTTCTTGCCGATCCAGGCGATGCGGTCGCCCTTTTGCAGCCCCGCCGCGAGCAGTGCAGTCGCGACGCGCGCGGTGCGCTCTTCCAGTTCGCCATAGGTGAACAGGCGATCCTCTTCGCGCATCGCCGGCCGGTCGGGCCGATCCGCCGCCCAATGGGTCAGGAACTCGTCGAATGTAAAAAGGTCCGAGACGTCGCGGGCCATCTGTCGCTCTCCATCGAATCGCGTCGTTTTGCGCGGTTGCGGTGAGGCTAACGGCTCGCGCGCGGACGTAAAGCCGCGATTGGCCGACCTGCCACGACGGCCAGTCAGACCTTGCGGAACAGCAGCATCAGATTGTTCGCCGGCATCGCGCGGCGTTCGGCGAAGGTGAAACCGGCTTCGGCGGCCACCGCCTTCACCACAGCGGTGTCGCGCAGACCCCATTCGGGATTGCGCGCACGAAGGCTGGCGTCGAACGCAAGGTTGCTCTCGGCCGTGGGCACATCGGCCTCGGCATAGGGGCCGTACAGGATCAGCGGCGCCCCGGCGGGAAGCAGCCGCGCGGCGCCTGCGAACAGGCCGGGCGTCGCGGCCCAGGGGCTGATATGGACCATGTTGATGCACAATAGCGCATCGGCGCGGGCAAGCGGCCAATCGGGCGAAGCCGCGTCGAGCATCAACGGCGGGGCGAGGTTGGCCAGCCCGGCCTCGGCGCTCCAGGCGGCGATCGACGTCAGGGCGTCGGGATCGGGATCGCTCGGCTGCCAGTCCAGATGCGGAAAGGCGGCGGCGAAATGCACGATATGCTCGCCCGATCCGCTCGCGACCTCCAGCACGGTGCCCGCGGGGGGCAGCCAGTCGGCCAGCACCGCCACGATGGCGTCGCGGTTGCGCAGCGTCGCGGGGGCGTGCCGCTTGGCTCCGTTCCCGCCCTCACCCGGCGTCCAAGGCTGCGACGTCACGCCTTCGCCTGCGCTCGCGCGCGCCGCTCGCGCACGATCAGCCACAGGAACAGGCCGACGGGGCCGACCATCAGGGTCAGGAACAGGAACGGGAATTGCACGATCCGGCTGAAGCCCTTCGCATCGGCATCGCGCGCGATCCACATCCCGGTGAACAGATCGAACGCCAAATAATGCACCCACCCCAACGTCGCCCCCCCGGGCGTATCGAACAGCTTCATCACCCCCTCGATCGACGAGAAATCGCCGCCGCTCCCTTGCCCGCCCGGATCGATCCCGCCCGACAGGAAGCCGGCGATCAGGACGAGGTAGAGAAGGCAGAGCAGGAACACCCCGGCATACATGACGAACGACAGGATACGCGGACTGCGCGGCGCGAAAGCGAGCAGCGCCCAACCCGCGAACGCCCAATAGTTGGCCAGCAGGTAGATGGTGTTCCAGCTCATGATGTCCCCCTTTTCCTCTAGAACAGGCCGCCAAGTCCGAAGAGCAGGATGCCCACGAACAGCGCGATCAGGCCGACGACGACGATCAGCAGGATCAGGCGCGCCGCAGGAAGCCGCCGCGTCGCGACGAACGAGGCGGCGATGCCGAGGCCGAACGCGATCAGCGGGGCATAGAGGAACGCCCAGTCATAGCTGAACTCGCGCCGCACCTTCACCATCTCCCATTGTTCGACGACGAGGCCGTACATCGTGATCGCGGCAAGCCACACCGCGACGAACACCACCGCGAACAGCGCGCCGGCGGCGAGGCAGCCCGCAGCGGTGCGTCTCGCCGCGCCGTCGGCCGGTTCGCTCAACTGCCGCCGATTTCGCTGAGCGAGGCGGCGCCTGGCGCAACCGCGGGCTCACTCCATGTGAGAACGGGCTTGCGCGCCGCCAGCGTCTCGTCGAGCCGCGCGCGCGGGGCGAAGTGCGGGGCGGTCTTCAGCGCCGGGTCGCCGTTCTTCGCGCGCAGCGCGATGCTGCGCAGCGCCCCGATGAACTGGTCCAGCACCGCCTTGGACTCGGTCTCGGTCGGTTCGACCAACATCGCGCCGTGGACGACGAGCGGGAAATAGACCGTCATCGGGTGATAGCCCTCGTCGATCAGCCCCTTCGCGACGTCGAGCGTCGAGAAGCCCTCGGCGAGCCCTTTGTCGCTGAACAGCGCCTCGTGCATGCACGGTCCTGAGAAGCCGAAGGGCGCGTCGAGCACATCGTCGAGATTGCGCAAAATGTAATTGGCGTTGAGGACCGCATCCTCGGCGACCTGCTTCAATCCGTCGGCGCCGTGGCTGAGAATATAGGCCAGCGCACGGGTGAACATGCCCATCTGGCCGTGGAAGGCCGTCATGCGGCCGAAGGTTTCGGGATGATCCTCGCCGGCGCTTTCCTCCTCGATCAGGCGGAAGCCGCCGTCGGCCTGCTTCGTGACGAAGGGCAACGGCGCAAAGGGCGCGAGCGCTTCGGACAGCACGACCGGTCCCGAACCCGGGCCGCCGCCGCCGTGCGGGGTCGAGAAGGTCTTGTGCAGGTTGATGTGCATCGCATCGACGCCAAGGTCGCCCGGGCGAACGCGGCCGACGATCGCGTTGAAATTCGCGCCGTCGCAATAGACATAGCCGCCCGCCGCGTGGACCGCGTCCGAAATCGCCCGCATGTCGCGCTCGAACAGGCCGCAGGTGTTGGGGTTGGTGATCATCACGCCCGCAACATCGGGACCGAGGCGCGCCTTGAGCGCGGCGAGATCGACCCGGCCTTCCGCCGTCGCCGGAATATCCTCGACCGTAAAGCCCGCGAAGGCCGCGGTCGCCGGGTTGGTGCCGTGCGCGCTTTCGGGGACAAGCAGCACGCGTCGGTCGTCGCCGCGAGCTTCGAGCGCGGCCTTGATGCAGAGGATGCCGCACAGCTCGCCGTGCGCGCCCGCCTTGGGAGACATCGCGACGCTGTGCATGCCGGTCAGCGTCACCAGCCATTCGGCGAGTTCGTGGATCACCGCATAGGCGCCCTGCACCGTTTCCTGCGGCTGCAGCGGGTGCGCGTCGGCGAAGCCCGCCATCCGCGCGACCTTTTCGTTGAGGCGCGGGTTGTGCTTCATCGTACAGCTGCCGAGCGGGAACAGGCCGAGGTCGATCGCATAATTCTGGCGCGACAGGCGCGTGTAATGGCGCACCGTCTCGGACTCGCTGAGCCCCGGCAGGCCGATCCGCGCCGTGCGCGCGAGCGCGCCGAGGTCCGCGGCGGCTGCAACTTCGTCGAAATCGACGCCGGTTGTTTCGGTCGAGCCGATCTCGAAGATCAAGGGCTCTTCGAGCATCAGCGCGCGGTTGCCGGTGAAAGTCACGCTATCGTCGGCGCCGCCGGCGGTCATTTCGGGGCGCCAGCCGGCGCGATTGAGCGCGGTCATGCCAGCACCTCCTTCAGCGCCGCGGCAAAGGCGGCGATATCTTCCTCGGTTACCGTCTCGGTCACCGCGACGACCAGGCCGTTCGCGAGTTTGTCATTGCCCGGATAGAGGCGGCCGAGCGACACGCCGCCGAGCACGCCCTTTTCGGCGAGCAAGTGAACGACCGGCCGCGCCGCTGTCGACAGCTGCAGCGTGAATTCATTGAAGAAGCCGCCGTTCAGGACCGACACGCCGGGAACCTTGGCCAACTCGGTGGCGGCCAGCTTCGCGCGGCTGTGATTGATGGCCGCCAGCCGACGCAGGCCCGCTTCGCCGAGCAGGGTCATGTGGATGCTGAACGCCAGCGCGCAAAGTCCTGAGTTCGTGCAGATATTGCTGGTTGCCTTTTCGCGGCGGATATGCTGCTCGCGCGTCGAGAGCGTCAGCACGAAGCCGCGCTTGCCGTTAGCGTCGACGGTCTCGCCGCAAAGGCGCCCCGGCATCTGGCGGACATATTTCGCCTTGCACGCGAACAGGCCCACATAGGGTCCGCCGAACTGGAGGCCGACGCCGATCGACTGGCCTTCGCCAACGACGATGTCGGCGCCCATCTCGCCCGGCGCCTTGATCAGCCCGAGCGCGACGGGTTCGGTGACGACCGCGATCAGCAGCGCGCCGGCAGCCTGGCATGCGCTCGCCAATGCGGTCATGTCGTCGATGCGGCCGAGGATATCGGGATATTGGACGACGACGCAGCTCGTCTCCTTGTCGATGCTGGCCGCAAGCGCCGCCCAGTCGGTTCCGGCCTCAAGGCTTGGGTCGCCATCGACGAGAACGTCACCGGTATATTTCGCCATCGTCCGCGCGACGCTGCGGTAATGGGGATGCAGGCCCGTCGAGAGTAGAGCCTTGCCGCGCTTCGTGACGCGCCGCGCCATCACGATCGCTTCCCAGCAGGCAGTCGAGCCGTCGTACATCGACGCATTGGCGACGTCGGTGCCGAGCAGGCGGGCGACCTGGCTCTGGAATTCGAACAGCATCTGCAGCGTGCCCTGCGCGATCTCGGGCTGGTACGGCGTGTAGGCGGTCAGGAACTCGCCGCGCTGGATCAGATGATCAACGCTCGCCGGCACATGGTGGCGATAGGCCCCTGCGCCGAGGAAGAACGGCCCCTCGCCCGCCGCGCGATTCTGCTGCGCCAACGCCGCCATATGACGCTCGACCGCAAGCTCGCTTGCATGGTTCGGCAGACCGGGGATCGGGCCGTCAAGCCGCGCCTCGGCAGGCACATCGACGAACAGATCGTCGATCGACGACGCGCCGACCGCGGCGAGCATCGCCGTCCGGTCGTCGCTGGTGAGAGGAAGATAGCGCATGAACTACTCCGGAGAAGAAGCTGGTTTAGCAGCGAAAATCTGGGCGGTGTCGGCAAGTGATCCGCTAAAGACCGTTGGGCCGGCGTGCGTCGTGCGCACCCAAGGCGCGAGCCAGATGCGAAAGCCGGCGTCGCGAACGCGGCGGCAAAAGGCGTAATCGTCAGAGAGCAGCGCGTGGCTTTCAGGCTCGATCAGTGGGCAAAAGAAGGCGGGCTCGAGGTCGCCGACACCGTGCGCTTGCCGCTCGGCCGGGTCGGGTCGATAGACGAGTTCGGCAAACGTCGACCGCATACCCTCCAGCACGTCGCGCCGGATGAGCATCATCGCGGTGCCCAGCCGCGACAGCTCGACGAGGTCGGTCATCTTGAAGCTTTGCCCGGGGTTTTGGAAATGCAGCGCGAAGTCGCCCGCATAGCGTTCGAGATCGGCAGGGTTGTTCTTCGCGAGGCCCGCCTCGACCGCGCGCGCGACATTCTGCCAGTTAACGATCCGCCTGGGATAGGCCGCGCCGAGCACCCCGCATTCGGGCTTGGCGTCCATCGCGCGGATCATCGAGAAGATGTCGTCGGGCGAGAAGTCGATGTCAGCATCGACGAACAGCATATGCGTGCAGTCGCTGCCGAGGAACATCGCCGCCAGCGTGTTGCGGGCGCGGGTGATCGACGGCTGGTAGAGGATGAATTCGAAGCGCACCGGCAGCCCGATCGCTTGGGCACGCAGCGCCAGGTCCAGCGCCGCGCGGACATAGGTGCCCTGCGCCCCTTCATAGATCGGCGTCGCCACCATCAGGCGGCAATTGGCAAGCGGGGCGTCGGTCATCGGCACCATCCTCCACCCTCCCGAAGGAGAGATCAGCGATTACAGATCGGCGATGAAATCCTTGTATGCTTGCGCGTTCATCAGGCCGTCGAGCTGGCTCTTGTCGCTGAGGGTCATGCGGAAAAACCAGCCCTCGCCCTCGGGGTCGCTGTTGACGAGCGCGGGGTCTTCTTCGAGCTGGCCGTTGCCCTCGGTTACGGTGCCGTCGACCGGCGCATAGACATCGCTCGCCGCCTTCACCGATTCGACGACCGCGGCGTCGCCGCCCGCGCTCAGTTCGGCGCCCGTGTCGGGAACCTCGACGAAGACGATGTCGCCAAGCTGACCCTGCGCGAAGTCGGTGATACCGACCGTCGCGACGTCGCCGTCGACGTCGATCCATTCATGCTCTTCGGTATAATAACGCGGCATCGGTCAGCCTCCTTGCTTGCGGATATAACGGTGTGGAACGAAGGGCATCGGGGCGACGGTGCAAGACACCCGTTTGCCGCGCACCTCGGCCGCGATCGCGGTGCCGGGTGCGGCATGGTCGCGCGGGACATAGCCCATGGCGATGGGCGCGCCGACGCTGGGGGCGAAGCCGCCCGACGTCACGACGCCGATTTCTTCCTCGCCGTCGAACAACTTCGCGCCCTCGCGCACGGGCAGCTTGCCGTCGATGAGCAAGCCGACGCGCTTGCGCGGAGAACCGTCGGCGAGGTGGCCGAGGATACGCGCCGCGCCAGGAAAGCCGCCTTCCTCGCGGCGGCGCTTGCTGATCGCGAACGCCAGGTCGCCTTCGATCGGGTCGATTTCTTCATCAAGGTCATGGCCGTAGAGGGGCAGTCCGGCTTCGAGCCGCAGGCTGTCGCGCGCGCCGAGGCCGATCGGCTTCACTTCGGGTTCGCCGCAGAGCAAGTCGGCGACCTGTTGCACCTTGTCGGCATCGACCGAAATCTCGAATCCGTCTTCCCCGGTATAGCCCGAACGGCTGATCCACGCGTCGACGCCGCCGATCTGATACGGCCCGCCCATCATGAAGACGAGCGCGTCGAGCGGCCACTGACCGGTCGTGTGGCGCTTCAGCGCGTCGAACGCCTTCGGTCCTTGCAGCGCGAGCAGCGCGCGCTCCTCCAGATGGTTGATCGTAATCGCGTCGGGCAGTGCTTCGCGGAGGTGGCCGATATCCTCCCACTTCACCGCGCCGTTGACGACCATATAAATGCCTTCGGGCCAGCGGCTGAGCATCAGATCGTCGAGGATACCACCCTCTTCGTTCAGCAGCAGCGAGTAGCGCATCCGGCCAACCGTCAGGCTCTTCACATCGCCGGGCAGGACCGCCTCGAGCGCCTCGTCGAGCCCTTCGCCCGAGAGATAAAGCTGGCCCATATGGCTGACGTCGAACAGGCCCGCATTCTCGCGCGTCCAGAGATGTTCGGCCATGATGCCTTCATACTGGATCGGCATCCAATAGCCGGCGAACTCAACCATGCGGCCGCCCTTCGCGCGGTGCCAGGCATCGAGCGGCAGCGTTGCGGTTTCGACCGCCTCTTCGCCCGTAAATTCGCTTTCGGTCATGTCAGTCTCCCGCGGTTGACACGGCGAACGCGCGGCGGGTTGCCGCGGTTTCTGCCATGCCCCCTCTGTCACGGGAACCTGAGAGTTTTCCTCCATCAAATGATGGAGTTACCCCTTCGGTGGTTCCGATCCTCTCCCAAATGGGGCAGCCGGAACGCTTTCCAGAGTGTCCGTTCCAGCCAGCGCGGTCCGTTGACCTGAGAGTTTCCGGGGCGGTTGCTCCTTCGGTGGCGGATCAGGTTGCCCTGCCCCGCGCTCTCCCGCGCAGCCGGTCGAATCCCCTTCCGAAGGCCCGACAGACAAGCGAGCCTTGGCGCTGGCCCTTTAAGGAGTCAATCGGCGAGCGCGCGGATCGCGTCGTTTTCGTGGATATGTACGCCCGACCCCCCTTGCGCCGCGAGCGCGACGGCGGCCTTGGCGACCGTCGCGCCGGGAATCGAGCGATACCGGCGCAGCGCGCCATGGAGCAGCGCGTTGGTCAGCGGCGCCGCGATCATCGCCAGCCCCTCGCCGAGCCGCGGCGGCCCCTGCCGCTCGCCCGTCAACAAGCCGGGGCGCAGGAAATCGACCCGATCGAAGCCGAGCCCGCGCAGCCCTTCCTCGGCCTGACCCTTGGTGCGCAGATAGAAATTGCCCGCCTTCGCCGATGCACCGACCGAACTGACCGCGATCATATGCTTCGCGCCGCTGCGCTTCGCGCCCTCGGCGACGGCGAGCACCAGATCATGATCGACGGCGCGGAACGCCGCCTGCGATCCGGCCTGCCGGATCGTGGTGCCAAGACAGGAAATCAGGGTTGTGGGTTTTTCGGCGGCAATGATGTCGGGCCAATCTTCAGGCGGCGCAACGATCAGCCGATGCTGCGGCGGCAGGCCCACAACTTCGCGGCGGGCCAAGACAGTCAGCGGCGCGGCTGCATTGGCAACAATCGCCTGCCCGACCATCCCGGTCGCGCCTACGATCAGCGTATCAGACATGCGCCAGCGCCTCGGGCACTTCGCCGCGGCCGAATATCTCGGCATAGCGGTCAATGGCGAAGCGGTCGGTCATACCGGCAATATAATCGCCGATATGGCGCGTTGTCGCGCATTCTTCGCCCGGGATACGCGACGACCAATCCTCGCCCATCAGCCGCGGGTCGGCGGCATAGGCCTCGAACAGCCGGGCGATCACCTGCTTCGCCCCCGCCGCGGCGGCGACTTGCGACGGGTGATGATAAAGATTGGCGTACATGAAGCGCTTGAGCTCGCGCTCCTTGCGCGCGAGATCGGGCGAGAAGCCGCCGAGCATCCGTCCCGCGGCGCGCACGTCGTCGGCGCTGGCGACGCCCGCATCGGCGACATTCGCCGCCGTCGACGCTATGACGTCGTTGACCATGACCCCGATCTGGTCGCGCACCAGCTCGCGCAGCAACCGCTCGCGCGGTGCGCCCGGGAAACGCTGCTCGACGGCGTGGAAGTTCGCCGCGACGAAGGGCTGCTCCATCAGCTGCTCGATATCGAGCAAGCCGGCACGCAGCCCGTCATCGATGTCGTGATTGTCATAGGCGATGTCGTCGGCGACCGCTGCGATCTGCGCCTCGAGGCTGGCGTGACTCGACAGCTCCAGCGGGAATTCCGCGTCGATATCGGACAGCGCCCAGCCCGGATGGCGGACCGGGCCATTATGCTTGGCGAGCCCCTCGAGCGTCTCCCACGTCAGGTTGATGCCGTCGAACAGCGGATAGGGGCATTCGAGCCGCGCGAGCGTACGCAGCGTATGGCCGTTGTGATCGAAACCGCCATGCGCCGCCATCGCCGCCTTCAGCGCATCCTCGCCGGCATGGCCGAAGGGCGAATGTCCGATATCGTGCGCGAGGCAGAGCGCCTCGGTCAGATCCTCGTTGAGCCCCAGCGCGCGAGCGATGCCGCGGCCGATCTGCGCGACCTCGATGCTGTGGGTCAGGCGGACGCGATAATGATCGCCGTCGGGCGCGACGAAGACCTGTGTCTTGTGGCGGAGACGGCGAAAGGCGATCGAGTGGATGATGCGGTCGCGGTCGCGCTGAAACACGTCGCGCGGCCCGCGCACGACGCGGCCCAGCTCGTCATGGAACCGTCCGCGGCTGTCCTCGGGTCGGCTGGCGCAGTCAGCGGTGCTCACTTGATGGGGTCGACGTCCTGGCCGGCTTCGCTGTTGAACAGGAAGCCGTCCCCGCCCGCCTTCTTATAATCCCCCAGCCAGTCCTGCGCGGCCTTGCGGTCCTTGAACGGGCCCACGAGCAGCCGCCGTGTCTTACCCCATTCGGTCGTCGCGCCCGATTTGCCCTTGAAGATCGCGGGGCTCTTCTTGGCGAATTTTCCGAAGTCAGTCGCCAGCGCCTTGGCGTTCGCGCCGGTCGCGACCTGTACCCAAATGCGCGCAGGATTGGCTTTCTTTTCAGCGGCTTCGGCTTTGGCCTTCGCATCGGCCTCTGCTTTTGCCTTCGCGGCTGCATCGTCCTTCTCGCGCTTCGCTGCCTCGGCGGCGTCGGCCTTGCGCTTGTCGGCCTGCAGTTTCGCGAGCGTATCGGCGCTGATCGCGGAGGCGGACGCCGCCATTTCCTCGGCGGGAATCTCGATCGATCCGGCGATTTCGGCGAGCGACGCCAGCGGTGCAGCAGCCGATACCGGAGCAGAGCTCGACGGCAAGGGAGCGGGCGGCGGCGGTTCGGCCGCGACGGCGATTGCCTGTACGGGAGGGCTCGCTGGGGTCGACACCGGCGTCGCGGGTCGGCCCATATCATTGATCGAGAAGCCGGGACCGATCGGTTTCGACGACGAGGTTGGATTCGTGCCGACCGACGAAGTTGCCGGCGCTTGCGCCGCGGCCGCGACAAGCGACGGATCGGCCTTGACGACCGTCGGCGCCGGGCCGCCGGCCGTTGGAAAGGGATTGTCCGGGGTCGGCGTGGCCCTGACGGGCGCTGGCGCCGAGCCGCTGGCGGCCGGGAACGGGTTCTCACGGGTAGGCCGCGAAGAAGTCACCGGGGCGGGTGTGGGGGTCGCTGCGACCGGCGCAGGCGTCTGCCGCGGCGGCGGGCTGGCGTCCGCGGGCTTGGGCGACGGGGTCGGGCGCGACATCCGCAGCGTCGATGTCGGCGCGGGAGTCGGGGCCGGCTTCGGCGTCGCCGCGGCGGGACGTTTACCCGTCGCAACGGGTGCCGGGGTTGGCGGCGGCGTCGCGGCCGCCATTTGCACCGGCTTGCGCTTCGGCCCGAGTTCGCCCGAAGGGAAGCGCCCGAAATGCGCGGCGGCCGCTTGCTGCGCCGGATTGAGGCGGTCCATCTGCATCAGATAGGGCAGGATATTCTGCGCCAGCGCCGGCGGCATCGTCGCGTTGACGATCTCGGTCGCTTCCTTGTCGCGCCCGTTCATGGCGAGGATCATGGCGCGCGAGCGCCACGCGGCGCGGTCCTGTGTGCGGAGCTGTGGCGTCAGCAGTTGCACCCCCCGATCGGCCTCGCCGCTGATCCCCAGCGACAGCGCGTAGCGGCGGATCAGTTCGTCGTTCGGCGCGATCGAGAGCGCGAGTTGATAGTCGCGCTGCGCCGCGTCCTGCTGCCCCAAAAGGTCGCGCGCAAGGCCGCGATCGGCGAGGAATAGCCGCTCGGGCGCACCGAGCAATTGCGCTTCGCCGAAATAGTCGAGCGCGCGCGTCGGGCTTTCCATATGGACCATCGCCGACCCGAGCGCCGCCTTGATCGCGCCGTCGCGCGGGCTCGCCTGTTCGGCGCGGGTCAGAAAACCCACCGCGGCGCGATAATCCTCCAGCTCGATCGAGGCGCGTCCGGCGTCGAGCAACGCGGCCGTGTCGTTGTTGTTCGTGGCGAGACGGCCGAGCGCCGACGACAGCAGGGTCCGCGCGGCGGTGCGCCGGTCCATCGCCGCCTTGGTCGCAGCATCGGGGGTCGCCCCCTGCCACGCCAGCGCCGGCGTCGACAGCGCCGTACCGAGCAGGAATGCGCCGAACGCCGCGGCGAGTTGCCGCGCGCGTCCGGGCTCTTTGGTCATTTTCGATCGCCGCAGGGGCAAGTCACATATCCCGTTACCGGCTGCCACGCCCTGAGGACGGCCGTCGATGCCCCGTTACTGGTTGTTCTGCCGCCCCAGGAAACGCGGAATATCGACCCCGTCGTCCTTGTCGCCTTCATCCGCGTCGGGCGAAGCCGAGCCGCGCGACAAACGCGACATGCGTTCGAACAGCGTGCCGCCGCCGATTGACCGTGCCGGCGCCTCTTCAGCGGATGTCGCCGGAGCGGCATCGAAGGGCGCCGCGGCGGGACGATAGATTTCCTCTGCCGGAGCCTCGGGTTCGCTCAGCACCAGCTCGTCGCCCGTGTCGTCATAGCTGGCTGCGACGTTCGACAATTCCATCGGCTCCTCGTCGGCGGCTTCGGCTGTCGGCGCTTCGGGCTCGGGCGCCGAGAGCGAGAAACCGGGGGTCGGGTCGGCGTCCTCGGCCGCGGCCTCGACGGGGCTTTCCTCGACCTCGGGCTCGATCGCCTCTTCGGCGACCGGAGCGGCAGGCGCGGTGCGCGCCGGCTGGAACGAGAAGCTGCGGGCGGCGGGCGTCGCGGCAGCCACGTCGCCCGTGCCGTCGATGCCGGTCGCGACGACCGACACGCGGATTTTGCCTTCGAGACCTTCATTGAAGGCGCTGCCCCAGATGATGTTGGCGTCGGGATCGACCAGCTCGCGGATGTGGTTCGCGGCTTCGTCGACTTCCATCAGGCGCATGTCTTCGCCGCCGGTGATCGAGATGATGACGCCCTTCGCGCCCGCCATCGACACGCCGTCGAGCAGCGGGTTGGCGATCGCCTTCTGCGCCGCCTCGAGCGCGCGGCCATCGCCTTCGGCCTCACCGGTGCCCATCATCGCCTTGCCCATTTCGCGCATCACGCTGCGCACGTCGGCGAAGTCGAGGTTGATGAGGCCGGGCATGACCATCAGGTCGGTGATACCGCGCACGCCCTGCTGGAGCACCTCGTCGGCCATCGTGAACGCTTCCTTGAAGGTCGTGTTCGGATTGGCGACCAGGAAAAGATTCTGGTTGGGAATGACGATCAGCGTGTCGACATGGTCCTGCAGCTCGGCAATGCCCGATTCTGCCGACCGCATGCGACGGTTGCCCTCGAAGGTGAAGGGCTTGGTCACGACACCGACGGTCAGGATGCCGCGGTCGCGCGCCGCTTTCGCGATGACCGGAGCAGCACCGGTGCCGGTGCCGCCGCCCATGCCGGCGGCGATGAAGCACATGTGCGCGCCGTTCAGCGCCTCTTCGACCTGCGCGATGCTCTCTTCGGCCGCGGCGCGACCGACTTCGGGCCGCGAGCCTGCGCCCAGACCCTGGGTGATCTGCGTCCCCAGCTGGATGCGGCGCTCGGCCGGCGATGCGTTCAGCGCCTGTGCGTCGGTGTTGGCGACGACGAAATCGACGCCCTCGACGCGCGAAGCGATCATGTTGGCGATGGCATTGCCCCCCGCGCCACCGACGCCGATCACCGCGATCCGCGGCTTCAGTTCATCGACCTGCGGCGGGCCAATATTGATGCTCATCAACTAATCTCCCTGCAACGGCGGACCAGCGCCGCTTCCCTCACCTTGCAACCCATCCGGACGTCAGTCCCACCGTCCGGCTTTCTGGTACTGCATTGCACTATTGTGACCTCGGAATCACCCAAAAAATTAACCTTTTCGTCGCTCCGGCAATCAAAAACTGCTTTTAAGTGCCGCCATCAACCGGTTGATGATGCCGGTGCTCTTCGGACGGTACACATCCTGCGCCATCATCGGCAAATCGCGGAGGTCGACCGGGTCCGAAGCGGCGTAGAGAACCAGACCGGCGAGCGTCGCGAAAGCGGGTCCCGAATGCGCATCGGGCAGTCCGTGCAAGCCGCGCGGTCGGCCGACACGCGCCGCGCGGCCGAGCGCGACCTGCGTATAATCGGCGATGCCTTTGAGGTCGGCGCCGCCGCCGACGAGCACGACCTGACGCCCGATCGGGCCGACGAAATGCAGGTCTTTCAGCGTCCTGCCGATCTCTCCCATCATCGCATCGAGGCGCTGGCGGATCACGGTGACGAGCTGCGCGCGGGTGATGCGCGGAGAGTCGCTGCCCGCGGGCGCGCTCGGGTCGAGTTCGATGATGTCGTTGTTGTCGCGCGGGCTGGCCGAGGCAGAGCCATAGAAGCTCTGGAGCCGCTGCGCCTGGCTGCGACGGATGCCAAAGGCCGAGGCGATGTCGTCGGTGATGTCGCTCGCGCCAAAGGGCAGCGACGCCATCTCGACCAGCATCCCGCCGGCGTAGAGCGAAACGGTAGTGACCGCCGCGCCGAGTTCGACGAGCGCGACGCCAAGGTCGCGTTCCTCGTCGGACAAGCAGGCGAGCCCCGCCGCGATCGGCGACGCCACGACCGCGTTGACGTCCAGATGCGCCTGCCGCACCGCGGCCTCGAGGTTCCGTACCGGCGCGCCGTCGGCCATGATGATATGGATATCGACGCCAAGCCGGTCGGCGTGAAGTCCGATCGGGTTCTTGACCCCGTTGAGCCCGTCGAGCGTGTAGAGCGCGGGCTGCGCGTGCAGGATCATGCGACCCTCCGGATCGATGCCGGCGCGGCCGGCGGCGAGCAGGTCGTCGATGTCCTCCTGCTCGATCCGGTGCCCGCCGAGTTCGCTCTCGATCGGCGCGACGTCGCTGAGCAATCCGCCCGCCGAGAAGCTGACCCAGACGTCGTCGATGTTGAGGCCCGCGATGCGCTCGGCCTGTTCGATCGCCTCGCGCACGACATGCTCGGTCTGCTCCATGTCGGCGACATATCCGCGCTGGACGCCGCGGCTCTCGCGCTGGCCGGTGCCAAGAACATGAAGCTGGCCGTCGGCGGTCTGCCCCGCGATCAGCGCGCACACTTTCCACGAGCCGACATCGAGCGCGGTAATGATCTTTTCGATGCGCGGCGGCGCCATGCCTTATCCCTTCTCCGCCGTCTGGACCGCAGCCACCGCATCGCGCGCGTCGTCGAGCTTTGCGGGCGCAACCTGCCCTTCGTGCGGCAAGCGTAGCACGAAACGCGACGGGTCGCGCATGTCGAAACGCAGGATACCGCGGCCGAGCAACCGGTTGGCGCCGTCCATATGCGCGAATTTCGCGAGCGCCGCCTTGGCTTCGGGTTCGCCCTCCGGAAGCGACAGCGTCTCACCGCTGCGGAAGCGCAAATCCCAACGGCGATTGCCGACCCAGGTCGCGCCCGCGAGCAATTCCTTGAGGCTGCTCGCCTCGGACAGCAGCCGGTCGAGATCCTGCGCGCGCTGGTTCGCCTTCGGCCCGATGACGAGCGGCAGGTCGGGCATCGTCGCGACGGTCACGGGTTCGAGCACGACGCCCTTTTCGTCGATCAGCGACAGGCGGCCCGAATGCTGCCAGATCGCCGCCGGGCTGCGTTCGACGATGTCGACGACGAGCGTGTCGGGCAGGCGCCGCGACACGCGCGCATCCTTGATCCAGCCATATTGCATCAGATCGTGACGCACATCCTCCAGATCGACCGCTGCCATCGAGCGGTCCTTCTGCGCGAGTGCGATGTCGTAGACTTTCAGCCGATCGATGCGGTCGGCGCCGACGACCTCGACCTTCCGGACCTGGAACCCCGCCCGGCCGACCGCCTGCGCATATTCCTCGTGGATTTTCGCGGTCACGCCGGTCGCCTGCGCGACCAGCGCCACCAGCCCCGCGAGGCCGATCCCGACCGTCCAGTTCGCGACGCGCTGAAGCCGCTGCGGCGAGATCGGCAGCGCGTTGATGATCGCGTCGAGCCGCGACTGCTGGACCTTCCGCCGCTTCTTCGGCGCCCGCGCCGGACGCCGCGGCGGAGCCTTGCCGCGCTTGATCTTGGTACTGCTCATGACGTCATTCTCATGACAACGCTTCCCCCACGATGCGTTCGACGAGTTCGGCATAATCCATGCCGATAGCGCGCGCTTGCTCGGGCACCAGACTCAAGGGCGTCATGCCGGGCTGGGTGTTGACCTCGAGCAGGAAGATGCCCGCCAGGCCATGTTCATCGTCCCAGCGAAAATCGGAGCGCGACGCGCCCTTGCAGCCGAGCAGGCGATGCGCCTGGACCGCCAGATCCTTCATCCGCTGCGCAACCTCGTCGGGGACCTCTGCGGGACAGACATGCTCGGTCAGCCCCTCGGTATATTTGGCGTCATAATCGTAGAAACCCGACTTCACGCGCAGCTCGGTCACCCCCAGCGCCTCGTCGCCAAGCACCGCGACGGTCAGCTCGCGCCCCTTGATGAAAGGCTCGGCGAGCAACCGGTCGAACTCCTGCCAGGGACCAACCGCTTCGCGCGCGATCGGGTTGCCGTAATTGCTGTCGTCCTTGACGATCGCGACGCCGACCGACGAGCCTTCGTTGACGGGTTTCAGCACATAGGGACGCGGCAAAGGGTCGACGGTGAAGAGGCTTTCGCTGTCGACCATCGTCCCCGTCGGCATCGGAATACCATGCGGCACGAGCGCCTGCTTCGTCAATTCCTTGTCGATCGCGATCACCGACGTGACGAGGCCGCTGTGCGTGTATTTGAAGCCCATCAGGTCAAGCATGCCCTGTACGGTGCCGTCCTCACCGGGAACGCCGTGGAGCGCGTTGAAGACGACCTCGGGCTTCGCGTCGGCGAGCTTGCGGGCGACGTCGCGGTCCATGTCGATCCGCGTCACCTTGTGGCCGCGCGATTCCAGCGCGTCGGCGACGCCATTGCCGCTCATCAGCGACACTTCGCGTTCGGCGGACCAGCCGCCCATCAGGACGGCGACATGCCAGGGGCCGCGGGTCATGCAGAAACTCCAATATTCAAAACCGTTTGTCCTGAGCTCGTCGAAGGACCGTTTTTTCTGATCGACGCTGAAAGAAAAGGACGGCCCTTCGACAAGCTCAGGGCGAAAAATGTGAGGGAAAGCAACGTCACTTCGCCACTCCCACGCGTTGAATCTCCCATTGCAGTTCCACGCCGCTCTTCGCCTTCACGCGGCGGCGGACTTCCTCGCCGAGCGCTTCGATATCGGCGCTCGTCGCCTCGCCGGTGTTGATGAGGAAATTGGTGTGTTTCTCGCTGACCTGTGCGCCGCCGACCGCGAAACCGCGGCAGCCGGCCTCGTCGACAAGCTGCCACGCCTTGTGGCCGTCGGGGTTCTTGAAGGTCGAGCCGCCGGTCTTCGAGCGCAAAGGCTGCGAGGCTTCGCGGCTCGCCGAAATGCGGTCCATTTCGGCCTGGATCGCGGCAGGCTCGCCGGAGCGGCCGCGGAAGGTCGCGCCGATGACGACGGCGCTCTCGGGCAATTCGCTGTGACGATAGGTGTAGCCGAGGTCGGCAAGCTTCAGCGTGCGGCGCTCGCCCGAACGGAGCACGACGTCGCAATCGATCAGGATATCCTTGACCTCGCCGCCATAGGCGCCGCCATTCATCCGCACGAAGCCGCCGACGGTGCCGGGGATCGAGCGCAGGAATTCCATCCCCGCGATACCCGCGTCGCGCGCGGTCGAGGAGACGAGGATGCCCGACGCGCCGCCGCCGCAGCGCAGGGTCGTGGCGTCGACGGCCTCGACCTTTGCGAAGGGCTTGCCGAGCCGGACGACGACGCCCGGAAAGCCTCCATCGCGGACGATGAGGTTCGAGCCGAGGCCGAGCGCCATCACCGGGACGGCGGGATCGAGCCCGCGCAGAAAGTCGGCGAGGTCTTCGGCGTCCTTGGGCTCGAACAGCCAGTCGGCAGGGCCGCCCGACTTGAACCAGACAAGCGGCGCCAGCGGCGCCTTCGCCGTCAGCTTGCCGCGTACGGCCGGGAGGGTATCGGCCGTGCTCATGCCGCCTCGACCGCGGCGGCGAGGCCCGCCGCCATCTTGGTGATGTCACCCGCGCCGAGGCAGATGATCATGTCGCCGGCGCCGAGATCGCCCGCAGCGATGCTGGCGGCGATGCTCGTCGCAAGCGCCCCGGCGTCGGTGACGACATGGGCATGGCGATGGCCGCGATCGCGCAGGCCCGCGACCAACGAGTCCGACGAGATGCCCTCGATCGGGCTTTCGCCCGCGGCGTAGACGGGCAGCGCAATCACCATGTCAGCGTCGTTAAACGCCTGCTGGAAATCATCCATATGATCGCGCAGACGCGTGAAGCGGTGCGGCTGGACAACGCCGACGACGCGCCCGGCCCCTGCCCCTTCGCGCGCCGCCGACAGCACCGCGCGGATTTCGACCGGATGGTGGGCGTAGTCGTCGATCACGGTGACGACGCCGCCCTCCACGGCAATCTCGCCAACCTTGGTGAAGCGACGCTTGACCCCGGCAAAGCCGTTGAAGCCCGAGACGATCTTGTCGTCGCCGACCCCCATATGCAGTGCCACCGCAATCGCCGCGAGCGAGTTCTGGACATTGTGGCGGCCCGACATCGGCAGGTGAATGCCCTCGATCGTCCGGCTGTTGCCGTCGCGGTCGCGCACGACGACGTCGAAGCGGTTGCCGTCGGGGCCGGGCACGACATTGGTCCCGCGCACGTCGGCCTGCGCCGAAAAACCATAAGTCACGATCCGGCGGTCGCGGATGCGCGGAATGATCGCCTGCACCTCGGGATGATCGAGACACAGCATCGCCGCGCCGTAGAAGGGCACATTCTCGATAAACTCGACGAAGGCGTCCTTGATCGCGTCGAAGCTGCCGTAATGATCGAGATGTTCGGGGTCGATGTTGGTGACGACCGCGATCGTGCCGTCGAGGCGCAGGAAGCTGCCGTCGCTCTCATCGGCCTCGACCACCATCCAGTCGCTCGCCCCAAGGCGGGCGTTCGAACCGTAGTTGTTAATGATGCCGCCGTTAATCACCGTGGGATCGATACCGCCCGCATCGAGCAGCGCCGCGACAAGGCTGGTCGTCGTCGTCTTGCCGTGTGTACCCGCGATGGCGACGGTCGACTTGAGGCGCATCAGTTCGGCGAGCATTTCGGCGCGGCGGACGATCGGGATGCGCTGCGCAAGCGCGGCCTCGACCTCCGGATTGCCGCGCTTGACCGCGGTCGAGGTGACGACGACCGCGACGCCGTCGACGTTCGAGGCTTCGTGACCGATGCTGACCTTGATCCCACGCTTGCGCAGGCCCTCGATCACATAGCCGTCGGCGATATCGCTGCCCTGCACCTGATAGCCAAGGTTATGCATCACCTCGGCGATGCCGGACATGCCGATACCGCCGATACCGATAAAGTGGATCGTGCCGATGTCGGTCGCGACGCCGCGCATCAGCAATCTCCCACGCGCGTCGCGGCGATGCCGGCGGCCACGGCAGCACTGCGCGAGGGAGCGCCGACGCGGATCACGTCCATCATCGGCGGCGCGGCGAGCGACTCGACAAGATCGGCCAGATCGCGCGTAGCGTTGGGCAATCCGCAGCTCGCGGCGTTCTCCGCCGCGGCTTCGAGCGCGCCGGGTTCGAGCGCCATGCGCTGGATATGCTTGGCGACCTCGGCGGCGGTGAAATCGGGCTGCTGGAACGAAATCGCCCCGCCCGCCTCGACCAGGTCGACGACGTTGTAGGTTTGATGATTGTCCATCGCGTGCGGATAGGGAACGAAGATTGCGGGACGCCCGGCGCAAGCGAGCTCGGCGACGGTCGAGGCGCCCGCGCGCGCGATGACGAGATGCGCCCAGCGCAACCGTTCGGGAAAGTCGGTGATGTAGGATGCGCATTCGGCCGCAACGCCGAGTTCGGCATATTTGGCGCGCACCGTCTCGATATCGTCCTCACGGCACTGCTGGACGACCTGCAGCCGGTCGAGCAACGCGCGCGGCAGCATCGCGACCGCAGCGGGCACGACGTCGCTCAGCACCGTCGCGCCGAGGCTGCCGCCGACAACGAGCAGGCGAAAGATGCCATCCTCGGGCAATGGAGGAAAACCGTCGTCGCGGATCGCGATGATCTCGTCGCGAACCGGGTTGCCGGTGATGTGTAGCTTGGCCTCCTTCCCGGCCGGGAAGCGCTGGATATTATGGTAGGCGACCGCGACCGCATCGACGCGCGGCGCCATCAGCCGGTTGACGCGGCCCAGCACGGCATTTTGTTCGTGGATCACGCGCGGGCGCTTGGTCGCGCCCGCTGCCAGCAGACTCGGCAGCGAGGGATAGCCGCCGAAACCGACCACCACCGCCGGATCGAATGCGTCGATCAGGTCGATGCCCATGCGCCGCCCTTTACGGATCGCCAGCGCAGCCTTGACCCAACCGACCGGACCGCCCGATACGCGGCCTGCGGGCAGGACATGCGTTTCGAGCGCGTCGGGCGCGCCCGGAATCTTGAGCCCGCGGTCGTCGCTGACCAGTGCGACACGGTGGCCGCGCGCGATCAGCTCGCCCGCAAGGGCATAGGCAGGCAGCATATGTCCCCCCGTCCCGCCGGCGGCGAGAAGGAAGTGGCGGGTTGCGGTCATTTCTTGTTCCAGTGGCTCGTCATCGACACACGGGCCGCATAGGGGTTTCGCCGGGTCAGCGACAAGAGCAAACCCATGCCGATCGACAAGGCGATGAACGAAGACCCGCCATAGCTGATGAAGGGCAAGGTCATGCCCTTCGACGGGAAGAGCTGGGTGTTCACCGCCATGTTGATTGTCGCCTGTCCGCCGAACTGCGCGATCAGCCCCGATACGGCGAGAATCAGGAAACTGTCTTCCTCGTCGAGCAGTCGAACGAGCACGCGGACGATGATCGCGAGAAACAGGACCGCGATCGCGATGCATGCGATGATCCCGAACTCCTCGCCGATGACCGAGAAGATATAATCGGTGTGCGCCTCGGGAAGCTTGAACTTGGCAAGACCAGCGCCGGGACCGGTGCCGATCAGCCCGCCAGCGGTCAGCGTGGCATGCGCCTTGTCGACCTGAAAGCTGTCGCCCTCCGCGAACAGCCAGATGTTGATGCGCTGCTGCGCCACGGGATAGAAGAAATAGGCGAGCACCAGGCCTACCACCCCCGACGCCGCCAGCGCCCCCATAATCCGCATCGACAGGCCCGCGACCATGACGAGCACCAGCCAGGTCGCGACGAAGATGATCGTCTGTCCAAGGTCGGGCTGGCCCATCAGCAGGATGGCAATGATTCCGGTCAGCACGGCGCTGAGCGGGACTACGGGCAGGCTCTGGTCATGCAGCCGCAGCGACAGGACCCACGCCAGCGACACCGCGAAAAACGGCTTCAAAAACTCCGACGGTTGCAGGCGGAACATGCCGCTGCCGATCCAGCGCTGCGCGCCGTTCACCGCTGTGCCGATCAACGGCACGAGGAACAGCAGCACCAGGAAAGCCATTGTGCCGTAAATGGCGAAGCGCCGGGCCTGCGCCTTCGGCAACATCGACACCGCCAGCATCACGGGAACACCGACCATCACCCACATCAGCTGGCGATAGAAATAATAGAGCGGGTCGAGGCTGGCGGTGCTGGTCGACAGTTTCTGGGCGGCAACGGGCGACGCCGCTGCGACCGCAACAAGGCCGATCGCGATCAGCATCGACACCAGCAGCAAAAGCACGCGGTCGATTTCCCAGAACCACAGGCCCAGCGGCGTGCGGTCGGCGCGGCTGAGGCGCGGCCCCCGGCGCTTGACCGTCCGCGTTGTGGCGATCACCGGCCTTTCGGTTGCGTCCATATTGTCGGTCCCCCCACGCATGTCGTCATCCACGCTCCAGAGCCTGCACCAGCTCCCGGAACGCATCCCCCCGCTGCTCATAGTCTTTGAACTGGTCGAACGAGGCGCAGGCGGGCGACAGCAGCACGATGTCGCCCGGCGCAGCGTTGGCCGCCGCTTGCCGGACCGCGGTCGCGATGTCGCCCGAGCGTTCGACCGGCGCCGCATCGCCGATCTCGGCCGCGAAAGCCTCCATCGCCTCGCCGATCAGATAGGCGCGCTTGACGTTCGGAAACCAAGGGCGGCAGGCGGACAGCCCGTCGCCCTTGGCCTGCCCCCCGGCAATCCAGTGCAAACGCTGGTCCGGCGCCGGCGGGAAAGCCGCCAGCGCCGGTGCAGCGGAAGCCGCGTTGGTCGCCTTGCTGTCATTGAACCAGCGGACGCCCCCGACTTCGCCGACCAATTCCATGCGGTGCGGGAGCGACTTGTAGGTCGCGAGCCCGCGCTCGATCTGTTCGTCGTTCAGCCCCAGCACACGGCACACCGCGATCGCGCAGACGGCGTTCTGCGCATTGTGCGGGCCCTGCAGCGCCGGCCAGCGCGCCTGATCGGCGGGATCGATATCCTTCGCCGAGACGCGGTGCAGCCGATGGTTGATGCGCCCGGCGATCATCTTCGACGGATCGTCGTCGGTCGCGACGATCGCGACCTGATCACGGTGCTGGAGCGAGAAAAGACGCGCCTTCGATGCGGCGTAGCCTGCAAAACCGTCGTAGCGGTCGAGATGGTCGGGGCTTAGGTTGGTCAGCACTGCGATATCGCAAGCCAGGCTGTGCGAGAGATCGATCTGATAGCTCGACAGCTCGAGCACATAGACGCCGCCTTCGGGGAGCGGATCGCGGCTGAGGATCGGCAGGCCGATGTTCCCGCCCGCCAGCGCCGGGATGCCGGCGGTTTCGAGCATGTGGGTGACGAGCGCGGTCACGGTCGACTTACCATTGGTGCCGGTGATGCCGACGACCCTGTGCGACGGCAGCTCGGCCCGTGCCTCGGCGAACAGTTCGACGTCGCCGATGACGGGTACATGCGCCTCGCGCGCGTGGCCTGCGATCGGGTGGCGGTTGAGCGGTACGCCCGGCGAGACGACGACGCCCGCGAAGCCGATCAGGTCGATGTGGGTCGGGTCGCCGATGTCGGCGTTGAGGATCATCGCCTCGTCACGCGCCTCTTCGCGGTCGTCCCATGCGGTGACGCCCGCGCCGCTGGCGACCAGCGCCTCGACCGTGGCGAGGCCCGAGCGCGCCAGCCCCAGCACCGCATAGCGGCGACCGGCAAAGGCGCGCGAGGTGATCACCGGAGCTTCAAGGTCGCGAGCCCCGCGAGCGCGAGGACGATCGAGACGATCCAGAAGCGGATGACAACGGTGGATTCGGGCCAACCGAGCTGTTCGAAATGATGGTGGATCGGCGCCATGCGAAAGACGCGCCTGCCGGTGCGCTTGTACCAGAAGACCTGGATGATCACCGACAGCGCCTCGACCACGAACAGCCCGCCGATGATGACGAGCACCAGTTCGTGTTGCGCGGTGACCGCGATCGTCGCGAGGGCGCCGCCCAATGCGAGGCTGCCGGTGTCGCCCATGAACACCGCCGCGGGCGGCGCGTTGAACCACAGGAAGGCCAGGCACGCGCCGATGATTGCGGCGGCGAAGATTGCCAGCTCGCCCGCGCCGGGGACATGCGGAATGCCGAGATAGCCCGCAAACTTCACGTTGCCCGACAAATAGACGATGACGAGGAAGGCGAGGCTCGCGATGATCACCGGAAAGGTCGCGAGCCCATCTAGCCCGTCGGTCAGGTTCACGGCATTGCCGAAGCCGACGATCAACACCATCGCGAAGACATAATAGAGCGGCCCCATCGGGATCACGACATCACTGAAAAACGGGAGGTACAGGTCGGTGCCGGTCCGCGACACGATCAGCAGGACCGCGACTCCCGCGATGAAAAATTCGATCAACAGGCGCACACGCCCCGGAATCCCGCGGTGGCTGGCCTTGGTTACCTTGTCGAGATCGTCCAGGAAGCCGACCGCGGCGAAGCCGCCGGTCACGAAGATGCACGCCCAGACGAAGCGGTTCGACAGGTCCATCCACAGCAGCGCGGAGACCATCAGCGAAATCAGAATCATGAGCCCGCCCATGGTGGGCGTGCCCTTCTTCGCGAGATGGCTTTGCGGGCCGTCGTCGCGGATCGGCTGCCCCTTCCCCTGCCGCATCCGCAGCATCAGGATGAAGCGTGGCCCGATCCACAGGCCGATGATCAGCGCGGTGGCCACCGCCGCCCCCGAGCGAAAGCTCAGATAGCGGATAAGGTTGAGCGCCCCCGGAAAGCCAAGCCATTCCGCCAGCCAGTATAACATCAATAGTCCCCGTCGGTCAGCGCGGTCACGACATGCGACAGGCCGACACTGTTAGAGCCCTTCACCAGCACCACGTCGCCGGGGCGGATGAGGTCCTTCAGCCGCGCTGTTGCAGCCGAATGCGCGGCCACATGCTCGAAATCGACCTGCCCCTCAAGCGCTTTGGCGAGCGGCGTCATCTCGTCGCCGACCAGCAGGGCGAACTGCACTCCGGCTGCGACGAGCGGAGCGGCGAGCCCGGCGTGATAGGCTTCGCCGCCCGGGCCCAGCTCCTTCATCGCACCGAGAATCGCGACCTTGCGCTCTGCGGATTCGGTCCCGAGCTGGTCGATCGTCGCCGCCATCGAGGCGGGGTTGGCGTTATAGCTTTCGTCGATGACCAGGATATGCCCGCCGGGCACCTCGACACGATGCCGCGCACCGCGCCCGGCCAGCCCGCCCATCTCGGCAAAGGCCAAGCCCGCAGCAGGCAAATCGCCGCCGACGGCCTTGACGGCCGCGAGCACCGCCATCGCGTTTGACACCCAATGCGCGCCGGCCTGCGCGATGGTGAAGCAGAGCAGCGCGTCCTGCACCTGCGCGGTGACGAGCGAGCCGCCGTGGCCGTCGGGAAGCCAGTCGACGGCGCGGACGTCGGCGCCTTCGCCGAGCCCGAAGCTGACGATATGCGCCGCGTGCTGCTCAGCCTTGGCGCGGAGGCGCGCATAATGGGGGCTGTCGAACGGGACGATCGCGGTTCCGCCAGGCTCGAGGCCCTCGAAAATCTCGCCCTTGGCGTCGGCAATCGCCTCTTCGCCGCTGAAAAATTCCATGTGCGCCGGGGCGATCGTCGTCACAATCGCGACATGCGGGCGCACCATCCGGGTGAGCGCGGCGAGTTCGCCCGCGTGGTTCATCCCCATCTCGAACACGCCGAAATCGGCGGTCGAGGGCATGCGCGACAGGCTGAGCGGCACGCCGACATGGTTGTTGTAGCTTTTGACCGAGCGGTGCGCCTTGCCAGGGCGAAAGCGGTCGAGCGCGGCGAACAGCGCTTCCTTCGTGCCCGTCTTCCCCGCCGAGCCGGTAACGCCGATGATGCGTCCGTGGCTGCGCGCGCGCGATGCGACGCCAAGCGCGTTCAGCGCCGCGACGCTGTCGGCGACGCGGACGTGCGGATGGTCGATGCCGGTCTCGCAGATAATGCCCGCAGCGCCCGCGACGATGGCCTTGTCGATGAAGGCGTGACCGTCGGCGACTTCGCCCTTCATCGCGATGAAAAGATCGCCTTTGGTCACCTCGCGCGAGTCGAAGGCGACGCCGCTCACCGTGAAGTCGGCGCTGGCGGTGCCGCCGGTGGCCGCGGCGATGACGCGGGCGGTCCACAGCGGGTTCATGCCGCCTCCTCGCGCGCGACGGCGACGTCGTCGAAGGGGATGACGCGCATATCGTCGCCGCGCCCGACGATCTGGCCTTGCTCATGACCCTTGCCGGCGATGCAGACGATATCATCGGCGCGCGCGGCGGCGATGGCGGCGGCGATGGCGGCACGGCGGTCGCCGATGATCTGCGCCTCGGGAGCGCCTTCGGCAATCGCCGCGCGGATGGCCGCGGGGTCCTCGCCGCGCGGATTATCGTCGGTGATTATAGCGAGATCGGCTTTTGCGGCTGCGATCTTGCCCATCTCGGGGCGTTTCGCCTGATCGCGATCGCCGCCGGCGCCGAAGACGAGAATGAGCCGGCCGCTTGCATGCGGACGCAGCGCATCGAGCGCCGCCTCGATCGCGTCAGGCGTGTGCGCATAGTCGACATAGACCGGTGCGCCCGACTTGGTGATTGCCGCGCGCTCGAGGCGCCCCCGCACCGGCTGGAGCCGCGCAAGATTGGAGAGAGTCAGACCGACGTCGCCGCCGGTCGCGATGACGAGGCCCGCCGCGACGAGCGCATTGGCGACCTGGTAGGCCCCGGTCAGCGGCAGATCGACCTTCTGCGTGAGATCGCCCGCCGCAATGACGAGCGACTGGCCGAGCTGGGTCGGCTCGCGCGAGATGAGGCGCAGGGCTTCGCCCTCCGTGCCGACCGTCAGCAACCGCAAATTTCGGGCCTCCGCTGCATCGATTACAGGCGCCGAATATGCGTCATCGGCCCAGACGACGGCGGCGCCATCCTGCTCGACGACGTCGGTGAACAGCCGCAGCTTCGCCTGAAGATAGGCCTCCATCGTGCCATGATAATCGAGATGATCGTGGCTAAGGTTGGTGAAGGCCGCGGCCCTGACCTTCAGCCCCTCGGTGCGATATTGATCGAGCCCGTGGCTCGACGCCTCGAACGCCGCGTGCGTGACGCCCTCGATGGCGAGCCCCGACATATTCGACAGAAAGGTCACGATATCGGGCGTCGTCAGCCCCGTCGACGCGCTGTCCAGCGAGGTGGTGATGCCGAGCGTGCCGATGGAGGCGGCGTTGAAGCCCGCCATCCGCCACAGCTGGCGCGTCATCTCGACCGTCGAGGTCTTGCCGTTGGTGCCGGTCACCGCGACGCAGGTCGCCGGAAAGCGGTGGAAGAAACGCGCCGCGATATGCGCGAAGGCGCGGCGCGGGTTGGCGTCCGCGACATGCACCGCGCCTTCGACCTTCGCCTCCGGCCGCGCGACGACCGCGACCGCGCCCGCCTCGACAGCCGCCGGAATGAAATCCTCGCCATTGAACTTTTCGCCGACGAACGCGCCGAAGATCGTGCCCGGCGCGACCTTGCGATGGTCGATCGCGAGCCCGGTCACCACCGGGTCCGTTCCCGCCGGGCCCTGACTTTCGAGCAGCGCGGCGAGACGCATTATTCGGCTTCCCCGTCTCTCCGCACGAGAGGAATGAGTTCGGACACATCGACGTCGCGGCTTTCGTCAGGATAGACGCCAAGCATCGGACCCGCGCGCATTACGACCTTGCGCACGACCGGCGCGGCAGTCCAACCGGCGGTGCGCTGGCCCGAGCTATAGGCGTTGCCCTTGGGTTCATCCACCATCGCGACGATGACATAGCGCGGATTGTCCATTGGGAAGGCCGCGGCGAAGGTCGCGACCACCGAGCTGCGGCGATAGCCGCCAACGCCGGGCTTTTCGGCGCTGCCGGTCTTGCCCCCGACGCGGAAACCGGGCGCGTCGGCCTGCTTGCCGGTGCCGTCGGTGACGATCAGGCGGAGCAGCTGGCGCATGCGCGCACTTGTCGATGCCTTGAACACGCGGCGGCCCTGCGGCGGCGCCTTGTCGCCCAGCTTCATCATCGTCGCCGGACGCCAGACGCCGCCGTTGACCAGGGCGGCATAGGCGCTGGCGAGATGGAGCGGGGTCACCGCGATGCCGTGGCCGTAACTGGTTGTCATCGTCGTCAACCGGCCCCAGTCCTTCGGCCACAGCGGGAAGGCGCGCTCCTTCAATTCGATCGCGGGGCGCTTGTTGAATTCGAGGTTGCGAAACAGCTTTTCCATCTTCTCGCGGCCGAGGTCGTCGGCGATCCGCGCGGTCGCGATGTTCGAGCTCTGGATCAGCGTCTCGGGCACATTGTACCAGCGCCCCGGATGGCTGTCGCGAATGCGGAAGCCGGCAATCGCAAGCGGCGCGCTGGCGTCGTAACGACGCGCCATGCTGGTCACGACGCCGTCGTCGATCGCGGCGCCGATCGAGAGCGGCTTGAAGGTCGATCCGAGTTCGTACAGATTATAGCTCACGGCATTGCGGCGGGCGGCCGCGTCGGCGGCGACCAGTTTGTTCGGATTATAGGTCGGCAAGGACGCCATCGCCAGCACCTCGCCCGTGTGTACGTCGAGAATGATACCCGCTCCGCCGATGGCTTCGAGGTTGGTCACCGCATTATAGAGTTCGCTTTCGAGCACGCCCTGCACCCGTGCATCGATCGACAGGGCCAAGGGCTGACCGCGCGTCGCAGCGTCGGTCAGCTGCTTGTCGAAAGCGCCTTCCACGCCGGTGACGCCGTGCCCCTCGGCATCGGTGAAGCCGAGGACGTGCGAGGCAAGGCTGAGCTGCGGATAGAGCCGCTCTTTTTCGCGCGGAAAATCGAAGCCGACGTCGCCGATCGCGTTCACCGCCGCCACCTGGTCGGGCAGCGCGCGGCGGCGGATATAGGTCGGCTTGGAACCCGACAGCTTGGCAAGAAACTCCTCGCGCGGCGTATCGGGGAAAATCTTCACCAGTTCGTCGGCCAGATATTGCCGGTTGTTGAGTAGCTTCGACGGCACAACGCGGATCGAATAGCCGTCGATCGTCCGCGCCAGCGGCACGCCGTTGCGGTCCACGATGTCGGCGCGCGCGGGCAGGAAGGCCGCGGCGCCGTTGTTGCTGCCCGCGCCAGTGTCGAACAGCGCAAAGTAGAGCAACCGCACCGAAATCAGGAAAAAGGCTGCCATGAACAGCAGCATCAGCATCATCAGACGCTGCTGCGCGGTCAGCAGGATCTGCTGCCGCACACCAGCGGTACGTACTCGGGTCGGGCGGACGACCAGCGTGTTCATTGGGCCGACCTGCCCTCCCTCGCTTCGCGGGCCGCGGCCTTTTTGAGATCGGCGAGCGTCGAATCGGCGAGCAGTTGGTCCTCGATCATCTTCAGCTGTTCGCGGCGGCGCGTCGGCGTCATCCGCGGCGCAGCATCGCTGCGCACGTCGCTGTCAGCCTGTGCGAGGACGATCGGCTTGGCGGCGGTGGGCTTCGCCGCGACCGGGCTTTCCCTGGGCGCCTCGGCAACGGCGACGGGCGAGACCATCGCCATCAGCACCGGCGCCACCTCGTTGGCGCCGCGGGCGCGCGGCAGGCCGTCGAGCGAGGCGAGCTGGCGCTCGTTCGCCAGATATTGCGAGGCCGAGGGCGCCGAATAGCCGAAGCTCTCGGCGTTCCATTGTTCGAGCTGGCGCATCGAGGCGCGCACCGCGAGTTCGGATTCGAGGTAGCGGATATTGTCGCGCGTCCTGTCGATCTGCTTGGTGATCCGCGCAAGCTCGCTGCGCGTCGCCGCGACCTTGAGCGATACCGGATAGAGCGCCATCGCGAAGATGAGCACGAGCAGGACCAAGCCGATACCCTGGAGCTTGCGGGCGGCCATCAGCATGACATTGCCTCCTTCATCTTGGTGTCGGGCCAAGCCGGCGCCGCGGTGCGGATCGCGCTGCGCAGCGTCGCCGAGCGCGCCCGCGGATTGCGCGCTTCCTCGGCCTTGCCGGGACGGACCTTGCGCGCCGGGGTCTGGAAAGTTGCAGCCCGCGCCGGAGGGATTGGCGCGGGCCGATGACGCGATCCAGCGGCGTCACCGCCGCTGCGTTCGCGCAGAAAGTTCTTCACGATGCGATCCTCGGTGCTGTGGAAGCTGACCACCGCCAGCCGGCCGCCGGGGCGCAGCACGCGCTCGGCCGCAGCAAGGCCCGCGACCAGCTCGTCCAGCTCGCCGTTGATGTGGATGCGGATCGCCTGGAAGCTCTTGGTCGACGGATCCTTGGGCGCGCCGGGCGGGTGGCGGAGCGCCTTGCGGATCACCGTCGCCAGTTCGGCGGTGCGGCTGAGCGGACGCGCGGCGACGATCGCGCGGGCAACGCGGCGCGACTGGCGCTCGTCGCCATAGTGGAACAGCACATCGGCGATCTCGTCTTCGTCGGCGCGATTGAGCCACTCAGCGGCGCTTTCGCCCTCCTGCGCCATGCGCATGTCGAGCGGGCCGTCCTTCTGGAACGAGAAGCCCCGTTCATCGCGGTCGAGTTGCATCGACGAGACCCCGATGTCGAAGGTGATGCCGTCGACCGCGTCGATGCCGCGCTCGGCGAGCAGCCGGTCGATCTCGCCGAAGCGGCCGTGGATCAGGGTCAGCTTGCCGTCCGCTTCGGCGACCAGCGCCTGCCCTTCGGCAATTGCGTCGGGATCGCGGTCGCAGGCAATGACGTCGGCGCCCGCGGCGAGCATCGCGCGCGTGTAACCGCCGGCGCCGAAGGTCGCATCGACATGGCGCTCGCCCGGGGCGATGGCGAGGGCGGCGATGACTTCTTCACGGAGGACCGGATCGTGGCGGGGATCCCGAGGGAGGTCGGTCACTTTCGCGCCTTCCCTTTGGTTTCGGCCCAGGAGGCGGCGAGGCGCTGAAGCACCGGATCGGCGGCGGCGCATTCGGCAAGCGTCGGCAGCCACCAGATTTCGAAGCGGCGCCCCGACCCGACGAAGGCGGTCGCACCCTCTTCGCCGACGCGGTCGCGCGCGGTGAAATTGGGCAGAAAGCGCCCGCTGTCGTCGAGCGTATAGGGTTCGGTGTAACTGAAGCGCTTCTTCGACGCCTCGTCCTCGTCGAAATCGAGGTTGCGCGCGAGCGCGGTTTCGCGGTCGCGCTCGATCTCGTCGATCAGGCGATCATATTGGTCCTCGCCATAGGCGACAAGGCACGGCAATTTCTCGTGGAAACCAACCCAAAGCACGCGCTGGCCGTCCGCATTGAGGGGCACATTGTTGCGGAACTGCGAGGGGACGGCGATGCGTCCCTTGCCATCGATCGCGGCGAAGTTGGTACCCGAATAACGGCCGGGCGTCACAATCGCCATCGTCGCTGCCCCCCGCTTCGCGCCTCCGGGCAATAATTTCCTGTCCGCGGAATCATGGATTTCGCGCCGAAAGACTCAGGTGGAGATTGCCCCTCTCCGACTCCTGCCTATCAAGACTCCATCGGGGTGGAAAGGGGAAATTTAGGGCAAGATAGGGTAATTACGCCCCAAAAGGGTAATTCTGCGACAAAATGGGCGCAAAGACGGGTTCGACGCGTCGAAGGACACATCAAAACCGGTCGCTAACTTTCGGAAAAGAGGGCGCGCGAATCAGCGTGCGCGCGGATCGATCCAGACGGAGCGCAGGAAGGCCGCCGGCGCATCCGGCCAAAGCCGCGCCGACAGCCATTCCATCGTGTCGGCCTTGCGGAGGTGCGCAGCCCATGCCGGATCGGGCTGCCAGAGCGGTGCAAACAACAAGTCGGCGTCGCCGACGAGCCATACGGTCCCCTCGCCGATCCGGCAGAAAGCGATTTGGCCACCGGCAAAGCTGCGGCAGGCGGGCGGCAAGCGATCGAAGCGTCCCGCGCTGAACAGGTGCAGCCTGCCGCCATCCGCCACCACCGCGGCCGGCCGGGATTCGGCCGCGCCCAGCACGACGCCCCAATGATCGAGCAACGGAGTGAGCAGGCTCGTCACCGGTGGATTGCGCGGATCGCCCAGCGGATGCCGCGTCGGCCAGCCCGACAGCGCGTCGGCGAGGATGACCGCCCGGCCGCCGCGCCTGACGAAAGCGTCGATCGCGACCAGCTCCCGCGGTGCAAGCGCGCGCGGGTGCGCGAGCAACAGCGCGCCGCCCGGCAGGGGCGG
This sequence comes from Sphingopyxis sp. H050, assembly GCF_001468265.1. Taxonomy (GTDB): domain Bacteria; phylum Pseudomonadota; class Alphaproteobacteria; order Sphingomonadales; family Sphingomonadaceae; genus Sphingopyxis. Next base: position 240,818 of record NZ_LNRZ01000001.1, on the reverse strand, counting down.
CTGGTCAATCAGGCTATCGACCAGCCGGACCGGCCCCGCCGCCTCGAGCCGCGCGAGCGCAGGGTCGTCCTGCGTGCCTTCGGCGATCATCGCGGCGATGTCCGTCCCGCCCGACCAGCGGAGCGGCAGGCCGGTCAGGATCGTGGCGGGCGCCGCGGTCGCGACGGGCGGACGATAGAGCGAAGCGAGCAGCGCGTGCGCGCCTGCGAACCAGCCCGCGACGAGCAGCAGCGCCAGTGCAAGCTGCACCGCCCTGCCCGCGCGCCACCGCCCGATCGCTTCGACAAGCAAGGCGAGCATTGCGCCAGCAAGCGCGACAAGAGCGAGCTGCCGCCACGGCAACATCCCGGCAAGACCATAGGCAAGACCGGCTTGTACGATCAGCAGCAAAAGCAGGGCGAGCGCGCCGGCTCGCAACCGCAGCGGGACGGGATCGCGCCGGCTCAGCCACGCCAGCAAGAAGACGGGCACCGGCAGCAGCGGCAGCACCAGCGCCGGGTCGATCCGGCCGAGCAGCATTTGGCCGCCCACCAGCCATGCCAGCGCAACCGCGAGGAGCGCGGCAACGATAGCCCTCACGAGGGGCAAGCGCGCGATCACCGCGTCGACTGACGCGCGCGCTCCAGAGCCGGGTCGGGTTCCAAATCGGGCACGGTGGAGGCGCGCGACGGCGCCTTTGCCGCCGGGACCTCGGCGGGTGCCGCGGCCGTCTTGTTCGCGCTTGGATCGGATACCGGCTGCACGCCAAGCTCCTCCAGCGGCGCGCTGCCCGCCTTCTGCTCCTCGCCGGCCGCCTTGACCTCGGCGGTCGGGGCGACGCCCTGCGCCACATTTTCGCGTGCGCGCTCGCCGATAAGGCCCGCCATGCCGACCAGCAACAGCACCGACAGCACGCCCGCGATGCCGATCTGGAGGCGGCGCATGCCGTCCTGCGGCGGCGTCGGTTGCGGCGCTGCAGGCGCCTTGCCAGGGGGCTGTGTGCTCATGTCGCCAATCCTTTGTTCGCCAGCCATGCGGGATTGTAGAGCGTCGAGAGATAGCGGAATCCGCTGTCGCAAAGGATCGTCGCGATCCGTTTGCCGGGCCCGAGTTTCCGCGCCAGCGCCATCGCGCCCGCGACGTTGATCCCCGACGACAAGCCGAGGCACAGCCCCTCCTCGTCGAGCAACTGGCGCACGACCTTCAGTCCTTCTTCGTCGGAAATGCGGAATTGCGTGTCGATCGGCGCACCGTCGAGATTGGCGGTGATGCGGTTCTGGCCGATGCCCTCGGCGACGCTCGACCCTTCGGCCTTGAGTTCGCCGCACTGATAATAATTATAAAGGCCTGCGCCGTGCGGATCGGTCAGCGCCACGACGATGTCGGCATCATGCGCTTTCAGGCCCAGCCCCGTGCCCGCGATCGTCCCCCCGGTGCCCGCGGCGCAGGTGAAACCGTCGATGCGGCCCTCCATCTGCTGCCATATCTCCTCGGCGGTGCCGAAGATATGCGCCTTCCGGTTGGCGATATTGTCGAACTGGTTCGCCCAGATCGCATTGTCCGTTTCCTCGGCGATGCGGCGCGAGGTGTGGACGAAGTGGCCGGGATTGGCGAAGGGCGCCGGCGGAACGAGCACCAGCTCCGCGCCCAAGGCGCGGATCGTGTCCATCTTCTCGGCGCTCTGGTTGTCGGGCATGACGATGATCGTCTTGTAGCCGAGCGCATTGGCGACGAGCGCGAGGCCGATGCCGGTGTTGCCGGCCGTACCCTCGACGATGGTTCCGCCCGGCGCCAGGCTGCCGTTCGCTTCGGCATCGCGCACGATATAGAGCGCGGCCCGGTCCTTCACCGATCCGCCGGGGTTCGCATATTCGCATTTGCCCCAGATTTCGCATCCGGTCGCTTCGCTGGGGCCCTTAAGCAGGACGAGCGGCGTGTTGCCGATCAGGTCCAGGCTGGTTTTGGCAATCGTCATGCGCTTTGATCTAGGATGCCGCCTGCAGCGCCGCAAGACAAGTTCGCTTGCGGACCTCATCGTTCGCCTTTGTCGACCAACGGAGCTTCAGCGCCGACGAACGGCGGCACCCAGCCTCCAAACGGGTTGCATTGTAACAGTATATCATTACTGAACGCGGCGAACGCTCATCCCAACGAACAGGATTCTCCCCTCCATGCGCTTGCTCTCCTCCGCCGGCTTCACTCTCATGCTTGTGCTTTCTTCGCCTGCCTATGCTCAGGATCGCACCGACCAGACCGGCGACGATGATTTCCACACCGATCAGGCCATCGTGGTCACCGCACCCTATGTCCGCAGCCTCGACATCCTTGGCAATGTCACGGTGATGGAGGGCGAGAAGCTGGCACAGGACATTCGCGGTCAGATCGGTGACAGCCTGACCAGCCAGCCCGGCGTTTCGGCAACCAGCTTCTCGCCGGGTGCGTCGCGCCCGGTGCTTCGCGGCTTCTCGGGCAAGCGCGTCGCCGTGCTCGTCGACGGCATCGGCTCGATCGATGCCTCGACAACGTCCGCCGACCATGGCGTCAGCATCGACCCGCTGACCGCCGAGCGTATCGAGATTCTGCGCGGCCCCTCGGTCCTGCTCTTTTCGAGCCAGGCCGTCGGCGGCGCGGTCAACGTCTTCGACCGCCGTATCCCGCGCGGCCTGCCCGAGGATCCGCTGCATATCGACGCGCTCGCCAGCTATGGCAGCGCCGCCGATGACGTCGGCATCGGCGCCTCGGTCGATGCGCCGATCGGCAAGCAGTTCGTGATCCATGTCGACGGCAATTATCGCGACAGCGGCAACCTGCGCGCGGGCGGGCTCATCTATTCGGACCCCCTGCGTCAGCGCCTGCTCGGTCTTGCCGCGGACGCGACAGCCGACGGAGACGCCGACGAAGCGGAGCGGCTGACCGAGGCCGCGAACAGCCGCGGGCGCATCCCCAACAGCGCGAGCACCAGCACCAGCGCGGGCATCGGCGGCGCCTTCGTCAACGACGGCGGCATGCTCGGCGTTTCCTTCGGCTATTATGACAGCGAATATGGCATCCCGCCGCGCGCCGACCTTGGCGAGGCGCCGACGATCAAGCTCAGGCAATATCGCGCCGATCTGCGCGGCGAGGTCGAGCTTGGCGACGGACTGTTCGAAAAGCTGCGCTTCCGCGGCGCCTATGGTGATTATCGCCACACCGAATTCGACGATGGTGTCCCCGGTACGACGTTCCTGAACAAGGGGATCGAGTTCCGCGCCGAGCTCGCGCAGAACGACCGCGGCGGCTGGCGCGGCGCGAGCGGCGTCCAGTACAGCGCGCGCGATTTCGCCGCGATCGGCGACGAGGCTTTCCTGCCGCGCAACGAAAGTCAGAAGATCGCGGCCTTCACGTTGCAAGAATATGAAATCGGCGCGCTGACGATCGAGGGCGCGTTGCGCTTCGAGAATGTCGGCATCACCGCCAATTCGATCGGCTTCGACCGCAGCTTCGACAGCCTGTCAGGGGCAGTCGGCGCAAGCTATGAGCTCGCCGACGGGTTGAAGGCCAGCCTTTCGGTCTCGCGTAGCGAACGCGCGCCCTCGCCGGAAGAACTGCTCTCCGATGGCCCGCATGCCGCAACGCAGGCCTATGAGCGTGGCGACCCGACCTTCGGCAAGGAAACGAGCTGGGGCGGCGAAGCTTCGCTGAAGTTCAACCGCGACGGCTGGTCGGCCGGCCTCACCGGCTATGCGAGCTGGTTCGACAACTTCATCTATGAAACCGACACCGGCCTGACCGAGGACGACCTGCCCCTCTATGTCTTCCTGCAAGACAAGGCGCGCGTCTGGGGTTTCGAGTTCGAAGGCACCGCCCCGCTCGCGCAGGCGGGCGGCTTCCATATCGCCGCCGACGTCACCGCCGACATGACGCGCGCGAAAATCGTCGATGGCCCGTTCGTGCCGCGCATCCCGCCGCTGCGCGTGAAGGGCGGGCTCGAAGCATCGGGCGAACGCGTGGATATGCGCGCCGAGGTCGAATGGACCGACGACCAGAACCGCATCGCGGCATTCGAAACGCCGACGAAGGGCTTTACGCTGGTCAATGCCTCGATCACCTGGCGGCCGCTGCCCGAAACCAAGAATCTGTCGCTGACGCTCGCGGCAGACAATATCTTCGACGTCGATGCGCGACGCCATGCCAGCTTCACCAAGGATTACGTGCCGCTGGCCGGCCGCGATATCCGCATCACGGCGCGGGCGAGCTTCTGATCTCCGCTCACCCGGTCGGAGCCGGGTCCGGCACCACCGTCGGACCCGGCCACCCGATTATTTGAACGGCAACAGCTTGCGCTTGTTCCAATAGATCGAGGTTGCCGCGGCATAGGCGCCGACCTTTTCCCACACCTTTTGATCGATCGTGCCGATGTCGGCGCCCGCGGCGATATAGGCCTGGACGATCGCGTTGATCTGATCGTCGGTCATCTCGCTCGACAGGTCGGGGTTCGCACCGCGCGGACCGAAGTCCAGCACCTGGTCGACGACATTCGCCTTCAGATTCGCCTTTGCAATATCGCCGACCAACCATTCGCGGGAAATGCGCGCGAGGCTGTAGTCGAAGTAGGTCGCCTTGTCGGCGGCCGCGATCTTGTGCTCCGCGACGCAGCTGTCGACGATGTGGCCGAGTTGCTCGAACACCGCATCGCGGCCGGCGTCGTCGCCGTCGCTGGTCATCGCGCCGCCGATCGACGCCTTGAGTTCGGGCGTGGCCGCGCCGACGGCGCAATCCAGCTGCTTGCCTTCCTGCGCGGCCGCCGCAACCGGCGCCATGGCCAACGCCAGGGCCGCGCCGGCCATCCAAGTCCTGATCATCGAATAAATCCTCCCACCCACGAAAATTCGACCCTCAGGAGAGCATGGCCATCCCGCCATTAACATGCAATGTCTGGCCGGTGACATAGCCCGCTTCCCTCGACGCGAGATAGACGACCGCAGCGGCGATATCGCTGCCCTCGCCCATCCGACCCGCCGGGATCCGCTGGTTGAGCGCTTCTTTCTGCGCATCGGGGAGGTCGTCGGTCATTGCGGTCGCGATGAAGCCCGGCGCGACGCAGTTTGCGGTGACGCCGCGGCTGGCGAGTTCCTGCGCCAGCGCCTTGGTCATGCCGGTAACGCCTGCCTTCGACGCCGCATAATTGGCCTGCCCCGGATTGCCGGTGGCGCCGACGACGCTGGTGATCGAAATGATGCGTCCGAAGCGCGCCTTCATCATCGGCTTGGCGGCGGCGCGCGCGAGGCGGAAATTGGCCTCCAGGTTGATGCGGATGACGTCCGACCACTCCTCGTCCTTCATCCGCATGATCAGATTGTCGCGCGTCACCCCCGCATTGTTGACGAGAATGTCGAGCTGGCCGAGCGCCTCGACCGCCGAGGGCACCAGCGCATCGACCGCGGCGGCATCGCCGAGGTTGCAGGGCAGCGCAACATGATCGCCGCCCAGTGTGTCGCGAAACGCGTTCAGCTTGTCGGCGTTCGAGCCCGACACCGCGAGCCGCGCCCCCTGTGCCGCAAGCGCTTGCGCGATCGCCGAACCGATACCGCCCGAAGCGCCGGTGACGAGGGCAGTCATGCCGGTGAGATCGAACATCGTTGTTTCTCCTGAAATCTGAATCTTAAAGCGTTTTCAGCAGCGCCTCGACGTCGTCCATCGAAATCACGCTGACGGTTTCGACTTCGCCCGACGCGCTGCGCTTGACCATCGGCGAGAGGACCTTGCCGCCGAATTCGACGAACTGGCCGACGCCGATTTCCTCCATTGCGCCGACGCTTTCGCGCCAGCGGACGCGGCCGGTGACTTGGGCGACGAGCAGGTCGCGGATCGTGTCGGCATCGCTGACCGGGCTTGCGGTGACGTTGGCGACAACGGGGACGAAGGGCGCGGCGGGAGGATTGGCGGCCAGCGCTTCGGCCATCGCGTCGGCGGCGGGCTGCATCAGCGGGCAGTGGAACGGCGCCGACACGGGGAGCAGCACGCCGCGCTTGATCCCGAAATCCTTGACCAGCGCGACCGCGCGCTCGATCGCGCCCTTGTGGCCCGAGATCACGACCTGCGAGGGGTCATTGTCATTGGCGACGGTGCAGACCTCGCCCTCGGCCGCCGCGTCGGCGAGTTTTTGTGCGGTGTCGACATCGGCGCCGATCAGCGCCGCCATCGCGCCGACGCCGACGGGGACGGCCGCCTGCATCGCCTGCCCGCGCGTTTTCAAGAGCCGCGCGGTGGTCGCAAGATCGAAGGCGCCGGCAGCGCAGAGCGCGCTATATTCGCCCAGGCTGTGGCCCGCGACATAATCGGCCTTGGCCGACAATGTCACGCCGCCTTCCCTTTCCAGCACGCGCAGCGTCGCGATGGCGTTGGCCATGATCGCCGGCTGAGCATTTTCGGTCAGGGTGAGCTGGTCCTCGGGGCCTTCGGTCATCAGGTGGAACAGCTTTTGTCCCAGCGCGTCGTCGACCTCCTGGAACACTTCGCGCGCCGCCGGCGACGCGTCGGCGAGCGCCTTGCCCATGCCGACCGACTGGCTGCCTTGACCCGGAAAAATGAATGCGCGCATCTGGCGTCCCCTGCGTGTTTATGAATGGCGAACGCGCCTATTCCTTCACCCGGCGCGATGCAAGCCGAAGGGCACGACCCTGTTCGCCGCGTCGTGGCCGATGTCGGCCCGGCCGAGATAGGGGATATCGCAGCGCGCGCACCACTCGCGGGCAATGTCCTCGGCGTCCTTCCCGAACGGCCGGTCGTTTTCGGGCACGTCGCTGACGCGGCCAAGGCGGATACCGGCGAGCCCGCGCGGGCCGAGATAGCTCGCGATATGGAAAAAGGCGCGATCGAAGGCATAGAGATATTCGCTGACCTCCTCGATCAGCAGGACATGCCCCGACAGATCGGGCTCGAGCGGCGTACCGAGCAGCATCGAGAGCGTCATCAGGTTGAACGCTGCGTGCCGCGCACCATGCGCGAGCCCCGGCTCGCACGCGGCGGGATCGCGGGCGACGAGCCAGTCGAGCGCGCGCGTTATCGCCCCATCGCCGCCCTCGCGGCGAATATCCGCGACCATCGGCCCATGCGCGACATGGTCGAAGCCGTCGCGATAGAGCGCGCCGAGCAGATTGCCCTGATCCGAATAGCCGAGGAACGCCTTTCCGCGCGCGGCCAGCGTCATCGCGGCAACCGCATCCTCGGCGATCCGGCACGCGCCATAGCCGCCGCGCGCGAACCACACCGCGTCGATATCGAGCCGGTTCGCCATTTCGACGAGCGCGGCAAAGCGGTGCCCGTCCTCGCCCGCGAAGTGCCCGTGGACCGCAAAACATTGCGGATCGAACTCCAGCTCGACATCCGGATAGCCGAGGCTGGCGATGGCGCGCGCCGCCTCCGCATCGTCGGGCAGGATGGGCGTCGACGGGGCTACGATTCCGATGCGCATGGAGCCGACCTTAATTCCGTTCGTGTCGAGCGAAGTCGAGACACCCCGAAGGCACGCGCCAAGCCGATGGACCTCTCGACTTCGCTCGATGCGAACGGGAAAGGGAATGTCGCCCTGGTTGCAAACCCTTCGCCAAGGCCATATCGCGCCGCCATGTCGGAAAACAAATCCTATTTCTTCTGCGGCATCGGGGGGTCGGGCATGCTGCCGCTCGCGATGATCGTCGCGGCGCGCGGTGCAAAAGTTTCGGGCTCCGACCGCAGCCGCGACCAAGGCCGCAGCCGGGACAAGTTCGCCTGGATCGAAAGCCGCGGCGTCGCCCTGTTTCCGCAGGACGGCAGCGGTATCGCCGCCGGGCAGACCCTGGTCGCCTCGGCGGCGGTCGAGGACAGCGTGCCCGACGTCGCCGCGGCGAATGCGCTGGGGTTGCCGCGGATGACGCGCGCCGATCTCAACGCCGCGCTTTTCAATGCCGCCGATCAGGCAATCGGCATCGGGGGCACCAGCGGAAAATCGACCGTCACTGGCATGATCGGCTGGATTCTCGAACGCAGCGGGCGCAAGCCGACCGTGATGAACGGGGCGGTGATGCGCAATTTCGCGAACGCCGCCATGCCCTTCGCCAGCGCGCTCGTCGGCGATGCCGGCACCTATGTGAGCGAGGTCGACGAGAGCGACGGATCGATCGCGCTCTATCGCCCCGATGTCGCGGTCGTCACCAACATCAGCCTCGATCACAAGAGCCTCGAAGAACTGCACCGGCTGTTCGGCGATTTCACCGCCCAGGCGCGCGTCGCGGTGATCAACGCCGACGACGCCGAATCCGCGCCGCTGCTCGCGCGCGACAATGTGCTGAGCTTCGGCTTTGCCGCCGATGCGTCGGTGCAGGGCAGCGATTTCGAGGCGCTGCCCGACGGCTGCCGCTTTATGGTTCACGCGGACGGCACCGCATACAAGGCCAATCTCCCTATGCCCGGCCGTCACAACGCCGCCAATGCGCTCGCCGCCATCGCCGCGGCGCTCGCCTCCGGCATTCCGGTCGCGCAGGGGGTCGAGGCGCTCGCCGACTTCGCCGGCCTCGCGCGCCGCTACGAGGTGCTCGGGCAAGCGAACGGCGTCACCGTCATCGACGATTTCGCGCACAACCCCGACAAGGTGGCCGCGACCCTCGCCGCGGTCGCCGAACTCCCCGGCCGCGCGCTGCTCTTCTTCCAGCCGCACGGCTATGGCCCGCTCCGCCAGATGGGCAAGGAACTCGCCGCCAGTTTCGCGCAGGGAATGCGCGACGGCGACAGACTGTTTGTCAGCGATCCCGTCTATTTCGGCGGCACCGTCGACCGCAGCACGGGCAGCGAAGCGCTCGTCGCGAATATCGTCGCGGGCGGTGCCGACGCGGTCCATCTGACCACCCGCGCCGAATGCGGCGTAGCGATCCTGGACGAGGCGAAACCCGGCGACCGCATCCTGATCCTCGGCGCGCGCGACGACACGCTCACCGAATTCGGGCGCGAGCTGCTCGCCCGGCTCTGATCAGCCGAAGATGTCGTCGGCGTTGCGAACGCCGCCACGGCGATGCCGGAAATGGCCGATCGCGAAACCGATCAGCAGCGCGGCCGACTGGAGGATCAGCTCGAAACCGATGGTGAAGACATAGGTCAGAGGATCTGCCCTGACCCCGCCCGCAATCAGCCCGCCAAGGCCGCCCATCAGGCATGAAAGCCCCAGTACCGCTCCCAAATGCTTCAGCCCCAGCCGTTCGCTGGTCATCCCCCAGCTGAACAGCCCGATCAAAATGGCAATCTCGATCATGCGCGCCCCCTTTTGCCCGCGTTGGTGTCTCACCCGGCGACGACGGCGGCAAGCGCCAAATGCTCCGCTCTGCGCTTGATTTCCGCCCGCGAATCTGTATAGGCGCCCTCATTCGGGGCGAGGCCTTGTGCCGTTCGCCCCGTTTGCTTTGCACGAATACGCAAGGCCGAAGACAGCCGGAGGGGTTTCGCGATTGGCGCGAAATCAGCGATCGGTCAAATCGAAGGAAGCGCACCATGCCGTTTTACGAGCATGTCTTTATCGCGCGTCAGGACCTGAGCCAGGCTCAGGTCGACGCGCTGGCGGAAACCGTCACCAACGTCATCGGCGAGTTCAAGGGCACGGTTCACAAGACCGAGACCTGGGGCCTGAAGCAGCTCGCCTACAAGATCGCGAAGAACCGCAAGGGCCATTATGTGATGCTCTCGGCCGAAGTGTCGGGCGAAGCCATCGCAGAGATCGAGCGCCAGGCCGCGATCAACGAAGATATCATCCGCTGGCTCACCATCCGCGTCGACGAACTCGAAAAGGGTCCGTCGGTCATGATGCGCAAGCAGGAACGTCGTGGGGGCCGTGGCGGCCGTGACCGCGACGGCGAAGAATAAGGAACAGCACGATGGCACGACCCTTTTTCCGCCGCCGCAAGACCTGCCCCTTCAGCCAGAAGGACGCACCGGTCATCGATTACAAGGACGTCCGTCTGCTCCAGGGTTACCTGTCGGAGCGCGGCAAGATCGTCCCGTCGCGGATCACCGCGGTGTCCACCAAGAAGCAGCGCGAGCTGGCGAAAGCGATCAAGCGCTCGCGCCACATCGGCCTGCTCCCCTACATTGTGAAGTAAGGAGGGCGGACCGATGGAAATCATCCTGCTCGAACGTATCGAGAAACTCGGCGGTATCGGCGACGTCGTCACCGTCAAGAACGGCTTTGCCCGCAACTTCCTGTTGCCGAACAACAAGGCGCTGCGCGCGAACGAAGCCAATCGCAAGCTGTTCGAAGCGAACCGCTCGAAGATCGAGGCCGACAACGCCGAGCGCCGTACCGACGCCGAAGGCCGTGCCAAGGACGTCGACGGCAAGCAGGTCGTCCTGATCCGTCAGGCGTCGAACACCGGTCAGCTCTACGGCTCGGTTTCGGTGCGCGACATCGTCGACGCGCTGGTCGAAGACGGCGCCGCGAACATCACCAAGTCGATGGTCGAGCTCGAACGCCCGATCAAGTCGCTTGGCCTGTTCGACGTCAAGGTGAAGCTGCACCCGGAGGTCGTCGTGACCGTTGCGGTCAACGTCGCCCGTTCGCCGGACGAAGCCGAAATGCAGAAGCAGGGCATCGACGTGATCGCCGCCATGTTCGAGGAAGAACAGGCCGAAGCGGTCGCCTCGGCACTCGAACCCGACAGCGAAGACGAGTTCGAAGACGCCACGCCGCCGTCGGAAGTGGCTGCGCAAGAAGTCGAAGCTGCTTCGGACGAAGCCGAAGAAGCGTAAGCTTCCGAAGGCAACGCCTTTCGAAAGGGCCGTGTTTCCTGACCGGGAACGCGGCCCTTTTCTTATGCGCTGCCCTTTCCTATGGCAGCGGCGATGGCCGATGATCCCTTCCCGCGCCGCTTCGCCGCCGATGCCAGCCTGTTGCCGCATATGGCCGATCTGGCGAATGACCGTGTCCTGATCGCACTCCTGACCGAAGCCGACTACCGGACCGCGAGTTTCCTTGACCAACGGCTGCTCGCCGAGCGTATCGGTCGTCAATGGATGGCGTGGGACGCGCTACCCGACCTCGGCAACGCGCCGCATCCCGACTTCATCTTTCACATCGGGCACGTGGGCTCGACACTCGCCTCGCGCCTGCTCGCCGAAGTGAGCGGCACGCTGCCGCTCCGCGAGCCGATGCTGCTGCGTACGCTCGCGCAGGTCGCCGAACGGATCGATCGGCCCGAGTCCGTCTGGTCGCCCAACCTTTATGCCAAGCGGCTGGCTCAGACTCTCGGCTGGCTCGGCCGCGGTTTCTCGCTGGGGCAGCGCTCCATAGTGAAAGCGTCGAGCGTCATTACCGCGATCGCCGACGACCTGACCGGAGCCGAAGGTCGCGCGATCTTCCTCCACGTTCCGCTGCCGCGTTATATCGAGACCATCCTTGCCGGCGAGGCCTCAATGGCCGAAACGCTCGCGCAGGCGCCCGCACGCATGGCGCGGCTCGCGGCATTGCTGCCCGATTTTCCCCACAAGCTTTGGCAATTGCCGCCGGTGACGCGCGTCGCGATGAGCTGGCTTTGCGAAATGGCGAGCGCGCAGCGCACGCTGCCGCCCGCCGATCCGCGCCATCTGTGGATGGATTTCGAGGCGATGCTCGCTGACCCTTCGACAGCGCTCGCCTCGCAATGCGCGCATTGCGAGCTTCCGGCCGATCCGGCGCGCATCGAGGCCGCGGTCGCTGGCCCGATCATGCGCCAATATTCGAAGGCGCCCGAACATGGCTACAGCCCCGACCTCCGCCGCCAATTGCAGGCGCAGGCGGCGTCCGACCATCGCGACGCAATCGGCGAAGCCCTAGGTTGGGTTGAAGCCCTCGCCGGGCGCTATACACATCTTTCTCATCTGCCGATCCGCTAGGAGCCGCCATGTTCAAGCTCGTCCAGCTCCTCGATGACCAGGCGGTACGCGCGCTGCGCGACATCGCGGCCAGCGGCAAATTCGTCGACGGGCGGATCAGCAATCCGCATTCGACCGTCAAGAACAACCTCCAGCTGCACGACGCGGGTGCCTATGAGCGCTCGTCGAAGATCCTGCTCGACGCGATGGTGCAGAATGCCGACTTCATGGCATTTTCCTTCCCCGCCCGCATCGCGCCGCCGCTGCTGACGCGTTACACGCCGGGCATGCATTACGGGCTGCATCCGGATGCCGCCTATATCCCGCTACCCGACGGGCAGCTGCGCACCGATGTCAGCTGCACCGTGTTCTTGGGCGACCCGGCCGACTATGACGGCGGCGCGCTGCATGTGAAGCTCGGCAACGCCGACCTGCGCTTCAAGGAAGCGCCCGGCGTCGCGGTCGTTTACCCCTCGCATACACTGCACGAGGTCGAACCCGTGACGCGCGGCGAGCGGCTTGTTGCGATCACCTTCATCCAGAGCCTGATCCCCGACGTCCAGCATCGCAATCTGATGTACGAACTCAACGAGGTCGCCGCGCTCGAAGGCGGCAACATGGCGCCCGAGAATTTTACCCGGCTGCAGGCGGTCCAATATCAACTGCTGCGACAGTGGCGGCGCTAGCCGCCCCTCAATACCCCATCAGCGCCAGCACTTCCTTGCGGCTGCGCTCGTCGTCAAGGAAGCAGCCGAGCAACCGGCTGGTCACCATGCCGACCCCCGGCGTACGGACGCCTCGGCCGGTCATGCAGCCATGCTGCGCGTCGATCACCACCGCAACGCCATGCGGCTGGAGATTGTCCCAGATACAGCGCGCGACCTCCGCCGTCAGCCGCTCCTGCACCTGCAACCGCCGCGCATAGCCGTTGAGGACGCGCGCGAGTTTCGAAATACCGACGACACGGTCCTTGGGCATATAGGCGATCGACGCCTTGCCGGTGATCGGCGCCATGTGATGTTCGCAGTGCGACTGGAACGGGATGTCCTTGAGCAGAACGAGCTCGTTGTATCCGCCGACCTCCTCGAAGGTTCGCGACAGGTGGATCGCCGGATCCTCGGCATAGCCCTGGCAATATTCCAGCCACGCCCGCGCCACGCGCTTCGGGGTGTCGAGCAGGCCTTCGCGCTCCGGATTGTCGCCCGCCCACTCGATCAGCGTGCGGACCGCGTTCAGTACCTCTGCCGGGACCACCGGCTTGCCGTCCGGCCCCGTTTCCACCTTCGTCATCGCCCTGCTTTCACTGTTGCTATCATGTCGCACATTTCGACGCGAAATGCCGTCAGTGCAACCCTGGGTTCCCAAGAATTTCCGTCGCCCGCCCAAGTTTACGTTGCGGAATCTGCGCTTTTTTCAAATTGGGACGCGCCCGGATTTCTGCGCTTTTTTAACGATAACAAGTGACTTGCCGCTTTCGTCAACTCGGCGCACCTTCAAACCCTTACAGAGTTCGCTCAAGCGGACCGTAAACCGGAGATGCCGGCGTTCTTCCCCGACGCCGGTGGGAGAGGACGATGACCAGCGCAGCTGGCAGGTGGGATAATTACAAGCACTCGGCCGGTCCGGCCCGGTGCGCTTTGTCATGCCTGGTCGATTCCCCTCCCCTTACCTGAAATTGCAATTTGGGCGGCCCGCGTTTGCGGGATCGAAAAAGGGAGGATGTAGATGAAGTTCAAAGCACTGATCGGCTCGTCGGTACTTGCGATGGCGGTGGCGACGCCAGCGTGGGCACAAGAGGGCGAGACCGATGCTTTCGGCGGCGAGATCGTCGTCACCGCGCAGCGCCAGTCCGAACGCCTCCAGGACGTTCCGATCGCGGTCAGCGCCTTCTCGGCCGAATCGCTGGAAGCGCAGCAGATCGAAAACCCGTCCGACTTGCAGCTGACGCTGCCCAACGTGACATTCACCAAGACGAACTTCACCTCGTCCAGCTTCACGATCCGCGGCATCGGCGACCTTTGCGTCGGGGTGAGCTGCGACAGCGCGACCGCGATCCACCAGAATGAATCGCCGCTGATCGGCACTCGCCTGTTCGAGACCGAATTTTTCGACCTTGAGCGTATCGAGGTGCTGCGCGGCCCGCAGGGCACGCTGTTCGGCCGCAACGCCACCTCGGGCGTCGTCAACGTCGTCACCGCCAAGCCGGACCTCACCGGCTTCGGCGCATCGGGTGAGTTCGAATATGGCAACTACAACAGCATCAAGGCGAAGGGCATGGTCAACCTGCCCATCGGCGACACGCTGGGCGTCCGTATCGCCGGCTTCTACCTGAACCGCGACGGCTATACCAAGAACCTGTTCGACAACAGCCGCATCGACGATCGCGACATGTACGCGATCCGCGGGTCGATCCGCTGGCAGCCGACCCCCGACACCACGCTCGACCTTCTCGGCTATTATTTCCGAGAAAACGACAATCGCATGCGCATCCAAAAGCAATATTGCCAGCGCGACGCAACCGGCGTCCTCGGCTGTTTGAACAACCGCCGCGATGTCGGTGTGACGAACGGCAACTCGACCTTCGTCGGGGTGCTGACCAGCCGCGAATTCCTGGCGATCCGCGGTATCCCGACCGCCTTCGGCCTCGGCAGCCTCTATGGTCCCGACTCGCTCTCGACCTTCCAGGGCACGGCTGATCCGCGCGTCGTGAACACGGATTACAAGCCGACCTATTTCTCGGACGAATTGCAGCTTCAGGGCCGCCTCGAACATAGCTTCGGGTCGATCAACGTGTCGCTCGCCGGCGTCTATCAGGAAGCCAAGGTCGACAGCCAGCAGGACTATAATCTGTCGATCCAGGACCGCAGCTTTTTCGCGCCGGCGCTCGGCGCGCTGGCCGCGGCGGCGGCGGGCGGCATTCCGGGCCTGCCGGCGAGCTATTTCTCGCCGATCGCAGCGGCGCTGATCCCGAACGGCCCGACCGGCAACCTCTGCACGTCGCTGTCGGAGGAGACCGGACTCGGCGCCTATGGCGGGTTCAAGACCTGTACGGCAACACCGCAGGACTTTGACCGGTCGAACCAGGATAGCAGCAGCTGGTCGGGCGAGCTTATCGTCAGCTCGGACTTCGACGGGCCGTTCAACTTCCTGATAGGCGGCATCTATGGCAAGTCGCACCTTACCGAGAACAGCTATTATGTGAACTCGTTCGGGATCGACTATCTGACCGGTATCCTGGGGTCTTTCACCGCACTGGGAACCGCACCGCCGACCGGTCCGCTGCCGCCGTCGTACCTTGCGACCCCCTTCTTCCGCAACAATACGGACGATTTGAAGGTCACGTCCTACGGCATCTTCGGCGAAGCCTATTTCGAGTTCAACGATTCGCTGAAGCTGACTGTCGGTCTGCGGTATAACGACGACAAGAAGAGCGTGGTCGCCCGCTCGACCCTGGCGAGCTTCCTGACGCCGTACAGCCAGACCGGCAGCGCGTTCAACTCGCCGTTCGTCGGCAGCTTCGACGCCGATCCGGGCCTTGCCGGCAACCAGCCGTTCCAGGTCCGTCAGGTCTCGTTCAACGAATGGACGGGACGCGCCGTTCTCGACTGGAAGCTGACGCCCGACAACCTGATCTATGCCAGCTATTCGCGCGGCTATAAATCGGGCGGCATCAACCCGCCGCTGCAACCGATCTTTGCCGTCGACGAATCCTTCGCGCCCGAGATCATCAACTCTTTCGAAGTCGGGTCGAAAAACCGCTTCGGCGCGTTGCAGCTGAACGTCACGGGCTTCTACTACAAATATAAAGCCCTGCAGCTCAGCCGCATCGTCGCGCGCACCTCGGTCAACGATAACGTCGATGCCGACATCTATGGTGTCGAGGCCGAAGCGGTGATCACGCCGTCGCCCGACTTCGTCGTCAACCTGGGCGCCAGCTACCTGCACACTAAGGTGTCGAGCGACAAGCTGCTCGGCAACCCGCGCGATCCGTCGGGCGGCCGTTCGGATACGGTGATCATCAAGGACATCACCAACGGCTCGAACTGCGCCGTGGTCCCGACCACCGCAGGCAACGCGGCGGGCGTCCAGACCTATGTCACTGCGGTGAACACCGCGCTTGGTCTGCGCGGTCCCGCCAGCTTCGGCCAGAACAGCGGCATCAATTCGCCGGGCGCTTTCGGCATCTGTTCGGTGCTCGAATCGACGGCGGCGAACCCGTCAGCCCCGCTCCGTGCGCTGTTCGCCACGCCGACCGGCGCGCTGCCCTTCACCGTCGCCAACGCCGGCGTGCCGGTGAACATCCGGGGCAACAAGCTGCCGCAGGCGCCGAACTACAAGTTCAGCGCGGGCGCGCAATATACGTTTAACTTCGACAATGACATGTCGCTGACGCCCCGTGTCGACCTGACCTACACCGGCGACAGCTATGGCAACATCTTCAATGGCCGGATCAACGAGATCAACGGCTATGCGCAGGTGAACGCCCAGATCCAGCTCAACGGGCCGGACAAGAAATGGTTCGTGAAGGCGTTCGTGTCGAACATCTTCGACAGCCAGCCGGTCACCGGTCTCTATGTCACCGACCAGTCGTCGGGCCTGTTCACCAACGTGTTCACGCTCGATCCGCGTCGCTACGGCCTTCAGGCAGGCTTCAAATTCTAAGCCTGACGTCGAAAAACAAAGGCCCGGCCATTCACGCGAATGGTCGGGCCTTTTTCGGAGTCATGAGAACCACCGGATAGCAGAAAGGGCGCGTCCACCAGGACGCGCCCTTTCTCTTGTCTCGATCCTTAGGGATCAGAACGAAGCGCGGAGCTTCACGCCGTAGAAGCGCGGCGGCGCGGGATAGACCGCGAAGCTCGTGCCCTGCTCGGGAACCGGGAACGACGTGATGTTGTAATATTTGTTGAACAGATTCTCGACATAGGCCTCGATGCCGAAGCGGTTGTCGTTGAAGTTCAGGCCGACCCGCGCATTGACGATCGTGTAGCCGTCATTGGTCGTGAACGGCACGCCCAGCGGCGAGTTCAGCGTGTTCGAGTCGCTGTTCGTGCGCGCGTCGATGTGGACGAGACCGCCGACCGAGCTGCTGAGCTGCGGCGTCCAGGTCGCCGACGTCGTGATGACGTGACGCGGCGAGTTGGTCAGCGGCTTGCCGTTGTCGCTGCCCGCCAGCGGATCCTTCACCTCGGTGTCGAGGAGAGTATAGCCGACGTGGAAGTTCAGGTCGCTGACCGGACGGATGATCGCATCGAGCTCGACGCCCTTCGAAATCACCTTGTCGAAGTTGCGGACCACGAAGCGCGTCCCTTCGAACGCGTTGTTCTGATAGCCCTTGAACGTCGAGTGGAAGACCGACCCGTTGAACTGGAAGGCGCGGCTGAAATTGGTCTTGAAGCCGATTTCATACACATCGGCGGTTTCGTTGCCGAATTCCAGGTCGGTGATCTGCGCGCCGTTGCCGCCCAGGAACACGCTGTCGAACGAACCACGGTCGAGGTTGTAGCCGCCCGATTTGTAACCGCGATCGTAGCCGCCATAGAGCAGCACCTCGTCCGAAACCTTGAACGACAGCTTGGCGGTGCCCGTGAACTCGCTCTCGCTGCGATCGCCCGTGTAATTGCCGTTGAATTCGGAGTTCACGGTCGGGTTGCAGGCATAGAGATAGACCAGCGGGAAACGCGCGCCGAGGCCGGCGCGATAGGCGGCGGCCGCAGGGCTCTGCAGGAAGTTGCAAGCCGGAACCTGCGAGTTCAAGTTCGCCTTGATGTCCTTGTTTTCGTGGTTGTAGCGCAGACCCAGCGTCAGCGAGAGCTGATCGCTGATGTTGATAATGTTGTGCGTGAACAGCGCAAAGGCTTCGGTCTTGACGCTATACTGATCGGCAACCTGACCGCCGCCGTTGGGCGTGCGCGGCAGCGGCACCCCCGCGAAGACCGGAACCGCCGGGCCGAGCGTGCCATAAAGCTGCAGGCCCTGCGGCGGCAGACCGGGCTGGCCGGCGGTCAGCGCGTTGAAGATGCCGTCGACGAACTGGTCGGCCTGGGTGCCGAAGCGCACGCGGTCGGTGAGTGTCGTCTTCTCGTTCAGGTAAAAGCCGCCGATCAGCCAGTCGAGACCGCCGTCGAAAGCCGAACCGTTGAAGCGGACTTCCTGCGTGAAGTCGCGCAGGCCCGTGCGATAGCCTTCGCGATAGGCGCGGTCGAGACCCGAGAAATCGATGTCCTGGTTACGCAGCGCCTTCCAGTCGCGATAGGCGGTGATCGAGGTCAGCGTGACGCCGCCCAGATCCCAGTTGAGCTCGCCCGAAACGCCCCATTCCTTGACCTGTTCGGACAAATCACGGTTCGGCGAGGCCGCCATCGTGCGCGACTTGGGATCGAACGGACGGACGATGCCGACACGGCCGACGGCGCCACCGAGTGCGGGATTGGCCGAGAAGGCCTGGATGACGTTGCTGGCGGCAAAGCCCAGTACCGTGTTGATGTCGGCCGGGTTCGGAGCGATCTGGAAACCCGAATTGGAGTTGATCGCGCCGCAGCACTGTTCGTCGGTCTCGGCATAGTCGCCGATGATGCGCAGGCTGACATCGTCGCCTTCGAACAGGGTCTGGCCGCGAACGAACCAGCGATCGACGTCGTTGAAGCGGCGATCCGAATTGGCGTCTTTGATATAGCCGTCACGCTTGTGATAGCCGCCGTCGAGGCGCGCCGCGATCTTTTCGGTCAGGCCGCCGGTGACGCCCGCCTTGGCTTCGATCTCGTCGTAATTGCCATAGCTGAGTTCGGCATAGCCGCCGAGTTCGAACGAGGGCTTCTGGGTGATGATGTTGAGCGCACCGGCCGAAGTGTTGCGGCCGAACAACGTGCCCTGCGGACCGCGCAGAACTTCGACGCGCTCGATCGGCGGCAGGTCGGCAAGCGCAACGCCCGCGCGGGCGCGGAGCACGCCGTCGATGAACACGCCGACGGCGGGCTCGAAGCCCGGGTTGTCACCCGCGGTGCCGATGCCGCGGATGCGCAGCACGACGCCGGTCGCCGAGGACTGACCCGTGGTCACCTGAAGGCTGGGCGCGACCTGACGCAAGCCGCGAATGTCGGAAATGCCACTGTTGGTGAGTTGCTCGCCGCCGACGACACTGAGCGCGATCGGCACGTCCTGCGCGATCTGCGAACGGCCGGTGGCGGTGACGATGATGTCGCCCTCATAGCCAGCGTCGTCTTGGGTGGTCGCCGTCTCGTCGGCGGCAGCGGCGGCCTGAGCGAAGGCGTAAGCGGGGGTGGTTGCGGCGCACAGCATCGTGGCGCCCAACAGAATGTTGCGCATGGTCATGATGTTTCTCTCTCTCCAAACCGCCGCGCGCAGCCCAAAGGCCTAAGTGGGAGATGCCCGGCAGTAGCTCATCGCTGTAGCCGACCGCTTCGCCGCGTCAACGCGCACGCGCGCTAAATCGCCGATTTTCCGGGTATTAGTGGCCAAATAGCCACAGTTTACGGTACGGCATCGTGGCAGCCCGAGGGTCGTGAACCGAAGAAGGGCCGGCGCCGCAATCAACGTTGCAACCCGCCCAATTTTAAATCCTGCAAGATTAAATCGTATGCGATTGACTTTCACAAACGACTCATCTATATAGATCGTATCCGATATAAACGGATAAGATGTAAATCAGAAAGGTATCGAATATGGCTGACAAACTTCTCTACAACGGAACCACGCACGTCGCCGGCGGACCCAAGGGCCATGCGCGCAGCAGCAGCGGCAAGCTCGACCTGCCCCTGCCGCAGCCACACCCCGCTGCCGAGGAATTGTTCGCCGCCGCTTGGTCGGCCTGCTTTATCGCCGCAACCCAGGTCGCCGCGTCGCAGCGCAAGTTAACTCTTGCTGGTGCACCCGAAATGGACACGACGATCGACCTGCTGCAGGGCGAAGACGGGTTCCACCTTCGCGCCAAGCTGAACATTCATGTTCCGGGCGTCGAAGGCGACGAAGCGCGGGCGCTGATCGAAGCCGCCCACGCGATCTGCCCCTATTCGAAGGCGACCGCGGGCAATATCGAGGTCGAACTGAACCTCATCTAATCCTCGGCGCACAAACCGCCTTGCTGGCCGGGCGGCGCATACGCGCCGTCCGGTCGGTGCGTCTTGAATGCTTCGGCCAGTTGGTGAGCCGATGCCTGGATGATCTGATTGCCCCATTGCCGCGCCGGGCATGCCGCGCCCTGCGGCCGCAAGCGGCTCATGGCCCATCTTTATCTTTCAAAAGAAAAGCTTTGCAAAATCGACGTGAAAGGGCTTGTCCGCCCTTTCTCAATCAATTAGATAGACTTTGTTGCCGAATAATCCACGCCGTCGACGAGCGCGAAGCGGCTTGCTCGACGTGCCAAACCCGGACGGCAGCGCCGGACCCAGCCCAGGCGACAACGCCAGGCCCTCATCGACACTGACAATGCGGTTATGGGAGCCGCGGAGCGCGAGGAGTCGACTCCAGTTTCAAAGATTGCGCGCTTGTCGGTGCACGTGCCGCCTGCTGCGCGGGCGCGACCTAAGGGGGGTTAGTTGACAAAATTCCAGGGGAGTGCGGCCTTTTTCGCTTATGGCCAAAGCCGCGTCGCGTGCGGGTTTCGCTTTTCCAGCGATGTCGATGCCGGGCGTCAGGCTGGTGCGGAGCGATGCGCCGCCGAGGACGCCGCGCTTGCGCGCCAGCAATGGTGAGAGCGGCCAGCTCAGATGCGCCGCAGCAGCAGACGGTCGGCGGTGTGATCGGCGCGCTTGTGAATGATCACGTCGGCACGCTGGCGCGTCGGCAGGATATTTTCCAGCAGATTGGGCAGGTTGACCGTCTGCCAAAGCCGCTGCGCAAATTGCACCGCCTCTTCGCGCGAGGCTCCGGCCAGATGGTGGAAATAGGATTCGGGGTCCTGCATCCGGGTTCTTTGAAGCAAAAGGAACCGGTCCACATACCATTGTTCGATGACATCGGGTTCGGCGTCGACGAAGATGGAGAGGTCGAAGAAATCGGCCGCCGTGAACACGGGCCCATGGCGCCGGTTCACGCCATCGCCGATCTGGAGGACGTTCAGTCCCTCGAAGATCAAGATGTCGGGCGCCTCGACCACATCGAAGGCGCCCGGAACGATATCGTAGCTGGTGTGCGAGTAGACGGGGGCGCTGGCGCGCTCGCCCGCGCGGGCCTGCGCGAGAAATTCGATCATGCGCCGGACGTCATAGCTTTCGGGAAAGCCCTTGCGGTCCATCATGCCGTCGCGGAGCAGCTTTTCCGCGGGCCAAAGGAAGCCGTCGGTGGCAATAAGATCGACCTTCGGATGGTCAGTCGCGCGCGACAGGAGCAGCTTCAGCACACGCGCGATCGTACTCTTGCCGACCGCGACGCTGCCCGCGATCGCGACGATGAAGGGTCTTGCGTGCGATGCCCGGCCGACAAACTCGTCGGTAACCGCGGCCAGGCTGCGTGCGGCGTTGACATGCAGGCTGATCAACCGAACCAGCGGCAGGCAGATTTCCTCCACCTCGGCGATCGACATCGGCTCGTTGGCCCCGCGCAGCAGCGCGAGCTCTTCTTCGGCCAGCAGGAGCGGAACGCTCGACCGCAACCGGCTCCACTCGGCGCGATCGAAAGTCGAATGGCTGCGTATTTCCATGCAGGTCCCTGTGGTTGGAGCCCACGGCCGATGGTCTTGCCGGCCGCGGCACATTGCGCGGTTGCCGTATGTCATGCACCCCCGCTTCACAACAGGCTTTTCACCCGCCGCAGCGCTCGCGCGCCCATCTGCCGCATGACCCTCGCCAACGACTTGCGGATCGCCGTCAGCCCCGGGCCGATCCATTGATTTTATATCCCGTTCAAAGCTTCACTCGCTCAACCAAAAGGGGAAATGACATGAAATCCCGTTTCTATCCGTCGACCGGGGCTCTCCTCGCTCTCAGCCTCCTACCCTCTACCGGCGCATTGGCACAAACCGAGGCGCCGGTCGCCGATGGCGATCAACGGCTCGGCGATATCGTCGTGACCGCGCAGCGCCGCGACGAGTCGGCGCTGGATGTCCCGATCGCGCTGTCGGTCCTCAGTGGCGACGAATTGGCGCGGCGCGGCGTGAGCAATGTCAACGATCTGCAATTCCAGACGCCCTCGCTCGAGGTCGTGCCGGCCTTCGGCGGCGGACAGCCGCAGTTCCGCATCCGCGGCGTCGGTTTCGAGGATTATGCGACGAACAACACGCCAACCGTCGGTATCTATGTCGACGAAATCGCCTATCCGGTGCCCGTGATGACGCAGGGTGCGTTGTTCGACATCGAGCGCGTCGAGGTGCTGCGCGGGCCTCAGGGTACGCTCTATGGCCGCAATACGACGGGCGGCGCGATCAACCTCATCACCCGGCGCCCGACCGAGCAGTTCTCCGCCGGTGTCGACGCCGAATATGGCCGCTTCGGGCTGCTGAAGGCCGGAGGCTTTGTCTCGGGACCGATCAGCGAAACGCTGCGTTTTCGCGTCGCGGGCGTCACCGAACAGGGCGGCGGATTCCAGCGCAACCGCAACACCGGCGAAAAGCTTGGCGACGCCGATCGCCTGTTTGGCCGCGCGCTGCTCGACTGGACGCCATCGGGCAGCGCCACCATCCAGTTCAACATCCACGGCGGCCGGGACCGCAGCGAGCAGACCGGCCTCTATCTCTTTCGCCCCTTCCAGACGCGCGGCTACGGCGGCCCTCTCGGCCCGGTGATCCCGGCCGACACGAACCGCCGTCAGACCGGCTGGGGCCTGTCGCCGACCTTTGCCGCGCTCGCGGGATATGACGTCGACGACAAGCCGCACCGCGACAATGATAGCTGGGGCGCCAGCCTGACCGGCAAATTCGATCTGTCCGACGCGGTCCGCTTCACCAGCATCAGCAGCTACGAGAAATTCAAGCGCCGCGAACTCGCCGACTGGGACGCCTCGGCGAGCCGCGAATCCGATACGTTCTGGGGCAGCGACGTCGAGGTTTACTCGCAGGAACTCCGGCTCTCGTCGAACGGCGACCGACCGCTGAACTGGGTCGTCGGCGGCTATTATTCGAACCAGACGCTCGACGAGCTGTTCCTGACCGACTTCAGCGAAAGCCTCGGGTTTATAACCGACACATCCTATCGCCAGAAAGCCGAGTCAATCAGCGGCTTCGGGCAAGCGAGCCTTGCGCTCGGCGAGCGTTTCGCGATTGTCGGCGGCATCCGCTACGAGCATGAAAAGCGCAAGCTGCGCGACTTCGCGACCAAGATCGGCGGCACGCCGCTGTTCCTCGACGGCAATCGCAACGCGACGCTGGATGAGGCGAGCGGCAAGCTCGCGCTAGAGTTCCGCCCGCGCGACGGGCTGCTCTTCTATGCCAGCGCCAGCCGCGGAGTGAAGTCGGGCGGTTTCACCGTCTACAACTCGCCGAACGCGAACCAGATCGACGCCTTCAAACCCGAAATCCTCTATGCCTATGAGGCCGGGTTCAAGGCCGACTTCGCGCGGGCGGTCCGCTTCCAGGGCTCGCTTTTCTATTATGATTATCGCAACCAGCAGGTGCTGGGCACGATCGTCAATCCGCAGCGCGGGCTGATCGGGCGCATCATCAACGCCCCCAAATCGGAAATCTACGGCGGCGAACTCGAAATCCAGATCGCGCCGACCAGCCGTGTCCGTATATCGCAGTCGGTCGGCTATAAATATGGCCGCTACAAGGATTTCTCCGATATCGACACCACCACCCTTCGCCTCGTGAACGGCCTGTATGTCGCCGATACGATCGACAAATCGGGGCAGCCGATCCCGATCGCGCAATGGAGCTACCAGGGCTCGATCAGCTATGCGCTGCCGCTCGGCAAGGACTTCGGGCTCGACCTGCAGGGCGATTACAGCTTCCGCGACGAGCTGCCGTCCTTCCTTGGCCCGACCTATGACCTCGATGAGCGCTGGATCGCCAACGCCACCGTTACGCTGCGCCCCGCCAAGGGCAATTGGTGGGTCGGCGCCTATGCGCGCAATTTGTTCAGGACGAAATATGACCTGACGCGGAATTTCTTCCTGCCGAACGCCAATATCGCTTCACCGGGACGCCCGGCCTCCTATGGTGTGCGTTTGGGCTTCAGCTTCTGAGCCGGGAGACCAAGATGAAAATTGCAGCATATATATTGGGCGCGATTGTCCTCCTCGCGCTTGGCGGCTGGCTCTATCTGCGTGCGCCGGACATTCCGGCCAAGGACCTTGCCCCAAAATATGCCCGCAACAATTCGCGCTATGCCGAATTGTCGAACGGCGTCCGCCTTCACTATCTCGAAAGTGGGCCCGCCGACGCGCCGGCGGTGCTGCTCGTTCACGGGTTCGGTGACAACAGCTTCTCATGGGACGGCTGGGCCAAGGCGCTGGCCCCGGCGCATCGCGTCATCGCGGTCGACCTGCCCGGCCATGGGCTGACCGAGGCGCCCGCAGACTTCGTCGCGGCGGCCGACAAATATGCCGATGTGCTCGACGAACTGCGCGCGAAGCTGGGCATCACCGAATGGGCGGTCGCGGGCAATTCGTTGGGCGGCAGCGTGGCCTGGCAATCGGCGCTCCGCCATCCCGCGCATGTGTCCGAGCTGATCCTCGTCGCGGCGGGCGGCTGGCCGAGCAAGGCGATCGACGAGGATCCGCCGCTCGCGTTCCGGCTGATGCGCTACAAGCTCGGCCGTGACTTCATCGCGTCGATCGACAACAAGCCGCTGATCATCGAGGGGCTGAAGCGCAATGTCGTCGACGACAAGGTGCTGACCGACGACTTCATCCAGCGCTGGGCCGACCTCCAGCGCCTGCCCGGCCACCGGGCGATCCTGATGTCGCTCAATCCGGGCAGCGCCGCAGCCTCCGCGGAAAAGCTCGCCGCGATCAAGATCCCGACGCTGATTCTTTGGGGCAAGCAGGATCCGCTGCTCGACGTCTCGGGCGCCGACCAGTTCAAGGCGGCGATCCCGCAGGCCGAGCTTATCATCTATCCCGACGTCGGACATTTGCCGCAATGGGAACAGCCCGATAGGACGGGTCAGGATGCCGCCAAATTCCTGGCGCGCCATGCCGAGCCATAGAAGGCGCCTTGATGGCCAGCGACCAGTTCGGAAATGAAATCAGCGGCGCCGATGTGGCGGACGTGCAAGCGATCGACGCCTTCGTCGGCGGCCTGCTCGCCTACCACGTCCGCGCCGCCGATATCTTGACGCGTGGCGCCGATCCGCGGTCGGCGGCGCTTGTCCAGATTTATGCAGGTTACCTGCACCTGCTCGGCGAGCATGGCGCCGCGGCCGATGCGGCACGGCCGTTCCTCGACCGCGCGAAGCGGCATCACGCGCTGACCGAACGCGAAACCGCTCTCCTGAAGATATTGAACGACTGGATCGCCGCCGACATCGACGCGGTGATCGCCGGCCTGACCGGGACTGTCGAAAAGCATCCGCACGATCTGCTCGCGCTCAAACTCCTTCATTATCATCTGTTCAATCGCGGCGCCTTTCCAGCCATGCTGCGCGCCGCCGAGCGGGTCGCCGAAGGCGCACCCGATGCGCCCTATGTCCACGGCATGCGCGCTTTTGCGCTCGAACAGCTGCACCGGATCGGCGAAGCCGAGCAAGCGGCGTGGCAGGCGCTCGACATCGTGCCGGGCGATCCCTGGGCGCAGCACGCGCTGGCGCATGTCTGGCTGACCGAAGGACGGATCGAGGAGGGTGCCGCGGCGCTCGAACATTGGGCGACCGACTGGATCGAACTCAACAGCTTCATGGTGACCCACCTCTGGTGGCATCTGGCGCTGTTCCGCCTGAGCCAGGGCCGCGAGGGCGAAGCGCTGCAAATCTATGACGAGCAGGTCTGGGCGCATGACAAAAGCTATTCGCAGGATCAGGTCGGCGCCATCTCATTACTCGCGCGGCTCGATCTCGCAGGCGTCGACGTCGGCGCACGCTGGGACGATATTGCCGATCATGTCGCGGGACGCGACCGCGACACGCTCCAGCCCTTTCTGACCGTCCAATATCTGTATGGACTGGCGCGCGCCGGGCGGCCGCAAGCCGACGCGTTGCTCGCCGCCATCGACCGCGCCGCTGCCGACACGGGCAGTCAGGATCACGCGGTCTGGGACCAGGCGGCAAGGCCCCTCGCGCATGGGCTGGTCGCGCATGCCGGCGGTGATTTCGAGGCGGCTATCGCGGCGATATCGCGCGCGCTGCCGCATCTCGTCAGTCTCGGCGGCAGCCATGCGCAGCGCGACCTTTTCGATCTCATTCTGCTCGATGCCCAGATTCACAGCGGCCGATGGGGTGAGGCGCGGCAGGCGCTGGAACGCCGGCGTCGGCATGATCCCGATGGCGTCCCGCTCAACCGCACGCTCGGCGATGTTTATGAGCGGCTGGGCCTGCCCGAGCAGGCGGCCGAGGCGCGGGCGCGCGTCGCGAGGCGCCTTGCATGACCGCTCTGCTGCGGCTGGTCGTCGTCCTGCTCCTGTCCCTCGCGGCCGTCGTCGCGGTCTCCGCGCAGGCGCAGGGCAACCTACGCGTCGCGCTTCAGCTCGAGCCCCCCAATCTCGATCCCACCAGCGGCGCCGCCGTCGCGATCGACGAGGTCGTTTATGCGACGATTTTCGAGGGGCTGGTACGCGCCGACACCGACGGATCGATCCGGCCGCTGCTCGCCGAAAGTTGGACTGTCTCGT
This sequence comes from Sphingopyxis sp. H050, assembly GCF_001468265.1. GTDB lineage: Bacteria > Pseudomonadota > Alphaproteobacteria > Sphingomonadales > Sphingomonadaceae > Sphingopyxis. Next base: position 214,273 of record NZ_LNRZ01000001.1, on the reverse strand, counting down.
CCGATGGGCTCGTCCATGATTTCAAGCTGCGCGGCGGTGTCCGCTTTCACGACGGCCGTCCGCTCACCGAAGACGACGTGATTTTCAGCCTACTGCGCATATCCGCCAAGACGTCGAGCAACGCACAAGCGCAGGCTTTTTCGCGTATTGCCGCGGTGACGTCGCCCGCGCCCGGTCGTGTCCGGATCAGGCTGAAGGCCCCCGACGCCAATTTCCTAACCCTGCTCACCCTCGGCGACGCGGTCATCGTGCCGCGCCATGCCGCCAAGACGCTCGCCACCGACCCCATCGGCACCGGCCCCTTCCGGTTCGCGGACTGGCGGCGCGGTAGCGACATCACGCTGGTGCGCAATCCAAATTACTGGGGGAAGCCCGCGCGGCTGGCCCGCCTCACCTTCCGCTTCATCGCCGATCCCAGCGCCGCTTATGCCGCGGTCAAGGCAGGGGATATCGATCTGTTTCCCGATTATCCTGCCCCCGAAACCTTTGGCCAACTGCGCAGCGATCCGCGCCTCAAGCTGACCGTCGGGCCGACCGAGGGCGAGGTCATCCTGTCGATGAACCAGCGGCAGGGGCCGCTCGCCAATCTGGCGGTCCGCCGCGCGATCGCGCACGCGCTCGACCGCCGCGCGATCATCGACGGCGCGATGTTCGGCTATGGCGTTCCGATCGGCAGCCATTTCCCGCCGCAAAGCCCCGACTATATCGACTTGACCGGGCGCTATCCCCACGACGTCGAAGCGGGACGCCGCCTCCTCGCCGAGGCGGGCTATGCCGATGGCTTCACCCTGCGCCTGAAACTGCCGCCGCAATCCTACGCCCGGCGCACCGGCGAAATCATCGCGGCGCAGCTCGCCAAGCTCAAGATCAAGGTAAGGATCCAGAATCTGGAGTGGCCGGGCTGGCTCGACGAGGTGTTCGCGCGCCACGATTACGACCTGACCATCGTCAATCATGCCGAACCCTTCGACTATGACATCTATGGCCGCACCGGCTATTATTTCGGCTACGACAGCCCGGCCTATCGCGCGCTGCTCGCCCGGCTTCAGACGGCGCGCGACCCTGCGACGCGGCATGGGCTACTGGCCGAAATCCAGCGCACGCTGGCCGACGACGCGGTCAATGGCTTCCTGTTCCAATTCCCACGCCTTGGCGTGCAGGACGCGCGGCTTCAGGACGTCTGGATCAACACGCCGAACCAGGCGATCGATTTCGCGACGGTCAGTTTTGGCGGCGCAGCGGGCGGTGACGACGCGTCGTCCGACAAAAGCATCGCGTCGGGCGGATGGGGCATACCCGCCCTGCTCCTTCTGCTGATCGGCGTCGCCGCGGCACTGTGGCGCTTCGGCCTGCCCTATGTCGCCTCGCGGCTCGGCAGTTTTGCGATGACGCTGGTCGCGGCGACCGTCGTGATCTTCGCGCTCATTCAGGTCGTTCCGGGCGATCCGGCCGCCTATATGATGGGGCTGGGCGCGACCCCGCAGGCAATCGCGGCGCTTCATGCCGAACTTGGCCTGACCGGGTCGGTGCCTGAGCGCTATCTCGCGTGGGTCGGCGGAATGCTGCACGGCGATTTCGGGATCAGCTATGTCTATCGCGTGCCCGTCGCCGGCCTCTTGGCGGATCGTTTCGCGCTGTCACTGCCGCTCGCCGGGCTCGCCACCGCGCTGTCGATCCTTGTCGGCGTGTCGGCGGGATATTGGGCCGCGCTGCGGCGAGGCAGCGCCGTCGATGTCGTCATCAGTTGGCTCGCGCGCCTCGGCATCGCGCTACCGAGCTTCTGGCTCGCGATGCTCCTCGTCCTGTTGTTCGCGGTGGGGCTCGGCTGGGTCGAGGCGGGCGGCTTCCCCGGCTGGTCGGCGGGTACAGGGCCGGCGCTTCGAGCGCTCGCGCTGCCCATGGTCGCGCTTGCGCTTCCGCAGGCGGCGATCCTCGCGCGGGTCACGCGCGCGAGCCTGCTCGAAACGCTCGACGAGGACTATGTGCGAACCGCGCGCGCGAAAGGCCTCGGCCGAGCGCGCGCCGCCTTTCGCCACGCGCTGCCGAACGCGCTCGGTCCCGTGCTGACCGTGCTCGGCCTGCAATTTCCGTTTCTGCTCGCCGGAGGTGCGATCATCGAAAATATCTTCTTCCTGCCGGGCCTCGGGCGGTTGGTCATTCAGGCGATCGCGCAGCGCGACCTGATCGTCGTGCAGTCGGTGGTCGTCGTGCTCGTCGCAGTGACGGTGCTCGTCAGCCTGCTCATCGACATGCTGGCCGCCGCGATCGACCCACGGCTCCGCGAGGGCGAGCGGCGATGACGCAGCGCAAGACGATCCTCGCAATCGGCCTCGCAATCACCGGATTTTTCGTCGCAGCAGCGCTGCTCGCGCTCGTCTGGACCCCCTATGATGTCGCCGCGGTCGAAATCGCCGGTCGTTTGTCGCCGCCCAGCGCCGCGCATTGGCTCGGCACCGATCAATATGGCCGCGACATGGTGTCGCTACTGTTCGCCGGTGCGACGACGTCGCTCGGCGTGTCGCTGCTGTCGGTCGGCGCCGCGCTTTTCATCGGCGTCCCGCTCGGCCTCTATGCCGCGGCGAAGGGTGGGCTGATCGACGGGCTGATCATGCGCTTTGGCGATCTGGTGTTCGCCTTTCCGTCGCTGATGCTCGCGATCATCCTGTCGGCGCTCACCGGTCCCGGCGCGAGCAATGCGATCATCGCGATCGCCATCTTCAATATCCCGGTGTTCGCGCGATTGACGCGCGGCGAGGCACGCCGGGTGTGGACCTATGACTATATCGCCGCCGCACAAATCGCCGGCAAAGCCGCGCCGCGCATTTCCTTCGAACATATCCTGCCGAACATCGCCGGGCCGCTGCTCGTCCAGGCGACGATCCAGTTCGCGCTCGCGCTGATCGCCGAAGCGGGCCTTTCCTATGTCGGACTTGGCGTCCAGTCGCCGCAGCCCAGTTGGGGACGGATGCTAGCCGAATCGCAGACGCTGATCGGCACCGCGCCGCAACTCGCGATCCTGCCGGGCGCAGCGATCCTGCTCGCCGTGTTCGGCCTCACCCTGCTCGGCGACGGGCTGGGCGAGACGCTGCGCGGGGCGCGCGGCGCATGACGCTGCTTCGCTTCGACAATGTCGGCGTCGCCTATCGCGGGCAGATGGCGCTGCAGGGTCTCAGCCTCGACGTCGGCGCCGGCGAGATCGTCGGGCTGATCGGCGAATCGGGCTCGGGAAAATCGACCGCCGCGCTCGCGGCGATCGACCTGTTGCCACCCGGCGCGGAGCGCTCGGGCACGATCCTTGTCGAGGGGCGCGACCTGAAATCGCTCGCCGAACGCGAACGCGACGCGGTGCGCGGCGGCGCCATCGGGATGATATTCCAGGAGCCGATGCGCGCGCTCAACCCGCTCCAGACGATCGGCGCGCAAGTCGCCGAGGCCGTCAGGCTGCACCATGCTGTCGGGCGGCGCGCGGCGCGCGGCGAGGCGGCGAAGCTTCTCGAACGCGTCGGCCTGCCGGAGGAAAAGGTCGCATCGTCGCGCTTTCCGCACCAGCTTTCGGGCGGGCAGCGGCAGCGGGTGTGCATCGCGATCGCGATAGCCGGAAATCCGCGCATCCTGATTGCCGACGAACCGACGACGGCGCTCGATGTCACGACGCAGGCGCGCGTCATCGCGCTGCTCGTCGAACTGGCGCGCGAGCGCGGCATGGGATTGCTGCTCGTCAGCCACGACCTCGCGCTGGTCGGCGGGGTCGCGGACCGCATCGTCGTTCTGAAAGAGGGCCGACAGGTCGAAGCCGGTCCGACGCGGCAGATCCTCGGCGCCCCGCAACAGGCTTATACCCGCACGCTGATCGCCAGCGCGCGCCACAAGCCCGATCGCACCGCGCCCGCGGCGGACGCGCCGCCCCTTCTCGACGTACGCGGGCTCGAACGCAGCCATCGTGCGCGGCGGACATGGCGGCGGGCGGTGCCGGTCAAGGCGATCGACGACATCTCCTTTGCGATCGCGGCAGGCGAAACGCTCGGCATCGTCGGCGAATCGGGCGCGGGAAAGACCAGCTTGCTTCGCACCATCCTTGGGCTGGACCGTCCCGACGGCGGTTCGATCACGCTCGAGGGCGCAGATATCTTCGCGCTTTCGCGGGCGGACCTGCGCGACCATCGGCGCAAGATTCAGGCGGTGTTTCAGGACCCTGCCGCCAGCCTCGACCCCCGCCAGCGAGTCGAGTCGATTGTCGCCGAACCGCTGCATCTGCTTGCCGAGCCGATCCCGGCGGCGGAGAAGCGCGCCCGCGTCGAGGCGATTCTCGAGCGCGTCGGGCTCGCGTCTGCTGACGCCGACCGGCTGCCGCATCAATTCTCGGGCGGCCAGCGCCAGCGCATCGCCATCGCGCGGGCATTGATCCTGAGGCCGAAGCTGGTGGTGCTCGACGAAGCGGTCTCGGCGCTCGATGTCTCGATCCGCGCCGACATCCTCGACCTGCTCGCCAGTCTGGGCCGCGAGTTCGGGATCGCCTATCTGTTCGTATCGCACGATCTCTCGGTCGTGCGCGCTGTCACCGACCGCCTCCTCGTGCTTCAGAACGGCCGGATCGTCGAGCAAGGCCCCACCGCCGAGCTGCTTGCTTCTCCCCAGCATCCGCACACCCGCGAACTTGTCGCGGCGTCGCCCGATCTCGACCGGGTCATCGCCCAGCTGGCCCAGGGTTAAACTTCGCCCGCGTGAAAGACGCCGCGCGCGATCGCGCGGGCAAGGCAATCGGCGGCGGCGGACCCAAGGCGCGCCGCCTGCCACTGCCGGCTGCGGTCAGTCGGTAGCGCAATGGCGCCGCTCGCCACTGCGAACACAAGATCGCCGTCGAACGGCGTGTGAACCGGACGGATCGCGCGCGCGAGGCCATCCTGCGCCATCATCGCCATCCGCTGCGCCTCGGCCTTGCCGAGGTCGGCATTGGTCGCGACGACCGCGAGCGTGGTATTCGCTCCCGCCTGAAGCCGCCCCAGCTCACGGAGCCGCGTTTCATCGGGCGCCGGATGGATCGCCGGCGCGGTGTCGCCCGGCCGCCGCCCCCCGAACTCGCCCTCAATCTCAAACGGCCACGCCCAAAAGGTTTCGCCATCGGGCATGAAGACCGATCCGACCGGATTGACCACGGCCAGCGCCGCGACGACAAGGCCGTCCTCCAGCACGATCGACGCGCTGCCGACCCCGCCCTTCACATGGCCCGCCATCGCGCCGCGGCCAGCACCGACCGACCCGAGAGCGATGGGGCCAGACACCGCTGCCGCCGCGGCCCGTTGACCGAGCGCACGGTAGGGCGATTCCACCCAGTCCTTGTCGCCCGCATTGTTGAGATCATGGAGCACTGCGCCCGGCACGATCGGGATCGGCCGTCCGCCCGCGCGCAGTCGCATGCCGATGCCTTGCGCCGACAGATGGTCGATGACGCCGTCGGCGGCGCTCAGCCCGAATACCGACCCGCCGGAAAGGCAGATCGCATGGATGCCCTCGACGACATTCTGTACCGCCAGCGTCTCGGTCTCGCGCACGCCCGGACCTCCGCCGCGGATATCGACCGCCGCGGTCCATGCCCCATCGAACAGCAGCGCGGTGACGCCCGTCCCGACGCGATCGTCGGTCGCGTGCCCGACGCGGATGCCTGCAATATCCGCAATGCTGTTATCGGGACCGGGACTAAAACTCATTCCGCACTATCTTTCCAGGGTTCGGGCCACGGCCGCTGCGCCGGACGCATCTGTTCATAGGCGTGCGACACTTGCAACACGCCGGCATCGTCGAAACGGCGACCGACGATCTGCAACCCGATCGGCAGGCCCGCCGCCGTATAGCCGCAGTTGATCGACGCGGCAGGCTGTTCTGTCATGTTCCACGGCACCGTAAAGCCAATATGCTCGAACGGCCGTGTCGGATCGTTGACCGGGCTCGCATATTCGGCGGGAAAGGCTGCGACCGGCGCCGTCGGCGACAGCATGAAGTCGAACGGCGCAAAGGCATCGCGGCCCTTCTCGCGGATCTGCATGAAGGCTTCGCTGCCGCGATAGACTTGCGCGCCGCTGTAACCGCGCGCGGGTTCGACCCATTGGCGGATATAAGGCAGGATCAGCGCCTGCCGGTCTTCGGGCAGAGCCGTCATCTGGTCGAAAAAGCGCGCGCGCCAGAAAATGTCGATCCCGTCGAGCATCGCGCGGGTGAAGAAGGGACCCACCGGCTCGACGATGGCCCCGGCGTCCGCAAACAGCTGCGCCGCGGCGATGGTCGCATCGCGTATCTCGGGATCGACCGCAAGGCCGCACCCGGCGTCGAGCATCAGGCCGATGCGCAGGCCTTTGAGGTCGCGCTCCAGCCGCTCCCACGGCAGGTCCGCGGGCGGCAGGCTCATATAGTCGCGCGGATCGGGGCGGCTGAGGATGCTCATCAGCAGCGCGGAATCGGCCACCGTCCGCGTCATCGGACCCGCCACGCGCCCCATATAGGGCGGATCGATCGGGACCCGGCCAAAGCTCGGTTTGAAACCGAAGATGCCGCACCACCCCGCGGGCAAGCGGGTCGACCCGCCGATGTCGGTGCCGATGTGGAGCGGGCCATAGCCCGCAGCGGCCGCCGACCCCGCGCCTGTACTCGACCCGCCGGGCGATTTCGAGAGATCCCACGGATTGCGCGCCAACTTGTGAAAGCTCGACAGGCCCGACGACAGCATGCCGAAGTCGGGGGTCGTGGTCTTGGCGAACAGGACGGCGCCGGCTTCACGCACGCGCGCCGCGGGGGGCGCATCCGCGTCCTGCAAGGTCATGTCGCCCGCCGCCGTTCCCATGGGCTTCGCCACCCCCTTCGTGGCGATCAACTCCTTGACCGTGACGCTTATCCCGTCGATCGAACTCAGCGGCTCGCCCGCCATCCACCGGCCCTCCGCCGCGCGAGCCGCCGCCAACGCGCCTTCGCGGTCGATCGCCCAGCACGCGGCGAGCAAGGGTTCGGCTTCATCGAGGCGCGCCAGCACGCTGCCCAGAAGTTCCACCGGCGACAGGGCCCGACGCGCGAACAGCGTCGATAATCGGGTCGCCGACAGATCGCATGCCTCGGTCACGGCATGATCCTGGCAGCGTCCGCATCGAGCCCCCAAATCATGTGGGCCGAAATCCGGCGAGCCCCCGCGGGACCGCATGGCCTGCCTTGTCGTGCCACAGCAAATGAGCGATCGGCAAAAAGTGTGCGCATGTCCCGGAGGGCGGGACAGAATCGATCTCGCCGGGCATAATCGCTAAGGCGATGCGCGTGTCCATGATCCGCTACCCCTTTCACCCCTTCTGCGTCCCGGCGCGCCGGTGGTTGCGCTCCAATCCAGACCGGCGAAGAACCGCCATGAAGGCGATGTTGCCACCCTCTCGCGACCGGCGATGCTGTTGCTCGCATCGATCAGCCACAGCCCCCTTATCGCCAAGCATGGAATATTCCCGATTGTCAATTGATTTGATTGAGTAACTTGATCGACAGGAACGCCCCCGCAGGGGGCGATAGTCGTCGGGTCATGGCCCGGACCCTCGGGTCTGACGCGTCAGCCGCCCGGGAGGCGATGTCGAGAAGGCCCGCGATCTCGCGAAAGGCTGGCCATATGCAGGCTACAGAATGACCGTTTTTTCGGCCAGCGGGGAAAAGGTCGTCGAGGACCATATCCTCCATGCGAAAATACATTTCGACATGCCCTCGGCGCTGACCGCCGCCGGTGGTAATGTGGTCACCACCGACGTCGACTTTGCGCCGAATGTGATCGTCGATCGCGAGCTGATCACGGGACAGAATCCGCGGTCCGACCACCCGATCGCCGCGGCCTCCGTCGCTGTGCTCGACCCGTCGCTCGTTACGGCGTGAGGACGCGCATGACTGGCGGGGCGCTGCGCTGGCGCCCCGCCGACCACCACGACCCAAAAAGGAGAAGCCCCGATGTCCAAACAAGTCAAAGTCGTCGCCGCGCTGACCGCCCGCCCCGGACAGGTCGATGCGCTAAAGGCGTTGCTGGAAGGCATGATCGCCCCCAGCCGCGCCGAACCCGGCAACCTGCGCTATGATCTGTGGCAGGATCAGGCCGATCCGGCGCGGTTCGTCTTCGACGAGCTCTATATCGATGCAGCGGCGAATGCCGCACACCGCGAGACCCCGCATTTCCAGGCCTATCTGGCGCGGATCAACGAGCTTGCGGACCGCACCGCCTATGCCTTGACCCCGGTCGATGTGGAACCTGAAGACTGATCCACCCTCCCCGCGGGCGCGAGCGCAGACCTCCCGTCCCCCTGGCCGCGCCATGCTCTCAGGCCGTAGGCCCGCCGGGTGAAGAGAAATTGGCAGCCGCCCGCGCGAGGAAGCGCTCGATCTGATCGCCGTTCGCGGCCCGGTCGGCGGCAACCGGCGCACGCAAGGCGGTCACGGCGGGAAAGGTGCCATAGCCTGCGAAGAGGCAATGCCAGCTGAGGTTGGGATAATAGCCACCGACCCCCAGATCGTCGATCGCCTCCCCAAGGTCCGCGCCCGTGAACCAGGCAGTGATGAGGGTTTTGAGATTGTCCGAGAGCGCGTCCATCGTCGACGCGTCGTGCCAATATCCCGATCCACCCCGCCGGTTCATCCGGTAATGGGCGACGATATAGTCCCGTATCCCATCATATCGCGCGCCTATCCGGGCGTTGAACATATCGCGGTGACGCGCGGTGAAGTTGCCACCTTCATAGGCGGCCAGAAACTCCTGAATGGTGGCGATCACGATGTGGAGGGCCGTGGCCTCCAGCGGCTCTATAAAACCCTGCGCCAGTCCCATGGCGAGGCAGTTCGCGGTCCAACTCGTGGCAAGCCGGCCGACCTTCATGTCGAGATGCCGGAGCGGCGCGTCGGCGTCACCAAGCCCGAGCGCTGCGCGCAACTCCGCCTCCGCCGCGTCGCGGTCGAGGTAGCGGCTGGAATAGACATAGCCGTTGCCGACGCGGGTGGTCAGCGGGATCGACCAGCGCCAGCCCGCCGACATCGCGATGCTGCGCGTCGCGGTGACGACCGGGCCGGTGGCGGGATGAGCGGTGGGCGCGACCACCGCCCGATCGTTGAACAGATTTTCCGCGAATGGCAGGAAGCGTGCGCCGAGCGCCTGCTGGGCAATCATTGCACGGAAGCCGCTGCAGTCGATGAAAAAATCGCCTTCGAGCCGCTCGCCGCCGTCGAGGATCAGCGCCGCGACATCGCCATTGGCGGCGATCTCAACCCGTTCCACCGTTCGCGCGAGATGCTCGGCGCCTTGCCCGACGGCGTGGCCGCGAAGATAGGTCCCGAGTTTGTGCGCGTCGAAATGATAGCCGTAGCCAAGATCGAAGGGGAATGTCTCGCCGCCGTGCGGACCGCCGCCACGCGCCGCGACGCGGGCCGCAAGATAGAAGCTGTCGGGGTTGGCTTCGACATCGACGCCGCTTCGCCGAAGCGCGGCATTGCGGAAGAAATCGCCCTCGGTATGGACGTCCAGCGGGCCTGGGAAGGGATGAAAATAGCGCTGGTATCCGTCGGCTAAAGACCATCCTTCGAACCCGATGCCGAGCTTGTACGTGGCGTCGCAGGCCGGCATCCAGTCGCTTTCAGCGATGCCGAGCGTATCGAAAAACGCCTTGAGCTGCGGCGTGGACCCTTCGCCGACGCCGATGATGCCGATGTCGGGCGACTCGACGACCGTAATCCGCACCGGATGGGCGCGCCAATGATGGCCGAACAACGCCGCCGTCATCCATCCCGCGCTACCGCCGCCGAGGATGACGACATGAAGCGGCTCCGCGGCAGACTGGCTCATCGCGGCGCCACGCCGAGGGCGAGGTACGGTATGGCCGTCATCGCCCCGGATGGAGACGCATTGCCGCTCCGCCGCCCGGCGCCAGCCACAGCCGGTAGGTGTCGCCGCGTTTCACGCGGATCGTGTCATAGGCGATGCGATGCCGGGCATCGGTGAGATAGGTCGCGCCGTCGCCGTCCTTGTAGATCGTCGCGGTGTAAGTCTTGCCGGGGTCGAGGAAGTCGAACTGCAACGTCAGCGTGCGTTCGGTCGCATCGTTCACGCCGCCGACATACCAGTCGGCGCTGGCGCGGTCCTTGCGGGCAAAGATCGCATAGTCGCCGACTTCGCCGGCGATCAGCCTGCTCTCTGACCAATCGGCCGGCACCTTGGCGATAAAGTCGAGCTCGCGCGGATGCGCCTCGAGATTCTCGATAAAGTCCGCCGCCATCTGGATGGGCGAGTAGATGGCGAGATAGAGACCGAGCTGCTTCGCGAGCGTCGAGGCGAGCGGCGCCTTGTTCGCGCCTTCGAGGCTGAGCACCCCCGGCGTGAAGTCCATCGGGCCCGACAGCATGCGCGTATAGACCAAAGTCGGTTCGTGATCGGGGTCGTTTGCGAAGGCGCCCCACGCATTATACTCCATGCCGCGCGCGCCCTCGCGCGCGACCCAATTGGGGTAAGTGCGCCGCAGGCCCGTGTCCTTTACCGGCTCGTGCGGATTGACCGCGATCCGGTATTTCGCTGCGGTCTCGACGACCTTCAGATGATGCTGCACCTGCCGCTGGCCGTCGTGCCATTCCATGCGGGTCTCGCCCGGCGCGTCGCCCGGCGCAATAATTCCCCCGGCATCGGCGACATAGCCGGTCTTCACCGCCCGGACACCCAGCCGGGCGTAGAGCTTCATCGCGTCGTCGAGTTGCGCTTCGTAAACCGCGATATTGCCGCCGGTTTCGTGATGCCCGATCAGGGTCACGCCCTTCTTGCGCGCATAGTCGGTGACTCCCGCGAGGTCGAAATCGGCGGTCGGCTGAGTGAAGCTGAAGCGATCGCCATGGCCGAACCAATTGCCGTCCCAGCCCTTGTTCCACCCCTCGACAAGCACGCCGCCGAAGCCATGCTTGGCCGCAAAATCGATATATTGCTTGGTTCGCGCCGTCGTGGCGCCATGACGCGGCCCTTCCGCCCAGCTCCAGTCGCCGCGGATCATCCCCCACCAGATGCCAATATATTTCATCGGCTTGACCCAGCTCACGTCGCCGAGCTTGTTCGGCTCGTTGAGGTTCAGCTCAAGGTCGCTTTCCACCAGGCCGGCCGCGGTGTCGGCGATGCGGACCGTGCGCCACGGCGTTGCGAAAGGCAGGTCGCGCACCACACGAGGTCCCCGCGAGGACGGGGACAGCGTCGCGCGGAACTTCTGACCCTCGGCACGCTTGAACCACATGCCGGCATAGTCGACGAGCGCCGCTTCGTGGAACGAGAGATGCGTGCCGTCGTCGAGCCGCATCGTGATCGGCGTGTGGGCCGTTGCAACCGCCTCGATCGGCGTCTTTTGATAGACCTGCTCGTAACGGTTCCACTCACCGCCCGTGATCCACCAGGCCGTCCCCTTGGGCACGATGTCGAACTCGGTGAATTCATCGGCGATCCGCGCGGTCGCAAGCCCGGGCTGCGTTGGCAGTTCATAGCGAAAGCCGATGCCGTCATCGAACAGGCGGAAGCGGACGTTCATCGCATGGCCGCCCCAGCTGGCATCCTGGCGGAGCCGGACGAGCAGCTCGTTGTGCACATCGTGCACGAAGCGCCGTTCGCCCCAGGGCTGCTCCCACCGTGAACTGGCGCGGGCGCGTTCGACCGTATCGATCGCGAAACCGCGCTGCAGGCCAATGCCATCAGTCAGAATGAAGCCTAGCTTCGACGGAGCGATAAGCAACTTGCCGCGGCGTGAGATCGACCAGGTCGGACGGCCGTCGTTGTCGGTCGAAACAGTGAGGACAATGCTGCCGTCGGGCGATGCCGCGGTCTCAGCCCGCGGCGCCGCTTGCGCGAACGCAGACGCGGGCACGAGCGCCAGCAGCAGGGAGAGAGCCATGCGGACAGTCATCAGTCGGTTCCTTCGATTTGCAGCCAGAGCGCGCCGCTTGCCGGCAGCCATTGCCGGTCCGCGCCATTCAGGGCGGCGACCGGCGTGCCGACGTCGGCGTAGCGCGCGATATCGATCCGATCGCTGCCCAGGTTGAAGAGGCATCGCACCCGGTCGCCGTCGGCGACACGGTCGAACGCCAGCAGGTCGCCATCCGCCACCCAGCGCTCGTTACGACCGCGCCTGAGCGCAGGATGGGCGCGCCGCAGCGCCACGAGCTTTCGCGTCAGATGAAGCAAGGAGCCCGGATCGGCTTCCTGTCGATCAACCGCGAGCGTCCCGTGCGCCGGACCGAGCGGAAGCCAGGGATCGCCGCTCGAGAAGCCGGCATGTTGCGCCGTCGCAGTCCATGGCAGCGGGGTGCGTGCGCCGTCGCGTGACAGCGTCAGCGGCCAGTTTTTCAGCGCTTCGGGGTCCTTGACCAGCTCGAACGGAATGTCGACCTGATCGAGCCCAAGTTCCTCGCCATTGTAGATGATGATATTGCCGCGCAGCGCGCACAGCAGCGCCATCTTCATGCGCGCGAAGGACGCCGCGTCGACGCCGGGCGGGGTCCAGCGCGACACCGCGCGCGGCGCGTCGTGATTTTCGAACGCCCAGCTCGGCCACCCCGTGCCCGGCGTGTCGGGCCACTGCTCCGCCGCTTCCCGCACGAGCTGAGGCGTCAGGCGGTCAGCATAGAGAAAGTCGAAGCCATAGGCGCTGTTGAGGCGGTGCTCACCCGCGGTGAACAGCTTCATTTCGCGCACGGCGTCGTCGCCGCCGACCTCCGCCACCGTGAAGCGGTCCTGATAGCGATCGGTCAGGGCGCGGATGCGTTCGAGGAACAGCGGGATGTCGGGGTGGGACTGGTTATAGATTTTCTGCTGGAAGTCGAACGGCCGCGTCCGAACCTTGTTTGACGGCGGCGCGGGCGGGTTGTCGCGCAGGTCCGGATCGTGCATCGAAAAATTGATCGCATCGATGCGAAAGCCGTCGACGCCGCGATCGAGCCAGAAGCGCACGACGTCGAGAAGCGCATCCTGGACATCGGGGTTGTGCCCGTTGAGCTGTGGCTGCGAGCCAAGGAAATTGTGAAGATAATATTGGCCGCGCCGTGCATCCCACGTCCAGGCCGGACCGCCGAACACCGACTGCCAGTTGGTCGGGGGCGTGCCGTCGTCGCGCGGGTCAGCCCACACATACCAGTCGGCCCGCCCATTGTCGCGGCTCGCGCGGCTTTCGCCGAACCAGGCGTGGCGGTCCGAGGTATGGGCGAACACGAGATCGGTGGTCACTTTGAGACCGAGGTCATGCGCCCGCGCGACCAGCGCATCGAAATCGGCGAGCGAACCGAAGATCGGATCAACGCCGCAATAGTCGGCGATGTCGTACCCGAAGTCGTCCATCGGCGATGGATAGAAAGGGGACAGCCAGATCGCATCCACGCCGAGCGAGGCGACATAGTCCAGCCGCGCGGTGATGCCGGCGAGATCGCCGATGCCATCGCCGTTCGAATCGGCGAAGCTGCGCGGATAAATCTGATAGATAACGGCGCCGCGCCACCATTCGTCGGCGTCGGCGGACGAAACGGGATACGCGGCAAGAGTCTGGTCGGTCGTCACGTGGGTTCGCTTATTCGCTGGCACGGCAAATGATGCTGCCGAAAGCCGGGATGGAAAGGGAAAGGCTGCCCGGAGCCGACACCGCCGACGGACACACACCCAGCAACGGGGTGAGCGTGCGTGTTTTGATATCCACCGGGATGTTCGCCGACAACGGGGCTGCAGACGTGTTGAAGGCCAGAATGATTTCGCGGCCGGTTTCAGGGTCGAAGCGCGACACCGCGAGCAGGCCGGGCTTGTCAGACATCGCGCGTATTTTGGTCGCGCCCCGCATCAGCGCCGGATTGGCGCGGCGGATAGCGCTGAGCGCGGCGATGTGGCGATAGAGCGGGTGGGCGGTGTCGAAGTTCGCGTCCGCCGTCGTGGCGTCCGTCCCGATCAGGTCATTGTCGTTGTAGATCGCGACCTTCGAGGCGAACATGTCCTCGCGCGCGAGTTGATCGTTGCCGTCCGACACAAAGCCCTGTTCGTCGCCATAATAGATCGTCGGCAGTCCGCGCAGGGTCAGCATCAGGCTGTGGCCGAGCTTCAGACGCTGAAGCAGTTCGGCTTCGCTTGCCCGCGGGTTGGCCGCCCGGACGAAGGTTGCGAAGCGGCCCATGTCGTGATTGCCAAGAAAGGTTGGCAGCGTGAGAGCCGCGTTCGCCCCGCCCTTGTACAGCAGATCGCCGTCGAAAAGGCGGGCGAACTGGTCGGTCCCCTTCGTGCCGCTCACCGCGTCGATCGCCGCGCGGGCGAACGCGAAGTCGAGCACGGCCGGCAGGCCCGCAGCATGCGTGTACCAGGCGAGCGCGCCGGGATCGAGCGCGTCGATGTAGACCTCGCCGAAAATATGGAAATTGGCGATGCCGCGTGCCTTGGCGCGTGCCTGCATAGCCGGCACAAAGGCCTGCCAGAACTCGGGGTTCACATGCTTGGCGGTGTCGATCCGAAAGCCGTCGATGCCGAACTCATCGATCCAGCGACCATAGATATCGATGAATCCCTGCACGACTTTCGGATTTTCGGTGGCCAGGTCGTCGAGACCGGCGAAGTCCCCGTAAAGAGCCGATTCTCCTATCCAGTCGCTGTTGCCGCGGTTGTGATACAGCCGCGGATCGTTCAGCCACGAGGGCACCTTGGCCTTCTCCTCGCCCTTGGGAATGAACGGCGTGTAGGCGAAGGAAGGATCGACCAGCTTCGACCAATTTTCGGGATCGGGGTCATGGTCGCCCGCAAAGCCGGGGTTGATCGCCGGTCCGTCAAGGCCGCCGCGCCGCGAGAAGGGATAGTCGCCCAGACTGCGGTAGCGATAGCCGTTTGCATCGCCCTCGCGGTAGCGGATCACATCGGCGGTGTGGTTGGTGATAATGTCCATATAGACTTTCATGCCGCGCGCATGCGCCGCGTCCACGAAAGCCTTGAAGTCCGCGTTCGACCCGAAGTGCGGATCGACGCGGGTGAAGTCCGTGACCCAATAGCCATGGTATCCGGCGCTCTCGTCGCCTTTCGGCCCCTGCACCGGCTTGTTGCGAAAGACCGGTGCGAACCAGATGGCGGTCGCGCCGAGGCCTTCGATATAGTCGAGCCGTTTGATGAGCCCTGCCAGGTCGCCGCCATGATAAAAGCCCTTGGCGGCACGATCATACCCCGTCGCCAGCCGGTCACCCGCGAGGCCGCCGCGATCGTTCGCTGGATCGCCGTTCTCGAAGCGGTCGGGAAGCACGAAATAGATCACATCGTCGGTGATAGGCCGCGTGCGTGCATCGCCGGATTGCGCCGCGCAGGACAGCGGCGCGAGGAGCAGCGCCAACGACGCGAGACGGCGGATCATGCCGTAACGCCTTCCGGACGCACCGCCGAAAGGAAGCGGTCATAGCTTTGCATCTGGGCGACCTCGCGTTCGATCAGGAGCAGCTGGGCTGCAAGAAACTGCCCGAGATCCGCCGGGTCGATGCTGTCGGCGAGCGGATGCCAGCGCCGCGCTTCGACGCCTTGGCCGGCGAGAACCTGCAGCCAGCCCGACTCCGTGAACAGCTCCTCATGCTCGCGCACGATGAGCCCCTGCGCCCGGTACAATTCTAATTTTGCCGCAAGCGTGTCTGGCAGGTCCATAGCCGCGCGATCGCGCCAATAGGGCGTATCGCGGCGCGCGGTCGCGTGAAAATGGAGGATGATGAAATCGCGGATGCGCTCCCATTCGAAATCGCTCTGCCGATTGAATTCGGCCGCCACCGCCGGATCGCAGTTGCCCGCCGGCAACAGTTTGATCAGCCGCGAAATGCCCGACTGGACAAGATGAATGCTGGTCGATTCGAGCGGCTCCATAAAACCGGCCGCCAGACCGAGCGCCACCACGTTGCGGTTCCACATCCGGCGGCGCTTGCCACTGGTGAAGCGCAGGCGATTGGGCTCGGCCTGCGAGGGCCCATCGAGGCCGGCAAGCAAGGTCGCGAGCGCGTCCTCGTCCGAGAGGTGCGCCGAGGAATAGACATAGCCGTTCCCGATCCGGTGCTGCAACGGGATCCGCCATTGCCAACCGGCGTCGCGGGCGGTCGCGGTCGTCCAGGGCTGCTGCGCTACGGCGCCGTGCGCGCAGGGAACGGCGATGGCGCGGTCGTTGATCAGCCAGTGCGACCAATCGTCGTAGCCGGTCCCGAGCGCCTCTTCGATCAGCAGGCCCCGAAACCCAGAACAGTCGATGAAAAAATCGCCGTCGAGCGTGCGACCATCGTCGAGTGTCACCCCGGTCACATCCCCGCTTCCGCCATCCAGCTTCACGTCGGCGATCTTGCCCTCGATCCGCTCGACCCCGCTCGCCTCCGCGCGGCGGCGGAGAAAGGCCGCGTAAAGCCCGGCGTCGAAATGATAGGCGTAGGGCATTTCAAGAAGGTGCGGCGAGGTCCGCGGCGCGCCGCGCTGCATGCGCAGGGCACGCGCGGCCTGTTCGTTGAGCGAATAGGCGCCGAGCGGGGCCGCGATGCCCGCCGCCCGGCCGCGAAGCCAATAATGGTGAAATTCGAGCAGCCCGAGTCCGCGTCCCACGGCCCCGAACGCATGCATATAGCGCTCACCGCGGCCGCCCCAGTCGGCGAATTCGATGCCGAGCTTGATCGTGCCGCGCGTCGCGGCGAGAAACGCCTCCTCGTCGATGCCGAGCGCCTCGTTGAACAGGCGGATCTGCGGGATCGTCGCTTCGCCGACACCCACGGTTCCGATGGCATCGGATTCGACGAGCCGAACCGACCATTGCCGAGGCAGGAACCGGCGCAGGCAAGCAGCCGCCATCCAGCCTGCCGTGCCTCCGCCGATGATGATCAACCGCATGGCGATCCTTTGATCAGTGCTGCGCCCGCGGCGCAACAAGATGATGGGGGCGGCGCGACCCTGCCGCCCCCATCAAGGGAGGGATCAGAATTTGAACGAGGCACCCGCGAGGAAGCGGCGGCCATAGGTTTGATAATCGATGACCGCCCGGGCATCGCGCGGATCGTCGGTGACGAAGGGTTCGTCGGTGAGGTTCTGGCCCTGGACGAAGATCGACAGGCCTTCCAGCGCGCTGCCCGGCTGGAAATCATAGCCGATCTGGGCATCGATGATCATCTCGGGGCGCGCACGCCGCCGGACGCGAGCCCCGCCGAAGCCCGACACTTCGCCGATGAAGCTTGAGCGGTAGCGGGCGCTGACACGCGAGTTGAAGCCCCATTTTTCGAAATAGGCGGTCCCATTCGCGACCCACTTCGAATAGCCCGGAATATCCTCCGCCGGCGCGCCGGGCGTGGGTGCGATCTTGGTCTTGGTATAGGACGCGCCGCCGGTCACACCGAACCCGTCGAGCGCCGAGACGATCTCGCCGAACGGCAGCGTGCCGGCAAGTTCGACGCCATAGAGCTTTCCGCCCTTGCCGTTGATGGGCGCGTTGACCGTGCCCATATAGTTGACGATGATGGGCAATCCGTTGCCGTCGTTCCCCGGTGCCTGGATCGGATAGCCGGTGAAGTCGAACGGAGTCTCTTGGTTGTAAATGTAGCTTTTCAGATCCTTGTAGAACAGCTGCACCGCAAGATAGCCCCTCGATCCGAAATATTTCTCGAACGTCAGGTCGGCGGCGTTGGCGCGCCACGGGCGGAGGTCGGGATTGCCCGCGCTGCCTGCGCCGGCGCGGACGACGGCGCAGGTGCGGCCCGTCGGACAGACCATGTTGCCCGGATCGCCGACCGTCGTGCCATAGCTCAACGTGGCTTTTAGGTCGTCGAGGCGCGGACGGATGATTTCGCGCGCCACGCTGGCGCGGATCACGAAATCGCTCGCGGTGCGCAGCGACAGGTTCAGGCTGGGCAGCACGTCGATATAATCGGTGCTCTCGCGGCGCGGGATGCCGACGATGTTCGGCGACCCGTTGGGATTGGTTCCCGCGAAGGAGGCCGTCGCACCGTTGGAATTCTGGTCGGTAAAGATCGCCTGGACGCCGAAATTGCCGGTGAGGACCGACGATCCCATCTCATGGTCGATATTCGCCTGGAGATAGGTGGTCATCAGCTTTTCGGAGACGTCATAGGCCTTGACCACCACATCGCCATAGGGATTCGGCACCAGCTGGTAGATACCGCCCGCGAGCAGGTCGCGCGGATCATAGCTGACCACCGGACCGAGCCCGAGGTACGACAGGTTGGTCGTGCCGAGGCGATATTGGTCGGGGATCGGCACGCTCGTCAGCCCGTCGATGTTGGCGACGAGGCCGACGAAGGCTTCATCCGGGGTCAGGCTCTTTTTGCGATCGGTATAATTGACCCCGAACTGCACCGAGCGCAGGAAGCCCTCCAGCTCGCGTTCGATTTCGACGCGATATTGCCAGAGCTCGTCCTTGATGATGCGGTTGTTGTAATAGCCGTCCTGGCCGCCGCGGATCCGGCGCCCGTCGACCCCCGTCTGATCCCCGCCCCAACCCAAGGGGCTGGTCAGCTGGATCAGGTTATAGTCGCCATAGTTGAGGGTGGGGCTGAAGATGGTCCCGTTGCGGTCGCTGGTGAAACCGATAGTGTCGGTCGCGCCGACGTCGGCGCCGCGCCCGGTGCCGGCATTGCTTTCGAAGATCAGTTCGTTGCGGTCGGTTTTCGACATGCTGATGTCGGCCGTGACATTCCAGCCGTCGTCGCCTTCCCAGCGGTTGTTCCAACCGAAGCTGTAGAGCTTTGCATTGCGCTCGAACACGTCGTTGCGCACGACGCCCTCGACGTTCGAGAAGCGGCCGGCGCGCGCAAACACGAACTGACCGCTCGAATCGATATCGGTGATCGTCAGCTTGGTGGCGTTGGGGCTGGCGGGATCATTGTTGACGTCGAAGCCCAGCGGCAGCTCGATGCCGCGCTTGATCTGGTCGTCCTTGAAGTCCGAATAGAAGGCGTCGAACGTCGAAGTGAAATTGGGCGTCGGGCGCCATTGCACCGTTCCCTGAAGGCCGAGGCGCGTTAGCTGGGTCGAGGTCGCATAGCTTTTCGAGCCCCCGATCACCACCGGGCTCGCAGCGGTGCCGCCGCCGGCATAGCCCCAGGCGTTGAATTCCTGGATCTGGTAGGGTTCGTCGACATAGGAAGCCGAAAGCGCCACACCGAGCGTGTCGTTGGCGAACTGATCAACGAAGACGCCGCTCACGCGGTAGCCATATTTCTTCGAGCCTGCGTTGAGCTTGCCAAGATCGGCCCAGGTCCCGCGCGCGCCGATCGAGATGGCGCGCTTGCCATAGTCGAGCGGGCGAATGGTGCGCAGGTCGACGGTTCCCGAAAGCCCCTGTCCGACGATCGAGGCCATCGGCGTCTTGTAGACAAGGACCTGGTTCACGACCTCGGAGGGATATTGGTCATATTCGACGGCCCGATTGTCGCCGGTCGAGGTTTGCTCGCGGCCGTTGAGCAACGTCGTCGAAAAATCCGGCGCAAAGCCGCGGATCGAAATCGAGTTCGAACGGCCCGAGACGCGCTGCGAGGTCAGGCCGGGCAGGCGCGCGATCGATTCCGCGATCGATGCGTCGGGCAGCTTGCCGATGTCTTCGGCCGAAATCGATTCGACCACCTGGTCGCGTGTTTTCTTGGCGTTGACCGCGCTCTGCAGACTGGCCGAATAGCCGGTCACGACGATATCACCCTCGCCGCTCGCCTCGTCGGCTGGCGCGGCGGTTTCGTCCTGCGCCATCGCGGCGGCGGGTATGAAGGCGATCGACGCAAGGCCCAGTGCGAGAACGCTGGCACCGCGGCTAAGATTGGTCGGCTTGATCATTGTGGACTCCCCTGGTTGCGACGGGTGGTCTCACCACACGGACGGCAAAGGGGGCGGCGACATCGCCGCGCGGCATCCTTCCCGGCACGTGGGTTTTCCCATCTGCAGCTTCGCAATTGAGCCCAATCGCAGCGAACGACCATAGGGTATACGTATACGCATATTATGCAGGGTGGGCGCCTGTCGCCCAAAAACCACAGCACCGGCACGGGCTCGCGCCCTTGATACAAACCGCGTGCAAATGATTTGCGCCGACCATAGCAATCGCTAGTCTGGAGCATGTAGGCGGCCGGCGCACGGGCCGCCACGACAGGGAGACGATGATGGGGCGCCAGCCCTCCGCCAAGCCGACCAGCTTCGACATCGCGTATCTGGCCGGCGTCTCCCAGCCGACGGTGTCGCGGGCGCTGCGCGGCAGCAAATCGGTAAGTGCCGCGACGCGCGCCAACATCGAACGCATCGCGCATGAGCTCAACTACACCGTCGACAAGAATGCCTCCAGCCTGCGCTCGCAGCGCACGCACACGCTCGCGCTCCTTTTCTTCGAGGATCCGACCCCCGACGAATCGATGATCAACCCCTTCTTCCTCTCGATGCTGGGGTCGATCACGCGCGAGTGCGCGCTGCGCGGTTATGACCTGCTGATCAGTTTCCAGCAAATGCACAACGACTGGCATGTCGCCTATCAGGACAGTCACCGATCGGACGGGATCATCCTCCTCGGCTATGGCGACTACCAGCTCTATCGCGCCAAGCTCGAGCATCTCGTCGAGATGGACACCAAATTCGTCCGTTGGGGATCGGTCGCCGACGACAATATCGGGCTGACGGTCGGATCGGACAACGTCGGCGCCGGGGTCCAGGCCGGCGATCATCTTATCGAGATCGGCAGGAGGCGGATCGCGTTCCTCGGCGATGCGTCGGACCACGCGCCAGAGTTCAAGGACCGCTACACGGGCCTGTGCAAAGCGATGGCGGCGGTGGGGCTCAAGATCGATCCGCGATTGCAGCGCGACGCCGTTTCGTCGGAGAGCTCGGGTTACGCCGCGACGCGCGCGCTCTTGGAGCAGGGCGTGCCTTTCGATGCAGTCTTCGCCGCCAGCGATCTCATCGCGATCGGCGCGATGCGAGCGCTGACCGAAGCGGGCGTTTCGCTGCCAGGCCAGGTTGCGATGATCGGTTTCGACGACATTCCGGCGGCCAGCCTGACGGCGCCGACCCTGACGACGGTGATGCAGGATATCAAGGGCGCGGGCGCCCTGCTCGTCGATGCGCTGCTCCGCCGGATCGACGGTCAACCCGCCGAGCGCTCGATCCTGCCCACACGCCTGATCCGCAGGCAGAGCACGTCGGTCTGAGCCTTACGTATTCGTATACCTGCCTTTCGCCCGCTTGCTCTTGCGGGGGTCTGCTGCAAGATCGCGGCGCAGAAAGAGCCGCCCGTGCGGCCGTGCGGGGAGAGACGACATGGAGAAGCCTCGGCAAAGCCGCGCCGGACTTTGGAACATCAGCTTCGGCTTCTTCGGCATCCAGATCGGCTTCGCGCTTCAGAACGCCAACATGAGCCGCATCTTTCAGTCGCTCGGCGAAGATATCGAGAAACTGCCTGGGCTGTGGGTGGCGGCCCCGCTTACCGGGCTGCTGGTACAACCGATCATCGGCCATTTGAGCGACCGCACCTGGCTGGGCCGCCTCGGACGTCGCCGGCCCTATTTCCTTGCCGGCGCCATTATGGCCGCCATCGCCCTGTTCATCATGCCGCAAAGCCCGGCCATCTGGTTCGCCGCGACGATGCTCTGGATACTCGATGCCTCGCTCAACATTTCGATGGAGCCGTTTCGCGCCTTCGTCGGCGACATGCTTCGAAAGGACCAGCATAGTGTCGGATACGCCGTGCAGACCGCCTTCATCGGCGCCGGCGCCGTGGTCGGCTCGCTCTTTCCGTCGCTGATGGACGCCATGGGCGTCGCCAATGTCGCACCGCCGGGGGAGATTCCCGATACCGTCCGCTACGCTTTCTGGTTTGGCGGCGTTGCGCTTTTCGTTTCCGTCCTTTGGACCGTTATCACGACGCGCGAATATGATCCCGCGGAGATGGGGCGCTTCGCGGCTTCGCCGGCCGAAGCCGTGCCAACCGTGCGAGCCCTTGCGTCGCGAAACTATCGCGCCTGCTTCGCCTGGCTAGCTGCCGGACTGGCCGTCATGGCGATCCAGCAGCAGTTTTCCTTGCTTCGCGAAGTTCTGCTCCTAGGCGCGCTGCTCATTGCTTATGGTCTTGCCAGCCTGATCGCCATCGGCCTCGCGCGCCGCGGCAACGAGACCAACATGCTGTCGAGCATCGTCGGGGATTTCTCTGGCATGCCGCCGATCATGAAGCGGCTCGCCCTCGTCCAGTTCTTCAGCTGGTCGGCGCTGTTCATCATGTGGATCAACACCACGCCCATCGTCGCCCAATATCATTTCGGGACGACCGATGCGGCGAGCGCCACCTATCAGACCGCCGCCAACTGGGTCGGCACCCTCTTCGCCGTCTACAATGGCGTGGCCGCCGTCGCGGCGCTCACCCTCCTGCCCTGGCTGTCCAAGCGCATCGGGCAGGCGCGCACGCACATCGCCGGCCTGATATGCGGCGCCCTCGGCTATGGCAGCTTTTTCCTGCTGCGCGACCCCACGCATCTCATTGCGAGCGAGGTCCTCATCGGCATTTTCTGGGCATCGGTTCTCGCGATGCCCTATGCGATCCTCGCCTCCAGCCTGCCGCAGGGAAAGCTCGGCATCTACATGGGCCTCTTCAATATCTTCGTGGTCGTGCCGCAGTTGCTTGTCGCGACGGTCATGGGCTCGATCATGGAGGCCTTTTTTCCCGGGGCGCCGATCTACACCATGGCGTTCGCGTCGGGCACCTTGCTGCTCGCGGCGGCTGCCATGACGCGGGTGACGCCGCTCACTGACGGGGCCGCCCGATGATGCCCCGGCTCGCCCGCCCCGCCCGCCTTGCCGCCCTCGCGGCCGTCGCGACTTGCGTCTGCGTCGCCCCCTCCGCCGCTCAGCAGTCGGCGCCACTCTATAACTGGAAGGCGCCCGACATCGCGCCGCTGCAGCATCCCGACTGGAGCCGCGATGCCATTCTCTATCAGCTCAACACGCGGCAGTTCACCCGCGAAGGAACGTTTCGGGCCGCCGAAAAGCAGCTTCCGCGCCTGAAAAAGCTCGGCGTCGATATCATCTGGCTGATGCCGATCCACCCGATCGGCGAGAAGAACCGCAAGGGCAGTCTCGGCTCGCCCTATTCGGTGAAAGACTATTACGCGGTCAATCCCGAGCTTGGTTCGCTCGATGATTTCAAGGGCTTCGTGAAGGCGGCGCACGCCCAGGACATGAAGGTGATCATCGACTGGGTCGCCAACCACAGCGCCTGGGACAACCGGCTCGCGACCGAGCACCCTGACTGGTACGAGAAGGACTGGAAAGGCGATTTCAGACCGACCCCGTGGTGGGACTGGTCGGACATCATCGACTTTGACTGGTCGAAGGAAGGCGTCCGGGCCCATGTCGGCGAGGCGATGCTCTACTGGGTGCGCGAGACCGATATCGATGGCTTCCGGGCCGACGTCGCGGGCTATGTCCCGCTCGACTTCTGGATCACCGTTCGCGCGCGTCTGGAGGCTATCAAGCCTGTCTTCATGCTGGCCGAATGGAAAACGCCCGAGATGCACAAGGCCTTCGACGCGACCTACGCCTGGGAATGGCACAACAGCGTTCGCGACATCGCGAAGGGCAAGGCCGATGCGACCGCGCTATACGGCTATTACGCCGAAAATGAGAGCGCCTGGCCCGCATCGGCGATGCGGATGGGCTATGTCGAAAATCACGACAGCAACGCCTGGGATGGATCGCAATATGAGGTTTTCGGCGACGCATTGCCGGCCATGATGGCGCTCAGCTTCACCCACGAGGGCCTTCCGATGGTCTATAACGGACAGGAAGCCTGCAACGCAAAACGACTGGCCTTCTTCGAACGCGATCCGATCGATTGGAACGCGCGGCCCGACTGCAAGCTCGGGGCCCTACTTGCCAACCTTGCCGCCTTCCGCAAGGCCAATCCGGCCCTCTCCAACGCGCCATGGGGCGGCCGCATGACCAAGCTCGACAATGACAACGCCGCGCAGCTTTTCAGCTGGGTTCGGCAGGTTGGCGGCAACAAGGTGGTGGGGCTTTTCAACCTTTCCCCTCGGCCGCTGCGCGCGACGCTGACGTCGAAACTCGGGGAGGGCGACTATATCGAATTCGGCACGGGCGCGCGCCGTACAATCGGCGCGCGCGAACCGATCGAGCTGCCACCATGGGGATTTTCGCTATACGCGGCCGCACGATAGCCAGCCCGACTGCGAGCGGCATGGCGCTGGACTGCGCGCTTTTCACGAACTCACTAATCGCCCATGCCAAATCGACCGCTATCCGAGAAATAGTGGTGCCCGGGGACGGGATCGAACCGCCGACACTGCGATTTTCAGTCGCATGCTCTACCAACTGAGCTACCCGGGCAGGGCCGCTGCGGCATCGGGGCCGCGCTGGCGAGCGGCGGCTATAGGCAGGGCTTTTCATCCTGTCCAGTGGCTTTGTTGCGCTATTTCGACGCCTCAACTCTCGCCGAATCCGCCATCGTCGGCGCCGGTGTCGGGGCCTTCGTGCGCGGGCACGCGATAGCCTTCGTCGAACCATTGATTGAGGTCGCGGTCGCGGCAGCCGCGGCTGCAAAAGGGCCGGTATTCCTGCGCGCGCAGTTTGCCGCAGAGCGGACATTTGGTAGGCCTGACGACGGCTTCACTGGGCATGACCCACTCCCTTCACGTCTGTATCGGCAACCACTTCAGAAGGACGGCCGGTACGCCTTTGCAGTTCGGCGATCCAGTCCGGATGCGCGCGAATATGGTCAGCGACGGCCGGTCGCGCCACCAATCGCAGCAGCCCGGCGCCGACCGCCCGCTCGGCCTGCCGCAGCAGCAGCGCTGCGTCGGTCGCGACGGGATCAAATCGTACCTGCTCGATCAGCGACGGACGCGACCGGCGCCGAATGATCTGCATCAATCCGAAGCCGTTGATCGCAGTGCGCTCGAACGGTTGCGGCAACAGCGCGTCGATCAGCGCATCGATCGCGTGGCGCCCGGCCCGGCCCGGCAGCGACGGAAAGTCGATCGCGATCGATCCACCGATGTCGCAGCAGCGGATGACCTCCACCGCGGCCGTCGCGCCTGCCTTGGAAAGCGCCAGCGCGTCCCCCTCACCGTCGATGTCGATCAGCGTCATCGCAGGCGTCGTATCGACCCACAGCGCGCCGCCGGAGAAAGGCCAATGGCCAACGCGAACCCGGTCAATCAATTCGGACCAGCCAAGCTCTTCCAGGCGATCGGGTCCGGTCGGCCCCAGGTCCACGACAAGCAACCCGCTCATCGCGACGCGCGCCCGCAAATCGGGGCCTTCGCCAAGCGGCGCCTCCGTCATGCGCGCGCGCGCCGGCTTGTCGCGGCCGCGTTCGCGCAGCGCCATGCGGGTGATCTCGACGGTCAAGCTGGACCCGACCGAGATCGATTGCGCCACGCCGGCGATGGTCGCGACCGGCTGCCCGGGCAGATCAAGCGCGACCAGCGCGACCTTGCCCGCCTCGACCAGCCGCCCCGCCACGACCGCGCCGACGCGCGGCCCCTCGCCGTCGCGCTCGATCTGCGCCTCCACGATGCGGCCGTTCTGGACCAGCGCGGCGCGGCATTCGCCGATGCCCGCCTCATAGAGCCACTCAGCCAAGCGGCACTCCGGCGCTGCTCAGCAGAGTGCGGGTCTCGAAGAGCGGTAGCCCGACGACGTTCGAGTGGCTGCCCGACAGGAAGCGCACGAAAACCTCTGCTTTGCCCTGGATCGCATAGCCGCCAGCCTTGCCCATCCCCTCGCCACTGGCGATATACCAGTCGATCTCTGCCGCGCTCAGCGCTTTGAACGCGACGATCGTATCGACGACGCGGATGCGGGGTTTGCCGTCGGCGCCGATCACGCAGACGCCCGACCAGACATGGTGCCGCCGCCCCGAGAGCAGACCCAGCATGCGGCGCAAGTCCGCTTCGTCGGCAGGCTTTTCGAGGATGCGGCGCCCGACGGCGACAGTCGTATCGCCCGCCAGCACGACCTCATCCGGCGCGCGCTCGACGGCGAGCGCTTTGCTCTCGGCCAACCGCGCGACATAGGCGCGCGGCAGTTCGCCCTTCAGCGGCGTTTCGTCGATTTCAGGGGCGGCGATGCGCGTCGGCGTCAGGCCGATCCGCGCCAGCAATTCGCGCCGGCGCGGTGAGGTGGAAGCAAGCACCAGCACGGGCGATACCGCGCCGCTCACTTGAAGCGATAGGTGATCCGACCCTTGGTCAGGTCATAGGGGGTAAGCTCGACGAGCACTTCGTCGCCGACCAGGACGCGGATGCGGTTCTTGCGCATCTTGCCGGCCGTGTGGCCCAGAATCTCGTGGTCGTTTTCCAGCTTCACGCGGAACATCGCGTTGGGGAGCAGTTCGACCACCTGGCCGCGCATTTCCAGAAGTTCTTCTTTCGCCATCAATCCTCTATGGGCTCGAAATATTCGGATGCGCGCCCATAACCGCAATTCTTCCCAATTGAAAGCAATCTGTCATTCGGCCGGATTATGCTTGGCGAGGAACGCATCGAGCCGGTCGAACCAGTCCTTTCGGTTCGCCGGATCGGAAAAGCCGTGCCCCTCTTTCGGGTACGCGATATATTCGAAATTCTTCTTTCCGGCCGCCTTCAGCGCCGCGACCAAACTCTTCGACTGCATGACCGGGACGATGCTGTCGTCCTCGCCATGCGCGATGAGCACAGGGCGATCGAGCCGCACGGCCTGCTGCGTCGGCGACACTGTTTCCAGATCGAAGTCGCTGTCGCCCCGCACGCGCTCCTGCCACCGCCTGCCCGCCTTCTGGGTCAGGAAGCGGCGATTGTATCGGAGGATCGACTTGAGGTCGCTGACGCCCGCGAAGCTCGCTGCGCAGCGATAGCGTTCGGGGTTGCGGATAACAGCCCACAGCGCCGCATAGCCGCCGTAGGATGCACCGATCACGCACACGCGGCCGCTGTCCACAATTCCGTCCTTGACCAGCCAATCCATGCCGTCGTCGAGATCGTCCTGCATCTTGCGCCCGATCTGTCCGATGCCCGCGTCGCCGAACACCGTTCCATAACCGCCAGACCCCCGGTAATTGGGTTGCAGCACCGCATAGCCGCGATTTGCCAGAAACTGGATATCCGCGTCATAAGCCAGCTTGTCGCGAACGCCGTAGGGACCGCCGTGGGGATAGATGATCAGCGGCAGCTTCTTCGCCTCGCGCCCCTTGGGGAGCGTCAGATAGGCCGGGATCGTCAGTCCGTCGCGCGCCTGATAGCGCACAGCTTTGGTCGGCGCGAGGCGATCGGGATCGAGGCTTTGCTGCATCGACGCGATCGGTGACATTTCGCCTTTCTTCCGGTCGAGCAGATAAAAGACCCCAGGCTCGTCGGGCGCGGTGGCGAAGATCAGCATCAGCTTGCCGTCGCGGCTGCGCGAGGTCACCCACGCCTGTCGGCCGGGGATCGCCTGATCGATCTGGCTTTGCAGCTTCCTGTTCGCGGTGTCGAACCATTCGACCCTTTCGCGGTCGTCGGTGTAGGCGACGCCCTCAAGCGCGGTGCCGTCAGCATTCAGCCAATAGCGGTCGATATCGTAATTGTCGCTACCATACACCAACTCGCCGATCTGGCGCGTGCGATAGTTGAAGCGATAGAGCGCCTGCCGCCCGGTCTGCTTGTCGCTAAGCACATAGCCTTCGTCCGATCCGGCCCCGATCTTGGCAATTTCGAAGTCGACATTTTCGTCGCCCGGGCGGAGCGCCGCGATCATTTCGAATTTTTCGGCCTCGGTGCTTCGATAGAAGAATTTGAACTTGCCGCCGTCATAGCCGAAACCGGCGCGGACGACCCCGGCGTCGTCGGCGAACCATTCCATCACCGGCGCGCGGCGCTTCACCACTTCCGTCATCTGGCCGTCGGACAACGAAACGCGGAACACCGATGGATAGGAGACAGAGTCGGCCTGCATCGAGAGCAGAAGATAGTGGCCTTCGGGATCGACAAAGAGCACATCGTCGCCCTCGAGGCCGCGATTGCCCTCGCCGATCAGCCTGTTCGACTTCGTGGCAAACTCGTGGAGGATCAGCGCCGACTGGCTGATCTCGATCCCCATAAAAGACATACCGCGCCCGACGCTGATCAACAGCTTGTCGTTCCCTGCCCAGCGCATCCATCGGAAATCGACCTTTTCGGGCAGGTCGACACGCGACAGCGTTTCCTGATCGATCGGACGATAGGCGATGACCTGCCGCCCTTTGACGCGGCCGAGAAAAGCCACCGACGTCCCGTCCGGGGAGAGCATTGCATTCGCAATGTCTGGAAGCCGTGACAGTTCCTCGGTCGGGATAAGCGCCGGGCGCGCCTGCCGCGGCTCGTCGGACGCGTGCGCCACATGCGCGGCCAAACCCATCGCTGCTGCGAGCAGCATGCCTCCAAATCTTTTCATCGCCCACCCCGGTTTCGATGGTGGGAGCATAAGCGACTGACGCGGCAGCGCAATGCCGGCTTAGCTTACAAGGCGCAGCTTTCGCGCGATCCGCCAGCCGACGGTCTTCGCCCATGCGTAGCTCGGCCAGCGGGGCGGCATTTGCGGGTCGAGACCCAGGCGGCGGAGCGCCGCGTTGGCGGCATGCGCCTCGGACTCGCGATAGCTCCATTCGCTGCGCCACGTGATCGACAGTGAGATCGACGGCGCATCGCCATTGGCGACGAAGTGCGGCGCCATCACGGGCACCAGCACCGCATCGCCGGGTGCCAGCGGCACCTGCTGCGCGCCGTCGCGATAGGCCTCGTCCCACGGCAGGTTGCGGTGGCCACCGGTGTGATAGCGCTCATGCTCGATCCGGTGCGCGAAACGTTCGTCGCCTGCCGGCCAGACGTTCATCACCTTGGTCCCGCGCAGCTGGAGCAGGATATTGTGCTCGGGATCGAAGTGGAAGGGCGTGATCGACCCCGGCGAGGAGATGAAGATGAAGCCCTGCGGGGTCAGCATCGCGCCCGTCCGCGGTTCGACGACCGATTTCAGCTCGCCGAGCAGGTCCATCAGCAGCGTGCGATAGTTAGGGACGGTCTCGATATTCTTGAGCACCGCCCAGCTGCGGTTGCTGTCGATCGTGCGGATCGTCTCGCCGATCGACAGCCCGTTCGAGGGGACGTCCTCGGGCTTGATCCCGATCGGCACATCGCCCGGATTATACTCGACCTGCCCCGCGGGCATTCCTTCGCCGAGCGCCGCCAGCGCTTCGAGCGACAACAGGGGATGATCGCGCAGGCGATGGTGCAGCAACCCCGCCTGCGACGGATAGAGGCTGTCGATCCTCGCGAGCGTTTCGGCCGGAAAGACCGGCTCGCCGATAGTCTGGTGGGCCGTCATGGCAAATCCTGTGCGTCGGGTGTCGCGGGCGCGGCGCGCTTCCAGCGTCGCCAGAGTCTTTCCGCCCGGGTCAGCGCGTTGAAACGCAGCCGGTCGGAGCTGCCCGCCAGCGGGACGTTGACCCAAACGAGGCGCCGCCGTTCGCGCCACACGCTGTCGATCATCGGGTGACCGGGGGCGGCGCAGCTGTCGACCCAGTCGATCCGCGCATCGCCCAGCAGGTCGAGGTTCGCCTGTTGCAGCAGCACCCCGGGCGAGAAGCGCGCATAATCCTCGTCGAAGGCGGTCTTGAACGAAAAGCCGCCGGGTGGGCAGAGGAAATTGATCAGCATCGCAAGCGGACGTCCGTCCAGATCGAGCGAACGCATATCGAGCCGCCCGGCATCTGCCGCGCCAGCCAGCACGGCGCGGAACCAGGCTTCGGTCTCGCCATGGCTGGCGAGCGCGGACTCGGCGCGGCCTTTCCAGCCCCGCGCCTCAAGCTCGAGAAAGCCGTCGAGCCACGGATCGAGCGCCTCGCCCGGCTGCCAGCGGCGGAAGGTCAGCAGGCCCTGCTCGGCAAGGCGGTTTGCCTGCCGCCGCAATTCCTTGCGCTTCTTCGCCCGGACCGCTTCATCCCAATAAGCCTCGGGCGAAAGGTCGCTGTCGAGCAACGCGCGCTCTTCGCGGTGGACGACCTCGGCCTCGCCGCCGCGTACGCGCGCGACATCGACCAGCGCCTTGTGCAGCGGACCGTCCTCGGTCAGCCGCGGGACATGCACGAGCGTCCTGGCCCAGGCGGACGCGTCGCACCACCCGAGCAGGATCGACCAGAAGAGATTTTCGCATCCCGCGCGCACCAGCGGGAGCCCAAGGAAATGATTGTGATGCGTCCAGCCGGTCACATGGCGCAGCGGCAGGCGGCCATATTTGGCCGCGTGCGCAAGCGGCATCACGCCGATCACCGGCCCAGTGCTGCCGTCGCGAACCATGACGAGCCGGGCATGGCGCTGGGGGTCCAGCAGATGCAGCGCCGATTGCAGACACCAGCGCTCGGCGAAGGGATTGGGCTCGCTTGCCTCCTCTGCCAGCCGGTCCCACGCCGCCGCCAGCTCGTCCGACAGCGCCAGCGGATCGACGACGCGCACGGTCAGCGGGGCAACTTCCGCGTCGCTGGTCGGAAAGGCAGGATGGACCGTCATCGGGTGGAGGTTAGCAGGCAGGGGTTAAGATGGCGTGGAAATGACCGTCGTCCCTGCCTGCGCGGGGGCGACGAATATTCTTCAAATCCCGAACAGCTTCGCGAGCGACTTCTCCAACATGAAAAATTGCCAGATCAGCCGCCCATGATCGCGTCGCCCGGACTGGTGTGCGGCAACGACGCGTTCGATCTCGGCCATGTCGAACCAGCCCGAGCGCGCGAGCGTCGACGAGGCCGCGAGCGCCTTCGCCTGCTGGGCGAGGGGTCCGCGGAACCAGGCCGACACCGGCGTCACGAAACCCATTTTCGGACGATACAGGATGTCGTGCGGCAGATAGCGCTCCATCGCCTGCTTCATGATCGCCTTGCCCGTCCCGCCCTTGACGCGCATCGATGCGGGCAGGCTCGCGGCGAACTCGATCAGGCGATAGTCGAGCAAAGGCTCGCGCGCCTCGAGGCTGACCGCCATGCTCATCCGGTCGGTTTTGGTCAGGATGTCGCCGGGCAGCCAGATCATAAGGTCGGCATATTGGGCGCGGTCGAGCGCCTCGCGCGCCGGCGCGTCGTGCATCGCCTGCCAATAGCGCGCTTCGGCGATATGGTCGCCGAGCGCGTTGACCGCCGCGTCGTTGAACAGGCGCGCGCGCTGCGCCGGGCCCGTTACCCCCACCGCCTCGGCATAGCCTTCCGCCCCGCTCTTCGACAGGCTGGCGAGCGTGGCGCGGGCGCGCAGCGGACGCGGCGCCCAGTCCATTTGCGGCCACACGCGCGACAGCGGGCCGAACAGCCCCTTGCGCAGGACCGAAGGAATCATCGCGCGCAGCCTCTCCTCCTGATGCTGAAAGACCAGACGGCGATAGCCTGCAAACGCCTCATCGGCGCCGTCGCCCGAGAGCGCCACGGTCACCTCTTCGCGCGCGAGTTCGCACACGCGGTAGGTCGGCAGCGCGCTCGCATCGGCGAAGGGCTCGTCGAACATATCCGCGATCTTGTCGATCAGCCCAAAATCCGCCGCCGCGACGGTGCGCGTGCGGTGGTCGGTCGCGAAGCGCTCGGCGATCGCTTGCGCATAGGCGGTCTCGTCGAGCGCCGCCTGATCGAAGCCGATCGTGCAGGTCTTGACCGCCTTCGAGCTCACCTCAGCCATCAGCGCGACGACGGCGCTGCTGTCGACCCCGCCAGACAGGAAGGCGCCGAGCGGCACGTCCGACACCATACGGTGGGTGACGGCCGCGCGCATTAGGTGGACGAGATGTTCGGCCGCCTCACCTTCGCTGGCGCGAATGCGTTTCGAGAAATCGGGCGCCCACCATCGCGTCGGCGCGGGCACCGGATTGCCGCGTTCGAGCAGCAGGAAGTGCCCCGCGGGCAGCTTTTCGACCCCCGCGACGATGCAATTGTCGTCGGGGACATAGCCGAGCGCAAGGAAATCCTCGACCGCGGTGAGGTTCGCCTCCTGCCGCAGCAGCGGATGGCGGAGCAGGCCTTTGAGTTCCGACGCAAAGGCGATCGATCCGTCGGAAAGTCGCGCGAAATGGAGCGGCTTTACCCCCAGACGGTCGCGCGCCAGGAACAGGCAGCCGCGCGCATGATCGTGGAGTGCGAAGGCGAACATGCCATTGAGCCGCGACAGGCAATCCGGCCCCCATTGCCGCCACGCCGCGATGATCACCTCGGTATCGCCGCTGGTGCGAAAGCGATGGCCACGGTCTTCCAGTTCGGCGCGCAGCTCGCGGAAGTTGTAGATTTCACCGTTATAGGTGAGCGTCACCATCTCGTCGTCGCTCGCCATCGGCTGCGGGCTGCCCGCGATGTCGATGATCGACAGACGGAGGTGGCCCAAGCCGACGCCGGGCGCGGTCCAGTCGCCCGAACCGTCGGGGCCGCGATGGCTCATGGGGTGCAGCATCGCGCGAACGCGCGCGGGATCGACGGGTTTTGCCGTCTCGATATGATAAATTCCCGCGATCCCGCACATATAGGAAGCAGCTCTAGCGGGTTTTCAAGGCGCGGTCAGCCATCGCCTGCGCTCCGCCCGACGCGGAAACGAAATCGGCGATCGCATCGCGGCCGCCCTGCCCCTCCTCGGCGGACACGATCAGCGACAGCGCGCGCGGGTCGCCGCCGAACAGCCGCGCCTTTAAACCGGCGAGCTTGGCGCCGCGCGGGCTGCCCGTCGCCGCGCCGTCGACGACAAACCAGGTCGCCGCATCGCGCAGCACCGGGCCGGAATGGAGCAGCCTTTCGGTCTTTGCGCCCGCGACGGCAGGCAGCGCGGCGCTCCACGCCCATTTGCTGTCTGGGTCGATGGCGCCCTGCCCGTAAGCGACCACCTCGCGCCCCTCGGCCTGACGCACATACCCGCCGATCGCGACCGCGACGCGACGACCCTTGGCATCACCGAAATGCCGGAGCAGCCGCTGGTCGGCGCCATCGAAACGGGGGGTCCACGCCGCTTGTTCGGATGAGAGGACGGTCCAGCCCGCTGGCGTCGCGATTTCCATCACAGCCGGCAGCGGCGCCGAGCGTCCGCCGATCAACATCGCCCAGCCCGTAAAGATGAGCGGGATGACCAGCGCAGCGGGAAGCACCGCAAGCGCCTTGCCCGCAAAACGCGGCGTGCCATCCAGCCCGGCCACATCGACAGCAGGGTCGTTCGCGGGCCGGTCGAACCAGCCGCGAGCGACTAGCATGACGAGCAGGATCACGGCCCCGAAGAAGACCCAGCCATAGAAGATATGATCGATCCCGCCCGCCGCCTCGATTCCCCAGATTTCGGCCGCGACCATCGTGCCATAGGCGCGCAGCGCGTTGGCGAGGATCGTCGTCGCCAGCGCAAGCGTCACGAAGACGATCCGCCGCCGCCAGCCCTTGAAACAGAGGTGCGCCGCGAACACCGAATAGGCGAGCATCGCGATCAGGAAATTGACCCCCGAACAGGCCTCGGCGACCTCGAAGAAGCCGGCGCGGGTCGTGATGAACACGCCTTCCATCTGCGCCTCCAGCCCCGACAGGTGGAGCAGGGCCAGCGAGATATGCGCGGTCAGCGTCTGAAGCAGCGGCACCAGTTCCTCGCCGAAGGGTATGAGCAGCAGCGCATAGCCGAGCGGAAAGAGCAGCCCGCGCACCAGCTTTTCGCCGAGCATCGCGGCCACCGCACCCTGCAGCATCAGCACCAGCGCGAGCTGGCGGAACAGGCCGATCCCGGCGGCATCGCCGACGAGCCACACCAGCCCCGCACCCGCCATCCAAAGCAGCGCCGGCCACCAAAACACCGGCGTCAGCGGCTTCAGCAGGTGCGCGCGCTGCGACAGCAGCCAGCCGATCATCGGGATCATCAGCAGGCAGTGGGTGAAGGTCGAACTGCGCCACCAGATGCCCACCATGTCGGCGGCATCGCGGTAGAAGATCGCGACAATCGCCGCCGACAGCCCGGCGAGCGCCACCAGATGCCGCTGCCAGAGGGTCCATGTCTTCGCGGCTGCGATCGTTTCTACGGTCACGCCGCCAGCCCCAGCAATTTGGCGAGCGGCGCGAGCCGCGCGTCCCAACCGTAGCGCGCGATCATGCGTTCACGCGCAGCGGCTCCCATCTTCGCCGCACCCGCCCGGTCGTCGAGCAGCTGCACGACAGAGGCTGCCATCGCTTCGGCATCATCGGCGACGAGCAGATGTTCGCCCGGCACCGCATCGATCCCGGTCGAAGCAGCTGCACTCGCGACCACCGGCCGCGCCATCGCCATCGCTTCGAGGAGCTTGTTCTGCACACCGCGCGCGAGCAGCAGCGGCGCGACGACGGCATCGGCCGCGGCTAGCCACGACCGCACGTCGGGGACTTCGCCGGTGACGATCACGCCGGGCAGCGCGCCCAGCGCGCGAACATCCTCGGTCGGCGCCCGGCCGACGATCGCGAAGCGCGCATCCGGATGCGCCTTGCGGACGCGCGGCAGACTGTCGGCGACGAAGCAGTGGACCGCATCGATGTTCGGCCGATAGTCCATCTGGCCGGTGAAGACGATCAGCGGCCCTTCGCCCACGCCCACTTGGTCCAGCGGCAGCGCCGGATCGAAGCGCGCGGTGTCGATCCCGTTCTCCACCGCGCACACCTTGTCGGCACCGAGGCCGCTGCACTGTCGGAACAATGCCGCCTCGGCCTCGCTAACGAACAGGCTGGCATCGACCGCCCGCGCGACCTTCGCTTCGAACGCGCCAAGCTTTTTCGCCTCGCGGGCATGGACCCAGCTCAGCGGCTGGCGCTTGTCCTGTTCGGCATAGGTCGCGAATTTCGCCGAATCGACGTCGACGAAATCCATCAGCACCGGGCCGGCAAAATCGGGAGGCAGATATTGCGCCATCTGTCCCGAGAAGGCGACGATGTGGGTGACGGTGCCGAGCGCAAGCAGCGCGCCGACATGCTCGGCGAGCGCGGCATTGCGGAACAGGCGGTTCGACACCGGCTCGCCGCGCAGCACTGCGTGCGCAAGCGCGACCGGGCGCGAGACGTTGCGCACTTCAATCGCCAGCGTCTTGCAGAGCGGCGCCATCCTGTCCCAAGCGACAGCGGCGTCGGCTTCGTTGTCGGCGAGCGCCGCTATGTGCACGGGCGCGAGCCTGGCCAGCGCCTCGAACATATGCCAACTGCGGATGCGGTCGCCGCGGTCGGGCGGCCAGGGCGCGCGGTGGACGAGGAACAGGATTTCGGCCACTATCCCAGCCCGCGTGCGATCAGCGGGCCGATGCGGTTCGCCGCCCATAGCGGCAGCTTTTTCCAGAGGTCGACCTGCAGCCGGTATTTGGCGCTGTTGGGATTGGTATCGCGGGCCTTTTCGCCGGGCGCCAGCCAGCGCGCATAGACGAGCGGCTTGGGCTCGAAGCCCCAATTCTTCTTGTAGGCAAAGGGACCGGTGCCGATCTTCGACCGGCCGAAATCGAAGCGCGTGCAGCCACGCGTGCGGGCGTGGCGCATCAGCGCGAAGTAGAGGAGTTCGTTGGCGCGCAGCCGCCGCGCGTCGGTGGTGCCGCCGCCCCAATAGGGCATGACGGTGCCGCGCCAGTAGAGGCTGAGGACGCTGGCGACAACTTTACCATCGTCGCGCACATCGAGGATGTCGGCGGCGTCGCCGAAGGCGTCTATAACGCACGAAAACAAGGACTTAGGGAAAACCGGCGTACCCAGGTTGCGGACGCTCGTCGCGTAGATGCGGTAGTGATCGCGGCGGTGCTGTTCGTCGCGGCCCGTCGTCACCGTCAGGCCGCCGTCGAGCGCCTTGCGGACCTCGGCGCGCTGTTTGCGGGGGATCGCGAGGAGTTCGGTGTCGTCATCGACGGCGAGGTCGCGGGCGAAGCCGGCATAGATGTCCTGCTCGACCTGCCAACCCTCTGGCAAGGGGCCGCCGCGCAGTTCGACAGACGGCACGCCGAGCGAGCGCGCCATGTCGGCGGCGCCCTGCGCGAGCACGGCCGCCGCGGCGGCGTCATCGGCGAGGATGCCGCCACCCACGGCGAAGCCGCTGCCGACCAGCGCCTGCCCGAACAGGGGCGAGCGGATATGATGGAGCGGCAGGAGGCCGGTCAAAGCGCCGCCCGCATCGCGCGCCGTGACGAGATGGCAGCGATGCCCGGTCGCGCGCGTGATCGCCTCGCACCACGCCCGCGTGTGGAAGGGGGTCGCGTCCGGATGCGCGGCGACATAGGCATCCCATGCGTCGGCATCGCTCAGCGCGACCGGGGACTGGATCGGCGCGTTCACGCCGCGGCGCGCCACGGCTGCGCGCGCTCCTGCTGCGCGGGGAGCAGCGCGTCGGCGCGCGTCCAGTCGAAATCGGCAAGCAATTTCTTCAGCTTCCCCGCCATCGCCGACAGGCCGGTATAATGACGGATCTTCGACTTGATCGGCGCGTCGGCGACGCGCGGCTGGCCGGGATCGATCTCCCACGGGTGGAAATAGAGGATCGCGGGATGGCCGTCGGCGTTCATCCGCTCGATCGCCCAGCGCGTGAAGCCATAGGGAAGCAGGCGCATGAAGCCGCCGCCGCCCGCCGCAAGCGTGCGCCCGGCAAGGCGCGCGGTGGTGACCGGCCATTCGACGAGATCGCTGTCGGGCAGCGGGCGCCAGGCATGGCGCGGGCTGTGCGGCCAGCCGTAATGATCGTGGACGACCGGCGCGACGCTCGACGAATAGGCATAGCCCTGTTCGGCGAGCACCGCATGCGCCCAGGGCGTGCGCGTATCGACCGAAAAGCTGGGCGCGCGGTAACCGCGGATCGGCACGCCGCCGAGGTCCTCAAGGATCGCCCGCGTCTTCTTGAGGTCGGCGGCGAACTCGTCGGCAGTCATGGTGAAGACGCGCTTGTGGTCATAGCCGTGGCTCGCCAGCTCGTGCCCCGCCGCGACGATGCGCTTGATCAGCGCGGGATAGCGTTCGGCGACCCAGCCGAGGGTGAAGAAGGTGCCCTTCGCGCCCGCGTCGGCAAAGATTTGCAGCACCGCGTCGCAATTGGCCTCGACGCGGCATTCGAGCCCGTCCCAGTCGGCGCGGCCGATCGTGCGCTCAAAGGCGCCGACCTGGAACCAGTCCTCGACATCGACCGAGAGGCCGTTCTGCATTGTCCCTCACCTTCGCCGATCTTCTAGTGCGGGATCGGCTCCGAGTAAAAGATGTGTTCCCCCGCGAAGGCGGGGGCCCATCACCGACCGATGCCATCTTCCGCCGCCGGATGATGGATCTCCGCCTTCGCGGGGAAACACCATATAAATTGGCGCCATAAATTGGCGCCGCCTCAAAACATCACGCAGCCCAGACCTGCGAATTTTGCGGGTTGGGCGAATTTTCGGGATCGCGTTCGACCCATTCGATCAGCAGGTCGAGCACGCGGCGGAGCGCGGCGTCCTGTTCGACGAGGCGCGCCTCGAGGCTGGCGATCTGGTCCTTGAGCGCATCGAGCTGGGCTTCGTCGACCGCGGGCGCAGCGGCGACGGCGGCCTCGGGCGCGACATCGTGAACGCCCTCCGCTTCGCCCGCCTGGTCGGCGACGAGCGACCGCGCGGCGGCAAAATCGGGCCTGGCTTCGGGCGCCGCGAACGGCGGGCGGCCATCGGTTGCGGGCGCGGGCCATTCGGCGGCGGCGTGCGCGACGACCTCCTCGACCGGCAGCGGCGCGAGGCTCGCCTCGTCGATGCCGCGGTCGGCCTCGATCTCGGCGATGACATTGCGGACATGCTGCGCCGAAATGCGGTGCAGTTCCTCGACCGCGCCGAACAGCAGCAGGCGGCTGACGAGCACGTTCAGCTTGCGCGGCACGCCGTCGCTGTAATCGAAGATCAGCTCATACGCCTCGGGCGCGAAGCTGGGGTTGCCGGTCCAGCCCACCTTTCTGAGGCGGTGCAGGATATAGGGCTCGACCTCCTCGGGCTCCATCGGGTCGAGGTGGTGCGTCGCGATCACGCGCTGGCGCAGCTGTTCGAGCGTCGGCGTGTGAAACAGCGTCTGGCGGAATTCGGGCTGGCCGAGCAGGAAGATCTGCAGCAGCGAATGGCCGCCGAGCGTGAAGTTCGAGAGCATCCGCAGCTCTTCGAGCGCCGAGATGGCGAGATTCTGGCCCTCGTCGACGATCAGCAAGGTGCGGCGGCCGGCGCGCGCCTGTTCGCGCAGATATTCCTCCATCGAGCGCAGCAGCTCGGCCTTGCTCTGGCCTTCCCATTCGAGCCCGAACTGTTCGGCGACGAGGCGGAGGAGATCGTCGCCCTCGACCTGCGTCGACACCAGCTTGACCGCGGTCAGGCGGCTGGGGTCGATCGTGTTCATCAGATGGCCGACCAGCGTCGTCTTGCCCGCGCCGACGTCGCCGGTGATGACGATGAAGCCCTCGCCCTGCGCGAGGCCGTAACCCAGATAGGACATCGCCTTGCGATGCGTGCCGCTCTCGAAATAGAAAGACGGATCGGGCGTCAGCTGGAACGGGCGTCCGGTGAAGCCATAATATTGATCGTACATCGCGAAATCCCGTATTGCTGGATCAGAAATTATACCGCAGGCCGACGAGCGCCGAGCCGATCAGTTCGCTGTTGAACCCGTCCTGGTCGAACGCGTTCAGCGAGGCCGCGGCGGTGCCGGTCAGGCTGCGCCAGAAGCGCCGCGAATAGGTCGCCGACAGGCCGGCGGCCTGCACGTCCGCCGAATTCGGCGAGCCATTGTCGAAATAGCTCACATAGCCCGACAGGCTGACGTCCGAATCGGCGTCGAGCTGACGCCCGGCCGACAGGAAGAGATAATAGCTTTCGTCCTTCACGCCGTTGAGGCTCGCCAGCACCGAGGTGCGCGGCACGAGCAGGCGGCGCTGGTCGTACCCGACGCCGACGCCGTAGCTCCAGCGGCCATAGCTGGACGACAAGGTCGCCTGCACCCCGCGGCTGCGATACTGGAATCCGGTCGCGGAGCCGAGCTGGCTGTTGAGGCAACTGCCGCCCTGCTCGCCGAAAACGCAGGGGTTGATGTCGCCGCTGATCGGGTTGCGCGTCGGATCGAACTGCGTCGGCAGCGCGGCGAGCCCGCCCGACAGACCGCGCCCGAAGCTCGACAGGCCGTCATAGACGCCGACCTGCAACGTCGTCGCATGGTCGGGGCGATAGGCGAAGCTGCCCGTATAGATGGTGTCGCCATAGCGGCGGCCGACGCGCGCGGTCAGCGAGGTGCGGCGGCTGGGCTGCCACATGACACCGGCATCCCAGATCAGCCCATCGACATCGAACGACAGCTGGCGCGGGCTGGATGTGTCGGTGACGAACCGGCCGTTGGCGTCGCGCACGGGAACGCCGTTCCCGTCGAGCAGCGGATCGCGCTGGCCGATCTCGATGTCCTCATAGCCGACGCCGCCGAGCAGCGCGACCGTCGGGCCGATCGGCATCGTCACGTCGGCGCGGGCATATTTGCCCTCGAACCGCTGATCGAGCTGGCTGGTGTCTTCGCGCTCATAGCCGCCCGACAGCTGCCAGCCGAAGGGCAGGTCGCCCGGACGCGCGCCGATGCTGGCCCAGGCGAGATGATTGGTCGAGCTGTCGAAGACGTCCTGCGCCTGCGCACCGGGGGCGAGCACCGCGGGGGTGTCGATCTCGATCTTGGTATAGCCGAAGCGATAGCCGGCGCCGACGTCGAGCCCGCCGAGACGCTGGGTCAGCGTCGGGCCGGCATAGACCGAGTAAAGATCGGCCGAATTGCTGCTGTTGCCGATGAACAGCCCGCTCGCGGCGCCGCCATTGTCGGCGCGGCTGCGCGTCGCGAGCGCGCCGCCTTCGAGGTTGAACCCCTGCCCCGCGCCGATCCGGCCGCGCGCGATGCCGCTGATGACGTCGCCGTCATCGAGCCCGCCCGACAGGCCGAAACGATATTCGTAGCGAAGCGAGGCGGTCGCCTCGGCATTGCGCGCCGCGATCGAGGCGTCGACCCCGGCGGCGATCGTCGTATAGGTCAGGACGTCGTTGTCGCCGCCCTTGAGGTTCGCGGACAATATCTGCCCGACCTCCAGATAGGGACTGACGTCGGCGCGGCGCTGTTTCTGCGGGCGTTCGCCGCGCTTCGTGGGCTTGCGGTCGGCTTCGGCGCCCGATGCGGGCGCGCTGCTCGCAGCGAGATCGCCCGAGCCCGAACCCGACCCCGGATCGCCCGAAAATTGTGCGTGCGCGCTCGTCGCGGTCCCGGCGAGCAGCAAGGCAGCAAGCGTCGCCCCACGGCGCATGCTGAAACGGTCGCGCATCATGACGCGCCTCCCTGTCCATAATAGGTGCCGAAGCGGCGGCCGCCCGGCGAGAATTTCACTCCGTTCAGGAGCAGCTGGATATGCGGGCACGCGCCCATCAGCCCGATCGCGTCGCGCAGCGCGCTTTCGAGCGTTTCGTCGGCGCGCACGACCATGATCAGCTGGCCGACATGGCCGGCGAGCACCGTCGCGGGCGAGGCCGCGAGCACCGGCGGCGAATCGAGGATGATGATGCGGCCCGGCGCCCCGGCCTCGAGCTGCGCGAGCAAGGTCTCGGTCCGCGCCGAGGCGAGCAGTTCGGTGTCGTTCAGATGCTGCGTCCCCGCGGGCATCACCTTCAGCCCCGCGATGTCGGTCTGGATCAGGCAGTCGCCGAGCGGCAGCGTCGGATCGGCGAGCGCATCCATCAGGCCGGGCCCGTTTTCGAGGCCCAGTGCGCCGAGCACGCTGGGCTTTGCGATGTCGGCGTCGATCAGCAGCACGTCGTAATCGGCCTCGGCGGCGAGGCTGAGCGCGAGATTGACCGCCGAGAAGGTCTTGCCCTCGCCCGGATTGGCCGAGGCGATCAGCACGCGGTGGCCGCGCGGCACGACCGGGCGGTTCGCGGTGCCGGCGAAGTTGCGGATGATCTCGCGCTTCACGATGCGATATTCTTCGGAAATGCCGGTGACCGGCGCGCCCGGAACGATCATGCCGCGCGCGGCGAGGCGGGCGCGGTCGATCGTGCCCTGCCGCGCGGGAACGATCGCGGGCGCGGCGCGGGCGATGTCCTTGCGCGGCGACGGCTGGACCGGCGCAGGCTCGACCGCTGGGGCGGCTTCGGCCACCGGCGGTTCGGGCGGCAGCACTTCGGCCTGCGGCGCAGGTGCGACCGGCGCTGCGGGTTCGGCTGGCGCGGCCTTGGCCTTGCGCGCCTTCTTCTCGGGCTCGGGCGGCAGTTTCGAGACGTCGATCGTCGCGGCGTTCTTCGCCGGGTCGAGGCCGTACAGGTCGGCGGCGCGTTCCAGCAGCGAGGGCGGACGCTTGACGGGGCGTTGGTCGTTCATGTCTTCCTCCCCGCTCACGCGACCATGCCGCGCTGGACGAACTCGGCGACCAGCAGCAGCGCATAGAGGCCGACGAGCGCCCCCGCGCCGCTGGCGAGCCAGACGAGCCGCTTGCGCCGTTCGATATGCCGGTCGGGGGTCACGACCTCGGTGATCGAGCCGATCACCGGCAGGCCGCTGGCGCGTTCGAGCTTCGCCGCGGTCGCATAAGAGGTGCGAACCTGGCCGAGCGCGAAGGCCGCGCCGACGCCGCCGCCGAGGCCGGCGAGCAGCACGAGCGTCAGGAACAGCGGCCGGTTCGGCGCCGCGGGGCTGGTCGGTTTCGACGGCGGGTCGAGCAGTTCGATCTTGATCGCATCGGTTTCGGTCTCGACGTCGCCGCGCATGCGGACCTGTTCGCGCTGGGCGAGCAGCTTGTCATACTGCGCCTTCGACGCGGTATATTCGCCGTTGATCCGGTCATATTCGGCGGCGATGCCGGGGTTCTGGATCTGCTGCGAGGTGATGCGCGAGATGTCGCCCATCAGCTGCGACTTGCGGGCGGTCAGCGCGCTGACGGTCGCCTGGCGCTCGGCGCGCATCGCGGCGAGCGACGCGTAAGCGGGGTTTTGCATCCCGCCGCCACCGCCGGCGCCTTCGCGGTCGGCGATGGCTTTGAGCGAGGCGATCTGGCTCTTGAGCGCGATGACGTCGGGGTGCGCGTCGGTCAGCCCGCGCGAGCGCATCGACGACAGCTCGTTCTGGGCGCCGGCGAGCTGCTGGCGCGCGACGCTGCCGCCGACGCCGCCGACGCCGGGGATCGTCGCCGGGGTCGAGGCGAGCTGGCCGTTGGCGGCCGCAAGCTGCGCCTGCGCCGACACCAGCTGCGAATCGATCTGGCCAAGCTCGGCGCGCGCCGCATCGACGCGCTGCGCGGGCGAGCCGCTGCCGCCGGGGATCATGCCGATATTCTGCGCCTCGAACGCGCCGCGGCGCGCCTCGATCTCGCGCAGCGCCTTTTCGCGCTCGGCGATCTGGGCGTCGAGGAATTTCAGCCCCTCGCGCGCGTTCATCCGGCCGCCGCGCAGCTGGTCGTCGCGGAAGACGGTGATCAGGCTGTCGAGCACGCCCGAGGCGAGCTTCGCATTGTCGGCGTCCGACAGGCTGCCGACGGCGATGGCGGAGGTGATTTCGAAGATATTGTCCTGCTGCGGAACGACCTTGATATTCTTTTGCAGCATCGCGACCGCGCCGG
The DNA here is from genome assembly GCF_001468265.1 of Sphingopyxis sp. H050. Classification (GTDB taxonomy): domain Bacteria; phylum Pseudomonadota; class Alphaproteobacteria; order Sphingomonadales; family Sphingomonadaceae; genus Sphingopyxis. Next base: position 171,715 of record NZ_LNRZ01000001.1, on the reverse strand, counting down.
CCTTTTCGCGCTCGCCCGCGCCCGAGTTGATCAGGCCGGTGGTCAGCGCGACCTTTTCGAGGTTGCGCGCGCTGGTCAGCGTGTCGCGGATCTGGTCGATCTGCTGGCGGCCGTTCGAGGTCTGGACGTCGTCGGGCAGGATCTGGTTCACGTCGACGAGCAGGCGCGCGCGCGAATCATAGCGGTTCGGGATCGACGCGACCGCGAGCCAGCCGAGGATGCAGATGCCCCAGGCGACGCCGAGCACCAGCCACCGGCGCGTCCAGACGCTGTGCAGCGCCACCCGGAATTCGTCGTAAAGGCCGTTCATCGTCTCGTGTCAGTCCTTGGCAAGGGCTAGGGGTTCGGCGGTCCGGTGCGGGTCAGAACATGCTTTCGGGGATGATGATGACGTCGCCGGGCTGGAGGCGGACGTTCGCCTTGATGTCGCCGCGCTTGATCAGGTCGCCCAGGCGCAGGCCGAACTCCTGCTGCTTGCCCGACCCCTTGTCGAAACGGACGAGGCGCGCCTTGTTGCCCGCGGCATATTCGCCGAGGCCGCCGACCGCGATCATCGCGTCGAGCACGGTCATGTTGGCGCGAAAGGGGATCGACGCGGGCTTCTCGGTCGCGCCGACGACGCGGATCTGCTGCGAGAAGGTGCTGTTGAAGCTCGACACGATCACGCTGACGATCGGGTCGGTGATATATTGGCTGAGCTGGAGCTTGATGTCCTGTTGCAGCATGGTCGGGGTCTTGCCGACCGCGGGCATGTCGGTGATCAGCGGGGTGGTGATGCGGCCGTCGGGGCGCACCTGCACCTTGCCGCCGAGCTCGGGATTGCGCCACACGAAGATCTGGAGCTCGTCGAGCGGGCCGATGATATATTCCTCGCCCGGCCCTTCCTGATTCTGCACGAAGGTCGCGCTTGGCAGCTGCGGCGCGGCGCCGCCGGCGCCCATGCAGCCGGTAAGAGCGGTCGCGGCGATGCCCGAAACCAGCGCGGCTTTCGCGGCACGAAGCGAGGGGAAGGACGTCATGTTCATATCACCTTTCGAGCGGCTGGAGGCCACCGCGGCTCCGCAAGCCCCGCAACGACAGCCAATGCGTCAGGGTCAGCCATTGCTCGAAAAGGGTGAACATACCGTTAGTATTGGGATAAGTTCGGACCGCGCTCGTCGCACTCTGTGCCGATGCGGCACAGAAATTAACCTTGGCGCGCGTGCCTCAGACGAGCATCTCGCGGGCCGGCCCCTGCCCCAGGAAGGCGGCCGGACTCGCCGAGGCCCCGTAGGCGCCTGCCTGAAAGAGCACAACAAGATCACCGACATCGGCGCGCGGCAGGCCGACCTGGTCGCCCAGGCGATCGAGAGGGGTGCAGAGGCAGCCGACGACCGACACGGTCTCGGCAGGCCCGGCGCCGAAGCGGTTCGCGACCGCGATCGGGTAGTTGCGGCGGATCACGGTGCCGAAATTGCCGCTGGCGGCGAGCTGGTGATGCAGGCCGCCGTCGGTCACGAGGAAGGTTTCGCCGTGGCTGACCTTCCGGTCGACGATGCGGGTGAGATACACGCCCGCTTCGGCGACGAGCCAGCGGCCGAGTTCCATGGCGAAGCGGCTGCCGCCAAGCACGGCATCGCGCGTCGCCAGCGTCTCGCCGAGCGCCCTGCCGACCGCGGCGACGTCGACCGCCCTGTCACCCGGGAAATAGGGCACGCCCATGCCGCCGCCGAGATTGACGAGCGGCGGGGTGGCGCCGATCTGGTTCGCGAGGCGCGCCGCGAGCGCCACCGTCTGCGCCTGCGTCTCGGCGATGGCGGCGGCATCAAGCGCCTGCGATCCCGCGAAAATATGGAAGCCTCGCCAGTCGGCGCCGAGGCCCAGCAGGCGGCGGACGAGCGCGGGCACGTCGGCGGCGTCGACCCCGAAGGGCTTGGCGCCCCCGCCCATCTTCATCCCCGACCCCTTAAGGTCGAAGTCCGGATTGACGCGCACCGCGAGGCGCGGCGTGATGCCCGTCCGCGCCGCGATCGCCAGCGCGCGGGTCGCTTCGCCGGCGGATTCGAGGTTGAGTGTTACCCCCGCGCGGATCGCGGCCTCGAGTTCGCGGTCGCGCTTGCCGGGCCCCGCGAAGCTGATGTGCTCGGCCGCCATGCCGCTCGCCAGCGCCGCTTTCAGCTCGCCGCCCGACGCGACGTCGAGCCCGTCGACCTGCCGCGCCATATGGATGAGCAATGGCGTATAAGGGTTCGCTTTCATGGCATAATGAAGCTGCACCCCGGCGGGCATCGCGGCGCGCCATTCGGCGACGCGCGCGCCCAGCATCGCGCTGTCATAGACGAACAGGGGCGTATCGCCCGCCGCCTCGGCGAGCGCGTCGGCGCGCATTCCGCCGACCAGCAGCATGCCCTCGGCATCGGCGGCGAAGCCGGGCGGGATCGGACCGTGCGGCTTCATGCCACCACCTGCCAGTCGGCGGCGATCGCGACGCGGTCGAGCTTGCCGTTCGGATTGCGCGGCAGTTCGGCGCGCCATTCGATCGTCTGCGGCTGCATGAAATTGGGCAGATTCTGTTTGAGGTACGCCGCCAGCGCGTCGCGGTCGGCGGCGCCCTTGCCGCGCACGATCAGCACGATCGCGGCGCCGAGCCGCGGGTCGGGTACGCCGAAAGCGACCGCCTCGTAGATCAACCCCGACGCGACCGCGACATCCTCGACCTCGGTCGGGCTGACCCGGTTGCCCGCGGTCTTGATCATCGCGTCGTCGCGTCCGACGAAGGTGAGCAGGCCATCGGCGTCGCGGCGCACCGTGTCGCCCGACCAGACCGCGGTGCCGCCATAAAGCGACGCGGCCGGCGCGGGCCTGAAGCGTTGCGCGGTGCGATCGGCATCCTGCCAATAGCCTTTGGCGACCAGTGGGCCAGCGTGGACCAGTTCGCCCGGTTCATTATCGTCGGTCACGCTGCCGTCGGGGCGGCAGATCAGGATTTCGGCGTGCGGGATCGCACGGCCCATCGAGGTCGGATGCGTCGCCACCAGCGCGGGATCGAGATAGGTCGAACGGAACGCCTCGGTCAGCCCGTACATCGGATAGATGTCCGCGTTGGGGAAGGTCGCGCGCAGGGCGTCGATCAGCGACGGGGTCAGCGCGCCGCCGCTGTTGGTGAGCCGCCGGAGCAGCGCCGCGGTCTCGGCGGGCCAGTCGCTCTCGACGAGTTGCACCCAAAGCGGCGGCACCCCGGCCAGCGTCGTGATGCCGTGCCGCGCGACCGCCTTTACGACGTCGCGCGGGGTCAGATAGTCGAGCGGCGCCACCGCCCCGCCCGCATGCCAGGTCGAGAAAAGCTGGTTCTGCCCATAGTCGAAGCTGAGCGGCAGCACGGCGAGGACGCGATCATCGGACGTGAGCGTCAGATAGGAGGCGACGCTTTCGGCGCCGAGCCACAGATTCGCATGGCTGAGCATCACGCCCTTCGGACGCCCCGTCGAGCCGCTGGTGTAGAGGATCGCGGCGAGATCGTCGGGCTCGGCGATCGAAAGCGGCAGGCCCTGTCCTCCCGAATCAATCACGTCTTCGGCGATCTTCAGATCCTGCACCGCGCAGTCCTCGGGCAGGTCGCCCCCGAGCATGTCGGCGCGCGACTGGTTGGCGATCAGCAGCTTGGCGCCGCTGTCGGTCAGGATATGCGCGACTTGCGGCGCCTTGAGCAGCGGGTTCACCGGCACATGGATCAGCCCCGCGCGCGCCGCGGCGAGCGGCATCAGGCAGGCGGCGCGCGTCTTCGCGCTCCAGCTGGCGACGCGCTCGCCGGGGCCGCCCACCTGTTCGAGCAGCCATGATGCGAGCCGCCCGACCCCGGCGTCGAGATCGGCGAAGGTCGTGACCTTGTCACCGATCAGCAAGGCAGCCGCATCCGCCGCGCCAAATTTGACGAGATGATCGATCGGTCGCGAGGGCGGATTTTGTGGCGTGGTCATCGGCTGTTAGGACAGTGGTGATAGAGCGCGGGACCATGCATGGGAACGGTGAAGATCACGCTAATGATGATGCGGCGAAGGCCGCAGGCTTTGCGTCGCCGTTCGACCGGGCCGAATGGTTCGACCTGCTCACGGCGCATGGTTTTGCGGGCGCGGGCCGGGTCGACGCACGCGGCAGGGCGGGCAGGACAACCGCGCTGCTGCCGCTTCGGATCGAAAGGCCCGGCTATGTTGCGGGGCTGACCAACTGGTACAGCTTTGCGATCCGGCCTCTTTATGTGACCCGCGGCGAAAGCCGGCGCCCAGAGCTCAAGGGCGCGGACATCGGTCGCAAAACCCTGGCCCCCGGCCTTCGCCGGGGAGCACATGATGCCGGTATCGAAAGCAACCAAGATGCGGCGCTTGCCGACCTCTTCGTGAAATTACGCTCCAAGGCCGCACATTTGTCGCTCTACCCCATTCGCGAAGATGAACGGCAGAGCATCAGCGCGGCGATGCGGACCGCCGGATGGTGGGTGAAGGCCACGTCGGCGGGCGATCGCCACTGGCTCGACCTTGCTGGTCTGGATCACGACAGCTGGTGGGCGAGCCGCCCCGGCGCGCTGCGCAGCACCGTGCAGCGCAAGGCGAAGAAGGGCATCGTCGACATCCAGCTGCTGACCGAATTCGATCCGGGCAGCTGGGCGGCCTATGAGCAAATCTATGCCGCGAGCTGGAAGCCCGAGGAGGGCCATCCCGCCCTGCTCCGCGCCTTTGCCGAAGCCGAGAGCGCGCGCGGCACCTTTCGCATGGGGATCGCGCGGATCGAAGGCGTGCCCGTCGCCGCGCAGTTCTGGACGGTCGAGGACGGCACCGCCTTCATCCACAAGCTGGCGCATGTCGAGGACAGCCTGAAGGCGTCGCCGGGCACGCTGCTGTCCGGCGCGCTGTTCCGGCATGTGATCGAGGTCGACGGCGTGAAGCGCGTCGATTTCGGCACCGGCAACGACGCCTACAAGCGCGACTGGATGAACCGCTACGAGCCGCTGTGGCGCATCGAGGCTTTCAATCCGTCGCGCCCCGCGGCATGGGGTCCGGCACTAAAGGCCTTCGCCCGTTCGCTGCTCAGGAAAGACACATGACCGATTCCACGACCGTCGACGCCACCCTGCGCGCGCTGCTCGCCGATGTGCTGGGGCTTGGCGAGGAGCGCGCGGCGGCGCTGACCGTGGACAGCGGCCTGTTCGGCGAGCTGCCCGAATTCGATTCGATGGCGGTCGCGACCGTGCTGACCGAGATGGAAGACCGCCTGGGCATCCTCATCGACGATGACGAGATCGACGGCGAAATCTTTGAAACCTATGGTAATCTGCTCGCCTTTTCGCAGCGCAAGGTGGCGGATTGATCACTTACTCATCCGTTCGTGCTGAGCTTGTCGAAGCACCGTTCTTTCTTGCGATGTCGAGAGAAGGGCGGGCCTTCGACAAGCTCAGGACAAACGGAACAGGGGTGAGCTGAAGATTGCCATGCCACCCCCCGAGCATCGCCTAAACATCACCCCCGCGGGCATCCCCCGCGCCACCATCCTGATCGTTCCACCGCTGTTCGACGAGGCGAACCGGCTGCGCCGCACGCTGGCGCTCGCGATGCGGGCGCTGGCGGCCGACGGATTTGCGGCGGTGCTGCCCGATCTGCCGGGACAGAATGAAAGCCTTGTCGCGCTGGACGCGGTCGATCTGGAGCAATGGCAGGACGCGCTTGCCACGGTCGCTGCCGGCATCGACGGGCCGGTCGTCATCGCGTCGGTTCGCGGCGGGACGCTGCTCGATCATCGCGCCAACGCCGCCGCCTGGTGGCGGCTCGCGCCCGTCGGCGGCGCCTCGCTGCTGCGCACGATGATGCGCGCCCGCGTCACCGCCGACCGCCAGGCGGGGATCGAATCGTCGCTGGACAGCCTGCAAGAGGCCGCGAAGACAGCGCCGCTGCTGCTTGCCGGCAACCTGCTGTCGGCCGCGATGGTCGCCCAGCTCGGCAGCGCCGACGCGCGGCCGGTTGCGCCGCTGCGCAGCATCGGCCTGGGCGCCGACGGCATCGCGGGAACGCCGCTGTGGCTGCGCGCCGAGCCCGGCGAGGATGCCGCCATGGCGTCGGCGATCGCCGCCGACATTTCCGCCTGGATCCAGACATGCGGCATCAGCTGAGCTTTGCCTGCGAAGGCGCGGCACTTGCCGCGACGCTCGACGAAGCGGCGGGGACGACCGGGCTGCTGATCGTGTCGGGCGGCAACGAGGTGCGGAGCGGCGCGCATCGCGGGATGGCGATGCTGGCGCAGCGGATCGCGGCGGCGGGGCATCCGGTGTTCCGCTTCGACCGGCGCGGGATCGGCGACAGCGAGGGGATCAACGGCGGCTATGCGAGCAGCGGGCCCGATATCGCGGCCGCGATTGCCGCGTTTCGCGAGGCCGCGCCGCACGTCACGCGCGTGGTCGCCTTCGGCAATTGCGACGCGGCGAGCGCCTTGTTGCTGCATCAGCCGCTGCCGCTCGATGCGCTGATCCTGGCCAATCCGTGGACTTATGAGGACAGCGACGAGGAGGCAGAAGAACCGGCGCTGCCGCCCGCGTCGGCGATCCGCGCGCGCTATTGGTCGCGGCTGAAGGATCCGAAGAGCCTGTTGCGCCTGGTCAAAGGCGAGGTCGATGTCCGCAAGCTGGTCCGCGGGCTGTCGGCGCTGGGTCCGTCGGCCGCGCCTGCTGCGCCGGGCAGCCTGCCGGCGCGTCTCGATCGCGCGCTGGCGGCCCTGACCTGCCCCGCCACCATCCTGCTCGCCACCGGGGACCGGACAGCGCAGGCTTTCGCCGACAAGTGCCGACCGTCCGCGATCCCCGTCGAACGCCTCGCCAGCGCGTCGCACAGCTTCGCCGGCGAGGACGCGGAGTGGTTGGTCGCGCGCGTAGTGGAGAGGCTCGCCTGACGGCTGCTTTGGGGTGGAAGCTGCCCCTCGATTCTCGTCATGCTGAACTCGTTTCAGCATCCATGGCCCGCGCTCGAATTTGACGCAGTGCCAAAGGAAATGGCGCGCCGTGGATCCTGAAACAAGTTCAGGATGACGATGATGTGAACGTCGTGGTCCGGCCGAACGCCGTCGTGTCGCCGCTCAGGCATCCACCATCGCGTGATACTCCGCCTCGGCCAGAAAGCGCTCGGCGTCGAGCGCCGCCATGCAGCCCATGCCCGCCGCGGTCACCGCCTGGCGATAGACCTTGTCGGTGACGTCGCCCGCGGCGAAGACGCCGGGGATCGCGGTCAGCGAGGTGCCCGGCGTCACCTGCAGATAGCCGTCGTCATCGAGCGGCAGCTTGCCCTTGAACAGCTCGGTCGAGGGGCTGTGGCCGATCGCGACGAAGCCGCCGTCGGTCGGCTCGTGGCTCGCCGCGCCGGTGACGGTGTCGATCAGGTCGACCCCGACGAGACCCGCGGTGCCGCCACCCGCGACGAAGCGCTCGACGCGCTTGTTCCAGAGGATCTTGATCTTCGGGTTCGCGAACAGGCGGTCCTGCAGGATCTTCTCGGCGCGCAGATGATCGCGGCGGTGGATCAGCGTCACATCGTCGCTGTGGTTGGTGAGGTACAGCGCCTCCTCGACCGCGGTGTTGCCGCCGCCGATGACGACGACCTTCTTGCCGCGATAGAAAAAGCCGTCGCAGGTCGCGCACGCCGACACGCCCTTGCCGCCCAGTTCCTGTTCGCCGGGCGCGCCCAGCCACTTCGCCTGCGCGCCGGTCGCGATCACCAGCGTTTCGGCGAGATAGACATCGCCGCCGTCGCCGGTCAGCCTGAACGGGCGCTGCGAGACGTCGACGTCGACGATCGTGTCCCAGATCATGGCTGTGCCGACATGCGTCGCCTGCGCGGTCATCTGTTCCATCAGCCACGGGCCCTGGATCACCTCGGCAAAGCCCGGATAGTTTTCGACGTCGGTCGTGATCGTCAGCTGGCCGCCGGGCTGGAGCCCCTGCACGACGATCGGCCGCATGCCGGCGCGCGCCGCGTAGATGGCGGCGGACAGGCCGGCGGGGCCGGAGCCGAGGATGAGCATTTTCGTGTGGTGCGTGGCGGGCATGGCGATCTTTCGGGTGCGCGGGCGAATCCTGTGCGGGACCGCACAGATGGGTGTTGCCAACTGCGCTAGCAAGGGTCAGTTTCCGCGCCAAGGGGAGTCGAACAAATGGCGAGCTGGTGGGACCGTCTGAGACGCCGCGGCCGTTCGGCTGGCTCGCACAGGACGCGGCGCGGCTGCGTGACGGGAGGGTGACGAGATGATGCGCCATTGGCTGATCCTGATCACCGCCCTCTTCCTGGTCGCGCCGACCGCAGCGGAGGCACGCAAGGTCGCGCTGATCATCGGCAACAGCGACTATGCGAACACCAGCCGGCTGGTGAACCCGGCGAACGACATCAAGCTGGTCGCCGCGTCGGCGCGGAGCGCGGGGTTCGACGACGTCACCATCGCCGCGAACCTGTCGGTCAACGACTTCCAGAAGGCGATGCGCGACTTTCGCGTCAAGGCCGAGGGCGCCGAGATCGCGATGGTCTATTATGCCGGGCACGGGATCGAGGCGCAGGGCAAGAACTGGCTGATCCCGACCGATGCGGGGCTGAAGTCCGACCTCGACCTGCCCTATGAGGCGGTCAACCTCGACCGCGTGATGGAATCGGTGTCGGGGGCGCAGATCCGCATGGTGATCCTCGATTCGTGCCGCAACAATCCGTTTGGCCGCTCGTGGAAATCGGGCACGCGCGCGGTGCAGACGGGACTTGCGGGGGTCGAGGCCGACGACGTGCTCGTCATCTTCGCCGCCGCGCCGGGACAGACCGCCGCCGACGGAACGGGCGTGAACTCGCCCTTTGCCGCGTCGCTCGCCAGGCGGCTGCCGCAGCCCGACCTGCCGGTGCAATTGCTGGGCGGCGCGATCCGCGACGATGTGCTGGCGGCGACCGAAGGACGGCAGCGCCCGTTCGTCAGCGCGAGCATCACCGGCACGCCGGTCTATCTGGTCCCGCGCCCCGGCGCGCCGCCGGCCGGCAATCGCAGCGCGCTCGAGGAGCTGATGTGGAAGGGTGCGGTCGCCGAGAACAGCGTCAGCGCGTTCAAATCCTATCTCGCCGAATTTCCCAAGGGCAAATATGCGGTGCTGGCGGGCCAGAGCGTCGCACGGCTCGGCAAGGACCCGAAGGCGGCGGCGCCCGCCGCGGCGGCGGTGATGGCGAGCGCACCGGTGACGAAGAAATACACGCTGTCGAACATTCGCGTCGAGGCGGTGAAGCTGACCGGCCGGCTCGGGCTCGGCCTGCCCGACCAGCTGTTCCTGCGCTTCAACACCGGCGAGCGGTTTCCCGAAGGATCGCGCGAGATTTTCTCGATCAAGCGCGGCGAAAGCTGGGTCGTCGACCGCAATTTCGCCTTCGAACAGCCGGTGAGTTTCCAGCTGCGCGAATTCGACGACATCGGCGGCAGCGACAATATCGGCACGATCGAACTGGGATCGACACCCGGCACCTTCACCAAGACGCTGAACGGCGATGCCAGCGACTATCGCGTCACCTATACGCTGACGCTCGGCTGACGACCGATAGCGGTCGGACCTTTTTTCCTTATGTCACCCCCGCGAAAGGCGGTCCGAGGCACGGGGCTCTGACCCGCAACCCGGTGCGGGGTCAGCCTACGGACGCTCTGGGTCCCCGCTTTCGCGGGGATGACAAGGAAGGGAGAAATGTCGGCTTTCGAGCGGTAGTTGCCGTCGCCCCCGCGAAGGCGGGGGCCGCTGGAGCCGTTGCGCAAGGCCGACTACGGCCCCCGCCTTCGCGGGGGCGACGGACTATTTTAACGTCCGCTCCCCACCCCAAAGCAGCCGCCGAATTATTCCTTCTCGCCCACCTCTTTGAGCCCGTGCCCGACGCTCACCCGTTCGTCGAAGACGAAGCAGCTGCCGTGCCAGCGGCTGTTGGCTTCGGGAACCTGCTCCAGATAGGCGAGGATGCCGCCCTTCAGGTGGACGACCTCCTCGACGCCTTCGCTGCGCAGGAAGGCGGTCGATTTTTCGCAGCGGATGCCGCCGGTGCAGAACATCGCGATGCGCTTTCCCGCAAACTCGGCGGCGTGCTCGCGCCACCAGCCGGGGAAGTCGCCGAAGCTCTTCGTATGCGGATTGAGCGCGCCGTCGAAGCTGCCGTAGCCGACCTCGAAGTCGTTGCGCGTGTCGATCAGCACCGTGTCCGGATCATCGACGAGCGCGTTCCAGTCGGCGGGGTCGATATAGGGCGCCGCCTCGCGCGCCGGGTCGAGCCCCGGCACCTTCATCGTGACGATTTCCTTCTTGAGCCGGACCTTCAGCCGCTGGAAGGGCATCGCGGTGGCGGCGGAATATTTGACGTCCAGGTCGGCGCAACCGGGGAGCGCGCGGATATGCGCGATCACCGCCGCGATGCCGTCTTCGGGCCCGGCGATCGTGCCGTTGATCCCCTCGCGCGCGAGGAGCAGCGTGCCCTTCACGTCGTGCGCGGCGCAGCGGTCGAGCAGCGGTTGGCGCAGCGCAGCGGGGTCGCCGAAGGGCGCGAAACGATAGAGGGCGGCGACGGTGAAGGTCATTGCGGAGGCCCCCTTAACCGTTTGCCCTGAGCTTGTCGAAGCCTGTCCTGAGCGACGCCGCAGGCGGCGTCGAAGGGGGCCGTTCTTTCCTTCGAGGAGACAAAGGACGCTGCTTCGACAAGCTCAGCACGAACGGGGTTGGGTATCGGTCAGCCGAACGGATCGCGCCGCGCCGTCGCATAATGCGCCATCGCCATCGTCGTCCATTGCGCGTTGACCCGGATGCAGGTCGGGAAGACGCTGGCGTCGGTGACGAGGACATTGGTCGTCCCGTGGACCCGGCACTCCGGATCGACGACGCCATATTGCGGATCCTCGTTGATCGCATTGCCGCCGTGCGGATGGCTGCTCGACAGCGTCACATCGTCGGCCTCCTCGATCGCATCCTCGAAGAAGGCGTCGACGTCCATGCCGGGTGTGACCGTCTGGCCCTTCGTGAGCGCCGGATAGCATTCGAGCGCGCCCGCGGCGAAATGGACCTTGGTCAAGGTCGCCATCGCGCGGCGGAGCAAAGGCAGATCCTCCTGCGCATCGAGCTTGAACTCGAGCTTGCCGTCCTTCACCCGCCCGCGCCGGTCGGCGGGAAAGAGGATGCCCGCCGAATGGACGCGGCCGAAATTCCGCATCCGCTCCGCATGGTCGCCGAACCAGCCCGGCATCAGCGACGCCATCGCCATCGGCGGCTGGAAATGGCTTTCGAGCAGATAGTCGCCGCAATCGACATAGCTCGCCATCTGGTCCTCGTCCCACGCATCGCCGCCGACGCCCGGCGGCATCAGCGCGACGACCGGCGAGGCGATGTTGAGCGACACCTGATAGCCGGTGCCGTCGATGTCGCTGCGGCTGAGCAGCTTCGACGAGGCGATCGTGCCCGCCGCGACGACAACCCCGACGCGCGCGCGGACAAGCGCGCGCGACCCGTCGGGCAGGATCAGCTTCACCGCCTCCGCCTCGCGCCGCCCGTCGATCGCGGTCTGCCAGACGATCTTGTCGGCTTTGGTTCCCGGCAGGATGCGCGCGCCCGCGCGGCACGCGTCGGGCAGATAGGTCTGCGCCATCCCCATCCGCCGCCCATAGGCGCAGCCGGCGTTGCAATAGCCGCAATAGGCGCAGGCGTTCGGCGTGTTCGGCGGCCCGAAATTTTTTGCGAACCAGTCGGCGATCGCGCGGCCGTCCTTCGGATCGCCCGATGTCGGCGCATAAGCGTTCCAGCCGTTGATCAGATGCGGGCCGTTGTGCCGCCCGCTGCGCGGCTCGATCTTGGCGATGCCGAGCCGCGCCTTGATCGCGTCATAGCTTTTGTGGAAATCGACCTTGTCGACCGGCGCGCCGATGCCCGCCCATTTGTCGAGGACGTCGACCGCATCGGGATGCGTCCGCCCCGCCTCGTTCACGCGCAGGCAGATGCCGTTGTTGATCGTCGAAGAGCCGCCGACGCAGCGCCCCTGGAACACCACGAAATCGCGATTGGTCGAGGTTTGCAGCGCGCCATGCTTGAACAGGTTCGCGACCATGTCGAGTTCGTGATGGTTGATCCGCGGCGAGGGATAGAAAGGCCCCGCCTCGACGACCAGCACCTTATACCCATGATCGTGCGCCATATGATAGGCCGCGACCGCGCCGCCCGCGCCCGATCCGACGACGATCACATCATACTCGTCCTCGAGCGCCGCCGCGTCGAGGATATGCGCCGGATCGATCTCGCGCCCGTCGATCCGCGTCAGCGGCATCTCGCCCGGTCCGCGCACGCGATGCTTGGGCAGGGTGAAGCCGATCTGGCGGTGAACCGGATTGGCGGCGTTCGCATCCTGGTCGCCGGGCTCGATCCCCGGCTGCCAATGGCCGTAATAGCAGCCGTAGATGACGCCGCGCAGCCGCGCCATATCCTGGAACAGGTCGATCTGGCTGTTCTGCAACCGTCGCTCGATCCGCCGGGCGCGCTCGGCGACGTCGGCGAGTGCGAACAAGGGTCCCAGCACCACCTCGGTCGCGGTCAGCGACAGCCGGATTTCGTCGAGCTTGGTGCCGCCAACCTTGGCGAACAGTTCGGCGATATTGGCGACGACCTGATCGGCCGTGATCGCCATCGGCGCCCCGTGAAACAGCGCCTCGGTCAGCGCCTTCAGAAATTTGAGCTGCCCGAAATTGAACGGTGCCGCCATCGCCCTGCCCCCTTGCTGTCCCCACTGCGCAGATGCGGGCCTATAGGGCGGAAACGCAAGGCGATATTGTATCGGAACGACAGCTAGACGGGGCCTTCGAATATGTCGACGCGCCAGACCGCAAGATCCGTGTCGCGGCGGGACGATGCAAGATAGCGCCCCCACGCCTGCGCCTCGTGCGCGACGATGCCGAGTTCCCAGACGCAAAAGGTCGGCCGCGCCGCGCCCGCTTCGCCCGGATAGGCGGGGTCGAAGGGCGCGAAGGCGGGCATGTCGCCGTGGCGATACCAGACCGCCTCCCACAGCTCGTTCGACCCGCGCCACACGGAGACGAGCAGAAAATAGAAATCCGCGCCGCAGCGGTGGAGCAGCACGAAGCCATGATCCCCGGGATCGGCTACGGCGGCGGCTTCGGCCTCGAACCAGTCTTCGCAAAGCCGGGCAACATCGTCCGGCACCGGCGCGTCGGGGGAGGTCAGATGATAGAGTTTGAAGACGGTGCCGTCCGCTTCGCGCAGACCCGCAAGGCGGCCGGTTTTGGGATAGTGGCGATAGGCGACATCGACGGCGGCGGACATGGCGGACTCCTTTTTGTTCCGCTTATGTTCTATACGTTTGTGCCCCCGGTATCGAGTCAAAAATCAGTCGATGTTTGGCTCCATGGCAGCTGACGACCGGTTGCCGACGTCAGTACGTTAGTGCAGTGATGCGCGATGGATAACTCAACTGATTGCTGTTGCTCCGAACTGGCCGACATGGCCGTAATTGGTATGGGCGATGCCGAAGGCATGGACGAGCGGATTTTTGAAACGCTCGATCTTGTTCGCAATTACGGAGACGAAAAGTGGTGGCTCTATGCGTCCACCTGTCGAGCCTGCGGACAGAATTGGATGGTCGCTCAAGAAGAACGAATTCACGATAACTACTGCTTGAAACGCATTGACCAAGACACTTTGAGCGCGATTGTCGAACATTCCAGATGGCCGCCCGACTTTCTCTCCTACGAACTAATTCTCCGTCTTGGGCGCGAAGCTGGACATGTGGCGACATTCCTTGACTCGAGAAGCCCAGTTCTTGTCGAAACAGCGCATGATCTGCGACAGGCGAGGCCAGAAATATCGATCGAAGATATTGCTTATGCACTGGCTATCCCTACCAAGCAGGCTAAGCGACTGCTGAAGGTCTAACGTCCGCTCCCCACCCCCAAGCAGGCATCCGCTTCAGGCCGCCTTCTTCTCCAGCCGATATTTGTGCAGCAGCGGTTCGGTATAGCCCGACGGCTGGGTCACCCCCTCGACGATCAGCGCGCGCGCGGCGCGATACGCAATGCCGTCGGGCGTCAGCTTTTCGTACAGCGGGTCGCCCGCGTTCTGCGCGTCGACCTTCGCCGCCATGCGCGCCAGCGCCGCATCGACCTGCGCCTCGGTGCACACGCCGTGGAGCAGCCAGTTGGCGAGCGCCTGGCTGCTGATCCGCAGCGTCGCGCGGTCCTCCATCAGGCCGATGTCATCGATGTCCGGGACCTTCGAGCAGCCGACGCCCTGGTCGATCCAGCGCACGACATAGCCGAGGATGCCCTGGCAATTATTGTCGAGCTCGCGCGCAATCTCGGCCTCGCTCCAGTTGCGACCGGCCGCGACGGGAATGTTGAGCAGCCGATCGAGCGACGGCACCGCCTCGCCCGCAATCTCCTTCTGCCGCGCGAAGACATCGACCTGGTGATAATGGAGCGCGTGCAAGGTTGCGGCGGTCGGCGACGGCACCCAGGCGGTGTTCGCGCCGCTCTTCGGATGGGCGATCTTCGCCTCCAGCATCGCGCGCATCAGGTCGGGCATCGCCCACATGCCCTTGCCGATCTGCGCCCGCCCGCTGAGCCCGCAGGCGAGGCCGATGCGGACGTTGCGGTCCTCATAGCTGGCGATCCAGTCGCTCGCCTTCATCTCGCCCTTGGGGATCATCGGGCCCGCGCGCATCGAGGTGTGGATCTCGTCGCCGGTGCGGTCGAGGAAGCCGGTGTTGATGAAGACGATGCGGTCGCGCACCGCCTCGATGCACGCGGCGAGGTTTGCGCTGGTACGGCGCTCCTCGTCCATCACGCCGACCTTGATCGTATGGCGGTCGAGGCCGAGCATATCCTCGACCGCGTTGAACAGCCGGTCGGTGAAGCCGCATTCCTCGGGCCCGTGCTGCTTGGGCTTGACGATATAGATGCTGCCCGCGCGGCTGTTCTTGCGGCTGCCGAGATTCTGGAGGTCGTGGAGCGAACAGAGGCTGGTGATGACGGCGTCGCAGAGCCCCTCGGGCGCCTCGGCGCCGTTCGGCAGGCGGATCATCGGCGTCGTCATCAGATGGCCGACGTTGCGCACGAACATCACGCTGCGGCCGGGCAGCGTGAACGCCGTGCCGTCGGGCGCGGTCCATTCGCGGTCGGGCTCCATCGCGCGGGTGACGGTCGCGCCGCCCTTGGCGAAGCTTTCGGTGAGGTCGCCGCGCATCAGGCCGAGCCAATTGGTGTAGCCGAGGGTCTTGTCCTCGCCATCGACCGCGGCGACGCTGTCCTCGAGGTCGATGATCGTCGTCAGCGCGGCTTCGAGCAGCACATCGGCGATGCCCGCCGGGTCGGTCCTGCCGATCGCGCTGTCGGGATCTATCACCAGTTCGATATGCAGGCCATTGTGCTTGAGGAGGATGCCGCCGGGCTTGCTGCCTGCCCATTGCGAGCGATCGGCGAGGAGCAACTGGCCACCGTCCCAATCGCTCCAGCTTCCCGACGCCAGCGGCACCGCTTCGTCGAGGAAAGCCTTGGCGCGCGCGATCACCGCGGCGCCGCGTGTCGCATCGTAACCGCCGGGCTTTGCCGGCGGCGCGTCGAGCGCGTCGGTGCCGTAAAGCGCGTCGTAGAGGCTGCCCCAGCGGGCATTGGCGGCGTTGAGCGCAAAGCGCGCGTTGAGCGCAGGCACGACGAGCTGCGGCCCCGCCATCGTCGCGATCTCGGGGTCGACGTCCACGGTGCCGACCCGGAACGGCGCAGGCTCGGGGACGAGGTAGCCGATTTCGCGGAGGAAGGCCTGATAGGCGGCCGCGTCGTGCGGCTGGCCCTCCCGCGCCTGATGCCAGGCATCGATCCGCGCCTGCAAATCGTCGCGTTTAGCGAGCAGCGCGGCATTTTCGGGGGCGAACCTGGCGAGCAGGTCGGCGAAGTCGGCCCAGAATTTCTGCGCATCGACGCCGGTTCCGGGCAGCGCCTTTTCTTCGATGAAGGCGGCCAGACGCGAATCGACGGAGAGGCCGTTGCGGTCGAGGAAGTCAGTCATTCAGCACCCTTTGGTCAGCGCGATCGCGCAATGGAATCCGGGGAGGAAAGGGCCGCCGCCCTATGGCGCGATTGCGCCGGGTTGGCAATGGGGGTGCAAAGCGGGGTGCCGGCCGCTATGGGCGCGCCATGATCGCGCGCGAACTCCTGGCCACCGCTCCCGTCCCCGGCGGCGAAGAGCTGCGCCTGTTCCGGCGCGGCGGCGATTTCACGATCGCGCTGGGTGGCAACGAGCTGATGAGCAGCCGGCTGAGCGGTTCGGAAGTCGCACTCGCCGAGATGAGCTGCGACCGGCTGCGCGGCGGAACGGCGGCGCATTTGCTGATCGGCGGCTATGGCATGGGGTTCACGCTGCGCGCCGCGCTGGCCCGGCTCGGCGCCGACGCGCGCGTCACGGTGGCCGAGCTGGTGCCCGACATCATCGACTGGGCGCGCGGGCCGATGGCCGATCTGACCGCGGGCTGTCTCGACGACCCCCGCGTCGCGCTGCGCATCGCCGACGTGTCGGGGGTGATCGGCGGAGCGGTCGGCGCGTTCGATGCGATCCTGCTCGACGTCGACAACGGCCCCGACGGGCTGACCCGCGAAAGCAACGACCGCATTTATTCTGCCGCGGGGCTGGACCGCGCGCGGCGCGCGCTGCGGCCCGGCGGCATTCTGGCCATCTGGTCGGCGCATCCCGACGTGCGATTCGCGCGGCGGCTGAAGGACGCGGGCTTCGCGGTCGAAGAGGTCGCGGTGCGCGCGCGCAGCAACCGCAAGGGCGCGCGGCATATCATCTGGTTCGCCCGCGCCGCCTGACCCGTCACAGGGGGTGCCAAAGCCCCTCGCCGCTCGCTATAGCCGGTGGATGACCAGCCTGACCGCAACCGAACAAGCGACGCTCGAACGCGCGGCCGATGCGCCGATGCTGCGCCAAGTCGAAGCATGGGCCGCGGTGAACAGCGGCACCGGCAACCTCGCCGGGCTCAAGACCGTCGCGGGGCTGCTCGCCGACGCCTTTGCGGCGCTGCCCGGCGACGTCCGGCTCGTCGCGCCCGATCCGGTCGAGAGCGTCGACGCCGCGGGAAACGTCAAGACGACGCAGCGCGGCGACCATCTCCACCTTCGCGTGCGGCCCGGGGCGCCGGTGCAGCTGCTGCTCACCGGCCATATGGACACGGTGTTCGCCGCCGACCACCCGTTCCAGACGCTCCAGTGGCTCGAACCCGGCGTGCTCAACGGCCCCGGCACCGCCGACATGAAGGCGGGGATTTCGGTGATCCTCGCGGCGCTTACGGCGCTCGAGGACTCCCCGCTCGCCTCGCGCGTCGGCTACGACGTGATGATCAACAGCGACGAGGAAACGGGCAGCCACGCCTCGGCCGCGCTCATCGCCGAGCTGGCCAGGGGCAAGACCGCCGCGCTCACCTATGAGCCCGCGCTGCCCGATGGCGGATTGGCGGGCGCGCGGCCCGGCAGCGGCAATTTCTCGGTGATCGTCCACGGCCGGTCGGCGCATGCCGGGCGCAATCCCGAGGACGGCCGCAACGCGCTGATCGCCGCCGCCGATCTGGCGCTGCGACTGAATGCGCTGAAATCGCCCGATCTCAAGGTCAATCCGGCGAAGATCGACGGCGGCGGCCCGAACAATGTCGTCCCCGACCAAGCGATCCTGCGCGTCAATCTGCGCCCCTCGACGCCCGCGGCGATGATCGCAGCCGAAACCGCGCTGCGCGATGCGGTGGCGGCGGTGTCGCGCGAGCATGACGTGCATTGCCATCTCCACGGCAATTTCAACCGCCCGCCCAAGCCACTCGATCCCGCCGCGACGCGGTTGTTCGAACTGGTCCGCGACTGCGGCGCCGCGCTCGGCCTGCCGCCGATCCGCTGGAAGGCGACCGGCGGTGTGTGCGACGGCAACAATATCGCCGCGTGCGGTGTGCCGGTGGTCGACACGATGGGCCCGCGCGGCGGCGCGATTCACTCGTCGGACGAATTTTTGATCGTCGACAGCCTGGCCGAACGGGCGCAATTGTCGGCACTGACGATGATAAGAATAGCGGAACGGGGGACGGTGTGAATTATGTGATCCGGGCAGCCAAGCCGGGCGATTTGCAAAGCATTTACGAGATGGCGAAGCTGACCGGGGGCGGCTTCACCAATCTGCCCCCCGACAAGAAGGCTTTGCGCGCCAAGCTGGAGCGCGCCGAAGCGAGCTTTGCGTCGGACAAGGAATATCCGTCGGACGAGCTCTATCTGATGATGCTGGAGGATCTCGATAGCGGCGAGGTGCGCGGCACGTGCCAGATTTTCGGGCAGGTCGGCCAACGTTGGCCTTTCTACAGCTACCGCATCGGCACCGACAGCAAGCATAGCGAGCAGCTGGGCCGCACCTTCCACGCGCAGGTGCTGATGCTGAGCAACGACCTGAACGGCGCGTCGGAAGTCGGCGGGCTGTTCCTCCACCCCGCGGCGCGCGCCGGCGGGCTCGGGCTGCTGCTCGCGCGCTCGCGCTACCTGTTCATCGCGCGCCACCGGCCCCGCTTCGCCGACCGCATCCTCGCCGAGCTGCGCGGGGTGATCGACGAGGCCGGCGGCTCGCCCTTCTGGGACGGGGTCGCGGGCAAGTTCTTCGGGATGAATTTTCAGGAAGCCGACCAGTTCAACGCCGTGCACGGCAACCAGTTCATCGCCGACCTGATGCCCAAGCACCCCGTCTATATCGCAATGCTGAGCGAGCATGCGCGCAGCGTCATTGGCGTCCCGCATCCCACGGGACGCGCCGCGATGCGGATGCTGGAGAATGAGGGCTTCGCGTTCGAAAATTATGTCGACATCTTCGACGGCGGCCCGACGATGACCGCCCGCACCGATCAGGTCGCCAGCATCCGCGATGCGAAGCATATCGAGGTGGCGGGGATTGCCGAAGGCGGCAGCGACGCGCTGATCGCGACCGGGCGGCTCGCCGATTTCCGTTGCTGCTTCGGCCAGATCGGCGAGAGCGGCACGATCGACGCCGACGCCGCGCGCATATTGGGCGTCGCCGCGGGCGATGAGATCAGCTGGATCGGCCGATAACAACCTGTCGTCCGTTCGTGCCGAGCTTGGCGAAGCACCGTTCTTTCTTTGGTGTTGCTGAGAAAGAACGGCCCCCTTCGACGCCGCCTGCGGCGTCGCTCAGGACAGGCTTCGACAAGCTCAGGGCGAGCGGCTTTTGAATTGAACAACTGGAGTGAGAGCAAGCCATGCTCACGGAAATCAACTTCGACGGCATCATCGGGCCCAGCCACAATTACGCCGGTCTCAGCCGCGGAAATATCGCCTCGGCGAGCAATGCGGGCGACGTGTCGCAGCCGCGCGCCGCGGCGCTGCAGGGCATCGACAAAATGCGCCACAATATCGCGCTCGGCCTGCCCCAAGGCTTCTTCATGCCGCTCGACCGGCCCGATGTGCCGTGGCTCGAAACGCTCGGCGCCTCGCTCGATACCGCCGAGGCGCATCTGCGCGCGCAGGCCTGGTCGGCTTCGTCGATGTGGGCCGCGAATGCTGCGACCGTCTCGCCCGCACCCGACAGCGCCGACGGCAAATGCCATCTGACCGTCGCCAACCTGGTGACGATGCCGCACCGCAGCCATGAATGGCAGGGCACGCTGGCGCAGCTCCGTCTCGCCTTTGCCGATCCCGCCTTCGCGGTCCACGGCCCCGTCCCCGCCCCCTTTGGCGACGAGGGCGCGGCCAACCATATGCGGCTCTGCGACGGGCATGGCTCGCCCGGTGTCGAAATCTTCGTCTATGGGCTGAGCGGCGGCCGGTTCCCGGCGCGCCAGCATCTCGACGCGTCGAAAGCGATCGCGCGCAAGCACCGGCTCGATCCGGCACGCACGCTGTTCATCCGCCAGTCGGACACCGCGATCCAGGGCGGCGCCTTTCACAACGACGTCGTCGCGGTCGCGAACGAGCGCGTGCTGTTCACCCACGAAACCGCGTTCGAGGATCGTGAAGCGGCGCATGCCGAAATCCGCGCCGCCTTGCCCACGGTCGAGATCGTCGAAGTTCCCGCGAGCGCGGTGAGCCTGCCCGACGCGATCAAATCCTATCTGTTCAACGCGCAGCTCGTGAGCCTGCCCGACGGTGGCGGCATGGGGCTCGTACTTCCCACCGAGGCGCGCGAGACGCCTGCGGTCTGGCGCTGGTTGGAGGAGCATGTCGCGGGCAACGGCCCGATCCGCCGTCTGCTGCCCGTCGACGTCCGCCAGTCGATGGCGAACGGCGGCGGTCCCGCGTGCCTGCGCCTGCGCGTTGTCGCCGACCCCGCGGCGGTCGATCCGCGTTTCATGGCCGATCCGGCGAAGCTCGACCGGATTGCGGCGGTCGTCGCGGCGCATTGGCCCGAAGCGATCGCACCGGGCGACCTCGCCTCCTCCGCGCTCGTGCGCGACGTCCAGCGCGCGCGGGCGGCGTTGCTCGAGGCGTTGGATTTGAACGAATTACTGTAGGAGTGGAAGCGGTCGATCGCCGCCGTTTCTCTCTTCGTCACCCTGAACTTGTTTCAGGGTCCATGGCTCGCCGCCTCCTTCGGCGCGGCGCTCGATCAGAGATCAGGCCATGGATGCTGAAACAAGTTCAGCATGACGAATTAGGGGCACCCCAACCTCCTCCTTGCCATTATATGTCGAGTTAATTTACAGTTTACCATAGGAGCTTGGGGACAAGTCCCCGATTTGCGCCACTGGCACGGCGCTTGCTTGGATCCATGGTAATGCTGAAAAAAATCGGACGCCTGTTCGTCATCAAGACAAAGTTCGAGGCTTGCCTCATCATCTACGCGCTTGGTGTCGGTGCGATGGCCCGCGGCATGGCCTATCTCGACCATTATCCGGGGATTGGCGGCAAGCTGTTGCTGCTGGCCTGTACCGGGTCGGTGTTCCTTGCCGGTGCGAAAATCTTCGACTGCCTCCGCTACGAGCAGGCGGCCGAGGCGGCGATGCCGCAGGTCTAGCCCTGTCATCCTCCCGGCGAAGGCCGGGATTTCAACCTCGCGCCCATATGCACCGGCGAGATGCCGGCCTTCGCCGGGATGACGATCCGTGGTTAGCGGACTTTCGTCCGCCACCAAGCTGTGCCAAGGCATGACGCATGAGCAGGATCAGCGGACACCCGACTCTCAGCACCGAACATGTCTATGGCCTGACCTTGCGCGTCGCGCGCTGGCGCGCGGGGGCGGGCGGGACGCCGCTGTTATTCCTCAACGGCATCGGCGCCGACATCGCCGCCGCCGCACCGCTGCTGGCGCAGTTCCACGGCCGCGAAGTGTGGACGCTCGACATGCCCGGGGTCGGCGGTTCGCCCGACGCGCTGCTCCCCTATGGCGCGCCGACGATCGCGGCGGTGGTGATGGAGATCGCCGACCGCTTCGGACACAAGATCGTCGACCTCGCCGGTTTCAGCTGGGGCGGCGCGCTGGCGCAGCAGGTCGCGGTGCAGTTTCCGGACCGCGTCCGCCGGCTGGTGCTGATGGCGACGACGCCGACCGTCACCGCGCCGGGGATCGGCTGGGCGGCGCTGCTCGACGACGATATGCTGGCGAGCGGGCTCAAGCTGCCGACCGCGACCCCGCTCGGCCTGGCCTATCAGACGATGGCGATGGCGGGCTGGACGAGCGTCGCGACGCTGCCGCAGCTCAAGATGCCGGTGCTGATCCTGATGGGCGAACGCGACGGCGTCGTCCCCGCCTGCCACGGTCAGGCGATCGCCGATCTGGTCGATGGCGCGGTGCTGGAGGTCGTGCCGGGATCGCACCTCTTCCCCTTCACCCATGCCGCCGATGTGGCGACGCGGATCAGTTCGTGGCTGGATCGACCGGAAGCGGCCCAAGCCGCCGCTTGAGGAAGTCGGCGATCGCCGCGGCGGTCTCGCCGGGCGCTTCCTCCATCGGCAGATGGCCGATCCCGTCGAGCAGCACGACTTCCGACCCCGCGATGCGCTCGTTGAAGGTCTGCGCCGCGGTCGGGTTGATCAGCCGGTCCTCCTTCCCGAACAGGATCAGCGTCGGCGCCTTGATCGCCCCGACGCGGCTCGCCATCGCCGGTTCGCGGTCCATCCGGGCGCGCAGCACCGTCGCCTCGCGGTTGCCGGGAAAGCGCAGCAGCTCCCAATAGCGGTCGATCATCGCGTCATCGACGATGTCCTGCTTCGCGATCGACCCGCGCAGCGATTCCTCGACCAGCGAGCGCGGTGTGATCTGCGTCGCGAGCCAGCGCCCGAAGGGATATTCGAGGACGCGAAAGCCGATGTTCGACGGCGGCCGCTTCTCGCCCTTGCGCAGCGGCATGCCGGCGGCGTCGATCAGCAGCAGCGCATCGACCCGCTCGGGCCGCGCGAGCGCGTAACGCCAGGCGACCCAGCCGCCCATCGAATTGCCGCCGAGCGTGAAGCGCTCCAGCCCCAGCTTCGCCGCGACGACATCGACCGCCTCCATCATCCCGTCGGCGCCGTAATCCTTGTCGGGCGTGCCGCCGGTCAGGCCATGCCCCGGCAGGTCGAGCGTGACAATGCGATAGGTGCCGCCCAGTCGCTGCACCAGCGGTTCCCATGTGTGCAGGCTGGCGTTCGAGCCGTGGAGCAGCAGGATGACCGGGCCGTCGCGCTTGCCCTGATCGCGGTAGTGGATGTGCTGGCCCGCCGGACCCGCGACGAACAGGGCGTGCGGGCCGCCATATTTGGCGATCATCTCGTCGCGGTCGGTATCGCCCGTGCGCAGCACCAGGAAGGCGATCAGGATCGCCAGCACCAGCCCGAGCGGAATCAGCACCCGCTTGCGCCGGAACATCGGCCGGTGCGGCGGCAAGGGTTCGAAATCGTCCTCGTCGATCGCTTGCATCACGCCCCCCTCAAGAGCTCGCGGAGCCCAGCCCGTCGGCCCCGCTGGTCGTCAATTGTCCTGTCGGCCACCCTATTGATGAATCGGCCGGCGCGATGTCTCGGGCAGGAACAGCAGGCCGACGATGACGGTGATCACCGCGACGACCACCGGATACCACAGGCCATAATAGATATTGCCCGTCGCCGCGACCATCGCGAAGGCGGTCGTCGGCAGGAAGCCGCCGAACCAGCCATTGCCGATATGATAGGGCAGCGACATGGCGGTGTAGCGGATGCGACTGGGGAAAAGCTCGACGAGCAGCGCCGCGATCGGGCCGTAGACCATCGTCACCAGCAGGACGAGCCAGAAGAGGATGGCGACGACGAGCGGCTTGTTCATCGCGTCGAGGTCGGCCTTGGCGGGATAGCCCGCCGCGGCGGTCGCAGCCGCCAGCTGCTTGCGGAACGCCTCGGCCGCTCCGGCGCGATCTTCCTCGGCGAGCCGCCAGGGATCGGGCGCGATCAGGATTGTCTTGCCGATCCAGACGTCGGCGCTCTCGCCCGTGATCCGCTCGCGCGTGACGCTCCTGTAACTGACCCCAGCCTTGGCGAGCGCCGATTTGGCGATGTCGCAGCCGGTGCTTTCGAACTTGTTCTTGCCCACCGGATCGAACTGGAACGCGCACGAGCCGGGATCGGCAGTAACGGTTACCGCGGCGGCCTCCTGCGCCCTTGCCATCGCCGGATTGGCGGCGCTGGTCAGCAGGTGGAAGGCCGGAAAATAGGTGAGCGCGGCGAGCGCGCAGCCCGCCAGGATGATCGGCTTGCGCCCGATCTTGTCGCTGAGCCAGCCGAAGAAGATGAAGAAGGGCGTGCCGAGCGCCAGCGCGATGGCGATCAATATGTTCGCGGTCGCGCCATCGACCTTCAGCGTCTTTTCGAGGAAGAAGAGCGCGTAGAATTGCCCGGCGTACCAGACCACCGCCTGCCCCGCGACCGCGCCGAACAGCGCCACGATCACCCATTTCAAATTGCCCCAGCGGCCGAAGGCTTCGGTGAGCGGCGCCTTCGAGGTCGTGCCCTCCGCCTTCATCTGCTTGAAGACCGGGCTTTCCTCGAGCTGGAGGCGGATCCAGAGCGAGACGCCCAGCAAAATCGCCGAGATCAGGAAGGGAATGCGCCAGCCCCAGTCGGCGAACGCCGCCTCGCCGAGTGCCGAGCGCGTCCCGATGACGACGAGCAACGCCGCGAACAGGCCGAGCGTCGCGGTCGTCTGGATAAAGCTGGTGAAGAGGCCGCGCTTTCCTTCGGGCGCATGCTCGGCCACATAAGTGGCGGCGCCGCCATATTCGCCGCCGAGCGCGAGGCCCTGGAGGAGGCGCAGCACGACGAGCATCACCGGCGCCGCGACGCCGATCGACGCATAGCTGGGCAGCAGCCCGACGAGGAAGGTCGACAGGCCCATCAGGCCCATGGTGACCAGAAAGGTGTTCTTGCGCCCGACAAGATCGCCGATGCGCCCGAAGACGAGCGCGCCGAACGGCCTTACCGCGAAGCCCGCGGCGAACGCCGCGAGCGCGAAGATGAAGCCGGTGGTTTCGTTGACGCCCGAGAAGAATTGCGCCGAAATGATCGTCGCAAGCAACCCGTAGAGGTAGAAATCATACCATTCGAACACCGTGCCGAGCGACGAGGCCAGGATGACCTTGCGTTCGCTTTGGCGGGTGTCGACCGGTGCTGCCGCGACTTGGTCGATCATATTCTTCCCCCGTTCGCCCTGAGCCTGTCGAAGCCTGCCCTGAGCGACTGACAAGTCAGTCGAAGGGGGCCGTTCTTTCTTTTAGCCGATGCTAAGGAAAGGACGGTGCTTCGACAAGCTCAGCACAAACGGAAAAAGAGGGTAGCGCCGGATTTTACCCGACGCGCTTGACCGCGCCCTTGTGGGCGCCGACGCTCTTGTTGCGCGGGCGGAAGCGGCGCTTGCGCTGGCCTTCGGCGCCTTCGCCGGCCGCACCGTCGCGGCGCGGACCACGATCGCCGCGCGGCTTGTTGCCGTCGCGGCCGCGCAGCGCATCTTCACGCTGACGCTGCGGGTTGCGGCCCTGGCTGCCGGTGTCGCGCGGCGGCTGCGCCGGCTTGGGCAGGTTGCGCACCAGCTCGTTGAAGTTCGCGGGCAGCGGCATCGGTTCGGACTTCGACCGCGTCACGCGCTCGATGTCGCGCATGTAGGGCCGCTCGTCGGGCGCGATGAAGCTGATCGCCTTGCCCTCGGCGCCGGCGCGGGCGGTGCGGCCGATGCGGTGGACATATTGTTCGGGCACGTTCGGGATCTCGAAGTTGATCACATGGCTGACGCCCGACACGTCGATGCCGCGCGCGGCGATGTCGGTCGCGACGAGCAGCTTGATGTCGCCCGAGCGGAACGCCTGCAGCGCGTGGGTGCGCTGCGACTGGCTCTTGTTGCCATGGATCGCCATCGCCTTGATCCCCGCGCCGGCCAGGTGGCGCACGACGCGGTCGGCGCCATGCTTGGTGCGGGTGAAGATCAGCGCGCGGTCGATGTCTTCGCTGGCGATGACCGAATGGAGCAGCGCCTGCTTTTCCTTCTGTTCGACGAAGGTCGCATATTGGCTGATCTTTTCGACCGTGGTCGCCGCGGGCGTCACCGAGACGGTGACCGGATCCTCGAGGAATTGTTCGGCCAGATGCGCGATTTCCTTCGGCATCGTCGCCGAGAAGAACAGGTTCTGGCGGCGCGACGGCAGCAGCTTGGCGATGCGGCGCAGCGAGTGGATGAAGCCCATGTCCATCATCTGGTCGGCTTCGTCCAAAACGAAGATTTCGACATCGTCGAGGCGCAGCGCGCGCTGGTCGATCAGGTCGAGCAGGCGGCCCGGTGTGGCGACGAGGATTTCGACGCCCTGCGCCAGGTCGCGGATCTGCTTGTTGATCGGCACGCCGCCGAAGACGGTCGAGACGCGCAGCTTGGTAAAGCGGCCATAATCGCGGCAGCTCTGCGCGATCTGGGCGGCCAGCTCGCGCGTCGGGGCGAGCACGAGCATGCGGCAGCTGCGCGGATTGGTACGGTGCTGGTGGGTGATCAGATGGTGGATCGAGGGCAGCGAGAAACCGGCGGTCTTGCCGGTGCCGGTCTGCGCGATCCCGCACAGGTCGCGGCCCTTCATCAGCGGCGGGATCGCCTGCGTCTGGATCGGGGTCGGGACGGTGTAATCCTTGGCGGCAAGCGCGCGATTGATGTCGGCGTGCAGGCCAAAGTCGTTGAAAGTCGTCATAAAATACTCACAGTGAGCGACGCGCAGGCGCATCCGTTCGCGTCGAACGGACGGCGCACGGGCCGCGGGTTCGAAACGACCCGCGTGAAAGGGTGCCTCTGGGGACAAAGCGCTGGTCCGGCTCGCCCGCGCCTGAAAATGGGCGGGAAATCACGCTGCCGGTGGTTGCGGCGGGTGGTCCCGCCATGCTGCGCTGCAAGGGCATATGGCATGGGTTGCGCAGTTTTGCAAGATAATTGCGCGGATTTCCCTAACAGACTTCTCGACCCGTTTGCCCTGAGCTTGTCGAAGGGCCGTTCTTTCTTCATGAATGGGAGAAGAGAAGAACTGTGCTTCGACAAGCTCAGCACGAACGGATGAGGGGCAGTGTTTTGGCCGAAAAGATCATCGTCATCGACGAGGGCACGACCTCGACCCGCACGATGCTCTTCGGCGCCGACGGGACGCCGCTCGGCAGCGCGCAGCGCGAGTTCCGCCAGCATTATCCCGGCCCCGGGCTGGTCGAGCATGACGCCGCCGAAATCTGGGAGGCCACCCTCGCCTGCACGCGCGAGATGATCGCGCAGGCCGGCGGCGCGGGCGCCGTCGCGGCGATCGGGATCACCAACCAGCGCGAGACCGTCGTCTTCTGGGACCGCACGACCGGCGCGCCGCTCGCCCCGGCGATCGTGTGGCAGGACCGGCGCACCGCCGCCGATTGCGCCGCGCTGAAGGACGCGGGCCACGAACCGATGGCGCAGGCAAAGACCGGCCTGCTGCTCGATCCCTATTTCTCCGGCACCAAGATCGGCTGGGCGCTGAACAACTGGCCGCAGCTCCAACAAGCGGGCGACCGGCTCGCGGTCGGGACGATCGAATCCTATCTCGTCTATCGGCTGACCGGCGGCGCACATGTCACCGACGCCACCAACGCCTCGCGCACGCTGCTGATGGACATCAACGGCAACGGCGGCTGGGACGGCGAACTTTGCGACCTGCTGGGGGTGCCGATGAGCCTCCTGCCCGAGATCGCTGGCTGCACGGCGACCGTCGGCACGACCGATCCGGCGCTGTTCGGCGGCGCCATCCCGATCAGCGGCATGGCGGGCGACCAGCAGGCCGCGACCATCGGTCAGGCATGTCTGGCGCCCGGCCAGACCAAGGCGACCTTCGGCACCGGCGCCTTCATCCTGTCGGCGAGCGGCGCCAAGCGGCCGGTTTCCGACAACCGCCTGCTCGCGACCATCCTCGTGCAGGAAGGCGATGTTCGCTCCTATGCGCTGGAGGGATCGGTGTTCGTCGCGGGCAGCCTGATCAAATGGCTGCGCGACGGGCTCGGCCTGCTCGCCAGCGCGGGCGAGAGCGAGGGGCTCGCGCGATCGGTCGCGGACAATGGCGGGGTCTATCTGGTCCCCGCCCTCGCCGGGCTCGGCGCACCGCACTGGCGGCCCGACGCGCTCGCGGCGCTGTCGGGTCTGAGCTTTGCGAGCACCAAGGCGCATGTCGCGCGCGCGGCGCTCGAGGCGCAGGCGTATCAGGCCCATGACCTGAAGGCGGCCTTCGCCGCCGACGGGGTCGATTGGGCCGAGGTGCGGATCGATGGCGGCATGGCGGCGAACGACTGGATGGCGCAGGATCTGGCCGACATGCTCGGCATATCGGTCGAGCGGCCCGATTTCGTCGAGAGCACCGCGCTGGGCGCCGCGATGCTCGCCGCGACGGGCGCCGGGCTCTACCCCGATCTCGCAAGCGCCGCCGCCGCGATGCGCGGCACCGCGACGCGCTTCACCCCGGCGCTCGATGACCAGAAACGCAAAACGCGCCTTGCCGGCTGGCAAAGCGCGCTTGCAAAAGTTCTGGCCTGAGCCGGGAGCGGATTAACGCTTGAGGGTGAGCCCGCCGAAGCGCTTGTTGAACTTCGCGACCTGGCCGCCCGCGTCGAGCATACGGCCGGTGCCGCCGGTCCACGCCGGGTGCGCCGTCGGGTCGATTTCGAGCGTCATCACGTCGCCCTCTTTGCCCCAGGTCGAGCGCGTCTGATATTCGGTGCCATCGGTCATCTTGACCGTGATCATGTGATAGTCGGGATGCGTGTCTTTTTTCATGTCTCTTGGCTCCTGTGCCGCCGGTTACCGACCGGCAGCTGAGTCGATGCTTTCCCCGTCACGGGGCCCGCGAAGCGGCTGCCATTAGTGCGCTACTTTGGAAAATGCAACCCAAACCCCGTTCGCCCTGAGCTTGTCGAAGGGCTGTTCTTTCTCTCAGGCGTCGAAAAAGAAGAACGGTGCTTCGACAAGCTCAGCACGAACGGAAAATTGAGAGGGCTCAGTCCCCCGGCGGATCGGCGATCATCGCGGTGAACTGGCATTCGGTCGCCAGCTGGCCATCCAGCATCGCCTTGCCTTCGAACTTGCAGATGTTCCGCTTCGTTTGCAGGATGGTGACGTGCAGGTCGAGCAGATGGCCGGGTTCCACGGGCTTGCGGAACTTCACGCCGTCGATGCCCATGAAATAAACGAGCTTGCCCGATCCCGCGAGGCCAAGCGATTCGATCGCCAGCACGCCGCCCGCCTGCGCCAGCGCCTCGACGATGAGGACGCCGGGCATGATCGGCCGGCCGGGAAAATGGCCCTGAAAGAAGGGCTCGTTGATCGTGACCGCCTTGACCGCGTGGATCGAGCTGTCCTTGACCATCGAAACCACCCGGTCGACCAGCAGCATCGGATACCGATGCGGCAGCAGGGCAAGGACCCGGCGGATGTCCGCCGGGCCCAGTGCGCCGTCCGTATTTTCCCCGTCGGCCATGCGGCTTAGCGCGTGGTCGGCGCGGTGCCGGTCGGGGCCGGCGCCGGGGTCGCCGGACGGGCGCCCGGCTGGGCGGCGCGCGCGGCGTCGATCAGCTGCTGGTTGCGCTGCTGGACGAGCTGGCCCGGCTGATAGCCCGCGGGAACCGCCGTCGACACGGTCGGCAGGATGCGGTTGAGTTCGACGACCACCGCATCGGTGATGTCGACATTGTTCTCGCGCGCCAGCACGGCGTCGGGATTCAGCAGCAGGTCGACCTTCTTCGCGGTCATCGCGGCCTTGATCGCCTCGTTCATGCGGACGCTGATCTGGTCCTCGACATATGCGATCGCGAGTTCGACCGGCGCGCCGATCTGCGCCAGTTCGGCCTGCGCCGAGCGCTGCTTGTCCTGGACGGCCTTTCCGGCGGCCTGGACGGCGGCCTCGTTGCGCGGCGTCTTCTTGGTCTCTTCGTTATATTTGGCGATCAGGACGTTCATTTCGGCCTGCAGCGTCTGGCCGCGGGTGTTCTGCTGATCGATCTGCGCCTTGTAGGTGGTTTCGATCTGCTGGGTCGCGACGGTGAAGGCGTTCGAACGCGCGGCGGCGGCGCGAACATCGGCGACGGCGACGCCCTTCGCCTGCGCGGCGGCCGGGACCGAAGCCAAGGGCGAAGCCGAGATGGCGGCGATGGCAAGGGCCGAAGCGGTGAGAATTTTCTTCATTAGAATTGAGTTCCTACGTTGAATGAGAAGCGTTTGGTGTCATCGCCCTCTTCTTTGCGAAGGGCGTAAGCGAAGTCGATCCGGAAGGGACCGAAAGGCGAGTTCCAGTTCACGCCGGCGCCGATCGAGACGCGGGGTTTCCACGTGTCGCCGAAGAAGCGTTCCTCGAACGGGGCAAGCGGCGAGAAGCCGGTCGCGCAAGTCGTATACTGGCCCGTCGGCGTGGTGGTGCCGTCGGGATTGGTGGTGATGGTCTGCGTCGCGAACGCCTGGGTGCCGGTGGTCGCGTTGCGGCAGAGATATTTGGTGAGGCCGTCCGCGGGGTCGCGGAAATCGGCGAGCGTGGTCAGCGTCGGGCGGCGTACGCCCCACACCGAACCGACGTCGAGGAACACCGACGGCCGCAGCCCCAGTTCCTTCGCGCCGGTGCCGAGCGGGATGTCGATCTCGACCCGGCCCTGATAATAGGCGCGGCCGCCGAGCGCATCGTCGATGCGGGCGTTGCCCTTGACGAGTTCGGTGTTGAGCACCGGGTTCGCGGGATCGGTCAGGTCGACGTCCGGATAGCGGATGACGCGCGGGCCGATGCCGCGGATGTCGAAGCCGCGCATCTGCGGTTCGCCGAGGAAGAAGCGGTCCGTCAGGCGGACCTTGTCGCTGGTCGGGGTCGGGCGGCCGCCGAACGGATAGATATAGCCGCCTTCGGCCGAGATATTGAGGATGAAGCGGCTGCCGAGGTTGAAGTGCTTCGACGCGTTGGCGCGGGTGCGTGCATATTTGACGCTGCCGCCGAGGCCGGCGAAATCCTGGCTGAGCGAGAAGGACTGGCCGCGCGTCGGACGCAGGCGGTTGTCGCGGTCGTCGTAGGCGAAGGTGTACCCGACCAGCGAGGTCGTACGCTTGCCGATCGCGTCGCACAGATAGCGGCCGGCGATCAACGGGTCGCACTGGTCGCCGAAATAATAGAGCGAGCGGTCGAGCGTCACATCGTCATAGTTCAGGCTGTAGCGGCCGAACATCGACATGAACTCGGTCAGCGGCACGCCGACATTGACCTGGAAGCCGGTCGTGACCTGCTGGAAGGTCGTGCGGCGGTCGTTGTTGATGAAGTTGAACGAGTTCAGATCGCGGCGATAGACGCTGCCGCCGATCGAGATGTTGCGGTCGAACAGATAGGGTTCGGTAAAGCCGAGCTCGACCGACTTCGAATAGCTCGAATAATTGACGGAGGCCTGCAGCTGCTGCCCGAGGCCGCGGAAGTTGCGCTGGCGGATCGACGCCTGCAGCAGGAAGCTCTCGATCGACGAGAAACCGGCCGACAGCGACAGTTCGCCGGTCGGCTTTTCCTCGACATTGGTTTCCAGGATGATCCGGTCGGGGGCGCTGCCTTCCTTGCGGTCGATCTCCAGATTTTCCTGGAAATAGCCGAGGCTGTTGATGCGGTTCTCGGTGCGCTTCAGGCCGAAGCTGTTGAACGCGTCGCCTTCGTTGAGGCGGAATTCGCGGCGCACGACCTTGTCATGGGTCAGCGTGTTGCCGTTGACGTCGATGCGCTCGACATAAGTACGCGGGCTTTCGGCGACGTTGAAGGTGATCTGCATCGTCCGCGTTTCGGGGTCGCGGCGGAACTCGGGATTGATGTCGGCAAAGGCGTAGCCGAACAGGCCCGCGGTCTCGCTGAGGCTCTCGACCGTGTCCTCGACCAGCTTCGCGTCGTACCAGTCGTCCTTCTTCATCGGCAGCAGCGTCTTCAGCATTTCGGGCTTGAAGTCGCGCAGCTCGCTCTTCACGTCGACATCGCCGAACTTGTAGCGTTCGCCCTCCTCGACGACATAGGTGATGATGAAGTCCTGCTTGTTGCTGGTCAGCTCGGCGACCGCCGAAATGACGCGGAAGTCGGCATAGCCGTTTTGCAGGTAGAACAGGCGCAGCTTCTGCTGGTCATAGGCCAGGCGATCGGGGTCGTAGCTGGTGTTCGACGACAGGATCGTCAGCAGGCCCGACTCCTTGGTCGCCATCTCGTCCTTGAGGTCGCCGTCGCTGAACTTTTCGTTGCCGATGATGTTGATCTGGCGGACCTTCGACTTCGGCCCTTCGTTGATTTCGAACACGACGTCGACGCGGTTCTGGTCGAGCGACACCATCTTCGGCTCGACCGTCGCGGCGAAGCGCCCCTGGCGCTTGTACAGCTCGATGATGCGCGCGACGTCGGCGCGGACCTTCGAACGCGTGAAGATCTGGCGCGGCGCCATCTTGATCTCGGGACGGATCTTGTCTTCCTTCAGGCGCTTGTTGCCCTCCAGGATGACGCGGTTGATCACCGGGTTTTCGGCGACCTGGATGGTCAGCGCACCATTGTCGTCGCTGATCTGGTAATCCTTGAACAGCTCGGTCGCGGCGAGGTCCTTCAGCGCCTGGTCGAGCACCGAACGGTCATAGGTCTGGCCGACGCGCAGGCGCAGGTACGACAGGATCGTCTGCGCC
Source organism: Sphingopyxis sp. H050 (assembly GCF_001468265.1). Lineage (GTDB taxonomy): Bacteria > Pseudomonadota > Alphaproteobacteria > Sphingomonadales > Sphingomonadaceae > Sphingopyxis. Next base: position 139,548 of record NZ_LNRZ01000001.1, on the reverse strand, counting down.
TCGAGGCGCTGGTTGCCGACAACGGTGATCGAGCGAATCGTCGTGGCGCGGGGTGCGGCGTCGGGCGCGGGCGCCGTTGCGGTCGGGACCACCGTGGGCGGCGCGGCCTGCTGCGCCTCGGCCGGGGCGATCGGCCATGCGAGCATGGTGCCCGCCATCAGCAGCGCCGACCGCTGGACCCGGCCATTGAAATTCTTTGAAGCCACGCTGTTCATCCCGCAAAAATAACTCAAAAGCGACGAACCCGCGCGGACGCGGGCTGGCGCGCACTCCTGCACCAGTCCGTCTATCCAATCAAGCGCGCGATCCGGTCCCAAAGGCCGAATGAGCCCAAATCATTGAAAGTCACGACCAGCATCAACGTCACGATCGCCATGAAGCCGAATCGGAACGCCCATTCCTGCGCCTGGGGCGGCGCAGGGCGGCGCCGGATCGCCTCATAGGCGTAGAAAAGCAAATGACCGCCATCGAGCATCGGCAATGGCAACAGGTTGATGAACCCCAGATTGATGGAGATCAGCGCCGCGAGGAAGATCAGCGAGGCGACGCCGACCGCCGCCCGCTCGCCCGACACCTTCGCCATGTTGAGCGGCCCGCTCATATCCTTGATCGAGCGATTGCCGGTGACGATCTGGCCGAGCACCTCGCCCGTCTGGCGCACGATCTGGCCGGTCTGGCGAAAGCCCACCGCGACCGCTTCGGGAAACGAGACCTTCTGGAACACGATGGTGCCGGGGCTGATACCGATCAGTCCGCGCTTGAACGCGTTGCCGAACTCATCCTTTTCGGTGACGAGCTTGGGCGTCAGGCGCACGGTCTGCTCGGCGCCGCTGCGCAGGATGCGGACGTCCATCGGCTCGCCGGCGCGGTGCGCGACCGCCATCGGGATGTCGGTGAACACCTCCATCGCGCGCCCGTCGACCGCAAGGATGCGGTCGCCCGGCCGGATGCCGGCCTCTTGCGCCGCCGACCCGGCCATCACCTGGCCCGCGACCGGCGGATTCGTCGGGGTGCCGCCGATCCAGGCAAAGCTCGCGAGGATGAGGATCGCGAACAGGAAATTGGTCACCGGCCCCGCAACGACGATCGCCGCGCGCTTCCACACGGGCTGCGCAGGGAAGCTGTGCGAGCGGATGTCGTCGGGCAGGTTCTTCCAGTTGGCGTCGGGCTGGCTGACCGCGTCGCGGTCGCCCGCAAACTGGACATAGCCGCCGAGCGGCAGCCAGCCGATCTTCCATTCGGTGCCGCGCTTGTCGGTCCAGCCCAAAATCTTGCGCCCGAAGCCGATCGAAAAGGTGTCCGCCTTCACCCCGCACAAGCGGCCGACGATGTAATGGCCATATTCATGGACGAACACGAGCGGCCCCAAGACGAGCAGGAACGCAAGGATCGTGAAGGGAATACCGGGAGCTTCAAGCATGTTCGTATTGGTCCACAAAATGCTGGGCGGCGGCGCGCGATGCGCCATCGACGCTGAATATGTCCTGAAGCGAGGTCGGAACCGCCGGCGCCCCGGCGTCGATCACGCGGCGAACCGTATCGACGATCGCGGGGAAGGAAATGCGCCCCGCCAGGAAAGCAGCGACCGCCACCTCGTTCGCCGCGTTGAGTTGCGCCGGGCGCGCGCCGCCCTCGGCGATCGCGGCGCGGCAGAGCGCGGTCGCGGGAAAGCGGACCTCGTCGGGCGCCTCGAAGTCCAGCCGCGCGATGTTCGCAAGGTCGAGCGGCGCGCACGGCGTCGCCATCCGCTGCGGCCAGGCGAGCGCCGAGGCGATCGGAATCCGCATGTCCGGGGAGCCGAGCTGCGCCAGCGTCGAACAATCGACATATTCGACCAGGCTGTGGATCACCGACTGCGGGTGGACCAGGATTTCGATACGGTCGAGCCCGACGGGAAACAGGTGATGCGCCTCGATCAGTTCAAGGCCCTTGTTCATCATGGTCGCGCTGTCGACGCTGATCTTCGCGCCCATCGACCAATTGGGGTGCGCGACAGCCTGCGCCGGGGTGACGCGCGCCATGTCCTCGGCAGTCATGGTGCGGAACGGCCCGCCGCTCGCGGTCAGGATGATGCGGCGCACCTGGTCGATCCGTCCGCCCGCGAGGCACTGAAAGATCGCATTATGCTCGCTGTCGACGGGCAGGATCGTCGCGCCCGATTTCCGCGCCGCCGCCGTCATCAACGCGCCCGCGGACACGAGTGCTTCCTTGTTGGCGAGGGCGACGTCAGTGCCGGCCTCGAGCGCCGCCATCGTCGGCGCGAGGCCCGCGGTGCCGACGATCGCCGCCATCACGAGGTCGGTCGGACGCTGCGCCGCTTCGACGAGCGCGGCGGCGCCGGCCGCGGTTTCGATCCCCGTCCCGGCGAGCGCCGCCTTCAGCGCCTCGTGGCAGCTTTCATCGGCGACGACCGCGACATCAGGCCGAAATTCCTTGGCGAGCTTCGCCAGTTCGGCGACGTCGCAATTGGCGGTCAGGACCGCGACATCCCACGCCTCGCCGTCGCGCCGCACAAGATCGAGGGTCGATTGACCGACCGATCCGGTGGCGCCGAACAGGGAGAGGCGGCGCGTCATCTCAGCCCCGGATCGCGATCTGCCCGGCGTACGCCAGCGCGCCGAGAATGAGCGCGACGGGCAGCAGCCCATCGACGCGGTCGAACAGCCCGCCATGGCCGGGGATCAGCTTGCCCGAATCCTTGGCGCCCGCCCGGCGCTTCATCCAGCTTTCGCCAAGATCGCCGAGCTGCGCGATCAGGCCCATGACGAGGCCGATCCACAGCGGCACCCCGACGATGCCGCCGCGGTCGGCGACCGTCGAGCCGACGACGAGCGCCGCGATCATGCCGCCGATCAGTCCCGACCAGGTCTTCGAAGGGCTGATCCGCGGCGCCAGCCGCGTGCCGCCAAAGGCGCGGCCCGCGAAATAGGCGCCGATGTCGGTCGCCCAGACCATGCCGAAGACCCAGAGCGCCGCGGTCATGCCCAGATGATCGCGAATGTACCAGAGCCCCGCGATCGCGCCGAGGATCGCCAGCGGGCCCAGGATATTGAGCGCCGTCTTCGCGCCGCCGCCCAGCGTCATCGCGCGGACGAGCGCGAGCCATTCGACGACCACCAGCGCGCCGCCGACGAGCAGCAACAGGCCGAAGGCGATGCCGCCGAACCAGAGCGCCATGCCCGCGATCGCGAAAAGCACGATCGCCGATCCCACGCGCGTCCAGAGGTCAGACTTTGCCGCGGCCATATCCTATAATCCCCCGTAGCGGCGTTCGCGCCGCGCAAAATGGTCGAGCGCCGCCTGCAGGTCGGCGGGCTTGAAGTCGGGCCACAATATGTCGGTGAAATACAGCTCGGCATAGGCCGACTGCCAGAGCAGGAAGTTCGACAATCGCATCTCGCCCGAGGTGCGGATGAGCAGGTCGAGCGGCGGCATGTCGGCGGTGTCGAGATGCGCCTCGATCGCCTCTGCCGTAATCGCGCCCGCCGCCGCCGCCGCCCCGGCGGCGCGGACCAGCTCGTCCTGCGCGCCATAGTTGAGCGCGACCGCCAGCGTCGTACGCTTGTTGCCCGCCGTGCGTTCGAGCGCATTCTCGATCAACGCGACGACGTCGGGGGCAAGCCCGCGCCAGTCGCCGATGACCTTGAGCCGTACGTCATTGGCGGCGAATTCGTCGAGGTCGGAGATGATGAAGCGCTTCATCAGCCCCATCAGGTCGTTGACCTCTTCCTCGGGCCGTTTCCAGTTTTCGGAGCTGAAGGCATAGAGCGTCATCGCCTCGATGCCGAGGTCGCCCGCCGCGCGGACGATCGTGCGCACCGCCTCGACCCCCGCCCGGTGCCCGGCGATGCGCGGCAGCAGGCGCTTCTTGGCCCAGCGGCCGTTGCCGTCCATGATGATCGCGACGTGGCGCGCACCGTGATGAGTTTCAGACACCGGAGAAACCTAGAATTCCGTTCGCCCTGAGCCTGTCGAAGGGCCGTTCTTTCCTCTTGAAGAAAAGGACGGGGCTTCGACAAGCTCAGCCCGAACGGCTGAGGGGTGAGCCCGAAAAAGCACTAGCCCAGGATTTCCTTTTCCTTCGCGGTCGCCGCGGCGTCGATTTCGGCGATCGTCGCGTCGGTCAGCTTTTGGACCTCGGCCTCGGCGCGCTTGCGCTCGTCCTCGCTGATTTCCTTCTTGTTCTCGTCCTGCTTCAGATTGTCCATGCCGTCGCGGCGGACGTTGCGGACGGCGACGCGCGCCTTTTCGGCATATTGCCCCGCCAACTTCGACAGCTCCTTGCGGCGCTCCTGCGTCATTTCGGGAATCGGCAGGCGCAGCGTCTGGCCGTCGACGATCGGGTTGAGGCCGAGCCCCGCCGAGCGGATCGCCTTGTCGACCGGGCCGACGTTCGACTTGTCCCACACCTGCACCGACAGCATCCGTGGTTCGGGCGCGCTGACCGAGGCAACCTGGTTCAGCGGCATGTGGCTGCCATAGACCTCGACCGTCACCGGATCGAGCAGCGCGGTGTGCGCGCGGCCGGTACGGAGGCCGCCAAGGTCGCCCTTCAGCGATTCGACCGCGCCGTGCATGCGGCGCTCGAGATCGGCCTTGTCATATTTCGCCATCTGTCTTTCCTCTCTTATGCTTCCGGGGCGTCGCGGGGCGGCGGTTGGTCAGCCGGCTTCGCCGACGACGGTCGAAACGCCCTCGCCGGCCAGCACGCGCGCCAGATTGCCGGGCTCGCGAATGTTGAACACCACGATCGGGATATGGTTGTCGCGGCAGAGCGCCACCGCGCTCGCGTCCATGACCTTCAGATTGTCGGCGAGGACGCGGTCATAGCTCAGCGTGTCATAGCGCACCGCCGAGGCATCCTTCTTGGGATCGGCATTATACACGCCGTCGACGCTGGTCCCTTTCAGCAGCGCATCGCACTTCATCTCGGCGGCGCGCAGCGCGGCGCCGCTGTCGGTGGTGAAATAGGGCGCGCCGACGCCCGCGGCAAAGATCACGACGCGGCCTTTTTCGAGATGGCGCTCGGCGCGGCGGCGGATCACCGGCTCGCACACCTTGTCCATCTCGATCGCCGACTGGACGCGCGTCTGGACGCCAAGCTGTTCGAGCGCGTTCTGCATCGCGAGCGCGTTCATCACGGTCGCGAGCATGCCCATATAATCGGCCTGCGCGCGGTCCATGCCCTTGGCGGCGCCCGCCATGCCGCGAAAGATATTGCCGCCGCCGATGACGAGGCAGATTTCGAGCCCGCGATCCTTCGCCTCCTTGACCTCGGCGGCCATGCTCGCGACGGTTTCGGGGTCGATGCCGAAGGGGGTCGATCCCATCAGCGCCTCGCCCGACAGCTTGAGCAAAATGCGTTTCATGCCGGGCAAAGCCATGTCGGGGGGAACCTCTTGCAAACTCAACATATGCGAATGGCGCGCACCCTAGTGAAGGCGCGCGCCATTGCCAAGCGGACTGCCGCGCTCCCTTCACTTCGTCATGCTGAACTTGTTTCAGCATCCATGGCCCGGCTTTCGCCTTCTGAGCCTGCGGAGACCGGAAGGTCCGGCCATGGACCCTGAAACAAGTTCAGGGTGACGAGGAAATGAGGGACAGCCCCTAATTAATCAAACGCCGGCGGCCGCCGCGACTTCTGCCGCGAAGTCGCTTTCTTCCTTCTCGATGCCTTCACCGAGCTGGAAGCGGACGAAGCCCTTGAGCGTGATCGCAGCGCCGACATCCTTGCCGGCTGCCGCGACGACTTCGGCGACCGGGGTCTTGCCGTCGATCACGAACAGCTGCGACAGCAGCGCGTTTTCCTTGCGGTACTTGGCGATCGCACCGTCGACCATCTTCGCGACGATCTCGGCGGGCTTGCCCGACTGGGCGGCCTTTTCCTCGGCGATCGCGCGTTCGCGCGCGACCAGGTCGGCGTCGAGGTCGTCGCCGTTCAGCGCCAGCGGGTTCGCCGCAGCGACGTGCATCGCCAGCTGCTTGCCCAGCGGCTCCAGAACGTCGGCGCCCGCGCTCGATTCGAGCGCGATCAGCACGCCGATCTTGCCCATGCCGGGCGCGGCCGCATTATGGACATAGCCCGTCACGACGCCCGAGCCGACCGACAGGATGGCGGCGCGGCGCAGCGACTGGTTTTCACCGATCGTCGCGATGTTGCTGGTCAGCTTTTCCGCGACGGTGCCGCCGGTCGGATAGGCCGCCGCGCCCAGCGCGTCGATGTCGGTGATGTTGTTCGCGAGCGCGACCTTGGTCACTTCGCGGACGAATTCCTGGAACTGCTCGTTCTTGCCGACGAAGTCGGTTTCGCTGTTCACTTCGACCAGCGCACCCTTGGTGCCGTCGGTGGCGAAGCCGACGAGGCCTTCGGCGGCGACGCGGCCGGCCTTCTTGGCGGCGGCGGCGAGGCCCTTAGTGCGCAGCCAGTCGATCGACGCCTCGATGTCGCCGCCATTTTCGGCGAGCGCCTTTTTGCAGTCCATCATGCCGGCGCCGGTGCGGTCGCGCAGTTCCTTGACGAGAGCGGCCGTGATTTCAGCCATGGGATATTCCTTTCCAAAACGGCGGGCGCGTTTCGGCCCGCGGGACGCCCGCGCGCATGGCGGGGCGATAAGTCAAAGCGATGACAGGGACGGCGCGAGCGTGGCGCCGCGCCGTCCCGTCACCAACAGAGCGGATTAGGCGTCGCTCTGACGTTCGGTTTCGGCGGCGGCCTCGGCCGGGACCTGTTCGTCCTCGGTCACCGCGGCAGCCGCTTCGGCGGCCGGGGCTTCTTCGGTCAGCGCCGGTTCGGCGACGGGCTCGACCGCCGCGCCCAGGTCTTCGCCGCGATCGGCGCGGGCCTGCTGGCCGCCACGGGTCGCCGCCTGGGCAACCGCGTCGCAGTAAAGGCGGATGGCGCGCGCGGCGTCATCGTTCGCCGGAACCGGAAAGGCGATGCCATCGGGCGAGACGTTCGAATCGAGGATCGCGACGACGGGGATGCCGAGGACGTTGGCTTCCTTGATCGCCAGCTCTTCCTTGTTCGCGTCGATCACGAACATCACGTCGGGGATGCCGCCCATGTCGCGGATGCCGCCGAGCGACATTTCCAGCTTGTCGCGTTCGCGGGTGCGGTTGAGCACTTCCTTCTTGGTGAGGCCCGAGGTGTCGCCCGAAAGCTGCTCTTCGAGCGTCTTCAAACGCTTGATCGAGTTCGAGATCGTCTTCCAGTTGGTGAGCATGCCGCCCAGCCAGCGGTGGTTGACGAAATGCTGACCCGACGCGCGGGCCGCATCGGCGATCGGGCCCTGCGCCTGGCGCTTGGTGCCGACGAACAGCACCTTGCCGCCGGCGGCCGAGGTCGAGGCGATGAAGTCGAGCGCGCGCGCGAACAGCGGCACGGTCTGCGACAGGTCGAGGATGTGGATGCCGTTGCGCGCGCCGAAGATATACGGCTTCATGCGCGGGTTCCAACGGTGGGTCTGGTGGCCGAAGTGGGCGCCAGCTTCGATAAGATTCTGCATCGTGACGACAGGTGCCGCCATAGTCTTTCTCCTTCCGGTTAGTCCTCTGGAAAGCAAGAACCGGGTTCCGCAAGCGGATGATCCCGGCACCGGTGATGTGCGCCTTCCATGTGGAATGGGCGGGCCGTTAGACGGGTTGGCCACCAAAAGCAAGCGCCGCGCGCCGCTTTTCGACCGAATATGCCGGCCGGTCGTCGCAGCCGAAATCTTCATTTCGGCGACAAAGCGACTCCGTTCGTCGCATTTTGCTTGAGAACAAAACAGGAACATGGAACGAAAAGCGTACCGAAACCGTAGCTCCCAGCAGGTTTCGCACGAAAGAAGCCGAAAGGGAACAAAATGGTTCAGGTCGCCGCCGCTCTCCTCTTCGCCCTCGCCGCCGGGCTTGGCCTGATGGTGATTCTCGCGATGCTCAAGACCAACGGCGATGCCATTCTCTCGGCGCTGGCCGGCGAAGGCGCCTTCCCTGCGAATACCGCGCCGCAGCCCCCTGCGACCGTGATCAAGCTGCGTCCGTCGGCCCCGCGCCGTCACATTTCGCGCGCGATCACCGCCCGCCCGCAGCTCAGCCGCGCCGCCTGACCTTCGCATAGCTCGCGACGCCGAACGGCAGCGTCGCCGCATAGACCGCGCACACCGCGAGCAGCGTCAGCCATGGCGCGGTGACCAGCGCGGCGCCCAGCAGCCCGACCCCCGCCAGCGCGAACAGGCGCCACGACCGGCGCAGGCGGATCGACGCCCAGCTATAGGTCGGGATCGCCGAGATCATCAGCATCGCGACGCCCAGCGACCAGGGCATGACGACATACCATTCACGGAACAGGTCGTGCCCGGTCACCAGCCACAGATAGACGGGCACGAACGACAGCCCGGCCCCGGCCGGCGCCGGAATGCCGGTGTTGAACCCCGCCGACTTGTGCGGCTGGAAATCGGCGTCCATGCGCGAATTGAAGCGCGCGAGACGCAAGGCGCAGCAGACCGCGAGCGCGAGCGCGGCGGTCCAGCCGAACTTCGGCGCATATTGCAGCGACCAGAGGAACAGGATCATCGCCGGCGCGACGCCGAAGGCGATCACGTCGGACAGGGAATCGAGCTCGGCCCCGAACTTGCTCTGCGCGCGCAGCAGCCGCGCAATGCGTCCGTCCATGCCGTCGAGCACCCCGGCGACGATGATCATCGTGATCGCGGCGCTCCATTCCTGGCCGATCGCGAAGCGGACCCCGGTCAATCCCGAGCACAAGGCCAGCAGCGTGATGGCGTTCGGCGCGAAGGCGCGCAGCGGAATCCCGCCGATGCGGCGCCGCTCGGCGTCGGCCGCCGGCTGCTCGCTTTCCGCCATCTTACTGGCCGATGCCGTCGAGGATTTCGGACGTGCCGAGCCGCGCGATCACCGTCTCGCCCGCCAGCGCGCGCTGGCCGAGCAGGACCTGCGGCGTCGTGCCCGCGGGCAGATAGACGTCGACGCGGCTGCCGAAGCGGATCAGGCCGACGCGCTGGCCGGTCGTGAGCTCGGTTCCCATGCTGACGAAGGGCAGGATGCGCCGCGCGACCAGGCCCGCGATCTGGGTGAAGCCGATCCGCACCCCGTCGGCGCGTTCGACGACGAAATGCTGGCGCTCATTCTCCTCGCTCGCCTTGTCGAGGTCGGCGTTCACGAACTTGCCGGGAATATAGACGAGCTTGCGCAGCGTACCGGCGACCGGCGTGCGGTTGATGTGGACATCGAACACGCTCATGAAAATCGAGACGCGCAGCATCAGCGGATCGTTCAGCCCGTCGGGGCCGGCAATCTCGGGCGGCGGCGCAACCTCGGCGATCTGGGTGACCAGCCCGTCGGCGGGCGCGATCACGATGTCGCTGCCGGTCGGCGTCACGCGCACCGGGTCGCGGAAGAAGGTGCCGATCCAGATGGTGACCCCCAGCATCAGCCAGCCGAGGATATCCCAGCCGAGCAGCCAGAAGCAGAGGGTGACGATCCCCGCGATCAGCACGAACTTGCGGCCTTCGGGATGGATCGAAGGCCAGCGCCACTTGATGCCGCCGCCGGGGCGGTTGGAAGAGATGGTTGTGGACATGGCGGTCTTTCTAGGGGGCAGCTTTCATATAGACAATGCATAAGCACCGACATCGCTGCCACTTGGGCGGCACTTTGGCTGCCAGGCCGGCTGCGACGCGGCCATTGATCAATCGCCCGGCTTTGCTTAAGGCCCGCTGCAACTCCGACTCCCCAAGGAAAAAGGCTTAACGCATGGGCAAGATCAAGGTAGCCAACCCGGTCGTCGAACTCGACGGCGACGAAATGACCCGGATCATCTGGCAATGGATCCGCGAACGGCTTATCCTGCCCTACCTCGACATCGACCTGCATTATTACGACCTCGGCATCGAGGAGCGCGACCGCACCGACGACAAGATCACCGTCGAAGCCGCGAACGCGATCAAGAAGTACGGCGTCGGCGTGAAGTGCGCGACCATCACCCCCGACGAAGCGCGCGTCGAGGAATTCGGCCTCAAGAAGATGTGGAAGTCGCCGAACGGCACGATCCGCAACATCCTGGGCGGCGTCGTGTTCCGCGAACCGATCGTCATGAAGAATGTCCCGCGCCTCGTCCCCGGCTGGACCGACCCCATCGTCGTCGGCCGCCACGCGTTCGGCGACCAGTATAAGGCGACCGATTTCCGCGTCCCCGGCCCCGGCAAGCTGCGCCTGGTGTTCGAGGGCGAGGACGGCACGCTGATCGACGAGGAAGTCTTCCAGTTCCCCTCGGCGGGCGTCGCGATGGGGATGTACAATCTCGACGATTCGATCCGCGACTTCGCGCGCGCCAGCCTGAACTATGGCCTCGCCCGCGAATGGCCGGTGTATCTGTCGACCAAGAATACGATCCTGAAAGCCTATGACGGCCGTTTCAAGGATCTGTTCGAGGAAGTGTTCCAGGCTGAATTCAAGGCGAAGTTCGACGCGCTCGGCATCGTCTACGAGCATCGCCTGATCGACGACATGGTCGCCTCGGCGCTCAAATGGTCGGGCAAGTTCGTCTGGGCCTGCAAGAATTACGACGGCGACGTCCAGTCGGACACCGTCGCGCAGGGCTTCGGCTCGCTCGGCCTGATGACCAGCGTGCTGATGACCCCCGACGGCCAGACGGTCGAATCCGAAGCCGCGCACGGCACCGTCACCCGCCACTACCGCATGCACCAGCAGGGCAAGGCGACCTCGACCAACCCGATCGCGTCGATCTTCGCCTGGACCGGCGGCCTCAAGCACCGCGGCAAGCTCGACGACAATGCGGCGCTGATCAAGTTCGCCGACGACCTCGAAAAGGTCTGCGTCGCGACGGTCGAAAGCGGCAAGATGACCAAGGACCTCGCGCTCCTCATCGGTCCCGACCAGAACTGGCTGACGACCGAGGGCTTCTTCGAGGCGATCGTCGAGAACCTCGACAAGAAGATGGGCGCCTGATCTTGTTTCGTCGTCCCGGCGCAGGCCGGGATGACGGTCTGAAAAGTGGCTTTAACAGCCTAGCCAATCGGGGCCGGCCTGCATAAGGTCGGCCCCTATGGTATCGGAACAGGAAACGTCGGCCATCGGCAACGCGCTGGTGGTGCTGGGCGCGGCGGGCATCGTCATCCCCGCTTTTGCGCGCTTCAAGATTTCGCCGGTGATCGGCTTCATCCTCGTCGGACTGCTGGTCGGCCCGTCGGGCCTCGGCTCGCTCGCCGCCGATTATCCCTGGCTGAAGCATGTCACGATCGGATCGACCGAGGATATCGCGCTCTTCGCCGAGTTCGGCATCATCCTGCTGCTCTTCTCGATCGGGCTCGAACTGTCCTTCCGCCGCCTGTGGCAACTCAGAAAATTGGTGTTCGGCATCGGCGCCGCCGAACTGACGCTCGGCGGATTGCTCCTCGGCAGCGCGCTGCTGCTGTTCGGCGATCATTCGCTGCCCGCCGCCTATGGCCTCGGCATCGCGCTCGCGCTCTCGTCGACCGCACTGGTGCTGCCGATCGCGGGCACCAAATCGGCGGTCGGCCGCGCGTCCTTTTCCATGCTGCTGTTCGAGGATCTGGCGCTGGTCCCGATCATCTTCGTCCTCGCCGCGCTGTCGCCCACTGCGGCGGGGGACGGCGCCGAAATGTTCCTGACGACCCTGTGGCAAGGCGCCGTCGTCGTGGCGGTCCTGGCCGCCGCCGGCTGGTTCCTGCTGCCGCGTATCTTTGCGCAAGCCGCACGCGCGAAAGACCCCGAACTGTTCCTCGCCGCCAGCCTGCTCGTCGTCATCGTCGCGGCCATGGCGACCGCCGCGGTCGGCCTGTCGCCGATCGTCGGCGCGCTGCTCGCGGGCCTGATGATCGCCGAAACCGAATATCATAACGAGGTCGAGGCGATCACCGCGCCGTTCAAGGGCCTCGCGCTCGGGGTCTTCCTGATCAGCGTCGGCATGGGCGTGGACCTCAAGACCGTCGCCGAATATTGGCCGCAGCTGATCGCGGCGGTGGTCGGCGTCGTCGCAGTGAAGGCGATCGTCACCGCCGCGCTGCTGCGCTTTTCGGGCATGGCGCGGCGCGGCACCGCCGCCGAGGTCGGGCTGTTGATGGCGAGCCCGTCCGAAACCACCCTGATCGTGCTCGCGACCGCGCTGCAGGCGCAGATCATCAGCCGCGACACCGCGGAGTTCTGGCAGTTGGTCACCGCCATCGGCCTCACCATCACGCCGCTGCTTGCCCGCGTCGGCCACGACATCGCCCGCCGCATCGAAATGCGCAGCGGCGACGCGCAGGCCGACGAGACCCCCGAAGGCCGCACCGTGGTCGTGGGTTTCGGCCGCGTCGGCCATACGGTCGCCGAGCTGCTGCGCGAGCATGGCCGCCCCTATATCGCCGTCGATGCCGATATCGACACGGTCGCTGCGGCACGGCGCGACGGCTTCAAGGTGCGCTTCGCCGACGTCGCGCGCCCGGGCAGCCTCGACAAGCTGGGCATCGAGACCGCGAACGCGATCGTGCTGACGATGGACGACCCGGTGCAGCAACTGCGCATGACGCGCCAGCTCAAGCAGAAATATCCCGACCTGCCGGTGATCAGCCGCGCGCGCGACGCCGATCATGCCGCCGCGCTCTATCAGGCCGGCGCGAACGACGCGGTGCCCGAAACGCTCGAAAGCTCGCTGCAACTGGCCGAGGCGGTGCTGATCGACCTCGGCGTTGCGATGGGGCCGGTGATCGCCTCGATCCACGACGTCCGCGCCAAGATGCGCCACGACATCATGACCAAGGGTCAGCTCGACCGCGAGCCCCGCATTCGCAAGACGCGGCGGCCGGTCGAGAACGGCGGCAACGCCTAGCTTGTCCGGACATTCGGCTCAGGGTGAGCCGGAAATGGTGATTTTACGCGAACCGGAGCCCGGCGTACTTCGCCACGCGCGCGCCGGAAGTACGGAAAATCGGCATTTGCAGGCAGCCAGGGGCCGAATGTCGATACAATCTAGCGCCCGCCCGCGGCCGCGGCCGTGTTCAGCGCGCTCGCCTCGGCCAGCGTCATCCCCGTCGGCAGGATCGCCAGCGACCATTGCCGCGACGGTTGCAGATATTGTTTCGCCAGCCGCTGGACATCGGCCGCGGTGACGCTGGAAATATCCTGTTCGATCGACAGCGCCTGCGCGGTGACGCGCGGATCGCGCGTCGCGCCTTCGAGCAGGAACATCCAATAGACATTGCCCGTCGAGGCGCGCGCGACCTGCTCGCGGATCGGCCCCGCATTGCGCGCCAGTTCGTCGGCGCCGACCGGATTGGCGACGAGGTCGGCCGCGATGTCGCGGGCGATGCCATAGAAGCGGTCGATGTCCTTCGGCGCGAGCAGGCTGCCGACCAGCAGATATCCCCCGCTGCCCTCGAACCCGGTCGGCCAATGGCTGTCGACCACGGGGCCATAGCTCGCGCCCTGTTCGGCGCGCAGCCGGTCGAAGAGACGATCGTTGAAGATCGCCGCGAGCACATCCATCGCGCGCTGGTCGCGCGGGCTGCCGAGCCCGCCGCTCGTCGGCCACGCCGTCATCGCCGCGGCCTGCCCCTTTTCGCCGCGGTGATAGGCGATCTCCGGCGTGACATTATGCTTGGCGAAGGCGACCTGCTGCCCCGACGGCGGCGCAACCGGCCCCCGCGGCGGCAGCGCGCCCAGCGTCTCGGCCAGGATCTTGCGATAGTCGACCGACGCCAGATCGCCGAACAGCTGCACCTCGATCGGCCCGCTCGCCAGCCGCGGTTCCCAGAAGGCGCGGAAAGCAGCGGGGGTCAGCGCCGAAATCTCGGCCTTCTCGGGCGGCGTCCAGCGGGCGTCGTTGCCCGTCAGCCAACCGCGCAGATTGCGGTCGAGCACTGCGTTGGGGGTCGCATCGTTGAGGTCGTAGCCGGTGAGGAAACCGACCCGCAGGCGCTCGACCGGCGCCGCATCCCAGCGCGGCTGCGACAATTGGCCCGCGATCAGCTTCATCTGGTCGGCCAGGTCGGCCGGGCGGCTTTCGGCCGCCAGCTCGAACGCGTCGTCCTCGATGGAGAAATTCATCTGGATCTGGCGGCCGTTGGTCAGCTGGTCGATCTCGTTCTGACCCCACGGCCCGATGCCGCTCGCCAACAGCGCGTAATCGCCGGTCCACAGCAGGTTCGGCGCATCGGCGGCGACGCTGCGGTTGCCCGATCCGAAGCGCACGTTGACGCGCACCTTGCCGGGCTCGACGCGATTGTTCGAGACAAGCGCGGTGACGCCGTTCGCGAATTCGATCCGCTCGGCGCGCAGGCCCGGGAGCAGCGCCGAAGAGGTGATCGTGCCGGGCGTTCCGATCGCCGGCAGTTGGCTGAAATCAACCTTGGCCGCGGCGAGCCGATCGTCGCGCGCCTTGGCGGGCGCCGCCAGCGCCGCGAGCAGCGCGCCGTCGCCGCCCGCGACCGGCGTCGGCGTCGTCAGCACGATGCGCGTCACCGGCGCGGCGAAGATCGCGCGGCTGATGTCGAGCATCACCTGCGGCGTCGCCGAGGCGCGGATCGCCTTGAACATGTCGACCTGCCCCTGCGGGCTGGTCACGACCTCGCTGATGTCGACCGCGCGCACGATGTCGTCGGCGAGCCGCGCGCCCGGCTCGTTGCGGGCGTTGTCGAGTTCCTTCTGGAGGAACGCCTGGATTTCGTTCGCCTCGCGGTCGATGTCGGCCTGCGACGGCGGCGTCTGCACCGCATCGGCGATCACCCCGCGCACGTCGGCGAGCGCCGCCTGCCAGTCGCTGAGCGGAACGATCTGCGCCATCGTGACGTCGGCGCTGCGGCTGACATATTGCTGCTCGACGGTGGCGACGAGATAGCTGCCCCCCGCCCGCGCGCGATTTTCGAGGCGGCGGTTGACCAGCGCCTGCGCGATGAACTCCAGGTAGAGCCGCCGGGTATTTTCCACCGTGTCGATGCGCTTTTTCCACGGGCGGATCATCGCCAGCGTCAGCGCGAGCGGCTGGTTTGCCTCGACGATCGCCTTCGCGACCGGCGCCTTGGGGTCGGGCTTGCCGAAATCGGGCTGCTTTACCGCTGCGCCGCTGCCGCGCCAGTCGCCATAATATTTCGCGATGAGCCGCTCGAATTCGGCCGGGTCGCCGTCGCCGGCGATCACCACCACCGCGCGCTCCGGCCGGTACCAGCGGTCGTGGAACGCCCGCACCGTATCGGCGCGCGCCGCGGCGAGCGATTCATTGGTGCCGATCGGCGAGCGGTCGCCAAGCAGCTGCCCGGCGAAAAGATGCGCCGTGGTCGCATCGGCGATGCGCTTTTGCGGACCGTCGGATTCGCGCAGCTCGGACATCACGACGCCGCGCTCGGCGGTGACCGCCGTGTCGGAAATCAGCGGCTCGCGCACCATGCCCGACAGCAATTTCATGCTCTCGTCGAGCGTCGCCGGGGTCACGCTCGGGATATCGAGCTGATAGACGGTCTGCGTCGGCGTCGTCTGCGCGTTGGAATCGCTGCCGAAGGTAACGCCGAACCGCTGCCAGATACGCTTGGCCTCGCCGTCGGGAATATGCTCCGATCCGCGGAAGGTCAGATGCTCGAGCAGATGGGCAAAGCCGCGTTCCTTGTCGGTCTCGAACATCGAACCGACATCCATGCGGACGCGGATCGACACCTGGCCGGGGGGCACGCCATTGTTGCGGACGGCGTATCGGACGCCGTTCGGGAGCACGCCGAATTTCCATGCGGTATCGCGCGGGATGTCGCTGCCGGCATAGAGCCAGTCCGCATTCTTCGGATTGACCGGCGCCGCCACCGCTGTCGGCGCATCCTGCGCAGCCGCCCCCATGGGAAGCAGCGCGAGCGCGGTCGCGGCGGCGCAGGCGGTTGTAAGCGAGCGGGAGAAACGAAGACGCGGCGGCGCGGGAGAATAAGACATTGGCTCACCTTATCGCGTTCGAACCTTGCTGGCCACTGAACTTAGACGAACGCTTGCCCGGCGCCGATCATCGGCCTAGCCAGACCGCATGACCGTGTCCGCCACCGCCGCCCCGCTCGCCGCGCTCGTCCAGATGACGAGCGGGATCGATCCCGACGCGAACCTGAGTACGATCGACAAGGCCATGGCCGCCGCCGCCGATGCGGGCGCGGCGATGGCCTTCCTCCCCGAAATGTCGCTGCTGCTCGACCGCGACCGCGCGCGATCGGGCGCGCATGTGGCGCGCGAGGCCGACAGCCCCTGGCCCGCGGCGTTGCAGGACATGGCGCGGCGCCACGGACTGTGGCTCCATACGGGATCGATGCCGCTCCTGTCCGACGACGGCGCCAAGCGCGTCAACCGCAGCCATGTCATCGCGGCGAGCGGCGAGATCGTGGCACGCTATGACAAGATCCACATGTTCGACGTGACGCTGCCGTCGGGGGAGAATTGGACCGAATCGGCGGCCTATGCCGGGGGCGATGCGATCGCCGTCGTCGATACGCCGATCGGGCGGCTCGGCCTCACCATCTGCTACGACATCCGCTTTCCCGAACTCTATCGCGCGCTCGTCGAGGGCGGCGCAGAGATCATCGCCGTGCCCGCGGCCTTCACCGTCTCGACCGGCGAGGCCCATTGGCACATTTTGCTCCGCGCGCGCGCGATCGAGACCGGTTGCCATATTCTCGCCGCCGCGCAGGCTGGCACACACGCCGACGGCCGCGCGACCTATGGCCACAGCCTCGTCAGCGATCCCTGGGGCATCGTCCTCGCCGAGGCCGAGGCGAGCAACAGCAGCGGCGACGGTGGTTTCGACCTCGCGATCGCGCCGATCGCGGGCGAAGCGCGCGATCGTGCGCGGCAGGCGATCCCGATCGCGCGATCGCGCGCGGCGCGCAACATCACGCTTTGATGCGAACCGGCCTCCGCCGGCCCGGTCGTCGCTGTTACAAAAAGTGAAATTCTCAAACCGGAAACGCACAAAAGGCCCCGAGCCGAAGCTCGGAGCCTTTCGGTATAGAGCGATCAGCCGCTAAATTACGGGCTGGTCGGGGTGTCGCTGTTGTTGTCCGACGCGATCACGATGCCACCGATGATAGCGGCCAGAGCAACGATCGCGATGATCCAGCTGGTGCTGCCTTCGAGTTCGCTTTCGCCGGCAACGTCCGACGCTGCGCGGGTCTGGGCCGAAGCGGCAACCGGAGCTGCGAGCATCGACACTGCTGCGAGAGAAACAGCAGCTTTCTTAAACAGGTTCATCATTTTCTCCGTCCACTGGAAAAACTAGTCTTCTCGAATCACACCAGCGATTTTTATCCCCGGCCTGACTCTGCTCAGTATGTGTAGGCAGTGTCGTCGCCAATTGCAACGACGATTTGGCCTAATCCGCAATTGTTATGAAATTGCTAAATCTAGGAAATCCAGCCAATTTGGTGTTAAATTAACCGCGCCGGACCCGGTCAAAAGGCTCGCTGGTAACGGGGTATCCCAAGTGCCCCGGAATGCACAGGTGCGACTGGCCGTCGCGATCCTCGATCCAGGGGGTGACCAGTTCGACCGGGAACTGTCCGGCATGCGCGGCAAAGCTGGAAAAGTCATGCTGCCCGGCAAGCCGTTCGAGGTTGCGCCGGGTCGGGAAGATCACCGACACGTCGCCACGATCGGCCATGGCGAGCGTTTCGCGTGCCGACGACCAAAAAATGTGACTGTGTTCGGCCTCTTCGACTGTCAGCTCGTGACCATGGGGCGGCGCCATGACGGCATAGAAGCGCGTATCGAATGTCCGCGCCTCTTTGAAATTGGGGCACCAGCGCGCGAAAGGTACGAGCGAATCCAATGCGATTCGCTCGCCGCGCGATTCGAGGATGGCCGACAGCAGCGTGCCGGCGAGCAGCGCCTGCCGGACCTCGGCCAGTTCGCCTTCGCCCAACCCCGGCCAGCCGACGGCAAGCCCGGTTTCCTCCAGCGTCTCGCGCAGCGCCGCCACGCGCGCAGCGCCCTCGGCTGCGTCCGCAAAGCCGTGCCGGCGCGCGACCAGATAGTCGTCGGGATCGACCCGCCCGCCCGGAAACACGACCGCACCGGCGGCGAAAGCCATGTTCGTCGCTCGTTTGACCATCAATATCTCGTCGGGGCCGCAGTCCGCCGCGGGTCGCATGATGACGAGCGTCGCGGCGGGGATGGCGCCTTCGGGCAGTGCGGGGTCTGGGGTGGGAAGCAGGTCGGTCATGCGGGATCGATAAACAGGCTTCGCCCGCTTGTCATCCGGCGCCGTCGACGGGCCATTGCCGCCAACCCTCGGCGGGTGCAAGATATGCCTTCGACAACCGGCCGGCGTGGGGAGCATCGCCATGGGAATACTGGAAATTTTGGGCGTCGCTGGCAGCCTCAGCCTGCTCGCGGGATGGCGGCTCTACCTCACCATTTTGGCGACCGGCGTCGCGATGTATTTCGGCTGGCTGCCGCTGCCCGAGCATTTGAAGGCGCTGCAGATCCTCGCCAATCCCTGGGTGCTCGGCGTCGCCGCGACTGGCACGCTCGCCGAATTTTTCGCCGACAAGGTCGCGTGGGTCGATACCGCGTGGGACTCGGTCCACAGCTTCATCCGCCCGCTCGGCGGCGCGCTGCTGGCGCTGGCGCTCGTCGACAGCTCGGACCCGGCCTGGCAGGTCGTCGCCTTCCTGCTCGGCGGCGGCGGCGCGTTGCTCAGTCACGGCGCGAAAGCAACGACGCGTGCGGTCGTCAACATCAGCCCCGAACCGTTCAGCAATGTCGCGGTCTCGACCAGCGAGGATGTCGCGACGGGCGGTCTGCTCGCGCTCGCGATCGCCTATCCGCCGCTTGCGATCGTCATCGCGGTGCTGATGCTGGTCGCGGCGGTCGTCGTGATCATCGCGCTGCGCCGCCTGCTCCGGAACATCAAGGCGACGCTGAAGAAAGCGCTCGGCGACGAACCCGTCGACCCTGCCCTGCCCCCGGCTTAAGCCGGCAGCAATGCCTTCAGCGGTGTAGCCGTATCGGCAAGCTGCTCGGGCGTGGCGCGGAGGCCTGCGGTGACGATCATGCGGCCCTGCACATAATCCTTGGTCGCGTTGACGCAGTCGAGCGCAATGACCTTCCCGCCCTTGAGATAGACGATCGAAAAGCTGCGCGTCGCGGGATCGCCGCGCAGCACCGCCTGATCGTGCCCGGTGGACAGGCCCGCGGTCTGGAGCTTCAGATCATATTGGTTCGACCAGAACCAGGGGATCGCATGATAGGGCGCTTCGTCGCCGACGATGCCCTTGGCGACGACATTTGCCTGGTCATTGGCATTCTGCACCGATTCCAGCCGGATCGTCGCGCCTTCGGCAAAATCGTTCACATGCGCGGCGCAGTCACCGATCGCATAGATGTCGGGCAGGCTCGTCTTGCACAGGCGGTCGACGAGCACGCCGTTGCCGCCCTCGGCGCCTGCCGCGATCAGCGGTTCGACCGCAGGCACGATGCCGATGCCGACGATCACCAGATCGGCGGGGATGACCTCGCCGTCGGCGAGCCGGACGCCGGTGACGTGCGTATCGCCCTCGATCGCATCGACGCACACGCCGAGCCGCAGGTCGACGCCGTGATCCCGATGCTCCTTCTCGTAGAAGCGCGACAATTCGACCCCGGCAACGCGCGCGAGGACGCGGTCGAGCGCTTCCAGCAGCACGACCTTCTTGCCCGCCTTGCGCAGCACCGCCGCGGCCTCGAGCCCGATATAGCCGCCGCCGATCACCACGATCTGCCCCGCGGTCTCCGACGCCGCCTTCATCGCGTCGGCATCGGCGCGCGTGCGCACCCCCTGCACGCCGGGCAGGTCGCCGCCGGGGATCGGCAGCATGCGCGGGCTCCCGCCGGTCGCCCAGACGAGCTTGCCATAGCCGATCGTCTCGCCGCCATCGGTGGTCACGGTATGGCCGGCCGGATCGACCGACGCGACGCGCTTGCCGAGCAGCATCGTCACCGCGCGCTCGTCCCAATATTTGGCGGGGCGGAGCTGGATGCGTTCGAATTCCTTCTCGCCCGCGAAATATTCCTTCGACAAGGGCGGGCGCTCATAGGGAAGCTCGGGCTCGTCGCCGATGATCGCAATGCTGCCCTCGAACTTCTGCGTGCGCAGCATGATCGCCACCTGCGCGCCGCCGTGCCCGGCCCCCACGATCACCACGTCGAACTTCATCGATCCCTCCGCCACGGAATGCGCATTCTTTGCGCGCGTCCCTGACATGCGGGCCGGGGCGGCACAAGAAACATTGGCTATGCGGCCTGCACGACCAACTCGTCGCGCAGGCCGATCAGTTTCGCCCCCAGCGCCTCGATCCCCGCATCGCTCTGCGACCCCGCAACGACCGACGCCGACAGGCAGAAACCCGGCGCGATCCCCGTCATCCCCGCCGCCACGGTCCACACGCCGCGGTGCGTATAGCCCTGGTCGATCGCATAGCCGCGCGCCGCCGCCTCGCGCACCTGCCGCGCATAGGTCTCGAACGGCAGCTCGGCCTGCCAGCGCACGGGCGCATAGCGGCGCGCGAGTTCGCCCTCCCCCACGCCCTGCGCCGCCGCGATCGCCCGGCCCGCCGCGCCGCTGCCGAGCGGCTGGCGCTGGTCGTCGGCGAGGCTGAGGCGCATCCCCGCGTCGCTTTCCGCCCGAACCGCGAGCTGCATCCGGTCGCGCGACACGATCTTCCACAGGCCGACCGCCGCCTCGGTGCTTTGCGCGAAGGCCGCCATCCGCGGCAGCGCCCGGTCGACGAGCCGCGCGCCGGCGCTGTCGCGCAGCGCCTCTGTCGCCAGCCACGGCGCGGTCAGGCGATAGCGTTTGCTCGCCCCCTCGCGCTCGATCGCCCCCTCGGCAACAAGCGTTTTCAACAGGTTGAGGCAGCTCGACGGGCTGAGCCCGACGCTGCGCCCGATGTCCGACAGCGTCGACGCGCCCGCATCGCCGAGCAGGCGGAGGATCGCAAAGGCTTGCGAGACGGAGCGAACAGGACCGGTCATCGCGCATCGAATATTTTCAACATGATGAAAAATCAATTCTGAATGTTGAAATGATGCACCGACCCGCATATCGCGCTACCAACGCGAATCGAACGGGAGAGCGGCCATGAGCGGATGCCTGGACGGAAAGGTCGTCGCGATCACCGGCGCCGGGCGCGGCATCGGGCGCGAGCTCGCGCTGCACTGCGCCGCGCAAGGGGCCGCCGTCCTCGTCAACGACCCCGGCGTTGCGCAAGCGGGCGACGGCGGCGATGCCGCTCCGGCCGAGACCACCGCGAACGACATTATTGCCGCGGGCGGCCAGGCCGCCGCCAACTTCGGCAACGTCGCCAATCCCAAGGATGCCGCCTCGATCATCGAGGATGCCGTCGCGCGCTTCGGCCGCATCGACGCCGTCGTGAACAACGCCGGGATCCTGCGCGACACCATCTGGCACAAGATGAGCTACGAGGACTGGAAAAGCGTCATCGAGGTCAACCTCACCGGCGTCTTCAACGTGTCGAAGGCCGCGACGCCCTATTTCCGCGAGCAGCAGTCGGGCAGCTTCATCCACTTCACCTCGACCAGCGGGCTGATCGGCAACATCGGCCAGGCCAATTACTCCGCCGCCAAGCTCGGCGTCGTCGCGCTGTCGCAGTCGATCGCGCTCGACATGGCGCGCGTCGGCGTCCGCTCGAACTGCATCGCCCCCTTCGCGTGGAGCCGCATGACCTCGTCGATCCCCGCGACGACCCCCGCCGAACAGGAGCGCGTCAAGCGCCTGCAGGAAATGTCCCCCGACAAGATCGCCCCGCTCGTCGCCTATCTGGCGTCCGACCTGTCGCGGGATGTCACCAACCAGATCTTCAGCGTCCGCAAGAACGAGATCCTGCTCTTCTCGAAACCGCGCCCGGTCCGCTCGATGGCCAAGCTCGAGGGTTGGACCGCAGAGGCGATCGCCGACGAACTGATCCCCGCCTTCCGCCCCGCCTTCGCGCGCGCCGACGAGGTGTCGGCGCACGTCTTCCCCTACGACCCGATCTGAGGAAAAGCCCATGAGCAACCCCGGCATGGACGCGGACGTCTTCGACCAGTTCATCGAACAGCTCGAACGCTATGTGCGCGATCGCCTTCTCCCCGCCGAGAAGGACATCATCGAGAGCGATGAAATCCCCGCCGAAATTCTCGCCGAACTCCGCGACATGGGCCTTTTCGGTCTGACGATCCCCGAGGAATATGGCGGCGCGGGGATGAACGTCAGCCAATATATCAAAACGATCCACACGATCAGCTATGCCATGCCGGCGTTCCGCTCGATCATCTCGATCAACATCGGCATGTTCGCCTCGGCGCTCAAGAATGGCGGCACCGAGGCGCAGAAGGCCGAATGGCTGCCGCGCGTCGCGGCGGGCGAGATCGCCTGCTTCGGCCTCACCGAGCCGGGCTCAGGGTCGGACTCGGCGGGGCTCCAGACCACCGCGACGCAGACCGACAACGGCTGGGTCCTCAACGGCACCAAACGCTACATCACCAATTCGCCCTTCGCGAAGGTCGGCCTGATCATGGCGCGGACGAGCAAGGAAAATCTGCCCAAGAACGCCCATGTCTCGGCCTTTGTCGTGCCCTTCGACGCCCCCGGCATCACCATCGGCAAGTCGGACAAGAAGATGGGCCAGGCGGGCAGCCATATCGCCGACGTGATCATGGAGGATGTCCGCGTCGGCGGCGAAGCTTTGCTCGGCGGCGAACTCGGCAAGGGCTTTGCCTATGCGATGATGAGCCTCGACAACGGCCGCATGTCGGTCGGCGCCGCCGCGACCGCCTACGCCCGCCGCGCGCTCGACAGCGCGATCCGCTACGCGACCGAACGCAAGGCCTTCGGCGAACCGATCGCCAACTTCCAACTGATCCAGCAGATGCTCGCGCAGAGCGAGATCGACATCTACGCCGCCGAATGCATGATGGCGGACGTCACGCGCCGCGCCGACGCAGGCGAGAATGTCCTGCGCAAGGCCGCGGCGTTCAAGGTCTTCGCCAGCGAAATGTGTGGCCGCGTCGTCGACGCCTGCGTCCAGGTCTATGGCGGCGCGGGCTATCTTGCCGAATATGACGCCGAGCGTTTCTTCCGCGATGCGCGCATCTATCGCATCTACGAAGGCACGACGCAGATCCTGCAGCTCCAGATCGCCAAGCATATGCTGCGCGAGTTCGCGGCGGCGTGAGGGTGGCTGAGAATATCCCGTCACCCCCGCGAAGGCGGGGGCCGCTGGAGGTTTACCCGGCGGCGAAGGGCAAGGCCGACACCGGCCCCCGCCTTCGCGGGGGCGACGGAGCATTCCATGTATAACCTCCTCCCCAACCTCCCCGTCATCGAAGCCTCGTCCTTCGTCGCCTCGCCCACCACCGGGCTCTACCTCGCGCAGTTCGGCGCCGAGGTGATCCGCGTCGACCAGATCGGCGGCGGCCCCGATTTCCGGCGCTGGCCGGTGACGGCGGAGAACAACTCGCTCTATTGGGAAAATCTCAACCGCGCGAAAAAGTCGGTCGCGCTCGACCTGTCCCGGCCCGAGGGCCGCGAGCTGTTGCAGGAGCTGGTGCGCGCCACCGGCCAGTTCGTCACCAACTTCCCCGTCGACGGCTTCCTGTCGCACGAAAGGCTGGCGGAGGGCCGCCCCGACCTGATCACCGTGCGCGTGATGGGCTGGGCCGACGGCTCGCCCGCGCTCGACTACACCGTGAACAACAGCGTCGGCTATCCGATGCTCACCGGCGCGGGCCCCGAACCGGTCAACCATGTGCTGCCCGCATGGGACCTGCTAACCGGCGCCTATGCCGCCTTCGCGCTGCTCGCCGCGATCCAGCGGCGCAGCGTCAGCGGCGAAGGCGGCGAGGTGCGCATCCCCTTGTCGGACGTCGCGATCGGCACCGTCGCCAACCTCGGCGGCATCGCCGAAGTGCTCTATTCGGGCGAGAACCGCCCGCGGCTCGGCAACGCCGTCTACGGCCTGTTCGGCCGCGATTTCGTGACCCGCGACGGGCGGCGGACGATGATCGTCGTCGTCACCCCGCGCCAATGGGCGAACCTGATCGCCGCGCTGAACCTCGGCGACGCCATCGCGAGCATCGAGGCCGCGCGCGGCGTGTCGTTCGCGAAGGACGACGGCCTCCGCTTCAATCACCGCGACGCGCTCTATCCCTTGTTCGAAAAGGCGATCGCCGGGCGCGACCACGCCGACCTCGCCGCCGCCTTCGACGCGGGCGGCATCGTCCACTCGCCCTATCGCACGATGCACGACGCCGCGAACGACCCCGCGCTCGTCGCGAACAACCCGATCTTCGGCGCTGCGCAAAACCCCAGCGGCTTCGCCTATCCCGCCGCGGGCGCTTTCGCGACCATCCCGCAGGCGGACCGCGAACCCCCGCGCCCGGCCCCGCGCAATGGCCAACATACCGAAGAAGTGCTGACCTCGCGCTTGTCCCTGTCCTCGGGCGAAATCGCCCGCCTGATCGATGCGGGAATCGTGGGTGTCGCCGAAAAATGACGCAAACCCTATCCCGTTCGCGTCGAGCGTAGTCGATACGCCCCTCAGGCCAGAACGGCATCTCGACTTCGCTCGATGCGAACGGAAAAGAAAAGTTGGAGAATGACATGACCCTGCGCCGCGCCGCCATCGTCGCCCCGATCCGCACCGCCGTCGGCAAGTTCGGCGGCTCGCTCTCGTCGATCGCCGCCGGCGACCTCGGCGCTGTCATTCTGAAGGCGCTGATGGAACGCACGAAGATCGACCCCGCGCGCGTCGACGACGTCGTTTTTTCCCAAGGTTACGGCAACGCCGAGGCGCCCAGCATCGGCCACTGGTCGTGGCTCGCCGCGGGCCTGCCGCTCGAGGTGCCGGGCTACCAGCTCGACCGCCGCTGCGGCTCGGGGCTGCAGGCGGTCGTCAACGCGGCGATGATGGTCCAGACCGGCATGTCCGACGTCGTCGTCGCGGGCGGCGTGGAATCGATGTCGAACGTCGAACATTATACGACCGATATCCGCAAGGGCATCCGCGCGGGCAACCTCACCCTCCACGACCGGCTGACGCGCGGCCGCGTCATGTCGCAGCCGGTCGAGCGCTTCGGCGTCATCACCGGCATGATCGAGACCGCCGAAAATCTCGCGAAGGATTATGACATCAGCCGCGAGGCGTGCGACGCTTATGCCGTGCGCAGCCACCAGCGCGCCGCCGCGGCCTGGGCGAACGGCCTGTTCGACGACGAACTCGTGCCCGTCTCGGTCCCGCAGAAAAAGGGCGACGCCATCGTCTTCGCCCACGACGAGGGCTACCGCGCCGACGCGACGCTGGAATCGCTTGGCAAGCTCAAACCGCTCGAAGGCGGCGTCGTGACCGCAGGCAACGCGAGCCAGCAGAATGACGCCGCCGCCGCCTGTCTCGTCGTCGCCGAGGACAAGCTCGACGAACTCGGCCTTACCCCTATCGCCTGGTACCACAGCTCGGCTGCCGCCGGCTGCGACCCCAGCCGCATGGGCATCGGCCCCGTCCCTGCGGTCGAACGCCTCTTCGCGCGCAATGGCCTCGGCTGGGGCGACATCGACCTCGTCGAGCTCAACGAAGCCTTCGCGCCGCAGGTGCTCGCCGTGCTCAAGGGCTGGGGATGGAGCGATGACGATAGCCGCAATGAAATCCTCAATGTCAACGGCTCGGGCATCTCGCTCGGCCACCCGATCGGCGCGACCGGCGGGCGCATCCTCGCCAATCTGACCCGCGAACTCGTCCGCAGGGACGGCCGCTACGGGCTTGAAACCATGTGTATCGGCGGCGGCCAGGGCATTGCCGCAATCTTCGAGCGCGCGGCGTAAGGCGCCGGAGAACGATAAGCGTCAGGCAGCCAGAATGAACCAAGCTCCCCTTCCTCGTCACCCCGGACTTGATCCGGGGTCCATTGCCGCGCCGATGGCATGGACCCCGGATCAAGTCCGGGGTGACGATGGCAATGAGGACGGGTTTTGACGATGCGTGCGGATCTGAACCGCGCGCTCACCGCGGCGCAAGCCTACCGCAGCGCGGCGCAGGCCGCGCTCGCCGAAAGGCTGGCCGCCAAGCCGATCGATAGCGAACAGCGCGCAGCGCATGGCTTTGCGTGGGTCGCAACGACGGTCGCGGCGCTCGAGGCAACGCTCGGCTGGAACGAGTCCGGCCCGGACTCGAACCCCCTCGACGCCCAGATCACCCTCCTCGCGTTCGCGGAAAGCATCGGCCAGCTCACCGGCGGCCTGCCGATGGGGCAGAACGAGATCTTCCGCCCCGCCGATCTCGGCCTCGCCGCTGCCGCCCGCACCCTCGCCGAGACCTGCGCCGATCTGCTCGAAGCCGACCACGCCGCCAGCCGCGCCGAGGTCGCCGCCGCACTCGCCGAAGGTCACTGGCCCAGCGAAACGCTGCACGACGCCGATCTCGACGCGATCCGCGATCAGTACCGCCGCTTCACCGACGCCGCGATCGTCCCGAACGCGCACGGCTGGCACCTCGCCAACGATCTGATCCCCGACGCGACGGTTCAGGCGATGGCCGACCTCGGCACCTTCGGCGTCTGTATCCCCGAACAATATGGCGGCCTCGGCCTCGGCAAGCTCGTCATGTGCATCGTCACCGAGGAATTGTCGCGCGGCTGGATCGGCGCCGGCTCGCTCGGCACCCGGTCGGAGATTGCGGGCGAACTGATCGCCCAAGGCGGCACCGGCGCGCAAAAGGCCGAATGGCTGCCGCGCATCGCCAGCGGCGAAATCCTGCCCACCGCGGTCTTCACCGAACCCGATGTCGGCTCCGACCTCGGCGCGCTCCAGACCCGCGCGCGCCGCGAGGGCGACCGGTGGATCATCGACGGCGCCAAGACCTGGATCACCCACGCTGCGCGCTCGGACCTGATGACCCTGCTCGCGCGCACCGTCCCCGACGCGAAGGGCTATGCCGGCCTGTCGATGCTGCTCGTCCCCAAGCCGCGCGGGACCGAGGTCGATCCCTTCCCCGCCGACGGGATGACCGGCAGCGAGATCGAGGTGCTCGGCTATCGCGGGATGCGCGAATATGCGCTGCAGTTCGAGGGGCTTGCGGCCCCCGCCGACGCGCTGCTCGGCGGCGAGGAAGGCCAGGGCTTCAAGCAGCTCATGCGCACCTTCGAGGGCGCGCGCATCCAGACCGCCGCGCGCGCCGTCGGTGTCGCGCGCCGCGCGCTCGAACTCGGGCTGGGTTATGCGCTGACCCGCAAGCAGTTCGGCAAGGCGATCGTCCATTTCCCGCGCGTGTCGGACAAACTCGCGATGAGCCTCGTCGATTTCGTGATGGCGCGCGAGCTGAGCTATGCCGCCGCGCGCGCCAAGGATCAGGGCAAGCGCTGCGATATCGAGGCGGGCATGGCCAAGCTGCTCGGCGCGCGCGCCGCCTGGGCGAACGCCGATGCAAGCCTGCAGATCCATGGCGGCAACGGCTATGCGCTCGAATATGAGATCAGCCGCATCCTCTGCGACGCGCGCATTCTGGGCATCTTCGAAGGCGCGGCGGAGATTCAGGCGCAGGTGATCGCGCGCGGGCTGACCGGAGGACGCAATTGATGAGCGCCCAAATTACGAACGACTGGCAGAGCTGGATCGGCCGCGAGGATGTCCGCCACGACCATGTCGACCCAGCCGCCGTGAAACGCTGGCTCGCGACGCTCGACCGCGCCGCGCCCGCCGACGGCAGCGTCCCGCAGGCCTATCACTGGTGCCTCTGCCTCCCCGACGCGCCGACCGCGATCCTCGGCGCCGACGGCCATCCGCTACGCGAAGACAGCGACGACAGCTTCCTGCCCCCCATCCCCCTGCCCCGCCGCATGTGGGCCGCCAGCAAGGTCGAATTTGTCGCGCCGCTGCGCCCCGGCCAGTCGGTGATGCGCAGCTCGCGCGTCGCCTCGATCACCGAAAAGCAGGGCGGCTCCGGCAAGCTCGTCTTCGCCGAAGTCGCGCATGAAACCCGCGGCGACGGCGAACTCGCGGTGCGCGAAATCCAGTCGATCGTCTTCCGCGAACCGGCGCCTGCTGGAGCGCCGCCCGCCCCGCCGCCGGCAAGTGGCAACTTCGACGCATCGGGCTGGGACGCGCACCGGATGCTCGTCCCGTCGGAAGCCCTGCTGTTCCGCTACTCGGCGCTGACCTTCAACAGCCACCGCATCCACTACGACCTGCCCTATGCTTGCCAAGAAGAGGGCTATCGCGGCCTGGTGGTCCACGGCCCGCTCACCGCGACGCTGCTGCTCGACCTTGCGGCGCTGCATTTCGGAGATAACACACTGAAAAAATTCGATTTTAGAGGAACCTCCCCCGCGATCTGCAACGAGGAGCTCCACCTGACGCTGCGCGGCACCTTCGACACCATCGAACTCGCCGCCTTCGCCAGCGACGGCCGCCAGGTCATGGCCGCAACCGCCGCCGCCTAAACCTGATCGCGCAGCATCTCGCCGATCGAACTCGCGAAATGGCTCTCCATCGCCGCCCGCGCCCGCGCGGGCGACCTTGCCGCAATCGCCTCCGCCACCTCGCGGCGGCGCAGCCTAAGGAATGCCGAGATAACGGACGATGCCGTCATCGAGCACGCCGCGAACGGCGCCGCCGGCGATCTGGACGGGCGGCGAAAAGACGATCGGATCGGTCATACGCCCGTCCCTATCACCGAACGCGCGCCGCGGCACAGCCGCGCGATTTTGCCCGAAGGCGAAATCACTGTGCCAGCCGAACGGGTCGAAAGGCCGGTGTAAAGCGGAGACGGGATAGTGGTGCCGCTTACAGGACTCGAACCTGTGACCCCATCATTACGAATGATGTGCTCTACCAACTGAGCTAAAGCGGCACTGGTGCCCAGAAGAGGACTCGAACCTCCACGACCTTGCGATCGCCAGCACCTGAAGCTGGTGCGTCTACCAATTCCGCCATCTGGGCACGGGGTAGGAGCGGGCGCTTAGCGGCGCGGCGTGGCGCTTGTCAACCGCGGCGCGGGGAGCTCGGCATATTTTATCGCCGCGGCACGGTTTTGCGCGCTCGCCGCCGTCTCGGCCCTTGCCCCGCCCGGCGCTTCGCGGCATGGGAGCCCATCGGGACGCCCCTCGCGTCCTTCCTCAGAGAATCACAACCAGGCGAACGGCAATGCGCAACCTCGACGGGCAGTTGATCACGGTATTCGGCGGCGGCGGCTTCCTCGGCCGCTATGTTGTGCAGCGCCTTCTCGCCCGCGGCGCGCGTGTCCGCGTGGCCGAGCGCGAGCCGCGCAAGGCCGTGTTCCTGAAGCCGCTCGGCGGGCTCGGCCAGACGCAATTCGCTGCGGCCGATGTTCGCGACCCCGCCGGCGTGGCGCGAGCCGTCGCGGGCAGCGATGCCGTCATCAACCTCGTCGGCGCGTTCGACGACATGGTCGCGGTGCAGGCCGGCGGCGCCGGCCATGTAGCCGCGGCCGCGAAAGCCGCCGGTGTCGGCACCCTTATCCATATTTCGGCGATCGGCGCCGACAGCGAATCGCCATCGGCCTATGGCCGCAGCAAGGGCGACGGGGAGGCGGCGGTCCGCAAGGCGTTTCCGCGCGCCGTGATCCTGCGCCCCTCGATCGTGTTCGGGCGCGAAGACAGTTTCATCAATCGCTTCGCCGCATTGATCCGCATGCTGCCCGTGGTGCCGGTGATCGCGCCCAAAACGAAGTTTCAGCCGGTCTATGTCGGCGATGTCGCCGATGCCGTTGTCGCGGCGCTCGGCGATGGCGCGGCGTACAAGACCTTCGAACTCGGCGGGCCACAGGTGCTGACGATGCTCGAGCTGCAGCAGTGGATCGCCGGCGCAATAGGACGCAAGCGCCTGTTCGTCGAGATCCCCGACATCGCGTCGTCGACGCTGGCAACCGGCTTTGGCTGGGCGCCAGGCGCCCCGATCACCAAAGACCAGTGGCTGATGCTTCAGCGCGACAATGTCGTCGCAAGCGGCGCCAAGGGCCTTGGCCAGCTTGGCGTCACCCCGACCTCGCTCGCCTCAGTCGCCGACGGCTGGCTGGTCCAGTATCGCCGCCACGGCCGCTTCGCCCAAACCGCTTAACCGCCCCCCGCGACTCCCGCGAAGACTGCCAGCCCCGCGCGCGGGTCGCCTCGTTCTGGGCGGGGAGAGCGATACGATTTGGGGACGTGACCGCGCTGGTCGCGGTTTCGATGCCGCTGGCCGGGTGCGACGACACGCCGGCCTTCATGGACTGCCGAAGGATGCCGCCGAGCGTGCGACGCGTGCACGCGAAGCTGGAAGCCGCGAGCGCGATCCCAACATCGGACTCGCGACCAGCCCTAAGAAACTGATCGCGCGGGCGCTCGAGCTCGGTCCGCCGGCCAATGTGCTGAAAGCCTGCGACGCGCGGCATAAATAGCCGCTGGCAAAAGCGGCCTGCGCTGCGTAGGCTTGGGGACAGGACAAGGGCGTCCGGCATCGGTCGGGCGCCCTTTCGCACAACCGCAAACGGCATATTGGAGCCCCATGAGCATCTGGCTGATCGCCGTCATCCTCGGTATCGTCGAGGGACTGACCGAATTCCTCCCCGTCTCGTCGACGGGCCATCTCATCCTTGCGACCGAACTGCTGGGCTACGACGCCTCCAAGTGGGCGGTATTCAACATTGCGATCCAGCCGGGCGCGATCCTTGCGATCGTTGTGCTTTATCGCAAGCTGTTCTGGGACATGTTTACGGGCTTCTTCCGGCGCGATCCGGTCGCGATCGCCTTTGTGCGCAATCTGCTGCTCGCCTTCGTTCCCGCGGTGGTCCTCGGCCTTGCCTTCGGCGACTATATCGAAGCGTTGCTCGAAAATGCGGTCGTCGTCGCCTGGGCGCTGATTATCGGCGGCGTCGGCATCCTGCTCGTCGAGCGTTTTGCCAAACCGAAGGAAAGCGGCGGCGTCGCGGCGCTCTCGACGCGCCAGTCGATCATCGTCGGCCTGGTTCAGTGCATCGCGATGATCCCCGGCGTCAGCCGCTCGGGCGCGACGATCATGGGCGCGATGGCGCTCGGTATCGACCGCAAGACCGCCGCCGAGTTCAGCTTCTTCCTCGCGCTGCCGACGCTGACCGGCGCGACGGTGCTCCAACTCGCCAAACATCAGGACGCGATCACGAAAAACGACATCGGGCTGATCGCGCTCGGCGCCTTCGTCTCGTTCGTTGTCGCGTGGGCGGTGATCAAGGCCTTCCTTGCGGTGGTAACCCGCTACGGCTTTGCGCCTTTCGCCTGGTATCGAATCATCGTCGGCATCGCCGCGCTGCTATGGCTGGGCATGAGATAGGACCGATACGGACTTATTTTATGAAAGAAAATTGCGCCGTGCTGTTTTGAGGCAAATCGCGCCTCTATTTTAGGTCAATAATACTGACCTAACTCGCATTTCGCCCGTGACAGCTGCTTTGAACCCATGCCATCGCCTCCATCAACGAAGGGGATATGGCATGGCTTCCGACCGCATGCTCCAATTTGTGGGGCGTGAACAATCTTATCCGGACAAGCGCTCGGCCGAAGAACGGGCGCGCGATTTTCGCGAGATCGCCGAGCGCTATGCTGCGCCCGATGCCGATGCACAGGCCGCGCGCTGTTCGCAGTGCGGCGTGCCCTATTGCTCGGTACACTGCCCGTTGCACAATCATATTCCGGACTGGCTGCGCCTGACCGCCGAGGGGCGGCTGCGCGAAGCCTATGAGCTTTCAAACGCGACCTCGACCATGCCCGAAATCTGCGGCCGCATCTGCCCGCAGGATCGCCTCTGCGAGGGCAATTGCGTGATCGAATTCTCCGGCCACGGCGCGGTGACGATCGGCAGCGTCGAGAAATATATCACCGACACCGCCTGGGCCGAGGGCTGGGTCGAGCCGATCCATGTCGGCAAGGCGACGGGCCAGTCGGTCGGCATCATCGGCGCGGGGCCCGCTGGCTTGACCGCGGCCGAATATCTTCGCGTCCTCGGGCACGACGTGCATATCTACGATCGCCACGACCGCGCCGGCGGCCTCCTCACCTATGGCATCCCGGGCTTCAAGCTCGAGAAGGATGTCGTGATGCGCCGGATCGAGCGGCTCGAAGAGGGCGGTATCCACTTCCACCTCGGCTTCGAGGTCGGCAGAGACGCAACGCTCGACCAGCTTCGCCAGAAGCATGACGCAATCCTGATCGCGACCGGCGTCTACAAAGCGCGCGAGATCAATGTCCCCGGTAACGAAGCCACCGGCGTCGTCGCCGCGCTCGACTATCTGATCGCGTCGAACCGCAAGAGTTTCGGCGACACGGTCGTCGAGTTCGAAGACGGCCGTCTTGACGCCAAGGGCAAACATGTCGTCGTCGTGGGCGGCGGCGATACCGCGATGGACTGCGTCCGCACCGCGGTGCGCCAGGGCGCGCGGTCGGTGAAATGCCTCTATCGCCGCGACCGAGAGAATATGCCCGGCTCGCAGCGCGAAGTCGCCAATGCCGAGGAGGAAGGCGTCGAATTCGTCTGGCTGTCCGCGCCCGAAAGCTTCACCGCCGACAAGCGCGTCAGGCAGGTTTCAGTGCAGGGCATGCGCCTCGGCGCGCCCGACGCGAGCGGCCGCCGCAGCCCCGAAGCCGACCCCGGCCGCACCTTCGACCTGCCCGCCGACATGGTGATCAAGGCGCTGGGCTTCGATCCCGAGGAACTGCCGCACCTGTTCGGTTCGCCCGACCTCAGCGTCACGCGCTGGGGCACGCTGCGCGTCGATCACCAGACGATGATGACCAGCCTGCCCGGCGTCTTCGCTGCCGGCGACATCGTGCGCGGCGCCAGCCTGGTCGTCTGGGGCATCCGCGACGGCCGCGACGTCAGCGAGCAGATGGCAAAGTGGTTGAAAGCGAAGGCGATAAGCGAAAAGAAGGCGGCATGACCAACAGGGGAAGGACTCACATCATGTCGAACTGGAAAACCGCTCTGCTCGCCGGCGCCATGGCCTGTGCGCCGGTGCAGGCTTTCGCCGCGCCGACCGAGGCGCCGCTCGCCGAAACCGTTGCGCCCGCAGAGGAAGACCTGACCTCGCCCGAAAATCTCGAGAATGCAAAGGCGAAGATGCAGCGCGAGATGGACCAGGCGATCGCAATGGTCGAAAAATTCTTCGACACCAGCAACCTTCCTCCGATCGATCCCGCGCGTCTTGCCCTCGCGCGGCAAAGCACTGCGGCGCTGCTCCCCGCGGGCAGTCTCGAGAAGATGGTCGATAATCTTTACGGCAAGGCTTTCGACCTGTTCCTGGCCGAGATGGACGGCGCGTCGCCGCTGATGCTGTCGATCAAGACCGGCGTCGAAAGCGACAAGATCGAGGCGCTAGACGACAAGAGCAAGACCGCGATCGCCGACCTGTTCGACCCGCACCGCAAGGAGCGCGGCGACCAGATACTGAAGGTCGTGAAGCCGCTGATCAGCGAAGCGCTCGCCGACCTCGAACCGCCGATGCGCGAGGGACTGGCCAAGGCTTATGCCCGCAAGTTCAGCGCGCCGCAGCTGACCGAAATGAACGCTTTCTTCGCGACCCCCACAGGCAAGCTCTACGCCAGCGAGTCGATGGCGCTCGGCGCCGATCCCGAGGTCATGCTCGCGACGATCAAGGCGGTGCCGCCGATGATCACGAAGTTCATCGACCGCGCCCCCCAGATCGAGGGGCAGCTGAAGGAACTGCCGAAGGAGAAGCAACTCACCGATCTCAGCGATGCCGAGATTGCGAAGCTGGCCAAGCTGATGAAGGTCGACGCCAAGACGCTGAAGGAAACGCGGGACAATTGGACGAATCCGGCGGTCGAGGAAGCCGTCGATGCCGGCGCCGACTGGAACGCGGATGACGCTTCGGCAGCGGATGCCGCCGCCGATGCCGCCGCAGCGGCAGCCGACGCGGCGGGCGAATGGGATCCCGCCTATGAACGGGCCAACTGGTCGGCCGCCGACCTGAAACGCGTCGAGGATGCCGAGAGCGCGCTCGAAGCGGCTTCGACCGCCGCCTACGACGCCGAGCAGGCCGCGATCGCCAACGCGCGCAAGAAGAAGAAATAGCATGGCTGGCGTCATCCCGGCGAAGGCCGGGATGACGATGAAAACTGAAGCAGGATCATAAGATGTCCCACTATCATACCCCCGAACACGCGCGGTTAGCAGCCGACGGCATGTATCGCCCCGACCTGGAATCCGATGCCTGCGGCGTCGGCCTGGTCGCGGCGACCGACGGCAAGCCGTCGCGCCGCGTCGTCGAGGCGGCGATCGAGGCGCTGCGGGCCGTCTGGCACCGCGGCGCGGTCGACGCCGATGGCAAGACCGGGGACGGGGCGGGCATCCATGTCGACCTGCCGGTCCGCTTTTTCGACGACGCCATCGCCGCATCGGGGCACAAGGTGCGCCCGAACCGGCTCGCGGTCGGCATGGTCTTCCTGCCGCGCACCGACCTCGATGCGCAGGAGCATTGCCGCACGATCGTCGAGTCCGAAATCATCGACGCCGGCTTCACCATCTATGGCTGGCGCCAGGTGCCGGTCGATGTCTCGGTGATCGGCGACAAGGCGCAGCGCACGCGCCCAGAGATCGAGCAGATCATGATCGCCGGGCCGCTGCCCGACGAACAGTCGCTCGCCGAGTTCGAAAAGCAGCTCTATCTGACGCGCCGCCGCATCGAGAAGAAGGTCATCGCGGCGCAGATCGCCGACTTTTATATCTGTAGCCTGTCGGCGCGCTCGATCATCTACAAGGGGCTGTTCCTCGCCGAGAGTCTTGCGGACTTTTATCCCGACCTCGCGAACAAATTGTTCGAAAGCCGGGTCGCGATTTTCCACCAGCGCTATTCGACCAACACTTTCCCGCAATGGTGGCTCGCCCAGCCGTTCCGCACCCTCGCCCACAACGGCGAGATCAACACGATCCGCGGCAACAAGAACTGGATGAAGAGCCACGAGATCAAGATGGCGAGCCTCGCCTTCGGCGAGCATTCGGAAGACATCAAGCCGGTGATCCCCGCGGGCGCGTCGGATACCGCGGCGCTCGACGCGGTGTTCGAGACGCTGTGCCGCGCCGGCCGCGACGCGCCGACCGCGAAACTGATCCTCGTCCCGGAAGCCTGGGGCGACGACGCCGAGATGCCCGACGCGCACCGCGCGATGTACAATTATCTCGCCAGCGTCATGGAGCCGTGGGACGGTCCCGCCGCGCTCGCGATGACCGACGGCCGCTGGGCGGTCGCGGGCATGGACCGCAACGCGCTCCGCCCGCTGCGCTATACACTCACCGCCGACAACCTGCTCGTCGTCGGCTCGGAAAGCGGCATGGTGCTGCTGCCCGAAGCGAGCATCCGCAAGAAGGGCCGCCTCGGCCCCGGCCAGATGATCGCGGTCGATCTCGACGACGGCACGCTTTATGAAGACCGCGCGATCAAGGACAAGATCGCGGGCGCCGCCGACTATGCGTCGCGCGTGAAAGGCTTCCGTACGATGGCCGACCTGCCCAAGGGCGGCAAGGCGACGCTGCCGACCTTCGATCGCGCCGAACTGCTCCGCCGTCAGGTCGCCGCAGGCCTGACGATGGAGGATATGGAACTGATCCTCGCGCCGATGGTCGAGGACGCCAAGGAAGCCGTCGGCTCGATGGGCGACGACACCCCGCTCGCGGTGATTTCCGACAAGCCGCGCCATGTCGCGCAATTCTTCCGCCAGAATTTCAGCCAGGTCACCAACCCGCCAATCGACAGTTTGCGCGAACGGCATGTGATGAGCCTGAAGACGCGCTTCTCGAACCTCGCCAATATCCTCGATGAAAAGGGGCAGAGTGCGCACGTCCTCGTGATCGACTCGCCGGTGCTCGTCGGCGACGACTGGGACCGGCTGCGCGCCTATTTCGGCGATGCCGTCGCCGACATCGATTGCACCTTCAAGGTCGGCGGCGACGCCTCGACCCTGCGCGAGGCGATCGCCCGCGTCCGCCGCGAGGCCGAGGATGCGGTGCGCGCCGGGCGCAGCGAGCTGTTCCTGTCCGATCAGGCGATCGGCGAAGGCCGTGTCGGCATGGCGATGGTGCTCGCCGCCGCCGCGGTCCACACCCACCTCGTCCGCAAAGGCCTGCGCAGCTACGCCTCGATCAACGTCCGTTCGGCCGAGGTGCTCGACACCCATGCGTTCGCGGTGCTGATCGGCGTCGGCGCGACGACGGTCCACGCCTATCTTGCCGAGGCCGCGATCGCCGATCGCTGGTCGCGCGGGCTGTTCGGCGGCGAACTGTCGCTCGCCGACTGCCAGCTTCGTTTCCGCAAGGCGATCGACGACGGGCTGCTCAAGATCATGGCGAAGATGGGGATCGCGGTGATTTCCAGCTATCGCGGCGGCTATAATTTCGAAGCGGTCGGTCTCAGCCGCGCGCTCGTCAACGACCTCTTTCCCGGCATGCCCGCGAAGATTTCGGGCGAAGGCTATCAGTCGCTGTTCATCAACGCGACCGAGAAGCACGAGGCCGCATTCGACGCGCGCGTCACCACCCTGCCCGTCGGCGGTTTCTATCGCCAGCGCGCCGGCGGTGAAACGCATGCCTATTCGGCGCAGCTGATGCACCTGCTCCAGACCGCGGTCGCGACCGACAGCTATTCGACCTATCTGCAATTCGCGCGCGGCGTCGCCGACCTGCCGCCGGTGTACCTCCGCGACCTGATGGAGTTCAACTATCCGGCGCAAGGCGTCGCGCTCGACAGCGTCGAGGCGATCACCGAGATCCGCAAGCGCTTCGTCACCCCCGGCATGTCCTTGGGCGCGCTGTCGCCCGAGGCGCACGAGACGCTGGCGATCGCGATGAACCGGATCGGCGCCAAGGCGGTGTCGGGCGAAGGCGGCGAAGCCAGCGAGCGCTACCAGCCTTATGGCAATGGCGACAATGCCAACAGCAACATCAAGCAGATCGCGAGCGGCCGCTTCGGCGTCACCACCGAATATCTCGGCGCCTGCGACGAGATCGAGATCAAGGTCGCGCAGGGCGCCAAGCCCGGCGAAGGCGGCCAGCTCCCCGGCTTCAAGGTCACCGAGTTCATCGCCCGCCTGCGTCACTCGACCCCCGGCGTGATGCTGATCTCCCCCCCGCCGCACCACGACATCTATTCGATCGAGGATCTGGCGCAGCTCATCTACGACCTGAAGCAGATCAACCCCAAGGCGCGCGTCTGCGTCAAGCTCGTCTCCAGCGCCGGCATCGGCACCGTCGCGGCGGGCGTCGCCAAGGCGCACGCCGACGTCATCCTCGTCTCGGGCAACACCGGCGGCACTGGCGCAAGCCCGCAAACCAGCGTCAAATATGCCGGCACGCCGTGGGAAATGGGCCTCTCGGAGGTCAATCAGGTCCTCACCCTCAACGGCCTCCGCCACCGCATCCGCCTGCGCACCGACGGCGGGCTCAAGACCGGGCGCGACATCGTCATCGCGGCGATCCTCGGCGCCGAGGAATATGGCATCGGGACATTGAGCCTGGTCGCGATGGGCTGCATCATGGTGCGCCAGTGCCACAGCAACACCTGCCCCGTCGGCGTCTGCACGCAGGACGAGAAGATGCGTGCGAAGTTCACCGGCAGCCCCGAGAAGGTCATCAACCTGATGACCTTCATCGCCGAGGAAGTGCGCGAAATCCTCGCCAAGCTCGGCTGCCGCAGCCTCGACGAGGTGATCGGCCGCACCGAGCTGCTGCGTCAGGTGAGCCGCGGCGCCGAGCATCTCGACGACCTCGACCTCAACCCGATCCTCGCCAAGGTCGACGCTCCCGACGATCAGCGCCGGTCGCAGGGGCCGAACTTCCGCAACCCGGTGCCCGACAGCCTCGACGCGCAAATCCTGACCGACGCGAAGCCGCTGTTTGAGCGTGGCGAGCGCATGCAGCTGACGTACAACGTCCGCAACACCCACCGCGCTGTCGGCACGCGCCTGTCGGCGGAGGTCACCGCGCGGTTCGGGATGAACGGCCTCGCCGACGACCATGTGCAGGTGCGCCTGCGCGGCACCGCGGGCCAGTCGCTCGGCGCTTTCCTGTGCAGCGGCATCACGCTCGAGGTCTTCGGCGACGCCAACGACTATGTCGGCAAAGGCCTCTCGGGCGGCCGCATCATCGTGCGCCCGACCGTGTCGAGCCCGCTCGTCAGCCAGCACAACAGCATTGTCGGCAACACCGTCCTCTATGGCGCGACTGCGGGCACCTTGCTCGCGGCGGGTCAGGCGGGCGAGCGTTTCGCGGTCCGCAACTCGGGCGCGAAGGTCGTCGTCGAGGGCTGCGGCGCCAATGGCTGCGAATATATGACCGGCGGCACCGCGGTGATCCTCGGCCCCGTCGGGTCGAACTTCGGCGCCGGGATGACCGGCGGCATGGCCTTCATCCTCGACACCGACGGCAGTTTCGAGCGCCGCGCGAACGGCGAATCGATTGTCTGGCAGCGGATCGCGAGCAGCCATTGGGAAGCCGTGCTCAAGGAGCTGGTCGAGGATCATGCGCGCGCGACGGGCAGCAAGTGGTCGGCCGAGATTCTCGCAGACTGGGAGCGCTGGCACGGCCAGTTCTGGCAGGTCTGCCCCAAGGAAATGCTCAGCCGCCTGACCCATTCGCTGAACGAGGAAGAGGTCGAGGTCGTCGCGGCGGAGTAACTCGTCGCGCCGGAGATGCAATCCGTCGCAACGGGAAAGGACGTTCAGGGCAGCGAAAGAGTCTCCGCCTTAAATGCGCCGCTTCGACAGCTGCCTCCCGAAAGGACGACGCCATGCGCTGGACTCTCGCTGCCCTCCCCCTGATCGCGCTCGCAGCGCCGATGCCCGCCGCCGCGGCCGACGCGCGCGGCGCCGTTGCAGCGCTCAACGATCCCGCGATGCAGGACCGGTTGGCCGACACCGTGACCGCGCTCATCGACGCCATGATGCAGATGCCCGTCGGCCCGCTCGCCGAAGCCGTCGCGCGCGTCGATCCCGAGTCCGACGCCGCCTATATCCCCCGCGATGCCACCGTCGGCGACATTGCCGGCCGCGACCGGCGCGATTCCGAGCGCATGGGCGCCGACGTCCGCGCCAGCGCGCGCATGGCGGGTAAAGCCGCATCGGCGCTTCAGGCCTATGCGCCCGTGCTGAAGGACATGGCCCGCGATCTCGCCTCGCAATGGGAGCGGGAGCGCGACGCCGCCCGCCGCTAAAGTCCCGTTCCGTCATCCCGGCGAAGATGTGGAAATACCGCGCCATAGGCGTTGCGCGCAGCGCCCGCCTGCCGCTATGCGGTAAGCATGTGGCAGCTCTACCAATTCCCTCTATGTCCCTTCTCGCGCAAGATTCGGCTGCTGCTGGGGGAGAAGGGCGTCGGCTATGAACTGGTGCGCGAATCGCCGTGGGAGCGCCGCGACGAATTCGTCGATCTGAACCCCGCGGGCCGCACGCCGGTGATGGTCGACCAAGCGCGCGGACAGGTGCTGATCGACAGCAGCGCGATCGCCGAATATTTCGAGGAAACCGTCGAGGGCAAGGCGATGATCAACGGCACGGCCGCGAACCGCGCCGAGATTCGCCGGCTCGTCGCGTGGTTCGACCATGATTTCTATTTCGAGGTCACCGGGCCATTGCTTTTCGAACGGATGCAGAAGCGCATCGTCCATCGCCAGCCTCCGGACGGCGGCGCGCTGCGCGAGGCGATGAAGGCCGCGAACCAGCATCTCGACTATATCGACTATCTGATCGACCACCGCACTTGGCTGGCCGGTGCGACGATGAGCCTCGCCGACCTCGCGGCGGCCGCGCATATTTCGGTCGCCGACTATCTGGGCGGCATCGACTGGACCGGCCACGAGCAGACCAAGGGTTGGTATTCGGGGCTGAAGTCGCGCCCATCCTTTCGCCCGCTGTTGGCCGAACGGATGGAAATCGTGACCCCGCCCAAATATTATGAGGACGTCGATTTCTGACGCGGCACGCGCCTCGCGCTCTTAGCAGTTGACGTAAACGTCAACCGACCGCGATACTCCCGCGAAAGGGAGAGATTCGCGATGACCGACACCACCATCCTCACGACACGCCGCGGCCATGTCCTGATCATCACGATCAACCGGCCCGAGGCGCGCAACGCAGTCAACGCCGCGGTGCATGTCGGTATCGGCACGGCGCTCGAAGCGGCCGAGGCCGACCCCGAAATCCGCGCGGTCGTCATCACCGGGGCGGGCGACAAAAGCTTCTGCGCGGGCGCCGACCTCGTCGCGCTGTCGCGCGGCGAAAGCCTCGCGCCCGACGATCCGGCGCAGCAGGAATGGGGTTTCGCGGGCATGGTCTCGCACCCGATCTCGAAACCCATCATCGCCGCGGTCAACGGCTTCGCCTTCGGCGGCGGCTGCGAGATCGCGCTGATGAGCGACATCATCGTTGCTGCCGACCATGCGCAATTCGGCTTGCCCGAGGTCAAGGTCGGGCTGTTCGCGGCGGCGGGCGGCGCCTTCCGGCTGGCGCAGCAACTACCGCGCAAGCTCGCGATGGAATATATGCTGACCGGCGACCCCATCCCCGCAGCGCGCGCCGCCAAGTTCGGTCTCGTCAACCATGTCGTCCCGCTCGCGGAACTCCTCCCCACGGCGCTCGCACTCGCCGAGAAGATCGCCGCCAATGCGCCGCTGTCGGTGCAGGCTTCGAAGCGGGTCGCGCTCGGCATACAAGACGGCCGGATCGCCGCCGACGCGCCCTATTGGGAGCACAACACCCGCGAGCGTAGCGTGCTGATGCGCAGCGAAGACGCCCGCGAAGGCCCGCTCGCCTTCGCACAGAAGCGCAAGCCCGAGTGGAAGGCGCGCTGACATGATGACCGACCCCGAGCGCATTCCCGTCATCATCGGGGTCGGACAGCTCAACGACCGGCCCGACGACCCCGATCAAGGGCTCGACTCGCTGGGACTGATGGTCGCAGCGCTGAAGCTTGCCGACACCGATGCGGGCGGCGGGCTCCTCGCCGACCTCGACAGCCTGGCGATCGTGGACCAGATCAGCTTCCACAGCCTCGGCAAGCTTCCCGAACCGCTCGCCGCTGCGATCGGCGCCAACCCCGCGATCAACTATCAGTCCGCTGCGCCGCACGGCGACACGCCCGTCCGCTTGCTCAACGAGGCCGCGAACCGCATCGGCGCGGGCGAGGTCAAACTCGCCGCGATCGTCGGCGCCGAGGCGCTGCGCACCGCCGCCGGCCGCGCCGCCAAGGCCGCGAGCGGCGAGGACAAGAGCTACAACGCGATCCGCAAGGTGGCGACGCGGCGCGAGCCGAATTACGCGCAGAAGCACGGCCTTGCTGCGCCGGTCGATGTCTATCCGCTCTATGAAAATGCAACGCGCGCCGCATGGGGGCAAAGCCTGGCGGAGGCGCAATCCGAAAGCGCCGAAATCTGGTCCCGCTTTTCGGAGGTCGCCGCCGCAAATGAGGGCGCATGGATCCGCAAGCCTGCGTCGCCTGACGATATCCTCAGGGTCGACGAACGCAACCGCCCGATCGCCTTCCCCTATTCGAAACTGATGGTCGCCAATTCGTCGGTGAACCAGGGCGCTGGCTTCCTGGTTGCAAGCCTCGCCGAAGCGCGCCGCCGCGGTATCGCCGAGGATCGGCTGGTCTATGTGGGCATGGGCGCCGCGGCAAAGGAACCCGCAAGCATCCTCCACCGCGACCGCTACGACGGTAGCGTGAGCATGGAGACGTCGATCAACCGCACGCTTCAGCTCAACGCGATGAGCGTCCATGATTTCGATTTCGTCGAACTTTACAGCTGCTTCCCCTGCGTGCCAAAAATGGCGCGGCGCACGCTCGGCTGGCCGGAAGACCGGCCCGCGACGGTGTTCGGCGGCCTGACGTTCGGCGGCGGGCCGATCGCCAATTATATGAGCCATGCGATCGTTTCGATGGTCGAGAAGCTGCGCAGCGAAGGTCGCTATGCCTTCCTCTTCGCCAACGGCGGCTTTGCCACCGACAATCACTGCATCGTGCTGGGCCGCAAACCGATCGCCGCCGCGAGCTTCCCGCAGGATTTCGACTACCAGGCCGAAGCCGAAGCGAAGCGCGGACCGGTGCCCGAACTGGTCGAGAATTATACGGGGCCGGCGACGATCGAAAGCTATACGGTGTTTTACGGCCGTGATGGGACCCCGAAAGCGGGGGTCGTCGTGGCGCGAACGCCCCACGACCAGCGCACGCTGGCGCATGTCGATGTCGGCGACGCGGCGATGCTGGCCTTCCTGACCGACGGTGAGGCCGAGCCGGTGGGGACGGCGGGACAGGTCGTGGCGCTGGCCGAAGGCTTCGGCTGGCGGGCTGCGTAACCGTTCAAAATCCGTTCGTGTCGAGCGAAGTCGAGACACCCAGAAGTCGTGTGCGACCGAGGGGCATCTCGACTTCGCTCGATGCGAACGGGGATTTTAGGGCAGCACTCGGACGCTAGATCTCGAAACTCACCCCCTGCGCTAGCGGCAGCGCGTCCGAATAATTCACCGTGTTCGTCGCGCGCCGCATATATTGACGC
This sequence comes from Sphingopyxis sp. H050, assembly GCF_001468265.1. Lineage (GTDB taxonomy): Bacteria > Pseudomonadota > Alphaproteobacteria > Sphingomonadales > Sphingomonadaceae > Sphingopyxis. The sequence goes on along the minus strand of NZ_LNRZ01000001.1, from coordinate 97,015 downwards.
CAGCTGTCCGAACCGCTCTCGCGCCCGCCGCCGGTTTCCTTCTCGCCCCCGAACGCGCCGCCGATCTCGGCGCCGCTTGTGCCGAGGTTGACGTTGGCGATGCCGCAGTCGCTCGCGGCGAGGAAGCGTTCGGCCTCGCGCATGTCGGTGGTGAAGATCGCCGACGAGAGGCCCGCCGCCACATCGTTGTGCACCTCGATGACCGCGTCGAGATCATAGTAGCGCATCACATAGAGGATCGGCGCAAAGGTCTCTTCGAGCACCGGGCCGACCTGCCCCGGCATTTCGACAAGCGCGGGACGCACATAGAAGCTCGCGCCCTCGCCGACGCGCTCGCCGCCATGGACCACGCCGCCCGCCGCCTTTGCCGCACCCAGCGCCTCCTCCATCATCTCGAACGCCGCGCGGTCGATCAACGGCCCGACGAGAACCTCGCCTTTCAGTGGATTGCCGACACCCACGCTCGCATAAGCCGCCTTCAGCTTCGTCACGAAGCCATCGTAGATGCTGTCGTGCAGGAACAGCCGCCGCGTCGTCGTGCAGCGCTGCCCTGCGGTCCCCATCGCCCCGAACGCGACACCGCGCAGCGCCAGGTCGAGGTCGGCCGACGGCGCGACGATCACGCCATTGTTGCCGCCAAGTTCGAGGATCGCGCGCGCGAATCGCTGTGCGAGCCGCGGCGCGACCGCGCGGCCCATGCGCGTCGACCCGGTTGCCGAAACGAGAGCGACGCGCGCGTCGTCGACCAGCACTTCGCCCGCCTCCCGCCCGCCGATCAGCAATTGCGACAGCCCCGCGGGCGCATCGCCGAAGCGCGCCAGCGCGCGCTCGAAAATCGCTTGCGTCGCCAAGGCCGTGAGCGGCGTCTTTTCGGACGGTTTCCAGACGACGCTGTTGCCGCAAACGAGCGCCAGCGCCGCATTCCACGCCCAAACCGCCACGGGGAAGTTGAACGCAGAGATCACCCCGACGACGCCGAGCGGATGCCAGACCTCCATCATCCGGTGCCCCGGCCGCTCGGTCGCGATGGTCAGGCCGTAAAGCTGGCGCGAGAGGCCGACCGCGAAGTCGCAGATGTCGATCATCTCCTGCACCTCGCCCGCGCCTTCGGACGGGATCTTGCCGGCCTCGATCGTCACGAGCTTGGCCAGATCGTCCTTCGCGGCGCGCAGTTCCTCACCGAACAGGCGCACGAGTTCGCCGCGGCGCGGCGCGGGGACACCGCGCCACGCGCGGAAGGCCGCGGCCGCCTGACCCAGCGCCGCGTCGATCGCGGCTGCATCGACGATCCGCACCTGCCCCAACTGTTCGCCGGTCAGCGGCGTCACCGCGGGCATCGACCCGTCGGTCCACGCGGCACGATCGACGCCCAGTCCGTCGAGCAGCCGTCCGACATCTTCGCCGATCCCGGTCATCGATAGTCCTTTCAATTGCAATCTCCTGCCGCCTCTAATCGCCTCACCCCGTTCGTGTCGAGCGAAGTCGATGCACCCCGAAGTCCTGTGCGACCGAGGGGCATCTCGACTTCGCTCGATGCGAACGGATAAGGAGGGACTGACAAGATTCGCGGCCTAAGCGACGGGCCTGCAAAGCGGGAGAAGCAGACGTGTCCGACCTACCCCCCTCCGAACCGCTGGTTCCCGTCCCCGCCGACGCTGCGGCGAACACGCATTGCACCACCGCCGATTACGACCGGCTCTATCGGCAGAGCGTCGACGACCCCGACAGCTTCTGGGCCGAACAGGCGACGCGGATCGACTGGATCAAGGCGCCGACGAAGATCGGCAACTGGTCCTATGACCCGGTGAGCATCAAATGGTATGAGGATGGCGTTCTCAACCTCTGTCACAACGCCGTCGACCGCCATGTCGCCGCCGGCCATGGCGAGCGCACCGCGATCATCTTCGAACCCGACGCCCCCGACGGCGAGACGCGCACGATCAGCTACAAGTCCCTGCTCGCCGACGTCATCCGCATGGCGAACACGCTGAAGAAGATGGGCGTCCAGAAGGGCGACCGCGTGACCATCTATATGCCGATGATCCCCGAAGGCGCGGTCGCGATGCTCGCCTGCGCGCGTATCGGCGCGGTGCACAGTGTCGTCTTCGGCGGCTTCTCGCCCGAGGCGATCCACGGGCGGATCGAGGATTGCGCGAGCGACTGGTTGATCTGCGCCGACGAGGGGCTGCGCGGCGGCAAGACCGTTCCCTTGAAGGCCAATGTCGACAAGGCGCTGGAGCGCGTTGACGTGAAGGCTGTGCTCGTCATCGCGCACACCGGCGGCGACGTGGCGATGAAGGAAGGCCGCGACCATTGGTACGACGCGCTGTCGGCAGACGTCGGCACCGACTGCCCGTGCGAGCCAATGAATGCCGAGGATCCGCTCTTCATCCTCTACACCTCGGGATCGACGGGCAAGCCCAAGGGCGTGCTCCACACCGTCGGCGGCTACAGCGTTTGGACCGCGACGACCTTCTGGTACGGGTTCGACTATCGGCCGGGCGAGATTTTCTGGTGCACCGCCGACATCGGCTGGGTCACCGGGCACAGCTATGTCATCTATGGTCCGCTCCAGAACGGTGCGACGACGCTGATGTTCGAGGGGATTCCGAACTATCCCGACCACGACCGTTTCTGGCAGGTCGTCGACAAGCATCACGTCAACATCCTCTACACCGCCCCGACCGCGATCCGCGCGCTGATGCGCGAGGGCGATGAGTATGTAACCCGCCACGACCTGAGCTCGATCCGTTTGCTCGGCAGCGTCGGCGAGCCGATCAATCCCGAGGCGTGGCGCTGGTATCACCAGATCGTCGGCAAGGGCCGCGTCCCCGTGATCGACACCTGGTGGCAGACCGAGACCGGCGGGATCATGATCACGACGCTGCCGGGCGCGCATGCGATGCAGCCGGGGAGCGCGGGCAAACCCTTTTTCGGCGTTCGCCCCGAACTCGTCGATGCCGAGGGCAACAAGCTGGTCTGCCAAGAAACAGGCGGCGCGGCCGAGGGCAATCTTTGCATCACCCACAGCTGGCCGGGGCAGGCGCGCACGATCTACGGCGATCACCAGCGCTTCGCCGAGACCTATTTCTCGACCTACAAGGGCAAATATTTCACCGGCGACGGCTGCCGCCGCGACGCCGACGGTTACTGGCGGATCACCGGGCGCGTCGACGATGTGATCAACGTCTCGGGCCACCGCATGGGCACCGCCGAGGTCGAAAGCGCACTCGTCCTGCACGAGGATGTCGCCGAGGCCGCAGTCGTCGGCTTCCCGCACGATATCAAGGGTCAGGGCATTTACGCTTATGTCACGCTCAACGCCGGGGTCGAGCCGACCGACGCGATCGTCGCGGCACTGAAGCAGCAGGTGCGCAAGGAGATCGGCCCGATCGCGACGCCTGACCATATCCACCTGACGCCGGGCTTGCCCAAGACGCGCTCGGGCAAGATCATGCGACGCATCCTGCGCAAGATCGCCGAGAATGATTTCGGGTCGCTGGGTGATACATCGACATTGGCCGACCCGAGCTTGGTCGACGGACTGATCGAGGGGCGGAAGAACAGGTAGTGCCACAAACCCTTCCCCCTCGATGGGGGAAGGATACGAAGCCTTGTCGCGAAGCGATTAGGCGGAGTTGGATGGGGGTGATCGCGCGGCCTTGCGCCGTTGATTTCGGCCGAAATCACACCCCCCACCGCTGCGACTAGGCGGCAAGCCGCCAAGTCTCGCTGCCTCCCCCATCGAGGGGGCGGTAAATCAGGTTAGAAATGAAAGTCGGGAAGCTCGGCGAGCGCGATGCCCAGCGCCTCGGACCAACCGTCGGCGACGCTTTCGAAATAGGGATCGTTGCGTTCGAAGCGGCGCTCGCGGACGGTCGTGAAATCGTCGCGCTCGTGAACCTTGAGGTCGATCGGCAGGTCCACGCCGGCATTGGCGCGGATCGTCGAATCGAACGAAACGCACAGCAATTTCACCGCATCCTCGAACGACATGGCGGGATCGTAGGAGCGCACGATGATCGGCCGGCCATATTTGGTCTCGCCGATCTGGAAGAAAGGATTGTCCTCGCCCGCCTCGATGAAATTGCCCTCGGGATAGATCAGGAACAGCCGCGGTTCGGCGCCCTTGATCTGCCCGCCCACGATCAGCGAGGCGCGGAACAGCGAGTCGGCTGCCGACTGACCCTCGTCGTTATGGCGCATCACGATGTGGCGCAGCGTCTCGCCGACGATCGTCGCGACCGCGAACATCGACGGCGCGGCAAGGATCGAGGGATGGCGCTCTTCGGGCGCCTTAGTGCGCTCGTCGAGCAGGCTCACGACCGCCTGCGTCGTCGCGAGATTGCCCGCCGACATCAGCGTGATCACCCGCTCTCCAGGCACATGCCAGCTGCGCATTTTGCGGACCTGCGAGATGTCGTCGACACCCGCGTTGGTGCGGGTGTCCGACATGAACACCAGCCCCTTGTTCAAACGCATGCCAACGCAATAGGTCATCGAATCCCGCTTCCCCGCCCGGATAGTCTTGTGCCGCCCTCGATCGGCTTATTGCTGCACCTGCAATTGGACAACCAGATTTTCTTGCGCTGCACCATAGCGCATCCCGCGAACCGGGGCGGCGTCGCGATAATCGAGGCCGGTTGCGACGCGGATATAACGCTGGTCGGGCGAGTGGCCGTTGCTCACGTCGAAGCCGATCCAGCCGATATGCTCGAAATGCGCCTCGGCCCAGCCGTGCGTCGCATCCTGCTGCGTCCGGTCGTTCATCATCAGATAGCCCGAGACATAACGTGCAGGATGGCCGAGGTGGCGCATCGCGGCGATAAAGATATGCGCATGGTCTTGGCACACGCCGCCCTCGCCGGCGAACGCCTGTTCGGCGGTCGTCTCGGCGTCGGTGACGCCGATCCGGTAGGGCAGCTTTTCGATGATCAGCGCCGACAGCGCGTGCGCGCGTTCGATGTCGGTCGCGAAATCGCGGCGCAGCTCGGCCGCCAGCGAACGGACCCCTCGTCCGGCGCGCGTCAGCGGGGTCGGGCGCAAAAAGGTCCACAGCGGCATGGCGCCGCGGTGCGTCCCGATCACCCCGTCCCACGTCACCAGCTCTACCTCTCCCGAGCAGCGGATGACCAGCTCTCTCGTCCCGCTGTCGACCGACACCAGGTCGACGCCATTCCCGTGATGGTCGGTGTAATGAAGCTGCTGCGTCCCGCCCTCGATCTCGATCGTCCAGTCATGGATCAGCTGCTGGCCCGCCCGCTGCTTCGGGGTCAGCTTGACCTGCTGCAACGCATAGCGAACCGGGCTGTCATATTGGTAGCTGGTGATATGTTCGACGCGAAGTTTCATCATCATTCCACAAAGCGATAGTCGCGCTCGAACTGCTGCGCGAGCGCGGCGTTGGCGCGGAGGAAGTCGGTGATGAACTCGTGCAGCCCGCCATCGAAGATCGACGCGATGGGGCGCGACAACCGCTCGTTGCACATCGACGCGCCCATCCGGATCGCATCGGTTTCCTGGCCATAGGTGCGTTCGAGCAAGCGCAGATTGTCGTTCATCTGCTCGCAGCAGAAGGCCAGGCTACGCGGCATCTGCTTATAGAGGATCAGGAATTCGGCGATCTTCAGCGCACTGATCTCGGTCCCGTAAAGCCAGTGATAGGCGCGGTGCGCCGACACCGAACGCAGGATCGTCTCCCACTGCACATTGTCGATCGAGCTGCCGATATGCGCGACCGAGGGGAGCAGCAGATAATATTTGACGTCGAGGATGCGCGCGGTGTTGTCGGCGCGCTCCAGAAAGGTGCCGATGCGCGCGAAATTATAGCCGTCGTTGCGCAGCATCGTCCCCGAAAAGGCGCCGCGCACGAGCGCGCTCTGCTGGCGGATCGCGGCAAGCACATCAGGCAGGTCATCCTCGCGCACCTGACGTTTGAGCAGCGCGCCGAGCGTCATCCAGCTGGTGTTCACGGCCTCCCAGACCTCGCGGGTCAGATAGGTCCGCGCGGTGCGGGCGTTGTCGCGCGCCTGCTTGACCACCGACAGGATGCTCGACGGATTCGAGGGGTCGCGCAGCATGAAGTCCACGACGCGCTGCGAATTATAGTCCTGCTGCGTCTGCTTGAAGGCGTAATTTTGCCCGGCGGTCACCAGCACCGAACGCCATTCGGCCGCGGCAGTGCTCGACCGCGTCAGCGCGATGCGAAAGCCCGCGTCGATAAGGCGGGCGTTGTTCTCGCTACGCTCGAGGTAGCGCGCCATCCAGTAGAGGCTGCCTGCTGTCTTGCCGAGCATCAGTCTTCCAATACCCACGTGTCTTTGGTGCCGCCGCCCTGGCTCGAATTGACAACCAGCGACCCCTTGCTCATCGCGACGCGGGTCAGCCCGCCGGGGGTGATCGTGAGCCCCTGCGGCGACATCAGCACGAAGGGACGCAGGTCGACATGGCGCGGCGCAAGCCCCGCCTTGGTGAAGATCGGCACCGTCGACAGCGACAGCGTCGGCTGCGCGATATAGCCGCGCGGGTTCGCTTCCAGCTTCGCCCGAAACGCCGCAATCTCTTTCTTGCTCGCCGCGGGACCGACGAGCATCCCGTAACCGCCCGATCCGTGCACCTCCTTCACCACCAGTTCGGGGAGGCGCTCCAGCACTTCCTTCAGATGATCCGGCTCGCTGCACCGCCAAGTCGGGACGTTGGGCAACAGCGCCTTCTCGCCCGTGTAGAACTCGATGATGTCGGGCATGTACGAATAAAGCGCCTTGTCGTCGGCGATGCCGGTGCCCGGCGCATTGGCGATGGTGATGCCGCCGGCGCGATACACATCCCAGATACCCGGCACGCCGAGCATCGATTCCGGCCGGAAATTCAGCGGATCGAGGAAATCGTCGTCGACACGGCGATAGAGGACGTCGATCGGCGTATAGCCCTGCGTCGTACGCATCGCGACGCGGCCGTCGACGACGCGCAGATCATGGCCCTCGACCAGCTCCGCCCCCATCTGGTCGGCGAGGAAGCTGTGCTCGAAATAGGCGCTGTTGTGGATCCCCGGGGTCAGCACCGCAACCGTGGGCGTGCCGTTGCACTTCGGCGGCGCGCACGCGGATAGCGACTTCAGGAGATTCAGCGGATAGTCGCTGACTTCGTGCACCGAAATCTTCGCGAACAGCTCGGGGAACATCTGGAGCATCGTCTCGCGATTTTCGAGCATGTAGGAAACGCCCGACGGAGTACGCGCATTGTCCTCCAGCACATAGAATTCGTTCGCCCCGGTGCGCACGATGTCGATGCCGCTGATGTGCGTATAGACGCCGCCCGGCGGGTCCATTCCCATCATCATCGGCAGGAAGGCCTCGTTGCGCGAGATCAGCTCGGTCGGGACGCGCCCGGCGCGCAATATCTCCTGCCGGTGATAGATGTCGTGGAGGAAGGCGTTGAGCGCGCGCACGCGCTGCTCGATTCCGCGCGACAGGCGGCGCCATTCGCTCGCCGAAATGATGCGGGGGACGACATCGAAGGGGATCAGCCGCTCGTCGGCCTCGTCCTGGCCATAGACGTTGAAGGTGATGCCGGTGGTGCGGAAAAAGGCTTCGGCTTGCTGCGCCTTGCGCTGGATACGCGCGGCATCCTCGCGATCGAACCATTCATGATATTCGCGATAGGGCGAGCGAACGTCGCTGCCTTGCCCGATCATTTCGTCGAAAAATGGAATGCCCGAGCCCTTTCCACGCAACATGCAACCGGTCCTGCCGCGCCCCTTGTCCTGAGCATACGCGGCCCATTGTTCCTGCCTGCTGCGTCGCTTGTCTGGCTAAGCGGCCGCCAAGCTTATGACCCGAATGCTAGCACTGCGGCGCGGGAAGGCAAGAGCGCAAAAGCCGTTAGAAACCAAACAGAAGGCGCACGGCAACAAAGCCGACGAGCAATGCGGTAAGCCGCCGGATAAGGGTCGCAGGGCCGCTCTTGACCGCAAGTTGAGTCCCGATCGCGCCGCCGATCAGCACCGCGACCAGCAAAGGCCAATGCCCGGCCACCGCCGCGACCATCTCGCCGCCCTTGCCCTTGATCAGTTGCCCGGTCAGCCCGAACAGGCTGTTGAGGAGGATGAACAGGCTCGCGGTCGCCGCGACGCTGCGCGCTTCCGCCCAGCGGATGAGGTGCAGGATCGGCGCAAGGAAGATGCCGCCACCGATGCCGACGACCCCGGCGAGATAGCCGAGCGCCGCCGCGACCGGCAGCAGCAGCTTTGGCGACAGCTTGACCGGCTTCGCCGCCTGCGGCTGGAACAGCAGCGCGAGCGCCGAGGCGAGCAGCGAAAGCCCTAGCAGGGTGACGAGCAGCCCCTGCTTCACCGGCGTCAGACCGCCCAAGAAAGCGAGCGGCGCCGCAACCGCCACCAGCGGCAGCGCCTTCGCCCAAGGCATCACCCCGGCGCGGGCGAAGCGGATCGTACCGCCCGTGACGACGACGACATTGCACGCAAGGCTGATCGCCGGAACGAGCCCGACCGCGACGCCGCCGAGCAGCAACAGCGCGGTATAGGTCGACCCGCCGCCGAATCCGACCGCAGCGTAGAGCAGCGCGGTAAGGCCGAAGAGAGCGGCGAGTCCGGTCATATAACTACCCCTTGTCCGTCATCCCGGCGAAGGCCGGCTTTTCTCCCTCTCGCCCCTATCCACCGGCGAGATCCCGGCTTTCGCCGGAATGACGATCCTTTGAAGGTCGCCGTTATAACTGCCCGTGGCAATGCTTGTATTTGCGACCCGACCCGCACGGACATGGCGCGTTGCGGCTGATCTCGAGCGCCGCATAGGGATTTTCGCCATCGGGCAGGTCGGGACGCGGCGACTGCATCGGCGGCAGCGTGTTTGCGATCACGCCAAGTTCGCCCGCGTCGATGTCGCCGCTGTTGTCCTCGCCCGTGAACGGGTCGATGTGCGTCGTCAGGAAGTCTGGCAGATCGGGAAGCGGCATCGGCTCGGGTTCCTGATACTGGAAATCGATCCGCGCGACGGTGCGCGTCACATCCTCGCGGATGTTGGACAGCATGCGCTCGAACAGCGCAAAGGCTTCCTGCTTATATTCGTTGATCGGCTGCTTTTGCGCATAGGCACGCAGGAAGACGACCTGACGCAGCGCGTCGAGGGTCGAGAGATGCTCCTTCCAATGATGGTCGAGCGTCTGGAGCAGGATCGACTTTTCGATGCCGCGCCACGTTTCCTCGTCGACCTGCGCCGCCTTTTCGGCCGCCATCGCGTCGGCGCGCTCCTGGATGCGGCTTTCGAAGAGTTCGGGATCGACCGCATCTTCCTCCATCCATTCGTCGACGGGCACATCGAAGTCGAGGATGTTCTGGACGCGCTCGCGCATCTGCGCGGTGTTCCACTGTTCGGGATAGCTGCCCGGCGGGCACGCGTCGGCGACGATCGCGTTGACGGTTTCGGCGCGCATCGCGGCCATCACCTCGTCGACGGTCTCGCTGTCGATGATCTCGCCGCGCTGTTCATAGATGACCTTGCGCTGGTCGTTCATGACGTTGTCATATTCGACGACCTGCTTGCGGATGTCATAGTTGCGCGCTTCGACCTTCTTCTGCGCGGTCTCGATCGCCTTCGACAGCCACTTCGACCCGATCGCCTCGCCATCCTCCAAATTCTTGTTCATCATCTTGGAGAACAAGGTGTCGGGGCCGAAGATGCGGAGCAGATCGTCGTCGAGACACAGGTAGAATTTCGACAGGCCGGGATCGCCTTGGCGCCCCGAACGGCCGCGCAGCTGATTGTCGATGCGGCGGCTTTCGTGACGTTCGGTGGCGAGCACGAACAGCCCGCCAGCGGCGCGGACGGCCTCGCGCTCGGTCGCGACCTCCTGCTGGATGCGCGCGATGGCGGCGTCGCGCTCTGGGCCTTCGGGCATATCGCGCAGCTCGTCCTCGATGCGGAACTCCTCATTGCCGCCAAGCTTGATGTCGGTGCCGCGGCCCGCCATGTTCGTTGCGATAGTGACCGCGCCGGTGCGGCCCGCCTGCGCGACGATATGCGCCTCGCTCTCGTGGAAACGCGCGTTGAGCACGCTGTGCGCGACGCCTTCCTTTTCGAGATAGGAGGACAGCAACTCCGACTTCTCGATCGACACGGTGCCGACGAGCACCGGCTGGCCGCGCTCTTGCGCCTCGCGGATCGTGCGCGCGATGGCGCCGAACTTGTCGGTGATATTCTTGTAGAACTCGTCCTCCTCGTCGATGCGCGCGATCGGACGGTTGGTCGGGATGGTGACGCAGTTCATCTTGTAGATATCGAAGAACTCCGCGGCTTCGGTCGCCGCGGTGCCGGTCATGCCGCTGAGCTTCGGATACATGCGGAAATAATTCTGGAAGGTGATCGAGGCGAGCGTCTGGTTCTCGGGCTCGATCTGCACGCCTTCCTTGGCTTCGACAGCCTGGTGCAGGCCGTCGGACCAGCGGCGGCCGTCCATCATGCGGCCGGTGAATTCGTCGATGATGACGACCTTGCCGTCCTTGACGATATAGTCGATGTCGACCTTGAACATCTGGATCGCCTTCAGCGCCTGGTTGACGTGATGGACGACCTGCGTGTTTTCGATGTCATAGAGGTTGCTGCCCTGCAGCAGTCCCGCGGCCTCCAGCAGCCGTTCGACATGCTCGGTGCCGTCCTCGGTCAGGCTGATCGACTTGGATTTTTCATCCTTCTCATAATCCTCCTCGACGAGCTGGTGGACCACCTCGTTGACGCGGATGTAGAGCTCGGACTTGTCGTCCGTGGGCCCCGAGATGATCAGCGGGGTGCGCGCCTCGTCGATCAGGATCGAGTCGACCTCGTCGACGATGCCGAAGTTGAATTCGCGGTGGACCATCTGCTGACGGTCGAACTTCATATTGTCGCGAAGATAGTCGAACCCCAGCTCGTTGTTCGTCGCATAGGTGATGTCGGCGTTATAAGCCTCGCGGCGCTGCGTCTCGTTGAGGTTCGGGACGATGATCCCGGTCGTGAGCCCCAGGAAGCCATAGACGGTGCCCATCCATTCGGCGTCGCGGCGGGCGAGATAGTCGTTGACGGTGACGACATGGACGCCCTTGCCTTCCAGCGCGTTGAGGTAGCAGGGCAAGGTCGCCATCAGCGTCTTGCCCTCGCCCGTCGCCATTTCGGCGATCTCGCCGCGGTGAAGGACGATGCCGCCGATCATCTGGACGTCGAAGTGGCGCATGCCCAGCGTGCGCTTCGATGCTTCGCGCACCGTCGCAAAGGCCTCGGGCAGGATGTCGTCGAGCGTGTCGCCGGCCGCGAGCCGGTTGCGGAAATTCTGTGTCTGCGCCTTCAAATCCTCGTCACTCAGCGCTTCGAGTTCGGGCTCGAAGGCGTTGATCTTGGCGACGATCTTGCGCATCGAGGCGACGTAGCGATCGTTGGACGAGCCGAACAGGCTCTTGGCAATGCTGCCGAACATATGGTTTTCCTTGGATTTCTGATAGCATGGGGCGGCAGGTGCGCCGCGAAATATGATAAAGGCCCCTGCGCGCGCAGAGGCGAGGCCCTCAAATCAGGGCGTCAGCAGGGGCTGCTATTCGAGCGCGCGGTCACTGCCGGTAAGGAGGCCTGGAAGATGCGGCGGGGCGGCCTTGCGCGGCTTGCCGCTGCTACCCGAGGTGCGCCGTACGGGCGCGGCCGTGGTCGGACGGCGTTCGCTCTCGGCGACTTCGGTCTTGCCCGCGCTTTCGGCGAGCATGACGAGCGACCCCATCGCCGCCGGCATGGCAGGCGCGGCAACCGCCCGGTCGGCGGTCGCCAGGCCGGTCAGCAATGCCAAAAGGGTCAGAAGTAACCGCAAGAATTGCCCCTCTTCACGTCCGGAGCGCGGATTATTGCACCCCGTTCCCTGAACATAGGGTGAAACCGGCCGCGCGTCTAGGGGCTGCAACAAGGATGTCGGTTGGGGGTGGGAAGCGGACGTTTCCTTATGTGATCCCGGGCAAAAGCCGGCACCCATCTTCCCGCGGTGCAACTGGGCCCCCGGCTTTTGCCGGGGATCACATCAGCTAGGTCCGCTACCGGCCGATACCCGACATCAGCCCAATTGCGGGTTGAGTTCCTTCACCTCGATAAGAAAGCTCTTCGGTTTCTTGAACAATTTGCTCTGTCGGTTGACCTTCAACCCCGCGACTTCGGCCAACTCCATCACGAAATGGACGCAGTTGAATTTGTTCAGGCTGTAACTGGGCTGCTTGCGGTCGCGCCACTCGGCAACCTTCGCCATCAGCCGCGCGTAAGTCGCGTCGTCGACGACGACGTCGAACTGCCGGTCGCTCTTTGCGATATAGTCGGCCTGCTGCGACTGCACCTCGCCCTTCACCGACCCGAACAGGATCGCCGGGCTGACCGAGGTCGCGGTGAAGCCGTAATTGGCATCGACCGCCTCGCCCGTCGCATCGACCGTTCCTTTCACGACGATGAAGGCGTGCGGAAAGCGGTCGCCGAAATCATGGCTGTAGAAGCTGACCGTCACCGCCGCCTGCAACGGTGCAAGGCAGAGCGACAGCAGGGCGAGGAGCATCAGGGAAAGGCGCGACATCGGCGTCCTGATAGCGACGCCGGGCGGCTATTGCCAAGCCGCGATTGCCGCTTGACGTTCACGTCAGCCTGCCCTCTTCTCCCACTGACATAAATGTAAGGGAGGGTCGGCATGACGCGGAAGGCGATTTTCATCACCGGCGGGGGTTCGGGCATCGGCCGCGCGACGGCGCGCCATTTTGCGGCTCAGGGCTGGTTCGTCGGGATCGCCGACGTCAATGCGGCGGGGATCGACGAGACCGCGGCGCTGCTTCCGGAAGGCGCCTCGTCGCGCCACATCATGGACGTGCGCGACCGCGACCAGTGGCGGGCCGCGCTCGACGCCTTCGCCGCGGTAAGCGGCGGGCGGCTGGATGTGCTGTTCAACAACGCCGGCATCGGATCGGGCGGCCAGTATATCGACATGGCGCCGGAGGAGGCCGACCGGCTGATCGCGATCAACTTCGGCGGTGTTGTCAACGGCATCTATATGGCGTTGCCGCTGCTCCGCGCGACCCCCGGATCGACGATCCTCAACACCGGCTCGGCGTCGGGCTTTTATGGCGTGGCGGGCCTTGCCGTTTATTCGGCGACGAAGTTCGCGGTGCGCGGGCTTACCGAGGCGCTCGAAATCGAATTCGCCAAGCACGGCATCAAGGTGCGCTCGCTGATGCCGGGCTTCATCGACACGCCGTTGCTGGATCAGGTCAGCGCCGACAGCAACGAACCGGCGCGCAATCGCCTGTCCGAAAGCGGCTTCGAAATCGTCCCCGTCGAGCGCGTCGGCGAAGCTGCGTGGGAGGCGGTGCATGGCGCCAAGGTCCATGTCACCGTCGGCAAGATGGCGAAGCGCCTGTCGCGTCTCGCGCGCTTCTTCCCCGGGCTGATCGCGAAACAGTCGAAGAAGATCGACGGGCTCGGCGCTGCGGGGCACCAGGGCTAAGCCCTAGCGCCGACCCGTCGCGTAATCGATCCGGATCCGCACCCACGCGCCCACCTGCGACCGCCCGCCGAGGCGCGGCGGCCGGACGCGGAACTGCCACGCGGCGGCGAGGACAGCCCGGTTGATCTGCGATCCGCTGGGATACTCGTCGAGCGCGACGCAGTCCTCCACCCGGAAATCGGCGACGGTGCGGCACGCGATCAGACCCCAGCCGGGTCCATTCGCGGTGGAGAGATAGCCGCGCAGCTCACCATCGCTCGGCTCGCGATACCAGGCAGCGGCATAGAGCGGCTCGCCGTTGGGCGCCGTGCCCACGCGCTTTGTATCGCTGGAGGAGGAGGCGCCGCCGATATTGGGCGGGCCATAGACCGGGCCGGCGGGCGGCCGGGCGCTAGGGGGAATTTGCGGCGTCGGCGGCTGCTCGCTCGGCGTCGGAAGTTTTGGCGCGCTTTGCGGCTCGGCCGCCGGCGCGGGCAAGGGCTGGATCGGTGCCGGCGGCAGCGGTTGGGGCCGCGGCGATGTCGACGGCTCGTCGCTCCGTTCGCGCGGCTGGTTGTCGGGCTTGGGCGCTTCTTCCGAAATTTCGGTTGCCTCGAGGCTCACGACGGTGACGCGCGCGTCCTTGAACATGGGCGGCTTTTCCGCGCCCAGATAGAGCAGCAGGAACAGGAGGAGCGCGGGGATCAGAACCGACAGGCTCAGCGCCAGCGCGCGCCGCCCCGTCCCGATTGCGAGCTGATCGCCATAGGGCGCCGCGCGGACGGGGCTTAGCTGACTCAATCGCTGATAGAGGCGGGTCGGCAAGGTGCCGGGGCTATAATCGCGGGGGATGGAACGCGCCACCGCTTTGATCGGCGCGATCGTGCCGGGCGCCCGGCGATGCTATTTCTTGGCCCCGCAGGTCACCGATCCGCTGCCGATATTGCGGACGGTACACGCCGGCCGGCCCAGCACGACCGTCTGTCCGATCCCGCGCGCGGTGATCGCCGCGGTCTTGACCGCGCTCAATACATGGTCGCCCGCGCCCTCGCTGTCGCTGACCAGATCGTCGACGGCCAAGCGTCCGGCATCGAGCCTGTTCGCGCCCGACAGCGTCATCTGGCCGGCCTTCGCCTTGCCCGCGAGCGTCACGCTGCCGTTGCCGACCATCGCGACGTCCAGCCGGTCGGCGGCGATTTCGCCGACCGCCAGCGCGCCTGGGCCGCGCAGGCCGACCGCGACGCGCGCGCCTCGCAGTCGGTCGATGGTTAGCGACCCGGCCCCGGCGAGCGTCGCCGAGCGGAGGTTCGCGGCGTTGATGCGGATCGTCACGACGCCCTGCGGCGAGGCCCGCTCCTCGTCGCCCGCATATTTCTTTTCGCTGATCACCAGCCGCCCGTCGCGCGCCTCCAGCACAAGGCGGTCGAGCTCGCCCTGCGGCCCGGTCGCGATCGCGCTGACCGGCGCGCGCGTCGTCACCTCGACGACGACATCGGCATTGACCTCGATCACCTCGAAGCTGGTGAGGCCGTAACGCTTCTCGGCCGCCGTCGCGGGGCCGGTGAAAAGCAGGGCGGTGGCCGCGAATGCGGCCCAGCGCGAAAAACTGGTCATGGCGCCGCCTTAGCCCGGAAGGCATGGCGGCGCCAGCGACGCGTCACTTGCAGGTCGCAGTGCCCGATCCCAGCGCCTTGGTCGTGCATTTGCCGCCGCCGCTGATGTTCGCGTCGCCCGATCCCAGGATGCTGATATCGGCCGCGCCGGTCGCCTGCGCATCGACGTCGCCCGATCCGGTGATCGACACGTCGAGCGTGTCGGCGACCAAACCGTCGGCGTCGATGCTGCCCGATCCGGTGACGTTATAGCCGCCGGTGCCGATGGTGCCGCCGCCGATCTCGATATCGCCCGAACCGGAAATGGTGAGCTCGGCGCTTTTGCCCGTCAGCTTCGCGACCTTGAGGTCGCCCGACCCGGTGACGACCGCCTCGACCGCGTCGCCATCGACGGAGTCGGCGTCGATCGAGGCCGAACCGGTCAGCCGCAACGTGGTGAGTTTCGGCATGGTGATCGCGATCTGCAATCCATTGCCGTCATGGTCGCTGAAGGTGAAGCCCGAGCGCTTGCGGCCGATCGACAGCACATCACCGTCAAGCACGATCTCCAACTCGTCGATCTCGCCCTTCGATCCCTTGGCGGTGATCGCAAAGGCGTCGCCCTGACGGATGGTGACGTCGTCGGGGCCGGCGACCTTGACGCCGGTGAAACCCTTGAGGCCGAAGCTCTGCGTCACCGTCGGCCCGGCCTCCACCGTTCGCTTGCCGTCTGCCTTGTCCGACGTCACTTCGGCGCTGCAGGCGGTGACCGCCAGCGCGAAGGCCAGCGGAAGAGCGGTGATCGTCCAGTTACGCATGCCTCAATCTCCTTTGTGTGTTATACTGATAACACACAAAGGAGAGACTGTCCAGCGGCGCTTACCAGCGCAGCCAGCGCGGAAGGACTATCCGTCCGGCGACGCCCGAAAGCCCCACTGCCAGACCGTGCCAGAACGCGATATGAACCATGTCGCCCGACGAGCAATGGAGCGCGACGATCGTCGCTCCGGCGGCCCCCGCGGCAATCCCGATCACCCAGCCCGCGCGCGTGGGCGAGGTCGGCGCGCTGGCCTTGAGCCAGCAGAAGAGCGCCGCCCCGACGCCGAGGCCGGCGATCAGCCCATCGATCGTGCAGCGCAGGCCGTTCTGCGGCTTCATCGCTTCGATCGCCCCATGGCTGTCGCCGAAGCCCATGAAGATCGCGGTGAGCGGCAGCGCCAGGGAGGCCAAGCCCGCCCAGCGCCAGCCGCTATAGTCGCGCCCGACGCCGGGCAGGCCCATGCGCAGCGCACTCCACGCCGCCGACAGGCCGAGCGCGACGATCAGCCAGAAGGCGAGCATCGGCAGCGGTGCCATCATCGCGCCCGCCGCCAGATCGTGCCGCATGCCGAGCAGCCAGAGCAGGCCGGCGGCACCGATCAGCCAGCCCGCGGCGACCCACAGGCTGCCGAAGAGCAGGCGCCGAGGCTTTACGGGTTCCAGGTCGTCGGCCAGCCCGTCGATCAGCGCGTCGATCGATGCGTCGCTCATTGTCATTCGCTTTCAATCAATTGCGCGAGCTTCTTCAGCCCGCGGTGGATATTCACTTTGACCAGCGACTCGCTCTGGCCGCAAATCTTCGATGCCTCGGCGATCGAGGCGCCCTCGATCTTGACCAGCGTGATCGCCTGCGCCTGCTTCGGCGGGAGCAAGGTCATCAGATGGTCAATGCTGAGCCGCGCATGCACCGCCTCGTCTTCGGCGCCGACGGCGGCGTCATTGTCGCCGAGTTCGGCCTCGTCGCGCTGGCGGCGCAGCATGTCGATCCAGCGATAGCGCGCGATCGCGGCGAGCCAAGGCAGGAACGGTCGGCCCGAATCCCACGTCGCAAGCTTGCGGTGCATCGACACCAGCGTTTCCTGCACCAGATCGTCGATATGATGGGGGGCGATGCGGCGCGCGAAATAGCGCGACAGCCACTGGCGGCAATCGCCGAGCAGCGCGCGGTAGGCCGCACGGTCCCCCCGCTGCGAGGCGGCCATCAGGCGCGCGAGCGAAGGTTCGTCGAGGCTCATTTCGCACGCACCCTAGCAAGCAGCGCGTCGAGCGAAAACAGCCCGCCGCCGCGCACGATCAGGATCGCCGCCATCGCGACCCACAGCGAATGCACCGGCCACCAGGCATCGGGAAAGACGAAGATCTGGATGACCAAGGTCATCACCAGCAGCGCGCCGGCGGAGAAGCGGGTCGCGAGACCAAGGAGCAGCAGGATGGGAAAGAAATGCTCGGCATAGGTGGTCAGCGGCACCGCAATCACCGGGTCGAGCGGCAGCCCCGAAAATTCCGACGCGAACAGGTCGTATTGCGACGGGTCGATCTGCAGAAAACTGCCTTCGACCACCTTGGTCTGGCCCGAACGCCAGAAAACGCCGGCAAGCGCGAGGCGGAGCAGGAACAAGGCGATCGATTCGGGAATTCGGGACGCGGCGATCGCCACGCCGCGGTCGTAAAAGGCGACAATGCGATTCATCTCTCAAACCTTTTCAAATGCCCCTGCGTCGATCAGCGCGGCGATTGCGGCGCCACCGTCTGGATGCTGTTCGGCGAGCCGGGCGATCGGGTTACCGAGCGGCGAAATTTCCTTTGCCAGATCGAGCGCGGCGTCTTCGGCCGGGTGCAGCGCCAACAGCCGCACCTCGGCGGCTGGACGTATGACGAGCAGCGCGGTGGTCCCCGACGGCAGCGCGGCATCGACAACCGGCGCGGCATCGCTGGTCAGCGTGACGATCCGCGCAGCGGGGTGAAGACGAACCGGCAGGCGCAGCAGCGTCGCCTCATCCTGTCCCGCCAGGTCGGCAAGGCGCAGCGGATCGGCTTCGGCGGCATGATAGCTTTCGAGCCAGGCCCATTCGATGCACGCAACGTCCGCCGCGAGGGGATCAGCCAGCCACCCGGCGAAATCGCGGCCGATGTCCGGCAGCGCGAGCGCTTCGGCGCCGCCGCCCTCGACGAAGGCGCGCGACTGGCGATTGAATTCGGCGTCGCCCAGATGTTCGCGCGTCCGTGGAAACGTGTCTTCGAGCGCAACGAGCCGGGCGTGCGAAACGGTATTGGCATGGACGCTGAGGCCGCGCAGCACCGCCGCATCGTCGCCCGCGAACAACCCGGCGGGCAAATGATCGGGCCCATGCAGCAGCGTCGCCGCGATGGCCGTCTGTTCGCGCTCAAGCATCGACGGGTTCGATCAGCCGGCCGGCTGTCGCAGCTTCGGCCATCAGCACAGCGAAGTCGGGAACGTCGGTGTCCCATTCGACGAGCACCGGCTTCGGTCCCGCGCGCCGCAGAAAACGGACGAGCAAGTCCCAGCAGCTCGAACGCACCGGCGAGCCATGATCGTCGATCGCGATCCGGCCGCCCATATCGTCATCCTTGACCGCATGGCCGGCGACATGGATCTCGCCGACGAGCGCCGGATCGAAGGCATCGAGCCAGGGCGCGGGATCGAGCCCCAGATTGAACGCCGACACCTCGACATTGTTGATGTCGAGCAGCAGGCCGCAGCCGCTGCGGCGGCAGAGTTCGTGGAGGAATTGCACTTCGTCCCAATCGCTTTTCGCATAAGCGAGATAGCGCGAAGGATTTTCGATCAGCATGCTCCGGCCGAGCCGGTCCTGGACGCGGCCGACCTGCGCCGCGAAATGATCGAGCGCGGCGTGCGTGTAGGGAATCGGAAGCAGGTCGGGAAATTTGTCGTGCGGCCCGTTGCTCCAGCTGAGGTGGTCGGAGACCATCGCCGGCGCGTAGCGATCGCACAGCGCCGCGAGCGCTTCCAGTTCATCGGCGTCGACACCCGACGCCGAGCCCAGCGACAGCCCGACCGAATGAAAGCTGAGCGGCAGATACTCCGCGATCGCGGTCAGCCAGCGATGCGGTGGCCCGCCTGCGCCGAAGTAATTTTGGGGGTGAACTTCGACCCAGGCGGGCGCCGCCCCCCGCTCCGCCGCATCGAGCACGTCGGCATAGTGCCGGGATCGAAGCCCTATGCCGGCACGCGGCGGCAGCGAGTGTAGCGGGGGGACAGACAAGATCAGCCCTTCTTGGGAACCGGCTTCGCATTGCCCTTGTGCGCGGTCAGCGTGCCGCCCATCTTGACGCAGGTGCCGGCCTTGACACTCTTCCAGGCGTTGCCCTGATAGTCGACGGTCGCGGTGCCGGCGCAGCTCGTACCCGGACCCGCGGCGCAGTCGTTCTTGCCCTTCAGCGCAATGCCGAAGCATTTCTCCGTCTTGCCTTCGGCGGCGACGGCGGTGCTGCCGACCGCGTTCCCGGCGGCCATGGCGAGAATGGCCGAGGCGGCCAGCGACAGTTTCAGCGTGTTGGTCATGTGGATACTCCCTTGGAAAATGGATGATGCGGGGGATGGCATCGTCCATGGTTCGCGGGCGGGCGCGCCGTGGTTACGCGGCCACGCCTTTAAATCGCCACCTTCATGGGCCAGAGGCGCCCCTCAATCAGGAACCGGACGATGAGCGTAGCCTTCCGCCGCGAGAGCGACGACGAGCATAAAGAGCCCGAATATGAGCTGCCGATTCCGGTCGGCGCGAACCTTGTCACGCCTCGCGGACTGCGCCTGCTCGGCGAAGCGGTCGCGCGGCTCGAAGCCGCGGTCGCGGCCGAGACGGACGACGACGCGCGCAAGAAGCTGCAGCGTCAGCTTCGCTATTTCAACACCCGCAAGGCGACCGCCGAAGTCCAGGCGCCGGTGGAAGACGACGTCGTCCGCATCGGCAGCCGCGTGTCCTATGCCCTGAACGGTGCCGAACGCACGGTGACGATCGTCGGTCACGACGAGGCCGATCCCACCGCGGGCCGCATCGCCTTTACCGCGCCCTTGGGCCGCGCCTTGATGGGCGCCGAAGCGGGTGACATGGTCGAATTTCAGGGCCGCGAGGATGCCATCACCGTCCTCGCCGCCGCCGCCGATCCGGAGGTCATGGCATGAAGGACAAGTTCGAACGCCACAAACAGCCCTGGACCGCGGCCGAGATCGACAAGCTCCACACGCTCGCCAAGAAGGGCATGGCGCTGAAGGCTATCGCGAAAGCGCTTACCCGCAGTGAGGAATCGGTGAAGGTCCGCGCCAAGGCCGACGGCCTGTCGATCGCAAAGCTTCACTAGACGTCACATGACGAGTTACGACGCCATCGTGCTGGGTGCCGGCGCGGCCGGACTGATGTGCGCCGCGGTCGCGGGGCAAAGGGGCCGGCGCGTCCTGTTGCTCGACCACGCCGACCAGGTCGGCAAGAAAATCCTCATTTCGGGGGGCGGCCGCTGCAATTTCACCAACATCCACACCGCACCCGACCGCTATATCTCGGCGAACCCGCATTTCGCCAAGTCGGCGCTCGCGCGCTACACACCCGCCGACTTCATCGCGCTCGTCGACCGCTACGGCATCGCGCACCATGAAAAGACGCTCGGCCAGCTCTTCTGCGACGGCTCGGCGAAGCAGATCGTTGCGCTGCTGCTCGAGGAATGCGCGAAAGGCGCCGTCGACGTCCGCTGCGGCCAGCCGGTGGGCGGGGTGACGCACGCGGACGGCAGTTTCACCGTTCGATTTGGCGAGCTGTCGTTTACGGCGCCCAATCTCGTCATCGCGACCGGCGGGCCGTCGATCCCGAAAATGGGAGCGACCGGCTTTGCCTATGACCTCGCTCGCCGGTTCGGGCTCAAGGTGGTTGAGCCGCGCCCGGCGCTCGTCCCGCTGACGCTCGGCGGCGACGATGTGTTGTTCCGCGACCTGTCGGGCGTCGCAACGCCCGTCGAGGCGCGCGCGGGCAAGGCGGCCTTTCGCGAGGCCGCGCTCTTCACGCACAAGGGCCTCTCCGGCCCAGCGATCCTCCAGATCAGCAGCTATTGGCGTCATGGCGAGCCGGTGACGATCGATTTCCTGCCCGACGCCGGGCCGGGCTGGCTGGTCGAAGCCAAGCGCACAAGGCCGCGCGCAACGCTCGCCTCGGCGATCGCCCTCCCCGACCGCCTCGCGCAGACGCTTGCCGATCGGCTCGCGCTCCCCGGCGAACTTGGCGCGCAGACCGACCGCAAGCTCGCCGAGGCCGAGGCGCGCCTCGCGCGCTGGGCCTTTCACCCCAACGGCACCGAAGGCTTCGCGAAGGCCGAGGTTACCGTCGGCGGAATTTCAACCGCAAACCTGTCCTCGCAATCAATGATGGCCAAAAGCGTCCCGGGACTGTATGCGGTCGGCGAAGCCGTGGACGTCACCGGGTGGCTGGGCGGCTATAATTTTCAATGGGCATGGGCCAGCGGACACGCGGCGGGCCAAGCTCTTTAGGAAAAACCCAAACAATTCCTCGTCATGCTGAATGCAGTTTCAGCATCCACGACCCAATTGTTCGGAACCGGGCATCAGACCCGAACCGAATCCCGGGCGGCGAAGAACAAACCACGGCAGCTTTGCCGCACAGGATAAGAAGAACAACATGCCTTTCGATACGCTTTCTCCCGTCCTTTCGGACGCCCTTACCGCGCGCGGCTATGAAGCGCTCACCCCCGTCCAGTCGCAGGTCACCGAAGCCGAAGCCAAGGGCCGCGACCTGCTCGTTTCGGCGCAGACCGGCTCGGGCAAGACCGTCGCCTTCGGCCTCGCGATGGCCGACGAGCTGATCGAGGGTGATCGCCTGCCCTTCGCCACCTCGCCGCTCGCGCTGATCGTCGCACCGACGCGCGAGCTCGCGCTGCAGGTCAGCCGCGAACTCGGCTGGCTCTATGCCAAGGCCGGCGCGCGCATCGCGACCTGCGTCGGCGGCATGGACGCCAGCAAGGAACGCCGCGCATTGGGTCAGGGCGTGCAGATCGTCGTCGGCACGCCGGGACGCCTGCGCGATCACCTCGAACGCGGCGCACTCGACCTGTCGGCGCTCCGCGTCGCGATCCTCGACGAGGCCGACGAAATGCTCGACATGGGCTTTCGCGACGACCTCGAGGAAATCCTCGACGCCACCCCGGCGACGCGCCGCACCTTGCTGTTCTCGGCAACACTGCCGAAGCCGATCGTCCAGCTCGCCAAGCGCTACCAGCAGGATGCCTTGCGCATCTCGACCGTCGGCGAAGACCGCGGCCATGGCGACATCGCCTATCAGGCGGTAACCGTCGCCCCAGCCGATATCGAGGGCGCGGTCGTCAACCTGCTCCGCCTCCACGATGCCGAAACCGCGATGCTGTTCTGCGCGACGCGCGACAATGTCCGCCGCCTGCACGCGAGCCTCGTCGAGCGCGGCTTCTCCGCGGTTGCCCTGTCCGGCGAGCATAGCCAGAACGAACGCAACCACGCGCTGCAGGCGCTGCGCGACCGCCGCGCCAAGGTCTGCGTCGCGACCGACGTCGCCGCGCGCGGTATCGACCTGCCGACGCTCAGCCTCGTCATCCACGTCGAAATTCCGCGCGATGCCGAGGCGCTCCAGCACCGTTCGGGCCGCACCGGCCGCGCGGGCAAAAAGGGCACCGCGGTGATCATCGTCCCCTATCCGCGCCGCCGCCGCGTCGACGGCATGCTGCGCGGGGCGCGCATCAACGCCGAATGGATGGATGCGCCGACCGCCGCCGACGTGCGCAAGCGCGATCAGGAACGGCTGATGGAAAAGCTGCTCACCCCGGTCGAGCATGAGGCCGAGGATATCGAGCTCGCCCAGCGCCTGATGGCCGAGCGCACCCCCGAGGACATCGCCGCGTCGCTCGTGCAGGCGCACCGCGCGCTCATGCCGCCGCCCGAGGATCTGCTCGACAATGGCCCGCGCGGGCGCGATGCCACTGGCCGCCCCGAGCGCGGCGAGCGTTTCGAACGTCCCGAACGCGGCGGAGACCGTCGCGAAGGGTTCGAGGATGCGGTGTGGTTCCGCCTCAACATCGGGCGCCATCAAAACGCCGACCCCCGCTGGATCCTGCCGCTGCTTTGCCGCCGCGGCCATGTGAGCAAGAACGAGATCGGCGCGATCCGCATCGGTCCCAAGGAGACGATGTTCAACATCCCGCGCGCGATCGCCGACCGCTTTGCCGAGGCGGTGGTGCGCACGGCCAATCAGGACGGCGAAGACGACAGCGGCGTCGCGATCACCCCCGCACCCGACGGCCCGACCTATCCGCCGCGCCGCGACAAGAGCCCGCGCGACAAGGGTCCGCGCGACGGCGCCCCGCGCAGCACGCTTGGCCGCGCGCCGGGCGGCGACCGCGGCTTCGGCGATCGTTCGGGTCCGCGCGGTCCGCGTGGTCCGGGCGCGCCGGGCGGCAATGACCGCTACAAGCCCAAGCCCTACGGCCAACGCAGTCCGCGCCGTCCGTCGAAGTGAGCCATAAACCCCTCCCCCGACGGGGAGGGGCTTTTGCCGCAGCGCCCTTGCGCTCTATGTTCCGGTCCACCAGATGGTCCGGACAGCAGGAGAGCGGCGCATGAAAGCGATCGAAGCCTTTATCGAAAGCCAGGGCGGACCCGAGGTCATCGACTGGCGCGAGGTGACGCTCGGCGAACCCGGCCCGGGACAGGTGCTGCTCCGCCAGACCGCGGTCGGGCTCAACTATCTCGACATCTATCACCGCGACGGGACTTATCCGGTTGAACTGCCAGGCGGCCTCGGCGTCGAATCCGCCGGCGAGGTGGTCGCGGTCGGCCCCGACGTCCATGGCTTCCAGCCCGGCGATCGCGCCGCGACCTTCGGCCCCGAACGCAATGCCTACGCCAGTGCGCGGATGATTGGCGCGGCGTCGCTGTTCAAGCTTCCCCCTGATATCGACGACGAAACCGCCGCCGCCGGGCTGCTGAAAGCGTGCACGGCCGAGATGCTCGTCGAGCGCTGCGCCAAGGTCGAGGCCGGCTGGCCGGTGCTCGTCCACGCTGCGGCGGGCGGGGTCGGGCTGATCCTCGTCCAATGGCTGAAGGCGATCGGCGCGACGGTGATCGGCACCGTCAGCACCGAAGCGAAAGAACATGCCGCGCGCGAGGCCGGCGCCGACCATGTCATCCGCTACAAGGCGGACGATGTCGCCGCGCATGTTCGCGAAATCACCGACGGCCAGGGCGTGCCCGTGACCTTCGACGGAATCGGCATGGCGACCTGGGCGAGCTCATTGAAGGCCACGGCGCGGCGCGGGCTGATCGTCAGCTATGGCAATGCCGGCGGCGCGGTGACCGGGGTCAACCTCGGCGTCCTCGCCCAGCACGGCTCGCAATTCGTGACGCGCCCGACGCTGTTCGACTATTATCTCCACCCCGGCGAGCGCGCCGCGGGCGCCGCGCGCGTGTTCGAGATGATCGAGAGCGGGGCGGTGAAGATTACGGTCGGCCAACGCTATTCGCTGGAGGACGCGGCCCGGGCGCATGCCGATCTGGAGGCAGGGCGGACGACGGGGTCAAGCCTGTTGATCCCCGAGCACCGCTAGATTTCCGTTCGCATCGAGCGAAGTCGAGATGCCGTGAAGCCAAGCACGACGATGGGTGTCTCGACTTCGCTCGACACGAACGGGCACTACAGGCAGCTCAAGCCTTCAACCTTTCCGCATGCCACGCGACATGCTCGGCCATGAAGGTCGAGATGAAATAATAGCTGTGGTCGTATCCAGGCTGCATCCGGATCTCCGCTTTTTGTCCGTTGCGTTCGCAAGCCTCGACCAGCAGCTCGGTCTTGAGCTGGTCGGCGAGGAAGGTATCGGCATCGCCTTGGTCGACGAGCAGGTCGGGCACGCGCAGCCCCTGATCGAGCAGCATGCACGCGTCATAGGCATACCAGTCCTCGCGATTGTCGCCGAGATACCCGGTCAGCGCTTTCTCGCCCCACGGACATTGCGACGGCGCCACGATCGGCGAAAAGGCCGAGACCGAGCGGAAGCGGTCCTGATTACGCAGGCCAATGGTCAGCGCACCGTGCCCGCCCATCGAATGGCCGGTGATCGCCTGCCGCGTCAGGTCGGCGCTCGCGAAATTGCGGAGCACCAGCGAGGGCAGCTCGTCCTCGATATAGGAGCGCATCCGGTAGTTCTTCGCCCACGGCTCCTCGGTCGCGTCGACATAGAAGCCCGCGCCGAGCCCGAAATCCCATGCGCCCTCGGGATCGTCGGGAACCCCCTCGCCGCGCGGGCTGGTATCGGGGGCGATTAAGATGACGCCATGCTCGGCGCAGGCGGCGCGATATTCGCCCTTCTCCATCACATTGGCGTGGGTGCAGGTCAGCCCCGAAAGATACCAGAGCACCGGCAGCTTGGCACCGGGCGCGTGGTCGGGGACATAGACGGCAAAGGTCATATCGGTGCCGGTGGTGGTGCTGGCATGTTTATACACGCCTTGCGTACCGCCATGGCTGCGGACGGTGGAGAGGGTTTCAATGGGCATCACGCCTTGTGACGCGCGCGCCCGAAACGCGCAACCCCGCCGTCCGCGCGGGACGACGGGGCCGGACGAAAATCGGGCCGATCAAATCTGGGCGAACCCGCCGTCGACGAAGAGCTCGACACCATTGACATAGCTCGCAGCATCCGAGGCCAGGAAGGCCGCAACCTTGCCAATTTCGCGCGGTTCGGCAAGGCGGCCGAGCGGAACCCCGGCCGACAGACCCGCCTCGAACTCGTCCCATCCGGCATCGCCGCCGGCCACCCCGTGCAGGCCCGGTGTCCGCGTGCCGCCGGGCGCGAGAACATTGACCCGGATCTTGCGGTCCTTGAGGTCGAGGATCCAGCCGCGCGCGAAGTTGCGGATGGCGGCCTTGGTCGCGCTATAGACGCTGAAGGCCGGCAGTGCGCGGGTCGAGCTGGTCGATCCGGTCAGGATCACCGACGCGCCGTCGCGCAGCAGCGGCAGCGCCTTCTGCACCGTGAACAGCGTCGCCTTCACATTGAGCCCGAAGGTCTTGTCGAAATCCTCCTCGCTGATCGCGCCGAGCGGCGCGAAGCTGCCACCGCCCGCGTTGGCGACGAGGATGTCGATCGGCGCGCCATGCTGCTGGACGACGTCATAGAGGCGGTCGAGGTCGGCGAAGCTGGTGACGTCGCCCTGCACACCGACGGCGCCATGGCCGATCGCCTTGACGGCGGCGTCGAGTTCTTCCTGCCGGCGACCCGTCACGAACACCTTTGCGCCCTGCGCGGCGAGTTCCTGCGCGATGCCGAGGCCGATACCGCTGTTCCCACCGGTCACGACCGCCACTTTGCCCTTGAGATCATAGGTCATGGTCATTCTCCTTATCCGCGGCGGCGAACCGTTCGCCGTCCGATGAAAAGGAGATAATTGCGCAACGATACGAGCTGTAGTCGGCAATATTGACACTTATCGTTCTATCAATAGAACGATAATCATGCAGGACCTCAATGATCTGCGCTACTTCGATGCGGTGGTGACGAACGGCGGTTTCGCGCCCGCAGGCCGCGCGCTGCGCCTTCCCAAATCGAAGCTCAGCCGCCGCATCGCGGCCTTGGAGGAGAGGCTGGGTGCGCGCCTCATCGAACGCTCGTCGCGGCGCTTCCGCGTCACCGACATCGGCCTTGCCTTCCACGCGCAAGCCCAACTGGCGGTGGCCGCGGCCGAGCGTGCGGAGGCGCTGGTCGAGGCGAGCCTCAGCGAACCGCGCGGCACCGTGCGCATGGCGTGCCCCACCGGCCTCGTCGCGATCGTGTCCGACCTGATCCCCGAGTTCCTGACGCTCTATCCCAAGGGGCATGTGCAGATCGTCGCCGCCGACCGCCCCGTCGACATCATCGCCGAGCGGATCGACGTCGCGCTCCGCGTGCGCGTCAAGCTCGACAGCGATGCCGCGCTGACGATGCGGACGCTGGCGCACAGCCGCCGCATCCTGATTGCCAGCCCCGCGCTCGCGAACCGGATGGCGGGCCGCGGGATCGAGGCGCTCGCCGACACGCCCACGCTCAGTTCGTCGGGCGAGGATGGCGAGGTGGTCTGGCGGCTCGAAGGTCCTGGGGGCACGATCGAGAATGTCCGCCACACCCCGCGCCTCAGTTGCGGCGATTTCACCGCGATCCGCGCCGCCGCGCTCGCGGGCCTTGGGGTCGCGATGCTGCCCGACCACGCCTGCGCCGCCGAACTGCGCGCCGGAACGCTCGTCCATGTCCTGCCCGAATGGCGGAGCGAGGATGGGATCGTCCATCTCGTCTTCACCACGCGCACGGGATTGCCGCCGCTCGTGCGCGCATGGATCGACCATCTGGCCAAGGGGTTCAAGAACCCCGCGCTGTTCGGGGGCCGCTAGCCGGCTTGCGCGGGAATCGCCGCCACCAGCGGCGCATGCCCCCAATGCCGCAGCAGGCGCAGGATCGCCGGGCCCGACAGGCCGAGCGTGCCGGTGTTGCGCAGCGGGTGGACGTTGACCGTGTCCGCCGCCGCCAGCCTCTCGTCGAGTGCAACGGTGATACTGCCCGGCCGCGCATTGATGGCAGCCAGCGGCGTCACCGAGCCGGGCGCAACGCCGAGCAGCCGTTGCATGTCGTCGGCCTTGCCGAAGCTCACCCGCTTGCTGCCGATCGCCGCGGGCAAGGCTTTCAGGTCGACGCGTGCTTCGGATGGCACCGTCACCAGCCAGAAGGCGCCGCCATTGTCCTTGAGAAAGAGGTTCTTGGTGTGCGCACCGGCGATCGCGGCGTTCACCGCGTCGCTTTCGGCAACGGTGAACACCGCGACATGCTCATGGGCGGCGAAGGGGATCGCGAGGTCCTTCAGATCGTCCAGCAACCCCGCTTCGCCGCGCATAAAGCCTCAGACGACGCGGTGCAGCGCGCAGAGCTTGTTGCCCGACGGATCGCGCAGATACGCCAGATAGAGCTGGCCGAAACCGCCTTCGCGCACCCCCGGCGGATCTTCGATCGAGGTGCCGCCGTTGGCGACGCCCGCGTCGTGCCACGCCTTGGCCTGTTCGGGGCCTTCCATCGCGAAACCGATCGTGCAGCCGTTGCCCGCGGTCGCCGGCTGGCCGTCGATCGGCGCCGTGACCAGGAAGAGGCCGCCATTGTGCATGTAGATCAAGCGCCCCTTGTCATCGACGATCCCCGGCTTGCCGCCGATCGCCTGGAAGGTCGCGTCATAGAATTTCTTCGACGCCTCGATGTCGTTCGATCCGACCATATTGTGACTGTACATGGCTTCCGCTCCTCCTGATTATGGTTGCGATTCGATACCTAACCCGCCTGCCCGGTCGGGGCCAGCCACGATCATGTTTTCGGTTCACCGGAAATGCCGAATCAGCGGAAGACCACCGTCTTTCGTCCGTCGATCAGCACGCGCTGCTCGGCGACCCAGCGCACCGCGCGCGCCAACACTTGCGCCTCGACGTCGCGGCCGATGCGGATCAGATCGTCGACGCTGTCGCGGTGATCGACGCGCTCGACCGCCTGTTCAATGATCGGCCCCTCGTCGAGGTCGCTGGTCACGAAATGCGCGGTCGCGCCGATCAGCTTGACCCCGCGCTCGTGCGCGCGGTGATAGGGCTTCGCGCCCTTGAAACCCGGCAGGAAGCTGTGATGGATGTTGATGCAGCGGCCTGCAAGCTTTGCCGACAGGTCGGACGAGAGCACCTGCATATAGCGCGCGAGCACCAGATAGTCGGCGCCGCTGCGCGCCATCAGGTCCAGGATGCGCGCTTCCTGTTCGGCGCGGTTGGCGTCGCTGACCGGGAAATGGTGGAACGGTACGCCATGCCATTCGCTGAGGCGCCGCTGATGCTCGTGGTTCGACACCACCGCGACGATGTCGATCGCGAGGTTGCCGGTCGACCAGCGGTGGAGCAGGTCGTTGAGGCAATGGCTGCCCTGCGACACCGCGATGACGAAGCGCGGCTTGGCGGCGCGGTCGCTGATCCGTGCATCCATCGCGAAACGCTCGACGATCGGCGCGAACGCCGCCTGCACGCCCGCGAAATCTGCCGGGAAGCGCGGCCCCGCCCCGCGAAATTCGACGCGCATGAAGAAGCGTCCCGAATCGAGGTCGGCATATTGCTGGCTGTCGAGGATGAAGCCGTCGCGCTCCGCCAGCAGCCCGGTGACCGCGGCGACGATGCCCACCGCGTCGGCGCAGCTGAAGGTCAGGACATAGGGTCCGGTCAAATTCTTCCTCCCTCGACCGGCCAACATCAAAATCCGCTCGCCCTGAGCTTGTCGAAGGGCCGTCCTTCTCTCCGGCGCCCTAGAACGAAGGACGGTGCTTCGACAAGCTCAGCACGAGCGGAAAATAAGTATTAGAACACCACCACACTGCGAATACTCTCCCCCGCATGCATCAGGTCGAACCCCTTGTTGATCTCTTCCAGCCCCATGACGTGGGTGATCATCGGGTCGATCTCGATCTTGCCAGTCATATACATGTCGACGATCTTCGGCACGTCGGTGCGGCCCTTCGCGCCGCCGAAGGCGGTGCCGCGCCAGTTGCGGCCGGTGACGAGCTGGAACGGGCGCGTCGCGATTTCCTTGCCCGCCTCGGCCACGCCGATGATGATCGAGGTGCCCCAGCCGCGGTGGCAGGCTTCGAGTGCGGTCCGCATCACTTCGGTATTGCCCGTCGCGTCGAAGGTGTAATCGGCGCCGCCGTCGGTCATCTGGACGATCGCGGCGACGACATCCTCGCGGCTCGTCCCCTTCGAATTGAGGAAATCGGTCATGCCGAACTTGCGGCCCCATTCCTCGCGCGCGGAGTTGATGTCGACGCCGATGATCTTGTCGGCGCCGGCGAGGCGCGCGCCCTGGATCACGTTGAGCCCGATGCCGCCCAAACCGAAGACGACAACATTGTCGCCGACCTGCACCTTCGCGGTGTTGATCACCGCGCCGACGCCGGTCGTGACGCCGCAGCCGATATAGCAGCTCGACTGGAAGGGCGCGTCCTCGCGGATCTTCGCGACCGCGATCTCGGGCAGCACGGTGAAGTTCGAGAAGGTCGAGCAGCCCATATAATGGAAGATCGGCTGGCCCTTGTAGCTGAACCGCGTCGTGCCGTCGGGCATCAGCCCCTTGCCCTGCGTCGCGCGGATCGCGGTGCAGAGGTTGGTCTTGCCGGAAAGGCAGCTTTTGCACTGGCGGCATTCGGGGGTGTAGAGCGGGATCACATGGTCGCCGGGCTTCACGCTGGTGACGCCCGCGCCGACCTCGCGCACCACGCCCGCACCCTCATGCCCCAGCACGCTCGGAAAGATGCCCTCGCTGTCGAAGCCGTCGAGCGTATAGGCGTCGGTATGGCAGATGCCCGTCGCCATGATCTCGACCAGCACCTCGCCCGCCTTCGGGCCTTCCAAATCGAGTTCGACGATTTCGAGCGGCTTCTTCGCTTCGAACGCAACGGCGGCGCGGGTCTTCATGGCGGATCTCCTTCTCGCTGCGCGCCATCCGCCAAATGCGGCGGCAATGCAAGATGCGGATAATCCTCCCTGTGGCCAAAGGTCATGGGGAGGGGGACCGCGCCCGCAGGGCGTGGTGGAGGGGCAGCGACGCTCGCGCCCTTGCCCCTCCGTCAGCGGCTGCGCCGCTGCCACCTCCCCATCGCTGCGCGACAGGGAGGATTAGGGGGGGGCGCGTCGGTCCTTAAAGCGACAAAGGATACGGACGTGCAGCGCGAAACTGTCTCCTTTGTCGCTTTAAGCGAAGGCCCGAATATCGACTGATTCAAAGACCCGAAGCGGAGGCTGGCAGAGCGAAATAATGTAGGAAACCCCCTTTTGAGGCCCCCTGTTTCGTCACCCCGGACTTGATCCGGGGTCCATGACGTCGGCGCTACAATGGATCCCGGATCAAGTCCGGGATGACGAGGGAGTTAGGTCGCTCTCAATCCGCTGCGCCCGCAGGAGGAGCCGATCTGGGCGGTCTATCCGCAGCGCCGCCATCTGCTGCCGAAGTTGCGGCTGCTGATCGACAAATTGCACGAGGAATTGCCGGGGGCGTTGCGGCGGAGTGAGGCGCTATAGACAGCGCAATTCGCCTGACCACATATGGTTTGGACGCAGGCATTGAGGATCGAGTTGTCGCAGAAAGTCTGCAAACCTTTTCCGCAGAACTTCAGGAAGCTCTCCGTCAAAGTCCGCATCCTGCGCCGCTTCGGCAATAAGCTCTCGATAGCGAAGCAAGGCTTCCGCAAGAGTCTCAACATCCTTGTTTACGTATCTCGGTTCGAAACCCCCATCATGATCGAGAATGAGGACCGTGCCTTCGGCATCGAGCACAATCGGATCGCCACTCCCATCCGATCCTATCGGCAGACAAGAATTAAGATGTTCTGGAAGAGCTCCTTCAGGAACCCAATCAAGAGAACTCTTACCGAAGCTGAGGCAAGGCGCAGCTTCGGTCGGCAATCCGGCAGCCGTCAGAAAATGCTCTGCTTCATTTGGCACTTGTGAGACCGCGAAATCATCATCAGTGTAGCGATAGACCGTGTCTCCGCCCGCTTCCCAAGCAGCTTTAAAATCTTGCGCGTTCATAGTGGCGTTATGCGAACTGTTGGATGCACTGGCAACCAGCTAGTCTAATCTCAACACTCCACCACACTAACCGCCAGCCCGCCCTTCGACGTTTCCTTATATTTGTCGCGCATGTCGCGGCCCGTTTGCAGCATCGTCGCGATCACCGTGTCGAGGCTCACCACATGTGTGCCGTCGCCGATCATCGCGATGCGGCTCGCGTCGATCGCCTTGATCGCGCCCATCGCGTTGCGCTCGATGCACGGGATTTGCACCAGCCCGCCGATCGGGTCGCAGGTGAGGCCGAGGTTGTGCTCCATGCCGATTTCGGCGGCGTTCTCGACCTGCGCGTTGGTGCCGCCGAGCGCCGCCGTGAGTCCCGCCGCCGCCATCGAGCAGGCGACGCCGACCTCGCCCTGGCAGCCGACCTCGGCGCCCGAGATGCTGGCGTTGCGCTTGTAGAGCGCGCCGACCGCGCCCGCGGCGAGCAGGAAGGTGCGCACCCCCGCCGCGTCGCCGCGATAGCTGCGCTTGTAATAGCGGATCACCGCCGGGATGATCCCCGCCGCGCCGTTGGTCGGCGCGGTGACGACCTTGCCGCCCGCGGCATTTTCCTCGTTCACCGCCATCGCCCACAGGTTGATCCAGTCCATCATCGCCATCGGATCGGACAGATTCTGCTCGTGCCGCGCGCGGATGTCGGCGGCGATCTGCGGCGCGCGGCGCTTGACCTTCAGCCCGCCGGGCAGCACCCCCATGCTCGAACAGCCGGCGTCGATCGACGCGTCCATCGCGCCGGCGATCGCATCGAGCCCCGCCTCGACCTCTGCGAGGCCGCGATGGACCAGCTCGTTTTCGAGCATCATTTCGGCAAAGCTCTTGCCCGATGCCTCGCCCATGCTCAGCAGGTCGGCGCCCGAGGTGAAGGCGAAGGGCAGTTCGACCTCATCCTCCGCGCCGCGGCTGTTGCGCCCCGCTTCGTCCTCGTCGACGACGAAGCCGCCGCCGATGGAGAAATACATGCGCTTGGCGAGGATCTCGCCCGCCGCGTCGCGCGCGGTGAAGCTCAGCGCGTTGCTGTGGAACGGCTGGCGCTGGCGCATCTGGAAATGCAGGTCGCTCGCCGGCTGGAAGCGGACGCGCTGGCGTCCGAGCAGATAGAGGAAGCCTTCGCTGGTCGCGCGATCCCAATGCGCCTTGATCGCGGCGAGGCTGGTCGAGGCGGGGATTTCGCCCGCGAGCCCCGCGACGATGGCGGTGTCGGCGGCGTGGCCCTTGCCGGTCAGCGCGAGCGAGCCGTAGAGGTCGGCCTCGACATGCGCGGTCCTGGTGAGCAGCGCCTGCTCGTCGAGCCAGACGGTGAAGCGCCGCGCCGCCACCATCGGCCCGACCGTATGCGAGCTGGAGGGGCCGACACCGATTTTGAAGAGTTCGAACAGGCTGATCGTCATCGCGCGCCTATACGCGGATCGCGATCAGCGGGATAGGCCGCGCGGGTCAAATTTCGTTACGAGGAATATCAAATCCTCCCTGTGGCGAAGCCATGGGGAGGTGGCAGCGCCAAGCGCTGACGGAGGGGCCACGCCGTGGCGTCCTCGCCCCTCCACCATCGCCTTCGGCGACGGTCCCCCTCCCCACGGCTACGCCGCAGGGAGGATCATATATTTACGCCGGATAGGTCCAGGTCGCCTCGCGCGCGAAATTCTCCGCCGCGAAATCCCAGTTGAGCAGCTCGTCGACCACCGCGTCGACATAGGCGGGGCGCAGATTCTTGCGATCGATATAATAGGCATGTTCCCACACGTCGATCACGACGAGCGGCTTGATGCCCGCGGTCAGTTCGGTGCCCGCGTCGTGCGTATCGGTGACCGACAGCGTGCCGTCGCGCGCGACGAGCCACGCCCAGCCCGACGCGAAATGATTGACCGCGGTATCCTTGAGCTTCTTCTTGAGGTCATCCAGCGACCCGAAATCGCGCTCGATCGCGGCGAGCAGGTCGCCCTTGGGCTCGGTCTTCGCCGGGCTCAGGCTTTCCCAATAGAAGGCATGATTCCACGCCTGCGCCGAATTGTTGAACAGGCCCTTGTTGCCCGATCCTTCGGCGTGATGGACGATTTCCTCGAGGCTCTTGTCGGCCAGCTCGGTGCCCTCGATCGCGGCGTTGGTCTTGTCGACATAGGCCTTGTGATGCTTGCCATGGTGCGTCGCCAGCGTGTCGGCCGAGATGTGGGGCTCGAGCGCGTCGAGCGCATAGGGGAGAGGAGGATGGGCGATCGTCATGGCAGTCTCCATTTTATTATGAGGGTGTTTGCGGCCTTTAACTCGGTATCGCGCGGGTGGGTTGCAAGGTCGTGACGGGGAATTTTTCCTTTCGCCTGCGTCAAAAACTCCCGTGTTCCCCCGCAAGGGTGTTGGGAGTCACGTGCCTCCCAACACGGCCCTCACGGGTCGGCTCGAATTTCACGGACGGGCGATGGACCCCCGCCTTCGCAGGGGAACACAAACAAAAAGATGGGATGGCAAAAGAGGCTAAGTCACCATCGCCTGCAGCGTCGCGATCCGGTCGGCCTCTTCGGCGGGCTTGTCGCGGCGGATGCGCGAAATGCGCGGGAAGCGCATCGCGAGACCCGACTTGTGGCGCTTCGACGCGTGGATCGAATCGAAGGCGACCTCGAGCACCAGCGATTTTTCGACCTCGCGCACCGGGCCGAAGCGGTTCAGCGTGTTGTCGCGCACGAACTTGTCGAGCCATTTCAGCTCCTCATCGGTGAAGCCCGAATAGGCCTTGCCGACGGGCAGCAACTCGCCGTCGTCGCTCCAACAGCCGAAGGTATAGTCCGAATAGAAGCTCGCGCGGCGGCCGTTGCCGCGCTGGGCATACATCATGACGCAATCGGCGGTGAGCGGATCGCGTTTCCATTTGTACCAGAGCCCGGCGCGCCGCCCCGCGACATAGGGTGCATCGCGGCGCTTGAGCATCACCCCCTCGATCGCGGCGTCGCGCGCGCCGGCGCGGCGTTCGGCGAGGTCGTCGAAGTCTGCGGCGTCGATCACCTGCGACAGGTCGAAATGGCTCGTGGCGAGGCGCGGAACGAAGGCTTCCAACTGCCGCCGCCGTTCGGTCCACGGCAGCGCGCGCAGGTCGTTGCCGTCGACGGCTAGCAGGTCGTATACGCGGACGAAGGCCGGATAATCGGCGAGCATTTTCTTCGACACGACCTTGCGGCCGAGCCTTTGTTGCAGCGCATTGAAGCTCGCGGCTTCGCCCCCCTGCACCTCGCCGCGCACGAGCAGTTCGCCGTCGATCACCGCATCCTGATCGAAGGCCGCGACCAGCTCCGGGAACGCCCCGCTGATCTCCTCGCCGCCACGGCTGTAGATGCGCGTCTCGCTGCCGCCCCGCACGATCTGGACGCGGATGCCGTCCCATTTCCACTCGGCGGCATAGTCGGCGAGGTCGACCGTCCCTTCCTCCAGCGGATGCGCGAGCATGAAGGGGCGGAAGAAGGCCACGTCGGCGAGGTCGGGCCGCTCCGCCCTGCCCTCACCCCAGGCGAACAGCGGCGCATAGGGCGGCGGGATCGCGTGCCACAGCTCCTCGACATCGTCGACGGGCACATCGAACGCCTGCGCAAACGCCTGTTTCGCAAGCCGCGCCGACACCCCGACGCGCATCCCGCCGAGCGCGATCTTCAGCAGCGCGTAGCGTCCGTCGGCATCGAGGCGGTCGAGCAGCGAGGCGACGACTGCGGGGGCATCGCTGCGGGTGGCGGCGGAGAGGGCGTCGACGGCTTCGGAAACGCTTAAGCCCCTCCCCTTCAGGGGAGGGGTTGGGGTGGGGCCTGTCGAGGTTAGTCCGGCCTGACATGCCCGGAGCCCTTGACTCCCTCCCCTGAAGGGGAGGGAGTCAAGGGCTCCGGCCACAGCAGCGCCGCCGTCTCCGCCGTGTCACCCACAAAATGCCGCGACAGGCGGAACAATTCCTCGTCCACGCGGGTCGCCAGCAACGCCCTGACCGTTCCCGCCTTCACCGCAGGAAAATCGAGGCTCTCGGTCAGCGCCGCGATCGCCCAGCCGCGATCGGGGTCGGGCGTGTGGCGGAGATAGTCGACGATCAGCGCGAGCTTGCTGTTGCGCGAACGCGTGTAGATCAGCCGGTCGATGAGGGCCGCGAAGCGCTTCACGCCTCCTCCTCCAGATCGCGCCCGACGAGGTGGAGCGCGCGCGCCTTGCGCTGATGCAATTCGCACCAGCGGAGCAGCCCGTCCTCGCTGCCATGGGTGATCCAGCTTTCGTTCGGGTTCACCTCCGAAATCGTCGTCGTGAGTTCGTCCCAGTCGGCATGGTCCGAAATCACCAGCGGCAGTTCGACCATCCGCTGCCGCGCGCGCTGGCGCACGCGCATCCACCCCGACGCCATCGCGGTCACCGGATCGGGCAGCCGCCGCGACCAGCGGTCATTGAGCGCCGAGGGCGGCGCGAGGACGATCTGCCCCGCCATCTCGGCCTTGTCGGTCTCGCTCACCAGCCGCAGTTCGCCGAGGTCGACGCCGTGGAGCGCGTAGAGGTTGCACATCTTCTCGAGCGCGCCGTGGATATAGATGGGCGCGGCCCACCCCGCGCCGCGCAGCTCCGCAATCACCCGCTGCGCCTTGCCGAGCGCATAGGCGCCGACGAGCACCGAGCGGTCGGGCTCGGCGCGCACCGCGCCGATCAGCTTGGCGATCTCATCCGACGTGGGCGGGTGGCGGAACACCGGCAGGCCGAAGGTCGCCTCGGTGACGAAGATGTCGCACGGCACGACCTCGAACGGGGCGCAGGTCGGGTCGGCGCGGCGTTTGTAGTCGCCGGTAACGACGATCCGCTCGCCCGCATATTCCATCAGGACCTGCGCGCTGCCGAGCACATGGCCGGCGGGATGGAAGCTGAAGCGCACCCTGCCACGCTCGAACCCGTCGCCGTAGGGGAACGCCTGGTTATGGCTCGCCTCGGCATCGACGCCATAGCGCAGCGCCATGATCGCCAGCGTCTCGGGCGTCGCGAACACCGCGCCATGGCCGCTGCGCGCATGGTCGGCGTGGCCGTGCGTCACCGCGGCGCGCTCGACGGGACGCGACGGGTCGATCCACAGGTCGGCGGGCTTGACGTAAATGCCGCTGGGGTGCGGCTCTATCCAGTGTTTCGCCTTCGCCATCAGGCGGCGAGTTTCCGGGCGAGCGCCAGATCGGCAACGAACATCTCGCGCTCCTTCGCCGCCCGCTCGCGGTCGGGCAGGCGCAGCAGGAAGGAGGGATGGATCGTCGCGATCAGCTTCGTGTCCCCTTCCAGCTCGTGCACCGCACCGCGCATCGACTTGATGCTCGCGCTCTTCCCCGTCACCCCGCGCAGCGCGCTCGCGCCCAGCGTGACGATGATGTCGGGCTGCACCAGCGCGCGCTCCTTGTCGAGCCACCAGCGGCAGATATCGATCTCCGCCGTTGTCGGATTCTGGTGCAGCCGCCGCTTCCCGCGCGGCTCGAATTTGAAATGCTTGACCGCGTTGGTGAGGAACAGCCGGCGCCGCTCGAGCCCCGCCTCGTACAGCACCTCGTTCAACAGCTGCCCCGCAGGCCCGACAAAGGGCTTGCCCTCCAGATCCTCGCGGTCGCCGGGCTGTTCGCCGACGAGCATGATCTTCGCCGCCCCCGGCCCCTCGCCCGCGACGGCCTGCGTCGCGTTGCAATGGAGCGGACAGCGCGTGCAGCGGCTCACCGCTGTCGCCAAATCGGCCAGCGTCCCGATCTCGTCGCCGAAGGTCAATTGGTCCTGCACACGCGTCCGCCACTTGCCGGTCAAAGGGTTCGCGACCGAAACGGCCGTCGCGCGCATGCGTTCCACCCGCGCCTCGGCGCCCGCGATCAGCGGCGCGATATCCTGCGCCTCGGGCAGATTCTTCCAATATTTCTTGGGCATCTCGGCGCGCATCGCGTCGATCTTGACCCGCGCGGGATTGAAGATCGCGCCATAATAAGTGCGCCACTGATCCTCGACGACGTCGCTGTCGGGCACCTCGTCCTTCGTCCCGCCGGGCCCGTAGGTCAGCGTCTCGTCCTGCCAGATCGCGCGCGCATCCGGGGTCAGGATCGCCCAGTCCATGCCGTAGAAGCGGCGCTGGAAAAAGGGCGCGGTCAGCCGGAGGATGCGATGCGTCGGCTCGAACCAGGCCGCGAAACTTTCGCGTCCTTCCTCTTCGCCCAGCCGGCGAAAGCGGACGAAGGCGTGCATCTTGTGGACATCGCGGCGGATCGCCTTGTCGGCCTTGCGCAGCCAGTCGACTTCCGGGTCGGTCGTCCGCGCGAGCAGCTGCCGGTCGTGCAGCGCGCGCCAGACGAGGCGATAGAGCCGCGCCGGCACTTCGGCATCGCGGTGACAGATCACGCGCTCGGCGATCTGGACGAGTTCGCGCGGCAGGCTGAGCCGGCCCGCGGGCGCCGCGGTCGCCTCATCGCCGAACAGCGACGCGCCCTCTGCACTGCCGCGCCAGCTCACATCGTCCGGCGCCACGCCGCCCGCGAGCAGCCCGCGCGCCGCACTCCGCCACTCGGCGAAGTCGCCGGGCACCGTCAGCACCACCTCCCTCACAGCGCGAGCGCCAGCTGCTCGGCGGGCGGCGCAAAGCGGGCGCGCAGATCGGCGCTGTCGGTGAGCTTGCCCGGCCGCCAGTCGGGCGTGACGATGAAGGGCAGGACCTTCTTCACCGACGCCGTCAGCTTCGCGAGGTCGCCGAGCCTGAGCTTGCCCAGCCGCCGCGCCGCGACGATGCGGTCGACGGCGCGCGTCCCCAGCCCCGGCACGCGCAGCAGCATCTCGCGCGGCGCGCGGTTGATATCGACCGGAAACGCCTCGCGCCGCATCAGCGCCCAGGCGAGCTTGGGATCGATCGCGAGGTCGAGCATCCCGCCGCTCGCGCCCTCCATGATCTCCGCGCGCTCGAAGCCGTAGAAGCGCAGCAGCCAGTCGGCCTGATAGAGCCGATGCTCGCGCATCAGCGGCGGCCGGACCGGCGGGAGGTCGCTGCTCGCATCGGGGATCGGGCTGTATGCCGAATAATAGACGCGGCGAAGGCGATAGCCCGAATAGAGGTTCGTCGCGGTCTTCAGGATATCGTCGTCGCGCGCCGCGTCCGCGCCGACGATCATCTGCGTCGATTGGCCCGCGGGCGCAAAGCGCGGCGGCTTCGCCTTGCCGATCAGCCGGCTCTTCGCCGCCTCGATGGCGTCGTCGGCGCCGACGCGCACCGACGCCATCGTCTTGCGGATCGTCTCGGGCTTTTTCTCGGGCGCGAAACTTTGCAATCCCTCTTCGGTCGGCAGCTCGACATTGGTCGACAGGCGATCGGCGTAAAGGCCTGCGAGCGCAAGCAGCCCCGGATCGGCACCGGCGATGGTTTTCAGATGGATGTAGCCCCCGAACCGATGCTCCTCGCGCAGGATGCGCGCGACCTCGACGAGCTGCTCCATCGTATAATCTTCGGAGCGGATGATCCCCGAGGAGAGGAACAGCCCCTCGATATAGTTGCGCTTGTAGAAATCGAGCGTCAGCCGCACCACCTCCTGCGGGCTGAACCTGGCACGCTCGACGTTGCTCGACGCGCGGTTGATACAGAAACGACAGTCGTAGATGCAGAAGTTGGTGAGCAATATCTTGAGCAGCGAGATGCAGCGGCCGTCGGGCGCATAGCTGTGGCAGATGCCCATTCCCTCGGTCGAGCCGATGCCCTTGGTGCCGACCGAATCGCGCTTCACCGTTCCCGACGAAGCGCAGGACGCGTCATATTTCGCCGCATCGGCCAGCACCGCCAGCTTTTCGAGAATCGGTTTCGCGGACATAGCCCATGCCTAGCATGAGAACATAGAGCGAACAATTATCCTGTGTTAAGGGGATCGAGTCAGGCGTAGCGCCACCGCGCGGGCAGCACGATCTCGACGATCAGCCCGTCGGGCTCCCAGCGCCGCTCGATCGTCCCGCCGAGGTTGTTCTTGACGCTGCGCTCCATCAGCAACGTCCCGAAGCTCGTGCGGTCGGGCGCGACCACCGGGCGGTCGCCGCCGCTTTCGGTCCAGACCAGGCGGAACATGCGCGGATCGGGGGCATCGTCGGGATCCTGCGCCCAGGCGATTTCGACGCTGCCGTCGGCGCCGGTCAGCGCGCCATGCTTCATCGCGTTGGTGGCGAGCTCGTTGAACAGCAGCGCCATTGCGACCAGCGCATTTTCGGGAAGCAGCAAGTCGGGCCCCGACCAGCGGATGCGCGGGAAGCTGGCCTCGAGCTCGCGCATCAGCGCATGCATCGACCCGGTCATGAAATTCGCGCTGAGCAGGACATTCTGCGCCCGGTTGAGCGCGTCGAGCCGGCTGCTGATCCGCTCGACATAATCGTCGATGTCGGTCGCCGCGTGCCGGGTCAACGATATGATCGCGCCGACAGTGGCGAACAGGTTGCGCATCCGGTGATGCAGCTCGCGCATCAGCAAATTGGCATTTTCCTGGCGGCTCTTCTGCTCGGTGATGTCGATGCACACGCCGGTGAGCAGCGCATCATTGTCGCGCACGTCCCAGTCGCCGCGCACCGCGATCCAGCGCACCCCGCGCTCGGGATGCAGGACGCGATGTTCGATCGCATAGGGCGCCCCGCTCGCCATCGATTCGTCGAGCATCGCGCGCACCGTCGCACGGTCGTCGGGGTGGATGCGCTCGAACGCCTCCTCGCTCGTCCTCAGCGCGGTGCTGTAATCCGCGCCCCACAGCTCGGCGGCCGCGCCGCGCCACTGGAGCAGGTCGCTCCGCGTATCGAGCTGCCAGGTCGCGATCCCCGAATAGTCGATCGCGCGTTCGAGCGCGCGCCGCGCCTCGTCGCGCTCGACGATGGTGCGGCGAAGGTCGGCCTCGGCCATGATGATCGCCGCGAAATCGCCCAGCCGCTCCATCTCGCGAAAGCTGAGCGTCGGTCGCGCCTTGCGGTCGATGATGCACAGCGTCCCGAGGATCGCGCCGTTGTAGGCGCGCAGCGGTACGCCCGCGTAGAAGCGGATGAACGGATCGCCGGTAACGAGCGGATTGCTGGCGAAGCGCGGGTCGGCGCGCGCGTCGGGGACGACAATCGGCTCCCCGCGCCGAACGACATGGTCGCAAAAGCTGACTTCGCGGCTGGTTTCGGGCACGTCGAGGCCGTGGGCGGACTTGAACCACTGACGGCAGTCGCCGACGAGCGAGACGAGGGTGATCGGCACCTCGAACAGATCGGCCACCAACTTGGTGACGCGGTCGAACTCCGGTTCGCGGTCGGTATCCATGATCCGATATTCGCGCAGCGTATCGAGCCGCCAGCGCTCGCGCTCCGCCGGATCCTGGTCCGTGCCGTCCGCCAAATTCTGCCCCCCGCTTCCTGCCGGCGCCGGCGCGCCATCATTCGCTGTGGGCCGCTGTGCCATGAAAATGGTCCCTAAAAAAGCTTATGAGCAACATGCAAGGAAAGTGAATGAAAATCCGCCCCTTACACGCTGGCCGATCGCGTCCCGCCCGACTCTACGCATGTGGCCGCCAACGGTTGCACGCCCCAATCGCGCTTTTTCGGCGCTCCCGATGGAACCGCATCGCAGCATACCGCGTATGATCGCTTCTAGAGGGAGATCATGATGAGCTTGGGTGAAGAAATCCGCGGGCATCTGCCGTTCCTGCGCCGCTACGCGCGCGCGCTGACGGGGAGCCAGCAGCATGGCGACAATTTCGTTCACACCACGCTTGAGGTCATCGTCGCCGCCCCCGACGAATTTCGCACCGGCGCCGATACCCGCATCGACCTCTACCGCAGTTTCCACCGCATCTGGGAAAGCGCCTTCATTTCCGACGGCGAGGGCGACGACGAAACCGACCCGCTGATCCGCGCCGCGAACCGCCGGCTTCGGCGGATCACGCCGCTCGGCCGCCAGATGCTGCTGCTGACCGCGCTCGAAGG
The DNA here is from genome assembly GCF_001468265.1 of Sphingopyxis sp. H050. Lineage (GTDB taxonomy): Bacteria > Pseudomonadota > Alphaproteobacteria > Sphingomonadales > Sphingomonadaceae > Sphingopyxis. The sequence continues at coordinate 55,521 of NZ_LNRZ01000001.1, read as the reverse complement.
CTTTTCGGTCGAGGAGACCGCGCAGATCACCGGCGCCGACAACGAAATGGTCGAAAGCCTGCTCGCCGAGGCGGTGGACGAGATGGACCGCGAGGCGCGCACGTCGGTGCTGATCATCGAGGACGAGCCGCTGATCGCGATGGACCTCGAACAGATCGTCCGCGGCCTCGGCCACGACGTCGCCGGGGTCGCGACCACGCACGAGGACGCGGTTGCCGCGTTCGAGAACAGCGACGCGGGGCTCGTGCTTGCCGATATCCAGCTCGCCGACGGTTCGTCGGGGATCGACGCGGTGCAGGACATTCTGGCGATCGCCCCGGTCCCGGTCATTTTCATCACCGCCTTTCCCGAGCGGCTGCTCACCGGCAACCGCGTCGAGCCGACTTTCCTGATTTCGAAACCGTTCGGCGAAAACACCGTCCGCGCCGCGATCAGCCAGAGCCTGTTGTTTACGCCGCAACTCGCCGCGTAGATCGCCGTCAATCGGGCGGCGACACGCCGCCCGACAGCTTGTCGACATCGCCCATGATGGTCGCGAAGGCGTCGTTGGGCGTAAGCGGGTCGTCGCTGCGCAGCGGCATTTCTCCGCCCTCCAGAATCGTCTGCAACGCCGAGCGCGCCCGCGACACGCGGCTTTTCATCGTGCCCACCGCGCAGCCGCAAATCTCGGCGCCTTCCTCATAGGATAGCTGTCCCGCACCGATCAGGATCAGCGCCTCGCGCTGGTCCACCGGCAGCATCAACAGCGCGCGCTGCACGTCGGCGAGGTGCAGGCTGTCCGCCTGATCGTCGGGCGCGACGAGCAATCGCTCGGCGGCGAGTTCGTCATACTCGGCGGTGAATTTCTTGCGCCGCATCTGCGACAGGAAGCAATTGCGCAGGATCACGAAGGCCCAGCTCTTCATGCTCGCCGGGCCGGGAATATAGCTGGCGCGCGCCTTCCACGCCTTCAGCATCGTTTCCTGGACCAGATCGTCGGCCAGATCGGCATTGCCGGTCAGGCTGCGGCCGAACGCGCGCAGGTGCGGCAACATCGCCGCCAGCTCCTGTTTGAAGCTGGCGTCGTCTAGCGGCTGGGGCACGGTGTCGCTGATAAATGGGCCTTTGTCGGTTGTGGAATTGGCAAACCCGGTGTCCCGGCTTAGCGCCTCGAAAGCGCAATGCAAGACCGCGTCCCGGTCACTTCCCCGGGTAGCGGCGGCCGAGCGCAATGAAATTGCTCATCATTTTCTCGTCTTCAGCATCCAGCCTGGCGTTCGCGGCGAGCCGCGCCAGATTCTCGCCATATCCAGCGAATCCGGGATCGTAGAGCATCGACCATTCGGCGAAATCGCGCACCTCGATGATGCGTCGGCGAATCTCGGTCATCCCGTTGTGCCGCGGATCGGCGCGAATGACGTCGAGGCATGTATCGACGGCCTTGGCCGGGCCTTCGAGCAGCTGCATGAAATTATGGCCGTTGTAGATCAGCGCGCCGGTCAGCCCGTCGCGGAGGTTGTTGCGGCGGGCCGCGATCAGGATGTCGGCAATATCCTTGTCGCGGATCAACGGATCGGCGACACTCACATAGATGACGGATAGCAAGGGGGGTCAACTCCGGTCGCTTCGGCACAGGCCGGGCAAAATGTGACCCCTCACGAAACCCTGATTAGGAACACTGTTGTTTCTTGGCAACGCATTCGTCGCAAAAAAATCGAAAGACGGGAACCAGCGCCGCATTTCCTCGTTGCTCCTGACATGGCAACGCATGGAAACGACAGGACCGAAAACGGACGGAACCGGCCCCAGCCCGCCGCCGACGAGCCGCGCCGGTCGAACGGGACGTTCCCGGGCACTGGCAGCGACCAGTGGCACCGCACGCTGACCGGGCGCCAATCGCCCGAGCCGGTGAGCGCGAAGCTGCGCATGATCTATGGCAATGTCGTCGCCGAGCAGCTTCCCGACAATATGCTCGATCTCCTGTCGCAACTCGACCAGAAGAATCCGAAGCAATAATGGCTTGCCCCAATGCTGTGCCCCCCAGCGCTGCTGCCATGCCGCAGGATGAGGCCCCCGCCGCCGAAAACACTCTGTCCGACGGCGAATTCAAATCGCTGCTGGCGGGCGTGATTCCGCACCTGCGCGCCTATGGCCGCAGCCTGTCGGGCAATCCCGACCTCGCCGATGACCTGACGCAGGATACGATGGTCAAGGCCTGGGCCTCGCGCGAGCGGTTCGAGCGCGGGACGTCGATCAAGGCGTGGACCTTCGTCATCCTGCGCAACACCTTCCTGTCGCAGATGCGCCGCAACAAGTTTCACGGCGAATATGACGAGGTCGTGGTCGAGCGCACGCTGTCGACACCCGCCAGCCAGGAGGACAGCGGCGAAATGGCCGACCTGCAGCGCGCGCTGATGGAGTTGCCGCAGGACCAGCGCGAGGCGCTGATCCTCGTCGGCGCCGGCGGCCTGTCTTACGAGGAGGCCGCAAGCATCTGCGACTGCGCGCTCGGCACGATGAAGAGCCGCGTCTCGCGAGCGCGCACCGCGCTCGAAGAGATCATGAACGGCGGCCAGTTCGCACAGAAGCGCGCCGACGCGCCGCCCGCCAGCGACGCGATCGACGCGATCATGGGGAGCGTCGAGGAGATCACGGCTCGCCGCGAGGCGGCCAGCCGCTGACGCCCCCTCGACTTTGTAGCCGCGGCGCGCCAGATTGATCCCCAGACCGATCCTCTGTCCCCCCAACAAAGCGAGCCCCCCATGAAGACACCCTCCGCCCTCGCCCTGTCCGCGGCGATGATCATTGCCGCCTGTTCGGCCGGCACCACCAGCAGTGCGGCGCCCGCCGATACGGCAAAGCTCGACGCCACGGGCGACCAGCCCGCAACCCCGCTCGCCGACGCGCCGTTCACGGTGCAGGAAGTCGCGGGCTTCAACGAGCCCTGGGCGATGACCTTCCTGCCCGGCGGCCGGCAGGCGCTCGTCACCGAGAAATCGGGCAAGTTGAAGTTTTGGCAGGAAAATGGGCCGACGCTCGACGTCGCGGGCGTTCCGGCGGTCGCCTATGGCGGTCAGGGCGGCTTCGGCGACGTAATCCTCGCCCCCGACTTCGCGACCAGCGGCACCATCTACCTCAGCTGGGTCGAGGCAGGCGACGGCGGCACCTTCGGCGCGGTCGCGGGCAAGGCGAAATTCGTTTCGGGCGGCGCCCCGCGGCTCGACGGACTGCAGATCATCTGGAAACAGGATCCGAAAGTCACCGGCCGCGGTCATTTCTCGCACCGCCTCGCCTTCTCGCCCGACGGCAAATATCTCTTCATCGGCTCTGGCGAGCGCCAGAAGTTCGATCCCGCGCAGGACATGAAGGCGAACCTCGGCAAGATCCTCCGCCTCAACCCCGACGGCAGCGTGCCCGCCGACAATCCGTTCGCGTCGCAAGGCGGCGTCACCGCGCAAATCTGGTCGCTCGGCCACCGCAATATCCTCGGCCTCGCCTTCGACGGCAGCGGCAAGCTGTGGAATCAGGAAATGGGGCCGAAGGGCGGCGACGAGGTCAATCTCGTCGCGGCCAAGGCGAATTATGGCTATCCGATCGTCTCGAACGGCGACCATTATGACGGCAAGGATATTCCCGACCATCCGACGCGCCCCGAATTCGCGGCGCCGAAGCTGTGGTGGAACCCCTCGGTCTCGCCCGCCGGGCTCGTCTGGTACGATGGCGACGTCTATCCGGGCTGGAAGAACAGCCTGCTGATGGGCGCGCTTTCGGGCGAGGGGCTGATCCGGATGGGCATCGACGGCGACGCGCTGCACAAATCCGACCGCTGGGATTTCGGCCAGCGCATCCGCGAGGTCGAGGTACGCGAGGACGGCACCGTGTGGCTGCTCACCGACGGCAGCGAGGGGAAGCTTTTGAAACTCGCGCCGAAGGGATAAGAGCCGCGGCATGATCCGCGGCTTCCTGACCCGGCGCGCCGAATGGCCCGCGCGCATTCCCGATCCCGACGCGCCGCCGCCGCTATCCCTGCTGTGGCGCGAAGCGGGGGCGTTGATCCGCGCCATGTGGGGCCGCATCCGCGCAATGCCGCGGGAGCCCAACCCCGACAGCGCCCACCCGCCGGTGATGGTGCTCCCCGGCTTCCTGTCGGGCGACTGGGCGACGAAGGCGCTGCGCGCCGACCTTCGGCGCGCCGGTTTCCGCTGCTACGCCTGGGGCCTCGGGTTCAACCGCGGCGCGACCGCCGACATCATCGAGCGCATCGATACCCGCGTGCAGTGGATCATCGACCGCACCGGTCATGCCCCCGCGCTCGTCGGCTGGAGCCTCGGCGGCATTTACGCGCGCGAATATGCCAAGCATCACCCCGACAAGGTCGCGCGTGTCGTGACGCTCGGCTCGCCTTTCTCCGGCAGCCGCCGCGCCAACCGCGCCTGGCGCCTCTATCACCTGATCGCGCGCCACCCGGTCGACAACCCGCCGATCGACTTCCACCCCGCGCCGCGCCCGACGATGCCGACCTTCGCGCTCTGGTCCGCGCATGACGGCGTCGTCGCGGTGAACAGTGCGCGCGGGGAGGTCCATGAAAGCGACCGGCAGGTCCAGGTCGACTGCGGCCACATGGGCTTCGCCTATGCATCCAATTCGGTTGCGGCCATCGCGAAGGCGTTAACCGAAGAGATAGGATGATCGGGCAAGCCGCGGCGTCGCCTCCCCTTGCCCTCCCCTTCGGAAAGACCCGACCCCATGCTGACAATGACGACCGCCGCGCTCGCCCTGATGATGCAGGGCGCGCCCGCCCCGGCCTGTACCCTCGGCCGCATCGCCGGCGATCCGCGCGAAAAGCGGATCTGGGCGTCGCTGGCGCCGTCGCCCGGCGCACGCAAGATCGCGAAGGTGAAGCCCGGTCAGCGCATCCTCCTGTGCGGCCGGAAGCGCGAGTGGATCTTGATCCGCTTCGCCGACCGCCGACACAGCTGCGGCGGCATCGGCGGCCGCCCGGCCGGCGCCGGCTCGACCTGCGCCGAGGCGTGGATCGAGAGGCGGCGGATCATTTCCGACCGCTAGAGCGGGCGGCGGCGCAAGCACGTCGGCCGGCCCCCTCAAGACCCATGTCCGAAATTTCATCCTTGCCCCGCTCATTTATACAATATATTGCGCAATATATTGTATAAATGAGCGGGGATGATAGAGTAATGCTGCGTTCGAAATTTCTGACGGCGCTTCTGGCGGGTATGACAGCCTTGTCCGCATGCCCCGCGTCGGCCAGCGAAGCTCCGCTTTCCGGCGCCGATCGCCGGGCCGTGGTCGACAATCTGGTCGGGGCGCTCGAGGCGAATTATGTCTTCCCCGACAAGGCGAAGACGATCGCAGCGGCTTTGCTCGCGCATCTCGACAAGGGCGATTACGACGATGCCGCCGACCGCCAAGCGCTCGCGGACGCGCTGACGCGGGACCTGATCGCGGCATCGGGCGACCTCCATTTCTTCGTCGGGGTCGACCCCCAATTCGTCGCCGATCATGCCGCCAAAGCCGATCCTGCGGTCGCCGCGGCGCTTCGCGAAAAGGAGCGGCAGGCCGAACAGCGCGACAATTTCGGGTTCGCCGACCTGCGCATCCTCGACGGCAATGTCGCCTATGTCGGGCTGACACACTTCGCCGATCCCGAACTCGCCTACGACACCGCCGCCGCCGCGATGCGCTTTATCGAGAACAGCGACGCGGTGATCTATGACATGCGCTACAACAATGGCGGGACGCTCGAGATGGCGCAGCTGCTCGCGAGCCAACTCTTCCGCGGCGACAGGGATCAGGAGCTGTTCGACTATTATTACAGCGACGACGACAAGCGGATCGAGCGCGGCCAGTGGGTGCTCCCTGCGCTGCCCGCCAAACGCCTGACCGGCAAACCCGTCTATGTCCTGACCGGATCGACCAGCTTCTCGGCCGCCGAATGGTTCGCCTATTCGCTCCACAAGCTCGGCCGCGCGACGCTCGTCGGCGAACGCACGGCGGGCGGCGCGCATCCCGTCGACCGCAAGCCCGTCGGCCACGACTTCTTCGTGCAGGTGCCGATCGGCCAGATCAAGGACCCCGTCGACCGCGGCGATTTCGAGGGACAGGGTGTCGCCCCCGACCATGCCGTTCCGTCCGCCGAGGCGCTGACCGTGGCGCATCGTCTGGCGCTGGCCGATATCGCAAAAGCCGATCCCGCCAAGCGCGCCGACGCCGACTGGTTTGCCCCGACACTCGCCGCGCCCGCCAAAGTCGCACCGGCCGAACTCAAGGCCGTCGCCGGCCAGTACGAGGGCCGCCGGATCGACTTTGCCGGCGGCAAGCTGCTCTACACCTGGCGCGAGCGTTTCCGCCTGACGCTCGAACCGCTGGGCGGCGACCTGTTCGGGCTGGAGGGCGTCCGCGACTTCCGCTTTCGGATCCTGCGCAAAGCGGGCAAGGTCGCGGCGCTGCAACGCCTCAACCGCGACGGAACGACGACCGACTATGCCCGCCTCGACTGACCTCCCGAATCCCCTCGACGACATCAGCTTCCTCGGCCGCCTCGCCGAAGCGCTGAGCACGCGGATCGAAGAGCAGACGCGCCCCTTGTTCGACGCCGCCGGCATCGTCGTGCCCGTCAAATCCTGCTCGTTGCTCACCGCGCTCGGCAAGGCGGGCGAAGCCTCGGCCGCCGAACTCGCCCGCACGCTTGGTCAGTCGCACCAGCTGGTCGTCCAGAAATGCCCCGCGCTGCTCCGCCTGGGGCTGATCACCCAGCACGCCGACCCTGCCGATGCGCGGCGCAAGATCTTCCGGCTGACCGACGCCGGCCGCGACCAGCTCGCCCGCATCGAGATATATAGCGCGCGGATCACCGGCGTGTATCGCAGCCTCTTCGAAGAGGTCGGCGATGTGCATCGCGTGATCGTGAAGGCGCTGCGGGCCTTGGAAAATAGGCCGCTCGCCGAACGCCTCGCGCCCGAGACCTAGCCCATAAAGGGCGCGACGATTTCGGCGGTCACGCGCAGCGGCCGGCCGCTCGCCTTGTCGAGCAGCGCCCACACCGTCCGCGCCCGCACATGCACTTTGCCGTCGGCGCCGGTGAATTCCATGAAGCGGTCGAACTTTGCGCCCTGCGGCTTGTCGGCGACCCACGTCCGCGCGATCACCGTCTCGCCGGGGCCAAGCGCGCGGAGATAATCGATCTCGTGCCGCACGACGACCCAGATATAGGCGTCCTTGTGGGTCTGCGGCGCGGCGGCGTCCCAATGTCCGGTGGCAACCTGCTGAATCCACTGGACCCAGACGGCGTTGTTGACATGGCCGAGCTCGTCGATGCTGTCGGGCGTCGCGACGAAGTCGAGCGTGAACTCCCTCACGCCAGCTCGACGGTTGTCACCATATAGCCCGCGTCGCGAAGCGAGGCGACGAGGCTGTCGAGATGCTCGCGGTCGCGCGCTTCGCACTCGATGTCGGTGATCAACCCCTTCGCGGGCAGCGTCGTGAAGATGCGCTGATGATAGATTTCGATGATGTTCACCTGCTTTTCGTCGAACAGCTTCATCACCTTGAATAAGGCGCCCGGCCGGTCCTGCAGGCGAATGCGCAGCCGCGCGATGCGGCCCGAGCGCGCGAGGTCGCGCAGCAGCACATTGGCGAGCAGCCGCGTGTCGATATTGCCGCCGGTCAGCACCAGCCCGACCTTGCGGCCCGCAAATTCCTCGGGATGCGCGAGCATCGCCGCGAGCCCCGCCGCGCCCGCGCCCTCGACCACGGTCTTTTCGATCTGGAGCAGCAGGCTGACCGCGCGTTCCAGATGGCGCTCGGCGACGAGCACGATGTCGTCGTTGAGTTCGGCGACGAGCCTCCGCGTGTAGCCGCCCGGCTCCTTCACCGCGATACCCTCGGCCAGCGTGTCGCCCTCGCACGCCATGTCGACGCCGTTCAGTTCGGCGTACATCGACGGATAGAGCTCGGCCTGCACCCCGACGAGGCGCATGTCGTTCTTGATCCCGCGCGCCGCGGTGCCCATGCCCGCGAGCAGCCCGCCGCCGCCGATCGGCACGATCAGCGTGTCGAGTTCGGGCACATCCTCCAGCATTTCGAGCGCGACCGTCCCCTGCCCCGCCGCGACATGAGGATGGTCGAAGGGGTGCACGAAAGTGAGCCCGCGCTCGACTTCCAGCTCGCGCGCGTGGGCATAGGCGTCGTCGAAGGTTTCGCCGTGGAGCACGATCGTCGCGCCATGGCTTGCGGTCTGCGACACCTTCACCTGCGGCGTCGTCTTCGGCATCACGATGGTGACCGGCACGCCGAGCCGCTTGCCATGATAGGCGAGCCCCTGCGCATGATTGCCCGCCGACGCCGCGATCGCGCCGCGCGCCTTCGCCTCGTCGCTGAGCAGCAGCAGGGCGTTGAGCGCGCCGCGTTCCTTGTAGGCGGCGGTGAATTGCAGATTCTCGAACTTCAGCCAGACCTCGGCGCCGACCAGCTCGGACAGGGTCTGCGAATGCAGCGTCGGCGTCCGCACGACCGCGCCGTCAATCCGCGCCGCCGCCGCGCGGACATCGTCGAGCGAGATCACCGGAAGGTCGGCGGCGGGAGCGGTTGCGAGGTCTGTCATAGCGCGGCTGGCCCTAGCCTATCTGGCGCGCCGCGCAAACCATGGTTATGACCTCTGCCATGAGTGAAGAAAAATTGCGCATCAGCTTCATCGGCACCGGCGTCATGGGCGGACCGATGGCGGGGCACCTCGCGAAAGCAGGGCACGACCTCACCGTCTACAACCGCACAAGGTCGAAGGCCGAGGCCTGGGTCGCGACCTATGGCGGCAAGTCCGCAGCCACGCCCGCGGACGCCGCGGCGGACGCCGACGTCGTGCTGACCTGCGTCGGCAACGACGACGATCTGGCGCAGGTGACGCTCGGCCGCGACGGCGCCTTTCGCGCCATGAAGAAGGGCGCGCTGTTCATCGACCACACCACCGTTTCCGCCCGCATCGCGCGCCAGCTGTCGGTCGAGGCCGACGGGCTCGGCCTGCTCTGCGTCGACGCCCCCGTCTCGGGCGGCGAGGCCGGGGCGCAGAACGGCACGCTCTCAACAATGTGCGGCGGCACCAAGGCCGCCTTCGCCGCCGCCGAGCCGGTGATGAAGGCCTATTCGGCGCGGATGGTGCATATCGGCGGCCCCGGCGCGGGGCAGACGACGAAGATGGTCAACCAGATCGCGATCGCCGGCGTGCTGCAGGGCCTGTCCGAAGCCTTGCGCTTCGCGCAGGCGTCGCGCCTCGATACCGACAAGGTGTTCGAGGCGGTCTCGGGCGGCGCCGCGGCGAGCTGGCAGATGCTCAACCGCTGGGGCACGATGGCGAAGGACGAATTCGATTTCGGCTTCGCGGTCGACTGGATGCGCAAGGATCTGGGCCTCGCGATCGACGAGGCGCGCGTCAACGGCGCGACGCTGCCGGTGGCAAGCCTGGTCGATCAATTCTACGCCGATGTGCAGAAGCTCGGCAACGGCCGCCGCGACACCAGCTCGCTCGTGACGAGGTTGAAGAAATGAAGCGCCTCGCCCTCACCGCGCTCGCGCTGCTGATAGCCGCCCCCGCGCACGCCGACACGCTGGTCGACAATGTCAACGGCATCACGCTCGACAAGGACGGCAAGCTCGTCCGCTTCACCGGGCTCGTCATCGGCACCGACGGCAAGGTCAAGCAACTACTCGACCGCAAGGACAAGCGCCCCGAGCGCCCCGACTTCAAGGAAGACGGCAAGGGCCGCACGCTGATCCCCGGCCTGATCGACGCGCACGGCCATGTCATGGGGCTCGGCTTCCAGCTGATGCTGCTCGATCTCAGCGGCACCAACAGCCTCGCCGAGGCGCAGGCCGCGATCAAGAAATATGCCGACGAGAATCCCGAAATGCCGTGGATCATCGGCTTCGGCTGGAATCAGGAAAAATGGGGTCTCGGCCGCTTTCCGACCGCCGCCGACCTCGACGCCGTGGTGCCGAATCGTGCGGTCTGGCTGGAGCGTGTCGACGGCCATGCGGGCTGGGCGAACACCGCAGCGCTGAATGCGGCCAAGATCACCGCCGCCACCAAGGCGCCCGAGGGCGGCCGCATCGAAATGGCGGGCGGCAAGCCCAGCGGCGTCTTCGTCGACGCCGCGATGAGCCTGATCGACGGCGCCAAGCCCAAACCGCTCGCGCGCGACCTCGACCGCGCCTTCCTGCTCGCCCAGCAGAAGCTGATCTCGCAGGGCATCACCAGCATCGCCGACATGGGCACGACCATCGCCGAATGGCAGGCGTACCGCCGCGCCGGCGACAAGAAACAGCTTGCGGTGCGCATCCTCTCCTACGGCGGGGACATCGACAATATGGCGATCATCGCCGGGTCCGAACCGACGCCATGGCTTTACGACGACAAGCTGCGCATGGTCGGGGTGAAGCTCTATCTCGACGGCGCGCTGGGTTCGCGCGGCGCATGGCTGAAGGCGCCTTACAGCGACGCGCCGGGGCAGAAGGGCCTGCCTTTGCTCACCCCCGCGCAGCTCCGCAACAAGATGGTGCGCGCGTCGATGGACAAGTTCCAGGTGGCGATCCACGCGATCGGCGACGCCGCCAATGCCGAGGCCTTGGGTGCGATCACCGACCTCACCGCCGACCTCCCGGGCGAGCGCCGCTGGCGCATCGAGCATGCGCAGATCATCGACCCCGTCGACATTCCGCGCTTCGCCACGCTCAAGGTCATCGCCTCGATGCAACCCGTCCACCAGACGAGCGACCGGCTGATGGCCGAAGCCCGCCTCGGCCCCGACCGGCTCAAGGGCGCCTATGCGTGGCGCAGCCTCGAAAACGCCGGCGTCCGCCTCGCCTTGGGCTCCGACGTGCCGGTCGAGAGCGCCAACCCCTTCCCCGGCATCGCCGCTGCGATCTCGCGTACCGATGCGGCAGGCCAGCCCGTCGGCGGCTGGCATCCCGAGGAGACGGTGAGCCGCGAAACCGCGCTCGACGGCTTCACCCGCACCGCCGCCTATGCCGCCTTCGCGGAGGACCGGCTCGGCACGCTGATGCCCGGCATGCGCGCCGACTTCGTGATGCTCGATGCTGACCCGCTGCTCGCGAGCCCCGACGAGATCCGCAAGATGACCCCACTCGAAACCTGGATCGGCGGCTATCGCTATTACAAGAAGAGCGAGGGCGCGACCGTTGGCCGGTGACACGCCGTCACGCCGTGCCGTCCTGACCGGCCTCGCGGCGCTTCCGGTCGCGACCGCAGCCGTCGCGGCCGAGCGCAAGGAGCGCAAGCCGAAGAAACGCAAGCCCGCGCGGCCCAAGATCCAGCATGTCGATGTCGCGATCATCGGCGCGGGCGTGTTCGGCGCCTGGACCGCCTGGCATTTGCTGCGCGCGGGAAAATCGGTGCGGTTGTTCGACGCCTATGGCGCGGGCCACTGGCGCGCCTCGTCGGGCGGCGAGAGCCGCGTCATCCGCATGGGCTATGGCGCCGACACCATCTATTCGGAGATGGCGAAGGAATCGCTCGCATATTGGAAAGACCTCTCCGACACCGCGAGCCTGCCGATCTTTCACAATACCGGCGTCCTCTGGTTCGCGCCGCAAGGCGACACCTATACCGCGCAGTCGCGCGCCTGGCTCCAAGCGAACCGCGTCGATCACGACCATGGCGACGTCCACTGGCTGCAGAAGAACTGGCGCCAGATCCAATTCTATCAGGGCGAGACCGGCATCCTCGAAAAGGACTGCGGCGCGCTGATCGCCGGGCGCGGGGTGCAGGAGGTGATCGCCGACGCGCAGATCGAGGTCGAACGCGTCGTCATGCCCGCGCCGCTGATCGCCAAGAAGATCAGAAAGCATACGCTGCCCGACGGCGGCACCGCCGACCATCTCGTCTATGCCTGCGGCCCCTGGCTCGCCGAACTCTTCCCGCAGCAACTGATGGGCAAGATCGTCGCGACGCGGCAGGAGGTCTATCATTTCGGCGCGCCGCAGGGCGACACGCGCTTCACCCCCGCCGAGCTGCCCGTCTGGGCCGACTTCAACAACGGCCGCATCGTCTATGGCATCCCCGACCTCGAGGGCGCGGGGTTCAAGATCGCGATCGACGTTCATGGCCCGGTCGTCGACCCCGACACGCAGGACCGCGCGCCGACCCCCGCGGGCATCGCCGAGGCGCGCGCCTATATCGCGCAGCGCTTCCCCGGCCTGACCGACGCGCCGCTGATCGGCGCGCGCGTCTGCCAATATGAGAACAGCTCGAACGGCGACTATCTGATCGACCGGCTACCCGGACAGGAGCGCATCTGGCTGGTCGGCGGCGGATCGGGGCACGGGTTCAAGAACGGACCCGCGGTGGGCAAACGCGTCGCCGCGCATATCCTCGATCCCGCGCTGCCGGTCGAACCGCGCTTCAGCTACGCGACCAAGGGTGCGGTCGCGGCGCGGACGGTGTTCTAATCCCAAGCCGTTTGCCCTGAGCTTGTCGAAGGGCCGTCCTTTCCTTCATAGGCGTCTAAGAAGAACAGTCCTTCGACAAGCTCAGGACGAACGGGGGTAGATGAGCGTGCGCCTGACCGACTGCCACAATATCGACGATTTCCGCGCGCTCGCGAAGCGGCGCCTGCCGTGGCCGGTGTTCGACTATATCGACGGCGCCGCCGACGACGAGGTCACACGCCGCCGCAACCGCGAAGCGTTCGACCGCTGCGACCTCGTCCCGCGCGTCCTCGCCGGGGTCGAAAGCATCGACATGCGCACCACGCTGTTCGGACGCGAGATGGCGATGCCGCTGTTCCTCTCGCCGACCGCGCTCCAGCGCCTCTTCCACTGGCAGGGCGAACGCGCCGTCCTCCGCGCCGCCGCGAACGCCGGCACCGTCGCCGGCATCTCCAGCCTCGCGACAATCGGCCTCGCCGAGGCCGGCGCGCTGACCGACGGCCCCAAGCTGTTCCAGCTCTACGTCCATCACGACGAAGGCCTCAACAAGGCGATGCTCGACGCCGCGCGCGAGGCGAAGTTCGACGCGGTCGCACTCACCGTCGACACGATCGTCGGCGGCAACCGCGAACGCTGCCTCCGCTCGGGCTTCACCTCGCCGCCGCGCTTCACGGCGCGCAACATGCTGAGCTATGCGATCAAGCCCGGCTGGGGCCTGAACTATGTCCTTCGCGAAAAATTCAGCCTCCCGAACCTCGCGACGCATGTGTCCGAAGGATCGAGCGTCCCCAAATCGGTCGCCGAATATTTCACGACGATGCTCGACCAGAGCCTCGACTGGAAACGCGCCGCGGCGATCCGCAAGCAGTGGGACGGCCCCTTCTGCCTCAAGGGCATCGCCGCGGTCGAGGACGCCAAGCGCGCGGTCGATATCGGCGCGACCGCGATCATGGTGTCGAACCACGGCGGCCGCCAGCTCGACGGCAGCATCGCGCCCTTCGACGCGCTCGCCGAGATCGTCGATGCGGTCGGCGACACAATCGAGGTGATCTGCGACGGCGGCATCACGCGCGGTACGCATGTGCTGAAGGCGCTGTCGGTCGGCGCGAAAGCCTGCTCGGGCGGCCGCCTCTACCTCTATGCGCTCGCCGCCGCGGGCGAAGAGGGCGTGAGCCGCGCCGTCGGCCTGCTCCGCGCCGAGATCGAGCGCGGTATGAAATTGATGGGGGCCAGGACCCTAGCGGACCTCGGCCCCCACAATCTGCGCTGGCGGTAGCGAAATGGAGTGAACCCCGGCGAAAGCCGGGGCCCACGGAGTTTTACGCTATGCTGGGCCCCGGCTTTCGCCGGGGTTCACCTAGGCAGTCGCCACCTCCTCCTTCTTGCCGAGCCCGCCCCAGTCGATGTTGCGCGTCATGTACATCACGCCCGCGAGCGCGAAGAACATCAGCACCGATCCGATCAGCAGCGAGTAGGCCTCGAGGTTGAGCAGCACATAGAGCAAGGCATAGAGCCCGATCAGCATCGCCGCGAGGAAGCGCGCGCGCTTCCAGCTCTTCAGCACCGCGGCGCTGTAGAAGGTCAGCAGCCCGATGATGCCCGCCGAGGCCAGCAGATAGGCCGGCGTGAAGCCGATCACCTCGGCGAACGCGAGCAGCAGCACGAAGAACAGCACCAGCGCGACGCCGGTCAGCAGATATTCGGCCGCCGCGACCCGCGCGCCCGCGATGATGTCGAACATCAGGAAGGCGACGAAGGTGAAGCCGATGAACAGGAAGCCATATTTGATGCTGCGGTCGACCTGGCTGTAAAGATCGACCGGCTCGACGAGGCTGATCGCCACCGCCTTCGCGGTCCCGCCCGCGCTTTCCATCGTCCCGTCGTTCGCCGCGGGCGCGGCGACGTCGACAGCATAGGGGTCGCGCGCGCCATAATTGGTCGCGACCGGCGGCGACAGGTCGCCGGTCAGCACCTGCGCCTGGCCCAAAGCGAGGTTCGGGATCGCATAGGTCGCGGTGAAGCCGCTCGCTGTCACGCTGCGCTTCGCGGGCAGAAAATCGCCGCCGAAACTCGGGTTCGGCCAGCTAGACTTGACCGTCCAGCGCGTATCGACCCCGCGCGGGATCAGCTTGAAATCGCCAAGCCCGCGCACGCCGATCCTGTAATCGATCTTCAGCGGCGCGGCGCCGGTCCAGTCGACGAAGGCGAAGGTGCCCGAATTGCCGGTCGAGGCGAGCCCCTTGCCTGGCTGAAGCGGCACGGGCGTGCCGTTCACCGCCAGGCTGTTGCCGTCGACGAGCCCGCGTGCGTCGCTGATGCCGAGGCGGACTTCGGCGCGGTCGAGCAGCAGCGCCTCGCGCGCCACGCCATAGCGCGCAATGTCGGCGGGCAGCACGAAATCGGCGCTCCCCGCAATCTGGCTTTCATAGACGACGGTCTCGTAAATCGCCTTCCTGCGCTTCTCGGGCTTGATCGCGACCTCGGCCTTGTTCGCCTGCGGCGACAGATAGAGATTCCTGATCGTGTTGACGGTCCGCGTCACGTCGCGGCCGTTCTCCTGCACCGTCTGCGTATCGGTCGCGCGATAGGGGATCACGATCACCGGGCCGCCAATCGTCTGCTGACCGCCCCAGCCCTGCCCGATCGAGGCCTGCGCGGTCTCGGCCTGCTGCTGGCGATCCCACAGCAAGCCATAGACCATCAGCAGCGGCACCATCAGCGCGACCGCGATCAATACCGCGATGACCAGCTTGACGCCGGGACTGCGCTCGCCGCTGCCGCGGGTTGGCGGCATGGGAGGAACCGATACGCTTTGGGGGGATTGAGACGCTTGAGGCATGGGGGTTTCGCTCCAGCTACTTCAACTCGTCGATGAAATTGCACGGTTCACCGACAGCGTCAAGCGCATTGCGATCAAGCGCGCGGGCATGACAAAAGCGGCCGAAGCGGCCGCTCTTTCCGTCTAATCAGGAAGGATGGGGGCGGCCTCCCCCCAGAGGCCGCCCCGCGCCCGGCGTCAGAAAGCCGCGCCGAGCGAGAAGATCACCGCCCCGTCGGCCCCGACGGCTTCCTTGTACCCGCCGATCTTGGGCGCATCGGTGTTGACGTAGGCGACGCCCAGGGTGAGCGCCTTCCAGGTGAAATCGACCCCGACCGAATAGTCGATCACATTGCCGTCGAGACCGCCGAGAAAGCTGTCGCTGTCGGCATAGCCGAAGTGGCCCTTCAACTTGATCGGGGTATCGGGAATCGCGACGCCGACGTCGGTGTAGAGATAGATGGCGCTTTCGTCGCCAAGCGAGTTCTGCCCCCCGGGCGCCCATGCGACCCCGCCCTTGACCGTCGCCGGACCGATTGCGCCGGTCAGCGAGGCATAGGGTTCGATCACCGTCGCGTTGTTGGTGCCGGGATAGAGATAGGCGGTCACCCCGATATCGCCGGTCAGGCCGGGGGTCAGTTCGGTGGAGAAGCCTCCGTACACGTCGATTTCGGTGCCGTTGGCAAAGCCGATGCTCGACCCCCAGGTGCCGACATAGAGGCCGCTTTCGTGCGCGATGGTGAAGGTGCCCTGGATCGCGGCCTCTTCGTCCGACTGGCTGAAACCGCGGAAGCGATAGTCCGAAACGACGGTCGCGCCGCCGGTGATCGTGATGCTGCTGCTTTCCTCCTCCTCCTGGGCGTAGGCCGTCGCCGGAAGCGCAGAAAGAACGAGAGCCATGCCAAGGCATGCGCGGGAAAGATTTTTCATGGACGGATCCTTTGTTGGTTGTCGGATCGTCCCTGCCTGCCGCGGGGCAGCCAGCCTCTCTATGGGCTGGTCAGGTCCCGCAGGGCCTGTGTGTTGACCAAATTGCTGCGCCGCACAAACAAAAAATGCAGGGCACGCACACAAAAAAGGCTGCGATGCGACATTTTCGCAACAGCAGATTACGCAAATGCGGTTTCAATCGAAACAATATTGCGTTGCCGATCGGGGCAAGCCTTTGAATAGACGCGATGCGCCCACGAAAAAGGGGGCGGCTTCCCCCCGAAAGCCGCCCCCTCCAGAGCGTGGTCGCTGACCGGCTCAGACGATCAGAAAGAAACGCCGAGCGTGAAGACCACGGTAGGATCGTAAAGCGTGTCGACGGCCTTGATACCCGTCTTCTTGAGGTCGGTGTCGATATACTGGACCGAGAAGGTCGCCGGACCCGCCGCGAACGACGCGCCCACCGACCAGTCCAGATAGTTGCCGTCGGCGGCCAGCGCGCCGAGCGAGCCGTCGGTGTAGCCAAGGCCCGCGGTCAGCGTGACGGGGCTGTTCGGAATGCCATAGCCCAGGCCGAGGTTCAGATAGAGATTGTCGTCGCTGCCCAGCGACTTCTGATCGGGGGCATAGGCGACAAGGCCGGTGGCCGAGACCGGGCCGATGTCATGCGACAGCTTGCCGATGATTTCGACATAGTCGCTCGGACCGGCAAATTTTTGGTTGCCCGGATAGATATAATAGGTCGCGCCGATGTCGATCGTCGTGCCGGGCGCGATTTCGGTCGCATAGCCGGCATAGGCGTCGAGCTCGAACTTGCCATAGAGCGGGCTGTCGGGAAGGCCCGAACCCCACGCGCCGACATAGAAGCCGCTCTCATGGCTCAGCGTCAGCGTCGGCTGCACTTCGACCTTTTCGTTCGACAGCGAAATGCCGCGGAAACGATAGTCCGAAACGACCGAGATGCCGCCCGAAAGCGTCAACGGGCCGCTCGCTTCTTCTTCCTGCGCGAAGGCGGGGGTCGACATGGCCGACGCGGCGAGCAGCATGCCGAAGCAAGCCTTGGTAACAAACTTCATTGGGAAAGCCCCCTTGGATAGTGAAACACTTGATCCATCCTGCCGCCAGGACGCGCGCCTCTGCGGACGTCTCGTCTCGAACGAACGGGAAAATCGCGCAAAATTTTGCAATGCACAAATAAAATATCCGTAAAATTGTCAC
This sequence comes from Sphingopyxis sp. H050, assembly GCF_001468265.1. Lineage (GTDB taxonomy): Bacteria > Pseudomonadota > Alphaproteobacteria > Sphingomonadales > Sphingomonadaceae > Sphingopyxis. Next base: position 38,120 of record NZ_LNRZ01000001.1, on the reverse strand, counting down.
ATAGCGTGCCGAATGTGGCTTTTGCGTCACAGGTTGCTTTTGCGCCGCTTCGCTTTGCCAAGCCGCGTACAAGCGACTAAAGAGCAGCGCATATCTCCCTCATTCGGGCAAAATCATGAGCGACCACAACCCCGGCCTGCGCCCCTGGCGCGACATCGCGCGGCGCAGCAGCCGCCAGATCATGGTCGGCGCCGTCCCTGTCGGCGGCGGCGCCCCGATTACCGTCCAGACGATGACCAACACGCTGACCAGCGACGCGGTGGCGACGATCGACCAGATCCGCCGCTGCGAGGAAGCGGGCGCCGACCTGATCCGGGTCTCGTGCCCCGACACCGATTCCACGGCCGCGCTCGGCAAGATCGTCCGCGCCGCGCGCATTCCGATCATTGCCGATATCCATTTTCATTATAAGCGCGCATTGGAAGCCGCCGACGCCGGTGCCGCGTGCCTGCGCATCAACCCCGGCAATATCGGCTCGTCCGAACGCGTCGGCGAGGTTGTCCGCGCCGCAAAAGCCAACGGTTGCGCGATCCGCATCGGCGTCAACGCCGGCAGCCTGGAGAAAGACCTGCTCGAAAAATATGGCGAGCCCTGCCCCGAGGCGCTGGTCGAAAGCGCGCTCGACCATATCAAGCTGCTCCAGGACCACGACTTCCACGAGTATAAGGTCGCGGTGAAGGCCAGCGACGTTTTCCTCGCGGTCGCGGCTTACGCCCAGCTCGCCGACGCGGTCGATTGCCCGCTGCACCTCGGCATTACCGAGGCGGGCGGGCTGATCGGCGGCACCGTCAAGTCGGCGCTCGGCATCGGCAACCTCTTGTGGGCGGGCATCGGCGACACGATCCGCGTGTCGCTCTCGGCCGAGCCCGAGGAAGAAGTGCGTGTCGGCTATGAGATCCTGAAATCCTTGGGCCTCCGCACCCGCGGCGTTCGCGTCGTGTCCTGCCCCAGCTGCGCGCGGCAGGGCTTCGACGTGATCCGCACCGTGCAGGCGCTCGAAGAAGCGCTCGGGCACATCAAGACGCCGATGTCGCTCTCGGTCCTCGGCTGCGTCGTCAACGGCCCCGGCGAGGCGCGCGAGACCGACATCGGCATCACCGGCGGCGGCAACGGCAAACATATGGTCTATCTCTCGGGCGTCACCGACCACCATGTCGAGGATGCCGACATGATCCAGCACATCGTCAAACTCGTCGAGGCCAAGGCGGCGGAGATCGACGCGGGCAGCGCGGTGAGCATGGACGTGGCGCACGGCAAGGCGGCGTAAGGTCGGGAGAGCGCGGGCGGACCGCGATTTCGGCTTCGGGGTGGGGAGCGGACGTTAAAATAGTCCGTCGCCCCCGCGAAGGCGGGGGCCGTCGTCGGCCTTGCGCAACGGCTCCAGCGGCCCCCGCCTTCGCGGGGGCGACGGCATCTACCGGTCGAAAGTTGACAGCAAGCGATTGACCCCACAAATCGCCGCCATGACTCTCTCGATCCGCCCCGCCACCGCCGCCGACCTGCCGCTGATCGCGCAGTTCATCCGCGACCTCGCCGAGTATGAAAAGCTTGCGCACGAGGTCCGCTTCGACGAGGCGAAACTCGGCGAAAAGCTGTTCGGCCCGCGCCCCTATGCCGAGGTCGTGATCGGCGAGATCGACGGCGCGGCACAGGGCTTCGCGCTTTTCTTCCACAATTTCTCGACCTTCGAGGGGCGCCCCGGCATCTATCTCGAGGACCTGTTCGTCCGCCCCGAAGCGCGCGGCTCTGGCCTCGGCAAGGCGCTGCTCGCGCATCTGGCGAAGCTCTGCGTGACACGCGACTGCGCGCGCCTCGAATGGTGGGTGCTCGACTGGAACACCCCCTCGATCGGCTTCTACCAGAGCCTTGGCGCGAAGCTGATGGACGAATGGACGGTGATGCGCGTCGACGGCGACGCGCTCACCAGCCTTGCCGGCTCGGCGGCCTGACGGCCTATTTCGCCCCGCGCGGTTTCCGCCGCTCCATCGGCCATTTGGGCATATGCGCGTCGGACAGCGTCTTGGCTTCGGCCGGTGCGACGCCAAGGTCGGTCAGCACGCGCACCAGCGCATCCGCCGGCGCGACCGCAATGTCGGGCTGCACCCCGTCGCCTTCCCAATCCTTGCCGGTCTTCGGATCATAAGTCCGGCCGACCGGGATGAACGCGCCATAGCCGCCGCCCAGATCCTCCCCGCGCCCGAAATGATTGGCCCCCGCGGTCGGCGCGCCGACGAGCACGCCGCGTCCCATATGCTTCATCGCCAGCGCGAAATGCTCGGCCGCCGACGCGCTCGCGCCCGATGTCAGCACATAGACCTTGGCCTTTTTCAGCCGCTTGTCGGCGTTCGGCGTCACCCAATGCTCGCGCGTCACCATGCCGGCGTCGCCCGTCACGATCCGCATCGAGGGGATGCCGTCGATCGGCGATCCGCCCTCGGCGTCGACCGAGGCGCGCGTCGCCATCGCCACCAGCCGCGTCGGCTTGTCGAACAGCCAGGGAAAGATCACGTCCATCTGATCGAGCCCGCCGCCATTGTGGGTGCGAATGTCGAAGACGATCGCTTTGGCGTCGGCATGATCGGCCATGAATTTCGCCGCCGTCGCGGTCACCGCCGCATCCTGCGGAAAGACGTTGAAGCGCACGAAGGCGATCCCGGGCGCGATCCAGCCGGCCTGTTCGACCGGCTCCTTGCGCGGCCGCGGCGCGGGCGCCGTCGCGCCCGGTCCGGCGGCGGCCGCCGATGCGCCCTCGGGCACGCGCAGCCGCAAATGACCATCGACCGCGACCGCATTCACATCGGCGTCGATCGCGCTGCCCAGCGCCTCGCCGCTCAGCGTCTTGTAACGTCCGGCCTTGATCGCAGCGCGCAGCGCCGCGGCATAACGCTTGCCAATTTCGGGATAGACATAGTCGCGCTCGAGCAGCGCGGCATAGGTTTCTGCGACAGCATCGCCGCTGGCTTCATCGGCGGCGAAGGCGGGCGGCGGCGCGATCAGGGGCGCCGCGACCATCGCGGCCGCCACCAGCAGGCCGGGCAAAAGACGCGAAGAACGAATCATCATAGAGCTCCAATCCAACCCCGGATTGGCGAAGGTGTATCATATAAGTAACACAGATCAACTACAAATGTAGTCGCTTTCAGGCGGGCCGCTTCCTTGCGAACCAGATCAGCACGACGCCGACCACGGCCAGTACCGTCCCGTTGCGCGTCCAGGTGACGTCGCCCAGCATGAAGCTGCTTTCGGGCCAGCGCACGATGTCCAGCCCCTGCAAGATCCACAGGCCGCCCATCAGGACCGCCGCGACCCCCACGATCGCCAATATCCCCTTCACTGCACCCATATCATCCTCCCCCTATTTGCGTTGCAGTCCGATCAGCGGCCGCAGCCAGCCGATGGTGCGCCCGATCGCGTAGAAAAGCCAGCATCCGGTGGCGGTCGTCGCCAGCAGGATCAGGAAGGAAGGCAGCGCGGCGACATCGGCTTGCCGCAGGTGCCAGCCGACCACGACGATGATCGTCTGGTGGATGATGTAGAACGGAAACACCGCCTCGGCGAGCGTCGCGCGCCAGCGATGGTCGCGGTTCCAGAATCGGTCGGCGACGCCCACTAGCGCGACGATCGTCGCCCAGCCCTGCACCTGCCGCGCGACATGGAACAGCGTGACCGCCCAATCTGGCGCCCTCGTATCGCCCGGCCAGGTCCACTCGACCCAGCCGATCGGCAGGAAGGCAAGCACCGCAAGCACTGCCGCCACCTTCCAGCAGCGCGCCACCGCCTCGAACAGCAAAGGCCGCACGCGCAGCAGCCAGCCGACCCCGAACGCCGCCAGATAATGAAGATGCGACGGCCCGTCGTCGAACAGCGCATGCGTCTCGTCATGATCGGGAAAGGCGCCATAGACGGCGAGCCACCAGAGCATCGGAACGATCAACAGGCCCCAGCCGCCGAGCAGCCGCGCCGCGCCATCGGCCGCCTTTGCGCGCGCCTCCGCCGGGATGACCGCGAGCAGAAAGGCCGCGAGCATCGTATAGACCCACAGATAGACGACGAACCACAGATGCTGCCACGTCGGCAGCACGATGCCGTCGAGTTTGCCGAAGCGGAAATAGTCGCTCGTCCAGAAATGGAGGAAGCTATGCGCATAGCCATGCTGCCCCATCAGCTCGATCCAAGGCTGCGGCGGGACGACGACAACGATCCCGAAGGCGAGCGGAATCAGCAGCCGCGCGCTCCGCGACCGCGCGAACGCCCCCGCCCCGCCGAGCTTTCCGGCCAGCGCCGCGCTGGCATAGCCCGACACGAGGAACAGCAAGGCCAGCCGCCAGCCGTTGGTCGCGAGCATCGGGATCGCCGTCCACTCCAGCGGATCGGCGATCTTCACATGCCAGTCCCAATGCACGAAATACATGCCGATATGATAGAAGATCAGCAGCGCGAACGCCCCGATGCGCAGCCAGTCCATGCCGAGATGGCGTCCAGCATTCACGGCAAATCCCCTCTACCGTTCGCCCTGAGCCTGTCGAAGGGCCGTTCTCTTCTTCTGACGATGCTAAAAGAAAGAACAGTGCTTCGACAAGCTCAGCACGAACGGGTTTTGAGACCCGCTACCCCACCACCCGCCACGCCAGCTCGGCAAACTCGCACAGCAACGGCCGCGTATCGCGCGGGTCGATAATATCCTCGACCCCGAATTTCTCGGCGGTGCGGAACGGTGATCGCACGCGGTTCAATCGCTCCCTGATCGACTCCAGATGCGCCGCCGGATCCTCCGCTGCCTCCAGCTCGCTCTTGTACGCAACCTCGACCCCGCCCTCGATCGGCAGGCTGCCCCAGTCGCCCGACGGCCAGGCGAAGCGATATTGGAAGCGCTCGGCGTTCGACATCGCGCTGCCTGCGATGCCGTAAGCGCGCCGCACCACCACCGACGCCAGCGGCACGCTCGCGCGGTAGATCGCGTTCATCGCCTGCACCCCGTACCGGATCGTCCCCGTCCGCTCGGCCTCGCCGCCGATCATGAAGCCCGGATTGTCGACGAGGTGGACGATCGGCAGCCGGAACTGGTCGGCGAGCTTCACGAAGCGCTCGGCTTTCTCGCTCGTCTTCGCGTCCCACGATCCGCCAAGATAAGAAGGATCGCTCGCCAGCACCGCGACCGGATAGCCGTCGAGCCGTGCGAAGGCCGTGATGACGGCCCTGCCCCAGCGCCCGCCCATCTCGAAGAAACTGCCCGCATCGAACACCGCATTGGCGATGCGCCGCATCGAATAGACCTGCTTCGCCTCGCGCGGGACGATCGACAGCAAGGCCTCCTCGCGCCGGTCAACCGGATCGCTGCACGCGGTGCGCTCGGCCCGGCCGTGGATCGACGACGGCAGATAGGACAGGAAGCGCCGCGCCGCCGCGAAGGCTTCGGCTTCGCTCGCGACCTCGTCATCGACGACGCCGTTGCGCGTATGGACGTCGCTACCGCCCAGTTCTTCGCGGTCGAGCGTGTCGCCGATCGCCGCCGCGACCGCCGGCCCCGCCGCGAACAGCTGCGACAGCCCGCGCACCATCACGCTGTAATGGCTCGCGACCACGCGCGCCGCGCCCAGCCCTGCGGTCGGCCCCAGCGCCAGCGCCACCACCGGCACCGTGTCGAGGTTCGCGATAATCTGGTCCCAGCCGGGCACGTGCGGGATATAGGTATAGCCCATATCCTCCAGCGTCTTGACCGACCCGCCGCCGCCGGTGCCGTCGATCATGCGGATCAGCGGCAGGCGATATTCGTGCGCCATCGCCTCGCACTGGACGAACTTCCTGTGCAGCGCCGCATCGGCTGCGCCGCCGCGCACGGTGAAATCGTCGGCGCTGGCGACGACGGGCCGTCCGTCGATATTGGCGCGCCCGAAGATGAAATTGGACGCCGCCAGATGTTCCAGCTCGCCATCGGGCCCATAGGTGCCGCGCCCCGCGATCTTGCCGATCTCGCGAAAGCTGCCCGGATCGACGATCGCCGCGAGCCGCGCCCGCGCGTCCATCTTGCCGCGGCTGTGCTGCCGCGCGACCTTCTCTTCCCCGCCCATCGCCTCGGCCATCGCGCGGCGCGCGGCGAGTTCGCCGACTTCTTTTTCCCAGCTCATGGCGCGAAGGCTAACTGACGTTGACGGAAACGTCATGCAAAACCTATCGTCGCGCGATGATCCTGCCCATTCTCGCTCTCGCGCTCCAACTCGGCACCCCGGCGCCGCGGACGCCGCCGCCGGGACCGCCGCCCGTTTCCGATCCCTATTTTACCATGGCTTTCGATCCTGCCGCGCCCGCCATGGCCGCGGTGGACAATGCGCTGACGGCGGCGCGGCATAGCGGCAAGCAGGTCCTGCTCATCATGGGCGCCAATCGCTGCCACGATAGCGCCTATCTCGCGAACAAGATCGACAGCCCCCGTTTCGTCGGTCCCGTCAACGCGCGCTATCATGTCGTTTTCGTCGATGTCGGCATGCCCCAGCTCGGCCAGGGCCGCAATCTCGACGTTGCCGCGCGCTTCGGCTTCAAGACGATCAAGGGCACGCCGACCGTCGCGATCCTCGACGCCGACGGCCATGTCCTCAACCGCAAGGCCGCGCCCAAATGGCGCAACGCCGCCAGCCGCAGCGACGACGACATCTATAAAGAACTGATCGACTAGGGAGAGAGACATGGCCGAGATGAACCTTGCGGGGCGCGTCGCGCTCGTCACCGGCGCCTCGCGCGGGATCGGCCGCGGCATCGCCGTTGCGCTCGCCGAGGCCGGCGCCGACGTAGCGGTGAACTATACCCGCGACGAAGCCGCAGCTGCCGAAACCGTCGCCGCGATCGTGGCGCTCGGCCGCAAGGCGAAGTCGTATCAGGCCTCGGTCACCGACGAAGAGGCCTGCGCCGCGATGATCGCCGCGATCGAAGCCGACTTCGGCCCGATGTCGATCCTCATCAACAATGCCGGCATCGCGAGCCGCGGCAAAAGCGTCGCCGACACCGATCCCGCCGAGCTCGAACGCGTCGTCGCCACGCACGCGCTCGGCCCACACCGCATCAGCCGCCTTGCCCTGCCGCAGCTCCGCACGCATGCCCGCAGCGACATCATTATCATCTCGAGCGTCGCGACGCTGAACCACAACGCCAACGGCGCGCCATACAATATGGGCAAGGCGGCCGGCGAAGCGCTGGCGCTGACGCTCGCCAAGGAAGAGATGAGGAACGGCGTCCGCGTCAACATCGTCGCCCCGTCGCTGACGGTCAGCGACATGGGCGTGAAACTCGCGCGCGCGATCACCGGGCAGGACGACATCCACCACCTCGACGCCAAATTCCCTTTCGGCCGCGTCTCCACGCCGGAAGACGTCGCCGCGGCGGTGCTGTGGTTCGTCAGCGACGCCAACCCCTATTGCTCGGGGCAGAAACTCAACATCGACGGCGCGGGAATGGCGAGCTTTCGTTAAAGCCAAACTCTCTCCCCTCGGGGAAAGGGATGCGCAAGCTTGGTAGCTTGCTGCCTAGCTGGAGCTGGGTGAGGGTTCAGCCAGCTCCATGAGCGCCGACAATGCGCACGCCCTTATCCGTCGCCGCCCAGCCGCTCCGCGGCAAGGCTCCATATCCTTCTCCCCCAAGCGGAGAAGGAAAGGTACAGCCTCCACCATGCGTCCCGATTCGCCCTCCCCGGTCATCCCGTTCCTGATCGCCTGCGCGGGGATCGCCACCTTTTCGACGATGGACGTGCTGATGAAGCAGCTGTCAATCGACATCGGCTCATACAACGCCGTCCTCTGGCGCACCGGCACCGGCACGATCCTCAGCGGCCTCGTCTATCTCGCGACGCGTCCCGCGCTGCCCGACCGCGCCACGATGCGGATCCACGCGTGGCGCGCGCTGTTCGTCGCGGGGATGGCGATCACCTTCTTCTGGGCACTGGCGCGGCTGCCGATGGCGGAAGCGATCGCGCTCGCCTTCGTCGCGCCGCTGATGACGCTCTATATGGCCGCGATCTTTTTGGGCGAGACGATCGGGCCGCGCTCGATCGCCGCCTCGCTGCTCGGCCTCGTCGGCGTGATCGTCATCGTCGCGGGCAAGCTCGGCGACGGCACTTATGCGCCCGAGGCGCTGTGGGCGGTCGGCGCGGTGTTCCTCTCGGCGGTCTTCTATGCGTACAACCTCATCCTCGCGCGGCGGCAGGCGAAGATGGCCGAGCCGATGGAGATCGCCTTCTACCAGAATTTTTTCGTGACCCTGTTCCTCGCCTTCGGCGCGCCGTGGTTCGCGGTGCTTCCGGGATCGAGCCACTTCCCCGCGATCACCGGCGCCGCAATCCTCGCGACCCTGTCGCTGCTGCTGCTGAGCTGGGCCTACGCCCGCGCCGAGGCACAGATCCTCGCGACGACCGAATATACCGGCTTCCTCTGGGCGATGCTCTTCGGTTGGATCTTCTATAACGAACCCGTCACATGGCCGACGATCGCGGGCGCAGTGCTGATCGTCGCCGCGTGCCTGATCGTCGCCCGCAACACCCCGCACGGCGACCCGGTGGAGCCGGCGGCGGCTTAAGAGATATCTCACGCAAAGGCACGAAGGCACAAAGAAGTCTCAAAATCCGTTCGCCCTGAGCTTGTCGAAGGGCCGTTCTTTCTTTCGGCGTCGCAAGAGAGAAGGGTGCTCGACAAGCTCAGCATAAGCAGAATTGACAGGGGCAACTTCTTCGCGGCTTCGCGTCTTCGCGTGAATCAAGTTCACACCGCCGCGCGCGCCAACCGGTCGTTGATCGCCGCACCCAACCCCTCCACGGGGATCGCCGCCACCGCAATCTTCGCTTTCGCACTCGCTGCCCCGGCATGCAGCGCGTCGAACAGCCGCGCCGCAGCCTCGGTCAGATCGCCGGCATCGCTCAGGCTGTAATCGCCCGCGACATCGCCGAAGCCGATCCCGAACTCGTCGTCCGTAAAATCCGTCGCCCCCAGCCGCACCGGCTTGCCCGGCGCATAATGGCTCGCCAGCATCCCCGGCGCGACGATTTCCGACCCCTCGACCCCGGTCACCGGCAGGCCGCTGGCGGCACTCAACATATCGGCCGTCACCGGCCCCGGCCGCAGTATCTGGACCGCGCCGTCTTTGACCCGCACGATCGTCGACTCCACCCCCGCGGTCGTCGCCCCGTCGTCGATCACCAGCGCGATCCGCCCGTCGAGGCTCGCGAGCACATGGGCTGCCTTCGTCGGGCTCACCCGCCCGCTCGCATTGGCGCTCGGCGCGGCGAGCGGCGCGCCGGTCTCGGCCAGCAACGCCTGCATCGCGCGGTGCCCCGGCACCCGCAGCGCGATCGTATCGAGCCCCGCCGTCGCGATGCTCGCCACCGGGCAACCGGCCGATCGCGGCACCACCAGCGTCAGCGGCCCGGGCCAGAAATGCTGCGCCAGTGCCCGCTCGATTTCGCCGAAAACACCGAGCCGCTCGGCGGCCGCCAAATCGGCCACATGCACGATCAGCGGATTGAAGTCGGGCCGCCCCTTCGCCGCATAGATGCGCGCCACCGCTTGCGGGTTGCGCGCATCGGCAGCGAGGCCATAGACCGTCTCGGTCGGCACCGCGACGGGCTTGCCCGCCGCGATCAGCGCGGCCGCCTCGGCGATAGCAGCGCTATCGAACGCGCGAACAATTGTGGGCTTTGAGGCTTCGGCCATGCCGCGCTATAGCGCCGACGCAACGAGATTCACCAGCAAAGTCGGGACGAGATGACCTACACGCCGCCCACCGCCGAACAGCTTTTCGTCCTCGACCATGTCGCGCGCATCGACGCGATGGCCGCGCATGACAAATATGCCGCCGCGACCCCCGATCTGGTCGAGGCGATCGTCACCGGCATCGGCGAGTTCGCCGCCGACGTCTACGCGCCGCTCAACCGCGTCGGCGACGTCCAGAACCCCCAGTGGCAGGACGGCAAGGTCACCATGCCCCCGGGCTTCAAGGAAGCGTACCGGCAGTTCGTGGAGGCCGGCTGGGGCAGCCTCGACGGTCCCGGCGACTATGGCGGACAGGACCTGCCTTTCACCCTCGCCGCCGTCGCGATCGAGGCGCTCGGCACCGCGAACATGGGCTTCACCCTCTGTCCGATCCTGACCGCGGGGTCGATCCACGCGCTGATGGCCTATGGCACCGACCAGCAGCGGGCGACCTGGCTGCCGAAGCTGGTGACCGGCGCGTGGAACGGCACGATGAACCTGACCGAGCCGAGCGCCGGCAGCGACGTCGGCGCGCTCCGCTCGACTGCAGAGAAAGTCATCGATGGCCCGAACGCGGGTCTCTACCGGATCAGGGGGCAGAAGATCTTCATCACCTTCGGCGAGCACGACCTCACCGACAATATCGTCCACCTCGTCCTCGCGCGGACGCCCGGCGCGCCCGAGGGGACGCGCGGCATCTCGCTGTTCCTCGTCCCCAAATACCGCCTCGATGCGGATGGAAATCCGACCATCTCGAACGGCGTCCACTGCGCCTCGATCGAGCATAAGCTCGGGATCCACGGCTCGCCGACCGCGGTGATGGTCTATGGCGATGGCGAGGATTGCCTCGGCGAGATCGTCGGCGACGAGATGGGCGGCATGAAGGCCATGTTCGTGATGATGAACAACGCGCGCCTGATGGTCGGCTGCCAGGGCGTCCAGATCGCCGAGCGCGCGCTGCAACAGGCGGCGCGCTATGCCGCCGAACGCGTCCAGTCGTCGCTCGCGGGCAGCGCCGACCGCACGCCCGTCACGATCGAACATCACCCCGACGTCAAGCGCATGCTGTGGCGGATGCGCGCGCAGACCGAAGCCGCGCGCGCGCTCATCTATTACGCCGCGGCGCAGACCGACTTCGGCAAGCTCGGCGACGAGGCCGCGGCGCTGCGCGCCGATGTCCTCATCCCGCTGGCGAAGGCGCACGCGACAGACATCGGCTGCGAGGTCGCCAGCCTCGGCGTGCAGGTCCATGGCGGCATGGGCTTCATCGAGGAAACCGGCGCCGCGCAACATTATCGCGACGCGCGCATCGCCCCGATCTACGAGGGCACCAACGGCATCCAGGCCGCCGACCTCGTCGGGCGCAAGCTCGGCCTCGCGGGCGGCGACGGCGTCCGCAGCCTGATCGACGACATCGCGCGCGGCGCCGCCGATTTCCCGCAGCTTGCCGAGCTTGCCGAGGCGTGCCGCCACGTCACCGACTGGCTCGCACAGGCGAATGCACCCGACCGGCTCGCCGGCAGCTATCCCTATCTCACCATGCTGTCGACCGCGACCTGCGGTTGGCTGCTCGCGATCCAGCATCGCGCGGCGAAGGCGGGGATCGAAAGCGGCGACGGCGACCAGGCGTTTCTCGAAGCAAAGCTCGTCTCGACGCGCTTTTACCTCGAACAGATCGTCCCCGCCGCGACCGGCCTCGCCGCCTCGGCGCTCGCCGGCGACGCGGCGCTCGCGCCGTTGCCCGCCGTCGCCTGAAGCGCGCAGAAATCCTGCCGTTCGGGCGCCGTCGGGGCGACAGGGTTTCGTTCATAATTAACGGGGCGCTAACCAATATAGATTAACTACGCCGGGTCCTCGTCGGAGACCCACGCGTGCCGCTTGAAATCAACAGGATGATCATCAGCTGGCGCACCTTTGCGCTGACCCTGCTGATCAGCCTTCTTGTCGGGATCAGTTCGGCGAGCGAGCTTGCCGACCGCCTGCTCGACGCCGCGGTCGGGCGGCTGGGCAGCCGTGCGGTATCGGGCGACGTTGTCATCCTCGCCCTCGACGAACGCACGATCGCCAGCTCGCGCAACCGCGATTTCACCCCGACGCAATATGCCGAAGTCGTCGACAAGGTGAATGCGGCGGGCGCCAAGCGCCTGCTGATCGATTTCTATTTCGACCGCCGCGAGAACGACCGCGACTTTCCGCTGTTCGTCTCGGCGGTCAAGAAGATGGGCGACCGGGTCGTCCTCGCCGTCCCCACGCGCACCGACCCCGGCACCGGCCAACAGGTCTCGATCTTTCCCAGCCCAAAGTTCGGCCCCGAAGTGCCGATCGCCAGCATCGCTTGGGATATCGAATTCTGGCAGGTCTGGCGAATGCCGATCACCTATGTGGCCGAAGGTCGGCCGTTGCCGACCTTCGCATCGGTGATCGCGAACAAATATAGTCCTACGCCGGCGAAGTTCCGGCTCGACCTGTCCTACAATCCCGCGACGATCACGACCTACAGCACCCGCGATCTCCTCGACGGGCGCATTGGCGCGCGCGAACTCCGCGGCAAGGACGTAATCTTTGCGCCGACCGCGCCCAATTTCCAGGACACCTCCTATCTTCCCGGACAGGAACGGCTGCCCGGCGGCTACATCCATCTGATCGCGGCCGAAACGCTGAAGCGCGGCGATCCGGTCGATATCGGCTGGGTGCCGCCGCTGCTGTTCACGATGATCGCGATGGCCGCTGCGCTGCGGCTCCGCAATCCGCGTCATTTCGCTCCTGTGGCGCTTGCGACTGCGGCGCTGCTCGTCGCGGGAAAGATCGCGCTCGGGCTGATGCTCGTCACGACGTGGATCGGCGCATCGATCTTTTGCATCGCCGTCCTCAGCACCGCCGTCTCGCGCAAGCGGCGCCGTGTCTCGGCGCAGCGTCAGAACCCCGTGTCGGGCCTGCCGACCTTCGAGGCGATGCGCAATCAGGTGCCCTTCGGCAGCGCCACGGTCATCGCCGCCAAGCTCGTCAATTTCGAGGATCTCGCTGCCTTCCTGCCGGGCGAGGGCAGCCAGCAGATGGTCGATCAGGTCGCGCGCCGTCTCGCGCTCGCGTGCCACGGGACGCAGCTTCACCACGATCTCGACGGCACCTTCGCCTGGCTCGTACCCTATTATCAGCATAGCCAGATCGAGGGTCAGCTTGCGGGCCTCGCCGCGCTCTTCAACGCCCCGCTGACGATCGGCGAGCAGCGCGTCGACGTCGCGATCGCGTTTGGCGTCAACGACGAGTTCGAGGGATCGAACGCACAGCGCCTCGCCGCCGCACTGGTCGCCGCCGAACAGTCTATCCGCACGCGCTCGCTGTGGACCAAATTTGCGCCCCGCGGAAAGGAAGACGCGGGCTGGCAGCTTTCCTTCCACTCGCAGCTCGAGGACGCCCTCACCGGCGGCGACATCTGGGTCGCCTTCCAGCCGCAATATGCGGTCGCGACGCGCCAGCTCGTCGGCGTCGAGGCGCTCGTGCGCTGGACGCACCCGACGCGCGGCCCGATCCCGCCCGACGAGTTCATCGTCCAGGCCGAAAAGAGCCAGGACATCTATCGCCTCACCCTGTTCGTCATGGATCAGGCGATCCGATCCGCCGCGCAGCTCCAGCAACTGGGGATCGACATCCACATGTCGGTCAACCTGTCGGCGACCCTGCTCGACCACAGCGACCTCGTCGGCACCGTCCGCGTCATGCTGACCGCGCATCATCTTCCGCCCGAAAAGCTGACGATCGAGATCACCGAAACCGCCCAGATCGAAAATAGCGGCCAGGCGCGCCAGACGCTCGCGCAGCTCCGCCGTGCCGGCATCCGCCTGTCGATCGACGACTATGGCACCGGCCAGTCGAACCTCGAATATCTGACCGAGATCGAAGCCGACGAGATCAAGATCGACAAGCGATTCGTGATGACGATGCGCGATTCGCAGCGGAACCTCGAAGTCGTCAAATCGACGATCGACCTGGCGCACCGCCTCGGCGCCGTCGCGGTCGCCGAAGGCATTGAAGACGCACCGACTTTGGCGCTTCTCGAACAATTGGGCTGCGACGTCGGCCAAGGTTATCTGCTTGGAAAACCGCAGCAATTCTCCGAGCTACTGAACAGTCTCTCCGATACCCCGCACAGTCGCACCGCATAACTTCCAAATCGGTTGTAATCCTTATAGTTAAGACTCGCTTTACCATATCCATTAAGGTATATGCTCCGTTAACTGTCCTGCGTAGACAGTGCCAACAGGAGATCTGACATGGGTTGGTTCTGGAGATGGCTGGGCGGCGGCGGCACCGATAGCGGTGGCGGCCAGGCCTAAGCCAAACACAAAATAGAAGAGGGCCTCGACATCGTCGGGGCCCTTTTTCTTTGGCCGGAATTGCTGCCCGGCTTCATCCGATTCGGGCCCCGCGCTTTGCCTTGCGACAGCGCCCCTATGCCGTCCGCCCGGCGGCATTGTCCTCGCGCCGCGTTCCGATCCGCCGAAGCCCGCGGAAATGCTCGGCCTCGTCCGCCAAGGCGCTCCGGGGGCGCGACGAAACGAATCAAATTATCGACGAATTGAGTCTCCAACCTGTCATTTACCGTCTTGCGCCCCACGACAGACGTGGCACTATGGATGGTGGGTAGACCACGGGGGCACCCCAATAAATTGTGATTGGCTGTAATTGGCGGATTTCCGTCGCCCAGGGCATATGGGTACGGAAAAACCCTTTCTGCGGCCAAAAAAAGTGCCCCGGGCGGTCGCATTAGATGCTAGGACTGGGACTTCGTCCCGAGTCGAACAAGACAGGAACAAACGCGCCGATGGCGCGTCGTAATCGGGGGCGAGCTAGATGGATTTTCGTGAGACGGAACGGGTGGAGACGAGCGACGTGGCGACGGTGGAACTGACAAAGACTGAGGCTCCCGCAGCGCCGGAAACGAACGGCGAATCGAAGAGCGAATCGCCCCCGGCCGCCAAGCTCAACGACAGCGGCGAGCCTGCGGTCCACGCGCGCCGGTTCGACGTCACTGTCGATCGCGGCCGCGATTCGCTGCTCACCGACTTCGGCAAGGAAACGCTCGAGGATCGCTACCTCCTCCCCGGCGAATCCTATCAGGACCTCTTCGCGCGCGTCGCGTCGGCCTATGCCGACGATCAGGACCACGCCCAGCGCCTCTACGACTATATCTCGAAGCTGTGGTTCATGCCCGCGACCCCTGTTCTCTCGAACGGCGGCACCGGCCGCGGCCTGCCGATCAGCTGCTACCTCAATTCGGTCGACGACAGCCTCGAGGGCATCGTCGGCACCTGGAACGAGAATGTCTGGCTCGCGAGCCGCGGCGGCGGCATCGGCACCTATTGGGGCGCGGTGCGCGGCATTGGCGAACCGGTCGGCCTCAACGGCAAGACCAGCGGCATCATCCCCTTCGTCCGCGTGATGGACAGCCTGACCCTCGCGATCAGCCAGGGCAGCCTCCGCCGCGGTTCGGCCGCCTGCTACCTCGACATCTCGCACCCCGAGATCGAGGAGTTCCTCGAGGTCCGCAAACCCTCGGGCGACTTCAACCGCAAGGCATTGAACCTGCACCACGGCGTGCTGATCACCGACGAGTTCATGGAGGCCGTCCGCGACGGCGCCGAATTCAACCTCCGTTCGCCGAAGGACCAGAGCGTCCGCGGCACCGTCGACGCGCGCAGCCTGTTCCAGAAGCTCGTCGAGACGCGCCTTGCGACCGGCGAGCCCTACATCATCTTCATCGACCAGGTGAACCGCATGATGCCGAAGCATCACCGCGACCTCGGCCTCAAGGTGTCGACCTCGAACCTGTGCAGCGAAATCACGCTGCCCACCGGCCGCGACCATCTCGGCAATGATCGCACCGCGGTCTGCTGCCTTTCGTCCTTGAACCTCGAAACCTGGGACGAATGGAACGGCGACAAGCAGTTCATCGAGGATGTCATGCGCATGCTCGACAATGTCCTGCAGGACTATATCGACCGCGCCCCGCCCGAAATGGCGCGCGCCAAGTACAGCGCGAGCCGCGAACGCTCGGTCGGCCTCGGCGTCATGGGCTTCCACAGCTTCCTGCAGGCGCGCGGTCTGCCGTTCGAGGGCGCGATGGCCAAATCGTCGAACCTGCGCATCTTCAAGCATATCCGCGCGCAGGTCGATCAGGCGTCGATGCTGCTCGCCAAGGAACGCGGCCCCTGCCCCGACGCCGCCGATCAGGGCGTGATGGAGCGCTTCAGCTGCAAGATGGCGATCGCGCCGACCGCGTCGATCAGCATCATCTGCGGCGGCACCAGCGCGTGCATCGAGCCGATCCCGGCGAACATCTACACGCACAAGACGCTGTCGGGCAGTTTCTCGATCCGCAACCCGCACCTGGAAGCCCTGCTCGTCGACAAGGCGAAGAACAGCGACGCGGTGTGGAACTCGATCCTGGAGAAGGGCGGCAGCGTCCAGCACCTCGACTTCCTGACCCAGGACGAAAAGGACTGCTACAAGACCAGCTTCGAGATCGACCAGCGCTGGCTGCTCGAACTCGCCGCCGACCGCACGCCGTACATCGATCAGGCGGCCTCGCTGAACCTGTTCATCCCGGCCGACGTCGAGAAATGGGATCTGCTGATGCTCCATTACCGCGCGTGGGAACTCGGCATCAAATCGCTCTACTATCTCCGCTCGAAATCGGTGCAGCGCGCCGGCTTCGCCGGCGGGGTCGAGGCCGACAACACGTCGGAAGCGCCGAAATACGAACTCAGCGCCGAGAGCACCGACTACGACGAATGCCTGGCCTGCCAGTAAGATAAACCGCTCCGCGTGATCCCCGGCGCAAGCCGGGGCCCAGAGCGACCTTACGCCAAGCCATGCTGGATCCCGGCTTTCGCCGGGACACACAAGAGACAAGAACCGAGGAAACGCCGATGCCTTTGCTGGAAGCCCGCAAGACCTACAAGCCCTTCGAATATCCCTGGGCGTTCGATTTCTGGAAGCGCCAGCAGCAGATCCACTGGGTGCCCGAGGAAGTGCCGCTGGGCGAGGATTGCCGCGACTGGGCGCAGAAGATTTCGGACCACGAGCGCAACCTGCTGACGCAGATTTTCCGCTTCTTCACGCAGGCCGATATCGAGGTGCAGGATTGCTACCACGAAAAATATGGCAGCGTGTTCAAGCCGACCGAGATCAAGATGATGCTGACCGCGTTCAGCAACATGGAAACGGTGCATATCGCGGCGTACAGCCACCTGCTCGACACGATCGGCATGCCCGAGAGCGAATATGGCATGTTTCTCGAATATGACGAGATGCGCGCCAAGCACGACTATATGGGCACCTTCGGCGTCGACAATGACGAGGATATCGCGCGCACGCTCGCGATGTTCGGCGGCTTCACCGAGGGCCTCCAGCTTTTCGCCAGCTTCGCGATGCTGATGAACTTCCCGCGCTTCAACAAGATGAAGGGCATGGGCCAGATCGTCAGCTGGTCGATCCGCGACGAAAGCCTCCACTGCGAAGGCATCATCAAGCTGTTCCACACCTTCACCAAGGAACGCGGCTGCCTGACCAAGGCGGTGAAGGAAGACATCATCGACACCTGCCAGAAGACGGTGCGGCTCGAGGATGCGTTCATCGACCTGGCGTTCGAACAGGGCCCCGTCCCCGGCATGACGCCCAAGGAGATCAAGCGCTACATCCGCTACATCGCCGACTGGCGTCTGGGCCAGCTCGGCTTCGCGCCGATCTACATGATCGAGGAGCACCCGCTCCCCTGGCTCGCCCCGCTCTTGAACGGCGTCGAGCACGCCAACTTCTTCGAAACGCGCGCGACCGAATATAGCAAGGGCGCGACGCGCGGCGACTGGAACACCGTGTGGAACAGCTTCGACAGCCGCAAGAAAGCCAAGACCAGCGACGACGCCGCGCCCGTCAACGACGCCGAAGCCGACGGCGAGGACATGTTTGCGAAAGCAGGGATCGCCGCGGAGTAAGGCACCACCAAAACCCCTCCCGCCTGCGGGAGGGGCAGCAAGACTTGGGAGCTATGCTCCCTAGTCGCCGCGGGGAGGGCCAGCGACGCCGAAGCCACGGCACACCGCAACAGACTCAAAGGCCCCGAAATGACCGACAAGAAAAAACTGAAACTGCTGATCCTCAGCCAGCCCCAGCGCGCCACGCTGGAGGGCCTGTCCAACCGCCGCCCCCAACTCCCGAGCGACCCCATCCGCGACGAACTCGTGGCGCTGGGCCTGGTCGTTCAGCAAGGCGCCAAATGGGCGCTGACCCCGACGGGCAAGAAAGTGCTGGCGGCAGGGTCGAACCGGCGCAACTCGGGCGGGTTTTCGGTTTAAAAGGCAACTATGATGCCCGATGCTTTCACCGTCTACGGAAAGACGAGATCGATGACTGCCGCTCCTGAATATTGTGTTCGACTATAATGGCTATACGATTTAACGAGCTGGCGTTTCATCCTAGCGTAAGTGAGATTGTTCCAGATACACCGCAAGGAAAATTAGTAGTATTCACCGGCGGGAACAATTCAGGAAAATCAGCCTACCTGAAGAAAGCCATTGAGGATCCTAGAAAGCTCTACATTGGAGTTAATAGGTTCTACTCGTTTCATCATTTGTCGTTCTATACTCAGAATGAAAACGAGATTAATGAATGGTATAACAATCACCAACATCAGTCCCAGCATGGACAGTTCCAAAATTTTGAGCAGTCATTCTTCAACTGCTCTACCGCCATCACCCGCTTAAGTGACGCGCGCTGCTCAGTGCTATTTTCAACATTCGAAGAGCTTTTCGGCACAAAGGTACAAGTGGCCTCTGAAGATGAAAACAATGCCTTCAGCAATAGGTACATATCTGTCGGGGGTGACAGCCTTAGCGTTACGTCTAGTGGGACGCGCCTGTTTCTAGGCATTCTTGCTGCGTTGATGGATGAAAGATTTACAGCTGTAGCGATTGATGAGCCGGAATTGGGCCTTTCTCCTACGCTCCAACGTCGCCTCGCCGAGATCGTAATTCGTGGTGACCGGAAATTCGAGCTTTTCCCACACAATCCAAACATCATATTGAGCACGCATTCCCACCTGTTTTTGGATCGTGACATTCCCGGCAACAATTACGTCGTATCCAAGGACGGCAATTTAATCAGCGCTCGGCAGTGCGCGGATTTTCACGAGATCCACGACATCCAATTCCGACTGCTCGGCAACGATCTAAGTCAGCTTTTTCTTCCTGACGCGGTTGCATTTGTCGAAGGAGAGACCGACCGCATGTATCTCGAAGCGGTCACCAGACTTCACTGCCCTAAACTTCGCGTTATCATTCAGGCTTGCGGCGGCGACATCGCCAAGCGCCTTGCATATTGGTCAGAATCAATCGGTGACCTGCAACTTAGCCCATATCGCAATAGAACGCTGGTTATCTATGATTCCGTTAAGCAGCCCGGCATTGAACGGGCATGTTCAACTGCTGGCCTCCCGTCGGAGGCAAAGATCGTGTGGGAAGGAAATGGGATTGAATATGTCTATCCTGACACAATTCTCCAGCAGATTTATCGGGATAAAAACCTGCAAGCGACAAATCTTCGGATTGACGCCGATAGCGTTTCACACAACGGCATTGCATACAAAAAAATTGAACTATGCCGTCTCGTTTGTGACCAACTACATGATGCAACGCTGCTCCCCGTGGAATTGACGGACAAGTTTCTTCGCCCGCTTTCCGCGATTTCATAATTGACCTGTATGATGGCGTTACAGTGGCGGGGATTATGGTGCAGGTGAAAAAATCCCAAGTTAGTCCAATGCCGCATGGACCCCTGATCAAGTCCGGGGTGACGAAGGTGGAAAAGCCAAACCTCTTTGTGTCTTTGTGTGAAATCCGAATGCCCGACCGCGCGGCAGACCCCATCAATTCACCGTCACCCCACCCGGCACCCCGCGCATGCCCGTCGCCGCGAACAGCACCCCGCCGCGCACCGCCTCGGCCGATCCGTCGAGCAACGGCAGCGGCACCAGCGCGCGCGTGACTTCGCTATCGTCGTCGACGACCAGCCGCAGCGTGGGCACGCCGAGCGCGCCGCGCTCGATCACCACGTCGCGGATCGCCGCCAGCGGCCACGACAGGGTGCTGCCACGGTACAGCCGCACACCGTCGTGGAACACATAGGAGCCGCGCCGGCGCCACAGCCGCCAGCAGGTCCGGAAGGCGAAGGCCGCGGCGATCATCGCCGCCGTCGCCACCGCATCGCCGAACAGCAGCGCGCGGATCATCTCCCCCGCCCCGTCGGCGCGCACCGGCCATGCCTGGCTCCACGCCAGCCCGGCGAACGCCAGCGCGCTGACCACCTGCCCCGCCAGCAGCGGCTTCGCCTTCAGCCGCGCGACGACGATCATTTGCCGGTCCCAATGCTTCATCACGCGCACAGATAGGGATGACTGCGCCGCAGCGCCAGCACCGGCGAGCGTCGATTCCCGCGCCGCTCGCCTCATCGCAATTCCGCCCTCGCCCGGCCCGGCGCCGGGAACCTGCCGCGCCGGGGGCCGTTCTCGGTGCGGGGCAGCAGATTCTCGCCCCGCGGGAGTGACCATCATCGAGACCCGGACCCTGTTCGCCTATGCCCTGATCCTGCTGCTGGCGGGCGCCGCCATATTCGGCATCGTCCTTGCCCGCTACAACAGCCACGAGCGCAAGCTGCGCCGCCGGCGCCGCCGCGAGCGCGCCCAACGCGCCGATGCAGAGGTGAAGCCGCGCGACTGACGCAGGGTCGCCGCTCGTCGCAACAGAGCGGCAACCCGCCGCCGCGGGCGCAACATCCTGCTTTGCCAGCGGTTTCTGGGTCAGAGGGCGCCGCTCCGGCCGCCCGAGCCAAGGAGAAAATCATGCGCAAGGCCTTTGCCCTGTTCGCCGCCGGCGCCGCCTTCGTCGCCGCCCCCGCCCTCGCTCAGCTGGCCGGGGGCACCGTCGATGCCGGCGCCGGCGTCAACACGTCCCCCATGGGCGGCACCGTCGGGGGCGTGACGGATCGCGTCGGTCGGACGGTCGACACGGTCGATGGCGCCGCCAGCCGAACGCTCGATTCGACGAAGCTCACCCTCGCAACCAGCGAACAGGTGCGCGCGGGCGTGACCATCACCGATCGCGCCGGCACCAGCCTCGGCACGGTGCAGAGCGTCGATGGCGACAATGCGATCATCGTCGATGGCGGCAAGCTTTACACGATCCCGCTCGGCTCGCTCTATTCGAGCGCCGAAGGAGCCGCCAACACGCTGGTGACGAAGCTGCCCAAGGCGCAGATCGCCGCCCGCGTGCAGGGCAGCGCGCAAAGCCGCTAGCGCATAACGGTCGTCACGCGACCGACGGATGGAGCCGGGGCCGCCCCCTCCCCCGGCTCCATCCACCTTATGCCGATCCGGCCACCGCGCCGGACCTTTCACATTGCCCAGACAAGAGCCGGACAAGAGAAAGGCCTGCTTCGCCGCGTTGGACGCGGGGAAGCAGGCCGGTTCTCCAGTTGCGGCCCGATCGCGCCGCGGCGATCTGATCGCCGGCTATTCGGCCTCTTCGAACAGGTCGACCGCGTTCGCCGCCGTCGCCGACAGCCGCACCGTGTCGCCCTCGACCGCGGCAACCAGGCCGGCGGGGAGGTAATGATGCTTGCCGTCGCCGCTGTCGGCCTTGGTCAGCTTGATGCGTTCGCCGTCGAGATGGTCGACGGTGCCGACATGGACGCCATCGGCGCCGATGACGTACATATGTTCCTTGATCGCGCTGTGGTCATGCTCGGCCATATCGGTTCTCCTTGCGGCTCCGGGGAAGGGAGCGCCGCTGATGATACACGCCAGCGCCGAGTCGGCTCCATCGCTTTGGACGAGCCGACCCAAAGCCGCGCCGCTTTCCAATGTCGCCGCGCGCCGTTACGCTCGCGCCATGCGCATTCTCCCCTCGCTCGCCGCGCTGACGCTTCTCGTCGCACCGCTTCCCGCCCTCGCCTGCTCGCCGGTCGCCGGTTACCGCATTCCGACCAATCTCGAACTGGTCGGTCAGGCGGACATGATCGTGCTCGCGACCGTCACCGGCGGAACCCCGGTCGAGACGGGTGCGGAGTCGATGCGCATCGACATCCGGCCCGACGCGGTTCTGAAGGGCGATCCCGCCGCCGCGCCGACGTCGCTCGCCATCGCGCTCGCGACCGATCGCTATGCCTTGCCCAGCAATCCCTACGACCTGGCAGAGGCACATCCGCTCGCCTTCATCGGCGGTTGCTATCGCTACATGGTCCCCAAAGGATCACGCCTGCTGTTCCTGCTGCGCGGCACGGCGGAACACTGGATCCCGGCGGGCGGACCGTTCAGCCGCTGGGCCGAGGATGTCCTGACCGACGACGCTCCGTGGCTCGACGCCGTGAAATTCTATATCGACGTGCAAAAGCTTCCCGAATCCGACCGCCAGGCCGCGCTCGAAAAGCGCCGCGATGAACTGCGCGCAAAGCAGGGCGACTTCATTGCGCAACTTCTTGCTGAAGACATCGACCGTCAACTCGCGGGCCCGAACAGGCCGCTCCGCGAAGAGCTGCCGCCGGCGCCCGAGGATTGACACCAGGGCCGGCGATACCCTTCCCAGCGCCGTGCCAGCCCCTCGTCGACCAGCGCGTCGCCGACGCTCGCGCCGCCGCGCGTCACGATCCGCAGCTTGCGGTCATATTGGTCGGTGTCGCGACCGGCCGGCTCCAGCGTGAAGGTGCCCGCGTTCAACCAGTCGCGGAGGCGCCGCGTCGCCGCCTCGCCCAGCGCGGCTTCCTGGGCGCAGCGCGCGGGGTGCGTTTCGGGGGCGTCGATGTCGGCGATGCGGTATCTCTCGCCGGCGAACCAGAAGGTATCGCCATCGACGACGCAGTTGCGCCCGCCGCCGCTATGGCAAAGGCCGAAGCGCGCCGACAGCGTATCGGCACGGCTGGCACCAGACGTTTCGATCGTCGGCAGGCCCGCAACCGACTTGGGAATTTCGGGACCGACCTGCAAAGCCGCAAATGTGCCGGCGAAACCCCCGCCCGCGATCAGCACAAGCCATAGCCCGAAGCCGCTACGCGCCCGCCGCTTCGGCGCGCGGCGATCAGCTCTGCGCGGCCGACGGGCCGCCCGGAAGGAAGCGCGGGACATGCGCCGATCCTACCGCGTCAGGTTTAGCAAAATCCCAACGTCCCTGTCCGCTTCGGCGCCCTTCGGCGCCCTGGCGCGTCCACGGCGGCGCCGTTTTCGAGCGGTATCGACGCGGCTTAGGGCGCGCCGCGCGGGCCGCCATCCTCGATCCCACCCTCGCCCAATTGATCGTCCTCGTCATCGTCGCTGCGCTCGCCGCGATAGGCGTCCATGTCGATCCGGCCCGACCGCTCCATCTGGCGCATATGATCGACCAGATCCTCGGTGTCGTCGTCCTCATAGCGCGCTTTCGGCTTCCGGCTCTCGCCCAGCGGACGTTCGCGCCGCGCGTCCTCGGCGACGCTGTGCGCCTGCGCTTCCTCATCCTCCTGCTCGCGATTGATCGCCTCGGGGGGAAGGTTTTCGGTGTTGCGGCTATCGTCGGCCATGGGGGGCTCCTTTCAGGGACAGGGCAAAAACGCGCCGTGCCGCGCCGCCGTTCCGTCAGGCCGCGGCGGCCAGCACCTTATTTTCGATCACACGGATGAACACGTCGGGATCCTGCGCGCCGGGGATCAGCAT
Organism: Sphingopyxis sp. H050; assembly: GCF_001468265.1. Classification (GTDB taxonomy): domain Bacteria; phylum Pseudomonadota; class Alphaproteobacteria; order Sphingomonadales; family Sphingomonadaceae; genus Sphingopyxis. The sequence continues at coordinate 14,660 of NZ_LNRZ01000001.1, read as the reverse complement.
CCGCCCGTCCAGGATGAAGGCGGGAACCCCGGTGATATTCCGGTCGGCCCAATAGGCTTCCTCGACGCGCACCATCTCGCCATAGTCGTCGCCGGCCAGTATCGCCGCCGCGCGGTCGGGGTCGAGCCCGACCGAAGCTGCGACATCGGCCAGCACTTGCGCGTCGCTGACATCGCGGTTGTCGGTGAAATGCGCCTCGAACAGTGCCAGCTTCAGCGCCGTCTGCACGCCCGTCGCGCCGTCCTGCTCGGGCTCCTCCAGCGCGCCCGCCCAGGTCAGCAGCCGGTGCGCGTCAAAGCTGTTGCGCATCCGGAAGCCGGGTCCGCGGTTGAAGGTGAAGCCCAGTTCGCCCGCGATACCCGCCATCTTGCCGCTGTTCGCGCGGCTCTGTTCGGCGCTGATGCCATATTTGCGCATCACATGCGCCGCCGCATCCTCGCCCTCGGGCGGCATGTCGGGGTTCAGCTCGAAGGGGTGCCACTGGACGCGAAAGGCCAGCCGCCCCTCGAAATGCGCCATGACCCGGCGGAACTTCAGCCAGCCGATGATGCACCAGGGGCACATCACGTCGGACACGATATCGACCGAAAGGCGCGGCACGTCGTTCACGGCAATTCTCCTGCCGGCGCGGCCAGCGTCCGGTCTTCGATCAATCCGCCGACGGCTCGCGCCGATCCTTGCCCGACCTGCGATCGGACTGGCGCCGCTCGGGGCCCTCGTAATTCGGATCGTCGGCCAACCGCCGATCCGCTGCGCGCCGCTCTGCCGGTCTGCGCGGTTTCTCCACTGACATACGCTTCTCCCCTCCACCACAAAGGAAACAGAAGCGACCCGCCGTCAGTTACTCACAATCCTGTCAAAAAGACAAGGCGGCGGCGGTTTTGGGGTGGGGAAGCGGCCGTTCCCTTATGTGATCCCCGGCGAAAGCCGGGGCCCATCTTCCCGCGGTGCAACTGGGCCCCGGCTTTCGCCGGAGATCACATCAGCTAGGTCCGCTATCGGTCGCTAGCCGACATCCACCCCATGCGTTCAACGCACGCTATCGACCGGCCCCTCGGCCACCGCTGCGGGCCGCGAGAGCACCCACCAGCTTCCCGCCATCAGCGCGACCGACAGCGCCTCGATGATCATCGCCTGCACGATTCCCGAGTTGACGAGATCGCCCATCCCCATGCCGATCAGCCGGCCGACCAGCGCGGTGCCGTAGAGCGCCGCGGGAACGAGCAGCGCGCGCGTCCAACCAGGAACCAGCGCACCGACCGCCGCCCCGCCGGCGGCAACGAGAAAGAAGGCCGACAGGTCGGCCCGCACCGTGTTCGCGGCGGCGCCGTCGATTCCGATAGCGAAAGTTTCCACGAACGTCGCCGGGTCGAGAATGCCCTGCACGCCGAGAATGGTGAAAAAGGCGGCCCACAGCAGGACCGCGCCGCGCAAAACCCAGTTGACCATATCTCTTCTCCCTGAAGCCCGCAGGCTGCGGCATCGGGGGGAAAAGTGCAATCTATTCTGCGGGAAACGTCTCTTCGATCCAGCCGCCGCCGAGCACGCGGCTTTCGTCGGCGGCGTCGTAAAGCACCGCCGCCTGCCCCGGCGCGACGCCATATTCGGGCGCCGCGAAGACCAGCCGGTCACCCGCGACATGCGCCGGCACCGGCTTCGCCATGCTGCGCACCTTGGCGAGCACGGCGCGCCCGTCGACGTCCGCGAGCCAGTTCGCTTCGCCCAGCCGCGCGCCCGACACCGCGAGCGAGCGCCGCGGCCCGACGATCACTTCCTTCTTCTCCGCATCGAGGCGGACGACATAGAGCGGCTCGGCCTGTCCGCCGATCTCGATCCCGCGCCGCTGGCCGACCGTATAATGGATCAGACCCTTGTGTGCGCCGAGCACCGTCCCGTCGACATGGACGATCGCGCCCTGATCGTCCGCCTCGGGGCGCAGCGTCCTGACCAGCGTCGCATAGTCGCCGTCGGGGACGAAGCAGATGTCCTGGCTGTCGGGCTTGCCCGCGACGCCGAGGCCAAGCTCGCGCGCGATCTCGCGCACGACGCTCTTCTCGAGCCCGCCGAGCGGGAAGCGCAGGAAGTCGAGCTGCTCCTGCGTCGTCGCGAACAGGAAATAGCTCTGGTCGCGCGCCGGATCGACCGCGCGGTGCAGCTCGGCGCCCGCGGGGCCCATCACGCGGCGGACATAATGGCCGGTCGCCAGGCAGTCGGCGCCCAGATCCTTGGCCAGCTGGAACAGATCGGTGAACTTGACCCCCATATTGCAGCGCACGCACGGGATCGGCGTCCGGCCTGCCAGATATTCGTCGGCGAACTGGTCGATCACCGTGTCGCGAAAGCGGCTCTCATGATCGTGAACATGATGCGCGAAGCCCAGCCGGTCGGCGACCGCGCGCGCATCGCGGATGTCCTGCCCCGCACAGCAGGCGCCGACACGCTTCGCCTTGGCGCCATGATCATAGAGCTGGAGCGTCACGCCGATGACTTCAGCGCCCGACCGCGCGGCGAGCGCGGCAACCACGCTCGAATCGACTCCGCCCGACATCGCGACGACGATTCGCCGGTCCTTCAGCGGTTCATTCAACTGAAAGTCGGCGCGGGCGAGCCCGGCGGGGGAGGAAATCGTCTCGATCATGACCGGCGCCATCTAGGGACGCGAGGGCGAAAATGCCAGCTTTTCCGCCGCGCCCGTCAAGATATTGACGCGGATTAAGTTTCACTAACAGCGACTGAAACGGGCATTTACTGGACCTTAGGCCCTCGGCGCTACACCGATTCCCATGAATTTCGTCCCGTCCGATCTTCCGCGAGTCCTTGACGCGGCGGCGCTGTCGAAGCCCAGCTTCGACATCTTGCGCGCCGTGTCCGACGCGCGGCAGGCGTCGCTGCCGACGGTGCGGATGCTGAAGGCAGAGGCGACTCGCGAAGTCCATGCGACCCGCGTTAACGCGCTCAGCCATTTGCTCGCCGCCGCGCCCGCCGCGACGGAACAAAATGCGGTGCGGCCCGTTCGTTTCTTCGATTTGTCCGATCAGGCAAACGACCTGCCCGAAACTATGAATCACCTGTTTACCAGAGGGTTTCAGCCGATGTTGAGTCCCTCTGATCTAGACCCCTGTTTGTCGGTCAATCCGATCCCCCACGACGAAGACAATATGGAATGAACATGATCGAGAATCAGAAAATCCGGCCTGCCCAGGTTATCGGTCCGCTCGGCGAACCGCTGACGCTCGACTCGCTGCCGCCGCCGAACACGACCCGCTGGGTTGTGCGCCGCAAGGCAGAGGTCGTCGCCGCGGTCAATGGCGGCCTGTTGTCGGTCGACGAGGTCTGCGAACGCTATGGGCTGACGCTCGAAGAGTTCGCCAGCTGGCAGCGCTCGATCGATCGCAGCGGCATGCCGGGCCTGCGCGTCACGCGCATCCAGCACTACCGCGACCTCTACGAGCGCCAGCAGCGCTTCTGATCGAGAGGACGCACAAAGGGTCATGAAGAGGGCGCCTCCGGGCGCCCTCTTTTTTTGCGCGATTTCCGCAATCTGCATCCGGTCATGCAACCTTGCCATTCATGCCGCGTTAAGCCCCCAGTCAACCTTGGGAGTAACTGATAATGCGCAAGACGATCATCGCCCTCACCGCCGCTTCGGCCCTCGCCCTCGGCGCCTGCCAGAGCAAGGAAGCCGACCAGGTCGAGGACACGGCCGAAGCCCAGGCCGACGCGATCGACGCCCAGGCCGACGCCATGCCCGAAGGCCCGGCGAAGGAAGCCACCGAGGCCAAGGCCGACGCGGTCGAAGCCGCCGGCGAGGAAAAGGCCAACGCGATGGACGACAATGGCGAGATCGCCCCGTCGGAAGTGGCTCCGGCCGATCCCGCGAAGAAATAAGCCTGCCCTAACCGGGTAGCAGAAGGCGCCGGAGCGAGTCTCCGGCGCCTTTTTTGCGCATCCGCGCCCGACTTTCCGATTTTGTGATCCATGTCACCGCGCCGCCATGACGTCGCCGCTAGAGCGGAGGCGCGGGACGGCGACGCTTCGGCAGCGCAGCCCTGCAACCCTCCCGTCGCGGTTCGCGACCCGCCGCGGCGGGAGGGACTAGGCCTTATCGATCCAAGCCCTCCAACTGCACGAACACATCCTGCACCCCGCGCGCATCCGTGTCCGCGCGCAGCGCCGCGAGCGCGGTCTCGATGTCGATCCGATATTCGGCGACCCCCGCGCTCTCGCCTTTCCAGGTGCCGCCCAGCGCATGGACCAGCGCCACCGCGGCGCGGTTCTCCGAAAGCGTATTCACGTCCAGCGCCGCCAGCCCCTCGGCGCGGCAGTCGATCAGCAGCGCCGCGGTCATCATCCGCGCCAGCCCCTTGCCGTGAAAGGCGTCGAGCACCGCGACCGAATATTCGCCCACCCGCCGCTCGGTCCCGTCGGCGCCGTCCGGATACCGCACCGCATGCACCGCGCCGATCGCGGGCCAGCCGGGACAATCGCTGCAGATCGCGCCCCATGCGATATGGTCGTGCCCGTCGACATCGGCGAGCCGGCGCACCACCGCATCGGGAAGCGACGGCGCGGGCGAGAAGAAACGCAGATAGCGCGACTCCGCCGACAGCTTCGATATCCCCTCGCGCAGCAGCGCCTCGTCGTCGGGGTGGATCGTCCGCAGGCACACCTGCGTGCCGTCGCTGAGTTCACTGTGCACGACGATGCCGTCGAGCGGTCTCGCGCAGGCTCCCGTCATCTCGCGGCCCCTCTCTGCTCCGAAGAGCGCCAGATTAGCCCCACGGCAGGCGCCCCGCAACGGCCCGCCGCAACTGCCCAACCGGTCATGCCGATTTGGGAGAAGTTGAAAGTGACGCGCGATTTAACATGGTAGGGCAGGGTCCGACAAAAAACAAAAGGTTCGACGGGCTCGTGCACCACAGCAAATCCTTCTCTCCTCCCTTCCACCCTGTGGAGGGCGCCGCCGGACCGGTCGCATCCGGCGGCGATACCTCCCCCGACATCGCGGACGAAACCGTGGGCGAGCGCCTGGCGCGCCTGCGCAAGCAAAAGCTGCTGACGCAAGGCGAACTCGCAAGCCGCCTGGGGGTCACCGTCACCTCGGTCTGCTATTGGGAACAGGACCGCTCGCGGCCCAAGGCGGCACGGCTCGAAGCGCTCGCGACGCTGCTCGGCGTGCCGGTCGCCGAACTGACCGTCGACGCCGCCCCCGAACGCCGCGACCTCCAGTCGCTCGTCGCCCGCGTCCGCAGCCAGATCGCCAGCGCCGCCGGGACCAGCCCCACCAAGGTCCGCATCCTGATCGAGATGTAGGCGGGGCCCGGACCCGCCCCTTCATCGTCACCCCGGCCTTGATCGGCATTCGCACCATTTAAGCAGCTATGGTTCCCCGGCGAAAGCCGGGGTCCAGAGCGTTTGCAAACAAACATCGCATCATTACGCGCTGGACCCCGGCTTTTCGCCGGGGAACAATCGGATAGTGTCTCAAGGGGCTAATCGCGGTGAAGCCAACAGGCGACACTTCCCCGCCTCGTCATCCCGGCGATGAAAGGGGAATAGGCGTCACCTGCCTCAAGAGGACAATCTCCGATCCGCGCCGGGACGACGAAGCATGATCGCGGCTCGCAAAAAACCGCTTTCCTACAATGTTCCAATATGGTTCGCTTAATTCGTCCAAGCGAACCAAGGAGCATGTGATGACCGAAGAAAGCCTCCCGTCCCTCCGCGCCGGCGATGAAGCCGACGTGTTTTCCGTCGATCCCGACGACCTGCCCGACGATCCCGACGACCTGCCCGACGATCTCCGATTCGAACCCGTCACTTATGTTAAGCAGCGGTGGAACAGCATCACCGACGCCCGGCAGCGGGGTTTCATCGCGCATCTGGCCGCCAGCGGCAGTGTGACGGCGGCTGGATCGACTATCTGGATTTCGATCCCGGCAAGACGCAAATCTGCCTGTCGGTCGGCCGCCTGATCCACGACGACGATTGCGTCAAGGTCCTCGCCGGATCGGCCATGCTCGTCGGCGACGAGGATTTGCACATCAGCGGGATCATCGAGATTCCGGCGCGGTGCGTGGTGAGCATTGTGCGGTTGGAGGAGAAGAAGCCGTAGGCTCGACCGATACCGGGCGGGGCGAGGGAGAGGGTTGGGCCGCTAGACCTGCGAAAAGCCGCCGTCGATCAGGAACTCGCTACAGGTCACGAAGCTGGCGGCGTCGGAAAGAAGGTAAACCACGCCGCCGCCGATCTCGTCGGGCCGCCCCATGCGGCCGATCGGGTGCGCCAGCTTCATCCCCGCCTCGGCCGCTTCACGCGACGGCGCCGCGCCCAGCTCGACATAGCGTTCGATGATGCCGCTGAGCATCTCGGTGTCGATGCCGCCGGGATGGACGCTGTTGCAGCGGATATTATATCCGAGCGCCGCAAATTCGGCTCCCATGCACTTCGACAGCATCTTTACCGCCGCCTTGCTGGTGCAATAGGCCGCGTTGAACGCCGCGCCGCGCAGGCCGCCGACGCTGGAGAAATTGACGATCGAGGCGCCGCTCGTGCGCGCCTTGCCGCCTTCCTTCAGCAGCGGCAACAGCGCCTGCGTGCCGATGATGACGCTGTCGACATTGACCGCGTTGACCCGGTGCCATTCGGCGAGCGGGCTGTCCTCGATCCGCGTGACGATCGAGATGCCGGCATTGTGGACCAGCCCGTCGAGCCGGCCCCAGCGGCGGCCGATTTCGCCGGCGATCCGCCGCCAGTCGGCCGCGCTCGTCACGTCGTGGCGGAAATAGACGTCGCATTCGACGTCGGGCGCGTCGTCGGCGAGGTCGGTCGCGACGACGATCGCGCGCGCCGCCGTCAGCGATTTGCACAATTCGCGGCCGATGCCGCCCCTGGCGCCGGTGACCAGCGCGACGACATTGTCGAGGGCGATGGTCATTGCGCGGTCCACCCGCCGTCCATGACCAGCTCGGCGCCGGTCATATAGGCGCTGTCGGCGCTGGCGAGGAAGAAGGCGCCCGCCGCCAGTTCGGCCGGATCGGCCAGCCGCCCCATCGGGGTCGCGCCCGCCATCGCGTCCATCAAATCCTGCTTCCTTTCGGCAAATCCGCTGTCGACCCAGCGCTGAAAGCCCGCCTCCAGCAAGGGGGTCATCACGAAGCCGGGGTGAAGCGAATTGGCGCGGATCGGCATCTGCTTCTGCGCAAATTCGATCGCGATGCCCTTCGTGAACATCCGCACGGCCCCCTTCGATGCGTTATAGGCGGAGACTTCGTTATAGCCGACCAGTCCCATGATCGAGCTGACATTGATGATCGAGGCGCCGCCCCGCACCCCCTTGCCGCTCTCCGCCATCATCGGCACGAAGGTCTTCACGCCGAGGAACACCCCGTCGACATTGATGTCCATGATCCGCCGCCAGCGTTCCATGCTCAGCGTTTCCACCGCGCCGGTCAGGTCGGTCCCGGCATTGTTGACCAGGATATGGAGCCGGCCGTGGCGGTCCTGCACCGCGTCGCGCGCGCGGTGCCAGTCCTCTTCCTTCGTCACATCCGCCTGAACATAGCTCGCCGCCTGCCCCAGCCGCGCCATCACCGCGGCCGCGACATCGCTGTCCGGGCTATCGAGATCGGAGAGGATGACCTCGGCCCCCTCGGCGAGGAAGCGTTCGGCGCACGCAAGGCCGATGCCCCGCAATCCGCCCGAAATGAAGGCGACCCTGCCGGTCAGCCGCTGCGCGCCCGAATCGCTCATATCCCAATCATCCTCGCCCATCGTCGCAGCCTGCTTGGCCGATTTTCGGGCGAAGCGAACCTATGATTTAAGCGGGGGGTCGCGCAGCGAGGGGGTCCCCGGCGGCAGGTCCTGACCCTAGGCGTCGTCCCCCATCCGCAGCGCGGCGATGAACGCCTCCTGCGGGATGTTGACGTTGCCATATTCGCGCATCCGCTTCTTGCCCTCTTTCTGCTTTTCCAGCAGCTTCTTCTTGCGGGTCGCGTCGCCGCCATAGCATTTGGCGGTCACATCCTTGCGCAGCGCGGCGATGGTTTCGCGGGCGATCACTTTCCCGCCTATGGCTGCCTGGATCGGGATCTTGAACATGTGGCGCGGGATCAGATCCTTCAGCCGCTCGCACATGCCGCGACCGCGGCTTTCCGCCGAGCCGCGGTGGACGATCATGCTCAGCGCATCGACCGGCTCGTTGTTGACGAGGATGCTCATCTTGACGAGGTCGCCGGGGCGGTGGCCGATCTGGTGATAGTCGAACGACGCATAGCCGCGGCTGATGCTCTTCAGCCGGTCGTAGAAGTCGAACACCACCTCGTTGAGCGGCAGTTCATAGGTGATCTGCGCGCGGCCGCCCACGTAGGTCAGATTCTTCTGCACCCCGCGGCGGTCCTGGCACAGTTTCAGGATCGGCCCCAGATAATCGTCGGGAACATAGATCACCGCCTCGATCCACGGTTCCTCGATCTCGTCGATGCGGTTCGGGTCGGGCATGTCGGCGGGGTTGTGGAGCTCGATCTCCTTCGCCGCCTCATTCTTGGTGTGGCTGAGCTTCAGCTTGTAGACCACCGACGGCGCGGTGGTGATCAGGTCGAGGTCATATTCGCGGGTCAGCCGCTCCTGGATGATCTCGAGGTGCAGCAGGCCGAGGAAGCCGCAGCGGAAGCCGAAGCCGAGCGCGGCGCTGCTCTCCATTTCGAACGAGAAGGAGGCGTCGTTGAGCCGCAGCTTCTGGATGCTTTCGCGCAGCTTCTCAAAGTCGTTCGCGTCGGTCGGGAACAGGCCGCAAAAGACGACCGGCTGGACTTCCTTGAACCCCGGCAGCGGCGCCGCGGCGGGTTTCTTCGCGTCGGTGACCGTGTCGCCGACGCGCGCCTGGGCGACGTCCTTGATCTGCGCGGTGATGAAGCCGATTTCGCCCGGGCCGATCTCGGTCAGCTCCTCGCGCTTGGGCGTGAAGCAGCCGACGCGGTCGATCAGATGGGTGGTGCCCGCCTGCATGAACTTGATCTGCTGGCCTTTTTTTAAGATCCCGTCGACAACGCGAACGAGGATGACGACGCCCAGATAGGGGTCGTACCAGCTGTCGACGAGCATCGCGAGCAGCGGCGCCGCGGCGTCGCCCTTCGGCGGCGGGATGCGCGTGACGATCGCCTCGAGGCATTCCTCGATGCCGATCCCCGACTTGGCCGACGCAAGCACCGCGTCGTCGGCGGGCAGCCCGATAATATCCTCGATCTCGGCCTTCACCTTGTCGACATCGGCCGCGGGCAGATCGATCTTGTTGATGACGGGGACGATCTCATGGTCGTGCTCGATCGACTGATAGACGTTGGCCAGCGTCTGCGCCTCGACCCCCTGCGCCGCGTCGACGACGAGCAGCGCGCCCTCGCACGCGGCGAGCGACCGCGACACTTCATAGGCGAAGTCGACGTGGCCCGGCGTGTCCATCAGGTTGAGCTCGTACGTCTCGCCGTCCTTCGCGGTATATTTCAGGCGCACCGTCTGCGCCTTGATCGTGATCCCGCGCTCCTTCTCGATGTCCATATTATCAAGGACTTGGGCCGACATCTCGCGCGCGGTCAGCCCCCCGGTGAACTGGATCAACCGGTCGGCGAGCGTCGACTTGCCGTGATCAATATGGGCGATAATGCTGAAATTGCGGATGTGGGACAAAGGCGTGGTCATGCGCGGCGCCCTAGCAGGCGAAAGCCGCGCTGTCAGCAAGGGTCTTGAGGCGACAAAAGACACGGACGTGCAGCCCAAACTGTCTCCTTTGTCGTTTTTAGCGGTGCAAAGTTCAGGAAAGGTCGGCCTAATGAAGCATACCGTCCCGGTCACTTCAGACCGGCACCAAAGGTCGCGAAGGTCGCCCACGGCGCGCGCGGCGGAAAGATGGCAAAGGTCGCACCGCCGCGATCTTCGGCGCGGGCGGCGGGGCAGCGGATTTCGACGAGTCAAAGAGCCAGAACGGGAGGCTGGCATGGCGGGATAATGTAGGAAAGGATTATTTCGCGCGGAGACGCGGAGGGTCAGTCCTGCTTGGCCGCCTTGCGCGCCACGCGCTTGTTCTGCTTCGCCGCCTCGCGTTCGAGCGGATTGACGAGCGCTTCGTAGCGCCCGAACAGATGTTCGACGCGATCGCGGTCGGACGCGAAGGACGCGGAGCGATAGAGTTTATCGACCGCGGCATCGAGCGCGGCGTGCGCTTTGCGCAAATTGCCGGGCATAGCGTCGGGATCATAGAGATCGGCGAGGCTAGAGGTCGGATGCGCGGCGCGGGCATCGAGGACGGCTTGGGCGAGGTTTTCGATTTTGGTGCGCTGCGTGGGGGTGGCGTTGGGCCAAGGGAAGGTGTTGTAGACGAGACCGATCGAATAGCGAAAATCACTCTTTAGTCGTCCCCCGATATGCCCTAGCCAAGCCATATTCATTCGGCTGGTCAGAATACCGAAATCATAGAGGTCGGCGTCCAAAAGTGTCTGGACCAAATTCGACGGAATTGTGGGAGGTTCAAGCCATCCTATTGGCACATAGTCTCGTCGCTCGGAACTGACTTCCGGGAACACAAGAAAGCTAGATTGCGGAATCGTGCTCACCTCAAATTGAGTCGGATAGTCCGCCAATTTTCGCGTCGCTTCTTTCTTGCTCGACAGTCGAAACTCCCGGACTGCCTTAACCCGATCCATAATTGTAGGCAGGCCGCGATATTCATCGGGGGAAATTCCGGAAAGCGCGAGGACCCAACGGCGTCCCCCATTTATATATTCAAGCGATCCGACGAGTGGGACCAGATATTTTTCCGCTTTAGGCTCGTCCTCAAGAAAGGCAGCACGCTGGGTCTGATTAAGAATGTAATGACCGCCGTCGACGATCTTACTGCCCATTCGCATCGGCGTGACGTCGCATAGGGGTTTTCGCTGATCGCGTACGACTAGATGTGTATTCGCGACGCCTTTGCCATCAAACAAATAAGCCGTCAGCGCAACATGCCGACTCTCAACCGGATCCCCCTTGATGTCGGGATAGCTGAACAGCCTTTTTTCGGTGGGTTCGTGATCGCGGTGCGCGAGGCCGATGATGACGACATGGACATGCGCCTTGCCGCGCGCTTCGCTGCCCCAGCTAAAAGTGCGGTGCGCGAAGGCGATTTCGAGGCCGTAGCGGTCGAACAGGAGCGGCCAGAGCTGTGCCACCTGTTCGCCCTGAGTGATCGAATTGGTCGAGACGAAGCCGATGCGGATGCGCCTGTTCCCACCCCTCTCCCCTTGCGGCAGAGGTCGGCCCGCAGGGCCGGGAGAGGGGTCGCGGCGCGTCTGCGCCGCAATATCTTGCCGGGTCGCGTATGCTCCCGCGACCTCTCCCGCAAGGGGAGAGGGGACATGGTTCACATATTGCCCTGCCTTGATGAACCAAGCCGCGACATAATCCAACGAACCGGCGCGTCCCGATGGCGCATTGATCACACGCGCCATCTGTTCGCGCTGAAACGGCGACTGGTAACTTTGCCCAATGAAGGGCGGGTTCCCCATGATATAGCTGCATTTTTCGGGCGGCAGCAGTTCGGCCCAATCGCTTTCCAGCGCGTCGCCATGCAGGATCGTCGCGCCGCCTTTCAACGGGATGCGCGCGATGTTCGTGTTGAACGCCTCGTTCATCCAGTTGTTGGCGATATGATCGGCCATCCACATCGCCACTTCGGCGATGCGCGCCGGAAATTCTTCAAATTCGATGCCGTAGAATTGATCGACCGTCACCTGGCTCATCAGCGCGGCGTTCATGCCGCCGTCGGGGTAGCGCAGGCGCAGCGCGCGCAGTTCCAGCGCGCGGATTTCGCGATAGGCGATGACGAGGAAATTGCCGCAGCCGCACGCGGGATCGAAAAAGGTCAGCCGCTTCAGTTTCGCCAGAAATTCGGTGAGCGCGGCGTCGCGGCCCGTCTTGCGAAGGGCGAGCCGATCGAGTTCGTCCTTCAGATCGTCGAGGAAAAGCGGGCCGATGACTTTCAGGATATTCGCCTCGGTCGTATAGTGCGCGCCCTTGGCCCGGCGCTCCTTGGCATCCATCACCGACTGGAAGAGCGAGCCAAAGATCGCGGGCGACACGGCAGACCAGTCGTGGCGCGCCGCGTCGAGCAGATGGTCGCGCATCTTCTGGTCGAATTGCGGGATACGCAGCGGGCCGCTGAACAATTGGCCATTCACATAGGGGAAGGCGTCGAGTTCCCCTGACAGGCCCTTTTGCCGCTTGCCCTCGGGCGTATCGAGGACGTCGAAAAGCTGGCTGAGCACCATGCCCGTATCGCTGCCATCAGGCCGGGTGTCGTTGTCGATCAGTTGAAGGAAGATATCCTTCGGCTGAAAAATGCCGGTGTCGTCGGCGAACAGACAGAAGAGGATGCGGACGAGAAATTGTTCGAGGTCGTGGCCGATGTAGCCCGCCTCCTCCAGCGCGTCGTGGAGCTTGCCCATCAGCTCCGCCGCCTTGATCGTCACCCCCGCCTGATTTTCGAAGCTGACGCGCCGCCCGAGCATGAAGTCGAAGGCAGTGATGTGCTTGTGTAGGTCGGCGAGCTTGAAGCTGAGCGGATCGCTCCGGCTATCACGGTCACGCAACACCCAATTCTGGAAATCACAGGTCAGAATGAAGCGCGGCTGTTCGGTTTCGGGCAAGCCGGCGACATAGTTGAGCGCTTGTTCCTCTGCCTTGCCGAGGTCCAGCCGGCTGCTTTTCTGTTCGATCAGCAGCGTGCGCGGCCAGAACAGGTCCATGAAGCCGTGCTTGTTATCGAGCAGTTTGACCCGCCGCTCATAGTCGGCGACGGTGCGGCGCTTGATCCCGAAGATTTCGAAGAAATCGTTGTAGAAGCTTTGCGTTTCGCCCTTTTCATAATGGGCGTCGCGCCATTCCTCGCTGAACGCCTTGGCGCGGCGTTTGATCTCGTCCCAACTCAGTCGCATGCCGCCCCCTTATGACGACCCAACGCTAGACGAAGCCGATTCGGGCGCCAAGGGGCAAGCTTCGCCAAGTTGAAGCGAAAGCTGGATTCCCGCCTGCGCGGGAATGACGGAGGGCGGGTGCGGATATAGAATCCTCCTCGTGGCGAAGCCATGGGGAGGGGGACCGCCCGCAGGGCGGTGGAGGGGCCGCGACGGCGGCGCCATTGCCCCTCCGTCAGCGCTTCGCGCTGCCACCTCCCCATCGCTGCGCGACAGGGAGGATCAGGTTGCCAGCCGCCTTAGGCAATCATCCCGCACCCGCGCATCGACATCCCCCACCCCCCGCTCCAGCACCGCCGCCCTTCCGTCGCCCTCTGCCACTGCCGCCAGCGCCGCGATCGCGTTCGCGCGGACCCGTGGCACCGGGTGCGCTTTCGCGAAATGCTCGGCGATGTCCTTGGCGTTGTCGGTCAGGTGGACGGCGCAGCGGAGGAGCATTTCGCCGGGGGTCAGCGTCGGGCGCCTGGCGATCGTGCCGCGTTCCAGGTCGACGATATATTGGTCGCGCCAGGGGATGTGCTCGCCCTCGTCCATGATGTTGAGGCTGACCGACAGGCGCTCCGGCGGGAGCTGGCTGTGGATGTCGCGGTGGGCGCGGTAGAGCATCATCTTGCCTTCGCTCAAGCTGCTGCGCTCAACGAAGTGCAGATTTAACGACTCCTCGGCGCGGCCGTCGACGGCTTCGGCGTCATACTCATAATAGTCGCTGACATAGCCGGGGCCCCAATAGCCGGTGGTGAGGAAGTGGAAATTATGGTCGTGCGGCAGGCCGTAGGCGAAGGCGGCGGGGCCGCTCGCGGCGTAGACCGCGTCGGTCGCGGCGGGCCAGAGGTTGGCGCGGAGGAAATGCCCGCGCGGGCTGCGGTGGAGCAGGAAAACCTGCGCCGAATAGCGGTTCGCGGCGAGCTGGCCGGCGTAGCTGGCCTTGAGCTCGGCGATGATGCGGTCGGCGAGGAAGCTGCGGTTGCGCTGGAGGCCGGCGAGGAGGCCGGCGCAGCGCGCGACGCTGGCTTCGTCGGAAAGGTCGACGCCGCTTTCGTCGAGGCGGGCGGCGACTTCTTCGAGGTCGTATTCGCAGGCCGCGGGTGGATCGATCAGGCGGGGCACTTGCACGTCTCCGGTGCCGGGGCTTCGACAGACCCTCCCCCAACCCCGCCCGCCGGCGGAAGGGGAGCATAGAGCGCCAGTGTCGCGGCGGCGGCGCGGCGGATTTCGGGGTGCGGGTCGGCGGTGGCCATGCGTTGAAGGTGCGGGCGCGCCGCCGCGGGATCGAGCGCGACAAACTCGCGCATCGCGGCCCAGCGTGCGGCGAAATCCTGCGCCTGCGTCTCGGCGGCGAAGAGCGGGGCGGCGTCGGTGCGTCCGAAGCTGCGCAGCAGGGCGAGCGCCATCTGGCGCACGCTGCTGTCGCGGCGGGAGGCCGAGGCGCGGACGAGGCGGCCGCTGGCGATGTCGTAGGTGCGGGTCGGGAGCGACGACGCGGGCTGGACCGCGATTTCGAGAAGCAGGACATCGCCGCTGCCGCCCGCAAGCGTGAACGCCTCGGCCGCGGTGTCGAGCGTCCATATTTCGCCGGGAACGAGCGGGCGCGGCGCGCTGCTGTGGCAGGCGGCGGCGGTCGCCGTGCGGAAGGCACCGGCGCGCTCGTCCGCGGAG